>NZ_AJFP01000001.1:0-3838220 GCF_000255315.1 Pantoea sp. Sc1
GGAGACGCTGATATCAATCCTGCGAGTGCCCACACAGATTGTCTGATAAATTGTTAAAGAGCAGCGCGAACAGTGCGTTAGCGTCCTGTCGCGAGGTGGCGTATATTACGCTTTCCTCCTTCAGAGTCAACCTCTTTTTCAGAAGTTTTTCTCCGGCGGCTCAGTCTCCTGAACCTTCAACCCGTTTCCCGTTGCCGGTGTGCCGTGTCGATGGAGGCGCATTATAGGGAGCGGTTCAGATAGCGCAAGTGCAAATGACAACTTTTTTACCGACCGTTCACTTTGCACTCAATTCGCTGCCTTATTAAACAAAACTCAGGTAAACGGGCATAAAAAAACGGGCCAGCGGCCCGTTTTTATCTCGCAGGATTACTGATGAGCTGTAATCACATCGTTTTCCACATCCATCTGGATTGTTTTGCCCGGCACCAGTGAACCAGAAAGGATCTGCTGTGCCAGCGGGTTTTCGATCTGCTGCTGTATCGCCCGTTTCAGCGGACGCGCACCATAGACCGGATCGTAGCCATTCTCCGCCAGCAACCGCAGAGCCTCCTCGGAGATCTGCAACTGATAGCCCCGCTCCTCCAGACGGTGATACAGCCGCTGCAGCTGAATCTGAGCAATAGAGGCAATATGTTTCTCAGCCAGCGGATGGAACACCACGACCTCATCAATACGGTTGATGAATTCAGGACGGAAGTGCTGGCCAACCACACCCATCACAATCTCTTTCATTTCCGGATAGCCGAGATCGCCGAACCGCTCCTGAATTAAATCTGACCCAAGGTTAGAGGTCATGATCACCACGCTGTTACGGAAATCGACCGTTCTGCCCTGTCCATCCGTCAGGCGTCCATCATCCAGCACCTGCAGCAGAATGTTAAAGACATCAGGATGCGCCTTTTCGACCTCATCCAGCAGGATGACGGAGTAAGGACGACGGCGTACCGCTTCAGTCAGATAACCGCCCTCTTCATAACCGACATAGCCCGGAGGGGCACCCACCAGCCGTGATACCGAATGTTTTTCCATAAATTCGGACATGTCGATTCGCACCATGGCATCGTCACTGTCGAACAGGAAGTTAGCCAGCGATTTACACAGCTCGGTCTTACCTACACCGGTCGGCCCCAAGAACAGGAACGAACCGATAGGACGGTTAGGATCCGACAGACCAGCACGGCTGCGACGAATCGCATTGGATACCGCCTCAACGGCTTCATCCTGTCCGATAACCCGGCCATGCAGCTCCTGCTCCATCCGCAACAGCTTATCGCGCTCGCCTTCCATCATTCGTGCTACCGGGATACCGGTCCAGCGGGCCAGCACATCGGCAATCTCCACATCTGTTACCCGGTTACGCAGTAACTTCATGGTTTTGCCTTCCGCCTGGGTGGCTGCAGCTAACTGTTTTTCCAGGGCAGGAATTTTACCGTACTGCAGCTCTGACATCTGAGCGAGATCGCCCTGACGACGGGCCTGCTCTAAATTGAGACGCGCCTGCTCCAGTTCAGCTTTGATGTTCTGCGTGCCGGATAATGAGGCTTTCTCGGTTTTCCACTCATCTTCAAGCTCGGCATACTCCCGCTCTTTCTGATTCAGCTCGCTCTCCAGCATCTCAAGGCGTTTGATGCTGGCATCATCAGCCTCTTTCTTCAGTGCCTGCTGCTCCAGCTTCAGCTGAATGATGCGACGCTCCAGGCGATCCAGTGACTCCGGCTTCGAGTCCATCTGCATACGAATGCTGGATGCCGCCTCGTCGATCAGGTCAATCGCCTTGTCAGGCAGCTGCCGGTCCGCAATGTAACGATGAGAAAGCGTTGCAGCCGCGACGATCGCCGGGTCAGTGATCTGCACATGATGATGCAGTTCATAACGCTCTTTCAGGCCGCGCAGAATGGCGATGGTATCTTCGACACTCGGTTCAGCCACAAAGACTTTCTGGAAACGGCGCTCCAGCGCAGCATCTTTTTCAATATACTGCCGGTACTCATCCAGCGTAGTGGCACCGACACAGTGCAGCTCGCCACGCGCCAGCGCGGGTTTAAGCATATTGCCGGCATCCATCGCGCCGTCAGCTTTACCGGCACCGACCATCGTGTGCAGCTCGTCGATGAACAGAATGACGTTTCCTTCCTGCTTCGACAGATCGCTCAGCACCCCTTTCAGGCGCTCTTCGAATTCACCGCGATATTTAGCACCGGCCACCAGCGCACCCATATCCAGCGCCAGAACCCGCCGGCCTTTCAGACCTTCAGGCACTTCGCCATTGATAATGCGCTGCGCCAGCCCTTCAACAATCGCTGTTTTACCCACGCCGGGTTCACCAATCAGCACCGGGTTATTTTTGGTACGGCGCTGCAACACCTGGATGGTGCGACGGATCTCTTCATCACGGCCGATAACCGGATCGAGTTTGCCCTTCTCGGCGCGCTCGGTCAGATCGATAGTATATTTCTTCAGTGCCTGGCGCTGATCTTCAGCCCCCTGATCGTTCACGTTGTCTCCTCCCCGCATTTGTTCAATCGCACTGGTGATTTTTTCGCGAGTGGCACCTGCCGCTTTGAGCAGATCGGCCAGAGAGCCGCGTGATTCCAGGGCAGCCAGAACAAATAATTCAGATGAAATAAAGTTGTCGTTGCGCTTCTGCGCCAGTTTGTCGCACAGGTTTAATACCCGGACGAGGTCAGATGAGGGTTGAACATCCCCTTCGCTGCCTTCAACCTGCGGCAGGCGGTCAATGGCCTGCTCAACCTGCGCGCGAAAAGGTGTCACGTCGACACCGGCCGACGTCAGTAAAGGCGAAACCGATCCGCCTTCCTGTTTGAGCAATGCGCTCATCAGGTGCAGAGGTTCAATAAATTGGTTGTCGTGTCCCAGAGCCAGGGACTGCGCGTCGGCGAGAGCCAGCTGAAATTTGTTGGTAAGACGATCCAGACGCATAATTCCTCCCATTACAGGTCAAAATGCTACTGGAGATTAAATGAGGTCATCCCTCAAATTTTCAAGGTTAATGACCTGAGATTTGAGTAAAAAATACGCTAACTGGACCGTCTTATCGCGTAAGGTTATAACAGCCAGATCAAAGTTGCCATACGCCCGGTGATCCCATCGCGGCGGAAAGAGAAGAAATCGTCACGCTGTGTAAAGGTACAGCGGCTGTCGGCGCTGATGGAACGGACGCCTGCAGCCTGCAGTCGCCTGCGCGCCAGCAGCCAGATATTGGCGTAGAATCGCTCTCCCGACGGATGAAAAGCCTGTCCGGCGTGGGGGTCCTGAGCCACAAAGGCGTCGCGCACTTCGGCACCGACCTCAAACGCATCCGGGCCGATTGCCGGCCCCAGCCAGGCATGAATCTGATCGGGCGGCGATCGGAACTGCGCCAGGGTATTTTCCAGAACGCCGGCACAGAGGCCACGCCAGCCGGCATGCGCGGCCGCCACTTCAGCACCGTCCTGCGAACAGAACAGCACCGGCAGACAGTCAGCCGTCATAATGGCGCAGACCACGCCAGGCTCGGAGGTAATGCAGGCATCAGCGCGTAATGGCGTCTCTCCGCCCTCAGCCAGACGCACGACGCCGGTGCCGTGCACCTGATCCAGCCACTGTGGCATCGCAGGCAACCCCGCCTCATCAACCAGCAACTGACGGTTACGCGCAACCGCGCCGGGATTATCCCCCACGTGCCCGCCCAGGTTAAGCGCATCCCACGGGGAATCACTGACTCCGCCCTGGCGGCGGGTTGAGCAGGCCCGGACACGCGCCGGTGCGGGCCATTGAGGAATAATCAGATCCATTACCAGTCCATCTGGTCTTTAAATTCTGCGGTGTCTGCTTTTAACGCCGCAATCAGATCGACCATGTCCTGCGGGATGGCCGCATGAAACTCCATTTCAATACCGCTGATAGGATGGTAAAGACGCAGCATCGTAGCGTGCAGCGCCTGACGGTCGAAGCCCCGTAGCGTAGCGATAAACGCCTCTGACGCGCCTTTTGGCGGACGCGGGCGACCACCGTAGAGCGGATCGCCCACCAGCGGATGGCTGATGTGTGACATATGAACGCGGATCTGGTGAGTACGCCCGGTTTCCAGACGCAGACGCAGACGCGTGTGCGCACGGAAATGCTCCATGATGCGGTAGTGCGTGACCGCCGGTTTCCCCATCGGGTGTACGGCCATGTGCGTACGTTTGGTGGAGTGACGACTGATCGGCTCTTCGACCGTGCCGCCCGCGGTCATATTACCTATCGCAACGGCTTCATATTCGCGGGTAATTTCACGCCGCTGCAGTGATTCCACCAGATGCGTCTGTGCCGGTACGGTTTTCGCCACGACCATCAGGCCGGTCGTGTCTTTATCCAGGCGGTGTACGATGCCCGCACGAGGCACATCCATGATCGCAGGATAGTGATGAAGCAATGCATTCAGCACCGTGCCATCCGGATTACCGGCACCGGGATGCACCACAAAATCGCGGGGTTTATTGATGACAATGATGTCTTCATCTTCGTAAACGATGTCGAGTGGCAGATTTTGCGGTTCCCAGCGCTGTGCCTCCTCAATCTCAGCGTTAATCGCGACCAGCTCGCCGCCCAACACTTTTTCTTTTGGGGTATCGACCATGACGCCGTTTACCGTCACGCGACGATCGAGGATCCACTCTTTTATGCGTGAACGTGAATAATCAGGGAACAATTCCGCCAAAGTCTGATCTAAGCGTTGTCCGAGTTGTGATTCGGATACCGTTGCGGTGAGTTGAACTTGTTGTGCCATATACAGCTTCTTCGTTAACGTTGGGTTTTCACGGCGATGCCGTTTAATATAATGTGCTATCGTACCTGGTCATTACCGGGAGCTATACGGACAGCTTCCGCCATAACATTTGAGGATAATCACTTCGTCATGACGCGTATGAAACATCTGGTGGCTGCTGCCACACTGAGCCTGGCACTTGTTGGTTGTTCCGGCTCAAATGACGCGGTACCGGACAGCCCGCCTTCTGAAATCTATGCCACAGCGCAGCAAAAGCTGCAGGACGGTAACTTTAAAGCTGCGATTAAGCAACTGGAAGCGCTGGATAATCGTTATCCGTTCGGTCCTTACTCGCAGCAGGTGCAGCTGGATTTAATCTACGCGTACTATAAAAATGCCGATCTGCCTCTGGCACAGGCTGCCATTGCGCGCTTTATGCGCCTCAACCCGACCCATCCGAACATCGACTATGTCATCTATATGAAAGGTCTGACGGACATGGCGCTGGATGATTCAGCACTGCAGGGCTTCTTCGGTATCGATCGTTCTGACCGCGACCCGACGCACGCACGTGATGCTTTCCGTGACTTCTCACAGCTGCTGCGCAGTTACCCGAACAGTCAGTATGCCGCTGACGCGCAGAAACGTCTGGTCTACCTGAAAGATCGCCTGGCCAAATATGAGCTTTCAGTGGCGCAATTCTATACTAAGCGTGAGGCTTATGTCGCGGTTGTTAACCGGGTTGAAGGGATGATGCGCGATTATCCGGATACGCAGGCGACACACGACGCACTGCCGCTGATGGAGAATGCCTACCGCAACCTGCAGCTGAACGCTGAAGCGGATAAAGTGGCGAAAATCATCGCGGCTAACAATAGCTGACAGCAGGCTGCGTTTCAGCCATAAAAAAAGCAGCCGGAAAGGCTGCTTTTTTTTGCTCACAAAACAGTCATAACTGGATCTGAAATCAGCGAGCTAACCCATCAAGAATGCCGGGTTTATCGGTTCGCTTCAAGGTATTTCCGCCCGTTTCTGAGCCTTTCTCACAGATTGTCAAAACTGACAAAAAGTGACATTTTTCCGTGATAGAAATCTCACATTCAGCGCTTTTTCGCGCTATGCTGAGAAGACCAAGACGGAAATGACAGAGAGGTAAGAACGATGATTCTGAACATTACCAGTAAGCAAATGGAAATCACCCCGGCCATCCGAAGCCATGTTGAAGACCGTCTCGCCAAGCTCGAAAAATGGCAAACCGACCTGATTAATCCGCATATTGTTCTGTCGAAAGAGCCCAAAGAATTCGTGGCCGATGCCACCATTAACACCCCAAACGGGACTCTGGTGGCCAGTGCCAAACATGACGATATGTACACCGCGATCAACGACCTGATTGCGAAGCTGGAGCGCCAGCTCAACAAAGTACAGCACAAGTCTGAAGCACGCCGCGCCAGTGCCAGCGTGAAAGACATCATTCCTGCTGACGAAGCGTCCTGATTTTCTTAACGCGCCTCCGGGCGCGTTTTTTATTGACAGCTTTTAAGCTGTACGGTTACTCTCCCCCTACTCCTTTTACGGACATTTCCATGAAACATGATCTGTTTTTCTTCGCTTTCTTTTTTACCTTCCCCTGAACGGGAGGCCATTCGTCGTGAGAAAATGAAAGCGAAGACGAACAACCAAGCCTCCCAGCCGGGAGGCTTTTTTTTTGGATAGCATACAGGTGAGCCCTATGAATCCCGACAATCCATTGCTGGCGCTACGCGATAAGATCAGCGCAGTGGATAAAAAACTTCTGACGCTGCTGGCTGAGCGTCGTCTGCTGGCAGTGGAAGTTGCGCAGGCCAAGCTGGCTACACATCGCCCGATTCGGGATGTCGAGCGCGAACGCGCGCTGCTGGAAAATCTGATTGTGCTGGGTAAGGCCCATCACCTGGATGCGCATTATATCACCCGTCTGTTTCAGCTGGTCATTGAAGATTCCGTTCTGACCCAGCAGGCGCTGCTGCAAAAGAACCTCAACCACCCTCATGCCCATGCGGCGCGTATCGCCTTCCTCGGTCCTAAAGGCTCTTACTCCCATCTGGCGGCACGCAACTATGCATCGCGCCACTTCGATAATATGGTGGAGTGTGGCTGCCTGAAGTTTCACGACATCATCAAACAGGTCGAAAATGGCGCAGCCGATTACGCCGTCATGCCGATTGAGAACACCAGTTCAGGCTCCATCAATGATGTTTATGACCTGCTGCAGCAGACCAGCCTCTCCATTGTGGGTGAACTGACGCTGCCTATCGACCACTGCGTCCTGGTGAAGGGTAGCAGCGACCTGCAGCAGATAGAGACGGTTTACAGCCATCCTCAGCCGTTCCAGCAGTGCAGCCAGTTTATTAACCGTTTCCCGCACTGGAAAATCGAATATACCGAGAGTACGGCCGCGGCAATGGAAAAGGTCGCAGCGCTCAACTCCCCTGCCGTTGCGGCCCTGGGCAGTGAAGCCGGTGGTGAACTCTATCAGTTGCAGGTGCTGGAGCGGAATCTGGCCAATCAGCAGCAAAACCACACCCGCTTCATCGTGCTGGCGCGTAAGGCGATCGATGTGTCAGATCAGGTGCCAGCCAAAACCACGCTGATCATGGCAACCGGTCAGCAGGCGGGCGCGCTGGTCGATGCGCTGCTGGTACTGCGTCAGCACAACCTGATTATGAGCAAACTGGAATCACGCCCGATTCACGGTAATCCGTGGGAAGAGATGTTCTACATTGATGTGCAGGGCAATCTGCAATCAGAGCGGATGCAGCAAGCGCTGCAGGAATTACAGACAATGACCCGCTCGCTGAAGGTGCTGGGCTGTTATCCCAGCGAGAATGTCGTGCCCGTTGAACCTGCCGAATAGAAAAAAGGCATCCGGAAGGATGCCTTTTTCTTTATGGGCGGCTGTCGTTCGCCGATCGCAGCAGGCTGCGACTCTCAATGAGGAAGCGTCGGGCATGATCGCCAAACCACTGCTCTACGCGATTAAAGCTGGCGATAAACGCCTGTTTGTCACCCTGCTCCAGCAGCGCAATCGCTTCACCAAACCGCTGGTAGTAACGTTTAATCAGCGCCAGATTACTCTCTGAAGACATAATGATATCGGCGTAAAGCTGCGGGTCCTGAGCGAATAACCGCCCGACCATTGCCAGCTCCAGCCGGTAAATCGGTGATGAAAGCGCCAGCAGCTGGTCAAGATTGACGTTCTCTTCGGCTAAATGCAGGCCATAAGCAAAGGTGGCAAAGTGACGCAGCGCCTGGATAAACGCCATGTTCTGATCGTGCTCAACCGCACTGATGCGATGCAGGCGCGCACCCCAGACCTGAATCTGCTCCAGGAACCACTGATACGCCTCCGGCTGCCGGCCATCACACCAGACCACCACCTGTTTCGCCAGGCTGCCACTGTCCGGGCCGAACATCGGATGCAGACCCAGCACCGGACCATTATGGGCGGCCAGCATCGCCTGCAGAGGGCGGTTTTTGACCGACGCCAGATCGACCAGAATGCAGTCGTCTGGCAGAGGGGGTAATTGTGCAATCACCTGTTCAGTCAGGTGAATTGGCACGCTGATGATGACCATACCGGCATCACGGAGTAAGGTCTCCGCCTGCGGCCAGTCCTCTTTATCCAGCGTTTTCACCGTATAGCCTGACAGGCCGAGCATCTTTTCAAAGAGTCGGCCCATCTGGCCCTTGCCGCCAACGATCACCACCGGACGCAGTGCCGGGCATAGGGTTTTAAAGCCTTTATCATTCTCGCTGGTATAGGATTCGCGCATCACGCGACGCAGCACATCCTCAATCAGATCCGGCGGCACACCGAGCGCTTCAGCCTCTTTGCGACGGGAAGCCAGCATTGACGCTTCCCGTTCAGGCACATAGATAGGCAGGCCGTAACGGCTTTTAACTTCCCCTACCTCAGCGACCAGCTCCAGACGTCTGGCCAGCAGATCAAGGAGCGCTTTATCAACACTATCAATTTGATCGCGTAACGCGGTCAGTTCAGCCACCATTCCTCTTATACCTCTTGTGACAGACGCGCCGACAGCACTCCCTTCAGATCCTGATGCATCTCACGCAGCAACGTTTCGGTCACGTCCCAGCTGATGCACGCATCGGTGACGGAAACGCCATATTTCATTTCGCTGCGTGGCAGTTCAGAAGACTGGTTACCCTCATTGATATGGCTTTCCAGCATCAGACCAATGATTGAACGGTTCCCGTCTTTGATCTGGGCGATAGCGGATTCCGCTACGCCAGGCTGACGGCTGTAGTCTTTGTTCGAATTACCATGGCTGCAATCTATCATTAAGGCAGGACGCAGTCCCGCCTTCTGCATCTCTTTTTCACACTGTGCGACATCTTCAGGACCGTAGTTCGGCGCTTTACCACCACGCAGAATCACATGCCCATCCGGGTTGCCCTGCGTCTGCAGCAGGCAGACCTGACCCGCCTGATTGATGCCGACGAAGCGATGCGGCATTGCCGCGGCGCGCATCGCATTGATCGCCGTGCCAAGGCTGCCATCGGTGCCATTTTTAAAGCCTACCGGCATGGAGAGACCCGAAGCCATTTCGCGGTGCGTCTGGGATTCGGTCGTGCGTGCGCCAATCGCGGACCAGCTGAACAGATCACCCAGATATTGCGGGCTGTTTGGATCGAGCGCTTCTGTCGCCAGCGGCAGGCCCATTTCAACCAGGTCCACCAGCAGCTTACGAGCGATGTGCAGACCCGCTTCCATATCGAACGAGTTATCCATGTAAGGATCGTTGATCAGCCCTTTCCAGCCGACGGTGGTGCGGGGTTTTTCAAAGTAGACGCGCATAACGATATAGAGCTGATCGCTCAGCTGTTCAGAAAGAGTTTGCAGACGACGCGCATAGTCCAGTGCGACTTCGGTATCGTGAATTGAACAGGGTCCGCATACCACCAGCAGACGCGGATCGCGCCCGGCAATAATGTCAGAGATGGTCTGGCGTGAAGCCGCAACCTGCTCCTGCTGTTCCGGCGTCAGTGGAAACTTCGCTTTCAGCTCTTCAGGTGTAATTAAAACCTGTTCACCGGCGATGTGCACATTGTTCAGCGCGTCTTTTTGCATGATGGCGATCCTTTATCTCGTATTAGCGGTTCTGGACTCCTCGCTGAGGATTGACGTCACTGTATCACAGCCGGTACAGAGCGCAAGATAGTATGTACACATTAATTACCACAGATCAATAACCGTCGCAGCTCACTATAAATTAAGCAATAAAATCATATATATAAATAATAACACAGAAGAAAGCACCAAGGCTAAAATGTAATTATATCTTTACACCCGCTTTTGTTGTTTTTCTTACCGGCGCAGGCAAAATGAAACGATTAAGGGTTTGCATCCGGGAATGATATGCCTTCTTCACCACGCACGACGCATCTGCGACCTTTCCTGTTAAGCGATGTCCCTGCGTTTACCGCTGCGGTGAACGCCTCGCTGGACAGCCTGATCCCCTGGATGGCCTGGGCACATCACGACTATCAGTCGCATGAGGCGGAAAGCTGGATCCGCTTTACCCACTGGCAACGGATGCGGGAAGAAGCTGAAGAGTTTGCGATTGTCGATCAGCACGATCAGCTGCTGGGAGGCGCAGGCGTGCGCTTTGCCCGCCATCCCGGCGCTGCCAGTGCAATTGGCTACTGGGTGCGTAGTGATGTTCAGCGTCAGGGGATTGCGACCCGTGCCGTCGCCGCTTTATTGCCGCTGGGGTTTTCACGACCTGAAACACGGGTAATTGAGATTCTGGTGGCCGAGGATAATCTCGCCAGCAGAGCCGTCGCGGAGAAGTCGGGCGGCGATTTTATTGGCTGTCGTTACGGCCTGATCGTGCTCAATGACGGGCCGGTCAATACCGCGATTTATCATTTTCAGCGGCCAGAGACTGCTTAACGGCAGGCAACAGGACAAAAAAAAGGGGCTGGCAGATGCCAACCCCTTGTTTGCTATTAACTTTCAGATGTCGCGTTAGCGATACCTTAGTTAAGACGCTTTTTCAAGACACCATTGATATATAACGATTTTCATTATAAAACAGTTAGTTAATACTATATCTGGTGCATCCAAAGGCAGTCACGTACATGCTGTGTAGTCAGTTTGTGGACACTATAAAGAACTGTCGTCACCTCGCCCGCTTCGACCAAATCCATATGACTCAGAGATAAATTTTGCTGATTTGTCAATTTCTGGAAACAAGGTTCTTTCATGTATCCCTAGCATCGCAAGGTCTTCCCTTATTTTTGCTTTATCATCTTCATGTATCCAAATTCGATCTTGCCGTATACGATTACTCATTCTGCCAGTATTTTTTAATATTCCATGCAATAAAAAAGCTCCAGACTGGGCAATTATTCTTTTATTAGACATTTTGGGTTTGACATAAATAGGCCGCAGCAAATCCTCAGGATCTATAATATTCCGAAAATGAGACTTCTCCATTCTAACGTGGGAAACCAAAATATCAGCTATTTCTGATAAATTAAACGCTGGAACATCATCCGTAGAAATTATTGCATCAAGAAGAAGCTCTTTTTGCTTTTTTGTTAAGTTAGCAATATTAGCCATGCAGCTCACCCTATCACTATCATAGTATCGCTGCCTATCTTTTGGTATTGATAATGCCTGAACTGCTCCATGAAATTCGTCAGCATCCAAACTTGGTTCAGAAGCAAACCATAAAGCTACTAAGGGGTTAATGGTAACATCTAGCAATCGCGTGGGCAGTCCGAAGTGTTGCATTCTCACTAACCTATCAAACATCGTCTTATCAGAATCAAACTCTCCCGGATGCAAAGAAACGATATCTCTTACAGCTAAGTTTTCGCTGTTGTAAACATTATTGTCATTCCTAAATATTTTAGGAGACGATTGCCACCCATAATGTCGCTGACCTCGAAACGCTGTAGGAGGCGAATCATCTAAATTCCAATTTACGACATGATTAACAAACTCTGAAACGGTTTCAATTCTATTTACAGGGCGAAGCCTTTTAATATCCTTACTCAAAATTTTCATTAAGCAGTCCTTTGGGATTTTTTACTCTTGCTAAGGGATTCAACGAAGCTGCCTCTTCTAAATGATCAGGAGCAAAATGAGCATACTTCATCGTCTCACGTATGTTTGCATGACCGAGAATTCTTTGCAGTACCAGAATATTGCCACCATTCATCATAAAATGGCTGGCAAAAGTGTGCCGGAGAACATGAGTTTTCTGGCCTTCTATAAGCTGGATAGTTGTAGTAGCTAGCATCTTCTTGAAGTCCTGATAGCATGGCTTAAACATCCTTCCTTGCCGCTCCTTTAGCTCGTCATAAAGCCATTGCTGAATAGGAACCGTTCTGTTTTTGCCGCCTTTAGTTTTAAAGAATGAAAGTTTATTAGGTGACAGCTGCGAACGGGTCAGTGTTTCCGCTTCGGTCCAACGCGCACCTGTAGCCAAGCAAACTTTGCATATCATCTTTAAATCTGGCTTTCCGTAAAGCTCGCACCCATCCAGAAGCTCGGTGATCTGCTTTAAGGTAAGCCAGGACATTTCCTTTTCGTCTTCCCGGAATGTCCGAACGCCTTCAAGTGGGTTAGGTAAAGACCATTCCCCTAGTCTCTTAAGCTCATTGAAAACAGCGGCAAGATAGTTTTGCTCTCTGTTAACCGTTATGGGTTTTACTTTCCATTTAGAAGGGTCATCGTGATAGCCGTTGGAAATCTCACCCTTAAGACGGCGATCACGATAATGCGCCCAATCTTTTGCCGTCAGCTGAGAAGCTATCGGGTCCCCTAATCCAGCACACACTATATCTAGTTTTGCCTTTCGAGATTTAACGGCCTTGAGTGACTGCCCGTGCAAAGAGTCCCAGAGTTTAATTAATTCGCTTAGCTTCCTGCGATCTTCCTTTTCCTTTATCCACGGTTTATTTTCAGCCTCAGCGCGTGTGAAATCTTCAAAGGCTACCGCTTCCCCTTTTGTTGTAAAGCTTTTCCTGATGCGTCTACTGCCACGTCCATCTAAATAAAAATCAGCAAGCCATTCGCCAGATGAAAGTTTTTTAATGGACATGTTATCTAACCAGTGTTTTTTTGTATTCAGAAATATTATTAATTAGGATGATAACGCACATAGCCGCTAATAAATATGAAACCCAAGTTGGCGTAAAAAAACTGAAAAGCATAATTGTGCCTAAAGCAGCACCACCAAGGCATAGACTTATGAAAGCCTTGAAACCTACGATGCTTTTGGTTTTGCAATTGTAGTGAGCTGAACCAATGCCGCTCACTATTGCTATTATTAATAAAATAAATTCAGCCATAGTTTACCTATAAACATTTAGATATAGTCAGCATGACAAACCCTATAGGGGTTACATCAGTATCTAAGCATTCAAATGAAGATGTATTGTTGGTAACTTTAATTCTATTACCCGGAAGGCGCGACACGGTATAAATATCTTTATAGCCATCTATATCTAATAACCAATCACCATTTCCAATAGTTTGAGCGCCCCCCTCAACAATCCAAGAAATCGAGCCGCGCTGGATAAATATAGGGTTAGTTAAGTCAAGGCCAAACAGAGAAAGATTGAAACTCACATTATCCTGATTCTCTAAGGTGCCTCCAGAGAGTTTTCGTGATGGTATGGATGGTATCATTTGCTCAGTTGTATTCCTCGCTGGTAATGCCTCATCCTCATGACCAGTAGCTAACCAAGATAGAGAAACCCCCGTATCTAGGGCGCAAGTAATGACCACATCACCAGGGAAGTAATCTCTCCGGACCCAGGCGCTCATCGTGGCTGAAGGAATATCAAGCAAGTCACCAAGCTGCTTCTGCATATTGAAGCCATATGCGTGCATTATGCGATCTAAGACCGCCCGCCCGCCATTAGCCAGCATGGCATCGTGTAGTTTTTTCCCTTTAAGAGATGAATGCCTCTCGCCCCCACAACTTACATTTGTAAGTTCACCGCTAACGAGCCATTTGAGATTCGCACCAGTATCCAGTGCGCACTGAACGATGTAGTCCCCTGGCAGGCTCTGACGAGATACCCAGTTCTGGATTGTAGGCAAAGGAATTTTAAGCAGTTCGGCCAGCTCTGGGCGTGAGCTAACACCATAAGATTTAAGGATTCTTTCAAGTATGCCCTTCACATCGCTGTTGTAATCGGTCATATGCCCTTCAACTAATCCAAAATGATCTGTTTACACAGATACAATTGGAATATATCATCCATTTCGTTAATGAAAATGCACGCCAATGCACCATACATACTGCCAACTGGAGATAATCCCCGATGACCAATCAAATTACAATACCTAGTGGCCCCGACCTGATGACGTATGAACAGTTCGCGCAAACCTATGGTTACTGCCTCCGCACCGTAAAACAGATGGTTGAAGACGGCGATTTGCTTGTAATGCCTCGCAAAAAAGCCGGTGGTGCAGCCCGGATCAATATGGTTGCCTTTCGCGCGCGTTTGCTCGCTCAGGGTATCAATTGCCACTACGTCGCTGCGTAACAACTTAATTATTTAAGTTGAGCAAAGGAATGACCATGTTTGATTTTAAGACATCCACCCATAACCACTATGACGATGCGTGTCGCAAGTTTGCGCTGACTCACAACATGCGTGAGCTGGCCCAGCAAGCGGGCATGAAAGTGCAGACGCTTCGCAACAAACTTAACCCTGATCAGATGCATCAGCTGACCGTCGCAGAGTTGCTGTTGCTTACAGACCTGACCGAAGACGCGACTTTGATCGATGGGATGCTGGCGCAGCTGCACTGTCTGCCGTGTGTTCCAGTTAACGAGCACGCTGCTGAGAAGTTCCCGGCCTATGTTCTCAACGCTTCTGCACAGGTAGGAACTCTGGCTGCCAGTGCGGCTAATCACGCCAGCATTACAACCTCATGCCGTCGCGGGATCGTTGAAGCAGCTAATACCGGCATTCGCTGCATGATGCTGGCAGCCCTTGCCGTACAGACTCGCGTTCAGTCAAACCCTGCGCTGTCAGGTACTGCCGATGTGTTAAGCGGTATCGGTGCATCAATCGGGATGGTATGAGGCATGGCATTTTCAGTGGCCCCGCTTCTGAAGCGGCAAAGCCCGTCCCACGCATACGGCCACGGCTGGATTGCGGCAGATAAGGGCAGGCGCTGGCACCCGGCAATTTCACAGGCCGAACTGCTGGCAGGATTAACCGGTAAGAGGAAAGAATCATGGCTTACAAGGCTGAAAGTATCACTGTTCAGATGAACGCTGGGCAGCGTGCCAGTGCGCTTAATCACATCTCTGCGCTTCGCACCATGATGCACGGCGATTGCAGCAATGAACTGAAACGCTTTATCGCAGACATGCGTGATAAGCGCGATCACCAGGCAGAACATAATAGCCGCGCACTGAGCGCGATTTTCTTCCTGGCAAATATCAGCAAAGAACGTCACGGCGTTGATTTTAGTGAACTGACGAGTGACGAAAAAACGGCGCTGATTTGCGCAATGAATCACTTAAAAGCAGTCGTGAGTTTATTTCCAAAGAATCTGACGTTACCTAATTAATTAACCCAAAGAAATTAAATGGCGTAAACCCGCCGGGCATTCTTTTGCCCGAATTCAGGAGAATGAGAAATGCGAAATATCCAGACCCGTAGTTTTAAAGCTGACGACGACGCGCTTAATGCCCTGCTGAGCAAGGCCAAATCTGAGCAGCGTAGTGATGATGCCATGTCAGTTTCTATCCGCTTGGCCGCGCTGGCGATTCATGCCCGCAAAGAGGAAATGTCTGCGGCGGAAATCATCGAGCTTCTGGACAAAGAAGCAGATCGCTTTGAGAACCAGGCGCAGGAGATGCACTGATGGCCGATTCAATGGATCTGGTACAGCAGCGCGTGCAGGAAGAGCTGGCGCGCAATCTGGCAAACGCGACTCACCGCCCCGCAGGGGCGAGTGAGTTTTTCTGCCTTTCATGCGGCGAAGAGATTCCGGAGCAGCGCCGCCGCGCACTGCCGGGCGTTTCCCTCTGCGTAACCTGCAAACAAATCAGTGAGCTGAAAAGCGCGCATTACAAAGGTGCAGCGTTATGAAAACCATTCTGAAATGGGCCGGCAGCAAGTCCGGCCTGATGCCTGAACTGATTAAGCACCTGCCCGCCGGTGATCGTCTGGTTGAGCCGTTTGCCGGTTCCTGTGCGGTCATGATGAATACGGATTACCCGGCTTATCTGGTAGCCGACGTGAATCCCGATCTGATTAACCTCTATCGCCAGGTTAAAGAACATACGCGCCCGTTTATTGTCGTGGCGTTATCACTCTTTAATCAGAACAAAACGGAAGAGAGTTATTATCAGGTCCGCAAAGATTTTAACTTCAACGCGGCACTGCCACTGCTGGAACGTGCTGCGCAATTCCTCTACCTGAACCGCCACGGCTACCGTGGCCTTTGCCGTTATAACAAGCGCGGCGAATTTAATAATCCTTACGGCCATTACAAACAGCCATATTTCCCTCTGGCCGAAATTGAGGCTTTTGCCCTGAAGTCCCAGCGCGCTACGTTTGAATGCCTGGGCTACAGCGAAACCCTGAACATGGTCCGTGCCGGTGATGTCGTGTACTGCGATCCGCCTTATCACGGCACGTTTACCGCTTATCACACCGATGGGTTCAGCGAAGATGATCAGCATTCGCTGGCCTGCATCCTGCTGGGTATCTCTGAGCGTAACCCGGTCATCGTTTCAAACAGCGACACGATGTTTACCCGCAGTATCTACCGCGAATTTGGCCTGACCAAAATCACTGTTGCCCGCTCTGTTGGCGTGGCCGCCGGTGAAGGTAAGAGCGCGCCAGAAATCATCGCGGCGCGTCACATGAGTCTGGCGGTGTAATGGCTCAGGTATTCGCATACCCGTGGAATGCCCCTAAAAGGGCAATAAATCCACAGCTGGACCCGGCGGAAGTTGCGCCGGTGTCTGCGCTTTCAAACCTGATCGCTCTCTATGCTGCTGACAACGAGCAGGAGCAGCTGCGCCGTGAGACATTGAGCGATCAGGTTTGGGACCGCTACTTTTTCAACGAATCCCGCGATCCTGTTCAGCGCGAAATTGTGCAGGACAGAATCATCAGCCGGGCAAAGATGGCCCGCGAACAGCAGCAGTACAATCCTGATCTGGTCATCGTGGCAGATGTCAGCGCCCAGCCGTCGCACATCAGCAAGCCTCTCATGGACCGCATTGAGTTTTTCCACAATCTCGGCAGGCCGCAGGCTTATTCCCGCTATCTGCGCGAAACTATCCGCCCCTGCCTTGAGAGGCTGGCACGCGTGCGCGAAAGCCAGATTTCACCCTCATTCCGGTATATCGCCGGTCACGACGGGCTGGACGGCCTGCTGGCCTTGCCTGAAATGAACCAGAATCATGTCAAGCGTTTGTCAACGCTGGTTGCTGCTCACATGAGCATGTGTCTCGATAAAGCCAGCGGGCATCTGTTCGTCAGTGACGATGTGACGCCGGAGCAGGTCCGCCAGGCATGGGAAGCTGTTGCAGCGGAAGCAATGCGCCTGGACGTAATCCCCCCGGCCTTTGAGCAACTGCGCCGCAAAAAGCGCCGCCGCAAGCCAGTGCCCTATGATCTGATCCCGCCATCGCTGGCCCGTATGCTCTGCGCGGATTGGTGGTATCGCAAGTTATGGCAGCTGCGTTGTGAATGGCGTGAAGAGCAGCTGCGTGCCGTCTGCCTGGTCAACAAAAAAACGTCCCCCTACGTCAGCTATGAAGCAGTGATCCATAAGCGCGAGCAGCGCCGGAAATCTCTGGAGTTCTTCCGCTCACATGAGCTGGTCAGCGACGACGGCGATACGCTGGATATGGAAGACGTGGTGAATGCCAGCAACAGCAATCCGGCACACCGCCGTAATGAAATGATGGCCTGCGTTAAGGGGCTGGAGCTTATCGCAGAGATGCGCGGCGACTGCGCCATGTTTTACACCATCACCTGCCCTTCGCGTTTCCACGCCACCCTGAAAAACGGCAGACCCAATCCTAAGTGGACCACGGCCACGGTTCGCCAGAGCAGTGATTATCTGGTTGATACGTTTGCCGCCTTCCGCAAGGCCATGCACAAAGCCGGGATGCGCTGGTATGGCGTGCGGGTTGCGGAGCCGCATCATGATGGAACCGTACACTGGCACCTGCTGTGCTTCATGCGCAAAAAAGAGCGCCGTTCAGTCACTGCCCTGCTGCGGAAATTTGCCATTCGTGAAGACCGCGAAGAGCTTGGCAGCAATACAGGTCCGCGCTTTAAGGCTGAGCTGATCAATCCGCGCAAAGGTTCACCGACCAGTTATATCGCCAAATATGTGAGCAAGAATATTGACGGGCGCGGACTGTCGGAAGAGATCAGCGCAGAAACGGGTAAATCACTGCGTGACAGCGCGGAGAACGTGGGCGCTTGGGCATCACTTCATCGTGTGCAGCAGTTCCGCTTCTTTGGCATTCCGGGCCGCCAGGCTTACCGGGAACTACGTCTGCTTGCCGGTCAGGCGCTGAGAAATCAAAGCGATAAAAAAGCCGGGGCGCCGGTGCTTGAAAACGCGCAGCTGGACGCCGTGCTGGCCGCTGCAGATGTGGGCTGCTTTGCCACCTACATCATGAAACAGGGCGGCGTGCTTGTTCCGCGCAAACATCACATTGTCAGAACCGCTTATGAGCTTAACGATGAGCCTACCCCTTACGGCGATCACGGCACCCGTATTTATGGCATCTGGTCCCCGTTAGTGGCGGGCCGCATCTGCACGCACGCAACGAAATGGAAAATGGTCCGTAAGGCCGTTGACGTTCAGGAGGCGACAGCCGACCAGGGCGCTGGCGCCCCTTGGACTCGTGGCAATAACTGTCCCCCTGATGAAAAACTGAACATTTCAGGGGGTAAGCCGGTATCTGTTGAACCTGTCGAGCCGGGTGAAACGCCTGTGTATGGTCCGGCAGACTTCAACAACATGACCAGAAAACAGCGCCGTGATCTGCTGGCGCGTCTCCGGGTGGTTAAGCCGCGCCAGAAACGGAGTTATAAGCAGGAAATTGACGATGATCAGCGGGCGCTTCTGGTTGCAGAACTGAGGGTAAGAGGATTTACCGGGGATGAAAGAGAAACAAACCTGCTTCTGTCAGGGGGGAGTCTGGATTCTGGTGCAGGTATGCGCATTTTCTACCGGAACGCGCGGCTGCAGGAAGACAATAAGTGGCATCAATGGATCTGAACTAATAAAGCTGGCACAAGCGAAGCCGCTAACGGCAGGTAGTAAACGCTTTATCCAATCAAAATAACAGTTTGTAATCGCTGAATATCGCAGTTTTCATTTTCAGATTAGGACCGATTGAAAGAAAAAACATTTCACATTTCGCAACGCACCCACTACTGTATGCTTATACAGTTTTTAGAGTAAAGGGAGGGTTAGATGGACACTCAAGATTTGGCACCGATAAATCGTAAGATGGCTTGCGTTCAGTTCATTGCTGAGGTATCGCTTATAGCAAATTGCAAGCAATCTGACATGAAACTGGCAATGAGTATCATTGCAGAGTTAGCACATTCGAGTTATGAGAATGTCTCTGAAGATGAAATTTTTTACGCTGTAGAATAGGGAATCTTGTGGACAACTTGCAGGCAGTATGGGAAGACGATAGCTGCATCACTGATAACCGCGCTGGCGTCAAAAGATGTGTTTGGCACAAGCGTGGTTAAAACAGATAAGATTAGCTGTTAATTCACCCTTCCTTTAGGTACATATGAATATGTAAATAAAGGATTTCGTCCATAATCTTGAAATATTTTAATATTCCTAGCAAGTGTAAAAATTTAAAAAAATCAGGCGATACATAAAATTAACCGCCTGATTTTAATAGCATTATTCTTTAAACAAGACCATCAAGATTGATATCTTGCTCGATGTTTGCAACTTCAACTTTATTACCTAATCGTTGCGTCATCGAGTTATAAATGGCTGGATCTTTTCCGTGAGTTTTGAAGGTTAAAACAAAAGCAACATCTTGTTCCTCAATCTCATGATGGGTTGAAAAACCAAATTGGAATAAATCCCTTGTAAAAATTCTTGCATATAATCTTACTTTATCATTATCAACAGAAACTCCCTTGAAGGATTTTCCATGGTGTCTTACAGGACTCCATTTTGCTAACTCTTGACGAGAATCAACTTCTTTATCAGTCGATTCCCGCATTGAACCAAGCAAACTCTTCGTTTTTCCATCATTAGAAACATGCTGTAAGGCGCACTGTAATCTTGTAGAAAAATAATTATCGCCACCTAATTCGGATACCAAAGGTTTAATAATAGCAGTTAAGATTATATCCCCTTTTATTTTCCCACCAATAATCATCTCAGATGGTAGAGGGATATCGTTCCAGTAGTATGAACTCCCTGCTTTTAACTTTGAATTCCATGCCAGAGTGACAGTGCCGTCATCGCACAACCAAGGCATTGCATTTCCTTTATGCCAAGGTGTTCCCCATCCAAGACGTACGTCATGCTCAATTTGTTCAGCTTTGTTTATCAGTAAAGCTTTTACTAAGTCAGGTGTTGGGTTCTTGATATTTTTGAAAGTGTGGGCCGCTATAGATGATACAAGTGGGGCGCTAAAACTAGTGCCAACATCTACATCGCCTCCAATCATCCTTAGTGTTGAGAACCATGAAAGCTCAGGTTTCTTCATCCCAGCTGGAGCCGGGCCACGTAAACTGTGTGGACAGGCTTGATCAACATCACCATTATTATTCGCCGTTCTTCCGGCAATAGTAAGAGCCGCCTCACAATCTGCTGGAGGACACAACTTTGATTTATTAGAATTATCAATATTCCCAATTGAGATAACTGGTAATATATTAAACTCCCGAGCTATTGCATTAATTTCATGGCCAAGATAACTTATTTCTTCAAAATTTTTTGAAGGACTTGATTCATTGAAGGATAGATTCCATACAGAAGCTTCTCCTTTTGTTCTTTCTGCGACGCGTCTTAGATAGTTTATGAACTGCTCGGAAGTTGGCTGATTAGCTACTCCAACCTTGTTAATTGCTTGAACACTTATGAATTTACACTCTAAGCTTGGAAGTGATAAATTATTGTTCCAGCCTGAAGCTTGACAGATTATAGATGTTACTCGATTTCCATGTTTTAGATCGGCGTCAGACTGTTCAATTAAAGGTCTTATTTTCATTACGTTAAGTGGCAAGTATGATGGTGCCGAGCAACCTCCATCGACAATAACTACTACTGGTGCATTTTCATGATCAATTCTCTTAGGTGAAGGTTCTTCACCGCTTCCAGGAGGTGTCGATTTAGTTGTAATAGAATTCACTGGTTCAATTCTATATATAGCACCTGAACTAATTAATTTCTGAAAGTCATTTTTTGTTTTTAAAATGGTTGTAAAAGAGAGATAACCTTCAGCTAAATATCTATTAAGTCGTTCAATAAAATTACTGTCAGCTGAATTATTTTCAGCCTCTTCAAATACATTGGTAAATTTTTTGTCACCAAACTTAAGCGTTCCGTCTTTGACTAAGCTTTTAAGTTCATTTGCAACCGAAATGCGCGCATTAGAATCATGAAAAGGCAAAAGCCAAACATTAAATTCTTTTTCCGCCTTCTCGTTAATATCAAATAAATCATCGTTATTTCTTAAAATTTCTTTTTTACCAAACCCCGATATACTTTTTAGCCTAGAAATATCTACTTTAATCTTATCCGTCTGAGCAGATTTGATTCTATTAATAACATCATCCAATTTGGCTTTATAGGTTTCAACGAGAAACCCCTTATATGCTGGAGATACGATTCTTGTGAGTGAGTTAGTTTCAAAAAGGTCATTAGGGGTCCATGAAGGAGCCAAAGAATCATCAAACATTTTAACCAAAAGATGTATTTTACCGGAGTGTGGGATTAACTCCTCATCACTCTGGATATCCTTAAGGCTTTCGCTCAAGGACTCTTTTTGCGCTTCTAAACGTGACCAGCTTATTCCGTCAGCATTTTTACCCCCCCCGGTCACTCCTTTCGGTACAGGCTTTTCCAAAAAACTTAATATCGGATTTATTGTAGCTTTACCATTGCCAGTTGCCATGACTTATTCCTTTATATAATTAGAAACTGTTTGCCTACTAATATTAAGTAAACTTGCAACTTCAGACTGTGTGAAAAGTTTAGTGCTATAAAGAATGTTACTTACTATCTTGTTTTTTGCTGAATCGAGTTCATTTACACCTGGCATGGCAAAGTTTTTTAAATCACTATCTACAATAGAAAAAATAACTGATGGTACGTTTAATTTTTTATTTTTTAACAACGAATCTCTTCGCGCGGATATGGCAATAGTTTCAATATCTGCACCGCTCAAGCCTGAGGATACAGCTCCTAATGCTTTTAAATCTTTAGCATCACCATTATCCTTAAAGAGGAAATGGTTCCATAATTCTTCCCTTAAATCCTGATTAGGTAAGTCAAAAC
The DNA here is from genome assembly GCF_000255315.1 of Pantoea sp. Sc1. Classification (NCBI taxonomy): domain Bacteria; kingdom Pseudomonadati; phylum Pseudomonadota; class Gammaproteobacteria; order Enterobacterales; family Erwiniaceae; genus Pantoea; species Pantoea sp. Sc1. Next base: position 22,323 of record NZ_AJFP01000001.1, read on the forward strand.
TAATCTTGAATGGAAATCTCCTCCATATGGCAGGATCTAACAATTCGGCATGATTAGTTGCAGCTATTACTATTGAGCTATCATCTAAAGAATCTAAGCCCTGTATTAATGTGTTTACCACGCGCTTTAGCTCACCGATTTCATGTCTGTCATCCCTTACCTTAGCTACTGCATCAACTTCATCCAACAACAGTATTCCATTATTCGAAGGTACAAAATCAAATATTTGACGCAGATTTTTTGCTGTATCGCCCAAAAGAGAAGAGATAACTGAATCTAACCGGACTACATATAATGGCCTATTAAGTTGAGAGGCAATATGTCCAGCAATTAAGGTTTTCCCCGTTCCTGGCGGGCCTGAAAGCAGTAAGCTGAGTCTGCTTGAAAGACCATTTTCGATAAGTTTTTCTTGATATTTAACACTTTCCACAAAAGTTGTAAAGGTATTGCGTTCTTTTTCATCGAGAAAAAGCGGAGTTACAGGCCATTGATGCTCTTCAATCAAAGGCATTCGGGATTTGGGGTCAACGGGCAAACTTGCGCTATATCCTGAGCTACGTAAGGGCACGCCTTTACGCCTTAAGACGGATTTAATTTTTTTGCATTATCCAGGTCTTCGGCGCTCACTGCACGAGCAATACGATTACTAACACTGCGTACCTCTGAATAATTCGCATCTAATGATGCTTCAATCAAAGCTACAATATCATCTACTAAAATTTCCATGAGTATTCCTAACTAACAAATGACAAAACAAAAATGCTTTTTGTACTGTAAAATCCATCTATTGTTAACGTTAATGGCTACTTTGTCAAACATCCACCCGGATACGCTTTTGAGAAAGAATGATGCAAAAAAGAAAAGAATAGGTTAACTATTTTTACTAAATATACATATAAATAGCTTTTTTAAATTAGTCACTTACACCTGAATTTCAGATCAAGGCACAGATTTTCTATGTGGGATTTTAATGGGTAACCTTTGGAAAACTAAGTTGGAGTTGTCGACTAACCTAATATCGAGCAACTTATAAAATTTTGACCAACGTCCCGCATTGAGTTTCAAGTTGAATGCATGCCTATGCTGCATGGATTCGCATGATCCCAAAAGGATCTCCGCTGCTCCAGCACGCCAGTGATGGCGGGCTTTTGCTTAAATCATGCAGGTGCATGAAAACCACTGCATAAAGCGGGCAGGCGTGGCGGGGGTACGAGCGCGCGCTGAGGGGTGCAGGCGGTCAGAATGCGGCGCAATTTCCGGGCCGCTGGCGTGTCGTTGAGGCTGGGGCGGGTCAGAGGCTCAAAAAAAAGAGCGCCCCGCAAAATGGTGCTGGGGCGCTCTGGTGGCGTATGTGGTGAATCAGTCGGGGCGTCGGTGTCTTTCTATTCGAGAATGTAAGGGCCGAACCGTATAACCTCTTCACCCAGCCAGCTGTTCAGTTCCTCAAAGCGTCTCTGCAATGGGATGAGTTCATTACGCACAAACACCTTACTGGCTTTTTCCACGTCACCGAATCCGCCGGTGTTGCTGGGGATAATCCCCATAAGCTGCGGCGGAACGCGATGCACGGCCAGCATATCGTCACGGCTCACGTTCTTGATGTTCAGAAACTCATCCTTTGCCGCCACCTCTGACAGCGGGATGATCTGAATGCCGTCCTTTTTCCCGTTCGGACTGTACATGAACAGGTTGCGGAAGTTGCCAGGGCCCTTCGCGCTTTTCATGGCGCTGCGGATATTATCTACGTCCTGCTGACTTTGCGCCGGGTCTGTCATGTACATGATGAACCCCGCGTGGCTGCCGTTGAGGTAATACTTGCGGCGGAACAGCGTAGCCGATTCATTGAGCAGCGCCGAAGGAATAGCTGACAGGTAGCCCGGCACACCGTAGAGCTCCTGATTGATGTCCGGCTCCATCAGGTGGAAGACGCTGCCCTTTGCAAACTCATACGGCTCCGCATTAATGCCATAGTGCGCATACCAGTACGTGTCAAGGTCGAGGCCGCGCCGGGTGTACTTCGCCAGCGACGGTTCCAGCTTCAGCACGTTACCCAGGCGGCTGGTCCGCTTTTCAAGATAGGCGTTTGCAAAGACAAGATAGTCCATCGCAAAGCGGGTAAAAGCCTGCTGACTCAGCAGCGGGTGCGGGATAAAGGTACTCGCCAGAATATTGCACTTTACGCTGATCGGTGAGCTGTGATGCACAGCAGCGCGGAGTGTGCGTGAAAGTCCATCAACGCTCACGGGCGGTTCATACCAGCGATCATTAGCTACGCACTCCACGTAGTCCAGCAGTTCGCGGCGGTCCAGGACCGGGACCGGGTCGCCAAAGGTAAACGCCTCCGACGCCGCCCCGCTGGTCATGTTATCCGGCTGAGGCACGGGCTGCGTGCGGGTGCGGTTCCTGCGTTTACTCATCAGTAAATCTCCACAATGTTCTGCGTGTGTGCCGCCTGTCCCTGCAGCGGCTCGTTTGCCAGCGCGTGCATGGTCGCCCAGGCTAAATCGCCGTGGCTGACTTCTTCGCTGCGGCTGGTTTCATAGGTCGGACGGTTGCCGCTGGCCGTAGTGGCCTTGCGGATAGACATAAATGACTGCGCAATGTCGAGGTGGCTGGCGTCAAATTCCAGCCGCCCGCTGGCGATGGTGTCGTAAGCCTTCAGCACCAGGGCGTTCTTCACGTTCGGGTTATAGACAAACTCCTTCACCTGCGGGAAGAAGGATTTGACGTTCTCGTATACGCCCAGCCCGACGCCGGTGGAGTCGATGCCGATATAGGTCACGTTATACTGCTGCGTCAGCGTCCTGATGGCGTCAGCCTGCGCCCGGAAGTCCATGCCGCGCCACTGGTGGCGCTCAAGGATGCGGAACTTACCGCCCGGCACGGCGGGCGGCGCCATGACCACGCACCCGGCGCTGTCGCCGTTCTGCGTGCCCTTCGCCGGGTCATAGCCGATCCAGACTTCTTTCCAGCCAAACGGGCGCAGCGCCAGCGCCTCAAAGTCGGTCCAGACTTCCCAGCTGTCCACCATGCACTTCTGCAGCATGGCCAGCTGAAAGACCGACGCCAGATCGTCCATAAAGACGCACATCAGCAGGTTCTGGTAATCCTCCGGGCTGTAGCGCGTGCGCAGCTGCTCCAGGTCAAACAGGTCACAGCCGCCGCGCACTGCATCTTCAACGGTGACGATCTGGCGAAACTGACCGTCTTCACAGAGGCGGCCTGCGGCCAGTGACTGATGGCTGAGGTCAATATCAACCCGGTCCGCTTTGGCCCGGCCCTTGTTAAACTGCGAACCGGACCAGAACGGATAGGCGCTGTGTGTGAGGCTGGAGGGCGTGGAAAAGTATGTTTCGCGCCACTTTTTATGCAGCGCCATGCCTGAAGCCACTTTCTGCAGTTCCTGAAACTTGGGAATCCAGAAATATTCATCCAGGTAAAGATTTCCGTGATAGCTCTGCGCGGTACGGGCGTTGGTGCCTAAGAAGTACAGGCACGCGCCGTTACTGAGCGTCATCGGGTCGCCCTTCAGGTCTACATCCACCTCGCGGGCAAATTCGATAATGTACTGTTTAAAGACGTGCGCCTGCGCCTTACTGGCTGACAGGAAAACCTGATTACGCCCGGTGGTCAGCGCATCCATCAGCGCCTCGCGGGCAAAAAAGAATGTCGCCCCGATCTGGCGCGACTTCAGCAGGTTGCGGACCGAGTATTTATTTCCGGCCTCCCACCACTGGCGCTGGTAGCCGAACATCGAGCCGTGGAAAATCTCCTGCAGCTTCTCAATCTGCTCATCGGTGAACAGGTTCTTTATTGGCGCTGAACGCGGGCCTTTGTTGCGATTTTCCACGTTCGGGTTCAGGTCCGCTTCATTGCCGCCGTTGCTGAACTTGCCGATCCGGGCGTGGCGCTCGGACTGGCGCGCCAGCAGGTCAATTTCCTTAAAGTCTTTCCCTTCCTTCTGCTCCTTCATGATGAGCTGGCAGTAACGTGCGGCAGTGGTCAGCTGCATCTGATCGAGCGGGCCGTAGTCGCCCCACCTGTCGCGTTTCTTCCAGCTGTGAACGGTTGCGGGTTTCTCTCCCAGCATTTCAGCAATGCGGGCGATGCGGTATCCCTGAAAGTACAGCAGTAAAGCCTGCCTGCGGGGATCGAGGTCGTCGGGGGCGGGTGTCATGTTCATGCAGCCAAAATACGGCCCCGCTGCCACCTTTTCTGCTGCCCCTCATTGTGTGGTTTCCCGCACAACGTCCGCGCGTTGTTTCGATACCCCTGCCGCCGCAAACATAGGGCCTCACAGAGTTTTACTGACCGGAGCCTGGACAATGGCAAAGAAAGCAAAGCGTTTTCGTATCGGGGTGGAAGGTGCCACCACGGACGGGCGCACCATCGAGCGCAGCTGGCTTGAACAGATGGCGGCAAATTACAGCCCTGAGCTGTACACCGCCGTGATCAACATGGAGCACATCAAGGGTTACACCCCTGACAGCCCGTTTCGCCGCTTTGGTGTGGTAGAGGCGCTGGACGCTGAAGAAATCAGCGACGGCCCGCTGAAAGGCAAGCTGGGACTGTATGCCGTAATTAACCCGACGGATGAACTGGTCACGCTGACCGGTGCCATGCAGAAAATCTTCACCTCTATGGAAATCCGCCCGGAGTTCGCGGACACCGGAGCGGCCTATCTGATTGGCCTGGCCGTGACCGATGATCCGGCCAGCCTCGGCACCGAAATGCTGCAGTTCAGCGCCAGCGCCGGGGCGAACCCGCTGGCAAACCGCAAGCAGCACCCTGACAACGTTTTCTCTGCCGCTGAAGAAACCCTTATCGAGTTTGAGGACGTGGCAGACGAAAAGCCCGCTCTGTTTGCACGCATCAAGGCGATGTTCAGCAGACAGCAGCAGACCGATGCGGCCCGCTTCAGCGACGTGCATCAGGCCGTGGAGCTGATTGCCACGGAGCAGCAGGACCTGAGCGCGCGCCTTCAAACGGCACTGAGCGAACAGGCTGACAGCCTGAAATCACATTTCAGCAGTGCGCTGGGTGAGGAAGTGCTGAAGCGCGAACAGCTGCAGGCGGACTTCACCGAACTGCAGCAGCAGCTGAGCCGGGAAGATGGCCGCCAGCAGGTCCGCCCGCGCACGCCGGGTAGCGGCATGACGCGCGCACTGGCGGCCATCGTACTGATCCTGCTGGTATTCGCTGGCGTGCAGTCTTACCGGCTGAGCAGCGCCCACGGCAGGATCGATGCGCAGCAGACCACCATTGCGGGCCAGGGCAAAAAGCTGAGCCAGAAAAACAGCCAGCTGATCGCCCTTAACATTCTGACGCAGACCAGCAGCCAGGCGCAGACGCAGCTTTACGCCGCCGCCGAACGCAACGGCCAGCTGCTGCGCGACCGGCAGCGAAAGATTGAGGAGCTGAAACGTGAAAATGAAGACCTGCGCCGCTGGGCTGATGCCGCTCTGCCTGATCCTGTTGTCCGGCTGCGCCAGCGACCGGCCCTCTCAGGAGGTGAATCTTACCGTGAGTGGCTGTCCGAAAATCACCCGCTGCCAGCTGGACCCGGCAGCACCGCGCACTAACGGCGACCTTCTGGCCCTGCTGGACGAAACGGAAGCCGCCTGGGCGGCGTGTGCCGGTAAGGTTGATACCATCATCAGCTGTCAGGAAAAAGACGATGAACAAGCCGCAGTCCTTACGCAGCGCCCTGAATAAGTCGGTCCCTTATGTGGCCGACAACCCGGACCGCCTGCACCTGTTCGTGGACAGCGGGCAGGTGGTTGCCACGTCTGCCCCGTCCCTGTCGTGGGAATATCGCTACACGCTGAACGTGGTGATCACCGACTTCACCGGCGATCAGAACCTGCTGATGGCCCCGGTGCTTTTGTGGCTGCGGGAAAACCAGCCCGACGCGCTGCAGAACAGCGAGGCGCGCGAAAAGCTGTTTTCGTTTGAGGTGGATATTCTGGCAAATGACCGCTGTGACATCAGCATGGATCTGAAACTGACAGAACGCATTGTGGCAACGACGGTGGACGGTAAAACCAGCGTTGAGGCGGTGCCGGAACCGGACGTGCCGGAGGAAATCTGGACGGTGAAACGTGGCTGAACTGCATGAAGTGGATGCCTGGCTGGCGGCGCTGCTGTCGCAGCTGGAACCGGCGGCACGGAAAAAGATGCTGCGCGAGGTGGCGCGCGACGTGCGCCGGATTCAGCAGGCAAACATCACCGCGCAGCGTTCCCCGGACGGCACCGCATGGGAACCGCGCCGCGTAACCGCCCGCAGCAAAAAGGGGCGCATCCGTCGCGGCATGTTCGCAAAAATGAAAACAGCAAAATATCTGAAGGCGCAGGCGAGCGCAGACGCCGCAGAGGTTGCCTTTGTTCCGGCGGTGCAGAAGCTGGCCCGCGTCCATCACTACGGCCTGCGGGACCGGGTAAACCGACGCGGCACAATGGTGAAATATGCTGAACGTCCGCTTCTGGGCGTGAATGGCGACGTGGAAAGCACGGTGCGGGAAACTCTGCTGCGCTGGCTTGCTGAATAGCGATTCGTATGTTGTGCCATGCCTCAGACAACGCCGGGCTGATGCCCGGTTCCTGCCAAAGTGACACTCTCAGACCATGAACGAAAAACTTACCGAAATCATGCGCCTTATCACCAACCTGATCCGCACCGGCACCGTGTCCGAAGTGGACCCGGTGAACTGGCTGTGCCGGGTGAAAACGGGCGACCTTGAAACCAACTGGATTAACTGGCTCACCCTGCGCGCCGGTAGCACCCGCACATGGTGGCAGCCCACCGTCGGGGAACAGGTTGTGCTGCTGAGCCTGGGCGGCAATCTTGAAACCGCCTTTGCGCTGCCCGCCATTTATTCCGAAGCCTTCCCGCCGCCCGACTATTCAGAAGATGGCACCACCACCGTGTTTAAGGACGGCGGCTGGTTTCAGTACGAGCCGGAAAACGGCCAGCTGCTGATAAAGAACATTAAAAGCGTGCGCATCGAGGCGGAGGACGGCATTCAGCTGATAACCGACGCGCTGGGGATTGAGTCCAGCCAGACCCGGATTAACGGTGACACCACGATGAACGGTGATGTGACCCACGGCGGCGGCTCAATGAGTTCAAACGGTGTGGTGGCTGATAAGCACGTACACGGCAAGGTGAAAAATGGCACCGACACGTCAGGAGGCCCGCAATGATGTATCTCGGCATGAACCGCGACACCGGCAAAGCCATTACCGATATCGATCACATTCGGCAGAGCATACGCGACATACTGATCACCCCGGAAGGCAGCCGCCTTGCCCGGCGTGATTACGGTTCGATGCTGTCCGCGATGATTGACTGGCCGCAGAACGATGTCACCAAACTGCAGGTAATGGCTGCCACCTATACCGCACTGAGCCGCTGGGAGCCACGCATCCGGCTGGCCTCGGTAAACATCACGCGAAATGCGGACGGCTCTATGCAGGTTGATCTGACCGGCCAGCGCGCTGACGGCTCGCCGGTTGCTATGTCTGTTTCAACGGGGGTGAGCAGTGGCAGTAATTGACCTTTCCCAGCTGCCCGCGCCGCAGGTTATTGAGGTGCCGGACTTTGAAACGCTGCTGGCAGAGCGTAAAGAGGAGCTGATTGCGCTTTATCCGGCGGATGAGCAGGCCGCCATGCGCCGTGTGCTGGCGCTGGAATCTGAACCGATTGTGAAAAACCTGCAGGAGAACACCTACCGGGAAGTCCTGCTGCGCCAGCGTATTAACGAGGCGGCTCATGCGGTAATGGTGGCCTATGCCATCGGCAGCGATCTGGACCAGCTGGCCGCCCGTAACAACGTGAAGCGGCTGACGATTACGCCTGCGAATCCTGACGCGGTGCCGCCGGTGGATGCGGTGATGGAGTCAGACGACGCGCTGCGCGTGCGCGTGCCGGAGGCGTTTGAGGGACTGAGCGTGGCCGGACCGACGGGAGCCTATGAGTTTCACGCGAAAAGCGCCGATGGCCGTGTGCAGGACGTATCCGCGACCAGCCCGTCAGGGGCGACGGTGCTGATCACCGTTCTGAGCCGTGAGGGCGACGGCACGGCAGCAGATGATCTGCTGGTTAAAGTGAACACCTCGCTGAGTGCCGAAAGCGTGCGCCCGGTGGCGGACCGCGTGACGGTTCAGGGGGCGAAGATTCACAGCTACAGCGTGAAGGCCAGGCTGCATCTTTTTGACGGCGTGGCCGCCGGTCCCTGTCTTGAGGCGGCAAACGCGGCGCTGGCGGCTTACCTTGTCGAGCAGAAAAAGCTGGGGCGCAGCGTGCGGCGTGAGTCTTACGGGGCGGTGATGCGCGTGGCCGGTGTGGACTGGGTGGAAATCACCGAACCGGCGACAGACATCATCATGGACCGGACGGAGGCGGGCTACTGCACCGGCACGGACATTTCCGTGGCAAATGATCAGGGGGTGACATGAGCAACAGCAGCCTGATGCCGCCCGGTTCGTCTGCGCTGGAACGCCGCCTGGCAGAAGCGTGCAGCGGCATTTCCGGGCTGAGTGTGCCGCTCCGGGATTTATGGAATCCGGCCACCTGCCCGGTGAATTTTCTGCCTTATCTGGCCTGGGCGTTTTCGGTGGACCGCTGGGACGAAAGCTGGGCGGAAACCGTCAAGCGGCAGGTTGTCAGCGATGCGTTTTACATCCATCAGCACAAAGGCACCATCAGCGCCATCCGCCGCGTGGTGGAGCCGTTCGGATTCCTGATCCGGGTTGTTGAGTGGTGGCAAAACGGTGAAGAGCCCGGCACGTTCCGGCTGGACATCGGCGTGCAGGACCAGGGCATAACTGAAGAAACCTATCAGGAGCTGGAACGCCTGATCAGCGATGCGAAGCCCTGCAGCCGCCACCTGCTGGGGATGTCTATCAACCTGCAGGTCAGTGGCGAAACGCGGATAGCGGCAGCCAGCTATGACGGTGATGACCTGACCGTTTACCCGTACACCCCGGAAATTATTTCCGTCAGCGGCGCACTTTATGGCGGCGCGGCGGTTCACGTTATAGACATGATGGAAGTGGGACCATGACACAAAAATACTATGCCATTGTAACCAGCCAGGGTGCGGCGAAGATTGCCAACGCTGCCGCGCTCGGCAATAAACTGAACATCACGCAGATGGCCGTGGGTGACGGCGGCGGCACGCTGCCGACACCGAACGCCAGCCAGACAAAGCTGGTTAACGAGTGGCGACGTGCTGCCATCAACACGCTGAGTATTGACCCGGCCAACGCCAGCCAGGTAATTGCCGAACAGGTGATCCCGGAGAATGAGGGCGGATTCTGGATCAGGGAAATGGGCCTGTTCGACGCAGACGGCACGCTGATTGCCGTGTGTAACACGCCTGAAACTTACAAGCCCGCGCTGCAGGAAGGCAGCGGGCGCACGCAGACCGTGCGCATGATCCTGATCGTTAACAGCACCGACGCCATCACCCTAAAGATTGACCCGTCCGTGGTGCTGGCAACGCGGAAGTATGTGGATGATGCTGTGATCGAGGTGAAAGCCTACGCTGACAGCATAATGAAAACGCACACCGATGCAAAAAACCCACACAGCCAGTACCTGCAAATCGCAAGCGCCCTGGCAGAAATCAAAGACGCCGGGCTGGTTGCAGACGTTCTCAAAAACCTCGGTTTAGGCGAAGGCGCGCCGGTGATAGGGTCACCTTTCCCTTGGCCTCACGCCAAAATGCCTAATGAGCTGTTTGATTCAATGGCTGGCATGGTCTTCCTGAAAAGTAACGGGGCGACATTCAGCGGCACGTTATATCCAAAGCTGGCGCTGGCTTATCCGGGCCTGAAACTTGCTGACCTACGCGGCGAATTTATCAGGGGCTGGGATGACGGTCGCGGAGCAGACAGCGGGCGCGAGCTACTGAGCACACAGGGGCACGCCCTTCAGCAGCACACTCACACAGTCGTAATGCCGCTTCGGGTTGCAGACAGTGATCGCGGTAGTCTGGATTCAGCTTACAGCGTTGATAATACGCAGACGGTGACAACAAGCGGGGCATCTGGCAGCACCGCAACCGAAACCCGCCCGCGCAACGTGGCATTTAATTACATCGTGAGGGCAGCGTAATGGCAAAGGTAACGCTTGATAAGAATGGTCTGGCTAAATCGGCCGGCACACTGACGATTTTTAACTTTGACGCAGTAAGCGGTGAGTTTACCGGCTCCAGCAATGAGTTTCTGGCTCAGGGCGTTGGCCTGCCTGCTAATTCCTGCATTACAGCGCCGCCCGCCGCTGAAGCAGGTAGCGTGGCGCTTTATCTTAATGGCAACTGGCAGGTAACTCCCGATCATCGCGGTGAAACGGTTTATTCAATTAATGACGGCTCAGCAGTATTAATCAGCGCACCGGGCGAATACCCGGCAGACACAACGCCGTTCAAACCTGCAACCACCTGGGATAAATGGGATGGTGAAAAATGGGTAACTGACACCGACGCGCAGCGGGACGCAGTGGTGAGTAAGGCCGCCAGTGAAAAATCAGCGATGATCAGTGAGGCAAACGGCGTCACTCAGGCATGGCAGACGCAGCTGCTGCTTGGGATTATTACGGAAGAAGATAAAGCCTCGCTCACGGCTTGGATGAAATATATCCAGGCAGTGCAGGCGGTGAGTGCCACTGACGCGCCGAATATTATCTGGCCGCAAAAACCTGAATAATACCAGCGCCCGCGGCAATATGACCTCAGCATAGGTTTACTGAAAATAAAAAATACCCGCTCCCTCAAAGTTAGGAACAGGCATAAGGTCGCGGTGAGGCGCTATGAATACCATGAGTATTCAGATCTTATTTTCATCTGTTTATCGTGCAAAGAAAATGAGCGTTTCTGGCTTCTTCCTTTACATTCCGCCGGTAGGAGCGGCTAGAATTACACGATAATGCTTAGTCTATAAGCATGTAAGTTAATCACAAGCGTAAGCGGTAAATAAAACGCACTTTTATGGCCCGTCTGATTACACTGGCATTTCAGGCCATGCGATGCTTACGGTATCCTCCACACTTATCCGCATCAGCATAACGCGATATTTTTTCCAGGCGACGAGCTGACCTGCTTCATCATCTGTCGCTATCCCTAAATCGCTCGCATCCTGCAGGGGCTGTATAGCCGCATCAGCTTCAGCCCGCAACCTGCTGCGCTTGTCCTCAGATTGGCTGATGAGTTCCTCAGCTGTCGGTAATGGCTGTTCAGTCAGGCAGGGCAGCATATCAGCACCACAGGTAATCAGCTTTCCTTCTGCCTGCCCGGACAGTAAATCAGCCCAGGCCTGTTCGGTAATATTGATCGCATCTTCCGGGATATCCCGATTAATGGCGGTATCATAAAAGGCATTATTCGAAGGCGAATATTTTTTCATTTAAATTCCTAACGCTATCCACCAGATGCCCTGCTGAGTAGTTTCCGGGCCGCTGTTTGTAAGAGAGAAAGATGATTTATCGCGAAACTGCACACCTACTGCGTATTCGCCTTTTGACGGAATTGACGATCCCTTATTAGCAACAAGTGAAAATCCGGCACTTGGAAACGATACAGGAAGCGTAACAGTCGTGGTTGACTGCTGTGCAAAGGTGCCACTCCCCCATTGCAGGATCAGGCCGTTCGGGAATTTGCAGTACCCGTTACCGCTTTTAACGATTGAGAAGAAACTCATGTCAGGCAGCTGGCCGGTGCCATTACCTACGGTCTTTTTTGCCGCGTCGCCTAAACCGAGGTTTATGAGAAACAAGAGCCTGGCCCTGCGGCGGGCTGCGCTGGCACACTTGCGCCCATTTGCGGAGAAATCAGCGTGCTTATTGGCTACATCAGGGTGTCAACAAATGACCAGAACACGGACTTACAGCGAATTGCGCTGCAGAGCGCAGATTGTGAGCTGATTTTTGAGGACAGGATAAGCGGAAAGACCAGCGACAGGCCGGGGCTGAAGAAGGCGCTGCGGTGCCTGCAGCCCGGTGACACGCTGGTAGTGTGGAAGCTGGATCGGCTCGGCAGGAGTATGCGCCATCTGGTAATGCTGACGGAGGAGCTGCGCGAACGTGGCGTTAACTTCCGCAGCCTGACTGACAGTATTGATACCAGCACGCCAATGGGCCGTTTTTTCTTCCACGTCATGGGCGCCCTGGCGGAAATGGAACGCGAGCTGATCGTAGAGCGCACCCGCGCCGGGCTGGCCGCCGCGCGTGATAAAGGGCGCATCGGCGGCAGGCGGCGGAAGATGACGCCGGAAACCGCAGAACGTGCCCGGCGGATGCTGGCGCAGGGCGCAACGCTGCTGCAGGTGTCACTGGTGCTGGACGTGTCCGTGAAGACGATTTACCGCTACATACCCGCCCCGGAACAGAAAGCCCTGCGCGAAAATCGTTTGTCTGTTGTGCCAGAGACGGCACAACGGCCAGCGCGTGCCCCGGCATAGCGGACCATAGACCATAGCGGAACCCCTTCACAGGAGAACCGCCACATGGCACAGGATTATCATCACGGCGTGCGCGTTGAGGAAATCAACGAGGGCACCCGAACCATCACCACCGTCAGCACCGCGATTGTGGGGCTTGTCTGCACCGGCGACGATGCCGACGCGGCCACCTTCCCGCTGAACCGCCCGGTGCTGTTAACCGACGTACTCACCGCCAGCGGCAAAGCAGGGGAATCCGGCACGCTGGCCCGCTCACTGGACGCCATCGCGGACCAGTCAAAACCCGTGACCGTCGTTGTGCGCGTGCCGCAGGGCCAGACCGAAGCGGAAACCACCGCCAACATCATCGGCGGCGTGACCGACGGCCAGCGCACCGGCATGAAAGCGCTGCTGGCTGCACAGTCTCAGTGCGGCGTTAACCCCCGTATTCTCGGCGTGCCCGGCCACGATAACAAAGCCGTCGCCACCGAACTGCTGAGCGTGGCGCAGAGCCTGCGCGGATTTGCCTACCTGTCCGCGTATGGCTGTAAGAGCGTTGAAGAGGCAATTGCCTACCGCGCCAATTTCAGCCAGCGCGAAGGGATGCTGATCTGGCCTGACTTCATCAGCTTTGACACCGTGCTGAAGGCGGACGCGAAGGCCTACGCCACCGCACGCGCGCTGGGCCTGCGCGCCAAAATTGACCAGCAGACCGGTTGGCACAAGTCCCTGTCAAACGTTGGCGTTAACGGCGTCACCGGCATTTCAAAAGATGTTTTCTGGGACCTGCAGGACCCGGCCACTGATGCGGGCCTGCTGAACCAGAACGACATCACCACGCTGATCCGCAAAGACGGCTTCCGCTTCTGGGGTTCCCGCTGCCTGAGCGATGACGCGCTGTTTCAGTTTGAGTGCTACACCCGCACCGCTCAGGTGCTGATGGACACGATGGCAGAAGCACAGATGTGGTCCGTTGACGGTGCGCTGAACCCGTCACTGGCCCGCGACATCATCGAGAGCATCCGCGCGAAGCTGCGCAGCCTGGTGAATCAGGGTTATCTGATTGGCGCGGACTGCTGGCTGGATGAAAGCGTGAACGATAAGGACACGCTGAAGGCGGGCAAGCTGCTGATCGATTACGACTACACGCCGGTGCCGCCGCTGGAAAACCTGCTGCTGCGTCAGCGCATCACTGACCAGTATCTGGTCGATTTCAGCAGCCGCGTCAGCGCATAAGGAGAAGGAAAGATGGCATTACCCCGCAAACTCAAGCACCTGAACGTGTTCAACGCAGGCAACAACTGGCAGGGGCTGGTTGAGTCCGTGACGCTGCCGAAAGTCACCCGCAAGTTTGAAAAATATCGCGGCGGCGGCATGGCCGGTGCGGTGGATATTGACATGGGCCTGGACGACGGCGCGCTTGATACGGAGTTCACCGTGGGCGGCACCGAAGCCCTGCTGTTTAAGCAGCTTGGCACCGAAACCGTGGACGGCATTCAGCTGCGCTTTACCGGCTCCATTCAGCGCGACGACACCGGCGAAGTGCAGGCGGTCGAGCTGGTCACGCGCGGACGATATAAAGAGCTGGATTCCGGCGAATGGAAAACCGGCGAATCCAGCACCACCAAAGTGTCCGCAACCAACAGCTACGCAAAGCTGACCATCAACGGTGAAGTGGTTTACGAGATCGACATCGTGAACATGATCCACATCGTGGACGGTAAAGACCTGATGGAAGCGCACCGCAACGCGCTGGGCCTGTAATCACACCGGCAGGCGCTGCGCCTGCCGCTTATCTCTTTTTTAACGGAACCACATCATGACAGACAAAATTGCACCTAATGAAAAAGCCGTTGAGCTGGACACCCCGATTCTGCGCGGCAAAACCGAAATCACCTCCGTCACCGTGCGCAAGCCACAATCCGGCGCGCTGCGCGGCACCCGCCTGCAGGCATTGCTGGACATGGACGTGAACGCACTGATCACCGTGCTGCCGCGTATCACCACCCCGGCGCTGACCACGGCGGAAATTAACGAAATGGACCCCGCCGATCTGGTAAGCCTGTCGGTAGAGGTGGTCACTTTTTTGCTGAAGAAGTCGGTCCTGTCGGATTTAGCGACGGCCTGACGGTAGACGATCTGGTGGCGGACATCGCCACCGTCTTTCACTGGCCGCCCTCCGTTACCGAATCCATGACGCTGACCGAGGTGCTGGAGTGGCGGCACAAAGCAATCCTGCGACACGGGGCCAGCGATGAGTGATAAAAATCTGCGTCTGCAGGTCGTGCTGGGCGCGGTCGATAAGCTGACGCGCCCCTTCCGCAGCGCCCGCGACAGCACCCGCGAGCTGGCTGGCACGCTGCGCGACACCCGCAACACCCTGAAAGAGCTGGACGCGCAGGCCGGGCGTATTGACGGCTTCCGTAAAACCCGCTCACAACTTGCCATCACCGCAAACAATCTCAAGGCCGCCCGCGAAGAAGCGGCGCGGCTGGCCGTGCAGTTTACGGAAACAAGCAGGCCCACAGCTGCACAGGCCCGCGTGCTGGAGCAGGCAAAAAACCGCGCCAGCCAGCTGCAGCAGACTTACAACGGGCTGCGCCTGTCGGTGCAGCGTCAGCGTGAGGCGCTGGGCGCTGCCGGTATCGACACGAAGAAACTGAGTCAGGCACAGCGCGAGCTTAAAAGTCAGGCTGACGAGGCGCGCGCCGCGATTGACCGGCAGCAGCTGTCGCTTAAAAAGCTGGGAGAACGGCAGGCAAAGTTGAGCGCGGTACGTGAGCGATATTCCCGATCGCTTGAGGTTCGCGATCGCGTGGCCGGTGCCGGTGCGGCAACGTCTGCCGCCGGTCTGGCAATGGGCGCGCCGGTGCTGGCCGCCGTGAAATCTTCAGCGGCAATGGAAGACGCCATGAAGGGCGTGGCAAAGCAGGTTAACGGGCTGCGCGACAACAACGGAAACCGCACGAAGCAGTTCTATGACATGCAGGCCGCTATCAAGGCCGCCAGTGAGCAGCTGCCGATGGAAAACGGCGCGATAGATTACGCCGCGCTGGTTGAGGGCGGCGCGCGCATGGGCGTGACGAACCAGAACGATTCTTATGAGGATCAGAAGCGCGACCTGCTGGCCTTTGCCACCACGGCGGCGAAGGCTTCAACCGCGTTTGAGCTGCCCGCCGGTGAGCTGGCCGAAGGGCTTGGCAAGATTGCGCAGCTGTACAAAATCCCTACCCGCAACATCGAGCAGCTGGGCGACGCGCTGAACTACCTGGACGATAACGCCATGTCCAAAGGTTCGGACATCATCGACGTGCTGCAGCGTATGGGCGGCGTGGCCGACAGGCTGGACTACGGCAAGGCCGCCGCGCTTGGCTCAACTTTCCTGAGCCTGGGCGCAACGTCGGAAACCGCCGCCAGTGCGGCGAACGCAATGGTGCGCGAGCTGTCCGTTGCGACCATGCAGGGCAAGTCGTTTATGGGCGGCATGGCGCTGCTGAAACTCGATCCGGCAAAGATTGAAAAGCAGATGACCACGGACGCGATGGGAACCATCCAGCGCGTGCTGGAAAAGGTGAATAACCTGCCTGACGATAAGCGCCTGACGGCCATGACGATGATTTTCGGTAAGGAGTTCGGCAAGGACGCGGCCAAACTCGCTAACAACATGCCAGAGCTGAGGCGACAGCTGCAACTGACGCAGGGCAACGGGGCGAAAGGCTCCATGCAGAAAGAGTCGGACATCAATAAGGACTCGCTTTCTGCGCAGTGGATGCTGACCAAAACCGGCGTTTCCAACACCATGAGCGGCCTGGGCGATTCGCTGCGCACGCCGCTTATGGACATCATGAACATGGTGAAAAAAGTCACCGGCGTGACCCGCCGCTGGGTAGAGAACAATAAGGAGCTTGCAGGCACGCTGGTAAAAGCAGCGGCGATGATATCTGCGGTGGTGCTCGTGCTGGGAACGTTCATGATTGGCCTTGCGGCGGTGCTGGGGCCGCTGGCGCTGCTGCGCCTGAGCTTTAATGTGCTGGGGATTAAAGCCTTTAGCTCATTTGGGCTGATTAAAAGCGCCATCGGAACCGTGGGGAACGGCGTGCTGTGGCTGGGGCGGCTGATGATGGCAAACCCGATTCTGGCCGTGATCGGGCTGATTGCTGCCGGGGCGCTGCTTATCTGGCAGAACTGGGACACGCTGGGGCCAAAACTTGCCGCGCTGTGGGATGGTATCAGCACAAAGGTCAGCAGCGTCTGGACCGCGATCCGCACCTACATCAGCACAAAGTGGAACGAGATTGTAGCCGACGTGCAGGCCCTGCCCGCAAGGTTTCAGGAGGCAGGTTCGCAGATGATTGACGGACTGATGGCGGGTATCAGCCAGAAGTGGGACGCCATCAAAAACAAGCTATCTTCACTGACCGACTATCTGCCGGACTTTCTGAAGCCGGGCGGCGATAAGCCCGGCGCACCGCAGCTGCCGCGACCGGCAACAGTAAAAGCGGGTAGTGGTGCAACCCTGCCGCCGGGCGGATTCCCCGGATTTGCGGGCATGTACGACAGCGGCGGCTTTATTCCGTCCGGGCAGTTCGGCGTGGCCGGTGAGAACGGGCCGGAGCTGGTCAGCGGTCCGGCGAACGTGACCAGCCGCCGGAGCACAGCACGGCTGGCAGCACTGGCGGCGCTGACGCTGGGTGGTGCCGGAGCGACGGCGGAGGCGAAGCCTCTGCATCCGCTAAGCCTGCCAGTTCAGGCGTACCGGCAGGAAGCACCGCGCATGAGTGGCAGCGCTCCACAGGGAGCTGCACCGCAGATTCATGCCTCCTTCACCATAGTGCAGCAGCCGGGCCAGAGCCAGCAGGATCTGGTTGATGAGGTGATGCGCAGGCTTGAGGCAAAAGAGCGGCAGGCGCAGGCCCGCGCCCGCAGCAGTTACCGGGACAGAGGAGGGTTTGAGGAATGATGATGACGCTGGGCCTATTTGTTTTCATGCTGAAAACGGTGCCCTATCAGGAGCTGCAATATCAGCGCAGCTGGCGCTTTCCGTCAAACAGCCGGGTTGGCGTGCGGCCTTCGCTGCAGTTCTTAGGCCCGGACAACGACACGCTGACGCTTTCCGGCGTGCTTCTGCCGGAAATCACCGGCGGCAGGCTGTCGCTGCTGGCTCTGGAAAAGATTGCGGATCTGGGCCGCGCGTGGCCGCTTATTGAGGGAAGCGGGACAATTTACGGCATGTTCGTGATCGAGAGCTTCAGCCTGACTAAAACGGAGTTCTTCAGCAGCGGCGTTTGTCGTCGGATTGAGTTTACGCTGACCCTGAAACGTAATGATGAGTCACTGAGTGAAATGTTTGGCAGCCTCAGCAGCCAGCTACCTGCCCTGCAAAGCCCGGCGCTTGCGGCTGGAGCCTCAGCCGGTGCTTTAGTGGGAGGAATTTTATGATGATCGCCTCAAACTGGATAACCGGCCAGCAAGGTGCGCCAGCCTTCCGGCTGACGATGGACGGGGCAGACATCACGCAGAAGCTGGAAAAGCGCCTGCTGAGCCTGACGCTCACGGATAATCGGGGATTTGAGGCGGACCAGCTGGACATCGAGCTGGACGACGCGGACGGTCAGCTGCAACTGCCGCGCCGTGGTGTCGTGCTCTCGCTGTCGCTGGGCTGGCAGGATGAGGCGCTTTTCCCGAAGGGCAGCTATACGGTTGACGAAATCGAGCACAGCGGCACGCCTGACCGCCTGACGCTGCGGGCGCGCAGCGCAGACTTCCGGCAGACGCTCAACACGAAAAGGGAGAAGTCCTGGCACAAAACCACCGCGGGCGAAATTATCCGGGATATTGCCGGGCGCCATAAGCTGAATGCGGCGATGGGTGATGACATGGCGGCAAAAGAAATTGACCACCTTGATCAGACCAATGAATCAGACGCCAGCTTTCTGATGCGCCTGGCTAAGCAGTGCGGCGCGGTGGCCTGCGTCAAAAATGGAAACCTGTTATTTATCCGGCAGGGCCAGGGCAAAACAGCCAGTGGCAAGGCGTTACCAGTGATTACCCTTCAGCGCAGCGACGGAGACAGCCACCGCTTCACTCTGGCGGACCGCGACGCTTACACCGGCGTAATCGCCAGCTGGCTGCATACGCGCGAACCAGAAAAAAAACCGGTGGCAAAGGTGAAGCGCAGACGTAAATTCACGACAAAGAAAAAAGAGCCTGAAGCGAAGCAGGGAGATTACCTGATCGGCACCGATGAAAATGTGCTGGTACTGAGTCGCACTTACGCTAACCGGGGCAATGCAGAACGTGCTGCGAAAATGCAGTGGGAACGCCTGCAGCGTGGTGCAGCAACGTTTTCCATTCAGCTGGCAAAGGGGCGCGCCGATCTTTACACGGAAATGCCGGTGAAGGTCAGCGGCTTCAAACAGCAGATAGATGCAGGAGATTGGATCATCACTACGTTGTCGCACAGCCTGAGCGCAGATGGCGGGTTTACTACCAGTATTGAACTAGAAGTAAAAATTGAAGATTCAAGTATGCAATAGTGCAATAAACTATCCAGTTGGATCATTTGAAGGTATCATTCAACAAAAATTCAAACAGGACGAATCCTAAATGATGAACTGCCCTAAATGCTCTCACGCAGCCCACACACGCAGCAGCGTACAGCTTTCTGAAAACACTAAGGAGCGATACAACCAGTGCCAGAATATTAACTGCGGATGTACGTTTAAATCTCTGGAAACGGTAACAGATATTATCATGTGTCCGGGCAAGGTAAATCCAGCCCCACCCCATCCATCACGAGTCACGACCAAAACAGCGCAAGGGCAACTCTGGCTATAACCCGCTACGGCGGGTTTTTTAATGCCTACATTTGACTACAAAAAAATCCTGCGTAGGCAATGCGTGGACAAGACCAAAAAAAGGGGGTTAGCCTTAAGCTAACCCCCTGATTATTATTAACTATTTTGGACGGCGTGAGCCGTTTATTAGTTAAGACGCTCTTTAATACGAGCAGACTTACCAGTACGCTCACGCAGGTAGTACAGTTTGGCTTTACGCACAGCGCCACGACGTTTAACAGCGATGCTGTCAATGACCGGCGAGTGAGTCTGGAATACACGCTCAACGCCTTCGCCGTTAGAAATTTTGCGAACAGTGAATGCAGAGTGCAGACCGCGGTTACGAATAGCGATAACCACGCCCTCGAATGCCTGCAGACGTTTTTTAGAACCTTCAACGACCCATACTTTCACTTCCACGGAATCACCCGGGCGGAAGGAAGGTACGTCCTGTTTCATCTGCTCTTGTTCAATTTGCTTGATAATGTTGCTCATAATTAAATCTCATATCCTGGGTAAACTGATAGTCGGGGAAGATTACTCTTCCACATCATCGTTTTGTTGCTGCTGATGTTCCCGCTGGAACTCATTCAGCAACCTTGCTTGCTCTTCAGTCAGAGCCAGGTTTTCCAGAAGTTCAGGTCTTCTTAGCCAGGTACGGCCTAGCGACTGCTTCAGACGCCAGCGGCGAATATCGGCATGGTTACCTGACAGTAAAACTGCCGGGACTTCCACGCCCTCTAACACTTCAGGTCGGGTATAGTGCGGACAATCCAGCAAGCCATCAGAGAACGAATCCTCATCGGCTGACGCCTGCTTGCCGAGTACGCCGGGAATAAACCGGGCGACTGCGTCAATCATCGTCATGGCTGGCAGTTCCCCGCCACTGAGAACGTAATCACCGATTGACCATTCTTCATCAATTTCGGCGTGGATTACGCGCTCATCTATCCCTTCATAACGGCCACAGACCAGAATTAACTTGTCTCGTGCCGCCAGTTCGCAAACGCCCTGTTGGTCCAGTTTGCGCCCCTGAGGTGAAAGATATATCACCCTGGCGCCATCACCTGCCGCTGCTTTCGCTGCGGAGATGGCATCCCGTAAGGGTTGTACCATCATCAGCATTCCCGGTCCGCCGCCGTAAGGACGATCATCCACGGTACGGTGCCGGTCATGCGTGAAGTCACGCGGACTCCAGCTTTGAATGCTGAGCAGACCGTTTTTTACAGCCCGGCCAGTTACCCCGTAGTCGGTAATAGCGCGAAACATTTCTGGAAACAGGCTAATAACACCAATCCACATTGTATTCGCCGTTACGTTACCGCTCGATTCGGAGCTCAAAAACCAGGATCCCAATCTACCTCAATGACGCGGGTAGAGAGATCGACTTTCCTGATAACCTGTTCATCAAGAAACGGAATTAACCGCTCCTGAACACCGAATGCATCCTTCAGGTTTGCCTTAACGACGAGAACGTCGTTCGAGCCGGTTTCCATCATATCGATGACTTTGCCCATCTCGTAGCCTTCAAGGTTAACCACCTGGCAGCCCATAAGGTCTTTCCAGTAGTAGTCACCCTCTTCCAGCGATGGCAACTGCGTCGAGTCAACCTGAATTTCGCAATTGGTTAACTGAGCCGCCGCATCCCGATCTTCAATGCCTTTGACTTTGATGATCAGGTCCTGATTGTGGTGCTTCCAACTTTCCAGTTCGACATGCTGCCATTTACCGGCGCGCTGGATGAACCAGGGTTGGTAGCTGAAGATGCTTTCAGCGTCTTCAGTGGAGGAAAACACTTTGAGCCAGCCGCGAATACCGTAGGCGGCTCCCATCTTGCCCAATACAATCGGGTTGACAGGAGGCTGTGCGGCAATTTGTCTGCTCATGCTCACCACCGTGACAGATTAAGCTGCTTTCTTAGCTTCTTTGACCAGCGCGTTAACGCGATCAGAAAGCGTTGCGCCCTGGCCAACCCAGTGCTCGATACGATCCATATCCAGACGCAGACCTTCAGCCTGACCAGAAGCGATCGGGTTGAAGAAACCAACGCGCTCGATGAAACGACCGTTGCGTGCATTGCGGCTGTCAGTAACGACGACCTGATAGAACGGACGCTTTTTAGCGCCGTGACGTGCCAAACGAATTGTTACCATAACATCCTCTTCAGTTAATAAAACACCCGGCCCCCATCGAGGAACGGGGTCCGGGTGCTGTATAAAAAGCCCGAAAATTTTACTCATTTTGGCGCAAAAAGCAACCTAAACCGCGTCCTTTCGGGCTTTTTTGTGGAACCCTTAGCGGCCGGGGAATCCTGGCGGCATCATACCTTTCATGCCGCGCATCATTTTCGCCATACCGCCCTTCTTCATCTTCTTCATCATACGCTGCATGTCGTCGAACTGCTTTAATAAGCGGTTAACGTCCTGCACCTGCATGCCGGAGCCGGTGGCGATGCGGCGCTTACGCGAGCCTTTGATGATCTCTGGCTTCTCACGCTCTTTGCGTGTCATCGAGTTGATGATGGCTTCCATGCGCACCAGAACCTTGTCATCCATCTGCGACTTTACGTTGTCAGGCAGCTGTCCCATGCCGGGCAGTTTACCCATCAGGCTGGCCATGCCGCCCATGTTGCGCATCTGCTTCAGCTGCTCAAGGAAGTCGTTGAGATCGAAACCGTCGCCGGTTTTCAGCTTCTTCGCCAGCTTCTCCGCTTTATCGCGGTCAACCTTGCTTTCGATATCTTCGATCAGTGACAGCACGTCCCCCATGCCGAGGATGCGTGATGCAATACGGTCCGGATAGAACGGCTCCAGGGCTTCGGTTTTCTCGCCGACACCCATAAATTTAATTGGCTTGCCGGTGATATGACGAATCGACAGCGCCGCACCCCCACGTGCATCACCGTCAACTTTGGTCAGGATCACGCCGGTGAGCGGCAGCGCTTCGTTGAAGGCTTTGGCCGTGTTGGCCGCATCCTGACCGGTCATGGCATCGACCACAAACAGCGTTTCTACCGGATTAATCGCGGCATGAACCTGTTTGATTTCGTCCATCATCGCTTCATCAACGTGCAGACGACCCGCGGTATCCACCAGCAGCACATCGTAGAATTTCAGGCGCGCTTCACGCAGCGCATTGTTGACGATCTCTACTGGCTTCTGGCTGAGGTCAGAGGGGCAGAAATCCACGCCAACCTGCTGCGCCAGCGTTTCCAGCTGTTTGATTGCCGCCGGACGATAAACGTCGGCAGAGACAACCAGCACTTTCTTTTTGTGCTTCTCGCGCAGGAATTTACCCAGCTTACCCACGCTGGTGGTTTTACCGGCACCCTGCAGACCCGCCATCAGCACCACGGCTGGCGGCTGAGCGGCCAGGTCGAGAGCATTGTTCTCTGCCCCCATCGCCGCAACCAATTCGTTACGAACGATTTTGATGAACTCCTGACCCGGCGTCAGGCTTTTGTTTACATCATGGCCGACCGCGCTCTCTTTCACGCGGTTAATGAAGTCACGCACCACCGGCAGCGCAACGTCAGCTTCAAGCAGTGCCATGCGCACTTCACGCAGGGTCTCTTTAATGTTCTCTTCAGTCAGCCTTCCGCGGCCGCTGATGTTTCGCAGGGTTTGCGACAAACGATCGGTTAAATTATCAAACATGGTCTCTCACTTAAAAAGATCGCGAGGCGCCTGATCGGCAGAATGCGGCGGATTATAACACGAAGCCGCCGCGATCTCTGCAATTGCCCCTCAGATCGTTTGGAGCCTGCTGCGGCTGGCGCTATACTGCCTTTTTCCTTATCTGACTGAACCTGAAAGGATCTATGTTCGTTTTCCCGATAGTGGCGCTGTTAGCCTACTCCTTAAGTCTTGCCCTGATCATTCCGAGCCTGCTGAAGCGTAATGGCGGCTGGCGGCGAATGGCGATGCTCTCTGCCTGTGTGGCGCTGGTGACACACGCGGTAGCCCTGCAGCAGCGCATATTTGCGGTTGATAGCGGCCAGAATTTAAGCCTGCTCAACATCGGTTCACTGGTCAGCCTGTTGATCTGCGCCATTATGACCATTGTGGCGTCACGCAACCGCGGCTGGTTGCTGCTGCCGATTGTCTACAGCTTCGCGCTGATCAATCTGGCCTTTGCGACCTTTGTCCCTAATGCCTTCATCACCCACCTGGAAACGACGCCAGGGATGATGATCCATATCGGCCTGTCGCTCTTCGCCTATGCAACGCTGATTATCGCTGCCCTCTATGCGCTGCAGCTGGCATGGATCGATTACCAGTTAAAAAACAAGCGTCTGGCGTTTACGCAGGATATGCCGCCGCTGCTGACCATCGAACGCAAGATGTTTCATATCACGCAGGTCGGGGTCGTTCTGTTAACGCTGGTGCTCTGCACCGGTCTGTTTTACATGCAGGATCTTTTCAGCGCCGAAAACGTCGATAAAGCCGTGCTTTCGATTATCGCGTGGTTTGTTTATATCGTTTTGCTCTGGGGACACTATCATGAAGGCTGGCGTGGTCGCCGCGTCGTCTGGTTTAACTGCAGCGGTGCGGTGCTGTTGACCATGGCTTACTTCGGCAGTCGCATCCTGCAGCATCTGCTTGTCCCTGTCTCTCATTAAAAAGGAAGTTCTGCGTTGGAACATGTTTCAACCACCACGCTGATTATTATTCTGTGCGTCATGGTTCTGGTCTCCGCCTGGTTTGCCGGGTCGGAAACCGGCATGATGACGCTTAATCGCTATAAGCTGCGCCATCAGGTTAAAAACGGCAGTCGCGCTGCGCGCCGGGTGGAAAAGTTACTGCGGCGTCCCGATCGGCTGCTGAGCCTGGTATTAATCGGCAATAACCTGGTGAATATTCTGGCCTCCGCCCTCGCCACTATCGTCGGCATGCGCCTGCACGGTGACGAAGGGGTCGCCGTCGCGACTGGTATCCTGACCTTCGTCGTGCTGGTCTTTGCTGAAGTGCTGCCGAAAACGGTAGCCGCGCTCTATCCGGAGCGGGTCGCCTTTCCCAGCAGCCTGCTGCTGGTCCCGCTGCAATACATCATGCTGCCGCTGGTCTGGCTGCTGAATACCATTACCCGTCTGCTGATGCGGATGGTGGGAATCCGGGCTGAAGGCGCAATCAGTTCTGCGCTGAGCAAAGAGGAGCTTCGCACCATCGTCTATGAGTCACGCAGCCTGATGTCGCGCCGTAATCAGGATATGCTGCTTTCGGTACTCGATCTGGAGAAGGTCAGCGTTGATGACATCATGGTGCCGCGTAACGAGATTGTCGGTATCAACATCAGCGATGACTGGAAATCAGTCGTCCGCCAGCTGAGCCACTCACCGCATGGCCGCATTGTCCTGTTCCGCGACTCACTGGATGACTGTGTCGGCATGCTGCGGGTGCGCGAAGCCTGGCGCATGATGACCGAGAAAAAAGAGTTCACCAAAGAGATGCTGCTGCGCGCTGCGGATGAGATTTACTACATCCCGGAAGGGACACCGCTCAACACCCAGCTGGTAAAATTCCAGCGCAACAAAAAGAAAACGGGCCTGGTGGTGGATGAATATGGTGACATCAAAGGACTGGTGACCATAGAAGACATTCTGGAGGAGATCGTGGGAGATTTTACCACCTCAATGTCGCCGTCGCTGGCCGAAGAGGTGATGCCCCAGAATGATGGTTCCGTGCTGATCGAAGGCAGTGCCAGCGTGCGTGAAATCAACAAGGCGTTTAACTGGCATCTGCCAGAGCAGGAAGCCCGCACCATCAACGGTATGCTGCTGGAAGCGCTGGAGGAGATCCCCGCTATCAACACCCGCGTTCAGATCGGTCACTACAACATCGACATCCTGGACGTGCAGGACAACATGATTAAGCAGGTGCGCATCACGCCGAAGACCCCGCTGAAAAAATCGGTCGGTTCCTGAAGCCATAAAAAAACGCCGCAATCGACACGATGCGGCGTTTTTTTTAGCCGGACAGCTCTGACTAGATGTGCAGTTCTTTCAGCTTTTCAGCAGGCAGTTTCAGATCTTCGTTACGGTTAACGCCGATCTCATGCGCCAGCACGTTACGGGCAATCTGCTGCGCTTCATCCAGTGAGTGCAGTTTGTAGCTGCCACACTGGTATTCGTTCAGCTCAGGGATCTGGTTCTGATCTTTCACTTTCAGAACGTCTTCCATCGCCCCTTTCCACGCTTTCGCCACGCGCTGCTCATCTGGCGTACCGATCAGGCTCATGTAGAAGCCGGTACGGCAGCCCATTGGCGAAATATCGACGATTTCCACACCGTCACCGTTGAGGTGATCACGCATAAATCCGGCAAAGAGATGCTCCAGCGTATGAATGCCACGCTCAGTGAGGATATCAATGTTCGGGCGGCAGAAACGCAGGTCAAAAACGGTAATCGTATCGCCATGCGGAGTCTTCATGGTTTTCGCAACGCGGACCGCCGGTGCGCCCATGATGGTGTGATCAACGGTAAAACTATCCAGTAGTGGCATACGTCACCTCCTGTTCTGAGAATTTTTTTAAAAACGATGAAACTTTTCTGTTCGCCCAACGTCTGAATATATGAAAGACGCGCATTTGTTATCATCATCCCTGACAACAGAGATGTTAATTTGGCCACATTGATGTGGCCTTTTTCTTTTCTACCCTTCCCGGCTTGCCAGATACGCTTCAAAATCCAGCTTATCGTTCGCTTCCAGCTGCTGCTGCGCCGCGACAGATTCCTGCGCCTGACGCGTGAAGTCCTCTTCGGTCAGCACCTCCAGCGGCTCTTCGCAGAGCAGATGACGATACTGTTCAGCCAGCGCTACGCCGGTTCCGGTCACACCATTGTCCTTCATGGCCTGAAGAATGCGCGCCGAGTAGGTTAGCTCAGGATCGTCGAACGATGCTACCAGTTGATCGCAAACCTGCTGATATTCCGTGCTCGCCTGATTGTTGCTGTCTAACACTTCAGCAACCCGACGCAGATCGGCAAACAGGGTTTTGCCCACTTCAACCAGCGAATGTTCCGCTTCACCACAACCCACGGCAATTTTCTGATCCGGTTTACGGCCTTCCAGCACCACGCGGTTCCAGTTTTTACGGGTACACTGCAGCTCTTCTGCACTCATCTCCGGCGCATCGGCCAGCGTACACCAGATCAGGAACAGGTCGAGGAAGCGCACCTGGTTCTCATCGACCCCGATAGCCGAGAACGGGTTGATATCCAGTGAACGGACTTCAATGTACTCAATGCCACCCCGCAGCAGCGCGTCAGATGGCGCTTCACCGGAACGGGTCACCCGTTTTGGCCGGATTGGCGCATAGAGTTCATTCTCAATCTGCAGCACGTTGGTATTGAGCTGCAGCCAGTTGCCGTCAGCATCTTTCGTGCCCATGCCCGCAAACTCTTCTGACGGCGTTTTGATCGCTTTCTTCAGCGCCGTGACATAGCCTTCCAGCGAGTTGAACGTAATGCCCAGCGAGCTCTGCGATTTATTGGTGTAGCCGAGATCGCTCAGACGCAATGAGGTTGCATAAGGCAGCCACATTGTATCTTTGTCGTTGGTTTCAAACGGCAGCGGACTCTCACGGCCCTGCAGGAAGCTAGAGCTAATCGCTGGCGATGCGCCAAACAGATAAGGGATCACCCAGCCGAAGCGATAGTAGTTGCGGATCAACCGCAGGTAGCCCGCCGAGATGGTCTCTTTTCCGCTCTCCACATCTTTCACATCCGCCCACTCCTGCCAGAAGGAAAGCGGCAGCGAGAAGTTGTAGTGAATGCCGGAGATGGTCTGCATCAACGCGCCGTAGCGGTTTTTCAGGCCCTGACGATAGAGGGTCTTCATCTGACCAATGTTGGATTGACCATACTGTGCCAGCTCAATATTGTCCGCATCGTCAATCACGCACGGCATACTGAAAGGCCACATACGCTCGTCACCCAGCTCACGGGCAACGTGACGATGGATATCGCGCAGGAAAGCCAGCATGTGATCGATACTGTGATCCACTGGGGTAATAAACTCCAGCAACGTTTCGGCAAAATCGGTGGTGATCCAGTCATGCTTCAGCGCCGACCCCAGCGAGGCCGGGTGGCCGCTTTTTGCCAGGTCGCCATTTGCCTGTACGCGCAGTGTTTCACGCTCGATGCCACGGCCAATGCCTTTGAGAGCATTGGGATGCGCTTCCAGCCAGGAGAGCGCTTTAGAGACGTCCGGGATCACATTCCCCCCCGCTGTGATAATAATTTATTTTTGTTCAGCATAATCTTAACCGTAGCCTCGAATCTGTGCGAATCAATGCCACCATTCCATACCCTGTAATGTGGCTATCGCGATAACGATATAACGCAGTGTTTTACCGACAGCGAGAAACAGCATCACTGGCAGCCAGGCGAACCGTAACCAGCCCGCGAGAACGCAGAGCAGGTCACCTATCACCGGTAGCCAGCTGAAGAGCAGCGCTGCAGGTCCCAGCCGGTGCAACCACGTCATTGCTGTGTCATGCCATCGCCCCTGACCTTTTAACGGCAGCAGGCGACCAATAAAAATGTTCGTTAAGCCGCCCAGTGTGTTTCCCAGTGATGCGGCTAAAAGCAATCCGTAAACTGATGTCTTTTTTGCTATCAATAGTGCTATCAGCAGTGCTTCAGAACTTCCAGGCAGAAGCGTCGCACTCAAAAAACTGCTGCCGAACATGGAGGCATAGGTGAGGATGTCACTCACAGTAAGCGGACATCCACCACATCCATCCCTGCCGCTTTCGCGGCCTGAATGCCAAAATCGGCATCCTCAAAAACCACACACCGTTCAGGCGCCACCCCCATCAGCGCTGCGCAGCGCAGAAAGGTTTCTGGCTCGGGTTTGTGTCGCTTCACATCATCAGCACCCACCACAGCCGAAAACAGCTCACGCACGCCCAGTTGCGTCAGTAACGCCTCCGCCATGCTGTGCTCGCTTCCGGTGCCCACCGCCATCGGACGACGTCCGTGGTACGCTTTAGCCACTTCCAGTAAAGGCAGCGGCCTGACGTTGTCCAGCAGCATCGCTTTCACGGCAGCGGTTTTCTCTGCGGCAAGAAGATGGGGATCGAGAGACGACTGATTGGTGTCAATGATGAACTGCGCAAGCCGCCAGGCGGGTGCGCCATTGAAGTCGATAATACATGCTTCATCCAGCGTTAATCCGTAGTGCGCCAGTACCTGACGCCACGCTTTTCGATGTGTCGGCTCTGTATCCAGGATCGTGCCGTCCATATCGAAAATCAGGGCGTCATAGTGATCGTACATTGTCACTCCGGACATTCATCAAATGAGACATTACTTTAGCCTAATGTGGACAGGTTGTCGCCAGGGGGGATGAACAGCAAATGCTTTGAAAGCATTAACAATTTTTCTTTTCAGATAAAGGTGATCGTGCGCGACCAGCGATAACAGTACGAATTTTCAGCAATTTTTTAACAATCGTCTGGTGCCGGGGCGGCGGCGCACCTGCATGAGGGGCAAACTGCAGCGGGTTATGCAGGACAGGTGTGGCTGGGCGTTGATTAAGATGAAATGATGAATCTGTTACGCAGATGAGGCTGAAAAGCCGCGTGGATGGAGCCAGAGAAAAAGAGAAGAGCGAGAATGCGGCCTGAACGCAAATTACGTCATGGCACACTGAGGCGCTGACAATATCTGAGAATATGGTGCATCCAGGAGGATTCGAACCTCCGACCGCTCGGTTCGTAGCCGAGTACTCTATCCAGCTGAGCTATGGATGCATTGAGGGTATTGCGTTTTTTATGGACGTTCAGAAACTAACCTGAGGATGTTACAAAGAATGGTGCATCCAGGAGGATTACTCAGCTTGCGCTTCGCCCTGCGGGCCGTTGCTGATGCAACGTTATCCTCCTTAGTGCGGCCTGAACGCTAACTACGTCATGACATACTGAGGCAATCACCATATTGAAGAATATGGTGCATCCAGGAGGATTCGAACCTCCGACCGCTCGGTTCGTAGCCGAGTACTCTATCCAGCTGAGCTATGGATGCATTGGGGTGTTGCGTTTTTTTATGGACGTTCAGAAATCAACCTGAGGATGTTACAAAGAATGGTGCATCCAGGAGGATTCGAACCTCCGACCGCTCGGTTCGTAGCCGAGTACTCTATCCAGCTGAGCTATGGATGCATAAATCTGATTCTTGTACAACGCAGGGTGCTGACTACTCACCATGAAAGGAATTGCTAATTCGCTTTATTTCTTTATTTTCGATGGTGCATCCAGGAGGATTCGAACCTCCGACCGCTCGGTTCGTAGCCGAGTACTCTATCCAGCTGAGCTATGGATGCATCGAAAATGGCGGTGAGGGAGGGATTCGAACCCTCGATACAGCTTTTGACCGTATACTCCCTTAGCAGGGGAGCGCCTTCAGCCTCTCGGCCACCTCACCTTACGCTTTCTTTCGAACCGTGCTTCTGAACTTGTTTCTGCTCATCGGCACTGCGTGGCGCACATATTACTTTCCCGGACTTTTAAGTCAAACAATTTTTCCGAAACTTTGTTTGATTGAGCAAATCACACACAATTGGAACAAAATGGCGGCAAAAAGAGTGAATTATCAACAATGAAAGAGGAGGACGTTAACAAAACGGAGAACAGCGGGAGAGAACAAAGGGTGGGATTTTTTGCAGAAAGCGGTAGCGCCTCGCACAGGTGCGAGACGCTGAATCCGTTAAACGCTGGTCTGTTGCGTTTTTTCAGCCTGGATGCGTTGATAGATCTCTTCGCGATGCACAGACACTTCTTTCGGCGCGTTAACCCCTATACGAACCTGGTTACCCTTAACACCCAGCACCGTTACCGTTACCTCATCACCGATCATGAGGGTTTCACCAACTCGACGAGTTAGAATAAGCATTCTTTGCTCCTTGAAAGATTAAAAGAGTCGGGCTTGTACAGGCTCCCGGCATTATCCATCATTTAACGCTGCGCATTGACTATGAGGAATACACCAATGCACATCGATGCGCCAATACATTCTGCTGATAGTTAGTTTAGCCGAAATACACTACATCAACCTGACTTTGTCATTTGCTGCTTTAGCATCGTATTAAAAAGCGCCGGAACCGGGGTTCTGACGCTTCTGACCATGCTTTGTTTTATTTCATTACAGGCGGCTGCTAACCCAGCTCTCAACCCCTGCCAGCGCGCCTTTCAGCGCCTCAGCATCGTTACCACCCGCCTGAGCCATATCCGGACGACCACCGCCCTTCCCGCCTACCTGCTGCGCCAGACCGGCAATCAACTCGCCTGCTTTAACACGGTCGGTCAGATCTTTGGTCACACCCGCGATGAGCGATACCTTGCCTTCCGCCACCGTCGCTAACACGATAATCGCCGATTCCAGCTGATTCTTGAGATCGTCAACCATGGTACGCAGCATTTTCGGGTCAACATTGCTGAGCTCGCTCACCAGCAGCTTCGCCCCTTTGACATCAATGGCATTGCTGCTCAGTGACGCGCTCTCCTGCGCAGCCTGCTGATCGCGCAGTTGCTGCAACTCTTTCTCCAGAGCCCGGACGTGGTCAACCAGACCGCGTACCTTCTCGTTCAGGTTGCTGCTGTTCGCTTTTACCAGCTGCGCAATATCCTGCAGCTGGCTGCTCTGCGCGTTGACCTGAGCCAGCGCACTTTCACCGGTAATCGCCTCGATACGACGGATGCCGGCAGCGGTGCCTGATTCAGCCTGAATGCGGAACAGACCGATATCGCCAGTGCGTGCCGCGTGGGTTCCCCCACACAGTTCGACAGAGAAGTCACCCATGGTCAGCACGCGAACACGCTGATCATACTTTTCGCCGAACAGGGCCATCGCCCCTTTAGACTTCGCCGCATCAAGATCCATCACCTCGGTTTCCACCGGCAGGTTGCGACGAATCTGTGCATTGACGATATCTTCGACCTGACGAATCTCCTGAGGTTTCATCGCTTCAAAATGCGAGAAGTCGAAACGCAGATATTTGTCATTAACCAGAGAGCCTTTCTGCCCCACGTGCTCACCTAAAACCTGGCGTAATGCGGCGTGCAATAAGTGGGTGGCAGAGTGGTTAAGACGGATGCGTGCACGACGTGCCGCATCAACCTGCGCCTCAAGGCGGTCGCCGATACGCAACTGCCCGGCGGTCAGCTTACCGACATGACCGATTGCCTGACCATATTTTTGTGTATCCTGGACGCTAAATTCAGCATTCTTCCCTTTCAGCAGACCGGTATCGCCAACCTGACCACCCGATTCGCCATAGAATGGCGTTTCATCCAGCACAACGACGGCATCCTGACCTGCGGACACTTCATCCACCGCCTCACCTGCAACATAGAGTGCTTTTACTGTGGCGGCTAAATCGAGCTGGTCGTAGCCTTTGAAGGAGGAAGCCGCATCGATGCGGATTACGTTGCTGTAGTCAGCGCCGAAGCCGCTCGCTTCACGGGCACGCTGACGCTGCTGCTCCATCGCCTGCTCGAAGCCCGCTTCGTCGATTTTCAGATTGCGTTCGCGGCAGACGTCAGCGGTTAAATCCGCCGGGAAACCAAAGGTGTCGTAGAGACGGAAGACGATCTCACCATCCAGGGTATCGCCCTGCAGTTTTGCCAGCTCCTCGTCCAGCAGCGCCAGTCCGCGTTCCAGCGTGCGGGCAAACTGCTCTTCTTCGCTTTTCAGCACCTGCTCAACCTGAGCCTGCTGGCGCTGCAACTCTTCGCCTGCGGCACCCATGACCTCAACCAGCGGCGCAACCAGCTTATAGAAAAAGGCCTCTTTGGCACCCAGCATGTTGCCATGACGCACGGCACGACGAATGATACGACGCAGCACGTAGCCGCGGCTCTCATTGGACGGGATCACACCATCGGCAATCAGGAAGGCACAGGAGCGGATGTGGTCGGCAATCACGCGCAGCGATTTATTGCTGAGGTCAGTCGCACCGGTAACCTGCGCCACAGCCTGAATCAGTTTCTGGAACAGGTCGATTTCGTAGTTAGAGTTGACGTGTTGCAGAACGGCAGAAATGCGCTCCAGACCCATCCCGGTATCAACCGAAGGTTTGGGCAGCGGCAGCATGGTGCCATCCGCCTGGCGGTTGAACTGCATAAAGACGATGTTCCAGATCTCGATGTAACGGTCACCATCCTCTTCCGGGCTGCCTGGCGGGCCACCCCAGATGTGATCGCCATGATCGTAGAAAATCTCGCTGCACGGACCACACGGACCGGTGTCACCCATCTGCCAGAAGTTATCTGACGCGTAGGCGCCGCCCTTGTTATCGCCGATGCGAATAATGCGCTCGCGTGGCACACCGATCTCTTTTTCCCAGATCGCGTAGGCTTCATCATCGGTTTCATAAACCGTTACCCACAGACGCTCTTTTGGCAGGCCGAACCACTGTTCGCTCGTCAGCAGTTCCCAGGCAAAACCAATCGCCTCTTTCTTGAAGTAGTCACCAAAGCTGAAGTTACCCAGCATTTCAAAGAAGGTGTGGTGACGCGCGGTGTAGCCGACGTTTTCAAGATCGTTGTGTTTTCCGCCCGCGCGCACGCAGCGCTGCGACGTGGTCGCCCGTGTGTAATCACGTTTGTCCTGACCGAGGAACACATCTTTAAACTGGTTCATCCCGGCGTTAGTAAACAACAACGTTGGATCGTTATTCGGTACGAGGGAGCTGCTGGTTACAACCTCATGTCCCTTGCTATGAAAAAAGTCGAGAAACGCCTGACGGATCTCAGCAGTGCTCTTGCTCATATATGTCCTGGAATCACGCTAACGAACGTTCCCACCGATCGGTGCGACCCCATTTTCCTGGTGCCGGATCAGCGGAACAAAAAGTGGGAATAAGATAAATTTTCTTCAGTGGGAAGTAAAATTACATCGGCCCTTAGTCATCAAAATTTCTGAAAACAGACTGGATATCTTCGCTCATAAACCCTTTTGACTGCAGGTAGCGTAGTACTTTCGCTTTCTCTTTCCACTCGACAGGCAGCGGATGCCCGAATTTTCGTTCGGCCAGTTCCGCCGCACAGGCAGCCCAGTCCACCTCCGTTTCTTCCATCGCAATATCAATGGCT
The DNA here is from genome assembly GCF_000255315.1 of Pantoea sp. Sc1. Lineage (NCBI taxonomy): Bacteria > Pseudomonadati > Pseudomonadota > Gammaproteobacteria > Enterobacterales > Erwiniaceae > Pantoea > Pantoea sp. Sc1. The sequence goes on from NZ_AJFP01000001.1 coordinate 55,691, forward strand.
TCACGGTCAATGCCTTTCTGGGCCAGTTCAAGACGGACACGCTGGGACCCAAAGCCTTTCCGGCTGCGGCTCTGAATAAACCGTTCAGTGAAACGCGCGTCGTTCAGCCAGCCGTTCTCCTGACACCAGTTCAGCACCTGCTCCAGCAGCGCATCGGTGATGATCTCAGGCTCTTTTTTCTGCGCCCATGCCGCACGCTGCGCCGATTGCTGCAGCTTACGCGCCAGCTCTGCACGGCTGTGATCGCGCTGGCCCAGAATACGCATCGCGCGGTCAAGCAGGCGGGAATAGGAGACAACATTGGATTGGGGTTGGGGCTGAGTAGATTCAGTCATACTGCGCACCTTGTACAAACAGGGGAAAGATTATGGCGACAGAACAGGACAGAGGGAAGGCAGGAGAGGTACAGAGGGAAGTAAAAACAACGGGAGAGGCCTTCGCCTCTCCCGTCTTAGTCATCAGAAGTCTTCGTTCGCTTCGCTGGCTGCGTTCTCATTCTCAGCAGATTTGTCTGCTTCGAGTGATTCATCCGCGCCGTTGAGCAGTAACTCACGTAACTTCAGATCGATTTCGTTTGCCACAGCCGCATTCTCTTTCAGGAAGTTGCTGGCATTCGATTTACCCTGACCAATCTTGTCGCCATTGTAGCTGTACCATGCACCCGCTTTTTCAATCAGCTTGTGCTTCACGCCCAGGTCAACCAGCTCACCGAAGGTATTGATCCCTTCACCGTACATGATCTGGAATTCAGCCTGTTTAAACGGCGCGGCGATTTTGTTTTTCACCACTTTAACGCGGGTCTCACTGCCGACCACGTTATCGCCCTCTTTAATCGCACCGATACGGCGGATATCAAGACGGACAGAGGCGTAGAACTTCAGCGCGTTACCGCCGGTGGTGGTTTCCGGGTTACCAAACATCACACCAATCTTCATACGGATCTGGTTGATGAAGATCAGCAGGGTGTTTGACTGCTTCAGGTTACCGGCCAGCTTACGCATCGCCTGGCTCATCATACGTGCCGCGAGGCCCATGTGTGAGTCACCGATCTCACCTTCGATTTCCGCTTTCGGCGTCAGCGCCGCAACGGAGTCGACGATGATGACATCGACCGCGCCAGAGCGGGCCAGTGCATCACAGATCTCCAGCGCCTGCTCACCGGTGTCCGGCTGCGAGCAGAGCAGGTTGTCGATATCGACGCCCAGCTTCTTGGCATAGACCGGGTCAAGCGCATGCTCGGCATCGATAAAGGCACAGGTTTTGCCTTTACGCTGAGCCGCGGCGATGACCTGCAGGGTCAGCGTCGTTTTACCGGAAGACTCAGGTCCGTAGATCTCAACGATACGACCCATTGGCAGACCGCCAGCGCCTAACGCGATATCCAGCGACAGCGAACCGGTAGAGATGGTTTCCACATCCATTGAGCGGTCTTCACCCAAGCGCATGATGGAGCCTTTACCAAATTGTTTCTCAATCTGGCCCAGCGCGGCAGCTAAAGCCTTCTGTTTGTTTTCATCAATCGCCATTTCAACTCCTAATCAAGCCGGGTAAACACGCACTCAGGGTGCCTGCACTCTTTCTGTTGCCGACAATTATACTGTATAGTCATACAGTATCAAGTTTAATTTGTCAGAAATTCGCCATACAGTGTCTGCAGGGCCCATGCCACCGACTGGCGGCGTACGGCATCACGATCGCCGCTGAAATGCTGCTGAAAAGTCAGCACTTTATCGCCAGGGCCGGCCAGGCCAAACCACACCGTGCCAACCGGTTTTTCTTCACTGCCGCCATCCGGGCCGGCGATGCCGCTGACTGAAATGGCATAGTCTGCCTGAGCGGCCTGACGGGCACCCTGCGCCATCTCCCGCACCACCGCCTCGCTGACCGCGCCATACCGTTCCAGCGAGGCTGCCTGTACGTTCACCAGCTGCTGTTTTGCCTCATTACTGTAGGTCACAAAACCGCGTTCAAACCAGGCGGAACTGCCACTGATATCGGTAAATACCTTTGCAATCCATCCGCCGGTGCAGGATTCCGCACAGGTGACGGTGGCGTTGCGCTGCTTCAGCTTCTCACCTATCTGCGCGCTAAGCACCTGCAGTTGCTGATCATCCATTGCGACTCTCCCGTGGGGTGTGGATTGAAGGTGGTGCAGAAAGCGCACTTTTTCAAGGGCTCTCTGCACTATTGCCCTGTTTTTGCGGCTGAGTTTCCAGCTCACGCCCCTTTTTTCACCGCCACCATAAAAAGACGCGGGAAAGCCAGCAACACCTGACCGTCGGCCCGGGCCGGATAGGCGCTGAGCAGTTGCTGATGATAATCAGCGAGAAACGCCGCCTTTGATGCCTCATCCAGTGACGCCAGGAACGGGCGCAAGCCTGTTGCCTGCAGCCAGCTGATAATCGCCTGCGCATCAGCCATGACGTGATAATAGGTGGTGCGCCAGATATCCACCTCGCAGCCCGCCTGGGTGAGCAGATCGTAATAGGCGCCGGCAGAGAGCAGCGCGACACGATCAGCGGTGCGGATCTGTGAACGCCAGCGCGAGGTTGCGGCGACCTCACGCATCAGCTGGTGCGAGGGTTCATTGAGGTTATCCGGCATCTGAACCGCCAGTACACCACCGGGGGCCAGCTGCCTGACCAGATGGGGGAACAGCGCAGTGTGATCATCCAGCCACTGCAGGGAAGCGTTGGCGTAGATGACCTGCTGCGGGACCTCTGCCTGCCAGCTGCGGATGTCCGCCTGCACAAAGCGGCAGTGTGGCAGGCGTTCACGGGCCTGCGTTAACATCGCCGCGGAACTGTCCAGTCCGGTAATCTGCGCCAGCGGCCAGGCATCAGCGAGCAGCTCCGTGCTGTTGCCCGGCCCGCATCCCAGATCGGTGACCTGCTCAACCTGCTCCGGACGGATACGCGCCAGCAGCTCATGCGCCGGACGTGTGCGTTCCGCTTCAAATTTACGATACAGCACGGGATCCCACTCTTTCATCCTGACCTCTCATTCAGCAATCAGCTCTTCGTTTACTGAGACGGATGAAAGGCAAAAAAGTGCGACCCGTGACGGCGTTTTACTGACTGTACAGTTAGCGGCGGCGGAAAAAGGGGGGAGAGGAAGGCGGAACCGGATAAGGCAGAGTGAGCGCGGGCGCGTCCGTGCGCCCCTGATCTCAGTTCTTTTTCACAAACTCAGATTTTAATTTCATCGGGCCAAAGCCGTCGATTTTGCAATCGATGTTGTGGTCCCCTTCAACCAGACGAATGCTTTTCACTTTGGTGCCGATCTTCAGTGAAGAGGAGCTGCCCTTCACCTTAAGATCTTTGATCACCGTGACGCTGTCGCCATCTGCCAGCAGATTGCCGTTGGCATCACGCACCTCCAGGGGTGCGTTGCTGCTGTCACCCTCTCCTTCGGTCCAGATATGACCGCAGGAGGGGCAGTTGAGGTTGTCACCATCTTGCCAGGTATAATCGGCGTGACAGGCTGGGCAGGCAGGTAAAGACATAACGACTCCAGAGATAACTGTGGCTGTGTGGCCTGAAAAGGCCGACATCATATAACCTTACAGTTAACAAGGGTAGCCTTTATAACAGACCACCCTGTCGCGCTTTGCCGACCGCCTCACCCAGCTGCCACACCGCCATCGCATAGTGGGTGCTGTGGTTGTAGCGTGTGATGACATAAAAATTGGGCAAGCCATACCAGTACTGATAACTGGTGCCGAGATCGAGCCGCAGCAGACTCACCTCATCGTTGCCGTCCAGCGAGCCCTGAGGAGATAATCCTGAGGCCGCCAGCATGCTCACGCTGTAGCGGGTTTTGAAGCCATCATCCAGCATCGGTGCCTGACCGCTGGCCGGAACGGCAACATTTTCACCGCTGCGCCAGCCATGTTTCTGGAAGTAGTGCGCCACGCTGCCGATCGCATCCACCGGATCCCAAAGATTGGCATGACCGTCGCCGTTGAAATCAACCGCATACTCCTGATAAGAAGAGGGCATAAACTGACCATAGCCCATCGCGCCGGCGAAAGAGCCTTTCAGCGCCAGCGGGTCATCCTGCTCTTTACGCGACATCAGCAGGAAGGTTTCCAGCTCGCTGCTGAAGTACTCAGCACGGCGTGGATAGTTGAACGACAGGGTCGCCAGCGCATCCAGAATGCGCGTTTTCCCCATGACGCGCCCCCAGCGGGTTTCCACGCCGATGATGCCGACAATAATTTCCGGCGGCACGCCGTAAACCTGCTGCGCGCGCTGCAGCGCATCCTGATACTGGTTCCAGAACGCTACCCCGTTTTGCACGTTATCCGGCGTAATGAATTTGTTGCGATAGCGGATCCAGGCCCCGTTAGGACCCGGCGCGGGCGTATAGCTCGGGGCCTGACGATCCATCAGCCGCAGCACATAATCCAGCCGTTTTGCCTGACCGATAATGTCGTGCAGTTGCTGACGATCAAAGTCATGCTCTTTCACCATCTTATCGATAAATTTCTCGGCGGCCGGATTGCCGGCAAAATCGCCAGACATGCCCGATCCGTTATGCGACGGCTGCAGTAAAAAACCGCCCTGCGGCGCAGCCAGCATCTTCTGCCGGGAGGGAACGTCAGGTTTGCTGCTGCAGGAGGCCAGAAGCGGAATAAGGGCAAGGAGGGCTAGCTTGAGACGCATCGGTTATCCATAAACGAGGGGGTAAAATCAGATGCGGTAATAGTAGACGTTCAGCGCAGCGACATACAGGGCAAAATCTTAAAAAAACGTCAAGGCTGCCGCCGGTGAAAACCGCCGCAGGGCTGCCCTGCCCCCGCGGCGGCTCAGCATTCAGCGACGGTTTCTGACCAGCTGATAGCGCCGGGTCAGGTACTCAACCGGTGCGCTCCAGATATGCACCAGCCGGCAGAAGGGGAACAGCAGGAACAGGGTCATCCCCAGCACCATATGGACGCGGTAGATCACTGCCACCCCGGCCAGATGCTGTGAAGCACCGCCGTGGAAAGTCACCACCGCCTGTGCCCAGCCCACCAGCTTCATCATTTCACTGCCATCCATATGCTGAGCAGAGAAGGGAATGGTCAGCAGGCCCAGCGTGGCCTGCACCACCAGCAGGGTCAGGATCAGAATATCGCCGACGCTGCTGGTCGCCCGCACCCGCGGATGGGTCAGACGACGCTTCAGCAGCAGCGCTCCCCCGGCCAGCGTCATCGCCCCGAACAGGCCACCCGCCACCATCGCCAGCTTCTGCTTCACGTCGATCGGCAGAAACGACTCATACACCCAGTGCGGCGTCAGCATCCCGACGAAATGCCCGAAGAAGATGCCGATAATGCCGATGTGGAACAGGTTAGAGGCGAGCCGCATCCCCTTTTTATCCAGCATCTGACTGGAACCGGCCCGCCAGCTGTACTGCCCGTAGTCATAGCGCAGCCAGCTCCCCACCAGAAAAACCGTTCCGGCAAGATAGGGGTAAATATCGAAGAAGAAAGTGTTCAGAACATTCATGCTGATTCTCCTGTGCGGCGTGCCGTCGCCGCGGCAATATCCAGATAGTGCGGCGCGACCGCATCGGCGAAGCGACGCTGATGCATCGCCTGCTGCGCTGAGACACAGCCCTGCTCGCCGAGAAATTTAATCTGCTCCTCTTCCCAGACCGCATCCAGCGCCGCCGGGGTGTCGTCACGCGCTTCCTTCGCCACCTGCGGCCGGAGGGTGGCCGGGTCAGCCGCGCTGCCCGCCAGCGTCAGTAACAGCGTGAAAAGGTCGGCATAGGGACTCTGGCGCGCTTCCAGACGCGCCGCCAGCAGAGCCAGAATCGGCACGATATCCTCCAGTCCCTGGCGCGCCGCCTCGTCACTTTGACAGGCGAGATACTCCAGATAGAGCGGCAGATAATCGGGCAGCTCTCTGCTGTCCAGCTCCAGACCGGCGGCCCGGTAGTGCGCCAGCAGATCGACCATTGCCTGACCGCGATCGCGGGATTCGCCATGCACATGCTCAAACAGCAGCAGCGAGGTGGCGCGGCCGCGATCAAACAGGGCGCAGTAGTCCGCCTGCGCATCCAGCAGTGGCCGCGCACAGAGCTGCTGAATAAACTGCCCCAGCCCTGCCCGCTGCGGCAGATCAAGTTCATCTGCCGCGTCCAGCGCCGCGATCAGCTCAGAGTGATGAGCAAACAGCGCCTCGTCCGGGTAATCCAGCAGCCGTGACAGCATCCGTAACGTCATCATGAGGCATCCTCCTGGCGGCGGGTTTGACTGGCGATGTTGATGGCATCAATGCGACGGCTGTTAAACAGATTGAACCGGCTGTCGCTGCCGTGGCAGCCATCGCCAAAGCTAAAGCCGCAGCCTTTACTTTCCGGGAAGGCTTCACGCGCCAGCTCACGATGGCTGGAAGGCACCACAAAACGATCTTCGTAGTTGGCGATCGCCAGATAGCGGTACATCTCCTGCGCCTGCGCTTCGGTCAGGCCGACCTGTTCCAGCGCCCGGCTATCGCGCTGCCCCTCCACGCTCTCAGCGCGTTTGTAGTGGCGCATCGCCAGCATCCGTTTCAGTGCCCGCAGCACCGGCGCGGTGTCGCCTGCGGTCAGCAGGTTGGCCAGATACTCAACCGGAATCCGCAGGCTCTCCACATCCGGCAGCACGCCGGTGTGAGCCAGTGCGCCACCATCCACCGCCGACTGAATCGGTGACAGCGGCGGCACATACCAGACCATCGGCAGCGTGCGGTATTCCGGATGCAGCGGCAGCGCCAGCTTCCACTCCATCGCCATTTTGTAGACCGGCGAACGCTGCGCTGCGTCGATCACGCTCTGCGCCACGCCATCTTTCAGCGCCTGGGCGATCACTGCCGGATCGTGCGGATCGAGGAAGATATCCAGCTGACGCTGGTAGAGATCTTTTTCGTTTTCCGCTGACGCCGCCTGTTCAATGCGATCAGCGTCATAGAGCAGCACGCCGAGATAGCGGATCCGGCCGACACAGGTTTCCGAACAGACGGTCGGCTGGCCCGATTCAATGCGCGGATAACAGAAGATGCACTTCTCAGATTTGCCGCTTTTCCAGTTGAAGTAGATCTTCTTGTAGGGACAGCCGGTGAGGCACATGCGCCAGCCGCGGCATTTATCCTGATCGATCAGTACGATGCCATCTTCGCCGCGCTTGTAGATGGCGCCGCTGGGACAGGTTGCCACGCAGGCCGGATTAAGGCAGTGCTCACAGAGGCGCGGCAGGTACATCATGAAGGTGTGCTCAAACTGGCCATAGATCGCCTTCTGGATGTTATCGAAGTTCTTATCCTGCGAGCGCTTCGCAAACTCGCCGCCAAGGATCTCCTCCCAGTTCGGGCCATTCTCGATCTTTTTCATCCGCTGACCGGTGATCAGCGAGCGCGGGCGGGCGATCGGCTGCTGTTTTCCGGCGGGTGCATTGTGCAGATGCTGGTAGTCGAAATCGAACGGCTCGTAGTAATCATCCAGCGCGGGCACGTCCGGGTTAGCAAAGATCTTCGACAGCAGCCCGACGCGGCTGCCCATGCGCGGCTCCAGCCTGCCGTTGATCTTCCGGATCCAGCCCCCCTTCCACTTCTGCTGATCTTCCCAGGCGTGCGGATAGCCGACGCCGGGCTTGCTCTCGACGTTGTTAAACCAGGCGTATTCCATCCCCTCGCGGCTGGTCCAGACGTTTTTGCAGGTCACCGAGCAGGTGTGGCAGCCGATACATTTGTCGAGGTTCAGCACCATGCCGACCTGTGAGCGAATTTTCATGGTTTCACCTCCTGCTGGCCGCCCTGGCAGGCGTCGTGGCCTTCCCCGTCTAACCAGTCAACGTTATTCATTTTTCTCACCACCACGAACTCATCGCGGTTCGACCCGACGGTGCCGTAGTAGTTAAAGCCCCAGGAGAGCTGGGCGTAGCCGCCGATCATATGGGTCGGTTTCGGGCAGGCCCGGGTCACGGAGTTGTGGATCCCGCCGCGCTGGCGGGTGATCTCCGAACCGGGGATATTCACGATGCGTTCCTGAGCGTGATACATCATGGTCATACCGGCCGGGATGCGCTGGCTCACCACCGCACGGGCGGTCAGGGCACCGTTGGCGTTGAACGCCTCGATCCAGTCGTTATCCGCAATGCCCAGTTCGCGGGCATCCTCTTCACTCATCCAGACAATCGGGCCGCCGCGCGACAGGGTCAGCATCAGCAGGTTGTCGCTGTAGGTGGAGTGAATGCCCCACTTCTGATGCGGCGTCAGGAAATTCAGCGCCTTCTCCGGGTTGCCGTTGGGTTTACTGTTGAGCAACGGCTTCGCTGCCCGGGTGTCAATCGGCGGACGGTAGACGATCAGGCTTTCGCCGAAGGCGCGCATCCACTCATGGTCCTGATAGAGCTGCTGACGGCCACTCAGGGTACGCCACGGGATCAGTTCATGAACGTTGGTGTAGCAGGCGTTGTAGGAGACATGCTCATCTTCCAGACCTGACCAGGTCGGGCTGGAGATAATTTTGCGCGGCTGCGCCTGGATATCGCGGAAGCGGATCTTCTCATCTTCTTTGTTCAGCGCCAGGTGCGTGTGGTCACGACCGGTAATCGCGCCCAGCGCCTGCCAGGCTTTGACCGCCACCTGACCGTTGGTTTCCGGCGCCAGCGCCAGAATCACCTCGGCCGCATCAATGGCCGTGTCGATATTGGGCCGTCCCGCAGCCGGGCCATCCGCTTTGACATAGTTCAGCTGCTTCAGGAGATCGACCTCTTTGCAGGTGTTCCAGCTAATCCCTTTGCCGCCGTTGCCCTGCGCCTCCAGCAGTGGCCCCAGCGTGGTAAAGCGCGCCCAGGTCGCCGGATAGTCACGCTCCACCACCATGATGTGCGGTGCCGTTTTACCGGGGATAAGATCGCACTCCCCTTTTTTCCACTCTCTGGCTTCAAACGGCTGCGCCAGTTCGGCGGGCGAGTCGTGCAGCACCGGCAGCGTCACCACATCCGTTTCAACGCCTAAATGACCGGGGCAGAGGTCGGAGAAGGCTTTGGCGATGCCTTTGTAGATCTCCCAGTCACTTTTTGACTCCCAGGCGGGGTCGACCGCCGCCGAAAGCGGATGAATAAACGGATGCATATCCGACGTATTCATGTCGTCTTTTTCATACCAGGTGGCGGTCGGCAGCACCACGTCGGAGTAAAGGCAGGTGCTCGACATACGGAAATCGAGGGTCACCACCAGATCCAGTTTTCCTTCGGCGCCCTGCGCCTGCCATTCGACCTCCTCCGGCTTCACGCGTCCCTGCTGGCCTAAATCTTTTCCCTGAATGCCGTTTTCGGTGCCGAGCAGATACTTCAGCATGTACTCATGCCCTTTCCCTGACGAGCCAAGCAGGTTAGAGCGCCAGACAAACAGGTTACGCGGAAAGTTCTGCGGATCGTCCGGCTGTTCAGCGGCAAAGCGCAGGGTGCCCTGCTTCAGGCTCGCCACGGTATAGTCAATTACCGACTGCCCGGCGGCGCTGGCCCGGGCGGCGATGTGCAGCGGGTTGACGTTAAGCTGCGGCGCGGAAGGCAGCCAGCCCATGCGTTCGGAGCGGACGTTAAGGTCGATCAGGCTGCCGCCGAAGCGGCTTTTATCGGCCAGCGGGGAGAGCAGTTCTTCGGTCGCCAGGGTTTCATAGCGCCACTGGCTGGAGTGGTTGTAAAAGAAAGAGGTGCTGTTCATCTGGCGTGGCGGACGCTGCCAGTCGAGGCCAAAGGCCAGCGGAGCCCAGCCGGTCTGCGGACGGAGTTTCTCCTGACCGACGTAATGCGCCCAGCCTCCGCCGCTCTGACCGACGCAGCCGCAGAAAATCAGCAGGTTAATCAGTCCCCGGTAGTTCATGTCCATGTGATACCAGTGGTTCATACCGGCACCGACAATGATCATTGAACGTCCGTGGGTTTTCTCCGCGTTCCCGGCAAACTCGCGCGCGAGGCGGATGATGTTCTGCCGGGAGACGCCGGTGATCTGCTCCGCCCAGGCGGGACTGTAGGCTTTGATCTCATTATAGTTTTGCGCGCAGTGAGCATCGCCCAGACCGCGATCCAGCCCGTAGTTCGCCAGGGTCAGATCGTAGACGCTGGCGACCCGGGCTTCGCTGCCATCTGCCAGCGTCAGGAGTCTGACGGGCAGCTTATGCAGCAGGATCTCATCCAGCGCGACGCTGTTAAAATGGTCGCTGGTGATGCCGCCGAAGTAAGGGAAACCGACCTCGACCACCTCATCGTGACTGCCGAGCAGACTCAGCTGCAGCTCCACCTCTTTTTGCGACAGGCCATCGCGCTGCTCCAGATTCCATTTCCCTTTTTCACCCCAGCGGAAGCCGATCGCGCCCTGAGGGGCCACCAGATCGCCGGTGGTCTGATCCAGCGCCACCGTTTTCCATTCCGGGTTGTTTTTCTGACCCAGCCCATCGACCAGATCGCTGGCGCGCAGCTGGCGACCCGCGGCATAAAATCCGCCTTCGCGCGGCTCCAGCAGTACCAGCATCGGCATGTCGGTGTAGCGGCGCACATAGTCGCGGAAATAGGGGACATCACGGTCGAGGTGAAACTCTTTCAGCATCACGTGGCCCATCGCCAGCGCCATCGCGCTGTCGGTGCCCTGCTTCGGACTCAGCCACTGGTCGCACAGCTTCGCGACTTCGGCATAGTCCGGGGTGATCGCCACGGTTTTCGTCCCCTTGTAGCGGACTTCGGTAAAGAAGTGCGCATCCGGGGTGCGGGTCTGTGGCACGTTTGAGCCCCAGGCGATGATGTAGGAAGCGTTATACCAGTCGGCGGATTCCGGCACGTCGGTCTGCTCGCCCCAGGTCATCGGTGAGGCCGGTGGCAGGTCACAATACCAGTCATAGAAGCTCAGGCAGGTGCCGCCAATTAACGACAGGTAACGCGCCCCGGCGGCATAGGAGACCATCGACATGGCCGGAATCGGCGAGAAGCCGACCACGCGATCAGGGCCGTAGGTTTTGGCCGTGCAGATATTCGCGGCGGCAATCAGCTCATTCACCTCCTGCCAGCTGGATCGCACAAACCCGCCGCGTCCGCGCGCCTGTTTATAGCTGCGCGCTTTTTGCGGATCGCGGATGATGGAGGCCCAGGCCTCCACCGGATCGCTATGCTGCGCCTTCGCCTCGCGCCAGAGCTGGATCAGCGTCTTACGCATCAGCGGATATTTCAGGCGGTTGGCGCTGTAGAGATACCAGGAGTAGCTGGCACCGCGTGGACAGCCGCGCGGTTCATGGTTCGGCAGATCGGGACGGGTGCGGGGGTAGTCAGTCTGCTGGGTCTCCCAGGTGACCAGCCCGTTTTTGACGTAGATTTTCCAGCTGCACGAGCCGGTGCAGTTAACGCCGTGGGTGGAGCGCACGACTTTATCGTGCTGCCAGCGACTGCGGTAGCCATCTTCCCAGTCACGGTTGCTGTTCAGCGTCTGACCATGCTGGCCGGAAAAGGGCTCAGCCAGCTGTTTGAAATAGCGAAATCGATCGAGAAATTTGCTCATCCGGAAGGCTCCTGAAGGCCTGGTGTCACATTGCTCACTCTGCATGCGTGCTGCTGCAGAAAATAAAGTGGGTGCCGGTGCGCCACACCGGCGTTGTCGTTATCCGGCGCGCGCTTTTCGTCCGTAGACCCGCCAGGTGACGGCGATACAGCAGAGGTAGAAAACCAGAAAGATTTTCATCGCCCCGGCCGGAGAGCCGGTCATGGCAAGCGAGAGGCCAAAGGTCTGCGGAATAAAGAAGCCGCCCAGCGCGCCGATAGCGGAGATAAAGCCAAGCGCCGCGGAGGTTTCTGTGGCGGCTTCCCGCTGTGCCAGCGCCTCGTCACCGCCTTCGGCTTTGATGCGTTCCAGCGTCAGCCGGCGGAAGATCACGGCAATCATCTGGTAGGTGGAACCGCTGCCGAGGCCGGAAGTGAGGAACAGGCCCATAAACAAGGCGAAGAAGGCGATGAACGATCCCTGATGTCCGGCTCCCGGCAGCGTGAGGAACAGCAGTGCAGCAAACAGCGCCATCAGCACGTAGTTGATCAGGGTGACGCGGGTTCCGCCGAAGCGATCCGAGATCATGCCGCCTGCTGAGCGCGCCAGTGCGCCAATCAGCGGGCCAAAAAAGGCGTAGTGCATAATCACCACGCCGGGAAACTGCGTCTTTGTCAGCATGGCGAAACCGGCCGAAAAGCCGATAAAGGAGCCGAAGGTCGCCAGATAGAGCAGCGCCATGATCCAGAGGTGCGGACGTTTCAGCACCGGCAGCTGTTCGCGCAGCGAGGATTTCGCTGCCGCCAGATCGTTCATCCCCAGCCAGGCGGCCAGCGTGCCGATGGCCAGAAACGGCACCCAGATCCAGGCCGCATTTTCCAGCCAGAGGCTATCGCCGCTCGCGGTGACTTGCCCCCCATCGGCAAAACCAAAAATGGCGCAGGAGATCGCCAGCGGGGCAACAAACTGCATAACGCTGACGCCGAGATTCCCCAGGCCGCCATTGATGCCCAGCGCGCCGCCCTGACGGGCTTTGGGAAAGAAGAAGCTGATATTGCCCATGCTGGAGGCGAAGTTCGCTCCCCCGAAACCGCACAGCAGAGCGATCGCCATAAAGGTGGCGAAGGAGGTCTGGCTGTCCCTCACTGCAAAACCGAGCCACAGGCAGGGGACGATCAGGATGCCGGTGCTGAAGGCGGTCCAGCGGCGTCCGCCAAAGACGGGAATTACAAATGAGTAAGGCACACGCAACAGCGCGCCGGAGACCGACGGCAGCGCGGTCAGCAGAAAGAGCTGTTCGGTGCTGAAGCGGAAGCCGACCTTATTCAGGTTAACCGCGACGGTGCTGAACAGCATCCAGACGCAGAAGCTCAACAGCAGACAGAAGACAGAGATCCAGAGGTTGCGGCTGGCGATGCGTTTACCCCGCGCCTGCCAGAAGGCCGCATTTTCCGGTTGCCACTCCTGGATCGGTGCGCCGCGCGTCGGGGTTTGCAAAGGGGCAGATTGGGTCATGACTCTCTCATCAGCAGAAGAATAATGGGGCATATCCTGCGTATCCGCCCTGCCCGCTTGCTTGATACAAATCAACGGCAATGCAGGTTATCCGGGCGTGGTCATCCTGTCTCAGCCGGGATAAGTAGCGGAGAGGCAGCAGAGAGTCATTGCAAATCATAGGGTTAATCGGCTGCACTGAAAATGGCGTGCCGGGAAGAGGTAAAAATGGAAATAAAGGAGTAGTCCTTTGGGGGTATATAGCGCCCCCGCCTCACCGGTAAGATAGGCCCACGCCCGATCCGGACGGGCAGCGGCGACAGGAACAGGAGTCATGGTGACGGCAGAGACATTTACGCTTTTATTGATCGACGACCACCCCATGCTGCGCAACGGGCTGAAGCAGCTAATCGCGCTGGATGAGAGACTGCAGGTGGTTGCCGAGGCGGGAAACGGTGCGCAGGGCGTGGCGCTGGCGCAGCAGCACGATCCTGACCTGATCCTGCTGGATCTGAATATGCCGGGACTGAATGGGCTGGATACCCTGACCCGACTGCGCGAAGCCCCCCTCTCCGGGCGGGTGGTGGTGTTCAGCGTGTCGGATGAGGAAGAGGATGTCGTCAGTGCACTGCAGCGGGGCGCCGATGGCTACCTGCTGAAAGATATGGAGCCGGAAGCGCTGCTGAAAGCCCTGCATCAGGCGGCAGCCGGTCAGATCGTGCTGAGCGAGGCGTTAACGCCGATACTGGTCACCCGGCTGCGCGACGCCCGGCCTGCCCGGCCGCGTGACATCACGCAGCTGACCCGACGCGAACGCGAAATCCTGCAGCTGATCAGCGACGGGATGACCAACAAAGCGATCGCCCGTAAGCTGACCATCAGCGAAAGCACCGTTAAGGTCCACGTCAAATATCTGCTGAAGAAGATGAACCTTAAATCCCGGCTGGAAGCCGCGGTCTGGGCGCTGCAGCACGGGCTGAACTGACCTGGCTGCCTGTAAATGCTGCGTCAGAAGTCATAGAGCTTAACGGGGTTATCACGCAGTATTCTCTGCTGATCCCGGCTCTCCGGCGCCCAGACCTGCATCAGATCGAGTAACACCGCATCGTCCGGCTTATGGCTGTCCGGTTCGGTCGGATGCGGCCAGTCGCTGCCCCACAGCAGCCGTTCCGGGTTAATCTGCACCAGTTTCCGGGCCACCGGCATCACATCGTTATAGCCCGGCGCGCCGGTTAAGGAGTCGATATAAACCCCGGAGAGTTTTATCCAGCTTTTCCCGCCATCCAGCATCCGCTGCAGCGTGGCCAACACCGGCGACGTAATGCCTTCCGGCTGCGGCACGTGCCCCATATGATCGATCACCACCGGGGTCGGGAGTTTTTGCAGCCGGCTTTCCAGTTCGGTTAAGTGTTTACCAGAGGTCACCACCTGAATATGCCAGCTCAGGGGATTCACGCGTGCTGCTAGCTTCTCCATATCATCGAGGTTAACCGCGCTGTAACGCAGATTGAACCGGATCCCCCTGACGCCCGCCTGATGCAGCTTCTGCAGTTCATCATCGGTGACCGACGAATCCAGCACCACCACACCGCGCGCATTTCCCCCGCTCGCCGCCAGGCCATTCAGCAGGACGCTGTTATCGGTTCCGTAGCGGGAGGGCGTGACAATCACCATCCGGTTGATGCCCAGTCTCTGCTGAAGCTTCCGATAGTCTTCCAGTGAGGCGTTCGCCGGGTTCATCAGTTTTGTGCCAGGCACGGCAGGACAGCGGCTGTCGTACAGATGCATATGGCAATCGACGCTGCCTGGCGGTGGAATCAGCTGAGGTTTTTTCTCGCCCGAACTGTAAGGCACGTTTGCGAAAGCGGGAAACGTCGCAGCGAAAGCCAGCGCCGCGCCTGAGTGTAAGAAATGCCGACGGGTCAGTGACATTTATCCTCCTGATAATTAAGGTCATTAAAGCCTTTATTCAGACTTTCCGTTCCATCCTGAGCGCGACGTCATCATCCCGGCAAACTCTCCCGGTCGCCGCTATGACGGCGTGATGCTGACCGGACTTCACCGGGTAAATTTTGCGCGCTGAAAATATAACCCGTTGATTCAAGCACTTTTGTCCGCCGGGTGCAGATGTGCGTGCCGCTTCTTTGACCTGTGTCTCTTTTTCAGGCGGGCACGGCGGACTGATTTCCTTTAATCCGCGCGACCCTGCCGGTGAACCGCACGCTCCGCGCGCAGCCGCCTGATCGGCAATCCCCCGGTGCGCTATCCTGTCAGAAATCGCGAGCCGCCTCGCAACAGAACATCAGAGAGTGCAAAAGTGACACTTTTCTGTCGCCAGCCACCCTGCCATTTGCCAGGATGCCTCCTGTCCGGTCAGGTTCACGGTCTGCGCATCAGGCTGGCATATGCCCTGCCCTATTCGTTATCATCTGATTATCCTGCGCGCCTGGAATCCCTTTCGGTTTCATGGGCGTTGACCGCCAGAAATTTACCGCATCAAAGATGAGTTAAAACCTTATGCAAGAGCCAACCGAAAAGGACTTTCCTTCTCACACGCCCATGATGCAGCAGTACCTGCGCCTCAAGGCCGAGCACCCTGACATTCTGCTGTTTTACCGTATGGGTGACTTCTACGAGCTGTTTTATGACGACGCGAAACGTGCCTCACAGCTGCTGGAGATTTCGCTGACCAAACGCGGCGCGTCGGCAGGCGAACCGATCCCGATGGCCGGTGTGCCCTATCATGCGGTTGAGGGGTATCTGGCTAAGCTGGTGCAGCTGGGCGAATCCGTGGCGATCTGCGAGCAGATCGGTGACCCGGCGCTGAGCAAAGGTCCGGTTGAGCGCAAAGTGGTGCGTATCGTTACGCCGGGAACCATCAGCGATGAGGCGCTGTTACAGGAGCGGCACGACAACCTGCTGGCGGCGATTGTGCAAAGTCCGCGGGGATTTGGCTACGCCACGCTCGATATCAGCTCGGGCCGTTTTCGCCTCAGCGAACCTGCCGATGCCGAAACTATGGCGGCAGAGCTGCAGCGCACCAACCCGGCCGAGCTGCTCTACCCTGAAGATTTCCAGGCGATGTCACTGATCGATCAGCGTCGTGGCCTGCGCCGCCGTCCGCTGTGGGAGTTTGAGATCGACACCGCCCGGCAGCAGCTCAATCTGCAGTTCGGCACCCGTGACCTTAACGGGTTTGGCGTGGAGAATGCGCAGCTCGGACTGAGTGCGGCGGGCTGTCTGCTGCAGTATGCCAAAGATACCCAGCGCACTACCCTGCCACACATCCGCTCGCTGAGCATGGAACGGCAGCAGGACAGCATCATTATGGATGCGGCCACCCGCCGTAATCTGGAGATCACCCAGAACCTGGCAGGCGGCACCGACAACACCCTGGCGGCCGTGCTGGACAAAACGGTCACCCCGATGGGAAGCCGGATGCTCAAACGCTGGCTGCATATGCCGCTGCGCGACGTGCGCACGATCACCCAGCGTCAGGAGTCGATTGCAGAACTGCAGCCTCTCAGTGAGGTGCTTCAGCCGGTGTTGCGTCAGGTCGGCGATCTGGAACGAATCCTGGCCCGCCTGGCGCTGCGTACCGCCCGCCCGCGCGATCTGGCCCGCATGCGGCACGCTTTTCAGCAGCTGCCGGAGCTTAACCAGCTGCTGGCCGATGTTGAAGCGCCACAGCTGCAGAAGCTGCGCACCCAGATGGGCGAGTTCGCCGCGCTGCGTGAGCTGCTGGAGCAGGCGATCATCGACTCCCCGCCGGTGCTGATCCGCGACGGCGGCGTGATTGCCCCCGGTTACAACGCCGAGCTGGATGAGTGGCGTGCGCTGGCCGATGGTGCAACGGACTATCTCGACAGGCTGGAGATTCGCGAACGCGAGAAGCTGGGACTGGATACCCTCAAGGTTGGCTTTAACGGCGTACACGGCTACTTCATCCAGGTGAGCCGCGCGCAGAGCCATCAGGTGCCGATGCACTATGTCCGTCGTCAGACGCTGAAAAATGCGGAACGCTACATCATCCCGGAGCTGAAGGAGTACGAAGACAAGGTACTGACCTCGAAGGGGAAAGCGCTGTCGCTGGAAAAAAGCCTCTATGAGGCGCTGTTCGATCAGCTGCTGCCGCATCTTGAAGCGTTGCAGCTGAGTGCCGCGGCGCTGGCAGAGCTGGATGTGCTGAGCAATCTGGCCGAGCGCGCCTGGACGCTGAACTACTGCCGGCCGGTGTTGCAGGATAAAGCCGGGATCAAAATCAGCGGCGGTCGTCATCCGGTAGTCGAGCAGGTGCTGAAAGAGCCGTTTATTGCGAACCCGCTTTCCCTGGCCCCTCAGCGCAGAATGCTGATCATTACCGGTCCGAACATGGGTGGTAAAAGTACCTATATGCGTCAGGCGGCGCTGATTGCGCTAATGGCGTGGATTGGCAGTTTTGTTCCCGCCGATGAGACGCTGATTGGCCCGCTGGATCGCATTTTCACCCGCGTCGGTGCCGCTGACGATCTCGCTTCCGGACGCTCGACCTTTATGGTGGAGATGACCGAAACCGCCAATATCCTGCACAACGCCACCGAAAACAGTCTGGTGCTGATGGATGAGATTGGACGCGGTACCTCCACCTACGACGGCTTATCGCTGGCCTGGGCCTGTGCCGAAAACCTGGCCAACCGCATCAAGGCGATGACGCTGTTCGCGACCCATTACTTCGAGCTGACCACCCTGCCGGAGAAAATGGAGGGCGTGGTCAACGTTCACCTGGACGCGGTGGAGCACGGTGACACCATCGCCTTTATGCACAGCGTGCAGGAGGGGGCCGCCAGCAAGAGCTATGGTCTGGCCGTGGCAGCGCTGGCGGGGGTGCCCAAAGAGGTCATCAGGCGCGCGCGCAGCAAGCTGAAAGAGCTGGAGACCGTCTCCAGTCACTCCGCCTCATCGACGGTCGATGGTTCTCAGCTGCCGCTGCTGGTTGAAGAGACCTCACCGGCGGTAGAAGCCCTGGAGGCGCTGGACCCGGATACGCTGACGCCGCGTCAGGCGCTCGACTGGATCTATCGCCTTAAGTCGCTGGTCTGAAGGGTCGCCGTGCCGCGTGAAAGCGCGGACCGGCCCGCTACGTTTCTGCCTGACCTTTTCTGCAGGCATAAAAAAAGCGGTGGTTTTCACCACCGCTTTTCGCATTCATGCTCAGATCAATTATTCACGAAACAGTGCTTCAATGTTGAGGCCCTGCGCCTGCAGGATTTCGCGCAGACGGCGCAAACCTTCAACCTGAATCTGACGGACACGCTCACGGGTTAAGCCGATTTCACGGCCGACATCCTCAAGCGTTGCCGCTTCATAGCCCAACAGGCCGAAACGACGTGCCAGCACTTCACGCTGCTTGGCGTTCAGTTCGAACAGCCATTTGACGATGCTTTGTTTCATGTCATCGTCCTGCGTGGTGTCTTCCGGGCCGTTGTCTTTCTCATCGGCCAGAATATCCAGCAGCGCTTTTTCAGAATCCCCGCCTAATGGCGTGTCAACCGAGGTAATGCGTTCGTTGAGACGCAACATACGGCTTACGTCATCAACCGGTTTATCAAGCTGCTCCGCGATCTCTTCCGCACTCGGCTCATGGTCGAGCTTGTGGGACAGTTCACGCGCAGTACGCAGATAAACGTTCAGTTCTTTAACAATGTGAATCGGCAGACGGATAGTACGGGTTTGATTCATGATCGCCCGTTCAATGGTCTGACGAATCCACCAGGTGGCGTACGTTGAGAAACGGAACCCGCGCTCCGGGTCAAATTTCTCAACGGCGCGAATCAGGCCGAGGTTACCTTCTTCAATCAGGTCCAGCAGGGCTAAACCACGATTGCTGTAACGACGGGCGATTTTCACCACCAGGCGTAAGTTACTTTCGATCATACGGCGACGGGAAGGAATATCACCCCGCAATGCACGGCGAGCGAAGAAAACTTCTTCCTCTGCCGTTAACAACGGAGAATAGCCAATCTCCCCAAGATAGAGCTGCGTCGCATCTAAAACACGCTGCGTCGCACCCTGTGATAGCAACTCTTCTTCCGCTACGTCGCTATCACTGGCTTCGTTTTCAACGAGTGCTTTCTCGTCAAAAATTTCAGCTCCGTTCTCATCGAATTCCGCGTTCTCATGTAACTCGTTTACTTTCAGCGTATTCTGGCTCATAAGCGGCTCCTACCCGTGATTCCAGGGCAGAACATAAAAAGGGTCTGTTCTGCCGGATTATCGCTGCGGTAAATAACGCAACGGGTTTACGGATTTCCCCTTGTAACGAATTTCAAAATGTAATCTGACTGAACTGGTTCCGGTGCTACCCATGGTAGCGATCTTCTGCCCCGCCTTAACTTCCTGTTGTTCCCGAACCAGCATTGTATCGTTGTGGGCGTAGGCACTCAGGTAATCATCGTTGTGTTTAATGATGATTAAATTACCGTACCCCCGGAGTGCGTTACCTGCGTAAACCACGCGTCCTGATGCGGTGGAAACGACAGATTGTCCGCGCGTTCCGGCGATATCGATCCCTTTATTGCCACCTTCGGCGGCAGAGAAGTTATCGATAATCTTCCCATCGGTCGGCCAGCGCCAGCTTCCGACCGGCGTTGAACTGTTGGTGGTACTGCTCACCGTTGGGGGGGCGGTAACGACTGGAGCTGTTGTCGTTGCAACATTTGCTCCTTTCGAAGGCAACAATTTGCTGCCACCCGAATTACCCGAATCATCAGAATACGTAATAACAGGTTGCTGTGCAACAACAGGCGCTTTAATTTGTGGCGACGCCGGGACACCGCCCTGCGTTGCATCAGCAACGGTAATGGGATTTCCGCCCGTAATCGGCTGACCTGACCCATTTCCAATCTGCAGCGTTTGCCCCACATTCAGGCTATAGGGCGCCGGAACGTTGTTGCGCTGGGCTAAATCGCGGAAGTCGTTGCCGGTAATCCAGGCAATGTAAAACAATGTGTCACCGCGCTTAACGGTATATGTTTCACCGGAGTAACTACCCTTTGGAATATTCTGATAACTGCGGTTGTACACAATCCGGCCATTTTGTGTCTCAACATTATCGCTGGTACTAATCATTCCACCGCTGCGGGGAGCAGATCCTGAATTTGTGCTTAACATTTGTCCCTGGGCAGGTGTGGCAGGTACGCCGCCCGAAACCATGCCTGTGTCAGACGGGCTGCTGTTCATGCCGCCATTGTCGCCCACGCGACTGATGGGCGCCTGCGAGTTGTCGCTGGAGCTGCAGCCTGCCAGCCAGAAACCTACCAGTGAAAGCGCCGCCAGACGGCGTAACTGAAAAAGTGTGCTTCCCGTGCTCATTAATCCCCCGTGATGGCAACTCTAATCTATCTGTTTCACTGTATCTGCCAGCAGAATGCTCTGCGTGACGCGATAAAAGCTGTGTTTTCGTTAGGTAAACCGGATAGTAACAACATCAGGTACGTGGTGCCATGAAACAGTTGTGAAGAAATACGTAGAGGGTCAGGCCAGGTCGCCCTGCACCAGCGGAACAAAACGCACCGGCTCGATGGTCTCTTCCGTCACCTCTTTTCCCTGACGACGCAGCCGTTTCAGTACCTGCTGATCTTCCCCCACCGGCAGCACCATAATGCCGCCTTCTGCCAGCTGCGCTATCAGCGCAATCGGAATTTCCGGCGGGGCCGCCGTGACGATAATCGCATCGAACGGGCCTCGGGATGGCCAGCCCTGCCAGCCGTCGCCATGGCGGGTGGAGACATTGTGCAGATCGAGCTGTTTCAGCCGGCGCTTGGCCTGCCACTGCAGCCCTTTAATCCGCTCCACGGAATAGACGTGATCAACCAGGTGGGCCAGAATGGCGGTCTGATAACCCGAACCGGTGCCGATTTCCAGCACCCGCGAATGGGGATTCAGCCCGAGCAGCGCGGTCATCCGCGCTACCATGTAAGGCTGTGAGATGGTCTGACCGGAGCCGATAGGCAGGGCGACATTGTCCCAGGCCTTGTGCTCGAACGCCTCATCGATAAAGCGTTCGCGTGGCACCTCGCTGATGGCTTTCAGCAGGTTTTCGTCATGGATGCCCTGCTGACGCAGTTGTGACAGCAACGTCTCAATACGCCGATTCACCATGCCAGATTCACCTCAGCTTTCGCCAGCCAGTCGCTGAGCACCTCCTGTGCACTGTGCGCCGTTAAATCGACGTGCAGCGCGGTGACAGAGACATAACCCTGATCCACGGCGGCGAAGTCCGTATCCGGCCCGGCATCCAGTTTTTCACCCGGCGGGCCAATCCAGTAGAGGGTATTGCCGCGCGGGTCCTGCTGCGCAATCACCTGATCGGCCGGATGGCGGCTGCCACAGCGCGTCACGCGAATGCCCCGGAGTTCGGAGAGCGGCAGATCGGGCACGTTGATATTGAGAATGCGACCGGTGCGCAGCGGCTCATGCGTCAGCGCCCGGAGAAGCGCACAGGTCACCGCCGCGGCTGTCTCATAGTGCTGATGACCATTGAGCGAAACGGCGATCGCCGGTAAGCCCAGGTGTCTCCCCTCCATCGCCGCCGCGACCGTACCGGAGTAAATCACATCATCCCCCAGGTTGGGACCGGCATTGATGCCTGACACCACAATATCGGGCCGCGGCTGCATCAGGGCATTCACCCCCAGATAGACACAGTCGGTCGGGGTACCCATCTGCACCGCGATATCGCCGTTTTCATGGGTGAACGTTCGCAGGGGCGTTTCCAGGGTGAGCGAGTTTGACGCACCGCTTCGGTTACGATCGGGGGCAACCACCTGCACGTCAGCAATCTGCCGCAGGGCTTTCGCCAGAGTCTGAATACCTGGCGCATGAATGCCGTCATCGTTGCTGAGCAATATCCGCATTTCGTTCTGACCTTTTTTTATTCGACTGGTCGCCGCGACTGAACCTGTCTGAACGGCATGGCAACAGGTGAGGAATGGGCGGCGATTTTTGCATTCTAGCGAGGCACGCAAGGAAGTGGTAGGCGTAAATCACACAGCAGAGGGGGGTTGCCGCAACATTCCCCACACAGCGGGTCAGGTTGCGGCGAAGATTACTCATCAATCTGATCGGACGCGTCGGCCTGAACCAGCAGTTCTCTGACGACGCTGGTGGCGAAGCTGCCTGCGGGCAGCCAGAACGTCAGCTCCAGCGTCACCTCATCCCACCAGCTCCAGCGCAGATCGCGCGGCACGACCAGCATGGCACGGCGTGCGGCATCCACCCGCTCGCGCTCAATCAGGCCGGTCAGCAGGGTTTCGCCAGCCAGCACCTGCTCTTCAAAAGCCAGCGCATCCGCCTGCGGACCCGGCTCGCCCCGCCCCGGCAGCGGCGCGGTGATGCGCAGTTCATGCTGTTCAACCCGGCGCTGGCACGCTTCCAGCTCATCCGGCTGCGCAACAAACCAGCTGCCTCGCCCGGTCAGCTGCAGGGCATCGCCGTTAAGGACCTGACTCAGGCCACCCTGCTGCGCCAGACGCGCACTGGTCACCTGATTAAACAGCGCACTGCGCGCGGCAGAGAGCATCAGGCTGCGCTTGTTGCGATCGCGCAGGATAATCTCGTTACGCGCCCACTTCTCTGCGATCACCAGGTTATTGCCGCCGCGCCCGAAACGCTGCTCACCGAAATAGTTCGGCACGCCCGCGTCACGAATCTGCGTCAGGCGCGTCTCAACCGCCTCACGGTCACTGATCTGGCGGATGACCAGCCGGAACGCATTTCCGGCCAGCGCGCCGGTGCGCAGCTTGCGCTTGTGGCGTACCGCCTGCAGGATCTCTACCCCCTCCAGCGCAAAGCCGCGCAGATCGGGCATCGCATTCCCCGGCAGACGGAAACAGAGCGTCTGCTCCGTCACGGCATGGCGATCCTTCATCCCGGCATAGCTCATGTCACGCTGATGCACACCGAGATATTTCGCCAGCGCCTCCGCCACGAAGCGGGTATTCGCGCCCACTTTACGGATGCGCACCAGCAGATGCTCACCTTCCCCATCCGGGCCATAACCGAGATCTTCAACCACCACAAAATCTTCCGGGCTGGCCTTGATGACGCCGGTGGCAGCGGGCGTGCCGTGCAGATAGTGAAGCGTCATTGAGTGTCGGCTTTCAGCAGCAGGGCCACCGCTTCGCAGGCGATCCCTTCACCGCGCCCGGTAAAGCCCAGCTTTTCGGTCGTGGTGGCTTTGACATTGACCGCATCCATGTGACATCCCAGATCTTCCGCGATGTTGATGCGCATCTGCGGCACATGCGGCAGCATTTTCGGCGCCTGGGCAATCAGGGTGACATCCACGTTACCGATGCGATAGCCTTTGGCTTCGATACGACGCCAGGCCTCGCGCAGCAGGCCGCGGCTGTCCGCGCCTTTAAACGCGGGATCGGTATCCGGAAACAGCTTGCCAATATCGCCCATGGCGACCGCGCCCAGCAGCGCGTCCGTCAGCGCATGCAGCGCCACATCACCATCGGAATGGGCAATAAACCCCTGCTCAAACGGGATCCGCACACCGCCAATCACTAACGGACCCTCTCCGCCAAAGGCGTGAACGTCAAAACCGTGACCGATACGCATCATGCGCTCTCCTTTAATTGAATCTGACTCAGATAAAAAGCCGCCAGCGCCAGATCTTCTGGCCGGGTGACTTTGATGTTATCACTGCGTCCGCTGACCAGCAGCGGATGGTAGCCGCAATACTCCAGCGCCGAGGCCTCATCCGTAATGGTTGCGCCCTCGGTCAGTGCCCGCGTCAGGCAGGCTGTCAGCAGCGCATGCGGGAAAAACTGGGGGGTTAAGGCGTGCCAGAGATCGTCACGCTCTACCGTGTGGGCCACCGCGGCTTTGCCCGGCTCGCCCCGCTTCATGGTGTCGCGCACCGGTGCGGCCAGAATCCCGCCGACGTGGCTCTGTTCGCGCACGTTGAGCAGCTGCTGCAGGTCGTCGGGATGCAGACAGGGACGGGCAGCATCGTGAACCAGAACCCACGCGGCACCCTGCGCGGCCTGCAGGCCAGCCAGCACCGATTCGGCGCGGGTTTCTCCGCCGGTAACCCTGAGCACGCGCGGATCGCGCGCCAGCGGCAGTGAGGCGAAGTGCTGATCGTCGGGACTGAGGGCGACAATAACCTGTTTAATGGCAGGATGGGAAAACAGACGTGCAATGCTGTGTTCCAGAAGGGTGAGCTGACCAATCGTCAGATACTGCTTAGGACAGGTTGCCTGCATGCGGCTGCCGATCCCGGCCGCGGGCACCACGGCAATCACATCCGCAAGGGAGGCCAGAGTATTCATGTTTTATCGTTGTTGGTTTTGCGCTGATTGTTGCGCGTTGCGTTTGTTCTGGTCAGGCACCAGACGATAGAAGGTCTCACCGGGCTTAATCATGCCCAGCTCATTGCGTGCACGCTCCTCGATCGCTTCCGAGCCGCCATTGAGGTCATCAATTTCGGCAAACAGCTGATCGTTGCGCGATTTCAGTTTGGCATTGTTAGCCTGTTGCACCGCGACATCATCATTGACGCGCGTATAGTCGTGGATGCCATTTTTCCCCAGCCACAATGAATATTGCAGCCAGCCGAGCAGCACCAGTAACAGTAACGTCAGTTTTCCCATCCCGCCCCCTAAAAACGGCCCAATCATCCCATAACTTTGCACAGGACTCCACACCAGCGGAGAAAATGGCGCGCTTTGCCGCGCGTCTGCACAAAATATGAATCAGCAGCGATTCCAGGGGGAAAAGATTTGTAACCGGCCGATGCGTTTGCACATCAGCGCAGGGGCATCAGCGCTTACCAGCCGGAGAGAAAAGAGAACATTAACCAGAAGAGGGAGACCACCAGAATCACGGTGGCGAGTGCGGTCCAGAGCCACTGTCCGCTGAGCAGGGTATTCAGGGCAATACCGGCGACCACCGCAACCGGCAGCAGCGCCAGAAAGAATGGCCAGGTATACAGAAAGAAAAACAGCGTGTTAGAGCCGAACAGCAGGAACGGGATCGCCAGCGCACACCAGTAAGCGAGAAAGCCGATCACGCAGCCCGGCAGCAATGAGCGCGGCTCATCCGGGGCAGTGTCATCTTTACGAGCGAGCAGTGGGGTTATGTTCTGCATAGGCATCCTGTTGGTGCGAGGGCGGCAAATCAGAGACGATTTGCCGCTGTCTCTTCAGGATCTGATGATATCGCGGTCACGCAGCAGGTCTAACAATTGGGCGGCCAGTTTTGTAACCAATTGTTCGCCATCCAGCTGAATTTCCGGGCTCTCCGGGGCTTCATAAACGCTGTCGATACCGGTGAAGTTTCGCAGTTCTCCGGCCCGGGCTTTGCGGTATAACCCTTTAGGATCGCGCGCCTCACACACCGCTAACGGCGTATCGACAAACACCTCGATAAACTGTCCCGGTTCCAGCAGATCGCGCACCATCTGCCGCTCGGCGCGATGCGGTGAAATAAAGGCGGTGAGCACCACTAATCCGGCATCCACCATCAGTTTCGCCACTTCGCCGACCCGACGGATATTCTCTTTGCGGTCGCCATCGCTGAAACCGAGGTCACGGCACAGGCCGTGACGCACATTATCCCCATCCAGCAGATAGGTGCTGACACCGATGCGGTGCAGCGCCTGCTCCAGCGCACCGGCGACCGTGGATTTCCCCGAGCCCGACAGCCCGGTGAACCACAGCACCACGCCCTGATGGCCGTGCTGCTGTTCGCGTGCCGCGCGGGTGACCGGATGGTCATGCCACACCACGTTGTCGTCGTGCTGCGCCATTATTGACCGCCCAGCAGATCGCGCGCGTTCCAGTGTGGGAAGTGACGGCGCACCAGCGCATTCAGTTCCAGCTCAAAGGCGCTGAACTCACCTGTATTGACCGGCACATCCTGGTTGGGCTGATGGATCATGCCCGCCCCGACCGTGACGTTGCTCAGGCGATCGATAAAGATCATGCCGCCGGTCACCGGGTTCTGCTGATAGCTGTCGAGCACCATCGGTTCATTGAAGACGATCTCAATGCGGCCGATTCCGTTCAGCGGCAGCGCATCGACCTGATGGGTCGCCAGCGAGTTGATGTCGACCTGATGCAGCACCTTTTCGACCCGGCCACGGGTTTTCTTACCGGCGATTTTCAGATCGTAGCTCTGACCCGCCTGCAGCGGCTGCTCCGCCATCCACACCACGTCTACGCTGGCCGACTGCACCGCCGTCAGCGTTTCGCTGGCGTCCACCAGCAGATCGCCACGGCTGATATCAATCTCATCCTGCAGCACCAGGGTAATCGCCTCCCCTGCTCCCGCGTCCTGCAGATCGCCATCAAAGGTCACAATGCGGGCAATCGTCGACTCCACGCCAGACGGCAGCACTTTAACGCGCTGTCCTACCTGCACGCTGCCTGACGCCAGGGTACCGGCATAGCCACGGAAATCGAGGTTAGGACGGTTCACATACTGCACCGGGAAACGCATCGGCTGATGGTCGACAACGCGCTTCAGCTCCACGGTCTCCAGCACGTCCAGCAGCGTCGGGCCGGTGTACCACGGCATGGTCTGGCTGGCCGTCGCAACGTTGTCCCCTTCCAGCGCCGACATCGGCACAAAGCGGATGTCGAGATCGTCCGGCAGCTGGGCGGCGAAATCGAGATAATCCTGTTTGATCGCCTCGAAGCGATCCTGACTGTAGTCCACCAGATCCATCTTGTTGATCGCCACCACCAGGTTTTTAATGCCCAGCAGCGTTGAGATAAAGCTGTGACGACGGGTCTGATCCAGCACGCCTTTTCGCGCGTCGATCAGCAGGATCGCCAGGTCGCAGGTAGACGCCCCGGTCGCCATGTTGCGGGTGTACTGCTCATGGCCCGGCGTGTCGGCAATAATGAATTTACGCTTTTCGGTCGAGAAGTAGCGGTAGGCCACGTCGATGGTAATGCCCTGCTCACGCTCCGCCTGCAGACCGTCTACCAGCAGCGCCAGATCGAGCTTCTCGCCCTGGGTGCCGTGACGTTTGCTGTCGTTGTGCAGTGAAGAGAGCTGGTCTTCATAGATCTGACGGGTGTCGTGCAGCAGACGCCCAATCAGGGTACTTTTTCCATCGTCCACGCTGCCGCAGGTCAGAAAACGCAGCAGGCTCTTGTGTTGCTGAGCGGTCAGCCAGGCTTCAACGCCGCCCTGGTCGGCAATCTGTTGTGCAATTACGGTATTCATCTGGCGTCTCCTTAGAAATAACCCTGGCGTTTTTTCAGTTCCATCGAACCGGACTGGTCGCGGTCGATCATGCGGCCCTGACGCTCACTGGTGGTGGACACCAGCATCTCTTCGATGATCTCCGGCAGCGTCTGCGCTTCGGACTCTACTGCACCGGTCAGCGGCCAGCAGCCGAGGGTACGGAAACGGACCATCCGCTGGGTGATCTCTTCACCCGGCTGCAGATTGATACGATCGTCATCAATCATCATCAGCATGCCGTCACGCTCCAGCACCGGACGCGGGGCGGCGAGATAGAGCGGCACGATCTCGATGTTTTCCAGGAAGATGTACTGCCAGATATCCAGTTCGGTCCAGTTCGACAGTGGGAAAACGCGGATGCTTTCGCCCTTGTTGATCTGACCGTTGTAGTTGTGCCACAGCTCAGGGCGCTGGTTTTTCGGGTCCCAGCGATGGAAGCGGTCACGGAACGAGTAGATACGCTCTTTGGCGCGCGACTTCTCTTCATCGCGACGTGCGCCGCCGAAGGCCGCGTCAAAACCATATTTGTCCAGCGCCTGCTTCAGCCCTTCCGTTTTCATGATATCGGTGTGTTTGGCGCTGCCGTGGACAAACGGGTTAATGCCCATCGCCACCCCTTCCGGGTTGCGGTGAACGATCAGCTCGGCACCCATCGCTTTCACGGTGCGGTCACGGAATTCATACATCTCGCGGAATTTCCAGCCGGTGTCCACATGCAGCAACGGAAACGGCAGCGTGCCCGGATAGAACGCTTTGCGTGCCAGGTGCAGCATGACCGAAGAGTCTTTGCCGATGGAGTACATCATCACCGGGTTGCTGAACTCTGCAGCCACTTCGCGAATGATATGGATGCTCTCCGCCTCCAGCTGACGCAGATGAGTGAGTCGTTTTTGGTCCATGATTTTCCCTCAAGCCAGATTGACAACGGCGGACTCGCGAGCCCCCTGCTGTGCTGAATGTTTAAACCAGGCGAGTTGCCCGTGCAGATTAACCACCTCTCCGATCACCAGCAGCGCCGGAGTAGGTGCCGAGGCGGCCAGCGCCTCAAGGTGTTCTAAGGTGCCGGTCAGCACCTGCTGATCCTGACGGGTGCCGCGACTGATCACCGCCACCGGCGTTGATGGTGCACGACCATGCTGAATCAGCGCCGCGCTGATAGCAGCCGCTTTAACCGTGCCCATGTAGATCGCCAGCGTCTGACGCGCACGCGCCAGCGATGGCCAGTCAATATCATCGCCATCGGGACGGCAGTGACCGGTAATAAACATCACGCTCTGGGCATAGTCGCGGTGGGTCAGCGGAATCCCGGCATAGGCCGTCGCACCGGCAGCCGCGGTGACGCCCGGCACCACCTGGAACGGCACGCCCGCCTGCTGTGCCGCCTGCAGCTCTTCGCCGCCGCGGCCAAAGATAAAGGGATCGCCGCCCTTGAGGCGGACAACGCGCTTACCTTTCAGCGCCAGTGAAACCAGCAACTGATTAATCTCTTCCTGCGGCAACGTATGCGCGCTGGCGCGTTTACCGACGCAGATGCGGTCGGCGTCACGACGCACCAGGTCCAGCACCTCTTCGCTGACCAGATGGTCATAGAGCACCACATCGGCTAACTGCATTACCTGCAGGCCACGCAGCGTCAGCAGGCCGCTGTCGCCCGGCCCGGCACCGACCAGAAAGATCTCGCCCTGACGGGTTGGCTCTTCCAGCAGTTCACGATCCAGGGTGCGTTTCGCCTCTTCGACGTTACCGGCGGACATCTGACTGGCGAACAGACCGTCGAAGGCCCGCTCCCAGAAACGCCGACGATCGGACATGCGGCTGAAGCGCTGTTTGACCTTATCGCGCCACAGCCCGGCTACCTCCGCCATCTGACCCAGACTGGCGGGCAGCAGCGTTTCGATTTTTTCGCGCAGCATGCGTGCCAGTACCGGCGCGGTGCCGCTGGAGGAGATCGCTACTACCAGCGGTGAGCGGTCAACAATCGACGGGAAGATGAAGGTGCATTTTGGCTGGTCGTCGACCACGTTAACCAGCTTATGCCGCGCGTTAGCGGCTTCAAAAACCTGGGTGTTGAGATGGTTATCGTCGGTGGCAGCAATCACCAGGAAAACGCCATCCAGCTGGGACGGATCAAATTCGGTCGCCACCCACTCCAGCTCCTGCTTATCCAGCAGTTCCTGCAGCTCCGGGCAGAGTTCACGAGAGGCGATCTGAACACGCGCGCGCGCGCGACGCAGCAGTTCAATTTTTCGCGCCGCAATATCTCCACCGCCGACAACCAGAACCGGGCGGCCAGAGAGATCGGCAAAAAGAGGCAAATAGTCCACGTTAACCCTGATGTTTTAACTTTGTATTAACGGGACTATACGTCGCTGAGTTTATCCAGATGAAATTACGAATTGGAATGAGTAGTTACCGAATGGAATAACGGTGACGCAAAGCACAGAACAATTTGATCTTAACAGATGAAATGTAATGGCTTTTTCGTGAACAGGCTCACAGATTCCTCCGCACCTGCTGCGCTGCAAAAGCAGATAAGTGCCAGCGCAAAGGTCTGCCTCTCTGTGCCGGAGGCGACAGCGCCCGATTCCACTAACAGGATTGCGGAACAAAAAGCGTATAATACGCCCGGCATGAGCGGCCCTGGCCCCTGTACAGGCCCGCTCCGGACAAATAAAAAAAGGATGCACTATGTTTTGTTCCCTCCGTCTGAGGGTTGCCACTCTTTTGTCTGGCGCACTCCTCTCCCCGCTGGCACTGGCCACGCCGCCCGGCCAGTTTGCTGAGCAGCAGGTCCGGCACATCGCCACCTTTTTCCCGGGCCGGATGAGCGGCAGCCCGGCAGAGCTGATGGCGGCTGACTATCTGCAGCAGCAATTTACCGCGCTGGGTTATCAGACCAATACCCGCCAGTTCAACACCGGTTACAACTGGCAGGAAGAGGATGGCTCGCGGCGCTGGCACAAGCTGACCGCCACCTCGGTCATTGCCGCACGCGCCGGCAGCGTGCCGCAGGAGATCCTGATCGTGGCCCATCTGGATACCTGGACGCCGCTGAACAGTGCCCAGGTTCACCGCAATCTGGGCGGCCTGCGTCTGCAGGGGGTGGATGATAACGCCTCAGGGCTGGGCGTGATGCTGGAACTGGCGCAGCAGCTGAGTCAGAAACCGCTGCACTATGGCGTCCGCTTTGTGGCGCTGAGCGCCGGAGAAGCCGATCTGCACGGCATGGATGACTACGTGGAGCGGATGAGCGCGCGTGAGAAGAAGAACACCCTGCTGGTCATCGATCTCAACAGCCTTATCACCGGCGACCACCTCTATTTCAACAGCGGCATGAATACGCCCCGGGCGGTACGCAAGCAGACCAGCGATCGGGCGCTGCTGCTGGCCCGCCAGCTCGGCATTCCCGCCGCCAGTCATCAGCTGACCCGCAAAGATGTCAGCGGGCTGAATGCCTTTGACAGGGCGGGCTTTCCGCTGCTGGATGTGACCGCCAGTAACTGGACGCTGGGGAATAAAGATGGCGCGCTGCAGCGTCACCGCAGCCGCCACTTTCCCGATGGCGTCACCCGCCATCAGACTGACCTGGATAATCTGAACTACCTTGACCGCTGGCTGCCGGGTCAGATAGCCCGGCGAACCCATGACAGTGTCAGCGTGCTGCTGCCGCTGCTCAGAGAACTGACCAATCCCAACGTGTGAGGATCTGACATGTACGTCGTCTTTCTGAATTACATTCGTCCGGTAGAGGAAGTTGAAACCCTGCTGGCTGGCCATATCGACTGGCTCAATCGCTATTTTGACGCGGACATTTTTATTGCGGCGGGACGTAAAGATCCGCGCACCGGCGGCATGCTGCTGGTGAGGGATATTGAGCGTGAACGGCTGGAGGCGATCTTAGCGGAAGATCCTTTTGTCGCCGTGGCGCAGTATGAGGTGACAAAGGTGAATGTCACGCGGGCAGCGGAAGCCTTCAGTGGCTTAACCGGCGTCTGAGACCGGGCAGTGACGCCCTTCTCTCCCGCCAGCCAGGGGGGAGAGAAGAGGCGCGGGATTCAGCCTTCGTGCAGGCCGCACTCACGCTTGAGACCGAAGAAGCGGGTCTCTTCTTCTGCCATACCCGGCTCCCACTTGCGGGTGGTGTGGGTATCGCCCACCGAGAGATAGCCCTCATCCCACAGCGGATGGTATTTCAGCTTGTGCTGTTCCAGATACTGATGAATCTTCCGGTTATCCCAGTCGATAATCGGCAGCACCTTAAAGACGCCGCGCTGCACGCCCAGCACCGGCAGATTCGCCCGGCTGCCCGACTGATCGCGGCGCAAACCGGCAAACCAGGTCTGCGCGCCCAGGGTTTCCAGCGCGCGGTTCATCGGTTCGACTTTGTTAATCTCGTTATACTTCTCAATCCCCTCGACGCCCTGCTCCCACAGTTTGCCGTAGCGCGCTTCCTGCCAGGCCGGGGAGGTTTCGGCGCGGAACACTTTGAGGTTGAGATTGAGCTGGTCTGCCAGCTCATCAATAAAACGATAAGTCTCCGGGAAGAGATAGCCGGTGTCGGTCAGGATCACCGGAATATCGGGCTGCTGACGCGTCACCAGGTGCAGCGACACCGCGGCCTGAATACCGAAGCTGGAGGAGAGCACATAGGCGCCCGGCAGATGCTCCAGCGCCCAGCTGACCCGCTCTTCTGCTGACGCCTTCTCCAGCTGCGCATTGGTCGCTGCCAGCGCCATTGCACGCTGGACTTTGGACATCTCATTCAGTGCTGCGAGGTCAGGATGACTCATTTTGCCTCCTCCCAAAAGTCGCGTGCCGGGTCCAGCACCGGCGCGACAATGCCCGCGCGGATGGTGAAGTCACCAAAGCCTTCTGCGGCCTGGCGCTCGGTGGCCCAGCGTCCCACCAGCTCATCAATGGTGGCGAGAATTTCGCTTTCGTTAATGTTCTCACGGTACATGCGGGGAATACGCGTTCCGGTGCGGTTTCCGCCCAGATGCAGGTTATAGCGGCCTGGCGCTTTACCCACCAGACCCAGCTCTGCCAGCATGGCACGACCACAACCGTTCGGACAACCGGTAACGCGTAACACTATGTGCTCATCACCGACGCCGTGCGCATGCATGATGCCCTCGACTTTGGTCACGAAGGCGGGCAGGAAGCGTTCTGCTTCCGCCATCGCCAGCGGACAGGTCGGGAAGGCCACGCAGGCCATCGAGTTTTCGCGCTGCGGCGTGACGTGATCCATCAGACCATGTTCACGGGCGATCGCTTCAATCTTCGCTTTCTCGCTCTCCGGCACGCCCGCCACAATCAGGTTCTGGTTGGCGGTCAGGCGGAAATCGCCCTGATGAACTTTCGCAATTTCGGCAATGCCGCTCTTCAGCGGACGGCCCGGATAGTCGAGCAGGCGACCATTCTCGATAAACAGCGTCAGGTGCCATTTATTGTCGATGCCTTTAATCCAGCCAATGCGATCGCCACGGGTGGTGAATTCATACGGGCGGATCGGCTCAAAGGTCACACCGGCACGTTTTTCCACTTCCGCCTTAAAGGTCTCGACGCCCACGCGCTCCAGGGTGTACTTGGTTTTGGCGTTTTTACGGTCGGTACGGTTACCCCAGTCGCGCTGGGTGGTGACAACCGCTTCAGCCACGTCGAGGATCTTATCCACCGGGAAGTAGCCAAACTCGCTGGCGGTGCGTGCGTAGGTCGCTTTGTTGCCGTGCTCGATCGACAGGCCGCCGCCTACCAGCAGGTTAAAGCCCACCAGCTTGCCATTTTCAGCG
Organism: Pantoea sp. Sc1; assembly: GCF_000255315.1. NCBI lineage: Bacteria > Pseudomonadati > Pseudomonadota > Gammaproteobacteria > Enterobacterales > Erwiniaceae > Pantoea > Pantoea sp. Sc1. Next base: position 88,719 of record NZ_AJFP01000001.1, read on the forward strand.
ATCGCCACGAAGTTCAGGTCGTTGGCGTGCAGATCCACGTCGTTGTGCGGCGGGATCACCACCGTCGTTTTGAACTTACGCGGCAGATAGGTTTCACCGAGGATCGGCTCTTCATCGGTGGTCGCGATCTTTTCCTTATCCCACCAGATCTCGGCATAGGCACGGGTGCGCGGCAGCAGATGCTCAGAGAGCTTCTTCGCCCACTCATACGCTTCCTGATGCAGTTCCGACTCAACCGGGTTCGAGGTGCAGAGCACGTTACGGTTGACGTCGTTGGCGGTCGCCAGCGCGTCCAGCCCCACTTCGTGCAGCATCTGATGCGTCGGCTTCACGTTCTTTTTCAGAATGCCGTGAAACTGGAAGGTCTGACGGTTGGTCAGACGGATGCTGCCATAAAGGGTTTTGTCGGTAGCAAATCTGTCGATAGCCAGCCACTGGGTCGGCGTAATGATCCCGCCCGGCAGACGGCAGCGCAGCATCATGGCGTGGCGCGGCTCCAGCTTCTGCTCAGCACGCTCGGCACGGATGTCGCGATCGTCCTGCTGGTACATGCCGTGGAAACGGATCAGCAGGAAGTTATCGCCGGTAAATCCACCGGTCAGACCCTCTTCCAGATCTTCTTTAATGGTGCCGCGCAGATAGTTGCTCTGCTTCTTCAGACGCTCGGCGTCGGTTAATTTGCCTTCTACAACCAGCGGTCCAGGGTGTTTATCGCTCATTAGTAAACGTCTCGCTGATAACGGCGCTCAATGCGCAGCTCACTTAAAAATTCGTCGGCCGTTTCACGATCCATTCCGCCGTGTTCGACCACCACATCCAGCAATGCCTGCTCGACGTCTTTTGCCATGCGATTGGCGTCGCCACAGACATAAAGATGCGCGCCCTCCTGAATCCAGCGCCACACTTCGGCACCTTTCGCGCGGATCTTATCCTGAACGTAAATCTTTTCAGCCTGATCGCGTGACCAGGCGAGGTCGATATGGGTCAGCAGACCATCCTTCACATATTTCTGCCACTCGACCTGATAGAGGAAATCCTCGGTGAAGTGGGGATTGCCAAAGAATAGCCAGTTTTTGCCGCCCGCACCGTCGTTATCGCGCTGCTGCATAAAGGCGCGGAAGGGAGCGATGCCGGTGCCCGGCCCGATCATGATGACCGGAGCATCCGGATCGGCCGGCAGGCGGAAGTTGTCGTTATGTTCGATAAATACCCGGACCTCACCCTCTTCTTCGATGCGATCGGCCAGCCAGGTGGATGCGCCGCCGCCACGCTGGCGACCTTCAATATCAAAGCGAACGGCACCCACGGTGATATGCACTTCGGTATCGGTTTCTGCCTGAGAGGAGGCGATAGAGTAGAGTCGCGGCGTCAGCGGACGCAGCAGTCCGGTCAGCTGTTCTGCGCTGAGCTCAGACGGAGCCAGGCGCACCATGTCGACGATGGGGTACTGCTGCGCATAGTGCTGCAGTCTGGCTTTATCATCCACCAGAGCCAGCAGTTCGGCGTTACGCGACAGCTGAGCGTACTGCGCAACAATCTGCGCCGTATTCACCGTCAGCTCGAAATGCTTCTGCAGCGCCTCGGCCAGCGGCAGCGTGCTGCCCTGAACCTCAACCGGTTCATCGCCTTTCAGCCAGACCAGCTCCAGCAGTTCGCTGACCAGCGCCGCGTCGTTTTCATACCAGACGCCCAGCGCATCGCCGGGCTGGTAGCGCAGACCGGAGTCGCCCAGATCGATTTCGATATGGCGCACATCTTTGTCGGAATCCCGTCCGGTGATTTTCTGATTCACCGCCAGGCTGGCGCTGAGCGGCGCCTCTTTGCTGTAGGGGCTGGTGGTCACTTCGTTGACGCTGCCTGCCACTGTCGCGGCCGCCTGCGCCGGCGATTCGGTCGGCACGCGCGCTTTGAGGATCGCTGTCAGCGCACTGCGCCAGGCCGTGGCCTGCTCCGCATACTCGACATCCGCATCCACGCGATCAAGCAGGCGCTCGCCGCCCAGCTCGGCCAGACGGCTGTCAAAATCTTTGCCCGCCTGACTGAAGAATTCATAGGAGGTGTCGCCCAGGCCAAACACGGCAAAGGCGGCCCCCTCCATTTTCGGTGCCTTTTTCGACATCAGGAACTTATGCAGCGCCACCGCCTCTTCAGGCGGTTCGCCCTCGCCCTGGGTCGAGGTGACGACGACCAGCATCTTTTCCTGGCCAATCTGTTTGAACTTGTAATCACCGGCGTTCACCAGGTTGACGTTCAGCTTCGCGGCCAGCAGGTCATCACGCAGCTGCTCGGCCAGACGACGGGCATTGCCGGTCTGTGAGGCGGAAAGCAGTGTGATAACCGGTGCTTCAGCGGCCGCCGCAGGCGGTGTGCTGCTGGCGACGGCGCTACCCGGTGCCTGTTCTACCCTGCCCCAGAAATAGCCTGACAGCCACGCCAGTTGAGTCGGGGAATAATCTGTCGTCGCCGCCTGTAAGCGGGCGAGTTGTTCCGGAGAGAGCGGAAGCATTGAACCAGGTGCCTGAGTCGTCATCGCGTTAAAAATTCCAGTATCAGAAGTCCGGACCGTAAAATGGCGGAAGAGTGCGTAGGTTACCGGGCTGTATATTAACGATTAAATACGCCTTCGACATATCAAATAACCAAAATGACTAAATGGTTTTTCAGGTAGGATTAATCAGCAAAAGTGGTAAGCAAAGCGGCGCTATATCAGTTAATTAGCTGGACGTCAGAGGAAGACGGGTAAAGAAAAAGAACGCTTCGTGCGCAGCGGGTGCGAAAAAAGCGGTAATCAGGTAGAATCCAGCGGTTTTTTAATGTCTGAGAACCACTATGTCTACCACCCTGTTTAAAGAATTCCAGTTCGAGGCCGCGCACCACCTTCCGAATGTGCCGGCCGGACACAAATGTGGCCGTCTGCACGGTCATTCGTTCCTGGTTCGTCTGGAGATTACCGGCGAAGTGGATGCGCATACCGGCTGGGTTATGGATTTTGCTGAACTGAAAGCGGCGTTTAAGCCGGTCTACGATCGGCTGGATCACTACTACCTGAACGATATTCCCGGCCTGGAAAATCCCACCAGCGAAGTGCTGGCGAAATGGATCTGGGATCAGATGAAGCCGCAACTGCCGCTGTTAAGCGCGGTCATGATCAAAGAAACCTGCACTGCGGGCTGCGTTTACCGCGGCTGACCCTGTCGGATCGAATCCTTCGATCCGACGCGGCTCCCCCTTTTTCGCCTCTGCCATCCCCTTTTCTTCACTCCCCTCCGCGCGCAGAAACCGCCGCGATGAAAATCAGGCGATATTGAGATATTTGTGAGTCTGCATCGACAGACGCCAGTTGCGGGCGATGCAGGTCTCAATGCAGAGGCGGGTCGCCTCCTCTTTGCGGCTGATGGGCTGAAGCGCGATGATGCGCGTTTTGCTGTCCTCAATGCCCGCCAGTAGCGCATCCAGTGCCTCGACATCACGCTGGCGCGCCACCGGATGTTTGATTTCATCAGCCCGGCTCAGGGCCTGCGGCAGCACGTCGTAGCCGCCGCGCATGTTCACCTTCGGCGACACCGTCACCCAGGTCCGTTCAGAGCAGTGGATTTCGTGAGTGCCACTGGTCTCAATCTGGCACTGAAAACCCTGCTGTTCCAGCGCAGCGGTTAACGGGCGCAGATCGTATATCGCCGGTTCACCGCCGGTAATCACCACGTGCCGCGCCGTCCAGCCCTGCTGTTCGATGGCGCGAAGCAGGGTCGCCGCGTCGGCATCGCCCCAGGCGTCACTCTCCACCGTTTTAATCAAAATGTCGCCCAGCGAGGTCTCCCGATCTGCCCGTTTGTCCCAGGTATGTTTGGTATCGCACCAGCTACAGCCCACCGGGCATCCCTGCAGGCGGATAAAGAGAGCAGGCACGCCGGTGTAGTAACCTTCGCCCTGCAGTGTCTGGAACATTTCGTTAATCGGGTAGAACATTTTTTACTCGCCTGGATAAATCGGGGCGCTGATTATGGCAGATTTGTCGCGCAGCTCAACCACGCGTTGTGCCTTTTCTCCGCGCGCAGGGAACTGCACGGGCCGGCAGGAATGCCGCTTGATCGGGCCCTGCCATCCGTGACTGTACACTGCATAAACAGAAAGCCCCGCACAGGGCGGGGCTTTCTGTTTATGCGATGCCACGCAACGTGGCATCAGCACCGGGTCATTACTGACCTTTAACTTCTTTCAGACCGTTGAATGGCGCTTTAGAACCCAGCGCTTCTTCGATACGGATCAGCTGGTTGTACTTAGCAACACGGTCAGAGCGGCTCATTGAACCGGTTTTGATCTGGCCTGCTGCAGTACCAACCGCCAGGTCAGCGATGGTCGCATCTTCGGTTTCACCTGAACGGTGAGAGATCACCGCAGTGTAGCCCGCGTCTTTCGCCATTTTGATCGCAGCCAGAGTTTCGGTCAGAGAACCGATCTGGTTGAATTTGATCAGGATGGAGTTAGCGATACCTTTTTCGATACCTTCTTTCAGGATTTTGGTGTTGGTTACGAACAGGTCATCACCCACCAGCTGGATTTTGTCGCCCAGAACTTTGGTCTGGTAAGCGAAGCCGTTCCAGTCAGATTCGTCCAGGCCATCTTCGATAGAGACGATCGGATACTGTTTAGTCAGATCTTCCAGGAAGTGGGTGAACTCTTCAGAGGTGAACGCTTTACCGCCTTCACCGGCCAGAACATATTTGCCATCTTTGTAGAACTCAGATGCCGCACAGTCCATCGCCAGGGTGATGTCTTTGCCCAGCTCGTAGCCTGCTGCTTTTACCGCTTCTGCGATAACAGCCAGTGCTTCAGCGTTGGAACCCAGGTTTGGTGCGTAGCCGCCTTCGTCACCGACAGCGGTGCTCATGCCTTTGCTTTTCAGCACTTTTGCCAGGTTGTGGAACACTTCAGAACCCATACGGATGGCTTCTTTCACGTTAGCTGCGCCAACCGGCTGAATCATGAACTCCTGGATGTCGACGTTGTTGTCAGCATGTTCGCCACCGTTGATGATGTTCATCATTGGCAGAGGCATAGAGTATTTGCCCGGGGTGCCGTTCAGTTCAGCGATGTGCTCATACAGTGGCTGACCTTTAGACGCCGCCGCCGCTTTTGCCGCCGCCAGGGAAACAGCCAGAATGGCGTTTGCACCGAAGTTAGATTTGTTCTCAGTACCGTCCAGGTCGATCATGATCTTGTCGATGTTCGCCTGATCTTTCGCGTCTTTGCCTTTTACCGCTTCAGCAATCGGACCGTTTACTGCAGCAACGGCTTTGGTTACGCCTTTGCCCAGGAAACGTGATTTGTCACCGTCACGCAGTTCCAGCGCTTCGCGTGAACCGGTAGAGGCACCTGATGGCGCAGCGGCCAGGCCTACGAAACCGCCTTCCAGATGCACTTCAGCTTCAACAGTCGGGTTACCACGTGAGTCGATAATTTCGCGACCGATGACTTTTACGATTTTGGACATTACGATTTTCCTCAGTACAAGTTAGTCAATCCTAAGACAAACAACGCGCGAAAAGTTCGCGCGCTGTTTGTGAAATTTACTTCGCTAAACGCTTCTGATGCTCATGCGCGGCTTTCACAAAGCCGGCAAACAACGGATGGCCGTCGCGTGGGGTCGAGGTGAACTCCGGGTGGAACTGGCAAGCCACAAACCACGGGTGGTTCGGGATCTCGATGATCTCAACCAGCTGATCATCACCAGAGCGACCCGCTACGCGCAGACCGGCTGCTTCAATCTGCTTTAACAGCATATTGTTGACTTCATAGCGGTGACGATGGCGCTCAACGATGGTGTCAGAGCCGTAGAGCTGGCGAACCTGGCTGCCCGGCGTTAACTGACACTGCTGGCTGCCCAGACGCATGGTACCGCCCAGATCGCTCTGCTCGCTGCGGACTTCGACGTTGCCCTCTTCGTCACGCCATTCGGTGATTAATGCCACCACCGGGTATTTACAGTCTGGCACAAATTCGGTGGAGTTGGCGCCCGGCATCCCGGCGACATTGCGCGCAAACTCCATCAGCGCAACCTGCATGCCCAGGCAGATACCCAGGTACGGCACATTGTTTTCACGCGCATACTGCGCGGTCATCAGCTTGCCTTCAACACCGCGGTAACCGAAGCCACCCGGAATCAGAATCGCATCCAGATCTTTCAGCAATTCGACACCGCGTGATTCCACATCCTGCGAATCGATCAGTTTGATGTTCACGGTCACGCGATTTTTCAGGCCGCCATGTTTCAGCGCTTCGATCACGGACTTGTAGGCATCCGGCAGCTCAACATACTTGCCCACCATACCGATGGTGACTTCGCCACCCGGATTGGCTTCTTCGTAAATGACCTGCTCCCACTCGGCCAGGTTGGCTTCCGGTGCGTTCAGGTTGAAGCGCTTGCAGATATAGTCATCCAGGCCCTGCGATTTCAGCATGCCAGGAATCTTGTAGATGGAATCGACGTCCTTCAGCGAGATCACCGCTTTTTCAGGGACGTTACAGAACAGGGCGATTTTGGCGCGTTCGTTAGCCGGTACGGCACGGTCAGAACGGCAAATCAGCACGTCTGGCTGGATACCGATCGACAGCAGCTCTTTAACAGAGTGCTGAGTCGGTTTGGTTTTCACCTCACCCGCCGCCGCCATATAAGGCACCAGCGTCAGGTGCATGTACATGGTGTGCTCGCGGCCCACATCGACAGCCATCTGACGAATCGCTTCCAGGAACGGCAGCGATTCGATATCGCCTACCGTGCCGCCGATTTCGACCAGCACGACATCATGACCTTCACCGCCTTCAATGATGCGCTCTTTGATGGCGTTGGTGATGTGCGGGATAACCTGAATGGTTGCGCCCAGATAGTCGCCCCGGCGCTCTTTGCGCAGGACATCTGAGTAGATACGACCCGTGGTGAAGTTGTTGCGACGCGTCATTTTGGTGCGGATGAAGCGCTCGTAGTGACCCAGATCCAGGTCAGTTTCGGCGCCGTCGTCAGTGACGAAAACTTCGCCGTGCTGCGTCGGGCTCATGGTGCCTGGATCCACGTTGATATACGGGTCCAGCTTCATGATGGTCACGTTCAGACCACGGGCTTCGAGAATGGCTGCGAGGGAGGCTGCGGCAATGCCTTTACCCAGAGAGGAAACGACCCCGCCGGTCACAAAAATATAATTCGTTGTCATGCTGAACCTGAGAGTTTAGGTTTAAAGACGGTGGAATAACCAGGACGGGAAAACAGTATACTGGAAACCGCTATCAGCCACAATTGATGAATCACAGCCATCCTCCAACGCATTGCTGCGGCTAACATAGCGGATAGCCGCCAAAGAAATGTTGACGTGCGTCACAAAGTTGATGGCGCGCTGAATCGTGTAAGCGCAAACGGCGACTTTATGCACAGCGCTGGAATAATCATCACTTCTCCCCGGCTTTGACCTGCTGCCAGGCGGCCTCCATCTGTTCCAGCGTCGCACCCGGCATACTCAGTCCCTGCGCGGCAATGATCGCTTCCACCGCGCGGAAGCGGCGCTCAAACTTGTCGTTGGCCTTCTGCAGCGCGGTTTCTGCTTTGCTGCCCAGATGGCGCGACAGGTTGACGGTGGCAAACAGCAGATCGCCAATCTCCTCTTCCAGTTTTTCGCTGTCCACCACGCTCTGCTGCGCCTCATGCATGACCTCATCAATCTCTTCATGCACTTTCGCCACCACCGGCCCCAGGGTGGTCCAGTCGAAGCCGACATTATGACAACGCTTCTGGATTTTATGGGCGCGCATCAGCGCAGGCAGTGCTTTGGGGATATCGTCCAGCGCCGAATGCTGCGCTTTCTCTGCCCGTTCGGCGCTCTTAATCGCTTCCCAGTTTTTCAGCACCTCCGTGCTGGTTTCCGCCGTGGCCTCGCCAAAGATGTGCGGATGACGGCGCTCCAGCTTGTCGCTGATGGCGTGGCAGACATCCTCAAAGTTGAATCGATCCGCTTCACTCGCCATCTGGGCATAAAAGACCACCTGAAACAGCAGGTCGCCCAGCTCGCCGCGCAGGTCACTGAAATCTTCGCGCTGGATGGCGTCCAGCACCTCATAGGTCTCTTCCAGCGTATAGGGCGCGATGGTGGCAAAGGTCTGTTCACGATCCCACGGACAGCCATGCTCGGGATCGCGCAGGGTTTTCATAATGCCAAGCAGGCGCTCAATAGCGTTCATTCGGGTAGATCCTTGATTGATGGTCAGATGACAGGAAACAGAGAGGCGCATGAAAGGCGCTGACGGATGCAGTAACGCGCGTCCGGCAGCGCCCCGGGGTGCAGATTGCGCCCGCGCAACCGCACGCTGCCGGTTGCCGCAGGGCCTGACTGACAATCAGTGCAGGCGACGGGCGTCAATGATATCAGAGACCTGGTTCAGACGCGCCAGGACACGTCCGAGTACCTGATGGTTGTAGATCTCGATGTCCATGTCGATGGTGGCGAGCTGTTTTTTGGTGTCGCTGCGGCTGGACACGCCCAGCACATTCACTTTCTCATTGGCAAGAATGGTGGTGATGTCGCGCAGCAGCCCGCTGCGATCGTTGGCCGTCACCCGCACCACCAGCGAATAGCCGCTGGAGTAGCTTTCGCCCCACACCGCATCGACGATGCGTTCCGGGGCGTGAGAGATCAGTTCGGCCAGCTGGTCGCAGTCGGCGCGGTGGATAGAGATGCCGCGTCCCTGGGTGATGAAACCGACAATATCGTCGCCCGGGATCGGCTGGCAGCAGCGGGCGATATGGTGCATCAGATTGCCCACCCCTTCCACGACCACGCGCCCGCTCTCTTTGCGCGCCGGCGGAGTGTAGGCTTTCTGCGTCAGCTGGCGCAGCGCCTCACGATCTTCCTCTTCGGCGCTCGGCTTATTCAGCTTCGCCTGCAGGAAGTTCACCATCTGGTTGAGACGAATATCGCCGCCGCCAATCGCCGCCAGCAGCTCTTCAAGCGAGGTCACGTTATAGCGCGGCAGCAGCAGTTTTTCCGCCTCGCGCAGGCTGATATCGAACTGGTTCAGCTCGTTATCCAGAATCTGCCGTCCGGCGGCAATGTTCTTGTCGCGATCCTGCTTGCGGAACCAGTTGTGGATCTTCGAGCGTCCGCGGCTGGTGGTGATGTAGCCCAGGTTCGGGTTGAGCCAGTCGCGACTCGGGTTTGGCTGCTTCTGGGTAATCACCTCAACCTGGTCGCCCATCTGTAACTGATAGGTAAACGGCACAATGCGGCCGCCGATTTTTGCGCCGATGCAGCGGTGACCGATGTCGCTGTGAATATGGTAGGCAAAGTCGAGCGGTGTCGATCCGGCAGGCAGATCCACCACGTCCCCTTTCGGGGTAAAGACGTAGACCCGGTCATCAAACACCTGGCTGCGCACCTCTTCAAGCAGCTCGCCCGAGTCCGCCATCTCCTCCTGCCAGCTGATCAGCTTACGCAGCCAGGCGATGCGCTCTTCGTGGCCGGCAGCACCACGCGCGCTGCTCGAGGTTGGGCCCTCTTTGTATTTCCAGTGCGCCGCCACCCCCAGCTCCGCATCTTCATGCATCTGGCGGGTACGGATCTGAATCTCCACCGTTTTGCCCTGCGGGCCTAACACCACGGTATGAATCGACTGATAGCCGTTGGGTTTCGGGTTAGCGACGTAGTCATCAAACTCGCTGGGCAGATGGCGATAGAGCGTATGCACCGTGCCCAGCGCGCCGTAGCAATCCTGCAGGCGATCGGCCACGATGCGCACCGCCCGCACATCAAACAGCTCATCAAAGGCCAGCGACTTTTTCTGCATCTTACGCCAGATGCTGTAGATATGTTTCGGACGACCGTAGACCTCGGCGCGCACGCCCTCTTTGGCCATCTCTTTGCGCAGGTTGCTGACGAAGTTGTCAATATACTGCTCGCGGTCGATACGCCGCTCATGCAGTAACCGGGCGATATGCTTGTATTCGTCGGGATGCAGATAGCGGAAGCAGTAATCTTCCAGCTCCCATTTGAGCTGACCGATGCCGAGACGGTTGGCCAGCGGGGCATAGATGTTGGTGCTCTCTTTGGCCGCCAGCACCCGCTCATCTTCCGGCGCATCTTTCATTTCGCGCAGGTTCATGATGCGTTCGGCCAGCTTCAGCACCACGCAGCGGAAATCTTCGACCATCGCCAGCAGCATACGGCGGACGTTATCGACCTGTTCAGAGGCCATGGAGTCGTTGTGAATCGCTTTCAGCTGGCGGATGGCGTCCATGTCGCGCACGCCGTGCACCAGCGAGACGATGCCTTTGCCGACGGCGGTTTCCAGCTCCTCCTCACTCACCACTTCATCGTTAGCCAGCGGGAAGATCAGCGCCGCACAGAGGCTTTCGATATCCATGCTGAGCATGGAGAGGATTTCCACCATCTCGATCCCGCGCCACAGCAGCAGCGACTGATCGGGATGGTCCTGCGTCTGCGCTTCACAGTAGCGCCAGGTATCGGCAACGCGTTGACATGATTGCGGGTTGGCGATACCGAGACTGGCGATCCACTGGTCGAGGGCAAATTCCCCCTCAGTATTTAAATGCGCACTTCTGACCGCAACCATAACCTCTCCTGCACAACGACATACATCGCTTATGTTTTTCTGAACAGCACCATGGATTCGAGATGACGGGTATGAGGGAACATATCCAGCATCGCGACCCTTTCCAATTGGTAGCCTGCTGACAGCAAGACCTGACTGTCGCGGGCGAGTGTTGTTGGATTACACGACACATAGACCACGCGTTCTGGCGCAAGTTTAACCACATGTGCCATTACGCCCGCAGCCCCGGCGCGTGCCGGATCGAGTAATACCTTGTTAAATCCCTGTGCCGCCCACGGCTGGCGCGACACCGTCTCTTCCAGATTATGCTGAAAAAAACTGACGTTTTTAAGATTATTCGAATCAGCATTATACGCTGCCTGCCGCACTAATGCTGCAACCCCCTCCACACCAACCACATTTTGTACGAAGATTCCTATAGGAAGTGTGAAGTTTCCCATGCCGCAAAAGAGATCCAGAACCCGGTCTTCCGGTTGCAGATCGAGCCAGGCTATCGCCTTTGCCACCATCTGCTGATTCACCGCATCGTTAACCTGAATAAAGTCCTGTGGACTGAAGGTTAGCTTAAGCTGGTGAGAGTGATAAAAAGGTGTCTGAGTCGTTAGCGACGTTAACCCTTCATCACCCGCATCCAGGAAGAGCATCAGCTGATGCTTATGCGAAAACTGTTCCAGTTTTTCACGGTCGTCCGGGTGCAGCGCATCAAGATGGCGCAGGATCATCAGCGGGCCGTTATCCGCCAGCACCAGTTCCACATGACCGAGACGCCTGACGGCGCGCAGTGCACTCAGGCAGTGGTGCAGCGGCACCAGCAATGCCTCAAGTTCGGGCACTAAAACGGGGCAGTGCTGGATATCGACCAGATCGTTGCTCGCCTCCTGGCGAAACCCCATCTGCAGCCGCTGCGCTTTATTCTGCCACTGCAGACCCAGACGGGCGCGACGCCGGTAGCCCCAGGGTTCACCGGCGATCACCTCCTCCACCGCGATCGTCTGCGCGGCGGCCTGGCTCAGCATCCGGCTCAGCGCCTGAGCTTTGCTCTGCTGCTGCAGCTCCACCTCTGCATGCTGCTGCTGGCAGCCACCGCAGCGATCAAAGTGGGGACAGTGCGGTGCAACGCGTGCCGGACTGCGGCTGAGCAGCCGTTTCACTTTCCCCCGGGCAAACTGGCGTTTATCCTCTGTCAGCGTGATCTCCGCCTGTTCACCCGGCAAGGCACCGGCGACAAAAATCGTTTTGCCTTTGTGACGCGCCACGCCCTGACCGAACGGATCGAGCTCATCGATGGTGACGGTGATCCGCTGTTGTGTCGCCACGCGCTGTTTTGCAACGTAAAATTGCGCCATAGTGTTATCAGTTCTCTTTATCGAAACGACCTGCACGGTGCTGTCGACAGGATGTGCAGGGAGGTTAATGCCGGAGTAGCCAGGCGACTATTATGACCAAATACAGCCTGCGGGCGCGAATGATGATTTTAATTCTGGCACCCACGCTGATGGTTGGCCTGCTGCTCAGCTCATTTTTTGTGGTCCATCGCTACAATGAACTGCAGCGCCAGGTAATCGATGCCGGGGCGAATATCATCGAACCGCTGGCTATCTCCAGCGAATACAGCATGACCTGGGACGATCGCGATGCGATGCGGGAGCTGGTGAGTTTACTGCACCGCCGCCACTCCGGCATCGTCCGGGCGATCTCGGTGTTCGATAATCATAACCAGCTCTACGTGACCTCCAATAACCGGCAGAATCTCAGCCTGCTGCAGCAGGAGGATATCCACGCCCTGCCCGATGATGTCTCCATGGAGCGTCACGGTAATCTGTTGATTCTGCGCACGCCGATCACGGCCGAGCGTTACGATCTGGATGAATTGCCCGATGAAAAGGTCAAACCCTCGGGCAACCCCCTGGGCTATGTGGCGATTGAACTCGATCTGCAGTCGGTGCGCCTGCAGCAGTATAAAGAGGTGTTTGTCGCGACCCTGATGCTGCTCTTCTGCCTCTGCCTTGCGATGCTGTTTGCCTATCGGCTGATGCGTGATGTCACCGGCCCCATCCGCAACATGGTGACCACCGTTGACCGCATCCGCCGCGGTCAGCTCGACAGCCGCGTTGAGGGGTACATGCTGGGCGAACTCAGCACGCTGAAAAACGGCATCAACGCCATGGCGATGTCGCTGACCGCCTATCACGAAGAGATGCAGCACAACATCGACCAGGCGACGTACGATCTGCGGGAAACGCTGGAACAGCTGGAGATTCAGAACGTCGAACTGGATCTGGCGAAGAAGCGCGCTCAGGAAGCGGCGCGCATCAAATCGGAGTTCCTGGCAAACATGTCGCACGAGCTGCGAACGCCGCTTAATGGCGTGCTGGGCTTTACCCGCCAGATGCTGAAAACTCAGCTGCGCACGACCCAGCGCGACTACATGCAGACCATCGAGCGCTCGGCCAACAACCTGCTCAGCATCATTAACGACGTGCTCGATTTTTCGAAGCTGGAAGCGGGCAAGCTGATGCTGGAGGCGATCCCCTTCCCCCTGCGTGCCACCCTGGATGAGACCCTGGTGCTGCTGGCCCCGTCGGCGCATGACAAGGGGCTGGAGCTGACGGTGGTGTGCGACAGCAGCGTGCCGGACAACGTCATCGGCGATGCGCTGCGCCTGCAGCAGATTCTGATCAACCTGATTGGCAACGCCATCAAGTTTACTGAACAGGGCCATATCGGCCTGCGCGTCACGCAGCGCGTTATGACCCAGACGCGCGTCGAGCTGGAGATTCAGGTAGAGGATAGCGGCATCGGTATCTCTGAGCAGCAGCAGACGCAGCTGTTTCAGGCGTTCCGCCAGGCCGACGCCAGTATTTCGCGCCGTCATGGCGGCACCGGGCTGGGGCTGGTCATCACCCAGAAACTGGTGCGGGAGATGGGCGGGGATATCACCTTCAGCAGCCAGCCGGATCAGGGCTCTACTTTTGTGATTCGTGTGCAGCTGGATCTTAACCCCAACGCGCCCGGTATGCCGCGCGTGCTGGAAGCGCTGTCACAGTCCCGCATCGCCTATGTCGAGGCGGATGCCACCGTCGCCCGCGCGGCGCTGGAGATGCTGAGCGCCACGCCGTTGCAGATCGACTACAGCGAAACGCTGGAGGGCCTGCCGGCGTCCCACTATCCGCTGCTGCTGATGGCGATGCCGGTCAGCATCAGCCAGCCCGAGCTGCTGAACGAGGGGAGGATCAATGCGCTGCTGGATCGGGCAGATAATGTGCTGATGGCCCTGCCCAGCCCGATGATGCTGCTGGCTGATGAACTGAAGGTGCGCGGCATTGACGGCTGCATTGCGAAGCCAATCTCCCTGACGCGACTCCTGCCGATGCTGCTGGATCTGCACACCCGCCAGATCAGCGAGCTGCCCTTCTCCCCGCGCCTGCCGCTGACGGTGATGGCTGTGGATGATAACCCTGCCAACCTCAAGCTGATTGGTGCGCTGCTGGAGGAGCAGGTGCAGAATATCCTGCTGTGCAGCAGCGCCGAACACGCTATCCGCGAGGCGCGCCAGCAGTCGCTGGATGTGATTCTGATGGATATTCAGATGCCTGACATCGATGGCATTCGCGCCAGCGAAATCATCCGTGGTCTGCCGCTGCACGCCACGACCCCCATCGTGGCGGTGACCGCTCACGCCATTGATGGCGAACGCGAGCAGCTCATCAAAGCGGGCATGAATGACTATCTCGCCAAACCGATTGATGAGAGCAAGTTAAGGCAACTGCTGGCGCGCTATACACCCGCACCGGTGGTCGCCGTGCCGGAACTGCCGCCGATACTGCCGACGCTGGACTGGCAGCTGGCACTGCGGCAGGCGGCGAATAAACCCGACCTGGCACGGGATCTGCTGCGGATGCTGCTGGAGTTTTTACCGGAAGTTCACGCGAAGATGGCGCAGTTTATGGCCGCTAATGAGGTCACGGCCCTGCGGGAGATCATTCACAAGCTGCACGGCAGTGCCAGCTACAGCGGCGTGCCACGCATGAAGCAGCTCTGCCACCAGCTGGAGAGAGAGCTGCTGCAGGCCAGCGATATCGCCGCCCTGGAGCCGGAACTGCTGGAGCTGCAGGATGAGATGGAGAACGTGGCGCGTGAAGCCCGACAGCTGCTGGGCATCGGGTAATCCGGGCTGGCCGCAGGATCAGTGAAAGCCGGCCAGCTTTAGCGTGGCGGCGACGTTACGCGCCGTCATCGTTACATTTTTGCCGGCCGTGGCGAGCGCCTCATCCAGCGTGCAGATACTGTAGAGCACGCTGAACACCGCATCAATACCATGCTGATGCACCACCCCCACATCCGCCGTCAGGCTGCCGGCGATGCCTATCACCGGCTTGTTGAAGCGCTTTGCCACGCTGGCGACCCCCACCGGCACCTTGCCATTGATACTCTGGCTGTCGATGCGACCTTCCCCGGTAATCACGAGGTCGGCATCTTTTACCTGCTCCGCCAGCCCCAGCGCCTCCGTGACAATTTCGATGCCGCGCCGCAGTTCTGCCTGGCAAAAGGCGTGCAGCGCCGCCCCCATGCCGCCCGCCGCACCGCCGCCGGGGATATGCAGCACGTCGATATCAAGGTCGCGCTGAATAATCGCGGCGTAGTGGGTCAGCGCCTGATCGAGCTGCTGCACCAGTGCCGGTGTCGCCCCTTTCTGCGGACCGAAAACAGCCGAAGCGCCCTCCTTTCCGGTCAGCGGATTGGTGACGTCGCATGCCACCTCAATGCGACACTGCCGAAGACGGGCATCCAGTGCGTCAATCTCAATGGTGGCGAGATCAGGCAGCGCCCCGCCGCCGTAACCAATCTGCTGGCCGCGATCGTCCAGCAGCCGGGCGCCCAGCGCCTGCATCATCCCGGCACCGCCATCGTTGGTCGCACTACCGCCAATGCCAATAATGATGTGGCCGACGCCTTTATCCAGCGCATGCCGGATCAGCTCGCCGGTGCCGAACGAGGTGGTGATCAGCGGATCGCGCTGGGCGGCGGGCACCCGCTCCAGTCCGCTGGCTGCCGCCATTTCGATATAGGCGGTGGACGCATCGCCGGAGAGGCCATAGAAAGCCTCGACCTGTGTGCCCAGTGGCCCGGTCACCTTCAGCCTGACGATGTTTCCTTTCGTCGCCGCGACCATCGCTTCTACCGTTCCTTCGCCGCCGTCGGCGACCGGTATTTTCACGTAGTGGGCATCGGGAAAGATGTCACGGAATCCCGCTTCAATCGCCGATGCCACCTCCAGGGCGGATAAACTCTCTTTATATGAATCCGGTGCGATTACGATTTTCATAGGCAATCCGAGCACAGTTGAGTCATTGAAACGGCGCTGAACCCGGCCGGTTTCCGCGGAGACCGGCACCGGGATTTAGCGGGCGATTTCAACCTTCGCTAACTTCTCATAATAGCAGGCCAGCGCACTGTGGTCGGACGTTCCCTGGCCATCATTACGCAGCGCCTGCATCATCTCCATCACCGCCGCCGTCAGCGGCAGATGCGCGCCCAGCGTGTGCGAGGTATCCAGAGCGTTCGCCAGATCCTTGATATGCAGGTCGATGCGGAAGCCCGGTCTGAAGTTGCGATCCATCACCATCGGCGCTTTCGCCTCCAGCACCGTGCTGCCCGCCAGGCCGCCACGAATCGCCTGGAACACCAGCTCCGGACTGACCCCCGCTTTGGTCGCCAGCGACAGGGCTTCGGACATCGCCGCGATGTTCAGCGCCACAATCACCTGATTGGCCAGCTTGGTGACATTGCCTGCGCCGATGTCACCGGTGTGCACTACCGATCCCGCCATCGCCTTCATGATGTCGTAACAGCGATCAAACACCGCTTTATCTCCGCCGGCCATGACGGAAAGCGTGCCTTCAATCGCTTTCGGCTCCCCGCCGCTGACCGGGGCGTCCAGCATGCTGATCCCTTTCTCAGCCAGCGCATCGTGCACTTCCCGACTCGCCAGCGGCGCAATCGAGCTCATGTCGATCACCACCAGGCCCGGCTTCGCGCCTTCGATAATGCCGCCCTCTCCCAGGCAGACCGCTTTCACCTGCGGCGAGTTGGGCACCATGGTAATAACCACCTCACACTGCTCAGCCACCTCTTTCGGCGAGGTTGCCACGGTCGCGCCCAGTTCAGCCAGTTCAGCTTCGTTGCTGGCGTGGTGATCGCGCACCACCAGTGAATAGCCCGCTTTCAGCAGATTTTTGCTCATGGGTTTACCCATGATGCCCAGGCCAATAAATCCAATCTTCATTGCATGTCTCCTTGCTGCTTAGCGCTTAAATTTGTCGCACAACGCCTGGGTGGCGCTGCGGAATACCCCGAGATCGCTGCCGACCGCCACAAAGGTGGCTCCCCACTCCAGATAACGACGGGCGTCCGCCTCCACCGGGGCCAGAATGCCCGCTGGCTTCCCGGCCGCTCTGGCACGGTCAAAAATGTGTTTAATCACGTTCAGCACCTCCGGGTGGGCGGGCTGGCCGAGGTAGCCCAGCGCCGCAGAGAGATCGCCCGGTCCGACGAAGATGCCGTCCACGCCGTCGACCGCGGCTATGGCGTCGATGTGGTCAACCGCCTGCCGGGTTTCGATCTGCACCAGCACGGTGATGTTGTCATTGATGCTCTGGTTGTAATCCGGCAGGGTGCCGTACATGTTGCTGCGATGGGAGACCGACACGCCGCGAATACCGGCGGGCGGATAACGGGTGGAGGCGACCGCGCGCCGCGCCTCCTCTTCTGTCTCAACAAAGGGCACGAGGAAGTTGTTAAACCCGATATCCAGCAGGCGCTTGATGATCACCGGCTCGTTGCAGGGCGGCCGTACGACCGGCGCACTGTGGCTCCCTTTCAGCGCCATCAGCTGTGGCACAAACGTGGTGATATCGTTGGGCGCATGCTCCCCATCCAGCACCAGCCAGTCAAAACCGGCCAGCCCCAGGATTTCGGTAGAGATCGGATTGGCCAGCGCGCACCAGCTGCCAATCAGGGTTTCACCCGCTAACAGGCGACGACGAAATCCGTTGGGCCAGGCTGTATTACTCATGGTTGAACTCCTGTGACGACGGCTCCGCGTGAGCCAGAAAGATTAACGAACCAGGCACGGACGTTTGTTATCGAAAGTCCAGCCTGGCACCAGGAACTGCATCGCTTCGGCATCGTCACGCGCGCCCAGCCCCTGCTTCTGATAGAGCGCGTGGGCCTGCATCACCTGATCCATATCCAGCTCGATACCGAGACCGGGCTTCTGCGGCACCTGCACCATGCCGCCTTTGATCAGGAACGGCTCTCTGGTGAGACGCTGATTCCCCTCCTGCCAGATCCAGTGGGTATCGATGGCGGTGATCGCGCCCGGTGCGGCCGCGGCAACGTGGGTAAACATCGCCAGCGAAATGTCAAAGTGATTATTGGAGTGGGAGCCCCAGGTCAGGCCGAAGTCGTGGCACATCTGTGCGACCCGCACCGAGCCCTGCATCGTCCAGAAATGGGGGTCGGCCAGCGGAATGTCGACCGACTGCAGCGACAGGGTGTGTCCCATCTGCCGCCAGTCGGTGGCGATCATATTGGTGGCGGTAGGCATGCCGGTCGCGCGGCGGAACTCCGCCATCACTTCCCGCCCGGAGTAGCCCTGCTCCGCGCCACAGGGATCTTCTGCGTAGGCGAGCACGCCCTTGAGCTGTTTGCCGAGCAGGATCGCCTCATTGAGCGACCAGGCTCCATTGGGATCGAGGGTAATACGCGCCGTGGGAAAGCGTTTTGCCAGCGCCGTCACCGCTTCGGCCTCTTCGCCGCCGCGCAGCACGCCGCCTTTGAGTTTGAAGTCGTTGAAGCCATATTTCTCATAGGCGGCCTCCGCCAGGCGCACCACGGCCTCGGGGGTCAGCGCCTCTTCATGACGCAGGCGATACCAGTCGCACGGATCGTCCGGCTGGCTCTGATATGGCAGGGCGGTTTTTCTGCGGTCGCCGATATAGAAGAGGTAGCCGAGCATCTCCACGCGGTCGCGCTGTTGCCCGTCACCCAGCAGCGAGGCAACGTTAACGCCCAGGTGCTGACCCAGCAGATCCAGCAGTGCTGCCTCAATGCCGGTGACCACATGGATTGTGGTGCGCAGATCAAAGGTCTGGTTGCCGCGACCGGCCGCATCCCGATCGGCAAACGTCGTGCGCACCAGGCTGAGGGTATTTTTATATTCGCCCAGCGTTTTGCCGACCACCAGCGAGGCGGCATCTTCCAGCGTCTGACGAATTTTCTCCCCGCCGGGGATTTCACCGACGCCGGTATGTCCGGCGTTATCTTTGATAATGACAATGTTGCGGGTGAAGAATGGCGAGTGCGCGCCGCTGAGATTCAGCAGCATACTGTCGTAGCCGGCAACCGGGATCACCTGCATGGCGGTCACTTTAGGTGTTGAACTCATCTCCTGCTCCTTATGCTGTTGCACGGCCAAATGCCGGGCGCTTGCGCTCAAATGTCCAGCCGGGGATCAGATACTGCATCGCCGTGGCGTCGTTGCGCGCACCGGCGGGCAGTGACTGATAGAGCTCACTGGCTTTGTGCACCTGGTCCCAGTCGAGCTCGATCCCCAGACCCGGCGCATCCGGCACGGCAATCTTTCCGTTGCGGATTTGCAGCGGGTTTTTCGTCAGGCGCTGATCGCCCTCCTGCCAGATCCAGTGGGTGTCAATCGCGGTCGGGTTACCTGGCGCGGCCGCACCGACATGGGTGAACATCGCCAGCGAAATATCGAAATGGTTATTGGAATGGCAGCCCCACGTCAGGCCCCACTCATCGCACAGCTGGGCGACCCGCACGGCCCCGCTCAGCGTCCAGAAGTGCGGGTCCGCCAGCGGGATGTCGACCGCGTTAACCATCACCGCGTGGTTCATCTCCCGCCAGTTGGTCGCGATCATATTGGTGGCGACCGGCAGGCCGGTCGCGCGCCGGAACTCGGCCATCACTTCACGTCCCGAATAGCCCTGCTCTGGCCCGCAGGGGTCTTCGGCGTAGCTCAGCACATCCTGCATCCCCTTACAGAGGGCGATGGCCTCATCCAGCCGCCATGCCCCGTTGGGGTCCACCGTGATGCGCGCGCCGGGAAAACGCTGTTTCAGCGCCACCGCGGTGGCGATCTCCTGCTCGCCCGGCAGCACGCCCCCTTTAAGTTTGAAATCTTTAAAGCCATAGCGATCCGCCGCCGCCTCCGCCAGCCGCACGACCGCTTCGCTGGTGAGCGCCTCCTGATGACGCAGGTGATACCAGTCGTGGCTGGTCTGCTCGCCACTCTGATAGGGCAGATCGGTTTTGCGGCGGTCACCGAGATAGAAGAGATAGCCCAGCACCGTGACTTCATCCCGCTGTTTGCCCGGCCCCAGCAGTTCCGCCACCGGCACGCCCAGACACTGTCCCAGCAGGTCGAGCAGCGCCGCTTCCAGCGCGGCCACGGCGTTGACCCGCAGCTCAAAGGTCCAGGCACCGTTGCCAAAGGTGGTGAAGTCAGCCGACGCATTCCCTTTGTGCACCTGCTGCACCAGACGATTCATGCGGGCAATCTGCTGGCCTTCGACCTGCGGAATGGCCGCCACCAGGGTCTGATAGATGGTGTCGCCGCCGGGCGCTTCACCCACGCCGGTGTGTCCGGCGCTGTCAGTGAGCACCACGATATTGCGGGTAAAACAGGCGTTATGCGCGCCGCCAATGTTGAGCAGCATACTGTCGTAACCGGCGACCGGGATAACCTGCATCGCCGTAATCACGGGTGAACTTTGCGTCGTCATGAGGCGTCCTTAACCGGCCGGGTTTTCAGTTCAACACGTTTGATATCACCGGCGATCACCAGGAAGCTGAAGGCGGCGACAAAGGCATGGATACCGACATAGATCAGCGCACCCTCAAAGGAGCCGCTGGTGGCGATGATGTAGCCGATAGCGATGGGCGTCACGATGCCGGAGAAGTTGCCGAACATGTTGAACAGGCCGCCGCTCAGGCCACTGATCTCTTTGGGGGCGGTATCCGCCATCACCGCCCATCCCAGTGCGCCGATCCCTTTACCGAAGAACGCCAGCGCCATGAAGAAGACCACCAGCCACTCGGTTTCGGTGTAGTTACACATCACCATTGAGATAGAGAGCAGCATGCCGAGCACAATCGGCGTTTTACGTGCAATATTCAGCGAGCCGGTTTTGCGCATCAGCCAGTCGGAGATCACCCCACCCAGCACCCCGCCGAGGAAGCCACACACCGCCGGCACCGAAGCGATAAAGCCCGCTTTGAGAATCGACATGCCGCGCGCCTGCACCAGATAGACCGGAAACCAGGTGATAAAAAAGTAGGTTAAGGCGTTAACACAATACTGGCCGAGGTAGATGCCGAGCATCATGCGGGAGGTCAGCAGCTGTTTGATCTGGAACCACTTTTCGCTCCAGCTCACCCTGCGGCTCTCCTTTTTGACATCCATATTGATCAGCGCCCCGCCCTGCTCCATGTAGGCCAGTTCGGCTTTGTTTACGCCGGGGTGGTCGGTGGGATCGTGGATCACTTTCAGCCAGATGAAGCTCAGGATGATCCCCAGCCCGCCCATGAACCAGAAGACGTGTGCCCAGCCCACTTCCGACACCAGCCAGCCCATGATGGGCGCAAAGATCACCGTGGCGAAATATTGCGCTGAATTGAAGATCGCCACCGCGGTGCCACGCTCCTGCGCCGGAAACCAGGCGGCCACGATGCGGCTGTTGCCAGGGAAAGAGGGGGCTTCAGCCAGCCCCACCAGGAAGCGCAGCAGAAAGAGTGACACGATGATGCCGAAGCCGCTGAAGATATCGACAAAGCCCTGCAGCAGGGTAAACAGCGACCAGGTAAAAATACTCCAGAAGTAGACGCGCTTTGAGCCAAAACGATCGAGCAGCCAGCCGCCTGGGATCTGACCAATCACGTACGCCCATGAGAAAGCAGAGAAGATGTAGCCCAGTCCGACCGAATCGAGGCCGATATCTTTGGACATCGCCGAACCGGCTATCGAAATGGTGGCGCGGTCGCCGTAGTTGAATGAGGTGACGATGAATAACATCACCACAATCCAGTAACGGGCGTTGGTGCGCTTCTGCACCGCTTCCGCAGTCTGGCTGAAACTATTCATGATGCACTCCTGAAATATAGCGTGAGCTACATTCGCTCTGACTGCATACACATCGCGTTGGGTATCAGAGAGAAGTTGGGTTAAACACGGCGATCTCTTTGGTTCAGGACGGGCTAATACGTCGTGACAGATAACCTGACTTTGGCTAACGGCGCTCAGTATAAAAACAGCCTGTGGCGAGCACATTGGCGTATCGCCCTGGAATAACAGCCGTTATGAAGTGATTGTCTGGCGGATGCACAAACCCCTGCGGCATGGCTCACGAAAGCGGCAAATAGCGCGGCCGAAACCGTGCCGGGTCGCCCTTTCCCCTCCGCTTTGTGAGGCGTTTCACTTGCTTCTGGAGAATCGACCCAAAACAGCGCGGCAGATCGGCGTAATAGTGGTCAGTTGCACAATGTGTGGCCTGCTTCCCCTCTTTATACTGAAGCTGGCTAATACACCGCAGGTAACAGGTCAGATTATGCGAGCCGGACAAGCCGGTGCGCCCGACAGGAGATGAGCGATGAACCCCACAACAGATGAACAGCCGCTCTGCATCAGAGTCCATGAGCATGACAACGTGGCGATTGTGGTCAACACGCTGGGTCTGCCCGCTGGCACGCAGTTTGCGGATGGCCTGACGCTGACGGAACATGTGCCGCAGGGGCATAAAGTCGCGCTGCAGACGATTCACCAGGGAGGGGCGATCGTGCGTTATGGCGAAGTGATCGGTTATGCCGTGCGGGATATTGCCTGCGGCAGCTGGATCGATGAGTCACTGGTGGCGCTGCCGGAGGCGCCGCCGCTGGCGAGCCTGCCGTTAGCCACCCAGGTCCCGCCCGACCTGCCGCCGCTGGAGGGCTACACCTTTGAGGGCTACCGCAATGCGGATGGCAGCGTGGGTACCCGTAACCTGCTCGGCATCACCACCAGCGTCCACTGTGTGGCGGGTGTGGTGGATCATGTGGTGCAGATCATCGAACGGGAGTTACTGCCGCGCTATCCGAATGTGGATGGCGTGGTCGCGCTGAATCACCTCTACGGCTGCGGCGTGGCAATCAACGCCCCTGCAGCGGTGGTGCCGATTCGCACGATTCACAACCTGGCGCTGAATGCGAATTTCGGCGGTGAAGTGATGGTCATCAGCCTCGGCTGCGAAAAGTTACAGCCGGAGCGTCTGCTGACCGGCACCCCCGACGTGCAGGCGATTTCGCTGGATGATGATGACATCGTGCGTTTGCAGGATGAAAAGCTGGTGGGGTTTGGTGCGATGGTAAAGGCGATTCTGCAGGTGGCAGAGCGTCATCTTCAGCGGCTGAATCAGCGTCAGCGCGAAACCTGTCCCGCCTCGGAACTGATTGTCGGCATGCAGTGCGGCGGCAGCGATGCGTTTTCCGGCGTGACAGCGAATCCGGCGGTGGGGTTCGCCTCGGATCTGCTGGTGCGCTGCGGGGCTACCGTGATGTTTTCTGAAGTCACGGAGGTGCGGGATGCCATTCACCTGCTGACGCCGCGGGTCATTAATGAAGAGGTCGGAAGGCGTTTACTTGAAGAGATGGCCTGGTATGACAATTACCTCGACCAGGGCAACACCGACCGCAGCGCCAATCCGTCACCGGGCAATAAAAAAGGGGGACTGGCGAACGTGGTGGAGAAAGCGCTCGGCTCCATCGCCAAATCGGGACGCAGCGCCATTGTGGAAGTGCTGTCCCCCGGTCAGCGCCCCACCCGCCGCGGACTGATCTACGCGGCAACGCCCGCCAGCGATTTTGTCTGCGGCACCCAGCAGCTCGCCTCCGGCATTACGCTGCAGGTCTTCACCACCGGTCGCGGCACCCCGTACGGGCTGGCGGCCATTCCGGTCATCAAGATGGCAACCCGTAACGCGCTGGCCGAGCGCTGGCACGATCTGATGGATATCAATGCCGGCACGATTGCCACCGGAGAAGAGAGTATTGAGCAGGTCGGCTGGCGGCTGTTTGCGTTGATTCTCGATATCGCCAGTGGCAGGAAGCAGACCTGGTCCGATCGCTGGGGCATCCGTAATCAGCTGGCGGTCTTTAATCCGGCACCGGTGACGTGAGCCGTGCCCGGCGTCTCCCTGCCGTCGGCTGGCAGAGAGAGCCCGGGCGAGGCGATCAGAGCAGCGCACCCCAGGCATCGACCCAGGGCGAGGTCACCGCTTCCGGCTCAGGGTTCTCGGTGGCATCCACCAGCAACACCTCACCGACCCGCTGTGCGCCCTGCTCCTGCAGCAGCGCATCAAAGGCTTTGCCCGCGCCACAGAAGTGGTCGTAACTGCTGTCGCCCAGCGCAATGACGCCATAGCGCAGCGCGGGCTGGTGCCCCAGCTGATCCTTTATCGCGTGGAACAGACCGGAAATGGTGTCAGGAAAATCGCCCTGACCGGTGGTTGAGGTGACGATTAACGCCACATCGCCTGCAAAGGCCTGCCAGTCCGCCAGCGTCGGGTCATCAAACAGGGTCACGCTGTGCCCCTGCTGCTGCAGAACCGGCTCGGCCTCTTCTGCCACCAGCAGCGCATTGCCGTAAACCGTCCCCACAAAAATGCCAATCTTTGCCATCTGATCTCTCCCTTATTCTGAAACGTTATCCTGTCCTGGCGCGGCGTCAAACTCAACCCGCGGCACCTCAGGAATGCAATCCTGCCAGCCAAACTGCGTCATCAGCCTCTGCCAGACGCTATCCAGCCCGGCGCGCAGCACCAGTGGCTCGCCGGTCACCGGGTGGGTCAGGGCCAGACTGCTGGCGTGCAGCATCAGCCGGTCAGCGCCAAAATGTTGCGCGGCGCCCCGGTTCTGACGCAGGTCGCCATGCGCCGAATCGCCAATAATCGGATGACGCAGGTGGGACATATGACGGCGCAGCTGATGTTTGCGACCGGTTTTAGGTGAGAGCTCAACCAGACTGTAGCGCGAGGTGGGGTAACGGCTGATGGCGACCGGCATCTCAACCGTGGCCAGCGACTGATAGTCGGTGACCGCGGGCTGCGCGGCGCGTGCTTCAGTGGCGTGCTTGTCCGCGATTTTGTCCCGCTCTTCAACCAGCGGATAGTCCAGCGTCCCGCTGCTCTCCAGCCAGCCACGCACCACGGCGTGATAGGTTTTCTGCATCTGATGCTGTTCAAACTGCTGAGAAAGCTGGCGGCCAACCTCACTCGAAAGGCCCATCAGCAGCACCCCGGAGGTCGGCTTGTCCAGACGATGGGCGGTAAAGACATGCTGGCCGATCTGATCACGCACGGTCTGCATCACAAACACGGTTTCATGCCGATCCAGCCAGCTGCGATGCACCAGCCAGCCGCTGGGCTTGTTGACCGCAACCAGCCACGCATCCTGATAGAGTATCTCCAGCATCAGTGGGCCGCATCCCTGAGTAACGCATCCAGCTGACGCAGCGTGAGCAGCAGCGGCGCAATGCCGGGCTGGTCAGGCACCAGCGCAACCTCATAGTAGGGCGCGACGGCAAAGTTTTGCGGCAGCGGATGACCGGCCGCCATCAGGGCGTGCATCCGCGGAATCAGCACCCACTGAAGCCATTGCAGCGGCTCAAGCGTATCGACGCAGAAGGGTTCACGACTCTCCAGCGCCTCCACGGCAGGCGGCGTGCTCTGCCAGAGCTGGTATTCACGCATCACCGCTTCCAACTGCTCCAGCCGCTGCGTAATCAATTGTTCAGGCGTCATGCGCCACCTCCGGCTAGCCGTCAAAAAATGGGCGGCAAGCATATCACTTGTTGGCACAGGCACAAAAAAAGGGAGCACTGTATAAACAGTGCTCCCGGTTCGTTTGCAGCCATCCTGCTACGTTAATGCTCCCTGCTCTTCCGTGACAACTTGTCCAGTGCGAACTCCTGTCGCGCATCGTCCTGATGATTCCTAAGCATCCTGGCCCGCCACCTCGTCCGAGGGGCTCCCGTTCTCCATCCTGGAGGTGTCCCTGACTCAATCCTGAGCGATCCTGTTTCATCCTGAAACCTTCCGTGTGCCGTAAGCTCCGTTACGTTCCTGCCTCATGGCTTACCATCATCCTGACGATATCTTTTTCCTGAGCATCCTGCAGTGGGAAATATTTTGACAGAACTCGTTACGCGCACAAGTGACTTACAGCTGAACTTTACAAAATGTGCGGCACAAATTCAGATAATCGCCATTAAGTTGATGATTCACAATATTTTTACATTGCAGCCTTCCGGATGGCTCAGATTTTATATAGCGATCTCTCACACCACATGTAAGAGATCTCTCACAAGCGAGGCGGCAAATCACTGCAATTCAGATGATAACCGGTTGTAATGACTTAAGAAACATCTCAAGATTTTCCGCAATAATCTGGCGCTGTTTACGGCCAGGCTGCTCCAGAATCACCTCGCCAGTCAGGTTAGAGAGGGAGACGATCTCCTCGTCTGACGCCGTCGTGGCGATAAACAGCGTCGGTGACTGTCGGAGGCGGCGCTGCATAACCAGATGCCCAATCAGGTTCTCCTGAAGCCGCAGGAAATCCTCTTCACTCCACACCTGCAACAGCGTCAGCTGATTCTCACCATGACGCGCCAGCATGTCGCCGGCAAACTGGGTGGTATAGAAGGCAGTGACTGACGGCTGCAACTGCAGATCCACGGCCCGCTCTACTCCATCCAGTGTCGGCGGCAGACTAAAAGGCTGCGGCTGCCAGATGACCTGCTCCTCGCGCTCCTCCAGCGCGCAGGGCGACGCGACGCCGGCGAGATCGCGGCTGGCCGGAGCATGACCCCTCTGCGCCAGCCAGTGCTGGCAGTAACGGGTGGTAAAGTCGCGCAACGCGGCGGCAGTTTGCTGCATCATTCATATTCTCACTTCTGATGGGTTACACTTAGCCACTTTGATGAATTCTGGTGGTAACCGCAATGACTACACACGAACAGGATCAGGCACTCAGCAACCTGACGCTGGGCAAGCCCACAGCCTATCACGATCGCTATGACAATGGCTTATTGCAGGCGGTGCCGCGCAGCCTGAACCGCGAACCTCTTGGCCTGTTTCCTGAAAGTCTGCCGTTTACCGGCGGCGATATCTGGACGCTGTATGAGCTCTCCTGGCTGAACAGCAAGGGGCTGCCGCAGGTTGCCGTGGGTGAAGTGGTGCTGGATGCGCATAGCCGCAACCTCATCGAGTCGAAAAGCTTCAAGCTCTATCTCAACAGTTTCAACCAGACCCGCTTTGCCGACTGGGGTGAGGTGCGTCAGACGCTGGAGCGCGATCTCCGCGCCTGTGCTGAAGGTGACGTGCGGGTGGCGCTGTTCCGTCTGAATGAAATCGAAGGACAGCCGATCGGCCATTTTGAGGGGACCTGCATTGATGAGCAGGATATCGCCATCGAGGATTATCGCTTTAACGCTGACTATCTGGCCGATGCCGCAGGCAGCGAAATCGTGGAAGAGACGCTGGTCAGCCATCTGCTCAAATCAAACTGCCTGATTACCCATCAGCCCGACTGGGGCTCGGTGATGATCCGCTACAAAGGTCCGCGCATTCACCGCGAAGCGCTGCTGCGTTATCTGGTCTCCTTCCGCCAGCACAACGAATTTCATGAACAGTGTGTCGAACGCATCTTTAACGATGTGATGCGGTTCTGCCACCCGGAAGCGCTGACGGTCTATGCGCGCTACACGCGGCGCGGCGGGCTGGACATCAACCCATGGCGCACGAATGTGCCTTTCTCGCCCGGTTTTTCGCGTCTGGTGCGTCAGTAGTTTGCGAGAGCTCTCGCAGGCTGCATGAAGGAAGCGCAGTTCCGCTTGAGCTGGGCGGGCCGACAAGGCTACTCTGGTGATGGCGGCAATCTGCGGGTTGCCGACCAGGGATTTTCGTCACTGCCGTTGCAGTGCCAACACGCACCCAGGCGGGTGTAAAGGAGTTCATTTGATTACCCATATCAGCCCCCTTGGCTCAATGGATCTGCTCTCGCAGCTGGAAGTCGATATGCTCAAGCGCACCGCCAGCAGCGACCTCTATCAGCTGTTCCGCAATTGCTCTCTGGCCGTGCTTAACTCTGGCAGCCAGACTGACAGCAGCCACGAACTGCTCTCCCGCTTTGAAAACTTCGACATCAACGTGCTGCGCCGTGAGCGTGGCGTCAAACTGGAGCTGATCAACCCACCGGAAGAGGCCTTTGTGGATGGCCGCATCATCCGCTCCCTGCAGGCGAACCTGTTTGCGGTACTGCGCGACATCCTGTTTGTCAGCGGCCAGCTCGCCATGCCGGGGCGCTTAACCGCGGGTGAAGAGAATGACTCCGCCACGATCACCAACACCGTTTTCTCCATTCTGCGTAATGCGCGGGCACTGCACATCGGTGAGTACCCCAACACCGTGGTCTGCTGGGGCGGTCACTCCATTAACGCGGTTGAATATCAGTATTGCCGCAATGTCGGCACACAGCTGGGCCTGCGTGAGCTGAATATCTGTACCGGCTGCGGACCCGGCGTCATGGAAGCCCCGATGAAAGGGGCCGCCGTCGGCCATGCGCAGCAGCGCTACCGTGACAGCCGCTTTATTGGTCTCACCGAACCCTCAATTATTGCGGCGGAACCGCCCAACCCACTGGTCAATGAGCTGATCATCATGCCGGACATTGAGAAGCGTCTGGAAGCCTTTGTGCGTATTGCCCACGGCATTATCATTTTTCCGGGCGGGGTCGGCACCGCCGAAGAGCTGCTCTACCTGCTGGGCATTCTGATGAACCCGCAGAACAAGGACCAGGTGCTGCCGCTGATCCTGACCGGACCGGAAGAGAGTGCCGACTACTTCCGCGTGCTGGATGATTTCATTGTTAACACGCTGGGCGAGCAGGCGCGTAAGCATTATCAGATCATCATTAATGATGCAGCCGAAGTGGCGCGTCTGATGAAGAAAGCGATGCCGCAGGTCAAAGAGAATCGTCGCGAAACCGGCGATGCGTACAGTTTCAACTGGTCCATCCGCATCGAGCCCGATCTGCAGATCCCTTTCCTGCCGACCCATGAAAACATGGCGAACCTCAATCTCTACACCAACCAGCCTCCTGAAAAGCTGGCTGCTGACCTGCGCCGGGCCTTCTCAGGCATCGTAGCCGGTAACGTGAAAGAGATCGGGATCCGCGAAATCCGTGAGAAGGGACGTTACCGGCTGCATGGCGATGCCGACATCATGCACCGCATGGATGAGCTGCTGCAGGGCTTCGTTGCTCAGCAGCGTATGAAACTGCCCGGCACCGCCTACATCCCCTGCTACGAAATCATTAAATAAACCAGGAGGCAGCCCGTCGGGCTGCCCGGACTCTCATGGCTCTTCATCTTGTTATTGTTGATGCGCTGAACCTGATACGCCGTCTTCATGCGGTTCAGGGCTCCCCCTGTGTCGAAGGCTGCGTCGCCGCGCTGCGTCAGGTCTTAGGCCACACCCGCCCGACGCACGCCGTGGCCGTATTTGATGGCGACGCGCGTCATCAGGGCTGGCGTCATCAGCTGTTAGCCGATTACAAAAGCGGGCGCCCGCCGATGCCTGAGGATTTGCAGGCGGAGATGCCGGCGCTGCAGGAAGCCTTTCGTGCCGCCGGGGTAAGCTGCTGGATGGCGGGCGAGGATGAGGCAGATGATCTGGCGGCGACGCTGGCGGTCAAAATGGCCCAGGCCGGCCATCAGGCCACTATTGTCTCCACGGATAAAGGCTACTGCCAGTTGCTGGCTCCGGAAATCCGCATCCGCGATTACTTCCAGAAGCGCTGGCTCGACCAGCCCTTTATCGACGCCGAATTTGGCGTTCCCCCGCAGCGGTTGCCCGACTTCTGGGGATTGTGCGGGATCAGCAGCAGTAAGATCCCGGGTATCAGCGGTATCGGCCCGAAAAGCGCGAAACAGCTGCTCGCAGAGTTTCACACGCTGGAGGGGATCTATCAGCAACTCGATAAGGTGCCGGCTAAATGGCGGGAAAAGCTCGCGGAAGGACAGCAGATGGCTGAAATCAGCCGTCAGGTCGCGACGCTGAAACGGGATCTGCTGCTGGCAGGCAATCTGAACACGCTGCGTTATCGTGGCTGAGTGCCGCAACACTCAGCCCGACGATTAACGTTCGTCGCGACGCCCCCCTGTGGCGGCCCAGATGCGACGGACGTGCACCGTCACCTCTTCGCGATCGTGATAGAGCTGACGCGCCTGGATCTGAGCGTTGATGCCGTTCTCATTCAGCCTCTCCTGAAGCATCGCCAGATTCTGCGTTACCTCTTCATAACGCTTTTTCATCGGCAACTTGAGGTTGAAGATCGCTTCACGGCACCAGCCGTTGACCAGCCAGTCGGCCATCAGATTTGCCACGCGAACCGGTTTCTCCACCATGTCACACACCAGCCAGCTGATATTGGTGCGTGGCGGACGGAACTTAAAACCGTCCGCTTTTTCGTGCATCACCTGACCGGTTTCCATCAGGCTCGGGGCCATCGGACCGTTGTCGACCGCGTAAACCATCATGCTGCGTCTGACCAGCTGATAGGTCCAGCCGCCCGGACAGGCACCCAGATCTACGGCGTACATGCCGCTGGCTAAGCGCTCATCCCACTCATCGGCCGGAATAAAGACGTGAAATGCCTCTTCCAGCTTAAGGGTGGAGCGGCTTGGCGCATCCGATGGAAACTTAAGGCGCGGAATCCCCATGTAAAACGGCGAGCTGTTTTCCGGCAGGGAGTAGCCGACATAACAGGTGCCTGGCGCGATGAAGAAGACATGCACCACCGGCCGTTTCGGGCTTTCGTAGTTGAGCAGGATCTTACTTTCACGCAGGGCCGCACGCAGCGGCACGGTAAACTTACGGCAGAATTTGGTCAGCTCTTTGGCTTCGTTGGTGTCCGGCACTTCAACACGCAGTTCGCCGCCCTTCTCAACAACGCCGGTCAGCATACCGACAATCGGCGTAATGCGATCCTCCTGCGGCAGGTCACGCAGCAGTTCGCCCACGACCAGCATCTGCCGGGCAAAGATCAGCTCCTGAAACGGCAGTTCCCGCACCAGACGCTCAGCATCTTCAAACTGATAGCACTCAAAGAGCACATAGCCGGCATCCTCTTTAACCCGCGGAAAACCGTAGACTTCACGTTCTGCCGCTTTGGCGCTGATTTCCGCCGCGCACTCTTTTTCAAAACCGGGACGACAATAGAGTAAAACTTTATTCATGGCGTTCTGCCTTTCGTTTAAGACGCAGCGCGCCAATCAACATCAATACCCAACCGGCGAGGAAACAGATTCCGCCCACGGGGGTGATAAAAACCCAAAACTTCAGATGCGACAGCGCCAGACAGTAGAGGCTGCCGCTGAACAGCACGGTGCCGAGCGCCATCAGCGCACTGCTCCAGTAAAACCAGATATTGGCACGGCGCAACATCGCCGCCCCCAGGCCCATCACCGCGAGCGTATGATAAGCCTGATATTCCAGCCCGGTATGAATCCAGGCCATTTCAGCCGCGCCCAGCGACTGACGTAAAACGTGGGCACCAAATGCGCCAAAAGCCACCAGCAGAAAACCGCTGATAGCCGCAAAAACAAACATGGCACGACTGGACATTAACCGATCCTCAGGGTGCTTTTGCATCGTAATGCAAACAAATCAAGATGTTATTGTTGGTAACGAAAGCGGAATTTTTCTTGTTCGGTTGCGGCTTTTGCCAGGATCCACTGTCGGAAGGCCGCTATTTTACCCAGTTCTGCCTGACTGTCATGACAAACCAGATAAAAAGCATTTTTACTGACTAAGACGTCGTTAAACGGACAGATTAACCGCCCCGCTTCGATTTCGCTCTGCGCCATGACGTTATTTGCCAGCGCCACGCCCTGACCATGAATCGCCGCCTGCAGCACCATGGCGCTGTGGCTGAAGATCGGCCCCTGCTGCACATTAATATGCTGCAGGCCGAGCTGCCGGATATAGGATTGCCAGTCACGGCGGGAGGCGTCATGCAGCAGCGTAAAGCGCGACAGGTCTATCGGCGTTTTCAGCGGATTATCGCCGGTCATCAGCGACGGTGAACAGACCGGCAGCAGATATTCGGCATAGAGTTTTTCCACCCGCAGCCCCGGCCAGTTACCGCGTCCGTAAAAGATCGCCACGTCAACATCGTCGGCCAGTTTCTCTTCGTCGCGGTCTACGGCCTGGATGCGCACATCGATCCCCGGATAAGCCATATTAAAGCTGGAGAGACGGGGAACCAGCCACTGAATGGCAAAGCTCGGCAGTAAACTGACGGTCAGCGCCCCCTTGGCGCTGCGCGCCTGCAGCTTGCGGGTCGCTTCGTTTATCGCCGAGAAGATCTCTTTGATATCGAGGTAGTAGCTTTGTCCTTCTTCGGTCAGTAATAACGAACGATTCCTCCGCCTGAACAGCTTTAACCCGAGAAAATCTTCCAGAGACTTTATCTGATGGCTTACAGCTGCCTGGGTGACAAACAGCTCTTCAGCGGCTTTGGTAAAGCTGAGATGACGCGCAGCCGCGTCAAAAACACGCAGTGCATTAAGAGGAGGAAGGCGTTTCGACATGGTTTTCCGTATCCGGATCGGCGAAAAATACGCGGGCTTATACAAAGCGTTTACGTATTAGA
Organism: Pantoea sp. Sc1; assembly: GCF_000255315.1. Classification (NCBI taxonomy): domain Bacteria; kingdom Pseudomonadati; phylum Pseudomonadota; class Gammaproteobacteria; order Enterobacterales; family Erwiniaceae; genus Pantoea; species Pantoea sp. Sc1. Next base: position 121,095 of record NZ_AJFP01000001.1, read on the forward strand.
ATTTTTAATCCGAGGCATTATAATTTGTCCGTTGAGGAACCACCAGCAAATACCTATAGTTGCCGCACTTCCTGAGCCGGAACGAAAAGTTTTTAGATTTGTGAGTGAGTTCGCAGATTTTCTGAAAGCTTTTGGCTTGTGGTCGTGATGTTGTGTTTGCAATTTTTTGATCCGACGATTGCGGATCGAACTCTTAATTCCTGTAGATTTACCCTGTCTGTCCATAGTGATTTTAAATAGCACCGCAAATTGCGGTGCTTTTTTTTGCTGCTTACTGGCCCATCTCAACCATCTCTTTGACGTCAGTACGGTTAATCTGCTGCTCGTTGCCATTCGCATCTTTATAGCTGATCATACCGGTATCATCATCAACCTTAGGCTTGCCATCAGCAACAATGGTGCGTCCATCATTGGTATGCATCACGTAATTGCTTGAACAGCCCGCCAGGGTAAAAGCCAGAGTACACACGGCCAGCACTGCGGTAAGTTTATTCATCTGCTATCTCCTTGTAGATTGATTGCATCAAACCACCCGCGTTACGCTAACCAGAGGCAGCCGATAAGTGAGATCGACCAGTGAACGTCCGATCGTTATGCGGGTTTGGTTCAAACCTTGCAATATTCAGCATAACGCGCTTTTCCAGCTTTGCCAGACGCCGACCACGCTTTCAGTGTGGTCCTGATTATTCACACTATGGGCCAGGCATGACCGCATTTAATCCCACCGCATTTCGCCAGCAGTTTCCCGCACTCGCCGACGCCGGTGTCTATCTCGACAGCGCAGCGACTACGCTGAAACCCCAGGCTGTTATTGAGAGTACACAGCAGTTTTACAGCCTGAGTGCGGGCACGGTGCACCGCAGTCAGTTTACCGCCGCGCAGGCTTTGACCCAGCGCTATGAGCAGGCGCGATCGCAGGTTGCCCGCTGGCTTAACGCCGCGGACGATCGTGAGATCGTCTGGACACGCGGCACCACCGAAGCGATCAATCTGGTGGCAAACAGCTGGCTGCGTCCGCGCTTACAGCCCGGCGACGAGATTGTGGTCAGCGAAGCAGAGCATCACGCAAACCTGGTGCCCTGGCTGATGGCCGCCCAGGCCTGCGGTGCGCGCGTGGTGAAATGGCCCTTAGGGCCGGACCGGCTGCCCGATATCGGCCTGTTGCCCACCCTGCTGAACCGCCGCACCCGCCTGCTGGCGCTCGGCCAGATGTCGAACGTCACTGGCGGTTGTCCCGATCTCGCCCGGGCGATTCAGCTGGCGCACGATGTGGGTGCCAGAGTGATGGTCGATGGCGCGCAGGGGGTGGTGCACTGCCCGCCCGATCTGCAGGCGCTGGATATCGACTTTTATGCCTTTTCCGGCCATAAAATTTACGCGCCGATGGGCATCGGTGCGCTCTATGGTAAAGCTGAACTGCTGGAGGCGATGGAACCCTGGCAGGGCGGCGGCAAGATGATTACCGATGTCGATTTCACGGGCTTTACGCCGCAGCCGGTGCCGTGGCGCTTCGAGGCAGGGACACCGAATGTGGCGGGCGTGGTGGGCTTAAGTGCCGCGCTGAGCTGGCTGTCGCAGTACGACCTGACGCAGATGGAGCGCTGGAGCCAGCAGCTGGCAACGCTGGCCGAGGAGCAGCTGGCGGAGCTGCCGGGTTTCCGCAGCTTCCGCTGTGGCAGTGCCAGCCTGCTGGCCTTTGATCTTGCCGATCAGCATCACAGCGATCTGGTGACGCTGCTGGCCGAACAGGGCATCGCGCTGCGGGCCGGTCAGCACTGTGCGCAGCCGCTGCTGGCGGCGCTGGGCGTCAGCGGCACGCTGCGGGCTTCTTTTGCCCCCTATAATAACCTGCAGGATGTTGATGCGCTGGTGCGCGCCATGAAGAGCGCCGTCGCGCTGTTATCGGAGTTTTGATTATGTGTTCATCGCTGTTAGCGCCACACCCGTTTGGCGAGCAGATTACCGTTGCCAGCCTGACAGAGCGTTTCAGCCACTTTCATCAGTGGGAAGATCGCTATCGTCAGCTGATTCAGCTGAGTCGTCAGCTGCCGGCTCTGCCGGAGGCGCTGAAAACCGCGGACATTGAGCTGAGCGGCTGTGAAAACCGGGTCTGGCTGGGCAGCCAGCTACGTGAGGATGGCGCGCTGCATTTCTACGGTGACAGCGAAGGACGCATCGTACGTGGCCTGCTGGCGGTACTGCTGACCGCCGTTGAGGGCCGGATGCCTGACCATCTGCTGGCAGACGATCCCCTGACGCTGTTTGATACGCTGGGACTGCGCGCTCAGCTCAGTGCTTCACGCAGCAGCGGCCTGCAGGCGCTGGCCGACGCGGTCCGGCAGGCCGCGCGTCAGGCGCTGACGGCATCCTGACGGGCTGCGCGCGCCAGAAATTTCTTCAGCGCGTGCGAAACGGCGACAAAGCCAAAGCTGGCGGTCACCATGGTGGCCGCACCAAAGCCAGACGAACAGTCCATTCTCTTTGGCCCTTCTGCCGTGGCGCGTGACGCACAGACGCTGCCATCCGCCTGCGGATAGACCAGCGCCTCGGTGGAAAAAACGCAGTCGATGCCCAGTTTTCCTTTGCTGTTTTTCACCACGCCCAGACCTTTCAGTCGCTCACGCAGCTTTGCCGCCAGCGGATCCTGGATGGTCTTCGCCAGATCGGTGACCTGGATCTGGGTGGGATCAATCTGCCCGCCTGCGCCACCGGTGGTGATCAGCGGGATCTTATTGCGGCGACACCAGGCGATCAGCGCCGCTTTAGGCCGCACGCTGTCGATCGCGTCAATCACGTAGTCGAAACCGGCTGCCATCAGTTCAGCGGTGTTATCAGGCGTAATAAAGTCATCAATGCAGATCACGTCACAGTCAGGATTGATGGCGCGCAGACGCTCAGCCATCACCTCTGTTTTCGCCTTACCGACGTTGCCCTGCAGCGCATGAAGCTGCCGGTTGGTATTGGTGATGCAGACATCATCCATATCAATCAGGGTAATTTTGCCAATGCCGGTGCGCACCAGCGCCTCTGCGGCCCAGGAGCCGACGCCACCGATACCGATCACGCAGAAGTGAGCGTCAGCAAACCGTTGCAGCGCATCCTGACCATAAAGACGCGCCGTGCCGCCAAAGCGCTGATGCCAGGCGTCGTTTAACACTTTCATAGTTGAACCTGTTACGTCGTGCGGGCCCGCAGGCCCGCAGAGAAGAAATCAGTTAGCGCCCAGAAGCAGTGAACCACTGTTGCCGTTTTGCGGGCTGGAGAACAGCGGCTGACCGGCCCCCGGCGCGGCTTTGAGCACCCAGACGCGTCCGTAGTGATTATAGAAGCCCGCCAGATGCGCCGCGTCCGGGCCGATACCCTGATAGATATCAAAGTGCTGCCCTTTAATCGCACCGCCCACGTCGAGGGCCACCATCAGACGCATCTCATACTTACCGTTGAATTTGCCCTTCTCATTCAGCTGTGGCACTTCAGCCAGCAGCACCGTGCCTGCCGGAATGATGGAGCGGTCAGAAGCCACAGAGGCTTTCGCCACCAGCGGCACCGCACTGGCACCGCGCACCGGCGTGAAAGGCTCCGCCTTAAAGAAGACGAAAGAGGGGTTTGTCTCCAGCAGCGCACGCACTTCCTGCGGCGAGTGCTCCTGCGCCCACTGGCGAATCGCCTGCATCGACATATCTTCGCGCTTCACTTCACCGCGATCGATCAGCTCCTTACCGATGCTGTGATAGCCCCAGCCATTTTTACCGGCGTAACCAAAGAAGCTCATCGGGCGACCATCGCCAAAGTCGACGTAGCCACTGCCCTGCACATCCATCATGAAGTTATCAATCAGCGAGTTGCTGTAGGCGATGATGTAGCGGTCATCGAGTGCGCCACTATAGATAGAGGCGCGGCTCGGGAGTTTTGCACCACGTTTACGCGGCGGCATGCGGTAAATCGGATACTGGAATTCACCCTGACGGGTGTAGCGCGCCTGCACCACCGGCGTATAGTAACCGGTAAACTGCACGTTACCGTAGTTATCCGTGCCCTCCATCTGCCAGGCGTTCAGCCCGTACTGACGAAGCTGGCGGGTGTCGGCGCCCGCCATCAGCCAGCTCTCAATCGCGCTGTAGGTGCCGTTCTGGCGGCCATAGAGCGCAGAGGAAGCGGACTGAATCTGACGAACCTGCTCGCCAAAGTCCCGGCCATTGACCGGCGCGCCTTTGGCATTGGGCTGATTCACCAGCGCCAGCGGCTGTTCCAGTTTGCCATCTTTATATTGCTGACCGCGATCGGTCGGTTTAGAGCTACAGGCCGCCAGCAGCGTAATCAACGCGCCAGTGAGTGCATACTTCACCCAATGTAATTTCATTCTCTTCTCTTTTTATAACTGTTCGCCCCGCGACGATAGCAAAGCCCCCGGCAGAATGAAATGCATCCGCTTTGACCTCGCGCGGAACAGTTCAATAATTAGCCAGATGGGGGAATCCTTCAGCAACTGGCTGTTAATTTGGCTTTTATCTGCAAAAAGGGGTTGCATCAATCAGCGCGGAGAGTATAGTGCGCTTCCACGGACGCGGGGTGGAGCAGCCTGGTAGCTCGTCGGGCTCATAACCCGAAGGTCGTCGGTTCAAATCCGGCCCCCGCAACCAATACTTCTGTAGCACTCTGGCAGAAGTGACAATGTGAAAAGTCGCAAAGCGCAAGACGGACGCGGGGTGGAGCAGCCTGGTAGCTCGTCGGGCTCATAACCCGAAGGTCGTCGGTTCAAATCCGGCCCCCGCAACCACATCTTTGCAGCGGTTTCACAGATGTCAGAAAATAAAAAGTCGCAAAGCGCATGACGGACGCGGGGTGGAGCAGCCTGGTAGCTCGTCGGGCTCATAACCCGAAGGTCGTCGGTTCAAATCCGGCCCCCGCAACCACTATTTAAACACCTGAAAGGGTGTTTTTTGTTTCTGCCCTTCCCCTTCTCTTCTGTTTTCTCTCTTTCCACGGCGAAAAGTCTGCGGATAACCGGGGCTACCCGCACGTTAATTAGCGATGCGCCAGCGCGGCCCCGCTCTCCACATAGGCTTTGATGCCGTTCAGAATCGCCTCCGCAACCTGATGCTGATAGCGGGTGGTGCGTAACTTCCGCTCCTCCTCCACGTTACTGATAAACGCCGTTTCCACCAGAATAGAGGGGATATCCGGAGCTTTCAGCACGGCAAATCCCGCCTGATCGACGGTGCGCTTGTGCAGATGGTTGATGCGGCCCATGCGATGCAGCACCTCTTTACCGAACTTCAGGCTGTCATGGATCGTCTGACGCTGCACCATGTCGAACATGGTGTGATCGAGATAGCGGTCACCGCTTTTGCTGACGCCGCCAATCAGATCGGATTCATTCTGCGTCTGAGCCAGAAAACGGGCCGCGGCGGAGGTTGCCCCGCTGGTGGATAAGGCAAAGACTGACGAACCGCGTGCCGCCCGGCTGGTGAAGGCATCTGCATGGATGGAAACAAAGAGATCGGCGCGCTGTTTGCGGGCTTTAGCAACCCTGACGCGCAGCGGAATAAAGACATCCTCATTGCGCGTCATGTACGCCTTCATGTTGGCCTCTTTATCGATCAGCGCTTTAAGCCGCCGTCCGATCTTCAGCACGATATCCTTTTCACGGGTCTTATATTTGCCGTGCGCGCCCGGATCCTCCCCGCCGTGCCCCGGATCGATCATGATGACAATCGGTCGATCGCGTCCCGCCCTGCCCGGCAGAGGGGCCTGAACCCCGGCGTCTTTCTCCAGCGCGCCCTGATTATAATCTTTCAGCAGCGCCAGCAGCGGATCGTCTTCCGCCTGGTTCTGGGTCGGATAGAGGTCCACCACCAGCCGGTGATTGATTCCGGCGACCGGGGCCAGATTAAAGATCTTCGGCGAAACGTTGCGCTTTAGTTCGAGAACGACGCGAACCGTGTCGCTGTCGAACTGGCCGACCCGGGCATGTTTAATAAAGGGATCATCGACCCGCACCAGTTTATTGACCCCTTTCAGGACCGGATTAAGGTGCAGGCCCTGAATATCTATGACCAGGCGTTCAGGATTGCTCAGCGCAAACTGCTTATATTTCAGCTCAACGCTGGACTCCAGCGTCATCCGTGAATAGGTCGATGAGGGCCAGATACGCACGGCCACAATGTGATTTTTTGCCGCCAGCCCGGTGCGGCTGACGCTTAACAGCAGTAAGGCGCCTGTCCCCTGTAAAAATCGTCTGCGTGAAAAATGGGAATTAACGTCTGACATGCCGCTCCAGCTGCTGAGTAATGTCTAAAAAAGCGCCAGTTAATAAAATGGCGGCGAAAACTTTATCCAATCCCCGGAATGATGTCACCCCGGAAAACCTAAATAATGCAGGCTGTTAGCGGCTTTGACACTCAGAAAAACGTAAATTTTCGTCAGGATTAAGGCTTGCAAAATGGCACGCAAAAGCATAAAAATACAAAAAATACGAATAAACATTCATTGAGGGTTGGCCGTGAAGGAACGTAGTACCGAGCTGGTTCAGGGGTTTCGCCATACCGTTCCCTATATCAATGCCCACCGGGGTAAAACCTTTGTCATCATGCTGGGTGGCGAGGCGATTGAGCATGAGAACTTCTCCGGCATCGTCAATGATATCGGCCTGCTTCACAGCCTGGGTATCCGTCTGGTGGTGGTCTATGGTGCCCGTCCGCAGATTGATGCCAGTCTGGCGCAGCAGCAGCTGGAGCCGGTTTATCATAAGTTTACCCGGGTGACCGACGCGCAATCCCTGGAGCTGGTAAAACAGGCGGCCGGCCGGCTGCAGTTAGATATTACGGCCCGCCTCTCGATGAGTCTGAACAACACGCCGCTGCAGGGTGCGCATATCAATGTGGTGAGCGGCAACTTCATCATTTCTCAGCCGCTGGGCGTGGATGATGGCGTGGATTACTGTCACAGCGGCCGCATCCGTCGTATTGATGAGGCGGCGATTCATCGTCAGCTGGATAACGACGCCATTGTGCTGCTTGGCCCGGTGGCGGTTTCCGTGACCGGCGAGAGCTTTAACCTGACCTCCGAAGAGGTCGCTACCCAGCTGGCGATCAAACTTAAAGCGGAAAAAATGATCGGCTTCTGCTCTGAGCAGGGCGTGCTGAACAGCGACGGCGAGATCATTTCTGAACTCTTCCCGAACGATGCGCAGGCCCGCATCGACGAGATTGAAAAGGAGGGTGACTACCTTTCCGGCACGGTGCGCTTCCTGAGGGGGGCGGTGAAAGCCTGCCGCAGCGGAGTCCGCCGCAGCCACCTGATCAGCTATCAGGAAGATGGCGCGCTGTTGCAGGAGCTCTTTTCTCGCGACGGTATCGGTACGCAGATCGTGATGGAGTCGGCAGAACAGATCCGCCGCGCCAACATCAACGACATTGGCGGCATCCTCGAACTGATCCGGCCGCTTGAGCAGCAGGGCATTCTGGTTCGCCGCTCACGCGAGCAGCTGGAGATGGAGATCGATAAATTCACCATCATTCAGCGAGATAACCTGACCATCGCCTGTGCGGCACTCTATCCCTTTATGGATGAGAAGATTGGCGAAATGGCCTGTGTGGCGGTGCATCCGGACTATCGCAGCTCTTCACGTGGTGAGATGCTGTTGCAGCGTGTGGCGCTTCAGGCACGGCAGATGGGGCTGGAAAAACTGTTCGTGTTAACCACCCGCAGCATCCACTGGTTCCAGGAGCGCGGCTTTACGCCGGTAGATATCGAGTCACTGCCGGAAAGTAAAAAAGAGATGTACAACTATCAGCGGCGCTCAAAAGTGCTGATGGCCGACCTCACCTGATTTTACCCCTCCGGGGGAGAGCGATCATGGATGTGAACTCTCCCCTCTCTTCTATCCTGCTGCGCTCAGTCGATCGACCAGACCACTGCGTCGCTGCGTCTGCAGCTGCACGGCGCGCTGAAACACACCCGGTTCGCTGTAGATGGTCAGCTGACGCCGCGCGCGCGTAATGGCGGTGTAAACCAGTTCGCGGGTCAGTACCGGCAGAGACTGGGTTGGCATGACCAGCGCAGTGTGGTCAAACTCCGACCCCTGTGATTTATGCACCGTCATGACCCAGGCGGTTTCATGTGAGGGTAAACGGCTCGGCTGAATCGCTTTGATCGTGCCATCCGGCAGCGGGAAAAAGACCCGGAGGTTGCCCTCATCATCACGCAGCGCAATGCCAATGTCGCCGTTAAACAGGCCGAGCGCGCTGTCATTGCGGGTGATCATCACCGGCCGCCCGGCATACCAGCGGCTACCGATGCCAGGCCGACGGAGGCGCTGCAACTGCATCAGCCGCTGTTCGATGCGCTGATTCAGCCCCTGTACGCCAAAGGGACCGTCTCGCAGTGCACAGAGCAGCTGATAACGGCCAAACGCCGCAATCACCTCTGCGGGTGAGGCCTGCTCCCTGATCAGCTGCAGGAAGGGCTGATAACCGGCGGCGACTTCATCCAGCATCGCCTGATAGGCTTCCGCACTGTCCAGCGGCTGATAGCTGACATCCTCATAGGCCTCAGCAAACACCGCCCTGACCTCCTCCGCGTTACCACGATTGATGGCTTTTGCCAGCAGACCGATGCCGGATGAGGCGTCAAAACGGTAACTTTTCTGCAGCAGGCAGATGCTGTCGCGCACCGTCGGTGCCTGCAGATCGTCACTGCCCTGCAGGGTGCAACCGGTCAGCAGGGCAAGCTGTTCTGCCCGCGCCTGGCTGTAGCCACTTTCGGTACAGCGGCAGATGTCGCCCAGTACCGCCCCCGCCTCAACCGAGGCCAGCTGGTCGCGATCGCCCAGAAACACCACGCGGGCATGCGGCGGCAGCGCGGCAATCAGTTTGGCCATCATCGGCAAATCGACCATCGAGGCTTCATCCACCACCAGCACATCGAGATGCAACCGGTTACCGGCATGATAGCGCAGGCGCTGGGTATCAGGTTGCGCGCCCAGCAGGCGATGCAGGGTCGTGGCTTCAGCAGGAAAACGCTGACGCTCTTCGTCACTCACGGCCAGATCCTGCAGTGCCCTGCCCAGGGATTCGGTCAGCCGCGCGGCAGCTTTGCCGGTCGGGGCCGCCAGCTGGATCCGCAGCGCGCCGGGATGCAGACGAATCAGCGCCGCGAGCAGTTTCGCCACGGTGGTGGTTTTCCCGGTGCCGGGGCCGCCGGAGATCACCGCCGTCTTGCGGGTCAGCGCCACCGCCGCCGCAATCTTCTGCCAGTTTTCCGGCTGGTCACCAAACAGGCTGTTGAGCACCTCACCGGCGGCACGCATATCCAGCGCGGAGGTCATCTCCTGAGCGGCAAAAAAGTCGGCAACCCGGCCTTCGCTGTGCCACAGGCGATGCAGGTAGAGACGCTGATTGCTCAGCACCAGGGGCGTCACCCGACTGCCGTCGCTGACCGCCGACCAGTCAGCAAGACGAGCTGACCAGTTATCGGGCGCACCAGCAGCCTGCCAGATCGCCTGAGCCAGTGCAGGCTGTCGGCCGGCGAACAGCCGGGCTTCACAGAGGTTGCTCAGCGGTAAACAGACGTGCCCCTCGCCCGCCTCGGCGCTGACGCAGGCCGCCGCGAGCAGCAGCGCAGGCTGTGATTCAGCGGCCACGAGGCGGGCAAACTGAATATCCAGCGGACGCAGGAGACGTTTGTCGACTGCCTGCAGCAGCAGACTCAGCATGTCACTCATCCTCTCTCTCCGTTCTTACCAAACAGTGCATCCATCTCCTCCACACACGCTGCGGAGGGGCGGGTAGCAAAAATGCCGTTGTCGGGCGAGCTGCCATCCATCCCGCGCAAAAACAGATAAAAGACGCCGCCAAAATCGCGATCGTAGCGGTAATCCGGCAGGCGATGGGTCAGATAGCGATGCAGCGCCAGCGTATAGAGCTGATACTGCAGATCGTAGCGGTGCCCGATCATCGCCTGCGCCATCGCCTCCTGGGTGTAAGCGCTGTGGCTTTCCCCCAGCCAGTTCGACTTGTAGTCGAGCAGATAATATTTTCCCTGCCAGCGGAAGACCAGATCGATAAAGCCCTTCAGCATGCCCCGCACCTGACGAAAGTCCAGGGAGGCAGCCTGCTGAGAGAGGCTGTCGTGCCGCCGCAGCAGCGCATCCAGCCCGGCTGCCGTCAGCAGATTATCGATCGGCAGATAGAACGCCATCTCGATCAGCCGTTCGCTGCTTTTGATCGCCGACAGCGTCAGCCCCTCCGCGTTGAGCGGGGTCTCTAACACCCGCGCGATCCACGCCTCCAGCACCGGCAACCAGCTCAGCGGGTAGCCATTGTGCTGCAGCTGATCTTCCAGCCAGATGCGGTCCGGCGGTTCAGTAAAGTCGATAGACTCAAACAGGCCGTGCAGAAACGTACCGGGTGCCGCACCGCGCGGAAAATGGTGCGGCGTCAGTGCCGTCTCTTCACCGCTCTCCTCTTCGCCCGCCGCGTCAATATCGAAGCTGGGCAATGCATCCAGCAGCGGGGAACTGTGGTGCTGCTGCAGGCCGGAATAACTGGTGACCCGCCAGACATCCGTTCGCGCCTGAGTCACGACGCGGCTGCTCAGGACGTCGTCGCCCGGCTGCGCATCCTGCCATCGTTCGCCGGGCAGCAGATCTGCCTCGACCAGCGCAATGCCCGTCCCGGTTAACGCCTGCAGAGAACGGCTGAGCTGCTGCGCATCGGCCGCCTCGCCTTTCTGAATCAGATAGCCGAGTGCGCTCTTGTGCAGGTCGCTTTCGCCCTCTTTTTTGCGCGTGCCTTTGATCAGCGGCGCAATCCCGACGCTGCAGTGATACACCGAGCGGGTCAGCGCCACATAGAGCAGGCGCAGATCCTCTGCCAGACGCTCCTCTTCCGCCAGCGCCAGGCTTTGTGCATCGCCCTGAACGTCCAGCAGAGCCGCAAAACTTTCGCGGTCGTGGTAAAGCGCACTGGCCGCTTCGCGGAATCCGGCAGCAAACGGCAGCCAGACCAGCGGGTATTGCAGCCCTTTCGATTTGTGGATGGTGATAATCTGCACCAGGTGGCGGTCGCTTTCCAGACGCAGCTGCTGGCTGGCGGCCTGGCTGTTCGGGCGGGCAATCTGCTGCGCCAGAAAACGCACCAGCGCGTGCGGGCTCTCCAGCTGCACTGAGGCTTCCTGCAACAGTTCCCCCAGATGCATCAGATCGGTCAGGCGCCGTTCTCCGTTCTCCGACGCCAGCATATTCTCCGCCAGCTGCCGTTTGATCATCACGTCGCGCAGCATCGGTAACACGCCGCGCTGGTGCCACAGCTGCTGCCAGACGGCAAACTGCTCGACCAGCGCATCCCAGTCGCGTTCATTCTGGCTCAGCGTTTCCAGCGTCGCCGCATCAATGCCAAAGATAGAAGTCGCCAGCGCGCTGCGCAGTAAGCGCTCCTGCTCCGGGGCCTGAATCGCCTGCAGCAGCCAGAGTAATTCACGCGCTTCCGGCGTGGTATAGACGCTGTCGCGGCTGGAGAGGTAGACCGAGGGGATCGCCAGCGCATTCAGCGCATCGCGGATTAAGGTGGCTTCATTGCGGCTGCGCACCAGCACCGTGATATCGGAAGCCCGCACCGGCTGCAGCGCCTCACCTTTTCCTGCAAAGGCGCGCCCCTGCTGTCCGGCCACCAGCCAGCGGCTGATGTCGGCGGCACATTGCTGCGCCATAAACTGCTGATAATCACTGCTGCCGACGCCCTCACCGGGTTGCAGCCAGAAGCGTAACGCCGGTTGCGGCTGCCCATCATAAATCAGTTTCAGTGACTGATTGGGTGCCGCAGGCTGCACCGGCTGAAAAGGGATTGCCGAGAACAGGAACGGTGACTCAAGCTGCGAGAAGAGGCGGTTAACGCTTTCGACCATTTCCGGCGAAGAGCGCCAGTTCGTATCCAGCGTGTAGTGAGCACTGACTTCGTTTCTGGCCCGCAGATAGGTAAAGATATCCGCGCCGCGAAAAGCGTAGATCGCCTGTTTCGGGTCACCGATCAGAAACAGCGCCTGCTCCGGCTGATTCACATAGAGCGTGCGGAAAATACGATATTGCTGCGGGTCGGTATCCTGGAATTCGTCAATCAGGGCGACCGGGAAACGCGCCCGGATGGTTTCCGCGAGCAGAACCCCGCCAGGCTGTTGCAGCGCCTCATCCAGCTTACTGAGCAGGTCGTCAAAACCTAACAGCGCCCGCAACCGCTTCTCGCGCTGAACCGTAGCGCGTACATCGATCAGCGCCTGAGCAATGATCACATCCCGCAGCGACAGCGGCTCTGCCAGAAACTGGTCGATGGCCTCAAACAGGGCGTGGCGTGGTGCTTCACCCTTTTTGGTTTTCTCCTCCAGCACCTGCTGGCCAAACCGCTCCAGCTCCTTCGGCAGCTGATAATCCAGCGTCTCACTGCTGGCCCACTGGGTGACTCTGGCGACCCAGTTGGGCAGATGTTTACTGCTGTAGCTGCGCTTATCCACGCCTGAGGCGCTGATGATGCCTTCAACGTCGCGACTCAGCGCCTGCCACTGCTGTTTGATGGCGTTGATGCGCGCCAGATTGCGGGCATGGCGGGAGGCCAGCGTCTCATCGGCCGCGGGCGGTCGTTTCAGTCCTGGCGTTTCGCCCTGGAGCCAGGGACGCAGCGTCTTCAGCAGGCTGTCCGGCCCGCTCCACTCTGCGGCGATAATCCGCGCTACATCCAGCGACAGCGGATAGCACTGGCGACGCCAGAAGTCGGCGGCGGACTGCTTCAGCAGCGCCTGCTCATCTTCGATCAGCTCCTGCTCAAACAGCATGCCCGACTCAAACGCATTCAGATTGAGCATCCGCTGACAGAAGCCGTGGATGGTAAAGATGGCGGCTTCATCCATCTGCCTTTCGGCGGCCAGTAGCTGCGCCGCGGCCTGACTCAGATCCGGCATCTGCTCCAGTAATCGCTGATGCATCGGATTGCTGCTTTTGCCGCGGATACAGGCCAGACGCAGCTGGTGGATGTTCTCGCGGATACGGCCGCGCAGCTCGGCGGTGGCGGCCTCGGTAAAGGTCACCACCAGAATCTCTTCAACCGAGAGCGGCCGGCTGTAGGCGTTTTCTTCGCCCAGCCCCAGCAGCAGGCGCAGATAGAGCAGGCCAATGGTAAAGGTTTTTCCGGTGCCGGCAGACGCCTCAATCAGCCGCTCACCCCTGAGCGGCAGCGTTAAAGGATTCAGCGATACGGGGGGTAACTGCGTCATTGGGTCTCACTCTTTACCGGCAGCGACTGCTGCAACTGCGCCACTTCATCCCAGGTTTTCCAGCCAGGCTGCCGGGCATAGTCAATTTTGCCATTGTTACTGCCCGCAATCTGCGAGGTCATGACCATGCCATTATGTTCGATAACCGCTTTACGGAAAAAGTCTGCCACGCTGGCCGGGGTGAGCAGCTGCACCTGCTCTATCACTTTCTGCCGGGTATCAAACGTCTCATTCTGACGATCGAAGTCACGGCTGTAACGATCGGCTTCTTCATCCAGCGTCTGGGGACGCTGCTGCAGGTCATTGATCATCGCCTGCTGATACTGCGCAAAATCGGCCTGGCTCATGTTGCGCAGACGTTTTTCCGCCTCGGGATAGAACGCCTGGTAACGCTGCAGCAGCCAGTCAGGTTGCCGGCTGTTACTCTGCAGCAGGAAGCCAACGCCCCACTGTCGGCCGACCGGCATCTGGAAGGCAAACACCGCATAGCCGAGCTGCTCTTTTGTGCGCAGCTGATTGTAGAACCACGGCTGCACGATCTGGCTCAGCATGGAGCTGTTGGCCATGCTCTGATATTCGCTGTAGCCCAGCGGAATATAGAGCGCGGCAAGCGCCGAGTCGGTACTGCTGCCCGGCTGCTGCAGATTGGCCTTCAGCGGTTTATCGAACGAGACATACTGACTCTGCCAGTCGCGGGTCGCGTGACTCTGCATCTGCTGTTTCAGTTCATGTCCCAGCTGCGTCACGCTGTCTGCACTGAGGTTGCCGACCACCAGCATCTCTGGCGTCGCATCGCGGAACAGCGCGTCGCGGTAAGCCGTCACCTCATCAAGCGTGATCGTGCTGACCAGTCTGCGGCGCGTCTCGCGCTGGGTATAAGGCAGCTGAGAGAGCATCTGCATCGGCTGAATCGCCTGTTCGAACGCCTTGCCCTTTTCCGCCGCCTCCAGCCGCTCCAGATACCAGGATTTTGCCTGCGCCAGTTGCTGCTCTGTCGGCTGGAAGTGGGCATACCCTTCGACCAGTTTCTTCAGCAGCACCGGCAGGCGCTGCGTGAAGCCGCTGGCATTGAACACCAGACCTTCATCTTCACCGGTTGAAAAGCTGATGCCGCCCACCGAAGCCTGCGAATTTAGCTCGTCCAGCGCCAGGCTGGAGAGGTAGTCATTCAGGCCGAACAGCACCTGCTGACGCGCATCGCTGATGGCGTGCCTGTTGCGTAAGGCCAGGGTGATCGCCGCCTTTGGCTCGCGGGCATAATAGCGGCTGGGCATCCAGTAAATGCGCATGCCGTCGTCGTTAGCCAGTCTGACCGGATGCTGCCAGGTTTTACCGTCAGCGGGCAGCAGCGTGAAGTCGTCCGGAATATAGGGGTTCAGCGCAGGCATTGCCAGCGCGATCTGACTGGCGCGCTGCTGCCAGTCAGCAAAGGTCTGCGGCGTGATTTTCTCTGCCTGATAAGGCGCGTCCACAAAGTAGGCTTTTTTGTTGTGCGGCTCCTGCGGGCTGATGTACCAGATACGCGCACGTTGCGGCGTCATCTCCTGCAGGCGGGCAGCGATCGCGGCGGCATCGTACTGATCGGCCAGGTAAGGCGCATCCAGCGTGTGTTCCACCGGCACCCGCAGCATGGTGTCGGCCAGCCACTCAATGTAATCCATATCGCGGGTGATGGAGGGATAGCGGAAGTCGAGTGCCAGTACGTGAGAGACCTCATCGAAATAGCGCTTATCGTCGCCCTGCTGACGCAGCAGATTGATGTAGCTGAATACCGCCGCCACCACTTCATCACGCTGCGCCAGGCCTTTATCCGTCAGGGAGACCGTAATGGCAAATACGCCGCTGTTACGTTCGGTCATCGGGTCGGCGCCGGCATTGACACCGTCCGCCAGCCCCTGCTTCTGCAGCCAGTCGGTCAGCGTATTTTTGCTGCGGTTACTGATTAAGTAGCTGATCAGCGTGTCCGTTTTACTGCGAAAACGATCGCTGTTGTTCCCGATGCGGAATTCAATTTTGAGCTGCTTGCGCGGCTGGGCGGGCACATAGTGAATGATGATGCCCTGCTGCGCATCGGTGACCACCGGCACGTTAATCTCCGGCACGCTGGCATGGTGATTTTTGATGCGGCCAAAGGTTCTGGCCGCAATCGACGCCATCTCCGGCAGCGGTTTGTTGCTGTAGATGACCGCCTTCATCAGGTTGGCGGAGTAATGCGTGTGGTAGAAGTCCAGTAGCGCCTGGTGCAGTTTACTGCCCGGCTTATCTTTCAGGGTCTCTAAATTACCGCCAGAAAAACGCGACGCCGGGTGTGCCGGGTTCAGGGTTTCGGCGCCGACCTGAGCCATGCGCAGGCCATCACGCGCGCGCGCCATGGTCAGCTCGGCATTGACGGCGTGACGCTCGCGGTCAGCGTTGACCGGATCCAGCAGCGGTGCCGCTACGGCATCCGCCAGGCGGTCGACCGCCGGTTCCAGCGCCGCATTTTCCACTTCCAGATAAAAGGCGGTGCGATAAGAGGCGGTGCTGGCATTGTGGCTGCCACCATGCTTTTTCAGGAACTCGGCCAGGTTGTCCGGCTGCGGGTAGCGCTTTGAGCCCATCAGCACCATATGTTCGAGGTAGTGAGCCAGTCCCGCCTGCTGATCGGGATCGTCCAGCGATCCAATCGGCAGCGTCAGCGCCGCCAGCGATTTCGGTGCCACCGGATCGGACACCAGCAATACCGTCAGTCCGTTATCGAGACGGATGGCCTGATAGCTTCGGGGGTCCTGGTCACTTTTGCGAATGGTATCGTTAACTGGCTGCCAGCCTGCAGATG
Organism: Pantoea sp. Sc1; assembly: GCF_000255315.1. Lineage (NCBI taxonomy): Bacteria > Pseudomonadati > Pseudomonadota > Gammaproteobacteria > Enterobacterales > Erwiniaceae > Pantoea > Pantoea sp. Sc1. The sequence goes on from NZ_AJFP01000001.1 coordinate 137,173, forward strand.
TCTGCGCCAGGGCGGTGCAAGCCACCAGGCTCAACAGTAGTGCCGCTATCCAGCGTGCGTGTAGCCGCATGTAAACCCCTCTTGTTTCCCGATAAGCCGCCAATTACTGACGCGGCGGCTCAAAGCCAGGCAAAAATTTCTGTGTGTGTAGTCAGTCTGCAAAATGCGATCTGACCTGCTATTCATCATCCTGATGTGCGGCCAGCACCGGCAAATACCAGCGCTGCGCCGCCTCAGTGATCTGCTGCAGTTGCGCCTCATCCAGCACGCGGCAGAGCCGCTGCAGATAGGGGTCGCTGCCCTCTCCCTCCACCTGGTAGCTGCCAGACCAGGCCGTCAGCAGGCGATTGCGCGCCTTCAGCTGCGTGGCCTCATCCGTGAGTAACTGCTGGCTCTTTTTGTCGTAGCTGGCGGTCAGCCACGCACCGCCACTTTTGCTGAGCAGCATCAGCGGCTGACGCAACCCGTCGAGGTAACCGGCGATATAGTCATTCAGGGCGGCCATCGCCTCTGACTGCGGCACGGCAGGAAAACACCAGCGGCTCTGCTGGCGGCCATACATACGGCTGCTGCCGGTGCCGCCCAGCGCGCAGTAAATCAGATGCTCCAGCCAGAGCAGCAGGCCATCGTTCATGTTGAGGACGCCAGGCCGCCAGCGCAGGAGCCCGTCGCTCTGCACCTGCGTCAGCCAGCCGGTTAAGCTGACCTGCTCCAGTTGCAGATTCACTTCCCAGCTCTCGCCGTCGCTGCGCTGGTTTACCACTTCCGCCGCCACTTCCTGCATCTCATCACGCTGCGCCTGCCAGAAAAGTTCGCCAAATGCGCCGTAGGGCAGGTTACCGGCGGCGCGATGGTGCGCATAGAGCCGCTGGGTATCCTCACCTTCGACCAGGGCATTCAGCAACTGGGCATTGATCTGATAACGCTCCAGGTTGTCGAGCGCAAAAGGTTCGCTGTCGGGCAGCTCATCCTCCTCCAGCCAGAAGCTCACGCCGAGACGCTGGTGGAACCAGGCGCGAACCGGGTGCCGCCAGAAGCGCAGAAAGGCCTCTAAGGTGAGCGCATCAATGTCCGGGGCCGTCAGCGGCTGGACAAATTCGGGTTGCGGCTGCCCCGCCCCCTGGGCGGCAGGCAGCCACTCGCGGGCGAAGCTCTGCAGTCTGGCGGCAGGCTGGAAATTCTCAGCGGCAAACGGCATCCTGCTGTTGAGGTGCTGCAGATGCGCCCGCACCCGTCCGGCACTCTCATCCAGCTCCAGATGACCATCCCCCTCCAGGTAAAAACTCTGTCCAATGTAATCCAGCAGTTCTGTGACCAGCACCGAGGGATAGCGTTCCGTATTATCCTGAATCGCCCGGCCGATATAGCTGATATAGAGCTGCTGCTGAGCGGAGAGCATCGCCTCAAGAAACAGGTAACGGTCATCATCACGGCGGCTGCGGTCGCCTTTACGGGACTGCTGCTGCATCAGATCAAAGCCTAACGGCGCAAGCGTGCGCGGATAGACGCCGTCGTTCATCCCCAGCAGACAGACCAGCTGGAACGGTATTGAACGCATCGGCATCAGGGTACAAAAGTTGATCTGCCCGGCCAGAAAGCGCTGGCTGATGCGCTGCTGATCGAGCCGGCTGCGCAGGTCATCGCGCAGCAGCGCCACCGGGATCGCCTCCTCAAACCGCGCATCCATTCCGTACTGAATCAGTTGCTGCCACTGCTCTTCCACCAGCAGTAAAGCGGCCTCGGTTTCCGCGTCAGGCGTGAAGAAGGCGTTCAGCAGTTCCCGGCACATCGGCAGCCACTCCGCCAGCGGGCGGGGTTCCGCCAGCCGCTCACGCCAGTGATTCAGCCGCGCGAGCAGCTCAGCCAGATGGCCCGCCAGCTCCCCCACCAGGCCACTCGACTCGTCATAAGGCAGAATCCCCTCCCAGTCGCCATTGTGGCTCTCCATCGCATAACCCAGCAGCATACGCTGCACGCCAAAGCGCCAGGTGTGCTGGCCGGTAATCGGCAGTGAGAGAGCTTCAACGCTGGCATCATCCAGCCCCCAGCGAACGCCTGACTCGCTGACCCAGCGCCGCAGCAAACGCAGGCCGCTTTCATCAATGGCGAAGTGGGACGCCAGCGCCGGCACATCCAGCAGCGCCAGCACATCTTCTGAGACAAAACGGCTGTCCGGCAGCGCCAGCAGATGCAGAAACGCCACGATGGCCGGATGCGCCTGACTGGCCCGCCGGTCTGAAATCGCAAAAGGCAGATAGCGATCGGCGGGCGCATTGGCGAACACGGCCTGAATGAACGGTGCATAAGCGTCGATGTCGGCCACCATCACAATAATGTCGCGTGCTTTCAGCGTCGGATCAGCCTCCATCATCGCCAGCAGATGATCCTGCAGTACCTCAACTTCGCGCTGCGCACTGTGGCAGACCTGCACCACGATCGAACGATCCGCCGGATCGAGGAGGCGCTTGCGATCGCTGTGTGCCAGTTCCACCGCGTTCAGCCCGATGATGGCACTGTCCTGCAGATTGAGAAGATCGTACTGCATGCAGTGCAGCAGGTTGTCCGGCTCTACATCCACAAAGGCATCGATGTCGTCGCTGGCATCCATCTGGCTGAGCAGAAAGAGGTTGTCACGCCCCAGCTTGCCCCAGGAGGCCAGCAGCGGATTCGTCAGTTGCTGTTCACCGGCTTCGTTAAACAGCTGCGACGCCTGCTCTGCGTCCCGGAACAGTCCACGCGCCGCCTCAGCGTCATGGCGGCGGCGCTGACGGCTTTGCAGCTTCGCCAGGAAGGCATAGTCCTGAATGTCGCCCCAGTAGTCGCGGCAGGGATTGGTAAACAGCAGGTGGATGTCGATGTGACGTCCCAGCGCCTGCAGCGCCTGCAGATAGATCGGCGGCAGTGCGGAGATACCACAGATAAAGACCCGCCTGGGCAGGTTTTCCGGCGTGCTCTTCGCCTGCTCCAGCGTGCGGATAAATCGCGCATAGAGATTCGCGCGGTGCCATTCCGGCTGTCGCAGCGTGCGGGTGTAGCTCACCAGATCGCGCCACAGGGCGGCCTGCCAGCGCTGCGCTTCGCCCAGCCCGTCGATACTTTCGCCGCGCTCCCAGCTGTTGAGCCAGTCAGCACGATAGACCAGATACTGGTCAAACAGATCCGCCACACGGGAGCTGAGCTGAAACAGTTTGCGCTTGTCGCCGTCGTCATGGAGATAGTGACGTAAGGAGGTAAACTCCTCCTGCTCCAGCATCACCGGCAGCCGGTGCATCAGCTTCCAGCTCATGCTGGCCTTGCTGAAGGCACTCTCTACCGGGATGTCGGGCAGCACGCGCACGAACATCTCCCAGATGAAACTGGCGGGCAGCGGAAATTCGATGTTGGCTGCAATGCCAAAGGTCTGCGCCAGCTCCATCTGCAGCCACTGCGCCATACCCGGACTCTGCACCAGTATCATTTCTGACGCGAAAGGGTCATCCAGAGGATCATGTTTAATCACCGCAGCCGCGAGAATCTTCAGCACATCGAGCTGATTTGAGTGATAGACGTGAAACATGACAACTCCTGTGGTAACTCAGAACATGACTGCGGTATTGCGGCCCTGTCACTTTACCGCGTATCGCTGTTGAAACCCATCAAAAGGGCGTCCCGCAGGCGTTAACATCGCAGTCGGCTCAGGGAGGCATGACGCCCGAAGGGACCAGTGACGTCGGCCCGTTCCAGCATGCAGCCCGCGGGCCCCGGCTGCTGTTGCAGCGTGGATTGCCAGCCCGCAACCTCATGCCCCGCCAGGCGCTGTTCAGCCACGTACCAGGCCTCCTGCTGCGCCCACTGCTGACTGAATCCCCGCGCCAGAGCGCGATGATAGTGCAACAGCGTGCTGCTGCTTAATGCCATCAGCAACAGAGCAAATAACACCTCTGGCAGGGAGAAGCCTGCGCCTTTACAGACAGGCGGCGGGAGGTGTGAGCGGGCAGTAGTCAATCCAGCCGTGCGGCAACGCGCGGATCTGATTGTCCCGTAACCGGACCCACTGCCAGACCGCCATGCCACTGCCGCTGGCTTCCCCTTTAAGCAGACCTTCATCTTTTTCACTCCGTTGCAGGCAGCTGATCCAGCCCTGATGCGCCTCCTGCTGACAGCCTGAATCCGCATGTGCTGACCAGCTCAGCGTTAAGCCCCATTGCAGCGCAGACTGCGCCCGCCAGAAATCCTGGATAAACTGCTGTTCATCCGCCAGCACGCGCATACCCTGCTCTGACAGCCTGCGGCTGGCGTGCAGCGCCACGCTGCCCATCACCATGATCATCAGAACCATGCCCAGCGCGCTGCTGCCTCGCTGCTTCACAGGTTCTCTCCTTCTACCCAGCGCTCTGTCATTTCGTGCCAGCGTCCGGCCCGCCCCTGCAGCGTGATCCTGATCTGTCCGCCCTGTCGGCTGACGCTGAACTGCTCCACGCGCATAAACGCGGGGTCGGAGAGCCGCTCCCAGCCCGCAGCGTGACACTGGTCCACACCCCGCTGCATCTCCAGCTGCTGCTGTCGCAGGCGATAGCCGTAATAGTCACTTTCGGCATGGCCGACCCCTTCCCACTTTCCATTGCTGTTTTCATCCCAGCGCAGCAGCAGGCAGTTCTCCTGCAGAGTGAGTGCGCCACTGCCGCACTCGCCGTGACAGTAACCGGCACGCCGCACCGCCTTTTCCAGGGTAGCCATCATCTGCTGTAACTCCTGACGCAGTTGTGCCCGCTGCAGCATTGCGGCGTTCTCTGTCAGCAGCCGCGGCAGAAGCCGCCCGGCACTCAGCATCACGACCGCGCTGATGGCCAGGGCGACCAGCATCTCCGGCAGGCTGAATCCGGCGACTTTCAACGGCAGTTCTCCTCATCGTTCAGGCAAAGACGAATACGGGCTCTGGCGGAGATAATCAGCCAGATGCGCCCGGCAGCATTGCCCAGCTCAATGCTGCCCGCCCTGGCGACATTACGACGGCCATAGAAGCCCGGTTCACCGCGCAGCCCGTACAGCGTTACCCCGGCATGGGGAGCGATGAAATGGAGCCGTTTTCCCCCTTCACAACCGGCCGCAGGCAGGCGGCCTGCCCCGATACACCATGGGCTGCCCGGCTGCGACCACAGGATCAGGTCACGGTTTTGCCGGTTGGCCTGCGCACGCAGCCGCAACAGGAAGCCCTGCAGTTGCTGTGCGCTGTCGCGCAGTTGCTGCCGCTGTTGCCAGCGCTGCCAGCCATGCAGTGCGGCAAGGCTCAGCATGCCGGCAATCACCATCACCAGCAGCAGCTCCGGCAGGGTAAAACCCCGAACGTTTGCACTTTTCATGGCATCAGACTGGCGGGAATGAGCGGGTGAGACAAGGCGCAGCGTCACGGGCTGGAGAGGCTGTCGCAGAGAACCGGCGTGACAGACAGTCAATCTCAGGAAGCGTGCGCACGATGCCGCAGATGTTCAGGACAACAGGCAAAAAAAAGCCCCGGCGGAGTGCGCCAGGGCTTGATGTTTATCGCGGGTCAGATGGCGACGGGGGCTTTGATCGCAGGATGCGGATCGTAGCCTTCAATCTCAAAATCGTCGAACTGATAGTCAAACAGTGACGCCGGTTTGCGTTTGATAACAAGCTTCGGCAGCGGACGCGGTTCACGGGTCAGCTGCAGACGCGCCTGCTCCAGATGATTGCTGTAGAGGTGCGTGTCACCGCCGGTCCAGACGAAGTCGCCGACCTCCAGATCGCACTGCTGCGCCACCATATGCACCAGCAGCGCATAGCTGGCGATATTAAACGGCAGTCCCAGGAAGATGTCGCACGAACGCTGATAGAGCTGGCAGGAGAGCTTGCCGTTCGCCACATAGAACTGGAAGAAAGCATGGCAGGGTGCCAGCGCCATCTGGCTCAGTTCGCCGACGTTCCAGGCTGAAACGATGATCCGGCGGGAGTCGGGATCGCGCTTCAGCTGCTCCATCACCTGGCTTAACTGGTCAATTTCCTGACCGCTGGCCGTTCCCCAGCTGCGCCACTGTTTGCCATACACCGGGCCGAGATCGCCCTGCTCATCGGCCCACTCATCCCAGATGGAGACCTTGTTATCTTTCAGATAACCGATGTTGGTGTCCCCTTTCAGGAACCACAGCAGTTCATGAATGATCGAGCGGATGTGGCATTTCTTGGTGGTAACCAGCGGAAAACCATCCTGCAGATTGAAACGCATCTGGTGACCAAAAATTGAAAGCGTACCGGTGCCGGTACGGTCAGCTTTTGGCGTGCCTTCGTTCAGCACATGCTGCATTAAATCCAGATACTGTTTCATTTTTCCTCGCGAAATTGTGGCTGCGGGCGACGACGATACGCCCAGATCATCATAATTATACCGGCAATAATCATCGGCACAGAGAGGATCTGTCCCATACTGATACCGCCTTCAAACAGGCCCAGCTGAGCATCCGGCTGGCGGAAGAACTCAACGATAATGCGGAATGCGCCATAGCCGATCAGGAACAGGCCAGACACGCTGCCCATCGGACGGGGTTTACGGATAAACAGGTTCAGGATGATGAACAGCACTACGCCTTCCAGCGCCAGCTCATACAGCTGCGAGGCATGACGTGGCAGCACGCCGTAGGTGTTGAGCAGCGCCTGATATTGCGGATTGGTGGCGGCCAGCGCCACATCTTCGCTGCGGGAGCCGGGGAACAGCATCGCATAGCGGAAGTTCGGATCGACACGACCCCAGAGTTCGCCGTTGATGAAGTTACCGAGACGCCCGGCACCCAGACCAAACGGGATCAGCGGAGCTATAAAGTCGGAGACCTGGAAGAAATTACGTTTAGTCCGGCGGGCAAAAATCAGCATCACCACAATCACCCCGATCAGGCCACCGTGGAATGACATGCCGCCATCCCAGACTTTGAACAGATAGAGGGGATTTTCCAGGAAAAGCGGCAGGTTGTAGAACAGCACATATCCAATGCGTCCACCCAGGAAGACGCCCAGGAAACCCGCGTAAAGCAGGTTCTCAACTTCCTCTTTTTTCCAGCCGCTGCCAGGTTTGTTAGCACGGCGTACCGCCAGCCACATGGCGAAAACAAAGCCCACCAGATACATCAGACCGTACCAGTGAAGCGAAACCGGTCCAATCGAGAAGATCACCGGATCGAACTGCGGAAATGCAATATAGCCGTTATTCATCTTTCACCGTCTATTTTTCTACCCTGAAAAGGGGCGTTGTCAGGCACATAAATTAAGGCTGCGCATCATAGCACAGCCGGTTTTTTGAATTGTCGTGCAAATGTAAACACGAATAACGCGCAGAGGCAGAACGTGAAGAGCGTGAGCTCCCGTCCGGGACAGGACGAAAATTCAGCCTGTCAGGATGGCGCTTAGCGCCCGCCGCGAATCAGGCCACCCAGGCCGCGCCGCTCCATAAAGGCCGACACCAGATGGCGCACTTCGGTGGCGGTATGCGCATTCATTCCCTGCTCGCTGAGCTTCTGCGTTTCTTCGTGATCCAGATGACGCAGCAGATATTTCACCCGCGGGACGTTTTTACCGTTCATGCTGAGATGGCGATACCCCAGCCCGATCAGCAGTGCCACGCACATCGGATCGCCTGCCATTTCACCACACAAACACAGTTCAAGATTCGCGAGACGGGCTTCCTGCGCGATGGCATTCAGCGCGCGCAGCATCGCCGGATGCAGCGAGTCGTACAGGTTCGCGACGCGGGTATTGTTGCGGTCTACCGCCAGCAGATACTGCGTCAGGTCGTTGGTGCCGACCGAGATAAAATCGATCCGCGACGCCAGATGCGGAATCATAAACAGCATGGAAGGCACTTCGATCATCACCCCAATGCGCGGCGCGGGGATCGGGTAGCCCAGCATCTCCTCCACTTCGCGACCGGCGCGATCGATCAGCCGTTTCGCGTCGTCGATCTCATCGATGTGACTGATCATCGGCAGCAGAATGCTGAGATTGCCGGATGCCGCATTGGCACGCAGCATGGCGCGCACCTGCACCAGAAAAATTTCTGGCTGATCGAGCGTCAGGCGGATGCCGCGCCAGCCCAGGCAGGGGTTCTCTTCACTGATCGGCATATAGGGCAGCTGCTTATCCGCCCCGACGTCCAACGTTCGCAGCGTGACCGGCTTGTTGTGAAACAGCTGCAGCATGCCCTGATACTGCGCCACCTGCTCCTCTTCCGACGGGAAACCGTTCTGCAGCATAAACGGAATTTCGGTGCGATAGAGCCCGATGCCATCCACCCAGCTGCCGAGCGCCTGCTCATGCTCCGGGCTTAATCCGGCATTGAGCATCACCTGCACCCGCTCGCCACTTTTCAGTTCGCCCGGCTGATCGACAACCCCTTCCGCCATCCTGCTCAGCGCATTCTCTTCGCTGATCAGGCGCTGATACTCCTGCACCAGCACCGGCTCCGGATCGATCAGCAGCTCACCGCGATAGCCATCGACAATCAGCAGACGTTTGTTGAGCTGATGCGGCTGGATATCCGCGCCCATCACGGTCGGGATCCCCATCGCCCGGGTCAGGATCGCCGCATGGGAGTTGGCTGCACCATCCCGCACCACCACGCCTGCCAGCCGCTCCTGCGGCAGCTCAGCCAGCGTCGTTGCGGTCAGCTCATCGGCCACCAGTACGAAGCGTTCCGGCCAGGCGTTGGTGCCGACCAGCGAGTCATCAAGGTGAAACAGCAGACGCTGGCCCAGCACCCGCAGATCGCCTGCGCGTTCACGCAGATAGTTATCCGTCAGGCTGGCGAACTGCTTAGCAAACTTCTCGATCACCTGTCTGACCGCCCACTCGGCGACCGATCCGCGTTCGATCTCATCGAACAGATCTTTCTTCAGCCGGGCATCGGTCAGCAGGTGGGAGTAGAGATCGAAAATGGCCGCGCTCTCTTTCTGTGCGCTGGCGCTGAACCGTTTACTGAAGCGGCGAAATTCACTTGCGGCTTCGGTCATGGCGATCGACAGTCGCTCGCGCTCACGCTGCACATCCAGCGTGGAGGCGGCGGAAACCTGATCGAGCAGCGGCTGCGTCTCATCGACCCAGCCTGGTGCCACCGCCACGCCAGGCGCGGCCGCAATCGCGCGCACCCGCGTCTGCCGGAACTGACCAAACAGCTGGCCCATCTGAGACTGCGACAGCAACGCCGCCATCTGGGTCGCCAGGGTGACCAGAAACGACTCTTCGCTTTCATCAAACTGACGATGTTCGCGCTGCTGCACCACCAGCACGCCAAGAAGCTGACGGCGGCTGATAATGGGCACGCCGAGGAAGGAGCGATAGCGCTCCTCTTTCACTGCGGGGATATATTTGAAGCTGGGGTGGCTCTGGGCGTCCGCAAGGTTAATCGGCTCGGCCAGACGGCCCACTAAACCGACGATCCCCTCGTCAAACGCCAGCGTCACAGTGCGGCCACGCGGTTTTTTGAGTCCGCGCGTCGCCATCAGGTAATAGCAGCGACGATCGTGGTCGGCGAGGTAAACGGAACAGACTTCCGTTTCCATCGCCAGACAGATCTCATTGACCAGAATGTCGAGTGCTTCATTGAGACGCGGCGCACTCGCCACTTTTTCTACAATTTCGCGCAACTGAGTGAGCATAAAGGGCGTGGCCTATCCTCTCTTACGTCGATGGGCAGGATTGTTTCGCTGCCCCGCACTCTCCTGCATAGACATCACCACGCCAGCGAATTCCTTCATCACCCGGCGGTAGACGTCGCGTTTAAAGGAGACAACCTGACGCACCGGATACCAGAAACTGACCCAGCGCCAGCCATCGAACTCCGGCGTGCTGCTGTGCTGCACATTGATATCCGCGTCATTACACATTAACTGCAGAAGAAACCACTTTTGTTTCTGGCCGATACATACCGGCTTTGTGTCCCAACGCACCAAACGTTTTGGCAACTTGTAACGCAGCCAGTTACGGGTAGAGGCAAGTATTCGGACATCTTTCCGGTGCAATCCGACCTCTTCAAACAGTTCGCGATACATCGCCTGTTCTGCGGTTTCACCGGGATTGATGCCTCCCTGAGGAAATTGCCAGGAGTGCTGTCCAAAGCGCCTGGCCCATAACACTTGTCCCTGCCGGTTACAGATTACGATACCAACATTCGGGCGGTAGCCATCATCATCGATCACCGGACTACCTCAAAGCAAAATTTGAATAAGCTGATTGTTTCACACTCCTTACAGGCGGTAAACCACTGGATTCATGGGGGGTTGCGCCGTCTCTGTCGGGATAACTCACAGAAAATGGTAAAGTTATGAACAGTAATCAGAAAAATGATCGATCTTATTCACCTTTTCTGTGGATAGCTTTGTGCAGAACACGGGAGTTAACTGAATAACCTTTTCAGCGCACTCTGAACCGCTGAAAAGAGGCCGCATTTTATACCGTTGATTTAAAACATAATAACTTTAAGTTCGCCACGTTAAAGTGTTTCCAGTCAGGCGGATAAATTCACGCCCGCTGACAATTGGTTAAAATACCACCACACCGCTTTTTATCCACAGAGAATCGCTCAGGGTTAGGCCAGAGCGACGAAATTATGGTCAGATCGTGAAAAGTCAAGGCTGTAAATGGAACCAGTACCGCATCGGTAAGGGGGTTATCCCATTTTTCTGTGGATAAACGGGCTGGAGATCCTGTTCATTGTTGCGGGTAAGCCGGGATAACCCTGGCAGCCTGAGGGTGACATCCTGCGGATCCACTAAAAAAAGCACGATCTATCATGTTATTATCGAAGCCCGATAGGGTTTATTTCAGCCGCACAGGTTACCCTCTTTTTATTGTTCAAATTTTAACCAGCAAGAGTTATCAACATGAGTCACCCACCAGGCCCGCCTGAAAATGAAGCCAGCCTGCTGGCCCGGGCGCAGGAGTTAGCCGGATTAACACTGGAAACGCTGGCCGCTCACGCCGGGCTGCCTATGCCTGCCGATCTTAAACGCGATAAAGGCTGGGTCGGGATGCTGCTGGAGTGGCATCTGGGCGCCAGCGCAGGCAGCAAAGCGGAGCAGGACTTTGCCCATCTGGGTATCGAACTGAAAACCATTCCGATTGATGCACAGGGCAAACCGCTGGAAACCACCTTTGTCTGCGTCGCCCCCCTGACCGGCAACAGCGGCGTGACCTGGTCGAACAGCCACGTGCGGCACAAGCTGGCGCGGGTGTTATGGATCCCGGTGGAAGGCGAGCGTGAGATTCCACTGCGGCATCGCCGTGTCGGCGCGCCGCTGTTGTGGAGCCCGGATGCAGAGGAGGAGGAGATGCTGCGTCAGGACTGGGAGGAGCTGATGGATATGATCGTGCTGGGTCGCGTTGAGCAGATCACCGCCCGGCATGGCGCCTGGCTGCAGATTCGACCCAAGGCCGCCAACAGTAAAGCGCTGACGGAGGGCATTGGCGATCAGGGTCAGCCGATCATGACCCTGCCGCGCGGTTTCTATCTGAAGAAAAGTTTCACCGGCCCCCTGCTGGCGCGTCATTTTCTCCTCTGAACTGCCCCGCCCTGGCGTAAATGTCGCAATTTTGTGGGTGATCGGCGCAGCCATTGCGTATAATCGCCGTTTACTTTTCGTTTAGGATTGAATGTCGGTATGTTTGAGTGGATTTCCGATCCCAACGCCTGGCTGGCGCTGGGCACCCTGACCATCCTTGAGGTGGTGCTGGGTATTGATAACATCATTTTCCTGTCACTGGTGGTCGCGAAACTGCCTAAACACCAGCAGGCCAGCGCCCGTCGCATTGGCCTGATGGGCGCGATGCTGATGCGTCTGGCCTTACTGGCCTCAATCGCGTGGGTTGCCCGTCTGACTAATCCGCTGTTTACGCTGCTGGATCACCCCTTCTCGGCGCGCGATCTGATCCTGCTGTTCGGTGGCCTTTTCCTGCTGTGGAAATCGAGCATGGAGATCCATGAAACGATTGAAGGCAGCGAAGGGGAACACAATACCCGCGTTCACTCCTTCCTCGGCGCGATTGTGCAGATCATGATGCTCGACATTATTTTCAGCCTGGACTCCGTTATCACCGCCATCGGCCTCTCCGATCATCTCTTCATTATGATGGCGGCAGTCGTGATCGCGGTGCTGCTGATGATGTTCGCGGCGCGGGTTATCGGTGAGTTTGTCGATCGCCATCCGTCAGTGAAAATGCTGGCCCTCTCTTTCCTGATTCTGGTCGGTTTTACCCTGATTCTGGAGAGTTTTGCGGTCCACGTACCAAAAGGTTACATCTATTTCGCCATGTTCTTCTCAATGGCGGTTGAGTGCCTTAACCTGATGCGCAGTAAGAAAAAGCCCGCCTGATAAAGTCAAGGGCGAGCCTGCTCGCCCGGATATTTTCAGAATTCTGCGATTAATCCTGCCGGCAAAACCATTTATTACTACACTTTTTGCACTTGACGATTTGTGAGGGGAAGGCGTGATGAAAGGGCTGGCAGGATTAGCAGCGGTAGTGATAACCGCAGCGTTATTAAGCGGATGCAGTTCAGATTATGTGATGGCGACCAAAGATGGCCGCATGATTATGACCGAAGGCAAGCCGAGCATTGATAAAGAGACCGGCCTGGTGGAATACACCGATCAGTCAGGTCACGCAGTGCAGATTAACAGCGATGAGGTTTCAACGATCATTGAACGTTAAGTGCCTGATTTAATCATCTGCCACCCATTCTGCGCTGGCAGATGATTTCCCCGATTTTTCCCCCTTCCTTCCCCGCCATGGCTCGCGCTATAGTCCCTCAGGACACAACATTCCATTCGCTCTATTCCCGATAAAGAAAAGGAAGCTGGCAATGCACTATCATCGTATTCCCCACAGCACGCTGGAAGTGAGTCAGCTGGGGTTGGGCACCATGACGTTCGGCGAACAGAACAGCGAAGCTGACGCGCATGCTCAACTGGATTTGGCTATCCGTTCCGGCATCAACTTTATTGATACTGCCGAGATGTATCCGGTGCCACCGCGCCCGGAAACCCAGGGTCTGACCGAACAATACATTGGCAGCTGGCTGAAACAGCGCGGCAGCCGCGACAAAATCATTCTGGCCAGTAAAGTCGCCGGCCCTTCCCGTGGCAACGACGCCTCAATCCGTCCGGACATGGCGCTGGACCGTAAAAACATCCGTGCCGCCCTCGACGCCAGCCTGAAACGGCTGAACACCGACTATCTGGATCTCTACCAGCTGCACTGGCCGCAGCGCCAGACTAACTTTTTTGGCAAGCTCGGCTACCAGTACAGCGAAACCACCGCGCAGGTAACCCTGCTGGAGACGCTGGAGGCGCTGACCGAACAGGTGCGGGCAGGAAAGATTCGCTATATCGGGGTCTCGAACGAAACGGCGTGGGGGGTGATGCGCTATCTGCAACTGGCGGAGAAGCATGAGCTGCCGCGCATCGTCAGCATTCAGAACCCCTACAGTCTGCTGAACCGCAGCTTTGAAGTGGGTCTGGCCGAAATCAGCCAGCATGAGGGCGTTGAACTGCTCGCCTATTCGAGCCTGGCGTTTGGTACGCTGAGCGGTAAATATCTGAATGGCGCGCAGCCTGCGGGCGCACGCAACACCCTGTTCAGCCGCTTCACCCGCTACAGCGGTGAGCAGTCACAGCAGGCGATTGCTGAGTATGTGGCGCTGGCCCGACAGCATCAGATTGACCCGTCGCAGATGGCCCTCGCCTATGTGCGTCAGCAGCCGTTTGTCGCCAGCACGCTGCTGGGTGCCACCACCCTTGAGCAGCTACAGACAAATATCGACAGCTTCAATCTCACCCTGAATGCCGAGATTCTGGAAGGGATTGAGGCGATTCACCGTCGTTTTACCTACCCGGCTCCCTGAGTGCGACTGCCAGCTGCCGCAGAGGCGGCTGGCTTCTCTTACAGCGCGCGGCAGTAGAGCGAGACAGGCTTGTCGGGATACTCGAGCGCCTCTCCCGCCGCCTGCCAGCCAAACCGTTCGTAATACCCTCTGAACGCCGACCAGAGCCACAAGCGTGGAAAGCCCTGCGCCTTTGCATAGCCGATAACGTGCTGCTGCAGCGCCTCGCTGACTCCTCTGCCGCGCGCCGATTCATCCACATAGAGCGCCGCCAGCCAGGGGAAGAGATCCTGACGACTGATCAGATCGCAGCGCCAGAATCCCACTGTACCGATCGCCCTGCCCGCTTCCACGGCCACAAAGGTGACGGGAAACTCTGCCCCTGCCAGGCTGCTGTTAACTACGCTCGCAAAGAACGCCCGGCTGCTGGCCTCACCGAATGCCCGCCACTGCCAGTCAGTAACCTGATCGGCAAAGTGGGGCGCGTCGCTGAGCAAGACAATCTCCATCTCCCGCTCTCCTCTGAAAAACGCTGACGCGGTAAGCCCGCGTACAGGCCGTCCGGTCGTACTGTATCGCTTATTCGCCAATCTCCAGTGCCAGCAACGACTGAATGGTCTGCGCACGGCGGATTTCGCGCGGCTGGCCCTGTTCAAACAGCACTTCCGGGATTAACGGACGGCTGTTGTAGTTTGAGGACATCGAGGCACCATAAGCGCCCGTGTCGTGAAACACGAGGTAGTCGCCGACGCTGGCCGCCGGGATCGCACGCGGTTCTACCATACCGCCTTCCAGCTGGGTAAAGACATCGCCCGACTCACACAGCGGCCCCGCGACGACGGTGTCGATCGTCTGCCGATCATCAATCGCCCGCTCATCACCCGCCATCAGCGAGATGTGGTGATAGCTGCCATACATGGAAGGACGCATCAGGTCACTGAAACCGGCATCGACCAGCACAAAGTGACGGCTGCCCATCGATTTAACCGCCCTCACCTGAGAGACCAGCACACCTGACTCAGCCACCAGGAAACGGCCCGGTTCAATCTCCAGCTTGACCGCGTGCCCGAGATGCTGAGCAATCCGCTGCCGGGCCGCATCCCAAAGGCCGAAATAGTGATCGGTGTCGATCGCCTCTTCGCCATAGCGATAAGGGATAGAGAGGCCGCCGCCCGCAGAGATTGCCGTCAAATCCTGACCGGACGCCATAACCAGTCCGACCATCGCATCGCAGACCTGCTGCAGGTGCGCATAATCGACACCCGAACCGATATGCATATGGATGCCCACCAGTTGCAGGCCGTGCTGCTCAATGGCGGCCAGCGCCGCGGCTAAATCACCGTGCCAGATACCGTGCTTGCTGTTTTCGCCGCCGGTATTGGTTTTCTGGCTGTGACCATGACCAAAGCCAGGATTGACCCGCAGCCACACTGCGTGACCGGGTGAGACTGCGCCAAGCTGATGCAGCATATCGATTGAACCCGCGTTCACCGGAACCTTCAGCGCCGCAACCCGCTCCAGCGTCGGCTGGTCAAACAGATCGGCGGTAAAAACAATCTCATCGCCACCCGGCTGGTAGCCTGCCGCCAGCGCACGTTCGATTTCACCCAGCGAAACCGAATCCACTTTGACCCCCGCCGCCCGCATCAGGCGCAGGATATGAATATTTGAGCAGGCTTTCTGCGCAAAACGTATGACGTCAAACGCCTGCAGCTGCGCAATGCGCGCCTGAATAATCTGCGCGTCATAGGCCCAGAAAGGCCCGGCGTAACAGCGGGCCAGCGGCAGCAGATGAGCGGCGTTGAGGGCGGTTTCGGTACTCTGTAAGGAACGTGGCATAACAATTCTCCTGTGGCGATAGTTCCATTAAGCCAGAATCATGCCATAGCGAAAAATATCTGTTTTAATAGCGTCTATGCAGAATGGATATAGGGTGGCGACATGGCGAACATCAACTGGCGGCATATTGAAATTTTTCATGCGGTGATGACCAGTGGCAATCTGACTCAGGCCGCCACGCTGCTGCACACCTCTCAGCCGACGGTGAGCCGGGAGCTGGCGCGGCTGGAGCAGCAGCTGGGACTACAGCTGTTTGAACGGGTACGCGGCCGGCTGCAGCCGACGGTGCAGGGATTGCGCCTGTTTGAAGAGGTGCAGCGCTCCTGGTACGGTCTGGATCGCATTCGGGAAGCCGCAGAGGGACTTCGCCAGTTTCGTCAGGGCGAGCTGTCGATTGCCTGTCTGCCGGTTTTTTCTCAGTCGCTGCTGCCGCCGCTGTGTCAGCCCTTTTTAGCACGTTACCCCGATGTGAGCCTCAATGTGATCCCGCAGGAGTCGCCGCTGCTGGAGGAGTGGCTCTCAGCACAGCGCTACGATATCGGTTTAACCGAAACCCAGCACGCGCCGGCCGGTACCGATCGTCTCGCCCTGCTGACCTGCGATGAAGTGTGCGTTCTGCCACAGCACCATCCCCTGAGTCAGCGTGCCGTGCTGACGCCGCATGATTTCGCTGGCGAGCGGTATGTCAGCCTCTCGCGCAGCGACAGCTATCGTCAGCTGCTGGATGCGCTGTTTCAGGAGCAGGGGGTTGAACGGCGGCTGGTGATAGAGACGCATAGCGCAGCCTCGGTGTGCGCCATGGTCAGGGCGGGTACAGGCATTTCGATTGTTAATCCGCTGACGGCGCTGGATTACGCCGACAGCGGATTGGTGATGCGTAAGTTCAGCGTGGCAGTGCCGTTTACCGTCAGCCTGGTCAGGCCGCGGCACCGACCCGCGTCAGCGCTGGTCGATGCCTTTGTCAGCCATCTGCAGGAGCAGGTGACCGCCTTTCCGGCACGTATCGCCGCCCGCCTGGCTTAGGCGCGGACGCTGGCAGCCGGGCGGCCTGGTTTGCGGAAGGTCATCAGGCAGACCAGCAGGCCGATGAGCGCCAGCGCAGCCGCCGCGACCGGCACCGCCGTCAGGCCATAACCGTGACCGATGACCGCACCGCCGACCCAGGCACCCAGCGCATTGCCCACGTTAAAGGCCGCAATGTTCAGGGTGGAGACCAGATTAGGAGCCTCTTTACCGTGACGGACCACGTTGATCTGCAGGCCCGGTACCGTGGCGAAGGTGGCCATCGCCCAGAGGAACAGGGTAATCTCCGCCAGCCACAGCGCGTGGCTGGTCCAGCTGAAGAGCAGAGAGAAGATGGCGATCAGCGAAAAACTGAGGATCAGGCTGAATGAGACTTTCCAGTCGGCCAGTTTGCCGCCAAGGATATTCCCCACCGTCAGGCCCGCACCAATCAGGAACAGCGTCCAACTGACGCCGCGGTCGCTAATCCCGGTGATCTCTAACAGCAGAGGCGCGATGTAGCTGAACAGCGCAAACATCGCCGCCGCGAAGCAGACCGTCATCAGCAGAGAGAGCCACAGTTTTCCGTTAGCCAGCGCGCCAATTTCACTCGCCAGATGAACCGGCTTCTCCTGTTTGTTTGTCGGCAGGCTGACAATCAGGGCGATAAAGGCCAGCACACCGATCACCGCCACGCCCCAGAACATGGCCCGCCAGCCAAACATCTGACCGAAGCTGGTGCCCAGCGGCACGCCCAGCACGTTAGCCAGGGTCAGTCCTGTAAACATCAGGGCGACAGCGGAGGCCTGACGTCCGGCTGGCACCAGACTGGCGGCGACGACCGCACCGATACCGAAGAAGGCCCCGTGACAGAGCGCGGTGACGATACGTGCCAGCATCAGCAGGTTGTAGTTGTACGCCAGCGCGCAGAGCAGGTTGCCGACAATAAAGATCACCATCAGCAGAATCAGCGTTTTTTTACGCGGCAGTCTGGCGGTGAGCAGCGCCATAATCGGCGCACCGATCGCCACGCCCAGCGCATAGCCGCTGATCAGCCAGCCCGCCGACGGAATGGAAACCTGAAGGTCGCGCGCCACGTCAGGCAGCAATCCCATGATGACAAATTCGGTGGTTCCGATGGCGAACGCACTCAACGCCAGCGCCAGTAATGCAACAGGCATAACACTCTCCCAGTCTTATTTGCAGGTGAACCGCGCGGACACGCAGCCCCTCGACGCTTATTAAAATTTGATCTGCGTCACAGTGAGTATTACAGCACAGCCCGGATAAGCGACATAGCCTGCGTAGCGCAAAGGATTATTGCCGTTGCCGCAATAATCCTCGCCTCCTGATTCTCTCTCTCGCTATCTGAGGGGCAGCGGCTGTCCTATCTGCATCGCGTCAGGTTGCCATTTCCCGTTAACCGGTTACCTTTTTTATATGTGATTCATTAATTATTCCGCAACGTTGCCGATATATCCCTAATCAATTGCCAGGTGTAGTTATCAACTTCTGACGCAGGGAGAGAGAATGCAACGACTCATAGCCTTGATGGTCTTTGCTCTGACCGGCTGCTCGGTTGGTCATTATGAGTACAGTAAAGAAGCTGAAAAGCGGGTTGATATGACCGTGACCGGCATTCCGACCATACTGGGTATCGGCACGCTCGGCACCACCATCCCGCTGACGCCGGAGTACAGCCTGACCGCCGCCCATGTGGCGAAGTTTTCGCTTTATCGGGTCAAAGCCTGGCATCCGCAATGCGACCTGGCGGTGGTCTACCACAAAAACAGCGAAGCAAACCTGCCTCCCAGTTTCCGCAACAGCCATATCGGCGACAAGGTGAACCTCTACGGCTACAGCTTTATTTCGGCGATGCCGGTCAGTTCCAGCGGGCAGAACCTGATCAATACCACGCTGGCGAACAGCTGGAACAAGCCAGACTGCGTCGTGGTAGCGGCGAATGCAGGAGTGGTAAAAGGCATGTCAGGCGGTGCGGTTTATAACGCCTCTGACGATACGCTGGCGGGGGTGATTGTGGGCTACAGCAATAACATCGATGACAATGTCACCGGTAAGACGCTCTACAAGAACGTTGCGCTCTATGTGCCCTATTCCCGCTTTCAGACCTGGCTGGATCAGGCGATTAAATCCTAAGATTTTTTGTCGGGCAAACCAGGATGGTTGCCCATAGGATGTTCGGGCGGATTGAGCCATCTGTCTTCACGGGTTGCTTCGTAGTCCGGGTTAAGAGGGTAAGCAATACGATTTTCAGGCTTACTGGTCTCCCCCACCACTAAAAAGCGTGCCTCATGCTCACTGTTGTTTATAAAGGTGTGGCAAATACCAGTGCCCGCCGGAAAAGCCACGGCATCACCTGGCGACAACGGGTAAAGCTCACCGTTGATCCAGGCATCAGGATGACCTTCAAGCACAAAAATGAACTCTTCTTCTGCGCTTTCTGCGTGGGGATAAGACATGCGACGTCCGGGCAACAGCCTTTCATGATGAATGCCAAGGCGGGTTAATCCCAGCAACCTACCCAGTGGAGCACCAATCGACATGCGCTCATCGCTGTCGGCATAATGTTCGTTATCTTCACCTTCCAGCGCTTGCCAGTGGCGAATGCAGTCGGGACGTTGCATCATGTTTGCTCCTGGTTAAGGTATTCAGCCTGGCATAGGGAGCAGCACGGCTCAAGCATCGCGAGGCGAACAGCAGTGTCTGATTCTGGCATAGGTATAAAAAAAGCCGGGATATCCCGGCCTTTTCTGTTAACAGTCAGACTTACTTGCTGCCTGGACGCAGTGCCGGGAACAGGATGACGTCACGGATGGTGTGGCTGTTGGTAAACAGCATCACCATACGGTCGATACCGATACCCAGACCGGCGGTTGGCGGCAGACCATGTTCCAGTGCGGTAACGTAGTCTTCGTCATAGAACATCGCTTCGTCGTCACCGGCATCTTTGGCATTCACCTGCTGCAGGAAACGCTCAGCCTGATCTTCCGCATCGTTCAGCTCCGAGAAGCCGTTACCGATTTCACGACCACCAATGAAGAACTCAAAGCGATCCGTGATTTCCGGGTTCTCGTCGTTACGACGGGCCAGCGGCGACACTTCTGCCGGGTATTCGGTGATGAAGGTTGGCTGAATCAGATTCGCCTCTGCCGTCTCTTCGAAAATCTCCGTTACGACGCGACCCAGACCCCAGCTCTTCTCAACTTTGATGTGCAGTGATTGCGCAATCGCCACCGCTTTATCGAAGTCTTCCAGATCGGCCAGATCGGTTTCCGGACGATACTTTTTGATCGCTTCGCGCATGGTCAGTTTTTCAAACGGCTTACCGAAATCAAACTCCTGCTCACCGTAAGGCACCACCGTGCTGCCCAGCACATCCTGCGCCAGCGTGCGGAACAGGCTCTCGGTCAGCTCGATCAGATCTTTGTAATCCGCGTAGGCCATATAGAGTTCCATCATGGTGAACTCTGGGTTATGACGTGGCGAAATCCCTTCGTTACGGAAGTTACGGTTGATCTCGAACACGCGATCGAACCCGCCCACCACCAGACGCTTCAGGTAAAGCTCCGGGGCAATACGCAGATACATGTCGATATCCAGCGCATTGTGATGGGTGATGAAAGGACGCGCAGACGCGCCGCCCGGGATCACCTGCATCATCGGCGTTTCCACTTCCATAAAGTCGCGGCTCACCATGAACTGACGAATGCCGGCCATGATCTGCGAACGAATGCGGAAGGTATTGCGCGACTCATCGTTGGCGATGAGATCGAGATAGCGCTGACGGTAACGGGTTTCCTGGTCGGCCAGGCCGTGGAACTTGTCCGGCAACGGACGCAGGGCTTTGGTCAGCAGGCGCAGTTCAGAACAGTGAATCGACAGTTCGCCGGTTTTGGTTTTAAACAGCTTGCCGCGCGCGCCGAGGATATCGCCGAGATCCCACTTTTTGAACTGCTCGTTGTAGATCCCTTCCGCCAGGTCATCACGCGAAACGTACAGCTGAATGCGGCCACCCACATCCTGCAGGGTCACGAAAGAGGCTTTACCCATGATGCGACGGGTCATCATACGACCCGCAACACTCACTTCGATGCCGAGATCTTCAAGCTCTTCGTTGCTCTTCTCGCCATAGCTGGCGTGCAGCTGGTCAGAGAGGCTGTCACGACGGAAATCGTTAGGAAACGCCACGCCATTTGCACGCAGCACGCTCAGCTTTTCGCGACGCGTTTTCAGTTCGTTATTTAACTCAACGGCGGCGTCAGCGCTCTGCGGTTGTTGTTCAGACATGTCGGTTCCTTATAACCCTGCTTTTAAACTAGCTTCAATGAATCGATCCAGATCGCCGTCCAGTACCGCCTGGGTGTTACGCGTCTCTACGCCGGTGCGCAGATCTTTGATGCGGGCATCATCAAGCACGTAAGAACGGATCTGACTTCCCCAGCCGATGTCAGACTTGTTGTCTTCCAGCGCCTGTTTCTCAGCATTTTTCTTCTGCATCTCAAGCTCGTACAGCTTCGCCTTCATCTGCTTCATCGCCTGATCTTTGTTCTTGTGCTGAGAACGGTCGTTCTGACACTGAGTCACCGTTCCGGTCGGAATGTGGGTAATACGCACCGCAGATTCCGTCCGGTTAACGTGCTGACCGCCCGCGCCCGATGCGCGATAGACGTCAATACGCAGATCCGCCGGGTTGATGTCGATATCAATATCGTCATCCACTTCCGGGTAAATAAAGGCGGAGCTGAATGAGGTGTGACGACGGCCGCCGGAGTCGAACGGGCTCTTACGCACCAGGCGATGGACGCCGGTTTCCGTGCGCAGCCAGCCGAAGGCGTAGTCGCCTGACACGCGAATGGTCACGGATTTGATGCCCGCGACTTCACCTTCAGACTCTTCGATAATTTCGGTTTTGAAGCCTTTTGCTTCGGCCCAACGCAGATACATACGCATCAGCATGCTGGCCCAGTCCTGCGCTTCGGTGCCGCCGGAACCGGCCTGCAGATCGATGTAGCAGTCAGCGCTGTCATACTCGCCGGAGAACATGCGGCGGAACTCCAGTTCGCCCAGCTTGCCCTCAAGCACGTCCAGCTCGGCAACCGCTTCGTTGAAAGTCTCTTCGTCTTCCGCTTCGACGGCCAGCTCCAGCAGACCCTGCACATCTTCAAGGCCCTGCGCCATCTGATCCAGCGTCTGCACGATCGCTTCCAGCGAGGCGCGCTCTTTGCCCAGCGCCTGAGCACGCTCAGGTTCGTTCCAGACATCGGGCTGTTCCAGCTCGGCGTTTACTTCTTCGAGGCGTTCTTTCTTGGCATCGTAGTCAAAGATACCCCCGAAGAACGTCGCTGCGCTCACTGAGGTCCTGAATACGGTTTTTGACCGGGTTGATTTCAAACATGGCTTTAGCGTCTTTCTTATGTTCGATGGGACAGGAAATTTAACGCACAAGTTTACCCGAAACTGGCGGCAGTTTGTAGCGTTGAGACAGGGGGGATGCGGGAACGGCGTGACGCGCCGCATTTTCTTCCCGGCTGATGGCGCTGCAGCCCCGTCAGAGGAGACGACGGGAGGCAGTCAGGCATGCGCGCCTGCCATCATCGCAGAGGCGCAAACCTGACAGAACCTAGTTCAGCGGCCAGAGATGGTCGATGATCAGCTGTACCGAGCGGTTACCGCGATACTCGTTGATATCCAGCTTATAAGCCAGTTCGACCTGACGCACGCTGCTGTCGGGCCACAGTGTGGTATCGACATTAAAGGCGATACCGTCGATCAGCGGACCGCCGTCGAGCGGTTCGACCATTACTTTCAGATGCCGCTCGCCCACCAGCCGCTGTTGCAGCAGCTTAAACCGGCCGTCGAAGGCCGGTTCCGGGAACGCCTGGCCCCAGGGGCCCGCCTCACGCAGCATCTCAGCCGTCTGCAGCGAAAAATCCTGCGGTTGCAGGGCACCGTCAGACCAGATGATGCCCTGCAGCGATTCGCCGTCCAGCCACTCACCGACCAGGTCGGCAAAGCGCTGACGGAACTCCTCGTAGCGGTCCGTTTCCAGCGATAAGCCTGCCGCCATCGCGTGGCCACCAAACTTCAGCATCAGGCCGGGGTTCAGGGTATCCAGCCGCTCCAGCGCATCACGCAGATGCAGGCCGGCAATCGAACGTCCCGAGCCTTTCAGCGTGCCATCGCCCGCGGGCGCGAAGGCAATGACCGGACGATGAAAACGCTCTTTCAGTCGTGAGGCCAGAATGCCGACGACGCCCTGATGCCACTCAGGATGATAGAAGGCCAGTCCCAGCGGCAGATCGCGCTGCTCACGCTCCAGCGCCTGACACAGCGCCAGCGCCTCGCTCTGCATGCCCTGCTCGATCTCTTTTCGCGTCTGGTTGAGTGCGTCCAGCTCACTGGCTAACATCCGCGCCTGACTCAGGTCATCAGTCATCAGCAGCGCCACGCCCACCGACATGTCGTCGAGCCGCCCCGCGGCATTAAGCCGTGGCCCGAGCGCAAAACCGAGATCGCTGGCCGCCAGCTGACGCGCATCGCGATTCGCAATCTCCAGCAGTGCCCGGATGCCTGGCCGGCATTTTCCGGCCCGGATACGGCTCAGCCCCTGCCATACCAGAATACGGTTGTTAACGTCGAGCGGCACCACATCGGCGACCGTGCCGAGCGCCACCAGGTCCAGCATCCCGGCCAGATTTGGCTCGGCACGGGTAACGCCGAACCAGCCCTGGGTGCGCAGATGGGCGCGCAGCGCCAGCATCAGATAGAACGCAACGCCAACGCCCGCCAGCGCCCGTGAAGGAAAATCGCAGTCGGGCAGGTTAGGATTCACAATCGCCTCAGCGGCCGGTAAGGTCTCGCCCGGCAGGTGATGGTCGGTGATCAGCACTGGAATGCCGTGCTGATGCGCGTACTCCACCCCGGCGTGGGAGGAGATGCCGTTATCGACCGTCAGGATCATGGCGGCGCCCCGTGCACGCGCCTGCTCTACCACTTCCGGGCTGAGGCCATACCCATCTTCAAAGCGATTCGGCACCAGATACTGCACGTTACTGCCGCCCATACTGCGCAGCGCCATCACCGTCAGCGCGGTACTGGTCGCGCCATCGGCATCAAAGTCGCCGACCACCATGATGCGACGGCCATCCAGCAGCGCCTGATGCAGCAGCGCAACGGCGCTCTCAATCCCGCTTAAGGACTGAAACGGCAGCAGATTTTTTGCACCGCGCTCCAGCTCTGCGGCATCGCGCACACCGCGATGCAGATAGAGTCGCTTCAGCAGCGGCGGCAGGGTCGCCGGCAGCACATCGTCTACCGTCACCTCACGGCGACGGAGTTCCACATCCTGTTTTACCACCGATTAACCACCACGCTTCTGATTGTCCAGCACCTGCTTCAGCTCCTGCGGCGTCTGATAACCGGGGATCATCATGCCGCTGTCGGTGAGCATGGCCGGGGTGCCCTGAATGCCGAACAGCACGCCCAGTTTGTAGTGCTGAGCAATATCAATTTTGCAGCTGTCGGGCGCAGCCATCTTCGGCGCATTGCCTTTCATTGCCTCGTCAAAGGCTTTGTTGCGGTCGGCGCTGCACCAGATCGCTTTCATCGCCGGTGCGATCTGACCATTCAGCCCTTCCCGTGGAAACGCCAGGTAGCGCACGGTGATACCCAGTGCGTTGTAGTCCGCCATCTGCTCGTGCAGCTTGTGACAGTAGCCGCAGGTAATGTCGGTAAAGACGGTCACGACATGCTGCTCTTTAGGCGCTTTGTAGACGATCATCTCCGGCACCAGCGCCTCGACCTTTTTGTCGAGCAGCTTATTGGTGACGTTCACCGGCTGAGTGCCGCTGACGTCATACAGCGGGCCCTGAATCATATGTTTACCGTCGTCGGTCACGTAGAGCACGCCGCTCTCTGACAGCACGGTTTTGAACCCTGGCAGCGGGGACGGGCTGATCTCTGTCTGATTCAGCCCGAGCTTTTTCAGGGATTGCTGAATGGCGCTGTCATCGGCCTGAGCAAGACCGGAAAAGGCGCTGGCTAACAGGGCCAGCATGGCAAAATGCTTGTTCATCGTTGTCCTTATGGCCGCGGTTCAGGCTCGCGGATGGTGTTGTTGATGCAACTGACGCAGGCGCTCGGTGGCGACATGCGTATAAATTTGCGTGGTGGAGAGATCGCTGTGCCCCAGCAACATCTGTACGACACGCAAATCGGCGCCGTGGTTCAGCAGATGCGTGGCAAAGGCATGGCGCATCACATGGGGTGATAACTTTTCAGCGTCGATGCCCGCCAGCGTGGCGTAATGCTTAATACGATGCCAGAAGGTCTGCCGCGTCATCTGCTGCGCCCGATTACTGGGAAACATCACGTCCAGCGTCTGACCATTAAGCAGCCACGGGCGACCATGTTCCATATATTGCTCCAGCCAGTAAACCGCTTCTTCACCTAATGGCACCAGCCGCTCTTTATCACCTTTACCGATTACCCGGACGACGCCCTGACGCAGGCTGATGTCGCTGAGCGTCAGCCCCGTCAGTTCGGAGACGCGCAGGCCGGTGGCATAGAGCAGCTCCAGCATCGCCTTATCGCGCAGCTCCAGTGGGATATCGGTATTGGGTGCCTGCAACAGCCGCTCGACCTGCGCCTCAGTGAGATCTTTCGGCAGTCGCTGTGGCAGTTTGGGTGCCGAGAGCAGCGCACTGGGATCGTCGGGGCGCACTTTTTCACGGTACAGATACTGGAACAGGCGCCGCATGGCGCTGAGCAGCCGCGCTGAGCTGGTCGCCTTGTAGCCTCCTTCCAGCCGTTCAGCCAGAAACTGCTGCAGATCGGCTGGCGTCACGCTGAGCAGCGTCAGCTGGTGATGCGCCAGCCAGCCGGTCAGCGTCTGGAGATCCTGGCGATAGGAGGAGAGCGTGTTCTGCGCCAGATTGCGCTCAATCCAGAGCGCATCAAGAAACTGTTCTGTCAGTTCGCT
Organism: Pantoea sp. Sc1; assembly: GCF_000255315.1. Taxonomy (NCBI): domain Bacteria; kingdom Pseudomonadati; phylum Pseudomonadota; class Gammaproteobacteria; order Enterobacterales; family Erwiniaceae; genus Pantoea; species Pantoea sp. Sc1. The sequence continues at coordinate 162,873 of NZ_AJFP01000001.1, forward strand.
GTCCTGCACGTTATCTCCGCCGTCTGGTGTAAAATCATGCTCATTATGCCTGATTCAGCAGCGCTTCTGGTACAATTGCGCCAAAGTCAGTATTTACAGAGTGTTATCTGCATGAAAATCGGTCTGTTTTACGGTTCCAGTACCTGTTACACCGAAATCGTGGCGGAGAAAATTCGCGATTTCATCGGCGACGAGCTGGTCACGCTGCATAACGTTAAGGATGATGACCCACGCCTGATGGAGCAGTACGATTTGCTGATCATGGGCATCCCCACCTGGGATTTTGGTGAGTTGCAGGAGGACTGGGAGGCGATCTGGACGCTGCTGCCCGCGCTGAATCTGCAGAATAAGATTGTGGCGCTGTATGGCATGGGCGATCAGATTGGCTACGGTGAATGGTTTCTGGATGCGCTCGGTATGCTGCACGATCTGCTGCAGCCGATGGGGGTACGTTTCGTAGGCTACTGGCCGCTGGAGGGCTATGAGTTCACCAGTCCCCGACCGCTTACTGCCGATGGCACACAGTTTGTCGGCCTGGCGCTGGATGACGTGAATCAGTTTGAGGTGACGGATGAGCGCGTTGAGCAGTGGTGCGAGCAGGTGTTAACCGAGACTGCCGGACTGCTGTAACCCTCTTCAGCCGTTGCGGCCGCCAGCCACCTACGGAGACGGCGCGGAATGCCCGGCAGAACCTGACCGGCCGCGGGTCAGTCGACATGCGCGCTTATGCCTCTTCGCCGTTAATGTCGCGCCCTGCTGAAGCAGCAGGCGCGCAACGCCCGCCATTCGTCAGGCTGCATAGCGTCCTGCATCAGCCACCAGCGCAGCCTGTCACCCTCTTCGCTCTTCGCCACCAGCAGCACGCCCGCCGGTAACCAGCGCAGTGGCTGAGTGGGACGCCAGCGTTTTCCCTGCCAGATCCAGCAATGGACACTTTCCCGCTCCAGCGTCCCGCGCCGCAGCCTCAGCCGCCGGCAGACACGACCGCCCTCCGCCAGCAACAGTAGGATCATTCCGCTCCGCATCAGCTCCCCACCCACGGGCAGCGCCATCAGCAGCACGCCCGAGATGGCAGCCACCAGCCAGACGCACAGCACCCCGCACGCCAGCCGGGAGGGCCGCAGCTTACATTGCCACCGGGCCGCGCTCATGGTTGCGCTGCTGGATGAGATTGACCATCCGCTTAAGCTCAGGATCCTTTGGCTCGCCGTGATTCATCAGCCAGTTGAACAGATCGGGATCGTCACTCTTCAGCAGCGCGACAAAGACCTGCTTATCGGTGTCGCTCAGCGTGTCATACTCAAATTTGAAGAACGGCATAATCGCCACATCCAGTTCCAGCATGCCGCGACGGCAGGCCCACTGAATACGTGATTTATCATTAATATCCATGCATCAGTTTCCACAGTTCACAACGTGGCGCTTAGTGTAACCTGGTTTAATACGGCTCGCAGGCGCTGCGTCGCATGCTGTGCAACCTGCCACATTTCAGGCGGCATATTTGCAGGGTTATCACGCCTTTTGTGCGACGTTTTCCGTAAACAGGTTGCATTGCCAGGCGGCTCTTTTAACATTGAAGACATTGTTCCGGATGAACCTTCTTACACAGGATATCTCCATGCCCACTTTTACTTTACCGCCGCGCCAGCCTGCCGCGTCGTCCCGTCTGCCGTTAACCCTGATGTCACTGGACAGCTGGGCACTGGTTTCGATTACCGGTGCGGACAGCACTGCCTACCTGCAGGGTCAGTTAACGCTGGATGTCGCGGCGCTGGATGCCGATCATCACTCCCCCGCCGCGCACTGCGACGCCAAAGGCAAAATGTGGAGCAATCTGCGTCTGTTTCATCGCGGTGAAGGGTATGCCTACCTGATCCGGCGCGAACTGCGCGACACCCAGCTGGCCGAGCTGAAGAAATATGCGGTGTTTTCAAAAGTCACGATGACGCCCGACGATGAAGCACTTCTGCTGGGTGTGGCTGGTTTCCAGGCGCGTGCTGCCCTGGCTAACCTGTTTGAGGCGTTGCCTGACAGCGAGAAGCCGGTGGTGCATCAGGGTGAAACTACCCTGCTGTGGTTTGCGCATCCGGCCGAACGTTTTCTGATTGTGACATCACCGGCCCAGGCCGACGTGCTGAAGCAGAAACTCAGCGAGGATGCACAGTTCAACGACAGCCAGCAGTGGCTGGCGCTGGATATCGAAGCCGGTATTCCGGTTATCGTTCCCGCCACCAGCGTGCAGTTTATTCCGCAGGCCACCAACCTGCAGGCGCTGGATGCCATCAGCTTTAAAAAAGGGTGCTATGCCGGACAGGAGATGGTGGCCCGGGCGAAATATCGCGGTGCTAACAAACGCGCCCTTTACTGGCTGGCGGGTAAGGCAAGCCATCTGCCTGAAGCCAACGCGCCGCTGGAGCTGCAGATGGGTGAGCGCTGGCGTCGTACCGGCAGCGTGCTGGCGGCTGTGCAGCTGGATGATGGCACCAGCTGGATTCAGGTGGTGCTGAACAACGATCTGGAGCCGGACAGCGTGCTGCGGGTTGAAGGCGATGAAGGTGGTCACCTGACGGTGCAGCCCCTGCCCTATTCGCTGGATGAGAGCTGAGTCACCTTCCGGCCCTGACGTCACGTCAGGGCCACATTCGCGAAGCGTCAGCGTACATAGAAGTAGATGGCGCAGAAATGACAGAGTGAGCCGCCCAGTACGAATCCATGCCAGATGGCATGATTGTAGGGAATGCGGCGTGCCACATAGAAAATCACCCCCAGCGAGTAGATTATCCCGCCTGCTGCCAGCAGCCAGATACAGGCTGGCGGCATAATCATGGCCAGCTGATAAACCACGATCAGCGACAGCCACCCCATACAGAGATAGGTCACCAGCGACAGCACTTTAAAGCGATGGGCAATGGTAAGCTTAAACAGAATACCGGCCAGCGCCAGCCCCCAGATTACCGCCATTAATCCATACGCCAGCGGCGTCCTGAGTCCCACCAGCAGAAACGGCGTATAGGTTCCGGCGATAAGCAGATAGATCGCGCAGTGGTCGAACGTTTTCAGCCAGGGCCGGACCGGGCCATCGGGAATGGCGTGATAGAGCGTCGAAGCCAGAAACAGCAGGATCATACTGCCGCCATAAAGGCTGTAGCTGACAAAGGTCAGAGTATCCGCCTGGCGCTCGATGGCCTGATGAAGCATCAGCACCAGGCCAGCGATGCCTGACAGACAGCCCAGACCATGACTGATACTGTTGGCAATTTCTTCGCCGAACCAGTCGTCCGCTGCGGGTCGTGGTTTGTGAGAAAGTATGGGGGTCATAAGTGTGTCCTGAACAGCGTAATCGCAGTGATAATATTCTCCAGCCGGGTTGATAACGATTTCAGTGTACACCTGTACGCTAAAATTATCTTATGAAATTCTGTAACCGTTAAACCGGCTGCTGAATCTGATAAACTGACCCCAGGTCAACCGTTCAACGAGTCATCCATGTTTTCGCACCGCGATCTCGCCCGTCTTAACGATCTGGAAATGCAGGTCTATCAGTTCATCATTAAACATCGTGAAGGCGTCAGTTATATGACCATCCGCGAACTGGCTGAGCAGGCGGGGGTCTCCACGACCACCGTGCTGCGCTTCTGCCGTAAGATGCACTGTGAAGGCTGGTCAGAATTTCGCATTCGTCTGCGCTTAGCCGAACAGCAGCATACGCCTCAGCTGAATACCGCCGGGGTGAGCGAGATGCTGAGTTTCTTTAACAGCATTAACAATCCGGCGTTTGAACAGCTCATCGCTCAGGCCGCACAGAAAATTGCTCAGGCTGAGCAGGTTTTCTTTATTGGCGTCGGCACATCAGGCAGCCTGGCGAAATATGGCGCCCGCTTTTTCTCTAACCTCGGTAAATTCAGCCACGCAATTGATGATCCCTATTATCCGATCAGTCCCGACCTCTATCAGAACGCGATTGCGATTATTTTATCCGTCTCCGGTGAAACCGAAGAGATCCTGCGTATTGCCAGCCAGTTCAGCCTGAACAAGTGCAGAATCATTGCGATAACGAATACGGAGAGCAGCTCGCTGGCGAAAATCGGCGATTTTACCCTCTGCTACCATGTGCCGATTATTCGTCTGGCAGACAATACGGACATTACGACACAGGTTCCGGTAACCTATATTATTGAGGCGATCGGCCGCCAGCTGCGAAAATAAAACAGCCTGTTTTTCACAGGTAACAAACGCCATTTCTCGCGCGGTGTTATATCGTGACTTTGATTATTGCCTTGCTACACTCATCGCAATTTCTTTATCCGGAACGGAGTGAAACATGAGTGCAGAATTGCAGTTACCCAAAGACTTTCTCTGGGGTGGCGCGGTGGCAGCGCATCAGGTTGAAGGCGGCTGGGATCAGGGTGGCAAAGGAGTCAGCATTGCAGACGTGCTGACCGGCGGCTCACATGGTGTTGATCGGGTCATCACCGATGGCGTGCAGCCCGGCCATTTCTATCCGAACCATCAGGGCGTGGAGTTCTACTCTCACTATAAAGAGGATGTCGCGCTGTTTGCCGAGATGGGCTTCAGATGTTTCCGCACCTCCATCGCCTGGACCCGCATCTTCCCGAACGGGGATGAGCAGCAGCCCAACGAAGCGGGTCTGCAATTCTATGACGATCTGTTTGATGAACTGCTGAAGTATGGCATTGAACCCGTCATCACTCTCTCTCACTTCGAAATGCCTTATCACCTGGTTAAAGAGTATGGCGGCTGGCATAACCGCAAAGTGGTCGACTTCTTTGTGCGCTTCAGTGAAGTGGTGCTGAAGCGCTATAAAGACAAAGTGAAATACTGGATGACCTTTAACGAGATCAACAACCAGCGCAACTGGCGTTATCCGCTGTTTGGATACTGCTGCTCAGGGGTGATCTTCACTGAACATGAGAAGCCTGAAGAGGCGATGTATCAGGTGATGCACCATCAGTTTGTTGCCAGCGCAAAAGTGGTGAAACTCGGACACGACATCAATCCGGACTTTCAGATTGGCTGCATGATCGCCATGGTGCCGGTCTACCCGTTCTCCTGCCATCCGGATGATGTGGCCCTGGCGCAGGAAGCGATGCATCAGCGCTACGTGTTCAGTGATGTGCAGATGCGCGGATACTATCCGGCCTATACCCTGAAAGAGTGGGCACGCAAAGGGTATGACATTCAGATGGACGCTGACGATGCCGAAACGCTGCGTCAGGGCTGCGCAGACTACGTTGGCTTCAGCTACTACATGAGCAACGCCGTGAAGACCGATGCCAGCGGCGTTGACGATCCGATTACCGGCTTTGAAGGCGTAGTGAAAAACCCGCATGTGAAAGCCTCCGACTGGGGCTGGCAGATCGATCCGGTTGGCCTGCGCTATGCCCTGAACGACCTTTATGAACGTTATCAGAAGCCGCTGTTTATTGTGGAAAATGGGTTTGGCGCGATCGATAAGCCGGGTGCCGACGGGATGATTAACGATGATTACCGCATCGACTATCTGCGCGCGCACATCGAAGAGATGAAGAAAGCCGTCAGCTATGATGGCGTCGAGTTAATGGGCTACACCCCGTGGGGCTGCCTGGACTGCGTCTCGTTCACCACCGGACAGTACGACAAGCGTTACGGCTTTATTCATGTGAATAAAAACGATGATGGCAGCGGCGACTTTTCCCGTGCGAAGAAGAAGAGCTTTGGCTGGTATCAGCAGGTTATCGCCAGCAACGGCGAAAACCTCTGACGCGGCCCGCCGCCGCGAAACGCCTCAGCGCCCACCGGCAGCGTCAATGATGCTGCCGGTCACGTATGAGGCCGCTTCACTGGCCAGCCAGACGATCGCTTCCGCAATTTCCTCCGCTTCTCCCCCTCGTCCCATCGGAATCGCACTGGCAAGCCGGTCTACTCTGCCCGGCTCGCCGCCGTCAGCATGCATCTCTGTATAGATGAAGCCCGGCCGGACACCGTTTACCCGGATGCCCTGCTGCGCCACTTCCAGCGACAATCCTCTGGTCAGGGTATCCATCGCCCCTTTTGAAGCGGCGTAATCGACATATTCGCCCGGTGCACCGGTGCGGGACGCCGCCGATGAAACGTTCACGATCGCCCCGCCCTGGCCGCCATGATGGGTACCCATCCGCTTAACCGCCTCCCGGCAGCAGAGAAAGGTGCCGATAACATTGGTGGCAAACACCTTTTGCAGACGCGCCGCATCCAGCTGTTCGGTGCGGCACTGCTGAAACAGAATACCGGCGTTGTTCACCAGCAGCGCCAGCGGTTCCGCCTGCTGATCGAGCTGCGCAAACATCGCCTTCACCGCCTCTTCATCCGCAATATCAGCCTGAATCGCAAAGGCTTCTCCGCCCTGCTGCCGGATTTGGCTGACCACCTCCTGCGCTTCTGCCTCGCGCTGGCGATAGTTCACCGCGACCCGATAACCGCGAGCGGCCAGCAGCCGCGACGTTGCCTGTCCGATGCCGCGGCTGCCTCCCGTAACCAGTGCCAGTTTCATACTGTTTCTCCATAAAAAAGGGCCGGAAACCGGCCCCTGGGGATGAGATTCTGCTGCCGCGATTTACTGATAGTCGCTGATCGGCACGCAGGAGCAGAACAGATTGCGGTCGCCAAAGACATCGTCAAGACGCTTCACCGTCGGCCAGTACTTATTGTGGCTGCCCGCCGGGAAGACCGCCAGTTCACGGCTGTAAGGGTGAGACCACTCACCGACAATTTCCAGCTGGGTGTGCGGTGCATTCACCAGCGGGTTATCGTCCAGCGGCCATTCACCGGCCGCCACCCGGTCAATCTCGATACGGATCGCCAGCATCGCATCAATAAAGCGATCCAGTTCGATTTTACTCTCCGACTCGGTTGGCTCCACCATCAGGGTGCCCGCGACCGGGAAGGACATGGTCGGCGCGTGGAAGCCGTAATCGATCAGGCGCTTGGCAATATCCAGCTCGCTGATGCCGGTCTGCTCTTTCAGCGGACGAATGTCGAGAATACATTCGTGCGCCACGCGGCCGTCGCGGCCGGTATAGAGTACCGGATAGGCGGACTGCAGGCGGCTGGCGATGTAGTTAGCATTGAGGATAGCGACCGAGCTGGCCTGTTTCAGCCCCTCGGCTCCCATCATACGAATGTACATCCAGCTGATAGGCAGGATGGAGGCGCTGCCAAACGGTGCAGCGGAAACCGCGCCCTGCTGCGTCAGCACACCGTCAATCTGCACCACGCTGTGACCCGGCACAAACGGAGCCAGATGCGCCTTGACGCCAATCGGTCCCATACCCGGACCGCCACCGCCGTGCGGGATGCAGAAGGTTTTGTGCAGATTGAGATGCGACACATCCGCGCCGATATATCCCGGCGTGGTGATGCCGACCTGCGCATTCATGTTTGCGCCATCCAGGTAAACCTGACCGCCATACTGATGAACAATCTGGCACACTTCCCGGATGGTCTCTTCGTAGACGCCATGGGTAGAGGGATAAGTCACCATGATGCAGGAGAGTTTATCACCTGCCTGAGCGGCTTTTTCGCGCAGGTCACCCAGATCAATGTTGCCCTGTTTATCACAGGCCACCACCACCACATCCATACCCGCCATCTGAGCAGAGGCCGGGTTAGTGCCGTGGGCCGAGCTGGGGATCAGGCAGAGATGGCGATCCCCCTCGCCGCGACTTTCATGATAGCGGCGGATCGCCAGCAGTCCGGCGTACTCCCCCTGCGCGCCGGAGTTGGGCTGCATACAGAGCGCATCATAGCCGGTGAGTTGCACCAGCCACTGTGAAAGCTGACCGATCATCTGCAGATAACCAGCGGCCTGTTCAGCCGGGCAGAAAGGATGCAGCTCAGCAAACTCCGGCCAGGTGATCGGGATCATCTCCGCTGCGGCATTGAGTTTCATGGTGCAGGAGCCGAGCGGGATCATCGCCTGGTTCAGGGCCAGATCTTTTTTCTCCAGGCTGTGCATGTAGCGCATCATCTCAGTTTCGCTGTGATGACGGTTGAAGACCGGATGAGTCAGAATGTCGCTCTGGCGCAGCAGGCCGGCTGGAATAGCGTGGCCTTCGCTGGCGACTTCGCTGTCGAGTTTGTCCAGGTCCGGACGCTGATCGTCACCCAGCAGAATAGCGAACAGCGTCAGAATATCTTCGCGGCAGGTGGTTTCATCCAGCGTGATGCCGACCGCGTTGTGAATATCGCTGCGCAGGTTAACGCCAAAGCTCAGGGCGCGGTTCAGCACGGCGGCTTTATCCGCCACCTCAACCGTTAGCGTATCGAACCAGTGCTGATGGCGCAGCGTCAGGCCGCCCTGCTGCAGGCCGGCTGCCAGAATCGTGGTGAAGCGGTGAATGCGTGAGGCGATACGTTTAAGTCCGGCCGGGCCGTGGAACACCGCATAGAGACCGGCAATGTTGGCCAACAGCACCTGTGAAGTACAGATGTTGGAGTTGGCCTTTTCGCGGCGGATATGCTGCTCGCGGGTCTGCATCGCCATGCGCAGCGCCGTGTTGCCTGCGGCATCGCGCGAGACACCAATGATGCGGCCCGGCATAGAGCGTTTATGCTCGTCACGGCTGGCGAAGAACGCCGCGTGAGGCCCGCCGTAACCCATGGGTACGCCGAAGCGCTGAGCCGAACCAAACACGATGTCCGCGCCCTGCTTACCTGGCGCTTCCAGCAGGACTAACGACATAAAGTCGGCGGCCACGCTGACGACCACTTTGCGCGCTTTGAGTGCGGCAATCAGAGCGCGGTAGTCGTGCGCTTCACCGGTGGTGCCCACCTGTTGCAGCAGCACGCCAAACAGATCGTCATGCTCAGGCGCTTTCTCTGCACGGTCGATAATCAGTTCAAAGCCGAACGTTTCTGCACGGGTTCGCACCACATCCAGCGTCTGCGGATGAATATCATCGGCAATGAAAAATTTATTCGCGTTTTTGAGCTTGCTGACGCGTTTTGCCATCGCCATCGCTTCGGCGGCGGCGGTCGCTTCATCCAGCAGTGAGGCGGAGGCGATATCCATGCCGGTGAGATCCAGCGTCAGCTGCTGGAAGTTCAGCAGTGCTTCCAGACGGCCCTGCGACACCTCAGGCTGATAAGGGGTGTAAGCGGTGTACCAGCCGGGATTCTCCAGCATGTTACGCAGGATCACCGGCGGGGTGATCACCGCACTGTATCCCATGCCGATCCAGGATTTGTAACGCAGATTCTGGCTGGCGATGGCTTTCAGTTCCGCCAGCGCCTGCTGTTCAGTGGCGGCTTCGCCTACCGCAGGCGGGCCTGGCAGTTGAATGTCGGCAGGCACAATGGTGCCGATTAACGCGTCCAGCGAACGGGCACCAATCGCGTCAAGCATCTGCGCCTGCTGCTCAGGTGAAGGACCGATATGGCGCTCAATAAAGGCACCGTTGTGTTCAAGCTGGCTGAGAGTCTGAGTCATTAGCAGTAAATCCTGAATCGGGCTGGGGAACCGGGGATCAAACAGAAGTCAGCGGCCTCTGCAGGAGGCCGCCTGACGATTACTCGTCGATGGAGGCTTTATAGGCATCCGCATCCAGCAGCGAGTCAAGTTCGGACGCGTCGCTGGCTTTCATTTTGAATAACCAGCCGCCGGCATAAGGCTCGCTGTTAACCTGCTCCGGTGAGTCGGTCAGCGCGTCGTTGACCGCCACAATTTCACCGCTGAGGGGCGCATAAATATCTGAAGCCGCTTTAACGGATTCCGCTACCGCACACTCTTCACCGGCTGCGAACGTCGCGCCCACTTCCGGCAGATCGACAAACACCATGTCGCCCAGTAGCTCCTGCGCATGTTCGGTAATACCCACGGTGTAGCTGCCATCCTCTTCTTTGCGCACCCATTCGTGGCTGTCGCGGTATTTCAACGTATTCGGCACATTGCTCATTGGCCATTTCTCCTGAATAAAATTTACTGAGCGACCGGCTTACCGGCGCGGACAAAAATGGGACGGGTGACCTGTACCGGCATCTGGCGGTTACGGATCTCAACGATGGCGGCGCTGCCGACGGAAGCGGGGACGCGCGCCAGGGCGATGCTGCAACCCAGGGTCGGTGAGAAAGAACCGCTGGTAATGATCCCTTCCTGCTGCTGTCCCTGCTCATCCGTGAAACGCACCGGCTGCCCGTGACGCAGCACCCCTTTTTCCGTCATGATCAGTCCCACCAGCTTTTCCGTTCCGCGTTCACGCTGTAGCTCCAGGGCTTCCCGGCCGATGAAATCGCGGTCTGCTGGCTCCCAGCAGACGGTCCAGCCCATGTTGGCGGCCAGCGGTGAGACACCTTCATCCATCTCCTGACCATAGAGGTTCATCCCCGCTTCCAGACGCAGGGTGTCGCGCGCGCCCAGTCCGGCCGGTTTCACCCCTGCAGCCAGCAGGCGCTGCCAGAACCCCGCAGCCTCGCCTGCGGGCAGCGCAATCTCATATCCCGCTTCACCGGTGTAACCCGTTGTAGCGATAAACAGATCGCCCGCCTGCACGCCGAAAAAGGGCTTCATCCCTGCGACGGCCTGACGCTGCTCTTCGCTGAACAGCGTCTGCGCTTTCTGCTGTGCCTGCGGACCCTGCACGGCAATCAGCGCCAGATCATCGCGTTCGGTCAGCGTAATGCCGTAGTGCTGCGCGTGCTGCGCTATCCAGTCGAGATCTTTCTCACGGGTCGCGGAGTTCACGACCAGCCGGAAGAACGTCTCGCTCATAAAGTAAACAATTAAATCGTCAATGACGCCACCCGAGGCATTGAGCATCCCGGTGTAGAGCGCCTTGCCGGGCTGGGTCAGTTTTGCCACATCGTTCGCCAGCAGGTAGCGCAGAAACTCGCGGGTGCGCGGACCGGTCAGATCGACAATGGTCATGTGGGAGACATCAAACATGCCGGCGTCACTGCGCACGACATGATGTTCATCCATCTGGGAGCCGTAGTGCAAAGGCATCATCCAGCCATGAAAGTCCACCATGCGGGCACCGCAGGCCTGATGCTGTTCAAACAGAGGTGTTTGCTGAGTCATAACCATCCTGTGCAGAAGCGAATGAGTACAAAAGCGCGCCGTCATACTGTGCCGACGCAAACGTTCTCCTGAGGCTGACGTTACCACCGAATCTGGCGATTAACCATAAGCAAATCGGGGTCGAAAGCAGAGGCACAGACTAACCAGGAATCGGAAGCGACAGGATAATAAACTGCATTTTTGTGATTAATCGCGCAATAAATGCAGGCTATTTAAATATACGCAGCAAATTTATGCGGCACGACGTCCAGGTTGTTAAAAAGATCCCGCCTTCTGCGCGCTTACGGATAAAAAAAGTAATGCGAAATCTCACGCAAAATTAGAATAAATCAAACGAGGAACCCTGCTGGTGCAGCGTTGCCTTTTTGTGGTGCAGAGGGGTTTGAGAAATAAAAAAAGCCAGCAGAAGCTGGCTTAGCAGAGCGGCAGATTCAGCGAAGCCAGGCGGGCAAATCGGTCAGGCCCATCGCCTGTTTCAGCATGATCGGTTTGACGCCCGGTAAACGGTCCGCCAGCTTCAGACCGACATCGCGCAGCAGTTTTTTCGCCGGGTTGTTGCCTGCAAACATTTCGCGGAAGCCCTGCATGCCCGCCAGCATCATGGCGGCGCTGTGTTTACGGCTGCGCTCATAGCGGCGCAGATAGAGGTGCTGACCGATATCTTTGCCCTGCTGATGGAGACGCCGGATCTCACCGATCAGCTCTGCCGCGTCCATGAAGCCCAGGTTAACCCCCTGTCCTGCCAGCGGATGGATGGTGTGAGCCGCATCCCCGACCAGCGCCAGACGGTGCGCCGCGAAGTTGCGGGCGTAGCGCGCCACCAGCGGAAACGTTTTGCGCTCGCTTTCCAGCTGGCAGAGGCCGAGGCGCATATCAAACGCCACGGAGAGCTGCTGGTTGAACAGCGCGTCCGGCATGGTTTCCAGCCGGCTGGCTTCCTGAGGCGACAGCGACCAGACGATAGAGCTGAGGTGTGGGTCCTGCATCGGCAGGAACGCCAGTATGCCGTCGCCGTGGAACACCTGACGCGCCACCGCGTCGTGAGGTTGTTCGGTGCGAACGTTAGCCACTAACGCATGGTGGTCGTAATCCCAGAAGGTCAGTGGAATATCCGCTTTGTTGCGCAGCCAGGAGTTTGCGCCATCAGCAGCAATCATTAAGCGCGCGCTTAGCATGCTGCCATCCTGCAACGTGATAAAGGCTTCGTTGTCACCAAATGCCACCTGCTGCAACTGCGAGGGCGCCATCAGCGTGACGTCACTGCAGGTGCTGGCACGTTGCCAGAGCGCGCTCTGGATCACCGGATTTTCGATAATGTGGCCAAGATGCGACAGGCCCTGCTGCTCATCATCAAACGCGATGGCTCCAAAACTGTCCTTCTCCCACACTTCCATACCGTGATAGGGGCTGGCGCGCAGGGAAAGGATTGTCGACCAGACATCCAGCTTCTGCAGCAGACGCTCACTGGCGGCATTAATTGCCGAAACACGGACGGAGGGTGACGCACTCAGCGCCAGGGGCGGCTCCGGCGATTTTTCCAGTACGGCGATGCGCAGTCCACTGCCCTGCAAGCCGCAGGCGACAGCCAGCCCCACCATTCCGCCACCGGCAATCACCACATCAAAAGTTTGCATCTGAGCCTCTTTGTTAACGATTAACCCAGCCAAGCGTGCGCTCAGCCAGTTGATTTCGTAGCCACGGCAGATGGTCCATCGCCAGCAGGCCCAGGTTACGTCCTGCCACCAGCGGGGCGTAACGATTGGCAAAGACGCGAACCAGCCCGTCTGTGATGCCAATGGTGGCGGCACGGTCGGACTGCCGGCGTTGCTGATAGTGATTCAGGACCGCATAGCTGCCAGGGTCCTGCTGTTGCCGATGGGCAGCGGCCAGCGTTTCCGCCAGCGACATCACGTCGCGCAGGCCCAGGTTAAAGCCCTGCCCGGCAATCGGATGCAGCGTCTGTGCCGCATTGCCCACCACCGCCACGCGATGCGTTACCGTCTGCACCGCCTGATGCAGCGCCAGCGGGTAGCATTCGCGCTGACCGGTGTGGGTGAATTTCCCCAGCCGCCAGCCAAAGGCGCGCTGCAACTCGCTGAGGAATTCAGCATCACTCCACTGCACTATTTTTTCGCGCTGCGACGCCGGATGGCACCAGACCAGCGACAGACGGTTCCCGGACATCGGCAACAGCGCCAGCGGGCCATGCTCGGTGAAACGTTCAAACGCCCGGCCCTGATGAGGCAGTGCGGTGGAGACGTTGGCGATAACCGCCAGCTGCTGATACGCCTCAGTCTGCCACTGGATGCCACAGGATGCCGCCAGTGCAGAGCGTGTGCCATCCGCCGCCACCAGCACTTTTCCGCTGAGTTGCTCGCCGTTGTCCAGCGTCACCTCAACCTGCTCATCACTGCGGGTTGCCTGGGTCACACGAGCCGGACAGCGCAACGTCACGCCCGGCGCTTTTTTCAGTTCAGCAAACAGTCGCTGACCGACGTCAAACAGCTCGACAACCTGCCCCAGCGCCGGAATCTCATAGTCAGCCGCCGCCATCGAGACAAAGCCTGCGTGGCCGCGGTCGGAGACATGGATATCAGTAATCGGCGTGGCACAGCTGGCGATGCGCTGCCAGAGGTTAATCGCCGCCAGCTGCTGGCAGGTGCCGGCTGAGAGCGCAATCGCCCGGCCATCAAAGCCGGGGTGCGCCCGGCTGGCAGGCTCGCTGCGCTCGATCAGCGTCACCGGCAGTTTGCCCTGAGTGAGATGGGAGATCGCCAGCGCCAGCGTGGCCCCGGTCATGCCGCCACCGGCAATCAGAATCGTCATGCCTGTTTAGCCGCCGCCATCAGCGCCTCAATCTCATCGGCCTCTTTCACGACGCTGTCGGTGAGATTTTCAATGCCCTCTTCGGTGATCACGATGTCATCTTCGATACGGATACCGATGCCGCGATACGCCACAGGGACATCCGCATCCGGTGCGATGTAGAGGCCCGGTTCAACCGTTAACACCATGCCCGGTTCCAGTATCCGGTCGCGGCTCGGCGTACCGTAGTGGCCAACATCGTGAACATCCAGCCCCAGCCAGTGGCCCAGACCATGCATGTAGAACTGACGATGCGCCTCTTCGGCAATCAGCGTATCGACGTCACCGTCGAGAATGCCCAGCTCAACCAGGCCGGTGATCATAATGCGTACGACTTCATCGTTGACTTCGCGAATGCTGATGCCAGGCCGGAACATCTCCAGCGCCCGGTTCAGTGAAGCCAGAACGATGTCATAAATCGCGCGCTGCGCCGGGCTGAATTTGCCGTTAACCGGGAAGGTGCGGGTGATATCACCGGCATAGCCGTGGAACTCGCAGCCGGCATCGATCAGCACCAGATCGCCGTCGCGCATTTCATTTTCATTTTCGGTGTAGTGCAGAATGCAGCCGTTTTCTCCGGCACCGACAATGGTGTTGTAGGCCGGGAAGCGCGCGCCATGACGGGCAAATTCGTGATGAATCTCTCCCTCCAGCTGATACTCAAACATGCCTGGCTGGCAGGCCAGCATGGCACGGGTATGGGCCAGGGCACTGATCTTCCCGGCGCGGCGCATCAGTTCGATTTCATCCGCATCCTTGAACAGGCGCATCTCATGCACCCAGGGACGCCAGTCGGTCAGGGTGGCAGGCGCGCTGAGGTTCTGGCGGAACCCACGACGCAGTTTTTCCAGGGCGCTGAACACCAGGGCATCGGCATGGCTGTAGTCACCCTGTGCGTGGTAGATCACATCCAGGCCGTTGAGCAGCAGGTGCAGCTGTTCGCCAATGTCGTCCCAGGGCAAGGCGCGATCCACGCCCAGTTTCGCAGGAGCCGCCTCCTGACCCAGCCGACGGCCAGACCAGATCTCTGCCGTGAGATCACGCACGCGGTTAAACAGCACGCTGTGGTTGTGATTCTCATCGCTTTTGATCAGGACCAGCAGCGCCTGTGGCTCGTTAAAACCGGTGAAATAGCTGAAATCGCTGCTCTGACGAAACGGATACTCGGTGTCATTACTGCGCGTCACTTCAGGCGCAGCAAAAATTAACGCGGCGCTGCCTGGCGCCATCTTCGCTAACAGCGCCTGACGGCGCTGCAGGAATCGTTCCAGTGAAATCATCTCTGCACTCCCTGTAAACTGACCGGTTAAACTCGTTGACCTGAAACGCCTGACTTAATGCAGCGTCGGCTTTTGCACTTCTGGCGCAGTGGGCTGTGGGCGGGTAAAGGTGTCATGACACAGCAGGGCTGCCACGCGCACATACTCAATCACCTCTTCCAGCGACTGCTCCAGCTCCTCCTGGTCTTCATCCTCTTCATAACCGAGCTGAGCGATGGTGCGCAGGTCATCAATGGCTTCGCCGGTTTCCCCGGTGACCTTATCCAGTTTAGGCTGTGTTACGCCCAGGCCGAGCAGAAAATGGTTCACCCAGCCCGCCAGCGCATCGGCACGGTCAAAGACGGTGATGTCATCATCAGCGGGCAGCAGCAGCTGAAACAGAAAGCCTTCATCTTCCAGCGTGGTCGCCGTGTGCGCGTGCAGTTCTGTCAGTGGCACTGCGAGAGAGTGAGAAAACGCCATGCCTTCGTTAGCCAGATCGTGGACCAGCGTCTTCCAGCTGGTGTCCTGGTTACCGCCGCAGAGGATCCCACTCAGCAGGCCGTGCATTTCTGCGGGCGTCATTCCAACACCCTGCTGTGAGAGCACCGCCGCAAGCGCGTTGTAATCGGGGGTTGCGTTCTGTAAGGACATAAGTTTTCATCGTCGTTGGCAGAATAAGTTCGTGTTATGCTACCACTAGCTGCCTCAAGGTTTCCAGAAAAGGGGTTGTATCTTATTTCGTGGGTCTATATAGTTGCCCGCCTCCCAAGCCATTGACTGCTAAGGGAGTTGCGAGCGAAGTAATCAGTCAGGAAGGTGGCATGTCTGCACAACCGGTAGATTTACAAATTTTTGGTCGTTCGTTAAGAGTGAATTGTCCGCCAGAGCAGCAAGATGCGC
Organism: Pantoea sp. Sc1; assembly: GCF_000255315.1. Taxonomy (NCBI): domain Bacteria; kingdom Pseudomonadati; phylum Pseudomonadota; class Gammaproteobacteria; order Enterobacterales; family Erwiniaceae; genus Pantoea; species Pantoea sp. Sc1. The sequence continues at coordinate 178,953 of NZ_AJFP01000001.1, forward strand.
TCAATAGTGCGGCTGACGATCTCAATCAGCGGTTGCAAGATTTAAAAGTTCGCACTAGAGTCACAAATACAGAGCAACTGGTGTTCATCGCCGCGTTAAACGTCTGCCATGAGCTGGCGCAAGAGAAAGTGAAAACGCGCGATTATGCTGCTAATATGGAACAGCGTATCCGTATGCTGCAGCAGACGATTGAGCAGGCGTTAGTTGAGCAGGGTCGCATAACCGACCGCCAGGATGCGAAGTTCGAATAAAACTTCATGGTTGCTGTGCTACAGTAACGGTGAGGTAAATTTTCTCTGAGATGTTTGCAAGTGGGCCAGTCCCCTGAGCCGATATTTCGAAAAAACAGAATGTGACGCTCTGTAACCTGTGTGCATGCTCGGTCCGTCCGAGAAGCCTGATGGTTACGACGGCATGTTCACCTTGAACCAAGGGTTCAAGGGTTACAGCCTACGGCGGCATCTCGGAGATCTCCCTTTCAGCACTCCTGCTTTTTTCCCCCGACCGACATGTTATAGTCGCTGAACAGCGACTTATCCGGCGGGGAAATCATGTCTGAACCTTCCATCTCTGCACCTTCCATGTTACAGCGTCAGGAAATTCGCCAGCAGGTGCGTCATCTGCGCCGGGCGCTGACGGACGAGCAGCAGGCCCAGGCGGCCGAACAGCTTGCGGAGCTGGCCCTGAACTACGCCCCGCTCACTGCCGCACAAAACATTGCCCTGTTTCTGTCGGTGGATGGAGAGCTCAACACCCGTCCGCTGATTGCCCGGTTGTGGCATCTGAAAAAAACGGTCTGTCTGCCGGTTTTGCACCCCTTCTCTCCCGGTAATTTACTGTTTCTGCGCTATTCGCCCGATACCCCCTTGCAGACCAATAAGCTGCGTATTCCCGAACCGCCGCTGGATATCCGGCAATTGATCACTCTGGATCAGCTGGATCTGATGATGGTGCCGCTGGTGGCGTTTGATCACGCCGGACAGCGTCTGGGGATGGGAGGAGGCTTCTACGATCGCACGCTGCAGAACTGGCGGCAGCACGGCTTTTTGCCCGTGGGTCTGGCCCACGATTGTCAGCAGGTTGAAAGCCTGCCGGTGGCAGAATGGGATGTGCCTTTGCCGGCCGTAATGACGCCGTCAAAGCTGTGGCAATGGGAGTAGAGGAAGTAGTGTTACGGAATTTTCAGATGACTTAATCCCCTGTCCGGGCGCATATGTCTGCAATGAAACCTGAAGAGACGCGATTAAGCGCCTCTCCAGACGGGTAGCGCTTAGTAAAGTAAACGCGCGCGGATAGTCCCCGGAATAGCCTTCATCAGCTGCAGAGCTTTCTCCGCCACTTCCGGCTCAGCATCGATATCGATGACCACATAGCCCATAAATGGCGACGTCTGCAGATACTGAGCGGCGATGTTAATGCCCTGCTCGGCGAAAATCTGGTTGATCGCCGTCAGCACGCCCGGACGGTTCTCGTGGATGTGCAGCAGACGGCTGGCACTGATGCCGTGGATCGGCAGTGAGACTTCCGGGAAGTTGACCGCCGACAGGGTGGAGCCGTTATCGGAGTATTTCGCCAGCTTGCCCGCAACTTCAATACCGATGTTCTCCTGCGCTTCTTCTGTCGAACCGCCAATGTGCGGCGTCAGGATCACGTTGTCGAACTCACTCAGCGGAGAGATAAAGGGATCGCTGTTGGTGGCTGGCTCGACCGGGAAGACGTCGATGGCCGCGCCTCCCACATGCTTGCTGGCCAGTGCCTCGCACAGCGCCGGGATATCCACAACCGTGCCGCGAGAGGCGTTAATCAGCAGCGCGCCAGGCTTCATCTGCGCCAGCTGCTCCGCCCCGATCATATCCTGTGTCGACACGGTTTCCGGTACGTGCAGGCTCACAACGTCGCTCATGTTGAGCAGTTCCGCCAGATGGCGAACCTGAGTGGCATTACCCAGCGGCAGCTTGTTTTCAATGTCGTAGAAGAAAACGTGCATGCCCAGGCTCTCTGCCAGCACGCCCAGCTGCATCCCGATATGGCCGTAACCGATGATGCCGAGTTTTTTCCCACGCGCTTCGAATGAGCCTTTGGCATTCTTGTTCCAGATACCACGGTGCGCTTTGGCGTTCGCTTCCGGGATACCACGCAGCATCAGCAGCATCTCACCAATCACCAGTTCAGCGACCGAGCGGGTATTGGAGAATGGCGCATTGAAGACCGGAATCCCGCGGCTGGCGGCGGCCTGCAGGTCAACCTGGTTGGTTCCGATACAGAAACAGCCGACAGCGACCAGCTTTTCAGCTGCCGCAAAAATCTCTTCAGTGAGCTGGGAGCGGGAACGGATACCAATGAAGTGCGCATCACGGATGGAGGCTTTTAATGCGTCAGCGTCCAGCGCGCCCTTGTGAAATTCGATGTTGGTGTAGCCTGCAGCCCGCAGGTTGTCCAGCGCGCTCTGATGCACACCCTCCACCAGCAGGAACTTAATCTTATCTTTATCCAGTGATACCTTTGCCATTTCCCGATCCTATTCAGCATTCAATGAGGAGTACCATAAGCCAGCCTTCTGTCAAAATATCAAAAAAATCGCGTCGGGCAATACAAACGATTGCCCGGGAGCCAGCACGGCAACGGCTGGCAGCACCACAATGCCAGACAAAATCACGGGGTCAGGGTTGAAGAGAGAATGAAACCGTTGCGGATAACGGTTATGTGACATAAGTCACCAAATTTCACCCGGGCGAGAAAAGATGATTTGCAGGCAGAAATAAGCGGCGCCGTATCGACGCCGGACAGATCATTTTTTGATGGTTTTCACGCCATCCGGACCGCCTATCAGCGCAATATCGGCGCCGCGTGCGGCAAACAGGCCCACGGTGACCACGCCAGGCAAAGCGTTGATGCTCTTTTCCAGCGCAATCGGATCGAGAATAGTCAGATTATGCACGTCGAGAATGATGTTGCCGTTATCGGTGATGACATTCTGGCGATACTCCGGCAGGCCGCCCATTTTAACCAGCTCACGCGCAACGTAACTGCGCGCCATCGGGATCACCTCGATCGGCAGCGGGAAGCGGCCCAGCACATCGACCTCTTTAGAGGCGTCGGCGATACAGATAAAGGTCTGCGCCACCGCGGCCACGATCTTTTCACGCGTCAGCGCCGCGCCACCGCCTTTGATCATCTGCATCTGCGGGTTGATCTCATCCGCACCATCGACGTAAACCGACAGCAGATCGATCTCGTTCAGGTCAAACACCGGAATGCCCAGGTTTTTCAGTTTCAGAGTCGAGGCATCCGAGCTGGAGACGGCACCTTCGATCTGATGCCTGACTGTGGCAAGCGCATCGATAAAGTGGGCAGCGGTGGATCCGGTGCCTACGCCAACAACCGTCCCCGGCTGCACGTACTCAAGTGCAGCCCAGCCAACGGCTTTTTTCAGTTCATCCTGGGTCATGGTATGTTTAAAACCTGTGCGACAACGAAGTGCGCGTAGTATAAAACAAGGCTGGCTGAAAATGCTCGGCTGACCGACGCGGATTTAACGCTTTGGAAGCCAGCCCACAAAAAACAGGTGAGCCATCACAGGCGGCACTTTTGTGGCATAGTGACGTCCACCCTGAAGGAGAGAGAAGAATAATGAAACGCCCGGATTATCGAACGCTTCAGGCGCTGGATTCAGTGATCCGCGAACGCGGATTTGAGCGAGCCGCACAGAAACTCTGCATCACCCAGTCGGCGGTGTCTCAGCGTATCAAGCAGCTGGAGAACCTGTTTGGTCAGCCGCTGCTGGTGCGCACCGTGCCGCCGCGTCCGACCGAACAGGGCCAGAAACTGCTCGCATTACTGCATCAGGTCGAGCTGTTGGAAGAGGAGTGGCTGGGTGATGAGAACAGTGGAACCACGCCGCTGCTGCTGTCGCTGGCGGTCAACGCCGACAGTCTGGCGACCTGGCTGCTGCCCGCCCTGAAAGATGTGCTGGCCGACTCGCCCGTGCGCCTGAATCTGCAGGTGGAAGATGAAACCCGCACCCAGGAGCGTCTGCGCCGCGGTGAGGTGGTGGGCGCGGTCAGTATTCAGCCGCAGCCACTGCCCAGCTGCCTGGTGGACCAGCTCGGCGCGCTCGACTATCTGTTTGTGGCGTCGCGCGATTTTGCCGATCGCTTCTTCCCCAACGGGGTGACCCGCTCTGCCCTGCTGAAGGCGCCTGCGGTCGCGTTCGACCACCTTGATGATATGCATCAGGCCTTTCTGCAGCAGAATTTCGACCTCTCACCCGGGAGCGTGCCCTGCCACATCGTCAACTCATCGGAAGCCTTTGTGCAGATGGCGCGACAGGGGTCAACCTGCTGTATGATTCCGCATCTGCAGATTGAGCGCGAGCTGGCAAGCGGGGAGTTAATCGATTTGACGCCTGGCCTGTATCAGCGCCGGATGCTCTACTGGCATCGTTTTGCGCCGGAGAGCCGTCTGATGCGTCGGGTCACCGATGCGCTGATAGCGCATGGACATCGGGTGCTGCGTCAGGATGACGTGGCAGCCTGAAAACAAAAACGGGGCGAAAGCCCCGTTTTTGTTGCTGACAAATCGGGATAAAGAAGACTCTTACAACAACAGAAAAGTTAAACGCGCAGGGAGCAGGGTCAGAAGAGGAAAGCGTCCCGCGCCAGGGATGGTGCGGGCCGAGCGGCCAGAGATTGGCCTTAGCGACTTTCCGATCTGACCCTGTTTCCTGTGCAGGCACCGTCTCACAGCGAACCGGGCCAGGTTTTGTCAACAATTTCAAACGGGACATCAGCCCCGTTTTGCATTATGGCGCGTTGGGCTTGAGTTCAAACACCACATCGACCTGATCGTCAAAGTTAATGCTCTGCTGATCGTAGGTTTCCTGGGCTGAGGTATCGGCTGCTGCCGCCGCTTTATACATGCGGTTCATCGGCATCGGCTGATAGTTAGCGACCTGATAGCGGATGCTGTAGATCGGCCCCAGCTTCGCGTTAAAGCCTTCAGCCAGCTGTGAGGCCTGCTGAGTCGCATTCTTAATCGCCGCTTTACGTGCCTGCTCTTTGTAGCTCTCCGGGTTTGCCACGCCTAACTCGACGCTGCGCACCTCGTTCAGACCCGATTTCAGTGCGCCATCCAGCAGATCGTTCAGCTTGTCCAGCTGACGCAGAGTGACCTGAACCTGACGCACCGCGCGATAGCCTTTAAGGACAGATTTACCCTCTTTGGTGTAATCGTACTCTGGCTGGGTACTCAGGTTAGCCGCATCGATATCTTTCTTCTCAATGCCGTTTTTCTGCAGAAAATCGAAATATTGTGCAACCCGGCTGTCCGCCTGCTTTTTCGCATCGGCGGCATCTTTGGATGAGACATTCACCACGATAGAGAGCGTGGCGATATCGGGACGGGCATCGACTGTTGCCTTGCCTGAGGTCACCACGTGCGGCCCATTTGGTAACTCATCAGCGTGTACGCCAGGCAGTGCTCCGGCGCTCATGATTGCGGCCAGAGCCAATGCTTTCAGTTTCATGAAAGTCCTCCTTGAAAAGGTCACTATGACGGCTTCTAACCGGCGAAGCCCAGCAGCGCATCGGTATGCGCCATGCTTTGAGTGGTCATTATGGCAAAAGTTCGCCAGCGGTGCGGCAATAACCGCAGGCTGTTCGCGTTCTGTTCAGAAAGCGGCGATACCTTGGCGCGCCAGTTGCAGGGCAATAAACCACATCACTGCGCCGACCAGCAGGTTAATGATGCGCTGTGCCGTCGCAGTGCGCAGACGCGGTGAGAGCCACGCGGCCAGCAGGGCCAGGCCGAAAAACCACAGGACAGAGGCGCTGATGGTTCCCAGCGCGAACCACTGACGCGCCGCGGTGGTCGGCAACTGACCGCCAAGGCTGCCCAGCACCACAAAGGTATCAAGATAGACGTGCGGGTTGAGCCAGGTTACCGCCAGCAGCGTCGCCACGATGCGTCCCCTGCTCTGCCTGCGCGACGCCCCCTCAGCCAGATCGACATCGCCGCGAAAGGCGTGACGCAGCGCGCCCCAGCCGTACCAGAGCAGAAAGGCCACGCCCGCCCAGGTGATTGCCCCCAGCAGCAGCGGAGAGTGACTCAGGAGTGCACTTCCGCCGAAAATACCGCCGCAAATCAGCAGAATATCGCTCAGCGAGCAGAGCGCTGCCGTCATCAGGTGGTACTGCCGCTTTACCCCCTGATTCATGACAAAGGCGTTCTGCGGACCCAGCGGCAGAATCAGTGCGGCACCCAGGGCAAGTCCCTGAAAGTAGAGAGATATCACAGAATTATGTCCTCACATCGTCAGATGTGAAGCAGTATAAGAGGGGGCGATGATTAGCGGAAATTGAAAGAATTAATCTGCGATTAGCAAAATGAATGGGCGACCGGGGTCGCCCATAAAACGATTACTCCGGCTGGGCCTGTGGCGCGATTGTCTCTGGCGCGGCGGTCTCCGGCTTTTTAACACGGTGCAGATGCACATCCATCTGTGGATAAGGAATGCCAATCCCTTTTCCATCCAGCGCACGCTTAAAGTTCTTCAGCAGATCCCAGTAAACATCCTGCAGGTCTCCGCTGTTGCTCCAGCAGCGCACCACAAAGTTCATTGAGGAGGCCGCCAGCTCATTCAGACCCACCTGCACGCCTTTCTCCTGCAGAACACGGCTATCAGCATCAACTACTTCGCGCAGCAGCGTCAGCACCTGATCAACATCCGCATCGTAAGAGACACCAATGATAAATTCATTGCGGCGTACCGGCTCGCGCGAGAAGTTAACGATGTTACCGGTGATGATTTTACCGTTAGGCACCACCACCAGCTTGCCGTCAGCCGATTTGAGGGTCGTGGAGAAGATCTGTACGTTCATGACCGTCCCCATGATGCCGCCCAGATCGACAAACTCACCGGCCCGGAAGTGGCGGAAAATCACCAGCAGCACACCCGCCGCGAGGTTTGACAGGGAATCTTTTAATGCCAGGCCTACAGCCAGACCGGCTGCACCCAGAATAGCAATGACCGAGGTGGTCTGGACGCCGATACGCCCCAGTGCGGCGATAAGCGTGAACGCGATAATGCCATAGCGTACCAGCGCAGACAGGAAGTCAGCGACCGTGGTATCAATGTGACGCGCGCGCAGCAGACGATTGACCGCATTGGCGATGATGCGCGCAATCATCAGCCCTACCACGATAATCGCAATCGCGGCGACGATGTTTACCGCATAGCTAATCAGGAGTTCCTGATTTCGTATAATCCAGTTTCCCGCGTTGTTGATTTCATCGATCATGCCCGTATCCTGCATGTAACCATCCTGTAATTAAATCCCAAAGGGAATGAGACCAAATTGTCAGAACCGCTCTGACAATCCCTGACAAAAGGGTAAACAATAAATGCCGGTGTGCCAAACCTGCATGACCTTTGACATAAATCTGCTGAAAAAAAGGCAAAAAAAAGGCCCTTTCGGGCCTTTTTTATACGGTAACCACCAGAGTGTTACAGTACGTCAACAGCGTTAAGCTCTTTGAAAGCCTGCTCCAGACGGACCACCATAGACGCCTGGGCAGAACGCAGCCAGACGCGTGGGTCGTAGTATTTTTTGTTTGGCTTGTCGTCGCCTTCCGGGTTACCCAGCTGCGACTGCAGATAGCCTTCGTTCTTTTTGTAGTACTGCAGAATGCCGTCCCAGGTTGCCCACTGGGTATCGGTATCGATGTTCATCTTGATCACGCCGTAGCTGATAGACTCTTCGATCTCTGCTGCTGAAGAACCTGAACCGCCGTGGAAAACGAAGTCCAGCGCGTTGTGCGGCAGGCCATGTTTTTCACACACAAACTTCTGCGAATCACGCAGAATGGTCGGGGTCAGTTTTACGTTGCCTGGCTTGTACACGCCGTGAACGTTACCGAATGACGCCGCAATGGTGAAGCGCGGGCTGATCGCATGCAGTTTTTCGTACGCGTAGTTCACATCTTCTGGCTGGGTGTAGAGTGCAGATGCGTCCATGTGGCTGTTATCAACGCCATCTTCTTCACCGCCGGTGCAGCCCAGTTCAATCTCCAGGGTCATGTCGAGTTTCGCCATGCGCGCCAGGTATTTGCTGCTGATTTCGATGTTCTCTTCCAGAGACTCTTCTGACAGGTCGATCATGTGAGAAGAGAACAGCGGTTTACCGTTTTTCTGGTAGTACTCTTCACCCGCGTCCAGCAGACCGTCGATCCACGGCAGCAGTTTCTTGGCACAGTGGTCAGTGTGCAGAATTACCGGCACGCCATACTGCTCAGCCATCAGGTGAACATGGTGTGCACCCGAGATTGCACCGAAAATAGCGGCGCCCTGTGGTTTGTCAGTCTTGAAACCTTTACCCGCGATGAAAGCCGCACCACCGTTAGAGAACTGAATGATGATTGGTGCTTTAACTTTCGCAGCAGCTTCCAGTGCGGCATTGATAGAGTCGGTGCCGACGCAGTTTACGGCTGGCAGTGCGAATTTGTTCTCTTTCGCGACTTTGAAGATCTTCTGTACGTCATCACCAGTGACAACGCCGGGTTTTACGAAATCAAAAATTTTAGACATGATTGTGTCCTGTTTCGTGACCGTTGTTCCCCTTAAGGAACGTCGATTTAAACGCCCAGACGGGCAAGACTTCAGGCGATGCCGCAGGGCATCACCCCCAAAGGTTTACTGCTTCGCACGCTCTTCCAGCATGGCAACGGCAGGCAGTTTCTTGCCTTCCACGAACTCAAGGAACGCGCCGCCACCGGTAGAGATGTAGGAAATTTTGTCTTCGATACCGAACAGGTCGATCGCCGCTAAGGTGTCGCCGCCGCCAGCCACAGAGAACGCCTCACTGTCTGCAATAGCGTTCGCCACGATTTCGGTGCCTTTACGGAAGTTAGGGAACTCGAATACGCCCACCGGGCCGTTCCACAGGATGGTTTTCGCATCCTTCAGGATGGCAGCCATCGCCTGTGCGGTTTCGTCACCGAAGTCCATAATCTCTTCGTTATCCGCCACTTCCGAAACCTTTTTCACGGTCGCTGGTGCAGTTTCGGAGAATTCCGTGCCGACACGTGAGTCAGTCGGCACCGGAATACCGTGCTGATCGCGCAGGCCTTTCGCTGCTTCAACGAAGTCTGGCTCATACAGGGATTTACCGACTTTATTGTCGATAGCCACGAAGGTGTTCGCGATGCCGCCGCCGACAATCACGGTGTCCGCGATTTTCACCAGCGACTGCAGCACATCAAATTTGGTTGAAACTTTAGAGCCGCCTACGACAGCGACCAGCGGACGCTCAGGGTTGGTCATCACCTTGCCCAGCGCTTCCAGTTCAGCGGAGAGCAGCGGACCGGCACAGGCAACAGGCGCAAATTTGCCGACGCCGTGAGTAGAGGCCTGCGCGCGGTGTGCAGTACCAAACGCGTCCATCACAAAGACGTCGCACAGGGCAGCATATTTTTTAGACAGCGCTTCGTCGTCTTTCTTCTCGCCTTTGTTAAAGCGAACGTTTTCCAGCACCACCAGTTCGCCAGCGCCCACTTCCACGCCGTCGAGGTAATCTTTTGCCAGGGTCACATTGGTGCCGCTCAGCTTCTCTTTCAGGTAGTTCACAACCGGCAGCAGCGAGAACTCTTCGTTGTATTCACCTTCGGTCGGACGACCCAGGTGAGAGGTAACCATTACTTTCGCGCCCTGTTTCAACGCCGCTTCAATGGTGGGCAGAGAAGCACGGATACGTGCATCAGACGTCACTTTACCTTCTTTAACCGGTACGTTGAGATCTGCACGGATCAGCACGCGTTTGCCAGCCAGATCCAGATCGGTCATCTTAATTACAGACATGGTGAACCCTCTCGTTGATTCTCATAAGTTTTGCCAGACGCAAACCGCGTCTTACCTGAAACCGCTTGCGGCCATGGCTAACGTCGTGTCGAGCATTCGGTTAGCAAAGCCCCATTCGTTGTCACACCAGACCAGGGTCTTGATAAGGTGTTGACCGCTGACCCGCGTTTGCGTTCCGTCCACAATGGCGCTGTGCGGATCATGGTTAAAATCTACTGAGACTAACGGTAATTCCGTATAGTCAACTATACCACGAAATGCCCCCTCTGCCGCGCTTTGCAACAGGGTGTTAACCTCGCACGCCTTCACTGCCTGACGAACAGAAACGCTAAGATCAATAGCAGTCACGTTGATCGTCGGGACGCGAACCGCTATCGCCTCAAAGCGATCGTTGAATTTCGGAAAAATGCGGGTGATGCCCGCCGCCAGCCGGGTGTCGACCGGAATGATCGACTGGCTGGCTGCTCGGGTGCGGCGCAGATCGCTGTGATAAGCGTCGATCACCTGCTGATCGTGCATCGCCGAGTGAATCGTGGTGACGGTGCCGGATTCGATGCCAAACGCATCATCCAGCAGTTTAATCACCGGAATAATGCAGTTGGTGGTACAGGAGGCATTGGAGACGATGCGGTCGCTGGCGCTCAGATCCTGCTGATTAACGCCATACACCACGGTCGCGTCGAGATCGTTTCCGCCGGGATGAGAGAACAGCACTTTTTTGGCACCCGCCTGAAGATGCGCTTCGCCATCCGCGCGCGAACCGTAAACGCCGGTGCAGTCCAGTACCACATCAACGTCGAGTTCACGCCACGGCAGATCGGCAATCTCTGCACGGTGCAGAATGCGCAGGGTATCGCCCCCCACCCACATCACATCGCGCTCCTGCCGCACATCAAAAGCAAAACGGCCATGGCTGGTGTCATATTTCAGCAGGTGCGCCATCCCGGTGGCTTCCGCCAGCTCGTTGATCGCCACCACCGTAATCTCCGCCCGCCGGCCCGTTTCATATAACGCGCGCAGAACGTTGCGTCCAATCCGGCCAAAACCATTTATTGCTACCCGTACCGTCATTTCTCTCCTGCCACGTCAGACTGAAAAAAACGTGCCGTTAGCCTGAGCGTTTCACTGCATTTTGTACAGGAGATTCTTACCCGGCATTGTCCGAAACCAGGGCAAGTTGCCTGGCGACTGAAACGGTTCAGCTACAATAATGGAAGGAAGGAATAACGGGAATGACTGTGATCAATCTGACTGCTTATATTTAGATCTGCGTCACAAATTGAGGCGAAAACAGGTTATTACTACAGGAATAAAAGAGCGAGAGGGACGAAAAAGTCGTCCCTCTGCGTTTAGCGCCAGGCGGGTTCAGGCCCGCCTGACCGGTTTTTACGCCAGCAGCGCTTTGGCTTTCGCCACAACGTTGTCGACGGTAAAGCCAAACAGTTCAAACAGCTGATCCGCAGGCGCTGATTCGCCGAAGCTGGTCATGCCGACGATGGCCCCATTCAGACCGGTGTATTTGAACCAGTAATCTGCGATGCCCGCTTCGATAGCCACGCGCGCGCTGACCGCTTTTGGCAGAACGGCTTCGCGATACGCATCGCTCTGCTTGTCGAAGGCATCCGTTGAAGGCATAGAGACGACACGCACCTTACGACCTTCGCTGGTGAGTTTGTCCCACGCACCGACAGCCAGTTCTACTTCTGAACCGGTGGCGATCAGGATCAGCTCAGGCGTGCCGTCGCAATCTTTCAGCACATAGCCGCCGCGCGCCACGTTAGCCAGTTGCTCAGCGTCACGCGCTTGCTGCGCGAGGTTCTGACGGGAGAAGATCAGTGCCGTCGGGCCATCCTGACGTTCAATCGCGTATTTCCACGCCACGGCAGATTCAACCTGGTCACACGGACGCCACAGGCTCATGTTTGGCGTGGTGCGCAGGCTGGCCATCTGTTCAACCGGCTGGTGCGTCGGGCCATCTTCGCCCAGACCGATGGAGTCGTGGGTGTAGACCATGATCTGACGGATCTTCATCAGTGCCGCCATACGCGCAGCGTTACGCGCATACTCAACGAACATCAGGAAGGTGGCCGTGTAAGGCAGGAAGCCGCCGTGCAGCGCCAGGCCATTAGCGATAGCGGTCATACCGAATTCACGCACGCCGTAATGGATGTAGTTACCTGCCGCATCTTCATTGATCGGCTTAGAGCCCGACCAGACAGTCAGGTTGCTCGGCGCCAGGTCAGCTGAACCGCCCAGGTATTCCGGCAGAATTTTACCGAAGGCTTCAATCGCATTCTGTGAGGCTTTACGGCTGGCGATCTTCGCCGGGTTCGCCTGCAGCTGCTCAACAAATTTCTGAGACTCTTCCTGCCAGTTAGCAGGCAGCTCATTGCTGATGCGACGCTTAAACTCAGCGGCCAGTTCCGGGTGAGCCTGCGCGTAAGCCGCGAATTTCTCATCCCAGGCGGACTCTTTCGCCTGACCCGCTTCTTTCGCGTCCCACTCAGCGTAGATCTCTGACGGGATAACGAACGGTGCGTGGTTCCAGCCCAGCTGTTTACGGGTCAGCGCCACTTCGTCATCACCCAGCGGTGCGCCGTGTGAATCATGGGTGCCCGCTTTGTTCGGCGAACCGAAGCCGATGACGGTTTTGCACATCAGCAGTGATGGCTTGTCGCTGACGCTTTTCGCTTCGTCGATCGCTTTAGCAATCGCATCCGCATCGTGACCATCAACGCCGCGCACAACGTGCCAGCCGTAAGCTTCAAAGCGCTTAGCGGTGTCATCGGTGAACCAGCCATCAATGTGACCGTCGATAGAGATACCGTTGTCATCATAGAAGGCCACCAGTTTGCCCAGCTTCAGCGTACCCGCCAGTGAGCAGACTTCGTGCGAGATGCCTTCCATCATGCAGCCATCACCCATGAAGACATAGGTATTGTGGTCTACGATGTCATGACCCGGACGGTTGAACTGCGCGGCCAGGGTGCGCTCAGCGATAGCGAAACCGACCGCATTAGCGATGCCCTGCCCCAGCGGACCGGTGGTGGTTTCAACGCCGGCGGTGTAGCCATATTCCGGGTGACCTGGAGTTTTTGAGTGCAGCTGGCGGAAGTTTTCCAGTTCGCTCATCGGCAGATCGTAGCCGGTGAGGTGCAGCAGGCTATAGATCAGCATGGAGCCGTGACCGTTGGAAAGCACGAAACGGTCGCGGTCAGCCCACTGCGGGTTGGTCGGGTTGTGGTTCAGGTAACCGCGCCAGAGTACTTCAGCGATGTCCGCCATACCCATTGGGGCACCCGGATGTCCCGATTTCGCTTTCTGTACTGCATCCATACTTAACGCACGAATGGCGTTGGCAAGCTCTTTACGAGAGGGCATTTTCTACTCCAGGTCGGATTAATGCTTCGCGCCTTAACTTATTGTTATTAATGAGTTACCGGGCAAAACAAGGAAAAAGTTGCCCATCAATGTACATGAAAATCGGGGCAAAAGTACATGCTGTAAAACGCTAAATGTCACCGCTTCGTATGGCTTTTCCGGCCAACTCTGCTAGCAAAGTGCAGACTGGCAGGCTATAACCAAAACGTTTATTCACCTGGCACGGTTTCAGGTGTTTGTTTTTCTTACCTTGTTATGAATGGGATAGAGCATGAAAATCCAGAAAACGGTATTAGCGCTTGGACTGGCGACGCTGCTGAGCGGCTGTCAGGGGCTGGACAATAACGCGCTGATGCAGTCAGGCGCACAGGCCTATCAGGCTTACACGCTGAGCGACGATCAGGTTAAGCAGCTGAGCGATAAGTCCTGTGATCAGATGGACAAAGAGAATCAGATCGCGCCGGCTGACAGCCAATATCAGCAGCGTCTGAACAAGATTGCTGCCGCGCTGGGCGACAACATCAATGGCGTTCCGGCTAACTACAAGGTTTACCAGACGAAAGATGTCAACGCCTGGGCGATGGCAAACGGCTGTATCCGTGTCTACAGCGGACTGATGGATATGATGACCGACAATGAAGTCGAAGGGGTACTGGGCCATGAGATGGGTCACGTTGCGCTGGGCCACACCCGTAAAGCGATGCAGCTGGCGTATGCCACCACTGCGGCCCGCACGGCTGCCGCGTCGGTTGGCGGGGTGATCGGTTCGCTGTCGCAGTCGCAGCTGGGCGAACTGGGTGAGAAACTGGTCAACGCGCAGTTCTCCCAGTCGCAGGAGTCACAGGCGGATGACTACTCCTATGACCTGATGAAGAAGCGCAACATTAACCCCATGGGGCTGGTCACCAGCTTTGAGAAACTGGCGAAGCTGGAACAGGGCCGTCAGAGTTCAATGTTTGACTCCCACCCGGCTTCAGAAGCGCGCGCTCAGCATATCCGCGATCGCATTGCTGCCGACGCGAAATAAGAGACAATCAGGCGCATCATCCTTCAGGGCGATGCGCCTGATAACTTCCGGCTCTGGCTGATTCAGCGCTTAAATATCTGATCCACCATTGAGCCTAAATCGAGTTTATTCTCATGCAGTGACGCCTCATCCATGCGCCCCTGCGGTGACATCCTGTCGATCAGCTGCGGCAGAATCACCGCCAGCGTGCCTGCTGCGCCCTTAACGTCGGTTCCCAGCTTATCCGCCAGTGACTGCAGTTCCGCCTGACCAAACGCCGAGTGGATATCGCTGTGCGCGACCGGCTGATTGCTGCCGGTGCCAATCCACGAGCTAAAGACTTCACCCAGCCCGCCCTGCTGAAATTTTTGCAGCAGCACTTCAATGCCGCCCTGCTCCTGTACCCAGTGCCACACCGCCTGCAGCTGGCCGGGCAGATGCCCGTCACTCTGACTGCCCTGCAGTGAGCCCGCCAGTTCATCAAGAAAGCCCATGATTGCCTCCACGTCGAAAATTGATGTCACTAAGTTTAGTTGCTGATGTGCAGTTGCGCCTGAACCGCATGGCCGAGGCCAGCAGCCGGTCAGACAGGGTATTCGTCAGGAAAACGCAGAGGGGGAATGGCGGGAGACGGCAGCAAAGCCTGCCGGATTATCCCGGCAGACTTATCAGAGGGGTGCGGCAAATCAGCCCTTGTTGGCCGCCTGAACATGCAGCATATCCAGGGCCAGCGTCGCCGCGGCCAGCGCAGTTAAATCTGCATGGTCATAGCCCGGTGCCACTTCCACCAGATCCATACCCACGATGTTCATGCCCTGCAGGCCACGGATCAGTTTGGTCGCTTTATCGGTGGTCAGGCCGCCAATGACCGGCGTACCGGTGCCAGGTGCATGAGCCGGGTCCAGACAGTCGATATCGAAGGTGAGATAGACCGGCAGATCGCCGACGGTGCGTTTTACTTCAGCGAGGATATCGTCAACGCTGCGGTCATTGACCTGCGCCGCATCCAGCACGTTAAAGCCCAGGCTCCGGTCAAATTCAGTTCGGATACCGATCTGCACCGAGTGCTGAGGATCGATCAGCCCCTCTTTCGGCGCGGTAAAGAACATGGTGCCGTGGTCAAAGGTCGGGCCGTTGGAGTAGGTGTCGGTGTGGGCATCAAAGTGCACCAGCGCCATCTTGCCGAAATGTTTCGCATGCGCGCGCAGCAGCGGCAGCGTCACGTAGTGGTCGCCGCCAAAGGTCATCATGCGCTTGCCACTGGCCAGCAGTTTTTCGGCGTGCGCCTGTAATTTATCGGAGAGATCCTGTGAGTCACCGAAGGCGTAAACCAGATCGCCGCAGTCGACAACGTTCAGACGCTGACGCAGATCGAAATCCCACGGCCAGCGGCAGCCTTCCCAGGCCAGGTTGGTGGAGATCTGGCGGATGGCGCCCGGCCCCAGGCGGCTGCCCGGACGACCAGAGGTGGCAGCATCAAACGGTACACCGGTAATCACCCACTCTGCGTCGCTGTCATAAGGCTGGAAGTTCAGCGGAAAGCGCATGAAGCCGAAGGCGTTAGAGACCAGGGAGTTGTCGTACTGATTGCCAAGCGTGTTATACATAATTGCTCTCTCTATGCGTAAGTCGGGCCAGGCCCGCAAGCCATTAAGGTTGAGATAAAAAAAATCCCCTCCGCGTCGTTAGGCCCGACGAGGAAGGGATTGAGTGAGTCAGATTATCGGCATAGTCAGCGGCAACTGCAATATACGATTGCGGGCTGAACGATGCGATTACTCATCTTCTAAATAGGTGTATCCGTAGAGGCCGCTCTCAAACTCTTCCAGGAACTGGGCACGAAGCTCTTCGTCGAGATCGGACGCCTGCACCTGATTGCGGAACAGCGACATCAGCTGGTTAGGATCAAGCTGCACATAGCGCAGCATGTCTGCCACGGTGTCACCCTCATCCGACAGCTGCACTTCCACTTCGCCATTTTCGCGCGCGTAGACATCCACCGCCTCGGTATCACCGAACAGGTTGTGCATGTTGCCCAGAATTTCCTGATAAGCCCCGACCATGAAGAAGCCCAGCATCGGCGGGTTATCCAGGTCATATTCCGGCATCGGCATGGTGGTGGCGATACCGTCGCCATCCACATAGTGATCGATGGTACCGTCAGAGTCACAGGTGATGTCGAGCAGCACAGCGCGGCGTTCCGGCTTCTTATTCAGCCCTTCCAGCGGCAGAACCGGGAAGAGCTGATCGATACCCCATGCATCCGGCATCGACTGGAACAGCGAAAAGTTAACGTAGATCTTATCCGCCATTCGCTCCTGCAGTTCGTCGATGATCGGACGATGCGCACGGTTGCTCGGATCAAGATGCTGCTGAATATAGTGACAGATGCTCAGATAGAGCTGCTCAGCCCATGAACGCTGCTTAAGATCGTAAGTGCCGGAAGAGTAACCGGTATGGATATCGAACAGGTCCATCTGGCTGTCGTGCAGCCACTCACGCAGCGAACGGCGGGTATCCGGCTCATGCATCTCCTGCCAGGTTTCCCACATGCTGAGAATCGGGCGCGGCGCATCGGCATCCGGCGTTTCAGGTTCGCTGAACTCATTACGCTCCACGCCGATGATGTTAGAAACCAGCACCGTATGGTGTGCGGTCACGGCGCGACCGGACTCGGTGATCACCGTCGGATGCTCCAGGCCGTGCTCATCACAGGCGGCCCCGATGCCCCAGATCACGTTGTTAGCATACTCATTGAGGCCATAGTTGACCGAACAGTCAGACTGCGAGCGCGTGCCTTCATAATCGACACCCAGACCGCCGCCGACGTCGAAACATTTGATGTTTACGCCCAGCTTCGCCAGTTCGACATAGAAACGCGCCGACTCACGCACACCGGTGGCGATATCGCGGATATTGGACATCTGTGAACCGAGATGGAAATGCAGCAGCTGCAGGCTGTCGATGCGGCCCGCTTCGCGCATAATCTCAACCAGCTTCAGCACCTGCGTCGCTGACAGGCCAAACTTCGACTTTTCGCCGCCGCTCGACTGCCACTTGCCGGAGCCCTGTGACGCCAGGCGAGCACGGATACCCAGACGCGGCACCACGTTCAGACGCTCCGCCTCTTCCAGCACCAGCCGCACTTCGGTCATTTTTTCCAGCACCAGATAGACCTTGTGGCCCATCTTCTCGCCAATCAGCGCCAGACGAATATATTCCCGGTCTTTATAACCGTTACAGACGATCACCGTGCGGGTCTGACCCGCATGTGCCAGCACCGCCATCAGCTCCGCTTTCGAGCCAGCCTCCAGGCCCAGCGGTTCACCGCACTGGGTCAGGGATTCAATGACGCGTTTATGCTGGTTGACTTTAATCGGGTAAACCAGGAAGTAGTCACCGGTATAGCCGTAGGATTCACGCGCACGTTTGAACGCGCCGTTAATAGAGCGCAGACGATGTTGCAGGATCTGCGGGAAGCAGAACAACGCGGGCAGACGCTGGCCCTGTGCTTCGCGCTCTTTCACCAGCCGGGCTAAATCGACGCGCACATCCGGGCGATCCGGATCCGGGCAGACACTGATGTGGCCCAGTTCGTTGACGTCGTAATAGTTGTTGCCCCACCAGGCGATGTTGTACGTCCGCAACATTTTGCTCGCGTCCTGATCGTTCATTGCAACCTCCTGCATGGAGCGGAGTGCACCCTGTTCGCCAGCTGACGAACCTTTGATATTCTTCATGTCGTCAGACATCGCGAACCTCAATTTTCCGTTGAAAGATGAAACTGTTAACCGGCTTTATGGCCGCTAATCTGAAACGCAGATACCCCATTAAACGTCATGTCCTGTTCACCTGACGTTGCCGTCAGCGCGCTTCACGCATATGAGTTAAGTGTAAAACACCCTGGCCAGATCCGTTTAAACAGAGAACATTTACCCGATCTTTATTGACCATAGATAACCGGTCTCGTTCCACTGCGTGGACGCAGAGAAGAGACAAAGCCCTGAGAACAGAGGTAAAGATTAGCCAGCGCTCGTGTCGGTAAAATTACCGCATCGCAGATATTGTCGGCTGGAAAGAGAAACAGAGGGGAGGCAGGAGCGCGCCAGTGTTGCGCCAGAGCGCAGAGAACCGGGAGAAGAAAAAGCGTGGTTCATTACTTGTATCACCTCCGCATATGCCAGGGGCACATGGAGAACAACCAGGGTGAAAGCCAGAGCGGTGTCTGACGGGCGCGACGCACACAGTGGCGTCATCCTTGCTGCGGCTAGCGAAGCAGCGGCGTTTTATACCGTTTACGGCGCTAAAAAGCAAAAAGATTATCGGGTAATTCCGTGGAGTGTCAGCAAATTATGCCGATAAAGCTGACAGGTAAAATGCCGAAACAGAAAAAGGGCTGGTAATTGGTTTATCCTCTATCCTAAAATAGCCGTCCAGATGGTTTTCCATCTAAACAGGTTAATATCCAGGCGGTGTTGGCCTGCTGTGCTGACACAACCTCACTGCTCGCGGCTTTGCCTGAAGGGGCGTCAGGTCAGATAACCTCACTGGCGCTATGCAGTCGAATTCAAACCATATTTAAGGTAAAGAACAGAATGGCTAAACACCTTTTTACGTCCGAGTCCGTATCAGAAGGACATCCCGATAAAATCGCCGACCAGATTTCCGATGCCGTGCTGGATGCGATCCTGGAACAGGATCCAAAAGCGCGTGTGGCCTGCGAAACCTACGTTAAAACCGGTATGGTACTGGTTGGTGGTGAAATCACCACCAGCGCCTGGGTCGATATCGAAGAGATCACCCGTAACACCGTTCGCGAAATCGGCTATGTTCATTCCGATATGGGCTTTGATGCCAACTCCTGCGCCGTATTGAGCGCAATTGGCAAACAGTCTCAGGATATCAATCAGGGTGTTGACCGCACCGATCCGCTGGAACAGGGCGCGGGCGACCAGGGCCTGATGTTCGGTTATGCGACCAACGAAACCGACGTTCTGATGCCTGCACCGGTGACCTATGCACACCGTCTGGTTCAGCGTCAGGCAGAAGTGCGTAAAAACGGCGCCCTGCCGTGGCTGCGTCCGGATGCCAAGAGCCAGGTCACTTTCCAGTATGACGATGGCAAAATTGTCGGCATCGATGCGGTCGTGCTGTCAACGCAGCACGCGGAGTCCATCAGCCAGAAAGATCTGCAGGAAGCGGTGATGGAAGAGATCATCAAGCCGGTTCTGCCTGCCGAGTGGCTGAACGCCTCAACCAAATATCACATCAACCCGACCGGTCGCTTTGTGATCGGCGGCCCGATGGGCGATTGCGGTCTGACCGGTCGTAAAATCATCGTCGACACCTACGGCGGCATGGCGCGTCACGGTGGCGGTGCGTTTTCCGGTAAAGATCCGTCAAAAGTTGACCGCTCTGCGGCCTATGCAGCGCGTTATGTCGCGAAAAACATCGTCGCAGCCGGTCTGGCTGACCGTTGTGAAATTCAGGTCTCTTATGCGATCGGCGTTGCTGAACCGACCTCCATCATGGTGGAAACCTTTGGCACCGAGAAAATTGCGACCGAACAGCTGACGCTGCTGGTACGTGAATTCTTCGACCTGCGTCCCTATGGTCTGATTCAGATGCTGGATCTGCTGCACCCTATCTACAAAGAGACCGCCGCTTACGGTCACTTTGGTCGCGAACATTTCCCATGGGAAAAAACCGATAAAGCCGCCCTGCTGCGTGAAGCGGCTGGCCTGTAAGTTTTCCGGCTGATCATGAAACCCTGCCACGCCGGCAGGGTTTTTTATTGCCTTTTCAGTGGCTTTGCCTGCGTGCAGCACGGGCAGATTGTTCTCAGTTTTGCACTCTCTGCCCGCTCTCTCCTGACCGGATAAAACGCTTCTGCCCGACCTTCCCGCCGCTCCTCAGCAGGTTTTCTAATCTCAGCTACACTTCATTGCGCTTTTTCTGACAACAAAATGTTAACGATTACAAATTGAAATGCTTTGTTTATCTGACATTTAAGATTTAACGCACGTGGTTATTCTGTTCAAAATGCGTTATTTTCAGCGTCGTCTGATAGCCAATAAATAGAGCATTGTCAGAAACTTAATAAGTGCTATACCTCACTGGTTAATTAATCTTTACGGGTAAAATATGCTGAATTTCAGGGTTTCAGCGTGTGTAAGCGATTACACTGATGTGATCAGACTCACTTTTTTCCCGTAAAAGGTTTTTTAACATTGATAAAAACAATGATGGATAAACCTGGAGGCTAAAATGCCTGGCAATACACACAAAAGCAGAACTTCAAATAAGGCGATGACCTTATTTGTCTGCTTTCTGGCAGCCCTTGCGGGTCTGCTGTTCGGTCTGGATATCGGCGTGATTGCCGGTGCCCTGCCGTTTATCGCAAAGGACTTCAACGTTACCGCTCATCAGCAGGAGTGGATCGTCAGTTCCATGATGTTTGGTGCTGCGGTGGGGGCTATCGGCAGCGGCTGGATGTCCTCCCGCCTGGGCCGTAAAAAGAGCCTGATGGCCGGTGCGATTCTGTTCGTTATCGGTTCTCTCTGGTCGGCGATGGCGCCAAACCCGGAGATGCTGATCAGCGCCCGCGTATTGCTGGGTCTGGCAGTCGGTGTCGCCTCTTATACCGCCCCGCTTTATCTTTCTGAAATCGCTCCAGAAAAAATTCGCGGCAGTATGATTTCGCTCTATCAGCTGATGATCACCATCGGGATTCTGGGTGCTTACCTGTCTGATACCGCCTTCAGCTTTACCGGCAACTGGCGCTGGATGCTGGGCGTCATCACCATCCCTGCCCTGCTGCTGCTGATCGGTGTCTTCTTCCTGCCTAACAGCCCACGCTGGCTGGCAGCGCGTGGCAACTTCCGCGATGCACAACGCGTACTGGACCGCCTGCGCGACACCAGTGAGCAGGCAAAACGTGAGCTGGATGAGATTCGTGAAAGCCTGAAGATCAAGCAGTCTGGCTGGGGTCTGTTTACCAGCAGCAGCCACTTCCGTCGTGCCGTCTACCTCGGCATTCTGTTGCAGGTTATGCAGCAGTTTACCGGTATGAACGTCATCATGTACTACGCACCTAAAATCTTTGAAATTGCCGGCTTCGCCAACACCACGCAGCAGATGTGGGGTACGGTCATCGTTGGTCTGGTCAACGTGCTGGCGACCTTTATTGCCATTGGCCTGGTGGATCGCTGGGGCCGTAAACCGACCCTGATTCTGGGCTTTATGGTGATGGCTGCCGGTATGGGCGTGCTGGGAACGATGCTGCACTTTGGCATTACCTCGCCGGGCGCACAGTACTTCGCGGTAGGCATGCTGCTGATGTTCATCGTTGGCTTCGCGATGTCAGCCGGTCCGCTGATCTGGGTACTCTGTTCTGAAATTCAGCCGCTGAAAGGCCGCGATTTCGGTATCACCGTCTCGACCACCACCAACTGGATCGCCAACATGATCGTGGGTGCGACCTTCCTGACGATGCTGAATACCCTGGGCAACGCCAACACCTTCTGGGTCTACGCGCTGCTTAACCTGTTCTTCATTCTGCTGACGCTGATGCTGATTCCGGAGACCAAAAACGTCTCGCTGGAACACATCGAACGTAACCTGATGGCCGGTAAAAAACTGCGCGACATCGGTGCACGCGACTAACCGTTAAGCAATAAAAAAAGGGCGGGGTTTCTCAGGAAACCCCGCCCTTTTTATTGGTTCAGCCCCTTATCATACCGGGGTGACCCGCACGTCCGGCCGGGGCCGCGGCAGGCAGCAGATCGCCAGCGCCATGATAAAGATGGTAGCAGTCTGGTTATAGGGCAGCACCGAATCGGTCAGCCCGGTGATAAACAGCGCCAGCATCGGCAGCGCCGCCCCGCGCAGATCGCACTTCTTCAGCCAGCCCGCCAGCGTCGTCAGATAGAGCAGCGCCAGCGACAGCGTCCCCAGCCATCCCTGTAACGTCGTCACTTCGAGAAACTCGTTGTGCATGTTGTATTTGACGTTGGTGTAGCCTTCCACATTGAGCGGATAGTGTTTGATGATGAACTGGCGCGCCTCCGTAGTGCGCGCATCCGGCGTTGCGAAGCCGCCGTGATGCTCAATAAAGTTCATCGCTCCGCCCCAGATCGCCACGCGTGCACCCAGCGAGGTCGAGCTGTTGGAGCCAAAGTTCTCAATATCCTGCACCCCTTCCACCCAGCGGTTACTGGTCATCAGGATCAGCAGCGCCACGACGCCCACCGCCAGCGTGCCGACGCGCCAGTTAGTGAGCAGCGACAGCCGGTAACTCTGCACCACAAACAGCAGGCCTGTGGCGATCAGCGCAATCAGCGTCACGCGGGTCGCACACAGGTAGAGCAGCGCGAAGGTGACAGCCAGCACCACCACATCGGCAACCTTCCAGTAGCGATGCGTCTCAAAACGACTCAGCCACAGCCAGGCGCAGTAGATAAACAGAATCATGTAGGAGGACATCGACGCCGCTTCAGTCGTGAGTTTGATGCGGATGTTCGCGGTGTAGAGATGCTCATGAATACCGAAGCCCAGCGTAATCAGCAGTCCGATCAGAATGAGCACTTTCCCGATACGCAGTGTGGTCAGGGAAACCCGATCGCCATAAATAGCCAGGCTGAGGAGAATAAACGCGCCCAGCAACAGCCGCTTAGCGCCCAGCAGGTAGTTGCCGATATTGGTTATCGCATCGGTTGAGGGGGCGGTCTCAATCCCCTTAACGTGAAGGGCCCAGAACAGACGGATCAGGGCAAAGATAACCAGAACAGCGAACAGCGCGAGATAAAAACCCGCTCCCCTGAAGTCGATCCGTCTGCGCACCAGACCATAGAGTATGGAGGCAACGGAGAGATAGGAGACGAAGTAGAATATTTTTTGCGGCAGACCGGTAACAAACATATTCAGTGAGAGTGCCAGGCAGAGCGCAATCACGGAGAAATTAACCAGTAACGTTAATCCATTGCGTTCGGTTTTATTCGTCATGCTTAACCTCAGTAAGGCGATTAAGCACGGTCATCAGGTGCTTCATATAATTTTCCTCATAAAAACCGGTGATGCTCGCTTTAATAACCTGATGGTCAGGGAAACGGAAATCCCCGCTCATGGCGTTGAGAATAGCGGCCAGCGCCATGCTGTCATTGACAGGGTAGAGCTGACCATTGTGACCGTTCTGAATAATTTCCGCCGGACCGCTGATGCAGTCGGATGAGACGCAGTAGACGCCGCGCGACATCGCCTCCAGCAGGATCAGCGGGAACCCCTCAAAGTTGGAGGTCATGAGCAGACAGCTGACCTGTCTGATGTGGTGGAGGACATACTCCCAGGCGTTCTCCTGCCAGCCATGCCAGGTAATGCGATCCGCAATCCCAAGCTGCGCCGCGTAGTGCTGGCACTGCGCCAGATCCTCGCCATCTCCCACCATCTCCAGCGTCCAGGGGACGCTGACCTGCTGCAGGGCATCAAACAGATCTTTCAGCTGTTTCTGTCGCTGGAAGTGGATGCGCCCGATATAGAGAAACTTCAGCCCCTGCGGGCGGCCAATGACCACCTCAGTGCGCTTTACCGGGTTATAGATCACATCAACGTCTGTATCGCGCGCGCCCAAATCCACCAGCTGCTGTTTAATCTGCTGGCTGATGGCGAAATGGTGATCGGCCCGCAGCAGATAGTGGGGACGGTAACGTTCACGCGGGGGCAGATGCATCCAGCTCGACAGCATGATTTTACGGCCGGAGAGGCTGATGGCGCGGCGCGTCATCAGGCAGGGAATCGTATTCAGGGTCAGGACATGATCGGGCTGATAGCGGCGAAAAAAGGCGGCCATTCGCAGCGTATGAATCAGATTTTTTATCTTTTTGTTGCGCAGCGTGCAGACGCTCTCGGCTAAAACAGCGTTGGCGGTCCAGGCACGGGAGTGGCTCTCTTCGCCGCTGTTGATAATAAACAGCCCCGCTTCCGTTCCGGCCTCCGCATTCAGCGCGGTAATCAGCTGACCGGTCACATTCTCCATACCGCCGCGACCTGCCATCAAATCGGTCACCAGCACAATGCGCTGCTTCCTGATGTTATTATTTTTCATTGCGTTGTCCGTACACTGTGCCTGTCGCATCTCATCGGTTCACGCTGCAGTGAACCTTATCAATAGGATATTCTAAAAACGCCGATAACCATATTTAATCCGGAAATTTCCGCCGCTGCCGCGCCGGGTCTGCCCCCCCCTGTGGCCGCCGCCTGCCGTGCCGGAAACGGGGCGGCAGATTATAGCCACGCTGCTGCCATTTTCGCGGGTCAGGTTGAGTTCCCGGGCAGCGATGATTATCCTGAACGCCATGAAAACACCTCGTCTCCCTATTGCCCTGCAGCAGGCCGTGATGCGCTCGCTGCGCCAGTCGCTTGCGCGTGCCAATCAGGCCCTGAAAACGGACTACCCGGAACCTGCCCTGCTCTACCAGCAGCGCGGCACGGCGGCGGGCACGGCCTGGCTGGCCGCCTGGGAAATCCGCATTAATCCGGTGCTGCTGCTGGAAAATCAGCAGGCGTTTATTGATGAAGTGGTGCCGCATGAGCTGGCGCATCTGCTGGTCTGGAAACAGTTTGGTCGCGTTGCGCCGCACGGCAAAGAGTGGAAGTGGATGATGGAGCAGGTGCTGGGCGTGCCGGCGCGGCGCACCCATCAGTTTGAGATCGCTTCCGTGCGCAGCAAGACCTTTGCCTATCGCTGTCAGTGCCAGCAGCACCAGCTTACGGTGCGGCGCCACAATCGGGTGGTGCGCAAAGAGAGTGAGTATCGCTGCGTGCACTGCGGAAGCCTGCTGACCGCGGGCGAGTTTG
The DNA here is from genome assembly GCF_000255315.1 of Pantoea sp. Sc1. Taxonomy (NCBI): domain Bacteria; kingdom Pseudomonadati; phylum Pseudomonadota; class Gammaproteobacteria; order Enterobacterales; family Erwiniaceae; genus Pantoea; species Pantoea sp. Sc1. The sequence continues at coordinate 204,044 of NZ_AJFP01000001.1, forward strand.
TGCCAGCCTGAGACTAATCCCCATTCCGCCCTATTGGACATTCTGTTAACCTGCCGCCCTTTTTTGTACTGAACAGAAGCTGGAATATGTCTCGCATTTTAAGTCTGGCGGTGGCGTTGCTGTTTGCCCCTGCCGCTGACGCTATCAACCTGAATAACTATCATCAGAATAACTTTCAGCAGGCCAAAACCTTTGCTGCGGCGATTAACGCCGATGCACCGGGCTCCTTTTACTGTGGCTGTAAAATTACATGGCAGGGAAAAAAGGGCATTCCCGATCTCAACAGCTGTGGCTATCAGGTGCGCAAAAATGCGAATCGCGCCGCACGCATTGAGTGGGAACATGTGATGCCTGCGTGGGAGTTTGGACATCAGCGCCAGTGCTGGCAGGACGGTGGCCGCAAAAACTGCAACAAAGACCCCGACTATCGCCGCATCGAAACCGATCTGCACAACCTGCAGCCTGCGGTGGGTGAAGTAAATGGCGACCGCGGCAACTTCGCCTACAGTCAGTGGAACGGCAGCGAGAAGCAGTATGGTCAGTGTGAGATGAAGATCGACTTTAAACTGAAGCAGGCGGAGCCGCCTGCGCGGGCGCGGGGCGCGATTGCCCGCACCTATTTCTATATGCGCGACCAGTACCATCTGCGCATTTCACGCCAGCAGACGCAGCTGTTTACTGCCTGGGATAAGCTCTATCCTGTCACGCCGTGGGAGTGCGAACGCGACCAGCGGATTGCCAGGGTGCAGGGCAATCACAATCCTTATGTGCAGCAGGCTTGCCAGCGCTAAAATCCCTGCCCTACACTAGCTCTTTTCCCATGACGCCGCTGCAGCGCGGCGTCCGGTCTCAGGAACCTTATGCGCATACCTCGCATCTATCACGCCGCGCCTCTGAACATCGGCAGTGAAATTACTCTGGATGAAGATGCATCCAACCATGTGGGCCGGGTCCTCCGGATGACGGCAGGCCAGCGTCTGGAACTCTTTGATGGCACTAATCTGACTTTTGCAGCAGAGATCACGCATGTTGATAAAAAGCGTGTAAAAGTATCGGTCACAGAGAGCCAGCCGGACGATCGCGAGTCACCTCTGCATCTGCATTTAGGTCAGGTGATGTCGCGCGGTGAAAAAATGGAATTCACTATCCAGAAATCAATTGAACTGGGCGTGAACGTCATTACACCCTTGTTTTCCGAGCGCTGTGGCGTAAAGCTTGATGCTGAACGTCTGGCGAAGAAGATCCAGCAGTGGCAGAAAATTGCGATTGCCGCCTGCGAGCAGTGTGGCCGCAATCGCGTGCCGGAAATTCGTGAAGCGATGACGCTGGAAGCCTGGTGTGCGGAAGCGGACAGCGGTCTGAAGCTCAACCTGCATCCGCGTGCCAGCCAGAGTATTAACACGCTGCCACAGCCTGTGGAGCGGGTCCGGCTGCTGATTGGCCCGGAAGGCGGCCTGTCAGCGGACGAGATTGCGATGACGGCGCAGCACGATTTTACGGACATCCTGCTTGGCCCACGGGTTCTGCGAACCGAAACCACCGCGCTGACCGCCATTACGGCACTTCAGGTGAGGTTTGGCGACCTGGGTTAAGCGATACTTTCGGCGGTGAGAGAGCAGGCATAGTGTCCTGACTGTTCGGCCCACTGCAGACCGAACCGAACGAGGCGATCAACGCCTTACCGAGGAGATAATAATGATTAAGCTTGGCATCGTGATGGACCCTATTTCGTCCATCAATATTAAAAAAGACTCCAGCTTCGCCATGTTGCTGGAAGCACAGCGCCGTGGTTATGAAATTCACTACATGGAGATGCACGATCTCTCGATGCGCGGTGGCGTCGCCTCTGCCCGCACCCGCCTGCTGAGCGTTGAGCAGAATGCGGATAAGTGGTATCAGTTCGGCAGCGAGCAGGAGATCCCGCTGGCTGACCTGAATGTGATCCTGATGCGTAAAGATCCCCCTTTCGACACCGAGTTCATCTATGCGACCTACATTCTGGAGCGCGCAGAAGAGCTGGGAACGCTGATCGTGAACAAACCGCAGAGCCTGCGTGACTGTAACGAAAAGCTCTACACCGCCTGGTTTGCGGAGTTCACGCCTGAGACCCTGGTGACCCGCCGCAAAGAGCAGCTGCGCGCCTTCTGGCAGGAGCATGGCGACATCATCATGAAACCGCTGGATGGCATGGGCGGCGCCTCTATCTTCCGCGTGAAGCAGGACGATCCTAACTTTGGCGTCATCACGGAAACCCTGACCGAGCACGAAAGCCGCTTCTGCATGGCGCAGAACTATATCCCGGCTATCAAAGAGGGTGACAAGCGTGTGCTGGTCGTGGATGGCGAGCCGGTTCCTTACTGCCTGGCGCGTATCCCGCAGGGCGGTGAAACGCGCGGCAATCTCGCCGCCGGTGGGCGCGGTGAAGCCCGCCCACTGAGCGAAAGCGACTGGGAAATTGCGCGCCGTGTTGGCCCGACGCTGAAAGCAAAAGGACTGATTTTTGTCGGTCTCGACATCATCGGTGATAAACTGACTGAAGTTAACGTGACCAGCCCGACCTGCATTCGTGAAATTGAGGCTGCGTTCCCGATCTCCATCACCGGCATGTTGATGGATGCCATTGAGAAACGCCTGGGCTGAGCAAGACGCCGGGGCGAGGCTCCGTGATCAACCCAATACCGGTGCGGCCGTCGCGTGCCGGTTATTTTTTTGGTACATCGTGTGAGAATGAATTTACAACATCACTTTTTGATTGCCATGCCTTCATTGCAGGACCCTTTCTTCAAGCGTTCCGTGGTCTATCTCTGCGAACATAACGAAGAAGGTGCAATGGGACTGATCATCAATAAACCCATGGAAAACCTGACGGTTGAAGGCATTCTGAAGAAGCTGAAAATCTCTGCTGACGATCGCGACCCGGCCATCAGGCTGGATAAGCCGGTTTTCACCGGTGGCCCGCTGGCGGAAGATCGCGGCTTTATTCTGCACTCAGCGCAACGGACTTTTACCTCCAGTATTCGTGTCTCCGACAACACCGTCATCACCACATCCCGTGACGTGCTGGAGTCGATTGGCACCGCCTCTCAGCCCACAAATGTGCTGGTGGCACTGGGGTACTGCGCCTGGGAAAAAGATCAGCTGGAGAATGAGCTGATGGAAAATGCCTGGCTCACGACCCCAGCCAACAGCAATATCCTGTTCCAGACGCCTATCGCAGAGCGCTGGCGCGAAGCGGCGCGCAGTATCGGCGTCGATATTCACAACATGGCCAGCGACGCCGGACACGCCTGATGTCAACGCAAACACTGTTAGGTTTCGACTTCGGCACCAAAAGCATTGGTGTCGCCGTCGGTCAGCAACTCACCGGCAGCGCCCGTCCCCTGGCGGCGCTGAAAGCCCAGGATGGTACGCCAGACTGGCTGCTCATTGAAAAGCTGCTGAAAGAGTGGCAGCCCGATTTCGTGGTGGTGGGTCTACCCCTCAATATGGATGGCACTGAACAGCCGTTAACGGCCCGGGCACGAAAATTTGCCAATCGCCTGCACGGTCGGTTTGGCATCCGGGTCGAGCTACAGGATGAGCGCCTCAGCACCGTTGAAGCGCGTGCGGGTCTCTTCGAACGTGGCGGTTATCGTGCGCTCAGTAAAGGGTCGGTGGATTCACAGTCGGCCGCCATCATTTTGCAGGACTGGTTCGAGAACCACTACTGACCTGACGCGATCAGTCCGGCAGCCTCACGTGCCAGCCTGCTCTGCTCAAAGGTTTGCATACCGGCCTGTGCGCCGGTCTGCAACAGAGCAGGGATCTGGTGCATCTTGCCCTCCCGAATCAGATGAGTGATGCCCGGTGTCGCAACCAGGATCTCGAACAGCCCGATGCGCGATCCGGCAACGGCAGGCACCAGCCGCTGCGCAATGACCGCTTTCAGGCTGCCCGCCAGCTGCGTTCGCACCAGCGGTTTCTCCTCCGCCGGAAAGACATCCACCAGCCTGTCCACCGCCTGCGCCGCGCCGCGGGTGTGCAGCGTTGCCAGCACCAGATGCCCCGTTTCCGCCGCCGTCAGCGCCTGCCGGATGGTGTCGCTGTCGCGCAGCTCGCCCAGCAGAATCACGTCGGGATCTTCCCGCAGCGCCGCTCTGATGCCCAGTGAGAAAGAGGGGCAGTGCAGGCCGATTTCACGCTGCTGTATCAGCGACTGCTGGCTGTGGTGGATAAATTCAATGGGATCTTCCAGCGTGATGATATGGCGTGCATGCTGGCGATTCAGCGCATCCACCAGCGCCGCCAGCGTGGTGGATTTGCCGCTTCCGGTCGCCCCGGTGACCAGAATCAATCCATCCTGCTGCTCCAGCAGCGTCGGCACCACGGCGGGAAGCTGCAGGCTCTCCAGCGTGGGGCAGACCGCAAAGATAAGGCGCAGCGCCAGCGACAGGCCGTTGCGCTGCATAAACAGACTGGCACGCAGACGCTGGCCGTCGGCGAGACTCAGGGCGAAATCGATCTGCCCGTCACGCGCCAGCTGCTGGCGCTGGGGTTCACTGAGCCAGCGGGCCATAAACTCCGTCATCCAGGCGGCCGAGAGCGGGCCCTGCTGCGGAATCGCCTCCAGCCTCCCCTGCCGCCGCCAGTAGGGCAAATGTCCGCTGCAAAGGTGCAGATCGGCCGCATTATGCTTTACACTAAGCGCCACCATTTCATCCAGATTCATAATGTCTCCTGACTATGACCTCAATCCAGCACAACCTACAGCAAGTCCGGCAGCGCATTGCGGCCGCTGCCGCGCGTTGCGGCCGCGCACCAGAAGAAATTACCCTGCTTGCCGTCAGTAAAACCAAACCTGCGAGCGCGGTCGAAGAAGCCTTTACCGCGGGTCAGATTGCCTTTGGCGAAAATTACGTGCAGGAAGGGGTTGAAAAGGTTCAGGCGCTGGCCGCACATCCGGAACTGGAGTGGCACTTCATCGGTCCGTTGCAGTCCAATAAGAGCCGGCTGGTGGCGGAAAATTTTGCCTGGTGCCACACCCTTGACCGTCTGCGCATTGCCCAGCGGCTCAACGATCAGCGTCCCGCCTCACTGCCACCGCTGAATGTGTTAATTCAGGTAAATATCAGTGACGAGACGAGTAAATCTGGCATCATGCTGGAGGCCGTTTCCGGGCTGGCAGAGGCGATAGCGGCCCTGCCGCAGCTGCGACTGCGGGGATTAATGGCGATTCCGGCGGCGGAGAGTGACTACACGAAGCAGCTGGCGGTGTGTCAGCAGATGGCGGAAGCATTCCGTCAGCTGCAGCAGCACTATCCGCATATTGATACGCTTTCGCTGGGAATGAGCGATGACATGGAGGCGGCCATCGCCGCAGGCAGTACGATGGTGCGCATCGGCACCGCCATTTTTGGCGCACGCGATTATGCGCACAACTCACAACAATAACAGAGGAACTTCATGTTAACACTGACGTTTTTAGTAAAAACGCTGATCGATCTCTACGTCATGGTGCTGCTGCTGCGCATCTGGATGCAGTGGTCACGCTGCGATTTTTATAATCCCGTGGCGCAGTTCGTCGTCAAAGTCACGCAGCCGATTGTTAAACCGCTGCGCCGCATCATTCCGGCACTGGGGCCGATTGATACCGCCTCGCTGCTGCTGGCCTTTGTCCTGACGACGCTGAAATACCCGATTTTACTGCTGATTCAGGTGGGCGTATTCTCGGTTGATCCGACCAACCTGCTGGTCGGCCTGCTGTCGCTGATTAAATCGGCCGGTTATCTGGTCTTCTGGGTGATCATCATTCGCTCACTGATGAGCTGGATCAGCCAGGGTCGCGGCCCGGTCGACTACCTGCTGGTGCAGCTGACCGAACCGATGATGGCACCGATTCGCCGTATTCTGCCTGCCATGGGCGGTATCGATTTCTCCGCGATGATCGTCATTCTGGTGCTGTATGCCCTGAACTTTCTCGGCATGGACCTGTTCCCGGGTCTCTGGTACCTGCTGTAAATGAATCAAACTGGAACTGTTATGCAAAAAGTTGTGCTCGCCACCGGTAATCCCGGCAAAGTGCGTGAACTGGCGGAGCTGCTCTCCGCCTTTGGTCTGGATATCGTCGCTCAGAGTGACCTGGGGGTTGAGTCGGCGGAAGAGACCGGCCTGACCTTTATCGAGAATGCCATTCTCAAGGCGCGTCACGCGGCGCAGATCACCGGACTGCCGGCGATTGCCGACGACTCCGGCCTGGCCGTGGATGCGCTGGGTGGCGCGCCTGGTATCTATTCGGCGCGTTACGCCGGAGAAGATGCCAGCGATCAGCAGAATCTGGAGAAGCTGCTGCAGGCGCTGGAAAACGTGCCGGACGGTCAGCGTCAGGCGCAGTTCCACTGCGTGCTGGTCTATCTGCGTCATGCGGACGATCCTACGCCGCTGGTGTTCCACGGCAGCTGGGAGGGGGAAATTACCCGTTCCGCTGCGGGTGCCGGTGGCTTTGGATATGACCCGATTTTCTCTGTTCCGGCGCTGGGTAAAACGGCCGCTGAACTGAGCAAAGCGGAAAAAGGTGCCGTTTCTCACCGGGGTAAAGCATTGACGCTGCTGCTGGAAGCGATGCGTAATGCCTAATCTGCCGCCGTTAAGTCTCTATATCCATATTCCGTGGTGCGTTCAGAAGTGTCCCTACTGCGATTTTAACTCCCATGCGCTGAAGGATGAGGTGCCGCACGTTGAATACGTGCAGCACCTGCTGCGCGATCTGGAGATCGATCTACCGCTGATTCATGGCCGCGAAGTGCGCACCATCTTTATTGGTGGCGGCACCCCCAGCCTGCTGAGCAGCAGCGCGATGCAGATGCTGATGGATGGGGTGCGGGCGCGTCTGACGCTGGCTGCCGATGCGGAGGTGACCATGGAGGCCAACCCGGGCACCGTGGAAGCCGATCGCTTCAGCGCCTATCAGCGCGCCGGCATTAACCGTATTTCGATTGGGGTTCAGAGTTTCAGTCCGCAGAAGCTGCAGCGCCTTGGCCGCATTCACGGGCCTGACGAGGCGACCCGTGCCGCCCGGCTGGCACAGTCGCTGTCACTGCGCAGCTTCAACCTCGACCTGATGCACGGCCTGCCGGACCAGTCGCTGGAAGAGGCGCTCGACGATTTGCGTCAGGCGATTGCGCTCAATCCGCCGCACCTCTCCTGGTATCAGCTGACCATCGAACCCAACACCCTGTTTGGTTCCCGTCCGCCGGTGCTGCCGGATGATGATGCGCTGTGGGATATTTTCGAACAGGGCGATCAGCTGCTGCGGGAGGCCGGTTATCAGCAGTATGAAACCTCCGCCTACGCGAAGCCGGGTTATCGCTGTGAGCACAACCTTAACTACTGGCGTTTCGGCGACTATCTGGGGATCGGCTGTGGCGCACACGGCAAGCTGACGCAACCGGATGGCCGCATTTTACGCACGGTGAAAACCCGTCATCCGCGTGGATTCATGCAGGGAAATTACCGCGAGAAGCAGTATGAGGTGGCCGACAGCGACAAGCCGTTTGAATATTTCATGAACCGCTTTCGCCTGCTGGAAGCGGCACCGCGCGACGAGTTCAGCCGCTACACCGGTCTGTCAGAGCAGGCGATCCGTCCGCAGATGGATGCCGCGATCGCTGCGGGTTATGTGATGGAAACGGCGGATCAGTGGCAGATTACAGAGAAAGGAAAACTGTTTCTGAATTCGCTGCTGGAGCTGTTTCTGGCGGAAGAGTAACAAAGGCGCCTCAGCCCGGCAGGCTGAGGCGTGACACTATTTTTTCAGGGCGCCCGTAAGCTGCTTACGCTGATCTTCCAGCGAAATGACGCGATTACAGACCTCGTGACCGAAGTTCTGGAAATCCTGCTCCTGTTTGCTCCACTCAGCCTGAATCGACTGCTGCAGACCGCCAAGATTTCCCATAATCGCCTGCAGCGGATTGCTGCCGCCACTGCCCTGCTTACTGCCCATCTCATTCAGGCTATCCTGCATCACGCCGCCCAGCGTCGACTGAACCAGCCGCTCCCCTTCCGCGCGCACCTTATCGATCGCCTGATGGTGGAACGTCAGCCCGTCGTCACGGTGCTCGATGATGCGGTTCATCTGCTGTTTCAGCTGGCCATTCAGCGTGCTCAGGCGATTGCGGACGTTGCTGTCGGTGCCCAGTTTCTCCACGATCACCCGATCCAGTGCCGCACGTCCTTTCTCCAGACGTGAGGTCGCCCCGCTGTCGATCCACGGCAGATCGCGACGCAGCGCGTTCTGGTAATCGATCGCTTTCTGGCGTTCCGCTGTGCTCAGCGACACCTTCTGCCCGTTGAACTGAACGTCGCCCTGCGGCGAGATCTCAAGATTGCCATTGGCACCGACCACCTGCACGCTCTGCGGCTTAATCACCACATCATCCTGCGGCTTAACGCTGCATTCATAGGCTGCCTGAGCCTGGGTCGCTGCTGCCAGCAGCACAGCAAGAAGCGCTTTACGCATCATATCTACTCCCTAACATCTGGTGCGGAACCGTTCAGCAATCGGGCCTCAGCCCGACATCGTGTTTTTTAAAACCGGGCCGGCGGCCTGGCGTTCTGCCCCATCCGGGATGGCAGACCAGCAGCCTGACCGACCTGACCTTTAGTCCCACCAGACGTCGAAGAGTTCCGTCATCTGCACATCCTGCAGCTTGTGATCTTCCAGCCATTTGCGGACCAGAGCGCGATGCTCCTCGGTGCATTTGCCGGTTTTCTGCAGGCAGACCAGACCTTCCCACACCAGGTAACCGCTGCCATCAAAAGCCAGACCGTTAGGATCGATCGCTTCGTTGATGAACTGGTTGAGCGTCTCATCAATTTCACTTTCGCTGGTGCCTTCCGGGAAGCGCCAGGCAACCGAGAACCCCAGCTCCTGAAACTCATCAATGTGCAGTTTTTTGCGTAAACGGCGGCTGCGTTGTGTGGCCATTATTTCACCCTCTCAAACATTAAATCCCATACGCCGTGGCCTAAACGCTGCCCGCGCTGCTCAAACTTGGTCAGTGGACGCGTCTCAGGACGCGGCACATAATTCTGTTGCTCTGACTGGTTGCGGTAACCATCAATACTGTTCATCACTTCCAGCATATGCTCCGCGTAGGCTTCCCAGTCGGTCGCCATGTGGAAAACGCCGCCCAGCTTCAGTTTACGCATCACCAGTTCGGCGAAAGGCACCTGGACGATACGGCGTTTGTTATGACGCGCTTTGTGCCACGGATCGGGGAAAAAGAGCTGAACCATGCGCAGCGAGTTATCCGGGATCATCTTCTCCAGCACTTCCACCGCGTCATGACACATCACCCGCAGGTTCTGTACATCCGCCTCTTTCGCGGCGGCCAGACAGGCTCCCACGCCTGGCGCATGCACTTCAATACCCAGGAAGTTCTGATGCGGCGTGTTCTGCGCCATGGTGACCAGCGACGCGCCCATACCAAAGCCAATCTCCAGCGTCACCGGTGCCTCGCGGCCAAACAGCGCGACTAAATCGACCGGCTCCGGCTGGTATTCTACCCCCATGACCGGCCACAGGGTGTCCAGCGCCTGCTGCTGGCCTTTGGTTAAGCGACCCTGGCGGCGCACAAAGCTGCGGATCCGGCGCAATGGCCGCCCGTTCTCATCAAATTCTGGGGTGATGACGTCATTAATCATGTAAAAGCCTGCTGGTTAGCCTGTTCCGGGAAACGGGCATTATGCAAAGTTCATAAGCAGAAGCAAGCCTTTGCAATCTTCCGGTTTACACCCAGGTGCGCATGTGCTGGAATTCCTGCCTGAGTGTAGAGTAAACACGGAAATTTTCCTTCTTATGATGCAAGCGCCGCAGTTCGCGCAACAGGTGCTGGACTGGTATCAGCGCTTTGGCCGCAAAACCCTGCCCTGGCAGCTGGAGAAAACACCTTACAAGGTGTGGCTGTCTGAAGTGATGTTACAGCAGACCCAGGTTGCCACGGTTATTCCCTACTTCGAACGCTTTATGGCGCGCTTCCCCACGGTCAGCGATCTGGCGGCGGCACCGCTGGATGAGGTTCTGCATCTCTGGACCGGCCTCGGCTACTACGCCCGTGCGCGTAACCTGCACAAGGCGGCAAAACAGATTGTCGATGTTCATCAGGGCGAGTTCCCTGTGAATTTCGATGATGTCTCTGCCCTGCCCGGCGTAGGCCGCTCGACGGCGGGGGCGATCCTGTCGCTGTCACTGGGACAGCACTTCCCGATTCTGGATGGCAACGTCAAGCGCGTGCTGGCCCGCTGTTATGCCGTCAGCGGCTGGCCGGGTAAAAAAGAGGTCGAGAAGCGGCTCTGGCAGATCAGCGAAGAGGTCACTCCTGCTGCGGGTGTCAGCCAGTTTAACCAGGCGATGATGGATCTGGGCGCCCTGGTCTGCACCCGCTCGAAACCAAAGTGCGAAATCTGCCCGCTGAACAGCGGCTGTGAAGCCTATGCCAGCAGCAGCTGGGCCAGCTATCCCGGTAAGAAGCCTAAACAGGTGCTGCCGGAGCGCAGTGGCTGGTTCCTGATGATTCAGGATGGCGATGATGTCTGGCTGGAGCAGCGTCCCCCGGTGGGTTTATGGGGAGGGCTGTTCTGCTTCCCGCAGTTCACCACCGAAGCGGCGCTGAACGACTGGCTGGCGGCGCGCGGCATCCACGCCAGACCGCAGCAGATGACGGCCTTTCGTCACACCTTCAGCCATTTCCATCTCGATATTGTGCCAATGTGGCTGGCATGGCCTTCTGTCGGGGCGGCGATGGATGAAGCAGGCGGTCTCTGGTATAACTTAGCGCTGCCACCATCTGTGGGATTAGCTGCACCCGTTGAGCGCCTGCTGCACGAGCTGCGCCATCCCCGACAACTGGCTTTGGACAGTTGTGAGATTAATGAGGAAGAAGAATGAGCCGCACCATCTTTTGTACGTTTTTACAGCGCGACGCGGAAGGACAGGATTTTCAGCTCTATCCGGGCGATTTGGGTAAGCGCATTTACAACGAGATTTCGAAAGAAGCCTGGCAGAAATGGATGGCGAAGCAGACCATGTTGATCAACGAGAAGAAGCTCAACATGATGAATCCTGAGGATCGTAAAGTCCTGGAGAAGGAGATGGTCAACTTCCTGTTCGAAGGCAAAGACGTTCACATCGAAGGCTATACACCGCCAGAAGCGTAAATTTTCGGGCCTCATCGCTGGGGCCGGTTATCCAGGTCAGGCTTGCATTCCCAATGAATAAAAAATTAATCGCCCTGCTGGTGATAGCACCACTTTTGGTTTCCTGTTCCGGGTCGAAAAAACAGCAGTTCCACGAAGAGTGGGTAAAAGACACTAACGGCTTTGATATTCTGATGGGGCAGTTTGCTCACAATATTGAGAATATCTGGGGTATCAATGAGGTCCTGATCGCCGGGCCCAAAGATTACGTCAAATACAGCGACAACTATTACACCCGCAGCCACATCAACTTTGAAAGCGGTAAGCTGACTATCGAGACGATTTCGGGCACCGATCCCATGGCCAGCCTGCGTCAGGCGATCGTGACCACCCTGCTGATTGGCGACGATCCGGGCAATGTCGATCTCTACTCCGATGCCAACGATATCGTGATCAGTAAAGAGCCACTGCTCTATGGTCAGGTGCTGGATAACACCGGGCAGCCGATCCGCTGGCAGGGCCGCGCTGAAGCCTTTGCTGACTATCTGATCCAGCACAAACTGCAGCGCCGCACGTCGGGTCTGCATGTGATTTACACCATTACAATTCCGATGGTGCCGAACCACCTGGATAAACGTGCCCACAAATACCTGCCGATGGTGCGCAAAGCCGCCGAACAGTATGGTGTGGATGCGTCACTGATTCTGGCGATTATGCAGACCGAATCGAGCTTTAACCCCTACGCCGTGAGCCACTCCGATGCACTGGGCCTGATGCAGGTGGTGCAGCACACCGCCGGTGTTGACGTGTTCCGCATGAAGGGGAAATGGGGCAAGCCAAGCCGCAGCTATCTGCTGGACCCGGAGAACAATATCGATGCGGGCACCGCCTATCTGTCGCTGTTGCAGCGCAGCTATCTGGGCGGCATTCAGGATCCGCTGTCCCGCCGCTATGCGGTGATCACCGCCTACAACGGTGGTGCAGGCAGTGTTCTGCGCGTCTTCTCCAGCGATAAAGATCGGGCATTCGCGATGATTAACGACCTGCCGCCGAACAGGGTCTATCAGATCCTGACCAGCCAGCATCCGTCGGCGGAGTCGCGCCGTTATCTGTATAAGGTGAGTACCGCACAGCGGAGTTATCGCGGGTTCTGATTGGATCCGGGGGTGTTCGCTGCGCGAGCGGGCTATGAGAAGGTTTCGTTCGCCCAACAGGTTGGGCAGTTTCAGCTTCGCCTCTGCAGGCGACCGACAAGAGGGCGCCAGTCGCCGCGCCCCCTTGACCCCAGGCTCCGGCCTGCCTCAACGCCGCTTCGCGGTCCCTTCGCTTCTTCCGGATTTCTCACGGACCGGCAGGACGCGCCATCCCTGGCGCGACCCTGCCTCTTCGCGACATCCCTGTCGCTCGTCCTGAAATCCCTCATCCGCTCAGCGGCTCAGACGGCCTCCCTCCCCGCTGTTATCTCTTCTTCTACTGTTAAGAACTTTACTGCGGTGAGTTTTAAAGAATGTCTTTGGCTTCGGTGCAAACAGACAACGCTCCATTCAGGAGAAACGAAGATATCAAAGCCGGGGGTGTGGGAGAGGCATCCGGCGCGCTGAGGAGCAACCGGAGGCCAGGATGAGCCGACAGGACGTCGGCGAAAGGACGGCACGAGCCAGGGATGGCGAGTCCGGACGGTCCGTCGGCCGCAGGGCGTGACGAAGGTACCCCGCAACGCGGGGCGCAAAGGCTGCCGGACGCCGGGATTGTTAAGGGGCGGGCGTCCGCCCCTTGACGCGTCCGCCTGCACGGGCAGGCTGAAACTCTCTCACGCATGGCGGGCGAAACCTTCTCAGAGCCAGCCCACCGCCAGGCGGGCGAAAGAATCTCATAGCCCCTTCGCGCAGCGAAACTACCCCCTCACCATCATATTGGCCACCAGATACTTACGTCCCTGCTCATCCTCTTCGGTGTAAACGCCCTGCAGCTCTGGCGAGAAGCCTGGCAGCAGGTTCAGCCCCTCTTCCAGGGCCAGGAAGTAGCGCTGCACCGCGCCGCCCCAGATCTCTCCCGGCACCACGCAGAGCACGCCCGGCGGATAAGGCAGCGCGCCCTCGGCGGCAATCCGTCCTGCGGCCTCGGCTATCGGCACCAGCTCGACCTCACCGCGAATATACGCCTGATGGGCATCCTGCGGATTCACCCTGACCGGCGGGAACTCCGCGGCGCGGAACATCAGACGCTGCAGATCCTTCACATTGTGACTGACGTAAAGATCGTGCATCTCCTGACAGAGGCGACGCAGAGTGTAACCGGCATAGCGTTGCGCATTTTTACGGTAGATCGTCGGCAGCACTTCGGCCAGCGGCGCATCATCCCTGACGTGCTGCTCGAACTGCGCCAGCATCGCCACCAGATTCGCCATCTTCTCCGGGCTCTCTGCTGGCGTCAGCAGGAACAGGATCGAGTTGAGGTCGCACTTCTCCGGCACAATGCCGTTTTCGCGCAGATAGTTCGCCAGAATCGTGGCCGGGATCCCGAAATCACTGTACTCCCCGCTGGCGGCATCGATCCCCGGTGTGGTCAGCAGCAGCTTGCAGGGATCGACCCGATACTGATCGCGTGCATAACCGGCAAAACCGTGCCACTTTTCCTGTGGTTCGAAGCTGAAGTAGCGCAGATCGCGGGCGATCGTCTCCGTGGGCGCATCCTGCCAGCGCTGCCCGGCCACGTGCTCCGGCACAAACGGCAGGATCATTTCGCAACGCTCCAGGATCGCTTTACGCGCATCGATCCCCAGCGTGACGCACTCATCCCACAGGCGACGCCCCGCCTCGCCCTGATGCATCCGGGCGTTAATATCCAGCGCGGCAAACAGCGGATAAAACGGACTGGTTGAGGCGTGCAGCATAAAGGCGTTATTCAGCCGTTTGTGCGGGCAGAAGCGGCGCTGTCCGCGAATGTGATTATCTTTTTTGTGGATCTGCGAGGTCTGTGAAAAACCCGCCAGCTGCTTGTGCACCGACTGCGTGACAAAAATGCCGGGATCGTTCTCGTTCAGTTCTAACGTCAGCGGCGAACAGCCTTCCATCAGCGGGATAAACTGCTCATAGCCGAGCCATGCGGAATCAAACAGGATGTAATCACACAGATGACCGATGCGATCCACTACCTGACGCGCGTTGTAGACCGTGCCGTCGTAGGTGCCCAGCTGTATGATCGCCAGACGGAAAGGCCGCGCCTCTTCTGCGCGCTGGGGCGCAACCGCCGCGATCTGCTCGCGCAGATAGGCCTCATCAAAGCAGTGCGCATCAATGCCGCCAATAAAGCCGAAAGGATTGCGTGCCGCCTCCAGATAAACCGGCGTGGCCCCCGCCTGGATCAGCGCGCCATGGTGGTTCGACTTATGGTTGTTGCGATCAAACAGCACCAGATCGCCCCGGGTCAGCAGCGCATTGGTCACCACTTTATTGGCGCTTGAGGTGCCGTTGAGCACAAAGTAGGTTTTGTCGGCGTTAAATACCTTTGCCGCATACTTTTGTGCATCTTTAGCCGATCCTTCGTGGATCAGCAGATCGCCCAGTTTAACGTCGGCATTGCACATATCCGAGCGGAAAACATTTTCGCCATAGAAGTCATAGAACTGTTTACCCGCCGGATGTTTCCTGAAGAACGCGCCGCCCTGATGACCGGGGCAGGCAAAGGTACTGTTCTGCATATCAACATAGCGGGAGAGCGTCTCAAAAAAGGGCGGCAGCAGCGCCGCTTCATAGGCCTGCGCGGCCGCCTCCAGCGCAATCCACTCCTGCGGATCGCCATTCAGTTCCCCGCTGACGCCGGGCAGGTGCATCACCTCCTCTTCAAAGGCGTTGGCGACAAATACCGGCAGGTCGAACCCGGTATGACGCAGCAGTGTCAGTATGCCGCTGCGGGTATCCGCCAGCGAGACGACAACCGCCGCGACATCGGTAAAGTCGGTGTTATCCAGCGTCACCACGTCGCGCGCGGTGTTCAGAGTCAGACTGGGCGCCACAGCGGCGCTGGCAGCAATTTTCAGTGGAGTCATAAAGCGTCCCTAACGGCAGGGAGGACGTGCCCGTGGCACAATCATGGGGACAGCGCCCCGGCGAAGAATGTCAGTGAAAACCGTCAGAAGGCATTGTGCAGCCGTTGAAGAGCAGATAACCGGCCGCTGCCAGGCTGGCCTCACCGCATGGGGAACCGCAGCGTGTTCAGGAAAGAGGAAAAACCGGTGCGCGCCGGAAAGAGCGAACGGTAATCCGGGCGGGTGCGCGGTGAACCGGACATGGCGACGTCCTCTGTGATGTATAAACAGGGCCAAAAAGTGGCGGTCATGATGTCATCTTTTTTTACGTGGACAACCCGAGCCAGGCAATTATCCGGCAGGCCACAAAAAAGATAACACACTGTTTTTAATAAATAATTTATAGATAAAAATTAACAGCACGACTAATTATATGAAATATATGCAGATTTATGCAGAGAACGATCGGCGGCTGACGATGCGCGTGAGCGGGATTCACTGCCCCCTGGTCTGACCCTTGCCCTACCGCATTGCCTCTGCCGGGCGTACACTCATCCTCACTGTCACACTCCTGGAGGATGCATGTTCAAGGCACTGATCATTGAAAATGACGAGCAGGGTTACCGCGCCCTGCTCAAAGATCTCCCCGAATCGCAACTGCCCGACCACGATGTCACGCTCGACGTCAGCTACTCATCCCTGAACTACAAAGATGCCCTGGCTATCTGCAACAAAGGCCCGATTGTGCGCCAGTTCCCGATGGTGCCGGGTATCGACTTTGTGGGCCGGGTCACCGCCAGCCGCCATCCCGACTGGAAAGAGGGAGATATGGCCCTGCTGACAGGCTGGGGGGTGGGCGAAAAACAGTGGGGCGGCCTGGCACAGAAAGCCAGCGTCAGCGGCGACTGGCTGGTGCGCGTTCCCGCCTCTCTCACTCCGCTGCAGACGATGGCAATGGGCACGGCGGGACTGACCGCGATGCTCTGTGTGATGGCGCTGGAGAAACAGGGCATCACGCCTGACCACGGGCCGGTGCTGGTGACGGGTGCCAGCGGCGGCGTCGGCAGCTACAGCGTCAGCCTGCTGGCGCGTCTGGGATATGAGGTTATCGCCTCCAGCGGACGCGCCAGCGACCATGCCTACCTGATCGACACCCTGGGGGCGACCTCAGTCATCGATCGTGATGAGCTGTCACAGCCAGGCAAGCCGCTGGCAAAAGAGCGCTGGGCTGCCGCGATAGACAGCGTGGGCAGCCACACCCTGGCGAACGTGCTGGCCGCCACCCGGCGGGACGGCGCGGTAGCTGCCTGCGGTATGGCGCAGGGTCTCGACCTTCCTGCCAGCGTCGCCCCCTTTATTCTGCGCGGCGTCACGCTTGCCGGTGTGGACAGCGTGCTCTGCCCGGCACCGCTTCGCCAGCAGGCGTGGCAGCGGCTGGGTGAACTGCTGGATGGCGAACGGCTCAGCCGGCTGAGCCGGGTCATCCCGCTGAGTGAGGCGAAACAGGGCGCGCAGGATCTGCTGGACGGAAAAGTGCAGGGCCGGCTGATTGTCGACTGCCGCTGACGGCTTCTGAAGGCGCGCTTCGCGCCTTCAGAGCGTGCTTTGCTGCAACCGTCTGATAAGCCCCTCCAGCGCGAACTGCGTGCCCTGCTCCATCACCGATTTCGGATCGCCACTGAACTGGTGGCACTCCGCCTCATCCCGGCCGTCGGGCAGGACCCAGCCAAACCAGATGGTGCCTGCCGGGGTGCCATCTTCACCGCCATCCGGCCCGGCATAGCCGGTAATCGACAATCCCACCGGCTCACCCGAGCGTGCGCAGGCACCCTGTACCATCTCCCGCGCCGTCTGTTCGCTCACCGCCGTGTGCTGTTTCAGCGTGGCGGGATGCACACCCAGCAGACGGATTTTGGCATTATCGCTGTAGGTCACGAATCCGCTGGTGTAGAAGTCACCGCTGCTTTCCACCGCCGCCAGCGTCATGCTGATGAGCCCGGCGGTACAGGATTCGGCGGTCGCCAGATGCAGTCCGGAAGAGAGTAAAAGTGTGCCCAGTTGTTCAGCCGTTTGCGCTAATGATTTTGCCATTATGGTTTCCTTAATCGTCAGTCCGGAACTCCAGGTATAGCGCAAAATCCGTGAACAAATAGACGCAAGGCAATGTTTTTAAAGCGAAACGGTCAGATTGCCCGGCAGAAAACCAGGCCTTCAGTTGATCAAAGCGTCCTGCTGCGAAACAGGATGAGAGTAGTCCGCCAGCCTTCGTAAATCGGTGTTTATTCCTGTCGTGATGTCTCTCAGAGCCGCGATAAATAGCGGCGCGGATGAGCACCTGCTACGCCAGCGTCGTTACCTCCCTCGCCAAAAATGAGGTAACAGAGCAGCGAATCCTTTGATTACTTGTTAGTATTCACTTGCTTGCTGACATGCCAAAGACGGCGCTGCATAAAAGCCGCAAAAAAGCAGAACAGCACATTGAGCGAGACGCTGACCCGAGAAAATTGAATTAAAATACTGTTTTAAATAGCTTTATGAGTTCATAAACAACCACAGCGCACACTTTTTTAACCTGAATGCACTGGCATTTATCAATACGTAAGGAAGAGAGTTATGGCGCAAAAACCTGTGGTAGTTATTCACTACTGTATGCAATGCAACTGGCTGATGCGGTCAGCGTGGATGGCACAGGAACTTCTGCATACCTTTGCTGAGGATCTGGCGGAGGTGACGCTGAAACCCGGCACCGGCGGTGTGTTTGAGATCATGCTGGATGAGCATCTGCTGTGGGAACGTAAGCGGGATGGCGGCTTTCCTGATGCGACCACGCTGAAACAGCGGGTGCGCGACATCTGTTTCCCGGATCGCACGCTGGGTCACATCGATAAAAACAAAACGGAGATCGGCTAAGCTATCCGGCTCAGCTGTGAGTAATTTTCTCTGCCGCGTCGTGCAGGGCCGCAATCAGCGTCTGCAACGCGGCATCAGAGATATCTTCCTGCGCCAGCCGCTGGTTCAGGGCGACTTTCAGTCCGTAAATCGCCTGCTCGACGGCGGGAATGCTGCGATTGTTGACCAGAATCGCCAGCGTGGAGAGACGCGTGATCAGGCGGGAGACCGTTTCGCGGTTATCTGCCAGCAGCGCCTTACCGGCCGCCGTCAGGCGATACGCTTTGCGCGCGGCCTGAGCATCCAGTACCTCAATCGCCTCCATCTCCTCCAGCAGCGTCAGGTTGGGATAGATGATCCCCGGGCTGGGGGTGTACTCCCCTTTTGACAGCTCCTCAACCGACTTAATCAGCTCATAACCGTGCGCCGCATGCTGCGACAGAAAGTGCAGCATTAGCAGACGAATCTCACTCGCTTCCAGCATTTTTTCACGGCGTTTTCGCCGCCCGCTACAACCGCCTGTGCGGGCACTCGGGTCGTCAGCGGAAAAGGGCGTGGGGTGCTGTTTCATAGTCTGGCCTGCGAAAAAAGGAGCCTGATGGTAGTCTGCCGCCAGGCAAAACTCAATTGTCAGCGCCGGTTACTTCTGGTGCCAGTAGGCCACCGCCCGCACGAAGTCACTGTTGATACCGCGCTGCATCGTGAAGTAGTCGCAGAGCACCTTCACAAACTCACCTTCACCGGTCAGCCAGATAAAGTAATCCTCCGCCGGGAATGTCACCTGATCCAGCCGGGCAATCAGCTGGCTGAGCTGCGCGGTCTGCATCTGACCGCTGCCGAGCCAGTTCAGCGTCACGCCGGTGGTGTCCGGCAGGTAGTCACGGCCCGTTGCCTCATCGGTAAAGGCGTAAAGATGCAGGGCCTGCGCCCGGGCGTCGCGCTGACGACGTGAAAAGGCGGGCAGCCCGGTTTCGTCGCAGACATAGAGCTGGAAGGCGTAATCGGTCGGCACCACCAGCGAACCGCGTGGCCCGCCGATCACTAAGCGGTCGCCCGGCTTCGCCTGGGTTGCCCAGTCACTGGCGACACCCTGCTGATGAATATAGAAGTCGAGCGTCAGTGACGACTCGCCATCAAATTCCAGCGGCGTGTAGTCGCGGGCCGGTGGACGCTCGCCCTCGGGCCAGACAATCGCTCCATCGGTGATCTGCGGCAGCGCCAGTTCGACCCCTTCTGCCGTCGGGAAGAAAACCTTGATATGGTCATCGAAGCCAGGTGAGGTAAAGCCCGCCAGATCGCTGCCACTGAAGCGGATGCGCCAGAAGTGCCCGGCAATCTGAGTTTTGCTTTCGACCTGAATATGACGGAAACGCAGTTCGTTTCGTACGCGCTGCGGCACGCGCGGATTCGTTGATGCTGGCAAAATGTCTCTCCTGGAACGGGACAGATACCCGTTATTCAAAGGGTTGGCGATGATTAGTTAATAACAATCATTCTCATCTGAAGCCAGAAGATAAGCGATGATATATCTTGAGCACAATGACGAAAAATGCGATCCGACGGTTTAAGATATATTTTATACCGACGCGATGAGTGCAGGCCCTGGATTAAACAGAGAGCGGGAAGGCGTTAAGAACAAAGGTCAGCCGCAGAGCAGGCCTCGCCGGACGCGCAGCAGAGACGGCCGGAAACGAAGCGTCAGACGCGGCAGCGGCAAATCAGAGAAGAGCGGATGTGAACAGAAAGGGGTCAGGCTGTCCGGCTCCTGATGAGCCGGGCAACGTCTGCGCCGCCGGGGCTGGCCGCGCATTCACAGTTACAGGGTATCGCCGAATCCGGAGAAGCAGTGATTACTGCTGTTCTGTTCCGGCAGCTCACCATCACCCACAATTTCATGCCCGGCGCTCTGAGAGTGCGGATGCAGTCCGGCTGGCGGTGAGAAGGGTTCAGCCTGTTGTGCCATTGCCATAACGGGCAATGCCAGAATCAGTGAGATTATTAAGCGTCGCATAGGTGTCTTCGTTTGTGTTCTGGCCGTGAACGGCCTGAAATGCAGATGATTATTCCAGCCCTGCTACAGATGCACGATGATTAAAGTACGGCAGGGTTTCGGAAGAGAATTTTACGCCAGAACGGGGAGTTATTTTATAAAATCGTGCGGTTTATCACGGTTCACCGCACGAAAGATGCATCCGGCACGCCGCTGGCAGTGTGCCCTGCTCCACTGACTACGCCCGGGTGACCGGAATGGAAAAAACGCCGCTCAGCCAGTCGGGCTGACATTGCGTAAAATCGAGACTCAGCAGATCTTTGCCCTGACGGCGTGACACGCTCAGTCCGGGCAGATGCTGATAGTAGATATCTTCAATAAAACGCGTCAGCTGCTCCGGCCTGCCGCTCCAGCGGATACGCGCATAGAGGCCCCGCTCTTCGCGCCAGCTGACGGTATGCTCGCCCAGTAGCGCCGCATGCTGCGGCTCCAGCGCCTGAAACAGGCTGATATTCTGCTGGTCAGCCGAGCTGTGGCCGGGACCGTACTGAAAGCCTAACCACCCCTGCTTCACATGACTGCCCGCCAGCGCCACCAGCTGCCGCGCCTGATCGGCTACCCGGTGTTCGCGGTCGGCGATGTAATTACCGAACTGACACTCCCACTCCAGCGTCTCGCCGCAGAGAGGCAGTTCTTCCTCTCGCTCCACCAGCGTCGCGCGCTCATCCAGCGAACGCGCCAGTATACGGCCGTGAAAGTTTTTAACCGGCAGATGAGGAAAACGGCGAAACGCGCCGGGCGTCAGCGAGAAGTGCCCTTTGAATACGCGGGTGAAGTTTTGCTGGTTATCGAAGCCAAAGCGAACGGCGATATCAATAAGCGTCATGCGCGTCAGCCGGAGCGCCATGGCGGCCATTGTCAGACGCCGTTTGCGGGTATAGGCCGCCAGCGTCTGTCCGGTCATCTCCTTGAACATGCGCTGCATGTGCCATTTGGAGTAGCCCGATTTC
The DNA here is from genome assembly GCF_000255315.1 of Pantoea sp. Sc1. Lineage (NCBI taxonomy): Bacteria > Pseudomonadati > Pseudomonadota > Gammaproteobacteria > Enterobacterales > Erwiniaceae > Pantoea > Pantoea sp. Sc1. Next base: position 225,132 of record NZ_AJFP01000001.1, read on the forward strand.
AGGGTGATCTGATCGATATTGAGGTCGTCGGTAAGATTGGCTTCTATCCATTCGACTAAGTCGTGAATGTGCTGTTTTTTGATGGCCTGGCTGAGCATGATGGCGATTTACGACGCGGGTTAAGACTGAGAATTTCGTTACAAAAGAATAACAAAAATCGCGAATCGGTGTAAGGAAAGGGTATGGCGAACACGCCCATGCGGGGCGATTTCGCATTAATTGCTTAGGTTACTAACTAAAAAAGGCTGGCTCCCGCCAGCCTCCTGATGATTGAAAAAATCTGCGCCGCACTGAGCCTGCGCGTTAGCAGCACCCACCGCCGTTACCGGGACAATTAATGGCTGCGCATCCCCGCCGCCGTCATCATCATCCGGAACAGAGAGGCAACAACACCCAGCGCCAGTACGCTGGCGGCATAGATAAACACCAGCCACATGACGCGCTTCCACCAGGGCGCTTTCGCGTCATTGTCAGCTTTCGTTTCGTTGTGGCTTTTCATGCTGCTGAGACTTTTCATATCAATGATATCCTGCGTCTGCTTTGATTTTTCCACGGAACACGTAGTAGCTCCAGAAGGTGTAGCCCAGGATCATCGGGATGATCAGCAGGCTACCCACCAGCATAAAGGCCTGACTCTGTGGCGGTGCCGCGGCGGCCCAGATGGTCACTGACGGTGGAATAATATTTGGCCAGATGCTGATGCCCAGCCCGGAGAAGCCCAGGAAGATCAGCGCCAGCGTCAGCAGGAACGGAGAATAGTGCGCTTCACGTTTGATGGCGCGCACAATGCCCCACGAGCAGAGCAGCACCAGCACCGGAACCGGCAGGAACAGGAAGAGGTTTGGCGTACTGAACCAGCGATGCGCGATGTCGCCATGGGCAAACGGCGTCCACAGGCTGACAATCCCGATAACCACTAACAGGGCGATGACCAGCGGTGTCGCCAGCGCGGACATTTTGCGGTGCAGCTCATTTTCGGTCTTCATGATGAGCCAGGTGCAGCCCAGCAGCGCGTAGGCCACCACCAGACCGACGCCGCAGAACAGCGGGAACGGTGCCAGCCAGTCCATGGCGGAACCGGCGAAACGGCGTCCCTCAACCGGAATGCCATCCAGCAACGCGCCCACGGCCACACCCTGACTGAAGGTAGCGATGATCGAACCGGCAATAAATGACTTGTCCCAGAAAGCGCGATGACCTTCGACCGCCTTGAAGCGGAATTCAAAGGCGACGCCGCGGAAAATCAGACCAATCAGCATGGCGGTCAGCGGGATGGTCAGTGCATCGGCAATCACCGCGTAGGCCAGCGGGAACGCGCCGTAGAGGCCTGCCCCGCCCAGCACCAGCCAGGTTTCATTACCATCCCAGACCGGCGCGACGGTGTTCACCATCATGTCGCGCTCACCGGCATCTTTATTGAACGGGAAGAGCAGACCGATACCCAGGTCAAAGCCATCCATCACGATATACATCAGGGTTGCGAAGACGATAATCACAAACCAGATAATAGAAAAATCGATCATCTTAGTGGTCTCCATCCTTAAAGGTGGCAGCCGAAAGCGGACGCGCCGGCGTTTTCTTCTGACCGGGTCCACCCTCTTCGGTGATATGACCTTCGCCAGTAACCGGTCCCTGCTTAATCAGACGCATCATGTAGTGGTAGCCCACCCCAAACACCGAGCTGTAGACCAGAATAAAGGCCAGCAGACTGATGCTCATGTGAATGTCACCATGCGCCGACACCGCATCGATGGTGCGCTGCACGCCATAAACCACCCACGGCTGACGACCAATTTCGGTGGTGAACCAGCCAGCCAGAATCGCAATCAGACCCGATGGCCCCATCAGCAGCGCAAACCACAGGAAAGGACGCGACTCATAGAGACGTCCTTTGAAACGCAGCCAGAGGCTGACCACGCCCAGCGTAATCATCAGCAGGCCCAACGCCACCATCACGCGGAAGGACCAGAAAATGACGGTTGAGTTAGGACGGTCCTCTTTCGGGAACGACTTCAGCGCCGGAACCTGCTTGTCCAGGCTGTGCGTCAGGATCAGGCTGCCAAGGTACGGCACCTCCAGCGCATACTTCGTCCGCTCCTGCTCCATATCGGGAATACCAAACAGGATCAGCGGTGTGGCTTCACCCGGCGGGTTTTCCCAGTGCCCTTCAATCGCTGCAATTTTGGCAGGCTGATGTTCCAGCGTGTTCAGGCCGTGCGCATCACCGATCATCGCCTGAATCGGCGCGACAATCAGTGCCATCCACAGCGCCATTGAGAACATACGGCGGATAGCCGGATTGTTGTTGCCCTTCAGCAGATGCCAGGCCGCCGACGATCCCACGAAAAACGCGCTCGCGAGGAATGCTGCCACCGACATATGGAACAGCCGGTAAGGGAAAGAGGGGTTAAAGACGATTTTGAACCAGTCCTGCGGAACCACGATGCCATTCTGAATGATGTAGCCCTGTGGCGTATGCATCCAGCTGTTAGAGGCGAGGATCCAGAAGGTTGAAATCAGTGTTCCGAGGGCAACCATACAGGTGGCAAAGAAGTGCAGACCCGGCCCCACGCGATTCCAGCCAAACAGCATCACGCCCAGGAAACCCGCTTCCAGGAAGAACGCCGTCAGCACCTCATAGGTCAGCAGCGGGCCGGTGATACTCCCGGCAAAAGCCGAGAAGCCACTCCAGTTAGTCCCGAACTGATACGCCATAACCAGCCCTGAGACCACACCCATACCGAAGTTAACGGCAAAGATTTTGGACCAGAAATGGTAGAGATCGCGATAAGACTGATCGCGGGTTTTGAGCCACATACCTTCGAGTACGGCCAGGAAACTGGCGAGACCGATAGTGATGGCGGGAAAGATAATATGGAAGGACACAGTAAATGCGAACTGAATCCTGGCCAGATGAAAGGCATCTAATCCGAACATTGCTTACCTCTTTGCCACATAGAACACCATGTATTTACTTATAATTAACAACTTAAGCCTGATGCGCGGGTTTCTCTGCGCTTATTGAAATTCCCGCCGCAAATTTAAAACTATTTGCGACGCGGAAACAGAAACAGTGGGATGAATGAAAACTATAACAGTATTTGTTGATTCTGATCATTGTTTTTAGCAGGAATTACTTATTTAAAAATAAGGCTTAAAGGTTAATTTAAGCGCACTTATGTGTCGCTAATGTTACAGTAACACCACCCGTAAAAAGAGAGACTGGCCTGAGTCAGGCCTGCATGAAAAAAGGCTTCAACAGCCTGTTTTCAGGCACTATTTTGTTATAAACCCCACTCAGGTAAAGGTCAAAAATGAGAGAGGGAAAATTAAATCGCTTGGTTTTTTAACAGGTTAAAACCGCAAGCTTTTATCTCTGCCGCTTTGTTTGCTTTTTCGCATAACCCTGCTAATACCGCCATTAAAACCGCATAGAAAAACCGGGAAGAAAGCGATTTAAGCGCAGCTGTAAATGTTAATAAAATGAGTCAAAAAGCAGAGCTGAATTAAACGTCACACGCAGGCCGACGATTATTCCGGACCCGCGCGAGAAAAAACGGTTTAATAAGCGGCAACGGGCCGCTGGGGTTATTTGTGCCGCCGTTGCGCTCTGCCGTTCTGGCACAGAAGAGAATCCTTCACAGCGGATGCAGCCGGAGAACTGCGCGAGCGCCTGAAGAGTGAGTCGTCGCGTGGAGACGGAGGCCGGAAAACAGAGGGGAACTACTCTGCGGCGGATTTTTCGCGCTGCGCCAGAATCCGGCTCACGTTCAGCTCCAGCCAGTCAGCCAGCCCGACAACCTGCTCACCGACTTCGCGACCCAGCGGAGTCAGGCAATATTCCACATGCGGCGGCACCACGTCATAGGCGATACGCTGCACGAAGCCATCCTCTTCCAGATAGCGCAGGTTCTGCGCCAGCATCCGCTCACTGACGCCACCCACCGTCCGGCGCAGCGCACTGAAGCGCAGCGTCTGGCCCTGCAGCGCTAACAGGATCAGCACACTCCAGCGGCTGGTCACGCGCTTCAGCACGTCACGGGACGGGCAGTTGACGTTAAGCAGCTCACCCCGGCTAAATCTTTCACTCAGTTTTTCAGACATTTACTCCGCTCCGTGCAAACTAACAATTCTGTAAGTACTTACTAAAAATTAGTCTATCCCGTAGTCTGATTTTCACCAACCGTCACAGGAGAGATAACATGATTGCCGTAACAGGAGCTACCGGCCAGCTGGGCCGGTTCGTGATCGATGCCTTACTGAAAAAAGTCCCGGCGGGAGAGATCATCGCTGCGGTGCGTACGCCCGCCAGAGCGGCGGATCTTGCGGCGCAGGGTGTCACTGTCCGTGAGGCTGACTACAGTAAGCCAGAGACCCTCAGGGCCGCGTTTTCGGGCGTGGATAAGCTGCTGCTGATCTCCGGCAGTGAAGTGGGCCAGCGTGAAGCGCAGCACAAAGCCGTTATTGAGGCGGCGCAGGCGGCGGGTGTGGGTTTTATCGCTTACACCAGTCTGTTACATGCCGACAGCTCACCGCTGGGGTTAGCGATTGAGCACCGCGCGACCGAGGCACTGCTGCAGGCCTCTGGCATCCCCTTTGCGCTGCTGCGCAACGGCTGGTACAGCGAGAACTATGCAGCCAGCATTCCTCCGTCGCTGGCGCACCACGCTTTTATCGGTGCGGCAGGCGAAGGCCGTATCGCCTCGGCAGCCCGTCAGGACTATGCGGAAGCGGCGGCAGAAGTCATGATCCGTGACGATCAGGCCGGTAAGGTTTACGAACTGGCCGGTGATGAGAGCTACACCCTGGCGCAGTTCGCTGCGGAGATTGCCGCCCAGAGCGGCGAGAAGGTCGATTACGTCAATCTTTCACAGAGTGACTTCGCCGCAGCGCTGAAAAATGCCGGTCTGCCAGACGGCCTGGCGGAGATGCTGGCAGATTCCGACGCCGGCGCAGAGAAAGGCGGCCTGTTTGATGATTCCCGCCAGTTGAGTCAGCTAATCGGTCGCCCGACGACCACCTGGCAGGCGGTGATTGCCGCGACGCTGGCGAAACAGTAATGTTGATGGCAGGGGGCGGACAGCCTGGTCCGCTCCCTGCCCGTTTCCCTCCTTCTTCCGTTGGGTATGCCACTTTTTGCACCCTGCCAGGGCCTCTGGTTTCTTTACAAAATGTAAACAGACGCCTGTTTTCTTCAGCTTAAATTTTTTTCTTTAGTTACCTAAGAGATTCATCTGAAATGCGTTTTTTGTGAACAGCAGCATATTTGGTTGAATTGTCTGGAATTTATTCAAAAACCTCAATTAATAGACAATTTTTATTACGTTCATAGGCAATCTGCATTGTTGTTCCGCAGATTGAGAGGTCTATAATTTGTCCTTTGTGCAACCATGACCGCTCAGGAGGCCGCTATTAATACTTATCGCCAGCAACAAAATGCACTTGAAGAGGTTCGTGCCGGGGCGGAAGTTGAGTATCAATACGATCCCCATGAACTGAAACTGGATCGCATGCAGGATTCTGAACCGGAACCGGAGCTGATCGAAGGCCTGCCGGCGCCGGATGCGCTGACGCCTGCCGATCGTTATCTGGAACTGTTTGAACATGTCCAGATGTCGCGAATTTTCGAGGACAGCAAAACCTTCCCCGACTGTTCGCCAAAGTACGATCCGCTGGATGTGCTGATGCGCTATCGTCGGCAGAAACGCAGCAGCGACTTCGACCTGTCGCGTTTTGTCGCCGATCACTTTTATCTGCCTGGCGTAAATGAAAGCTTCTATGTCTCCAACCCGGATAAAACGCTCAACGAGCATATCGATGACCTGTGGCCGGTTCTGACCAAAATGCCACAGCAGCATATGCCGCACTCATCGCTGCTGCCGCTGCCTAAACCCTATGTGGTCCCCGGCGGACGCTTTGGTGAAACCTACTACTGGGACTCCTACTTTACGATGCTCGGCCTGGCAGAATCGGGCCGCGACGATCTGCTGCGTCATATGGCGGACAACTTTGCGTGGCTGATCGATAACTACGGTCATGTGCCTAACGGCAATCGCACCTATTACCTGAGCCGCTCTCAGCCGCCGGTATTTGCCCTGATGGTCGAGCTGTTTGAAGAAGATGGCGTGCGCGGTGCCAAACGCTATCAGGAACAGCTGATGAAGGAGTATCAGTTCTGGATGGACGGCGCCGGTTCACTGATGCCGAACCAGGCCTATCGTCATGTGGTGCGCATGCCAAACGGCTCACTGCTCAACCGCTACTGGGATGACCGCGATACGCCGCGTGATGAATCCTGGAGCGAAGATGTGGAAACCGCGCGTGAATCTAAACGTCCGGCCAGCGAGGTCTATCGCGACCTGCGCGCCGGGGCGGAATCGGGCTGGGATTACTCCTCGCGCTGGCTGCGTAACCCGAAACGGCTGTCGAGCATCCGGACGACGCAGTTCATCCCGATCGATCTCAACGCGTTTCTCTACAAGCTGGAACTGATGATTGCCACGCTTTCGCATGCCAAAGGCGAAGAGCTGACGGCGCTGGCGTGGCAGAAAAAAGCGGAAGCGCGTAAACGCGCCATCACCCGCTACCTGTGGGACAGCACCGCAGGCGTTTTCCGCGACTATGACTGGCGGCGTGAGCGTTTTGGGGCCTTTACGGTGGCGTCAGTCGTGCCGCTGTTTGTCGGGCTGGCTACACCGCATCAGGCACATCTGCAGGCAATCTCGCTGCGCCATCTGCTGCTGAGCAACGGCGGTCTGCTGACCTCTATGGTTGAAAGCGGCGAGCAGTGGGACCGTCCAAATGGCTGGGCGCCGATGCAGTGGATGGCCGTGGTTGGCCTGAATAACTATGGCGAAGAGACGCTGGCGAGTGAAGTGGCGGTTAACTGGCTCAACACGGTCAACAACTTTTATCAGCTGCACCATAAGCTGGTCGAGAAATATGACATCAGCGGCGATCGCGCCCGTCCGGGTGGCGGCGGTGAATATCCGCTACAGGATGGCTTTGGCTGGACCAACGGGGTAACCCGCAAGTTGATGACGATGTATGGTCATCTGATGGCAGACTGACACACAGAACAACATTGACGCAAAAAAGCCGGGGCATCCCGGCTTTTTTATGCAGACTGTTTCTGCGCTATTTCTTCGCTTCCGTGCCTGGCTGTGACGCCCGCTGCAGGAACTGCTGCGTCACTTCAGGCAGATGCTGCAACAGCCACTCCGCCATTGCCACTTCCTGGTCACGGATTTCGCTAAGGATCCGTACACCCTGGGTATCCCCTACCTGTTCTGCCGCCGCAATCAGGCTGGTATAGCTGGCGATCTCGGCATTCTCAAACACATAGCCGCTGATGGCGCCTTTCACCACTTCATCAGAGTTGAACATGCCGCCCACGGCCTGGCCGGTGGCGGCCATTTTGCCCATCGCATCTTTCATCACGGAATGATCGATACCGTGGCTGTCGAGCAGCTGTTCCAGCAATGTCAGCTGATGTTTTGTCTCGTCCAGATGCTGGGCCAGGCGCTGTTCCAGCGCCGGATAATGTTCAAGACGGCCCGACATTTTGCTCAGCATGCTTTCCGCTTGTTTTTCCATGGCATGCGCATCGCGCAGCCAGTCATGATAATGCTCAATTGCAGTCATGTGTCACTCCTTAAGAGACGGTAATCGACTCAGCGACCGAGGTCAGCTTTTCATCCGTTTGTTTTTCTTCATTCAGTGTCGCTTCCAGCAGCTCGGCGGCTTTGGTGTAGCCCAGCTTTAACGCCAGCGCATGCAGGGTGCCGTAAGTCGCAATCTCATAGTGCTCAACTTTCTGCGCTGCCCCGATCAGCCCCTGATCGCGGACTTCTCCCTTCTCGACCGAGTCGATGATCTCCTGCGCTTCCTCAACCAGACCTTCAAGCGCATGGCATTTCATACGTTTAATTTTAACTTCAGGTGTTACCTCTACCAGTTCGTCGAGGCGTTCAATCTGCACCCGGGTCTCTTCCAGGTGTTGATTAAACGCAGCAACAAGCGTTTCGTCACTGGCAGCACGCGCCATTTTAGGCAATGCACGGGTTATCTGTTTCTCAGCGCTGTATACATCGGATAAGTCATGGATGAACAGATCGTTTAACGTTTTCACTGTCATAAGATAGCCTCATTGATTAAAAAGCTGCGTCGGTAATAACGCAACGCCAGTCATATCGTTGACACATGGAAAGTCTAGTGGAGATTCTTAATATCGCACGCTTCGGTAGTATGAATTTGAGACAAAAGTGGCATGTAAAATGCATTTTCCTTTTTGCAGCAGCATGTTAGCTGAAAAGCATTTTCCACGTTACGGCTTCGCTCGCGACATCGGAATTTGTACAAGGTTATAAATCACTGTATACATTTCCGGAATCCGGCGCATAAAAAATGCACCAGGCAAAACTTCATCTGTACAAACTTTTATTAAACCGTATAGCTTTAACGAAACGGAAATAAAAAACCGGACAGGTAAACCCATCCGGTTTAATTAAGGATATCTGTTGCTGCCAGTCATTAAGCAGCGACATAATTCAGGGGGTAATTATCTTTAAGGAAAATTAAAGAGAATCTCTGTGGCCCGCTTAACCTGTTAACCTGCTGTGATGACAGCGCTTAAGGGTTTAGCTGCGGCGACTGACCTTACCTCCTTTGCGCCCTGCCTCAATAGCCCGCTCGGGGTCATTCTTAAAGTTCCCGCCGCTTTTCTGGCCGCCTTTGCGCCCGGCTTCAGCCGCACGCTCTTTGTCAGCCGCAAAGTTTCCGGCCCCACCACGATATTGAGTCATTCTGTGTTCCTCTTTGAATTAAAAATCAGAATTTGCACAGTTAATGCTTCATCAGGCCGATTCAGCAATCTAAATGTAGACAGAAAATCGGACCGATCAAGCGAGCCAAATAAAAATCCGTCATCGCTCTGGTTTATTGGTAGCTCTGCCCTCATCCGGATTGATAACGCATTTCAACTATCGCCTTTTCCTATTCAAAAAAGCGCACCGGCGTGTCAAAACTTTATAACCAAATTCGCCGCGCCCTATTAATCGATCTTTTTCGAAAAATGTCCAATTGAAAAAATCGTAAGCGAAGCGGCTGCAACATAACTTCTTCAATATCAGGTGGTGAAGATGATCAACAAACGATCAATTTCCCTAAGCGAAGCGCGAAATAAATCCAGGCCGCGTCTTTTCAGGATCAGAATTAAGCGAAGCGCACGGCATTATGAGCATCAGGTTTAAAATGGTGAATTTGATCAATAAATGATCAATTATCATGGTTTAACGAGAATTTTAATTAAAATCATAGGCCATTTCCGGCCCTGAAATTAATGACTAAGCGAAGCGGTATAATTTAAGCATGTGGACAGTGAAGGTGAGGCTTTCGGAATAGTACTAAAAAGTGTTTTCTGCGGAGGCTGGCATCAACCCTGCCGCTCTGCGACACAGGCAGGAGTGTGATGAAGTGTGAAAAGAGAAGATCAGGTGGGGTGTGCCGTTACGCCTGATGGAGAGCGCGCACAGCCGGGTATATCAGGTCACAGTAGTCGGGTAATGTCAGGATCAAAAGCCACACCGCGTTTGCCGTTTTTCTTGATGCGGTACATCGCTTCATCCGCGCGCGCCAGCGCGGTGTCGAAATCATCGCTGGCCTGCACCTGAGATACGCCCACAGAAGCCCCAATCATGGCGTGTCCGTTTGCCATCTCAAACGGCGTCAGAACGGCATCCAGGCAGGCATGGGCCAGCGCTCTGACCTGCGGATGAATGATGGCAAAGGGCAGCAACAGGACAAACTCATCCCCACCAAGCCGGCCGGTGATGACCGCTTCCGGAACGCTTTGCGTCAGCCGCTGACTCAGCTCAATGAGTACTTCGTCACCGCTGCGGTGACCCAGCGTGTCATTGACGTGCTTGAAGTTATCCAGGTCAATAAAGACGACACAGAGCGGCCCCTGCGCTTTGAGTTCGCAGAAGGCGCTTTGCAGTGCATGACGATTGTTGAGTAATGTCAGGGGATCGTGCAGCGCCAGCAGCGCGAGCTGCTCTTCATATTGCTTCTCTTTGGTCATGTCGATATGCGTGCCGATTACTTTGACCGGCTGCCCCGCGTCATTCCACTCGCTGACCCGGCCACGATCCAGTACCCAGGCGATGCTGCCGTTTTTGGCGATCATGCGATGCAGAGCCTCGTAGTAGGGCGCTTTCCCGGTGATGTGGTCGTAAAACGCGCGCAAAACCTCGTCTGCATCATCGGGATGCAGGCTCTCTTTCCAGGATTCAAACGTGGCGTCAGTCTCTTTCGGCTGGAAGCCCAGCATGGCCCCCCAGCGCCGGTTGAAGATCACCAGCTTGCCGCTGGGAATGTCCAGTTGCCACAGAAACAGCCCGGTGCCATCCAGCGCCGCATTGAGTTTTGTCCGGGCGTCATGCGCTATACGCTTCAGCCGCGCATTATGCTTTTTCAAATTCTGTATCTGCAGACGCAGCGCTTCTTCTGACATGACCGTAAGACAGGATTGAGAAAGGGGTATTGTGCCTGTCAGAGTGATTCTGTAAAGAGAGGCGTATAAAACACGATTAGTCGCGGCCAATTGCAGGCTGGGCAGAATATCAGGCGGTGGCAGTCTGGCATTACAGCACAGAGGCAAGACGGTAAATTAGTTTCGCCGTAAAATCTTTCTTGCGGGTGACCGGGTGAGTAAGGGAACGCGGGCAAATCAGTGGAGGGTTATGAGGTGGGATGTGGCGCTAAAAAGCAAAAACCCGCCAGAGGCGGGTTCTTTAAAGATGGTGCCCGAACCCGGAATCGAACCAGGGACACGGGGATTTTCAATCCCCTGCTCTACCGACTGAGCTATTCGGGCAACGGGGCGCATTAAACCAAAGCGGCCCGGCAGCGTCAAACGCTTTTCGCCAAAATCAGATCGACTGCCCGCTTTTCCATCAACCCGCCCGCTGTGGCTCTCCTGACACCAAAAACGTGACGGTCGTCAGGATAAATAGTCGTCAGCGAACCGGTAAAGACTCCATTGTGCCGCGCGGATGCCGATAAATAAGGCGAATCCCACACTAATAATAAGGATCGCTATGTTTTCCACCATTACATCAGGAATCGCTGCACGTCACAGCTGGCAGAAACGCGCACACTCAGCAGCCACGCTGAGCTCGCTTAACGGATCTATCGCCATGATCGAATTTTCGCCTGACGGCACCATTCTCAGCGCCAATACGCTGTTTCTGGCGCGTATGGGCTACACGCTGGCAGAGATAGAAGGCCAGCACCACAGCCTGTTCTGCACCGCAGAGCAGTTACAGTCGAAAGATTATCAGGATTTCTGGCTGCGACTGAACCGGGGAGAGAGCTTCAGCGACAAGTTCCTGCGCGTAGCCAAAAACAGCCGCCCTGTGTGGCTCGAAGCCAACTATGTCCCGGTGCAGAACCGACATGGCCGGGTGATCAAAATCGTTAAGCTGGCCACCGACATTACCGGCCATATCAACGACGCCCAGGAGCAGCGCGCCATCACGACCGCCATTGAGCGCTCTATGGCAGTGATCGCCTTTAACCTTAAGGGCGAGGTGCTCAAAGCCAATGATAACTTTCTGAAAACTATGGGCTACCGCCGCGAGGAGATCGAAGGTATCCATCACAGCCACTTCTGCTCGCAGGCGCTGCGCGACAGCCGGGAATACAGCGAATTCTGGCAGCAGCTCAACCGGGGTGAATTTGTCTCCGGTCAGTTTCCCCGCGTCAACAAAGCCGGTGAGACCATCTGGCTGCGCGCAACCTACAACCCGGTGTTTGACGAACAGGGCCGGCTCTACAAAATCGTCAAATTCGCGACGGATGTCACCGCTCAGGTGGAGAAGAATCAGCAGGAGCATGACGCGGCGCAGCAGGCTTATCACACCGCGCTGCAGACGGATGAGAGTACACGGCTGGGTGCCGATGTGATTGCCAGCAGCGTTCAGACCATGAATGCGCTGGCGGGGGAACTGCAGGGCATCTCCGGCGACATTACCGGCCTGAGCGAGTCATCAGATCGTATCGGCGCGATTGTCGAAGGGATCCGGCGCATTGCCGATCAGACCAACCTGCTGGCACTGAATGCCGCCATTGAGGCCGCAAGAGCGGGCAGCCATGGCCGCAGCTTTGCGGTCGTGGCAAACGAAGTGCGCACGCTGGCGGCAAACATCAACCGCGCGACTACCGACATCGAAAACCGGATCCAGCAAAACCACGTGCTGGCGAGCCGCGCGCTGAAGGGGATCGAATCGAACCTGAAGCGCGCGGATCAGGGCGTGCAGCTGGCCCAGGAAGCGGGCGGCGTCATCGCCGAAATCCGCGAAGGCGCAACCGATGTGGTGCGTGCCATCGGCCAGGTCGCCAGAACGCTTAAGGCCTGAGTGGCTGCGGGGGCTGTTGCCCCCTTTTACTGCGCGGTCTGCGCGGTCTGGGTGGCGGACACCGTCGCCTCTGGCGCGGGCGGGATAAAGATATGGTCCAGAATATCCCGCATCACCGGCGCAGCCGTCACCCCTTCCCCGCCGCCGTTTTCCAGAATCAGGGCCACCGCGACCTTCGGGTCGTTAAAGGGGGCAAAGGCGGTGTAGAAGATATGGTCACGCAACCGGACCGGGATCATCTTCGCGTTATAGGTCTGGTTCTGGCGCAGGCTGAAAACCTGCGAGGTGCCACTTTTCGCGGCGATGCCATAAGGCGCCGTGTGGAAATATTTATAGCCGGTGCCGTTAGGTGAGTTCGCCATGCCAAACATCGCACGGCGCACCAGCGCCCAGTAGGGAGAATGGGGATCGCCAATCTGCGTTTCGCGCAGCGGTGGATGGTAGTTCTCTACCAGGGTGCCGCGCTGGGTTTTCTCCAGCAGATGCGGCGCAATCACCCTGCCGTTGTTGATCAGCGCCACCATCGCTTTCACCATCTGAATCGGCGTCGCGATCCAGTAGCCCTGGCCAATGCCGACGGAGACCGTATCGCCCTGATACCACGGCTTTTTATGCACCTTCTGTTTCCACTCGCGGCTCGGCAGCAGGCCGTTATACTCCTCATTCAGATCGATACCGGTCGATTTGCCATAGCCGAACTGGCTGAGCATGGTGTGAATGCGATCGATGCCCATCATAAACGCCACCTGATAGAAAAAGGTGTCGGCAGACTCTTCAATGGCGCGCGTCACATCCAGCATACCGTGGCCCGTCTTTTTCCAGTCGCGATAGCGCCGGTCGGTGCCCGGCAGCGTCCAGGTCGGCGCGCCAAAGAATTGCGTCTGCGGCGTAATCACATGGGTCAGCAGTGCTGACATCGCCATGTAAGGTTTTACCGTCGAGGCGGGCGGATAGAGTCCCTGCGTGACGCGGTTAATCAGCGGCAGGTTTTTATCCTGCAGCAGCTTTTTGTAGGCCTGATAGCTGATGCCTTTGACAAACGGATTGGGGTCATAGCTGGGGCTGGAGACCATCGCCAGCACCGAACCGTCGTGCGGATCCTCAATCAGCAGCGCCGCACGCTGCCCCGCCAGGCGGCTTTCCACATACTGCTGCAGATGGAGATCCAGCGTCAGCGTCAGGTTCTTGCCTGCCACCGGCGGCACCTCTTTCAGCACCCGGACAATGCGGCCGTGGTTATCCACTTCCACTTCCTGATAGCCCGGCTTGCCGTGCAGCAGCGCTTCGTAATAGCCCTCAATGCCCTGCTTGCCGATATTATGGTCCGCCGCATAGTTTTCGGCGATCCCCTCTTCATTCAGGCGCTTGTAGTCGCTGTCGTTGATTTTCGAAACATAACCGACCACATGTGCCAGATCGGCCCCGTAGGGATATTCCCGATCCTGATAGGTCTCAAGGCTGGCACCGGTGAAGCGAAACTGATTCACCGCAAAGCGGGCGACCTCCTCTTCGGTCAGCTCCTCTTTCAGCACCACCGGCTTGTAGCGGCTGGTCTGCTTCAGCGCATGGCGGAAGGTGTCGATCTCATCGGGCGTCAGATCCACGAGCGGCGTCAGCTCGCGCAGCGTCGCTTCCATGTCGCTGATTTTATACGGCGTCAGCGTGATGGCGTACCAGCTGACGTTACGCACCAGCGGAATGCCGTTGCGGTCATAGATCAGCCCGCGCGTCGGCGCGATGGGGATCATCTTGATGTCGTTCTGATTGGAGCGCGTCTGGTAATAGCCGTGATCGCGCACCTGCAGACGGAAAAGGTTCACGCCAAGAATAGTGAAACAGAGACAGACCAGAGCAAAGGCAACTGCAGCACGGCGGGCAAAGAGCTTCTCTTCAGCTTCGAAGTTACGAAAATTCATCAGGGGGCATTATCAGGCGATTAATTATTATCTGTTGTTGCGCACCATAATAAAGCGCGTTCGCGGCGGTGCCAGCACGAAGATGCACAAGCCTCGGCAAAAGTGTGTCATTTGATGTGAATGTTACGGGACAGCGCGGGGGAGTGAGGCAGATCCTCCGGTTAAAGAGGATCTGAACAGATGGCGGACGACAGCGCCCGCCAGAGGGATTAATCACCCAGCAGGACAGATTCCAGTGCGATTTTAATCATGTCGTTGAACGTCGTCTGACGCTCAGCCGCTGTGGTCTGCTCATGCGTACGGATGTGGTCTGATACCGTGCAGATGGTCAGGGCTTTGGCACCAAACTCAGCGGCCACACCGTAGATGCCTGCCGCTTCCATCTCGACGCCGAGGATGCCATATTTTTCCATCACGTCGAACATCTGCGGATCCGGGGTGTAGAAAAGGTCGGCAGAGAAGATATTACCGACGCGCGCTTCAACACCCAGGTTTTTCGCCGCATCCACCGCGTTGCGCACCATGTCGAAGTCAGCAATCGCCGCGAAGTCGTGATCTTTGAAACGCATACGGTTCACTTTGGAATCGGTGCAGGCACCCATACCAATCACGATGTCACGCAGTTTGACGTCAGGACGCACGGCACCACAGGAGCCAACACGGATGATCTTCTTCACGCCGAAGTCAGTGATCAGCTCTTTGGTGTAGATGGAGCAGGAAGGGATACCCATTCCGTGACCCATGACAGAGACTTTGCGGCCTTTGTAAGTGCCGGTGTAGCCCAGCATGCCACGCACATTGTTCACTTCAACCGGGTTTTCCAGGAAGGTTTCTGCGATGTGCTTTGCACGCAGCGGATCGCCGGGCATCAGAACAACATCGGCAAAATCGCCCATTTCAGCATTGATGTGAGGAGTAGCCATGGTTTAAATCCTTATTAAAGTGCTGATTTACAGCATGTTCTTGCCATAGTCCATGTCGGACAGGCCAAAGTAGTGTGCAATTGTCTGACCAATATCGGCGAACGTCTCGCGGTAGCCCAGTGAGCCCGGCTCCACCTTTGGTCCGTAGATCAGAATCGGAATGTGCTCACGCGTATGCTCGGTGCCTTGCCAGGTCGGGTCACAGCCGTGGTCCGCGGTGAGGATCAGAATGTCATCTTCGCCGACCAGCTCCATCAGCTCAGGCAGGCGACGGTCAAACAGCTCCAGGCCGCCAGCATAACCGGCGACATCGCGGCGATGCCCCCAGGTGGAGTCGAAATCAACGAAGTTGGTGAAAACAATCGCCTGATCCGGCGCCGTTTTCATCTCCTGGATCGTCGCGTCAAACAGCGCATCCAGACCGGTCGCTTTGACCTTTTTGGTAATGCCCTGCTCCGCATAGATATCGGCGATTTTACCCACTGAAATCACATGGCCGCCTTTCTCATCCACCAGCTTTTTCAGCATGGTGGCTGAAGGTGGCTCAACCGCCAGGTCGTGACGGTTACCGGTGCGCTCAAACTGCCCCGCTTTGTCGCCCACAAACGGACGGGCAATCACGCGGCCGATGTTATAGCCCCCTTCCGTCAGCTCTTCACGGGCGATTTCACACAGCGCATAAAGGCGGTCGAGGCCAAAGGTCTCTTCATGACAGGCGATCTGGAACACCGAGTCTGCCGAGGTATAGAAAATCGGCTTGCCGGTTTTCATATGCTCTTCACCCAGCTGATCGAGGATCACGGTGCCTGATGAGTGGCAGTTTCCGAGGTAGCCCGGCAGGTCAGCGCGCTCCACCAGCTTGTCCAGCAAATCCTGCGGGAAGCTGTTCTCTTTGTCGCTGAAGTAGCCCCAGTCAAACAGTACCGGCACACCGGCGATTTCCCAGTGGCCTGACGGCGTATCTTTGCCCGACGACAGCTCGCTGGCGTAGGCGTAGGCGCCGGTGATCGTCGCCTCAGGGTCCAGACCGGCCGGGAAGCGACCGGTCGACAGCTCCGCGGCTTTACCCAGACCCAGCGCGGTAAGATTAGGCAGATGCAGAGGGCCTTTACGTCCCTTGTCTGCTTCACCTTTAAAACAGGCTTCAGCGATGTGACCCAGGGTATCTGAACCTGCGTCACCGAACTTATCGGCATCTTTACTGGAGCCAATTCCAAAGGAATCGAGAACCATAATAAAAGCACGTTTCATGCAAGTCTCCTGCGCATTGGCGCGTGACAAGTCAAAAAAAAGCGATCAGATCAGTATACCTGAATGCATCGCGGCTGGCACGGGTTACGGGCCAGTTAGCGGATATCGCTCACACGGCGATAGACAACCGGCGTCTCAGCCGGGGCGCTGTCACCCAGCACCAGCGCGGCTTTCACCGCGGCGGCGGCCTGCAGCCACTGCTCTTCGCTGCTGGCGTGAATCATCGCCAGAGGACGCTGTGCGTCGGCCCGTTCGCCCAGGGTGATCATGTCGCTCAGGCCGACGCTGTAATCAATGCTGTCGCTGGCACGCTGACGTCCGCCGCCCAGCGCGACCACAGCCAGCCCCAGCGCACGGGTATCCATACGGCTGACGATGCCTGGCTGGTCGGCATATACCGGTCTGCTCAGCATCGCCTGTGGCAGATAGGTGTCGTAGCGTTTGACAAAATCGGCCGGCCCCTGCTGAGCCGCAACCATGCGCCCGAAGCAGTCGGCCGCGCAGCCGTTGTCCAGCACTGCCATCAGCTTCTGACGCGCTTCGGCGTCGCTGGCAGCCAGTTTACCGGAGATCAGCATTTCACTGCAGAGCGCCAGCGTCACCTCGAGCAGGCGCGGATTGCGCTGCTCGCCAGTGAGGAAACGCACCGCTTCACGCACTTCCAGCGCATTACCTGCGGAGGAGGCGAGCACCTGATTCATGTCGGTCAGCAAAGCTGTGGTCTGACAGCCTGCGCCATTGGCGACGCCCACGATCGACTGCGCCAGCTGCTCAGAAGCGTCATAGGTTGGCATAAACGCGCCAGAGCCGACTTTCACATCCATCACCAGTGCATCCAGTCCCTCGGCCAGCTTCTTCGCCAGAATCGAGGCGGTGATCAGCGGAATGGAATCAACGGTGGCGGTGATGTCACGCGTGGCGTAGAAACGCTTGTCCGCCGGGGCCAGCGAACTGGTCTGGCCGATAATCGCCACACCCACCTGCTTAATGATCTCGCGAAAACGGTCATCGCTGGGGAAGATGTCGAAGCCCGGAATCGCCTCCAGCTTATCCAGCGTGCCCCCGGTGTGGCCCAATCCACGCCCGGAGATCATCGGCACATAGCCGCCGCACGCCGCCACCATCGGTCCTAACATCAGTGACGTCACATCGCCAACGCCGCCGGTAGAGTGCTTGTCCACCACCGGGCCGTTGAGATGGAGTGATTGCCAGTTGAGCACCGTACCGGAGTCGCGCATCGCCATCGTCAGCGCCACCCGCTCAGGCAGGGTCATATCGTGAAAATAGATGGTCATCGCCAGCGCAGCAATCTGGCCTTCCGAAACGCTGTTATCGCGCACGCCGTTGATGAAGAAGCGAATCTCCTCTTCAGTCAGCGCATGGCCGTCACGTTTTTTACGAATAATTTCTTGTGGCAGGAACACGAAAGCCCCCTGGTTCAGAAAAGATGCGGTGGGGAAAGGCGGTCAGCGACCGCCAGAAGGATCAGTAACCGGCTTTGCTGGTGTCGCTGTCGTGACCCAGGGTATTCAGCAGGCTCGCCAGCAGGCTGGAGGCACCAAAGCGGAAATGGCGCGCATCGGCCCAGTCGGCGCCCAGCGTCTCTTCCGCCATTTGCAGATAGATTGCGGCATCTTCCGCGGTGCGCACGCCGCCCGCAGGTTTAAAGCCAACCTGCTCACTGACGCCTTTATCCCGGATCACATTCATCATGATCTGCGCCACTTCGGGCGTCGCGTTGACCGGCACTTTGCCGGTAGAGGTTTTGATAAAGTCGGCACCGGCGTCGATGGCGATTTCTGACGCCTGACGAATCAGCGCTTCCTGCTTCAGCTCACCGGTTTCGATGATCACTTTCAGCAGCACATTCGCTTCTGCACAGGCCGTTTTACAGGCTTTGACCAGATCGAAGCCGACCTGACTGTTCCCGGCGATCAGCGCGCGATAGGGGAACACCACATCCACTTCATCGGCACCGTAGGCGATTGCGGCACGGGTCTCGGCCAGCGCAATGTCGATGTCATCATTGCCGTGCGGGAAGTTCGTCACCGTGGCGATACGAATCTCCGGCGTGCCCTGCTCGCGCAGCGTTTTACGCGCAATCGGAATAAAACGCGGATAGATGCAGATTGCGGCGGTGTTGCCAGCCGGGGATTTGGCCTGATGGCACAGGGCGATCACTTTTGCATCGGTGTCGTCCTCATTCAGGGTGGTCAAATCCATCAGTTTCAGGGCGCGCAGGGCGAGGTGTTTGATATCGGTCATGAGGCTCTCCAAAGAATCGGGGTGCAACCCACCGGCTCGCCGGCGGAATGTTATAATAATAACACTCTGAAGCGGCCTGATATGTGCCAGCAGTCACATAGAAATAAGAAATTGGTGCAAAATTACCACGCAGGCTGTGACAAAAATCGCAGATAACGCGGATTAATGGCCATTATACGTCACGCGATGCGATGTTACTATTATCACATTTATGGGCGCAGCGCCGGAAAGGCGGGATCGAGCCGGAACAGCTGCTGGCTGTTGTGCCACAGGGCATCGGCAATTTCTTCAGGTGACTCGTCACGCAGGCTGCAGAGCACCTCCCACACCCGACGCGCCCGTTCAGGACGATTGGGCTGGCCCTGAAAGCCCTGCAGCGGCATATCAGGGGCATCGGTTTCCAGCAGCAGCGAAGAGAGTGGCAGCTGCGCCACGGTCTGACGGGTTTTGCTGGCGCGCTCATAGGTAATGGTGCCGCCAACGCCAATCGCATAGCCCAGCCGGATAAAAGCCTGCGCCTGCTGCAGGCTGCCAGCAAAACCATGCACCACGCCACGGCGCGGCAGATCGTGACGACGCAGGATCTGCGCGAGTTTGTCATGCGTGCGCCGTGAATGCAGGATCACCGGCAACTGATAGGTTTTCGCCAGCTTAAGCTGCGCCTCAAGAAAGCGCTGCTGCTTATCAAACTGCGGATCGTCGCGATAGAGATCCAGCCCGATCTCGCCGATCGCCACCAGCTTACGCGGTCGCTGTTGCAGCAGCGTTTCAAGCTGGTCGAGATGGGAGGCCTGATGCGCTTCGATCACAATCGGATGCAGCCCCAGCGCGGCATATAAGGCCGGATGCGCTGCGGCCAGCGCAGAGACCCGCTCAAAGCGGCTGGCATCAATCGCCGGAACGATGATCTTCTCCACGCCCGCCTCAGCGGCGCGCGCCAGGCTGGCGGAAATGTCCCCCTCAAACGGCGGAAAGTCGAAGTGGCAGTGCGTGTCGATAAACTTCATGCCAGCGATCCTTTGTCGTAATGCTCATCGTTATCCGCCAGCGGCGGCGTGATAATCTGGCGGGTATCGGGCGCGTTCGCCACCGGGGCAGCGGGCGTGACGATGCGCGGCGAGGTCAGCGGTTCCGCATCGCTCAGCCACTGCCCCAGCGTCGCGAGGAAATAGCGGCCGCAGCGCCGTCCCAGATGATAATCCTGATTCAGTGAGCTGATGCGGCTGCCAAGCGCACTGCTGGCCAGCGCATGCGGCGGAAAGATTTCGATGATACGCAAATCATCGGGGGGATTCTCAATGAACTGCTGAATTTCCCGATAGCTCTGCTCGTGCCGGTTGACCACATTCACCATTGGCTGCAACGCGCCGGTACTGAGCCAGCGCTCCATCCGCCTGAACCATTTCGGCGTGTAGAACATCTGCGACGGCACGGTGCGGATCACCACGATGGTGTCAGCCCCGCGACGGGCCGCCTCCCGCACCGGAATGGCATCGCTGATGCCGCCGTCGAGATAGCTGATCCCCTCCAGATTGACCCCCAGCCGGTAAAAGCCGGGGATAGCGCTGGAGGCTTTGATCAGATCCAGCCAGTTGTCGGCAGTGGGCGTAAAGTAGCTAGGGGTGTAATCGTCACTGCGGCAGGCGCACATATAAAATTCGCGGCCGCTGGAGAACATCTGCTCTGCACTGCTCATCGCCAGCGGAAATTCACTGCGGGTAATCTCAATCAGCCAGTCGAGATCGATCAGATTTCCCCCGCGCACAAAGCGCAGCGGATCGAAAAAGAGTTTGCTGGTGGTATATCGGGTAATGACGCGCCGCGCATAGCCGGGCTGACCACAGACATAGGCAGAGAGATTTTGTGCACCGGCAGAGGTGCCAAGCATCAGATGAAACGGGTTAAATCGGGCGCGCTGAAACTCATCCAAAACACCGGCGGTAAAAATACCGCGCTGACCGCCGCCTTCACACACCAGGGCAATCTTCTGCGATTTAAAGGGGATCAGTGCCAGAGGTTCAATGGCACCAAGCGTGACAGGAATGCGTATACCCACTGTGCGAACCTCAGAAGGGCTCCGGGCAGGCTGGGGGAGCAATCCGCTTGCAGCGGCAGCATTCCGGAGAACCAGTCCTCTATTCCTTTAACCGGTAAACCTGCCAGGCAGGCTTACCACCGTCGCGATATGAAGGTGTCCCTCTCTTCACGTCTGTCGCTGACGATGACTGGTCTCCGCTCTATGCTTTGCGTTGCATTACACTGCAGGACTCATCGGCTAAAGCTTTTTACGGCCGGTAAACAGGCTGATGAGGAACAGGATAATACCAACAACGAAGACAACTTTAGCTGCCCATGCTGCTGTACCCGCTAAACCGCCAAAACCTAACGCTGCAGCAATCAGTGCGATCACCAGAAAAATAATGCCCCAACGAAACATAAGCCTCTCCTTACCCTATTTAAATTCGAACTGCTTATTTCATCCCCGGATGGGTCTCTTTTATTCGTGCGGCCACAACCGTGACCGCACTGCAGCCATTAAGATTTAACCGTCAGGTCATTCTTAACGCTTTTCACGCCTTCAATGGCTTTAGCGATGCTTTCAGCACGGTCTGACTGTGCCTTACTCGCCACATGCCCTGAAAGCTGAACAACGCCGTCGGTGGTTTCAACTTTAACGTTGCGCGACGGAACAATGTCATCCGCTAATAGCTTAGCTTTAATTTCGCTGGTCGTTGCGGCATCGCCCGCATAACCTTTCACAGAAGTGGTTTTGCTGTCTCTGACGTGTAGTTTGTCGCTGACGGATTTAACACCTTCGATTTTCTGCACCACAGCCACAGCCTTTTCAGCCTGATCCTGTGAGGTGACGAAACCGCTTAAGGTCACGACGCCCTGATGCGTTTTTACCGAGATATCCGTGCTTTTAATGGCGTCGTCATCCACCAGTGCCGCTTTGGCTTTGGCGGTGATGCCGCTGTCATCCATATAACCATCGACTTTTTTCATAGAACTATCGATTTTCGAACCCGCGCTGTCGGCAGTCTGAGACGCTTTCTGAGAAAGTGATTCGTCAGCCAGGGCGCTGCCGCTGATCAGTGTTGAGCCAATCATGGCAGCCATCAGGGTTTTAGCAATCTTAGTCTTGTTCATCGATATCTTCCTTCTATCAGTTAACTCACCCAAAACTGTGGGCGAAACAGCAGCACAGGTGCCGCTGCGTTACAGGACGTAAGGACAAGAGAAGTCTCTTTCGCCGTCCGATAGAATAATCATAGTCGGCATTTTGCGATTTGCCTGGCTAACTGGTTGATCGCACGTTAAAACAGCAGAAAAACAGGGTTTTTAGGAGGAGTCTGTAGCGGGGAAAACAGGGCCATTCCCTGCTGGAATGGCCCGGAAACAGCGCGATCAGTGCTCGCGCGTTTTGCGGAAACGAACGTCCGGATAACGTTCCTGGGTAATATTGAGGTTGACCATGGTAGGCGCGATATAGGTCAGATTATCGCCGCCATCGAGCGCCAGGTTAACTTCGTTTTTACGCTGGAAGTCATCAAACTTTTTCACGTCGTCGCACTCAACCCAGCGCGCCGTAGAGACGTTGATCGCTTCGTAGATCGCTTCGACGTTATATTCGCTCTTCAGGCGTGCGACGACCACGTCGAACTGCAGCACCCCGACCGCACCCACGATCAGATCGTTGTTGTGCACCGGGCGGAACACCTGCACGGCGCCCTCTTCCGACAGCTGAACCAGCCCTTTCAGCAGCTGTTTCTGCTTCAGCGGATCGCGCAGGCGGATACGGCGGAACAGTTCTGGCGCGAAGTTCGGAATCCCGGTGAACTTCATATTTTCACCCTGAGTAAAGGTGTCGCCGATCTGAATGGTGCCGTGGTTATGCAGGCCGATGATGTCGCCAGGATAGGCTTCTTCCACATGGGAACGGTCGCCCGCCATGAAGGTCAGCGCATCGGAGATCATCACATCTTTGCCAGTTCGCACCTGACGCAGCTTCATCCCCTTTTCATACTTCCCGGAAACCACACGCATAAAGGCGACGCGGTCACGGTGTTTCGGGTCCATGTTTGCCTGGATCTTAAAGACAAAGCCGGTGAACTTCTCTTCCTGTGCTTCTACAGTGCGGGTGTCGGTCTGACGTGGCATCGGACGCGGCGCCCAGGAGACCAGGCCATCCAGCATATGATCCACGCCAAAGTTACCCAGCGCGGTGCCGAAGAAGACCGGCGAGAGTTCGCCGCTCAGGAACGCTTCCTGCTCAAACTCGTGCGAGGCACCCTGCACCAGCTCCAGCTCTTCACGCAGCTGCGTCGCCAGATCTTCACCGACGGCGCTATCAAGTTCCGGGTTATTCAGCCCCTTCACGATGCGCACGTCCTGAATGGTGTGCCCTTTACCGGACTGGTAGAGATAGGTCTCATCTTTGTAGAGGTGATAAACCCCTTTGAACAGCTTGCCGCAGCCAATCGGCCAGGTGATCGGTGCGCAGGCAATTTTCAGCTCGCTTTCCACCTCATCCAGCAGCTCCATCGGATCGCGGATGTCACGGTCAAGTTTGTTCATAAAGGTAAGGATCGGCGTATCGCGCAGGCGGGTGACTTCCATCAGCTTACGGGTACGATCCTCGACGCCTTTCGCGGCATCGATCACCATCAGACAGCAGTCCACGGCGGTCAGGGTGCGGTAGGTGTCTTCCGAGAAATCTTCGTGACCTGGGGTATCCAGCAGGTTCACCAGGCTGTCACGGTAAGGGAACTGCATCACCGAGGTCGTAATGGAGATACCACGCTGTTTCTCCATCTCCATCCAGTCCGACTTAGCGTGCTGGTTAGAGCCGCGGCCTTTTACCGTACCGGCGGTCTGGATAGCCTGTCCGAACAGCAGCACTTTTTCGGTAATCGTGGTTTTACCGGCATCCGGATGCGAAATAATCGCGAAGGTGCGGCGGCGTGCCACCTCTTCTAAAAAGGGATTAGACATGAATTCTTCTCAATGGAGCAGCGCGGGTCACAGGCGCTGCTGATAAATCACGGTGGCCGGCAGAACCTTACCGGCGGGTAAACGGTGCCAGGACGATATTTTATCGTTGGCGGGTCAGCGCGAAGTTACATTGGCGTGAATTCCGGTTACCTGGTCAGCTTTAAGGCGGCATAGCATACAATATTTTGCGCGCGCGGCCTACAGGGGAAGGGGCGGGATTTAGCGGAGATAGCGCGCTGAAGAGTGGCTCTGGGCGGGGCTGACCCGCGCCCGCCCTGTTTTCGTTATCCCAGCACCTTTCTGACGCAGGCTTTGAAGATCTGCACGCCGATCTCCAGTGAGCTGAGGTCAAATCGCATATCGGGATGGTGCAGTCCTGGCGTCAGGTTGGTACCCAGCCCCCAGAACCCCGCTTTCACTCCCGGACGCTTCACCGGATAGTAGAAAAAGTCCTCGCTGCCTGGCGTCGTGCGGGCCGGCAGTGCACCCGCTTCGCCCAGTACCTCAACGATAGCGGCGCGGATCACCGCCGTGGCTTCATCATCGATCTCGGCCGCAGGCATCTCTTTCAGCACCCGGACCTCGGCGCTGGCCCCCAGCGCCGCCACGCTGTGGGTAATAGCGCGCGTGACCTGCTCTTTGAGCTGGGTCATCGGTCCATTCTCCTGAGAGCGCAGATCCCACACCACACGGGCTTCATCCGGCACCGAGTTCGTTACCCCGGCGTCACACAGGAAACGGGTCGCTTTAACGCTCCAGGTCAGGCCGGGAGAGAGATGCAGGGCGTTGACCGCCTGCACCGCCTGAACGGCGGCATCGAGCGCATTCACGCCCAGATGCGGACGTGCCGCGTGGGCAGGCTGGCCTTTAATCGTCGCTTCCAGCGTGCTGCAGGCGGAGTAAAGCACCGCAGGCACCGCCTGCCCCACGACGCACTCCTCCAGCGGACGCAGATGGAAGCCCAGAATCATCTCTACATCATCCAGCGCGCCCCCCTCGATCATCGACAGCGCACCGGCGCCCAGCTCCTCGGCGGGCTGAAACAGGATCTTCAGCCGGCCACGTTTCACTGTGCCCTCCTGCAGCAGAGCCGCGGCCGCCGTCAGCACCACCGACGAGTGACCATCGTGACCGCAGGTGTGCCGCGCGCAGGGGACACCGTCGATCACGTGTCCCAGTGCATCCATATCCGCCCGCAGCGCCAGCACCGGCCCCGGGACACCGCTGTCAATCTCCGCCACGATACCGGTGGTGTTGTTAATGTTGCGCGTCACCTTCAGGCCCGCTTTCTCCAGCTGATCAGCGATATAGGCCGAGGTTTTGAACTCCTGAAAACCGAGCTCCGGGATTTCATGCAGCGTGTGATAATGCTCCAGTACCTTAGTCAAAACGTTACTCCTGAATAAACAGACGCATAACAGACATGGCAATCAGCGCGTTGATGATGCTGACCAGCATCAGCAGCGGCCAGTATTTTTTGGGTACATCGGCCACACCCAGCAGCCGTCCCATATATTGCAGTTGCGATCCCATCAGAAAAATCGCCGGCGCCAGGATGGTGATATCTGCCCCGGTCAGCAGCCCTTTGGTCAGCAGGCTGACCGCCACGCCGGTTCCCGCCGACGACGAGAGCCAGGCCGTCAGCAGCACCGTGATCGCTTCACCTGGCAAGCCGAACAGCCCCATCACCGGCGCAAAAACATGGCCAAGGAACTGCATGATGCCCAGCAGATTCAGCACCTCCGCCAGCACATAGGCCATCACCACATTCGGCATCAGGTTGTGGATGGCGATATGAAAACCTTTCCGTGCGCCGGTAACAAATACGTCAAACGGATTGCTGCTGGCAGTAACGCTTTTATTTTCCATCGATAAAATCCTTCTTATAAACACTGTTTAGCACAGCGCGCGTGATGGCCGCACCGACAAATTTCAGCGCGAACATGACTAACAGCGGAATGATGATCGGCAGCGTCATTGAGGCAAAGAGTGCGGAACCGATGGCGAAGTAGTTATTGATTAACCCGGCCCCGGAATATTGCCAGGCGCTCATGACCACCACCTCTTTCTTACCGATCTGCTTCTGATCGGCCATCTCTTTCGTTAACGCTGCACCCGCGTCGGTGCTTTGCAGGTCGGTGATGAGTGCCAGCCCGCAATGCCCCGGCAGCCCCATCAGAGGTCTGAGTAAGGGCGTCAGCAGCCTGTGCGCCGCCCGAATCGCGCCGTAGTGGGTAAAGATCTCCAGCACGCCCAGCGCCAGCATGACGGTAGGCGTCAGCGACAGGGCGAACAGGAAGCCGGCTTTGGCACTCAGCCCGCCTGCGCCGAGAAAGGTGTTACTGGCGGGATCTTTCATGGTGCCAAAACTGCCGCCCAGCGTGGTGAAATCAAACGCGCCAAGCCATTTCAGACCGTCGACGTTATAAAAGAGCCCGGA
Source organism: Pantoea sp. Sc1 (assembly GCF_000255315.1). NCBI lineage: Bacteria > Pseudomonadati > Pseudomonadota > Gammaproteobacteria > Enterobacterales > Erwiniaceae > Pantoea > Pantoea sp. Sc1. Next base: position 251,341 of record NZ_AJFP01000001.1, read on the forward strand.
AAAAAACAGAATGGCAAAAATTAACGCGACATAACTGCCTCTTGTCGCCGTCATTTTCATCGGTGTAACGCGGGTTTCATCTGACATGATTTTCTCCTGATCACCTGACCTGCCCCTGTTCCCTGTCGGGGCAAGTTTCAATATATGGAACTGAGTTCTAAGCAGGATTTATGCCAGTGCTGACGCAGTCAGCCTTTATTCCTGCCCTGTTTCGCCTCTCCGGCTCTCCCATCCCCGCGATATGCGCGACTGCACGGAAATTTATTTTGTTTCCGCTGCGAATGCGTGCCTGCTGGCCGTATCCGGTAGCCGCGCTCGTATGCCGCCATCAGGGCGATTGCACCAGCAGGATGCTGTACAGGTGCACTAGCGTGGTGCCATCCTCTCTGTTTCAGGCCGATAACCTGTAATACAAAATGAGAATTGGTCGCATTCAAATTGCTGAATAATTCTATTTAAATCAAACAGATAAATTTCCCCATTTTGCGAAAAAGGCTTCACATTACTAACATATCTGATGCATAATTCGCCGCATCTGCCTGTTTAATTAACATCTTCGTAAAAAGGACTCGGCCATGCTGACTGCTGAAATGACTGGACGTTTAAACGACCAGCTGAACCTGGAATTTTTCTCTGCCAATCTTTATCTGCAAATGAGTGCCTGGTGCTGTGACAAAGGCTTTGAAGGCGCCGCGTCCTTCCTGAAAATGCACTCACGTGAAGAGATGCAGCACATGCAGCGTCTGTTTGACTACCTGAGCGACACCGGCGCAATGCCGGTCCTGGGAACCATCGCGGCACCGCCGGTTTCCTTCAACTCACTCAATGAGATCCTGGAGCAGGCGCTGGAGCACGAGCAGCTTATCACCCGTAAAATCAATGAGCTGGCACATGCCGCCATGACCTCACAGGATTACTCCACCTTCAACTTCCTGCAGTGGTATGTTGCCGAGCAGCACGAAGAAGAGAAGCTGTTCAAAACCGTGCTGGATAAACTGGCGCTGGTCAGCAACAGCGGCAACGGTCTCTTCCTGGTCGACAAAGATCTGGGCCGCATGAGCACCGAGAACCACGCAGAGTAATCTCTGTAGGGACCACGGAGTCAGAAGACCGGGTCGCTGTGAGATCGTGCTTTCACAGGGAACAGGGTCAGATCGGAAAGACGCAAAAGCCGCCATCCCTGGCACGCTCGGCCCGCGCCATCCCTGGCGCGGGACGCTTTCCTCCTCTGACCCTGTTCCCTGCCAGCTGAACTTTAGCGTTGCTGTGCAGAAACTGATTGATTCGGCTTTGCCACCTCAACACAGCTACTGCAACCGGTAACTCGCCGCTTTCTCGCCATTCACCCACAGTTCACGATCTTCACCCGCAGGCAGTAACAGCGCGATCTCCTGCCAGGCAGGCTGATAATCACCGCGTTTTTCCACCGTCAGATCGATGCGCGTGGCGCTGCTGCACAACGTCCAGCTGAGCCACAGGGCGTTCCCCTGCTGCCAGCCGTGACTCTCACCATCATCGTCAAAGGTTTGCCCCTGCGTTGTTACCCCTTCAGGTGCAGGCCATATCTGCCACTGCCGCACCGTGTCGCGCCGCGCATCGGTCGTGCTTTCACACTCACCCAGCGGAATGACCGCACCGGCCCGCACCAGCAAAGGCAGCCGATCGAGCGGCGCATCCAGTGTGATCGTCTCGCCGCCTGCAAACGCCCTGCCGCTGTGCCAGTCATACCAGCCACCGGCATGACGGGGCAGATAGACCTGACGGCTGCGCGCGCCCTGCTCCACCACGCTGGCGACCAGCAGATCGCGACCCAGCATAAAATCATCACACTCCTCATAGGTTCGCGGGTCCTGCTCGTGGTCGAGGAAGGTCGGACGCAGCATCGGCTCATCTTCCGAACTGGCCAGCCAGGCCAGCGTGTAGAGATAAGGCATCAGACGATAGCGCAGCCGGATCGCCTCGCGGATCATCGGCGTCACCTCCGGGTACATCCAGGGTTCGTTCACCGTGTGGTCATCATTCCATGAGTGAATGGTAAAGCGCGGATGCATCACGCCATTCTGGACCCAGCGCACAAACAGCTCGGCATCGGGCTTATCGCCCGAGAATCCGCCGACATCGTGTCCGACGTTAAACAGCCCCGACAGGCTCATGCCCAGCCCCATGCGGATGTTGTAGCGCAGGGTTTGCCAGCTGGTGCGGTTATCCCCGCTCCAGGTCTGCACGTAACGCTGCATCCCGGCGCAGCCGGAACGCGAGATGAGATAGGGACGCTTGTTCGGGGCGAACTGCTGCTGCGCTTCCATGGAGGCGCGCATCATCAGCAGCGGCATCACCGGCCGGATATGCTTGATGGCGATCGGCTGACCAAAGCCGTGACAGCGTGCTTCGCCATCCCACACCTCATATTCGTTATTGTCGTTCCAGGTGGCGTCGATACCCTTTTCCAGCAGCTGCCGGGTGACGTTCTCCTGCCACCAGCGCACCGCTTCCGGATGGGTAAAATCGAGGTGCGAGCCCTCATCATCCCAGAACACCGAGCGCTCAGGGCGATCCTGCTCAGAGTCCCGAATAAACAGCCCCCGGGCCGCCACTTCCTGATAGCGCGGGTGATCCTGCAACAGACAGGGCTTGATGTTAGCCGCCAGCTTCATCCCGGCATCGTGAAACGCCGCGCTCAGGCCGTCGGGATTCGGGACTTTGTCATAGTTCCAGTGGAACACGTAGCGCTTGTTATTGATCGAGGTATAGCCGGAAGAGAGCTGGAACGAGTCGCAGGGGATCTCATGCTCGTGACACAGGCGGATAAAGGATTGCAGCTGCTGCTGCGCATCCGGCGCGTCGGTGTAGTGCATGGTCGAGCCGCTGTAGCCCAGGCTCCATTTCGGCTGAAACAGTGTCCGTCCGGTCAGGCGGACAAAGGCTTTGGTGACGTCGAGCAGCGTCGGGCCCAGCATCATATAGTAATCAAGGTCGCCCGCCTCAGCGCGGTAGCGGCGGTAAGGCAGATGGTAGTTATCCAGTTCGTTACCGAGATCCAGCCAGCTGCTGCTGAGGTTGTCATAAAACAAACCGAAGCTGACGCCATCGCGCTGCGTCAGGGTAAAGGGAATATGTTTATAGAGCGGGTCGGTGCTGGCGGCGTTGTAGCCCATCGCGTCGAGGTTGCGCATCTCAAAGCGCCGGTTGACGCGGTTCAGGTCGCCGCTCTTCTCGCCCAGACCGTAAACCCGATCCTGGGGCTGACGACGCTGATAGTGCTCCACCCCATCCCCGTGCGCATTGAGCAGATAGGCGCCGGTGTGACGGTCGGCGGTGAGCGGCTGCCAGCTCTCACCATCAAACTGCTCCCAGCTCAGGCAGAGCGGCTGATGCACCGTAACCCGCAGCCGTGACGTGCTGAGGCGCAGCTGCTGGGCATCGTGCTCAACCTGAAAGGGCGGCAGCGTAAAGCCGTCCAGCGCCTCACGATCCCGTCCCTGCCAGGGCACATCCGTAACCGGCGCAATGCTCCAGGTGCGGTCCAGCGCCAGCTCGCCATCGCGCTTCAGCAGAACGCGCATCAGCTTCTCCTCCAGCACGTAAAGCCGCAGGTGATGCCGCTCTTCGACCTTGAGTTCAACAAAGTGGTCGGCCTGCTGATGCAGCGTCCAGTTCTTCAGGGTTTTCATCTCGATATCCTTATGGGTTAGCCGGGCGCTGGCGTCGTTCGGCGATCAGCATCACCAGGAAAACGGCACCAATCAGGTCAAAAAAGCCCATCGCCACAAACAGCGGATTAAAGCCGATGGTGTCGGCGGTGACGCCGATAATCAGCGAGAAGATAAAGCTGGCAATCCAGGCGCAGGAGCCGCGCATGCCGTTGACCGTCGCCATCTGACGGCGATCGAACCGCTCTACCACCAGCGCACTGAGCATGCAGGAGATGACCTGATGCCCGAAGCCCCCGATGGAGATGAGCGCGATAGCCAGCAGGGGATCTTTCACCAGCGTCATCAGCGCCAGCGAAACCATTAACAGCGCGCCCGTCACCGAACTGGCGACAATCGAGTTGACGCGGGTAAAACCGAACCAGCGCACATAAATGCGGGTGAGATAACCGCTGGCGACGCTGCCAAGGTCAGCTGCGAGAAACGGCAGCCAGGCAAACATCACGATCTGCTTCAGATCCATGCCGCGCTCATTGGCGAGATAGAGCGGCACCCAGAAGCTCAGCACCGCCCAGGCGGGTTCAGCCAGAAAGGCCGGAATCGCAATACCGTAAAACTTCTTCTCTTTACCAATCACTTTCAGCGCTTTGAAGAACGGCAGCTTCTCGCCGATGGCTTCGTTGTCCTGATTGATAAAATCGCGCTCCTCAGCAGAAAGGCGCGGATGGCTCTGCGGAGCGTGATAGCCCCACCACCAGAAGAGCACCCACAGCAGCCCCAGGCTGCCTGTCAGCAGGAAGGCACCCTGCCAGCCAAAGTTGATGTGGGAAACGTAGATGATGGGCGGTGCCAGCATCGCCCCGATGGAGAAGCCGACGCCCGCCCAGCCTGCTGCCACCGGCCGCTCTTTTTTCGGGAACCAGTCACCAATCGCTTTGGCGTTGGCTGGCGTGGCGGCCGCTTCAGACGCCCCCATGACAAAGCGCAGCAGCGCCAGATGCAGCCAGCTTCCGGCCCCGGCGTGCAGCAGACAGGTGACCGACCAGACCAGCGCACAGATCAGGAAGCCCATTTTCAGGCCGATCACATCGATCAGCCAGCCGCAGACCGGCTGAAACAGGGTGTAGGCCAGCTGGAACGCCGCCACCACCCAGGAGTACTGTTCGGTACTCATGTTGAGGCTGGTTTTGAGTTCCGGTGCCAGAATGCCGAGTGAGTTGCGGGTGATGTAGTTAACGGTCACACCCAGCAGGAACATCCCCAGCATCCACCAGCGTAAATTTTTAATCACGCGCACCGTGCGTGAAGCACTGACGGGTTTGGTTGTCGATTCGAGGCTCATAGTGCCACTCCTGATTTCCATTGATAAATCACACCGCCTGCTGGCGTACCGCGTGTCCTTTTAGCGAACTTAGAAAAGTGCGAAACGTGGGTACAGCCTCTTTTTTGCAACTCTTTTCATGGCAGGCTGATTACCGGCAGGAAATGACACTGAAACGCCCATCTGACGCGATTCAGCAGGTTATGAAAAATTTTTCACTGGCAGATTTGAAGGCGATCACAGAATGAAACAAAGGCTGAAAGTAAGCGAAATTGCGGCGCTGAGCGGCGTTTCGATCAGCACGGTGTCACGGGTACTGGCGGGCAAAGCCAATACCCGCCCCGCCACCCGCGACAAGGTGATGGCCGTGGCGCAGCAGCAGGGTGTGCTGGATAACCTGCACAGCGGTCGCCTGCTGCTGAATAATCTGATGGTCTTCGCGCCGCCGCGTGCCTTCGACGTGCGCAGTGACATCTTCTACTACAAAGTGATTCAGGGGATAAGCCAGGCGGTGGAGCCGCACGAGGTACGGCTGCGCTACTCTCCGCTGGAAGAGGTGGAGAGTGACGCGGCGCTGTTTATCGACAAGATGCAGCAGACCGAAGCGGCAATACTGATCGGCATTGATGATGAGCACATTCATCAGCTGGCGGCGGAGATGAACAAACCCTGCGTGCTGATTAACGCCCGCGATCGCCGTATGCGGCTGCCTTCGGTTTCGCCGGATCATCAGCTGATTGGGGAGTTTTCAGCCCGCTACCTGTTTGAGCAGGGGCACCGGCAGATCCTGTCGCTGCACTGCCTGCGCCGCTACACCATGGAGCAGCGGCTGCAGGGCGTGCGTGACGCCTGGCATGCGATGAATCTGCGCTTCGACAGCCGTCAGCATCTGCTGACGCTGAACAGCTTCAGCAGCAATGAAGCGGCGGAACGGCTCGGTGAATATCTGCGCCACTGCCCGGACGTGCTGCGCCCGACCGCCATTCTGGCCAGCGGTGATTACATTGCCGCAGGTGCGGTCAGCGCGCTGGAGCAGGCGGGCCTGCGGGTGCCGCAGGATATTTCGGTCATGAGCATGGATGGCTTTAACCTGGCCGCCATCCACGATATTCCCCTGACCTCAGTGCAGGTGCCGCGTGATGAGCTGGGGGCCGCCGCCGTGAAAGTGCTGCAGGAGATGCGACTTAATCCTGCCACCCCGGCCGGCACCCTGCTACTGAATGGCCGGCTGGTGGTGCGCGAATCGGTGCGCCGCATCCGCGACAACCTCAGCCATGCGCCGGTTCAGCAGCATGGCCTTTACGACTGACCCAGCGTTTTCAGCCGCAGTTCCGACGGCTGAGGACGCCCGAACAGGAAGCCCTGGAACAGCGTACAGCCCTCATCGCGCAGCTTCATAAACTGCTCATCGCTCTCCACCCCCTCGGCCGTAATCTGGATATCCAGACTGCGACTCATGCCGGTAATGGCCCGGATAATCGCCAGCGCCTCACGGCTGTCCCCCATGTCGTTAATAAAGGATTTGTCGATTTTGATTTTGTCGAACGGGAAGGATCGCAGATAGCTCAGCGACGAATAGCCGGTACCAAAATCATCCAGCGCAATCTGCACGCCCAGCGCCTTGAGATTCTGCAGGGTACGGATATTTCCCAGCGAATCATCCAGCAGCACCGATTCGGTGATCTCCACCTCCAGCCGCGCCGGATCCAGCCCGGACTCCTGCAATGCGCCCTCTACCACCGGCACCAGCGAGCTGTTTTTAAACTGCAGCGGTGAGAGGTTAACCGACACCGACTGATTGCCTTCCCAGCTCGCCGCTTCGCGGCAGGCTTCATAGAGCGCAAACGCGCCCAGCATATGAATCAGGCCGGTCTCTTCCGCAATCGGAATGAAGTCATTGGGCATGATCAGGCCACGGATCGGATGATGCCAGCGCATCAGCGCTTCATAGCCAATGATGGTGTGGTGGTCGCCATTGGTGATGGGCTGGTAGTAGAGCCGCAGATGCCCGCCGCTGATCGCATCGCGCAGGTCATTTTCAATCAGGCGGCGGCTGCGTGCCACGTCGTCCATCTCCAGCGTGAAGTGTTCAAAGCGGTTACGGCCGTTGCGTTTGGCCTCATACAGCGCCATGTCGGCACAGCGCAGCAGCTGTTCCGGCGTGTTGGTGATGGTGGTGCTGAGCGCAATACCGACGCTGAGCCCGACCGAGAGGTTATGACCTTCGATGTTGACCGGCGGACGAATGGCCTCGATCAGCCGCTGCGCGACCACGCTCGCCTCGTCGCCGCTGGCAACCGACGGCAGCACGATGGCGAACTCATCACCGCCAATACGCGCCAGGGTATCCTGATCGCGCAGCACGTTGCGCAGCCGCTTCGCCACGCTGCGCAGCAGCTCATCGCCAATCTGGTGGCCCAGCGCATCGTTCACATTCTTGAAATTGTCCAGATCCAGGCAGAGCGCGGCGGTCTGACGCGGCGTCTGACCGGCGTTGCGCAGCGCTTCACTCAGGCGCTGGCGGAACAGGATACGGTTCGGCAGGCTGGTGAGGTTGTCATGGTGCGCCATGTGGTGAATGCGGGCATCTGCGGCGCGCTGGTCGGTCACATCTTCCACCAGCAGCATCAGATAGTTACGCCGTGCATCCTGACCATTAATCGCGGTGGCGCGGGTGTGCAGGATGCGCTCACCGCTGGCGGTCATCAGCAGCTGTTCACGCTCATGCATCCCCTCGCTGCGCAGCGCCACATCCGCCAGATTGTTGAAATAGTCGCTTAACTCAGGCGACATACACTCGTGCGGCCGTTTGTTGACGATCAGCGATTTCGACAGGCCAAACAGCTGCTGAGTACGGTCGTTGACCAGCAGAATCTCACGGGTAATGGCATCTTCGACAATCACGCAGGAGGGGATGTTGGCGATGATGTTATCCAGAAAGCGGGAGAGCGCCGTTTTCTGGGTACTCTGGGCTTCCGCCAGATCGCGGGCGCGCAGCACCTGCTGCTCCTGCTCACGGCGTTCCGTCCGGTCGCGGGTAATCTTGGCGAAGCCGATCAGCTTGCCGTCATCGTCGTGGATCGCGTCGATCACCACATGCGCCCAGAAGGCGCTGCCATCTTTGCGGTAGCGCCACCCCTCATCTTCGAAGCGGCCGGTTTTCAGCGCAATGCCGAGGTTGGCTTCCGGCGTTCTGTTCAGCCGCTCCTGAGCGCTGTAAAACAGCGAGAAGTGCTGACCCACGACCTCTTCCGCCCGGTAACCTTTGGCGCGCTCGGCACCGGCGTTCCAGTTCACCACCACGCCGTCAATATCCAGCATATAGATGGCGTAATCCGTGACGCCCTCCACCAGCAGCCGGAAGCGTCGCTCCTGCTCGCGCTGCTCATTGCGTACGCGCTGCTGTTCGGTACAGTCGCGGGTGATCTTGGCGTAACCCAGCAGCTTACCCTGATCGTCACGAATCGTGTCGATCACCACGTGCGCCCAGAAGGCGCTGCCATCTTTGCGGTAGCGCCAGCCCTCATCTTCAAACCGGCCGGTGCGATAGGCGATCTGCAGGTTCTGGCTGGGAACGTGATTCAGACGATCCTGCGCGCTGTAGAAGCGGGAAAAATGCTGGCCGACAATCTCTTCGGCTACATAGCCTTTGGCGCGCTGGGCGCCGGCGTTCCAGTTCACGACGTTGCCGTCGATATCCAGCATATAGATGGCGTAATCGGTAACGCCCTCCACCAGCAGACGGAAGCGCGCCTCCTGTTCCCGCTCTTTGCGCTGCTGCTCCTGCTGCCGGGTACAGTCGCGGCAGACCACAGCGAAGCCAACCAGCTGCGCCACATCATTGCGGATGGGATAGATCACCACATGCGCCCAGAAGGTGCTGCCATCTTTACGGCAGCGCCAGCCTTCGTAATCATAACGTCCCACGGTGGCGGCAATATCGAGTTCCCGCTGCGGCAGGCCGCGACGACGATCCTCTTCGTTGTAAAACACGGCGGCATGCTGACCCATAATTTCTTCTGGCCTGTAACCCAGAACGTTCAGCCCGCCTTCATTCCAGCTGGCGACGGTTCCGTCCGGTTTGAGCATGGCGATCGCGTAGTCGATCACGCTTTGTACCAGCATGCGATAGATGACATCAGAGTTATTATCCATTGTTATTTGCCTGCTGCTCGGTAGCCTGGTCATGGCTTAGGAATGTTCTTAATACATCTGCGGAGACTACAGCGGAAATGGGCTGTGAAGACAAGTGTATTAAGAAGAATAACTAATCTTAACAGGGGAGTTATCGGCAGCGGCGAGCAAATGTTCAATGGTGTCGCGATCGGGGCGAGCGCGCGCGGTTAAGGCGCAGAGCGGGATTCCGGGAAGAGGGGGGGAAAAGCGCGAGACGGGCTCGCGCGTCGTTATTCAGCAGCGTGTCTGATGCACCTTCCCTTATGGCTGCGGCTGCATGGCGGCAATCGGCTGCCAGATTTCTGTCAGTGCGCCCTCTTTACCGGTGAAGGGATCCTGGGTCGGCAGAGGCACTTTTTTCACCTGCTCCTGCGCCATTTTCAGTTTCGCTGGCTCATCGCGCAGTGTCTCGGGCGACATGCCACGCGGATAGGCTCCGACAACCATAAAGTCTTCACTGGCGCTGACCTGCCGGTGGCCGACGCCTGCCGGGATCAGCACCGCATCGCCGGCGCGCAGCGTCACCATCCGGCCACTGTCACCGCCAAACAGCACTTCCGCCCAGCCTTCAGCCACACCCAGCAGCTCATGGGTGTTGGGGTGGTAGTGGGTGTAAGGAAAAATCGGATAGCGCCAGGCGGGTGGCCAGCCGTTTTCTTCGAAGGTTTTCTCAAACCATGCGGCGATCTCCTCCTCTTCCGGCACCACGCGTGGCCAGATAATCAGAGGTAACGGGTTATTCGGCACGCCGCCCGACGGAATGGCGAGCATCAGGTGCTGAGGATTGTCAGACGCCCCGGCCGAAAAGGTGCCAGCGGCAAAAGACATCATCAATAACAGACTGGAGGATGGGGTACGCATGCAGGTTCTCCGCTTTTTTATCAGTGTGGCAAACCTGCGCCATAATGCAATGTGCGCCAGGCGACAGAATTGAGATAATTGACTGATATTGCTGACTAAAGCCAAATGCGGCGTTAACTACAGGGTGTTACCCGCCCTGCACCACCACGGGAAGCGGTTCTGACTACGGTAAAATGTTGCAAAATGTCAGGCCGCCCGGAGCAGGACTCTGGTCACGGTTCAACTGTTATATAAAAATCGCACAGATCTGTTTCTGATATCCTTGACTGTTATCTGTTCTAATCGCTAGCAGATCACAGAGAGGTAACCAATGGACGCTATTAAACAAATCCTGATTGACGAGATCGCCACGCTTAACCGCGAAGAACGTCGCGACAATTTGCCGCGCTTCAGCCTCTCGTTTCTGAAAAACCATCCCGGCCTCTGGGCGGTGATGTACCTGTGCTATGGCCTGTGCGTTGCGCTGATTTTCACGACCGAGATGCTCGGCTGGCCCGCCTTCTGGTTTGCGACCATCTTTGTCCTGGTGATGAGCCTGCTGATGCTGATGGACATCAACCCGAAATATCGCTTTGAGGATATCGACGCACTCGATCTGCGCGTCTGCTACAACGGTGAATGGTATTACGTTCAGCCGGTGCGCGAGCAGGCCGTTTCGCGGATTCTGTCGCTGCCTGAGACGCCGGAACGGGTGAAGAGCGGCATCCAGCGTCTGCTGTCGCAAAAAGGCGAAGTCGATTTTTATGATGTCTACTACCTGACCTGGGGCCATCAGGAAGCGGCGCGGGTTTAATCTGCCCCGCTTTCCGCCATTAACCGACCCAGCGTTTCGATTGCCGCCTCGGCCCGGCTGTCCCACGGCCAGGCGGTATTCAGCCTGAAGCAGTGACTGAACTGCTCGCCTGCCGAAAATAACTGTCCCGGTGCAATACTGATCCCCTGTGCCAGCGCGCGCTGATAAAGCCGGGTGGTATTGATCCGCTCCGGCAGCGTCACCCAGAGAAAATAACCGCCGAGCGCCTCGCTGAGTGTGGCCTGGGGTGGCAGCACCTTCAGGAGCGCCTGGCGCACCATCTGCTGTCGCTTCGCCAGGATCTGCCGCAGGCGCTTCAGGTGGGTGTCATAACGCCGTGTCGCCAGAAAATCCGCCAGCGCCAGCTGCATGGGCGCGCTGGTCGAGAGCGTGCTCATCAGTTGCAGCCGCTGAATGCGCTGCGCATGCTGTCCCGCCGCCACCCAGCCAACGCGAAATCCCGCCACCAGCGATTTTGAAAATGACCCACAGTGCAGCACGTTGCCCTGACGATCCCAGGCTTTGGCCGGCAGCGGCGCGACATCGCCTGTCCAGAGTTCGGCATAGACATCATCTTCAATCATCGGCACCTGATAGCGCGCCAGCAGCGCCACCAGTTGCTGTTTGCGTTCCGGGGTCAGGGTGACGCTGAGCGGGTTCTGCAGGGTGGTCATCAGCCAGCAGGCTTTTACCGGCCAGCGCTGCAGCGCCTCCTCCAGCTGGACGAGATCGATGCCCTGTTTTGCATCCACCGGGATCGCCAGCGCTTTCAGCTTGAGCCGCTCAATCGCCTGCAGCGCGCCATAAAAACCGGGATGCTCAATCACCACGTAGTCGCCCGGCTCGGTAAGGGATTGCAGGCTGAGATTCAGCGCCTCCAGCGCCCCGCTGGTGATGACAATTTCATCCGGTGACAGCGTGATGCCCTGACGCGCATAGCGCTGCGCCAGCAGCTGTCGCAGCGTGGCGTTACCGGGCGGCAGGTTATGCAGCGCATCGGTTGGCGTGAGGTGATGGGAGACATTCGCCAGCGAGCGCATCAGCTGACGCTGCGGAAACAGCGCGGGGTCGGGAAAGGCGGAGCCAAACGGCACAATCGCCGGATCGCGCGTTGCCTGCAGGACATCAAATACAAAGTCGTTGATATCCACCTGCTCGCTGATCGCCACGCTCATGGGCGCGGGTGCCAGCGCGCGGGGTGCGACGTAGTATCCCGACTGGGGACGGGAGACGATCCAGCCCTGGCTCTCCAGCAGCTCATAGGCGTGCAGCACCGTCATCAGGCTGACGCCCTGCTGCGCCACCTGCTGGCGCAATGAGGGTAAGCGTGTACCCGGCAGCCAGATGCCGGCCTCTATCTGCTGCTGAATCTCATCCATCAATCGCTGGTATTTCGCCACGGCTCATCTCTCCTTGTCTGACCGCGTGACTTTACCACGCGCGGCGGCCAATGACAGGCGGCATGAACCGCTTATACAGCCCCATTGCACTGATGCAACGCGCACGGGACGCTTTTTCAGCCCCGACGCGCGCGTCAGACCGCTGCCACCTCGGGCGTCAGCGGCCGATCGACATCCGCAATCAGGCCCGTGCTGGCCACCGTTTCTTCAGTTTCTGCCGCGACAAAGTCGGTCAGCTCCGGCACCCGCTCCGGCGGAACCGGCTTGCCCAGCAGATAGCCCTGCAGCGTATTGCAGCCCAAACTGGTCAGAAATGCCTGCTGTTCGGCGGTTTCTACCCCTTCAGCCACCACTTTGAGTTGCAGCGACTGCGCCAGCGCCACGATGGCCGACACGATGGTGGCATCCTCTTTCTGATGCTGCAGCTCGTTCACAAAGGCCCGGTCGATCTTCAGTTCGCTGGCCGGTAATCGCTTCAGATAGAGCAGGCTCGAGTAACCGGTGCCGAAATCATCAATCGAGGCTTTCACGCCCAGCCGGGTCAGCTCGGTCAGGATACGCACGCTCTCATCGGGATCGCGCATCGCGGTGGTTTCTGTCACCTCCAGGGTCAGCAGCTCGGCCGGAATCTGATGTTTTGCCAACGCCTCAACCACCGTCTCCACCAGATTCGACTGCTCAAACTGCAACGCCGAGAGGTTAACCGCCACCGACCAGTGCGGGTGCCCCTGAAGATGCCACAGGCGCAGCTGGCGGCAGGCTTCCTGAATCACCCAGTTGCCGATATTGACAATCATCCCGGTCTTTTCCGCCATCGGCAGGAATTTGTCGGGCGACAGCAGGCCGTGCTGCGGATGCTGCCAGCGCAGCAGCGCCTCAAAACCGAGGATCGGACCGCGCGGGGCGCAGAATTTTGGCTGGTAGAACAGGCGCAGCTCATCATTATCCAGCGCCTGCCAGAGATCGTTATTCAGCTGCAGCTGACTCTGTGCCTGAATATTCATAGAGGGCTGAAAGAAGGTATAGCCGTTGCGGCCATTATTTTTGGTGTGGTACATCGCCGCATCCGCATTGAACATCAGCTCCCGCTCATCCACCCCGTCACCGGGATAGACGGCAATGCCGAGACTCAGGGAAACCACCAGTTCATAGCGGGAGATATCAAATGGGCGGTCCACCGCTTTGACCAGCTTATCGGCGACGGCCGCGGCATCATTGGGATCGTCAATCTCCACCAGCAGCACGAACTCATCGCCGCCAAGCCGCGCCAGCGTGTAGTAGCCGGTCATCTGCTGGCTCATTCTCTCGGTTACGCCAACCAGCAGACTGTCACCAATATGGTGACCAAAGGCGTCGTTAACCGCCTTGAAGCCATCCAGATCCATAAACATCAGGGCGAACTGCGTCTGTTCACGGTTCGCTTTGTTGATCGCCTGCTCCAGCCGATCTTCCAGCAGGATGCGGTTTGGCAGCCGCGTCAGGTTATCGTGCAGCGCCAGCTGGGCCAGCTCGCGATTCGCCTCCGCCAGAGAGCTGGCGAGAATCGAGGTGCGCGCCTGCATCCGCGCATCCAGCATGGAGACCAGCAGCGTAATCCCCAGGATAGAGAGGGTGACCACGGTGACCAGAATCGCCAGCCAGTTACTGTTGACGCCCTGCCCCACCGAATGACTGTGCGCGGGAAACTCAGCGGCCATCATGCCGGTGTAGTGCATGCCCGCAATGGCAAACCCCATCACCACTGCGGCGCCAATCCGCAGCAGCGTGACCCGGCTGGTCTGCCCTTCGCGCAGGTTAAAGGCGAGCCACAGCGCCGCGCCAGAGGCCGCCAGGGCGATGATTACCGACAGCCCCACCCAGCCCCACTGCCAGACGATACCGGGCGAGAACATCAGGGCCGCCATGCCGGTGTAGTGCATCGCCACCACGCCGCTGCCGAGGATCAGCGCGCCGCCCGCCAGCCGCGGCCAGGGCAGATCGCTATGGCAGACCAGCCACAGCGCAAATATCGACGCACACACCGCGATGGCGGCAGAGAGCGCGGTCAGTGAGGCGTTGTAGCTCATCACCATATCCATGTTCATCGACAGCATGCCGATAAAGTGCATCGCCCAGATGCCGATCCCCATGGAAAAACCGCCGCCGAACAGCCAGACCAGCGCGACTTTGCCGGTCGAATGCACCACCCGCCCTGCCATATCCAGCGCGGTAAACGAAGCCAGCATCGCGACCAGAATCGAGACGATAACAATAAAAGAGTCGTATGAGGTCACTAACATAGTGCATTCCCGCGAAAAGCCGTGCTTGTGGTTAGACAGAGGAGAGTGTTCTTTTTGTTATCGGCACCGCCCGGCGGTTAATGAGCCGCGCAGGCTGCGTGCTTTCACTTACTCTGATTGCTAAAAACTATCATGACGTTCAGCCCGAGAGTGACGCCACCGGCTGCCGCCGTGAGGCGAAACGGAACGTGTCAACCCGGTCCGCCGGGGTCGGTTTACCCAGCAGATACCCCTGCAGGGCATCAAAGCCTAAGCTGGTGAGTAAATGCTGCTGCTCTTCGGTTTCCACCCCTTCCGCCACCATCCGCAGGTTGAGACTCTGCGCCAGCGTCAGCATGGCGCTGACCACCGTTGCATCTTCACTGCCGGGCCGCAGGCAGTTGATAAAGCTGCGGTCGATTTTGAGTTCGCAGGCATCCAGATCTTTGAGATGCAGCAGGTTGGCATAGCCGATGCCAAAATTATCAATGGCGACGCTGATACCCGCCTGCTGCAGTTCGCGGATGCGCTGCTGGCTGAACAGCGGGTCGCGCATGGCTATCGTTTCGGTGATCTCCAGCATCAGCGCGCTGGCTGGCAGCTGGAAGTGCGCCAGCGTCCGGGTCAGCGTGGTCAGCAGATCGCGCTGATGAAACTGCAGGGCGGAGAGGTTCACCGACACCGTCCAGTCACTGTGGCCCTGATTGTGCCAGCTTCTCAGCTGGCGGCAGGTCTCCTCGATCACCCAGTTGCCAAGCGCGACGATCTGGCCGGTCTTTTCGGCGCGCGGCAGAAACAGCTCCGGCGTCAGTAACCCGCGCAGCGGATGCTGCCAGCGCAGCAGCGCCTCGAATCCCAGTAACAGGGTGCCGCCGGAACTGAATTTGGGCTGATAGAACAGGCGCATCTGCTGGCGCTCTATCGCCTCCCACAGATCGTTCGCCAGCTCCAGCTGATGCTGGGTCGCATCGCTCATCGCCGGCTCAAACAGGCACCAGCCATTGCGCCCGTTGTGTTTGGTGTGATACATCGCCGCATCCGCATTGAACAGCAGCTCATGCCGGTTTCGCCCGTGCAGCGGAAAGATTGCAATGCCAGCGCTGAGTGATACGTGCAGCACATAGCGGTCAAGTTCAAAGGGGGTGCTGATCACCTTAACCAGCTTTTGCGCCAGCTGACGGGCCGGCGTGATATCCAGCGCCTCTGCCATCAGCACAAACTCATCGCCGCCCAGACGCACCAGCAGCATCGTGGTCGTGAGCTGGCTGCGCAGCCTCTCCGCGACTGCAACCAGCAGGCGGTCACCGACGTGATGTCCCCAGGTGTCATTCACCGCTTTGAAGCCATCCAGATCCATATAGAACACGGCAAAGCGGCTCTCCTGCAGCATCGCCTGCTTAATCGCCAGATCGAGCTGCTGCTCCAGCATGACCCGGTTCGGCAGCGCGGTCAGGTTGTCGTGCATCGCCAGCTGGCGCAGCTCCTGGTTGGCGCGATTGAGCCGCGCCGCCAGCCGTGCCGCGCGCAGCTGAGCGTCCAGCATGGAACTCAGCAGCGTGACGCTCAGAATAAGCAGGGTAATCAGCGTTACCCATACCGCCAGCCCCGGATTGCTGAGGCCATGCGGCTGCATGGTGCTGCTCGGGCTGAACCGTGCGGCGGCCATGCCCACGTAGTGCATACCGGCGATGGCGATCCCCATCACCAGGGAGGCCAGGCTGCGCATCAGCAGCAGATGCTGCTCCCCCTGGCGCAGATGAAACGCCAGCCATAACGCCAGCGCAGAGGCCACAAAGGCGATCAGCACAGAGAGGGCGACCAGCAGAGGATTCCAGTCAGGTCCCGGTTCAATCAGCAGCGCAGACATGCCGAGATAGTGCATGACCACCACCCCCGCGCCCAGGATCAGACTGCCGCGCAGCAGCCGGAAACGGGTGAGATGTACGCCTCCCACCGTCTGTCCGAAAGCCAGCATGGCGGCCAGAATCGCCACCAGCAGCGAGCCTGCCGTCAGTTGCACGTCATAGCGCATCGTCATCGGCATCATCATCGCCAGCATGCCGATAAAGTGCATGGCCCAGATGCCAATTCCCATAGCGGTGCCGCCGACCAGCAGCCAGAATCGGGCAGGCCAGCCCTGGGAGACCGCCACCCGTCCGGCGGTATCTAGGGCTGTAAAAGAGGCAACAAACGCCACGATCAGCGAAATGCCGATCAGGACGTTATCCCAGGTGATATGCAGCATGTGCCACTCCTCACCACCCGTGCTGAACGGGTGCTGTGTAAAGTCTGATAAGTCATCTGAAAACCCCCGCGGGGGTGAAAGTTATTTAATGCCGGTATTTCGCCAGGGATTATTTCCGGCAAAACCCGCCCGCCAGCGCAGGAGAACGATGCGCAGCATCCTGTTCCCGCATCCGCTAAGCGAGCCGGTAAATCGTTATTATGTCTGATTGATACAGCAACATATTACCGAAGCGGAAAGCCTGTACGCGAGGAAAAAAGCAGGGATTTCTGCTTTCCCGTTACGCTTACACGCCTTGCTATTACTGGGTTATCGGCTGAAGTGACCATTAGATTAGTGAAAAATAATCAGGAGCACTTCGCCAGACGCGTTAACTGTTCTATAGTAAGTAAAACTGATATAAATCAGCACCCTTAAGTCTGAGATTTTCTTAAGACAGCCCCGTTGCGGGCACAGCTTTATTTATTTCTTATTTTTGGGCCGAATCGTTAATTAATACCAGGTGAAAAAGCACTGACTCCTGATAATCCGTAAGGAAATATTATGAAACTCAAGCTTTTTCTGTGTGCTGCTGCGGGATTAACGCTGTCACTTCCGACCTTAACCCAGGCGGCAACCACCTCCGGGACCATCAATGCCACCCTCACGCTGACCACCGGTTGCCTGGTCAACGGTCAGTCCGCCACGGCAGGCGTTAACTTCGGTACGCTGAACTTTGGTAGCAGCGCCGCCACCTTTGATACGCTGAACGCCACCCTGGTGGGCGCCGCCGGTAACGGCATCTACGTGCGCTGCACCACCGGTCAGGACTATAACGTGGTGGTGACCAGCAGCAACGCGGCGCCAGCGACCATCTATGGCACCGCCTCTGCGTCACCGCGCTATTTGCTGCTGGGATCGGACAATGCGCAGGGCATCGCCTATACCCTCTACAGCGATGCCTCCTTCACTACCGCGATTGCCAACAATACGCCGATTGCCGCCAGCGGCACCAACGATCCGACGCTGGGCACCAACTACGCCATCTATGGCCGGGTGGTCGGCGGCGGCTTTAACCCGCTGATTCCGGCCGGAACCTACACCGATACCATTAACGTCGCCGTGAATTATTAACTGCTGCCGCAGGTCAATGAGGGTGGTTCTCTGGCGATCCTGCCTGATGATCGCACGTGCTTTGCCTCTGCTGACAGGGAGCGTCAGCGCCTGGGGGCTGCCCACCAGCACCTTTCAGGTCTCCGCATCGATCGTGGCAGGCTGCGTGATATCCGGTACTAATACCGGCGTTTTCGGCACGCTCAATTTCGGCACGCAGTCTGGCGTGGCGACAGCGACCGTCAACGCCAGCTTTCTGCAGAGCACGACCATCAATCTCGCCTGCACACCCGGCACTACGCTGAGCATGAGCATCAATCAGGGCAACAACTACACCACCACCCGCAACCTGAAGCTGCCCAATTTCAGCAATACCGTTCCCTATACGCTCTTTAGCAATGCCAGCCGCACCACGGTGATCCCGGTCAACCAGGCCGTGCCGCTGAGCTACAGCAATGCCGGTAACATTACGCTGCCGATCTATGGCCAGCTGCAACTTCCCGGCACCGCGCGCGCCGGCGTTTATACCGACACGCTGACCGTCACCCTGAGCTGGTGAGGCGATAAAAAACAAGGATATGATCATGAAGTCACTGTGCGCTCTGCTGCTGCTGAGCCCCACCCTGCTCTCTCCGGCCTTCGCCGCTAACTCGGTGATGATCTGGCCCATCGATCCCGCCATTAATCCTGACGAGAAAGCCAGCGAACTCTGGCTGGAAAATCGCGGTAACAGCACTACGCTGATGCAGATCCGCGTCTTCAGCTGGCAGCAGGTCAGCGGCCAGGAGCAGTATCAGACTCAGCAGCAGGTGGTAGCCAGCCCGCCGATGGTGCGGATGGAGCCGGGCCAGAAGCAGCTGGTCAGGCTGATTAAACAGACGCCGCCTGCGGCCGGTAAAGAGCTGGCCTATCGGGTGGTGCTGGATGAGATCCCGGCGCCGCGCAATCCCGGTGAGAATCAGGCCGGGCTGACGTTTCAGATGCGCTATTCCGTGCCATTGTTTGTCTATGGCTCCGGGCTGAACACCGACAGCGCCCGGCCGGAGTTGCGCTGGCAGCAGGTCAGCGACGGCGGCAAGCGCTGGCTTCAGCTGACTAACAGCGGCAGCGGCCACGCCCGGCTGAGTAATGTCACGATTGGCGGTCGCCGGCTGGGGGAAGGATTGTATGGCTATGTGCTGGCGGACAGCATGCATCGCTGGCCGCTCACCTCCCCGGTCAGCGGCGAGCTGAGCGCTGAGGTCAACAAGCGCCCGTGGCGCAGCGCGGCTCAGAAGTAAGTGCTGAATGAGACGCTACCCGCTTCATCCCTGTGCGCTGGCGGTTGCCAGCCTCTGCTACGCCTGCTCGCCGGATAGCGTGCTGGCGGAGACTTACTCCTCCCTGCCACCGCCGCCGAGCCTGCAGTCCCGCGACAGTGGCCAGCAATATATGCTGGAGCTGGTGGTGAATCAGCAGGCAGAGGGCAATATCGTACCGGCAGAGCAGCGCGACGGTCACTTCTGGCTGCGCAGCGGCGATCTGCAGCGTGCCGGTCTGCCGCGGGAAAAGCTGGGCCAGCAGCCGCAGGTCGATGTCAGCAGCCTGCCTCTGGTCAGGGTGGATTATGATGCTGCGCGGCAGCGGCTGCTGCTGACCGTGCCGCCAGAGTGGCTGCCCGGCCAGGTGATTGGCGAGGCGAAAAACGGGCCGCGCTATCCGGGACGGACCAGCAGCGGCGCGCTGCTTAACTACGATCTTTACGCCAGCCGCACCGACAACAGCGGCACCCGCCTCTCCGCCTGGAATGAGCTGCGGCTGTTCGGGGAGGCCGGACACCTCTCCAGCAACGGCGTCTGGCAGCAGCAGCTGGAAGGCAGTTCCTCTTATCAGGATGATGGCTACATCCGCTACGACACCTGGTGGAGCAACGAAGATGAAAATGCGGCGGTGAGCTGGCGGGTCGGGGATCTGGTCAGCGACTCGCTCGCCTGGGGCAGCAGCGTGCGGCTCGGCGGCATCCGCATCGGTCGCGACTTCAGCATCCGGCCCGATCTGGTCACCTACCCGCTGCCCGCCTTTTCCGGCCAGGCCGCCGTCCCCTCCACCGTGGATCTGTTTATTAATGGCTATCGCTCCAGCCAGGCGAACGTGCAGCCTGGCCCCTGGTCGCTGACCAATGTCCCGTTCGTCAACGGCGCGGGTGATGCAGTGATCACCACCACCGATGCAACAGGCCGACGCGTCACCACGACCATGCCCTTTTACGTCTCCAGTAACCTGCTGAAAGCGGGACTGTCGGATTACGCCTTTTCCGCCGGGGCGATCCGCGAGAACTACGGCATTAAAAATTTCGATTACGGACAGGCCGCCGCCAGCGGCGCGTATCGTTATGGCATGACCGACTGGCTGACGCTGGAGAGCCAGGCCGAAGGCAGCGAAAACCTGGCAATGGGCGGGCTGGGCGGCCAGCTGCGCGTCGGCAGCTGGGGGGTGGTAAACGGCGCGGTGGCGCAGAGTCAGCTGGATGGCGAGCGCGGCGGGCAGTACAGCTGGGGTTATCAGTACAACAACCGCTGGTTCAATTTCGGCACGCAGCAGACCCGGCGCAGCCGCGACTTTGGCAACCTGGCACTGGTCGGCAGCCGCGCCGGAAGTCAGGCAGATAGCCGCTTCGCGCTGTCGCGCCGCAGTGCGCAGTACAGCGCCAGCGTCTCACTGAACCGCTTTGGCAGCGTCGGCGCCGCCTTTATCGATATTACCGACGGTCAGGGCGACCGCACCCGCCTGTGGAATCTCTCCTGGAGTAAAAACCTGTGGGGCAACAGCAGCCTCTACGTCTCCGCCAGTCGCGATCAGCAGGAGAAGAGCTGGACCGGCGCGATCTCGCTGGTGATCCCCTTTGGTGAACAGGGCAGCGCCGCGATCAGCACCGAACGCGACCGGCGCGGCCGCAACAGCCAGCGCGTCTACGCCTCACGCGCCATGCCCAGCGACGGCGGATTCGCCTGGGATGCCTCCTGGGCGAATCAGAGCGGTGACAGCGGCGATTACCGTCAGGGCAGCCTGCGCTACCGCAACAACCAGGTTGACGCCTCGGGAGGCTTTTATGGCGACGACGACAACCTCACGCAGTGGGCCGATCTCTCCGGCGCGCTGGTGCTGATGGACAACAGCGTCTTTGCCGCCAACGCCATCAACGACGCCTTTGTGCTGGTGAAAACCCGCTACCCCGACGTCAACGTCCGCTACGAGAATCAGTCGATGGGACGAACCAACCCGCAGGGCTATCTGCTGGTGCCCACCATCAGCAGCTACTACCCGGCTAAATATGATATCGACACCCTGGATCTGCCCGCCGATATGACCACGCCGCAGGTTGAGCAGCGCGTTGCCGTCCGGCGTCAGAGTGGCTATCTGCTCAACTTCCCGGTGGAGAAGCTGCGATCGGCCAGCGTGATTCTGGTCGATGCGCAGGGCCAGCCACTGCCGGTCTCAAGCCAGGTCGTGCGGCCCGATCATCCTACAGAGTATGTGGGCTGGGATGGGATTGCCTGGATGGAGGCGCTGACGGTCAGCAATCCGATCGCGGTGGTCACGCCCGACGGCCGCCGCTGTGAAACCGAACTGCACATCGCCAGCGGTCAGCCGCAGGCGCTGAAAACCTATGGCCCGCTGACCTGTCCGCTGCCTGCACCGGCCGCGGGCAGCGCCGCCACGCCCGCTGATACTTTCTCTTCCGGAGCGCGACCATGATAAAAATTCTGCTGAAATGGCTGATCCCTGCGGGCCTGCTGCTCTGTCTGCCATCGCTGGGTTATGCTGCCTGTACCCTTCCCGCCTCCACCACCAGCTTCGGCTCCCTCACGACATTTGTGGCGAATACCACCGTGAATGCCACCACCACCAACGCCAACGTCAACTGTGGCTCGGGCAGCGCGCTCTCGCTGCTGGGTAATAACCAGATTACGTTTCAGCTGACCGGCGCGACGAATGTCAGCAGCACGCGCGGCACCCTGAAACGCAGCGGTGACACTGGCAGCGATAATGTGCCGGTGCGGCTCTGCACCGACAGCGCCTGCGCCAGTGAACTGACGATTGGCGGCGCGGCCTATGTCTATGGGTCACAGACGCTGGTCAATCTGGCGGGGTTACTGGGCAGCCTCAACTTCGCCATCCCGGTTTACCTGCGCACCGTTCCCGGTCAGGTGGTGGCCGCCGGCACCTACCAGGTAACGCTGAACATGGCCGTGACGTATCGCGTCTGTACCAGTGTCAGCGTGGGAAACGTCTGCTTAAGCGAACAGAACGGCAGTGGCGTGATCCCGATAACCGTAACCGCTACGCTCACCAATGACTGCACCACCATTACCTCGCCCAACATCAGCTTCGGCAGCGCGCCGCTGGTCGGCAGCTTCTCTGCGGTGTCGCAGACCATCAATGTGCTGTGCAGCAAAGGCAGCACCTATACGGTCGGCCTGAGTAACGGCAGCTATCCGGTGAGCAGCGTGAGGAATATGGCGAGCGGAACGAATCGTCTGAGCTATGAGATCTACAAAGGCACGACCAGCAATCGCTGGGGAGCCTCAGGGACGGAGCGCTGGAGCAGCACGACCTCGACTGCGGTCTCTGCGGATGGGCTGACGCGCGGCTTTAACTACACCGCGCGCATCCTGACGACGCAGGCCACGCCGCCCGCCGGAAACTACAGCGACAGCGTGGTGGTCGATTTAGCCTTTTAGAGCGAGGCGCTGACCGGCGTACCGCTGTGGCGCAGCTGATACTGCTTCACCATCCGGCCAATCAGCAGGGTGCCGATCAGCCCGCAGATGGCCGCAAAGGTCAGCCAGACGCCCGGCATCGCCTTGTCGCCGGTGGCGTGGATCAGGTAGCTGGAGATGGCAGGGGTAAAGCCGCCAAACAGCGCCGTCGCCAGGCTGTACGCCATGGAGAAACCGGCCGCGCGCACCTCAGCAGGCATGATCTCTGCCAGATAGACCACCATCGCCCCGTTGTAGCTGGCATAGAGAAACGACAGCCACAGCTCTGCTTCCAGCAGATGGGCGAAGCTGGCTGAACCGACCAGCCAGTGCAGCACCGGCCAGGTGGTGACAATCATCAGCAGGGTACAGGCGATCAGCAGCGGACGACGCCCGATGCGGTCCGACAGCGCGCCCATCAGCGGCAGCCAGAAGAGATTGGAGATGCCGACGCAGAGCGTCACCATGAACGCCTGCTTATCACTCATCATCAGCACGGTTTTGCCAAAGGTCGGGGTAAAAGCGGTGATCATGTAGAACATCACCGTGGTAGTGACCACCATCAGCATCCCCGCCAGCACCAGCGCCCAGTTGCTGGCGACCGAGCGCATGATCTCCGTCATGCGCGGATGATGCTTGCGTTTGCTGAACGCTTCGGTCTCTTCCAGCGTGCGGCGGATATAAAACAGGAACGGCACAATCAGACAGCCCACCACAAACGGGATACGCCAGCCCCACTCCGTCACCGCCTCTTTCGCCAGCAGATGGTTCAGCATCAGACCCAGCAGAGCGGCGAAGATCACCGCAATCTGCTGACTGCCCGACTGCCAGCTGACGAAAAAGCCTTTGCGCCCTTTCGGCGCCACTTCGGCCAGGTAGACCGACACGCCCCCCAGCTCAACGCCCGCGGAGAAGCCCTGCAGCAGGCGTCCCAGCAGGATCAGAATCGGCGCCGCAGCGCCCAGCGTGGCGTAACCCGGCACCAGCGCGATAGTCAGGGTGCCAATCGCCATCAGGCCCAGCGTCAGTAGCAGGCCTTTGCGGCGACCATGATGGTCGATGTACGCGCCCAGAATAATCGCCCCCAGCGGGCGCATCAGAAAGCCTGCGCCAAAGGTCATCAGGGTCAGCATCAGGGAAGCGAACGGGTCATCGCCGGGGAAGAAGGTTTTAGCAATGGCCGTGGCGTAGTAGCCAAAGACCATGAAATCGTACATCTCCAGGAAGTTACCACTGGTGACGTTGAAGATGATTCGGGCGGCGCTTTTCGGGGGCTTTTGTAAAGACGGGGCGTGACTCATAACGGCTTCCTGTTGTTTTTTAGCCGTTTTAGCCTGCCTGCCGCGAGAATAATGTGACCTGGCTCACCATTGCACTTTACAATTCTATGTACATAAGTAACAACAAATTAACAATACAGACCAGCCAGCATAAGTGATCGGTGTCACGGCGGATCGGCCAGATATCATCTGGTCAGCAGAGGGCCATAAAAAAAGGCGACTGCCTCAGTCGCCTCTTTGTCGTGCCGGATAACCCGCTATTTCTTCACGGTTTCCATACCCATCAGACCAATTTTCAGGTAGCCCGCCGTGCGCAGCTTATCCATCACGCTCATCAGCGTTTCATAATCGACCGACTTGTCGGCCTGGAAGAAAATGGTGGTCTCTTTATTGCCCTGGGTCTGGCTGGTCAGCACATTCACCAGTGAGTCCGGCGTCACCGCGTCATTACCGACGTAAAGCTGCTTATCCGCTTTAATCGACAGGTAAACCGGTTTTTCCGGACGCGGCTGCGGCGCGCTGGTAGAGGCGGGCAGATTGACGCGCACGTCGACCGTGGCCAGTGGCGCGGCCACCATAAAGATGATCAGCAGCACCAGCATGACGTCGATAAACGGCGTCACGTTGATCTCGTGCATTTCACCATCGGTTTGCAGATCGTCGTTTAATCGCATTGCCATAAGAACTTACCCTAAGCGCAGTTTCTGAGCCGCTGCAGGACGCGGAACCTCAGTGGCCACGGTGCCCAGGTCGATGTCACGGCTCTGCAGCAGCATCACCTGCGCAGCGACATCACCCAGCGAGGCTTTGTAGTTGGCGATCATGCGGGCAAAAACGTTGTAGATCACCACCGCCGGGATCGCCGCGACCAGGCCAATCGCGGTCGCCAGCAGCGCTTCGGCGATACCCGGTGCCACCACCGCCAGATTGGTGGTCTGGGTTTTGGCGATACCGATAAAGCTGTTCATGATGCCCCAGACGGTGCCGAACAGACCGATAAAGGGCGCGACAGAACCGATGGTCGCGAGGAAGCCATTTCCGCGTCCGGCGTGGCGGCTGAACGCAGCAACGCGGCGCTCCAGGCGGAAGCTGGTGCGATCTTTAATGCCGTTGGTATCTTCCACACCCGCCGACAGCGTCAGTTCATTCTGCGCATCGTTCAGCAGTACGACGCTGTGACTGTGATCGGTAAACGACTGGGCAATGCGGGCGGCGTCATTCAGACTGCGCGCTTCGCCCAGCGCCAGCTGCTCGCGCTTCAGGCGGCGCTTCGCGGCACTGAGTTCGGCATATTTGCCAAAGAATATCGCCCAGGTCACTACGGAGGCCAACAACAGGCCAATCATGACCACCTTTACCACGATATCGGCATGCTGATACATGCCCCAAACGGAGAGATCCGTTTGCATCAAATCACTGGCTACCACGCTGCTTCTCCAACTTCATATACAGGGATGCGGGACAAGCGCGAATAATAGCAAAATAATGGCGAATTGATAGTAGTTCTCATTACTATTTACAAACTCTGACCGCCCGCTTTGCCGTGACCCGCGCGGCTTTCAACCCGCTTTTTATCCTGCTCTCTGTTCTGATAATCGCCATTGAGTCTCAACCCTGCTGGCCGTTTCGTGGTAACGTGAGAGCTTAGTCAGAAGCGGCAAGGGCGACTCATGACCACCAGAAAAATTGATACCACGCTCGTCAGTGCAGGACGCAGCAAGCGTTATACCCAGGGTTCGGTGAACAGCGTGATTCAGCGCGCTTCCTCGCTGGTTTTTGATACGGTCGCGGAGAAAAAACGCGCGACCGCAGGACGGGCAAAAGGTGAACTCTTTTATGGCCGTCGTGGCACCCTGACGCACTTCGCGCTGCAGGATGCGATGACGGAGCTGGAAGGCGGCGCGGGCTGCGTGCTCTACCCCTGCGGTGCGGCAGCGGTGGCGAATGCGATACTGGCCTTCGTCGAAGCGGGCGATCATCTCCTGATGAGCGGCGCGGTCTATGAACCGACGCAGGATTTCTGCACCAGAATTCTGGCGAAGATGAATGTCTCGACCAGCTGGTTCGATCACAGCATCGGCAGCGAAATCGGTGCGCTGGTCCAGCCCAACACCCGCGTCGTGTTTCTGGAGTCCCCCGCCTCAATTACCATGGAAGTGCAGGATATTCCGGCGATTGTGGCGGCGGTGCGCGCCATCGCGCCAGAGGCGATCATCATGCTCGATAACACCTGGGCAGCCGGTATCCTGTTTGATGCGCTGGCGCACGGCGTCGATATCTCGATTCAGGCTGGGACCAAATATCTGATTGGACACAGCGATGCGATGATCGGCACGGCGGTCGCCAATGCGCGCTGCATCGATCAGCTGCGCGAAAACTCCTATCTGATGGGCCAGATGGTCGATGCCGATACCGCCTATATGGCGAGCCGCGGCCTGCGCACTCTGGGCACCCGTCTGCGTCAGCATGAAGAGAGCGCCCTGCAGGTCGCGGAGTGGCTGGCAGCACGGCCCGAGGTGGCCCGCGTCAACCATCCTGCGCTGGCGCAGAGCAAAGGCCATACGTTCTGGCAGCGCGACTTTAACGGCAGCAGCGGCCTCTTCTCATTCATTCTGCAGGAAAAATTGAGCGCCCCGCAGCTGGCGGAATATCTCGATCACTTCCATCATTTCAGCATGGCTTACTCCTGGGGCGGCTATGAATCGCTGATCCTGGCCAATCAGCCTGAAGAACTGGCCGCGATTCGTCCGGCGGGCGGCGTGGATTTTACCGGTACGCTGGTCAGGCTGCACATCGGTCTGGAGCATGTGGATGACCTGATCGCCGATCTGGAGGCCGGTTTTGCGCGTCTGACGCGCTGAGCAAAGAAAAAAGTAAACAGAAGATAAACCGGGTCGCGGCTGACCAGTGAGTTTGCCGGGCTATGATGGATTTGTTGTTAACATTTATCCCGTATCGTTCAGCGCGTCAGTGCAGTCACTGCGCGCGCGGAATGCAGACGAATAGTTCCTTGTGACGTGATGGAATCGCTAATGGGTGTTTTACACGAGATTGTCCAGGCGCTCTGGCATCAGGATTTTGCCGCGCTGGCAAATCCGGATGTGGTATGGGTGGTGTATGGCGTGATGTTTCTGACGCTGTTTCTGGAAAATGGTCTGTTACCTGCCTCCTTCCTGCCGGGCGACAGCCTGCTGTTACTGGCGGGTGCGATGGTGGCCAAGGGGGTCATGGATTTTGTCCCCACAATGGTGATCCTCACGACCGCCGCCAGCCTCGGCTGCTGGCTGAGTTATCTGCAGGGGCGCTGGCTGGGCAATACCCGTCTGGTGAAGAGCTGGCTGATGCATCTGCCCGCGCAGTATCATCAGCGTGCCTGGAATATGTTTAACCGTCACGGCCTGATGGCGCTGCTGGTCGGCCGCTTTCTCGCCTTTATCCGCACCATTCTGCCCACCATGGCGGGAATTGCGGGCCTGCAGAACAGTCGCTTCCAGCTCTTTAACTGGCTCAGCGGCGTGCTGTGGGTCGGCATTGTGGTCGCCTTTGGCTATGGCATCAGCCAGGTGCCGTTTATCAAGCGTCATGAAGATCAGGTGATGGCGATCCTGATGGTGCTGCCGATGGTGTTGCTGGTGGTCGGCCTGTTTGGCAGCATTCTGGTGATCTGGAAAAAGCGTCGGCAGAAACAGGCCTGATCGCAGCACGCGGTGCCGGGATCTGCCGCCTCTCAGGCGGACGGATCCGCGACCGTCTGCCTGACCCGACTCACCTCTTCCCCCGGCGTTACGCCAAAGTAGCGCTTAAACTCCCGCGAAAACTGTGAAGGGCTTTCATAGCCAACCCGCACCGCCGCCGCGCTCGCTTTCAGCCCATCGTGCAACATCAGCAGCCGCGCCTGATGCAGACGATAGCGCTTGAGGTACTGCAACGGCGACGTCTGGGTGACCGCTTTAAAGTTATGGTGAAAAGCGGAAACGCTCATGTTCACTTCTGCCGCCAGTGCATCGACGCTGAGGTTATCCGCATAGTGATTCTCAATCCGGCGCAGCGCACGCGCGATCTGGCTGAACTGGGTCTGCCGGCTCACCAGTGAGAGCAGCGCGCCGCCAATCGGGCCGGTCAGCACGTAATAGATAATCTCCCGCACAATGTGCGGTCCCAGCACCCGCGCTTCGCGCGGCTGAGTCATCACATCAAGCAGGCGTTCGGCGGCACAGAGCATCGGCTCCGTCAGCCACGCCGAGTGAATACCGGAGGTCAGCGGCTGCGGCTGAAACTGGTCGTCATCGCCGATTTCGATCAGCAGATCCTGCAGGCTGGCGGTGTCCACATTGAGACACAGCCCGGCAATCGGGGTTTCCGGCGACGCCCAGGTTTCGCACTCCGCCGGCAGCGGCACGGTGAGCATCAGATATTTGCTGGCGTCATACTGAAAGACGGTGCTGCCAAGGTAGCCGGTTTTGCTGCCCTGAAACAAAATGACAATGCCGGGCTGATACATCATCGGCGTCCGGGGACGATACTGATTTGCGTAGATCAGCGACACATTTTCGACCTGACAGAGCCGGTCGCGACCCTGAGTCATTAAGTTAACTACCTGCTGTGCCAGCCGGTGACACAGTGCATCGTGCGCCATAGCGACTCCTTTACGGGTAAAAATCCAGTGTGCCGCGCGGATGTGCAAATCACCAGCGGGCTGGAGAATCAGGCAAGAATTTTACCGAATCAGGCAGGGCTTCAGAACGCGGGCGGAGCGCTTCACTGAGCAGGCTGAAAATTGTTGGCTAGACTTAAGCACAGTGAAATCTCACGGGTTAACCGCAACGGAAAGGAGCAACTATGGCAGACCAGCCCATTATTAAACTGCGCGATGGCAATATGATGCCGCAACTGGGACTCGGCGTGTGGCAGGCCAGCATTGAAGATGCACGTCATGCGGTGCTGAAAGCGCTGGAAGTCGGCTATCGCTCAATCGACACCGCCGCGGCCTACAAAAATGAAGAGGCGATTGGTCAGGCACTGCAGGAAACCGACGTGCCGCGTGAAGAGATTTTTGTCACCACCAAACTGTGGAATGACGATCAGCAGAACGTTCAGCAGGCGATGGAAACCAGCCTGCAGAAACTGCAGCTGGAGCAGGTCGATCTCTACCTGATGCACTGGCCCTGCCCGGAAAAAGATCACTATGTGGATGCCTGGAAGAAGATGATTGAGCTGCAGCAGCAGGGACTGACCAAAAGTATCGGCGTCTGCAACTTCCATGAAGCGCATCTGAAGCGACTGATGGATGAAACCGGTGTTACCCCGGTGGTCAATCAGATTGAGCTGCACCCGATGCTGCAGCAGCGCACCCTTCACGCCTGGAACGCAATGCACCAGATTCAGACCGAATCCTGGAGTCCGCTGGCGCAGGGCGGCAAAGGGGTGTTCGATCAGGAGATCATCAAGTCGCTGGCGAAGAAGTATGGCAAGACCCCGGCCCAGATCGTCATCCGCTGGCATCTGGACAGTGGCCTGGTGGTGATCCCGAAATCTGTAACCCCAGCCCGTATCGAAGAGAACTTTAAGGTGTTCGACTTCCGTCTGGATAAGCATGAAGTGAGTGATATTGCGAAGCTGGACAGCGGCAATCGTCTGGGGCCGGATCCGGAAACCTTTAACTAAGCCCGGTAACGCACTGACCCTCTGCGGCTGCAGAGCAGAAAGCGTAGGTCAGGTGGGGTCTCCCCGCCTGACCCTGTGCGTTATGCAGAAGGCTGTACCACCAGCTGACCGGCCGTGCCACGATCGGCCAGTTCCAGCGTCTGGCTGTAATAGACGAACGGGAAATGGTCTGACGAACTCTGCGGGAAGCTGACCATCAGTTCCACACTGCCATCGACCCACACCGTATCTTTCCAGCCACGATCTTCGCCCATCGGCTGTGCGCCATTAACACTTTTAATCAGGAACATGACGCCCTGAATATGCAGCGCCTGTGGCCGGTCGGCGTGCAGGATCCAGCGCTCAAAGGTGCCCTGCTGCGCGGTGGTATCAATCCGGTTCATATCCCAGAGCGCGCCGTTGATGCCCGGCATCGTGTCGCCGATACGGAATTCGCGGGTGCGAACCGACGCCCCATCCAGAATCTGATCGGCCAGCAGCCGCATCGGCAGGTTATCGGTCACCAGCGGCAGTAAACCAGTGGGCCGCAGGGTCAGAATCAGGGTGGAGGTCAGAATCGATGAGGGCTCGAAGAAGCCGCGCAGCCGATCCATGATGCCCGCCGCCGTTCCCGCCGTAATCGACACCTCATCGCCCTGCGACATGTCTATCAGCACCTCCCGGCGTTCACCAGGTGCCAGCGAGAGACGCTGCACCGCCACCGGGGCAGAGAGAAAACCCTGATCGCTGGCAATAACCATAAACGGACGATTATCGCTGAGCACCATCTCGTAGCGTCGCGCATTTGAGGCGTTCAGCAGACGCAGACGCACCCAGCCGCGTGACACCTCGACGTACGGATTGCGGACGCCATTCACCAGCAGCGTATCGCCCAGAAAACCGCCATCCTGCGGCGGGTCGTAGACCGGCGTAGCAAAGTTATCGAGCCGCTTGTCCTGAATAATAATCGGGAAGTCATCCACGCCGTAGTGCTTTGGCAACGGCAATTGCTTGCTGACGTCATCCTCCACCAGCCACATGCCCGCCAGTCCATTGTAGATATGCGGAGCCATGCGGTTTGGCGTGTTGGCGTGATACCAGCAGGTCGAGGCGGCCTGACGAATCGGCAGAACCGGTGCCCAGTCAACCCCGGCCGACATCATGCGCGGCGCGCCGCCCATCAGGGCGCCTGGCAGCTGCAGGCCGCTGACGGTCATGGAGACCGGTTCATTCAGCCGGTTGCTGTAGATCAGCTTAACGTCATCGCCGCTGTAAACCCGGACGGTCGGACCCAGGTAGAGACCATTGATGCCCCAGACCGGTACTTTATTGTTGTCGCCATTAAACGACCAGTGGCTGCGCTGCATCGTCAGGAACAGCGGCTGGCCGCGACGGGACTCCAGCAACGGCGGAACCGGAAGCGGTGTGTCGCCACTGGCAGAAGACGCGGCACGGGCCGCATGAGGGATGATACCGGCGCTAAGCGCCACTCCGGCAGAAAGCTGGATGAACTGACGTCTGCTGAAAGACATAAAACTTCTGACCCTTTACGCGTGGCGCTAACGCGCCGACCCTGTTTTTATTGCTCTGTTTTTGCTGTGCTGCGTTCACGACGGCGGGCAGTCACTGCCACGCCGTGTGGCATCCATGCAGGATAGTTCGGCGAACGGCTCGCCGGTCAGATTTTCCGTTTTTTTCGCGCTCGGCCACTTCGGCGTTCAGCTCTTCCAGCTTCGCGGCCATCAGTTCGCGACAGTGGGTAGCCAGCTTACGCACCGAAACCGATTCGAACGCCTTTACGTCAACCGGTGGCAGCATCTCAACGATGACCAGGCCATTTTTCAGGCGGTTAAGGTTGATCTTGTCATGGGTGTTGGAGACCACAATCGGAATGATTGGCACGCCCGCCGCGACAGCAGCGTGGAATGCCCCGGTTTTAAACGGCAGCAGGCCACGGCCCCGACTGCGCGTGCCTTCCGGGAACATCCAGATGGAGATGCGCTTGCGGTTGAACTGATCCACCAGCTCACCGATGGTGCCGCGCGCTTTAGCACGGTCATCACGGTCAATCAGCAGGTTGCCGGTCAGCCAGTAGAGCGGGCCAAAAAACGGCACCCACAACAGGCTCTTTTTACCGACCGTGACCGTCGAGGGCTGCACAATTTTGGCGGCGGTGACCATGTCATAGTTGTTCTGGTGGTTCGCGATGTAGATCGCATTCCCGTAGTTCTCCGCCCCTTCCGGTTTACGCAGTTCGACTTTCAGGCCAAACACCGTCGATAAGCGGCCAAACAGATGGCCAAAGGTGGCGACGTGACGCGGATCGCGCGGTGAAAAAAGACACCAGACAGAGCCAAAGACACAGATCAAAATCGAATAGATGATGACAATAATGGTACGCAGAATCAGTAGCATAGTTCCCTCATTGAGCCACGGCTGACGCGGGGTCAGCCGGGTTGTTTACGCTTCGCTATCCGGGCTCGCCGGACGCGCAGGCGCATCCAGTTCAACACGATCAATTTTTTGCAGGCCGCGCGGTAACAGCGTGCCGCGACGTCCGCGATCGGCGCGGAATTTCTGAAGCTCTTCACTGCGCAACAACATTTTACGCTTGCCGACGTGCAGCGTAATCGCGCTGCCCGGTGGCAGAATCATCAGCCAGGCCAGTCTGTCCTGACCGCCGGCCGCTTCCGCGGAAGGAATGGAGATGATTTTGTTGCCCTTGCCTTTCGACATCTGCGGCAGCTCTCCAACCGGGAACATCAGCATCCGTCCCGCCTGCGTGATCGCCAGCAGCATGTCATCTTCATGATGCACAGCCATCGGTGTCATCACGCGGGCGTTGTCCGGCAGCGTCAGCAGCGCTTTACCGGCGCGGTTGCGCGACACCAGGTCGCTGAAGGTGCAGATAAAGCCGTAACCCGCATCCGAGGCCATCAGCAGACGCTGGTCATCAGCTTCCATCAGCACCTGTTCAACCACTGCGCCCGGCGGTGGCGTCAGCTTGCCGGTCAGCGGCTCGCCCTGTCCGCGTGCAGAAGGCAGCGACGTCGGGTCCAGGGTGTAGCTGCGGCCGGTGGAGTCGATAAAGGCCACCGGCTGATTGCTCTTGCCGCGTGCGGCAGCCAGATAGCTGTCACCCGCTTTGTAGCTCAGGCCCGCCGGATCAATATCGTGCCCTTTGGCACTGCGTACCCAGCCCATCTGCGACAGCACAATGGTGACCGGCTCAGACGGCACCAGCTCGGTTTCACTCAGGGCTTTAGCTTCTTCACGCTCACGCAGCGGCGAACGGCGCTCATCGCCGTAGCTGGCGCTGTCAGCCTGCAGCTCTTTCTTCAGCAGGGTGTTCATCTTGCGCTCAGAGGCCAGCGTAGCCTGCAGCTGATCGCGCTCTTTTTCCAGATCCGCCTGCTCGCCACGGATCTTCATCTCTTCCAGTTTTGCCAGGTGGCGTAACTTCAGTTCGAGAATCGATTCGGCCTGAGTTTCACTGATGCCAAAACGCGACATCAGCACCGGCTTCGGCTCATCCTCCGTCCGGATGATTTCGATTACCTCATCGATGTTGAGGAACGCCACCAGCAGCCCTTCCAGGATATGCAGGCGACGCAGCACGCGATCCAGTCGGTAGTTAAGACGGCGTTTTACCGTTTCGCGACGGAACACCAGCCATTCGGTCAGGATCTCATGCAGATTTTTCACCGCCGGACGGTTATCCAGCCCGATCATGTTGAGGTTAACGCGGTAGCTTTTTTCCAGATCGGTGGTAGCGAACAGATGGTTCATGACCTGATCGAGATCGACGCGGTTGGATCGCGGCACGATCACCAGCCGGGTCGGGTTCTCATGATCCGACTCATCACGCAGATCCTCGACCATCGGCAGCTTTTTATTGCGCATCTGGCTGGCGATCTGCTCCAGCACGCGCGCGCCTGAAACCTGATGTGGCAGCGCGGTGATAACCACCTCGCCCTCTTCCTTTTTCCAGACCGCGCGCTGGCGGATGGAGCCACGCCCGGACTGATAGATTTTGCGGATTTCGTCACGCGGCGTGATGATCTCCGCCTCGGTCGGATAATCAGGCCCCTGAACAATATCGAGCAGCTGTTCCAGCGTGGTTTTTGGCGAGTCGATCAGGGCAATCGCCGCCTGCGCCACTTCGCGCAGGTTGTGCGGCGGGATGTCGGTCGCCATACCGACTGCAATACCGGTGGTGCCGTTGAGCAGAATGTTCGGCAGGCGCGCCGGCAGCATCTTCGGCTCCTGCAGCGTACCGTCGAAGTTCGGCTGATAATCGACCGTCCCCTGCCCCAGCTCGCTCAGCAGCACTTCAGCATATTTTGACAGGCGCGATTCGGTGTAACGCATCGCGGCAAACGACTTGGGATCGTCCGGCGCCCCCCAGTTTCCCTGGCCATCAACCAGCGGATAGCGGTAGGAGAAAGGCTGCGCCATCAGCACCATCGCTTCATAGCAGGCGCTGTCGCCGTGCGGATGGTATTTACCCAGCACGTCACCGACAGTACGCGCCGATTTTTTAAATTTTGCGCTGGCGTTCAGTCCCAGTTCGGACATGGCGTAGACAATACGGCGCTGGACCGGCTTTAACCCGTCGCCAATATAAGGCAGGGCGCGGTCCATGATGACGTACATCGAATAGTTTAAGTACGCGTTCTCGGTAAACGTATGCAGGGCAAGACGCTCTGCACCATCCTGAGTCAGTTCACTCATTAATTTCTCATCCTCACATCGTGGCCCACAACGGCGGGACACCCGGCGGTGGTTTGGCGAGGATAGTACCTTATTCGCTGGTGTTAGTCACAGGGGAAGCGCGGGTCTGCGCGCCGTGCACCCGCGCGATTTCAGTCGCCCGAGGCGTGCCAGTCAGCGACCGGCACGCCTCGCGTCGTCAGGCAGGAGCAGGTCAGCGCGCGGCACCCATCCACCGGCGGGCAATATCACGGTATTCCCCGGTCGCGGTGCTGAGATGCAGCCACTGATCGACATAGAGCTTCCAGCTGATGTCGTCACGCGGAATCATGTACGCCTTCTCACCATACTGCAGCGGCTTGTCAGCATTCAGGGCACAGAGCGTCGGATAGTGCTGCTGCTGATAGCGCGCTTCGGAGGCGTCAGTGATCATGACATCCGCCTTGTTGTCCACCAGCTGCTGAAAGATGGTGACGTTATCGTGGAACAGCGTCAGTGATGCGTTGGGCAGATGACTGTGAACAAAGGCTTCGTTGGTGCCGCCTGCCGGTTCAATCAGGCGCACATCGGGACGGTTGAGCTGCTCAATCGTCTGAAAGCGCGTTTTATCGGCGCAGCGCACCAGCGGGATTTTGCCATCAACATCCAGCGGCTGGGCGAACCAGGCGGTCTGCTGGCGTTTCAGGGTGACCGAAATGCCCCCGACGGCGATATCACACTGCTTCGCCAGAAAGTCGGGCATCAGGGTTTTCCAGGTGGTCGGCACCCACTGCACCTTAGCGTTCAGCGAGGTCGCCAGCGCGTCAGCCATCGTGATATCCAGGCCCTCATACTGACCATCGGGACGCAGGAAGCTGTAAGGCTTGTAGTCGCCGGTGGTACAGACCTTCAGGACTTTAGAACTGAGGATAGTGTCGAGATGAGATTGAGCCTGGACAGCACCGCTGGCCAGCAGCAAAGCGAAGACGATTTTTTTCATTGGTGTTTTTTTTCATGATGAGTTTGCCCACTCATCGTGCCATAGACGGGCCGATTATTGCTGTCATAGCAAAAGTCTTGTGATCAACGTCCCATTTTTCTGCGGCCGCAGCGCGCGTAAGCTGAGCCCCATATTCAGACAATGAGGTAAACAGTTGATGAGCAAAATTTTAATTATCGATGGCGGCAAAACCTTTGCCCACTCTAAAGGCGAACTGAACCACACCCTGACCGATGTGGCGGCCAGTCAGCTGCGTGACATGGGACATGAGGTTTCTGTCACAGTCGCGGACAGCGACTACGTGGTAGCGGATGAAGTACAGAAGTACGTTGAGAGCGATGTGGTGATTTATCAGATGCCGGGCTGGTGGATGGGTGAGCCCTGGACCGTGAAGCGTTACATCGACGAAGTCTTCACCGAAGGCCACGGCTCGCTCTACGCCAGCGATGGTCGTACCCGCTCCGATGCCGCGAAAAAGTATGGTTCCGGCGGCCTGCTGCAGGGCAAAAAATATATGCTGTCACTGACCTGGAACGCGCCGCTGCAGGCCTTTACCGATCCGGAGCAGTTCTTTGAAGGCGTTGGCGTGGATGGTCTCTATCTGCACTTCCACAAAGCGAATCAGTTCCTGGGAATGGAAGCGCTGCCGACCTTTATCTGCAACGACGTGATTAAAGCCCCGGACGTGCCACGCGACATCGCCGCTTATCGGAACCATCTTAGCCAGGTTTTTGCCTAAGATAGAGGGTGGAGACTTACACTTTTCCCACGAAAGAGGAATTCGCGAATGTTAACTGTCGTAGCAGAAATTTGTGTCAAACCCGGACGCCGTCAGGCCGTGCTTGATGCCGTGAACAAGCTGATCCCGCAGGTGCTGGCAGAAGATGGCTGCCATCAGTATGACGCGCTGCTGGATCATCAGGCTCAGGTGCCGTGGAAGCAGAACTCCCCCGACTCTATTTTTATGCTGGAACAGTGGGAAACGCTGCGCCATCTGGAGCAGCATCAGCAGATGCCGCACATGGATGCCCATCGCGCGCTGATCAAAGATGACGTGGTGGATGTGAAGATTCTGGTGCTGGAACCCAGCGCCTGATTGTTGCCGATCTTTCTGCTCCGGGTCGTCAGATGTTGTAAAGACCGCAGAAAACGTAAACCAGAGAGCCTCTGGCAGCAACAGATTAGCGCAACACGCAGGGAACAGGGTCAGAAGAGGAAAGCGTCCCGCGCCAGGGATGGCGCGGGCCGAGCGTGCCAGGGATGGCGGTTTTTGCGTCTTTCCGATCTGACCCTGTTCCCTGTGCAGGCACGGTATCACAGCAAATCCGGCCAGATTTCTCATCTGAACCCCTGTCCCGCGACAGGGGTTTTTTATTTCTGACAGACGGCTCAGAGCAGCTGTCGACGATCGATCTCGCTGCGGAGAAAATCCAGGAAGCAGCCAATGCGCGAAGAGAGCGTGGTGTTTCGGTAGTAGACCGCATGTACCGGCAGCCGCAGCTCGCGGGTTTCCGCTGCCAGCACCGGCACCAGTCGCCCGGCGGCGCAATCTTCCCGACTGACAAAGTCGGAAAGGCGCGCAATCCCCTGTCCTGCCAGCGCCAGCTGCCGGATGGTCTCTCCGCTGGAAGCCGCGATCGTCGGCTTAACCCGCATAAACTCCCCTTCCGCCTGCCAGACCGGCCAGAGGTTATGGATCTCAGGATGACTGAAGCCAATGGTCTGATGCTGCGCCAGATCGGCAACGCTCTGCGGTGTGCCCGCCTTCGCCAGATAAGCCGGACTTGCCATCAGCCGGATCGCGCTGCTGCCCAGCATTCGGGCACGCAGCGTGGAGTCGCGCAGTTCACCAATGCGAATGGCCACGTCGGTCTGCTGCTCCAGCAGATCGATCAGAATATCGTCGGTGTTCAGCTCGAGCTGTATCAGCGGATAGCGGGCGCGGAAATCCTCCACCAGCGGCACGATCACATGCAGCATAAAGGGCGTCGCTGCGTTGACCCGCAGCCGTCCTGACGGCATTTCACGCCGCAGGGCAATCTGCTCTTCAGCCTGTTCAACCGAGGCCAGAATCTGGCGCGCATGCTCCAGAAAGACCTGCCCCTCTTCGGTCAGTGCCAGCCGTCGGGTGGTGCGATGCAGCAGCGTGGTCTGCAGTTTACTCTCCAGCCGCGACAGTGCCCGACTGATACCGGAACTGGTCTGCGCCAGCTGAGAGGCCGCCGCCGTAATCGAGCCGCTGTCCACCACCGCCACCCAGGCGCGTAGCTCTTCCAGGGTAATTTTCACAAGGGTTACTGTCTCTGCTGAGTGGACTGGCTTTCCGGCCACCGTTCACGGGTGATGCGTCGGGCATAAAAGAACAGGACGCTTTCGCGTCCTGCTTTTACACTTCGATGTCGGCCATATCGCCTTTTTCCTGCAACCAGTTGCGCCGGTCTTCGGAACGTTTTTTCGCCAGCAGCATATCCATCATGCGCAGGGTCTGATCCGCATCCTCATCGCTGATGGTCAGCTGCACCAGACGGCGGGTATTGGGATCGAGCGTGGTTTCACGCAGCTGCAGCGGGTTCATCTCACCCAGCCCTTTGAAGCGCTGTACGTTAGGCTTACCCTTTTTGCGTTTCAGCTGCTCCAGCACGCCCTCTTTCTCATCTTCGTCCAGCGCGTAGTAAACCTCTTTGCCGAGGTCGATACGGTAAAGCGGCGGCATGGCGACGTAGACGTGCCCGCCTTTGACCAGGGAACGGAAATGCTTCACGAACAGCGCACAGAGCAGCGTGGCGATGTGCAACCCATCCGAGTCCGCATCCGCCAGGATGCAGATCTTGCCGTAACGCAGCTGAGAAAGATCTTCGCTGTCGGGATCGATACCGATCGCCACCGAGATGTCATGCACTTCCTGCGACGCCAGCACCTCATCGGACGAGACTTCCCAGGTGTTCAGGATCTTGCCTTTCAGCGGCATGATCGCCTGATATTCACGATCGCGGGCCTGCTTGGCCGATCCGCCTGCCGAGTCCCCTTCGACCAGGAACAGTTCTGTCTTATTCAGATCCTGGGCGGTGCAGTCCGCCAGCTTGCCCGGCAGCGCCGGCCCGCTGGTGAGTTTCTTACGCACCACCTTTTTGGCGGCCCGCATACGCCGCTGGGCGCTGGAGATCGCCAGTTCAGCCAGCAGTTCTGCCGTCTGGATGTTCTGGTTCAGCCACAGGCTGAAGGCATCCTTCACCACGCCCGACACAAAGGCGGCACACTGACGTGATGACAGGCGCTCTTTGGTCTGACCGGCAAACTGTGGATCCTGCATCTTCACCGACAGCACATAGGCACAGCGATCCCAGATATCTTCCGCAGAGAGCTTCACGCCACGCGGCAGGATATTGCGGTATTCGCAGAACTCACGCATCGCATCCAGCAGCCCCTGACGCAGACCGTTAACATGGGTTCCGCCCTGCATGGTCGGGATCAGGTTGACGTAGCTCTCCGTTAACAGCTCACCGCCTTCCGGCAGCCATAACAGTGCCCAGTCCACCGCCTCCACATCACCGGCAAAACTGCCGACAAACGGTTTTTCAGGCAGCGTAGGCAGGCCGTTCACGGCTTCACACAGATAGTCGGTCAGGCCATCTTCATAGCACCAGCGCTGTTCGGTGTTGTTGAGCTTGTCTTTAAAGATTATCTCAACGCCCGGACAGAGCACCGCTTTGGCTTTCAGCAGATGTGAAAGGCGCGAAACCGAGAAACGCGGGCTGTCGAAGAAGCTCTCATCGGGCCAGAAGTGGACGCGCGTACCGGTGTTGCGTTTCGCCACCGTGCCGGTTACGGTCAGATCCTGAACTTTGTCGCCATTCTCAAACGCCATGTCATAGATCTCGCCATTACGGCGCACCGTGACTTCGACGCGTTTAGAGAGGGCGTTAACGACCGAGATCCCGACGCCGTGCAGGCCGCCCGAAAACTGGTAGTTCTTGTTGGAAAACTTGCCGCCCGCATGCAGGCGGCAGAGGATCAGCTCGACGGCTGGCACGCCCTCTTCCGGGTGAATATCCACCGGCATGCCGCGCCCGTCATCAATGACTTCCAGCGACTGATCGGCGTGCAGAATCACTTCAACCCGCTTCGCGTGGCCGCCCAGCGCCTCATCGACGCTGTTATCAATCACTTCCTGACCCAAATGGTTGGGCCGCGTCGTATCGGTGTACATCCCCGGGCGACGGCGAACAGGCTCAAGGCCAGTCAGGACCTCAATGGCATCCGCGTTATAATTTGATTGACTCATCGTAAATGTCTGTCAGAT
This sequence comes from Pantoea sp. Sc1, assembly GCF_000255315.1. Classification (NCBI taxonomy): domain Bacteria; kingdom Pseudomonadati; phylum Pseudomonadota; class Gammaproteobacteria; order Enterobacterales; family Erwiniaceae; genus Pantoea; species Pantoea sp. Sc1. The sequence continues at coordinate 290,791 of NZ_AJFP01000001.1, forward strand.
GGGTGAAATGGGGTGCGATTTCCGCGTTACTCAGGTGTGATTCAGACCAAGAAAGTCCAGAATCTGCGGGAAATGGCGCTCGAATCCAGTAAATGCATGATTTCCGCCCTCTTCTACCGTGTGGCGACACGCGCTGTAGTAGTCGAGCGCCTGACGGTAATCGAGAACTTCATCGCCGGTTTGTTGCAGCAGCCAGAGTAAATCGGGCGCTTCCAGCGGTTCGATCTGCATCACTTTCAGATCGTAAATGTGGCGTGACTCTAACACATATTGCTGGCCGGTGTAGGGATTCTGATTGTCGCCGAGGAAATCGGCCAGCAGCTCAAAGGGGCGTACCGCAGGGTTGACGACAACCGCCGGCAGCATAAAGCATTGTGACAGCCAGGTGGCGTAATAGCCCCCCAGCGACGAGCCGACCAGCCCCAGGGTTTCACCGCTGTGGCTCAGGACCAGCTCTTCCAGCAGGGCGGCAGCGTCCGCCGGAAAGGTTGGCAGTTGCGGCACAATCATCTTAATCGACGGATGATGCGTCTCTAACCATTGCCGGAACTGCGTCGCCTTCGCCGACTGCGGCGAGCTGTTAAAACCGTGCAGATAGAGCAGTGCCGCCACGCGTCAGTATCCTTCTGAGTCTAAATCGGGACGAAAAGCGTCGGTGTCGAGCCGGTTAACCTCGGTCTCTACGCCGCCATCCGGATGCAGGGTAAACCAGCGCCAGCCTGGCGCGACGGTATCAATCGCAAAGCTGGTGCAGTGGGGTTTGAACTGCACGCAGGTCGATGGCGTCGCCAGCACCCGGCGGCCATGCCACAGCAGATCCAGCTCCTGATGAATGTGACCACATACCAGCGTCCGGGCCAGCGGATAGCGCTGTAGCACCGCGTCAAGCTGATGGGAATTGCGCAGGCTGTGCTGGTCGAGCCAGGTGCAGCCTGAGGCCAGCGGATGGTGATGCAACAGGACCAGCGTGTGTCGTTGTGGAAAGCGAGCCAGCGCGTTATCGAGCCACTCCAGCTGGTAGTCGCTCAGCATGCCGTGCGGCACACCGGGCACCTGGCTATCGAGCAGGACGATCTGCCACTGATCGCCCAGCAGCACCTGCTTGTGGGCATTGATGTGGGCGGCTGCCAGCGTATCGACCATCGCGGGCTGGAAATCGTGATTTCCCGGCAGCCAGACGCAGGGGCGGGGCAAACGTGAGATACCCTCAGCAAAATGCTGATAGGCCTCCACTGAGTGGTCCTGAGCCAGATCGCCGGTGGCAATGATCAGGTCGTAGTCGCGCTGCTGCGCAGTAATTGCCTCCACGACCGCTTCATAGCTCGACCAGGTATTCACCCCAAGTAGCGACTCATGTTTTCCAGCGAACAGGTGGGTGTCCGTGATTTGTAAAATCCTGATTTCGGAACCGTTCGCCACAGGAAGAGTTAGCAGGCTATCCAAAGCGTTTCCTTCGTCTCCACGCCATTTACTGCATTATACGCATCAGCAGACCGGAACTGCCATTGCGCCATGTGCCAGGCAGTAGCGCAGCCAGTCTGCGAGAAACTGGTTTATCTGATGTTTTTCATCGCGCTGATGCAATTTTTTATTAGGATAATCATAGCGCGCTTTAAAGCGATAGATCTGTTGAGTTGAACACACTTCAGCGACCATCGCATCGTGATAGAGCCGTACCGACATCGAAGGCAGGCTCCAGTAACTCACGGCAGGCGCGACCTGGCGAATCTCCACCAGCGTGGTGTAGCGGGTCGACTCCTGGATGGTCAGCTGATAACGGGCGCCACTCACCTGATAGATCACCGATGCACCCGCCTCATCGCTGCGCGGCAGCAGGCGGCGTAACTGGGCGAAATTGGTTTCGCAGAGCCGCATCATTTCGGGGAAATCAGGGGTATAGCGCTGTTTCATTTTTGTATCCACTCTTCACGTAGTTTTTCATGGTGCAACGCCAGCCATTGCAGGGCGATGACAGACGCCGCATTATCGATAATCCCCTCTTCCACCCAGCGATAAGCCTGTTCGCGGCTCACCACATGGACAAGAATATCCTCATTCTCTTCCTCCAGACCATGGCATCCCTCTGCCAGGCTGGCATCCACTTCCCCAATCAGCACCGACAGTCGTTCGCTGGTGCCGCCAGGGCTGGCCAGATAGCTCAGCATAGGCTTAATCCGGCCGACCTCTAATCCTGCTTCTTCCACGGCTTCACGACGCACGACCTGCTCAACAGACTCCCCCGGCTCGATAATGCCGGCGACCATCTCCAGCAGCCAGGGCGAGGCACTGCTGTCATAAGCCGGGATGCGGATCTGTTCAATCAGCACCACTTCATCACGTAAGGGATCATAAGGTAGCAGCACGGCGGCATGTCCGCGCTCAAAAACTTCGCGCTGCACTTCGCCGCTCATTTCGCCATTAAACTGGCGGTGGCGGAAGCGGTAACGTACAACGGAAAAAAAACCATCATAGACGGTTTCGCGTGTAATAATTTCTACATCGTTTTTTGTGAAAGTCACGGGGGATTTTTTTTCTTCCGGCATCATCAGGTTCCTTATGCAGATTGGGTGGAGCGAAAAAAGCCTCTGACCGTGCTCCATGTAGGGTGTTCTTTCTGAATTATTTACGTAAATTAGAGGGAGAAGGCACGTTCAGCCAACTTATCTCACAGTTGCCCTCTGCTAGAATCGGCGATAATTTTTGGCTTACCCGGCAGCGCACGCACTGCAATTTGCTGCAACAAAAGGAATGCAAATGAAAAAACTGCTCCCATTTTTTATTGGGCTGAGCCTGGGCGGTTTCAGCTTTACCGGCCAGGCCGAAGATCTGCTGCAGGTTTACCAGCAGGCACGTCTGAGCAACCCGGATCTGCGCAGCGCCGCAGCCGATCGCGATTCTGCTTTTGAGAAAATTAACGAAGCGCGTAGCCCATTATTACCACAGCTCGGCCTGGGTGCAGATTACACCTACAACAGCGGTTATCGCGATAACAGCGGACTCCATTCCAACACGACCAGTGGCTCGCTGCAATTAACCCAGACCATTTTCGATATGTCGAAATGGCGCGCGCTGACCCTGCAGGAAAAAGCGGCCGGTATTCAGGATGTGACCTATCAGGTTGCACAGCAGGATCTGATTCTGAACACCGCCACCGCCTACTTCAACGTGCTGAAAGCGATTGATACGCTTTCTTACACCGAAGCGCAGAAACAGTCCATCTATCGTGAGCTGGACCAGACGACTCAGCGCTTTAACGTCGGCCTGGTGGCCATCACTGACGTTCAGAACGCCCGCGCGCAGTATGACAGCGTGCTGGCTAACGAAGTGACCGCGCGAAACAATCTGGATAACAACGTAGAGACGCTGCGTCAGATCACCGGCATGGACTACCTGTCGCTGGCGTCGCTGAACATCGACCGTTTCAGAACCGATAAGCCGGAAGCGGTCAGCGCGCTGCTCAAGCAGGCCGAGAGTCGTAACCTGTCGCTGCTCTCTGCACGTCTGAACCAGGATCTGGCCCGTGAGCAGATCCGCTCCGCGGAAACCGGTCATATGCCGACGCTGGATCTGACCGCCTCTACCGGCATGTCGAACAGCAAATATGGCGGCAGCCGTGCTAACCAGAGCGCAGGCTCTACCGACTCCATCACCGGTTCAAACCAGGTGGGTCTGAGCTTCTCCCTGCCGCTTTACAGCGGCGGCGGCGTGACCTCTCAGGTGAAACAGGCGCAGTACGGTTTCGTCAGCGCCAGCGAACAGCTGGAAAGCGCTCACCGCACTGCGGTGCAGACCGTGCGCTCATCGTTCAACAACGTGAACGCCTCGATCAGCAGCATCAACGCCTATAAACAGGCTGTTGTCTCTGCGCAGAGTTCACTGGATGCGTCAGAAGCCGGTTATCAGGTGGGTACACGTACTATCGTCGACGTGCTGGATGCGACCACCGTACTCTACAATGCCAAGCAGCAGCTTTCTGATGCGCGCTACAGCTACCTGATTAACCAGCTGAACATCAGCTATGCGCTGGGCACGCTCAACGAGCAGAACCTGCAGAAACTGAACAGCCAGCTGGGTAAAGAGATCCCGACCTCTCCGGAAACCGTGGCACCGGAAAACGCGCAGCAGACCGCGCGCGTGGACAACGGTCCGGTCGCGACGGGCTCAGCAGAGGCTGCGCGTCCTGCCGCTGCCCGCCAGAAAAGCGGTAACCCTTTCGGTAACTAATCAGCACTGACGGGCTGCTTTGCGGCCCGTCTCTCTGTTGAACGTATAACTAAGTAAAGATCCCTGCGGCATCAGGCCTTCAGCTTCAATTTTACCCCCCCATCCCCTATTCTATGCGCTACCTTTGGGCACAGGATAATCATAATGAAACGCACAAAATCTATTCGCTATGCCGCTTTTCGTAAGAGCTGGCAGGCGCGCCATTTAACGCCTGTTGCTATCGCGGTTTCAGCGGTATTTATGCTGGCAGGCTGCGAGCAGAACGATGAAACGGTTTCGATGTATCAGAACGCCGATGACTGTTCTAAAGCCAATCCGGGTCAGAGTGCGCAATGTACCACCGCCTTCAATGAAGCCAAAAAAGAGGCGGAGCGCACCGCGCCAAAATATGCCACACGTGAAGATTGTGTCGCTGAATTTGGTGAAAACCAGTGTCAGCAGACCCCGGCTCAGGCGGGCGCCGGCACCACCAATGCTGAAGCCCAGCAGAGTGGCGGCAGTTTCTGGATGCCGCTGATGGCCGGTTACATGATGGGTCGCATGATGGGCGGTGGCGCAGGCTTCGCACAGCAGCCGCTCTTCTCGTCGAAAAACCCGCGCAGTCCGGCAAATGGCCAGTTTGTGGATGCTTCCGGCCGTAATTATGGTGCCGCGACCTCCGGCAAAACCATGAACGTGCCGAAAACGGCGCTGGCCCCTAAACCGGCCACGACCTCCACCATTACCCGTGGTGGCTTCGGTGAAACCGTGGCGAAGCAGAACAGCATGCAGCGCAGCAGCGCCAGCGGTACCTCCAGCCGCTCAATGGGAGGCTAATCCCCGATGGAACGCATTGCCATTTCAGAGCGTCCGGGCTGGCGCGAAAAAGCCACCGAGTTCGGTTTTCGTTTTCACACCATGCATGGCGAGCCCTACTGGTGCGAAGAGGCGTACTACCAGTTCACGCTGGCGCAAATCGATCATCTGGAAGAGGTGACGGCTGAGCTGCACCAGATGTGTCTGCAGGTGGTGGAAAAAGTGGTCAACAGTGAAGCCCTGCTGACCCGCTTCCGCATTCCCCGGCACACCTGGGATTTTGTGCGGGATTCGTGGCGTCAGCGTCAGCCCTCGCTCTATTCGCGCCTCGATCTCGCCTGGGATGGCAAAGGCGACATCAAGCTGCTGGAGAACAATGCCGATACGCCGACCTCGCTGTATGAAGCGGCCTTTTTCCAGTGGCTCTGGCTGGAAGACCAGCTAAATGCCGGACAGCTCCCGGCTAGCAGCGATCAGTTCAACAGCCTGCAGGAAAAACTGATCGAGCGCTTTGCCACCCTGCATCAGCAGCATGGGTTTAACCTGCTGCATTTCGCCTGCTGCCGTGACACCGAAGAAGATCGCGGCACGGTGCAGTATCTTCAGGACTGCGCGACCGAAGCGGGTCTGCCGGTTGAATTTCTCTACATTGATGAAATTGGCCTGGGAGAAAAAGGCGAGTTTACCGATGCCCAGGATCAGGTGATCAGCAACCTGTTTAAGCTCTATCCGTGGGAATTCATGCTGCGTGAGATGTTCTCCACCAAGCTGGCTGATGCTGGCGTGCGCTGGCTCGAACCGGCCTGGAAGAGCATTCTGTCGAACAAAGCCCTGCTGCCGATGCTCTGGGAGATGTTCCCGAATCACCCTAATCTGCTGCCCGCCTGGTTTGCGGAAGATGATGTCCCGCCGATAGAAAAGTATGTGGTTAAGCCGCTGTTTTCCCGCGAGGGCGCGAACATCCGCATCATCGAGAAGGGTCAGGAGATCGCCCGCGTCGACGGGCCTTACGGTGAAGAGGGAATGATCGTCCAGCAGTTTCATCCGCTGCCTAAGTTTGGTGACAGCTACACGCTGATCGGCAGCTGGCTGATTGACGATCAACCCGCCGGTATCGGCCTGCGTGAAGATCGCGAGCTGATCACTCAGGATCTTTCGCGTTTCTATCCGCACGCGTTTGTCGGTTAACGCAGCGCGACAAGAACAGGCCAGCCTCTGGCCTGTTTCCTCTCAGCGTCGACCTAACCTGCCTGAACCGACAACATGCTGATGGCACCCATCTCCATACCCTCAACCGGAAGGGTGATGGCGTCATCTGGCTGACGCGCACCCAGCACATAGAGCAGCGGCAGATAGTGCTCAGGCGTCGGGTTCGCCAGCGCCGCATCAGGATGCGTCATAAAGTTCACCAGCGGATGGGAAGCGGCATCGCTCTGCACCTCAAGGTTATCGCGGACAAACTGCTCAAAGCGGCTGGCCCAGGGATAGACCTCGTCTCCGCCTCCCCAGCGCACCTTACGCAGGTTATGCACCACGTTACCACTGGCGACGATCATCACACCCTGATCGCGCAGCGCGGCCAGTTTCTGCCCCATCTCAAAGTGAAATGCAGCAGGTTTTGTGCCGTCGATGCTGAGCTGCACCACCGGAATATCGGCCTGCGGGTACATCTTAATCAGCACGCCCCAGGAACCGTGATCGAACCCCCATTCATGATCCAGCGTTACCGCCACCGGTGCCAGCTGCTCCACCAGCTGCTGCGCCAGCTCAGGCGAGCCCGGTGCGGGATAGCGGGTGTCAAACAGCGCCTGCGGAAAGCCGCCAAAATCATGAATGGTTCTGGGGGAGGCCATCGCCGTTACCGCCGTCCCGCGCGTATACCAGTGCGCAGAGACCGCCACAATCGCCCGCGGGCGTGGCAGAGTCTCACCTGCATGGCGCCAGGCGGCCGTATAACGGTTCTCTTCAAGGGCATTCATTGGGTTGCCGTGGCCCAAAAACAGCGCCGGCATGCGTAACTGGCTCATTCGTGATCCCCCGGGATCGGTTAGGTGATAGCCACTACGATACGCGCATTCCCGACGTTAGCACGCTGATAAGCGTGATGATGATGATCAGAAAATTTGAATAACTCAGAAAGGAAAACAGGTCACGCTGCGTGACCTGTTTTTGACTGTCGGTGATTAGCTGGCGTGACGCGTCTCGTGTTCACGACGCCAGGCAATCAGATCTTCAATGGTCACCACCGGCATGTTGTGCTGACGCGCGAACGCAATCGCCTCAGGCGCATGCGCCATAGTGCCGTCGTCGTTGGTCAGTTCACACAGTACGCCTGCGGGCTTAAAGCCGGCCAGCGTCACTAAATCGATGGTCGCTTCGGTATGACCGCCACGGCTTAAGACGCCACCTTCACGCGCACGCAGCGGGAAGACATGGCCAGGGCGATGCAGATCGGTGGGTTTAGCGTCATCAGCAATCGCCGCACGGATCGTGGTAATACGGTCCTGAGCAGAAACGCCGGTGGTAACGCCCTCTGCAGCCTCGATGGTCACCGTGAAGCCGGTGCCAAACGAGCTGGTGTTGTTCTCCACCATCATTGGCAGGTCGAGCTGCTGACGACGTTCTTCGGTCAGGCAGAGGCACACGATGCCGCTGCCGTGACGAATCGTCAGAGCCATCTGTTCAACGGTCATGGTTTCTGCGGCGAAGATCATATCGCCTTCGTTTTCACGATTTTCATCGTCGAGCACCATCACACCGCGTCCCTCACGCAGGGCGGCGATAGCACGTTCTACACGCTGTTGAGGCGTGCCAAATTCAGAAAGTAGCGTCTGATTCATGGTAATAAAAACCTTAAAATGTATGGGTTACCAGAATCAGGGCATGCTTAGGAGTGACGTCAAAAAGACGTGGCAATAACGTGATGCAGACACAATTGTCCGACAGGTGTCGTTACCCTCTCCCATCCGGACTGTAACCGTCGGCCCCGGAATTGCACCGGATCTGCTGTCCTTTACCCCGCTTTTCAGTGGAATAAAGCGCTCGCGGGCTTTCAGCCGAGGCTGATTTACCGCCGGTGGGGAATTGCGCCCCGCCCTGAGAATAAGCAAATCAACTATAACGCTGATCGTTTGTAGCGGCAATCATCAATAGCGCAATTGCTTTTGCATTTTCTGCGTTACCGATTTGAGGTTTATCCTTTTCATTTCTGGCATTACACTTAACACTTATTACGTTGGTAAACACGCTGACACAGCTCCCGTAACCAGGAAATCATCATGATCGACACGAAAAAAATTGAACAACTTGCCCGCCAGGTTCACGACGCGATGCCTAAAGGCGTTCGCGAGTTTGGCGATGATGTCGAAAAGAAAATTCGTCAGGTTCTCCAGGCGCAGCTGACCCGGATGGATCTGGTTAACCGTGAAGAGTTTGATGTGCAGACGCAGGTGTTACTGCGTACGCGTGAGAAAATGGCGGCACTGGAGCAGCGTCTGGCCCAGCTGGAAAGTCAGGGTTCATCAGCAGGTACGCCGCCGACCGCGACCGCACCGGTTGCCCCTGCTGCGCCGGTTACCCCGCCGTCATCCGTAGCAACTTCCCCTGCAGCAGCACCGGTATCAACACCGGCTGCCGATGTGGTTAAACCTGCTGCGGATAACAAGCCAGAATAAGCCGTTAAGCGGGAGCACGGCTCCCGCTTAACGCCGCTGTCAGCTGCTGCGGATGGTTTTGATGATGTTGGTGGTTGAGATACCGTCTTCGAAGTTCAGCACCTGTACGTCGCCGCCATTTGCCCACACCTCTTTGCTGCCCGCGATATCTTCCGGCTTATAATCGCCGCCTTTGACCAGCAGGTCAGGCAGAATGCTGGCGATCAGCCGCTGCGGGGTATCCTCTTCAAACAGCACCACCCAGTCGACCGCTTCCAGCGCACCGAGAACAATCATGCGGTTTTCCTGCGGATTGACCGGACGGCTCTCCCCTTTCAGACGTTTGGTTGACGCATCGCTGTTAACCGCGACAATCAGCCGATCGCCGAGTTTGCGGGCGTTCGCCAGGTAAGAGACATGGCCGGCATGCAGAATGTCGAACACCCCGTTGGTCATCACCACTTTTTCACCGCGGCGGCGCGCCATCTCAACGGCGGCTTTTAACTGCGCTTCCGTCATGATGCCGAACCCCTGCTCCGGTCGGGCATGAATGGCGTTTTCCAGCTCAACGGTACTGACCGTCGAGGTTCCCAGTTTGCCGACCACGACACCAGCTGCTGCATTGGCGAGGAAACAGGCTTCTTCCAGTGAATCGCCTGCCGCCAGCGCCGCCGCCAGTACGCCAATGACCGTATCGCCGGCACCGGTCACGTCATAGACCTCCTGCGCCTGAGTCGGCAGATGCAGCGGCGCTTTGCCTGGCTGCAGCAGCGTCATGCCATTCTCGGAGCGGGTCACCAGCAGCGCAGAGAGATCGAAATCGGCAATCAGCTGCATGCCGCGCGAGACAATCTCCTCTTCGCTTTTGCATTTGCCGACCACGGCTTCAAATTCTGAAAGGTTTGGCGTCAGCAGCGTCGCGCCACGGTAGCGGGCAAAATCGGTGCCTTTCGGGTCGATGAGAACCGGCACACCGGCGTCACGCGCCAGAGTAATCATGGTCTGCACGCTTTCCAGCGCGCCTTTGGCGTAATCGGATAGCACCAGCGCACCGGCAGCCACCAGGGATTCGCGCATCTTCTGATGAATCGGTTCCGGATCGACCTGATCAAAGCCCTCTTCAAAGTCGAGGCGGATCAGCTGCTGATTGCGGGAAAGCACGCGCAGTTTGGTGATGGTTGGATGGCTTTTAACCGCCACGAAGTCACAGTGTACGTTGACATCTTTCAGCGTGCTGCTTAACACGCGCGCCGCATCATCTTCGCCGGTCAGGCCAATCAGGCGTGACGCGGCACCGAGTGCTGCAATGTTCATCGCCACGTTTGCTGCGCCGCCAGGACGCTCTTCAACCGTGTCCACTTTCACCACCGGCACCGGTGCCTCAGGGGAGATACGGCTGGTTGGGCCATACCAGTAGCGGTCCAACATTACATCGCCGACGACCAGCACTGAGGCTTGACCGAACGCGGGCAGAGTCACTTTCATTCCAGACACTCCAGACTGCATTAAAAATAGTGCGCGGATGATAGCACAGTTGCGATTTGTGCTATCAGCATCACGCCAGGATAGACGCAGGCGTTACCAGCCAGCGCTGCCAGCTGCTCAGCACCGTCTGCTGCTCCGCGCCATAGGCCTCTGGCTCCACGTGGCCAGGCAGCTCCTGCAGCGCGCGATGGTGCAGGGCGTCGCGCAGGGTAACGTAAGCCTGCGTCAGCGCCTCCGCTTCATCGGCGGCCATTTTGTGGTACGTCGCCATCAGCTCAAAAATGCGCACATTATCTGACCAGCGGGTGAGTTCAGGCTGCTCAGCGGCGTAGCGTAAGACAAGATATTGCGCGATGAATTCAATATCGGTGATGCCGCCCGCGTCCGTTTTAATATCCCAGCGACCTTTGTGCTTGTTGCTGAGGTGAGTGCGCATCTTTTCACGCATCTCACGCACTTCGGTCTGCAGGGCTTCCGCGCTGCGCGACTGCGAGAGGATCGCCCGGCGAATGGCATTGAAGCGTTCCCCCAGCGCCGCCTCGCCAAATACCACGCGCGCCCGGACCAGTGCCTGATGCTCCCAGGTCCAGGCTTCGTTGCGCTGATAGTCGTCAAAGGCGTCAAAGGTACTGACCAGCATGCCCGCCGCACCGGAAGGACGCAGCCGCGCATCCACCTCATAGAGAATGCCGGAGGCGGTGCGGGTACTGAACAGATGCATGATGCGCTGAGCAAGCCGCAGATAGAACTGACGGCCATCGATGCTGCGCTCGCCGTCCGTCACCGCGTCTGCCGGGCAGTCATGCAGGAAGACCAGATCGAGGTCAGAACTGTAACCCAGCTCCCAGCCCCCCAGCTTGCCGTAGCCCAGCACGGCAAAGCCGCGCTCATGTTCGCTGGTCAGGTGCGAGGGGCGGCCGTAGCGCTGCACCATCATCGTCCACGCCTGCCGCACCACGGAGTCGATAATCGCCTCCGCCAGCCAGGTCAGGTGATCGCTCACTTTCATCACCGGCAGCGTGCCCGCGATGTCGGCGGCGGCAATACGCAGATGCTGAGCCTGTTTAAACTGCCGCACCGCTTCCAGCTGCTGCTCTTCATCCTCAGTGGGAATACGCAGCAGATACTGTCGCAGTTCGTCACGATAGGCGTCGGTGGCGGTGGGCTGATAGAGCGTGGCGGGATCGAGCAGCTCATCCAGCAGCAAGGGGTGACGTGCCAGCTGGCTGGCCACCATCGGTGAGGCGGCACACAGCCGGATCAGATGACGCAGCGCGCCATGATATTCGGTGAGCAGCTCCAGATAGGTGCTGCGGGTCAGCACGCCAAGCAGCAGCGGCGTCACGCGGCTGAGCGTGACCGCCGCATCTTCGCGCAGGCAGACTTCGCTCAGCAGCCGCGGCATCAGCTGATCCAGCGCCTGACGGCCACGCGGGCCGATGGTGCGCCGGCTGATGTCCTGACGAAAAGCTTCCAGCGTCTGATGCAGCGACAGCCGCTGATCGTCGCTGAGCTGCGGCACCAGCGGAGCCAGCTCGCTGTCCTCCAGCTGGTCCTGCCACAGAACCTGAAACTCCGCCATCTCACGCTGGTCGTCAATGTCCGGGGTATCCTCACCAATCAGCTCGTCAAAGATAGTGCGTACGGCCGCCATCTGGCTGTCGAGCTGCGTCATCAGCGTCGCCCAGTCGGCACAATCCATTGCCCATGCCAGCCGGGCGCGATGCAGCGCATCCTCCGGCAGGGTCTGTGTCTGCTCATCGCCCAGGCTCTGCAGCAGATTCTCAAGCCGCCGCAGAAACAGGTAGGCCTCGCGCAGCGCATCGACCTGTTCAGCAGGGAGCAGAGCCAGCGTTTTAATCGCCTCCAGCGTTGGCAGCAGCGCACGCAGCTGAAGTGAGCGCTCACGTCCGCCCCGAATCAGCTGAAACACCTGCACGATAAATTCGGTTTCGCGAATGCCGCCCGCGCCCAGCTTGATGTTGTTTTTCAGTCCGCGTCGCCGCACTTCGCGGCTGATCATCCCTTTCATGTTACGCAGCGACTGAATCACGCTGAAGTCGATATAGCGCCGGTAAACAAAGGGCCGCAGCATCTGCTGCAGCTCAAGGCTCCAGCGATCCTGGTCATCGCCCATCAGCCGCGCCTTGACCATGGCATAGCGCTCCCAGTCGCGCCCCTGCTCCTGGTAGTAATCTTCGAGCGCGGCAAAGCTCATCACCAGCGGGCCGCTGTCGCCAAAGGGGCGCAGCCGCATATCCACCCGATAAACAAAGCCATCCATGGTGGGCTGATCGAGCACTTTGATCAGCCGCTGCCCCATACGGGTAAAGAACTGCGCGTTGTCGAGTTCACGCCGTCCGCCACGCGTGGTGCCGTTTTCTGGCCAGGCAAAAATCAGGTCGATATCAGAGGAGAAATTGAGTTCGCCGCCGCCCAGCTTGCCCATCCCCAGGATCAGCAGCGGCTGTGCCTCGCCATCAGCATTGCAGGGTGTGCCGAAATCATGACAGCAGGCCTGATAAACCCAGTCACGCGCCCGGCTGATCAGCACTTCCGCTAACACGCTGAGCTGCTGCAGGCTCTGTACGGTCGAGGCCTGTTGCAGGGCCTGCATCCAGGCGACCCGCACCAGCATACGACGACGAAACAGCCGCAGTTCCCGCATCAGGCTCGCTTCACTGTCAACCGTACTCAGCGCCTGATTCAGCCACGCGGCATAGTGTTGCCACTCATCAGGCTGCGGCGGCTGGTCGCGTATCGCCTGCCACCAGTCGGGATGTTGTTGCAGGTTTTCCAGCACGAAATCACTGAAAGCCAGCCCGGCAGCCTCCTCCGGGCTGAGCGAGGCCAGCGGCACCCCAAGCTGTCGGGCGGCCTCTTCGGCCTGATTGCGTAACAATGCGGGAAGTGCTGACAACATAACGCCCTCCTTGATGGCGTGACCTGAAAGCGGTTAGCGGCCTGTGCCGCTGGTGAGCCAGAACGGCGACTGTTTCATTGCCTGCGAGGCCAGCCAGGCTAAGCCCGACTCCTGCTTTTCATGAATGGCTGACAGCAGCTGCTGCCAGGGTTCCAGCCAGCTGGCGACGGTTTCAGGCGCGTAGGATCCGGCCAGCAGGTGAACCGTCAGCAGCTGACGCGCCAGACGGGTCGCCTTGTCCTGATATTCGTTCGGCTGTTTCACCGTGCTGAAGGTCTCTCTCAGATCGGCATTCACGCGGCTCAGCATGATGTCGCTGAAGCGTTTAAAGGAGCCCTGTAGCTTGGCTTCCCCTTTGGCGTCGATCCACTGACGCCACTGAGATTCCGCCAGCCAGTGCGTCAGAGCCAGCTGGGTCTCAACGGAGAGTGAAGAGAGACAGAAGGCAGCAGCGGCCTGCTCTTCATTCACCAGCGTCTCTTCCAGCGTGGTCAGTTGCTGACGCAGCGCGCTGCTGGCTTTGCGTGGCACCAGCGCACCAAACAGGCTGAACGCCTGGCGCAGCAGATCCAGCGCTTCGCGCACCGCATCCTGTGCTGCCGCGTTGCCCCGCAGCCAGACCTCTTCATGATATTGCCAGTGGCTGAGGCCAGCCGACATGGCGGCGACCATCCCCTGCTCCACGGTGGCTTTCGCCCCCGCTTTGAGCAGCGGGAACGGTTTGATCAGGCGCGGCGGATTCCCCTGCGCCAGCTGATAACCCCGGGCGGCTTTACTCAGGCTGCCCATCCGCAGTCCTCCCTGCTCCACCAGCTGCTGTGCAAAGGTCAGCAGATCCTGACGTTCGCCACGCTTCAGCTCAAGCTCTACCTCGCACAGCGGTTCGCTGAACTCACCGGCCGACACCTCGCCCTGGTCAAACGCCACTTCAATTTCGCTGTTTCCAGCGGTAATCAGCCAGATCTCGCGCTGGAAATGGGTGGTGAAAAGCGGCTGTAAGCGCGACTGGAGCGCCGCGACATCGGTGCCCTGCGGCCAGATCGTGGCGGGCAGGCGCGCAATATCGAGCACCGGTTCGCTGAGTTCAACGTTGTATTCCGGGCGCTGATGCAGTCCGCCCAGCGTCTGCCCCGCGGCCTTCAGGGTCATCTCATACTGTTTATCGATGCCACGAATGCGTAAGCCCATGTCCCAGCGTCGCAGCTGGTTGTCATCGGTCTCAAAGTAGATGTTGGTCAGTTCACGGGCCGCCTGATGCTGATGCGGCAAAGTGGAGAAGTACTCAGCCAGTTTCCCGGCCGCTTGTGGAGTTGCAATGAACTTTAGTTCGATTTCGATGGTCATAATTTTTTATTCACTACGCCGCTGGCACTTAAGAGGGTTTTTCCTGCATATTTCAGGCGATTATCAGCAGGCTGGTTACGCTGTCGCCTGAGGGCAAGGGGTTATGAGGCGAAGATTAATGCACAGAAGCGGCGCTGTCTCTGCTTTCTTTGCGCTTTGCAGACCTTTTCGCACTCCCATGAGACCAGGATAGTTCTCATTCAGATTTATGCGGGGCCTCTCCAGACTGTGCCGGTAAATTTTTAGTCAGATTAAGCCAAACGAAATCGAATGAAAAAAATCACACTCGCTGGAATCACTTTGCTGGCCCTCAGCACCCTTGCACCTGCCCACGCCGACGAAAAACGCTATGTCTCTGATGAACTCTCGACCTGGGTGCGCAGCGGCCCCGGCGACCAGTTCCGCCTGCTCGGTAAGCTGAACGCCGGGGAAGAGGTGCAGCTGTTACAGACCAACAATGATACTCATTATGGCCAGATCCGCGATTCGGAAGGCCGCACCACCTGGATCCCCCTGTCGCAGCTCAGCGCAAATCCGAGCCTGCGCACCCGGGTGCCGCAGCTTGAGCAGCAGGTCAAAGATCTGACCGCCAAGCTGGATAACATCGACAACAGCTGGAACCAGCGCACCGCCGAGATGCAGAACAAAGTCGCCAGCAGCGACGGTGTCATCAACGGGCTGAAAGACGAAAATCAGAAGCTGAAAAATGAGCTGATCGTCGCGCAGAAGAAAGTCAGCGCCGCCAACGTTCAGCTGGATGACAAGCAGCGTACCATCATCATGCAGTGGTTTATGTATGGCGGCGGCGTGCTGGGCGTCGGCCTGCTGCTGGGTCTGTTACTGCCGCACATGCTGCCGCGCCGCAAGAAAAGCGATCGCTGGATGAACTGACCGCATTCTGCCGGTTTTAAAGGGGGGATCAGACGATCCCCCCTTTGGCATGTCTGCAATCCGGGCAATCTGTGCAACAATAAAACCAGATGCACCGCTGATTTCAGGCGCGGGATGCGCCCGGCGTGCCGATCATTTCTTTTTCTCTGGAGTTTTACGTGAAGACGTTTCTTGTTGGCGGTGCGGTGCGTGATGCGCTGCTTAATCTGCCGGTTACAGACAAAGACTGGGTGGTGACCGGTGCCACGCCTGAAGCCATGCTGGAGCAGGGCTATCAGCAGGTCGGTCGCGATTTTCCCGTTTTCCTGCATCCTGTCAGCCGCGAAGAGTATGCGCTGGCACGAACCGAGCGGAAAAACGGGAAAGGCTATACCGGATTTGTGACCTGGTCTGCTCCCGACGTGACGCTGGAGCAGGACTTACAGCGGCGCGATCTGACGATTAACGCTATTGCGCAGGATGAGCATGGCAAACTGGTCGATCCCTACGACGGCCAGCGTGATATCGCTCAGCGCCTGCTGCGCCATGTCTCTGCGGCTTTCAGTGAAGACCCGCTGCGGGTTCTGCGGGTCGCGCGCTTTGCGGCGCGTTTTGCTCACCTCAACTTTCGTATCGCCCCTGAAACCCGGCAGCTGATGCAGCAGATGGCGGAGAGCGGAGAGCTGGCAAATCTTACGGCTGAGCGGGTGTGGAAGGAGACGGAAAAAGCCCTCAGCACCCGTAATCCGCAGGTCTATTTTCAGGTACTGCGCGACTGCGGTGCGCTGAAGGTGCTTTTCCCCGAACTGGACAATCTGTTTGGCATCCCGGCCCCTGCGAAGTGGCACCCGGAGATCGACACCGGCGTCCACACGCTGATGACGCTGGCGATGGCTGCCGCGCTCTCCGGAGAGATCGAGGTGCGCTTCGCCACGCTGTTCCATGACGTCGGTAAGGCACTGACGCCGCCTGAGCGTTGGCCCAGCCATCATGGTCATGGTCTGGCGGGTGTGCCGCTGGTTGAGGCGCTGTGTCAGCGGCTGCGGGTGCCCAACGCGATTCGCGATCTGGCCCTGATCGTGACCGAGTTTCATGATGTGGTGCACACCATTGAGCGGCAATCCGCGGCGTCGCTGGTGGCGCTGTTCGACCGGATTGATGCGTGGCGTAAGCCGCAGCGCGTCGAACAGATGGCGCTGACCAGTGAAGCGGACGCACGCGGGCGTGCCGGGCTGGAGAGTATGGCCTATCCGCAGGGTGACTATCTGCGTCGCGCTTTTGCGCTGGCGCAGGCGGTTCCCACTAAAGCCGTGATCGAGGCGGGGTTTAAAGGTGCGAAAGTGCGGGAGGAGTTAACGCGACGACGGGTTGACGCCGTCGCGCAGGGTCTGGCGATCGGGCAGACTGACTAGCAGTCTGCCTGCGGTTTACATGAAGACCATGTAGACCGCTGCCGCGACGATAAAGCGGTAGATGGCGAACGAGACAAAAGAGATGCGTTTGATCAGCTCAAGGAAGGCTTTAATCGCAATCAGCGCCACGATAAATGCCGTCACAAAGCCCACCGCGAACATCGGAAAATCGGCCATCGTCAGGAAGCCGATGCTCTTGTACATATCCAGCACGGTCGCGCCCATCATCATTGGCACGGCCAGGATGAAGGAGAACTCCGACGCGGCATAACGGCTCACGCCCATCAGCATCCCGCCAGAGATAGTGGCACCGGAACGGGAGAAGCCAGGCCACAGCGCCAGGCACTGGAAGCAGCCAATCATAAACGCCTGACGATAGGTAATATCATCGACGCCCACGGCTTTCGGCTGTTTTGGCTTCAGGAACTCGGCGGCCAGCAGCAGCACACCCCCAACCACCAGCGCGTACATCACGTTGATCGGATTAAACAGCGTTTTAATCTGATCGTGCAGCACCAGACCCACAACCACCGCCGGTACCATGCCCAGCAGAATATGGATCAGCGACAGACGACCGCTGCCGACGCCCTCATGTTTCACTTCGCCAAAGTGGATGCCGATCAGCCCGAACAGACGGCGCCAGAACATCACCACTACGGCCAGAATCGATCCTAACTGGATCACAACTTCAAAGGTCTCGGCTTTTTCACCCTCAAAGCCCAGCAGGTGACCCACTATAATCATGTGCCCTGTGGAAGAGACCGGTAAAAATTCGGTCAGCCCTTCCACAACGCCCAGGATTGCAGCTACCCAAAGCTGATGAATATCTGCCATCAAATGTTCCCTCTATCCGTTTCAAAACCATTAAAAAGGCGGTAGCGCGCTGCTATCGCCTGAAATCATGCCGCTGTTAGCCTGAAGTAAACCTTAAGGTCTAAACCGATTCGCCTGCTGTAACGCATCGGTACAGGCTATGACAGACAGTAATTTGGTTTGGTTTCATTGTGATGGCAATCACATCGTATTTATTTAGGAATAGTCCCGCGCTCGATTCGCACGCCAACCTGCGCCGCCTGGGCCACCGCGCCCGGTTTGCTGACCTTTATGCGTACGCCAGGCGAATTGAAACGGTTCATCAACAGATCCGCAATTTCTTCAGCAACCCGTTCCACCAGAGCGAAACGGCTGCCGGTCAGGTGCGTCAGAATGGCCGAGGAGACATCGGCATAGCTGAGGCAGTCCTTCACATCGTCGCTGCTGGCCGCCAGCCGGTTATCCCAGGCCATTTCGACATCGAGCACCAGCTTCTGCTGCATGCCCTGTTCCCAGTCGTAAACGCCAATGGTGGTGAACACCGTGAGTTGTTCTATAAATACGATATCCATGATAAGACTCTCTGTTTTTGGCTAAGCCGGATACCACTTCCGGCGGATTATGCGTATTATCCACGGTTGAAGAGATCAAAACGACCCTGAAGGGAACGGTACGGTGTTATGAGTGCTTTCGCGCTTGGTATGATTATTTTCGCGTATCTTTGCGGTTCGATTTCCAGTGCCATTCTGGTCTGTAAAGTCGCTGGCCTGCCCGATCCCCGCACGCACGGCTCCGGCAATCCGGGGGCGACCAACGTGCTGCGCCTGGGCGGTAAAGCCGCAGCCGCCACCGTATTAGTGTTTGATGTGCTGAAAGGGATGGTGCCGGTCTGGCTGGCCTGGCTGATGCACGTTCCCCCGCTGTATCTTGGCCTCACCGCGATTGCCGCCTGCCTGGGTCATATCTATCCGGTGTTCTTTCGCTTTCGCGGCGGAAAAGGGGTGGCGACGGCATTTGGTGCCATCGCGCCCATTGGCTGGGACCTGACCGGCCTGGTCACCGGCACCTGGCTGTTAACGGTTCTGCTCAGCGGCTACTCGTCACTGGGCGCTATCGTCAGCGCGCTGATCGCGCCGTTTTACGTCTGGTGGTTCAAACCGCAGTTCACCTTCCCGGTTTCCATGCTCTCCTGTCTGATCCTGCTGCGTCATCACGATAATATTCAGCGGCTGTGGCGGGGACAGGAAGGCAAGATCTGGAAGCGTAAAAAGAAATCTCAGCCATAAAAAAAGCCGGCAAGCCGGCTTTTTTCACATCAGATGGCAGGCAGTTCCGCCAGCGGCCAGCGCGGTCGCACGCTGACGCCTAACCCCCCGCGCGTTCCTCCTTTCAGTCGCACCATGCCCGCATACGCGATCATCGCACCATTGTCGGTACAGAACTCAGGACGGGCGTAGAAGACTTCGCCGCCGCGCTTTTGCATCATGACCGCCATCTGCTCGCGCAGCGTCCGATTGGCGCTGACGCCGCCCGCAATCACCAGACGCTTAAAACCGGTCTCATCCAGTGCGCGCTTACATTTGATCGCCAGCGTATCCACCACCGCATCCTCGAAGGCGCGGGCGATGTCGGCTCGGGTCTGATCGTCATCCGGATTAGCGCGAATGGTGTTCGCGGCAAAGGTCTTCAGCCCGGAGAAGCTGAAATCCAGCCCCGGACGATCGGTCATCGGACGCGGGAAGGTGAACCGCCCCGCCGTGCCCTGCTGCGCCATTTTCGACAGCATCGGCCCACCCGGGTAATCGAGACCCAGCAGCTTCGCCGTTTTATCAAAGGCTTCACCTGCCGCATCATCAATCGACTCACCCAGCAGGAGATATTCCCCGATGCCGGTGACGCTGATCAGCTGAGTATGTCCGCCCGACACCAGCAGCGCGACAAACGGAAATGCCGGTGGATTCTCTTCCAGCATCGGTGCCAGCAGATGACCTTCCATATGGTGAACCGGTACTGCCGGCACTTTCCAGGCAAATGCCAGTGCGCGACCGATTGTCGCCCCGACCAGCAGCGCACCGACCAGTCCTGGCCCGGCGGTGTAGGCCACCGCGTCGATCTGCTGTGGTGCCAGACCGGCTTCTTTCAGCGCCGCCTGAATCAGCGGCACGGTTTTACGCACGTGATCGCGTGAGGCCAGTTCCGGCACCACACCGCCATAATCTGCGTGCACTTTAACCTGGCTGTAGAGCTGGTTAGCCAGTAATCCGGCCTCGTCATCATAGATTGCGATGCCGGTTTCATCGCACGACGTTTCAATACCCAGAATTCGCATTGCATCACCTCATTCTTGCGGCGCGCAGTTTATCACAGCAAAGGGAGATGCAGCGCGGCCATCCCGCGTAAAAAGTCATTTTCTGTCGGCTAAAGAGTGCGCTATACTCCCGCCCCTGGAAAAACCGGCAGCCGCACAGGCAAACGCTCCTGTTGGTTTCAAATTGTCCATGGTGCTTTACAAACCAACCTGGGTTGGAGTAAAATGCTGCACCATTTTGAAATGTGCTGGCGCCGCAGTCAGCAGCAAAACCGAATTTTATCGAGGTGAGAGTTACATGCCGGTAATTAAAGTACGTGAAAACGAGCCATTTGACGTAGCACTGCGTCGCTTCAAACGTTCTTGCGAGAAAGCAGGCGTTCTGGCTGAAGTTCGTCGTCGTGAGTTCTATGAAAAACCGACTACCGAACGTAAGCGCGCTAAAGCGTCAGCAGTTAAGCGTCACGCCAAGAAACTGGCTCGCGAAAACGCACGCCGCACTCGTCTGTACTAAGTCGTTCCGGAGGTCCGCCTCCACCGCGTGATTCACGCAGACAGAGTCAAGTAAAAGGCCGTGCTTTCCGAAAGGAAGCGCGGCTTGTTGCCGTTTATGAGCTGAAAAACCGGGGCGTATGGCTGGACGAATTCCACGCGTATTTATCAACGATTTACTTGCCCGCACGGATATCGTGGACCTTATCGATGCCCGCGTTAAGCTGAAAAAGCAGGGTAAGAATTTCCACGCGTGCTGTCCTTTCCACAATGAAAAAACCCCCTCTTTCACCGTAAACGGCGAAAAACAGTTTTATCACTGTTTCGGCTGTGGCGCACACGGCAATGCCATCGACTTTTTAATGAACTTTGATCGTCTGGAGTTTGTTGAGAGTATCGAAGAGTTAGCCACCGCCCACGGTTTAGACGTGCCTTATGAAGCAGGCAGCGGGCCCAGCCAGATGGAACGCCATCAGCGCCAGAGCCTGTATCAGCTGATGGAGAGCCTGAACGGTTTTTATCAGCAGAGCCTGCAGCAGTCCAGCGCGCAGCCAGCCCGCGACTATCTCGATCGTCGTGGTCTCAGCGCCGAAATCATCGATCACTTTGCGATAGGGTATGCCCCCGCCGGCTGGGACAACGTTCTCAAGCGTTTTGGCAAGCAATCCGAAGACCGCGAGTCACTGATGGAAGCGGGCATGCTGGTCAGCAATGACAAAGGCCGTACCTATGACCGGTTTCGCGACCGCGTCATGTTTCCGATTCGCGATAAGCGTGGCCGCGTCATCGGTTTTGGCGGACGTGTCCTGAGTAACGAAACGCCGAAATATCTGAACTCGCCGGAAACACCGATTTTCCATAAAGGCCGCCAGCTCTATGGCCTGTATGAAGCAGTAAAAAATCATCCTGAACCCGCCCGCCTGTTAGTGGTCGAGGGATACATGGACGTGGTTGCGCTGGCGCAGTATGGCATCGATTATGCCGTTGCGTCGCTGGGCACCTCCACCACGGCTGAACACATTCAGTTGCTGTTCCGCAGTACCGACACCGTGATCTGCTGTTACGACGGCGACCGGGCCGGACGTGAAGCAGCATGGCGTGCGCTTGAGACCGCATTGCCTTACATGAATGATGGTCGTCAGCTACGCTTTATGTTTTTACCCGATGGCGAAGATCCGGATACGCTGGTCCGCAAAGAGGGTAAAGCCGCTTTCGAGGCGAGGATGGAGCAGGCAATGCCGCTCTCTTCGTTTCTGTTTGATAGCCTGCTGCCGCAGGTGGATCTGAGCTCACGCGACGGTAAAGCGCGCCTGAGCACGCTGGCTTTACCGCTGATTACGCAGATCCCTGGTGAGACCTTACGTATTTATATGCGTCAGGAGCTGGGGAATAAACTGGGTATTCTCGATGACAATCAGCTTGAAAAGCTGATGCCAAAGCTGGCCACAAGCGGAACGGCGCCGGTTGCCCCGCCGCTTAAGCGTACCACCATGCGCGTGCTGATTGCGTTACTGATTCAGAACCCGCAGTTGGCGTCGATGGTGCCTTCGCTTGACGGGCTGTCTGAGTCAAAAATGCCGGGTTTACCGCTGTTTATTGAATTAGTCGGTCGCTGTAATGAGAATCCTGGATTGACCACCGGACAGCTACTAGAGTTATATCGCGGAACAAATTTTAGTCAGACGCTTGAAACGCTGGCGATCTGGAACCACATGATAGTAGATGAAGAAGCCGAAGCGGTGTTTCAGGACTCGCTGGCCAGCGTCTACGACTCAGCTCTGGAAGAGCGTCTTGAGTTTCTGATAGCGCGTGAACGCACCCAGGGACTGAGCGCCGACGAGCGCCGTGAGCTCTGGACACTCAGTCAGGCGTTTGCCCGAAAATAATTTAGCACGCTGCCCGTTCTGATGGAGGGCGGCGTGGCTGTTTTAAGGCCGTGGGCGTTAAGCCAGGCCTGTACTACCAACGATTTATACACGCGGCTTAAGTGCCGATTACTGATGGGCAAAGCCCACGCCGCGACGAAGGCAGCGGCAAGAATTAAAGGCCTTCACTGCTATTGTTGGCTCGCTGCCGACCGACACCAATCTAATTAACAGAAGTGTGGATACCGTCTTATGGAGCAAAACCCGCAGTCACAGCTCAAGCTTCTTGTCACCCGTGGTAAGGAGCAAGGCTATCTGACCTATGCTGAGGTCAATGACCATCTGCCGGAAGATATCGTCGACTCCGATCAGATCGAAGACATCATCCAGATGATTAACGACATGGGTATTCAGGTGGTTGAAGAAGCCCCTGATGCCGACGATCTGATGCTGAACGAAAACAGCTCCGATACTGACGAAGATGCCGCGGAAGCTGCCGCTCAGGTGTTATCCAGCGTTGAATCTGAAATCGGGCGTACGACTGACCCGGTTCGCATGTACATGCGTGAAATGGGTACCGTTGAACTGCTGACGCGCGAAGGCGAAATCGACATCGCGAAGCGTATCGAAGACGGTATCAACCAGGTTCAGTGTTCCGTTGCCGAATACCCTGAAGCGATTACTTACCTGCTGGATCAGTACGACAAAGTTGAAGCAGGTGAATCACGCCTTTCCGATCTGATTACCGGTTTCGTCGATCCTAACGCAGAAGAAGATCTGGCCCCAACGGCTACGCACGTGGGCTCTGAGCTGTCTGAAGCCGATCGTAACGACGACGAAGATGAAGACGAAGACGAGGACGACAACTCCGAGGACGATAACTCCATCGATCCGGAACTGGCGCGCGAGAAGTTCTCCGATCTGCGCAAGCAGTACGAAACCACCCGCAGCGTGATCAAAAGCAAAGGCCGCAGCCATGCCGCCGCCGTTGCTGAAATCCAGAACCTCTCTGACGTCTTCAAACAGTTCCGCCTGGTACCGAAGCAGTTCGATTACCTGGTAGGCAGCATGCGCACCATGATGGAACGTGTCCGTACCCAGGAACGTCTGATCATGAAGCTCTGTATCGAGCTGTGCAAAATGCCGAAGAAAAACTTCATCACCCTGTTCACCGGCAACGAAACCAATGAGAGCTGGTTCAAAGCGGCGCTGGCGATGAACAAGCCGTGGTCTGAAAAGCTGCTGGAAGTGCAGGATGACGTTATGCGTTCCCTGCAGAAGCTGGCACAGGTCGAAGAAGAGACCGGCCTGACCATTGAGCAGGTTAAAGATATCAACCGTCGCATGTCGATCGGTGAAGCCAAAGCGCGTCGCGCCAAGAAAGAGATGGTGGAAGCGAACCTGCGTCTGGTTATTTCGATTGCCAAGAAATACACCAACCGCGGTCTGCAGTTCCTCGACCTGATTCAGGAAGGTAACATCGGCCTGATGAAAGCGGTCGATAAGTTTGAATATCGCCGTGGTTACAAGTTCTCGACCTATGCGACCTGGTGGATCCGTCAGGCGATTACCCGCTCTATCGCGGACCAGGCACGTACCATCCGTATTCCGGTGCATATGATTGAGACCATCAACAAGCTCAACCGTATTTCGCGCCAGATGCTGCAGGAGATGGGTCGCGAGCCGACGCCGGAAGAGCTGGCTGAACGCATGCTGATGCCAGAAGATAAAATTCGCAAAGTGCTGAAAATCGCTAAAGAGCCGATCTCGATGGAGACGCCTATTGGTGATGATGAAGATTCACATCTGGGCGATTTTATCGAAGACACCACGCTGGAGCTGCCGCTGGATTCTGCTACCTCAGAGAGCCTGCGTTCTGCCACCCATGACGTGCTGGCTGGCCTGACCGCGCGTGAAGCGAAAGTACTGCGCATGCGTTTCGGTATCGATATGAACACCGACCATACGCTGGAAGAAGTGGGCAAACAGTTTGACGTAACGCGTGAGCGTATTCGTCAGATTGAAGCGAAAGCCCTGCGTAAACTGCGCCATCCGAGCCGCTCGGAAGTGCTGCGTAGCTTCCTCGACGATTAAGTCCGACAAAAACCCCGGTTCGCCGGGGTTTTTTATGCCTGCTATTTATCCGCCCTGCTCTCCCCCGGATGCAGCTCCCGGTAAAGCTGATGATAGGCTTCGACCATCTCCTCCAGTGAGGCGCGATTAAGGCCGCTGGGATTCGGCAACACCCACACCTGGGTTTTCCCCATAAAGACGGGCTGCTTACCCCATTCCACTTTGCGCTGCTGAAAGGCATGACGAAACGCATCCTTACCCAGGATGGCGAGCGCGGCGGGCTGATAATTCAGCACCTTTTCCATCAGACGCATGCCGCCTTCACGTAGTTCATCCGTGGCAAGCTGACTCGCCTGCACCGTGGGTCGCTCAACCAGCATGGTGATGCCGCAGCCGGTTTCGGTTAAGCGCTGCTCCTCTTCCGGCTTTAGCTGCTCACAGGTGAATCCGGCCTGATGGATGACTTTCCAGAACCGGTTACCGGGATGCGCAAAGTGAAAGCCCTGATGGGCGGTAGACTGGCCGGGATTAATGCCGCAGAACAGCACATCAAGCCCCGGAGTGATAATGTCGCGGATAGCGTGTTCACTCATGCCTTTCCCGCCCTGCTGTCGCTACGCTGTGGCGTAAGCGCTCTGCTGCTCTGCTTCTCCATAGAACGTCCTGTGCTCTCTGCCACGTGATCTCTGGCTAAGATAGTAGTGATTACGCTCAGTACATTCCAGCCTTCAGGACTCAACGCGTTCCGCTATCGACGTGACAGAGGCAGCACACGGCTACTGCAGCCTGATGTCCAGTTTCGCTAAAGGCACGGCGTCGCATTTTCCACGCTGTTTTAAAACTTCGCTAACGCCGTTCGCCAGTTTTGTTATAGAAATCAGCAGGTAAATCGCTGCTGTTTATTTCAGCAACCGATGGCGGAGTGCTGGATCGCCCTGAAGAGATACTTTATAATCCCCGCTCCGCTGGCCCCTTAGCTCAGTGGTTAGAGCAGGCGACTCATAATCGCTTGGTCGCTGGTTCAAACCCAGCAGGGGCCACCAAATTTTAGCTGTTAAATCAGCAGATTAGAGCCACCTTTCAGGGTGGCTTTTTTGTTTCTGCAAATTAATGCCCCCCTTTTTGTCCCCCCACATTTTTTATTTAACTTCACAATTGCATGTAAGAACGCCAAACTCAGTGAAACTGAAACACAGCTCTTCGAATCCGCATCCTGTAACCTCATCATTCCCTTGCTCGTTATCGAGCCTTGCTGAACTGTTCAATTTTTTTGCTTAACTCTATCCGAGGAGTGTGCATTAAGACGTTCGGCAGATACCTCATCCGACCTTTTTAGAAGGGTGATTTCTTTAGGAAGAAATTCACTTCCTCCTTCTGTTTTGTCAGTTAATACCAGGTTTTCCCCTTCTAACTTTACGTCAACAACTGCAAATAAATATTTTTACCCATAATAATTTCATAGACATATCCAACGCCCGAATTTCTAAAGATATGTTTGTATCCTTTCAATAAGAATTAATCAGTAACTTGTGGTGTTGCTCGAATGAAATTCCTGATAGCTGGAGTTGAAATTACTCCATCGAATTTACCATTATAAACATTCAAATCCATTGTTGTTTGATCATCGTTTTCTAACCATTCATTTTCTGAAATTGAACCTTCATTGTCACTTTCAGTTCGTGATGGCCAAGAGCCACTCATTGATGGCGTAGATAAATACCACTACTCAACCAGATTATAATTTTCTTAACAAAATCTGAGTCTACTGTCGAAATTGTAAAATAGCCCCAACAATAGAAGATGATCAACGCGATAGGCATTGTGCTCGGTGAGGCGGATAAAGAGAGTAAGCAGGCCAGTGTTTATGTGACTCATTATCTTCAGCCTCAGGTGGCTCAGCGTGAACAGTCGCGCATGCTGCTGGCCGGCTCTGCAGATCAGCAGGTAATGACAAGTGGAGAGATGCTGCTGATACATGTTGGCCCAAACGAGGAGCCAGAAGATCATGATCGTTCGCTTTTTCACGAGTCCTGGCGCGATCAGAGCAAAACCCTCACTATCCTGCCACTGGGTTTTACCCTAAAACGCTAGGGGTGCTGAAACTGGTTCAGTGCCAGTTCAACAATTTTACTGCAGCCAATCTGTGGGTGTTGCAGCAGATTGCTGAGCGTATTGCGATTGCGGTAGATAATGCGCTCGCCTGTCAGCAGATTAAGAGCCTGAAAGAGAAGCTGCTGTATATTTTACTGGAGCAGGAGTTCGAGCGTGTCGGGGGAAACAGGCTGATCCCGGTGGATGTAAGACTGATCGCCGCCACCAATCGCGATCTTCGGCAGATGGTGGCAGACAGAACGTTCCACGCGCCCTGGGGGCTGGCCTGCCAGCGAATTTCAGCACATCTGTAATAAGTCATCATGCATGACGCGCTGATTTTTCTATTACACCGATTAATTCACAGAACATCGGATTAAATCTGACTGATTCCGTGAAGCTCTTCTGTTAACAGATGCCATGCTCCCTTTTTTCCGGTGATATTCACTGGGGACCGACAAGACGGCTGGTCCTATAACCTGACGGCGCCCTGTTTAAAAAAGAGACCCATAGCCTACTTATTATGCTTAATACTCCAGTTTATCCGCGGTGATAGTGGTTATGAATTATTGATACAGAAAAAGGCAAATCAAACTCTAAATAAAAACCCTGACATCAGACAGTTACTCAGATGAACAGGCAGCCATTTTAGCCAGATGACGATGAATCGACTTGATTATAAAATGTAAAAATAAAAAACAAATGATGCAAAATGAGGACAAATAAGTGATTCCAGTCATCAGAAAAAACTTTATTTATGCATAAAAAAATATATTGTTACATTCCGCAAAACAGATTATTACAGAGAGCAGAATTTTCCTTTATTCATCGCCAGGCCAGCCCGATAAAACTCAGTGAGCCGGGGTACAGTTTTAAAGATGATTCAATTCACCACGATTTTCAGTCAGGCAACGTTTCCCGCTGCAGGCATAGGCGGAAGGATTTCCGCAGTATGGTAAATGGTATTATTTAACAGGCCCTCTTTTCGTCCATGTAGCATTAGTCGCTTAAGGTGTCGGCCTGGAGGTAAAGAACTCAGCGTAATGCAGTGGCGCGCTTTTGAAAGGCATCAGCTTCATAACGCGGGTATAACAGCAGTAAAGATGCTTTAACTAACCGAAAATACATTAAAAGGAATTGAAATATGCGTGATTTAACTCTGTGTGAAATTGAAACCGTAAGCGGTGGTGAATTTGTCTCTACCATTGAAGGGGCGCTTGAAGGGGCTATCTGGGGCTTTATCGAAGGTCTGGCAACCGGTGTCACGGTCGGTGGAAGTGCAAGCCGCAGTGCTGTATTCGGACCTATTGCTCAGCTCTGTGGTGCGGTTCTGGGCGGCGTCATTGGCCCGGCCGTATGCGTCATTATGGGTGCCTTGTGGGGAAAAGATGCTGTCGCCGCATACGCTGCTGACTTCCGCGTCAACTACGGTACCAGCGGTTCACAGTTGCTGGTATAACAGCACAGCCCGTTATCACCGATCAAATAAATGCTGACGTAAATCCTTACCCCTCCCGGATAAACTCAGCCTTTAAGTTTTGCCGTAGCGAATGGCAGAAATTGACCGCTAAAATAACGGACTTCAAAAATCCCCGCCCTTATGCTGGCATTCGTTGTGATCGAATCTATCGAAAACAAGCGCGTTAAACGCCGCTGATAATGATGCTGATTTAAGGGCGGGGGTGGCATGATGCCGATTAACGTTATCCCCGACACCCCGATCGCTGACAGCCGCGTTCACCACTCACCCAGAGCATACCTCACCTTTTGCGCATTAGCAGGCAGGATTGCTTACGCTCCCCAAAACTGTCCGCGCTTAGACATCTTGTT
Organism: Pantoea sp. Sc1; assembly: GCF_000255315.1. Taxonomy (NCBI): domain Bacteria; kingdom Pseudomonadati; phylum Pseudomonadota; class Gammaproteobacteria; order Enterobacterales; family Erwiniaceae; genus Pantoea; species Pantoea sp. Sc1. The sequence continues at coordinate 318,969 of NZ_AJFP01000001.1, forward strand.
TTTAAAAGAGATCTATTTCAGAGGAGGTTGTTATTACCATTTTCTCCCTGCCGTTAATTTTCAATTATAAATATAAGCTTAAACAGAAAAAACTATAACGCATCAAACATGCTATAAACACTCACCTTCAAATGAAGCCACTTTTACTTATTCATTAACTAAACCATTAATAAACTTCTATGTTAGCCTGACCTTCCTGAATCAAAATTAAAAATCAGGAGAAGGCGATTAATCAGCGCGCTCAGTTTAAGGGATAAGAATATTATGCGCCTCATATCTCTTATTCATTATCACTTTGCACGCTGATTACTCCGCACAGCAAAGAGAGCGTTCCGTCTGTTCAGAACTGCTCATTTATAACAAATCTGATAAGAGAGATAATATGAGAAAATTATTATTAAGCACCGCTATTATTGCCGCGATGGCGTCCGTCAGTTTTGCGGGTCAGGCTGCAGAATCTGCGACCCTTTCCATCACGGGTACCATCACTCCAGCCGCCTGTGGTGTGGCATTAAGCTCTGCAAGCATTGATCTTGGCACCATCGCCGCAGCGACCCTGCTAAAGGACAGCAATGTTAAACAGGGCAACACCGTTACCCTGAATGTGGATTGTGAAGCGCCTGTCGCGATTGCCGTTCAGACCACAGATAACCGTGCGGCAAGTGCCATGACGCTGGCGAACATGTCTGAAGAGATGAAAGCAACCGTTTCAGGCTTATCAGATGCACACATTTTCGGCTTAGGGACAGACAGCGCTCAGGGACACGTGGGGGCGATGGCACTGGCGATTACCGACGCAACCGCCGACGGTGCAGCGAATACCAATGTGCTGACCAGTAGCGATAAAGCGGCATGGTCTCTCACTCATGTGACGGCTACAGCACCCGCAACGCTGACCAAAAACGGCTATTTTACCCTGGCGGCGGATGCCAATAGCACCACCCCGGCAGCCATGACTAAAGCCTCCTATTCCATTGCGTCAAGAATGATTCTGAAGAAAGCGGATGCCTACCCGAGCGGTGAAGAAGTGCCTATTGACGGTAACGTCACTTTCTCTGTGGTTTATCTGTAATTGTTAATGATTGTCAGCGAAGGCCGTCCGGCCTTCGCGTTTTAAATACAGGGTAAAAATAAAATGAAAATAATTCTCTCTGTTGCCATTCTCTTTTCCTTGTCTGTACCCGGCATATTTGCAGCCGGCATGAAGCCTGAAGTACCGGCTTTATTTCTCGATGACCAGAATCGTGAAGTGACGGTTAATGTACTGAACACAGACAGGGATACGGCGCTGCTGCACAGCAGCCTGCAGACAATTCCTGAAGACCCTGAAAACCGGCTGATTATTACCCCTCAACTGGTTCGTGTCGATGGAGGGAAAAACCAGCAGATCCGGGTGGTGTTAAAAGAGGGTGTCAGGCTGGATACCCAGAAGATGCAGCGAATTAATTTTGTCTCTATCCCGCAGGACGATGGTAAAAAGAATCGCGCTCGCATTCTCATTGGCCAGAATATTCCGGTCATTATCTCCCCCGCCAGTCTGCCGGTAAACACCGCGCCCTGGACAGGGCTGACCTTCCATCTTTCAGGTGCCTCTCTGCACATTGAAAATCCGACACCTTATATCGTCAGGCTCACCAGAGAGATTAATTTACTGCCCGGCAAAGGGTCGGTTGAACTGAAAAATTCCTACATTCTTCCGGGTGAAAAGTTTGATGTGGCTCTGCCTGCTGCCTCCGCGAATAAGGTGAAAGCCCTGCTTCTGCACCCCGTCACCCGATATGGAATTTTAACCGCCCCTTTTAATGTGCCGCTCTGAGCCCGTTCACCTTTATCCATGAAACAATTTCTGATACTCAGCCTTGTGGTCAGTTCAGCCTGTGTGCAGGCGGCAAACCGCTATGACAAAGAGATGCTCAAAGCGCTCGGCTACGACGCGAGTGCCGCTGAACTGCTTGATGCAGGTACGCACTTTCTGCCGGGGAAACAGCCCGTTAATATCGTCGTTAACGGTCAAAGCAAAGGGGTGCATATCCTGACGTTTGATCAGGCCGGTAATCCCTGCTGGCCAGCCGATCTGCCAGAAAAGCTGGGGATCATCCCCGATCGTTTTCGGCAGGCAGAGGATGCGCGCTGCCTGCAGCTGCCATCCGACAGCCCGATTCTGCTGGAGCAGCAGGTTGACCGCAGCAGCCTGCTGCTCAAGGTCCCGGCAGGCGACCTGTCTGCGCATCCGCGCTTCTCCAGCGGGGGAAATGCGCTGGTGATGAATTACGATGGCCGACGCTATCAGTACCAGACGCGCGCCGGACAAAATCACCACTCGCAGACGCTGACCTCCGAGATTGGGGGCAATATCAACAACTGGGTACTCCGCAGCGGGCAGAGCTATACCAGCCAGAATGAACACCACCAGCTGACCCGACTCTACAGTTATGCCCAGCGCTCCCTTCCCGGCTGGGCGTCGGTCGTGCAGATAGGTGAGATCACCGCGGGCGACACCCTGTTTTCCGGCATCAACCTGCTGGGCGCACAACTCATGCCAGAACGCAGTGCAGAAAATAGCGGAAAAAGCGGCGTGTCACTGAATCTGCTCTTCTCACAAGCCGGTACTGCCGAGGTCTGGCAGGCAGGCATCCTGCTGAAGACCTATCAGGTCACAGCAGGCATGAACACACTGGCTGACATCCCGGCGATCAATCAGTCCGATGATTTTGAGATCATCAGCCATGACCAGTCCGGTCATCGTCAGCAGCAGACGATCCCCTATATTCAGGCTCAGACCACGGTTTCTCTGACGAATGCCGGACTCTCTCTGGCCGCCGGACGTCTGCGCCTGACCGATGAGTCGTTCCCGGTGTTCGTCGGTTCCGCCGGGCTTTATCAGAATGGTTTCATGGCCGTGACGGCAGGCGGGCTGATGAGCGAGCACTATCAGGCCGCCTCCTGGCGCACCACGCTGCGGCTGACAGAACGCCTTATCGCTTCCCTGACCCAGACCGCCTCGCAGGTGCAGGATTCGGCCGGGGAGCGAGGCAACATGCAGGGCCTCAATCACCAGCTCAGCATCAGCGCAGGCGTGACGCCCCGATTATCACTGACCTCTTCCGCCAGCTTTCGCAGCCGTGATTTCAGGGATCCCGGCAGTTCATGGCGCGCCGGAGACGCCCGTCAGGAGAATGGACAGATCCGTTCACAGTACGCCGCGGGGATAAGCTATAGCCAGCCGCAGCTCGGCGTACTCGCCTTTTCCGGCAGCCTGTCACAGAGCTGGCAGAATGCAGAAAGTCTGGGCTACCTGTTCAGCTGGGGCCGCACCTTCGGAAAAGTGAACGTCAATCTTGGCATCCAGAAAAACCGGCTCACGCAGGATCAGCGCCACACTGATGACCATTACGTTTACCTCAATTTTGCGGTTCCGCTCGGCAGCCGCAGCAGCGTGCGCAGCTGGGTTAGTGACACCCGGGGAAAAACACGCGCCGGCATGGGTGTTGACAGTACCCTGAATGATAAATTTGCCTGGAGCGTCTCCGGGGAGAAAAGTCAGCGTGAGGATGCGTCAGTTGCGGGTTCCGCAACCTGGACCACCAAATACAGTCAGCTGAGCGGCGGCGTTTCGCATAATGAAAACAGCACCAGTTACAACGCGGGCGCGCGCGGCAGCGCCGTCCTGCATAGTGAGGGAGTGACCTTTTCGCCCCGCAAAACAGGCGATACCTTTGGTATTATTTCCCTTAACAGTCCCCAGCCTGACGTCAGCATCCACACCCCTGGCGGCGTGGTGTGGAGCGACTACACGGGTCATGCCATCACCTCCTGGACACCGTGGCAGAAGAATACCGTACAGATCGAAAACCAGAGCCTGCCTGACAACGTTCAGGTCATCAGCGGTATTGCAGACATCACGCCTTACCGCGGCGCGGTAGTGCCGGTGATTCTGCCCGCCTATACGGTTCGCCGGGCGCTGGTGAGCTTCCCGCCAGAGGAAAGTCCGGCACCGGGTGCCCCTGTCAAAAATAGTAAAGGTTACCTGATCGCCTTTGTGAATGAGGATGGCACGCTCTTTTTCGACGACCTGCCGGACGAGCCGCTATTCAGCCTCGACCGCAATGGCAGCCAGTGTGCCATCGATATGCTTACGCCCTGGTATAACCAGCCCGGCACCCTTTATGCCTCACTTTCCGCGAGATGCGTCCCATGAAACAGCTCTCTGTTCTGCCTCTGCTGCTGGCTTTCAGTGGCCTTTTTGCCGCACTCCCTGCCCGTGCGGCGTGCGAAATTCAGCTCAGCGATCCACGGATTGATTACGGTGAAATGACACGGGGCGAGCTGCTCGGCCGCCCGGGCAATGCGCTGACTGCCGTCGAACTGCGGATGGGTGACCCGCGAGAGTCAGAGATCACGGTCATCTGTGACCGCCCGACACCGCTGAAACTGATGTTCAGCGGGCCCGCGAAAGATGCCGACAGCTATCTGTTTGGCGAACAGGGCCGGGCGACACTGACCCTGCATGATGTGACGCTCGACGATCGTCCGGTCACGATCGAACGAGCCGGAACAGAGGCGGCAGCGATGGCGTTCAGCGCCGGTCAGCCTCTGCAGTTCCGCAAAGAGGGCCAGATCGCCTCCGGCAGCACGCTGCGTGCAAAAGTGACGATAGTCACCTGGCTGGCTGCCGATGCCACCCGGGTGAGTGAGCGGAAACAGTGGCAGCTTAACGGCAGCTTTATCGTCAGTGATGAGGGTTAACGGCCGCTGAAAAATTATCTCGCGCCTTACCCTGTTTTCCCGCGCAAACCCCATGCTATCTTAAGGTTTTGATTTTTCAGTGGGCAAAATTGATGACTAAGTTGCGGGTAGGGATCGTGTTTGGCGGGAAATCGGCTGAGCATGAAGTGTCGTTGCAGTCGGCCAAAAATATCCTTGAGGCGATAGACAAAACCCGGTTTGACGTGGTGCTGCTGGGCATCGACAAACAGGGGCACTGGCGTCTTAATGATGCGTCCAACTTCTTACTGAACGCTGAGAATCCGTCACTGATCGCCCTGAATCGCGCGGCTGACGATGTGGCGCTGGTACCTGGTCATACTCAGCAGCAGGTTATCACCCGTCACAACGCACATCCGCTGTCGCAGATCGATGTCATCTTCCCTATCGTTCACGGCACGCTGGGTGAGGATGGCTCTCTGCAGGGCCTGCTGCGGATGGCTTCGTTACCCTTTGTCGGCTCCGACGTGCTCGGTTCTGCGGTCAGCATGGATAAAGATTTCACCAAACGTTTGTTACGCGATGCCGGTCTGAAGGTCGCCCCGTGGCTGAGCGTCACCCAGGCGCAGCGCGCCCAGCTGGATGCAGAGGCTGTCATTGCCCGCTTTGGCCTGCCGCTGTTTATTAAACCCGCCAATCAGGGTTCATCGGTCGGGGTCAGCAAAGTGGACAGCCCGGCGGAATTTGACGCCGCGCTGGCGCTCGCCTTCTCCTTTGACCGTAAGGTGCTGATTGAACAGGGCATTAAAGGACGCGAAATTGAGTGCGCGGTGCTGGGCAACGATGCGCCCGAAGCCAGCCCCTGCGGCGAAGTGGTGGTGCATGATGCCTTCTACTCCTACGACACCAAATATATCTCGGAAAGCGGCGCGCAGACGGTGGTGCCCGCCGCCCTCTCCACGGAAACCAGCGATGCCATTCGTGAGGTCGCCATTAAAGCCTTCACGGCACTGGAGTGTTTTGGTATGGCGCGCGTCGATGTGTTTTTAACCGACGGTGGCGAGATTATTGTCAACGAAGTGAATACCCTGCCCGGCTTCACCAATATCAGCATGTACCCGAAATTATGGCAGGCAGCCGGACTCAGCTATCAGGATCTGATCAGCCGCCTGATCGACCTGGCCATCGAGCGCCACCAGCAGGCCTGCACCCTGAAAAGCAGCGTCAGCTGAGTGCATCCGCGGCGTGGCGCGTCAGGCCACGTCGCTGGTGAAGGTGCGGTAGTTAACCGGTGAGGTCTGGTTGCGGCCGTTGCGTTTCGACAGATAGAGGTTTTTATCTGCCGCTGAGATCAGCCGGTTGATGACGGGGGGCCACTCCGTCGCCTCAGCGGCGCTGTCATGCGCCAGTCCCAGACTGACGGTCACCGTCACGGTATTCCCCTGCAGCCAGAACTTCTCTTTCGCCATCGTCTGCCGGATATTCTCAGCCAGAAAATAGAGTCTCTCCGGGTTCTGATCGAACAGCACCACCACAAACTCCTCGCCGCCAAAACGGCAGATGCGTCCCGCTTTGCCCACCACCCGCTGCATCCGGCGCGCGATCTCTTCCAGCACGCTGTCGCCCGCGTCGTGACCGAAATTGTCGTTAATGGCTTTGAAGTAGTCGACATCCAGCAGGATAACGCCCGCTTTGCGTTCAGGGAAGATGGGTTCACTGCGCAGGCTTTCATAGAGACCGGAACGCGACAGCAGCCGGGTCAGGAAGTCGTAATTCGCCCGCAGCGCCAGGCGCTGGTTAAGCTGACGGATCGCATCCATACTCGCGGCCACGATCAGCGGGCTGATGGAGATGGTGGCCACCCCCAGCCGGGCCGAGGTGAGATGGTTAAGCGGCAGCATCGCGTCGCTGCCCTGAATGTTCATCACGCCGTGCGACACCAGGATAATTTCGGTAATGCCGGTCAGTAAAATCACCAGGCTGGTCAGCGGCATGGGCAACACCACCGCACACCAGATCAGCGCAGGAACCGGGAACGTCAGGCTGCCCGCGCCACCCATCATCGCCCCGATTGTCAGCGAACCCGCCACGGCGATAACCGGGAGCAGCTTGCGGATGTGCAGAAACTGGCGGGGCGACAGCGACGACCAGTCGCGGGTCAGCAAAAACGGCAGCAGCATCAGCCCGGTGGAGAACTGCTCGCTGAACCAGTCAGCCCATGCCACCGCCAGCCCGGTATCAAAATCAGCCTGCTGCGCCAGCGCGCCCCAGCTGGCACAGGTGAACGCCGCCAGCAGGCAGGCCGGGAAGATTCGCAGCACGCTGGTAATCCGCTCACTGCCGGAATCGTGCTGAAGATGCCTGACCAGCAGCGTCACCGCCACCAGCACAAACAGCACATTCGCCACGTTAAGGGTTAACGCTGAGAACGCCCAGCCCGAAAAAACCGTGTCGTTGAACACCATGGCGGCCAGGATAGCCAGGTAGTAGCGGCCCCGGTGCAAAAAGGGATTGCGGACGATGACGCCCGTCACGATCGCATTGACCGGCCAGAAGAGAGAGAGCTCTTTGGGAAAGCGCAGATGTCCGCCGATAAAACAAAACAGCAGCGTGATTAAAAACAGCAAAACTGCGTTCTTCTTTGCGTTGTGCTCTTCAAACAGCGGTGTGCGCATGCGTCCGGACCTTATCGCGGTGAGGCTGGCTCTCCACGCCAGCGCGTGGTGTCAGAATGATTAAATCCTGAATGCCCTCAATGTCATCCTGCGATAAAACCCCACTTCATGGGCTAACTCAATAAAATGCCCCGGCGCCGGGTAAGCACAGCAGATGACAGCAGAAAACGGGGCTTTATTATGCCCCGCCAGTAAAAAAATCGGCTATCCGAGATATCCGATTTTTGCTCTTCTGCTGATGCTGCCGTTGCGCTTCAGGCTATTTTACGGCCACCGGCCACTGACTCAGGCGGATGCCGCGCTTGTCCGCGTTGTCGCCAAAATCTTTCAGCACCGCTTTCACATCGGGATCGATATATTCCGCATTGTCATTATCGATAATCACCACGCTGTTCTCCGGGATCTCATCCAGCAATCCCTGCAGCTTTGGGTTGTGCATGAAAGTCAGGTTCTGCTGAAAGCGCAGGACGTAGTGGTCGTCATAACGGGTAAGCTGCAGCGCGTTGCGATGGCTTTTATAGATGCTGTAGAGGATCTGCGTGGCGATACCGATGCCGATACCGACCAGCATCCCCAGCGTAATAATGCCGACGATGGTCGCCAGGAACGGCACGTACTGCTGGGCCCCCATCCGGAACTGTTCGACAAAGAGTTTAGGGGTCGCCAGTTTATAGCCGGTGTAGAGCAGCACCGCGGCCAGGCTGGCCAGGGGAATGGCGTTCAGCATCTCACTGAACCACATGCCGCAGATCAGCAGCAGCACACCGTGAATGAAGATGGAGAGCTTTGTCTGCGCCCCCGCGCTGACGTTGACCGAACTGCGCACAATCACCGCCGTTATCGGCATTGCGCCCAGAAAACCGGCGGTCAGATTACCGATACCCTGAGCGAACATCTCTTTGTTGGGCGACGGCGCGGGCGTCTGCGGACGCAGCTTTTTCAGCGCTTCCTGACTCAGCAGGGTTTCCAGGCTGGCAACCAGAGCCAGCGTCACGGCGACGACCCAGACCTGCGGATTCTGCCAGGCCATCCAGTCAGGCGTTTCCAGCTCAGCCACCAGCGCAGAGACGCTGTCGAAGGCGGGCAGCGAGATGCGTGCCAGCCCCTGCGCCATCTCCGGAAACAGCCTTCCGCCTGCCACCGTGGCGACGCAGCCAACCAGCACCGCAATCAGCGGCCCGGGGATCCACGCCAGCGCCTTAATGCGTTTGATCGGGGCGGTTGTCCAGAGGCATAGAATGGCTAAACCGACCGCCGCCACGACAATCGACGGCAGTGAGAAGGTCATCTGCCCATTCACCAGCGAAACCAGCTCCGCATCGCCCGCCGCGCCCAGCGCCACCGGGATCTGCTGCATGATCAGCAGCAGGCCAATCGCCGCCAGCATGCCTTTAATCACACTGCCCGGCACCAGCGAGATAAACCGTCCGGCGCGCAGCAGACCCAACAGGCACTGCAATGCCCCGGCAATAATCAGCGCGGTGAGGAAGGCGGAGAAGCTGCCCAGCGTCGCCATCGAGGCGACAACGATAGTGACCAGCCCCGCCGCCGGACCGCTGACGGCAAAGCGCGAGGGACTTAACGAGGTGACGACCAGACCGCCAATCACCCCGGTCAGCAGACCGGCAAACGGCGGCAGCCCGCTGGCCTGAGCGATACCCAGACAGAGCGGTAAAGCCACCAGGAAAACCACCAGACCTGCCGGGATGTCGCGGCGCAGGGTATCAGAATTCATCATGAAGGCTCCTCTGAAGATTGATGAATCAGCTCTTTGAGATGGCCGGAGCGCAGGTCATAAACACAACCAAACACCTCCAGTTCCTGGCCCGATTGCCAGATTTGCCTGACCGGCTCAGACTTCACCAGCCTGGCGAATTGCGCTTTAACGTTGGCTTCAACCAGCCGATCGCGTTGTTCATCGGGGGTCGCGTCTGCTGGCCCTTCCTCGGCCAGCCCCTGCTGAATGTCATCACGCAGCCGCTGAATACGCCTTCCCAGTGCGGTGTCCTGCCCTTCCAGCACGCTGCCTGGCAGGTTCTGTGCGGCTTCAACCCCGCCGCAGCCGTAGTGGCCGCTGAGCACGATGCGTTTCACGTTGAGAAAGAAGAGCGCGTATTGCAGCACGCTCAGCAGATTGTCATCCTCCTCCAGCACCATGTTGGCGATATTGCGATGCACAAAGAGTTCGCCTGGGTGGGAGCCGGTCAGCACTTCGGCCGGAACACGGCTGTCTGAACAGCCAATCCAGAGCGAGTGCGGTTTTTGCTGATGAAGGGATTTTTTGAAATAGTCTGGATTACGCTGGCGGCGCTGTAATGCCCAACTGCGATTTTTCGCTAATAAGGGTTTAAGTGTCGTCACATTCATCTTCTCTCTACTACCGGGATGTCGCATCCTGGCTGATCACAAAGTGTATCGGCTCACAAATAGCGTGAGAGCCGCCAGGTAAATAAGAACAAGGTCACAGAAAAAGGTTATAGACGTTAACCATTGCCAATGCACGAGCAATATTTCACAACGCTTTAACATGGCGTGATTTGTCAATTAAACGTCAGCAAAAGTCAGAGGAAAGTAAATTTAATTCAGCAGGAGAAAAATGAGGAAACATAAGCAGCGCAGATTAAGGCAAGATATATCAGGTAGTTAAAAACTTTAAAATAAAAGACTTAATTTATTGCTGACAAATAAATACAAACACTAACCGCATGGCTTTTTCTTGCCCTGCCCGTTCGCCCCACTTTTACCAGGATTACTCTTAATTAAAAAATTAACCATTAGCACAATCAACCATCTTAATAGCAGAGAGCCAGTTAAATACGCCTGCTTTGAGATAAGAATAAAGCGAGAGATGATTAATTTAATTCGCAGCAAAATAGTGACAGCTGAAAGTAAATCAGGACCAGAATTTAACAGAGCCTGAACGGGTCAGGCTCTTTTTCTTGACGAATTATTTACCGTTCCAGCTTTGCAGGCGCGATTCCCGCACGGAGAGCTGCTGTTCCGGCGTCAGCTTATTGTAATTCTCCGCCATACCGCTCTCCCAGTCGCCGTAAAGCGGGTTCGGCAGCACGATGAACTGCGTGCCAAACTGCTGATGATTGAGATTCACAAAATCGCGACGCTGCTGATTGCCCTGATGCCAGGTCGCCCCGCCGAAATCGTTGAGGTTATCGCCCACGTAGAGCACCACGTTGTAGCCCGCATTTTTGATGGCATCGAAACGCGCCTGCTTGTTGGAGCTGTCGGTATTCAGACGCACCGTTTTTTCACTGACGTCAGGAAAACCGAGCTGCTGCATATTCGCCACCGTGGCGGCGTAATCTTTCTGATCGCGGTTCGACACGTAGAACAGCGTGCCGCCGTTCTGGGTGACGTGGCGTGCAAACTCAACCGCGCCGGGCACCGCTTTCGCCTGTCGCGCCTGGGTCCAGGCTGACCAGCTCTTGCTGCTGAACGGCTGACCGTTTTTCGCCTGCCAGGCGCTGTAGGCGCTGTTATCCAGCATGGTTTCGTCCAGATCGACAATTACGGCTTTCGGTTTGCCGGTCAGCGACGGCGCCTGATCGAACGCCATGCGTGCGGTGTTGAATGCCTGCCAGGTCAGCGCCTGATATTCGCCGGACTGCTGGAACCAGTTGACCGCCAGCACCGACTGCTGCCCGAGCTGCTGCTGAGCGCTCTGATGTGACGAGGAGGCGCAGCCGGTCAGCAGCAGGGCAACCAGTCCGGAGGCGGCAAGTTTTGCGGAGGTTTTCATCATTTCATCCTTAAGGTGAGAAAGGGCTGAGGAGACGCTTCAAAAATGTAGCAGTTAACGTAAGCTGTTGGCAGCCCAATGCACGCTGTTATCACAGGAGATTCCTATGGCCGTTATCCCGCGCTCGCCGTTGCTCGACTCGCTGGACTGGGTGGATTATGCCTTTCAGCCCGCCGGTGAGCCACCGCCCGCCGACGGCGCCTGGGGGCATCAGCGCCACAGTGCCACGGTCGTCTTCGACGTCGAAAACACCCCATCCAAAAGCTGCGAGTCGGATGGCATTATCAGCAGCGGGACGCGCCCGGTGGCGGTGTATACCGCTGACTGCCTGCCGGTGCTGATCGCCGATCCTCAGCAGCGCATCGTGGCGGCGGTGCATGCCGGACTGAAAGGCACGCTGGCGGGCGTGCTGATCCGCGCCGTGGAAAAACTGTGCGAACAGGGTAGCGAGCCAGAGAATCTGCTGGTGGCGATCGGTCCGGCACTCGGCCCGTGCTGTTATGAGCTGGCCGAACCTCAGCTGGCGGAGATCGCCCGGAATCCGGCGCTGGCCCGCGGGCTGCGCTGGCACAGGCAGCAGCCGGTCAATGGTGAGGCTCAGCGCCCGCAGGCGACGGCGCGTCAGCAGGGTCTCTGGTTCGATCTGCCGGCTCTGGCAACGCAGATGCTGGTCGATGCGGGCGTTCCGGCTGCGCAGATCGATAATGTCGGCGTCTGCACCTACTGTATGGCCGAGGGCGGTTCAAGCTACCGCTTCAACACCCATACGGGCAGCGGCTATCACTCCCGCTACTCCTGGATCCGGCGGCGATAATCGCGCCCGCCCTGAAAATCGGCCACGGCGGACGCACGGCCTGTCGCGGCTGATGTTGATTTCACTCACACCCTGACACTCTTTCACTTTTTTTTAACACAGAAATGACTAGAGTTAACTCATCCGACCACTTTATCGTGAGTGATGATCATGGCCGTCCATTCCGACTATCCCACGCTGTTCAGGCCGCTGGACCTGGGTTTTACCCGACTGAAAAACCGTTTCCTGATGGGCTCCATGCACACCGGCCTGGAAGAGCACCCGGATGGCGCAGCCCGGCTGGCGGCTTTCTATGGCGAGCGCGCGCGCGAAGGCGTCGCGCTGATTGTCACCGGCGGCATTGCCCCTAATGCGCAGGGCGTCACCACCGCCCACGGCGCGATGCTGACAGAGGAGGCGCAGTGTCACTGGCACCGGCAGATTACCGATGCCGTTCATCAGCATCAGGGCAAAATCGCCCTGCAGATCCTGCATACCGGCCGTTACAGCTATCAGCCCGATCTGGTCGCGCCCTCAGCCCTTCAGGCGCCGATCAATCCGTTTACGCCCCAGGCGATGAGCGAGGCGGCGATTGAACAGACTATTGATGACTTTGCGCGCTGCGCCCGCCTGGCCCGCCAGGCCGGCTACGACGGCGTGGAGATCATGGGCTCTGAAGGCTACCTGATTAATCAGTTCCTGGTGAAGCACACCAATCAGCGCAGCGACCGCTGGGGCGGCGACTTCCGCCAGCGAATGCAGTTTGCCCTCGCAGTCACCCGCGCGGTGCGTGCCGCTACCGGCGACCGTTTTATCATTATCTTCCGGCTGTCGATGCTCGATCTGATCAAAGAGGGCAGCACGCTGGAGGAGACGCTGCTGCTGGCGGGCGAGCTGGAGCAGTGTGGAGTCACGCTGTTCAATACCGGTATCGGCTGGCATGAAGCGCGCATCCCGACCATCGCCACCTGCGTGCCGCGCGCGGCCTTTGCCTGGGTCACGCAGCGCCTGCGTGCTCACGTGTCGGTGCCGGTCATCGCCACTAACCGCATCAACCACCCCGCCGTCGCCGAAGAGCTGCTGCAGTCAGGCTGCGCCGATATGGTGTCGATGGCGCGCCCTTTCCTCGCCGATGCCGCCTTTGTCAGCAAAGCGCAGCGCGGCGAACCGGACAGCATTAACACCTGCATCGCCTGTAATCAGGCCTGCCTTGACCAGGTGTTCGCCGGAAAGATCACCTCCTGCCTGGTCAATCCGCGCGCCTGCCACGAGTCGCTGATGCCGGTGATCCCCAGTCGCGCTCCGCGCAGGCTGGCGGTGGTCGGGGGTGGCCCGGCCGGAATGGCCTTTGCCCTGCAGGCGGCCGGGCGCGGACATCAGGTGACGCTGTATGAAGCCGCCGCCGATATCGGCGGCCAGTTCAATATTGCCCGGCTGATCCCCGGCAAAGCGGAGTTCAGTGAAACCCTGCGCTATTTCCGCCACCAGCTGGCGGCCGCCGGGGTGACGGTCAGGACCGGCTGCCGGGTCACGGCCGAGGGGCTGGGTGATGCCGATGAGGTGGTGCTGGCCACCGGCATTCAGCCACGCACGCCGGATATTCCGGGCATCGATCACCCCAGCGTCCTGAGCTACCTTGAGGTGCTGCGCGATGGGCGTCCGGTGGGGAAAAGCGTGGCGATTATCGGAGCCGGTGGCATCGGTTTTGATGTGGCTGAGTTTCTGTCGCAGCCTTCGCATGACGCGGATCGCGCGGCCTTTTACGCTGAGTGGGGTATCGATCAGAGCCTGACGCAGCGCGGCGGTGTGGTGGCCCCCGAGCCGCCCGCCGCATTACGGCAGATCTGGCTGCTGCAGCGCCGCACAGGCAAACCCGGCGCCGGGCTGGCAAAAACCACCGGCTGGATCCACCGGGCCAGTCTGCAGGCGCGCGGCGTGGAGATGTGGGGCGGCGTGGAGTATCTGGCGATTGACGATCGCGGGCTGCACCTGCGGCGCAACGGTGAAACCCTGCTGCTGGCGGTCGATAATGTGATTATCTGCGCCGGACAGGAGCCGCAGCGCGAACTGGAAGCGGCGCTGCGTGCACGGGGACAGAAGGTGACGGTGATCGGCGGTGCCGATGTGGCGCAGGAACTGGATGCGCGCCGCGCCATCGCACAGGCGACCGCGCTGGCGCTGCGTGTCTGACTAGCGCATTTTCACTGCGCGCAGCACTACAAACTTCTGGTTAGAGGCGACCAGCGTGCAGTTGCCGAACAGCTTTTTCAGCTTCTGGTGATAGTCGAGGTGGCGGTTGCCGACGATGCGCAATTCGCCGCCATATTGCAGACAGCGTTTGGCATCACGGAACATCTGCCACGCCAGGTGATCGGTGACGGCGTGCTGCTGGTGAAACGGCGGGTTGCACAGCACCGCGTGCAGCCGGTCCGAGGGATAGCCGCTCAGCACGTTGTTGACCAGGAACTGACAGCGTGACAGATCCTCCGGACGGTTCACTTCCACGTTAAGCTGGCTGGAGGCGACCGCCATGTAGGACTCATCCAGAAAATGCACCTCAGCCTGTGGGTTCTGTGCCAGCGCCATCAGCCCCACCACGCCGTTACCGCAGCCCAGATCGACAATCTCGCCTTCGATATTTTCCGGCAGATGCTGCACAAACAGGCGTGCGCCGATATCCAGCGAGCTGCGTGAGAAAACGTTGGCGTAGTTGTGGATCTGATAAGGGGTGCCATCCAGCGGCCAGACCTCCGTGGGACGGGCTTCGCGCAGGGCAGGCTGGCTGAACTGACTGAAGATCAGCCGCGCTTTTTTCCACGCCAGCGAGGTTTTCGTCTCGCCGATGATCTGTTCAAACAGCTGCAGGGTGGAGTTATGGATCTCTTTGGCGCGGGCCGCCGCCAGAATCACCGTCTCCGGCGTCACCACTTCACGAATCGCGCGCAGCTGATGCTCCAGCAGCGCCAGCGTCTTCGGCACTTTAATCAGCACCGCTGCCGGGGAAGCAGGCAGCGCCGCCAGGCTGTCAATAAAGTGGACGTCGCTGTCATCCATCCCGTTGAAAGAGAGGTTCTGCCGGGCGGCCTGCTGGCTCAGCCAGGAGTCGCTGACGTGCCAGACGGGACGCGGATTGAGACCACAGGTTAAGGCACCAAAACTGTCGTTGAATACCAGCACCGGCCCCTCTGGCAGCGCCTGCTGCAACAGATACTCATCAGCCGCATCCCAGGCTTGTAATGGACTTTCGTCACGCATCTGCGGGAAGCGATGCAGGATCAGTGTGCGATCGTTCAGTTCAAGTTGGCTCATGAATTCTCCGGCGTGGTACACTTTGATTAATTTTCGCCCCGATAAAAAGGGCGCGCAGTATACTCTTTTTCGCCTGGAATCCCTAATGTCCTCACTCATCTACCTTCAGGGTTATCCTGCTCCCCTTCTTGAGCAGGTGCAGACCCTGATTACCCATCAGCGCTTAGGCGCGTTTCTGCAGGAGCGCTATCCCGATACCCACGATGTCGTGAGCGATAAGGCGCTTTATGACTACACCCAGGCGCTGAAAAACCGCTTTATGCGCAACGCGCCGCCGATCAGTAAGGTGGTGTGGGACAACAAAATTAAAGTGATGAAGCACGCGCTGGGGCTGCACACCGCCATCTCGCGCGTGCAGGGCGGCAAACTGCGGGCAAAAGCGGAAATCCGTATCTCCACCTTTTTCCGCCTCGCGCCGGAGCCTTTTCTGCGCATGATCGTGGTGCATGAGCTGGCTCACCTGAAAGAGAAAGATCACGATAAGGCGTTTTACCAGCTCTGCTGCCATATGGAGCCGGATTACCACCAGCTCGAATTTGATGCGCGGCTCTGGATGACCGACCAGGCGATGCGCGGCAACGCGGCTTAAAGAAACTCCTGCGCTTTCTGGATCAGACTGGTTTTGGTCAGCGCGCCCTCAAAATGGCGCTCAGCAGGATTGTTCAGCACCGGCAACCGCTCCAGCGTGACGGCGGCAAAGGCTTCCCACCCTTCACGCATGCTCTGGTTCTGATAGATCACCGGGAAATCCTGATCCATCACGCACTGCACCGGCGAGTCGAGGGTGATCTCCTGCGCCAGCACCCGGCGTGAAATCTCATGAATGGAGACCACGCCGAGGAAAGCCCCCTCAGCGTTGATCACATAGACGTAGCGTTCGCGCTTCAGTGAACTGACCGCCAGCGCCTGCCCCACCGACGCTTCCGGCTGCAACGCCGCGCCGGGAATAATCAGCTCGGCAATGCGCATGTTATCGAAATCATATTTCGCTTCTGAACGGGTGAAGTGATGGCTTACTACCGGGTAGGTGCTGGCCGATTGCAGCCGATAGACCACCATGGAGGCCAGCACCGTGGCGATCATCAGCGGAAACAGCAGGCTGCTGTTGAGGGTCATCTCCAGCACCATCAGCATCGCCATCAGCGGGGCCTGGCTGACCGCCGCCAGCACCGCCGCCATGCCAATAGCGGCATAGAGCAGCACATTGCCGAGCGGCAGATGCAGCATCGCCCCCAGCGTCGCCAGGATCACGCCGAGCAGCGCGCCAATCAGCAGTGACGGCGTAAACAGCCCGCCGACCGCATTCGAGCCCACCGAGAGGCTGGTGGCAACGGTTTTCAGCAGCAGCAGCAGCAGCAGGCCCGGCAGCAGATAGTGGCCCGCCATCACCTTCACAATCACTTCGTAGCCGTTGCCGAGAATATCGGTTGAGAGCAGTGCCAGTAAGCCCACGGCCAGTCCGCCTGCACCGAGGCGCAGCGGCAGGGAGGCGACCCGGCTGAACAGCGCTTTACTGCGGGCAATGCACTTAATCAGCAGCCAGCCCGCCAGCCCGGCGCACAAACCAATCAGTACCGTCATCAGCAGGCTGCTGAGATCCATGGCAAAGTTCGCCTCCGCCAGCGGGTAGAGCGCGCTGCGAAAGCCCAGCGTCCACATGGTCATCACCGCCGTGGCGGAGGCGATAATCAGCGGGATCAGCCGCTGCAGGGCGGAGATGCCGAAGGCGATTTCGGCGACGAAGATCGCCGAAGCCAGCGGCGCATGGTAGACCGATGAAAGCCCCGCCGCCGCCGCCATCGCCACCACGTCACTGTTTTTCAGATTAAGCGAGGCGGGCAGCAGGCGGCCAATCGCGCTGCCGCACAGCGCCGAAAGCTGCACCATCGGCCCCTCTTTCCCTATCGACGCGCCGCTGCCGATACTGGCGATGGAGGACAAGGCGCGGAATAGTGAGGTTCGGGTCGGCACCGCATCGAGCCGGGCATTGATCACCTCAAGATAGTCGGTTTTCACCGTCTGCTGCTGCTCAATGGCGACCGCATAACGCAGAAAAAAGCCCGCCAGCACACCACCAGCCCCCACCAGCAGCGGCCAGAAAATCCACGGCCAGAGCGGCAGTAACCCGCTAATCTCCCCGCTGCGGGCAAACAGCAGATGGTTGATCAGTTCAATCACGCCGCGAAAAGCCAGCGTCACCAGCGATGCGGCACATCCGACCGGAATGGCGATCAACAGTGTGGTCCAGTTTAATGCGTGCTTACTTGCTTTCACCTGCGCTCCCTGGTTGGTGCCTGACATTCATCGCTCCCGCATAGTATTGGAATCGGGATCGCAGGATCAATCCCTGCCCGCCCCTCCCCATTGCACCGCGCCGGAGAGATGTTACTCTGCCGCTTTACCGCTGCCGGAGAGAAAACGTGATTCGTTTTGCCATTGTGGGAACAAACTGGATAACACGCCAGTTTATTGATGCCGCGCATGAAACCGGCGGGATGCAACTCTGTGCGGTCTATTCGCGCAGTCAGCAGCAGGCGGACGCCTTTATCGCCGACTATCCCTGCCAGGCAACCTTTACCTCGCTGGAGGCCCTGGCCGCCAGCCCGGCGATCGATGCGGTCTATCTTGCCAGCCCTAACGCCCTGCACTGCCAGCAGGCACTGCTGTTTATGTCGCACGGCAAGCATGTCATCTGTGAAAAGCCGCTGGCTTCCAATCTGGCCGAGGCGGAGCAGATGATCGCCTGCGCCCGGGAACATCAGGTGGTGCTGTTTGAGGCGTTCAAAACAGCCAGCCTGCCCAATTTCCTGCATTTAAAAGCGGCGCTGCCCGCCGTGGGGCGGATGCGGAAAGCCCTGCTGAGTTACTGTCAGTATTCATCGCGCTACCCGCGCTATCTCAATGGTGAAAACCCCAACACCTTTGATCCGCGCTGGTCGAACGGCTCAATCATGGATATCGGTTATTACTGCCTGGCCTCGGCGGTGGCACTGTGGGGCGCGCCGCAGCGGGTGCAGGCCAGCGCCACGCTGCTTGAGAGTAGTGTGGACGGACATGGGGTGGTGGTGCTCGACTACGGCGATTTTGACGTGACGATTCTGCACTCGAAAGTCAGTGACTCCAGCCTGCCCAGCGAGATTCAGGGAGAAGCCGGATCGCTGCTTATTGAGAAGTTATCGGAGTGTCAGCAGCTGACCTTTATGCCCCGCGGCGGAGAAAAGCAGGTGTTAAGTCAGCCGCAGCATAGCAACACGATGCGTTATGAGGCGGCCGAATTTGCCCGGCTGGTGGCGCAGCGTCAGGTGGCGCATCCCGGGCTTGCGATCTCACGCACCACGGCGGCACTGCTGACTGAAATCCGTCGACAGACCGGTGTTATCTTCCCGGCCGATCGGGCGGTTGTGTAAATATTTCTAAATATGTCTGCGAGCTGTTGCTTCCTGGGCGGTGAAACCGTAACGTAGCTTTCTGCAAAGGGGAGTAACTTGTAATCTGATTGATCGTCACTACGTTGCGCAAGCATCCGGTCGTCAGGCAACCCGGAATCGATTTCTGTGTTGTAAGTGAGACCTTGCCGGAAGGCGAGGTTTGCTTACACAAAAATAAGCGGCTGATGTCTTCTGACTTCAGCCGTTTTTTTATTTTTCAGACAGGATACGAATATGCAAACTGTGGGGACACCTTTACTCTGGGGCAGCTTTGCGGTTGTGGTGCTTATCATGCTGGCTATCGACCTGCTGTTGCAGGGACGCCGCGGCGCGCAGACCATGTCTTTCAAACAGGCGGCAATCTGGTCGCTGATCTGGGTTTCCGTCTCACTGCTGTTCAGCGCCGCTTTCTGGTGGTATCTGGAAGGCAGCGCAGGACGCGAAGTGGCAAACACCCAGACGCTCGCCTTCCTGACCGGTTACGTGCTGGAAAAAGCACTGGCGGTGGATAACGTCTTTGTCTGGCTGATGCTCTTCAGCTACTTCTCTATTCCGGCCAACCTGCAGCGTCGCGTGCTGATCTACGGGGTATTAGGCGCTATCGTGCTGCGTACCATCATGATCTTCGCCGGTAGCTGGCTGGTGACCCAGTTCAGCTGGATCCTCTATGTGTTCGGTGCCTTCCTGCTGTTTACCGGGGTGAAAATGGCGCTTGCGAAAGAGGATGATGGCGCAGTAGGCGACAAGCCGGTGGTGCGCTGGCTGCGTAAGCATCTGCGCATGACGGACGATCTCGACGGTGAGAAGTTCTTTACCCGCAAAAACGGCGTGCTGTTTGCGACACCGCTGCTGCTGGTGCTGATCATGGTGGAGCTCAGCGACGTGATCTTTGCGGTCGACAGTATTCCGGCGATCTTCGCCGTCACCACCGACCCGTTCATCGTCCTGACCTCCAACCTGTTTGCCATTCTGGGTCTGCGTGCCATGTACTTCCTGCTGGCGAATGTGGCAGAGCGCTTCTCGATGCTGAAGTATGGCCTGGCGATTGTGCTGGTGTTCATCGGCTTTAAGATGCTGATTGTCGACCTCTACCACATCCCGGTCGGCATCTCGCTGAGTGTGGTCGGTCTCATTCTGGCATCAACCCTGCTGATTAATGCCTGGGTTAACCGCAAAAGAGACCAGAAAAAGCTCGCACCATAATTACCTGCGGGGGCAGCGGATGCCCCTGTTTTATTTTGTGGCAGCCTGCCGCGCCGTTTCATCCCTCTGTCACACTTCCGCTATCCAGCATAATAAAAATCCGACGCGCGCCACAGCGGCAGAACTTTCTCTTTTCTCGTCCGATCTTTTCCTTATACTCCGCCGGGCAAACCGTTTTAGCCGATGCAAAACATCGCGCCTGAAACTACATTCGCGACAAAATATAGAAACTATTATGCAGAAAACTCTCTCCGCACGTCTGGGTACGCTGCTCGCCGGTAGCCTGGTGAAGCAAATCATGATTGGGCTGGTCGCCGGTGTCGCGCTCGCCTGGATCTCACACGATGCCGCGTTAGCGGTCGGCCTGCTGGGCGAACTGTTTGTCAGTGCGCTGAAAGCGGTGGCCCCCTTACTGGTTCTGGTGCTGGTCATCGCCTCGATTGCGAACCACCAGCAGGGCCAGAAAACCAATATCCGGCCGATTATCATGCTCTACCTGCTGAGCACCTTTTTTGCGGCAGTGGTCGCGGTGCTGTTCAGCCATCTGATCCCGCAGACGCTGACGCTGGCGGTCGGGAGTACCGAAATCGTTCCCCCTTCCGGCATCACGGAAGTCCTGCACGGGCTGCTGATGAGCATGGTGTCGAATCCGATCACCGCGCTGATGCAGGCGAACTATATCGGTATTCTGGTGTGGGCGATTGGTCTGGGTCTGGCGTTCCGTCACAGCAGTGACACCACCGGCGCCTTTCTTAATGACGCGTCCGAAGCCGTGACCTGGCTGGTGCGCTGCGTCATCCGCTGTGCGCCTGTCGGTATTTTCGGTCTGGTGGCGTCAATTCTGGCCTCCACCGGCTTTGGTGCGCTGTGGCAGTATGCGCATCTGCTGGCGCTGCTGCTGGGCTGTATGGTGCTGATGGCACTGGTGGTGAACCCGCTGCTGGTGTTCTGGAAGATCCGCCGTAACCCTTATCCGCTGGTCTTCACCTGCCTGCGCGAAAGTGGCGTCACCGCCTTCTTTACCCGCAGTTCTGCCGCCAACATTCCGGTGAATATGGCGCTGGCGAAACGTCTGAAGCTGGATGAGGATACCTATTCGGTGTCGATTCCGCTGGGCGCGACCATCAGTATGGCGGGCGCGTCAATCACCATTACCGTGCTGACGCTGGCGGCGGTGCATACGCTGGGGATCAGCATTGATGTGCCGACTGCCATTCTGCTGAGTCTGGTGGCCTCCCTCTGTGCCTGTGGCGCATCGGGTGTGGCGGGCGGTTCGCTGCTGCTGATCCCGGTGGCCTGCAACATGTTTGGTATTCCGAATGACCTGGCAATGCAGGTGGTGGCTGTCGGCTTTATTATCGGCGTCCTGCAGGATTCGGCAGAAACCGCGCTGAACTCGTCAACGGATATTCTGTTTACCGCCGCTGTCTGTCAGGCAGAAGCGGAGCGCGAAACCAGCCGGGCTTAAGATCGTTATCACCGTCGGTTAATCCTCTGCCCTTCGCGAATGGCAGAGTCCGATCGCAAAGTCGCTTTACGCATCCCTGCTCGCTCGGCCCGCGCCTTCCCTGGCGCGGGACGCTTTGCTCTTCGGACTCAGCCATCCGCTCTCTGAGCTTTTGAGCGTTCTGAACGATCAGGATCGCTTGTTGATTTCAGAGCGTCACCCCGCTTTTGAAAATCGCCAGCTCGCGGAAGTCGTTCTTTTCGTTGTTGGTGGGCTGACCGCTGGCAATCGCCACGATGGTATCGACAAAATCTTCCAGCATCGCCTCCATGCTCATTCCCTCAATCAGCCGTCCGGCATTAAAGTCGATCCAGTGCGGTTTTTTCTCCGCCAGCGGCGTATTCGTTGCCAGTTTCACCGTAGGCACAAACCCCCCATAGGGCGTGCCGCGTCCGGTACTGAACAGCACCATGTGGCATCCGGCACCCGCCAGGGCGCTGGTGGCGACCGCATCGTTGCCCGGTGCACTCAACAGATTCAGCCCCGGTGTGGTTAACCGCTCGCCATATTTCAGGACATCGACCACCTGGCTCTGCCCCGCTTTCTGGGTGCACCCCAGCGACTTTTCCTCCAGCGTAGTAATGCCACCCGCCTTGTTGCCCGGCGAGGGGTTCTCGTAGATCGGCTGCTGGTGATCGATAAAGTACTGCTTGAAGTCATTGATCATCGCGACCGTTTTATGGAAGGTCTCCTCGTCGCGACAGCGGCTCATCAGAATCCGCTCCGCGCCAAACATCTCCGGCACCTCGGTCAGCACGGTGGTGCCGCCGTTGGCGATCATCTGGTCGGAGAAACGTCCCAGCAGCGGGTTGGCCGTGATGCCGGAGAAGCCGTCCGAGCCGCCACACTCCAGCCCGAACTTCAGCTCGCTGAGCCTGCCCGGTTCACGCCGGTCATGACGCATCTTCTGATAGAGCGCATGCAGACGTTCCAGTCCGGCTTCCACCTCATCGTCATGCTGCTGACACACCATAAATTCCACCCGGTCACTTTCAAAAGCACCGAGGGTGTCACGGAAGACATCGACCTGATTGTTCTCACACCCCAGACCAATCACCAGCACCGCGCCCGCGTTGGGATGCCGCACCATGTTTTGCAGCATGGTGCGGGTGTTGTCGTGATCCTGCCCCAGTTGCGAACAGCCAAAGGTGTGGCTGAACAGGAACGCGCCATCGATATCTTCCGCCTGCTGCGTCTCCTGCAGGAAACGCTGCAGGATCTGACGCGCAATGCCGTTGACGCAGCCGACGGTGGGCAGGATCCACAGCTCGTTGCGGATGCCGACCTCGCCACTGGCGCGCCGGTAGATCTGCACCTCCCGATCGCCACGCTGCGGCGGCAGCGTCACGACGTCGGGCTGATATGCATAGTGGTCCAGATCGCTGAGATTGGTGCGGGCATTCTGCGAGTGGATCAGCTCTCCGGCCGCCACCGGCTGCGTGGCATGGCCAATCGGCAGGCCATATTTGATCACTGGCTCATTCTGCCCGACAGGCTGCAGGGCAAATTTATGCCCGCGCCCGACGGCTTGGTGCAGCACCACACGCTGTGGTGGCAGCTCAACCGTCGCGCCCGCGGCTAAGTCACGTAACGCCACGGCGACATTGTCGCGGGGATCGATTTTAATTGCGTCTTGCATCGCGTGACCTCAGTTGACTCAGCGCCTCACGAACGCCGTGGACGGTAATGTTTTGCAGGTGCCGGGTAACCGTCTCAGCCAGCCCGGGCTGACGGGTTAAATCTTCGCCCCAGTGCTGCGCATCGCTGAGCACGTTCTCCACCAGCTGCTGCAGCGACATCGCCCCGCTCTCCTGCGCCTGCCAGGCATCGGCATAGCGCTGTAACCAGTGGGGATCATCCTGCAGCGGCCACGCTTTTCCGGCCAGCTTGCCGCGATAAAAGGCGATCAGCGCCGCCAGCGCAAAGGTAATGTGCACCGGCCACTGCCCGGTTTGCTGATGTGCGGTAAGCAGTGGTGTCAGCAGGCGGGTGCGGAATTTGGTCATGCTGTTCAGGGCAATCGACAGCAGCGCATGGCGAATAAAGGGATTACGGAAACGGCGCAGGACCGCATCGGCAAAGGCATGGAGCTCCGCAGCAGGCAGATCCAGCGTTGGGATGACATCCTCGCGCAGTAACGACGCCACAAACCCGGCGATAGCCGGATCGGCCATCGCCTCGCCCACGCTCTCCAGACCGGCCAGAAACGCCACCGGCACCATCGCGGTATGGGCACCATTCAGGATCGCCACCTTCTGCGCTTTATAGGGCGCGATGTTATCCACATGCCGCACCTGCGGCGACAGCGCCTCCAGCTTCAGTTCACTGAACAGCGCCGACGGCCCCTGAATCACAAACTGGTAGTAGACTTCGCCCGCCACCAGATAGCGATCTTCATAGCCCAGTTCGCTTTGCAGCTGCGCACTCTCCGCCGGGAACCCGGTGACGATGCGGTCGACGAGGGTGTTATAGAAAGCGCAGTGCTGATGCACCCAGCTTTTAAATTCGGTCGGCAGATGCCAGTGATCGGCGTAGCGCAGCACCTGCTCACGCAGCGTGTCGCCGTTGTGGTCAATCAGCTCGCACGGCACCACCAGCCAGCCGCGGTCGCTGGCCCCACTGAAGTGGGAGTAGCGCGCCCACAGCAGCTGCGTCAGTTTTCCCGGGAAGCTGCTGGCGGGCTGGTCGGTGAGCTGGTCCGCCTCCGCAAAGGCGATACCCGCCTCGGTGGTGTTCGAGAAAACCATGCGCAGGTCAGGATTTTGCGCCAGCGCCATAAAGTCGCCGAACTGCTGATAAGGGTGGATCTCACGGTTCAGACTGCGGATGAGACGGGTTTCGCTGACCGGCTCACCCTGCGCGTTCAGCCCGCGAATCAGCGTGGTGTAGAGTCCCTCCTGCTGATTCAGCGTATCGCTGACGTCCCGGTTACGAGGCCGCACCACCACGATCCCGGCATCGGTGCCCTGATGCTCGTTCAGCCAGTCGATCTGCCAGTCGATAAAGGCGCGCAGGAAATTGCCTTCGCCAAACTGGATCACCCGGTCACGATAGCGCGCGCCCGGAAAGTCGCGGCGGTTCAGCCTCTGCATCATCAGGCTCCCAGCTCAATGCCGAAGTAATCGCGGGCGTTGTTAAAGCAGATGTTCTGCACCATCTGCCCTAACAGGGCTTCATCGCCCGGCGCCTCACCCTGCTCTACCCAGCGACCGATCATCTGACACAGCAGGCGGCGGAAATATTCGTGGCGGGTGTAGGAGAGGAAGCTGCGGCTGTCGGTCAGCATTCCGACAAAGCGACTCAGCAGTCCGATCTGCGACAGCTGGGTCAGCTGGCGCTGCATGCCATCCAGCTGGTCGTTGAACCACCAGGCGGAGCCGAACTGCATTTTGCCCGCCTCTCCTTCACCCTGGAAGTTGCCCGCCATCGTAGCCAGCACTTCGTTGTCGCGCGGGTTCAGGCAGTAAAGAATGGTTTTCGGCAGCGCGTTATTGAGGTTCTGTGCGCCCAGCAGGCGTGCCAGCGGTTCGGCCAGCGGCTGATCGTTGATCGAGTCAAAACCGACGTCCGGCCCCAGCAGCTGATACTGACGCGGGTTCGTGTTGCGCAGCGCGCCAATGTGATACTGCTGCACCCAGCCGCGACGGGCATATTCGCTACCCAGCCAGACCAGCACTGCGGTTTTGAACTGGGCCGTCTCGTGTGGCGTGGGCGTGGTGCCGCTGCGGCGGCGCGCCAGAATGTTATCCAGCGTGACGTCATCGGCGTCGGCATAACAGACCACGTCCAGTGCGTGATCGGACACCTTACAGCCGTGCGCCGCAAAGTGATCCAGCCGCTGATGCAGCGCCCGGCGCAGGTCATCAAAACGCTGCACGCTGATGTCGGTCAGCTGCTCCAGCGCACCGATCCACGGCAGGAAGGTTTCGGCTTCAATGTTAAAGGCTTTGTCCGGCCGCCAGCTCGGCAGCACCTTCACGCTGAAGCTGGCATCTTCTGCCAGGGCGCGATGATGGCGCAGGTCATCCAGGGGATCGTCCGTGGTGCCGACCATTTTCACCTTCATCTGCTGCATGATGCCACGCGCGGTAAAGGCGTCCTGCGCCAGCAGCTCGTTGCAGCGATGCCAGATGCTGTCGGCGGTTTTTTCAGACAGCAGGGTATCGGTGATGCCGAAAGGACGACGTAGCTCCAGGTGCGTCCAGTGATAGAGCGGATTGCCGATGGTGTGCGGTACGGTCCGTGCCCACGCATCAAACTTCTCGCGATCGCTGGCGTTCCCGGTACAGAACGCCTCAGCCACACCGTTGGCGCGCATCGCCCGCCACTTGTAGTGATCGCCCTTCAGCCAGATGTCATAAAGGTTGGCAAAGCGATAATTTTCGGCAATCTGCTGCGGCGGTAAGTGGCAGTGATAGTCGAAAATCGGCTGATCCTTCGCATAGTCGTGGTAGAGACGACGGGCGAATTCACTATCCAGTAAAAAATCCTCGGTCATAAAACGCGACATAGAGACATCCTCATCAGCTGAACCACGCATGGCTCAAAGTTATCATACCAATTCTGGTCCGTGACGGAATTATTTGCGATCCTGCTCACATAAACCGCGGCCACTCACCACCTTCATGGACATTTCTGTCGCCCACAGCGCGCTAAATGGCTGTCATCTGTCAGGTTTCCAGTATCCCACAGCGCAGAAAGGGTTTTTGTGATGGCTCTCAACTTTTAAAGTTGTATAACAAGTTAGGCTCTGGCCCCATCGTGAGGTCGCAGGCGACCCACACATGGCAGGGTAAAACGGGGTTGCTGACACAGAACCTGCGGGCGTGAGCCGAGCAGTATCACGTGCTGTCCCGCTCCAGATAACAACAGCGGCATGACCGCATACAGAACTGGAAGAGGTAGAGGATGCGTAAGATCAAAGGGTTACGCTGGTACATGATTGGGCTGGTGACGCTCGGCACGGTACTGGGCTATCTGACCCGCAACACGATTGCGGTGGCGGCACCGACACTACAGACCGAGCTGCATATCACCACGCAACAGTACTCCTATATCGTGGCGGCCTACTCGGCCTGCTACACACTGATGCAGCCGGTGGCAGGCTATGTGCTCGATCTGCTCGGCACCAAAATTGGCTATGCGGTGTTTGCCGTGCTGTGGGCGATCTTCTGCGCGGCCACGGCGATGGCGGGCAGCTGGGGCGGCTTTGCTCTGGCGCGCGGCGCCGTCGGGGCGGCTGAGGCCGCGATGATCCCGGCGGGCCTGAAGGCGAGCAGCGAATGGTTTCCGGCCAAAGAGCGTTCGGTGGCGGTCGGCTACTTCAACGTCGGCTCCTCCATCGGCGCGATGCTGGCTCCGCCGCTGGTGGTCTGGGCCATCATGGCGCACAGCTGGCAGATGGCCTTTATCATCACCGGCGTGCTGAGCATGGCCTGGGCGCTGTGCTGGCTGCTGTTTTATAAACACCCGAAACAGCAGAAGAAACTGAGTGAGGAGGAGCGCCATTACATTATCTCCGGTCAGGAGGCGCAGCATCAGACCGGCAATACCCGCAAAATGTCGGCGCTGGAGATTATCCGCAACCGCCAGTTCTGGGGGATTGCTCTGCCACGTTTTCTGGCCGAACCGGCGTGGGGCACCTTTAACGCCTGGATCCCGCTGTTTATGTTCAAGGTTTACGGTTTTAACCTCAAAGAGATTGCGATGTTCGCCTGGATGCCGATGCTGTTTGCGGATTTCGGCTGCATTCTGGGTGGCTACCTGCCGCCGCTGTTCCAGCGCTGGTTTGGCGTCAACCTGATCGTCTCCCGCAAGCTGGTGGTGACGATGGGCGCGGTCCTGATGATTGCGCCTGGCACCATCGGCCTGTTCACCAGCCCCTATGTCGCCATCGCGCTGCTCTGTGTGGGCGGGTTTGCTCATCAGGCGCTTTCCGGTGCGCTGATCACCCTCTCCTCTGACGTTTTTGGCCGCAATGAGGTTGCCACGGCCAATGGCCTGACCGGCATGGCAGCCTGGACCGCCAGTACGATGTTTGCGCTGGTGGTCGGCGCACTGGCTGATACGCTGGGCTTCAGCCCGCTGTTTGCCGCGCTGGCGGTGTTCGACCTGCTGGGTGCGGTGGTGATCTGGACCGTACTGAAAAACAAACCGGTTGCCGAACTGAGCGCTGAGGCCGCCCTGCCGCCTGCGAATGCCGTTCGCAGCTAACCCACCGGGCTGGCATACGCCAGCCCATTTCCTCCCGCCGCCTGAAGTGGTATAACAACTTATCTGTTTTGCTATCAGGACTGTGCCATGGACCTCACCGAATCCCGTCGACTCTACCAGAAGCTGGCCAGCGAGCTGAAAAGCCGTATTGAAACCGGGATCTACCCGGTCGGTGACAAGCTGCCCGCTGAACGTCTGATTGCCGAAGAGATGGAAGTGAGCCGCACCGTGGTGCGCGAAGCGATCATCATGCTGGAAGTGGAAGGCTATGTGGAGGTCCGTAAAGGGTCGGGCATCCACGTCATTGCCAGCCAGCAGCAGAATCGCATCGCGCCGACCAGCAGCCAGCTGGAGTTCGCGACGTTCGGTCCGTTTGAACTGCTGCAGGCACGTCAGCTGATTGAGAGTAACGTGGCGGAGTTTGCCGCCACGCAGGTGACGCGACAGGACATCATCGACCTGATGGCGATTCAGGAGAATGCCCGTAAGGAAGATCACTTCCGCGATTCAGAGTGGGATATGCAGTTTCATGTCCGCATCGCCCAGTCCACGCAGAACAGCGCGTTAGCCGCCATCGTTGAAAAAATGTGGCTGCATCGTCAGCACAATCCCTACTGGCTGAAACTTCACGAACATATCGACCAGCGCAGCATTCTCAGCTGGTGCGACGACCACGATCAGATCCTCAAGGCCCTGATGCGTAAAGATCCCGCCGCCAGCAAACTGGCGATGTGGCAACATCTGGAAAATACTAAACAGATGCTGTTTAACGCGACGGCGGATGATTTTGAATTTAATGTCGACCGATACATGTTCGGTGAGAATCCGGTCATCCTTCCTGACGGCTCCAGCCACGCCCGCTAAACAGCCTGAACGCGCCGGTGAGGGTCAGTTAATCTGCAATAGTGTCAGGTCATGTAAAGCTCCTTTTTACACGCCGTTTCACAAGGTAAAACTCCTGTTCGTCAGCGAGTTTTCCTGTCTCAGACAGGTGATTTTTGTTACAGTTATCGCCCTTTTATTACCCTTTGAGACAGGGGGTTATAAAATCGCTGATTTAACAATCAATTCTGGAAGGATCCGGAAAATCCCGCCCAGGCTGCGCTCCTAAAATTTATAACGACATGCCGGTCTGCGTTTAAGTCCCTGTGGGACATGTTTAACAATGATGTTCAGGAATGATTGATGGATATTCTGCAAGCGTTGCTGCATGCCCTGTGGCAACAGGATTACGAGACTCTTTCCGACCCCACGCTGGTATGGGCCATTTACGGCGTGCTGTTCATGATTCTGTTTCTGGAAAATGGCCTGCTTCCTGCCGCGTTTCTGCCGGGTGACAGTCTGCTGATTCTGGTCGGCGTGCTGATTGCCAAAGGCACCATGAGTTTCCCCTTAACGATTCTGGTTTTAACCACCGGGGCCAGTCTGGGCTGCTGGGTGAGCTATATCCAGGGTCGCTGGCTCGGCAATACCCCCACGGTACAGAAATGGCTCTCCCATCTGCCCGCCCAGTACCACCTGCGGGCACACAGCCTGTTTCACCGCCACGGCCTCTCTGCCCTGCTGATTGGCCGCTTTATCGCCTTTGTGCGCACCCTGCTGCCTACCATCGCCGGCCTGTCCGGTCTGAGCAACGCCCGCTTTCAGTTTTTCAACTGGGTCAGCGCGCTGCTCTGGGTCGTGATTCTGACCGTTATCGGCTTTGCACTGGGTAAAACACCGATTTTCCGGCGCTATGAAGATGAGATGATGTTCTTCCTGATGATGCTGCCGCTGGCGCTGCTGGTCTTCGGGCTGGTGGGCTCGCTGGTCGTTTTATGGCGTAAACGTCAGGCGAATCAGAACGGGAAAGCCGAGTGATGAAAGCGTTGCAGGCGATTCCAAAACGGTGGATGCCGTGGTTGATGGCGGGCGCGCTGGCGCTGATCGCGCTTTGCGTGGTTCCCGCCCTGATGCAGCACGAGACGGTGGTGCAGATCCGGGTTTCCCATGCGGGCGCGACTCTGCCCGATGGCTTTTATCTCTATCAGCAGCTCAGCGCGCAGGGTATACGTATTAAAAGTATTACCCCGGCGGGCGATGCACTGATTATTCACTTTGACAGCGAAGAACAGAGTCTGGCGGCACAAAAGGTGTTACGCCGCCTGCTGCCACAGGGCTTTATCGTGGCGCAGCACGATCACGCTCAGCACCTTTCCCTGGCCTGATACGCCCCGTCCCTGCTTTTCAGGCCGTCGCGGCATCGCGTGGCGGCCTGACAGACTCTCTATCTCCCGGTCTTCTTTGAACTTTTTACGTTGCGTGTCTATGCTTAACGGAGAGTCGATTCTCAGCATCCGCGATTTGCCTATGATCCCGCTGCTGAACAATCAGGTCGCAAAGGAAGGTACCCAAACGGATGAAATATCACCTATTACTGGGCGTCGCCCTCTTTTCGCTGTCTGGCTCACTGCTGGCCGCCGAATCGCTGTGCGAGCAGAAAGAGCAGGACATTAAGCACGAAATTGAGATGGCGCAGAAGCATAACAATCTGCGCCGGGTCAACGGCCTTGAGCGGGCGCTGACCGAAGTCCAGGCGGACTGTAGCGACAAAAAGCTGGAAGCCGCCCATCTGGAAAGAATTAATGCGCAGAAGCAGAAAGTGGCTGAGCGCGAGCACGAACTCAGGGAAGAGCGTGATGAGGGCCACGACAGGGAGAAGATTGCGAAGCGACAACAAAAACTGGATGAAGCGCGCCGGGAGCTGAAAAAGTTACAGGCGGAGCCCTATTAATCGGAATTAATCTACTGATGTTAAAGGAGTATTTTATGTCTAAAGACACATCATCGGAACATCTGCGTGCTGAACTGAAAAATCTGGCTGATACCCTGGAAGAGGTGCTGAGCAGCAGCACTGAAAAATCGAAAGGGGAGCTGGATAAGCTTCGTAATAAAGCGCGTGTGGCGCTGGACAGCTCACGTGAGCGCCTGGGTGAATCAGGCGAACGCCTCGCGGCGACAACCCGTGAAGCAGCGCAGAAGGCGGAAGGCTACGTGCGTGAAAATCCCTGGCATGGTGTGGGTATCGGTGCAGCGATTGGCGTCGCACTGGGCATGCTCATTTCGCGTCGCTGATTATGGCTGATTCACAGCAGAACCACGGCCCGGCTAAAGGGGTCATTAACATCGGCCAGCGTATTGTCACCACGCTGGTTGGCATGGTCGAGACGCGCGTTCGTCTGGCAGTGGTGGAACTGGAGCATGAGAAAGCCAACCTGATACAGCTGCTGTTGATGGTGGGCCTGACGATGCTGTTCACGGCGTTTGGTCTGATGAGCCTGATGGTGCTGATTATCTGGGCAGTGGATGCGCAGTATCGCCTGATGGCCATCGGGATCACCACCGGGACCCTGTTCCTGCTGGCGGTTATCTTCGGACTCTGGACCCTTCACAAATCCCGTCAGTCCACGCTGTTACGCCACACGCGTAAAGAGCTGGAGACTGACCGTAATTTGCTTGAGGAGCAGCGCTGATGAGTCGCCGCGAGCGTGAAGAACGCATCCATGAACTGCTTAAGCACGTGCAGCAGCAGCGGCTGGATTTAAGCGCGGCGCGGCGCGACTGGCTGGAAAGTACCGCCCAGTACGATCGGGGCTGGTTCACGTTCCTGAGCTTACGTCGCTATCTGGCGATTGGCAGCAGCGCGCTGGCCGTCTACTCGATTCGCAGTCCTAACCGGCTGCTGCGCTGGGCCAAGCGAGGATTTGGCGCCTGGAGCACCTGGCGCATGATTAAATCCGCCCTGCCTCCGCGTTAACTCTCTGAAAAGCCGGTCCTGAAAAGACCGGCTTTCTTCATCAGATTTTCTGAAAAACACTGACAGTTTTTCCTGCTTACAACCTTTTCACGCCGCGATTATCATCTCCAGCTATCAACCCAATGAAAGGCATCACTGCTTTCAGCGGGCACAAACCCTGCGGGCAGCCTGCCCTGCACTACTGATAACGCTGGAGTAAATGATGAAAAAATTCGAAGATACTGGTCTGTTACTGGCTCGCATCCTGATGCCAATCCTGTTCATTACCGCGGGCTGGGGCAAAATCACCGGTTATGCAGGCACCCAGCAATATATGGAAGCGATGGGCGTGCCCGGCTTTATGCTGCCGCTGGTTATCCTGCTGGAGTTTGGCGGCGGTCTGGCTATCCTGTTTGGTTTCCTGACCCGTTTTACCGCGCTGTTCACTGCCGGCTTCACCATCCTGACCGCGTTCCTGTTTCACAGTAACTTTGCCGAAGGCGTGAACCAGCTGATGTTCATGAAGAACCTCTCTATCGCCGGGGGTTTCCTGGTGCTGGGTCTGGTGGGTCCGGGCGCATACAGCATTGATCGCCTGATCAGCAAAAGAAAACCGCAGGCGATTGCGCACTAATCTCACATAACGTGTAATGCCACATATACTTAGCAGGGCGGGGACATTTCCCCGCCCTGTTTGCTTTGGAGCCATTATGGGACAGTTAATTGATGGTGTCTGGCATGACACCTGGTACGACACCAAATCGACCGGCGGACGCTTTAAGCGCTCAGAGTCCGCCTTCCGCAACTGGGTGACCGCCGATGGCAGCGCAGGCCCGACAGGCAAGGCGGGGTTTACCGCCGAACGCGACCGCTATCATCTCTATGTCTCGCTGGCCTGCCCCTGGGCGCACCGCACGCTGCTGATGCGTCAGCTGAAGGGGCTGGATAACCTGATCGACGTCTCGGTGGTGCATCCACTGATGCTGGAGAATGGCTGGACGTTTGACGATACGTTCCCGGAGGCAACCGGCGACAAACTCTATCAGAATGACTTCCTCTATCAGCTCTATCTGCACGCCGATCCGCACTACAGCGGTCGCGTCACAGTGCCGGTGCTGTGGGACAAGCAGCAGAACACCATCGTCAGCAACGAGTCTGCCGATATCATTCGCATGTTCAACAGTGCGTTTGATGCGGTGGGTGCGCGCGCCGGGGATTACTACCCGGTTGCCCTGCGTGAGAAGATTGATGAGCTGAACGGCTGGATCTACGATACGGTGAACAACGGCGTCTACAAAGCGGGGTTTGCGACCTCACAGAGCGCCTATGACGAGGCCGTCACCGCCCTGTTCCACTCGCTGTCGCGCCTGGAGCAGATTCTGGGCCAGCACCGCTATCTGACCGGCGATCAGCTGACCGAAGCGGATCTGCGGTTGTGGACCACGCTGGTGCGTTTTGATCCGGTTTACGTCACGCATTTCAAATGCGATCGTCACCGGATTGGTGATTTCCGGAATCTCAGCGGTTTCCTGCGCGACATCTATCAGATGCCGGGCATCGCGGAGACGGTCAGTCTGCCGCATATTCGTCATCACTACTACTGCAGCCATAAAACCATTAACCCGCACGGCGTTATCTCTCTCGGCCCGGCGTTTGACTGGAATGAGCCGCACGGTCGCGATTAAGCGGCATCAGCCCCACGCAGTGGCGCGGGGCTGAGTCTCACCCCGGCGGCGTCCCGCGCCCTCAGCGAAACCCCACCAGAATGTTGTTCACCGCGCTGAAGATCTCATTCATCTGATCCTGAAACAGGGTCGGAAGGTTATACATCAGCAGCAGCGCCCCCAATCCCAGGGTGATGGAGATGGGGAAGCCAATAACAAAGATAGAGAGTTGCGGTGTCAGGCGGTTAAGTAAGCCCAGCGTCAGGTTCAGCGCCAGCAGCAACGTCACCACCGGCATCCCAATCTGCAATCCACTGCTGAAGATCAGGCCCGCAGCCTCGGGTAACCGATAAATCGCGCTGGTCTATCGCCCGCTGACTGAACAGGCCCCGCTCAGTCAGTCCGGTGAAGCGGGTATGGAGGGCGAGCGCTAGCCGGGGCTGACCGACAGCGCCAGAAAGCAAAAACCCCGCCGGAGCGGGGTTTTGTAGTAAGACGTCGAAGCTGACCGTTAAGCCGCGCTCCTTTCATGAAAAGCGTCGTGGACAGTCATTCATCACCGAACGCACGTCGCCAGAAAGCAAAAACCCCGCCGGAGCGGGGTTTTTAGTAAGAAGTCGAAGCTGACCGTTAAGCCGGGTTCTGTCGTGGACAGTCATTCATCTAGGCCAGCAATCGCTCACTGGCTCAAGCAGCCTACCCGGGTTCAGTACGGGCCGTACCTTGTGAACCCCTATTTGGCCTTGCTCCGGGTGGAGTTTACCGTGCCACGAACTGTTGCCAGTCGCGCGGTGCGCTCTTACCGCACCCTTTCACCCTTACCTGATCCCATTTCTGGGCCATCGGCGGTTTGCTCTCTGTTGCACTGGTCGTAGGCTTGCGCCTCCCAGGCGTTACCTGGCACCCTGCCCTATGGAGCCCGGACTTTCCTCCCCTCTGCCCGTCTCCCCACAAGTGAGGACGACGACAAAGCGGCGACTGTCTGGTCAGCTTCGGCGCGGGATAATAGGGCATTCGCCCGCATTTGTCACGCCTCTTGCTGCTCCAGCGCATACTTATAAAGCGCATTTTTCTTTACGCCGTGGATCTCAGCCGCCAGCGCAGCCGCCCGCTTTAACGGCAGCTCTTTCTGCAGCAGCGCCAGCGTTCGCAGCGCATCCGCCGGAAGCGCGTCCTCGTCATCGGCCTTGTGGCCTTCAACGATCAGCACCATCTCGCCTTTGCGACGATTCTCATCTTCTTTTACCCACGCCAGCAGGTCGGCCACCGGCGCGCCGTGGATCGACTCCCAGGTTTTGGTCAGCTCACGCGCCAGCACCACATAGCGATCCCCGCCCAGCTCACTCACCATATCCTGCAGGCTGTCGATCAGGCGGTGGGTGGACTCATAGAAAATCAGCGTGCGCGGCTCCTGCACCAGCGCGCGCAGAGCGTCACAACGCCCCTTGGTTTTGGCCGGCAGAAACCCTTCGTAACAGAAACGATCGGACGGCAGCCCGGCGGCACTTAACGCCGCAATGGCGGCACAGGCGCCTGGCAGCGGCACCACCCGGATGCCCGCTTCGCGGCAGCGGCGCACCAGATGGTAGCCCGGATCGTTGATCAGCGGCGTGCCAGCATCCGAAACTAAGGCTATGCTTTGACCCTCCTCCAGCTTCGCAATCAGCAGTTCAGCCTTGTGCTGTTCGTTGTGGTCGTGAAGTGCGAAGAGTCGCGCATTGATGGCGAAATGTTGTAGCAACAGCCCGGTATGACGTGTATCTTCCGCAGCGACCAGATCGACGCTCGAAAGCACCGTCAGCGCCCGCTGGGTGATATCACCCAAATTACCAATCGGGGTTGGAACGATGTAGAGCGTGCTGGCAGAAATCTCTGCCCGATCGAGTTGTTTCATTGTTTCATCCGAATTGCCGATTTAATATTGAGCATCTTGAAAAAAACATCACTGGATACAGTATGCTTCCTTCAAAAGTCGTTCGTCATAAAGCAGGACGCTTTCTGCCTGTCATTCTTGCTGGGCTGATTTTAGCCGCGTGTAGCGGTCAGGGGCCGCAAACCTCAACCGTCAATATTCAGGGGCCTGCCACAGCCAGCTCCGCTTACTATCTGCAGCAGGCGCAGCAAAGCAGCGATGATAGCAAGACCGACTGGCAATTACTCGCAATCCGCGCCCTGTTGAAGGAAGGAAAGTATCCTGAAGCGACCCAGCAACTGAGTCAGCTGCCGCAGCAGCTCTCTGAGACGCAGCAGCAGGAATCGCTGCTGCTGAAAGCGCAGCTGCTGATTGCCCAGCAGAAGATCAAAGAGGCTGAGCCCCTGCTGGCTGACGTGAAAACCGGTGCATTATCGAAGGATCAACTGGCGCGTTTTTACAGCCTGCAGATCGCCAGTGCACAGGGTCGCCCTTCTCTCTCCCTGTTGCGCACCTATATTGCGCAGGAGCCGCTGCTGACCGGCAGCGACCATCAGGCCAACATCGATGCTACCTGGCAGGCGCTGACGCAGATGTCGCCGCAGGAGGCCAGCAACCTGGTCATTAACGCCGATGAAAACGTGCTGCAGGGCTGGCTCGACCTGCTTGCCGTCTGGCGGGCTAACACCCAGGATGCCGGGATGCTTAAGTCGGGCATCAAAGACTGGCAGACCCGCTATCCGCAGAATCCGGCGGCCAAAACGCTGCCGACGCAGCTGAGCCAGATGCAGAACTACACCAAAGCTTCAACCAGCATTATCGCGCTGCTGCTGCCCATGAATGGTCAGGCGCAGGTCTTCGCGAATGCGATTCAGAAAGGCTTTACTGACGCGAAGAATGGCGTCTCCGCCCCTGCCGCCCAACCGGCCGCCGCACAGCCCGCCGCGACGGATGGCACGGCCAGCACGCAACCGGCAGCCGTCGCCGGCTCGGCTTCCGACCCGATCAGCGCACCGCAACAGCAGGCGGCAGAGGCGACCCCGCAGGCGCAGCCTCAGTCTCAGCCTGCCGCCACCGCCGAACCGGCCAGCAGCGCTCAGATTAAGGTCTATGACACCAGCAGCCAGCCGATTGAGCAGGTGATGCAGCAGGCCCAGCAGGATGGTGCCACCCTCGTGGTGGGGCCACTGCTGAAGAGCAACGTGGAGAAAGTGGCTAACAGTCAGACGCCACTCAATGTTCTGGCGCTTAACGAGCCGGAAACGATCCAGAACCATCCGAATATTTGCTACTTTGCGCTTTCCCCTGAAGACGAAGCGCGCGATGCCGCGCACCATATCTGGGATCAGGGCAAACGCGAGCCGCTGTTGCTGGTTCCGCGCAGCGGTCTGGGCGATCGCGTCACCAATGCTTTCGCGCAGGAGTGGCAGACGCTGGGTGGCGGTACCGTGATGCAGCAGCGCTTTGGCTCGACCGCTGAGCTGAAGCAGGGCATCAACAGTGGCGCGGGCATCAGCCTGTCAGGCACGCCGGTGAATGCGGCCCCTGCCCAGCAGCAGCAGGGTGTGTCCATTGCCGGCCTGACCATTCCGGCACCGCAGCAGAGCACGCCAGAGGCCGTCAGCACCAGCAGCGGCGGAGGCGTCGATGCGGTCTATATCGTTTCCACCCAGGATGAGCTGCAGCTGATTAAGCCGATGATCGCCATGCGCACCGGCAGCCGCAGCAACATTTCGCTTTATGCCAGCTCGCGCAGCGCGCAGGCGGGTGCCGGTCCCGATTTCCGTCTGGAGATGGATGGCCTG
This sequence comes from Pantoea sp. Sc1, assembly GCF_000255315.1. Taxonomy (NCBI): domain Bacteria; kingdom Pseudomonadati; phylum Pseudomonadota; class Gammaproteobacteria; order Enterobacterales; family Erwiniaceae; genus Pantoea; species Pantoea sp. Sc1. The sequence continues at coordinate 355,714 of NZ_AJFP01000001.1, forward strand.
CAGTTCAGCGATATTCCTCTGCTCTCCGGCAGCAATCCGGGCCTGATGCAGCAGACCTCGAAGTCATTCAACAATGACTACTCGCTGGTGCGCCTCTATGCCATGGGGATGGATGCCTGGACGCTGGCCAATCACTTTAACCAGATGCGTCAGTCACCGGGTTATACGCTGGATGGCAACACCGGTAAGCTCAGCGCCAACACGGATTGTGTGATCAACAGGAAGTTGACATGGAACCAGTATCGTCGGGGCGAAATCGCACCGGCCAACTGACCCGCCGTCAGACTGGCGCCCGGTATGAAGAAGATGCCCGGCGCTATCTGGAGCAGGCGGGCCTGAAATGGGTCGCCAGCAATGTTCACTTTCGCGGGGGTGAACTTGACCTGATAATGCGTGACGGGCACTGTTGGGTGTTTGTCGAAGTTCGCTACCGCCGCGATGCGCGCTACGGTGGCGCACTCGCCAGCATCACCCGCAGCAAACAGCAGAAGCTGCTGCGCGCTGCCGCTCTCTGGCTGGCGCAACGCGGCGGCAGTTTTGCAACGGTGAATTGCCGTTTCGACATCATCGCCATTACCGGCACGGCGCTCGAGTGGCTGCCGGATGCCTTTAATGCAGACGTTTAGAACCAGGTGGTTGTGTGCAGGAAAGAATTAAAGCGTGTTTTACTGAAAGTATTCAGACCCAGATTGCTGCCGCTGAGGCGCTGCCCGATGCCATCTCCCGAGCGGCCATGACGCTGGTACAATCTCTGCTGAACGGCAATAAGATCCTGAGCTGCGGCAACGGCGCCTCATCCGCCAATGCTCAGCACTTCGCCGCCAGCATGATCAACCGTTTCGAAACCGAGCGCCCCAGCCTGCCGGCGCTGGCGTTAAGTGCAGACAACGTGATGCTGACCGCGATTGGTAACGATCGCCTGCACGATGAAATTTATGCCAAGCAGGTGCGCGCGCTGGGCCATGCAGGCGATGTACTGCTGGCCATCTCAACCCGTGGCAACACCCGCGATATTGTGAAGGCCGTTGAAGCCGCGGTAACACGCGATATGACGATCGTTGCGCTTACCGGGTATGATGGCGGTGAGCTTGCCGGACTGCTGGGCCCGCAGGATGTGGAAATCCGCATTCCCTCACACCGCAGTGCCCGGATTCAGGAGATGCATATGCTCACCGTTAACTGCTTATGCGATCTGATCGATAACACCCTCTTTCCCCATCAGGAATGACCGAAGGAGCACGAATGAAAGCATTGAACGCTATCGCTATTCTGTTAACCGCCATGCTGCTGCAGGGCTGTGTCGCCGTGGTTGCCGGTGGCGCAGCGGTTGCCACCAAAACCGCCACCGACCCGCGTACGGTCGGCACGCAGGTGGATGACGGCACGCTGGAGCTGCGCGTCACCAATGCGCTGGCGAAAGATCAGCAGATCAAAACCGATGCCCGCGTCATCGCCACCGCCTATCAGGGCAAAGTGCTGCTGACCGGTCAGGCGCCGTCGCAGGAGATCGCCAATCGTGCCAAACAGATCACCATGGGCGTGGATGGCGCCACCGAGGTCTATAACGAGATCCGCATTGGTCAGAAGGTGACGCTTGGCACCACCTCGTCAGACACCTGGATCACCACCAAGATCCGCTCGCAGCTGCTGGGCAGCGATCAGGTGAAATCCTCCAACGTGAAGGTGACCACCGAGAATGGCGAAGTGTTCCTGCTGGGTCTGGTGACGCAACAGGAAGGGCAGGCGGCGGCCGATATCGCCAGCCGCGTCAGTGGCGTGAAGCACGTCACCACCGCCTTTACCCTACTGAAGTAACGCGTAAGACGCAAAAAAGGCGGCCATGGCCGCCTTTTTTATTGCCTGAGGATCAGACCGGGATGTCGATGACCAGTGCCCGGGTCGCCGTTTTCGCCGTCAGCGTCAGCAGCGACTCTTCCTGAAGAAAGGCACCGTCGCCGCACCCGAGCGCTTCCCGATGCGCTGCACCCGATCGGGCTTCCAGCGAACCGTGAATCGACTGCAGATAGGCGCGCGGCCCCTGCAGATGCAGCGCATGCTGCTCGCCCGGTGCCAGTTCGACCTGATGGATCCACACCTGCTGACGCAGTTGCAGGCTCTCATCCACGCCATCCGGCGAGGCGATCAGCTGAGAGGTGCGGCCCGCCGTAAGGGCCAGTTTCTGCATCCGCGGATTCTCACGCTCCGGGCAGGCGGCCAGCCACAGCTGCATACGGGTCAGCGGGCGCTCTTTGCTCAGGTTGATTTCGGTGTAACTGACCCCCGGCTGGGCTGAGAGCAGCAGCACCTCCCCTTCCTGCACGCTGATCGTGTTACCTTCGCTGTCGCGATACTCCGCTTCGCCCTGCAGCACGATGTTAAGCACATCGACCTGCGGATAGGTGCGCGGCTGAAAGGCGGCCCCTGGTGCCAGCACTTCCTGATTCAGTACGCGCAGTGACGCGTAGCCCATCAGTTTTGGATCAAAATAGTGGCCAAAAGAGAAACTGTAGCGAGCCTGCAACCAGCCAAAGTCGGCCTGGCCACATGCGGACGCACTGCGTGTCGTTATCATTATTTACCTCCGGCATCCGGTGACAAGGATCGGTCACGGACTCTATGCACACATGGTAAAAGTCTGGACGCCGGATTGTTAGCCAGTTAATCTGCCGGGCATGTTCAAATTTCCTGACAGAGAAACGCGATGGCTAAAGAGCGTGCGTTAACCCTTGAATCGTTACGCGTAATGGATGCGATTGATCGACGTGGTAGTTTTGCGGCAGCGGCCGATGAGCTGGGCCGTGTGCCCTCTGCACTCAGCTATACCATGCAGAAGCTGGAAGAGGAGCTGGATGTGGTGCTGTTTGACCGCTCCGGCCACCGCACCAAATTTACCAACGTGGGACGCATGCTGCTGGAGCGTGGCCGGGTGCTGCTGGAAGCGGCCGACAAGCTCACCACCGATGCCGAAGCGCTGGCGCGTGGCTGGGAAACCCATCTGACCATCGTGACCGAAGCGCTGGTGCCCATCGACGCCCTCTTTCCGCTGGTGACGCGCCTGGCCGACAAAGCCAATACCCAGTTTTCGCTGGTCACCGAAGTGCTGGCGGGGGCATGGGAGCGGCTGGAACAGGGCCGGGCCGATATCGTCATCGCCCCCGATATGCACTTCCGCGCCTCAACCGAGATCAACACCCGCAAGCTCTATACCATGATGAGCGTCTATGTCGCCAGTGCCGACCATCCGATCCATAACGAGCCGGAACCGCAGTCTGAAGTGACGCGGGTGAAATACCGCGGCATTGCGGTGGCGGATACCGCGCGTGAGCGCCCGGTGCTGACCGTGCAGCTGCTGGATAAGCAGCAGCGCCTGACCGTCAGCAGCATGGACGACAAGCGCCGTGCGCTGCTGGCGGGTCTGGGCGTGGGAACCATGCCCTATCCGCTGGTGGAGCAGGATATTGCGGAAGGCCGCCTGCGGGTCGTGAGTCCGGAATATACCCGCGAGGTCGACATTATTATGGCGTGGCGGCGGGACAGCATGGGCGAGGCCAAAGCCTGGTGCCTGCGTGAGATCCCGCGCCTGCTGGCGAAGAAAAACTGACGGCGGCAGAGCCTTGCGCTAAGAGCGGCTCAGGCAGTCCATCGCCACCGCTCTGAAACTGCTGAAGTCAGTGCTCTCCCGCAGGCGGATCATCGCCCTTTCCCGCAGAAACGTCACAAACAGATCGTAGATCGCCATCGCCTCTTCATATTCGCTTTTGCTGATCGCCAGCAGGAAAATCACATAGGCGGTGTCGTCGCCCCAGGCGATGCCCTGCGGGGCCAGCACGGTATAGACCACGGTTTTCTTCGCCAGCAGCCCCAGCGAGTGCGGCAGCGCAATGCCTTCGCCGAGCATGGTGCTGACAATCGCTTCGCGCTCCTCCACCGACGGATAGAAAGCAGCATCCACGAACCCCTCCGCCTCCAGCTGATCGCACAACTGCCGGAACAGTTCAGACTGGGTCATTGGCCTGTCGACGATATGAAAGTGCTGAGCATCAAAATATTTCGTCAGCATATAGGGACGGGTACGATCCACCAGCACCAGCTTGCCGATCTGCTCCAGCTGAAACCCGGTGGGAAACGGTGACATCACCACCACCGGTTTCTCTTTTTCGCTGAGCCGGATGGTCGAGATCACAAAGTCCTCATCGATGCGGCTGCGCGCCTCATATTCACGCTGAGAGAGGCGTGCCGTCACCTTCAGCTGCGGGTATTTGCGCAGCAGCATCGCCTCAATCATCCGCAGCGTCGAGTTACCGCTGTCGCAGACCAGCAGCACCTGGGGATGACGCTGATAGCCCACGTCATAGTGGCGCTCCAGCCCGACACCGATGTGCAGCACCAGAAAGCCAATCTCATTCTCGCTGATGACGTAAGGGGTATATTTCCCCCAACTGGTCACCGCCGCTAAGGTGACATCATAGGCCATGGGATAGTGCTGCTTGATGTTGCTGAGCAGCGGGTTAGGAATATGGATCTGGTAGCGCACCCGGGTGATCATGGTCTTGATATGGGTCAGCAGATCGGCACGCAGTTGCTGATCGTTCTGCAGATTAAAGTTGTAGTAGGTGTTGATGAAGCTGAGCAGGTAATCCACCAGCGCATCGGCGTCATCCGCATTGATGGCGCTGGGGGCGATAGCCTGAATGCGCCGTGCCGCAATGTTGACCCGCAGCCAGTTCTCTTCAGCCGGTGAGATCGGTTTACTGACCAGCGGGCGCATCAGCGTAATCAGCTGGTGCGCCGCTTCGCGCACATCATCCCCAATCTCCTCAGCGCCCGGATCGTTAAGCGGATAGCCTTCGCTGATACGGCGCACCGCCACCGCACAGTAGATCCGCAGATAGCGTTCTCCCTCATCGCTGAGGCGGATATTGTGTTCAGCAAAGCAGCGTTGCAGCAGCGGCTGGAGGGTTTCCAGCATACCGCTGTTGAGCGCTTCAATGGTCAGCAGCGGACTCTCCGGCTGTGACTGATCGATTTGCCACAGCAGATCGGTCAGGCAGGTTCGGATCGCCACTTCGCTGCCGAACAGCTTCATGCCGTAGTGGGGCTTGCTTTCAATCGTCAGGTGATAGCGTCCCAGCCACTCGCGCACTTCCGCCATATCGTTCTGCAGGGTGGCGCGGCTGACAAACCACTCCTCGGCCAGCTCTTCAAGTTTCAGCGAATAGGCCGCGGTGAGAAACCGGGTCAGCAGATAACGGATGCGGTCAGGCGACGTGCGCGGGATGCGCAGCGGTGAGGCGCTGTGTTGCTGCAGATGCTGAAAGCGCTGAGCATCCTCAATCTTCAGCTGATAGCCCGCGCCGCGGCTCAGGACGAACTGCGCACCATGTTCAGCCAGCAGCGCATTCAGCGCCGTGATGTCGGTGCGTACGGTGCGGGTCGAGACGGCAAAACGCCGCGCCAGTTCATCCTGAGGCAGCGTTTCGTTTTGCAGGGCATCAAACAGTTGCGCAAGGCGCTGATTGGGAAATCTCACGACAGTTACCTGTTTACAGAGAAAATCAGGGAAACGGAAACTCAGCCTACGGGGATCGTGACGCAACGTCCATGTTGCGTGCGCGGCCTGCCACCCGATCGGCCTGCCGCGCGGCGCGATCCTCAGGGCAGCAGCGTTTTACAGATCGCCAGCAACCGCTGCACATCCTCGATCCGGGTTTCACCACTCGCTTTGTCGATGATCGAACTGTAGACGTGCGGGATCACTTTGCTGACGCCCGCTTCCAGCGCAATGCGCACGATCTCGCCGACATTCTCCAGATCGATGCCGCCGGTGGGCTCCAGCCAGAAATCCATTTTTGCGCAGGCGTCTGCCACGGCGCGATATTCATCCACCGCCTGTAAACCGCCCATCGGAAAATATTTCACCGAGCTGCCGCCCATATCCTGCAGCATGGCAATCGCGGTTTCGATCGGAACGATCCCGTCAGGCTGTGTTGCGCTGCGCGGGCCGGTCGAGATTTTTACCTTACCCGGCGTGCCGGTGGGTGAGATCAGACCGTTGACGACGGTCTGTGACTGGCCCAGCAGCGCCCGGCTGGTGGCCACGCCGGTGAAGACCTGATTGACATGCTGGGGTTGCAGCACCTCCGCCAGCTCACTCACCATCTGTGACTGCCGGGGATCGCCCGCGCCCAAGCCAATTGAGAGTGCGTTGTCGATCAGCGCAGCGTACTCGCTCATGTCGGCGATGGCAGCGTCATTGCTGGCATAGTTTTTTGACAGCACGCCGACCAGCACATGCCCTTCGGCCGCCTGCCAGATGGCACGCGCATTCTCTTTTGATCCCGCCAGTACGTTAAGGCAGAGACGATCCTGATAGAAGTTGGGGGTCAGCGTCATGCGGTTTTCTCTCCGGTTAACAGCGTCTGAATACGGGTGAAAATGGTGTGCAGTTGATCGGCGCTGACGCTGCGTACGTCCGCCTCAATGATCCCTTCATTGGCTTTGTAGCCACGGAAATAGATCGCGACGTCGCCGTTTTTCAGCGCCTGCACCAGATCGCCGGTGCGCTGCCCGATCGCCGCTTCGTCAAATTTGATCTCTGCACGGGCGATGTCACGTCCGGCGGCATCCCACACCACGCGGGCCGTGACGCCATTCAGATGGTTCAGCTGTTCGATGAACGGTGTCATTTTTTCCACCATCTGCGCGCCGCTGATTTTTGGCTGAGTCAGATAGTTTTCAATTGCGTGGGTCAGGCCGAGAATGCCCTCTTTGCCGACTTTCATTGCACGGCCAATCCCGTTGGTCTGGCGTTTGACCCACTCAACGTAGTGGTGGCGGCCAATTACCAGGCCGCTGGTCGGGCCTTCCAGCGCTTTTGCACCGCTGTAGATCACCAGGTCGGCGCCCGCCTCGTAGTAGCACTGCAGATCCTCTTCCGCGGCCGCATCGACAATCAGCGGGACGCCGTGCTGGCGCGCAACGGCGGCAGCCTGCGCCACATCAAGGTGACTCTTCTGCACGCAGTGATGCGATTTCACATAGAGGATCGCCGCGGTCTGTGGGGTGATCGCTGCCGCCAGCTGCGCGGGCGAGCACTCATTGCTGTAACCCGCCTCCACCAGCTGGCCGCCTCCCAGCGCCACCATGCTGCCGACCGGTGCGCCGTAGTTCACGTTATGCCCTTTCGGCACCACAATCTGATGCGGGACGCTGAGCGGCGCGGCATGCAGGTTATCCAGCAGCCAGTCGTCATCTTTTACGATGACCGCCGCCACGCTCTGGGCGATGCCTGCCGAGGCACAGGATACCACCACCGCGTTCTCCACCTTCAGCAGACCGGCGATGTAAGCCCCGGTTTTATCGACCAGGTCTTTCATTTCGAAGTAGTGATCGAGGCCATATTTCACCGTGTCGATCACGTCGCTCGACGGCGTGGAAACGCCGAGAATCGTCATACGGCCAGAGGCGTTAATCACCGGCTTCAGGCCATACTTTTCATAAACCGAGGTCATGTGCTGCTCCTTCTTCTGTCGCGATCCACTGACCCGCGACGACTGCCGCCAGCGGGACCAGATGCTTCTCACCGGTCACCGTTTCACCTTCTGAATCGATGAAGGGCCGGTTTTCCTCTTTGACGCTAAAAATGGTCAGGTCGGCGTCATAGCCGACTTTCAGCTGCCCCTTGCGCGGCAGCCGCAGCCCTGCCGCCGCGTTGACCGTCACGCAGTCAATCACCTGCGGCAGCGTCATGCCGACGCTGAAGAATTTCGACATGACATGGGCCAGGCTGTGAACCGGGCCAGCCAGACGGTTACGGCAGTAAATGTCAGAGCTGATGGTATCGGGCAGAATGCCCTGCGCTATCGCCACCCGGGCGACCTCAAAACTGAAACTGGCGCCGCCGTGGCCGACATCAAGCTTCACGCCGCGCGCGATAGCCTGTTTAACGGCGGCCTTGAGTTCGCCCTGCGGCGTCAGAATGCGGTTGGGTTTGCCGTTAAAGCAGTGGGTGATGATGTCGCCCGTGGTAAGCAGATCCGCAATCTGGTCAAGATTGGGCGGATTGTTGCCAATGTGGACCATCAGCGGCAGCCCGCCGCTCTGCTGCTGAATCGCCTTCGCGCGGATCAGCGGCTGGATACCGTTTTCACCCACCACGCTGCTGCTGATGCGCGCCTTCAGCCCCACGATAAAATCGGGCAGCCGGGCCACCGCCTGCTGCACCGCCTCGCCATCGATCTGCCTCATGTCGGCCAGTTCGTTCTGGGTGACGATACCGGTGCGGGCGATGTTGATCAGGGCATAGACCTGGGTTTGAGCTGCGCGGGTCAGCTGGTAAAAGTCATCAATATGATCGGCACCGGTGCTGCCCGCATCGACTACCGTCGTCACGCCGTGGGCCACGCCTATCGCATCGGCTTCATCATGGTAGATGGGGGATTTGGGATAGCAGTGAACGTGGGAGTCGATCCAGCCTGCGCTGAGGTAGTAGCGACCCGCCAGATCGCGTTCCTGGCGTGCGCTGCCCTGCACCCGGCCAACGGCGGCGATGCGGCCATCCTGCACCGCGATGTCGACCACCTGCTCATCGCTGAGTCGTGCAGCGCGGATAATCAAGTCGTACATGGTTTCTCCTTAACGGCAGCCCGCTACCGGGCTGCCGGTGAGATCAGAGCGCGATCGGGAAAATCGCACCGAGGATCATGGCGCCGAGGATGGCGCCACCGGTGATCGGCTTGTTCCAGAGATAGAACAGCAGCGCCCCCAGCAGTGAACCCAGACCAATCGGAATCGACGCCGTCATGGCTGACAGGATAATCAGCGGGCCGAGGAAGCGTCCGGAGGCATTACCCGCACCCATCATGACGTCTGCGCCGTAGGTGGAGTCGCTCTGATTGATGGTGAATTTACGCGCCAGGATAATGACGTAGCCAATCGCCACCCCAATCACCAGACCCGTCGCCAGCGAGGCGGCAAAGTTCGCCACCGGGAAGACGATACCCGCGCCCAGCAGCAGGGCCGGAACGCCCAGGCCGACACCGGTCTGAATCGCGCCGCCGATATCCAGAATCCCCACCAGCGACCCTTCGATAATGCGGGCGAACAGGAAGCTGGCGCCAAAGGCGGCGACCGCGCCGTAGACGCCGGTCTCCATGCCAGAGCGCAGCATCGACACAAACGCCACTTCATTGAACGCGCCGATGCCATAGAGGTAGTACATGTGGGTTCCGGCAAACACGCCGGCGGAGAGCAGGCCAACAAAGATCGGGAAAGACCAGTCGGCGTACCAGAAGCCTTTATTTTCGTTCATTGCATCGCCTCCTATTTGCCGCTGACGGAGTTATGGATCATGTCGAGCCAGCCGGGAATGCCGAGCTGGAAGGACTGCAGCAGTTTCATATCGAAACCGCGGAAGAAGCCGCTCAGCACAAACAGCAGGACGATGGCGGTCATCATCACTTTGGTGACCCGGTTCCAGCCGCTCTCTTCGACCCCTTTGCCGATCAGAATACCCAGCACCAGGCCCGGCACGGCATTGCCCATGATCAGCTGTGCCAGACCGCCGAAAATGGTGGCCCAGAAGCCTGACTTTTTGCCCGCGTCGATGGCCGCCAGCCAGAAGATGACCGGCATGACGGTGTTAACCAGCAGGTTAGCCGCCGGCACCAGCACTTTAACGGCCGTGACCTGAAGCGCCGCCGGAACGGCCGAGGCGGTGGAGTTGAGGAAGGCGACCACGACCATGCCGATAATGCCGCAGGCGATGGCCATTTTTTTCGGATTGTGCAGCGTTTCCGCCACGTTGCGGTTTTTGACCATCAGTGCCGCCGCACCCCAGTTTGGAATGATGCGGTGATCCACATCCTGGGTGAATGAACCGGCTGCAACAGAGGATGCCCAGGCGTTGAAAAAGAAGCCGAGACCAAAGGAGAAGTGGGAAGCGGGATCGCCTTCGCATGAGTTCAGCTCGCCCAGCGTACGAAAGGCGCCCATCCCCTGGGTGGTTGGCGCATGAAACATGCGTGCGGCACCCGCGCCGACGCCGACGCCCACCAGCCCGCCAATGATCAACGACTTAAACAAAATGATTAAAAACATGTTGTTGTACCTTGTTGTCGTTTTTTTAATCCCGTCAGACTTCAGCCGCCGCCGCCTCACTCCGGCCTGCCCGCCGCGCGTGCGCGACAGCAGAGAAGCGGGCTACAGACAGGCTGACGTTAACAGGCGCTGTTTTATGATGCCGCCGTAAACGTCACCTGTTCGGTGTCGAAAACGGTGACGCTGACGGTGATCTCCAGCGTGACGCTGTAGTTCCGCCGCTGGCGCGCCAGAAAGAAGAAGAGAAACTTCTCAGTCCTGACGCTCTCCTGCGCGCGCAGCACCCGGACATCCTGAGGTTCAATGCGCAGCAGAATTTTTTGTGTCGCGCGCAGAACCTGGTTCTGCACACGACTCAGGGCATCGGCGAAGGCTTTCGCTTTGGTGTCGCCTTTGCCCTCGACCGTCACCTGGGTAACGTAGTGTTCTTTCATAATCAGCTGCCGTGCTTCTTGTTCCAGGCCTGCACCAGCCGCTCACCCAGCTCTTCTTTGTCCATAAAGCCGAAGCCCAGTACGGTGGCCCCTTCGTTGATGGCGGTCACCCCTTCATCGATAGAGCGCATGCCATGCTTCGCTTTGTAGCCATATTTGTTCTGCGCGGTGATGGCGCCTGCGCCGCCGCTGCCGCAGAACGAGATGCCGAAGTCGGCGTTTTCTGCCTTCATGACGTCACCCAGTTTCATGTCCGCCGCCACACCCGGCACCACCACCGCACGGCCGCCCGCTTTTTCGATACCTGCGGCTACTTTCTGTCCTTTCCCTAAACGATCGCCAATCACGACTGTCACCATGTTCTTTTCCTCTTCAGTTGTTGGATCGTGCGACTTCAATGTGAACCGACAGCAGCCAGGCCTCTTCACGCGGCAGATTGCCAAACAGATCCACCACCTGCTGCGCCAGCGCGACGGTTTCCGGCGGAATATCCTCAAACAGCTCCGCTTCCACTTCCGGCAGCGGCTCGCCACTCAGAGAGCGTGATGCCATGGCCCGGACGTGGGATTCCAGCATCTGCTGCTGAACCGCGTTGGGCTGGATACCATGCTGCTGATAGATCGCCGCAATTTGCGTCATGACACGTTCTGCCAGTTGCTGCACTTTCTCCGGTGGCGCTTCATACACCGGGATGCCGTTATTGCTCACCTTGTTACTCCTGTTGAACCGGATAATTCGCGTTGAAAATAAATTAACCGTCCCGGCTCCCGCTGTGGAGAGGCAACATTTCCAGCAGCAAGCGGAAATTGAGGTGAAGGCTGTGCGTCAGATCGCAGAGTGCACACTTCGTGCGAAAAATGACTCTTTGTGCGCAAAATAATGAATTTAACCGTGCCGGATCTTGATGTTGTGCAACATCACGGCAGGTCCGATACGTTTTAAGGCGCGGTGATAAGCAGAAGTGATGGAAAAAACCGCCGGTCGGGCTGACCGGCGGTCTGATTAGCGGAATTTCTTATGGTTGGTATTGCGGATCTCATCAAACTTCGCGGCTTCGCGCTTTGCGCCCTCCACGTTGTTCGCTTTCGCCAGCGTGCTGACCACGTCGATCTGCGCAATCAGCGAGTCGAGACCGGCGTGATAATCTTTGATCTGCGTGCTGTCAGCAGGCTGACCTTCCAGCTTTTCGGGCGTGGACTGCTTCGCATCCTGCGCTGCCGCACGCATCCGGGTTAATGCCTGCTGCATCTCCCGGGCATCGTCCGTTTTTTTGACGATTTTCAGGTTCGCATTCAGCGTGTCCATATCCTGCTCCAGATCCGCCGCACAGAGGCTGACGCTGGAGAACATCAGAGAAGCCGACAACATTGCAATTAGCTGCTTACGCATCATTACTTCCTTTTTATTGTGACGAAAAAAAAGCAGCCAACAGGCTGCTTCAGGAATGCGTCGTTATTGTCCCGCTATCTTCATTTCAGGCAGTAAGACTGAACCGCACTGAATATTGCTGCGGGTTTCGATATCGTCGCCGATGGTCACCATATTGCGCCACATCTCTTTGAGATTACCGGCGATGGTAATTTCACTGACCGGATACTGAATCACGCCATTTTCGACCCAGAAACCGGCCGCACCGCGCGAGTAGTCACCGGTGATGGCGCTGACACCCTGTCCCATCAGTTCGGTGACCACCAGACCGGTGCCCATCTGCTTCAGCAGATCGTCAAAGCTGTGGCCCTGACCGGCAATGCGCCAGTTGTGAATGCCACCCGCGTGACCGGTGCTGGTCAGGCCCAGTTTACGGGCGGAGTAGCTGGTTAACAGCCAGGTCTGCAGGACGCCCGCCTGAATAATGTCGCGCGCCTGGGTGCGCACCCCTTCGCTGTCGAATGGCGTCGAGGCGAGACCTTTCAGCAGGTGCGGCTGCTCACTGATGGTGAGCCACTCCGGCAGGATCTGCTGACCCATCGCATCCAGCAGGAAGGTTGATTTCCGGTAAACGCTGCTGCCGCTGATCGCCCCGACCAGATGACCAAACAGGCCGGTCGCCACTTCAGAAGCGAAAATCACCGGCGCTTTCATGGTCGGAAGTTTGCGCGGGGCAAGACGGGAGAGCGTGCGACGCGCGCACTCTGCACCGACCCACTCCGGGCTTTTCAGATCCTCAAATGCGCGGCCGATGGTGTAGGCGTAGTCGCGCTCCATGTTGCCATCCTGCTCGGCGATCACGCAGCTGGAGAGTGAATGACGGCTTGAACAGTAGCTCTGCAGCATGCCGTGGCTGTTACCAAACACCTTAATGCCGACATGACTGTTAAAGCTGCCGCCTTCAGTGTTGGTGATACGCTTGTCTGCGCGCAGTGAAGCCTCTTCAGCCTGCGCGGCCAGTTCAATAGCGCGGTCGGCATCGATCTCCCACGGGTGGTAGAGATCCAGATCTGGCGCATCATAGGCCAGCAGCGCCGCATCCGCCGGGCCGGCAAAGGGATCGGGCGAGGTGTAGCGCGCAATATCGATCGCCGCCTGCACGGTACGTTTGATCGCGTCCGGGCTGAGGTCGGTCGATGAGGCGCTGCCTTTACGGTTCTGATGATAGACGGTGATGCCCAGCGCACCGTCGCTGTTGAATTCGACGTTTTCCACTTCGCCATAGCGGGTGCTGACCCCGATGCCGGTGGTTTTACTGACCGCTACTTCCGCGCTGTCAGTGCTTGCTTTAGCCAGTTCAAGTGCCTGCGCAATCGCCTGCTCCAGTACTTTTCGCTGTTCTGCAACCTGAGTAGATACGTTCATCGACCTGCCGTCTAATCTTATGTGTGAATGATTTGAGTCTATCAGAGTCAGAGAACAATTTCGCAGTCACCCGATAAACTGGTAGGATTAGCCTCTTTTTTTGGGAGCCCGGAAATGACCAGACAGCCCGATGAGTGGCTCGACGATGTGCCAGATAATGACGAACAGGAAGATGAAGAGATTATCTGGGTCAGTAAGAGTGAAATTAAACGCGATGCCGAAGAGTTAAAACGCCTGGGCGCCGAACTGGTAGAACTGGGTAAAAACTCGCTGGATAAGATCCCGCTGGATGAGCGCCTGCGCACCGAGATCGAACTGGCGCAACGTATTAAGAAAGAGGGCCGTCGCCGTCAGCTGCAGCTGATCGGTAAACTGCTGCGCAGTATTGATGTCGAGCCGATCCGCGTTGCGCTGGACAAGCTCAAGAACCGCCACAACCAGCAGGTTGCGCTGTTCCATAAACTGGAAATGCTGCGCGATCGTCTGATTGAACAGGGCGATGAGGCGATCAGCGACGTGATTGCACTCTATCCTGACGCCGACCGTCAGCAGCTGCGCAGTATGATCCGCAACGCGCAGAAAGAGAAAGCGGGCAACAAGCCGCCGAAGTCAGCCCGTCAGATTTTCCAGTACCTGCGCGAACTGGCCGAAGCCTGATAGCCCGGATAGCCGGTCTGTCGTGGCCGGTAGCAGGAAGCACGTCAGAACGTCACCGGAAAATGAGCGCCCGTTACGGGCGCCCGTCATCTCAGGCCAGTCTGTCCAGCAGCTTCTGGTGAATGCCGCCAAACCCGCCGTTGCTCATCACCAGAATCGAGTCGCCTGGCTGTGCGGCTTTCGCCACCATCTCGACCAGCGTATCGATATCTGCGCTCCAGTGCGCAGGCGGAATGCACGCTTCGGCGACGTCAGAAACCTGCCACGGAATGTGGTGCGGCTGGAACAGAAAGACCTCATCCGCCCGCGCCAGTGACGGCGCCAGATCGTTTTTGCTGACGCCCATCTTCATGGTATTCGAGCGCGGCTCCAGAACAGCCAGAATGCGCGCTCTGCCGCCAACCTTGCTGCGCAGGGCCGCCAGCGTTGCCAGAATCGCGGTCGGATGGTGCGCAAAGTCATCATACACTTTGATGCTGTTCACTTCGCCACGCAGCTCCAGCCGGCGACGCGCATTGATAAAGCTGTTCAGTGCCTGGCCTGCATCTTCCGGTTTCACACCCACATGACGCGCGGCGGCAATTGCCATCAACCCGTTATGCATATTGTGTTCGCCGACCAGCGCCCAGTTCACCTCGCCGACCTTCTCGCCGTCGAGCCAGATTTCCCAGTGCGAGGCATCGGGCGTCAGCTTCTTCGCCTGCCAGCGCCCGTGGTCGCCCACGCTCTCCTGCTCGCTCCAGCAGCCCATCGCCATCACCTGCCTGATGTTGGCGTCATGCTCCGGCAGCAGGATCTTGCCCTGGCCCGGCACGATCCGGACCAGATGGTGGAACTGCTTCTGGATCGCCCGCAGGTCGTCAAAGATATCGGCGTGATCGAACTCAAGGTTGTTGAGGATCAGGGTTCGCGGGCAGTAATGGACAAACTTGGAACGCTTGTCGAAAAAGGCGCAGTCATACTCATCCGCCTCAATGACGAAGAATGGACTTTTTCCTAATTTTGCCGAGACATCGAAGTTTCCTGGCACCCCACCAATAATGAAGCCGGGTTCCAGGCCGCAGGCCTCGAGAATCCACGCTGCCATGCCGGCTGTGGTGGTTTTCCCGTGGGTTCCCGCCACCGCCAGCACCCAGCGGTCGCGTAACACGAAATCGTGCAGCCACTGCGGGCCGGAGAGGTAAGGAATGTTGCGTTCCAGCACCGCTTCCACACAGGGATTACCGCGCGTCATCGCATTACCGATAATCACCAGGTCAGGGGCCGGGTCGAGCTGGCTCGCATCGTAACCTTCTGTTAATTCAATGCCTTGCTGTTCGAGCAACGTGCTCATTGGCGGGTAAACGTTGGCGTCTGAACCGGTCACCTGATGACCAAGTGAACGGGCCAGCACGGCCAGACCGCCCATAAAAGTGCCACAAATCCCGAGGATGTGAATGCGCATAACGTGATCCATTACTCTAAAGTTCGGCGCACAGTGTAACCCTGCTCGCAGACGGAAGAAACGGATTAGGACTATGGTTTTTGAAGTTCAATCGGCTAAACTGCGTACGCATCCGTTGGCAGACTGTTACGCGTGCTGCCACTCCATCGCAGATTCAGGGAATGTGTTATGAAAACGTTGGGCGAATTTATCGTCGAGAAGCAGCACGACTTTCCGCACGCCACAGGGGAACTGACGGCGCTGATCTCAGCTATCAAGCTGGGTGCCAAAATTATCCACCGCGACATCAATAAAGCCGGTCTGGTGGATATCCTCGGTGCCAGTGGTGTGGAAAATGTTCAGGGTGAACAGCAGATGAAGCTCGATCTGTTTGCCAACGAAAAACTGAAGGCCGCACTGAAAGCGCGTGGCATCGTCGCCGGTATCGCGTCTGAGGAAGAAGACGAGTTCGTCATCTTCGAAGGTGAGGAGAACGGCAAGTATGTGGTGTTAATGGACCCGCTGGATGGGTCATCTAACATCGACGTTAACGTCTCTGTCGGCACCATTTTCTCTATCTATCATCGCGTCAGCGAACCGGGCACCCCGGTGGTTGAAGCGGATTTCATGCAGCCCGGCAACAAACAGGTCGCGGCCGGTTACGTGGTTTACGGCTCCTCCACCATGATGGTTTACACCACCGGTGCAGGCGTGCATGCCTTTACCTACGATCCGTCGCTGGGTGTCTTCTGCCTCAGCCATGAACGTATGACCTACCCGGAGACTGGTTACACCTACTCCATCAACGAAGGTAACTACATTCGTTTCCCGCAGGGCGTGAAGAAATATCTGAAGTTCTGTCAGGAAGAGGATCTGCCAACGCACCGTCCTTACACCTCACGTTACATCGGATCGCTGGTCGCGGATTTCCATCGTAACCTGCTGAAAGGTGGCATCTACCTCTACCCAAGCACCGCCAGCCATCCGCAGGGCAAGCTGCGTCTGCTCTATGAGTGCAACCCGATGGCGTTCCTGGCGGAGCAGGCAGGCGGTAAAGCCAGCGACGGTCAGAGACGTATTCTGGACATTCCACCGGTCACGCTGCATCAGCGCTGCCCGTTCTACTGCGGCAATGAGGCGATGGTCAACGACGTTGAGCGTTTCCTGGCTGAGTTCCCGGATTGCCGTCAGGGCTAAAACCCTTCACGATCTTCTAGTAGTAGAAGCCTGCTTTAAGCAGGCTTCTTTTTTCCAGCGTCGCGCCTGCCTTCCGTTTCACAATATTGATAATAATTTTCTATCTCTTTTTCTGCCTGCTTGCGTATCCTCCGGCCCACCGGGAAATGGCCTAATCCGGCAAAATAGAAAATTAATCCGCACAAGCATACGGCCAATCCTAATACGAGGCTTGCATGAGACAATAACAAACCTAAAAACAGCGCAACCAGACCAATGATTGAAAGTGCAACTGCCTCACAAATTCTGTTTTTTATCTTACGCTTATTAACATAGATTCGCCCTTCACGATTGATACTGAGCGCGTACTGTTGAGCAGCAAAATAGTTAAAGTTGTTTATTTCACTCGAGTTATCGATAATATTAATAACTTCACGCTGAATAAAACTATTTTTAACACCATAAATTTTCTGGTTTAACAGGGTGGCATGGCGCTTTTCCAGCTCAAGCCTTTGCTGTTCATCAATTACCCCCTCCTTAAGCACGTCCCCAATAAAACGTATCTTGTTACTAAGTGTATGCTGAAAAAGATGTTCGACTTTAATATTTTTTGCCAGCCAACGGAGGAATCCCACTATAAAAACAAAAGAAATAATCGCAATAACAGATAGGGGGTTATGTTCATAGGCTGTAGTAATTTTATCGATATTATTAATAACAGAGGATTGCATCATTCACTCCTGAATATCCATCTAGTCAGACGAATAGCCATCTTAACGAATTCATAAATGCATGAAAATCATTCAGTCAGAGCAAATCGAAAAATTAGGTCTTGCAGAAATTAAAAAAAGAAAATGAGCGCATTAAAATGCGCTCACCTTTATTACGCTGGCTGCAGTCTGAACTGCGCCATGGTTGCCTGAAGCTGATCGGACTGCGCTTCCAGCGACTCGGTCGCGGCCTTCGCCTGCTCCACCAGCGCCGCATTCTGCTGCGCCGCCACGTCCATCTGCGTGACCGCCAGATTCACCTGCTCGATGCCACGACTCTGCTCGTCAGACGCCATGGAGATCTCCTTCATCAGGGAGGTCACGCGCATCACCTCACCGGAAATCTCATCCATGGTTTCCCCGGCGCGCGTCGCCATCTCACTGCCCTCTTTGACCCGCGACTGTGAATCGCTGATCAGCGTGCGGATCTCTTTAGCTGCGTTAGCACTGCGCTGCGCCAGCGTACGCACTTCATTCGCCACCACCGCAAAGCCACGGCCCTGCTCGCCCGCACGTGCCGCTTCAACGGCAGCGTTGAGCGCCAGGATGTTGGTCTGGAACGCGATGCCGTCGATCACGCTGAGAATATCGCCGATGCGATTGGCGCTGTCGGTAATCTCATGCATTTTTTCCATCACATAGCAGACCACCTCCGCGCCGCGGTCGGCGGTATCGGAAACCGCATTCGCCAGCTGATGGGCCTGCTGGGCGTTGCTGGCGTTAAGCCGCACCGTTGCCGTCAGCTGCTCCATGCTGGCCGCCGTCTGCTCAAGCGAAGCGGCAGACTCTTCCGTACGCTGTGACAGGTTGACGTTGCCGGCGGCCAGTTCACGGCTGCCGAGGTCGATCTGCATACTCGCCTCACGCACCTGACTGACGGAGTGACGCAGCGACTGCTGCATCCCGGTCAGTGCATGGTTAAGGCGTCCCAGCTCGTTGTTGCTGGACGGCGGCAGCACCTGAGAGAGATCGCCCGCTGCGATCTGCTCAAGATGCACAATCGCGCTATCCAGCGGCTGCAGCAGCATCCGGCGCAGCAGTTGCCAGGCGAGCACCAGCAGCAGCAGGGTTAAGGCCACCGCCACGGCGATCAGGATTTTCATTTTGGTTTCGTTATGGGCCGCCTGCACCAGCTGCGCCGCCGTGACCTGATCGGCGAACTGGCTGAAGTCCGTGACCGCCTTGTTGTAGCTGGCCGCCAGCGTCGCCAGGTTGCCTTCCAGCAGCTGGTAATACTCGTCGGTGTATTGCTTGTCCAGGGCGCTCATCATCGGCTTGATGCCCTGGTCGAGATAGGCCTTGTAGCTGGCTGAAATCGCATCCGCCAGCATTTTACCGTGTGCCGTTACCGTTCCGGCATCGATAAAGCGCTTGAGCTGTTGCTGGGAGGAGTCGACATCCGCCTGCGACAGTCGGGTGACGGCGGCGCCCTCTTCCAGCATGCCGATTTCAATTTTTCGTACCGCCAGCGCCGCGTTAGCGCGGGCCCGCATTAAATCTGCATTGCTCTGATAAAGACTGTTCAGCTCGATCCCCTGAATGCGGTTGATCACATCCAGCGAGCGGTTCCCTTTGTTAATTGCCACAATACCCATAAAACTCACCGCCAACAGCAGCAGTGTCATAAATGCCAGCAGTGCCAGCAACCCCGTGCGAAGTGATAACTGTTTCATCTTGATCGTTTCCGTTTATGAGAATAGGCGAAATGTCCAGCGGCCCTAAAACGGAACAGATATCGGCAGTAACGGACCGAAACTTTAACCCTGATTGAGTGTTAACAGCTTGATCATCACGGAAACATCAATCAAGCTAATCGCCGCTTAGCCCCGACCCGGAGAAACACGATGAAAGCAGGCCTGTTTCTGATGCTGCTGCTGACCAGCACGGTGACGATAGCGGGGGATCTGCCGTCAGATGCCTCGCTCGACCGCTGCCTGAATAACGCCCGGACCACGCTGGACATAAACCAGTGTTACGCTGCTGCCACTCAGGCCTGGGATCAGGCGATGAATAAGGAGTACGGCAGGCTGATGAAAACCCTCACCGGCGAACCCCGGGATAAACTGCGTGCCGCTCAGCGCGCCTGGCTGAGCTATCGGAACAGCTGGCTTGAGGCGGGCTACAGCCAGCTCAGTTCACAGGGCTCTCTGGGCAGCGTGGCGCTGAGCGCCCAGCGTCTGAGCCTGGTGCGCAATCAGGCGCAGATGCTGCAGGCGATGGCAAGGGGCAGTTGCGCTAACCCCGACGACTGCTGATCTGACCCGATTTTGCGCTGGCTGAGGCTGGCGCGTTTACTGACCTTCAGGGAGAAACCATGGCCGCTTACGCTTCAACGCTTATTCTGATTGGCCTCGCCGTGCTGAGCTATTTCGTGCACAACAACGCGGTCACCCTGTCGATTCTGGTGCTGCTGGCGATTAAAGTGACCCCGCTGGCACAGTTCTTTCCCTACGTGGAAAAACAGGGCATTACCTTAGGTATCATTATCCTGACGGTGGCCGTGATGGCCCCGCTGGCCAGCGGCTCTCTGCCGGCCGCTGCGCTGATCAAATCCTTTGCCAGCTGGAAGTCGATTGTGGCTATCCTGGTGGGCATTTTTGTGGCCTGGCTCGGCGGTCGTGGCGTCAGTTTTATGAGCGTTCAGCCGTCGGTTATCGGGGGCCTGCTGATTGGTACGGTGATTGGCGTGGCGTTCTTCCGTGGCGTGCCGGTAGGGCCACTGATAGCCGCAGGAATCGTTTCGCTGTTGGTGTCGGCGAAGTAGCCTTAGGGCGCATTCCGAAACGCCAAAAAGAGGGCATACTTTCAGAGTCAGTTGGCTATAATAGCCGACACTCAACATACGACTACTGAAGGAATACCCGATGAGTTTGAACCAGGTGCCAGCAGGTAAAGACCTGCCAGAAGATATCTACGTTGTCATTGAGATCCCAGCGAATGCTGATCCGATCAAATATGAAGTTGATAAAGAGTCTGGTGCCCTGTTTGTAGACCGTTTCATGTCTACCGCGATGTTCTATCCGTGCAACTACGGCTATATCAACCACACCCTCTCTCTGGATGGTGACCCGGTTGACGTACTGGTTCCGACCCCGTACCCACTGGTACCGGGCTCCGTGATCCGCTGCCGTCCGGTTGGCGTACTGAAAATGACCGACGAGTCTGGCGAAGATGCCAAACTGGTTGCCGTGCCGCACACCAAACTCTCTAAAGAGTACGATCACATCAAAGATGTGAACGACCTGCCAGAGCTGCTGCGTGCGCAGATCACCCACTTCTTTGAGCACTACAAAGATCTGGAAAAAGGCAAATGGGTGAAAGTGGATGGCTGGGACAACGCCGAAGCCGCGAAAGCCGAAATCATCTCCTCTTTCGAGCGCGCACAGAAGAAATAAGCCTGCTGCCCGTTTGTGAGTCGAAAAAAAACACCGTCCATCAGGACGGTGTTTTTGTTCAGGCCTCTGGCTCCGCATCGCGCTTCAGCCAGTCGCCGCTCGTAATGCGCTGGCGTCCTGCCACTGAGCGTTGATAGACATAAAGCCATGCACTGCCAAACGGCGTCTGAGTCAGAAAACGTTTGTACTCTCCCCCTTTGGTGCGAAGCGCATCCAGCTCCGCAAGGGTTGAGGCATCAATGCGGTACACTTCACACTGTACCGCGCCGTTGCCCTCAATAACGCCGGGATAATGGCCCAGACTGTAAAGCTCAAAGCCTTCAATCTGGTGATCACCCAGCCACTGCGCATTCGTCATCCAGTGACTGTTTCCCTGTTTGCGCCGTAAACTGCCGTAGACAATTATTCGCATTGCTAAAACTCAAACTGATAGAGCAAATCGAGAGCCTGATCCACACCGGACACGGCTTCCAGATAGAGTTTGGGCATGAGGCGGTAACGCAAGGTTAACGTCGCCAGTGAATCAAATATGCCAACACCGTATTTTACCTGCAGACCCGGCAGTACATAGCCGCTGACCTGCACCTGCTGGCTGTCGCCAACACCCGCAGTATCAAGAGCCAGATTACTGACACCGAAAGTCTCCCCGATTTTACCCACAACCTGCCCACTTTGTGCAACCCCTAAGCCCACAAGCGCAGAAGTGAGGGCATTACTGTCGCCATCTTTGCCGAGCCCCTGACCGCGCAGCAGGTAAGAAAGCGCCTCCTGCTGCGACATCGCCGGGTCGGAGAAGACTTCCGCTTTCGGCTCATCCGCCAGGCCGGTGACGCGCAGACCCGCGGTGACGCCATCTTCGGTGGCATCCGGGTTACGAATCGCCTCCAGGTTGATGTAGGGCTGATCCGGCGGGCCGGCGAACTGCAGTTCACCTTTACGCACGATCAGATCCTGACCGTAAGCGTGGAAGCGGCCGGACGGGATGTTGATCTGACCGTTTAAGCCGAGGCCCGACCGATCCTGCACCAGCTTCAGGTCGCCATTCAGTCGCGCTTTCAGACCGAAGGCGGAAAGGCGCACATCGTTGCCGACATGGATCACCAGGTTACTGTTGATCGGAATCGCCGCGGTCTGTGGCGCAATCGGCTTCAGCTGTTTATCCAGCATCACCTCATCCGACGAAACGCCCGTGGCGCTCTCCGGCACTTCCTGCACCGTGATGCGCGCCCATGGAATATCGACCCGTCCATCGAGGTTAAAGGCGGCAGGCGTCGCTTCAAAGACCAGATCCGGCGAGACATCCATGCGCACCATCGGCGGCACCGTGACGCGAACCCGGCTGCCCTGCGCGGCGACGCGGGCGCGCCAGTTGTCGAGCTGGCTCCAGTCCGCATTACCGCTGAGGTTGATGTTGCCCTGGCTGGTCTGCACCAGCCCGTTCAGGGTGGAGCTCATGCCATTGAACACCAGGTTAAGGCTGGCGGCCGTGAGGTCAACCGGCATAAAGTTGCCATCCACATCCACCCCGGTCAGGCCAAGCTGGCCATAGACCTGCGGCTGCTGCACGCTGCCGCCAAGACGCAGGCTGCTGTTGAGGCTGCCTTTGATCTTCTCGCCCTGCATCAGCGCCGGGTTGAGCATCGCCAGTGAGACGTTGCGGATGTTGACGTTACCGCCCAGCGTGCGGCGGCTTTGCGGATCGTCGATCTGCACGTTGCCATCCAGCTGCCCGTTACCGGCAATGCGGATCAGCCAGTCCAGCTGCGCGCGACCGTTTCGCAGTGCGGCATTGAGGTTCAGCGTATCAAAGGCGATCGGCAGGTTATTGCCCTGCACATCCTGCACCACCTTGACGCCGTTACCCTTCAGCGCGACCGTTCCGGTCGGCAGCGCCCCGTCAGCCGTCCAGTTGACGCGCACGTCGCCGCTGAACAGGCCGCTGAGCTGGGTGGCATCCGGCATAAAGGGTTTCACCATCGCCAGGTCAAAGCGGTTCAGCACCACATGGGCATGACCTTCCGGGCCCGCTTCAACCGGTTCCGGTACGCAGAGGCGGGCATTGGGGTTCTGCCAGCAGTGCGGTCCGATGGTCGCCGTCTGACGGCTGTTGAGATAGTCGATGGCCATCGCACGGGTCAGTCGCCATTCGCCCACCGGCGTATCAAAGTGGGTGTCGTTCAGCGACCCTCGCCAGCGCTGCGTCTGGCGATCAAAGCTGCCGTTGAGCGCCAGCTGGCCGGAGACCGGTTTGCCCTGCACGTTGAGTTTCAGCTGATGCTGCTGCTCATTGCCGTCGGCATTCAGGGTCAGCAGGCTGATGTTCAGCGCATCCTGCTGCAGCTGTTCGACGCGCAGCTGCAGTTTGCCCGCCACCTGTTCGTCAGAGCGCACGTCGCCCTTGAGCGTAACGCGATTAATCCGCATCTGCTGCCAGCGCAGGCCCCGGCCATTGAGATCGGCCAGCAGCTGCGGTGCCTTCAGGGTGCCGCGCGCTTTGATGGCCCCGTTGACGACGCCGCCCAGACCGGGAAGCGCATTGTCGAGCTGCGGCGCATTGATGCTGGCATCCAGATCCAGACGGTCGCCCAGCGACCCTTTGACATCCAGCTGGTTGCGTCCCAGTGCCAGCTTAATGCCCGGCACTGTCCACTGGTTGTAGCTGTTGCCGGTCAGGGAGCCATCTGCGGTGACGGCGTTCTGTTTCACATTCCCTTTCAGCTGCAGCTGCGGCACGCTCAGCTGCCAGCTGCCGCCATAGAGACTGCCGCGCGTGGTGATTTTGCCATCCAGCCGCGCCGGCCAGTCGGGATACTGTTTAGCCGTATTGATCCCCGCCAGCGTCAGTTCGCTGCGCCAGCTGATCGCCTTGCTCCAGTCCACCAGCGCAGTGAGGTCGATGTTGCCCTGCAGCGCAGCCACGCGCAGGCGATCGAGACTGAACTGCTCAACGTTGCCTTTACCGGTCAGTGAGACGGTCGCCGGTGGCACCGACTCCCCCTTCACGGCGGTCTGCAGTGACATCACATAGTCGGTGGCTTTGCCTTTGAACTGATAGTCCAGATTATCGGCCTGATAGGCGACCGGGCCTGTCAGCGGCCAGCGCAGTTTCGGGCTGGTCAGCTGCAGCGACAGCGGCAGCCCCGCCACCGCCAGCTGGGTCGCGGCGCTGAGCTGTGCATCCACCGGGCCGGAGAGGTTCAGCGCCAGCTTCAGCTCGTCGCGCATCGCGCCGTTAAGTTTCAGCGCAATCTTTTCGCCTTTGACCGGATCGGTGTTGACCGTGCCGTTCAGGGCAAAATCGACCGGCCAGTTATCGGCCAGCGTCGCCTGCCCGCTGCCTCTGAGATTGCCGAGGTCAGAGTCAACCTCCAGCGTGGTCAGCTGCATCTGCCGGTCGGCAGTTTTCGCTTTCATCAGCAGGCGGCTGACCGAAATATCGGTGTCGCCGGTGATGCGCAGCTGTTCTCCCAGGATCTGCTGAATGTCGATATCCAGCGGCAGACGGAAATCGGGCAGCGCAGGCAGCAGCGGTTGTGCAAACATCGCCTGCAGCGTTTCACCCAGCGGCTTCTCAGCCGGATGCGGCTGCTGAACTTTCGGCTCCACCACCTGTTCGTTCACGACTTTGGCTGCTTTCGGCAGCGCAATCAGCAGGCTTTGAATATGAGTAGGATTGAGCGTCAGCGCACGATCCTGCCACTGCAGACCGGTGGTAAAGTCGAGCAGCGAAATCGCGGTGTCATCCACTTTGACATTGATATTGTGCAGGCCAAGATGGCGCAGCGTAATCGGATAGGGCGTGCTGAGGTTGGTCGAGCCGCTCTCCTCTTCCGGCGCTGGCGCGGCAGGCGTCATCTTTTTACTGTCGACCACCACGCTGATATCACGCAGGGAGATATCATTCACGCAGACCGACGAATGCAGCAGGCAGTTAAGGTTCACCGCCAGATGGATCTGCCCGGCATCCACACTGACGCCAGGCATTTCGTAACGCAGACCGCTCAGGGTCAGGTTACGCCAGCCGCCCTCGACCTGTTTGATTGACAGGCCCGGTACCCAGCGCGACGCGCCATTCAGCACCAGATGCAGCCCCGGCGTGGTGCCGATTAAAAATGCCACCCCACCCAGCAGCAGCACCAGAAAGATCAGGATGCCGATGAGGACCTTTTTCCACAGCTTCATAGTTCTGGCCCCAGTCCTATATAAAATTGCAGTCCATGTGCATCGTCATCCCCGATAGGTCTGGCGATGTCTAATTTGATGGGACCCACCGGTGACGACCAGCGCACGCCGACGCCCGCACCGGTTTTCACGTTACTCTGTTTGATGTCGTTGACCGCTTCACCGGAGTCGACAAATACCGCTCCCCACCATTTGCCGCTGACGTTGTACTGATACTCCAGCGAGCCGGTGGCCAGTTTTGACGCACCGGTGAGTTTGCCATCCTCATCACGCGGTGAGATGTTCTTATATTTGTAGCCACGAATACTGCGGTCACCACCGGCAAAGAAGCGCAGATCCGGCGGGACTTTTTCAAAGTCGTTGGTTTCAATCCAGCCAAGATTGCCGCGCGCCACAAAGCGGTGGCTGTCGCCGAGGGTACGGATCCAGACGTTCTGCGCCTGCAGAATCAGGAAGTCAACGTCTGAACCCCAGGTGGTTTCGGAGACGTCCGCTGAGTAGCGCTGAGAGTCGCCCCAGGTCGGCATCAGGCCGCCACGCGAGCGGGTGCGGTTTACGCTGACGCCGGGATAGAGCAGCATGGTGGTATTAGTCACGCTGCCCTGAGTAAAGTGATCCAGGCTCCAGCGCAGGTTGACCGCTTTCTGCCAGCCGCTGCTGCTGTCCCAGTTGCGCGACATCGCCAGCGTCGTGGTGTCGGCTTTGGTGTCATTGAGGTCGGTGCGCTTCAGGCCGCCGGAGAAGGTGTAGTACTGCTCCAGCGGGCTTTTCAGCAGGGGCACTTTGTAGCTGAGATCGACCTGCTGTTCCGGCGCGGAAATGTAGGCGCTGGCCGCCAGGCTGTGGCCTCTGTCGTTAACCCACGGCTTTTTCCAGGTGCCTTTCAGGCGCGGGCCGACGTCGGTGGAGTAGCCGACCCCGGTTTCGATGGTGTTTTCGGTGCGCGGGGACATCACGGCATTCAGCGGCAGCACTTTTGTTTTCCGGCCTTTGCTGAACTCCGGTGCAACGACCACGGAGTTAAACCAGCCGGTGGCGGAGAGGCGACGGTTCAGTTCAGCCAGATCGCGCGAGCTGTAGTAGTCGCCCTTTTCAAACGGCACCAGGTTCTGCAGGTACGCTTCGCGAATCTGCGAGCCCTGAAACGTCACGTCGCCAAAACGGTAACGCTCGCCGCTGTCGTAGTCGATATCCCAGAACGCTTCATGCCGCTCGACCGACACCCCCAGCTGGCTTTTTTTAAAGGTGCCATCGAAGTAGCCGTTGCGCAGCGCGAGATTCGAGAAGCCGCTTTTAAAGCGATCGTACTGCCCGTGGTTAAGCTGCGTGCCGACTTTGGGACGCCCCTGGGCTATCCACTCTTTGTAGTCGGCATCATTGCGGGCATCCCCTTCCAGCACGATGGTGCTGCCGCCGATTTTAACCGGCGGACCCGGTTTCACGTGCGCAATCAGCACCGGCCGTCCCCCCTGCGCGGGGGCAGGACGGGATTCAAAGTCGATCTCAGGTTCGTAGTAACCCAGCGCGCGCAGGCCTTCTTTTATCGCGACAGAGACGCGTGCACGAAAGCGACCATCATTGGAGACTTCATCGCTGCCGATGGTGGAGAGGCGTGCTCTGACATTTCGCTGCAGATCCCCGGTTAAGCCGTCTACCTGTAATCGCACAGTCGCCGCCTCAAGGGCAGGCGCAGCAAGCAGCAGGCCAGCCATGCAATAAATATGAAATCGTGGCACCTGTACTCCTGTTAATCATGCCGGCCCCTTTTCCGCGGGGCGCTTATTAATCATCTTTGCCCGCACTACCGCAACGGCAACACCCCTATCATAGCCGCACTTTATGCCAAATGGCGGCGTAGCAGTAACATCTAAGTCAAATATCCGGGCTATTGTCGGTAAATGAGGAGATCGATACAACTCCTGCGACGGGGATTGATCCCGCCTGATGGAGTCACTCAGAGAAATCTGAGCGGGCTACTGACCGCCCTGACCGTGAATGCCGCCCGAACCGGCGGTTTGCCCTCTGGCGGCCAGATAAGCGCTCCTGCTATAATCTGCAGCCACAGGCATCCCGCCTGTTTTCATTTCTGCCCCGGCAGCGTTCAGCCTGTCGAACTGGCGCAGACATTTTTGGCACGGATAGCCCTGTTTAACGAGTAACCGCCCCGTTCGCGCTTGCTCACGCTGCCCAGGCCAAAAATGACAAGTGGATAACCCTTTGGATCACTTATGTTAGATAGCTTACTTGTCATTCTTTTACTGATTGTCGTCAGTGCTTTTTTCTCTCTGTCGGAGATCTCGCTGGCAGCCGCCCGCAAGATCAAACTGAAACTGCTCGCCGATGAAGGCAACGTTAACGCGCAGCGCGTCCTGAAAATGCAGGAAACGCCGGGTATGTTTTTTACCGTCGTCCAGATTGGCCTTAACGCCGTCGCCATCCTCGGCGGTATCGTCGGTGACGCTGCCTTTTCACCGGTCTTCAGCGGCCTCTTCAGCCGCTTCGTCCCGCCGGAACTGGCTGAGCAGCTCAGCTTTATCTGCTCCTTCACCATCGTGACCAGCCTGTTTATCCTGTTCGCCGACCTAACCCCAAAGCGGGTTGGAATGGTCGCCCCCGAAACCATCGCGCTGCGCATCATCAATCCGATGCGTTTCTGCCTGCTGGTGATGCGTCCGCTGGTCTGGCTGTTTAACGGTCTGGCTAACGTCTTCTTCCGCCTCTTCAAGCTGCCAATGGTGCGTAAAGATGACATCACCTCCGATGATATCTACGCGGTGGTGGAAGCCGGTGCGCTGGCGGGCGTGCTGCGTAAGCAGGAGCATGAGCTGATTGAAAACGTGTTTGAGCTGGAGTCGCGAACCGTTCCCTCTTCCATGACCTCGCGTGAGAACATCGTCTGGTTTGATCTGCATGAAGATGAGGCCAGCCTCAAGAGCAAAATCGCCGAACATCCGCACTCCAAGTTTTTAGTCTGCAGCGGGGATATCGACCATATCGTCGGCTATGTCGACTCCAAAGAGCTGCTGCTGCGCGTGCTGGGCAATCAGAGTATGGCGCTGAACAGTGGCCTGCAGATTCGTTCTGCGCTGATTGTGCCGGATACGCTGACCCTCTCTGAAGCGCTGGAAAGTTTCAAAACCGCCGGTGAAGATTTTGCGGTAATCATGAACGAATATGCGCTGGTGGTGGGCATCATTACCCTGAACGACGTGATGACCACGCTGATGGGAGATCTGGTCGGTCAGGGCATGGAAGAGCAGATCGTCGCGCGTGATGAGAACTCGTGGCTGGTTGAAGGCGGCACGCCGATTGATGACGTGATGCGCGTGCTGGACATCGACGATTTCCCGCAGTCAGGCAACTACGAAACCATCGGCGGCTTTATGATGTATATGCTGCGTAAGATCCCGAAGCGAACCGACTTTGTGAAGTTTGCCGGCTACAAGTTCGAGGTGGTGGATATTGACAGCTACCGCATCGACCAGCTGCTGGTCACCCGCATCGATGAACGACCGCCGGTGCTGAGCATGACAAAAAGCGAAGACGAGCAGGGATAGCGAAGGGTCTGGCTTATAAAACACTCAGGGCGCCATCGGCGCCCTTTTGATTAGTTGAACTCAAGCTTGAGACGAACGACCTGGCGGTTAATTTCTGACATCACGCTCAGGTGCTGTTTGTCTTTGACGCGCGGGATTAACACTTTCCCTTTATCGAACTCGAACGCGCCAACGTCCTTGATATACAACCTTCCTTTGAACAGCGTTTTGACATATTTCGCTATTTGCAGCGGATTATAGCGCTGGAAGATTTTCATACTGACTGACTCCTGTACATTTTTAAAGCACGCTTCGCCGTTTCCAAAGTAGGTACCAGCCCATGAAGCGCGAATTCGCGATAACTATAGAACACCGAACACTACTGGTGTTCCGAAAAATGAATTTTTTTACTGAGTTGACACATCATTACAGAACAGTCTGTTATGACTCTCATATGACACAGTATAAACCTTCGTTGGTTAAGTAATTGTGGCGGGCATAACAAACCTGACACCTTTCCACGACAGGCGCATCATCCCTGCTTACTATTGCAGTAAAATGACTGACTGGTCTGATCACTTAAGGAAAGTGCGATGCGAAATATTCTGGCAGCCGTGGCGCTGTCATTACTCATACCGGCGGGCGTCATGGCCCACGACCTCAGGCTCGATTCCCGCGTGCCCGCCACGGGCGTCAACGACAAAGGCGAGCTGATACTGCAGCAGGAGAAGTTTAGCTATAAAAACTGGAATAGCGCGCAGCTGAGTGGAAAAGTTCGCGTGATCCAGCACATTGCCGGGCGCTCCTCCGCCAAAGAGATGAACGCCGCGCTGATAGAGGCGATTAAGGCCGCGAAGCTGCCGCATGACCGCTATCAGACCACTACCATCGTTAACACCGATGATGCCATCCCCGGCACCGGCATGTTTGTGCGCAGCAGTATTGAGACCAATAAGCAGCAGTATCCCTGGTCGCAGTTTATCGTCGACAGCAAGGGCAATGTGCAGCACGCCTGGCAGCTGCAGCCAGGCAGCTCCGCCATCGTCGTGCTGGATAGACAGGGTACGGTGAAATTTGTGAAGGATGGCCCGCTGACGCAGGATGAAGTGACAAGAGTGATTGCTCTGGTCACCTCACTGCTGAAGGCGAAATAGCAGATGCCCCGGCGGGCGCGAGGCTCGCCGGGGCATCAGAAGGCAGACGCTCAGCCCGCGTTAAAACAGCGACACGCGGAAGCCGGGGTTCAGGAAAGATTCGCGCGGCGCGTAATCCAGGGTTTTACCCTGCCAGTCATGCACATGCGCGCCTGCGGCCATCGCCACCGCATGACCTGCACCGGTGTCCCAGATATTGGTGGGTCCGAAACGGGGATAGAGCTGAGCTTTCCCTTCCGCTACCAGGCAGAATTTCAGTGAGGAGCCGGTTGCAACGGTCTGATGCTCGCCCAGCTGCTTCAGGTACTCTTTCATCTCCTCATCGTCGCCATGGGAACGGCTCACCACCACCAGCGGTGGTCGTGCGTCACGCACATGAATCTGTTCACGATGACCACCCTCCTCTTTCCACGCCTTTCCCTCCGCCGCAGAGTACATCACACCCAGCGCCGGGGCATAAACCACGCCCATAATCGGCTTGCCCGCCTCAATCAGCGCAATGTTGACCGTAAATTCGCCGTTGCGTTTAATGAACTCTTTGGTGCCATCCAGGGGATCGACCAGCCAGTAGCGCTGCCAGTGCTGACGCTCTGTCCAGGCGGGCGGATCTTCTTCTGACAGCACCGGCAGATCGGGGGTTAACTGCTTCAGGCCAGAGAGGATGACCTCGTGCGCAGCGATATCCGCGGCGGTCACCGGCGAATCATCCGATTTGTGAGAAACGTCAAGCGGCGCGGCACCGTTATAGACCTGCATAATCGCGTCGCCTGCTTCGCGTGCCAGTTGGCAGATTTGCTCTAACATTTTTCACCTCGTTGTGTCTTTCTGCTGCAGGATCAGCTTTCCGTCAGACAGTGACATTTTAGCAGTTTCGCCTGACCTGCCCATTTACAGGCTGACCAGCGCGCCAATTTATAGATATATCAATATCATAGTTACCCGTTTATCGCCACGCCTGCGCCACTTTGCGCGCCCGCCGGAATCCGGTGCCGCCTCCGATGCGCCAAAACGTTATATCCATCACGATTTAAAATGACCCACCGGCAGGCTTTTACATTATTTTGAGATCCCCAATTATTTTGCAGCAGGAGCAGGCATGTTTAAGCCCGGCATAGTCTTACTGGCACTTGGCGTTTCCGCCGCCGCACAGGCCGCAACGGTCGATCTACGCATACTGGAAACCACCGATCTTCATAGCAACATGATGGATTTCGACTACTACAAAGACACCCCAACCGAAAAGTTTGGCATGGTGCGCACCGCCACGCTGATCCACGCCGCGCGTCAGGAGGTGAAAAACAGCCTGCTGGTCGACAACGGCGATATCATTCAGGGCAGTCCGCTGGGCGACTACATGGCGGCAAAGGGATTGCGTGAGGGGGAGATCCACCCGGTCTACAAGGCGCTCAACACCCTGGATTACAGCGTCGGCAACCTCGGCAATCATGAATTTAATTATGGCCTGCCCTACCTGAAGAAAGCGCTGGCCGGTGCCCGCTTTCCCTACGTCAATGCCAACGTCATTGACGTGAAGAGTGGCAAGCCGCTGTTTACGCCTTACCTCATCAAATCCACCACGCTGGTTGATCGTGAAGGCAAAACCCGGACCCTGAAGATTGGCTATATCGGCTTTGTGCCGCCGCAGATCATGGTGTGGGATAAAGCCAATCTGCAGGGCAAGGTGCGGGTCGATGACATCACGGAAACGGCGCGCCGCTATGTGCCGGAGATGCGTGCGCAGGGCGCGGATCTGGTCATCGCGATTCCGCACTCCGGCCTGAGCAGCGAGCCGTATCACACCCTGGCGGAGAACTCGGTTTACTATCTCAGTCAGGTTGAAGGCATCAACGCCATCCTGTTTGGCCATGCCCACGCCGTCTTCCCCGGTAAAGATTTTGCCGCGATTAAAGGCGCAGACATTAAGAACGGTACCCTGAACGGTGTGCCTGCGGTGATGCCCGGCATGTGGGGCGATCACCTGGGCGTGGTCGACCTGGTGCTGAACAATGACAACGGCAGGTGGCAGGTCACGAGCGGCAAAGCTGAGGCGCGCCCGATCTATGACATCGCAGCGAAAAAGTCTCTCGCCGCAGAAGATCCCGCGCTGGTGAAGGTTCTGGCTGAGGATCACCGCGCCACGCGCGACTTTGTGGCGAAACCCATCGGCAAGTCCGCCGACGTGATGTACAGCTATCTGTCGCTGGTACAGGACGATCCTACCGTGCAGATCGTCAACAACGCCCAGCGCGCCTATGTCGAGCACTTCATTCAGGGCGATCCCGATCTGGGCCGTCTGCCGGTACTCTCAGCGGCGGCGCCTTTCAAGGCGGGCGGGCGTAAAAACGATCCGGCCAGCTATGTCGAAGTGGAGAAAGGGCCGTTGACCTTCCGCAACGCCGCCGATCTTTATCTCTACCCCAATACGCTGGTGGTCATGAAGGTCAGCGGGGCGCAGGTTAAAGAGTGGCTGGAGTGCTCTGCAGGCCAGTTTAACCAGATCGATCCGCACAGTACGAAAACCCAGTCGCTGATTAACTGGGATTTCCGCACCTATAACTTCGATGTGATCGACGGGGTCACCTATCAGATCGATGTGACCCAGCCAGCGCGCTACGACAGCGAGTGCCAGCTGATCCATCCTGATGCCTCCCGTATCCGTCAGCTGAGCTGGCAGGGTAAGCCGATCGACCCGCAGGCGACCTTCCTGGTGGCAACGAACAACTATCGTGCTTATGGCGGCAAATTTGCCGGCACCGGCGATAACTATGTCGCCTTTGCCTCGCCGGATGAGAACCGTTCGGTGGTGGCAGCCTATATCAGTGCAGAGACTAAGGCGCACGGGGAAGTCCAGCCACAAGCGGACAATAACTGGCGGCTGGCCCCGATTAACGCATCCACGCCGCTGGACATCCGGTTTGAGACGGCACCGGGGGAGAAAGCGACCGGGTTTATTAAGCAGCATGCGCAATATCCGCTTCAGCCCAAAGGGACCGATGCGACTGGCTTCGCGTTGTGGCAGGTGAATTTACAGCAGAAGTAAGGCAGGATAAAACGCTGCAACCGGGCGGTTGCAGCGTCCGGCAATTACAGAATTTCCAGCAGTTCCACTTCGAAAATCAGGGTGCTGAACGGTGGGATGGAGGCACCCGCACCGCGCTCGCCATACGCGAGGTTCTGTGGGATCACCAGTTCCCATTTTGAGCCAACCGGCATCAGGGTCAGGGCTTCGATCCAGCCTGGGATCACACCGCTCACCGGGAACTCTGCCGGTTCGCCACGCGCCACCGAGCTGTCGAACACGCTGCCGTCGATCAGTTTGCCGGTGTAGTGCACGCGTACGCGATCCTGACGCGATGGGATAGGACCTTCGCCCTGAGTAATCACGCTGAACTGCAGACCGGATTCGGTGCTGTTCACGCCTTCACGCTGCGCATGTTCCTGCAGGAACGCCTGACCTTCTGCTGCCATGGCTTCGGTGCGCTCACGACGCACGCCTTCAGCACGTTCATGAACTTCACGCAGTGCGCGATGAACGACATCAACCGGTACGGCAGGCGAGTTCCCTTCCAGCGCGTCGCGCAGGCCCGCGAGCAGTGCTTCTGGCTGCAGCCCCTGCAGACCAGATTCCAGCAACTGCTGGCCAACCTGTAAACCAATACCGTAACTTGCTTGTGCTTCGACGCTGTCGAAAGAAGGGGTAGTCATCTTCGTTCCTTTCACTCTCGGATAAATTCGAACCGGCAGCATAGCAGCGCAGGCCGCTGGCGTAAAATGCCCTGCATCGCAGATGACTTTTCCCGGCGAAAGAGAAACAATAGAGCCGTCAGATTTATCAATGCTGGCAGGCACTTCGCGCCAGTATTGCCCATACTATAACTATCGACGGAATACCCCCCGTCTGTGGCACACGAAGAAGAGAGCAACTATGGGCCAGATCGCCCCACGACGCCGCCGGACGCGCGCAACACATATGATATCCCGGCTGCAGACCTGGCTGGCCGCACGCAGGCCAGCGCAGCCTGCCGGAGAGGAGGAACCCCGCATGGCTTCTGAGACGTCATCCCGCCTGCCGACATGGCTTCAGCGAATCTGGCATTTTACCGACGACATCCGCTGGATGGCACCGCTGCCTGCACCGCACCGTCGCGGCATTGTGGCGGCGCTGCTGGTTATGCTGGTGGCGTTTCTCTGGCCTGCCACGACGCCGCGCTATCCGGTCGAACAGCCGGTTACGCCTTCCGCAGAGAAAGAGGTGCCGATGCAGGCCGATATCTACGATAACACCCGCTCCGGGCAGGCCTCCTCATCACAGCAGACGCCAAAAGCAGATTCTCAGGGCGCGTGGCGCAGTCTGACCATCGCGTCCGGCCAGACGCTGGCGCAGCTGTTTCGTGACAACAGCCTGCCGGTCAATGATGTGTTTGCGATGGCGCGGGTGGAAGGCAACGACCAGCCCCTCAGCTCACTGAAAAGTGGTCAGCAGGTCAAAATCCGACAGGATGCACAGGGTGTGGTAACGGGACTGACGGTGGAGGGCGCAGAGGGCCCGGTGCTGTTTACCCGTCAGACAGACGGCAGCTTTATCCGCGCGCAGTAGCTGAGCAAGGCATAAAAACAAAAACGCCGGCACAGGGCCGGCGATTTTGTTGTGCTCAGTTAATAAAATTAACCAGCAACAACCTTCACGGTCAGTTTAGCGAATACATCGCTGTGGACCTGGAAGTCTACTTCATGCTCACCGATAGTACGCAGAACGCCGTTCGGCAGACGAACTTCGCTCTTCGCTACGTCAACGCCAGCTGCAGTCACTGCATCAGCGATGTCGCGGGTACCGATTGAACCGAACAGCTTACCTTCATCGCCTGCTTTAGACGTGATGGTCACGGTGCCCAGTGCATTGATTTTCTCAGCGCGTGCAGTCGCTGCAGACTGAACGTCAGCCAGTTTGGCTTCCAGTTCAGCACGGCGTGCTTCGAAATACTCAACGTTTTTCTTGGTAGCAGGAACAGCTTTGCCCTGTGGAACCAGGAAGTTACGAGCGTAGCCCGCTTTAACGTTAACCTGATCACCCAGGCTGCCCAGGTTTGCTACTTTATCAAGCAGAATAACTTGCATTACCTTATCCTCTTAAAGTCGTTAATGGACAGTTGCCGATTACTGATGACGATCAGTGTACGGCAGCAGAGACAGATAACGCGCGCGCTTGATGCAGCGAGCCAACTGACGCTGGTATTTTGCACGAGTACCGGTGATACGGCTCGGGACAATTTTACCGCTTTCGGTAATGTAGTTTTTCAACGTTGCGATGTCTTTGTAATCGATCTCAACAACGCCTTCCGCGGTGAAACGGCAGAACTTGCGACGACGGAAATAACGTGCCATTAGGCTAGTCTCCAGAATCTATCAATTCAATCTGCTCGGCATGGAACACCACTTTGCTCTGGCCATTGCGTGCCTGATGGCAACTAATGAAACCGTCCAGTGTGAGTTGCGTGCCGACCGTTATATGTTGAGTAATCACCTGATGGGTGCTGCCGCTGATAATCACCGGCATACGACACCAGGCTTGCCGGTGAAACCCGGCCTCCTCCTGCACTGAGCGGTGCTCTAGCACAAACTGACAGTGAGGAATTCCTGACGGGCTAATTTTTCGAACCGGCGTCCTGCACACAGTGCCGGACAAGCGCAGTCGATTAACCGTCACGATGGATTACTCTTCAGAATCCCCAGCATCTGACTCATCAGCGGATTCGTTAGCAAAATCTTCGCGACGATCACGACGCTCATCTTTCGCTTTAACCATCGGTGATGCTTCAGTTACCGCGTGTTTAACGCGCATAACCATGCTACGGATAACGGCGTCGTTGAAGCGGAAGTTCGTTTCCAGCTCATCGATCGCTTCCTGCGGCGCTTCAACGTTCATCAGAACGTAGTGAGCTTTGTGCAGTTTGTTGATCGGGTAAGCCAGCTGACGGCGGCCCCAGTCTTCCAGACGGTGAATCGTGCCCTGTGCACCAGTGATAGCACCAGTGTAACGCTCGATCATGCCAGGAACCTGTTCGCTCTGGTCAGGATGAACCATAAATACGATTTCGTAATGACGCATCGAAATTGCTCCTTACGGATTATTCAGCCTCCTGTCGGGGTCAGCCGCGGCCCATGGAAGCAAGGAACGTTATAGGCTGTGTCCCACAACCGTTCGCCGTAACGAGCCTTTGTGGGACACAGCCTGAGAATGCGGCTGAAAAATTGACGCGTAATCATACTGGCGACCGTGGCTAAACTCAAGCGCACATTTCAATAAAATGCGGCTGGGGACGCGGAGTCGGTGGGTCAGGAAGGGAACGGTGTAAAAACAGCGGGTTAACGCGGAATCGTTCAAAAACGCTGACAGAGAGGTTCAGCGGGACGATCTGGCGTTCGCAGGGGCAGTGGCTAAAATTAAAGCAGACGTCACGACAGGATCGCTGGCGTCACACAGAGTGTCTTCCCTGAAGTGAGGAGTCGGGCATGAAAACGTTCGTCATCGCCACTTTCCTGGGTCTCTTCCTGTCTCCACCCGCCCTTGCCAGCCATGCTGACTGTGCGCAGCAGATAAGAAGTCACAGCAGCGAAGCGGCATCCGGTTATGTCTACGTTAACCGGCTGGACAGGCCGGAACGAAACCCGGTCAGCGCGCCTGTCAGTCCTGCTGAGAAATCGGCTGCGCGCTGGTAAGTACCGGTCGCGTCACGGGCGGCGGCATCCTGCTCCGCCCGTTCATCGTTTACAGCTGATGACGAAAGAAGCTGACCAGCGCCGTCAGGGCGGAGGGGGTGATCTTATGCCCAATCCCCTTTTCCGACAGCGACGTCAGATGCTGATCCAGGCCATTGTCACGCAGGGCCCTCTCCAGCCGCTCGGTTTCCGCCCAGGGCACCACCTCATCCGCCTCACCATGCCACAGCAGCAGCGGCCGGTCTGCCAGTGCCGTGAGCCGGTTGCAGGGGTCATACTCCGCCAGAGGCGCAATACGGGCATCAAATTTCGCCTGCCGGTCGGGCGAATCGGGGAGCCGCGGCGGAAACAGTGAGTGACTGAGCTGCATAAAATAGCCCGATCCCATCATGCAGGCGACGCTGTGAATCTGTGGGTAGCGCGCCATGGCCCCCAGGGCGGTCATGCCGCCCATTGAGGCCCCCGCCACCGCAAAACGCGAACCGGCGATCAGATTTTCATCTCGCAGCGCCGCTTCCAGCTGCGGCAGCTCATCAATGTTCTGCTTCAGGATCTCCCAGAAGCGGTCCAGGCGTGTCCCGGCATCACCGTCATAGCGCGCGCCGTGTCGCGCCGCATCGGGCATCACCGCGCGAAAACCTGCCTGCGCCAGCGCCACCGCAAAGTAGGCGTAGACCTCTTTCGACGAGGTAAAGCCGTGATAAAACAGCACCGTGGGCAGCGGTGCCTGGCGCTGTCCGGCAGGCGTGGCGTGCAGGCATTCAATACCAGCCAGCGTTTCTGTCGTGAGTTCGATCATCGTCTCTCCTGATGGGGTGAAAGCGTGCCGCTTCAGTGTACGTGCTATGGATGATTTAACGAAACGTGCCGCTGCGCTTAGCGGCCGGATTTCGCCCTAAACTTTTCCCCCTCCCTGCCGTTGATGGTGTACCCCCATAACTTGTTCAAAGGTAATTTATGACGCGTCTCTCTCTCAGCGGCCTGAGTCTTGGAGTTAAGCTGTCTGTACTGACGTCTCTCAGCGTTGCGCTGCTGTTGCTGGTACTCACCCTGACTCAAAGCCACAACGCCTCACGCCAGCTGGAAAATCTCGCCATCGATGACATACACAATCAGGTGCAGGGCATTAATGAAATGGCCTCCATGTTCAACGCCACCCTCACCGAAGAGGTGAGCCACTATACCAATCTGTTTATCAGCTTTTTACCCAGGCGTTTCAGCCTTGATGACAGCGCCAGAATTCAGGTGGGCGCATTTTCAACGCCCGTGCTGCGCGCCGGATTAAAAACGCTGAACCTCGATCAGGTCGCCGTCGACGATTTCACTGACCGCACCGCGGCGGTGGCGACGATTTTTGTGCGCGATGGCGATGATTTTATCCGCATCTCCACCTCGCTGAAAAAGGAGGATGGCAGTCGGGCTATCGGTACTCAGCTTGATCGCACCGGCGCCGCCTGGAAAAGCGTTCACGAAGGCAGGACATATCAGGGCCTGGCCACGCTATTCGGCCACCGCTATATCACGCAGTACCAGCCGGTAAAGGATGAGAGTGGCAGGGTCGTTGCCATCCTCTTCGTCGGCGTCGGCATTGACAAGCAGTATGCGCTGATGCGCGAAAAAATCCTGGCTCGCCGGCTGGGTGACAGCGGTCATTTCTTTGTGCTCAACGGCACGCCCGGTAAGACGCAGGGCAACTATCTGTTTGACCAGCACAACGAAGGAAAACAGCCCGGCTGGGATAGCGCTATCCTGCAGCCGCTATTGACGCAGCCACAGGGCATGCAGCAGGTGGAAATTGACGGTGAGCAGAAAATCCTGGCCTGGCAGCAGCTGCCGGGCTGGAACTGGGTGATCACCGGCGAAGTTAACCGTGCCAGCCTGCTGGCTCCGATTACCCACAGCCGTAACCTGTTCCTGATGACCGGACTGATTCTGGTGATGATCTTTGCGCTGGGGTTTGTCTGGTACAGCCGCCGGGCCATTACCCATCCGCTGCAGCAGGTGATCCATCTGGCGGAGCAGTATGCCGCCGGTAATCTGCAGGTCAACCTGAAGACCACCCGCTCTGATGAGGTGGGCCAGCTGATCGTGGCAATTAACGGCATTGGAAACGGTCTGGAAAAAATCGTCAGCCAGGTGCGCGTTGCTGCACAGGAGATCAGTGACGGTACGGATACCATCGCCGTCAGCAGCCATAATATCAGCGAGCAGATTGGACGTCAGGCCAGCAGCGTCGAGCAGACCTCCGCCAGCATGGAGCAGTTTGGCGCAACGGTGGAACACACCGCCGACAGCCTGCGTCAGGCGATGTCCCTGGTGGCGGAAGCCAGCGGAATCGTCAGCCACGGCAGCCAGACGGTGGAGCGCTCGGTAAACACCATGTCAGCGATTAAAGTGTCGTCACAAAGCATTGCGGACATTACCCATGTGATTGAGTCGATTGCCTTCCAGACCAACATCCTGGCGCTGAATGCCGCCGTTGAAGCGGCGCGAGCCGGTGAACAGGGTCGCGGTTTTGCCGTGGTCGCGGCAGAAGTGCGGGCACTGGCACAGCGGTCGGCGCAGGCGGCCAAAGAGATCGATGGGCTGATTGCCACCTCCATCGGCAACGTGGCACAGGGACATCAGCTCTCTGAACAGACGCGCGATGCGATGAGTGACATCGTGACGCACATCGAGCAGGTGCAGGCGCTGATGGGCGAGATCAACGTAGCGGCGCAGCAGCAGGCGGCGGGCATTGGTCAGGTTAATCTGGCGATGAATCAGATCAGTCAGGCGACCCATCAGAACAGCGAGCTGGTGGCGCAGGCGGAAAACAGTGCGC
The DNA here is from genome assembly GCF_000255315.1 of Pantoea sp. Sc1. Classification (NCBI taxonomy): domain Bacteria; kingdom Pseudomonadati; phylum Pseudomonadota; class Gammaproteobacteria; order Enterobacterales; family Erwiniaceae; genus Pantoea; species Pantoea sp. Sc1. The sequence continues at coordinate 394,873 of NZ_AJFP01000001.1, forward strand.
AGACGCTGAGTGATAAAGGTCATCATCTCACCCAGCTGGTCAGCGTATTCAGCCTTAAAGCCTGACCGCCTTCAGGACGATGACATACACTTACTGTCTCGTCCTGAAAAAGGGTTTTGCTATGCGTTCCGCTTACTTACTGATCCTGAGCCTGCTTCTGGCAGGCTGTTCCGCCCTTCAGACAACGCCAGAAGCGCCGCCTGCCCCAACGCAGCAGGCACAGGAGATTTCACGGTCGCAGAGTGGTGGCTTACCGAAGCTGGGTAATATCACCGTGAATGTGCACGGCTCGCCGGATGACGCCCAGCGGGCGGTGGCCGCCCGGGCCAATCAGGCCGGAGCGGTTTACTATCAGATCGTGGCGCTGAGTGAAACGGTGATGCCTGGCTTGTGGTACGCCAGTGCGATTCTTTATGGTGCGTCACCGGCCACAGGCGCGGGCCAGTAAACGATCGGTCACTGCGGCTTCCAGCGGGCGTGAACCGCGCGGGTCGAGCCACTGCTGGCACCAGGCATCGGCCAACGGCGGCTCGGCATATTTCAGCAGCTGAGCGCCTGTCGCCAGCAGCAGCAGCGTGCGGGTGACCTCGCGCGCCTGCTCTTCAGGGATGTGGCTGAGTCTCAGCCGCAGCTGACGCCAGCGCGCATCAAAATGCCGGTTACATCCTTTTACCGCCTCAAACTCCTGATTCAGCATCTCAGTCACCTCCGCCTGGCGGGCGAGCACGCGCAGGACGTCCAGACACATCACGTTGCCCGACCCCTCCCAGATACTGTTGACCGGCATGTCACGATAGAGACGCGGCAGCTCACTCGCTTCGCAGTAGCCAATGCCGCCCAGCACCTCCATCGACTCCGCTACAAACGGCGCGCCCGCTTTGCAGATCTGATACTTAGCGGCTGGGGTAAATAAGCGGGCAAAGGTGACCTCATGCGGTTTCGCCGGCTGGGACCAGGCGCGCGCCAGGCGCATCAGCAGCGCAGTCTGCCCCTCCAGCTGCAGCGCCTGCTGAGCCAGCACCTGCCGCATCAGCGGCAGATCCACGAGGTTTTTCCCCTGCACCTGACGCTGGTGAGCATGCCAGAGTGCCACCGAGAAGGCCCGCCGCATCTGCCCGTGACTGCCGAGTGCACAGTCGAAGCGCGTCATCCCGGCCATCTTCAGGATCAGCCGCACCCCTTCACCCTCTTCTCCCAGCAGCCAGCCCGTCGCCTCGCGAAACTCCACTTCGCAACTGGCGTTCGAGCGATTGCCCAGCTTCTCTTTGAGCCGTTCAAGCTGAATGGCATTGCGGGTGCCGTCGGGCAGCAGTCGCGGCAGGAAGAAGCAGCTTAATCCGGCGGGCGTCTGCGCCAGCACCAGATGCGCATCACTCTGCGGCACGGAGAAGAACCATTTATGGCCGGTCAGCCGCCAGGCTTCGCCGGGGCCGCGCGCCTCAAGCGGTTCAGCAAAGGTGGTGCTGGTAAGCAGATCGCTGCCCCCCTGCTTCTCTGTCATTCCCATGCCGATCAGCAGGCCGCGTTTCTGGTCGCCGGGCTGCGCATGGGTATCGTAGCGGTCGCTGAGCAGCGGATCGAGCCAGCCCTCAAATGCGGCGGGCAGCCAGGTCTGCAGCAGCGGAATGGCAGCATGTGTCATGGTCATCGGGCAGAGCGTGCCCGCTTCAACCTGTGCATGCAGGATAAAGCGCGCGGCGCGCGCCACGCTCGCCTGTTCCCGAACCGCAGGCTGCCAGCTGAGGTTGTGCAGGCGGCTGGCGCAGACGCCCTGCATCAGCAGGTGCCAGGCGGGGTGAAAACGGACCTCATCCAGCCGCACGCCACGGGCGTCATAGCGCTGCAGCTCAGGGGGTTCAGTATTGGCAAGCCGGCCAAGCTCCAGCGACTCGGCCCCGCCAAGCTGTGAGCCAACGGAGGTCAGCCATTCCCGATCCCACCCGGCCCCCTCACGGGAAAGGGCTTCGCTGAGCGGCGTATCAGAAAGAAACAGATTACTGTTGCTGAGAGGATGGGGCTGATTAAAAACGGTGTGTGTTGTCCAGGTCATAACCACTCCTCGCGGATGTCACTCCGTAAGTATGCGAAGGACGCGGGGTTATGCCTGGTACAGAAACTAATTTGTGGCGAGGATCACATCGGGGATCAGGCGTTGCGCTGGCGCACCGCTTCAAACAGGCAGACGCCGGTGGCCACCGAGACGTTGAGCGACGAAACGCTGCCCGCCATCGGAATGCTGATCAGCTCATCGCAATGTTCACGGGTCAGGCGACGCATGCCCTCACCCTCTGCGCCCATCACCAGCGCCATCGGGCCGGTCATTTTGCTCTGGAAGACGGTATGGTCAGCTTCACCTGCGGTGCCGACAACCCAGATGTTGTACTCCTGCAGCAGACGCAGCGTACGCGCCAGGTTGGTGACGCGGATCAACGGCACATTTTCCGCCGCGCCGCTGGCCACTTTTTTGGCGGTGGCGTTCAGAGGGGCAGAACGATCTTTCGGCACGATAATCGCGTGCACACCGGCCGCATCCGCGCTGCGCAGACAGGCGCCCAGATTGTGCGGGTCGGTGACGCCATCCAGCACCAGCAGGAACGGTTTGTCCAGGCTCTGCAGCAGATCCGGCAGATCGCCCTCCTGATACTGACGGCCGGGTTTTACCCGAGCCACGATGCCCTGATGCACCCCGCCTTCGACCTGACTGTCGAGCCATTTACGCTCCGCCAGCTGAATGACGATCCCCTGAGCTTCCAGCGCGGCGACCACGGGTTGCAGGCGACGATCGTCGCGGCCTTTGAGGATAAAGACTTCCTGAAAACGTTGTGGAGCACGTTCCAGCAGCGCCTGCACGGCATGGATACCAAAAATAATTTCGCTCATCAATCTGCTCAGTGGTTGGAAATGAAAAGAATGACCGCCCTTTCTCCGGAGAGAAAAGGCGGTGACGCGCCTCAGTCAGACTCGGCCTTTCTTCTGGCGCGCTTCGCCTTTGTGGCGGCGGCGATTTTACGGGTTTTTTCCGAGACGTTTTTACTTTTTTTCTCGCTATTTGCCCCGGCAGATTTGCCTTTGCCTCCCCGGAAGGCGGCGTCCGGCTCGAAGTTAGACTTACGGCTCGCATCGCGACGGCGCTTCGCTGGCGCTTTATCGTCACGTTTTGCGCGGTCGCGCGCAGTTTTTCCTTCGCCACGCACCTGACGCTGACTGGAGATCAGGGCAAAGTCGATTTTACGCTCGTCCATATGCACGGCTTCCACCCGCACTTCCACGGTGTCACCCAGGCGATAGGTGCGCCCGCCCGATTCACCAATCAGACGCTGTCCTACCGGGTCAAAACGGTAGTAGTCATTGTCGAGTGAGGAGACATGCACCAGACCATCAATGAAGAGATCGTTTAAGCGCACAAAGAAGCCAAATCCGGTGACGCTGGAGATGACGCCGTTGAACACGTTACCGACCTGATCCTGCATGAAGTCACACTTGAGCCAGTCCGCCACGTCGCGCGTCGCTTCATCTGCGCGGCGCTCGGTCAGGGAGCAATGCAGGCCCAGTTGCAGCATCTGCGGCATGTCATAGTGATAGCCACCGGTCGCGGTCGTCAGATCTTTGGCGACGCTGCGATCTTTCGGCATCAGATACTTAATGGCGCGCTGAACCAGCCCTTTGCCTTCATCCTGCTCTTTTGCCAGCAGATATTTGATGGCGCGGTGCAGCGTCAGATCCGGGTAGCGACGGATCGGCGAAGTAAAGTGAGCATAGGAGGAGAGGGCCAGACCGAAGTGGCCGCGGTTCTCCGGATCGTACACCGCCTGCTTCATGGAACGCAGCAGCATGGTCTGCAGCATTTCCGCATCCGGACGATCGGCCACCTGCTTCAGCAGCGCCGCATAGTCAACAGGCTGCGGTTTGTTGCCGCCTGGCAGGCTCAGTCCCAGCTCATTGAGCACGGTACGGAAGCTCTTGATGCTCTCGTCGGTCGGACGATCGTGGTCGCGGAACAGCGCCGGTTCCTGATTTTTCTCCACAAAGCGTGCCGAGGCGATGTTCGCCAGGATCATGCACTCTTCGATCAGCTTGTGGGCGTCATTACGGGAGACGCGTTCCACCCGCTCAATACGGCGCTCGGCGTTGAAAATAAACTTCGCCTCTTCCGTCTCAAACGAAATACCGCCGCGCTCTTCGCGGGCAGCATCCAGCGCCTGATAGAGGTTATGCAGCTCTTCAAGATCTTTAACCAGCGGCGCGTACTGCTGACGCAGCTCTTTGTCGCCCTGCAGGATATTCCAGACCTTGTTATAGGTCAGACGCGCATGGGAGTTCATTACCGCTTCATAATGTTTGAAGCCGGTCAGTTTACCCTTGGTCGAAATGGTCATCTCGCACACCATACACAGGCGATCCACCTGCGGGTTAAGCGAACAGAGGCCATTCGACAGCACTTCCGGCAGCATCGGCACCACCTGTGACGGGAAGTAGACCGAGGTGCCGCGTTGATGCGCCTCATCATCCAGCGGCGTGCCCGGACGAACGTAGTAGCTCACATCGGCAATCGCTACCCACAGACGCCAGCCACCCCCGCGCTTTTTCTCACAGTAGACGGCATCATCGAAGTCACGGGCATCTTCACCATCAATGGTGACCAGCGGCAGTTTGCGCAGATCGACGCGACCTTTTTTCGCCTCTTCCGGCACCTCTTCTTTCAGCTGGCTGATCTGGGCTTCAACCTGCGGCGGCCAGGTGTGCGGAATTTCATGGGTGCGCAGCGCCATATCCACGGCCAGGCTGGTGCCCATATCTTCGCCAAGAATTTCAATCACTTTACCGATCGCTTTGCTGCGACGGTTCGGGCGCTGCACCAGCTCCACCACCACCACGGAACCCATACGGGCCTGCATCGTCTCTTCTGGCGGGATGAGAATATCGAAACTCAGGCGACTGTCATCCGGCACCACGAAGCCGGCACCGGCATCGGTAAAGTAGCGGCCAACGATCTGATTGTTGCGGGGTTCCTGCACCCGGACCACACGCGCTTCGCGACGGCCTTTGCGATCGGCACCCAGCGGCTGCGCCAGGATCACGTCACCGTGCATGCAGAATTTCATCTGTTCAGCGGAAAGATAGAGGTCATCTTTCTGACCTTCCGCCCGCAGGAAGCCGTAGCCATCACGATGGCCGATAACTTTACCGCGCAGGAGATCGAGGCGTTCTGGCAGGGCATAACACTGACGGCGGGTGAAGACCAGCTGACCATCACGCTCCATGGCGCGAAGGCGGCGACGCAGCGCCTCAAGCTGCTCTTCATCGTGCAGATTCATCTCTTCAGCCAGCTCTTCACGGCTGGCCGGTTTTTCACGTTTTTCTAATAAAGCCAGGATAAATTCACGGCTTGGAATAGGGTTTTCGTATTTTTCAGCTTCTCTATCCTGAAAAGGATCTTTTGACATAACGGTTCCTCCGATGTCATTTAATATTTATATCCGCCGGCGATTTGGACAGTATGATTTCATAAAGTGGCGTATTGCCTTCGACCAAATCGGCCAGCGTATAGTTATCCAGCTCCTGCAAAAATCGCTGTACTGCATCATGCAGCGCCTGTTTAAGACGGCAGGCGGGCGAAATGGAGCAGGAGGGGCAATCGACTAATTGTAGCGGCTCCATCCTGCGGACCACTTCACCAATCACAATCTGATGCGGCGGCATACCCAGACGAATACCGCCATTTTTACCCCGTGTTGCAGCGACATAGCCCGCCCGGCTCAGCTGATTAATGATTTTGACCATATGGTTACGCGACAAACCGTACGTGTCGGTTACCGCAGTAATATTGGTCTGCTGGCCTTCAGGTAACGAGGCCAGATAAATCAGGGCCCGTAAGCCATAATCAGTAAAACTCGTGAGCTGCACAGTAACCTCAGTGAACCTTCAGGCGTGGCATGACATTGTTCGCCTTACAATGGGTGTCGGGATTAAATCGGATCGCCATTCGATTAACTACGATGATAAACCAGAGTGTGATTGGCCGTGCGTTTTTTTCAGTCAGCACCGGGTTTGACAAGCGAAGGGAAGATAAGTGGCATCAGAGAGTGGAAAAACAAGGGCCGGACAGCGTCCGGCCTCAATCATTATGCGTCGAACGGATCGCGCAGAATCATTGTTTCACTGCGATCGGGACCGGTTGAAATAATATCAATCGGCACACCCGTTACCTCTTCAACGCGCTTGATGTAATCACGCGCCGCCTGAGGTAAACCTTCCAGCGTCTTAACGCCAAACGTTGTCTCGCTCCAGCCTGGCAGCGTTTCGTAGATCGGCTCAATGCCTTCCCAGTTCTCTGCTGCCAGCGGCGTAGAGGTCACTTCGCGGCCATCCGGCATACGGTAAGCGACACAGATTTTCACCTCTTTCAGGCCATCCAGCACGTCCAGCTTGGTCATGCAGAAACCTGACAGGGAGTTGATCTGAACTGCACGGCGAACGGCTACCGCATCCAGCCAGCCGGTACGACGACGACGTCCGGTGGTCGCACCAAACTCGTTGCCCTGTGCACACAGGAACTCACCGGTTTCATCGAACAGCTCGGTCGGGAACGGGCCTGCACCTACGCGGGTGGAGTACGCTTTCACAATACCCAGCACGTAGTCGACATAACGCGGACCGATACCTGAACCGGTCGCCACGCCACCTGCGGTGGTGTTGGACGAGGTCACGTAAGGATAGGTCCCGTGGTCGATATCCAGCAGGGTACCCTGCGCGCCTTCAAACATGATCAGATCGCCACGCTTACGCGCGCTGTCCAGCAGTTCAGAGACGTCAACCACCATGCCGGTCAGGATGTCAGCGACTTCCATCACATCGCTCAGCACTTTGTCGAAATCGACGGCTGGCTCTTTGTAGTACTCCACCAGCTGGAAGTTGTAGAAATCGACCACTTCCTTCAGCTTGGCAGCAAAGGTTTCTTTGTTGAACAGGTCGCTGACGCGCAGTGCGCGACGCGCCACTTTATCTTCATAAGCCGGTCCGATGCCACGGCCGGTGGTACCAATCGCTTTGGCACCGCGCGCACGTTCACGCGCCATGTCCATCGCAACATGATATTGCAGGATCAGCGGACAGGCTTCAGAAATCAGCAGACGTTCACGTACCGGAATCCCGCGCGCTTCCAGACCTTTCATCTCCTTCATTAAGGCTTCAGGAGATAGCACAACACCGTTACCAATGATGCTGGTCACGTTATCGCGCAGAATGCCAGAAGGGATCAGGTGGAGGACGGTTTTTTCACCGTTGATGACAAGCGTGTGGCCCGCATTGTGGCCGCCTTGATAACGCACAACGTAATTCGCGCGTTCAGTCAGAAGGTCTACAATCTTACCTTTACCTTCGTCACCCCATTGGGTGCCCAGTACGACGACGTTCTTACCCATTTCTCAAAATCACCGATTGCTTAAAAAAGGATTCTACCATCTGATCCCGCTGTTTTCAGCACTTTTAGCATACGATTGCGCGCTTTTTTGCCTGAGTTTTGATCACTACAACATGTTGGGGATTCTGGCGCAAAAAGGCACAATTTAGCCGGTTTCAGCCACGGTTTCAGACGTTGCCGTGCAGACTCAGCATGCAGTAGATGACCATGCCGGCCACCACCAGTCCGCCGCCGAAACGGTGCAGCAGACGATCCGGTAAGCGGGTCATCGACAGGATCATGCGTCGCCAGAGGCGTGGCATAAACATCGGCCCCAACCCTTCGAGCACCAACACCAGCGCCAGTGCCATCCAGATGCTTGTTTTCATTCTGATACCTAAAAAAAAGGCCGACAACATTGCGGCCTGTAGGTTATATCAGTTCTTAGCGTGTCGCGTTAGAGGGCGCCTTCATATATCGGAAGAAGTCGCTATCCGGGCTTAACACCATCACGTCCTGATTTTCGCTGAAGCTGTTTTCATAAGCGCGCAGGCTACGAATAAAGGCGTAGAAGTCAGGATCTTTGCTGAACGCATCGGCAAACAACCGGGCCGTTTCCGCATCACCATCACCGCGGGTGATCAGCGCTTCACGCTGCGCTTCGGCCAGCGTACGCGTGACCTGATAATCCGCCTGGGCGCGCAGTTTTTCCGCCTCTTCCTGACCCTGTGAACGCTGGCTGCGTGCAACCGCTTCACGCTCAGCGCGCATACGGTTGAAGATCGCATCAGACACTTCGGTCGGCAGGTTGATCTGCTTGATGCGCACATCAACGACCTGAATACCTAACGCGGCCATACTGTTCGGATTCGGAGCGGGCTCGTTGCTGTTGGTTTCACGCTCAACACGGGCCGCTGCGCTGGCAATCGCGTCATCCGCCGCTGGCGTCGCCACTTCATCATCGCTGCCGACAGAACCGGTGTTCAGCGCGTCACGCACGTCCGTGGTCAGGCGACCGCGGGAATCCGTAACGATATCTTTCACATCCAGACGGCCCATTTCAGAACGCAGGCGGTCACTGAACTTACGTTTCAGCAGCACTTCCGCCTGAGAGACATCCCCGCCACCGGTGGCCAGGTAGTAACGACTGAAGTCGCTGATACGCCACTTGATGTAGGAGTCCACGATCAGATCTTTCTTCTCTTTGGTGACGAAGCGATCGGCCTGATTGTCCATGGTCTGGATACGTGCATCCAGCGTCTTAACCGTTTCCAGGAATGGGATCTTGAAATGCAGACCCGGCTCAAACACCTGCGGCTTGTTTTCGCCGTCGCGCAGGACTTTACCGAAGCGCAGCACGATGCCGCGCTCGCCTTCCTGCACCACAAACAGCGACGCATAGAGCGCCACCAGCACGACGATAATTAAAAATATTATTGGCTTACGCATCGATTACTCTCTCCCTTCGCGCTGGCTGTCGCTGCGCTGAGCATTCGCCCGGCGCTGATCCATGATGTTGTCCGGACTGTATGACGACGTGTCATTGCGGCTGGCATTGCGATCGGAGAGCGCAGGCAGTGACGAGCTGGTTCCGCCCTTCTGACCGTGCTGGCCGGATGCCGCCTGACCGCCACGCATCAGCTGGTCCAGCGGCAGCATCATCAGATTATTACCGCGATCGTTAACCAGGACTTTGCGGGTATGGCTCAGTACGCGTTCCATGGTCTCAATATAGAGACGCTCCTTGGTGATCTCTGGCGCCGCTTTATACTCCGGCAGAATCTTAGCGAAACGCGCCACTTCACCCTGCGCTTCCAGAACGGTTCGCTCTTTGTAAGCGCGCGCCTCTTCCAGAATACGCTGCGCCTGGCCATTCGCACGAGGCTGAACTTCGTTAGCGTAGGCTTCCGCTTCACGGACGTACTGCTCGCGGTTTTCACGTGCGGCAATAGCGTCATCAAACGCAGATTTCACCTCTTCTGGCGGACGGGCCGCCTGGAAGTTGACGTCCAGTACCGCGATGCCCATGTTGTACGGGCGAATCGTCTCGTCAATTTCACGCTGGGTATCGCTACGCACCACGGTACGGCCTTCGGTGAGAATGCGATCCATGGTAGAACGGCCAATTACGCCACGCAGCGCGCTGTCGGTCGCCTGACGCAGGCTGTCGTCGGCGCTGGTGACCGCATAAAGATAGCGTTCCGGATCGGTCACGCGGTACTGCACGTTCATCTCTACGCGCACTACGTTTTCGTCGGAGGTCAGCATGACGCCAGACGCCGCCAGTTCACGCACCGACTCGACGTTGACCGCACGAACCTGATCGATAAAGGTCGGCTTCCAGTTCAGACCCGGTTCGACCAGGTGACTGAACTTACCGAAACGCGTGACCACGCCTCGTTCCGCTTCTTTGATGGTGTAGAAACCGCTTGCAGCCCAGATGACGACCGCCGCTACCGCGACGATGCCAGCCAGTTTGCCACCGCTGCCGGAGCCGCGCTGACCGTTATCGCTCTGTTTGCCACCGCCCAGTCCGCCAAGCTTCTTGCTCAGTTTACGGAAGATATCATCCAGATCAGGAGGCCCGGATTCCCGTCCTCCCTTATTCCCCCCAGAGTTGCCGCCTTGATTATTGCTGCTTCCCCACGGGTCGCGGTCCTGTCCGTTATTTCCGGGCTGATTCCACGCCATGTTCTACTCCATTTATTGTAATTACGGTTTTTACCCTTCATTTTTCGGATGCGACAATCGTCGAATGTTAAGGTAAATGCGTTTTGGCAATATCAAACAATGTAACTGGTCAGCGACGGTTCCTGCTTACATAAACGCATCCATTCAATAATGGGCATACGTATCTGCAATCCTACACTGCCGTCTTCTTCATTCCACTCTTTCTCAATCGCCTGCAACTGATAGAAGCGACTGCGAAGTCGCCCCGCTTCCGGTGGCAGACGTAATGCATGCTGAGCAATCTCCCCGGACAGCCGCTCAGAGAGCGCCTGCCAGAGCAACGGAAGGCCTGCACCGGTCTGGGCAGAGAGCCAGACACGAATCGGCAGATTCTCTTCGTTGCGATCGATACGCGGCTCAAATCCGTCGAGCATATCGATTTTATTCATCACCAGTAACGTCGGGATCTCATCCGCCTCAATCTCTTCGAGGACGGCATCGACGGCGGCCATATTATCGGTGACGCGAACATCGGCGCCATCAACCACGTGCAGCAGCAGCGTCGCCTGGCGTGTCTCCTGCAGCGTGGCTTTAAACGCGGCAACCAGGTCGTGAGGAAGATGGCGAATAAACCCGACCGTGTCCGCCAGCACGACTTCCCCGACATCAGCCACATTCAGACGGCGCAGCGTAGGGTCGAGCGTCGCAAACAGCTGGTCTGCGGCAAAGACGTTGGCCGAGGTCATGGCATTAAAGAGGGTCGATTTGCCGGCGTTGGTATACCCCACCAGCGAAACGGTCGGCACATCCGCTTTGGCACGTGACTGACGCCCCTGTTCGCGCTGCTTTTCAACCCGCTCAAGGCGAGACAGAATCTGGCTGATGCGTCCGCGTAACAGACGGCGGTCTGTTTCTAACTGGGTTTCACCCGGACCCCGCAAACCAATCCCGCCCTTCTGGCGTTCAAGGTGGGTCCAGCCGCGCACCAGACGTGTGGCGAGATGGCGAAGCTGTGCCAGCTCGACCTGCAATTTACCTTCGTGGGTGCGTGCCCGTTGGGCAAAGATATCCAGAATTAAACCGGTGCGATCAATGACCCGGCATTCGCACAGGCGCTCGAGGTTTCTTTCCTGAGCGGGCGTAAGGGCATGATCGAATAAGACGACCGATGCTCCTGTTGTTTTTACCGCATCGGCAATTTCAACGGCTTTTCCTTCACCGACAAAATACTTGGGGTGTGGCGCTTTACGGCTGCCAGTTACCACTTGCAGCGCCTCAACGCCAGCAGAAGAGACCAGGGTTTCGAACTCCTGCAGATCTTCTACTTCTTTGTCTTGGGAGAACCAGATGTGTACCAGTACGGCCTGCTCACCGGCATCATAACGGTCAAACAAGCTATAACCTCGCTAAAATAAAAGACCAGGACGGAAAACCACTGTTCTCCGATCCTGGCTGTACGGCGACGCGTTACTCTGCGTTATCACCGTCTTGTTGTGGCTGTGGCTGCGCAGATGTGTTGCTGCCACCATGATGGTAATTGTTGCTGCCGCCACCGGTATTATTGCTATGGTGAGAAACCGGGCGTGAAGGAACAACGGTAGAAATGGCATGTTTATAAACCATCTGACTTACCGTGTTTTTCAACAAAATGACGAACTGATCAAATGACTCAATCTGACCCTGCAGCTTAATACCGTTAACCAGATAAATCGAAACCGGAACACGTTCACGACGCAGTGCGTTCAAAAACGGGTCTTGTAATGATTGCCCCTTAGCCATTCTATCTTTTCCTTATATGCTTGTTGTTTGTTGCTCGTAGAACCTATGGTTCTGAAAAAAACTGCGTAAAAATTTGCGCACGATAACTCATCAATTGTACACAATCACCCATGCTTCGCACTAAGAACCTGTAACACCGTATCACGCGCCAGCCGGGGCTCGTCACTGTCAAGCCAGTGAACGTTTTCCCAGCCACGTAACCAGGTCATCTGTCTCTTAGCGAGCTGCCGGGTTGCGCAAATTCCCCGATAAACCATCTCGCTGTAATCGATTTCGCCTGATAAATAAGACCACATCTGACGATAGCCAACACAACGAATGGAAGGCATGTCCGTATGCAAATCACCTCGTGCAAACAGGGCCCGAGCCTCCGCTTCAAATCCTGACGCCAACATCTGCTCAAAACGTAACGCGATGCGCTGGTGCAACAGTTCACGGCTCGCGGGGGCGATGGCAAACTGATGCACGTCGTAGGGTAACGCTTCACCGGAGGTTTTTGTCAGTTCCGTTAAAGTTTTACCCGAAATAAAAAAACTTCCAGTGCTCGCGAAAGTCTCTGCGGATCATTCGGATGAATACGACTACCAGCAACCGGGTCGATCTCACACAGCTGGCGGTGCAAAGCTTCCCAGCCTTTTTCACGCGCCGTTTGCTCTATCTGCTGACGAACGTCGGGATCGGCCGAGGGCAACGGCGACAATCCTTCAAGTAACGCCTTGAAGTAGAGCATGGTTCCACCAACAAGCAACGGAATTCGTCCAGCCTGAACGATATCCGCCATTTCTGCTAAAGCATCGCGCCGGAACTCCGCAGCCGAATAGGCTTCTGCGGGGTCGCGGATGTCGAGCAGACGATGGGGGGCCACTGCTAACTCCTCAGCCGACGGTTTTGCCGTACCAATATCCATCTGACGATAGATTAAGGCAGAATCGACGCTGATTAGTTCCACCGGTAACTGCCTGCGCAGTTCAATGGCTAATGCGGTTTTACCCGATGCAGTGGGTCCCATCAAAAAAATCGCCTTTGGCCGGCCAGCCTGGTTCAGTTCACTCATGCTTCAACGCGTTAATCGCGCTCTCAATCTCTAAGGGCTGTAACAAGCCTGAAGGTGGCGATTTCAGTAGCTGTGGACAAAGCCGTTCGAGCTCTGCCAGCAGGTTGATCGCCTGTGAGTGATTCCAGTCGGAGGACGCTGCATCCTGACGCCGTGCCAGCCACTGGGCCAGCTGCGTCGCAGAGTTCTCCTGCTGCCGGGCGAGATAGCCTAACAGTTCAGGAATCAAGATTTGTAAATTTTGTGTTCGTAACGGTAAAGGCACCGCACGCAGGGTCACGTGGTCACCGTCAGGCTGCAGATCGATACCCATCTGACTGAGCAGACTGCTGTTTTCTTTAGCGGCCTGACACTCCTCCCGCGCCATTTTCAGGCGCACCGGAATTAGAAGGGGCTGCGGTTTAAGCCCCTCGTCACCCGGTTCGAGCTGCGCCTGCTTCAGCCAGCGCGCCGCGACCGGCAGCGCCATCAGGAACAGTTTCTGGTCCTGTTCCAGCAGCGCATAGTGGTTCTGCAGGACGGTCAGCACCCGGCCAAAACTCTGCGCATGGGCCGCCAGCGGCGTGGCTTTCTCCGGCTGACGCCGCGCAGCCGGTTCGCGGGCTTCAGGCGCCGCCGCACTGGCGGCAGGCGTTTTCAGCAGCTGCTGATAAACCGCGCCTTCACGCTGACGATAGACGTTCTCTTTGTTTTGCCATGCGGGGGCTGGCTCACGGGCGGGCGCGGCCGGCCGGTTCTCACTGGCGGAGGTCGCAGGCTGGGCAAAATGGTTGCCCCCGGCGGCCTGACGATTCTCCGGCTGCCAGCGTGGGGCCGGTTCTTCTGCTTTCAGCGCGGGCAGCGCTGGTGCGGCAACCGCCTGAAGCGCGCTGACCACGCCCTGATAAATAAAGTCATGCACCAGACGTGACTGATGAAACCGCACTTCATGTTTGGCCGGATGGACGTTGACATCCACCTGATGCGGATCGATCTCCAGATAGAGCACGTAAGCGGGTTGCTGCTCATCCTGCAGCTGGTCCTGAAAAGCCTGGCGGATAGCGTGGTTGATCAGCCTGTCACGCATCATGCGCCCATTGACGTAGCAATATTGCAGCTCGCTGACCTGACGCGACCCGGCCGGATCGGCGACCCAGCCTCGCAGCGAAAGATCGTCATGTTGCCAGTCGATGCGCAGCGCATGCTGCATAAAGGTGGTGCCGCAGATGGCGGCCAGCCGCCGTTCTCGCTGACTCTCCTCGCTGACGGCCCGATACTGGCGCATCATTTTGCCGTTGTGGCTGAGTGAAAAGGCGACATCAAACCGCGCCAGCGCAATACGACGAATCACCTCGTCGATGTGACCAAATTCGGTTTTCTCGGTGCGCATGAATCTGCGCCGCGCGGGGGTGTTATAAAACAGGTCCAGCACTTCCAGCGTGGTGCCGCAGGGGTGCGCAGCCGGTTTGACCGTCACCGCCATCTCACGCCCTTCGGCATAAGCCTGCCAGGCTTCGGTTTGATCGGCGGTACGCGAGGTTAAGGTCAGGCGGGAGACCGAACTGATACTGGCCAGCGCTTCCCCCCGGAACCCCAGACTCATGATCGCCTCCAGGTCATCCAGCGAGGCAATTTTACTGGTGGCGTGCCGGGCGAGCGCCATCGAGAGTTCGCTTTTCACGATGCCGCAGCCGTTGTCACGGATGCGGATAAGCTTTGCGCCCCCTTTTTCAATATCAACGTCAATGCGCGTTGCGCCAGCATCAAGGCTGTTTTCCACCAGCTCTTTTACAACCGATGCAGGACGCTCAACCACTTCCCCCGCCGCAATCTGGTTTGCCAGCTGAGGCGGTAAAATTTGTATCGGCATGGTGGATATCCTTTTGGCTGACAGCCCGGCGCGTGGCCGGGCGAACAATCAGGATGCAGGGATTTTCAGGTTCTGCCCCAACATTACGTTGGTCGACTTCAGATTATTGGTCTGCATTATCGCTTTCGGGCTGACGCCATAGTGTGCGGCGATACCGGTCAGGGAATCCCCGACGACCACTTTGTGCCGCACAACACCCCGGGCGCGGGTCGTGCGGCTGGCCGTGGCACTGGCGGGCACCTTCAGCCGCTGTCCGACCCAGACCACATCCCGCTTCAGCGTATTCAGCTCACGCAGCGTCGCCATGCTGACGCCATACTTCGCGGCAATACCGGAAAGCGTCTCACCGCGCGTCACCGTATGACGCTGCGTTGCCCCGGTATATTGCGTCACCCCGGTCGCCGGGTTGCTGGCGACGCTAACCGCCGGCGACGAGCCCAGCGGCCGGTTTTCCTCCTTTGGGATGGATTGCAGCGGGTGCGCCAGGAAATAAGTGCGCAGACCTTTGTAGATCGACTGCGCAATCTTATCCTGGTGTGCGCTACTGCCAAGCAGTCGCTCCTCCGAGGAATTACTGATGAAGCCGGTTTCCACCAGCAGAGAAGGAATGTCAGGTGAACGCAGCACGCCCAGGCTGGCATGTTCAGGCAGCCGTTTATGCAGCGAGGTGACGCCGCGCAGCTGCTGCAACACTTTCTGCGCGATGTCATATCCGACGCGCTGCGAGTGACCAAACTGCAGGTCCAGCACCGCCTGGCTGAGGTAGGGATCCGCCTGGCTGTTAGCCAGCAGGTCGCCTGCGCCGCCCAGCAGCTCAGACTGTTTCTCTTTCTGCTCCAGCCAGTTAGCCATCTCGTTATTGGCACGGCGGTTGGATAAGACCCAGACCGATGCACCGGTGGCTGCGTGGCTCGGCGCCGCATCCGCATGGATTGACACCAGCACGTTCGCATTAGCTTTACGCGCTACGTCAGAACGGCCCATCACCGAGATAAAATAGTCACCATCGCGGGTCAGAACGCCTTTAAACATCGGATCGTTGTTCAGCAGCACCCGCAGTTTACGCGCAATCGCGATAGTGACGTTCTTCTCCTGCAGCCCGCGCTGTCCGATGGCGCCCGGGTCCTGACCGCCATGCCCGGCGTCAATCGCCACAATCACCGTGTCATTGTGGCTGACCGCCGCGCCAGGGCGTACCGTGCTGGCAGAACTGCTCACTGAGGTAACCGGATTGGCGTTAAATGGATTGGCAGCGGCACTCTGGACGGGCGCTCGCGACGGGGCTGTCACCGGAGCGGGTGCACTGCGCGTCACCGCCGGCGCTTTACCGGTAATCGTGAAGACCACGCTGTAGCTGTTGCCATTGCGCTGGGTAACCGCACGGGTTTTCCCCGCCTGCGTCAGCTCAAACACCAGCCGCACGCTCTGTTTATCTTTCGGGGTACTGGTCCGAATCCGCTTTACGATATTTTCCCCGCTGAAGTTCAGCGGCAGCCCCTGAACCACGCCGCTCTGGCGCACATCAAGCACCACACGATCGGGATTGCGCAGCGGGAAGAAGCCGTAAACAGGCTGTCCGGCAAAGTTCAGGGTAATGGTGGCCTGGCTGTCGCCGTTAGCCACTTTAATATCGGATAACGTAGCGGCAAACAGCGGTGTACAGACCAGCAGCAGCAGTGTCACCAGCGCGATTTTCATCCGTGACATCATGCCTGATCCCTGCCCTGATCAACGTGTTCAATCCATTGCTGTCCGGCTGCGGATTGTGCCGTCAGCTCCGCTTCCCGTGCCTCACCCACATAGCGCAGCGTCAGTGTGACATCGGGCGACGGCAGAAAACCAGCGCCCTGCTGCGGCCATTCGACCAGACAGATTGCCTCGCCGCTGAAATAGTCGCGGATCCCCATAAACTCCAGCTCTTCGGGATCGGCCAGGCGGTAGAGGTCAAAATGATAAAGGGTGCGATCACCCAGCGCATAAGGCTCCACCAGCGTGTAAGTGGGGCTTTTAACGTTGCCCTGATGGCCGAGCGCCTGAAGAAAGCCGCGGCTGAAGGTGGTTTTACCCGCCCCCAGATCGCCATAGAGATAAATCACTGCCGCGCTGCCACAGGCGCGCGCCAGCTGAGCGCCCAAACTGAGCGTAGCCGCCTCATCGGGCAAAGAGATAACACAGGTCTTCATGCTTCTTTATTCATCTCAGGATTAACAAACTGCCACAGTAGATCCAGTAAATCTGTTGCCAGCATACCGCGCGTGCCGCGTTGTGCCGCCACCGCATCGGCTGCGGCACCATGCGCCACACAGCCAGCGCAGGCCGCCCCGAACAGCGGCAGTTGCTGACCCATCAGCGAGGCGATGATGCCACTCAACAGGTCGCCCATACCGCCGGAGGCCATACCGGCATTGCCTACATCAGCAAAGGCCATTTCGCCCTGCTCGCTGGCAATAATCGTACCGGCACCTTTCAGTACCACTACGCCACCATATTGCTGCGCCAGTCTCTGCGCTGCATGTAAGCGGTCACTCTCAATTTCACTGGTCTCGATATTCAGCAAACGTGCCGCTTCGCCAGGATGCGGCGTAATGATGCGATTCTGACGTTTCTCCGCACTGATTGCCAGCAGGTTAAGTGCATCTGCGTCCCAAAGCATCGGCTTTTCACTGCCTGCCACTGCTTTCAGCGCCTGCTTACCCCACTCGCGCTGTCCTAATCCAGGCCCGACCGCGATGACATCGGCCCACTCCAGCGCCTCTTTCAGGCGTTCATCGGTCAGTTCATCGACCATCACTTCGGGGCGGGCTGTCAGGATCGGGATAATGTTATCTTTGTGAGTGAGTACTCGCACCAATCCACTGCCGGTGCGCAACGCGGCCTCAGCCGTCATGCGCACTGCCCCGGCCGTTCCGGCATCGCCCCCGATGACCAGCAGACGGCCATGGTTGCCTTTATGCGAGGTGGGTTTGCGCGGCTTGAGCCAGCGGGTCAGTGCGCTGGCATCATAACGCGCCATCGGCGCGGTTTCTCCCGCGAGAAACGTCGCCAGGCCAAGGTCGGCATAATAGAGCGCGCCGATGACGTCGCGGGCTTTGCCGGTAAGCTGGCCCGGCTTCAGCGCCACGACGCTCAGGGTATGTGTGGCGTTAATCACCTCACCGGGCGTCGTGCCGTTTCGCGCGTATAAGCCGGACGGCATGTCGATGGCGAGGATCGGTGCCGCGTGGGCGTTTGCCTGCTGAATCAGCGTGGCATAGGGTTCCGCAGGCGCGCGCTGTGTGCCGGTGCCCAGCAGCGCATCGACAATCACATCCACCTGCTCTGGCCAGGCTGCACCAGCCGCATGGATTTCGCCGCCCGCATCCAGCCAGGCGTCCCGGGCGCGCTGCGCCTCTTCCGGTAACGCTTTTTCACTGTCACACGCCAGCAGCGTGATGGTTTTACCCGCGGCCTGTCCCAGTCGGGCCAGCACATAGCCATCCCCGCCGTTGTTACCGTGGCCGCACAAAATCAGCCAGTGGCGGGCATCAGGCCAGTGCCGGTTCAGATGCTCATAGGCAGCCTGCCCGGCGCGCAGCATCAGTTCATAGAGGGTAATGCCAAGGGCATCGGCTCCCTGCTGCTCAAGCTGCGCCACCGCCTGCGCAGGCCAGACAGAATATGGTAAACTGCGGTCGTTTCTCTTCGAATCCTGGTCACTCATGTCATACCCTCTCGATCTTCATCAGTTCGCACAACAGATTAAACAGTGGGGATTAGATCTCGGCTTTCAGCAGGTCGGCATCACCGATACCGATCTCAGTGCGGAAGAGCCGCGCCTGCAGGCGTGGCTGGAGAAGCAGTATCATGGCGAGATGGAGTGGATGGCGCGACATGGCATGATGCGGGCGCGTCCGCATGAACTGCTTCCCGGCACGCTGCGCGTCATCAGCGTTCGCATGAACTACCTTCCGGCCAAAGCCGCCTTTGCCAGCACGCTGAAAAATCCCCGACTGGGCTATGTCAGCCGTTATGCATTAGGCCGCGATTACCACAAAGTATTGCGCAATCGCCTGAAAAAGCTCGGAGAAATGATCCAGCAGCATTGCAGCGAGCTTAACTTCCGGCCCTTTGTAGACTCGGCCCCGCTGCTTGAGCGGCCGCTGGCAGCTAAAGCAGGACTGGGGTGGACCGGCAAACATTCGCTGATTCTGAATCGTGAAGCTGGCTCGTGGTTTTTCCTTGGCGAGCTGCTGATCGATATACCCCTGCCGATTGATACGCCGCAGCAGGAGCAGTGTGGCCGCTGTGTCGCCTGCATGACCATCTGCCCGACCAGCGCTATCGTTGAGCCTTACGTCGTGGATGCCCGCCGCTGTATTTCCTATCTCACTATCGAGCTGGAAGGGGCGATCCCGGAAGCGTTTCGCCCGCTGATGGGCAACCGGATTTATGGCTGTGATGACTGCCAGTTGATCTGTCCGTGGAATCGTTACGGGCAACTCAGCGATGAAAGTGACTTCTCTCCCCGCGCGGCCCTGCATGCACCGGAGCTTATCGATCTGTTTCAGTGGGATGAGGCGAAATTTTTGCGTATCACCGAAGGCTCGGCAATTCGACGGATTGGTCATTTGCGCTGGCTGCGTAATATTGCGGTGGCGCTGGGTAATGCGCCCTGGTCAGCGGATATTGTGCCAGTACTGGAACAGCGGCTCGGAGAGAGTGAACTGCTGGATGAACATATTCTGTGGGCGGTCGCCTGTCAGCAGCAGAAACGCCAGCAACTCGTCGTGGACGTGCAGCCTGCTCAGCAGAAACGTCTGGTGCGTGCCATTGAAAAAGGTTTACCCCGTGATGCGTGATTAACCAGCCAGCCGGCAGTTTATCGTTTTCCACACGCTGTGAATAAAAATAAAAACCTGTTGTCATTCAACTGCAATAACGGGCGTTTCACGCTGGAATAACAAATTGAAATATACTCATAATCAATAATATCAACAACTTAAGAAAAAGTTGTGTTTATTTAATAATGAGTCTACCGCTTCGTTTTAACGATAAAGCTGTGGATAACTCTGTTCAGAAACATTTTACAGATCGCCGTAAAAGGTGCAGACGATGGGGTGCCGTGCTGTGGATAACCTTAGGCTGACAATCAAAATCAGACGACGATAAACCGTCGGATAACTGATCACAATGAGGTTGATGTTAAATCTGGAGCGGGAAACGAGACTCGAACTCGCGACCCCGACCTTGGCAAGGTCGTGCTCTACCAACTGAGCTATTCCCGCATAGAAGGGCACTGCTAAACAAAACTGGAGCGGGAAACGAGACTCGAACTCGCGACCCCGACCTTGGCAAGGTCGTGCTCTACCAACTGAGCTATTCCCGCAAAGAGGGTACTGCTGATTAAAACTGGAGCGGGAAACGAGACTCGAACTCGCGACCCCGACCTTGGCAAGGTCGTGCTCTACCAACTGAGCTATTCCCGCGCCTTGTACCGACACTAAATTCTTCACCGGTACGGGGTGCGCATTATACGAGAAATCATTGCTGCTGCAAGCGTCTGAAAGCAGAATTTTTCGTTTTCAGCGCGTTTGCCGATTAAATCGGCAACCTGGCGATTTCATGCGCACCCTTCGCGGATTAAAGCTGCAAAAAGTGTTCGCGGTAGTAAGCCAGCTCCGCCACTGACTCGCGGATATCATCCAGCGCCTGGTGTGTGCCGCCTTTTTTGAAGCCTGGCAGGATAGAGGGTTTCCAGCGGCGGGCCAGCTCTTTCAGGGTGCTGACATCCAGATAGCGATAGTGGAAGTACGCCTCCAGCTCAGGCATGTACTTAAACAGGAAGCGCCGATCCTGCCCGATGCTGTTGCCGCAGATAGGTGAGGTGTTCGCCGGCACCCACTGCTTCAGAAATTCCAGGGTGGCCAGCTCCGCCGCGCGATCGTCAATCGTGCTCGCCTTCACCCGCTCAACCAGACCGCTGTTGGTATGGGTGCGGACATTCCACTCATCCATCAGCGCCAGCTGCGCGTCAGACTGATGAACCGCGATAACCGGCCCTTCTGCCAGAATATTCAGGTTGGCATCAGTCACCAGGGTCGCAATCTCAATAATACGGTCGTGAGCCGGATCAAGCCCGGTCATCTCAAGATCAATCCAGATCAGGTTCTGTTCATTTCCAGTAGCCATGCTGTTTCCTGCGGTTGCTATAGTCGTCATTCACGATGAATAAGGTGTATCATAGACGTTTTGCCCAGCCGGGCGAAATCTGGCTAATGCTGTGAGGGTGAGTGAGTAAAAATAAACTGTCGAAGGGCCAACAACGCCGCGTAAGCGCTAACCACGATCGCCGTCTCAATCAGCGTAAAGAGCGCCCGGAAGCGGACGACAACCTGTTTGGGGAAGCCGCAGATGGGGTTGTTGTCAGCCGTTTCGGCATGCACGCTGACGTTGAGGATAGCGCAGGCGTTGCCCACCGCTGCAATATCCGCCGCACGATCCGTTCGCTGGTGACCGGCGATCGGGTGCTGTGGCGTCCGGCAACCAGCGGCGGCAAAGGGATTGTGGAAGCGGTGCATGAACGCACCAGCGTGCTGACCCGTCCCGATTTTTATGACGGTGTGAAGCCGATGGCGGCCAACATCGATCAGATCATTATTGTCTCTGCGATCCTGCCTGAGCTGTCGCTTAACATCATCGATCGCTATCTGGTGGCCAGCGAGACCCTGGAGATCGAGCCGCTACTGGTCCTCAACAAAACCGATCTGCTGGATGAGCGCGCGCGCGCCGTGGTCGATGAGCAGATGGATATCTACCGTGCGATTGGCTATCGCGTAGTGATGGTCTCCAGCCGGGCGAAAAATGGCCTGGACGATCTCGAAGCCGCCTTAACCGATCGCGTCAGTATCTTTGCCGGTCAGTCCGGCGTCGGCAAGTCGAGCCTGCTGAACGCCCTGCTCGGCTTCGACAAAGAAGAGCAGCTCGCGATTCTGACCAACGAGGTGTCAGACGGCTCCGGCTTAGGTCAGCACACCACCACCGCCTCACGGCTCTATCACTTCCCGCACGGCGGAGATGTTATCGACTCCCCCGGCGTGCGCGAGTTCGGCTTATGGCATCTGGAGCCGGAACAGATCACCCGTGGATTTGTCGAATTTCGCGCCTTCCTGGGTGCATGCAAATTCCGCGACTGCAAACATGGCAGCGACCCGGGCTGTGCGATTCGCGAAGCGGTGGAAGCCGGTAAAATTCATCGCTCCCGTTTCGACAACTACCACCGTATCCTGGAGAGCATGGCGCAGGTAAAAACGCGTAAAAATTTTCCTGACGGTGAGAGTTAACCGGTATAACCGCGTGATCCGGTCTGACCAGAAGATTTTGCGAGGTGGCTTCCGTTCGTCGATCCAGACCGTGCAGCATGCGCGGAATCAGGTATAGTCGCCATCAGAACGGGGCACTGCTACAATCCGCTTCCTTTTTTCAACGTCATAAAATAGCCAGGAGGCTAAGGTGTTTGATCGTTTAAAACTCGGCTTGAATCATATTCTCCCGAAGAAATGGCTGACTGAACTCGCCGGTTGGGGCGCCAGTCGCCGCGGTGGTTGGTTGACCAAACTGGTCATTGACATCTTTGTCTGGTTTTACAAAGTCGACATGGCGGAAGCACGAAAGCCCGACACCGCCAGCTATCGGACGTTTAATGACTTTTTCGTGCGTCCGCTGAAAGAGGATGCGCGTCCGGTGGATGCTGACGCCAGCCTGATCGCCCTGCCCGCAGATGGCGCTATCAGCCAGCTCGGCCACATCGACGGTGACCAGATTTTCCAGGCCAAAGGTCATCACTACTCGCTTGAAGCACTGCTGGCGGGTGATGAGCGGATGGCGGCCCGGTTTGTGGAGGGCGAATTCGTCACGACCTATCTGGCCCCGCGTGATTATCACCGCGTTCATATGCCGTGCAACGGTATCCTGCGTGAGATGATCTATGTGCCTGGCGATCTCTACTCGGTCAATCCGCTGACCGCGCGTAACATCCCGAATCTGTTCGCCCGTAACGAACGCGTCATCTGCTACTTTGAAACCGATATCGGGCCGATGGTGCAGATCCTGGTGGGCGCCACCATTGTTGGCAGTATCGAAACCGTCTGGGCAGGCACGATTACGCCACCGCGTGAAGGCGTAATTAAGCGCTGGCACTATCCGGCAGCGGATGATGAAGGCGCCGTGGTCCTGCTGAAAGGTCAGGAGATGGGTCGCTTCAAACTCGGCTCTACCGTCATCAACCTGTTCGCACCGGGTCGCGTTAAACTGGCTGAAAGCCTGGAAGCGGAAAGTAAAACCCGTCTGGGACAACCGCTGGCCCTGGCGCTGCCGGTCGCGACAGACCTCTCCGACGTCATCGTCGACTAAATTGAGTGTCCTCCGTGCGTTCGATTCTCCTCCTGCTGCTGAGCCTCTGGCTCAGCAGCTCGGCCTTTGCGGCCAGCCTTCCTGACGCCAGCCAGCTCAAACAGCAGCTGGAAGAGATAAAATCGGCCAAAAGCTCGCCCGCGCAGGCAGAGCAGATCCAGTCGATTGAAGCCGCCCTGAATTTCCTCTCTGAACGTGATGACTCCCTGGAGCGCGCAGCGCAGTATCAGCAGGTCATTGATGATTTTCCGCGTCTGGCGCGGGAGCTGCGTCAGCAGATCGCCACGCTCAGCGACAGCGGAAAAACAGTGCGCAGTAATATGAGCAGCGCCGAACTGGATCAGGAGATCCTGCAGGTCAGCAGTCAGCTTCTGGAAGAGGGGCGGCAGGCGCGCCAGGAGCAGGATCGGGCGCGGGAAATCAGTGATTCGCTGTCGCAACTGCCGCAGCAGCAGACGGATGCCCGCCGGGCGATGACGGAGAGTGAGCGTCGTCTGCAGAGTGCCAGCAACAGCAGCTCGCCGCAGGGGCAGCTCCAGCTGGCGGCTCGCCAGGCGGAAAATGCGGCGAATAAAGCACTCGTCGATGAGCTTGACCTGGCACAACTCTCTGCCAATAACCGTCAGGAACTGGCGCGGATGCGGGCGGAAGCCCATCAGCGTAAAGCAACGCAGCTGGATAACTACCTGCAGGCGCTGCGCAATCAACTCAATGACCAGCGGCAACGCGAAGCCGAAGTTGCGCTGGCCCGCACCGAGCAGCTGGCAGAAAACAGCGGTGATTTGCCGCAGGACATCAGCGATCAGTTCCGGGTTAACCGTGAACTCTCTGTCGCCCTGAATCAGCAGGCGCAGCGGATGGATCTGGTCGCATCGCAACAGCGTCTCGCCACTAACCAGATCATTCAGGTTCGTCAGGCTCTCTCGACGCTGCGTGAGCAGTCGCAGTGGCTGGGTGCCTCTAACCTGCTGGGTGAAGCGCTGCGGGCGCAGGTTGCGCGACTGCCCGAGATGCCAAAGTCCCAGCAGATTGACAGCGAGATGGCGCAACTTCGCGTGCAGCGTCTCTACTACGAAGATCTGATGGCGCAGCAGGAAACCCTGCGCAAGGGGCATCAGGCCAATGGTCAGCCCTTTACCGCCGAGCAGAAGCGTATCCTCGATGCGCAACTCCGCACCCAGCGTGAACTGCTCAATTCGCTGATCTCCGGCTGTGACACGCTGATTCTGGAGATCACCAAGCTGAAGGTCAGCAATACTCAGCTTCAGGATGCGCTCAGTGAAGTCAAAGATGCGACGCACCGCTATCTCTTCTGGACCGCCGACGTCAGCCCGATTGGGCTGAGCTATCCGCTGGACCTGGCGAGAGATCTTTCCCGGCTGCTGTCGCTGGATACGCTGGGTCAGCTTGGGAAAGCGATAGCAATGATGTTTACCAGTCGCAACACGGTGCTGCCAATTATTGGTGCGCTGCTGCTGGTTGGCTTCAGTATCAGCTCGCGACGCCACTTCAATGCTTTTCTGGATCGTTCTGCCAGCAAAGTCGGCAAAGTGACACAGGATCGCTTCCGTCTGACCATCCGCACCGTGTTCTGGTCGATTCTGGTGGCGCTGCCGCTGCCCGTATTGTGGGGTACGCTGGGGTATGGCCTGCAGAACGCCTGGCCCTACCCTATCGCAGTGGCGATTGGTGATGGCATTACCGCCACGCTGCCGCTGCTGTGGGCATTCATGATCAGCGCCGCCTTTGCCCGCCCCAACGGATTGTTCATCGTCCATTTCCGCTGGCCGCAGAACCGGGTCGCGCGCGCCATGCGCTACTACTCGCTGAGTATCGGGCTGATTGTGCCGCTGATCATGTTGCTTATCGCCTTTGGTAATCTTGAAGACCGGAAGTTCTCAGCATCGCTGGGCCGCCTCTGTTTCATCCTGATCTGCGGGGCCATCAGCATCGTCACCGTCAGCCTGAAGCGTTCCGGCATCCCGCTCTATCTCGATAAAGAGGGAAACGGCGATAACATAGTGAACCGGATGCTCTGGAACATGATGATCGCCATGCCGCTGATGGCAGCCCTCGCCTCTGCCGTAGGGTATCTGGCGACCGCGCAGGCGCTGCTGGCCCGTCTGGAAACCTCAGTCGCTATCTGGTTCCTGCTGCTGGTCATCTATCACATCATTCGCCGCTGGATGCTGATTCAGCGGCGGCGTCTGGGCTTTGATCGCGCCCGTCAGCGCCGTGCCGATATGCTGGCGAACCGGGCGCGCAGTGAAGAAGAGAAAGAGCAAGGCACCCAGAACACCGACGCGATTGAAGTCGAGGAGCCGGTGATCGACCTGGATGCGATCAGTGCGCAGTCGCTGCGGCTGGTGCGCTCCCTTCTGACATTGATCGCCCTGGTCTCGGTGATTGTCCTGTGGTCGGAAATTCACTCGGCCTTCGGCTTCCTGGAAAATATTCAGCTGTGGGATGTCAGTACCTCCGTGCAGGGCGTGGAGTCGATTCAGCCGATTACCCTGGGGTCGGTACTGATTGCTATTCTGGTGTTTATCATCACGACTCAGCTGGTGCGCAACATGCCAGCCCTGCTCGAGCTGGCGCTGTTACAGCATCTTAATCTGACGCCGGGCACCGGCTACGCCATCACCACACTGACCAAATATCTGCTGCTGCTGATTGGCGGACTCATTGGTTTCTCCATGATCGGCATCGAGTGGTCGAAGCTGCAGTGGCTGGTTGCCGCATTAGGTGTGGGACTGGGGTTTGGTTTGCAGGAGATTTTTGCCAACTTTATCTCAGGCCTGATCATTCTGTTTGAAAAACCGATTCGTATTGGCGACACCGTGACGATTCGCGACCTGACCGGCAGCATTACGCGGATTAACACCCGTGCCACCACCATTACCGACTGGGACCGCAAAGAGATTATCGTGCCGAATAAGGCCTTTATCACCGAACAGTTTATTAACTGGTCGCTCTCCGATTCCGTTACGCGTGTAGTGCTTACCATCCCGGCCCCGGCCAAAGTGAGCAGCGAACAGGTCACCACCATCCTGACGCAGGCGGCGGAACGCTGCAGTTATGTGCTGGATACACCTCAGCCGGAAGCCTTCCTGGTCGATTTGCAGCAGGGGATTCAGCTGTTTGAACTCCGGGTGCATGCCGCTGAGATGGGACATCGTATGCCCCTGCGTCACGAGCTGCATCAGCTGATCCTGCGTGGATTTGAGCAGCACGGTATTGAGATGCCGTTCCCGCCGTTCCAGATGCGAATGGAGACCCTGGGTAAGAAGCTGCCTGCCAGTAACGGGACACCGGCGGCCCGTGCCTATAAATCGGGTGGCCTGTAAGAGAGCATGCCTGGCAGAGTCGGGGAAGTGAAGTACAGGGGGAGTCGCGGCAAGATCGAGCCTGCACAGGGAACACGGGCAGATCGGAAAGGCGCTAAAGCCAATCCCTGGCCGCTCGGCCCGCGCCGTCCATGGCGCGGGACGCTTTCCTCTTCTGCCCGTATTCCCTGTACTCTGAACGTCTCAGTGGCGGTCAGAGGCTTCTGATTTGATATTGTCATGAATGCAAAACGCCCGGCCAAAGCCGGGCGTTTTCAGTCAGTGACGTCTGCTACTGCTTAACGAACGCCTCTCCCTGTTCGATATCTTTCTTCAGGGTTTCCAGCATGCCTGACAGCGCCTGCTGCTCATACGCACTGAGTGTGCCGATCGGCTTGCGTTCAGCAATCCCGTTTTTACCCAGCAGCAGCGGCTGTGAGAAGAAGCGCGCATGTTCGCCCTCGCCTTCCACATAGGCACACTCCACCACGTTCGCTTCGCCATTCAGCGCGCGTACCAGTGACAGCCCGAAACGCGCAGCTGCCTGCCCCATCGACAGCGTGGCCGAACCGCCACCGGCTTTGGCTTCCACGACCTCAGTGCCGGCGTTCTGAATACGTTTGGTCAGATCCGCTACCTCCTGATCGCTGAAGCTCACCCCTTTAACCTGAGAGAGCAGCGGCAGAATGGTCACGCCAGAGTGGCCGCCAATCACCGGCACTTCAACCTGGTCAGGCTGCTTGCCTTTCAGTGCCGCGACAAAAGTATTGGCGCGAATGATATCCAGCGTGGTGACGCCAAACAGACGGTTCTTATCGTAGACGCCATGCTTTTTCAGCACTTCCGCCGCGATAGCAACGGTGGTGTTGACGGGGTTAGTGATCACCCCGATCAGGGCTTTCGGCGCGGTTGCCGCCACCTGTTCTATCAGGTTACGGACGATACCGGCGTTAACATTAAACAGGTCCGCACGATCCATACCGGGTTTGCGTGCGACACCTGCTGAAATCAGGACCACGTCGGCACCTTTCAGGGCTGGCGTCGCGTCTTCTCCGCTGAACCCTTCAATAGTGACGGCAGTGGGAATATGGCTGAGATCAACGGCAACACCCGGTGTCACCGGGGCGATGTCATACAGTGAGAGTGCTGAACCTGCCGGAAGCTGGGTTTTGAGCAGAAGTGCGAGCGCCTGGCCTATGCCGCCAGCGGCACCGAGAACGGCAACTTTCATTCTTGACTCCTTATTAAGGTGGGGCAGAGATGGGCCGAAATTCTATCTGTGTCAGACCTTAATCAACTGCTCAGGCGATAATGATAATCCGCTGTTAATTCTACGTGTTTTCACACTTAATCGCCGGATTCAAAAGTTACTTATCATGTCGCCTGAATGACCGACAACCGTGCCGTCGTCAGACAGAGAACGGCTATGTTCGTTTTCTGTTACTACACCACCAATAGTATAACAACTTTGCAACCTTCGCCTTTCGGGGCTGTGACAGGGGTTTTGGTCTGAAGGGATTTATTTGCTATTATCGCCGCCCGCTAGCCGCCCGAACCCTGCTCATCAATCGACCGATTGCATAAAAATGCATTTAAATGCATAATCACCACTCTGCCGCGGGCGGATGCGCGGTTATTCTTTCTATTTATTGGTAACCTATGCGAAACCCATCGAAACAAGACGATCTGATCAAGGCTTTCAAGGCCTTATTAAAAGAAGAAAAATTCAGTTCCCAGGGCGAAATTGTTCAGGCGCTTCAGGATGAGGGCTTTGAAAATATCAACCAGTCCAAAGTCTCGCGGATGCTGACCAAGTTTGGCGCAGTGCGCACCCGTAATGCCAAAATGGAAATGGTCTATTGCCTGCCTGCCGAGCTGGGTGTGCCGACGACCACCAGCCCGTTAAAAAACCTGGTGCTGGATATCGACTACAACGATGCGCTGGTGGTCATTCACACCAGTCCGGGCGCAGCACAGCTGATTGCACGCCTGCTGGATTCATTAGGAAAGTCGGAAGGAATTCTTGGCACCATTGCCGGGGATGACACCATCTTTATTACCCGTGCGCGTGACTTCACGGTCAAGCAACTGCATAGCGCGATCCTCAACCTGTTTGAACAGGAACTCTGATCGCTGACTGGCGGCCGGCCATCCTGCGCCTGGTCGTCAGTTCATCTCTCTGCCCGCGCTTTCTCTGCGGTTTGCGCTTCTCCTCTTCCCGTTACGCGCTCCTCTCGTGACTGCCGTTCTGCGAGGCTTGCCCCCGTTTTCAGGCAGCAGGCTGGTGGTCAGATAGCGTCGTCTGCTTCACATTTTGCGCTATTTTACACTGCTTTACATCACTAATCCGGCCGCATTGCCCGGATCCAGATCAAACACCAGCCCGATATACCACCTTCTTTCGCACGAAACGTTAAAGTCATTTATCCCCTTGTTTCTGCTGTTAAAACACGCTCAAAGCTCATTTTTCACCCTGTTTTTATAACGTCCGGTTATTAAAAGTAGCCATAAGGATAAAGAATCACAAAAAAACATTATTAGCGAGGTATTAATTTCTGACGTTATTAGTCCTATACTTCTTTTCGTGATGCAAATCACACTAACTAAAAAGATAAAAACAGACGACGAGGAAAATTTCATGAACGTAAAAACTACCATCGCTGCTCTTAGCGTGCTCTCTGCCCTGTCATTCGGTGCTGTGGCAGCAGAATCTATCACCGCCTCTCAGGCACAGGATCTGCAGGCTGTCGGCACCATCAGTGTCAGCGGTGTAGCGGGCTCACCGATGGATATCCGACAGAAACTGAGCGACAAAGCCGATCAGCAGGGCGCAAAAGCCTATCGCGTCATTGAGGCTTACAACAACGGCAATTATCACGCGACCGCCGCGCTCTATAACTAAGGCGTCGCCCCACTCCGGCTGATGCGATAAGCCGCGTGCCGGAGAGCGTAAGCAGAATTTCAGGAGAGCAGAAAATGAAAACCAAACTTGCCATCGCTGCACTGAGCATCGCCCTGTTTTCAGCAGGTGCCAGTGCCGCCAGCCTGGTTTCTAATGAACAGGCGCAGGGTTTGCAGTCAATGAACCAGACCATCAGCATTGCGGGCCGTAACGGCGACCAGACGCATATCCGTCAGGTTCTGTCGGAGAAAGCGGATGCGCAGGGCGCAAGCCACTATCGCATCATCGAAAACAACCAGGACAACACCTGGCATGTGACCGCTGAGCTGTATAAATAATTCACTGTGATGACGCCTTATGGCGTTGAAAATATCGACGACCCGCACCAATGATTAACCGCAGGTTGTTGAATGTAATGAGGAGACGAACATGAACATCAAAACAACCATCGCTACAGTCAGTCTGCTTTCCGTTATGGCTTTCGGCGCTTCCGCCGCGCAGCTGGTAACCGGCGATCAGACGCAGAACCTGCAGCCTGCGGGCACCGTAACCATCAGTGGTACTGCGGGCGCACCGATGGATTATCGCGCTGAACTGTCTCAGAAAGCCGATGAACAGGGTGCCAGCGCCTATAAAGTGATCGAGGCGCGCACCGGTGATAACTACCACATCACCGCACAGCTTTATAAGTAATTCCTCGTCACTATCATGACGAACCCTTTGGCCCCGCTCGCCGGGGCCTTTTTTCATCTGACGTTAAAGTGAAGCTGACCTTCCAGCTCCTCTTCAGCTTCATCAAAGAGTAAAATCAGGGCCCCATAACGCCGTCGCTGTCCTCTGCCCAGATTGATGAACTCAATCTCCAGCGGCATCGGGAGCAGATCCCCCGTCACCACATCCCATAACCCATCCAGATCGCAGATGCGACGCTCATCCAGCGCAAATCGCTCGCTGAACTGGCGGAAAAAATGGGCCTGGTCGACAATCTCATTAAAATCAAAACGCTCGGTTTTCATGCTGACGGCTCCCATGCTCCGTCTGCGGGCGACCCTCGCCGCCCGTGCCCTTCTGCTAGCCCAAACCGCCCAGATGCAGCGCTTTGACCTCCAGATACTCTTCCATGCCGAGTACCGACCCCTCACGGCCCAGACCCGACTCTTTGACGCCGCCAAAGGGTGCCAGCTCGGTTGAAACGGCACATTCGTTAATGCCGATCATGCCGCTTTCCAGCGCCGCTGAAACGCGGAACACCCGCTGCAGATTCTGCGTGTAGAAATAGGCGGCCAGGCCAAATGGCGTATCATTGGCGCGGCGGATCACCTCATCTTCATCATCGAAGCGGAAGCAGGCGGCAACCGGGCCAAAGGTCTCTTCCTGCGCGAGCTGCATCCCTTCGTGTGCTTCGGCAATTACGGTTGGCTGCCAGAAGTTGCCGCCCAGCGCATGGCGCTCGCCGCCTGCCAGCAGTTTGCCGCCTTTTGCCAGCGCGTCATTGACGTGCTGCTCCACTTTCTCCACCGCCGACGCTTCAATCAATGGCCCGACAATCACGCCCTCGTCCAGACCATTACCCACCTTAAGCTTGTTCACCTCTGCGGCCAGCTGCGTGGTAAAACGATCGTAGACACTGTTGTGGATGTAGAAACGGTTTACACTGACGCACACCTGACCCGCATTGCGGAATTTGTTCGCAATAGCACCCTGTACGGCGGCATCGATGTCGGCATCGTCAAAGACGATGTAAGGCGCGTTACCGCCCAGCTCCATGGACACTTTCTTCATGGTTTCGGCGGCATTGCGCATCAGCAGCTTGCCCACCTGGGTTGAACCGGTGAACGAAATCTTCCGCACCGCTTTGCTGGCCATAATGGCGTCGCTGATGGCATGGGTGTCACCCGCTACGGCGTTCAGCACGCCATCCGGGACGCCAGCCTGTTTCGCCAGGGCCAGCAGGGCAAAGGCGGAGAGTGGCGTGTTGTTGGCGGGTTTGATGATGCCGGTACAGCCCGCGGCCAGTGCGGGTCCCAGCTTGCGGGTCAGCATCGCCATCGGGAAGTTCCACGGTGTAATGGCGGCCACAACGCCAATCGGTTCGCGGGTGGCCAGGATGCGGGAACCCGCTTTGGCGGGCGGAATGATCTCGCCATTGGCTCGCTTCGCCTGTTCGGCAAACCACTGGATAAAACTGGCGGCATACTCCACTTCGCCCTCCGCCTCTTTCAGCGGCTTGCCCTGTTCCGTCGTCATCAGTTCGGCCAGCCAGCGTTTGTTCTCAATGATGAGCTGGTACCAGCGAGTGAGAATCTCAGCACGCGCTTTTGCCGTCTGCGCACGCCAGGCGGGAAAGGCGCGTTCTGCTGCGGCAATCGCCTGTTCCGTTTCAGCCTTGCCCGCTTTTGCGACCTGTGCAATGACCTCGCCGGTTGCCGGATTGGTTACGTCAAAGGTGGATGTCGCCGGGTGCCACTGGCCGTCTGCCAGATAGCCGGTCTGAAACAGCTCGCTCTGTTGCAGTGATGTCATTGATTCGCTCCTGTCAGTTTTACGCTTCCGTCTGAAGAGTATAGTTGGCAAAAGCGACAGATTTTGTGACGGGCGGGGATTGCGCAGGCCGCTGCCGATCGCAGCGGCCAGATTCAGATTTGGATGAGCGTGTTCTGGTACTTATCCAGCATCACGGCCAGGCGTTTTACCGGTTCCGTAACGCTGACAGGCGCCTCGTAATGGACCAGTTTCTCCTGATAGAGATCCAGCTCTTTCAGCAGGCGTTCAAAATAGTAGCGCCGCTTGTCATCGCTGCTGGCAGAGATGACCCGGTCAGCGGTATAGCGCAGCTGCCGGTGATAAGCAGAGAGATCCGCGTTGATCGGGATGTCTGCGTCACGCAGCCGCTGATGACCGATGATCAGCGTCAGGGCAATACGGTATTTATTGATATCGCCCGGAAACAGGTTCAGCAGCAGAAACAGTTGCTGATAGAGGGCCGGCAGATGGTTTTCACGCCGACGCGCCTGATTAGTCGTCATGGCCGAAACCGCTGCGTACATGAAGCGGTTCAGCAGCTTACGGCCGGTACGGGCCTTCGATTTATCTCGAATCAGCAGGATAACCATCATCGCCACAAAGCAGCCGATGACCTGGCCGAGCACATTGTCGAGAAAGACATTGATGTGGAACTGCATCGGATTATCGAGAACCAGCACGTTAAGCGTGCCAATCAGCGCCCCCAGCGTGCCGAGCTGACGCCGCTGAATGAAGATGCCACCGATAAAGCCCAGCAGGCCGATGGCGATGCAGAGCAGCAGTGCGCTCTGCTGGGTCGAGGGAAGCACATACATAAAGTAGAGCGCGCCCAGCGGCACCGCAACCGTCATGCCGTAGAGAAAATCTTTTGCCATCATCAGTGGATTAGGCATCCGCATCGCCAGTGCAGTGATAACCGCCAGCATGACCATACAGCCGCTGCCCGACGTCCAGCCGGTGTAGAGCCAGAACAGAGAGCCCAGCGCGGTCGCCACAAAGGTGCGGATACCGTTGATCATCGCATGGTGTGTTTCGGCGGAGCGCGCCTGAATCACCACCTCGCGCTGCAGGATCTCCTCCTCCAGCGACGTGATCCGGCTGTTACTTCGGATGCCTTTCAGCAGCAGCAGATATTCCGTCGCGGCACCCACCCAGCTGCTCAGCGTCACCGGGGCCGTTTTGTCTCTGGCCCCCATCACCCGCCGCATCACCTTCATCCGCTTGTGCACCTCGTCAACCGTTGTGGCAGGCTTCTCAATCATCAGGCGATACTGAGGGGGGATGTAGTCCGGACGCGAATTCTGGATCAGAAAGGTTTCGGCTGCCTGCGTAATCAGGGTCAGCGACAGGGTATTAAGCATCTGCAGCCGGCGGTTACTGTTCTTCCAGCGTGACGACTCCATCATCAGCTGGCTGCGCATGCTGTTAAGGGCAGTGGTGCGCCGGACCAGCGCGCTCCAGGCTTTATCGACCTCCTCTTTGTCACCGTGGGCGACGCAGAGCTGCAGCAGCTGATAGTGCGCCACCAGCAGCGAGTCGACCTCCGCATCGATCACTTTTTTGATCGAGCGCGGTGAGAAGATCATGTCGGCCAGAATGGCACACAGAATGCCGAGCACGATTTCACTGCAGCGCTCGACCGCATATTGCGGCACCAGGGTCAGACCGCCGCTGGCGTCAGCGGTCACCACGATAATCAGCGCGGTGTAGCCCGCCAGTCCCAGTGCGTAAGAGTTTTCAACTTTAATCAGTGAAGAGAGCCAGACGCAGAGCCCTGCCCAGATGCAGCACAGCAGCAGCATCACAACCGGCGCACGAACGGTGGCAATCATGATGGTCAGCGCGGCGATACAGCCGATAAAGGTCCCGATAATACGCAAAACGCCACGATAGCGAAGCGCCCCCGAATAGGGATCGCCCCCCGCTGCAAACGCGGTGCCGCCCGCCACAATACCGGCAGTCATCACCGCCCAGCGCGGCGTTTCGAGGTTGAAGTGAAAGCCGACCATCAGCGCTAACACCAGCGCAAAGGTCAGCTTTACCGGGAACCGCAGGAACTCAATCATATCGCCCTCTTAACCAAACTCACGCAGGCGATTAAACAGGCGGACCATCGGTGAAACCTGCTCAGGCTGACGATCAGCCTGACCGGTAATGACCACGGTAGCCGTTGTCCCGGCCGGGAAGCGGTTGCCGGGCTGCTGATCCAGACGGATGCGCACCGGAACACGCTGCGCCAGACGGACCCACTCCAGGTTGGAATCGACCGTTGCCATACCTTTACTGTCAACCGAGCTGCTGCTGTTGGTGACACCGGCCGCCACACTATCTACGGTCCCCCGCAGCACAATGTTGCTGCCAAGTGGCGTCACTTCCGCACGGAAGCCCTTCTCTACGCCATGCAGCTTGGTCTCTTCCAGATAGGCCAGCACATAGTAGGAGTGCTGCTGCACCAGGGCGACCGCCACAGAGCCGCGGGTAATGAACTCGCCCTGATAGACATTCAGGTTGGTGACCCAGCCATCGGAGGGCGCTTTCACGGTGGTGCGCTCCAGATCGATCTTCGCCAGATCGCGTGTCGCCACCGATTTCGCCAGCTGATGTTCGCTGGTCTGCAGATCGTTGTTGGACTGCTCAATCGCCTCGCGCGACATCGCCGAAGTGCCGAGCTGGTTACGGCGGCCAGCTTCGCGCCGTTTCTCACTCACCAGCGCCTGGTAATATTCCACGTCTGCCTGAGCCTGCTCGAGCGCCTTTTGATAGCGTGGACGGTCAACCACAAACAGCGTGTCGCCCTTCTTCACCAGCTGGTTGTCGTGCACCGGAACATCAGTGATCAGGCCGGTCACGTCAGGTGAGATCGCCACTACGTCTGCCGCGAAGCGCGCATCACGCGTCCAGGGGGATTCGGTATAGAACACCCAGGCACGGAAGATGATAACCACAGCAATGATAACCAGCAGGAGTGTAATCGCGTAACGCGCGATTTTTCTTATGAGTGCTTTCACTTAAACCTCAGACTAATAAACGGGAGACAAGGTAAAACACACAGCAGTAAAGCGCTGTATTAAAAAGTGCCGGATGCCAGACAAGATCGTAAATACCGCTCGGCGTCAGCACACGTTTCACTAACCAGAACAGCATCAGTGAGAGAATAAGTTCGATGAATACGGGCGGAAACGAGAGCCCAAACATGACAAATACCGGAAGCACACTCATCAGAAATCCTTAGTTCAACCTTGCCGGGAGTCTCCTTTGCCTTTTCAGCTGTCACAGCAAACCCAGCTGACAGCGCGATACAAACCGCAGCTGGCTTAATAATAGCGTATCATCACAGGGCATCAGGCAATGAAGAGTCACCGGGAGATACCCCGGCGCGCTTATAATAACGCGCCTGACTATAAGTTTTCTACAGAATGTGATCTAAATCACTTTTAAGCCAGAGTAAATAATGGAACGACTGAAGGGCATGTCTGTCTTCGCCAAAGTGGTCGAACTTGGTTCGTTTACCGCTGCGGCGCGTCAGCTTCATCTGAGTGTCTCCTCAATCAGCCAGATCGTCGCAAAGCTGGAAGATACGTTACAGGTTAAGCTGCTGAATCGCAGTACCCGCAGTATCGGGCTCACCGAAGCGGGCAAAATCTACTATCAGGGCTGCCGCCGTATGCTGGCGGAAGCGACGCAGGTGCATGAACAGCTTTATGCGTTTAACAACACGCCCATTGGGGTGCTGCGTATCGGCAGCTCCTCAACCATGGCACAGAACGTGTTAGCGGGCATGACCAGCGATATGCTGCGCGACTATCCGGGGCTGAGCGTAAACCTGGTGACCGGCGTCCCCGCTCCGGACCTGATCGCGGACGGTCTGGACCTGGTGATTCGGGTCGGGGCCTTAAAAGATTCCAGCCTGTTTTCACGTCGCCTTGGCGCGATGCCGATGGTGGTGTGCGCCGCCAGGAGCTATCTGGCGCAGCATGGCACGCCGGAGAAACCGGGGGATATTGATAACTTTTCCTGGCTGGAATACAGCGTTCGGCCCGACAACAACTTCGAGCTGATTGCGCCAGAAGGCATCGTCACCCGGCTGGCACCGCAGGGACGGTTTGTCACCAATGATTCGCTGACGCTGTTACGCTGGCTGAAGTCCGGTAACGGCATCGCCTATGTGCCGATGATGTGGGTGATTGATGAGATCACCGCAGGTGAGGTCGATATTCTCTTTCCGCAATATCAGTCCGATCCGCGACCGGTCTATGCGCTCTATACCGAGAAGGATAAGTTGCCGCTCAAGGTACAGGTCTGTATCGACTATCTGACCGGCTATTTTGAGCAGGTTGCGGAACAGTATCAGCTGCACCGCAAAAGCTGACAACCCGCCAGCGGGCGGGTTGTCGGGGTCACATCAGGCGGTGCCGCCGATGGTGAGTTTGTCCAGCTTCAGCGTTGGCTGACCCACACCGACCGGCAGGCTCTGCCCCTCTTTGCCGCAGACGCCCACGCCTTTATCCAGCGCCAGGTCATTGCCGACCATCGAGATCTGCTGCATCGCTTCAATACCGGAGCCGATCAGGGTTGCACCTTTAACCGGTTTGGTGATCTTGCCCTTCTCAATCAGATAGGCCTCTGAGGTGGAGAAGACAAACTTGCCGGAGGTGATATCCACCTGACCGCCACCAAAGTTGGGCGCATAGATGCCATATTCAACGCTTTCGATGATGTCCTGCGGCGTTGATTTGCCGGCCAGCATATAGGTGTTGGTCATACGCGGCATGGGCAGATGCGCATAGGATTCGCGGCGACCGTTACCGGTCGGGCTGACGCCCATCAGTCGCGCATTCAGCTTGTCCTGCATGTAGCCTTTCAGCACGCCATTCTCAATCAGCATGTTGTACTGACCCGGCACGCCTTCGTCATCGACCGCCAGTGAACCCCGCAGCCCTTCAAGGGTGCCGTCATCCACCACGGTGCAGAGTTCTGACGCGACCTGCTGACCGATTTTACCGCTGAACACGGAGGTGCCACGGCGATTGAAGTCGCCTTCCAGACCGTGCCCCACCGCTTCATGCAGCAGCACGCCAGGCCAGCCCGCGCCCAGCACCACCGGCAATGCGCCCGCCGGGGCCGCCACGGCAGAGAGATTAACCAGCGCCATGCGAACGGCTTCACGCGCCCAGGCGTCTGCACGCACTTCGCCATTCTCATCGGCCAGGAAAAACGCATAACCGGTGCGTGCACCGCCGCCGCTGGCGCCGCGCTCACGCTTACCCTGATCTTCCACCTGGACGCTGACAGAGAGACGCACCAGCGGACGGACATCCGCCGCCAGCGTGCCATCCGTCGCAGCCACCAGCACCTGCTCGTAAACGCCGGTCAGACTGGCATTGACCTCCTGCACGCGCGGGTCCGCCGCACGGGCCACCTGGTCAACGCGATGCAGCAGCGCAATTTTCTCTTCACGCGTCAGGCTGTTTAGCGGATCGACCGCCGGGTAAAGCGAACGGTTCATGACGGCAGAAAGTGTATGTGCCTTGCCGTTGCCCTGTTCACGGACAATGCTGCGAGCGGCGTCAGAGGAGAGACGCAGCGCATTCAGCGTAATCTGGTCTGCATAGGCGAAGCCGGTTTTTTCACCGCTGACCGCGCGAACGCCCACGCCCTGGTCGATATGGTAAGAGCCATCTTTAATGATTTTGTCTTCCAGCACCCAGGATTCGTGGAAGCTGGACTGAAAATAGAGATCGGCATAATCCAGACGACGTTCTGAAAGCTGCCCTAACAGGGAAAATAGGTCCTGCTGATTAATGCCGTTAGCAGTCAGTAACTGCTCACTTACCAGGTTCAGAGTCATCGTTTCTCACTCATTATGTGCTCAGATAATCATAGCCTGCGGTAATTCCGGTACGGCGTCAAATTCACTTGTTGTCTGTTTCACGCGATTTACGCAGCACTTCATTGATTTCCGGTTTATCCAGCGGCCCGCTGATGTGATAACGCAGCAACGATATCCTGTTCCACAAGGGAGCCAGCACCTTACTGGCGGCGAAAACCGCCGCGCCCACCACCGGGTTAATCGCGAAGGCGGTCGCGACACCCACGGAGGCGGAGATCTCCGGCGCCACCACCGCTTCCATATCGATCTGACGCTTCACCAGGTCGAGATTGCCCTGCATAGCGATGTCAGCTTCCAGCCCATCCACCAGCAGATTATCGGTGCGCATCACGCCATTCTCGATCCAGGCCGTGCCATTAATCGAATCGAAGTAGAACGCGTTGGTAAAGGTGTCGCTGAAATCGAAGCGCAGCTTGCGCAGCAATGCATCAAAGCTCACCAGTCGCAGGATCTTGCCAGCCGTGCCGGTGTCCACATCCGCAATCTGGCCTTTACCAAAGTGTGTTTTCAGGGTGCCACTCAGCGTCTCTGCGGAGGGCTGCCAAGGCGCCGACCGCCAGTGCAGGTCATAGGCAATGTCGAATGGCGCATCACGCAGCGGCGTATTCACACCAAACCAGTTGGTCGCATTATTGATGTTAGGACCTTTCAGCGTGCCCTTCAGCGAGGTGCGCGGGTCGTTCGGGCGATTTACCCACTCCCCGCTGATTTTCAGCTGTGAACTGCCGGTATCCACCTTGCCGTTAGTAAGCGCTAACGTATCCCCTTTGGGTTGCAGCATCGCAGAGACCTGACCATATTTCTGCCCCAGTACCCAGCACTCTTTACAGCGCAGTTGCAGAGCCGGCCACTGACTGAAATTAATATTACTGGCCTGCTGAGTGCTCGCTTTGCTGCCTCTCGTCGTCTCGCTGTTCCACTGCGGATTGTAATAAAGGTAATCCAGATTCACCTGCCACGGGGATTGTGGTGCCATCGACAGCTCACCACGCAGCTCCTGCGCCCTGACGCTGACGTTGCCACTGCCGGCTGAACGCTGTGCCAGCGTCGCCTCAACCTCATGCCACTGCTGCCCCGCCAGCGTGACCGCCGGACTGCGCAGCGTGATATTGCCGGGCAGCGTCACGCCGCCGGTCTGGAAATCGCTGCCGCCACCTGACGACCTGCCGCCCGTTGCGCCTCCGGCTGCCAGCATCCCGACCCAGTCTTCGCCATCCAGCGCAGGCAGATTCAGCACCATTCCGGCATGGTCAGGCAGCGCGGGTTTCTTCTGGGCATCATTCAGCCAGATGCCGCGATCCACGCGCAGCGTCGGCTCCAGCAGCCAGCGGCTGTTAAAACGGTGGTTTGCGCTGACGCTGCCGCTGAGATCGAAGTGGTTCAGGTCGCCGCTGGCCTCAATGGTAACCGGCATCGTCTCACCGGCTTTCTTGTCGAGCGGTGCAGGTAAGCGACTACTCACTTCTTTTGCATTGCCGTTCAGGGCAACTTCATAGCGCGCTCCGCCATGATGGGGTAGCGTGATATCGACGTTCCCCTGCCAGGGCAGATGTCCGCCCAGCTGCTTACTGACGGCGGCCGGAATCGGGCTGATTCTGGCCGGTTGCCAGTCGCCCTGCAGTTTAACGTTAACGCCAAAATCATCCGGGTTCTCGGTAGTGCTGAACCGGACGCCCAGGGGCTGACCAAACCAGTTCGCCTGCAAATCTTCACTGGCCAGATTGCCGTTATCGTAACGGAAGCGGCCAGAGAGGTTAGCGATAGTCGTTTTTAACGGTTTGATAAACAGAGAGTTGTTATGCAGATCGACATTGCCGCGCGCGTGTACCTGCTTACCGTCCAGCGGAATATCGAGATTCAGATGCCCCCCTACGCCGCCCGTGATTTGCAGCTGCTCCAGTGCGGCACCCAGCGACGACTTCAGCGGAGTCTGCTGAAAATAGTCCGCGACCTGCGGGCCTTCGCCATGGATATCCCCATCGATGATCAGCTTCTCTTTCAGATAGTCAGGGATGACCGCGCTGACGTTGTGCGCTTCGACGTCACCCAGCCGGGCGACCGGAGCATGCATCCACAATCCGTCATTCAGGAAGTTGAGGTCGATATCCAGATTGCTGATCGCCGGCCATTTGGGCTGAAACGCGTAGGTTGCCTGGCGCAGCGGCACCCAGACCTGGAACATGCCATCGTTGTGTTTAAACGGGAACAGCGCCGGGTTACCGGCAAACAGCAGCGTGGCGTTGTCGACTTTGCCCCCCTTCACGGCCCCGCTCAGATAGTGCGTGAGTCCCCTGCCCATCAGCGGCACCGGGAAATAGCGCCAGGCATCGCCTGCATCCGTGACCCGGATACCGGCCAGAATATCGAGACGCGGCTCCGCGCCACGGTTCTGCTGATAACTGAAGTCGCCCCGCGCCCGGAGTGAGCGCGCCTGCAGATCCAGATCCTCACCCGCCAGCGTCAGGCCATGTTCATCGCGCAGCCAGCGCAGCGCCCCGGTGACCCGTTTAATCTCCAGCGGTGCCTGGAACATGTCACCATAGGGGACGGTGGCTTTTCCCATCGCCACACTGACCTGACCATTGCTCAGACTGCCGCGAGCCTCCCCGCTCAACCGACTGATGCCCGGCAGCAGCTTCCACTGCTGCCAGCTGAAATCGTGCCATTTCACCTGCAGGCGGGTCTTTTCTGGCTGATCTAACAGGATATCCAGCGCCAGTCCCTCAACGGTGCCCTGTGGCTGTAACTTCTGCCAGTTTTCAAACAGCGCCGGAGAGAGCGGTGCGAAAAGGGGAATAACAGGGGCAAGATGACGCAGCACCAGCTGTGTGGCGCGCACCCGGACCTCAGGCTGGCCGTCAGTGCCCGACATCTGCTTATCCTCAGGACGCCAGAGCAGGGAGAAGTGACCGGCGGGCCAGGTCTGGCCGTCGGTGCTGAGGCGGGTCTGCGGCACATTGACCACCCAGCCATTCCGGAAGCGCGACAGATGCGCGGTCAGCCCGTCAACCTCAATCCGGTGTGGTCCGCTTTCGCCCTGCCAGCTGGCACCGCCCTGACGCAACAGCAGATCGCCGGCATAGATGTCGCCATCGCGCAGGTTCACCCACGCCGCCAGACTGAAGCGGGCGCTGTCGAGCCGGGTATTGTCGCGCATCCAGCGACCCAGCCACGGACGCACATCGACATCGTCGGCCTGCATCCAGATACGCCCGTCATTCAGTAAACCGTTGCTGTCGTTGAGATCGAGCCGCACCTGAACCACACCGTGCTGGCCGGTAAAGCTCGACAGGCTCACTTCCCCTTCTGCCCGGTGGCGGGTTTTCTCATTCAGCCAGGTCAGGCGCGGAATGGCCAGCTCGGCATGCTGACCGGATGGCGTGCGGAAACCGATGGTGCTGTCGCGCAGGTCAAAGTGGTCAAACTGCTGCAGGAAAAGTTCGTTGATTTGCGCCGGACGGAAGCTGTTTTTCTCTTTATCGTTGTCGAGTAAGGGACGATTCGTGTCGAGATGCAGCTGCCAGAAAGTGAGGTCGCGGAACTGCCAGCGCCAGTGCAGCAGGGATTGCCAGACGTCGAGGGCAAGATTGATGCGTGAAATGGTGAGTTTGCCGTTCTCGTGGAGATCGACGCTGAGATCGCGAACCTGCAGGGTGGGACCGAAATTTTCCCATTTGCCCTGCAGCTGACTGGCGCTGACCGGAACGCCGCTGCGATCGGAGATAAATTGCAGAAGGTTGCTGCGATAGCTGTCGAGATGCGGCATCACCAGACGCAATCCGCTGACCAGCAGCGCGACAATCACGATGATTGCCGCGACCAGCAGTAACAAAATCCTCGGCAACTGCCTCACTCACGCCTCTCCTTGTGTTCCGCAAACGACGGATAGTTGGCTCTCGTACCCGACCGTCTTCAGACAAAAGCGGTAAAACACGCATTTTATCCCAAACAAGGGCGTTTTTTCAGCCCGGCAGCCGGAGAAACCAGTGCGCGGGCCGGCGTTACATCATGACAACGTCGAACTGCTCCTGAGTGTAGAGCGCTTCGACATGCACTTTAACCTGCTTGCCGACAAAGATTTCGACCTCCGCCAGGGCATGAGACTCATCGCTTTTCAGCGCCTCCCCCACCGTCGGCGAAACATAGACCAGGAAGCGATCGGAATCGTAGGCGTGATGAACGCGGACAATCTCACGCATAATCTCATAGCAGACCGTCTCAACCGTTTTCAGCGTGCCGCGTCCCTTACAGACCGGGCAATCCTGACAGAGGATATGCTCGATGCTTTCACGGGTTCGCTTGCGCGTCATCTCTACCAGCCCCAGCGCCGAGAAACCATTAATCCCGGTTTTCACCCGATCCTTGCTGAGTGCGCTCTCCAGCGAATGCAGCACCCGGCGCCGATGATCTTCATTATTCATATCAATGAAGTCGATGATGATGATGCCACCCAGATTACGCAGTCGCAGCTGGCGGGCAATCGCCTGCGTCGCTTCCACATTGGTGTTAAAGATCGTCTCATCCAGATTGCGGTGGCCGACGAAGGCACCGGTGTTGATGTCGATGGTGGTCATCGCTTCGGTCTGATCGATGATCAGATAGCCACCCGACTTCAGTTCAACCTTACGATCCAGCGAACGCTGAATTTCATTTTCGACATCAAACAGGTCAAAGATAGGCTGTTTGCCATTGTAGAGCTCCAGCTTACCTGCCATCTCCGGAATATATTCCGCAGTAAACTCCACCAGCATTTCACAGGTCAGACGGGAGTCGACCCGGATGCGATCCAGGGCGGCCCCGGCAAAATCACGCAGAATACGCTGCGCCAGCGCCAGCTCACCGTAGAGCAGGCAGCGGGTCTGGTTACGCTTTTTGCGTTCGCTGACTTTGGTCCAGAGACGCTTGAGAAACGCGGCGTCCTGCGCCAGCTCCTCTTCTCCAATCCCCTCTGCGGCGGTACGGATGATAAAGCCGCCCAGGTCGTCACAGTAGTCTGCCACCACCGCTTTGAGCCGCTCGCGCTCTTTTTCACTCTCAATGCGCTGAGAGACACCCACATG
This sequence comes from Pantoea sp. Sc1, assembly GCF_000255315.1. Lineage (NCBI taxonomy): Bacteria > Pseudomonadati > Pseudomonadota > Gammaproteobacteria > Enterobacterales > Erwiniaceae > Pantoea > Pantoea sp. Sc1. Next base: position 437,713 of record NZ_AJFP01000001.1, read on the forward strand.
CGATGCCCCCGGCATAAAGACCAGATAACGTGACGGCAGCGTGATGTCGGTGGTCAGCCGGGCCCCTTTGGTACCCAGCGGATCTTTGACCACCTGCACCACCAGATCCTGCCCCTGGCGCACCAGCTCGGCGATGTCGCGAACAACAAAATTTTTCTTTTCGTCACCCGCGACACACTCGGTGTGCGGCATGATGTCTGAGGCGTGCAGAAAGGCGGCTTTTTCCAGGCCGATATCGACAAAGGCGGCCTGCATGCCGGGCAGTACACGGCTTACTCGTCCCTTGTAAATATTGCCCACAATGCCGCGCCGCGCCTCACGTTCAATGTGAATCTCCTGAAGGATGCCGCCGTCGATATAGGCAACCCGCGTTTCAGAAGGCGTGACGTTAACCAGTAATTCAGCCGTCATGGTGACCCCTTACGGCACGCAGTGACTGGAAATGGCTGAGTAACTCCGCTGTCTCAACCAAAGGTAATCCGACCACCGCGTGGTAGCTTCCATTAATTTTGCGGACAAAATTTCCGCCCCTGCCCTGGATTCCGTAGGCTCCCGCTTTATCCATCGGTTCGCCGGTCGCAATATAGTCGTCGATGTCGGTGGCGGTCAGGGTGCGGAAGGTCACATCCGTCGTCACCACGCAGTCCAGCGCCTGCTGACGATCGGCCAGCGCCACCGCCGTCATCACCTGGTGCGACTGTCCGGAAAGTTTGCGCAGCATCTCGCGGGCATCCTCAGCATCGCGCGGCTTCTCCAGCACGCTGCCATTCAGCACCACGATGGTATCGGCGCCCAGCACCGGCAGATCCTGCGCGGCCAGTCTGACGCCAGCCTGTGCTTTGTCATTGGCCAGACGGCGCACATAGGCCTCTGCCGCTTCATCCGGCTGACGCTGCTCTTCAACGTCCGTCACAAGGCGCTCGAAGGTCAGCCCAAGCTGAGTTAACAGCTCACGCCGACGCGGTGAACCGGAAGCAAGATAAAGGGTTACCATAAATTTCCTTATTGAACAGCGAACTGACGACGAATTTTTCTCATTAACAAGAATAGCCAAGGCCAGAGAATACCGTCGACAACACTGCTCCAGAAAATTTCAGGTCGGAATGAAACGTTGATTACCAGGAATTCAGCCCAGAAGACGATGACATCCATCGCCAGTGACAGCACCATAACCATTAACGCTTGCTGCCACAACGCTAAGTTGCGGAATAACTGGAACTTAAAGGCGATAAGGTAGGCGATGATGCTGAGCGCCAGGGCACGCACGCCGAGTGTGGACCCGGCGATCAGATCCATGATGGCACCAAGCATAAATCCGGTGCCGACATTGACCCGGTGCGGCAGTGCCAGCACCCAGTAGATCAGAATCAGCAGCAGCCATGAGGGGCGGAACATGTAGATCTCATCCGGCCACGGCATGATCTGCAGGATCAGCGCAACCAGGAAAGAGAGCCAGATGACCCAACGTCCCTGGCTGCGATATCGACTCAAGGCTGGCCCCCGCGTGAACGCGTGGTGCTGCTGCTCTGTCCGCTGCTGCTACCGGAAGGGGCCGGCGGGCCCATCTGTGCAGAAGGCGCAGGCGGACCCATCTCCCCGGCAGGCGGTAACACCTGCGGCATCATCTGCATCAGACGCTCGTTCGCGACGCGATGCACTTCATCCTGCGGTAACGGCATATCGCCATTGCGATCCGCTCCCCACAGCAACAGCAGGTAGCGCAGACGCTGCAGACCGGCAGTCGGATGCGCCTGAATCACCGTGTAAGCGCGCTGGGTATCCACTTTAACAGAGGAGACCACACCCACCGGATAACCTTCAGGGAAACGTCCCCCGATGCCGGAGGTGACCAGCACATCACCGACGCGAATGTCTGTGTTGCCCGGCAGATGCTCAAGCTGAAGATCTTCAGTACAGCCGTTACCGGCGGCGATCACACGGATATCATTCCGCAGCACCTGAATCGGCAGCGCATGGGACGCATCACAGATCAGCAGAACGCGGCTGGTCAACTGCCCGACGGCGATGACCTGCCCCACCACGCCCTTATCACTGATGACCGGCTGACCTTCGTAGACACCGTTTACGCTGCCTTTATCGATCACCACCTGGTCGGTGTAAGGGTCGGTGCCGGTAGAGATCACCTGCGTGACCATCTTTTGCTCATCCTGACGCAGCGGTGAACCCAGCAGTTCACGCAGGCGTGCATTTTCCTGCTTATATTGCCCCAGCATTAGCAGGTTACTGTTTTTCAGGAAGAGCTCACGACGTAACGCTTTGTTTTCCTGCTCCAGTTGCTGACGGGATGCCAGCGACTCTGAGACGCCGTCCAGCAGCTGACGTGGCCCATTCGCCAGGAAGTAAAACGGACTGACCGACGTATCCAGATAGTTGCGTATTTGGGTAAAAGACCCCACACGACTGTCGGCGATAATGATGGCAATCGCCACGACAACCGCCAGGAAAAGACGCAACTGCAGGGAAGGCCCCCTGCTAAAAATCGGCTTCATATAATCTGCGTGATCCTCGACAACGGGTAAGGAAGCGGCGGCTGACCACCGCGCTTCCCTGGGCTGAACGCACTGTACCGGCCAGATTTCGCCGGTTCACATGCTACTCCCCTGCATGATCGTTGCGTTCTTAACCGGTTGAGGCAATTATTCTTCGCTGAACAAATCGCCGCCGTGCATGTCGATCATTTCCAGCGCCTTACCGCCACCGCGAGCCACACAGGTCAGTGGATCTTCAGCAACCACAACCGGAATGCCCGTCTCTTCCATCAGCAGGCGATCCAGGTTGCGCAGTAACGCACCACCACCGGTCAGCACCATGCCGCGCTCGGAGATATCCGAGGCCAGCTCAGGCGGACACTGCTCAAGGGCAACCATCACCGCGCTAACGATACCGGTTAACGGCTCCTGCAGCGCTTCAAGAATTTCGTTGGAGTTCAGCGTGAAGCCACGCGGTACACCTTCTGCCAGGTTACGGCCACGCACTTCAATTTCGCGGACTTCATCGCCCGGATAAGCTGAACCGATCTCATGCTTAATACGTTCTGCCGTCGCTTCACCAATCAGTGAACCGTAGTTACGACGCACATAATTAATAATAGCTTCATCGAAGCGATCGCCACCAATACGGACAGAGGAGGAGTAAACCACGCCGTTCAGTGAGATCACCGCCACTTCGGTGGTACCGCCACCAATATCGACTACCATTGAACCGGTCGCTTCGGAAACAGGCAGGCCTGCACCGATTGCGGCAGCCATAGGCTCTTCAATCAGGAAGACTTCACGCGCACCTGCACCCTGAGCGGATTCACGAATCGCACGACGTTCTACCTGGGTGGCACCGACGGGAACGCAGACCAGCACGCGTGGGCTGGGACGCATAAAGCTGTTGCTGTGAACCTGCTTGATGAAGTGCTGCAGCATTTTTTCGGTAACGAAAAAGTCAGCGATAACGCCATCTTTCATCGGGCGAATAGCGGCGATATTGCCTGGCGTACGGCCGAGCATCTGTTTGGCGTCATGACCTACGGCCGCGACACTTTTCGGCGAACCGGCACGATCCTGGCGAATAGCGACCACGGAAGGCTCGTTCAGCACGATGCCCTGTCCTTTTACGTAAATCAGGGTATTCGCGGTACCCAGGTCAATGGACAAGTCATTGGAAAACATGCCACGAAATTTTTTAAACATACTAAGGGATAATCCTGCAAGCTGGGGGCGGAAAATAAAATCCGCTTACTTTACCAACCACACGAAGCTGCCACAAGGCGCAAAAACGTTCTGCTTCGGTGAAAAAAGAGGCCTGATTGCGTTTAAGTCATCTGAACCCGTAACAGAAATCGGCAGAATGGCGACCAGACGCCATCACTCCTGCTTTTCTCCGCCTTTCGCCTTTCCATTCCCGACATAAAATTTAACATTTCCGGCAGTCGGGTTATGGGTGCAGACGAGACTTAACATGACAAAAAAGCGCTAATTGCCGTCATCAGGACGGCAATTCATCAAATACGGTAACGTTGGGAATACTTCTTCACGTTACTGTTAACCGGAAGCGAAGGGGCAAAAAAGTCACCCTGCCCGCCTGCTATACCCAGCGACACTAATGTTTGCCACTCCGATCGGGTGCGAACACCGGTGGCAAACACCTGAATGCCGGTGGATTTACAGACTTCCAGCAGACTCTGCACAAACAGCTGATTTTCAGTGCGCCGCTCAATGTTGCGCACCAGGCCGGCATCGAGCTTGATCAGCTCCAGCGGCAGCTGCCGGATATAGGCGCTGCTCACCACGGTTAAACCGGCCTGATTCACCGCCACCCGACAACCAAACGCCTTAAGCGCACGGAATACTGGTGTTAAGCGGTTGATGTGTTGACAGACATCTGCCTCGGCAAGTTCAAATAAAAATCGTTTTCTTTGTCCTTTCGGGCACTGCAGCAGCATGTTCTGCAGCCAGAGCACAAAGGATCGTTGCAGGAGTGAGGACATCGTCAGCGGGATGACCAGGGTCTCTTCCGGCCAGAGTTCAGACAGGGCCGCAATGCGGGTCATCAGCTGGCGATCCCAGGCATCCGCCATACCCAGCTGCTGCACCAGCGGCATATATTCGGCGGCCAGCACCTCTTTGTCGCCGTCGAAGATGCGGGTCAGCATCACCCGGTGCTGCACCTTGCCTTCAATATTGACGGCAGGTTTGTGATAGAGCCGCGGACCACCCCGGCTGAGCGTATTCTCCAGCAGGGTACGCCAGCGTACACTCCCCCGCCCGGCGTCCTGCGGATTGCCTGCACCGTTGGTCCAGTTGTTGCCGCCCAGTAAAGCTGCGCGGCGGGTGGCCATTTCGGCATTCTCCATCACCTGCGGCACGGTCTGCCCGCTGTGCCACGCGCTGATGCCGATGTGAATCAAATCATCACGGTTAACCTGACGCATCGGCGGCAGTGAATCCACCGCGTTGATCAGCTGGTCGGCAATGCTGTTCGCCTCTTTAAGGCTGCGATGCGGCAGCAGCACGGCAAAATCACTGCGGAAATAGCGCGCCAGCAGCGCCCCTGGGTAGCGCAGCACAAAGGTAGAGAGCATGTTGACGAAGTTAAAGAGATACTCGTCGACCAGCGCGGGCTCCAGCGTTTCCTGCAGGGTATCCAGATCGGGCAGCCGCACCATCATCACCACGCCGTGGGTGCCCACATCTTCCTGATCTTCCAGCAGCGTCGCCAGCTGATTGTCGAAAAAGAGTCGGTTGTTGAGGCCGGTCCGGCCATCCTGAGCGGCAAAGGTGCGGATAAGCGTGTCGATACGCACGCGCTGTTCGGCGGCTTCCTGCACATCCACCAGCAACAGATCCAGCGCGCGGCTCGCCCTGGGCGGCCACTCATCCACGCCGCGCTTCGGCATGACGCCGCGTTCGCCGTTGATAATCGCCTCGGCCCGCACTTCGAGATGCTCCATGCCACGCCACTGACGGCTGAGCCAGCGATGCATCATCAGCAGCATCAGACTCATGACCAGTATGATGGTAAACAGAATGCCCAGCGTCGAGGTGCCGGTGATGGAGCGTAGCCAGGTTTTGGCAGGATCGAGAGTGACAACCCGCAGCTGTAAGCCGGTCTGATGCATCAGCGGCACCTCGAACTGGATAAAGCGGTTGGGTTCATCTTCCAGCATCGGGTTTTCATGGCGGGAGAGCGTCAGGAGCGTCTGCCTGCCGTTGTGCAGTAAAATCTGCTCCGCATTCATGATTGGCATGATCGACGTGAGCCAGGTATGCAGCTGATCCGGGGTCTGGGTGAGCATCGCCTGATCCACCTGGACCGCCAGGATCTGTGCCCGATGTTCCACGCGCTGATGACTGAACCAGAAAAAACTGAATGCGCAGCCAGCCAGCATCAGTGACATGGCCAGCAGGCTAAGAAAGGTAATAAACGCAGATAATTTTGTGGTTAATCGCATCCCTGTGCCTGTATTACTGCGGTGATAACCGGATCACCCAACCTTGTACCGTCAGCCTGACGAAAACGCGAGCAAAATAGCATAATTTACCGCTGACGGCAGTGCCCGGACGCCAGAAGCCGAAGTATATCGTCGGGATTGTCTCGCTGACGTGAACCCCGGCACTTTTCAGTGCATTCTCATCGCCCCGCCCAGCCAGGAAATTTCACATTTTCGCAGCGAAAGTGGCCGACATCAGCGATAGTCATCATGCTGGTCGATAAGAATCTGTCTGGAGAAGGCCCATGAAACGTACACCCTGCCTGACTGAAGCCGACGTTACGCCGGAAAGCATCTTTAATATGAAGCGCCGCCAGGTGCTGAAAACGCTGGGGCTGAGCGCCGCGGCCATCGGCGTGCCTGGCGTGGCAAACGCCGACATTCTCAGCTGGTTCAAGGGAAACGATCGCCCGCCAGCGCCGGCAGGCCGCCCGCTGGACTTTACTAAACCGGCGCAGTATCAGGCCGAGCTGACCCTGACCCCGGCGGATAAGGTCTCCGGCTATAACAACTTCTATGAGTTTGGTCTGGATAAGGCCGATCCGGCCGCCAATGCCGGCACGCTGAAAACCGAGCCCTGGAAGCTGACCATCGATGGGGAAGTGGCGAAGCCCGTGACCCTGGATATGGATGACATCTTTAAACGGTTCGCCATGGAGCAGCGGATCTATCGCATGCGCTGCGTGGAGGCCTGGTCGATGGTGGTGCCCTGGATTGGCTTCGAACTGAACAAACTGATTTCGCTGGCCGAACCCACCAGCAAAGCGCGTTTCGTCGCCTTTCAGACGCTTTACGATCCTGAGCAGATGCCGGGCCAGAAAGATCGCTTTATTGGCGGTGGTCTCAACTATCCCTATGTCGAAGGTTTGCGTCTGGATGAGGCGATGCATCCACTGACGATACTGACGACCGGCGTCTATGGCAAAGCGCTGCCCCCGCAGAATGGCGCACCGATTCGCCTGACGGTGCCGTGGAAATATGGCTTTAAAGGGATCAAATCGATCGTAAAAATCACGCTGACCAGCAATCAGCCGCCGACGACCTGGAACCAGATTGCCGCTGATGAGTATGGTTTTTACGCCAACGTGAATCCTCACGTTAATCATCCGCGCTGGTCGCAGGCCACCGAGCGCTTTATCGGCCCTGGCGGCAGCCTGAAGGTCGAGCGTCAGCCGACCCTGCTGTTTAATGGCTATGGCGAACAGGTCGCCTCGCTCTATCGCGGTCTCGATTTACGGGAGAACTACTAGGTGGTGCGCCTGTCGTTAAAACAGATAACCAGTTTAAAGGTGATCCTGCATCTGGCGGCCCTGCTGCCGCTGGTTTATCTGATTTTTGCCGCGATGCAGGGCGGGCTGAGTGCCGATCCGGCGAAAGATATTCAGCATTTTACCGGACGAATGGCGCTGAAACTGCTGCTGGGAACGCTGCTGGTCTCACCGCTGGCGCGTTACGGCAGACAGCCGCTGCTAATCCGCACCCGCCGCCTGCTGGGCGTCTGGACATTTATCTGGGCCTCTCTTCATCTGCTGAGCTATTACCTGCTGGAGCTGGGTGCGGACAATCTGCGTCTGCTGGGCAGCGAGCTGATCTCCCGTCCCTATCTCACGCTGGGCATCATCAGCTGGTTTATCCTGCTGGCCCTGGCGGTGACCTCGTTTCAGCGCGCGCAGCGCAGGCTGGGAAAACGCTGGCAAACCCTGCACAACGCGGTCTATCTTGTCGCGATCCTGGTGCCGGTTCACTATATCTGGTCGGTAAAAATCCTGTCACCCCAGCCACTTATCTACGCCCTGCTTGCTGCAATACTGTTAGCCTGGCGTTACAAAAAGTTTCTCAAATGGTGGCCCCGCTAGGCTCTCACCCGTTGTTTTCCGCTGCTGTTTTCTGATAAAAGATGTGGCCCGCAGGCCACATCCGATCATCTTCGCAGATAAGACCAGTATTTTGCTGCGAAATGACACGAAACGGATATAATGCCCGGCTTTATTGCTCGTCGGGTCTTCTTTTTCACCGTGAAAGGTGACAAATGGAGATTCGCAAGGTATTTTACGCGATGCCTCAATGATTGCGGGAGATGGCAGCAAGATGGCGCATAAATTACATATTCTGCTTTTAAACGGACCCAACCTGAACCTGTTGGGAACGCGTGAACCTGAGAAGTATGGTCATACCACGCTGCGTCAGATCGTTGACGATTTAACGCATCAGGCAGACCAGCTGAATGTGGAGTTGAGCCACCTGCAAACCAACGCTGAATTTCAGCTTATTGATCGCATTCATGAGGCCAAAGGCAATGTGGATTACATCATCATTAATCCTGCCGCGTTTACCCATACCAGTGTCGCACTGCGTGATGCCCTGTTAGCGGTAGAAATACCGTTTATCGAGGTTCATCTCTCCAATGTGCATGCACGCGAGCCCTTCCGTCATCACTCCTATCTTTCTGATGTCTCTGCTGGCGTGATTTGCGGGCTTGGCGCTGACGGCTACACATGGGCTTTACAAACGGCAGTAAAACGCCTGTCTCAAACTAATTAATCAAACTGAGTACGGAACCCCACTCATGGATATTCGTAAAATTAAAAAACTGATCGAACTGGTTGAAGAGTCTGGCATTTCTGAGCTGGAAATCTCTGAAGGTGAAGAGTCCGTTCGCATCAGCCGCGCACCTGCAAACGCAGGTTACCCGGTTATGCAGCAGGCTTACGCTGCACCGGTACAACAGCCTGCGCTGGCCACCGCTGTGGCCCCTGTTGCAGCCGTTGCCGAAGCCGCACCGGCTGAGATCAGCGGTCACATCGTGCGTTCACCCATGGTAGGCACCTTCTACCGCACGCCGAGCCCGGATGCGAAAGCCTTTGTGGAAGTCGGTCAGAAAGTGAACGCGGGCGATACGCTGTGCATCGTCGAAGCCATGAAAATGATGAACCAGATCGAAGCTGACAAATCCGGCGTGGTGAAAGCCATTCTGGTTGAAAGCGGTCAGCCGGTCGAATTTGACGAGCCACTGGTTATCATCGAGTAACGGGGCAGATCATGCTGGATAAAATTGTTATTGCTAACCGCGGTGAGATCGCGCTGCGCATTCTTCGTGCCTGTAAAGAACTGGGCATCAAGACTGTTGCGGTTCACTCAAGCGCGGACCGTGACCTGAAGCACGTGCTGCTGGCAGACGAAACCGTCTGCATCGGCCCGGCGCAGTCAGTCAAAAGTTACCTCAACATCCCGGCGCTGATCTCTGCTGCAGAGATCACCGGCGCAGTGGCGATTCACCCAGGCTACGGCTTCCTTTCTGAGAATGCCGATTTTGCCGAGCAGGTTGAACGTTCTGGCTTTATCTTTATCGGTCCGAAAGCGGACACCATTCGCCTGATGGGTGACAAGGTTTCTGCGATCAACGCGATGAAGAAAGCGGGCGTCCCGACCGTCCCAGGCTCTGACGGTTCGCTGACTGATGATATGGAAAAAAACCGTGCCTTTGCTCAGCGCATCGGTTATCCGGTCATCATCAAAGCGTCCGGCGGCGGCGGCGGTCGTGGTATGCGCGTTGTGCGCAGCGACAAGGATCTGGAACAATCCATCAACATGACGAAAGCGGAAGCCAAAGCGGCTTTCAACAACGACATGGTTTACATGGAGAAGTATCTGGAGAATCCTCGCCACATCGAGATTCAGGTACTGGCCGATGGTCAGGGCAACGCCATCTATCTGGGCGAACGTGACTGCTCCATGCAGCGTCGTCACCAGAAAGTAGTCGAAGAGGCGCCAGCGCCAGGCATTACGCCGGAACTGCGCAGCTTTATCGGCAACCGCTGTGCCAAAGCCTGTATCGAAATTGGCTATCGCGGCGCAGGTACCTTCGAGTTCCTGTATGAAAACGGTGAATTCTACTTCATCGAGATGAACACCCGTATTCAGGTGGAACATCCGGTGACCGAGATGATCACCGGTGTCGATCTGATCAAAGAGCAGCTGCGCATTGCGGCTGGTCAGCCACTGTCGATCAAACAGGATGATGTGATCATTCGCGGACATGCGGTCGAGTGCCGTATCAACGCCGAAGATCCGGTAACCTTCCTGCCAAGCCCGGGTAAAATCACCCGCTTCCACGCGCCAGGCGGTTTTGGCGTGCGCTGGGAGTCGCACATTTACTCCGGTTACACCGTGCCGCCTTATTATGACTCCATGATTGGCAAGCTGATCACCTATGGCGAAACGCGTGACGTGGCGATTGCCCGCATGAAAAATGCCCTGGCGGAACTGATCATCGACGGTATCAAGACCAACGTCGACCTGCAGATGAAAATCATGTCCGACGAGAATTTCCAGCACGGTGGAACCAACATCCACTATCTGGAGAAAAAACTCGGCTTGCACGAGAAGTAATTGCAACGCTGAGTCAGTCAGAGGCCGGTTAATCCGGCCTTTTTCTTTTGCCGCTGGGCGTTAAGGTTGAATCATGGATGCTCGTTTTATACAGGCACATAAAGAGGCGCGCTGGTCGCTCTATCTCACCCTGCTCTGGCTCGCTGTCTGGGGGCTTTCCGCCTGGCTGGGTGGCAATGACACCGGTATCACCGGTCTGCCGCGCTGGTTTGAACTCTCCTGCCTGTTTGCCCCCCTGTTCTTCATTTTTTTGTGCTGGCTGATGGTGCGGGTGATTTTTCGCGACATGCCGCTGGAGGAGAAAAATGAACAGTGAAATTATCCTGCCGCTGCTGATTTATCTGGTGCTGATCGCCGCACTGTCGGTATTTGCCGTTCGCAAACGGCGTGAAGGCAGTTTCCTGACGGAATATTTCCTCGGCAGCCGCTCCATGGGCGGTTTTGTGCTGGCAATGACCATCACCACGACCTATATCAGCGCCAGCTCATTTATAGGCGGGCCCGGTGCCGCCTATAAATATGGGCTGGGCTGGGTGCTGCTGGCGATGGTGCAGGTGCCCGCTGTCTGGCTTTCGCTGGGGGTGCTGGGGAAAAAGTTCGCCATCCTGGCGCGTCAGCACAATGCGGTCACGCTGAATGACATGCTCTATGCGCGCTATCGGAGCCCGCTGCTGATCTGGCTGGCGAGTCTGAGCCTGCTGATCGCGTTTATCGGCGCCATGACGGTACAGTTTATTGGCGGTGCGCGGCTGCTCGAAACCGCTGCCGGTATCCCGTATGACACCGGCCTGCTGATTTTTGGCGGAACGATCGCCCTCTACACCGCGTTTGGCGGCTTTCGCGCTAGCGTGCTTAATGACGCCATGCAGGGCGTTGTGATGCTGATTGGCACCTTCCTGCTGCTGTTTGCGGTGATTCATCAGGCGGGCGGCCTGAGCACGGCGGTTCAGAAACTGCATGACATCGACCCCGCACTGCTCTCACCGCAGGGGCCGGGAGAGGTTATCACCCCAACCTTCCTCAGCTCATTTATCGTGCTGGTCTGCTTTGGCGTTATCGGGTTGCCGCACACGGCGGTGCGCTGTATCTCCTACAGGGATAGTAAGGCTGTCCATCGGGCGATCATTCTGGGCACCATTGTGGTGGTGGTGCTGATGCTGGGCATGCATCTGGCCGGTGCGCTTGGCCGGGCGGTACTGCCAAATCTGACCGTGCCGGACAGCGTCATTCCGACCCTGATGATTACCGTGCTGCCGCCGTTAGCGGCCGGACTATTTCTGGCCGCGCCCATGGCTGCCATTATGTCGACGATTAATGCCCAGCTGCTTCAGGCGTCGGCGACGCTGATCAAAGACCTCTATCTGCGGGTCGCCCCGCACCAGATGGAAAATGAGGCGCGGCTGCGACTGTTATCTGGCACCATTACTTTCGCCCTGGGTCTCCTGCTGCTGATCGCGGCATGGAACCCCCCCGATATGATTATCTGGCTTAACCTGCTGGCCTTTGGTGGTCTTGAAGCGGTCTTCCTCTGGCCGCTGGTTCTCGGTCTCTACTGGGAACGCGCCAATGCCGCAGGTGCCATCACCGGCATGGTGGTGGGTGGTGGCTGCTATACGTTTCTGGCGAGCCTGAAACTGCAGATTCTGGGCTTTCACCCCATCGTGCCCTCGCTGCTTCTGAGCCTGCTGGCATTTTTAGTGGGCAACCTGTTTGGACGCGCGCCGCAACCGGTCGACGCGCCGCAACATTGACGGAAAGAGAAACGTTATGCCGTGGATTCAAATCAAAATTAACAGCTCAGGTGAACACGCGGAAACGCTGAGCGATGCCCTGATGGATATCGGTGCGGTCTCAGTGACCTTCCAGGATACGCACGATACCCCGGTTTATGAGCCGCTGCCGGGTGAGACCCGCCTGTGGGGCGACACCGATGTTATCGGCCTGTTCGATGCTGAAACCGATATGAGCCTGATTACCGCCGAGCTGGCGCAGCATCCGCTGTTAGGCGCCGATTTTCGTCACCGGATCGAGCAGATCGAAGACAAAGACTGGGAGCGCGAGTGGATGGAAAACTTCCATCCGATGCGCTTCGGTGAGCGCCTCTGGATCTGTCCGAGCTGGCGCGATGTGCCGGATCCGGACGCGGTCAACGTCATGCTCGATCCGGGCCTGGCGTTTGGCACCGGCACGCATCCGACAACCTCCCTCTGCCTTACCTGGCTTGACGGGCTGGATCTGGCGGGCAAAACGGTGATCGATTTTGGCTGTGGTTCGGGGATCCTGGCGATCGCGGCGCTTAAGCTCGGCGCGGCTCAGGCAATCGGTATTGATATCGATCAGCAGGCGATTCAGGCCAGCCGCGACAACGCTGAGCGCAACGGCGTGTCCGATCGTCTGTCGCTCTATCTGCCCCACCAGCAGCCTGAAAACCTCCAGGCGGATGTGGTGGTCGCCAACATCCTGGCCGGTCCGCTGCGTGAGCTGGCACCGCTGATCAGCGTGCTGCCTAAGTCTGGCGGTCACCTCGGCCTGTCAGGCGTGCTGGAGAGTCAGGCGGAGGGTGTCTGCGAAGCCTATGAAAGTCAGTTCACGCTTGACCCGGTTGCGGTGAAAGAGGAGTGGTGCCGGATTACCGGCATCAAATCCTGAAGTCAGCCTCCGCCGTAGCTCACGGGGATGCCGCTAGCCGACACAACGCGGCTAAACAGCACAATCAGCCAGCCCGCAGCGTAAGTTGCGGGCTTTTCCAGACAGGCATGGAGAGTTGTACCGTTAATCACGGCATGTGACGTTTTTTATCTGGCGAATTGCCGTACTTTTCTGGAAAAACTTTTGTTCACAATTTCAGCATAAATCAGTAAATCATTGATATTAAAGTGTAATTAAAAACACACCCGATCATCACCCGGATTTCATTGATCTTTCTTGCTGATTGTTCAAAGTTTGGCCTTTCATCTTCCTGCAAAAATGCGTAATATACGCCGCCTTGCAGACACAGTATGGCCATTCTGACTTCATGCGTATTGGAAACCTCCAGCTGAGAAATCGACTGATTGCGGCGCCTATGGCCGGTATTACCGACAGGCCATTCAGGACGCTGTGTCACGAAATGGGCGCAGGTATGGCAGTTTCTGAGATGTTGTCTTCGAACCCCGAAGTCTGGGCCAGTGACAAATCTCGTTTGCGCATGGTTCACAGTGATGAGCCAGGCATTCGCGCCGTGCAGATTGCCGGTTGCGATCCCAGCGAAATGGCGCAAGCTGCACGCATTAATGTCGAGGCTGGTGCACAGGTTATCGACATTAATATGGGATGCCCTGCCAAGAAGGTTAACCGCAAAATGGCGGGGTCAGCCTTACTGCAATATCCCGCCGTGGTGGAGTCCATTCTCTCCGCAGTGGTTAATGCAGTGAACGTGCCGGTTACGCTGAAAATTCGTACTGGCTGGGATCCTGAAAACAGGAACTGTGTCGCGATTGCCCAATTGGCTGAACGCTGCGGTATACAGGCTCTGACGATACATGGCCGCACTCGTGCCTGCCTGTTCAACGGAGAAGCTGAATATGACAGCATTCGGACAGTTAAGCAGAGTGTTTCCATTCCGATTATCGCGAATGGAGACATAACTGACCCGCATAAAGCCAGAGCGGTGCTCGACTATACAGGGGCCGATGCTCTGATGATAGGACGCGCTGCTCAGGGAAGACCGTGGATCTTCCGGGAAATCCAGCATTATCTGGACACTGGGGAGCTGCTTGCTCCGCTGCCACTGGCAGAGGTCAAGCGCTTGCTTGTTTCGCATATACGTGAGCTGCACGACTTTTACGGTTCAGGCAAGGGATACCGTATAGCGCGAAAGCACGTCTCCTGGTATCTGCAGGAGCACGCCCCGAATGACCAGTTTCGGCGCACATTCAACGCCATTGAGGATGCCAGCGAACAGCTGGAGGCGTTGGAGGCATACTTCGAAAATCTTGCGTAACGAAATAAAGAGCTGAAAGAACTATGTTCGAACAACGCGTAAATTCTGACGTACTGACCGTTTCTACCGTTAACTCACAGGATCAGGTAACTCAAAAACCTTTGCGTGATTCGGTTAAACAGGCACTGAAGAACTATTTTGCTCAACTGAATGGTCAGGATGTGAGCGACCTGTATGAGCTGGTTTTGGCTGAAGTCGAGCAGCCTCTGTTGGACATGGTGATGCAGTATACCCGTGGCAACCAGACCCGCGCTGCCCTGATGATGGGTATCAACCGCGGTACGCTGCGTAAGAAATTGAAAAAATACGGCATGAACTGATTCTGAGTTCTGTCTGTTAATCACGCCAGCCTTCGGGCTGGCGTTTTTATTTGTGCGGTATGGCACAAAGCGGTGACCTCAGGGATGAAACAGTTGCCTCTCATATGGTAACTATAGTTGCAATCGCAGACGTGATATTTCGCCCTCTCTTCTTCCTCCTCCCAGCCGGGATTACAGGCTGATCTGAATGCCCTGCCCCCTGACAGCGCCCTTCCGCTCCGGGTGTGTGACTTTCCGCGCATTAAAAAAGTAACGTGTCTCCTTCATACATGCCTGCCTGCGCGAAGGCTCACATTGCTTCCATATAGTGAAACTATTTGCACTAAATGTGATCGGGTCGACTCGCTTTGCTTCCTTTTGGTGCGCCATATTAGCGGAACTTTCTAAGTGCTTCCGATTATTAACCGTTCTTTCATACAAATTCAGGCTCCTGCAAACCTGGCATCAGCTTTGCAGAGTCGTGAATGGCTGACCGCCACAGACAGGAAAACGCACACTAAAGTGCGCAAACATAACAATACGATCCCGCCACACAGGATGCTTTATGAAAAAGATGATGCTCTCTACGCTGATCGCTGCCGCCTCGCTGGTTGCCGTTACTCAGCAAGCACACGCCGGCGCCACACTGGATGCAATTAAGAAAAAAGGTTTTGTTCAATGTGGGATCAGTGACGGCTTGCCGGGCTTCTCCTATGCGGATGCCAGCGGCAAGTTCACCGGTATCGATGTGGATGTGTGTCGGGCAACGGCTGCTGCTGTGTTTGGCGATGCAACCAAAGTGAAATACACCCCACTGACCGCGAAAGAGCGTTTTACCGCGCTGCAGTCAGGCGAAGTAGATGTGCTTTCTCGTAATACCACCTGGACCTCCTCACGTGATGGCGGCATGGGCTTCCTGTTTGCGGGCGTGAACTACTACGACGGCATCGGCTTCCTGACTCACCAGAAAGCGGGCCTGAAAAGTGCGAAAGAGCTGGATGGCGCGACCGTCTGTATTCAGGCAGGCACCGATACCGAGCTGAACGTCGCGGACTTCTTTAAAGCCAACAAAATGCAGTACACGCCGGTCACCTTCGACCGTTCAGATGAATCAGCCAAAGCGCTGGACAGCGGCCGCTGTGATACCCTGGCTTCTGACCAGTCTCAGCTTTACGCACTGCGCATTAAGCTGGGCAAACCGGACGAATTCATTGTGCTGCCAGAAGTGATCTCCAAAGAACCCCTGGGGCCACTGGTGCGTCGTGGTGATGATGACTGGTTCACCATCGTGAAATGGTCGCTCTTCGCTATGCTGAATGCGGAAGAGATGGGTATCAACTCGAAGAATGTTGATCAGATGACAGCCAAGCCGACCACGCCAGATATGGCGCATCTGCTGGGTGCTGAGGGTGACTTTGGTAAAGATCTGAAGCTGGATAATAAGTGGGCCTACAACATCATCAAGCAGGTGGGCAACTATCAGGAAAGCTTTGATCGTAACGTCGGTAAAGACAGTGCTCTGAAGATCGCACGCGGTCAGAACGCGCTGTGGAACCAGGGCGGTATTCAGTACGCTCCGCCGGTACGTTAACAGACCTCGCCAATCGGGCACCGCCTTCTGCGGTGCCCTGCCACAGCTTTCGTTACTGAGGTTTCAACATGTCACAACGCCCAACCGTGAAAAGGGATTTTTCATTTGGTAATCCCACGGTTCGCGCCTGGATTTATCAGTTCATTGCCGTTATCGCAGTGCTTGGTGTGGTGGGTTATCTGGTGCATAACACCATTATCAACCTTGCCAATCGCGGCATTACATCAGGATTTGGCTTTCTCGAGCGCACTGCCGGTTTCGGTATCGTTCAGCATCTGATTGAGTACACCGAGGACGACACCTACGCGCGCGTGTTTCTGGTTGGCTTAACCAACACACTGCTGGTCTCGGCACTCTGTATCGTTTTCGCCTCCATTCTAGGATTCGCGGTGGGATTATCCCGCCTTTCTGACAACTGGCTGCTGCGGAAGCTCTCGACCATCTATATCGAAACCTTCCGTAATATCCCGCCACTGCTGCAGATCTTCTTCTGGTACTTTGCGGTATTGCGCAATCTGCCTGGCCCACGACAGGCGCTGAATGCGTTTGACCTGGCCTATGTCAGTAATCGCGGGCTCTATGTGCCGTGGCCGACCTATGCTCCGGGGAGCTGGCCGTTTGTTATCGCGCTGCTTCTGGCCGTAGCCATCAGCTATGGTCTCTACCGCTTCAACCGTCAGCATCAGCTGAAAACCGGCGAGTTACGTCGCACCTGGCCTGTCGCCGTTGCGATGCTGATTCTTTTTCCGGTTCTGGCGCATCTTGGGTTTGGCGCCGCAACGCACTGGGATGTGCCGCAGCTGCGCGGATTCAATTTCCGTGGTGGCTCGGTAATGATACCGGAGCTGGCGGCACTGACGCTGGCCCTGTCGATCTATACCTCGTCGTTTATTGCGGAAGTGATTCGCTCCGGCATCCAGTCGGTACCGCACGGTCAGCACGAAGCCGCACGTTCGCTGGGTCTGCCGAATCCGGTGACGCTGCGTCAGGTAATCATTCCTCAGGCCATGCGCGTGATTATTCCCCCGCTGACCAGTCAGTACCTGAACATCGTGAAGAACTCCTCACTGGCCGCGGCTATCGGATATCCCGATATGGTGTCGCTGTTTGCCGGCTCGGTCCTGAACCAGACCGGCCAGGCCATCGAAACGATTGCTATCACGATGGGCGTGTACCTGATCATCAGCCTGCTGATATCACTGCTTATGAACGTCTACAACCGCAAAATTGCGCTGGTTGAGCGTTAAGAGAACGGGATGACTATGTCTGTAACTACGCATGAAACGACCCCCGTCCCGACGACGCCGGTCAGTCGCGCCTGGCTTTGGGCGCGTAAAAATCTCTTTTCCAGCTGGTTTAACACGTTACTGACGCTGTTGTGCATCTGGATAATCTGGCATGTGATCCCGCCTGCGCTGAACTGGCTGGTCTTTCAGGCTAACTGGATCGGCTCCACCCGCGCCGATTGTACGAAAGAGGGCGCCTGCTGGGTCTTTATCCATGCCCGTTTCGGTCAGTTCATGTATGGCCTCTATCCGCATGAGTTGCGCTGGCGTATCAACCTGGCGCTGATCATTGGCCTGGTGTCGATTGTGCCGATGTTCCTGAAGAGCCTGCCCTTCCGCGGGCGCTATATTGCTGCCTGGGCCGTCATCTATCCGGTGATTGTCTGGTTTCTGCTGTATGGCGGCTATCTGGGACTGGAGCGCGTTGAGACACGCCAGTGGGGTGGATTAACGCTGACGCTGATTATTGCATCGGTTGGGATCGCGGGCGCACTGCCGCTGGGGATTCTGCTGGCTCTTGGCCGTCGCTCCCGTATGCCTGTGGTGCGCACGCTGTCGGTCATCTTTATTGAGTTCTGGCGCGGCGTGCCGCTGATTACCGTACTGTTTATGTCGTCGGTGATGCTGCCGCTGTTTATGTCTGAAGGCACCACCATCGATAAGCTGGTGCGCGCCCTGGTTGGCGTCATTCTGTTTCAGTCCGCCTATGTAGCGGAAGTGGTACGCGGGGGATTGCAGGCGTTGCCGAAAGGTCAGTATGAAGCGGCTGAGTCTCTGGCGCTGGGTTACTGGAAAACCCAGATGCTGGTGATCCTGCCACAGGCACTGAAGCTCACCATCCCCGGGCTGGTAAATACCATCATCGCTCTGTTTAAAGATACCAGCCTGGTCATCATCATTGGTCTTTTCGATCTGTTCAGCAGCGTTCAGCAGGCCACGGTGGACCCCACCTGGCTGGGCATGTCGACCGAAGGTTACGTCTTCGCTGCACTGGTCTATTGGATCTTCTGTTTTAGCATGTCGCGCTACAGCCAGTATCTGGAAAAGCGCTTTCACACCGGGCGTACATCGCACTGAGGTTTTACATGACTGACTCTATGACACACTCTTCCGACGCGTTGATGATTTCGCTTGAGAACGTGAATAAATGGTACGGACAATTCCATGTACTGAAAGACATTAACCTGCAGGTTAAGCCGCGTGAACGCATTGTGCTTTGCGGGCCTTCTGGTTCCGGCAAATCGACCACGATCCGCTGTATTAACCATCTGGAAGAGCATCAGCAGGGACGTATTGTTGTTGACGGTATTCACCTTAACGATGATATCCGTAACATTGAACGCGTGCGCACCGAAGTAGGAATGGTCTTTCAGCACTTTAATCTGTTTCCGCATCTGACGGTCCTGCAGAACTGCACACTGGCCCCGACGTGGGTGAGAAAGATACCTAAAAAAGAAGCCGATGAGCTGGCTATGCACTATCTGCAACGCGTGCGCATTGCGGAACATGCACATAAATTCCCCGGTCAGCTTTCGGGTGGTCAGCAGCAGCGCGTTGCTATTGCCCGTTCACTCTGCATGAAGCCGAAAATTATGCTGTTTGATGAGCCAACCTCGGCACTGGATCCGGAGATGGTAAAAGAGGTACTGGATACCATGATTGGTCTGGCAGAGGATGGGATGACCATGCTGTGCGTGACGCATGAGATGGGCTTTGCCCGCACCGTTGCGGACCGGGTGATCTTTATGGATCGCGGTGAGATCGTTGAAATGGCTCCGCCGCAGGAGTTCTTTGCGAATCCTAAATCGGAGCGGACCCGGGCGTTCCTGTCTCAGGTTATTCACTGACCGGCACTACCCCTCGCTATTTTACAACCCGGCCTGGTGCCGGGTTTTTTATGGCCCGAATAAAGGTCAGTAAAGGGGTTTCGGGCTGGGCTGGGCTGGGTAGCACAGGAGCACAGGCGCACAGGCTGAGGCGACGACACTTTTTCTTCCTAATGATAACCGGAAAAGGCGCTACTCCGTTTTCTGCAGCCACAACGAAAAAAGCCCTTCGCATACGCGAAGGGCTCTCTCTTATTTGATGCCTGGCAGTTCCCTACTCTCGCATGGGGAGACCCCACACTACCATCGGCGCTACGGCGTTTCACTTCTGAGTTCGGCATGGGGTCAGGTGGGACCACCGCGCTACAGCCGCCAGGCAAATTCTTTTCTTTACCGAACTCGTGTCTTAACTGGTGCTGATACCCAGAGTCGAACTGGGGACCTCACCCTTACCAAGGGTGCGCTCTACCAACTGAGCCATATCAGCACACTAAATTTGTCCCGTTTCAGAGCACAACCCTTTTTTTGGATCTTTTTTCTGAACGGTTATAAATGATCCAGATTGATGAGATCACCAGCGATCCAGGCCAGAATAGGCTTGTCAGCTGGCTAAAATCACATCAGGCTGCTGAGAAAACAGAATAAAGGAGAACACAATGACTTCCGCCTTACGTCCTTATAAAGATCGCTTTCCACAAACTGGCCAGCGCGTCATGGTCGATCCAGCTAGTGTTGTGGTGGGTGATGTCATCATGGCCGATGACGTGAGCATCTGGCCGCTGGTCGTCATCCGGGGAGACGTGAATCAGGTTCGCATCGGTGCCCGTACTAATGTGCAGGATGGCAGTGTTCTGCATGTCACGCATAAATCTGCCGCTAACCCGGAAGGCTTCCCGCTGATTATTGGCGAGGATGTCACGGTCGGGCACAAAGCGATGCTGCATGGCTGCACTATCGGCGATCGTGTGCTTATCGGGATGGGCTCGATTCTGCTTGATGGCGTAATAGTAGAAGAAGAGGTCATGATTGGGGCAGGCAGTCTGGTCCCTCCAGGTAAACGGCTGGAGAGCGGCTATCTCTATCTGGGCAGTCCGGTCAGACAGATCAGGCCGCTGAACGACCAGGAGAAGGAAGGATTACGCTATTCGGCGAATAACTATGTCGGCTGGAAAAATGATTACCTGGCGGGAGATAACCAGACCCAGCCCTGAGCATCAACACGCTCCTGACGAATGGCCGCTTCGGCTTCATCTTCGAGATCCCAGCGATGGTGCTGAAACAGCGCCATCGCCTCCCCTTCGCCAAAGCGTGACGTCAGCGACATACGGCTGATCGCACAGATCAACCGCATACCGTTAACCAGTACCGGGAAGCAGACGGCATCCCGTTCAGCGTCATAGGTTTCATCGTCAGGAAACTGAATCGCCTGATTCATGGCTGCATAGCCTGTTTCAGCTGAGCAATGACCGGCGCAACTTCCGGCATCACGCCATGCCATATATAGAAGGCATGCGCCGCCTGCCCCACCAGCATTCCCACACCATCCGCCAGAGCGTGCGCTCCCTGCGTCTGACACCAGAGCAGGAAAGGCGTCAGCCCGCTTTGATAGAACATGTCATAGCAGCGTACGCCGGGATGGATCAGCTCTGCAGGTAAAGGGGGTGTTTTCCCCTCTACACCGCTTGAAGTCGCATTGATGATAAGGTCGAAACGCTGTTCCGCCAGTTGATTAAACGCAGCTGCACGGATAGTGCCGCTCTTTGCGAACAGGCCAGCCAGCTCCTCTGCCCGTCCGGCGGTACGGTTTACCACGGTGAGCGTCACCCCTGACGAAAGCAAAGGATGAATCACACCGCGCGCCGCTCCACCTGCGCCCACCAGCAGAACATTGTCGCCCGCATTGATCATCTTCAGCCGTTCAAGATCGCTTAACAGGCCGATACCATCCGTGTTGTCACCCAGGATCTGCCCGTCGCTGAGCTTTTTTACCGTATTAACGGCGCCGGACAGGGCCGCGCGTTCACTGAGTTGATCGGCAAACTCCCAGGCCTGCTGTTTAAAAGGCAGGGTCACGTTGGCGCCACGACCGCCCTGTGCAAAAAAGGTTGTCAGCGCATCGCGAAATCCGTCAACCGGCGCACAGATCCGGCCATATCGATGATCGATGCCAGTCTGTTCAGCAAAAGCCTGATGGATCAGCGGAGATTTACTGTGGCTGATCGGATTACCGAAAACGGCGAATTGATCCATGAGTTAACCCTGACGTATAAGTTCGCCGCTGATTACATCGCGGATTTCTGAAGGATTGAGTCGTCCCCCCGTTTTCCCGGACAGAACCGGGAAGTCCTCACCAAACTGCTTATACACTTCTTCTGCCGTACGGCAGGGAGGCTGTCCTGACAGATTGGCGCTGGTTGAAACCAGTGGTTTACCAAATGCGCGGCAAAGCGCCTGCACATCCGGATGGTCACTGACCCGTATCGCCAGCGAGTCGAACTGTCCGGTCAGCCAGCGGGGCGTCTGGGGAGGAACCGGGACGACAAAGGTCACCGGGCCGGGCCAGCAGGCGAACATACGCTCACGCTGGATCACAGAGAGTTCGCGATCGGAGATATAGGGTTCTAGCTGGGAATAATCAGCTGCGATCAGAATGAGTCCCTTTTCTACCGGGCGTTGTTTCAGCGCCAGCAGCGCCATGACGGCAGATTCACTGTCAGGGTCGCAGCCCAGACCAAATACGGCTTCAGTGGGATAGGCGATGACCGCCTGACGATTCAGCTCTGCTACGCAGCGCTCAAGTGAATCGGCGAGGTGTTGATTTTCCATGATCTATTCATTCTCTTCAGCAATGGCTTTGCCACAACTTTTCCTGGCGCAGAAGCGTTTAACCCCCTGCGCTGTCTTTTTTTCAACCAGCAACGGAAACTGACACCAGGCACAGACCCCGGCCACGGGCGTCAGGTTGACGACAAACTGGCAGGCGGGATAACGATCACAGGAGTGGAACGTTTTGCCATAACGGGAACGCCGCTGAACCAGCCGGCCTTCGTGGCACTGTGGACACGCCAGCGTCGTTTCGTCCGGTTTGTCGATGGTTTCACTGTAGCCGCATTCAGGATAGTGGCTACAGCCAATAAACATGCCATAACGGCCCTGCCGCAACACTTTATCGGCCCCGCATTCAGGACAGGCGTGGCCCTCCAGCACTTTAACCACATGGCCATCGGCCTGCCCTTTTAAGGGCCGGATGTAGTCACATGCCGGATAGTTGGCGCATCCCAGAAAAGGGCCATGTTTACCCGAGCGGATAACCAGTTCTGCCCCGCAAGCGGGGCAGGGATCCTGTTTACGCACGGTGAAGAGTGCAGCTTTACTCATAGCGATAAATGCATGAAAGGAAATTTAATGCAGCATACCTTCATTGACGTCGAATAGCAGTTCTTCCATCTGCTGATAGGCATTTTCACATCCCGGGATGTTGAACAACACCATCAGCACCACCCATTTGAGGTCCTCCAGATCAAACTCAGAGGTATCCAGCGCCATGACACGTTCGATGACCATCTCACGGGTTTCCAGATTCAGCACCTGAATCTGCTCCAGGAAGAGCAGGAAACCGCGGCTTTCGGCATCTAAACGTTTACTCTCTTCGTCGGTATAAATACGCATAGAGAGCGGATCGTTGGTCAGTAAAATTGGCGCAACCAGTCCTTCCTGATAATCCGCCAGTCTTTCCAGCCAGTTAAGCGCACTGTAAATATCTTCACGATGGAACCCGGCATCCGTCAGGTCATCTGTCAATCTGTCCTGATCAACACCCATTTCTGCTTCGTTGTGGATATAGGTCTCAAACAAGTACATGAGTACGTCGAACATGGCATGCCCTCCTCAATCGGACATAGCCGCCGGGTACAGCTGCGATCCATCCTGCTAACTCCAGTTCCAGCAATTGAGCTGAGATAACTGGCACAGATTGGCCGGCACGTTCAGCGACAACGTCAACAGGTGTAACCTCATCACCTACGTTAGCCAACACATCAGCAAATGGCAATGGAGCATCGTCACCTGGTTCAGAATAAATTTCGTCATCCTGTGTCACAGGCAGCCAGTTCAGTGCCCCAGCCAGATCCTCCAGAATGTTGTTGGGATGTGCCACCAGCAGGGCGCCCTGCTGAATCAGCCAGTTGACCCCTTCGCTTAACGGGTTGCCGAGCGCGCCAGGTAGTGCATAAACATTGCGGTTTTGCTCCAGCGCATAGCGAGCGGTCACCAGTGAACCACTCTTCAGCGAGGCTTCCACCACCAGCACGCCCAGACTCAGGCCGCTGATGATCCGATTGCGACGCGGAAAGTTGAGCGGATGAGGAATGGTGTTCAGCGGAAACTCAGACACCACGGCACCGCCCTGCTCAACAATCTCTGCGGCAAGGCGGACATGCTGTCGGGGATAGAGCCGCTGCAGCCCGCTGCCTAATATGGCTACCGTTTTGCCGCCGGTACTCAGTGCCGCCTGATGCGCAACGCCATCAATCCCCCGCGCCAGTCCGCTGGTGATGGTCAGCCCGCTGAGGCTCAGGTGCCGGGTAAACCATTCGCCCCAGTAACGGCCATTGGGTGAGCCGTTCCGGCTGCCCACGACTGCCAGCTGTGGGGTAGTGATGACGGCCGGATCGCCGTGGATGTAAAGCAGCGGCGGAAAGCGACTGGTTTCCCTGAGCCGGGCAGGATAGGCGGCGTCCAGCGCAGTGATCAGATGATGGGCAGGACTGCGCGCTAACCAGTGCTGCACATCGGTGATCGTTTTTTCAGGCAGATCAGCGTATTGCTGACACTGCGCAGCGTCTAACCCCAGCCGCATAAGTTTCCCACTGTCTGCCGGTGCATCGCCAAGCTGCTGCGCCACGGTCAGCCAGCGCTTTCCTGTCATTCCACACACCGCGGCCAGCCGCAGATACTGCGCTATTTTGTCCATTTGCTGCTCCCTGATTGCCCCGGCTTCCTGCCGCACAATGCTGTCAATCAGGTCTCAGAAAGTCTACAATATGAGGCAGTAATCTTTTCCTAAACGAATACAGATCTGGATATTTATGTCAGTTTTGCAGGTATTACATTTTCCTGACGAGCGCCTTCGCAAAGTCGCCGCGCCCGTTAAAGAAGTTAACGCAGACATTCAGCGTATCGTTGATGATATGTTCGAGACAATGTATGCCGAAGAGGGCATCGGTCTTGCGGCGACGCAGGTCGATATTCATCAGCGCATCATCGTGATTGATGTCTCTGAAAGTCGTGAAGAGCGTTTAGTCCTGATCAACCCTGAGCTGCTGGAAAAAAGCGGTGAAACCGGTATTGAAGAGGGCTGCCTGTCGATTCCGGAGCAGCGTGCATTTGTCCCGCGTGCTGAGCGCGTAAAAGTTCGCGCGCTGGATCGCGACGGTAACAGTTTCGAACTGGAAGCCAGCGACTTACTCGCCATCTGTATCCAGCATGAGATCGATCATCTGGAAGGCAAACTGTTTATTGATTATCTGTCGCCTCTGAAGCGTCAGCGGATCAAAACCAGATTAGAGAAACTGGCGCGTCAGAACGCCCAGGCTTCCTGAGATCTTAAAAAGGGATAAACGTGTCTGCCCCGCTAAAAATCATTTTTGCCGGCACTCCTGACTTTGCAGCGCGTCATCTTGACGCGCTGCTTGCTTCTGAGCATCAGGTTATCGGTGTCTTTACTCAGCCCGACCGCCCTGCGGGTCGCGGCAACAAACTCACGCTTGGCCCGGTCAAAACGCTGGCGCTGGCTCATGACATTCCGGTGTTTCAGCCAAAGTCACTGCGACCTGAAGAGAACCAGCAGCTGGTTGCTGACCTGCAGGCCGATGTGATGGTTGTCGTGGCGTATGGATTAATTCTGCCCAGGGCGGTGCTGGATATGCCGCGTCTGGGCTGCATCAATGTCCACGGTTCGCTGCTCCCCCGCTGGCGTGGTGCCGCGCCGATTCAGCGTGCGCTCTGGGCTGGCGACAGTGAAACTGGCGTCACCATCATGCAGATGGATGTGGGTTTAGATACCGGCGATATGCTGCATAAACTGGCCTGCCCGATTACCCCCCAGGACACCAGTGCCACTCTGTATGACAGACTGGCCCAGCTCGGCCCGCAGGGGCTGCTGGATACGCTGACGTTACTCAACACGCAGCAGGCCTCACCCGAAAAACAGGATGAAGCACTCGCCAGCTACGCTGAGAAGCTGAGCAAAGAGGAGGCGCGTCTTGACTGGAGACTGCCCGCAGAACAGCTTGAGCGCTGTATCCGCGCCTTTAATCCCTGGCCGATGAGTTTTTTCACGGTTGACGACCAGCCGGTGAAAGTCTGGCAGGCTACCGTACTGCCTCATCGCGACCATGCACCGGGTGAAATTATCGCTGCAGACAAGCAGGGCATCCAGGTCGCGACCGCCGAGGGCGTATTGAATCTGGTGCAGTTACAGCCCGCCGGTAAAAAACCGATGTCGGCTCAGGATCTTCTCAACTCGCGTCGGGAGTGGTTCGAACCTGGAACCCTTCTGGACTGACTCTCTGGCCCGGTGACTTACCGGGCTTTTTGTTTGATGACAAAACCCTATGACTAAATCAACCAACCTGCGTAGCCTCTCCGCCCAACTGATTGAGCGCGTTGTGGACAAAGGCGAATCCCTGAATACGGTTCTGCCTGCCGCCCAGAAAAAACTCACCGACAAGGATAGCGCATTAGTACAGGAGATCTGTTTTGGTGTTCTGCGCACATTGCCGCAGCTGGAAGCGCTGATTGGCAAACTGATGGAACGTCCACTGACCGGTAAACAGCGGGTTCTTCACTATCTGATCATGGTCGGACTTTATCAGCTGGAATATACCCGGGTGCCAGCTCACGCTGCACTGGCTGAAACCGTCGCGGGCGCAGAGGTGCTGAAGCGCACCAGCCTGAAAGGGTTATTAAACGGGGTATTGCGCCAGTTTCAGCGCCAGCGTGAAACGTTACTCGCCAGCATCCAGGATGGCCCACAACGTTATCTCCATCCGGGCTGGCTGCTTAAGCGATTGCAGCACGCCTGGCCGGAACAGTGGGAGCATATCGTCGAAGCAAATAATCTGCGTCCGCCGATGTGGCTGCGGGTTAACCGTCAGCATCATTCACGTGACGCCTGGCTGACCATGCTGACTGAAAGCGGCAGAAATGCACAGCCGGCTGCCGATGTTCCGGATGCGTTGCGGCTTGATGTCCCCGCCCTGGTCAGCCAGTTGCCCGGCTTTGATCAGGGCTGGGTGACCGTACAGGATTTATCAGCCCAGCGCTGCGCTCTGCTGCTCGAACCTCAGAATGGCGAGCAGATTCTGGATTTATGTGCGGCACCTGGTGGTAAAACGACCCATATCCTTGAGATTGCGCCGGACGCCGACGTGCTGGCTGTCGATGTGGATGCTCAGCGTCTTAAACGCGTTGATGAGAATCTGCAGCGACTGGGCATGAAAGCGGAGGTCAAACAGGGGGACGGACGGACACCGCAGCAGTGGTGTGGCGATCGGCAGTTTGACCGTATCCTGCTGGATGCGCCCTGCTCTGCAACCGGCGTTATCCGCCGACATCCCGATATTAAGTGGCTGCGCCGCGATCGCGATATCGCTGAGCTGGCAAAGCTGCAGCGTGAGATTCTGGACGCTATCTGGCCGCACCTGAAACCTGGCGGCACGCTGATTTATGCCACCTGCTCCATCCTGCCTGAAGAGAACCACCAACAGATTGAGGCTTTCCTGCAGCGACAGCACGATGCGCAGGCGGAGCCGCTCAGGGATGCACCGGCGAGCGGGTTACAGGTCTTTCCGGATGCTGAAGGCGGAGATGGTTTCTTCTACGCTAAGCTGATAAAAAATTCGGGTTCACACTGATATGAGTATTGATAAGCGATGAAAATAATCATTCTGGGCGCAGGTCAGGTAGGCGGAACGCTGGCAGAGAATCTGGTGGGTGAAAACAACGATATCACAGTCGTTGATACCGATTCGGCACGCCTGCGTCATCTGCAGGATAAGTTCGATCTGCGTGTAGTTCAGGGGCACGGTTCACATCCGCGGATCCTGCGTGAGGCGGGCGCTGAAGACGCCGACATGCTGGTTGCCGTTACCAGTTCGGATGAAACCAACATGATTGCCTGTCAGATTGCTTATTCGCTTTTCAATACGCCCAACCGAATCGCCCGTATTCGTGCGGCGGACTATCTGCGCGATGCAGATAAGCTTTTTATGCCGGAAGCCGTTCCTATCGACCATCTGATCTCACCAGAGCAGCTGGTTATCGATAATATCTACCGTTTGATCCAGTATCCGGGCGCCCTGCAGGTGGTGAATTTTGCTGAAGGCAAAGTCAGCCTGGCCGTAGTCAAAGCGTATTATGGCGGGCCTCTGGTCGGAAATCCGCTTTCTATCCTGCGTGAGCACATGCCGCACATTGATACCCGTGTCGCCGCTATCTTCCGTCAGGACCGTCCCATTCGTCCCCAGGGTTCGACCATCGTCGAGGCAGGTGATGAAGTGTTTTTCATCGCGGCCAGCCAGAATATTCGTGCAGTTATGAGCGAAATGCAGCGGCTGGAAAAGCCTTACAAGCGCATCATGTTAGTGGGAGGCGGCAATATCGGTTTTGGTCTGGCACAGCAGCTGGAGAAGCACTACAGCGTGAAGCTGATCGAGCGTAATCCCCAGCGGGCCGCAGAACTGGCGGAACATCTCCATGATACCGTCGTCTTTTATGGCGATGCGTCAGACCAGGAGTTGCTTGCGGAGGAGCATGTCGAGCAGGTTGATCTGTTCATTGCAGTCACCAATGATGATGAAGCCAATATCATGTCAGCCATGCTGGCGAAAAAGATGGGCGCCAAAAAAGTCATGGTGCTGATACAGCGTCGTGCTTATGTCGATCTGGTGCAGGGCAGTGTTATCGATATCGCGATTTCTCCTCAGCAGGCCACCATCTCTGCCCTGCTGGGCCATGTCCGTAAAGCGGACATCGTGGGTGTTTCCTCGCTGCGTCGCGGCATCGCTGAGGCGATCGAAGCGATAGCGCACGGTGACGAATCGACATCACGGGTGGTGGGCCGCGCGATTGATGATATCAAACTGCCCCCGGGTACCATCATTGGTGCGGTGGTGCGCGGCGATGATGTGATGATTGCCAATGACAACCTGCGTATCGAGCAGGGTGACCATGTAATCATGTTCCTGACCGATAAGAAATTCGTGTCGGATGTTGAGCGGCTCTTCCAGCCAAGTCCTTTCTTCCTGTAAATCCTGTATTGATTTTCAGTCGGGGGGAGCTATGCAAAACAGCCACCTGTTTGGCTGCGCTTATGGAAAAAACAGCAAGGTTTGTTAGACTTTATGACACTGGCAAGGAGAGGAGTTAAGTATGAGTTTAATCAAAGAGTTTCGTGATTTTGCAATGCGCGGGAATGTGATGGATCTGGCCGTCGGTGTTATCATCGGCGCTGCGTTTGGTAAGATCGTCTCATCATTAGTGGCTAACATCATTATGCCACCGTTGGGTTTATTGATCGGTGGTGTCGATTTTAAATCGTTTGCCTGGGTGCTCAAGCCTGCTGTTGGCGACACGCCTGCCGTCGTTATGCAGTACGGTATCTTCCTGCAGAGTATCTTCGACTTTGTCATCATTGCCTTTGCCATCTTTATGGCGATCAAACTGATGAACCGTCTCTACAAGAAAAAAGAAGTTGAGAAGCCTGCACCTAAACCTTCAAACGAAGAAGTGCTGCTGACTGAAATTCGCGACCTGCTTAAACAGCAGAATACCCGCGTGTAGTAAACAAACCGCCGCTGAGGCGGTTTTTTAATGGTAAAGAAGAAGGGCAGTGATAAGACGCTTTCTTATCACTGCCCTCCCATCCCTGCCCCTTGTTGTGTTTTTCCTTTCGTCTGAAGCTGCCCTTACCCTTTTGTTTCTGCTCAATGCGCTGACGGAAAAGCGGGTCGTGTAACAGAGCCTCAATCGCGTTATCGCGGATTTGCCCCCTGGTATGCTGATATTTACTCATAATGCCTCCTGTTGAGATGGTCTGATACTCTATTCCTTTGCGGTAAAATCACAAGACCCTTGTTTGTCTGAAGCCTCTCCCCGCTCCAGTGCCTCAAGAATTGAGCACGAAATGCTACTGTGGCTGTGACCACAACAGGCGTCCGAAAGAATACGCAGAGAGCGCTGCATCGACTCAAGTTCCGCTATCATCTGCGCCACTTCATCCAGCCGTTTCTCAACGATCGCTTTTGACTCCTGGCAGGTGTGATGTGCCGGATCGACCCGGATTGACAGAAGTTCCCGGATCGCTTCCAGACTGAAGCCGAGCTTACGACCGTGGCGAATAAATTTCAGACGCTGCAGATCGCCTTCGCTGTAGAGGCGAAAACCACCTTCGGTACGCTCTCCATGGTCCATCATCTGCTGCTTTTCATAAAAACGGATGGTGTCAGGCGTTACCTCAGCAAGC
This sequence comes from Pantoea sp. Sc1, assembly GCF_000255315.1. Classification (NCBI taxonomy): domain Bacteria; kingdom Pseudomonadati; phylum Pseudomonadota; class Gammaproteobacteria; order Enterobacterales; family Erwiniaceae; genus Pantoea; species Pantoea sp. Sc1. The sequence goes on from NZ_AJFP01000001.1 coordinate 467,612, forward strand.
TTTGCTAACTGACCAATGCGGAACATCTACTCCTCCTCGCGGAAATGGTGGCGTATCGCGGTAGCATAGTTTCCATGAAGAAAATCGGTACTCATGCCCGCCTGTCGCAAGCGCAGTTCCAGCACCTGAAGCCGGTGACAATGATTCTGATAGTCACGATCCGCAGGATCCAGCTGGCGAATCAGATCGTTGACTTCCATCGCCTCACGCCTTAACTCCAGCTCGGGTGGCAGAAAGCCAGAATTTTTCAGCAGTCGATACCCTGCCCTTAACTCCTGAGGGACATGACTGTCATCATCCAGCTGTAGCGGTTTGCCAGAGCCACGAAGGTTACTGAGTTCGCCTTTTTCCAGTGCCGCTTTGATGTGCTGTTCAGCAAGTTCGTCTACCAGCCACATAACAGATGCCCTCAAAAATAGAAGCGTCATTCTAAGGTAGCGAATTTCAGGCAATAAAAAACCCGCCGAAGCGGGTTTTTTACGTTGCTGCAGATTACTCTGCGGCTGCTTCTGCTTGAGCTTCTGGACGATCAACCAGCTCGATGTATGCCATCGGAGCGTTGTCACCAGCACGGAAGCCACACTTCAGAATACGAGTGTAACCACCAGCACGGCTCGCAAAACGCGGGCCCAGCTCATTAAACAGTTTTGCCACGATCTCGTTATCACGAGTACGGGCGAATGCCAGACGACGATTAGCTACGTTGTCGGTCTTGGCAAGAGTAATCAGCGGCTCAACTACGCGACGCAGTTCTTTGGCTTTCGGCAGAGTCGTTTTGATGATCTCATGACGAACCAGAGAACCGGCCATGTTGCGGAACATAGCCTGACGATGGCTGCTGTTGCGGTTCAGTTGACGACCACTCTTACGATGGCGCATGACCTTATCCTTCTCAGTGAAACCTTAACCTGTGATCGGTTTATTCATCAGCAATGCTTGCCGGTGGCCAGTTCTCAAGGCGCATGCCCAGAGACAGACCACGTGAAGCGAGCACATCTTTAATCTCAGTAAGAGATTTTTTACCCAGGTTAGGCGTTTTAAGCAGCTCAACCTCGGTACGCTGTACCAGATCACCGATGTAGTGGATAGCTTCTGCCTTAAGGCAGTTAGCAGAGCGGACAGTCAATTCCAGATCGTCAACAGGGCGCAGCAGGATCGGATCGAATTCTGGTTTCTCTTCTTTAACTTCCGGCTGACGTACATCACGTAAGTCAACGAAAGCTTCAAGTTGTTCAGCCAGAATGGTCGCCGCACGACGAATCGCCTCTTCAGGATCGATTGTGCCGTTGGTTTCCATTTCGATGACCAGCTTGTCCAGGTCGGTGCGCTGCTCTACACGCGCTGCTTCAACATTGTAGGCGATACGGTCTACAGGGCTGTAGCAAGCGTCAACTAACAGGCGGCCGATTGGGCGCTCATCTTCTTCCGAATGAATTCGGGCAGAAGCCGGCACATAGCCACGACCACGCTGAACTTTGATACGCATGCTGATAGCCGCGTTCTCATCGGTCAGATGGCAGATGACATGCTGAGGCTTGACGATTTCGACATCACCATCATGGGTAATGTCGGCTGCAGTCACAGGGCCAATGCCAGATTTATTCAGGGTCAGAATAACTTCATCTTTACCCTGAACTCTTACCGCCAGCCCTTTCAGGTTGAGCAGGATTTCCAGGATATCTTCCTGTACGCCCTCTTTGGTGCTGTACTCATGAAGTACACCATCAATTTCAACCTCGGTCACCGCGCAACCCGGCATGGATGAAAGCAGAATACGGCGCAGTGCGTTACCAAGAGTATGGCCAAAGCCACGCTCTAAAGGCTCAAGGGTCACCTTGGCGTGCGTCGAACTCACTTGCTCGATATCTACCAGGCGCGGTTTTAGAAACTCTGTCACAGAACCCTGCATTGTGTCCTCTCTTTGGTACTAAGCTTTACTTGGAGTAAAGCTCGACGATCAGGTGTTCGTTAATGTCCGCAGACAGATCAGTACGTTCAGGAATACGCTTGAACACACCTTCCATCTTAGTCGCATCAACTTCCAGCCAGGTTGGCTTTTCACGCTGCTCAGCCAGCTCCAGAGCGGCCTTCACGCGAGATTGCTTTTTGGCTTTCTCACGGATGCTAACGACATCATTCGGAGATACCTGATAAGAAGCGATGTTAACAACGCGGCCGTTTACCAGAACAGACTTGTGGCTAACCAGCTGACGTGCTTCTGCACGTGTGGCACCGAAGCCCATACGATAAACTACGTTGTCCAGACGACCTTCCAGCAGAGCCAACAGGTTTTCACCGGTGTTGCCTTTCAGACGAGCTGCTTCTTTGTAATAGTTACGGAACTGACGCTCCAGCACGCCGTAGATACGACGAACTTTCTGCTTCTCACGTAACTGACCGCCGTAATCAGACAGACGCGGTTTACGCGCACCATGCTGACCAGGGGCTTGTTCAATTTTACACTTGGAATCAATCGCGCGAACGCCAGACTTAAGGAATAAGTCAGTGCCCTCACGACGGCTCAGCTTGAGCTTAGGACCCAAATATCTTGCCATTTTCTTTCTCCAACTATCCTAAAAAAACGGGCGTTATACGCGACGTTTTTTCGGCGGACGACAACCGTTATGAGGGATCGGAGTCACATCAGTAATATTCGTGATGCGGAAACCAGCGGCGTTCAAAGCACGAATCGTAGATTCGCGACCTGGACCCGGACCCTTTACCATAACTTCCAGATTCTTAATTCCGTAATCTTTTACCGCTTCTGCACAGCGCTCTGCAGCGACCTGAGCAGCAAACGGAGTGGATTTACGTGAACCGCGGAAACCGGAACCACCGGCGGTTGCCCAACCCAGTGCGTTACCCTGACGATCAGTAATGGTAACGATGGTGTTGTTAAAAGAAGCATGGACATGAGCCACGCCATCTGAGACTTGTTTTCTTACACGCTTGCGTGCACGAACTGGTGCCTTTGCCATTATTTACTCACCCCGATTATTTCTTGATCGGTTTACGCGGACCCTTACGGGTACGTGCGTTGGTCTTGGTACGCTGACCGCGAACCGGAAGACCACGACGATGGCGCAAACCACGGTAGCAACCAAGGTCCATAAGACGCTTGATGCTCAGGGTGATTTCACGGCGCAGATCACCTTCAACAACGAATTTAGCAACTGCATCACGCAGCTGATCAATTTGTTCTTCAGACAGCTCACTGATCTTAACATTTTCAGCAATGCCCGTTGAAGCGCAGATGGCTTTTGAACGGGTTTTACCGATACCGAAGATCGAAGTTAATGCGATAACGGTATGTTTTTGATCAGGAATGTTAATGCCTGCTATACGGGCCACTATGCACTCCTATAATTAAACAAGCACGTCCCATGCTGAAAAGCCCGTTTTCAGGATACTCAAATGGAAACGTACTGACATACAAAAGATTGGCTGGCTAATCTAGCCAGCTCAACCCGACTTTGCAAGAAAAATATGTGACAAAATCAGCCTTGGCGCTGTTTATGCTTTGGCTCGGCGCTGCAGATCACACGTACGACACCGTCGCGACGAATGATTTTGCAGTTACGACATAATCTCTTGACGGAAGCACGAACTTTCATTTTTACTCTCCGTAACTTCTCAACCAACTGAATTAACGGCCGTAGCCTTTCAGGTTAGCTTTCTTCAGTGCCGACTCGTACTGACTGGACATCATCAGAGTTTGCACTTGAGCCATAAAGTCCATGATGACGACAACTACGATAAGCAGTGATGTACCGCCAAAGTAGAAGGGAACCTTCATCGCATCACGCATGAACTCCGGGATAAGGCAGATAAAGGTAATGTACAGGGCGCCGATTAAGGTCAAACGCGTCATTACTTTATCAATATACTTCGCCGTTTGCTCTCCCGGACGAATTCCCGGTACGAATGCACCAGACTTCTTCAGGTTATCTGCTGTTTCACGTGGGTTGAAAACCAACGCCGTATAGAAGAAACAGAAGAAGATGATTGCAGTCGCATAGAGTAGCACATAAAGCGGCTGTCCTGGCTGCAAATACAGCGAAATTGTTGTCAGCCAGTTCCAACCGGTACCGCCCCCAAACCACGATGCAATCGTTGCCGGGAACAGAATAATGCTGGAAGCAAAAATAGCCGGGATAACACCCGCCATATTCACTTTCAACGGTAAATGTGTGCTCTGTGCAGCGTAAACGCGACGACCCTGCTGACGTTTTGCGTAGTTCACCACAATGCGGCGCTGTCCACGTTCAACGAAGATAACAAAGTAGGTCACTGCGAATACGAGTACTGCAACCAACAGCAACAGAAGGAAGTGCAGGTCGCCTTGCCGCGCTTGCTCGATGGTATGGCCAATGGCCGGCGGAAGACCCGCAACAATACCTGCGAAGATAATGATCGAAATACCGTTACCGATACCCCGCTCAGTAATCTGTTCGCCCAGCCACATCAGGAACATTGTTCCTGAGACCAGACTCACAACAGCGGTAAAGTAGAACGCAAAGCCCGGATTCATCACCAGACCCTGCATCCCTGGCATATTCGGCAGACCGGTAGCAATACCGATCGACTGGAATATGGCCAATACCAACGTACCGTATCGGGTGTACTGGCTAATCTTACGACGGCCAGCCTCCCCTTCTTTCTTGATTTCCGCTAACGCTGGATGAACCACCGTTAATAACTGGATAATGATCGATGCCGAGATATACGGCATGATGCCCAGTGCGAAAATAGAAGCACGGCTGAGAGCACCACCAGAGAACATGTTAAACATTTCAATGATGGTGCCACGCTGTTGCTCAAGCAGTTTGGCAAGTACAGTGGCATCAATACCAGGGATTGGAATAAAAGAGCCAATACGGAAGACAATCAGTGCGCCGATGACAAACAGAAGTCTGCGTTTCAGCTCACCAAAGCCGCCTTTGGCGCTTTGAAAATCTAATCCCGGTTGTTTAGCCATCTGCTACTTATTCCTCGATTTTACCGCCAGCAGCTTCGATTGCAGCACGAGCACCTTTGGTGACACGCAGGCCGCGAACCGTTACCGGTGCAGAAACTTCACCAGACAGAATTACTTTAACGAATTCAATCTGAACACCGACAATGTTGGCTGCTTTCAGCGCGTTCAGGTCGACGATACCGCCTTCAACTTTCGCCAGATCAGACAGACGAATCTCTGTAGTGATCATTGCTTTGCGAGAGGTGAAACCGAACTTCGGCAGACGACGGTACAGAGGCATCTGACCACCTTCGAAACCGCGACGTACGCCACCGCCAGAACGTGAGTTCTGACCTTTGTGACCACGACCACCGGTTTTTCCGAGGCCAGAACCGATACCACGACCCAGACGCTTAGTAGCGTGCTTAGACCCTTCGGCCGGAGACAGAGTATTTAAACGCATCTCTTACTCCTCCACTTTAACCATGTAGGAAACCGCGTTGACCATGCCGCGTACAGCTGGCGTGTCTTCACGCTCTACGGTATGACCAATACGACGCAGACCCAGGCCAACCAGAGTGGCTTTATGCTTAGGCAAGCGGCCGATTGAACTACGGGTTTGAGTGATTTTAATAGTCTTAGCCATCGTGATTACCCCAGAATTTCTTCAACGGATTTACCACGCTTAGCAGCGACCATTTCCGGAGATTTCATATTGCCCAGGCCGTCGATAGTTGCACGAACCACGTTGATCGGGTTAGTAGAACCATAGGCTTTTGCCAGTACGTTATGAACTCCAGCGACTTCCAGAACGGCGCGCATTGCACCACCGGCGATGATACCGGTACCTTCTGAAGCCGGCTGCATGAACACGCGGGAACCCGTGTGTGCACCTTTAACAGGGTGCTGCAGGGTGCCGTTGGTCAGCGCGACGTTAACCATGTTGCGACGGGCTTTCTCCATCGCTTTCTGGATCGCTGCTGGAACTTCACGCGCTTTACCGTAACCAAAACCTACGCGACCGTTACCATCGCCTACCACAGTCAGTGCTGTGAAGGAGAAAATACGACCACCTTTAACAGTTTTAGAAACACGGTTTACCGCGATCAGTTTTTCCTGCAGTTCGCCAGCTTGTTTCTCGATGTGTGCCATCTTAGACCTCTACCTTAGAACTGAAGGCCAGCTTCACGGGCAGCATCTGCCAGTGCCTGGACGCGACCATGATATTGGAAACCGGAACGGTCGAAAGAAACACCTGTGATGCCTTTTTCGATTGCGCGTTCTGCGATAGCTTTACCTACTGCAGCTGCGGCTTCTTTATTACCGGTATACTTCAGTTGTTCAGTGATAGCTTTTTCTACAGTAGAAGCAGCGACCAGAACTTCGGAACCGTTCGGGGCGATTACCTGTGCGTAAATATGACGCGGGGTACGATGTACCACCAGGCGAGTAGCACCCAGCTCTTTGAGCTTGCGACGTGCACGGGTCGCACGACGGATACGAGCAGATTTCTTATCCATAGTGTTACCTTACTTCTTCTTAGCCTCTTTGGTACGCACGACTTCGTCGGCGTAACGGACACCCTTGCCTTTGTAAGGCTCAGGACGACGGTAGGCGCGCAGGTCTGCTGCAACCTGACCAATCAGCTGCTTATCAGCGCCTTTCAGCACGATCTCAGTCTGAGTTGGGCATTCTGCAGTGATACCCGCGGGCAGCTGGTGATCGACTGGATGAGAAAAGCCCAGTGACAGGTTAACCATATCGCCTTTAACGGCAGCACGATAACCTACACCAACCAGCTGCAGCTTCTTAGTGAAGCCTTCGGTAACACCGATAACCATTGCGTTCAGCAGCGCGCGAGAAGTACCCGCCTGCGCCCAGCCGTCAACGAAACCTTCGCGCGGAGCGAAAGTCAGAGCGTTGTCAGCATGCTTAACTTCAACAGCATCATTGATAGTACGAGTCAGCTCGCCGTTTTTACCTTTAATCGAAATTACCTGACCGTCGAGTTTTACCTCTACGCCGGCAGGAACAACGACAGGTGCTTTAGCAACACGAGACATATGTATCCTCCGATTACGCTACGTAGCAGATAATTTCGCCACCAAGACCAGCCTGGCGCGCTGCACGATCAGTCATGACACCTTTGGATGTAGAAACTACAGCGATGCCCATACCAGCCATTACCTTTGGCAGCTCATCTTTTTTCTTATAGATGCGCAGGCCAGGACGGCTTACTCGCTGAATGCTTTCTACAACAGCTTTACCCTGGAAATACTTAAGAGTCAGTTCCAGTTCCAGCTTGATGTCGCCTTCGATTTTGAAATCTTCAATATAACCTTCTTCCTTCAGAACGTTGGCAATTGCCAATTTCAGCTTGGAGGAAGGCATGGTGACCGCAACTTTGTTCGCGGCCTGACCGTTACGGATACGGGTCAGCATATCCGCGATCGGATCTTGCATGCTCATCTGTGTTACTCCCGTGATTCAATTGGTGACAATTACCAGCTAGCCTTTTTCAGGCCCGGGATTTCACCGCGCATGGCGGCTTCGCGGACCTTGATACGGCTCAACCCAAACTTCCGCAGGAAACCGTGCGGACGACCTGTTTGACGGCAGCGGTTACGCTGACGTGAAGGGCTGGAATCACGCGGCAGACTCTGCAGCTTCAGAACAGCATCCCAACGGTCTTCGTCGGAAGCGTTCACATCAGAGATGATCGCTTTCAGTTCAGCGCGTTTAGCGAAGAATTTGTCTGCTAATTTTGCACGTTTAACTTCACGTGCTTTCATAGATTGCTTAGCCATTAAGTAACCCTACCTTACTTACGGAACGGGAAGTCAAAGGCAGCCAGCAGAGCACGGCCTTCATCATCAGATTTCGCAGTAGTGGTAATGGTGATATCCAAACCACGAACGCGATCGACTTTGTCGTAGTCGATTTCTGGGAAGATGATCTGCTCACGTACACCCATGCTGTAGTTGCCACGACCATCGAATGACTTAGCGGACAAGCCACGGAAGTCACGGATACGTGGAACAGCAATGGTGACCAGACGCTCAAAGAACTCCCACATGCGCTCGCCACGCAGAGTTACTTTACAGCCGATCGGATAGCCCTGACGGATTTTGAAGCCTGCAACTGATTTGCGTGCTTTGGTGACCAGCGGTTTTTGACCGGAGATTGCTGCCAGGTCAGCTGCTGCGTTATCCAGCAGTTTCTTGTCAGCGATCGCTTCACCAACACCCATGTTCAGGGTGATCTTCTCGACCCGAGGGACTTGCATGACAGAATTGTAGCCAAACTCTGTCATGAGTTTCTGGACTACTTCGTCTTTGTAGTAATCATGCAGTTTCGCCATCGTACTACTCCAAATTACTTGATAGTTTCGCTGTTAGACTTGAAGAAACGGACTTTTTTGCCGTCTTCGAATCTAAAGCCTACACGGTCAGCCTTACCAGTTGCCGCGTTGAACAGTGCAACGTTAGAAACCTGAATAGCAGCTTCTTTTTCAACGATGCCACCTGGCTGGTTCAGAGCCGGAACCGGCTTCTGATGTTTCTTCACCAGGTTGATACCTTCAACGATGACCTTACCAGAAGACAGGACATTCTTTACCTTACCGCGCTTACCTTTATCTTTACCGGTCAACACGATAACTTCGTCGTTACGACGGATTTTAGCTGCCATTGTTCGCTCCTTAGAGTACTTCTGGTGCCAGAGAGATAATTTTCATGAACTTTTCAGTACGAAGTTCACGAGTTACCGGCCCAAAAATACGCGTACCGATAGGCTGCTCACTGTTATTGTTCAGAATAACGCATGCATTACCATCGAAGCGAATGACAGAACCGTCCGGGCGACGAACACCCTTCCTGGTGCGCACCACTACCGCCTTCAGGACATCACCTTTTTTGACTTTACCACGAGGAATTGCTTCCTTGATGGTAACTTTGATGATGTCACCGACGCCTGCGTAGCGACGGTGCGAGCCACCCAGAACCTTGATACACATTACGCGACGTGCACCGGAGTTGTCGGCGACGTTCAGCATAGTCTGTTCTTGGATCATTTTAGTGCTCCGCTAATGTCAACTACTACTTCGGGACCTAAACCTCAGGTCGTTAGAAAGCCCCATAATTGAGGGCGCGGCATTGTAACACCGGTTCTCACAGATGGGTAGAAAAAATAAACGGCTCTCAATCGAGCCGCTGATTTTCCCTGATGACAGGGAGGGCGTATTCTAGGGAATAGTGCGAACAGTAGCAAATGTAATCTGCCTTATTTTTCGTCGATCCCCAAATAAAGTGCCCTTCTGTCTCAGCCTGCCAGTTTTGTGGCCAGTTGGTTGTGCTGACGCAGCAGCACTGGCAGTTCAATTCCGGCCAGTTCTCCTTTACGTACCCGAACTTGTCCGTTAATGATGCTGTAAGCCACCTGTCCCGGATTACAGAACACCAGGGCGGCAACCGGATCGTGCCCTGCCCCAGCCAGGCCTGGCCGATTCAGATCAAACACCGCCAGGTCAGCCATCATGCCAGGCGCGATAGCCCCCACATCATTACGGTTAAGCACTTTTGCACTTCCCAGCGTTGCCAGCTCCAGGGCCTGCCGTGCGGTCATGGCATCCGGGCCAAACCCGACACGCTGCAGCAGCATCGCCTGACGAACCTCGGCCATCATATCTGAGCTGTCATTGGAGGCGGAGCCATCCACACCAAGACCGACATGCACACCGGCATCACACATATGGCGTATCGGGGCGATGCCTGAGCCGAGCCGCATATTTGAGCAGGGACAATGAGCAATGCCGGTTCCGGTGCGGGCAAAGAGTTCAATACCCTGTGGATCGAGTTTGACGCAGTGAGCATGCCAGACATCCGGGCCAACCCAGCCGAGGTCCTCCACATACTGCGCAGGGGTCATATTAAATTTTTCGCGACTGTAGCGGATGTCGCTGTCGTTCTCTGCCAGATGCGTGTGCATCGAGACGCTGAAACTGCGGGCCAGTGCGGCGGACTGCTTCATCAGCTCACGGCTGACGGAGAATGGCGAACAGGGAGCCACCACGATGCGTAGCATCGAACCGTGGCTTTCATCGTGATAGCGTTCAATGACCCGCTGCGTATCTTTCAGAATTGCCGATTCATTCTCCACCAGGCTATCGGGCGGTAAGCCGCCCCGTGATTTCCCCACGCTCATACTGCCCCGGCTTGCATGGAAACGCATTCCCATGACAGCAGCAGCCTCAATACTGTCATCAAGCTGACAGCCATTGGGATAGACATAGAGATGATCACTGGTGGTCGTGCAGCCAGAGAGTATCAGTTCAGCCATCGACATCTGCGTTGAGATACGAATCATCTCAGGTGTCAGGTTCTGCCAGAGAGGATAGAGGTGAGTCAGCCAGTTAAAGAGTTCACCATTCTGCACAGCCGGAATGGCGCGGGTCAGGCTCTGATACATATGGTGATGCGTATTGATCAGACCCGGAATCACAATGTGCCCACGCAGGTCGATAACTTCATCCGCGCTATCGGGTAGTGTTCCGGCTTCTCCGACCGCCACGATCTGATTTCCTTTGATCAGAACAGAGGCGTTGCGAATTTCCCGACGGTCAGCATCCATGCAAACTACACAGTCGGCGTTCTTCAGTAACAGAGTTCGTTCCATGCTATTGCCTGTAGGTTGATGTTGTGTGCTTTCCGATAATAGCGGCAAGCTTTTGGCAGAGCTAATAGCAGGCAACGCAGCAAACAAAGGTAATTTCAGCAGTGACCGCCGTAAGCGATCGGGACTCTCCATTTTCACGGCACATTTCCTTGTACAGTTATGACGACACCGGCCTGTTCAGCACGGTGCATTCAGGCCAGACCGCCTGAAGAGTCGCAGCTTACCGCCAGGAAACTGTCGAATTTGTGCGCACTATCAAATCTGCATGGCCGGGGACACAAATGGATCAATACCGGGGCAGAGGCAAAAAAAAACCCCCTGCCGAAGCAGAGGGTTTCCTCAGAAAAAACGGTTCTTATTACAGAACGGCTTTCTCAATTACGCGAACCAGGGTCCAGGATTTAGTCTTGGACAGTGGACGGCATTCGCGGATTTCTACCACGTCGCCGATTCCACATTCATTGTTCTCGTCATGGATGTGCAGCTTGGTCGTACGCTTAATGAATTTGCCGTAGATCGGGTGTTTCACGAAACGTTCGATAGCAACAACTGCAGATTTCTGCATTTTGTCACTTACTACACGACCCTGCAGAGTACGGATTTTATCGGTCATTACGAACCCGCCTTCTCAGTCAGTAAAGTCTTAACGCGTGCAACATCACGGCGAACCTGTTTCAGCAGATGAGTCTGCTGCAGTTGGCCAGATGCTGCCTGCATGCGCAGGTTAAATTGCTCACGCAGCAGATTAAGCAGCTCAGTGTTCAGCTCTTCAACGCTTTTTTCACGCAGCTCAGTTGCTTTCATTACATCACCGTCTTAGTTACAAAGGTGGTTTTGATAGGCAGTTTTGCTGCTGCCAGCTTGAATGCTTCACGGGCCAGCTCTTCTGGTACGCCGTCCATTTCATACAGGACTTTACCAGGCTGGATCAGGGCAACCCAATACTCAACGTTACCCTTACCTTTACCCATACGCACTTCCAGCGGCTTCTCGGTGATCGGTTTGTCCGGGAATACTCGGATCCAGATCTTACCTTGACGCTTAACTGCACGGGTCATAGCACGACGTGCTGCTTCGATCTGACGAGCAGTCAGACGACCACGGCCAACAGCTTTCAGACCGAAAGTACCGAAGCTAACATCCGTACCCTGCGCCAGACCGCGGTTGCGGCCTTTGTGCACCTTACGGAATTTTGTACGCTTTGGTTGTAACATCAGCGACTCTCCTTACTTACGGCCTTTACGCTGCTGCTTTTTAGGTTGAGCAGCCGGTTCCGGTTGTTCAACAGCAGCCATACCACCCAGGATCTCACCTTTGAAGATCCATACCTTAACGCCGATTACACCATAAGTGGTGTGCGCTTCAGAGGTGTTGTAGTCAATGTCAGCACGCAGTGTGTGCAACGGTACGCGACCTTCACGATACCATTCGGTACGTGCGATCTCGGCGCCGCCCAGACGGCCGCTAACTTCGACTTTAATACCCTTCGCGCCAAGACGCATGGCGTTCTGAACCGCACGCTTCATAGCACGACGGAACATCACACGACGCTCCAGCTGTGAAGTGATGCTGTCAGCAACCAGTTTTGCGTCCAGTTCCGGCTTGCGGACTTCGGCGATATTGATCTGTGCAGGAACGCCAGCGATGTTCGCGACGACCGTGCGCAGTTTTTCTACGTCTTCGCCTTTCTTACCGATAACGATGCCAGGACGAGCGGTGTGAATAGTCACACGGATGCTCTTAGCTGGACGCTCGATAACGATACGAGAGACAGACGCTTTAGCCAGTTCTTTAGTCAAAAACTGACGGACTTTAAAATCGCTGTCCAGGTTGTCAGCGAATTCTTTGGTGTTCGCAAACCAGGTAGAGTTCCATGGTTTTACAATACCCAGGCGAATACCATTAGGATGTACTTTCTGACCCATTGCTAGTCTCCAGAGTCTCAGCGATCGGACACAACCACAGTAATGTGGCTGGTGCGCTTCAGGATGCGATCTGCACGACCTTTGGCACGCGGCATAATGCGTTTCATGGTCGGACCTTCATCAACGAAAATTTTCGTGATTTTCAGATCGTCGATATCAGCGCCATCGTTGTGTTCGGCGTTAGCAATGGCAGATTCCAGAACTTTCTTGACCAGTACAGCCGCTTTCTTGTTGGTGTAGGTCAAAATGTCCAGTGCCTGCGACACTTTCTTACCGCGAATCAGGTCAGCAACAAGGCGAACCTTCTGAGCAGAAGAACGAGCGTGGCGATGTTGAGCTAAAGTTTCCATCTCTTCCTCCTACTTATTTCTTCTTGGCTTTTTTATCAGCCGCGTGACCGCGATAAGTACGTGTCGGCGCGAATTCACCCAGTTTGTGACCAACCATTTCGTCGGAAACAAAGACAGGAACGTGCTGACGACCATTATGGACAGCGATGGTCAAACCGATCATGTTAGGAAAGATCGTTGAACGACGGGACCAAGTGCGCAAAGGCTTCTTGTCACCGCTTTCCACCGCTTTCTCTACCTTCTTCAGCAAGTGCAGGTCAATAAAAGGACCTTTCTTGAGAGAACGTGGCATGGCTTATCCTCTAATATTATTTGCTACGGCGACGTACGATAAATTTATCAGTACGCTTGTTGCTACGGGTCTTCTTACCTTTGGTCTGAACGCCCCACGGAGAAACCGGGTGCTTACCAAAGTTACGACCTTCACCACCACCGTGCGGGTGATCAACTGGGTTCATCGCGGTACCACGAACGGTCGGACGAACACCACGCCAACGGGCTGCACCAGCTTTACCCAGAACGCGCAGCATATGCTCAGCGTTGCCGACTTCGCCCAGTGTTGCGCGGCAGTCAGACTCGACTTTACGCATTTCACCTGAACGCAGACGCAGGGTAACGTAAGAACCTTCACGCGCAACGATCTGCACGTAAGCACCGGCTGAGCGAGCAATCTGACCGCCTTTGCCTGGTTTCATTTCTACGTTATGCACGGTTGAACCCACCGGGATGTTACGCATCGGCAGTGTGTTACCTGCTTTGATCGCAGCATCAACGCCAGACTGAATCTGGTCGCCGGCTTTCAGGCCTTTAGGGGCCAGGATGTAACGGCGTTCGCCGTCTTTGTACAGAACCAGTGCGATGTTCGCAGAGCGGTTCGGATCGTACTCAAGACGTTCAACAACTGCCGGGATACCGTCTTTGTTGCGTTTGAAGTCAACAATACGATAAGCCTGCTTGTGACCACCACCGATATGACGGGTAGTGATACGACCATTGTTGTTACGGCCACCGGATTTGCTGTTTTTTTCTACCAGCGGGGCAAATGGTTTGCCCTTGTGCAGCTCCGCGTTTACCACTTTAACTACATGGCGACGACCCGGAGATGTCGGTTTACATTTAACAACTGCCATTGTCTTTCTCCTCCGACTTACTCAGCGCCGCCAGCGAAGTCCAGATTCTGGCCTTCTTTCAGGGTGACGTAAGCTTTTTTCCAGTCGCTACGACGACCGATACGCTGTCCTTGACGCTTAACTTTGCCCTTAACAACCAGGGTGTTTACGTCTTTAACTTCTACTTCGAACAGTTTCTCAACAGCAGCAACGATCTCTGCTTTGGTCGCGTCATTAGCAACTTTGAGAACGATGGTATTGGTTTTTTCCATCGCGCTAGATGCTTTTTCAGATACGTGCGGCGCGCGCAGTACTTTCAGCAGACGTTCTTCACGGATCATGCCAGCATCTCCTCAACTTGCTTAACTGCATCAGCAGTCATAACGACTTTGTCGAAGGCGATCAGGCTAACTGGATCGATACCAGATGCATCACGCACGTCAACCTTGTACAGGTTACGCGCAGCCAGGAACAGATTCTCATCCAGTTCGCCGGTGATGATCAGCACGTCTTCCAGCGCCATGTCTTTCAGTTTCTGTACCAGCAGCTTGGTTTTCGGCGCTTCTACAGCAAATGATTCGACAACGATCAGACGGTCCTGACGTACCAGTTCGGACAGAATGCTTTTCAGCGCGCCGCGGTACATCTTTTTGTTAACTTTTTGACTGTGGTCTTGTGGCTTAGCAGCAAAGGTCACGCCACCTGAACGCCAGATCGGGCTCTTTACAGAACCTGAACGCGCACGGCCGGTGCCTTTCTGACGCCATGGCTTTTTGCCTGAACCGGTTACTTCAGCGCGAGTTTTCTGCGCGCGAGTTCCCTGGCGGGCGCCTGATGCGTAAGCAACAACAACCTGGTGAACCAGCGCTTCGTTGAAATCACGACCGAAGGTAGTTTCGGAAACAGTCAGCGCGCTCTGCGCGTCTTTCAATACTAATTCCATTGCTATCCCCTTACGCCTTCACAGCTGGTTTAACGATCAGGTCGCTACCGGTAGCACCGGGAACTGCACCTTTAACCAGCAGCAGGTTGCGCTCAGCGTCAACACGTACTACGTCCAGGCTCTGAACTGTTACGCGCTCATTACCCAGCTGACCTGCCATTTTCTTGCCTTTGAACACTTTGCCCGGAGTCTGGTTCTGACCGATAGAACCCGGAACGCGGTGAGACAAGGAGTTACCGTGAGTAGCGTCCTGGGTACGGAAGTTCCAGCGCTTAACGGTACCGGCGAAACCTTTACCTTTAGAGGTGCCAGTTACGTCTACTTTTTTAACGTCAGCGAAAATTTCAACGCTGATGCTCTGACCTACAGAATACTCGTCACCTTCAGCGGTGCGGAATTCCCACAGGCCACGGCCAGCTTCAACGCCAGCTTTAGCAAAATGACCAGCTTCAGGTTTGGTCACACGGTTTGCTTTTTTAGCACCGGTGGTAACCTGAATTGCCTGGTAACCATCGTTCTCCAGGCCTTTGACCTGAGTAACGCGGTTCGCTTCAACTTCGATTACGGTTACTGGGATAGAAACGCCATCTTCAGTGAAGATGCGGGTCATACCCACTTTTTTACCGACTAAACCAATCATTGTTTCAACCTCTCAATCGCTCGATGACCTGATTAACCCAGGCTGATCTGCACGTCAACACCGGCAGCCAGATCCAGACGCATCAGAGCATCAACCGTTTTTTCGGTTGGCTCAACGATGTCTACCAGACGCTTGTGAGTGCGGATTTCGTACTGATCACGCGCATCTTTGTTGACGTGCGGAGAGATCAGAACGGTAAAACGCTCTTTGCGGGTTGGCAGCGGGATTGGACCACGAACCTGCGCACCAGTGCGCTTGGCAGTCTCAACGATTTCCGCGGTTGATTGATCGATCAGACGATGATCAAACGCTTTAAGACGGATACGGATTCTTTGGTTCTGCATGAGACCAGAGCTCCAAACTTTTTATAGACGAAAAAAATTACTACTCGAACCCATTACGATTGATGGGAGAGTGTAATCGTTCAGCATATAACTCCCCAATTGGGAGTATTGTCAGGCGGCCTAACGGTCAGCCGTCTGCGATTCTGCTCGAATCGCGCCTGCAATATCTGCAGGCCCGCGCATTATACGTAATTCTGTTCAGGAAGCAACCCGTGCTGGCATTTTCGCTGTTAATTAGTGGCCGGGTCCTGAGGCATACATCGCACAGACCTGCCTTATGACTGACAGGGGGTGAATCAGGTTGTGAACAGGGTTCCGCAAGCTGGCATACACGGGCGACATAGAGTGTAAAAGCGGTGAAAGTTTGGCCGACCGTTTAGCCGGAGCCCGAAGATGACCTTAATCCTGATTCAGTTAGCCGCCCTGGCTGGGGGAGGTGCGCTGGGCAGCTTTCTTTCGCTGGCCTGCGCGCGCTTTACCCCTGCCCTTTCTCCCACCCGGTGGTGTGCCGCCCTCTGTTTTCCCGGTTCGCACTGTCCCCACTGCCGCCAGCCTCTGTTATGGCGCGATACGCTGCCGCTGATCAGCTGGGCTGCCTTAAAAGGCCGTTGTCGCTTCTGCTCCTACTCATTTGGTGCAGAGAGTGTGGTCATGGAATGGCTGGTTGCCAGCCTGAGCCTGCTTGTACTGCTAAGCTTCGACAGCCTGACTGATGCGCTGTTTATTCTCACGGCGGCCTCTCTGTTGATGATGGTGGCCCTGATTGACCGTCGCCATCTCTGCATACCTGACCCGCTCAATTATCTGTTGCTCTGGCTGGGGTTAATTCATGCGACACTGACAGGCACCGAAACCGCGGCGATATGGGGTGCACTGTCGGGCTATAGTGCACTGTGGCTGCTTGCCCAGGGCTACCGACTGGTCAGGGGGTATGAGGGATTAGGATATGGTGATATGAAGCTTTTCGCCGCGCTGGGGGCCTGCTGTGGCTGGCAGGGATTGCCCTGGATTGCACTGGGTGCCACTCTGCTGGCGCTGGCAGGCGTGTTGATGCTGCAATTGCGTGGCCGGACGCAGGGCGTCAGCCCGCTGCCTTTTGGCCCTTTCCTGGCCATTGCGGGCTGGGTCACTCTCGTCCTGCAGACGCGGTTCACGCTTCTTTGATCTGAGCCTGCAGGTAGTTCTGGATCCCCATCATCCTGATGAGCTCCAGCTCCGTCTCGATCCAGTCGATGTGATGCTCCTCATCTGCCAGGATTTCAATCATCATGTCACGGCTGACATAGTCATGAACTTTGTCCGCATAGGCGATCGCTTCACGCAGATCTTTGGCGCCTTCCAGCTCCAGATTAAGATCTGAACTCAGCATTTCCTCAACGTCCTCACCGATGCGCAGCCGGCCCAGATCCTGCAGATTCGGGATCCCTTCCAGAAAAAGAATGCGCTCGATGTATTTGTCGGCATGCTTCATCTCATCGATCGATTCGTGATACTCCACATCATTGAGGCGCATCAGCCCCCAGTTTTTAAACATCCGCGCATGCAAAAAATACTGGTTTATAGCAACCAGTTCATTTCCAAGCAGTTTATTGAGATGACTGATAATTTTGATATCGCCCTTCATTGTTAACCCTCCACGTCTGCTTTATCAGATCGTAGATGTGATTAAAAAGAAGTCAAAAAAACGCGACAGATATTGTGGGTATTCGCACACGCGGTGTGTCAGGCGATCTCTTTATAGAGTGGTGGATGCTGCATCTCTTCATCCATGATTTCCCGCGCGGCGCGCAGACATTTGCCGCACTGTTTGCCGACCGGTACAAAATGACGCAGTTGCTGGATGGATTTGGGCTGATAGCGCCGTACTACTTCACGAAGGGTTTTATCACTGATGGCATTACACAGGCAGACGTACATTCTTTCATCACTCGAGACCATTTTCTGTACACAGTGTAAATGCGAATCGTTTTTATTACAAACCCACCCTTTGCAGGGTTATGGCGCTCTTCAGGCAAAAAAAAAGAGCACCGAAGTGCTCTTTTCTTTGTGTTGCAGTGGCCGTTTGCACGACCACAGCAGATATCACAATTAAGCGATAACTTTAGCAACAACACCCGCGCCAACGGTACGGCCGCCTTCGCGGATTGCGAAGCGCAGACCTTCGTCCATTGCGATTGGGTGGATCAGGGTAACAACCATTTTGATGTTGTCGCCTGGCATTACCATTTCAACGCCTTCTGGCAGCTCTACTGAACCGGTCACGTCAGTGGTACGGAAGTAGAACTGTGGACGGTAGCCCTTGAAGAACGGAGTATGGCGGCCACCTTCGTCTTTAGACAGAACGTATACTTCTGACTCGAACTGGGTGTGTGGCTTGATGGTGCCTGGCTTAGCCAGAACCTGACCACGCTGGATGTCTTCACGCTTGATACCGCGCAGCAGAACACCACAGTTTTCGCCTGCCTGACCCTGGTCCAGCAGCTTACGGAACATCTCAACACCGGTACAGGTTGATTTCGCAGTATCTTTGATACCTACGATTTCAACTTCGTCGCCGACTTTAACGATGCCGCGCTCAACACGACCGGTAACAACGGTACCACGGCCAGAGATTGAGAATACGTCTTCGATTGGCAGCAGGAACGGCATGTCGATCGCACGCTGTGGCTCTGGGATGTAGTTGTCCAGGTGCTCAGCCAGCTCGATGATTTTCGCTTCCCACTCAGCGTCGCCTTCCAGCGCTTTCAGAGCAGAACCACGAACGATTGGAGTGTCGTCGCCTGGGAAGTCATAGGCTGACAGCAGGTCACGCACTTCCATCTCAACCAGTTCCAGCAGCTCTTCATCATCAACCATGTCACACTTGTTCAGGAACACGATGATGTAAGGAACGCCAACCTGACGACCCAGCAGGATGTGCTCACGGGTCTGTGGCATTGGGCCATCAGTCGCAGCAACAACCAGGATCGCGCCGTCCATCTGCGCAGCACCGGTGATCATGTTTTTCACATAGTCGGCGTGGCCTGGGCAGTCAACGTGTGCATAGTGACGAGTCGGGGTTTCATACTCAACGTGTGAAGTGTTGATGGTGATACCACGTGCTTTCTCTTCTGGTGCGTTATCGATCTGATCGAATGCACGCGCCTGGCCGCCGTAAGTCTTAGACAGTACGGTGGTGATAGCTGCGGTCAGGGTGGTTTTACCGTGGTCGACGTGACCGATGGTGCCCACGTTTACGTGCAGTTTGTTACGCTGAAATTGCTCTTTCGCCATGGCGATAATTCCTTACGTTGTGCCTTCACCACGTGGGTGAAGGCATCAGTTCAAATTTAAACCGTAGCTTATTTGCTACGAGCTTCAATAACGGCCTGCGCTACGTTGTTCGGCGCATCGTCATACTTCAGGAACTCCATGGAGTAAGAAGCACGACCTTTGGTCAGAGAACGCAGCTGAGTTGCGTATCCGAACATTTCAGACAGCGGAACTTCAGCGTGAATCTGAACGCCAGTAGCGTTAGATTCCTGCCCTTTAAGCATACCACGACGACGGCTAAGGTCACCGATGACATCACCCGTGTTCTCTTCCGGAGTCTCTACTTCAACCTTCATGATAGGCTCAAGCAGAACCGGCTGCGCTTGTTTAAAGCCTTGTTTGAAGGCGATTGACGCGGCCAGTTTAAACGCCAGCTCAGAGGAGTCGACATCATGGTAAGAACCGAAGTGCAGACGCACGCCCAGATCCACAACCGGATAACCAGCCAGTGGGCCTGATTTCAGCTGCTCCTGGATACCTTTATCAACCGCAGGGATGTATTCACCAGGAATCACACCACCTTTGATGTCGTTGACAAATTCGTAGCCTTTCGGGTTCGAACCTGGCTCCAGTGGGTACATGTCGATAACAACATGACCGTACTGACCACGACCACCAGACTGCTTGGCGTGTTTACCTTCAACGTCGGTAACTTTAGTGCGGATCGCTTCACGGTAAGCAACCTGTGGTTTACCCACGTTTGCTTCCACGTTGAATTCACGCTTCATACGGTCAACGATGATGTCGAGGTGCAGCTCACCCATACCGGCGATGATGGTCTGGTTAGATTCTTCATCAGTCCATACGCGGAATGATGGGTCTTCTTTCGCCAGACGGCCCAGAGCCAGACCCATTTTTTCCTGGTCAGCTTTGGTTTTCGGCTCAACAGCGATTGAGATCACTGGCTCAGGGAATTCCATGCGCTCAAGGATGATGACGTTATCCGGGTCACACAGGGTATCACCAGTGGTCACATCTTTCAGGCCGATCGCAGCGGCGATATCACCCGCACGGACTTCTTTAATTTCTTCACGCTTGTTAGCGTGCATCTGAACGATACGGCCCAGACGCTCACGGTTTGACTTAACCGGGTTGAACACGGTGTCACCAGTGTTAACAACACCAGAGTAAACGCGGAAGAAGGTCAGGTTACCTACAAACGGGTCGGTAGCGATTTTGAACGCCAGTGCAGCAAACGGCTCGTTGTCGTCTGAGTGACGAACAGCCGGCGTGTCTTTACCGTCGTCCAGCATACCGTTGATCGCGGTAACGTCAGTCGGTGCTGGCAGATATTCAACAACGGCATCCAGCATCGCCTGAACACCTTTGTTCTTAAATGCAGAACCACAGGTTACCAGGATAATTTCGTTGTTCAGAACGCGCTTACGCAGAGCAGTTTTGATCTCTTCTTCGCTCAGCTCTTCACCGCTGAAGAATTTCTCCATCAGCTCTTCAGAGGCTTCTGCTGCTGCTTCGATCAGCTTGCCGCGCCATTCTTCAGCCAGTTCCTGCATATCAGCCGGGATATCTTCGTAAACAAAGGTTACACCCTGGTCTTCGTCGTTCCAGTTGATTGCTTTCATTTTCACCAGGTCAACAACACCGGTGAATTTCTCTTCTGCGCCGATAGCCAGCTGCAGAGGAACTGGAGTTGCACCCAGACGAACTTCCATCTGATTAACAACTTTCAGGAAGTTAGCACCCATGCGGTCCATTTTGTTAACGAACGCAATGCGTGGAACTTTGTATTTGTTAGCCTGACGCCATACGGTTTCAGACTGTGGCTGAACGCCACCAACTGCACAGTAAACCATTACCGCGCCATCAAGAACACGCATAGAACGTTCTACTTCGATGGTGAAGTCAACGTGTCCTGGGGTGTCGATGATATTGATGTGGTGTGGTTCGAACTGCTTAGCCATACCAGACCAGTAACAGGTGGTCGCAGCGGAGGTGATAGTAATACCACGTTCCTGTTCCTGCTCCATCCAGTCCATGGTTGCTGCGCCGTCGTGTACTTCACCGATTTTGTGGTTTACACCGGTGTAGAACAGAACACGTTCGGTAGTGGTAGTTTTACCGGCGTCGATGTGCGCACTGATACCGATGTTACGGTAGCGAGCAATGGGTGTTTTACGAGCCATTTTATTCCTCGGTTTTTCGGACGTTCAAAATTAGTCAACCCCAGCGGGTTGGCCGTTTGGGCGCCCGCTGGTTTAACAATAACTACGCGACTGTTACCAGCGGTAGTGTGCGAACGCCTTGTTGGCTTCTGCCATGCGGTGAACGTCTTCACGTTTCTTAACTGCAGTACCTTTGTTCTCTGCAGCATCAGAAAGTTCGTTCGCCAGGCGAAGAGCCATTGATTTATCACCACGTTTACGAGCAGCATCTACGATCCAGCGCATTGCCAGGGCATTACGACGAACCGGACGGACTTCAACTGGTACCTGATAGGTAGAACCACCAACGCGACGTGACTTAACTTCGACAGTCGGGCGCACGTTTTCCAGTGCTACTTCAAAGGCTTCCAGGGAGTTTTTACCTGAACGCTGAGCCAGGGTCTCAAGCGCGGTATAAACGATAGATTCTGCAGTAGATTTTTTACCATCTACCATCAGGATATTTACAAATTTGGCCAGCAGCTCTGATCCGAACTTAGGATCTGGCAGAATTTTACGCTGACCAATGACGCGACGACGTGGCATGGAAATACTCCGTTGTTAATTCAGGATTGTCCAAAACTCTATGAGTTTATTTTGACATTTAATTTAAAACGTTTGGCCTTACTTAACGGAGAACCATTAAGCCTTTGGCTTCTTCACGCCGTACTTGGAGCGAGCCTGCTTACGGTCTTTAACACCTGAGCAGTCCAGCGCGCCACGAACGGTGTGGTAACGCACACCTGGCAGGTCTTTTACACGACCGCCACGGATCAGGATCACGGAGTGCTCCTGCAGGTTGTGACCTTCACCACCGATGTAGGAAGTCACTTCAAAACCGTTGGTCAGACGCACACGGCAAACTTTACGCAGTGCGGAGTTAGGTTTTTTAGGAGTGGTGGTGTACACACGAGTACAAACGCCACGTTTTTGCGGGCAAGCTTCCAGCGCCGGCACGTTGCTCTTTGCAACTTTGCGGACGCGTGGTTTGCGAACCAGCTGGTTAACTGTTGCCATTAAATAGCTCCTGGATTTGCTTTTGCTTCGTAAACACGTAATAAATCGCCTCGTAGAATTACGAGGAGGCAGAATTTTAGGGCTGCGTCAAAAGGGTGTCAAGAAATAACCAGGTTTTAGCCGATTACCAGACCATTTGTTGCGGATGCCTGATCGTTAGCGTGACAAAGCCATTATAGTCTACGGACCGCACAGTGGTCGAAATTTGTCCAGCCAGCCCGCGCGCCTGGACATCTTCGTCCAGAACCCACAGCGTCGCTTTGCAGGCTGACAGCTGAACCCATGCCCGACTGCCAGCCACGGCAGCCAGCACACCATCCTGTAGCAGCAGCAGATCATCACCGGCTTCCGCCATTAATAACAGCGTGTCGAGGTCGCTGTGCGACGGAGAGTGCATCAGAGTATGCAGCATTTGCGCCTCTTAAAAAGTCAGAATGCGATCGAAGCTGGCCAGCTGCTGGCGCAGTTCCGGCGCGTCCAGTAGCGTCACGTCCAGCAGCCGCCCGGCGTCAGCGTCCAGTCCGCGCGCAATCAGTGATGTCCGGCAGAGATAGCACTGCTCAATGTCATAGAGTGCCAGCACGCCAAACGTCGCGGCATAGTGACGGCTCTTTATGCGTTCAGGTTGCTGATGCAGATTAAGCTGCAGCACCCCATCGCCGATAAAGAACAGGCCGATATCGTCGCTGAGTGCGCCCGTTGCCAGTGCGGCATCCAGCCCCTCACGCCCTGCGCTGCTGCCATGGGGCGCACGGGTAAAGACAAAGGCAACCCGATTCATCAGAACTGCACCATGCGTTCACAGCTCAGCGCCGCTTCTGCCAGCGCACCCAGCCCGCTCAGGGTAAATCCCGGCTGCAGATTACTGGCCGCCAGGTGCAGACGAGCTGCCTCCTGCGGGTCGCTGATTCCACGCCGCAGTGCGGCCGCCACACAAATATTCAGTTCGACCCCCTGCTCCTGATGCAATGCCTGCCATGCCCGCACCAGATCAAACTCGTCGCTGGCTGGTGCCGTCAGCTGGTTAGCATTGAGCACCCCTTCACGATAGAAGAAAACGCTTTCAAGCTGATGACCCGCCGCCAGCAGTGCCCGGGCAAACAGCCAGGCACTGGTTGCCTGTTGCGTGCCGTAGGCCGGGCCGGTCACCAGCAGGGTGTAACGCATCAGCGATCCTGTCCCTGAAAATCGCCATTTTTAAACTGGCGGATGTAGAGATAGACGGTGTGCTTCGAGATGTTCAGCCGGTCAGCGACCTGGTTGATGGCATCCTTAATGTCGAAGATCCCCTTCTCATACAGGTTGAGCACAATCTGACGGTTCTTGGCGTTGTTGGAGACATTGCGGTCAGCGCTGACCTCTTCAATCGTAAACTCCAGGGTCTGCATAACCAGGTCATCGACCGAACTGGCGAAGTTAACGCTGGAGTCAACCTGCTGCATCTCGGGCGGCATAAAGGTCGACATAATCTGCGAGAACGGCACATCAAGATTCATGTTGATACAGAGCAGGCCGATAACCCGCTGCTGACGGTTACGAATCGCGATGGTCACGGACTTCATCAGCACGCCGCTTTTGGCGCGCGTGAAGTAGGCACGGGAAACATTACTGTCCGCGCCATGCATATCATGCAGCATCCGCAGGGCCAGATCGGTGATAGGCGAACCGACCTTACGGCCCGTGTGCTCTCCATTGGCGATGCGAACGGCTGAACACTTAAGATCTTCCAGTGAATGCAGGACGATTTCACAGTGCGAACCGATCAACATCGCCAGGCCATCCACGACAGCCTCGTACGATTTCAGAATATCGTAATCAGTTTGTTCGAACGGGCGCTGCTCCAGAAGATCGAAGTCGCTCAGTTCACCCGGATTGAATGGATTAGACATTGAAGAGTATCACCCTGAATGGCTGGAGCCTGTCACAGCGGCTTATGGGCAGACTCAATGTTGGGATAATTAGGCAGGCATTAGTCTGGCAAATGTCGTCGGCTTATGCCAGAGGTTTGTCGTGAAGGCGAAATGAAACCGCCGCCCGGAGGCGGCGGTCAGCAGATTACTGCGCTTTTTCTGCGGCAGCAGGCGCAGGCGCCTGTGCTTTTTCATCGGCTTTTGGGGCCGGTTTGATATCAAGCAGCTCAACATCAAACACCAGCGTGGAGTTAGCCGGAATACCCGGAACGCCATTTTTACCGTAAGCCAGCTGCGGTGGGATGACCAGCTTGATCTTGCCCCCTTTCTTCACGTGCTTCAGGCCTTCGGTCCAGCCCGGGATGACGCCATCCAGACGGAAAGAGAGGGGCTCGCCACGGGTGTAAGAGTTGTCAAACTCAGTACCATCAATCAGGGTACCTTTGTAGTTAACCACCACAGTGTCGCTATCTTTTGGTGCGTCGCCGCTGCCCTCTTTCTCAACTTTATAGAGCAGGCCGGTTTCCGTTTTCTTCACGCCGCTCTCTTTGGCGAATTTGGTCGCGTAACCCGTGCCCTTTTCAGCATTCTCTTTCGCATCTTTTTCCATTTTCGCAGAGGCAGCGCCTTTCACGCGGCCTTCGAACGCCTGCAGTGTCTGCTCAATCTCTTCATCAGAGAGTTTGCTCTTGCCACCGAATGCATCCTGGACGCCCGCGATCAGCTGCTGCTTATCCAGTTTGATGCCCAGTTTTTCCTGCTCCTTCAGGGAGTTGTCCATGTAGCGACCCAGTGAAGCACCCAGTGCATAGGCTGACTGCTGGTCTTCATCTTTGAAAGCCGCATTTTTCGGTGCCTGAGGCGCAGACTGTGGCGCAGCAGCCGGGGCAGCCTGAGGAGCCGCAGCGGTTTCAGCCGCCATAGCCAGCGGAGCATTCAGCGCAACAGCCATGGTGGTAGCTAACAATGTGACTTTAAACAGTGATTTCATCCATTCTCCAAAACCGAAGCGTCTAACCTCGGGAAACATTGCGGACTTCAGGGTCCACACTATAACTTTACGTGGCAGTGTCGAACACTCCCACAATGTAATTACCCGGTTAACCTCCGACCTTTATAACAGCGGGAAGTTTCATCAGAGATGATGCCGCGCCACCTTTTTTCAAGCGCAACGTCTTCGGGCATGAAAAAAACAGGTGATTCCTGGCGTTCAGGTCGTAGAATCACGCCCTGAGTCGCACCTTAACAGAGGAACAGGTCATGCAACAGTCTGAGTGGGAACAGCGTCTGGAGACGTTAGAGAGCAAACTGGCCTTTCAGGAGATGACCATTGAGCAGCTGAACAGCGCCGTTGTTCAGCACGAGCTGGAGATGAGTAAAATGCGTGAGCAGATACGCCTTTTAACCGACAAGCTCAAAGCGAACGCAACCTCACTGGTGGCCTCACAGTCTGAAGAGACGCCGCCGCCACACTACTGATCGCGCGCTGTCGGCCCCTGTCCGTCCGGACCAGCGCCGGATAGCCGCCAAAAGAAAGGCCACCCGAAGGTGGCCTTAACCGATTGTCAGACTTAGTGGCTGCAGCCGCAACCGCCAGTGCCACAACCGCCTTTACCGTGATCGTGGTCGTGATCATGGCCGTGATCGTGGTCATGATGATGACCGTCTGCACCGTGAACATGGCCGTGAGCCAGTTCTTCCGGCGTCGCTTCACGAATCGCAACCACTTCAACGTTAAAGTTCAGGTTCTGACCCGCCAGCATGTGGTTACCATCAACCACGACGTGATCGTCTTCCACTTCGGTGATTTCAACCGGAACCGGACCCTGATCGGTTTCTGCCAGGAAGCGCATGCCAACCTGCAGTTCGTCGACGCCCATGAAGACATCTTTAGGAACACGCTGCACCAGGTTATCGTCATACTGACCGTAAGCGTCGTTTGCCGGGATATGCACGTCAAATTTGTCGCCGGCAACGTGGTTTTCCAGCGCATTTTCCAGACCAGAAATCAGGGAACCATGACCGTGCAGATAGTCTAACGGTGCGCTCACCGGTGACTCGTCAACTAACACGCCGTCTTCTGTACGTACCTGATAGGCCAGGCTTACCACCAGGTCTTTTGCTACTTTCATGATATCTCCTAACCGTTGAGAACTAAGATCCCGTCTCATTGGTCTATTCTTGCGTGCAATAACACCAACCAGAAAGGTTCGGGGCTGAGTGCAAGAGGGGTTTCACTTTCTCTTGCGACCACAGCGTTAATGGCGTCAATTGTAACGGAATTCAATCCCGCTGTAAGTTTAAGCGTAAAAAAAGCTGCGTCACTTCGCTACTCGGGATGGAAAATCCCGATAACCTGCTCGTTAGTGCGAACCTGATCGCGCGCCTGTTTATCCGCCTCGCGCATCTGATGTCCACACTTCACACACTCCACGACATCGACACTATTTTCACACCACATCGCCAGCGTGTCCTTCTCCTGGCAGTGCGGGCATGTCGCACCAGCAATAAAACGTTTACGCATGAGCTTCAGCCTGTTTTAAAAGGTTATTGATCATCGTCCCAGCCATCGATCTGCCGCTTTTCGCGCTGCATTTCGCGCTGGAAGATATCTTCCAGTTCCCGCCGCGCTTCACGCACGCGCGACGCCTGCGCACTTTCAGAGAGGCTGGGCATCAGTTCACGCAGCATCCGCATATCGAGCCGGCGGAAATGCTGCTGGGCGCGATGCGCCTGATGCGGATGCATCCCCAGTGACATCAGCGTCTTGCGTCCCAGCTCCAGCGCACTGGAGAAGGTTTCACGTGAGAACTGCGTCACGCCGGCCTGCAGCAGTTCGTGTGCCTCGACACGGCCCCGGGCGCGCGCCTGAATCTGCAGCTGCGGGAAGTGCTGCTGACATAAGTGCACGATGGTCATCACATCTTCCGGTTCATTACAGGTGATTACAATCGCCTGCGCGCTGGCTGCGCCCGCCGCGCGCAATAACTCCAGCTCGGTGGCGTCGCCGTAATAGACCTTGTAGCCATATTTGCGCATCAGGCTTACCGCACTGATGTCGCGCTCCAGCACGGTGATACGTTTGTTGTTCGCCATCAGCAAGCGGCCAACCACCTGGCCGAAGCGACCAAAGCCCACCACAATCACCTGTGGCTGATCGTCTTCAACAAAGTGCTTCTCTGCTTCTTCATCGGGCTCATTGAAGCGATGCGCCAGCAGACGATCAATGCCCTGCATCAGCAGGGGCGTGGTCATCATCGACAGGGTGACGGTCACCAGCAGCATCGGCAGCTGATCGCCGGAGAAGAGCTTCGCCGAAGAGGCCGCGGAGAAGAGCACAAAGGCGAACTCCCCCCCCTGACTCAGCACGCCGGCAAACTGCTGCCGCTCGGAACTGCGTAAGCCATAAATACGCGCCAGCAGATAGAGCACCAGCGTTTTCACCGCCACCAGCGTCACCACGCCCAGCAGGATGGTCACAATATGGGTATAGAGCACACCGAGGTTGAGCGCCATGCCAACGGAAATAAAGAACAGGCCCAGCAGCAACCCTTTGAAAGGGTCAATCGCCACCTCCAGCTCATGCTGGTATTCACTCTCTGCCAGCAGGATCCCCGCGATAAAGGTGCCCAGCGCCATCGACAGACCCAGCGCATCCATAAACAGCGCGGAGCCCAGCACCAGCAGCAGCGAGGCGGCGGTAAAGACCTCACGGACACCTGATGCGGCGATATAGCGGAAGATAGGCCGCAGCAGATAGCGTCCCCCCACCAGCATGCCTGCGAACGCCAGCACCTTCATGCCGACTTTCATCCAGTCAATATGGCCACTGTCGGTGCCCGCCAGCAGCGGAATCAGCGCCAGGGCCGGGATCACCGCGATATCCTGAAACAGCAGCACCGAAAAGCCCAGCTGCCCCGCTTCGCTGCGGTTCATGCCTTTATCCATCATCAGCTGCAGCGCCATCGCGGTTGAGGACATCGCCAGACCGATGCCGCCGATGACCGCCGCCTGCCAGCTAAAGTCGGTCAGCCACAGCAGGCCGCCCAGAATCGCCGCAGAGAAGATGACCTGCGCCGCGCCGACACCAAAAATGGAGCGGCGCAGCGCCCACAGCTTTGCCGGGTTCAGCTCCAGGCCAATAATAAACATCAGGAAAACCACGCCCAGTTCCGAGAAATGGAGAATCTCATCGACGTCGCTGATAAAACCTAATCCCCACGGGCCGATAGCGATCCCCGCCACCAGATAGCCCAGTACAGCACCAATCCCGAGGCGAGCCGCCACCGGTACAATTAATACCGCCGCGACCAGATAAATCACCCCGGCGGTCAGCAGCGTTTGCCCTTCCATCTATATCCCTCCATTCGGCAGCGGAGCTGCCAGCCACTCGCCATAGGCGCGGGCATAATTTTTCATCAGTTCAGGACTCTGCCGACGCGCCCAGTAGACGATCATCGGCGGCATCCAGTGCATGCGGCACATCTGTGCGGTCAGCTCAAAGGGCCGCATGATGTCATTGAGTGAATAGCGGTTCAGCCCCTGCTGTTTAAAGGCGCTCTCCGGCTCCCCAGTCGTCACAACGCTGCGCCAGTATTTTCCTTCCAGCGCATTGCCATCCACGCCACTGGCAAAACCGCGCGACAGCACCCGGTCCAGCCACTCTTTCAGCAGGGCCGGACAGCTATAGGTATAGAGCGGATGCTGAAAAATGATGACATCATGTTCGCGCAGCAGCTGCTGTTCATGATGAATATCGATAAAAAAATCCGGATAGGTGGCGTACAGATCGTGTACGGTGACGTGTTCCAGCGCCTGCGCCGACTGCAACAAAATCCGGTTAGCGACGGAATCCTGTAATTCCGGATGAGCAAAAAGCAGTAACACGCGGGGTGGCTGCGACATCCTTTCCCTCCAAAGCGTCGTCATTGGTGCGGTTTTCGGCTACCATGCACGACGCAGCAAAATCTCATTATGTTGCCAGTAAATTAACATATTCTGACGATACGGCGCTTACATGATTGTCTTCTCTGCCTTACAAATTCGCCGCGGCATCCGCGTCCTGCTCGACAATGCCACCGCCACCATTAATCCCGGTCAGAAGGTCGGGCTGGTGGGTAAAAACGGCTGTGGAAAATCCACGCTGCTGTCGCTGTTAAAAGGTGAGATCACCAGCGATGCCGGCACCGTCACCTTTCCTGCTCACTGGGCGCTGGCCTGGGTTAACCAAGAAACCCCCGCGCTGGACAAAGCCGCGCTGGAGTATGTGATTGATGGCGACCGCGACTATCGCCAGCTTGAGGCTGAACTGGCGGAGGCGAACCGGCGGGACGACGGCAATGCGATCGCCCTGCTGCACGGCAAGCTTGATGCGGTGCAGGCGTGGAGTATCCATGCGCGCGCCGCCAGCCTGCTGCATGGTCTGGGCTTCAGTCAGGAGCAGCTGCAGCGCCCGGTCAGCGACTTCTCCGGTGGCTGGCGGATGCGCCTCAATCTGGCACAGGCGCTGATCTGCCGCTCCGATCTGCTGTTGCTGGATGAACCGACCAACCACCTCGATCTTGATGCGGTGATCTGGCTGGAGCGCTGGCTGAAGAGTTACGAAGGTACCCTGATCCTGATCTCGCATGACCGTGACTTTCTCGATCCGGTGGTCGACAAAATCATTCATATCGAACAGGCGTCGATGTTCGAATATACCGGCAACTACACCTCCTTTGAGCGGCAGCGCGTCGCCAAACTGGCTCAGCAGCAGTCGCTGTATGAGAGTCAGCAGGAGAAGGTGGCGCATCTGCACAGCTACATTGACCGCTTCCGTGCCAAAGCCTCCAAGGCGAAACAGGCGCAGAGCCGCATCAAAATGCTGGAGCGCATGGAGATGATCGCGCCTGCCCATGTCGATAACCCGTTCAGCTTCACCTTCCGCAAGCCGGAAAACCTGCCTAACCCGATTCTGAAGATGGAGAAGGTCACGGCGGGGTATGGCGATCGCATCATTCTCGACGCCATCAAGCTCAACCTGGTGCCGGGTTCGCGCATCGGTCTGCTGGGCCGCAACGGGGCGGGTAAATCGACCCTGATTAAGCTGCTGGCGGGTGAGCTGGAGGCGATGGAGGGCAGGATTGGCCTGGCGAAAGGGATCAAGCTCGGTTACTTCGCCCAGCATCAGCTCGAGTACCTGCGGGCCGACGAGTCCCCGCTGCAGCATCTGGCGCGCATTGCGCCGAACGTGCTGGAGCAGCAGCTGCGCGACTATCTGGGCGGCTTTGACTTCCGCGGCGATAAAGTCACGGAAATCACCGAACGCTTCTCCGGCGGTGAGAAAGCGCGCCTGGTGCTGGCACTGATTGTCTGGCAGCGCCCTAACCTGCTGCTACTGGATGAACCGACTAACCACCTTGATCTGGATATGCGCCAGGCGCTGACGGAAGCGCTGATCGACTTCGAAGGCGCGCTGGTGGTGGTGTCGCACGATCGCCATCTGCTGCGCGCCACCACGGACGATCTCTATCTGGTGCACGACGGCAAAGTGGATGTCTTTGCCGGCGACCTCGAAGATTATCAGCAGTGGCTGAGCGATCTGCAGAAGCAGCAGGCGCAACAGGAGGCCGCGCCAAAGCAGGACAACGGCAACAGCGCCCAGGCGCGAAAAGATCAGAAGCGCCGCGATGCCGAACTGCGTGCGCAAACTCAGCCGCTGCGTAAAGAGATCGAAAAGCTGGAAAAGCAGATGAGCAAATGGCAGAGCCAGCTGGCCGATGCCGAAGCTCAGCTTTCGGACAGTGCCATTTATGATCCTGGCCGCAAAGCGGATCTGACCACCGCGCTGCAGCGTCAGGCAGAGAGTAAATCGGCGCTGGAAGAGGTGGAGATGGCGTGGCTGGAGGCGCAGGAGCAGCTCGAACAGATGATGGCGTCCTGACGGGCTGGCCTTCTCCCTGCCCGCAGGGAGAAGGCTGTGCGCTTAACGGGGTCTGTCGCCCAGGACGGTGGCCCGCTGCATAATCCGGCGCGCCGGATAGTAGTCGGCATTAGCGTAGTGTTGTGTAACCCGATTATCCCAGATAGCCAGATCGTTGGGCTGCCAGCGCCAGCGCACCTGAAACTCCGGTTTGGTGGCGTGAGCGAACAGAAAGCGCAATACCGCCTCACTCTCCTTCTCACTTAACTCCACGATCCGCGTCGTGAACCCCTCATTCACAAACAGGGCTTTTTTGCCGCTGACCGGATGGGTGCGGATCACCGGATGCTGCACCGGCGGATGTTTATCGACCGCCTGCTGCCAGCGCTGATGCTCCTCCGGGGTTTTGCGGTACTTATACTCCTGGAAGGACTTTTTAAAATCGTGTTCCGCACTCAGGCCCGTCAGCAGTTGCTTAAAGGGTTCAGAGAGCGCCTCGTAAGCCGCTATCCCGCTGGTCCAGAGCGTATCGCCGCCCGCCGCCGGTAGCACCTTGGAAGCCAGCAGCGCAATCGCAGGCGGCGTGTCGATAAAGGTGACGTCGGTGTGCCAGTTATCATTATCCGGCGGGTTATCCTGGTGGGTATCCAGCACGATAATCTCCTCCACGCCTTCCGCATGCGGATAGACCGGATGAATATGCAGGTCACCGAAGCGCACTGCCAGCGCGCGATGCTGCTCCGGCGTAATCTGCTGATCGCGCAGAAACAGCACCTGATGCCGCAGCAGGCCGTGATAGAGCTGCTCAAACTGCGCATCGCTCAGGGGGCGCGAGACATCCAGGTCAGAAACCTGTGCGCCAATATAGGGGCCAAGCGGGGTAAAACTGAGACGTTCACTCATGATTGTTCTCCACTCCAGGGCGTCAGACGGCGCTGCAATGCGCGGAGCCCGAGTTCTAAGCTAAAAGCGATAACGGCTATCACCGCGATACCTGCCAGCACCACATCGGTGGCAAGAAACTCTCCGGCCGACTGCACCATAAACCCCAGTCCTCGCGTGGCGGCAATCAGTTCAGCCGCCACCAGCGTCGACCAGCCCACGCCCAGACCGATGCGCAGTCCGGTCAGGATCTCCGGCAGCGCACCCGGCAGAATCACCCAGCGCAGCAGCTGCCAGCGGTTAGCCCCCAGCGAGCGGGCCGCCCGCAGCCGCACCGGCTGTGTGTTTCGTACCCCGGCCAGGGTGGAGAGCGTCACCGGTGCGAAGATGGCCAGATAGATCAGCAGAATTTTTGAGGTTTCACCGATGCCGAACCAGATCACCATCAGGGGCAGATAGGCGAGAGGCGGAATCGGGCGATAAAGCTCAATCAGCGGATCGAGCAGTCCACGCGCAACCGGGCTGAGGCCCATCAGAATGCCGGTCGGAATACCGATGGCGGCAGCAGCGGTCAGCGCAATCAGCATGCGCGTCAGGCTGGCGGCCAGATGCTGCCAGAGCGTGGCATCCATAAACCCCTGTGCGCTGGCAATCAGCAGCAGCTTGCTGAACACCTGCTGCGGCGATGGCAGAAACAGCGGCGCGATCAGGCCCAGTGCGGTCACGCCCCACCAGAGCAGTAACAGCAGAGAGAGACTCAGCAGGCTCAGCGTCAGGGCAGTTGAGAAAGGCCAGCGCAGCCGACGGCGCACCGGCAGAGATTTGTCGTTGATAAGCGCGCTCATGCAAATGCCTCCCGCTGATCAAACACCCGGCTCAGCACATACTCGCGCTGGGCGATAAACTGCGGATCGGATTTGATGCTGCGGCACGACTCGCCCGCGGCAAAGCGCCGGCCAAAATCGGGGCGCAGCCGCTCGACAATGCGGCCCGGTCCGGGTGAGAGCAGAATCAGTTCGCTGGCGAGGAAAATCGCCTCTTCAATGTCGTGCGTAATCAGCAGGATCTGTTTACCGCTGTCACGCCACAGCGTCAGCAGCAGGGTCTGCATCTGTTCGCGGGTAAACGCATCCAGCGCACCGAAGGGTTCATCCAGCAGCAGCAGTTGCGGATCGGTCGCCAGCGCGCGTGCGATGCCCACCCGCTGACGCTGACCGCCAGAGAGCTGCCAGATGGCGCGCTTCTCCGCCCCTTCCAGCCCCACCTGTCTGATCAGGCGGCGCGCCACCGCCTCACGCGGCTGGCGGGGCATCCCGGCCAGCTGCAGGCCAAACGCGACATTATCCAGGACGTTGCGCCACGGCAGCAGCCCCTCATTCTGAAACACCACGCCGCGCTCCGCGCCCGGTCCGGTCACCGGCTGGTTATCCAGCGTAATGGAGCCCGACTCAACCGGCAGGAATCCGGCGACCAGATTCAGCAGCGTGGTTTTGCCGCAGCCGGAGGGGCCCAGTACCACCAGCAGTTCCTGGCTGTCCAGTTGCAGGTTGATATCCTGCAACACCGGCTGCCCGGCATACCGTGCATTAAGGTGAGCGATGCGCAGCATAGTGCCTCCTTACTGTTTAACGAGTGGCGCGACGAAGCGGGAAGTGACGTAGCTGCTGTAGTCGTTATCGGCCTGTGGCACTCGGCCCTGCGCTTTCAGAAACTGCGCGGTATCGACAATCGCTTTATTGACCGGTTTGCCCAGCTGCTCAACCTGCTGCTGCGCCGTCAGATAGGTATTCCCCTTCACCAGGTCCGGCACCTGCGCTTCCGGCACCCCGCTCAGGCGTGACAGTTTGCTGAGGTTTTCGGGCTGCTTCAGCCAGCTGTCAGGACTCTTCAGGTAGGCCTGTTGCGCCTCGATAGCGCTGCGGGCAAAGGCAGTGACGATCTCCGGATGCTGTTCGGCAAAATCTTTGCGTACGACCCAGACATCCAGCGTCGGTGATCCCCAGCTCCCCACCTGCGAAGAGTCGGTTAATACCCTGCCCTCTTTTTCCAGCTCATTCACCGCGGGTGCCCAGACATAGGCCCCGTCAATATCGCCGCGCTGCCAGGCAGCAATAATCGCGGGCGGCTGCAGATTAACCAGCTGAACCTGCGACGGCTTAATGCCCCAGTGTTTCAGCGCAGCCAGCAGGCTGTAGTGGGTGGTGGAGATGAACGGCACCGCGATGCGCTTGCCGATAAGATCTTTCGGGGAGGTGATGCTCTTTTTCACGACCAGGGCTTCCGAATTACCCAGCTGCGACGCGAGTAAAAAGGCTTCAATCGGCAGCTTCTGCGCCGCGGCCACTGCTAACGGACTGGAACCGATATTACCAATCTGGACGTCACCGGAGGCCAGCGCACGTAATACGCCCGCGCCGCTGTCAAACTTACGCCAGTCGACGCTGGCCCCGCTATCTTTGGCAAAACTGTTGTCCGCCTGCGCCACTTTTGCCGGTTCGGCGGAAGTCTGGTAGGCCACGGTGACATTCACCGCATCAGCCCGGAAAGCCAGCAGCGCCAGCGCGGCGGCTAAAAGTGTGAAACGTGTTGTTGCCATGATCGTTTTCCCCCCTGTTTTTTTATCGTGGGGGCAGTGTCTCTGCGCACTATAGTTTCATAAAGGAATTAAAAATTATCCCTAATAGAAATAAGTTCTTAGATCACTATCTGCAAAACTAAGTCAGAAATCGCAAATGCTGAAAATAGCTAAAGTAAGCAAAAATGTCAGGCGCTCACATTGTCCCTGTGTTATTGA
Source organism: Pantoea sp. Sc1 (assembly GCF_000255315.1). Classification (NCBI taxonomy): domain Bacteria; kingdom Pseudomonadati; phylum Pseudomonadota; class Gammaproteobacteria; order Enterobacterales; family Erwiniaceae; genus Pantoea; species Pantoea sp. Sc1. The sequence goes on from NZ_AJFP01000001.1 coordinate 502,531, forward strand.
TATGTGTTCCCATTCATTGCCTGTTAAGGTCTCTGTAACCCGATGTCGATTGAGAAAGTCGCTCAGCTGGCTGGCGTCTCCAAAGCCACGGTATCGCGGGTACTCAACGCGCATCCTGGCGTCAAGCCCGATACGCGTGAGAAAGTGCTGGCGGCGATCTCTGCCTGCGACTATCAGCCCAACTTACTGGCACGTCAGCTGCGTACGGCGCAAAGCCACATGCTGCTGGTGCTGATCTCAGATATCACCAATCCCTTCTGCTCGCGCGTGGTGCAGGGGATAGAGGCAGAAGCCGAACTGCATGGCTATCACATCCTGCTCTGCAACTCCGCTTCGCAGCTGCAGCGGGAAGCCGCCTATCTGAGTTTGCTGACCGGAAAAGTGGTGGATGGCGTGATTACCATGGATGCCGCGTCGGGCTTGCAGGATTTGCAGGCGCTGATCGCCGGTGCGCCGTGGGTGCAGTGCTGCGAGTTTGATCCGACGATCCCCGCCTCCTCGGTCACCATCGATCATCTTGAAGCTGCGCGTGACACCGTCCATTACCTGGCCGGTAAAGGACGTAAACGCATCGGGCTGGTGAATGGCGATATGCGCTACCTCTATTCACATCATCGTGAAAAGGGCTACCGGCAGGCACTGGAAGAGCTGGAGTATCCCTGGTCTGGCGTCGCTTATACCGATGAAATTTCCCCTGAGGCGGGCAGTCAGGCCGTGAAGGAGCTGCTGGCGCTGCCGGAACCGCCGGATGCGGTGTTTGCGGTTTCCGATGTGCTGGCGGTGGGCGTGGTGCATGCGGCACTGGAGGCAGGTCTGCGCGTACCGGAAGATCTGGCGGTGGTCGGTTTTGATGGGATTCCGTTCACCCGCAGCCTGAATCCGCCGCTGACCACCATCGAACAGCCGATGAACCAGCTGGGCGCTCGCAGCGTGCAGCTGCTGTTGCAGAAGATCCGTAATCCGAACGCGCCAGTAGTTCGCGAAGTGCTGCCCTGGACGCGCGTTGAACGCGCATCCAGTTAACTCAGTGCCAGATTAACAGCACGCAGGCGGCAGTCAGCAGCCCCATGGCGAGGTTGAAGATTTTCCAGGCGCGACGGCTGCGCAGAATGCGGCCAATCATCGCGCCGAATCCCATCCAGATTGCGCCCGACAGCAGATTGACCATAAACATGCCGATGCTTATCGCGGCAATCGAATGGCGATAAGCGTCCCCTGCCAGGCTGAAGCTGGCGACCGCACCCAGCGCCATCAGCCAGGCTTTGGGGTTGATCAGCTGCAGCACGCCCCCCTGCCAGAACGGCATCGGCGCGTCCGGGCCCTGGTCAGTTTCCAGCTTTTCATAGCTGGCTGTGGCGATTTTCCACGCCAGCCAGAGCAGATAGAGGCTGCCGGCGATTTTCAGCATCAGATGCAGTGACGGATAGAGCAGGATCAGGCCACCCACTCCAAAGGCCACCATCAGCAACATCACCTGCATGCCGATCATGATGCCAATCATCAGCGGAATGGTGCGCACAAAGCCAAAATTAGCGCCCGAGGCGGTGAGTAACATATTATTAGGGCCTGGCGTAATGGCAGCGACCCAGAGAAACCCTAACATCGATAAGAAAAGACTCAGTTCCATGGCAATCGGGTACTCCTTACCCCTGCAAGAAAAAACCTTTCGAAGCTAACAGTGTGATATGGAACAGACAAGCTTTTACCCCATGAAATTTACCGGACCCGGAAATGAGCGCTTTATCCCGCCGGGCTCACTGCGTAATGCGCATCTGCAGACCGTGCTGCCGCGCCTGTTGCGGCGCCATGTCACTCTCCAGCCCCACTGGCAGCGTCTCGATCTGCCGGATGGCGATTTTGTCGACCTCGCCTGGAGCGAAGATCCGCACACGGCGCAGCATAAACCGCGTGTGGTGCTGTTTCACGGTCTGGAGGGGAGTTTTCACAGCCCCTATATCCATGGCCTGATGGCCATCTGCCGTGCGCGCGGCTGGCTGGCGGTGGTGATGCATTTTCGCGGCTGCAGCGGCGAGCCTAACCGGCTGAACCGGATCTATCACTCCGGCGAAACTGACGATGCCCGCTTTTTCCTGCAGTGGCTGCACCACCGCTGGGGACGCGTGCCCACCGCCGCCGTAGGCTTCTCGCTGGGCGGCAATATGCTGGGCTGCCTGCTGGGTCAGCAGGGTGCAGACGCCGGGGTTGATGCGGGCGTGATCGTCTCCGCCCCGCTGCAGCTGGAACCCTGCAGCCTGAGACTGGAGCGCGGCTTTTCCCGCGTCTATCAGTACTATCTGCTGGCGCAACTGAAGAAAAATGCCCGCCGCAAGCTACACGCCTGGCCGGATACGCTGCCGGTCAACCTGGCGCAACTGAAAGCCCTGCGGCGACTGCGTGATTTTGATGACGCGATCACGGCCCGTGCCCACGGGTTTGCGGATGCGACCGACTACTATCAGCGTGCCAGCGCCATGCCGTGGCTGAAGCAGGTCGAAACACCGCTGCTGATCATCCATGCGAAAGACGATCCCTTTATGAGCGATGAGGTGATCCCGCACAGCAGCCAATTATCTGCCACTATTACTTATCAACTGAGCCCACACGGCGGCCATGTCGGCTTTGTCGGTGGGACGTTACGTCAGCCCGAAATGTGGCTGGAACAGCGCATCCCCCAGTGGATCGCCCCTATTCTGGATAACTGATCGCGTGATTATTCCCTGGCAACAGGTCTCCCCGGAGACCCTCGAAAACCTGATTGAAACGTTTGTGCTGCGCGAAGGCACCGACTATGGCGAACAGGAGCGCAGCCTGGTCGACAAGGTCGCGGATGTGCGTCGGCAGCTGGAGTCTGGCGAAGTGGTGCTGGTATGGTCGGAACTGCATGAGTCGGTCAATATTATGCCGCGCAAAGAATTTCGCGGCTGATGCACCGGCGGGCATTTCATGATAACAATGCTCATTGCCCGACCACACAGGGAGCTTTTCTATGTCTGCTCGTCATCCCATTATCGCGGTGACCGGTTCCAGCGGCGCAGGAACCACCACCACCAGCCTCGCGTTTCGCAAAATCTTCCAGCAGCTAAATCTGCATGCGGCGGAGCTGGAAGGCGACAGCTTTCACCGCTTTACCCGTCCTGAAATGGATATGGCGATTCGTAAAGCGCGCGATTTAGGACGTCACGTCAGCTATTTCGGCCCGGAGGCCAACGACTTTGGCCTGCTGGAGCAGAGTTTCAAAGAGTATGGTCAAAGCGGACAGGGCCAGTCGCGTAAATATCTGCACACCTATGATGAGGCGGTGCCGTGGAATCAGGTGCCTGGCACCTTTACGCCGTGGCAGCCGTTGCCGCAGGACACCGATATTCTGTTCTACGAAGGCCTGCATGGCGGCGTGGTTACCGCGCAGCATAACGTCGCAGAGCAGGTGGATCTGCTGGTGGGCGTGGTGCCGATTGTTAACCTTGAATGGATTCAGAAGCTGGTGCGGGACACCAGCGAGCGCGGCCACTCCCGCGAGGCAGTGATGGATTCGGTGGTGCGGTCGATGGAGGATTACATCAACTTCATTACGCCCCAGTTCTCCCGCACCCATATTAACTTTCAGCGCGTCCCGACCGTGGATACTTCGAACCCGTTTGCCGCCCGCGCTATCCCGTCACTGGATGAGAGCTTTGTAGTGATCCACTTTCAGGGACTGGAGGATATCGACTTCCCCTATCTGCTGGCGATGCTGCAGGGGTCGTTTATCTCGCATATCAATACGCTGGTGGTGCCCGGCGGTAAAATGGGGCTGGCGATGGAGCTGATCATGGGGCCGCTGGTGAAGCGGCTGATGGAAGGTAAACGGATAGAGTAAGAGGTCAGCAAAAAACCCTCAGATAGCAGATGCCTTTTGCAAAAATGTAAAACCGGTTTTTCTGCGGATTAAGGCTTACTGCTGAGCAGGCTTCAGGGAGAATACGCCTTTCGTAAAGACGCAAAACCGCCATTCCTGGCCCGCTATGCTTTGCTACAGGCGTATGCTCCCTTCGCTTCATGTCCGGTAGCCGCATCCGGTTTCAGTAAGGCCGCTACAAACAAAACCTGCATACAAAGAATCTGACAGCAACACGAAAGCTCATCATGCAGGGAACCGGGTCAGAAGAGGAAAGCGTCCCGCCGCCCGGATAAAACGCCGGGAGCGTTTTTGAACAACGCAACGTGTTGGCCCGGCTACGGGCGCACCTCAGGGATGAGGTGCGTAATCGCGCGGGCCGAGCGGCCATGGATTGGCTCAAGCGACTTTCCGATCTGACCCGGTTTCCTGCGCAGGCACGGCCTGACAGCGAACCACCACAAATCGATCCGACCCGGTTTTCTGCGCAGGCACAGTCTCAAAGTGAATTCCCCCATCCAGGCACGGCCTCACACCGGACAGCCAGCAACTTTAAAAAAACCTGCGGCTATTACAGCTCAACCACCTCATAGCTGTGCGTCATCGTCACCCCTTTCCCCAGCATGATGGCCACCGAACAATATTTTTCAGCAGAAAGATCCACCGCGCGTGAGACCGCTTTATCCTGGAGTGCTTTGCCACTCACGATAAAATGCAGGTTGATGTGCGTAAAGATTCGCGGCGCCTCTTCACGACGTTCTGAGGTCAGTTTTACTTCACAATCAGCCACATCGTTGCGGCCTTTTTGCAGAATTGATACCACGTCGATCGCGCTGCATCCGCCCGCCGCCATCAGCACCATCTCCATTGGGCTGGGCGCTTTATCCCCTGAATTGCCATCCATAAGGATCTGATGGCCGGAGGATGACTCACCAAGGAATGTCATCCCTTCTACCCATTTCACTCTTGCCTGCATGATTTTTGCTCCGGAATACGCTGTTTTGTCGCCAGAGTACGCTTTCGCCTGATAAACAGCAATCCAGAGAAATCCGCCCTTAGCTGAAGCGAGACAACAGAAGACAGTCGGCAAAAGCTGTGCTACAAACAGAGCTGAAAATATTTTTCGTCACCCGATGGCGAAGCCGGGAAGAATGATGCGCACTGCGCCTGATGCGGCCCGAATAATTTCCTGAAAAGGAAACGCTTGAAGCTTTCACCGCCTGACAGGGAAAACTGCCCCCTGTATTTTGGGCACGATTACAACAGAGGATAATAGCGAATGGTTCTCGGCAAACCGCAAACAGACCCTACACTCGAATGGTTCCTGTCCCATTGCCATATTCACAAGTATCCATCCAAAAGTACGCTGATTCACCAAGGTGAAAAAGCTGAAACGCTTTACTACATCGTGAAAGGTTCCGTCGCGGTTCTGATTAAAGATGAAGAAGGCAAAGAGATGATTCTTTCCTACCTCAATCAGGGGGATTTCATCGGCGAGCTTGGCCTGTTTGAAGAAGGTCAGGAGCGCAGCGCCTGGGTACGTGCAAAAAGCGCGTGCGAAGTGGCGGAGATCTCCTACAAGAAATTCCGCCAGCTGATTCAGGTGAACCCTGACATCCTGATGCGACTCTCGTCGCAGATGGCGCGTCGCCTGCAGGTGACGTCAGAAAAAGTGGGTAACCTCGCTTTCCTCGACGTGACCGGACGCATTGCACAGACGCTGCTTAACCTGGCGAAACAGCCAGATGCCATGACGCATCCCGACGGCATGCAAATTAAAATTACCCGTCAGGAAATTGGCCAGATTGTAGGTTGTTCACGCGAAACCGTGGGCCGTATTCTGAAGATGCTGGAAGATCAGAACCTGATCTCTGCACACGGCAAAACCATCGTCGTTTACGGCACCCGCTAATTCCTGTCATCCACGGCGTGATGTTCGCATCACGCCGTTATTGTTTGTGCTGAGCCGATGTGGCGTCGAATTATTTATCACCCTGAAGTGAACTATGCCCTGCGGCAAACGCTGGTGCTCTGCCTGCCGGTCGCGCTGGGCTGGCTGGCTGGCGACCTGCAAAAAGGTCTGCTGTTCTCGTTAGTCCCCGCCTGCTGCAACATTGCCGGTCTCGATACCCCGCATAAACGCTTCTTCAAACGTCTGATTGTGGGCGGCAGCCTGTTTGCGCTTGGCAGCTTCCTGATCCAGTGGCTTACCCTGCATGCGGTTCCGCTGCCGCTGATCCTGTTTGCGATGCCCCTGTTGCTGGGCGTCACCGGGGAGATCAGCCCGCTGCATGGCCGCCTGCTCTCCGGCACCCTCATCGCCGCTATTTTTACCCTGAGCCTGACGGGCCGCATGCCCATCTATGTGCCGCCGCTGCTCTATATCGGCGGCACCCTCTGGTATGGCGTGTTTAACTGGTTCTGGTTCTGGCTGTGGAAAGAGCAGCCGATGCGCGAAAGCCTGAGCCTGATCTACCGCGAGCTGGCGAACTACTGCGATGCCAAATATACCCTGCTGACGCAGCTGACCGATCCGGAGAAGGCCCTGCCGCCGCTGCTGGCTCGCCAGCAGAAAGTGGTCGATTTGATCAACACCTGTTATCAGCAGATGCATATGCTGTCGGCGAGCCGCGACAATAGCCATAAACGGCTGACGCGCGCCTTTCAGGTGGCGCTGGATCTGCAGGAGCACATCTCGGTCAGCCTGCACCGGCCGGAAGAGGTGCAGAAACTGGTTGAGCAGAGCCATGCTGAAGCGGTGATCCGCTGGAACGCCAAAACCATCTCAGCCCGGCTGCGGGTGCTGGCCGATACCATTCTCTACCACCAGTTAGCCGATCGTTTTGCGATGGATAAACAGCTTGGCGCGCTGGAGAAGATCGCCCGTCAGCATCCCGACAATCCGGTGGGCCACTTCTGCCTTTATCACTTCAACCGCATTGCGCGGGTGCTGCGCACCCAGAAGCCGCTTTACCAGCGCGATCTGATGGCTGACCGCCAGCGCCGTCTGCCGCTGCTCCCGGCACTGCGCAGCTACCTCTCATTTCGCTCCTCAGCGCTGCGCACTGCCGGTCGCTTTGCGGTCATGCTGATGCTGGGCAGCGCGCTGGCGCTCTTCTTCAACATCCCTAAGCCCTACTGGATTCTGATGACGATCATGTTCGTCAGCCAGAACGGCTACAGCGCCACCCGCGTCCGTATCCAGCACCGTGCGCTCGGCACCTTTGCCGGCCTGGTGGTCGCGGCGGCCACACTGCGTCTGGCGGTGCCGGAACCTGTCGTCCTGCTGGTGATGCTGGCGATTACCTTCATCAGCTATCGCTTTACCCGTCAGTTTTATGGCTGGTCGATGATTGGCTTTACGGTCACTGCGGTTTACTCGCTGCAGCTCCTCTCACTGAATGGCGCGCAGTTTCTGCTGCCGCGACTGATGGATACGCTGATGGGCTGCCTGATCGCCTTTGGCGGCATGATCTGGCTCTGGCCGCAGTGGCAGAGTGGCTTACTGCGGCAAAATGCCCATGACGCGCTGGAAACCTATCAGGATGCGCTGCGCCTCCTGCTGGGAGAGGAACAGGCACCCGGCAAGCTGGCTTATCAGCGCGTGCAGGTGAATCAGGCGCACAATGCGCTGTTTAACTCGCTGAATCAGGCGATGCAGGAGCCGGGTTTCAACGCCCAGTATCTGAAAGATATGCGGCTCTGGGTCACGCACAGCCAGTTTATCGTCGAGCACATCAATGCGATGACCATTCTGGCGCGTGAGCACACCATGCTGACCCCCTCGCTGGCGGAACGTTACCTGCAATCCTGTGAGATCGCGCTGCAACGCTGTCAGCAGCGGCTGGAATATGAGGGTGCCAGTTCGCAGGTTAATCTGCTGGATGAGCTGGGGAATATCAGTGAAGGACCGGTAACGGTGGTAGAGCAGCATGTGCGACGCATTCTCGATCATCTCAGCGTCATGCACACCATCTCCTCGCTGGCGTGGAGCCAGCGACCACAACATGGCCGCTGGCTGATCAGACACTTACGGAAAAAATCCGCTAGCCGTTGAGCACTTTGCCGACAGCCGTGGCAAAGCGGCTCATGCCCTCTTCGATGTCAGCAGGCTCGATGATCAGCGACGGGGCAAAACGCATCACGTCGGTGCCGGCGACCAGCACCATCACGCCTTCAGCGGCCGCGGCATTGAGGATATCGCGCGACCGTCCGGCATGCTGCGGTTTCAGCGCCGCGCCAATCAGCAGCCCCTTGCCGCGAATATCGCTGAACAGATCGTACTTCGCATCGATAGCCTGTAAGGCGTTCACAAAGTGCTGACGACGCGCCTCAACGCCTGACAGTACCTCTGGCGTATTGATGATATCGAGTGCGGTTTCGGCAATCGCACAGGCCAGCGGGTTGCCGCCGTAGGTAGTGCCATGCACGCCTGGCGCCATCGTCGAGGCGATCTCATTGGTGGTCAGCATGGCGCTGACCGGGAAACCGCCGCCCAGCGCTTTGGCTGAGGTCAGGATATCGGGCTGAACACCATAGTGCTCATAGGCGAACAGCTTGCCGCTGCGGCCCATACCGCTCTGCACTTCGTCCAGCACCAGCAGCGCCTGATGCTTATCGCACAGCTCACGCAGTCCCTGCATAAAGGCCTGCGTCGCGGGCATCACGCCGCCTTCGCCCTGAATCGGTTCCACCACGATGGCACAGGTGTGATCGTCGATAACCGCTTTTACCGCCTCCAGGTCATTGAACGGCACATGCACGATGTCCGCCGGTTTCGGGCCGAAGCCGTCTGAATATTTTGGCTGACCGCCAACCGTGACGGTAAACAGCGTCCGCCCGTGGAAGGCGTTATGAAAGGCGATGATCTTACTTTTGAAAGGGCTGTGACGTTTGCAGGCGTAGTAACGCGCCAGCTTAAAGGCGGCTTCGTTCGCTTCGGCACCGGAGTTAGCAAAGAAAACGCGCTCCGCAAAGGTGGACTGGATCAGCTTACTGGCCAGGCGCAGGGCCGGTTCGTTGGTGAAAACGTTGCTGGTATGCCACAGCGTTTCGCCCTGGCTTTTCAGCGCCTCCACCAGCGCCGGATGGCAGTGGCCCAGTGCGGTGACGGCGATCCCGCCGGAGAAATCGATATACTCTTTGCCCTGCTGATCCCATACACGACTGCCTTTGCCTTTTACCGGCACAAACTGCGCAGGTGCATAAACAGGCAAAATAACGTTATCGAACGTCTCCCGGGTAACCGCAATTTTTTCCGCCGCCATTGATGACCCCATTTGAATGATAGTTGTGCAACATTGAAATAATAATCACAAAATATGCATAAAAAATCACTCAAAGGCAACTTATTGCGTCAGGAAATTGCGCAGCAGCTGATGACCCTGCTCGCTGAGAATGCTCTCGGGATGAAACTGCACGCCTTCCAGCGCCAGCGTTTTATGGCGGAAACCCATGATCTCGTCGGGCTCACCGTCGCGCAGACTCCAGGCGGTGACCTCGAACGCATCGGGCAGCGTCTCGCGCTGCACGATCAGCGAATGGTAACGGGTAACCGTCAGGGGATTGTTGAGATTGCGGAACACGCCTTTGCCGGTGTGCTGAATGGCGGAGGTTTTGCCGTGCATCACCTGACGGGCGCGCACCACCTGCGCACCATACGCCTGCGCGATAGCCTGATGACCCAGACAAACGCCCAGCACCGGCAGCTGCCCGGCAAAGTGGCGGATGGCCGCCAGTGAGATCCCCGACTCCGAAGGCGTACAGGGGCCAGGGGAGATCACCAGATGGGTCAGCGGTAAGGCAGCCATCTGCTCCAGCGTGATGGCGTCATTGCGCACCACCTTAACCTGCGCATCCAGTTCGCAGAAATATTGATAAAGATTCCAGGTAAAGGAGTCGTAGTTGTCGATAAGCAGCAGCATGACTGATCCAGAATGATAAACCGCGCCGCTATTCTACGTGGTTAAGCCGCCTCACTCACCACTTTCGCAAAAACCGCCTCCAGCGGAGCCAGATCGCCCGCCACACCAGCCTGATTAGCCGCTTTCCAACTCTCCGCATCGGTCTCTTCCCACGTCAGCAGATACCCGGCATGCAGCGCCAGCTGTTCGAAGAAGATGCGCTGGGCCCGCCCGTTGCCATGGCGGAACGGATGCAGCATGTTGATTTCACAATAGTAGTGGGCGATACGCGGGATAAAGGCGTCACGCGGGAGGTCAGCCAGCCCCTTCTCCTCTTCCAGCGCGGCCATCAGGGCGTTGCCCTCTTTTTCGATATATTCGAAATGACAGAACGGCGTCTCATCGCGCCAGATATCGATGGTGCGCAGTTCACCGGCCCAGCTGTAGAGATCCTGGAACAGGGTGCGGTGAATCTGACGCAGCCAGGGCAAACCGGGGTTGCGGGGCCCCAGTTCCAGCGTGGCGAGACGCGCCGCACTGAAGCTCAGCTCCGCCTTACGCAACTGGGCGGCATCGTGGATTTCGGCCAGATTTTTCAGCACATTGTCGTGCTGCCACAGGTAGGGGTCCTGGCTGACGGCGCTGTTAGAGTCCATATTGCCTCCTCAGTGACGCCAGACGCGTTTCCGCATCGTCACTCTTCACGCTGATCTCATTCGGTGTGAAGCCCTCCAGCCGACAGCTGGCCTGATAGCTGGCGCTGCGCCGCTGTTGCCACAGTGTGACCTTCTGTTTTTCGGTGAGTTTGTTCGCCATGCCGCCTCCTGCTCAGGTTTTTGCCCTAAGTATAAGAGCAAATTCTGGCTTTGCCGGAGGCGGCGGGCGATCGCCATCCGCAGATGGCGACAAAAGGCGTTAAGGCAGGACTTTCGCGGAGAGGATAACGACCGGTTTAGACGGGACATTCTGGTAAGGGCCAACATCTTTGGTCGGCACCTGAGAAATTTTTTCAACCACATCCTGGCCTTTCACAATCTTACCGAAAACGGCGTAGCCAAAATCGCGCTGTCCATGGTCGAGGAAGGCGTTATCCGCCACGTTGAGGAAGAACTGGCTGGTCGCGCTGTCTTTATCCGCAGTACGCGCCATCGAGATGGTGCCACGCAGGTTGCGCAGGCCATTATCGGCTTCATTTTTGATCGGCGCGTTGGTCTGCTTCTGCTGCATATCGGTGGTGAAACCGCCGCCCTGCACCATAAAGCCCGGGATCACGCGGTGAAAAATGGTGTTGTTGTAAAAACCGCTGTTAACGTAATCAACGAAGTTTTTTACGGTAATCGGCGCTTTCTGGTTATTCAGTTCGAGTTCGATATTACCGGCGGAGGTGGTAAGCAGAACGTGCGTGTCGCCTTTTGCGGCCAGCGCCTGGGCGGAAACAGATGAGAGCGCTAACAGGGTAATGGCCGCTGTTAAAGTACGTTTGAACATGAAAGGTTCCTTACCCTGGAGAGTGGGGATCGAAAAAAGTGATTAAGTGTAAAGAGCATGGAATACAAGAGCCAGCGTTTTACCTATATTTACGCTGCCTGCGCAAAAGCGAGACGCAAACGTTAACCCTCAGCAATTACGTGATTAAAATCACACAACACATGAAATTTGGATCTGTAGTTTCACTGCTTGTTTATTAAGATCACAGTTCCGTTTACACTTTCTGACACTTTTTGGCACCCGGTCCCTAACAGGTTCAGAACATGACAAACCGAAATCGTATTGGCCTTACCTGGATAAGCTTTTTCTCCTATGCGCTGACGGGCGCACTGGTAATCGTTACCGGCATGGTAATGGGCGATATCGCAAAAGATTTCCAGATCCCTGTCTCCAGCATGAGTAACACCTTCACCTTCCTCAACAGCGGCATCCTGGCTGCGGTCTTCCTGAATGCCTGGCTGATGGTGATTGTGCCCCTGAAGCGCCAGCTGATTTTCGGCTTCGTTCTGATGGTCCTGGCGATCGTCGGATTGATGACCAGCCGCGATCTGACCATCTTCTCGCTCTGTATGTTTGTGCTGGGCGTGGTCAGCGGCATTACCATGTCGATCGGCACCTTCCTGATCACCCATCTGTATGAGGGTCGTCAGCGTGGTTCCCGCCTGCTCTTCACGGACTCCTTCTTCAGCATGGCGGGCACGCTGTTTCCGGTCCTGGCCGGGATCCTGCTGGCGCGTCAGCTGCCGTGGTACTGGGTCTACGTCTGCATCGGCTTCATCTACGTCGCAATCTTCATCATGACGCTGTGTGTGGAGTTCCCGGTGCTGCGCAAGCCTGAAAACAGCCCGACGGTGGAAAAAGAGAAATGGGGTGTGGGCGTGCTGCTGCTGGCAGTGGCGGCTCTCTGCTACATTCTCGGCCAGCTGGGCTTCATCTCCTGGGTGCCGGAATATGCCACCAAAGTCATGGGCATGAACATCAATGATGCCGGACAGCTGGTGGGCAGCTTCTGGACAGCCTATATGGTCGGCATGTGGGTCTTCAGCTTCCTGCTGCGCTTCTTCGACCTGCAGCGCATTCTGATGGTGCTGGCGGGTCTGGCCACGGTGCTGATGTACTGGTTCGTCAGCAGCAACGATGCCGGCATGCTGAAATGGATCATCATGATTCTTGGCTTCAGCTCCAGTGCGATCTACACCACCATCATCACGCTGGGTTCGCTGCAGACCAAAGTCGCCTCACCGAAGCTGGTGAACTTTATCCTGACCTGTGGCACCGTCGGCACCATGCTGACCTTCGTAGTGACGGCGCCTATCGTTGAGAAAAGCGGAGTGCACACGGCGCTGGCGACCGCCAACGCGCTTTACGCGGTGGTGTTTGTCATGTGTGCGCTGCTCGGCTTTGTCAGCCGTCATCGTACGCACGGTCACATCACGCATTAATGCTTCAGGGCGGCGATTCATCGCCGCCCTGCTCGTTAACGCCGGAAATCTACGCGCTCCCGCTCCCGCCAGTAAATTTCACTTTCCGCTGGTTTTGTCTCCGCCACCACCACACCACGCCGCACCGAGTAGCGCACCGGAACCTGCCTTCTCACCGCATCAAAGCCACTCTCAGCCGGCAGAATGATCAGGCTCGCCTCGTTGCCGCTCTGAATGCCATAGCCTGCAAGCTGCATCGTCTTCGCGCTGTTATGGGTAATCAGATCCAGCCCCGCATCAATCTGCTCGTAGCCCATCAGCTGACAGACATGTAAGCCCATGTGCAGCACCTGCAGCATGCTGGCGGTGCCCAGCGGATACCAGGGATCAAACACATCGTCGTGGCCGAAGCAGACGTTGATCTCCGCCTCCAGCATCTCTTTCACCCGCGTAATGCCGCGCCGCTTAGGATAGGTGTCGAAACGCCCCTGCAGATGAATATTGACCAGCGGGTTCGCGACAAAGTTAATGCCCGACAGCTTCAGCAGGCGGAACAGCCGCGAAGTGTAGGCACCGTTATAGGAGTGCATGGCGGTGGTGTGGCTGGCGGTCACGCGTGCGCCGTTGCCGTCGCGGTGGGCCAGCGCCGCCACGGTTTCCACAAAGCGCGACTGCTCATCATCGATCTCATCGCAGTGAACATCGATCAGCCGGTCGTAGCGGTTCGCCAGCGCAAAGGTCTTATGCAGCGACTCCACGCCATATTCGCGGGTAAATTCATAGTGCGGAATCGCCCCGACCACATCAGCACCCAGCCGCAGCGCCTCCTCCAGCAGCGCCTCCCCGTTGGGATAGGAGAGGATCCCCTCCTGCGGAAAGGCGACGATCTGCAGGGTTATCCAGGGGGCCACCTCCGCCTTCAGCTCCAGCATCGCTTTGAGCGCCGTCAGGGAGGGATCGGAGACGTCAACGTGGGTGCGAACAAACTGGATGCCGTTGGCGATTTGCCACTTCAGCGTCTGCATCGCCCGCTGTTTAACATCCTCGTGACTGAGCATCGCCTTGCGTTCCGCCCAGCGCTCTATGCCTTCAAACAGGGTGCCGGACTGATTCCACGCGGGCTGACCCGCGGTCTGGGTGGTATCCAGATGAATGTGTGGCTCAATAAAGGGCGCACAGGCCAGACCGCCCTCGCCGTCCAGCGTCTGATCGGCCGGTGTCGCCTGCTGGGGCTGGGCCGAGAGGCGGACAATGCTGCCGTCGGCAATTTCGATCTGCCACAGACCTTCCCGCCAGGGTAAACGCACGTTGTTAATCCACTTGGGTGACCGCATTGCCATCTCCTTATCCGGGTTTTGGTTAAAACTAGCACGAATCGTCGTCCCGGCGGCAATACCGGATTATCAGCGGGTTAGCTCTTCCGGATAAAATCAATTCAAATCAAACACCTAACTCTAAATAGGTATATGGACGGGTGGTTGATGTACATCAATAAGCGCCAGAAAGGGCGCGCTATTGTAGCCGCAGAAATCGCAAATCTGAGGCAAAAATGAGCAAGCACAATGTCGTCGTTATCGGTAACGGCATGGTCGGCCACCGCTTCATAGAAGAGTTAATGGAGAAAGCGGAACCTGACCAGTTTTCGCTGACCGTCTTTTGTGAAGAACCGCGCGTCGCCTACGATCGTGTCCACCTCTCGGCTTACTTCTCCCACCACACCGCAGAAGAACTCTCGCTGGTGCGTAAAGGGTATTACGAGAAACATCAGGTCACGCTGCTGCTGGGCGAGCGCGCCATCACCCTTAACCGTGATGAGAAACTGATCCACTCCAGCACCGGTCGCACGGTCCGCTACGACACGCTGATTTTTGCCACCGGCTCTTATCCCTGGGTCCCGCCGATTAAGGGAGCGGACGGCAGCGACTGCTTTGTCTACCGCACTCTTGAGGATCTTGATGCGATTGAGGCCTGCTCACGCCGCAGCACACGTGGCGCGGTGATTGGCGGGGGTCTGCTGGGCCTGGAAGCGGCGGGTGCCCTGAAAAATCTGGGCATAGAAACCCACGTTATAGAATTTGCCCCCGTGCTGATGGCAGAACAGCTGGATCAGCAAGGCGGAGAGCAGCTCCGTCGCAGGATCGAAGAGATGGGTGTACGGGTTCACACCGGCAAAAATACCCAACAGATTGTGCATCATGCACAGGGCGGCAAAACGCTGCAGTTTGCCGATGGCAGCACGCTGGCGGTCGATTTTATCGTCTTCTCCACCGGTATCCGTCCGCAGGACACACTGGCGAAGCAGTGTGGCTTAACGCTGGGGTCGCGCGGCGGCATCGCGATTGATGACCAGTGCCGCACCAGCGACCCGGCCATCTACGCGATCGGCGAGTGTGCCGCCTGGCAGAACCGGGCCTATGGCCTGGTAGCACCGGGGTACAAAATGGCCCAGGTTGCCAGCGACCATCTGCTGGGCCGCGACAATGCCTTTACCGGCGCGGACATGAGCGCGAAGCTCAAGCTGCTCGGGGTCGATGTCGGCGGGATTGGCGATACACGCGGCACCACACCGGGCGCCCGCAGCGTGATCTGGCTGGACGAAGGCAAATCGATCTATAAACGCCTGATTCTCAGCGAGGATCAGAAAACCCTGCTGGGGGCCGTGCTGGTGGGCGACACCCGCGACTATGGCAACCTGCTGCAGCTGGTGCTGAACGCGATTCCGCTGCCTGACCAGCCGGAAGCGCTGATTCTGCCCACAGGCAGCGGCGAAAAACCGGCTATCGGCGTCGACTCTCTGCCGGAGAGCGCGCAAATCTGCTCCTGCTTCGACGTCACTAAAGGCGATATTGTGCAGGCGGTCCAGGCGGGCTGCGACACCGTGGCTGCACTGAAAACCACCACCCGTGCAGGCACCGGCTGCGGCGGCTGTATTCCGTTGCTCACACAGGTGCTCAACAGTGAGCTCAGCCGCCAGGGGATTGCGGTCAACGACCATCTTTGCGCCCATTTTGCGTATTCCCGTCAGGCGCTGTATCACCTGATTCAGGTAGAAGAGATCAAAACCTTTGATGAACTGCTGGCTCGCTATGGCCAGGGCTACGGCTGTGAAGTCTGCAAGCCCACGGTAGGTTCGCTGCTCGCCTCCTGCTGGAATGAGTATGTGCTCAAACCCCAGCACGCCCCGCTGCAGGACAGCAATGACCTCTGCCTTGGCAATATTCAGAAGGATGGCACCTACTCCGTGATCCCGCGCTCCCCCGGTGGGGAAATCACGCCGCAGGGACTGAAAGCGATAGGTGAGATCGCCGGGCGCTACCAGCTCTACACTAAAATCACCGGCTCACAGCGCATCGGCCTTTTCGGGGCGCAAAAAGACGATCTGCCCGCCATCTGGTCACAGCTGATCGACGCCGGATTCGAAACCGGCCAGGCCTACGCTAAGGCACTGCGAATGGCGAAAACCTGCGTCGGCAGCGCCTGGTGCCGCTATGGAGTCGGCGACAGTCTCGCTCTGGGCGTGATGCTGGAGAACCGCTACAAAGGCATCCGCACCCCGCATAAGATGAAATTTGGCGTCTCCGGCTGCACCCGAGAGTGCGCGGAAGCCCAGGGGAAAGATGTCGGCATAATCGCCACCGAAAAAGGCTGGAACCTTTACGTCTGCGGCAACGGCGGCATGAAGCCGCGGCATGGCGACCTGCTGGCCGCCGATCTGGATCAGGAGACCCTGATCGCCGCGCTTGACCGCTTCATGATGTTCTATATCCGTACTGCCGATCGTCTGCAGCGCACCTCGCTGTGGCTGGAGAGCATGGAGGGCGGCATCGACTATCTGCGTTCGGTGATCATGGATGACCGGCTCGGCCTCAACAGCCAGCTGGAGCAACAGCTGGCTGCGCTGCGCGCCACTGTCCGCTGCGAATGGAAAGTCACGCTGGAAGAGGAACCGTCCCTGTCGCGCTTCGCCCACTTTATCAACTCGCCGCAGCGCGACCCTGGCATACAGCGGGTGGCCGAACGCGACCAGCACCGTCCGGCCCGCGCCGATGAGCGTATTGCCATCACCCTGACAGAGGAGACGAAATCATGAGCCAGTGGCATCCGGTGTGCGCGCTGACGCAGATCCTGCCCGCCACGGGCGTCTGTGCGCTGGTCAACGGCGAGCAGATCGCCATCTTCCGTCCACGCGATGATGAACAGCTCTATGCCATCAGCAACATCGATCCCTTTGCCGGGGCCAGTGTGCTGTCGCGCGGCATCATCGCGGAACATCAGGATGCGCTCTGGGTGGCCAGCCCGCTGAAAAAGCAGCGTTTTCGTCTCAGCGATGGTGTCTGTATGGAGGATGCCTCGCGCAACGTGGCCGCCTGGCCGGTGCGGGTCAATGCCGGACAGGTCGAAGTCTGCCTGTAACTCTCTTCACAGCCCGCTTCGGCGGGCATTTTTAAGGATCGCTGATGGACTACTTCCCCCTCTTCTGCCGCCTGCAGGGCCGGCGCTGTCTGCTGGTGGGTGCGGGTGATGTGGCGGAGCGCAAAGCCCGCCTGCTGCTGGAAGCCGGTGCCGAACTCCGGGTGGGTGCCCCTGATTTTTCGCCCGCCTTCCGGGCGTGGGCACAGCAGCGTGCGGTTACGCTGCTGCCGGGACATTTCGATCCGCACTGGCTGAACGGCTGCTGGCTGGTGGTGGCCGCCACCAGCGACAACGTGGTCAATCAGCAGGTGGCGGAAGCGGCGGAAAGGCAGCAGATCTTCTGCAACCTGGTGGATGCACCGCAGCAGGCCAGCGCGATTGTGCCATCGATCATTGATCGTTCCCCGCTTATGGTGGCGGTGTCGTCCGGCGGACGGGCGCCGGTGCTGGCGCGCCTGCTGCGGGAGAAGCTGGAGGCGAGGCTGCCGCAACATCTCGGCCAGCTGGCGCAGCTGGCCGGTCACCTGCGCGCGCGGGTGAAAAAGCAGTATGGCGCGCCAGATGCCCGCCGCCGCTTCTGGGAGCGCTTTTTTCACAGCGAGCGACTGGCGCAATCGCTGGCGAACGGCGACAGGCCGCGTGCAGAGCAGATCGCTGACGCGCTTTTTGACGCCGACCCGGCCCGCCAGGGGGAGGTGGCGCTGGTCGGTGCCGGGCCGGGCGATGCCGGACTACTCACCCTGAAGGGCTTACAGCTTATTCAGCAGGCGGACGTCATCGTCTATGACCGCCTGGTCTCCGATGCGGTCCTGAAGCTGGTGCGCCGCGATGCCGAGCGTATCTTCGTGGGTAAACGCGCCGGACATCACTGCGTGCCGCAGGCGTCGATTAATCAGCTGCTCTGCGAACAGGCGCAGCGCGGAAAGCGGGTGGTACGGCTGAAAGGGGGCGATCCCTTTATCTTTGGACGGGGCGGCGAAGAGCTGGAGGCGCTGGCGCAGCAGCAGATCCCCTTCAGCGTGGTGCCGGGGATCACCGCCGCGTCAGGCTGTGCGGCCTACAGCGGCATTCCGCTGACCCACCGCGATCATGTGCAGAGCGTCAGGCTGGTTACCGGCCATCTGCAGAAAACGGGCACCCTCGCCTGGCAGACGCTGGCGGCGGAACAGCAGACGCTGGTCTTTTACATGGGGCTGACGCAGGCCGGAGAAATTCAGCAGCAGCTGATAAAACATGGGATGCGCAGCGATATGCCGGTGGCGCTGGTGGAAAACGGCACCAGCACGCGTCAGCGCGTGGTGACCGGAATACTGAATGAGCTTGAAGCGTTAGCCGGTCAGGTGAGCAGCCCCAGCCTGATGATCATCGGCAGCGTGGTGAGTCTGCGCGACAGCCTGCGCTGGTTCTGAATGAGCAAATAAAAACGGCGGGCACAGTGCCCGCCGTTTTTTATCTGCTCAGCCGTTACGGCATCGCAACGAAGCCCACCGCCTCATACACCTTTTTCAGGGTTTCCTGCGCCTGTGCGCGTGCCTTCGCCGCGCCATCACGCATCACCTGCTCCAGCAGCGCTTCGTCGTTGCGGAAGGTGTGATAACGTTCCTGCAGCTCAGAGAGCATGCCCGACACCGCATCCGCCACCGCGCCTTTCAGATGGCCATACATCTTGCCCTCAAACGCCTGCTCAAGCTCGGCGATACTCTGACCGGTCACGCCCGACAGAATATCCAGCAGGTTAGAGACGCCCGCCTTCTCTTTCACGTCGTAGCGCACCACTGGTGGCTCTTCAGAGTCGGTGACGGCGCGTTTAATCTTCTTCACCACCGCTTTCGGATCTTCCAGCAGGCCGATCACGTTGTTGCGGTTGTCGTCAGACTTGGACATCTTCTTCGTCGGTTCCAGCAGCGACATTACGCGCGCGCCAGACTTCGGAATGAACGGCTCCGGCACCTTGAAGATGTCGCCATACAGCGCATTGAAACGATGCGCGATATCACGGCTCAGCTCCAGATGCTGTTTCTGATCTTCACCGACCGGCACCTGATGGGTCTGATAGAGCAGAATGTCCGCCGCCATCAGCACCGGATAGTCGAACAGACCGGCATTGATGTTCTCTTCGTAGCGTGCGGATTTATCCTTGAACTGCGTCATGCGGCTCAGCTCACCGAAATAGGCGTAGCAGTTCAGGATCCAGCTCAGCTGCGTATGCTCCGGCACATGGGACTGAACAAAGATGGTGCTTTTTTGCGGGTCGATGCCGCAGGCAAGATAGAGCGCCAGCGTGTCCAGCGTCGCTTTACGCAGTGCGGCAGGGTCCTGACGCACGGTGATAGCATGCAGATCAACGATGCAGTAAATGCAGTGGTAATCATCCTGCATCTGCACCCACTGACGCAGCGCACCCATATAGTTGCCGATGGTCAGTTCGCCGGACGGCTGTGCGCCGCTGAAAACGATGGGTTTCATACTTAAGTCCTGATATTTACAGCCCCAGAGCGGGCAAAAGTTCGTCGAAAGAGTCGAGAGTTAAATCGGGCTGGCTGGTGGCAATCGGCTCGCCATAGTTATAGCCATAGGTCATGGCCACATTGGGCACGCCTGCCGCCTGCGCCGCCTGGATATCATTGCGGGAGTCGCCGACAAACAGCAACTGATCCTGCAGCACCCCAAAGGTGCCAAGCACCATAAAAATGGCGGCCGGATGCGGTTTTTTAACCGGCACATCATCGCCACCAATAATCAGCGAAAACGCATCGGCAATCCCCAGCGATTCCAGCAGCGGCGCCACAAACGGCGTCGGCTTGTTGGTGACAATCGCCATTGGCAGTCCGGTCGCCTTAAGGGCTGCCAGCGTCTGCTTCACGTGCGGAAACAGCGTACTGCCCGCCTCAACGGTATCAGCATAGTGCCGGTCAAACAGCGCCCGCGCATCGCGCTGCTCTTCCGGCTGCGGTTCGCGGCCCAGCGCAAAGGTCAGCGCGCGCGCCATCATGATATCGGCACCGTTGCCAATCCACGTGGAGACCCGCGCCAGGCCCGCCTGCGGCAGACGCAGGTCGTTCAGCGTGCGGTCGATAGCCTCGGCAAGGCCGGGTGCGCTATCCACCAGGGTGCCATCCAGATCAAACGCCAGCGCGCGAATATCAGTGAAATGAGCCATTGGCCTTCTCCAGTTCGTTGCGCATGTCGTCGATGACTTTTTTATAGTCGGGATGACCGAAGATGGCGGAACCGGCAACAAACATGTCGGCACCGGCGGCGGCAATCTGGCCAATGTTGTCGATCTTCACACCGCCATCCACTTCCAGACGGATGTTGTAGCCGCTCTGATCGATACGCCGGCGCGCTTCACGCAGTTTATCCAGGGTGCCCGGGATAAATGACTGACCGCCAAAGCCCGGGTTTACGGACATCAGCAGAATGATATCCAGCTTATCCATGACGTAATCGAGGTAGCTCAGCGGGGTCGCCGGGTTAAAGACCAGACCGGCTTTGCAGCCATGCTCTTTAATCAGCTGCAGGGTGCGGTCAACGTGTTCGCTGGCTTCGGGATGAAAGGTGATATAGGTGGCACCCGCTTTGGCGAATTCCGGGATCAGCGCATCAACGGGTTTCACCATCAGATGCACATCGATAGGGGCGGTGATGCCATAGTCGCGCAGGGCTTTCAGCACCATCGGACCCATGGTCAGGTTTGGCACGTAGTGGTTGTCCATTACGTCGAAGTGAACCACGTCACCTCCGGCCGCCAGCGCTTTGGCTGTATCTTCGCCCAGGCGGGCAAAGTCCGCCGACAGGATTGAAGGGGCCAGCAAATATTGTTTCATCCGATTCTCCCACTGTTGTGCGCCAGCCATGCGGCTGGCGTAATGCGTTGGTCGCGGACGAAACAGACTAGCGATAAAGTGCCAGCAGTTCGTCGACCTTGGTGCGACCGGTTATGCTCCGGCTGATAGAACGCCGGGCTTTGACCACATGTAACACTGCATCCTGATACCACAGACGCGTCAGTGCAGTGTCGTGGTTAGAAATCAGTACCGGAATCCGGTGCTCTGACGCGGCCAGCTGTGCCGCCAGCATCGCCAGATTCTCCTGCTCACGCAGGCTGAAGCTGTTGGTGTGATAAGCCGTAAAGTTGGCCGTTGCCGACAGCGGCGCATAAGGGGGGTCACAATAGACCACCGAGCCTTTGCCGGCACTGGTCAGGGTAACATCGTACGATTCACAGACAAACGTCGCTTTTTGCGCTCGCTCGGCAAACCATAACAGTTCAGCTTCCGGAAAATAGGGTTTGCGATAGCGGCCAAACGGCACGTTGAACTCACCACGCAGGTTATAACGGCAGAGGCCGTTATAACAGTGGCGGTTCAGATAGAGGAACAGCAGCGCGCGCTGGTAGGCATCCGTGCTGAGGTTAAATTCGGTGCGACGCTGGTAGTAACAGGCTTCAGTGTTTCCTTCCGGCGTGAACAGCAATTGCGCGTCACGAATGAAATCCGCGGTGCGCAGTTTGACGATGTTATAGAGATTAATCAGGTCGCTGTTGATGTCAGCGAGATGATAGCGATCAAATTCGGTGTTCAGAAACACCGAACCCGCGCCAACAAATGGCTCGACCAGGCAGTCGCCTTGCGGCAGATGGCGATGGATCTCTTCGACTAAGGGAAATTTTCCCCCTGCCCATTTCAGGAAAGCGCGATTTTTTTTCATGCTGTCGTGGTAATTACATCTTATTGTGAGGCTGTGGCTGGACCGACAGCAGATCTGCGCTTAAAACGGGGCCAGAGACTGGCCCCCTGTCCGCTATTGACTGGCTTCTTTCTTCACCTGGCTGACCGGTTTTACCCACGGATTTTTCGCGCGTACGTCTGCAGGCAACGAGGCGACAGCGCGTTTGGCATCAGCCGGTGTGGCATAGGAGCCGCTCACCAGCACATACCACGCCTGACCATTACGGGTGGTTTTGTAGACGTGATAGCCGCTCAGATTCTGCTGCTTCGCCCAGGCATTCAGGCTTTCTGCTTTAGACGCGCCGCTCAGCTGCAGGGTGTAGCTGCCGCCTGGCAGTGATTTGCTGGCCGTGCTGCTGCCTGCTGCCGATGTAGCGGGCGCAGAACTGACGGGTGACCGTGCTGGCGTCGTGTGTGTTTTGCTGTCGCGGGTTGCCGGCTTCGCCGCCGCTTTGTGCGCGGTGTCGTGCGCCGGACGGGAGGCCGCGTTTGAGCGGGCTGGTGTCTGACGCGTCACCGGTGCGGTAACGGGATTTGCCGCCGTTCCGGCATTGCCGCTGACGGTGGCAGGCGCGGTCGGCAGTGAGCTGCCGCCCTGCGAGCCCATTGCCGCACTGTCGACCTGCTGCTGCTGATTGCTCAGCGCACTGTTCAGATCGCCTGGCAAGGTGACGCGCTGCTGATTCGCTGGGGCGTCAACCGGTGCAGCCTGGGTCGGCGTAGAGGCAACAGGCGGCATTGAGACGTCACGCGCCTGGCCGGACGCCGCCTCACCGCTGGCCGCCGCGTTATTGTCGGTAGTGGCCGGCGTGTTCTGAGCGCCAGACATGGAAGAGGAGCCGGTCAGGTCGATGTTCTTCTCACTGCCGGTGCTGCCACCCGCAGCAGGCGTAGTGCCCGCTGACGCGGTTTTTTTCTCATCAGGGCCGTTCAGCGCGGAACCAATCCCCAGAACCAGTAACAGCAGAACCAGAATCCCGACGCCCATCATGATGCGCTGGCGCGAAACCGGTATTCTGGCTGCGGTAGACGACTTACGAGGGCGCGAGGGACGGCGGTCGCTGGCGTCAGGTTTTAACTCATCTTCCGGTTTAAACTCATCCATTTTGCCTCCTCCGTAAAGCGGCATTCCGCACTGCGCACCCTGCGCGCCGCGTCACCACTCAACTGCTTATTCTCAGGGTTGCTGACAATCGTTAATTGCAGCCAGCACCATATCATGTGCCACGCCGCCACGCACTTCAGAGCGGCCGATCGACAACGGCAGAACCAGCCGCAGTTCGCCCGCCAGAACTTTTTTATCGCGCATCATGTGCGGCAGGTACATCTCTGCACGCATCGCCTGTGGGCCATGCACCGGTAAACCGGCACGCTGCAACAGGGCAATGAGGCGTTCCGTCTCGTGCGGCTGGAACTGCCCCAGCCGTTCCGCCGTGCGGGCCGCCATCACCATACCTGCGGCAATCGCTTCACCGTGCAGCCAGTTGCCGTAGCCCATATGCGCTTCAATCGCATGGCCAAAAGTGTGCCCCAGATTGAGCAGCGCCCGCTGACCGTTTTCACGCTCGTCAGCCGCCACCACCTCGGCTTTCAGCTCACAGCAGCGACGAATGCAGTAGGCCAGCGCCTGTTCATCCAGCGCCAGCAGCGCATCAATATTCTGCTCCAGCCACTGGAAAAAGGCGCCGTCGAGAATAACGCCATACTTGATCACTTCTGCCAGACCGGAGGCCAGCTCACGCGCCGGCAGCGTCTGCAGACAGGCGGTATCGATCACCACCGAGGCAGGCTGATAAAAGGCGCCGATCATGTTTTTGCCCAGCGGATGGTTCACCGCGGTTTTGCCACCCACCGACGAGTCCACCTGCGACAGTAAGGTGGTCGGAACCTGAATAAAGCGCACGCCACGCTGATAGCTGGCCGCAGCAAAACCGGCCAGATCGCCAATGACGCCGCCGCCTAAGGCAACCAGCGTCGTATCACGACCGTGCGGCTTCTGCAGCAGTGCGGTAAAAACCTGATCCATCACCGCCAGCGTCTTATATTGTTCGCCATCGGGTAAGATCACCTGATCAACTTTTACGCCTGCCGCCGTCAGCTGCGCCGTTATCCTGTCAAGATAGAGCGGTGCCAGCGTCTGGTTGGTCACCACCATGGCGTTTTCGCCCGCGGTCAGCGGCCAAAAAGAAGCCGGATCGTTAAACAGTCCGGCGGCGATAGTGATGGGGTAACTGCGTTCCCCCAGTGAGACGGTGATCTTCTCCATGATGCTCAATACCTGTCAGAGAGCCTTCGAACGTTGGATCAACTTTTTTCCAACATGTGGATAATCTGATTCGCCACGACTTTCGCACTTTGGTCGTCTGTACGAATGGTCACATCGGCGATCTCTTCGTAGAGCGGGTTACGTTCGCCAGCCAGCGCTTCAAGCACCTCACGCGGCGGGGAGTCCACCTGCAGCAACGGACGTTTTTTATCGCGCTGAGTGCGCGCCAGTTGCTTCTCGATCGTGGTTTCAAGATAAACCACAACACCACGGGCGGAGAGACGATTACGCGTTTCCCGGGATTTGACGGAACCACCCCCTGTCGCCAGGACGATGCCTTGCTTCTCGGTCAGTTCGTTAATGATTTTTTCTTCGCGATCGCGAAAGCCAGCTTCGCCTTCGACATCAAAAACCCAGCCCACATCCGCTCCGGTGCGTCGCTCAATTTCCTGATCGGAATCGAAGAACTCCATGTTGAGTTGCTGAGCCAACTGACGGCCAATAGTGCTTTTGCCGGCACCCATCGGCCCAACCAGAAAGATATTGCGTTTCTCTGCCATTTTGTCGGTATTACTAAGAATTCGTTAATGATACCCCGCGTTCAGCTTTTGCTGGCGGGACAGGAACTGAGACCTCATGAGCGTTAGCAAGAGTCAGATGAAAAATTATCTCAACACTCAAGGCTGTTTGGCAACCGATTATATTGCCTTCAGCACATCCATTTCTGAATTGGCCTGTGTTCGCGAAACTGTAACGCGCCAGCGCTGCGTCTTTTACCACGCTGCTTACAGAGGAGTTGTCTGATCTGTTAACCGGGATTTATCCGGTTCAGACGGTTACACCGTATTGAAAATCGCTAAACCTTGTAAGCTAATTCCTCTTCTGCGTCAACGCAGATGACCCCGAGGGCCTCATTTTCCGTTTTATCCCGTCGTAAGCGCTGCTTCCCTGACCAATCGCGGCGTAATAAAGATAACCAGCTCTCTTTTTTTGCGCTGCGCCGATTGCTGGCGAAACAGTCCGCCAATCAGCGGCACCTTTCCCAGCAGCGGCACCCTGTTCTCTCCCCGGTTTCGCTGCTGCTGAAAGATGCCGCCTAAGGCCAGCGTTTGTCCGTCGCTGACCGTGACCTGAGTCTCTATTTCCTGTTTATCAATGGATAAGATGTCGCTGTCACCGGTCCGGATGCTGCGCCCCGGCATATTCTGACTGATATGGATCTTCAGCCGGATACGGCCGTTTCCGGCGATAGTGGGCGTCACCTCCATGCCCAGCACCGCTTCTTTAAACTCAATCGAGGTGGCGCCGCTGTTGCCTGCCGACACTTCATAGGGAATTTCAGTGCCCTGCTTAATCGAGGCGGTCTGCTGGTGCGAGGTGAAGAGGCGCGGACTGGCGATGATCTCAATCTGGTTCTCCTGCTCCAGAGCGCTCAGCTCCAGATCCAGCAGGGCGCCGCCGATACGCGCCAGCGCCATCCCTGCACTGATACCAGGTGAACTTACCGCCAGCGGAGCAGCGAGCCGGGGATGATGCAGGCTCTCTGTCACCGCTGCATCTCCCGCCAGCATGCCCCACTGCACCCCCAGCTCCTGCAGATGCTCCTCACTGATGGTGACGATATGGGCAGAGAGTTCAATCTGCTCCAGTGGCCGATCCAGCCCCTGAATCCAGCGCGCCGTCTCTTTCAGTGCCGCGGCGGTATCGCGCAGAAGCAGCGCGTTGGTGCGTTTATCCACCGTCACGCTGCCACGCGGCGTCATCAGTGACTGGCGTTCACTCAGCAGGCTGGCATGAACGTCGCTGGCGCTGGCATAACGGAGTGTGACCGTGCGCTGTTGCAAAGGTGTCTGCTGTAACTGCGCCTGCCGCTCCGCCTCCCGGGCCGCGTCCTGCGCCTGCTGCCAGCGCAGCGGATAGACCAGCAGAACATTATCCTGCTCAATAACCGTCAGTTTTGCTATCCGCGCCACCAGCGCCAGCGCCTGACGCCACGGCAGGTTATCCAGCCGCAGCGATAGCGTCCCCTCAACCTCAGGCGCGATCAGCAGATTGACCTGCTGATAGTCAGCCAGCGCCTGCAGAATCTGCTCTACCGGTGCGTGGTCAAAAGCGAGGCTGAGCGGCGCCTCGTCAGCGGCGTAAGCCGGCTGCAGGCTGCTGATGAGGAGCAGGATCGCTATCCTTAACATGCGCATATCCTTTTAAATAAAATGTGGTTTGCTGAGCGTGACAGCTCGCTGGCACGGCAAGCGTGAGGCTGCGGAAGGTGATCGTCACCAGTTGCCAGGGCGTCAGCGGAAAAGGCTTGTCGCTACCCACCGTGACGCGCTCTCCCTGCGGGGTAAGCAGCCAGGCCTGATAGCGGGTTTCCCGCCCGGCAATCCCCTGCAGACGCCAGCCGGTGAGCGGGGCTACCGCCTCCTGACACAGGGAACCGGCAACAGGCCGGAAGGGATCGCGTGCCAGCACATCACCCCAGCACAGCAGCAGAATCAGCAGGCTATGGCGCATCGGCTGGCTCCAGCCAGAGTTGCGCCTCCAGATCGTGCGGCTGCGCCAGCAGCAGGAAATGCACAGGCAATGGCGCAGAGGCCTGGGCAAACTCAGCAAAGAGTGTCCGGAACGCCTGCCAGGGCAGATGCAGCGTCAGCAGGCGGGCGGGGCCATCCGGCTGCCACGCCTCCAGCTGGTGAGGGCGGCCCGCCAGAATATCGTCGATAGCCCCCTCCGATGCGGCTGCGCGAGTCAGAGCGAGCTGCATCGCCTCCCGCTGCGCCTGCAGCTGCGCGATGGCGGGATGCTGACGCCACTGCTGCTGGCGCTGCTGCAGAGTACGGGTTAACTGTGACAGCGCCGCCCGTTCAGCGGCCAGTGCCTGCTGCTGAGGCCGTAAGCCCGGCAGCCAGATAAGCAAAAGCAGACCCAACGCGAGAAGGAGCAGCAGGCCGTAGCGCGGAACAGCCGCCATCTGACACCAGCGATCAATCATCGCGTCCCCCGGCTATCTGCGCCCGTAGCGAAAAATGGTAGCGGCCATCCGCCTGACGCCGGACCCCACCCTGCTGCACCTGACCCAACAGGGCGGCGGTAGCGAGCTGCTGGCGAAACTGCCGGATTGCTGCCATATCCTGCGCCTGCCCCTCCAGGATCAGGCGGTTATCGCGCTTCTCCAGCCGGGTCAGCCAGGCGGTATCGGGCAGCATGCCGGGCAGATCGCGCCAGAACTGTTGCCACCCGGCCAGCTGCGCAGCCTTTTCACGCTGCTTCGCCTGCTGTTTTTGCAGAAGTGCGAGCTGTTCCAGCAGCTGCTTCTGCTGCGCTAAACGCGCAGCCAGTGTCTCCAGCGCCTGCTCCTGCATCCTGCTCTCCTGGGCTATCTGCTGGCGCGCCTCATGGACCCGGTACGCCTGCTGCATCACCAGCAGCAGCAGACCGCCCATCACCAGTGCCAGCACCAGCAGGCTCTGCCGTCGCTGCCGTTGCCGCCGTTGCTGCCGCCACGGCAGCAGATTTACCGCCACGCCGGGTCATCTCCGCTGGTCAGTGCCAGCCCGGTCGCCAGTGCAAAGGCTCCCGGATTCGCGGGCAACGGGGGCTGCTGATAACGAAGCAGATCAAAAGGGGAAAACGCGACAGTGTCAGCGGGCAGCGCGGCTGGCGTGGCGGCACACCAGGCGATGGCCGTTGCCTGGGGAAAGGCCTGCTGTTTCAGTGCATCCAGCGTGGTGGCGTCATCACACTCCGCTGCGGTCTGCGCATCACTCCAGAGCCAGCGCCCCTCCTGCTGCAGCACCAGCACCGTGCCGCCCGGCAGCCGCGCCTGCCGGGCCAGCCGCTTCAGCGCGTCGGTGGTCAGTTCCAGCACCTGCGGCCTGAATCCCGCCTGTAACAGGGGCGTCATCCACTGATCAACACTCTCCCGCCGGGCCGCCGTGACGCAGAGCTGACGGCTCCCGGCCTCCTCGTGATAGTCCAGCGCCAGCGTGTCAGGCTCCAGCGGAAAGAGACGACGCGCGGCCACCTGCACGTAGTGCCCCAGCGCAGGCTCTCTGAGTGACTGTGCGGGCAGCGGAAGCGGCCGCTGCAGCACCAGCCGGGCGGGGAACCCGACCCTCAGCGAGTAACGGCGCGGCAACTGCTGACGCCAGGCTGTCAGGACCGCCTGTAATTCAGGCGAAGATTGCAGCACGCCGTTTCTTAACGTATCTTGCGGCAGCCGTTGCAGCCACCAGTGGCGTAGCTGCCAGCCATCACGACGACGCTGGAGGGCCAGGCCACACATCTGCCTGTTCTGAATATCCAGCCCGATTTGCCAGGTATGAAAAGCCATGCGCGCGATCTCCTTATCGTCCGGGAAAATGGACATATCAAAGCGTCTGGCTTGCCTTTATACTACCGCGCGGTTGTTTATAAACTGCTCAAACGACAATAGATGGGAAACTCCAGGTGAAGTTCGTAAAGTATTTATTGATCCTTACAGTGTGTTGCATCCTGTTGGGAGCTGGCTCGATTTATGGCTTGTACAAGTACATCGAGCCACAGCTGCCTGACGTCAACACGCTGAAAGATGTGCGTCTGCAAACCCCTATGCAGGTTTACAGCGCCGACGGCGATCTGATCGCCCAGTATGGCGAAATGCGCCGTATTCCTTTGACCCTGCAGCAAGTGCCACCTGTGATGGTGAAAGCGTTTATTGCAACCGAAGACAGCCGTTTTTATGAGCACCACGGTGTGGACCCGGTGGGGATTTTCCGTGCGGCCAGCATCGCGCTGGTCTCCGGTCACGCCTCCCAGGGGGCAAGTACCATCACTCAGCAGCTGGCCCGTAACTTCTTCCTGAGTCCGGAACGCACCCTGATGCGTAAAATAAAGGAAGCGTTTCTGGCAATCCGCATTGAGCAGTTACTCAATAAGGATGAAATTCTTGAGCTCTACCTGAATAAGATCTACCTCGGCTACCGGGCTTATGGCATCGGTGCGGCTTCGCAGGTCTATTTTGGTAAGCCGGTTGACCAGCTGTCGCTGAGTGAAATGGCGATGATTGCCGGTCTGCCGAAAGCGCCGTCCACCTTTAACCCGCTCTACTCGCCGAGCCGCGCCCTGTCGCGTCGCAACGTGGTGCTGGCGCGTATGCTGGATCAGCACTACATCACGCAGCAGCAGTATGATGAGGCACGCAACACGCCGCTGGTGGCGAAGTATCATGGCCCGGAAATCGCCTTCTCTGCCCCTTATCTCAGCGAGATGGTGCGTCAGGAGATGGTGAAGCGCTACGGCGACAACGCCTACACCGACGGCTATAAGGTTTACACCACCGTGACCCGTCGCCTGCAGGAAGCGGCTCAGACTTCAGTGCGTAACAACGTCATCGCCTACGATATGCGTCATGGCTATCGCGGCCCGACCAGCGTGCTGTGGCGGGTGGGCGAGCCCGCCTGGGATCAGACTAAGATCGAGAAAGCGCTGAGTGCGCTGCCGGTCTATGGCCCGCTCTATCCGGCGGTGGTCACGGAAGCACGCAGTGATGAAGCAACCGTGATGATGAAAGATGGCAGCAATGTGTCGCTGGCCTTAGCGGGTGTGCGCTGGGCGCGTCCTTATAAGTCTGACACCGTGCAGGGCCCGACGCCGAAAAGCGTGACGCAGGTGCTGCAGCCAGGCCAGCAGATCTGGGTGCGCAAAGTGGGTGATGCGTGGTGGCTGGGCCAGGTACCGGATGTGAACTCGGCGCTGGTCTCACTGGATCCGAATGATGGTGCGGTGCGGGCGCTGGTAGGCGGCTTCGCCTTTAACCAGAGCATGTTTAACCGTGCAACCCAGGCACTGCGCCAGGTCGGCTCTAACATCAAGCCGTTCCTTTACACCGCCGCGATGGATCGCGGACTGACGCTGGCGTCGATCCTGAACGACGTACCGATTTCACGCTGGGATGCCGGTGCGGGTGCCGACTGGCGTCCGAAAAACTCACCGCCCACCTACGATGGACCGATTCGCCTGCGTCAGGGACTTGGCCAGTCGAAAAACGTGGTGATGGTGCGTGCGATGCGTGCCATGGGCGTGGATTATGCCGCTGAGTATCTGCAGCGCTTTGGATTCCCGGCGCAGAACATTATTCATACCGAGTCGCTTGCCCTGGGGGCGGCCTCGTTCACCCCGTTACAGGTGGTGCGCGGCTACTCCGTGATGGCGAATGGCGGCTTCCTGATTGACCCTTACTTCATCACCCGGATTGAGAATGAACAGGGCGGCATTGTCTTTGAAGAGAAACCGAAGATCGCCTGTCCGCAGTGCAATCTGCCGGTAATCTACGGCGAAACGAAGAAAGCGCTGGCGCTGAACGAAGAGAGCGTTGAGAACGTGGCCGCGTCAGACAGCAATCAGAACCAGGCGGTGCCACAGCCGGCACTGGAGCAGGTTCCGGCCCAGGCACAGCAGGGCGAACAGCAATATGCCCCGCATGTCATCAACACCCCGCTCAGCTTCCTCATCAGGAGCGCACTGAACAGCAACATCTTCGGTGAACCGGGCTGGATGGGAACCGGCTGGCGTGCCGGTCGTGACCTGAAGCGTAATGACATTGGCGGAAAAACCGGTACCACGAACAGCTCGAAAGATGCCTGGTTCTCGGGTTATGGCCCTGGTGTCGTGACCTCCGTCTGGATCGGTTTTGATGATGCGCGCCGCAATTTAGGCCGCAGCACCCTTTCCGGCGCGATTCCCGATCAGATTTCAGGCTATGAGGGCGGCGCTAAGAGTGCGCAACCGGCATGGGATGAATATATGAAGAGTGCGCTGGAGGGGGTACCGGTGCAGCCGTTAACTCCGCCGGATGGCGTGGTCACGGTCACGATTGACCGCAGCACCGGCAAGCTGGCAAATGGCGGAGGCAATACGCGTCAGGAATACTTCATCAACGGCACCCAGCCGACCGAGTATTCCGTTCATGATGTGGGCACCACCATTATGGACAACGGCGAGAGTCACGAGCTGTTCTGATGTGACCCGCACACCTACCCTGTTAAAAGGCCGACATCAGTCGGCCTTTTTTATTCAGTAGCGCAGACGCCCCTGCTTCACCAGCCATTCGCGCGCCATAAAGAGCGCACTGACGTTGCGCGCCTCGCGAAAATCGGGCTCCTCCAGCAGCGACAGCATATCGCTCAGCGGCCAGCGGTGAACAATCAGCGGCTCCGGCTCGTCACCTTCCAGCTTATCGGGATAGAGGCTTTCTGCCACCACGATATTCATTTTGCTGGAAAAGTAGGAGGGGGCCATCGTGAGCTTGCCCAGCGGCGTGAGGTGCTCGGCCCCAAAACCGACCTCTTCTTTCAGTTCCCGCACCGCCGCCTCATTCACGGTTTCGCCTGCATCGATCAGCCCTTTGGGAAACCCGAGTTCATAGGTTTCCAGTCCGACGGCATACTCCTGAATCAGGATCAGATGGTCATCAATAATGGGCACAATCATGACCGCTTCACGTTCTGACGGCTTCATCCGCTCATAGACGCGACGCGCCCCATTACTGAAGGCGAGATCGACCGATTCGACGGTAAACAGCCGCGAACGCGCCACGGCGGTGATATTGAGGATGTCAGGTTTTTTTGGAATTTTCATATCAGCCTCAAAAGTTTCTGCGCCGGCTATCAGGAACGAATTAGCATACCTAACCCCAGGCAATTGTGCGACAGTCTCACCATAACGATATCGTTACATAGATTCCGGCAATTGAATAACAGCCTTTGGTTATCAGTTAAGACTAAATTTGCATTAGTCAATATGCTGCGATAAGTTTCAGATAATACCGATATTTAATCCAGTCTGAGCCGGTTACCATTCGGACAAGGCAGGGTTTAATAAATGCTAATCAGATATTCCCTGGCACTATTTAATCGGGTGTCTGACTCCTCAGGATTATATAATCTTCCGGAATGCCTCTTCAGAAGTGAGCATCCCCCGGAGCGTACGTTTAAAGTGAAGGCAGCATTTTGGCTGAATTGAGCAGAGCATGAGCACAATCTTTATGATCCTGGCCATAGTGCTGACCTGTTCAATCCTGGCAGGTATTGGGTTCTGGTACGCTATGCGGCATCGTCCGCCGTTGGCGAAACCGCTGCCATTTATCAGTCCGCCCTGCCGTAAGCTTTCCCCTCAGGAGCGCGAGGCGGTAGACAAATATGTCGCCGCACTGGCAAAACAGCCCCGCACCGCCGTGACGACCGACAAGCGCAGCGCGTCTGAACGTCTGACGCTGACCGCGCAGAGCAACAACGTCTATCCGGTGACCCGCGCCATTACCCGCTACGGCCTCTCAACGGACGATCCCCAT
The DNA here is from genome assembly GCF_000255315.1 of Pantoea sp. Sc1. Classification (NCBI taxonomy): domain Bacteria; kingdom Pseudomonadati; phylum Pseudomonadota; class Gammaproteobacteria; order Enterobacterales; family Erwiniaceae; genus Pantoea; species Pantoea sp. Sc1. The sequence goes on from NZ_AJFP01000001.1 coordinate 534,955, forward strand.
AAATGGCGTTACTATCTGGATGAAGTCGAAGTTCATCTGCCGCCGCTGTGGGAGCAGTACATCACCGACGAAAACTACGTCGAGTTAATCCGCACCCAATCCATTCCGCTGGTGATTTCGCTCAACGGCCATTCGCTGGTGGATTACGCGGTGGATCAGCAGTCCCTGCCGACGCTGATGCGTCCGGTGTCGACCAACGCCTCGATCCGCAAAGCAGAAACGGAAAACGTTGAACTGCTGCAGGTGCGTAAAGAGACCCCGGAAGAGTATCGCCTGTCGCGGCCAGACGGCACGCGTGAAGGGGTCATCATCTCGCTTGCTTTCTTACTGTTCTTCTTCAGCCTGCTGGTGCCCACGACTCTGATGATCTGGCTGGTGCTGGCCGGTGCGGGAATGATCGCAGCCAGCCTGTGGCTCCTCTATCGCATTCCGGGTGAGCGCGGCCTGCGTGACATCCACTGCCTGCGCGGCGCGCCGAAGCGCTGGGGTCTGTTCAGCGAATCGAACCAGGAGCAGAGCAACATCACGCTGGGAATTATCGATCTCGCCTATCCGGCGCACTGGCAGCCCTATGTCGCGCACGACCTCGGTCAGGTGACCGACGTGGAGATCTACCTTAATCGTCAGGTGGTGCGTCAGGGCCGCTTTTTATCCCTGCAGGATGAGGTCAAAAATTTCCCGATTCAGCGCTGGCGGAAAAATGTGGTGCTGGCCTGCGGCTCGCTGCTGGTGCTGACCCTGCTGGTCACCTGGATCCCGCTCGGGATGCCGATCAAGCTCAGTCTCGCCTGGGCCAGAGGCACCGACAGCCTGGAGGTCAACAGCGTCGATAAACTCAGCAGCGTGGCCCTGAATATTGGCGACAGCCTGAAGGTGAGCGGTACTGGCATGTGTTCAGTGCCGGATAACTACCAGAGCAACCGGAGTTACGCCTTTATGCCGTTCGACTGCTCGGCCATCTACTGGAATAACGCGAAGCCGTTGCCGCAGCCGCAATCTGACATTATTGATAAAGCCGCCGCCCTGCTGGATACCACGACCCGGCAGCTACACCCGGAAACCAATACCGATCCCAAACTGAACCCGCAGCTGGCGTCAGCGATCCAGAAGTCCGGGATGATTCTGCTGGATGACTTCTCCGATCTGGTCATGAAGACCCAGGATCTCTGTAATCAGCCGCAGGATTGCGTGCGCCTGAAAAACGCGCTGGTAAACCTGGGCAACGCCAAAGACTGGGAGGCGCTGATGCGCCGCGCCGACTCCGGCCAGCTAAACGGCATGAACGTGCTGCTGCGGCCGGTCAGTGCAGAAGCGCTGGAGAACCTGGTGAATACCGCCACCTCGACCTTCTTTTTCCGCGAAACCCGCCGTGCGGCTGAAAACCTCAATAGCCCGCCGCCGGGAGGATTCCTGATCGTCAGTGACGAGGGTCGCCAGCTGGTCAGTCAGCCTCAGCCTGCCGTGTCACTGTTCGATCTCGATCCGCCCGCTCAGTGGCATGAGCTGCAGCGCATCTCCGCCATGCTGCTGCATACGCCTTTCAGCGCCAGCGGCATCATCACCAGCATCACCACCGATGCCAATGGCACGCGTCACATCGCACTGCACAATGAACCGGATGCCATGGCGCAGTGGCGCTATCTCGGCACCGTACTGCTGCTGATGGTGCTGCTGGCCTGCGGCGTGATCAACGGACTGCTGGCCCTGCGCCGCATGCACCGTAATCGCCAGCGCATGATCGACATCCAGCTCTACTACGACAAGTGTTTCAACCATAACCTCAGCACTTTGCAGAGCGTGCGCTCGATATTCTGAGCCCTGCCCTTCTGTGCTACCCTGTCGCCCGGTTTTTTTACAGGGTGAGAGCCACGATGCTCAACTGGTCTGAAATTGACACCGTGCTGCTCGACATGGATGGCACGCTGCTGGATCTGGCGTTTGATCGTCATTTCTGGCTGGAGCATGTGCCCGCGGTGCTCAGCCAGCAGCGCGGCATCACTCTGGCTGACGCTGACCGGATCATCACGGAAAAGTATCAGGCCGTCGCCCATACGCTAAACTGGTATTGTCTGGATTACTGGGCAGAGGCGCTGGCGCTGGACATCCGTGCTATGACCTGGGCGATGCGCAGCCGGGTCGCACTGCGTGACGACACCCTGCCCTTTTTGCAGGCGCTGCGTCGCGCTGGCAAGCGCACCATCCTGCTGACCAACGCGCATCCCTATAATCTCGACGTCAAACTGGCGCAGACAGGTTTAGCGCCACACCTTGATTTATTACTTTCCACCCATACCTTTGGGTATCCGAAAGAAGACCCGCGTCTGTGGCAGGCGGTACAACAGCACACCGGCTTTTCTGCGCCGCGCACGCTGTTTATCGACGACAGCGAAGTGATTCTGGATGCTGCGGCGTCATGGGGCATCGGCTGGTGCTTAGGCGTAAAAAATCCCGATTCGGGTCGTCCTGAGCAAATCTTTCAGCGTCACCGCGCCACCGGCGACTACCGGACGCTGATCTGAGTCAGGAGCAGCAATGAAAGAGAAAAGCAGCGAAGAGGTTCGCCTCGACAAATGGCTGTGGGCGGCGCGCTTTTACAAAACCCGGGCGATTGCGCGGGAGATGATTGAAGGCGGCAAAGTGCACTACAACGGTCAGCGCAGTAAACCCGGCAAGATCGTCGAGCTGAATGCGGAACTGACCGTGCGTCAGGGCAACGATGAACGCACCGTGGTGGTGGCGAATATCAGCGCTCAGCGCCGCCCCGCCAGCGAGGCACAGCAGCTCTACCGCGAAACCGATGCCAGTATTGAGAAACGCGAAAAAATGGCGCAGGCACGCAAACTTAATGCGCTGACTATGCCCCATCCCGATCGGCGACCTGACAAAAAAGAGCGTCGCGATTTGATGAAGTTTAAATTATCGGGCGATGAGTAATGCCGTCTTCGCGGACGCGCCATCGCCCCGTTCCAGTGAGAGAAAAAATATGTCAGTTCAGGATCAACTGCACCGTTATCTGTTTGAAAATGCCGCTGTGCGCGGCGAGCTGGTGAACGTCTCCGACACCTGGCGTGAAACCGTGAAGAACCACGACTATCCGGCTCCGGTTAAGACGCTGCTGGGTGAGATGCTGGTCGCCACCAGCCTGCTGACCGCCACGCTGAAGTTTGACGGTGAAATTACCGTGCAGCTGCAGGGTGACGGTCCGCTCTCTCTGGCGGTGATCAACGGTAACAACAATCAGGAGCTGCGTGGCGTGGCGCGCATTAAAGGCGACATCCCGGCCGACAGCACCCTGAAAAGTATGGTGGGCAACGGCTACCTGGTGATCACCATTTCCCCTGAAAAAGGTGAACGCTATCAGGGCGTGGTGGGACTGGAAGGTGAAACGCTGGCGGAATGTCTGGAAGATTACTTCATGCGTTCTGAGCAGCTGCCTACGCGGCTGTTTATCCGCACCAGCGACCAGGGTGCCGCCGGTATCCTGCTGCAGGTTCTGCCGGCACAGGAGACAGAGAAAGAGGCGTTCGACCACCTGGCGACCCTGACGGAAACCATCAAGACCGACGAGCTGATCACCCTGCCGGCCAATGAGGTGCTGTGGCGTCTCTACCATCAGGAAGAGGTCACCCTCTATGATCCGCAGCCGGTCATCTACAAATGCACCTGTTCGCGTGAACGCTGTGGTGAAGTGCTGACCACGCTGCCGAAGGAAGAGGTGGATGAGATCATCGCGGAAGATGGCAAAATTGACATGCACTGCGACTACTGCGGTTCAGACTACGTGTTTGACGCGGTCGATATCGCGGCGATTCGCAGCCATTCTCACGGGAATGACGAGCGTCTGCACTGATTCACCGGGCGGCGTCTGCCGCCCCGTTTTCCTCTCCCCCTCCTATCCCCATAATTTCTCAGACAAATTATCTTTTTTTACTTTCATAACATCTTTAAAACGTTCGAAACATAGCCTTAACGCGCCCTGAGTCGCATTTTTAGATCGCTGCCCTTTTTCCCTCAACGCAGAAGAGTAAACTGCGCGCGATCGTGCAGCCGCCCGGAAGGCAGAGGCAGAAGCCCTGATAAGCCTGGTTGTGCCTGCAGGCTGAGGTGACGACGCGCTGTGACTTTTCAGTGCGTCGTCGCATCAGTGCAACAGCCGGCCGTACGATCCCAACCTATCTCTGCTTTGCAGAACAGACACCGATTTAAGGAGCAGTAAAATGCGCGTTAACGGCCTGACCTCGCAAGACCTTGCCGCTTTGGGCATCGTGGATACCACGGAAGTGGTTTACAACCCTGATTACGACACGCTCTTTCAGGAAGAGACGCGCCCGGACCTCGAAGGTTTTGCACGTGGCACCCTGACGCAGAGCGGTGCGATTGCAGTAGACACCGGGATTTTCACCGGGCGATCGCCAAAGGATAAGTACATTGTGCGTGACGACACCACGCGCGATACCCTGTGGTGGAACGACCAGGGCACCGGCAAAAATGACAACCAGCCCCTGTCGCAGGAGACCTGGAACGCGCTGAAAAGCTGCGTCACCCGGCAGCTCTCCGGCAAGCGCCTGTTTGTCGTGGATGCCTTCTGCGGTGCCAATGCTGACTCCCGTCTGAGCGTGCGTTTCGTCACCGAAGTGGCCTGGCAGGCCCACTTCGTCAAAAATATGTTCATCCAGCCGACCGACGCTGAGCTGGCCGACTTCACGCCCGATTTTGTGGTGATGAACGGCGCGAAATGCACCAACCCGGACTGGCAGGCGCAGGGTCTGCACTCTGAGAACTTTGTCGCCTTCAATCTGACGGAACGCATGCAGCTGATTGGTGGCACCTGGTACGGCGGCGAGATGAAGAAAGGTCTGTTCGCCATCATGAACTACCTGCTGCCGCTGAAAGGCATCGCTTCGATGCACTGCTCTGCCAACGTTGGCAAAGCGGGCGACGTGGCGGTCTTCTTTGGCCTGTCGGGCACCGGGAAAACCACACTCTCGACCGATCCTGACCGCCAGCTGATTGGCGATGATGAACATGGCTGGGACGATGACGGCGTGTTTAACTTCGAGGGCGGCTGCTACGCCAAAACCATCAACCTCTCAGAGCAGGCTGAGCCGGAGATCTACCGCGCCATTCGCCGTAATGCGCTGCTGGAAAATGTGGTGGTGCGCGAAGATGGCAGCGTGGATTACGCCGACGGCAGCAAAACCGAAAACACCCGCGTCTCTTACCCGATCAATCACATCGACAACATCGTGCAGCCGGTCTCAAAAGCGGGCCATGCGAAGAAGGTGATTTTCCTGACCGCCGATGCGTTTGGGGTGTTGCCACCGGTTTCTCGTCTGACGCCTGAGCAGACACAGTATCATTTCCTGTCCGGTTTTACCGCCAAACTGGCCGGAACCGAGCGTGGTGTGACTGAGCCGACACCGACCTTCTCTGCCTGTTTTGGCGCCGCATTCCTGACCCTGCACCCGACGCAGTATGCCGAAGTGCTGGTGAAGCGGATGGAGGCGTCCGGTGCGCAGGCGTATCTGGTCAATACCGGCTGGAACGGCAGCGGCAAGCGCATCTCGCTGAAAAATACCCGTGCCATCATCAATGCGATCCTGGCGGGTGAACTGGATGATGCGCCGGTAGAAACCCTGCCGATCTTCAATCTGCAGATGCCGGTGACACTGGGTGAGCTGGACAGTGAGACGCTCGATCCGCGTCGCAGCTGGGAGAGTGAAGAGAAGTGGACTGCCGCCGCCGAAGGTCTGGCGCAGCGCTTTATTGATAACTTCGATAAGTACACCGATAACGCAGCCGGTGCGGCGCTGGTAAAAGCGGGCCCGCAACGCTGACGGAACGGGCGCGGCAGTCCTCCTGCCGCGCCGGTTTTATCCGCCGGAGACGCTGTTGCTGCCGTTGTTATGGCTCAGCGCCATATTTTCCGTCAACGGCAACCAGGCGCGAATACGCAATCCCCCGCGCTCGCTCTCGCCAATCTCCAGCGACCCCTGATGCGCATCAATAATACGCTGTACAATCGCCAGGCCGAGACCGGTTCCGCTGGTGCTGCGGGCACTGTCGCCGCGCACAAATGGCTGGAAGAGATGCGCCAGCTGATCGGGCTTAATACCCGGCCCGTCATCTTCCACCTGAAACCAGGCGCGATGCAGTTCCCGTCCGCTGCTGACTTTAATCCAGCCATTGCCGTATCGCGCGGCGTTGACCACCAGGTTAGCCAGTGCGCGTTTGATCGACAGCGGGTTGATATCCAGCATTAACTCTTCCGGCATCACCGCATTTTCGATCTCACGTTCGTAGCCACTCTCTGCGGCCACCACCTCGCCCAGCACGCTGTTCAGGTCGGCGCGCTCGGTCTGCATCTCCTGACCGGTGCGCAGGTAGTCGATGAACTGTTCGATGATGGCGTTGCACTCTTCGATATCTTTGTTAATCGATTCGGCCAGATAGCCATCCTGCTCGCTCATCATCTCGGTGGCGAGACGAATACGGGTCAGCGGCGTGCGCAGGTCGTGACTGACCCCCGCCATGAGCAGCGTGCGGTCATCCGCCAGCTGTTTTACCCCGGCCGCCATCTGGTTAAAGGCCCGGGTCACCGATCGGACCTCGGACGCGCCATACTCGCGCAGCGGCGGCGGAATAATCCCGCGCCCGACCTGCAGAGCGGCGTGCTCCAGATCCACCAGCGGCCGGTTCTGGATGCGGATAAACAGCCAGGCGCCGCCAATCGCCAGCAGCATTATCGCCAGGGTATAGCGGAACAGCGGCGAGAAGTCGCCCTGATGGATTTCCGTCAGGGGCACCCGCACCCAGATATCAGGCGACAGCCAGGTTTTCAGCCAGACCACAGGCGAGTTTTTGTTGACCTCGACCCGCACATCGGTGGGCCCGCCCAGCTGCTGCCCCATCTGTTCACTCAGGAATTCATAGTGCTGCGCCCAACGCAATCCGCTCTCCTCTGCTGCTGCATTGGTGTAGAGCGAGATCCCCAGTTCGCGGTAGATTTCCCGGCGAAACGCCGGAGGCACTTCCAGCTGCGTACCATCCTCCAGCTGCAGCCGGTCGGTCATCAGCATACGCACTTCGTATGCCAGCACCTTATTGAACTGCTGCAGGCTGGGAAGGATGGCAAAGTTCAGCACCACCAGATAGGTCGTGACCAGGCTGACAAACAGCAGGGTCACGATCAGCAGCAGGGTGCGCGCAAACGAACTGCGTGGCGAGAAGCGCAGTCGCCTCATGCTTTACTGCCGTCCGGCACGAAGACGTAGCCCAGACCCCAGACGGTCTGAATGTAACGTGGATGCGCCGGGTCCTCTTCCACCATGCGACGCAGGCGGGAGATCTGAACGTCAATCGAACGCTCCATGGCGCTGTATTCACGGCCACGCGCCAGGTTCATCAGCTTGTCGCGCGACAGCGGCTCACGCGGGTGGCTCACCAGGGCTTTCAGCACGGCGAACTCACCGCTGGTCAGCGGCATCGGCTCATCTTCACGGAACATCTCGCGGGTGCCGAGGTTAAGTTTGAATTTACCAAAGGCGATAATCGCCTCTTCCTGCGACGGTGCGCCTGGCAGTTCATTGGCCTGACGACGCAGCACCGCGCGGATACGCGCCAGCAGTTCACGCGGGTTAAAGGGTTTAGGAATGTAGTCGTCCGCGCCGATCTCCAGCCCGACGATACGATCGACCTCTTCGCCCTTGGCCGTCACCATAATGATAGGCATCGGGTTGCTCTGACTGCGCAGACGACGGCAGATAGAGAGGCCATCTTCACCTGGCAGCATCAGGTCGAGCACCATCAGATGAAAGGATTCACGGGTTAACAGACGATCCATCTGCTCGGCATTAGCGACACTGCGCACCTGAAAGCCCTGCTCGGTGAGATAGCGTTCAAGCAGAGCACGCAGACGCATATCATCATCGACGACCAGAATTTTGTAGTTCTCTTGCATTTTCAACTCCCAAAGGCGCTATTGCCTGAGCCAACATTGTTAAAAAAAGATGCCTTATAGTGACAGTCATTAATGGTTTATATTCTAGCCAAAATTGTTACAAAGCATATTAAACAGGAGCTTATATTTAATTTCGGGTCAGTTTCGGGGCCAGGCTCACCCTTTTTACCGGCGACAGGGCAGGATACGGCAAATCTGAAAAAACGGCCCTGTTTCTCAGAATCGCTGGCGTCAGAAGCGGACCGGCATTTATTCGATGAAGAAATTCAGCGGCTTAGCAGTTAATTTGGCTTAAAACGGAGTCATCATTATGGATAAGCTCCAGATAATCTACCCTGCCCGCATTCAGACAGCATAATATTCCAGCAAAAGCGCCCGGGACGCCATCCTCATCTCGGATTAATTTCAGTGCTTCTCACAGCAAGGCCAGTTGAAATTAAAGTCCCATAAATCAATCAGTAAAGCCAACTTTTCGCCTTCTCCGTTTTCAACCAGACTGCTCAGGCACCATTCGACGTCTCAACGGGGATTACACAATGAAAAAAACGATTTTACTGCTGAGCGCGCTGGCATTAGGCAGCGTTAGCCCAGGTTATGCTGCCACAGCGACCGGTGAAGCGGCCGGTGCAGCGGCAACCTCAACCGCTAAAGGTAACTCTGACGCCATTGGCGTTGGCGCAGTCGCAGCCCTGCTGGGCGTTGCGCTGGCGACCATGGGCGGCGGCGGTGGTGACGGACATGGCACCGGCACCTCGACCACCACGGCGACTCACGCCGGAAAATAAGTCTGTTTTATTGGCCAGCGTCCTGTGACTGGCTTCAGATTACGCTTCAGCAGCACCCCTTTCGCCGCCGGGGAAGTCAACGCGGGTTTTTAGCTTTAAAAACCCCTTCCCCGACTCTTTTTTGCCGCGCCCTGTTTGCCTTACACTGTTTCTCTTTTGATTTGGCTGGCCGGATTAGCATGAAAACCCGACTGATTACCCGCGAAGGCTTCGATAAGCTGAAAGCGGAACTCGACTACCTCTGGCGTGAAGAGCGACCGGAAGTGACCAAAAAGGTGACCTGGGCTGCCAGCCTTGGCGATCGCAGTGAAAATGCCGACTATCAGTACAACAAGAAACGGCTGCGGGAAATTGACCGTCGCGTTCGCTACCTGACCAAAAGTCTTGAGCAGCTGCGCATCGTTGACTACTCGCCTCAGCAGGATGGCAAAGTCTTCTTCGGTGCCTGGGTGGAAATTGAAAACGATGCGGGTGACCTCAAACGCTTCCGCATCGTGGGCTACGATGAGATTTTTGGCCGCAAGGATTACATCTCCATCGACTCGCCGATGGCGCGGGCACTGCTGAAAAAAGAGGTGGGCGATGCCGCCACCGTCGAGACGCCAGTGGGTCCGGCGCTCTGGTATGTCAACGCGATTGATTACCCGCAATAACGTTTCAGATTATGGCTGAAAGCCGCCCGCGTCTCTGGCAATTTTGACCATCAATCCGTATAACTGTCCGCTATTTCTCAACCCGGAAAGCAAGACAGTCCTGATGATGAACGTTCTGAGCCAGATAATAGCCAGTGAGCTGCAGGCGCGTCCCGAACAGGTTGACGCCGCCGTTCGCCTGCTGGATGAAGGGAATACCGTGCCGTTTATCGCACGCTATCGTAAAGAGGTCACCGGCGGGCTGGATGATACCCAACTGCGCCAGCTGGAAACCCGCCTCAGCTATCTGCGTGAACTTGAAGAGCGACGCCAGTCGATTCTGAAGTCGATTGACGAGCAGGGAAAACTCACCGACGACCTCGCCCGCGCGATCAACACCACCCTCAGCAAAACCGAGCTGGAAGACCTTTACCTGCCCTACAAACAGAAGCGCCGTACGCGTGGACAGATCGCGATTGAAGCGGGTCTTGAGCCGCTGGCGGACACCCTGTGGCAGGATCCGTCTCACACTCCTGAGCAGCTGGCTGCACAATATGTCGATGCCGACAAAGGGGTGGCTGACGTGCGTGCCGCGCTGGATGGCGCCCGCTACATTCTGATGGAGCGTTTCGCTGAAGATGCGGCGCTGCTGGCGAAAGTGCGTAACTATCTGTGGAAAAATGCTCACCTGGTGTCGCGCGTGGTGGAAGGGAAAGAGGAAGCGGGCGCGAAGTTCCGTGACTACTTTGACCACCATGAAGCGCTGAGCAGCGTGCCGTCACACCGTGCACTGGCGATGCTGCGCGGCCGCAACGAAGGCGTTCTGCAACTCTCGCTGAATGCTGACCCGCAGTTTGATGAAGCGCCGCGTGAAAGCCACGGCGAAACGCTGATTGCGGAACACCTGAGCCTGCGTCTGAACAACGCCCCGGCAGACAGCTGGCGTAAAGCGGTCGTGAGCTGGACATGGCGCATCAAAGTGATGCTGCATCTGGAAACCGAGCTGATGGGCACGGTGCGCGAACGCGCAGAAGATGAAGCGATCAACGTGTTTGCCCGTAACCTGCACGATCTGCTGATGGCCGCGCCTGCGGGCATGCGGGCCACCATGGGACTGGACCCGGGCCTGCGCACCGGCGTTAAGGTCGCCGTCGTTGATGCCACCGGCAAGGTGGTCGCGACCGATACCGTCTATCCGCACACCGGTCAGGCCGCGAAAGCCGCCGCCGCCGTTGCGGCCCTCTGCGTTAAGCATCAGGTGGAGCTGGTGGCGATTGGTAACGGCACCGCATCCCGCGAAACTGAGCGCTTTTTCCTCGATCTGCAGAAGCAGTTCCCACAGGTCACGGCGCAGAAAGTGATTGTCAGTGAGGCGGGCGCGTCCGTCTACTCCGCCTCTGAACTGGCGGCGCAGGAGTTCCCGGATCTGGATGTCTCTCTGCGCGGCGCGGTGTCGATTGCCCGACGTCTGCAGGACCCGCTGGCTGAGCTGGTGAAAATCGATCCGAAATCGATCGGTGTCGGTCAGTATCAGCATGATGTCAGCCAGAGCCAGCTGGCGAAGAAACTCGACGCGGTGGTGGAAGACTGTGTGAACGCCGTCGGCGTGGATCTGAATACCGCCTCGGTGCCGCTGCTGACCCGCGTCGCGGGCCTGACGCGCATGATGGCGCAGAACATTGTCGGCTGGCGGGATGAAAATGGCCGCTTCCGCAACCGCCAGCAGCTGCTGAAAGTGAGTCGCCTGGGACCAAAAGCCTTTGAACAGTGCGCGGGCTTCCTGCGTATCAATCACGGCGATAACCCGCTCGACGCCTCCACGGTCCACCCGGAAGCCTATCCGGTGGTCGAGCGCATTCTGGCCGCTACCGAGCAGGCGCTGAGCGACCTGATGGGTAATGCGGGCAGCCTGCGCAATCTCAGCCCGCGCGATTTCATCGATGACCGTTTTGGTCTGCCGACCGTAACCGACATCATGAAAGAGCTGGAGAAGCCGGGCCGCGATCCGCGTCCTGAATTTAAGACGGCGCAGTTTGCCGAAGGCGTCGAGACGCTGAGCGACCTGACGCCGGGCCTGATCCTGGAAGGCAGCGTTACCAACGTCACCAACTTCGGGGCGTTTGTGGACATCGGCGTGCATCAGGATGGCCTGGTGCATATCTCCTCGCTCTCTGACCGCTTCGTGGAAGATCCTCATCAGGTGGTAAAAGCGGGCGATATCGTCAAAGTCAAAGTGATGGAAGTCGATCTGCAGCGCAAACGTATTGCCCTGACCATGCGTCTCGATGAGCAGCCAGGCGAAGGCAATGCGCGTGGCGGCGCGAAAAATGGCGCGCAGCGTGACGAGAAACGTCCGGCTGCCGCGAAAGGCCGTGCGCGTCCGGTCAGCGCCTCTGCGGGTAACAGCGCGATGGGTGATGCCCTGGCCGCCGCGTTCGGTAAAAAACGCTAAGCTTATCAGGGGGCCGCACGCTGGCCCCCTGTTCCCGCCGCTTTCCCCGGTTGAAAATCCTCGCCATAACGCTACGCTAAAAAGACGCCTGTCATAAAAACAACATCTGCTGTGGCATCCAACTCACGATGGAAACGATCACCGATCTGATTGATAAGATTTATGCCGGCACCTTTCCCCAGGCTACCCTGACGCGCCTGCTGAGTGAGATCGCCACCGCCCGCGACGCCATCAAGCTGCCGCGCAAGGCGCACTGGGACGAGCAGGATGTGGTGCTCATCACCTATGCCGATCAGTTTCGGGAAACCGGCAAGCCTACGCTCACGACCTTTTCCCGCTTCTATCAGCAGCATCTGCAATCTCTCTTTCCGCTGGTTCACCTGCTGCCTTTCTTTCCCTGGTCGTCTGACGACGGCTTTTCTGTCATTGATTACCATCAGGTTGATCCGCTGTGCGGTGACTGGCAGGATGTTGCCCGCCTGCATCAGGAAACCCGGCTGATGTTCGATTTTGTCTGCAACCATATGTCGTCGCGGAGCGCCTGGTTCCGTCACTTTCTGGCGCAGGACCCCGGCTGGGACGATTTCTTTATCAGCATGCCGCCCGCCACTGACCTCAGCGCCGTCACCCGTCCGCGAACTTCGCCGCTGCTGACCCCTTTTCAGATGGCCGATGGCGACACCCGCTTTATCTGGACCACCTTCAGCGCCGATCAGATCGACCTGAACTTTGCCAATCCTGAGGTGCTGCTGCGCATGGTCGGGGTCCTGCTTGACTACCTGATACGCGGCGCGGACTACGTGCGGCTCGATGCGGTCGGCTACATGTGGAAAACGCCCGGCACGCGCTGTATTCACCTGGAAAAAACCCATCAGCTGGTGAAGCTCTTTCGCGCCATTGCCGACCAGGTCGCCCCTGGCACGGTGATTATCACGGAGACCAACGTGCCACATCGGGACAACATCAGTTACCTGGGCAACGGCCACGATGAGGCGCAGATGGTTTATCAGTTTTCGCTGCCGCCGCTGGTGCTGCATGCGATTCATACCGGCTCGGCGCGCGCGCTGCGGCAGTGGGCCAGCTCGCTGGATCTCAGCAGCAATGACACCACCTTTTTTAACTTTCTGGCGTCCCACGATGGTATCGGCCTGAATCCGGCGCGCGGAATTTTGTCGGAGGTGGAGATCGTGGCGCTGGTGCGCGACCTGGCACTGGAGGGTGCGCTGGTCTCCTACAAAAATAATCCGGACGGCACCACCAGCCCGTATGAAATCAACGTCACCTATCTGGATGCGTTAAACCGTGAGGCGGACGACGACGCCACGCGGCTGAAACGTTTTTTACTGGCCCATGCCATTCTGCTGGTGTTCCCTGGCGTGCCGGCCATCTATATCCAGAGCATTGTGGGCGGGCGAAATGATTACGATGGGGTACGTGCCGCCGGACACAACCGGGCGATTAATCGCCAGAAGTATGATCTGCAGACGATAGAAGCGGCGCTGGCGGGGGAAGAGTGGCTGCGTCAGCAGATCTATACCCGGCTCGGTCAGCTGATCCAGCTGCGCCGTCGCCAGCCTGCTTTTCATCCCGATAATCCGATGACGATCTCAGAGAGCGAAAATGCCCTGCTGGTGCTCAGACGTCATTCGCCGGACAGCGATGAAGGATTGCTCTGCGTGTTTAATCTCAGTGGACGGCCGGTGGAGACACCGCTACCGGAGGCACGTATGTGGCAGGATCTGATAAGCGGAGAGAAGATGGATGGCACCCAGCCGGTTAAGCTGGATGCCTGGCAGTTCATGTGGCTACGCTGATTACTTGTAGACTTCAGCGGTGGCGCTGAATTTACCGTGTTCGCGACCCGCGATCACCAGGTAGTATTTACCGCCTTTCTCGTCAGCAAGCTGAGACAGCACTTTTTTAGCATCCATTGGCGAGGTGGTTTCCGCTGTGGTGTTAACAGTGCCAATCTTCTGCAGGTTCATTGATTTAACTTCTTCTTTGGTGACTTCTTTCGCTGCCATCGCAGAAAATGAAATCGCGCCCATCATCATTGAAGCCACAACCCATTTAAAAACCTTCATTATGTTTACCCTCATTCATGATCCATTGTGAGATGTAAGCAGCCGCTAAACGCGTAAGGCAGTATGGAACGGCATAGTCATTTCCGTGACTAATCACATAAATTTGCAGCGGCCTTGCTCACAGAGAGAAGTATTGCTGCTGCCAGCGATTTTGCCAACTTAAAGCCTCATTATCCCGGCAAATCACTGATAAAGTTAATAATATGCTGACAAAAGATGTCTGGATGGGAAATAAAAGGTGCATGTGCTGCCTTGTCGATAACGACTGAAGGCGAGGCTGGCAACATTTCATCAATCTCTGCAGCAATCCGGCGCGGCACCAGCCCATCGAGTGCGCCATAGAGACGCAGGAACGGCAGCCCGATCTGCGGTAACGCGCTGCGCAGATCGACCTGGCGCAGAATCTCCAGTCCGCCATCCAGCACCGCCACTTCCGGCATCGGTTGCGACAGCACCACCTCTTTCAGCTGCCGTGCATCGGCGCGCGCCGTTTCGGTGCCCAGCGTCTGCAGCGCCAGAAAGCGCTCCACCGTGCGCTGAAAATCGTTGCTGAGCATCTGCTGAAAGTTCTGCAGCGTCTCGGGTTTAATGCCGGGCCAGTGCTCTGTGGCGGTGAAACAGGGCGACGACGCAACGGTGATCAGGGCACCCAATCTGTCTGGCGCGGTCAGCGCCAGCTGTGTCGCCACCAGTCCGCCCAGAGACCACCCCATGACGATCGCCTGTGCGGGCAGCGCAGGCAGCAGCGCCTCTGCCATCTGTGTCAGCGTCAGGGCACCCGCATCCTGACTGCGGCCATAGCCCGGCAGATCGACCAGATGCAGGCGGTAATGCGGGCTGAGTCGCGGAATAATGCTTTGCCAGACTTCGGCATTCAGCCCCCATCCGTGCAGCAGCACAAGATCGCGTTTTCCTTCTCCGCAGGTGTGCCAGTAGAGCGACGTCATCAGTTACTATCCCGAAAATGATAAGGAGGTCGCTATGCTAGCAATGCCTGCCCTGTGTTGGCTATGCCAGATGCCGTTACAGATCGCCCGTCACGGTCTGTGCAGCTTATGTCTGCGTGAATTACCGCCGCTGCCCCTGCTCTGTCCACGCTGCGGATTACCCGCCGGGACGACGCGGGTCGCCTGTGGCCGCTGTCAGCGCAAACCGCCCGCCTGGCAGGCGCTGGTCTGCGTCAATGACTATCGCCCGCCATTCAGTGAGTGGGTTAATCAGCTTAAGTTTTCTCACATAACCGCACTCAGGGTGATGCTGGCGCGGCTGCTTTTGCTAAGCTGGCTGGATGTCTGGCGGCACGGTCGTGTGGTGCGTCCCGACCTGCTGCTGCCGGTGCCGCTGCACTGGCGGCGACGCTGGCGGCGCGGCTACAACCAGAGCGCCCTGCTGGCCGCCCCGCTGGCGCACTGGCTGCGGTGCGAATGGCGTGACGGCCTCTCCCGCCAGCGAAGGGGAGCGTTGCAGCATCAGCTCACTGCCCGCCAGCGCCGCACTAACTTACGGGATGCCTTCCGCCTTGAAATGGCGGTGCAGGGTCGCCATATCGCCCTGCTGGATGACGTCATCACCACCGGCAGTACGGTCGACGAAATCAGTCGTCTGTTACTGGCGCAGGGCGCGGCCAGCGTGCAGGTCTGGTGCCTGTGCCGTACCTTGTAGAGCGTCATTGATGGGCGTATTATAACCAACTAAATTAGTCAACTATTGAGCAATCGACATGATCCGAATTACTGACTCTGCCCAGGAACATTTTTCTAAACTGCTATCCAAACAAGAAGATGGCACCCAGATTCGCGTATTCGTGATTAACCCGGGTACGCCAACAGCGGAGTGCGGCGTCTCTTACTGTCCGCCTGATGCCGTTGAAGCGACTGACACCGAGCTGAAGTTCGAAAAGCTCTCTGCGTATGTTGATGAACTGAGCAAGCCTTATCTGGAAGATGCGGAAATCGACTTCGTGACCGACAATCTCGGCTCACAGCTGACGCTGAAAGCGCCGAACGCCAAAATGCGGAAAGTGTCTGACGATGCGCCGATGGTGGAGCGCGTGGAGTATCTGCTGCAGGCGCAGATCAACCCACAGCTGGCCGGTCACGGCGGACGCGTGTCACTGATGGAGATCACCGATGACGGTTACGCCATTCTGCAGTTTGGCGGCGGCTGTAACGGCTGTTCGATGATCGACGTCACCCTGAAAGATGGTATCGAGAAAGAGCTGCTGGCTGCCTTCCCGGAACTGAAAGGCGTGCGGGATATTACCGAGCATCAGCGCGGCGAACACTCCTTCTACTGATGTTAACGCGGGGATGAGCAGTAATAAGCTGCTCTCTTCGCTGTGAGATTGAGGCGGCTCAGGAAACACGGGCAGATCGGAAAGACGCAAAAGCCGCCATCCATGGCATGCTCTGCCCGCGCCATCCATGGCGCGAGACGCTTTCCTCCTCTGCCCATGTTCCCTTCGTGTTGAGTAGAGACGTTGCTGCCAGCTTTCCTTTGAGTCAGTTTTTAATCAGTCAGAAACGCGGCAGTCAGACTGCCGCGCTCTTGTTACTTCTCTTTCCTGCCTGACTGACGCTGCTGGCTGACCACCTTCAGCAGTGCATTCACTTCCCTGTCGGCAAAGATCGCCTCCAGCGTTTTGCTCAGCTTACGTCGCCAGTTGGGATATTGATCTACCGTGCCCGGCACGTTGACCGGCGTGGTCATGCCGAGCCAGTCCTCCGGTTGCAGCCCCAGCAGCGCACTGTCGGTGTCGGCCAGAAAACGGTGGATTGCCCGGTTCAGTGCAGGCGTCATCGCCAGCTTCTCCGCCTTTTTCTGACTGCGAGCCGGCAGGGCCCCCGCCTGATGCAGGGCATCCAGCAGCGCCTGCTTCTGCGTCGCCCGCTGCTCATGCAGTGCCTTCACCGCGTCGCCCGGATAGAGGCCCAGTTTCTCGCCCAGCGCCAGGTCGCCCTGCTCCCAGAAACCGGTGAGGGTGGGCAGATCGTGCGTGCTGGCACTGGCAATCGACTGATGCGGATAGTCCTGCGGCGCGCGATAGCGCTGATCTTTCTCCTGCTCGAACCAGAGCACCTTCCATGAAAAGACGCCGCTTTTGCGCAGCAGGCTGACTATCGCCTCCGGCACGGTGCCCAGATCTTCGCCAATCACCATGCAGCGCAGCCGGTGGCTCTCCAGCGCCAGAATCCCCAGCAGATCGTCGACCGGATAGGCAACATAAGCGCCTTTATCCGCCGTCTCTCCGGCGGGCACCCACCACAGACGCAGCAGCGACATCACATGATCGATGCGCAATGCACCGCAGTCACGCATGTTGGCTCGCAGCATGTCGATAAAGGGCTGATAGCCACGCGCCTGCATCACATGCGGGTCCATTGGCGGCAGGCCCCAGTTCTGCCCCAGCGGACCGAGGCGGTCGGGCGGTGCGCCGACAGAGGCTTTAAGGCGGTAGAGCTCCGGGTCGTGCCAGGTTTCGGCGCTGCCTTCCGCCACGCCAACCGCCAGGTCACGGTAGAGACCCACGCTCATGCCCAGCGCCTGGCTGTGCGCCCAGCAGCCTGAGAACTGCTGCTGCGCCAGCCATTGCAGCCACTGCCAGAAGGCGATCTCCTCTTCGTGCTCCTTACACCACTGCTGCACCTCCGGCTGCTGACTGTTGCGCCACCCTTCCGGCCACGCGGGCCAGCCCCACTGTTTTGCATTCTCAGCCCGTCGGGCCTGCTGTATGCCGTCGTAGGCCGCCTGATAACGCAGGCTGTCACCGCCTTCACGCACAAACTCAGCCCAGGATTGCTGCTCGTCGCTGGCGCGCTCACGGGTCTGAAAGTGTGCCCAGGCGTGGCGCAGTGCGGCGAGCTTCAGCGCCATCACCGCTGCGTAATCGACATGCTCCGCCTCGCGGGCTTTGGCCAGCGCCTTCTGCGTTCTGGCACTTTTCCACCACTTCTGTGCCGCCGCGCTTTGCTGAAAATCGGCCACCTGGCTGACATCGATATAGATGATGTTCAGCCAGCGGCGTGATGACGGACTGTAGGGACTGGCGAAATCGGCGCTGGCGGGATAGAGCGCATGCAGCGGATTCAGCCCGACGAAATCGCCTCCGCGTGCGGCCAGCTGCACCAGCAGCTGGTCGAGATCGCCGAAGTCACCGATGCCCCAGTTCTGTTCAGACCGCACGGTATAGAGCTGCACCAGTGCGCCCCAGCGTTTCTCTCCCGCCTCCAGCGCCGGCGGCAGATAGCAGCGGCGCGGGGCAACAATGACCCGCGTCTGCCAGCTTTTCTTCCCTTTGCTGAGCGTCAGCTGGTGATACCCCTGCGCCAGCGGCGTGGGCAACGTAAAGGGTTCGCCCGCGGTTAGCTCGCCGCTGAGCAGTCTGCCCTTCTCTGTCTGCAGCTGCCAGCGATAGACGCCACGGCCCTGCGGCGTCAGCTGACGTTTGCCTCTGCCGCTGAAGACGGCGACCGGCGGCAGCGGCGATTTACCCGCCTCCTGCGGATCGCCCATTACCGCCAGCAGCGCACGTTTGGTTTCGTCGCTGATCGCCTCTTTCTCGCCGTTGACGTTGATGTAATCCAGTGAAATACCCGCAGCACGGGCGGCCTGATCAAGTGAATCCTGTTTCATTGCTGCTCCTTAGCGGGGTGCCTGCCAGATACGTTGCTGATAGTCACGAATGGAACGGTCCGAACTGAACATGCCGGTCCGGGCCGTGTTGAGGATGGCGGCGCGGGTCCAGCCTTCCGGGTCGCGCCACAGGGCTTCCACCCGTTGCTGCGCCTCGATGTAAGGCTGGAAATCGGCCAGCACCAGCCAGGGATCGCCGTGTTTCGTCAGGCTCTCCAGCATCAGGTTAAACGCGTGCTTGTCCCCGTCGCTGAATTTGCCCTTCTCCAGCGATTTCAGTAAATCATCCAGCGCCTTGTTCTGCCTGCGCACCTTCTTCGGGTTGTAGCCTTTGGCCTTCAGCGCTTTCACCTCCTCCACGGTGTGACCGAAGATAAAGATATTCTCCTCGCCCACCTGCTCAGCGATTTCGACATTGGCCCCGTCCAGCGTGCCGATGGTCAGCGCGCCGTTCAGCGCCAGCTTCATGTTGCCGGTGCCCGAGGCTTCATAACCGGCGGTAGAAATCTGCTCAGAGAGATCGGCCGCCGGGATCATCATTTCGGCGACGGTGATGCGGTAGTCGGGGAGAAAAACCACTTTCAGCCGGTCGCCGATGCGGGGATCGTTGTTGACCACCTCCGCCACCCGGTTTATCGCGTAGATAATGTTTTTCGCCAGGTAGTAACCCGGTGCGGCTTTTGCCCCGAACAGGAAGACCCGTGGCGTGAAGGTGACATCCTCCGGGTTATTGCAGAGCTGCTGATAGCAGTAGAGGATATGCAGCAGGCTGAGGTGCTGGCGTTTGTACTCATGCAGTCGCTTGATCTGCACATCGAACAGGGCCGCCGGGTTGACGATAATCCCGGTGTGCCGGGCGATATAGTCGGTCAGCTGCGCTTTGTTCTGCTGCTTGATGCTGCGATAGCGCTGACGAAACGCCGGGTCGTCGGCGTAAGGTTCCAGGCCGATCAGCGCGTCGAGATTGCTGGCCCATTCGGTTTTCAGGGTCTCATCAATCAGCCCGGCCAGCGCCGGATTGCACTGCTTCAGCCAGCGGCGCGGGGTAATGCCGTTGGTGACGTTATGGAATTTTTGCGGCCACAGCTGGTGATATTCCGGGAAGAGATCGCTGACCACCAGCCGGGAGTGCAGCGCCGCGACGCCGTTGACCGCAAACCCGCTGACGACGCAGAGATTCGCCATCCGCACCTGACCGTCCGCAATCACCGCCAGCTTATGCCACAGCGCTTTGTCATCCGGCCAGCGCTGCTTCACCACCTTTTTCAGCCGCTGATTGATCGTTTTGATGATCAGCAGATGACGCGGCAGCAGCGAGCGCATCAGCTTCTCATCCCAGCGCTCCAGCGCCTCCGGCATCAGGGTGTGGTTGGTGTAAGCAAACAGCCGGCTGGTGATCTGCCACGCCTCATCCCAGCCGAGCTGGTGCTCATCCAGCAGCACGCGCAGCATCTCCGGGATGGCGATGGTGGGATGAGTATCGTTGAGCTGAATCACTTCGAAATCGGGCAGGCTGTGAATGCTGCGTCCCGCCTGATGGTGGCGGCGCAGGATATCGGCCACCGCACAGGCGCACTGAAAATATTGCTGCATCAGGCGCAGCCGCTTGCCCGCCTGATGATTGTCGTTGGGATAGAGCACTTTGGTCAGCTTTGCCGCCTCGATGCCGGGCTGCTCCGCCTGCAGGAAGTGACCGTCATTAAACGCCGTCAGGTCAAAAGGGTGCGCGCTCACCGCCTGCCACAGACGCAGCGGCAGCGTGACGCCATTGCGGTAGCCGGTGACCGGCAAATCCCAGGCTTCACCGCGTAGCGTAAACCCGGGCTGCCAGCGCACCTCGCCGTTCTCCTGCTTTTCGACCCGACCGCCCATCGCCACCTCCACATCCAGCGCCGCGTTGTGGCGGAACCAGGGATAGTGCTCGCGCTGCCAGTCGTCGGGCGCCTCCTTCTGCTGGCCCGCCTGAAAAGACTGGCGGAACAGGCCGTACTGGTAGTTAAGTCCGTGACCGGTTGCAGACTGACCGACCGTTGCCATCGAATCCATGTAGCAGGCAGCCAGTCGCCCCAGTCCGCCATTGCCGAGTGCCGGATCGACCTCCTGCTCCAGCAGCGCCGTTAAATCGAACTGCTGCTCTGCCAGCGCCGCCTGCACCTCGTCATACCAGCCGAGATTAAGCAGATTGTTGCCGGTCAGCCGGCCAATCAGAAACTCCATCGAGAGATAGTTAACGTGACGCTGCTGCTGCGCCGGACGCGGGGCCGGTTGCGCGGCCAGCAGTTCCGCGAGGGCCGCACTGACCGCCTGCCACGCCTGGTGCGGGGTCATCTGCTGAGCGGAAGAGAGGCCGAGGTGTTGCCACTGGCGGGTAAAGGCGGCGTTAAAACGGGCTTTATTGAATTTCTGCTGCGGCATATCACTCCCTTCTGTTACGCAATGAGGTGAAGCAAAAATGGCAAGCGCACGGGCTGGCAGGCGGAGCCAGCAATCGTTAAGTAAAGACGGGAGTGGGGAAAAAAGCGACAGCAATCAAATAAAAACGCCAGCCCGGAGGCTGGCGTGGCAGGAATCAGCAGAGTTCGAGGTGCACCTCATGCTGTTCAATCACCTTCATGACGCTGGCAGGCGGCATCTTGTCGGTGTAGATGTAATCCAGCAGACTCATATTGCCGAGGTTAACCATGGCGTTGCGGCCAAACTTCGAGTGGTCCACGACCAGCAGCGCACAGCGGGAGTTTTCAATAATCGCGCGCTTGGTCCGCACTTCGTGATAGTCAAACTCCAGCAGCGAGCCATCCATATCGATGCCGCTGATGCCGAGAATGCCGTAATCCAGCCGGAACTGCGAAATGAAGTCGAGCGTCGCCTCTCCCATTACCGCCCCATCGCGGGTGCGCACTTCGCCCCCGGCAATAATCACCCGAAAATCGGGTTTGCCCATCAGCAGCATCGCCACGTTGAGGTTGTTCGTCACCACACGCAGATCGCTGTGGTTGAGCAGCGCATGCGCCACCGCTTCCGGCGTGGTGCCGATGTCGATAAACAGCGTGGCCCCATCCGGGATCTGGCTGGCGACCCGCTGAGCAATGCGCGCTTTTTCCGCCGACCACATCATTTTACGATCGTGCCAGGCGGTGTTCTCAGAGCTGGAGGGGAGCGCCGCGCCGCCGTGGTGGCGCTGAATTTTGTTCTGATCGGCCAGATCGTTAAGATCGCGACGGATGGTCTGCGGGCTGACCTCAAAATGATCCACCAGCTCCTCAGTACTGACATATCCCTGACGACGGACCAAATCGATAATCGCGTCATGACGTTGCGTCTGCTTCACATTCCTCTCCTGTTAACCCGCAAAATCTCTTTACCGACGCGTAACGTTACGCGTATCCACCAGCGCCATCGCCAGCCCGACCAGCAGACCGGCGACGTGCGCTGCGTTGGCAATGGCCAGGCCAAAGACGCCGAACCAGCCAATCACCAGCCAGACCAGCGCAAAACCGATCAGGCCACGTTCAAGATAGACGCCGCTGTCGGGATCGCGCTCGCCGCGCAGCCAGCAGTAGCCCATCAGGGCATACACTACGCCCGACAGGCCGCCAAACCAGATGCCGCTGAATTTCGCCTGCAGCCAGCCGCTGAGCAGCGCGGAAATCAGCATAATGACAAAGAGTTTGCCGCTGCCGAGCCGCTTCTCAACCGCCCCGCCCAGATACCACCACCACATCAGGTTAAACAGAATGTGCAGCAGCGAGAAGTGCAGCAGCGCATGGCTGAACCAGCGCCAGACCTGAAAATGCTGGTCATCGTCCGGCCAGGCGAGCCAGGCCATCACGGTCTGATCACCCATCACCTGCATCAGGATAAAGACGGCGATACAGAGCACCATCACCGTCATCGTCAGCGGCCCGGCGCGCTCACGAATGTTTGCCCAGATGTTACTGCGCTCATAGCGCAGCCCGCTGTCGGTTTTGCCGCTGTGCCAGCTGGCCGCCTGATAGCGTGGGTGATTAGGGTCATGCAGAAACTGCTGAAGTTCGTTTTCGACCACGGAAAACTGGCTCTCATCATCCAGCATGATGACATAGTGCTGGTCATGCTCAATACGCAGCGTCACGCCGCGCGTTGCCATGTAGTCCACAAACGCCTGCGCCATGCGCGGCTGATTAAATTGGGTAATGCGCATCAGTAACTCTCCGTGTGACAGGCGGCCACTTACTCACTGCCCAGGGCAACCTGCTGCGGAAAGGCCGCGCGCCAGGCATCGAAACCGCCATCAATACTGTAGGCCGCACTGAAGCCCTGCCCCAGCAGATATTGTGCTGCACTTTTACTGCTGTTGCCGTGATAGCACATTACCAGCACCGGCAGGCTGTGGTCTGCACGACTGATAAAGTCGCTGAGGTTGGTGTTGGTCAAATGCAGCGCACCCGCCGCATGGCCCATCGCAAAGCTTTGCGGATCGCGGATATCGACCAGCAGTGCCCCCTGCGCCAGACGCGCCTGCGCCTGCTGCACATCAATACATTCGAACGTTTCCATGGGATCTCTCAAAGTCGTCACAATAGCGCGTAGTGTAACCCGAGAAGCCACGCCGATAACCTGACAATCGTTACGGGTATCTGTTTTTTTGGTGGACATAATGTTAGCTATATCACGCAAAAATGTTTTTAGCGGGTTAAAAGCTGGCGCTAATGTTGGTTTGCGACTATGATAATGCTCGAAAACGAACATTAGTGAACTATTCCGAACATCGGAGGAGATGACGTGGAAACCAAAGACCTGATCGTGATCGGCGGCGGCATCAACGGTGCCGGCATTGCAGCAGACGCTGCAGGACGCGGACTGTCGGTGTTAATGCTGGAGGCGCGGGATCTGGCTTGCGCGACCTCCTCTGCCAGCTCGAAACTGATTCACGGCGGCCTGCGCTACCTTGAACATTATGAATTCCGTCTGGTCAGCGAAGCGCTGGCTGAGCGCGAAGTCCTGCTGAAGATGGCGCCGCACCTGGCCTTCCCGATGCGCTTCCGTCTGCCGCACCGTCCACACCTGCGTCCGGCGTGGATGATCCGCACCGGCCTGTTTATGTATGACCATCTGGGCAAACGCACCAGCCTGCCAGGCAGTAAAAGTCTGCGCTTTGGCGCAGATTCGGCCCTGAAGCCGGAGATCACGCGCGGATTCGAATATTCTGACTGCTGGGTTGATGACGCCCGTATGGTCGTGCTCAACGCGCAGGAAGTGGTGAAGCGCGGCGGCGAAGTGCGAACCCGCACCCGCGTGACCCGCGCCTGGCGTGAAGGCGGTCTGTGGAAGGTGGAAGCGGAAGATGTCGACAGCGGCAAAACCTACACCTGGCAGGCGAAAGGCCTGGTCAACGCCGCAGGCCCATGGGTCAAGCAGCTGTTTGACGACAGCCTGAAGCTCAAATCCCCTTACGGTATCCGCCTGATCAAAGGCAGCCACATCGTGGTGCCGCGCGTGCACACCGAAAAGCAGGCTTATATCCTGCAGAACGAAGATAATCGCATCGTGTTTGTGATTCCGTGGATGGATGAGTTCTCCATCATCGGCACCACCGACGTGGAGTACAAAGGCGATCCGAAAAACGTCAACATTGATGACAGCGAAACCGACTACCTGCTGAAGGTGTTCAACGCCCACTTCAAAAAGCAGCTGACCGCTGACGACATCGTCTGGTCTTACTCCGGTGTGCGTCCTCTGTGTGATGACGAATCGGACTCACCGCAGGCGATCACCCGCGATTACACGCTGGATGTCCGTGATGACAACGGCCAGGCGCCACTGCTGTCGGTATTTGGCGGCAAGCTGACCACCTATCGCAAGCTGGCCGAGCACGCGCTGGAAAAACTGGCGAAGTACTATCCGAACGCCGGTCCTGCCTGGACGAAGAACTGCGTGTTGCCGGGCGGGAACATCTCCGGCACCCGTGAAGATTATGCGGCCAGCCTGCGTCGTCGCTATCCGTTCATCAGTGAAAACATGGCGCGTCACTTCTCACGCACCTACGGCAGCAGCACCGAAACCCTGTTAGCCGGGGCGAAAAGCCTGAACGATCTGGGTGAGAACTTCGGTCACGAGTTTTACGAGGCGGAGCTGCGCTACCTGGTGCAGCATGAGTGGGTTCGCGAGCTGGATGATGCTATCTGGCGTCGTACCAAACAGGGTATGTGGCTGACGAAAGAGCAGCAGGCCCGCGTGGCAGAGTGGCTGGCCGCGAAAGCAAAACCGGCACTCTCGCTGGCCTCTTAAGCAGGCCGCAGAAAGCAGAAAGCAGGCTCCGGCCTGCTTTTTTTATGGGTGGCCGACCGCGAACTGAACCGGTTAAATCGTGCCGCGGCCCTTCCCCTCGCACGCTCTCCCCCAGTCACCCTGCCGTTTCTCCCTCCCCGCCTGCCTGCAGCGCCTCGGGTTTCGCCTGCCGCCAGGCCGCTCACCATCGTTACCTTAAATCTAACGTTTCGCTTTTTTGCTTAATTGAACGCCGTATGCAGAACGCGCAGACTTTCTTCAGCAAAAACGTCAGTACCGCGATTCTAATCAGGAGGTTGAAATGAACACAGGCCAAACGCCTGCCCGGGAGTGGAACACACGCCGCAGTGAAAAAGCGCGTCGTATGGCCGCCTTCCCCCTTGATGGCAAAGTCATTCCTGTTGAACGAGCCACAGAAGCCCTCGAACACTTAATTGCCCCAGGCGACCGCGTGGTGCTGGAGGGGAATAACCAGAAACAGGCTGACTTCTTATCCCGCACCCTGGCGCAGGTGAATCCGGCAAAGATTCACGACCTGCACATGATTATGCCCAGCGTCGGCCGCAGTGAGCATCTCGATATTTTTGAAAAAGGCATTGCCCGCAAACTCGACTTCTCTTTTTCCGGTCCGCAGAGTCTGCGCATGTCGCAGCTGCTGCAGGATGGCCAGCTGGAAATCGGCGCTATCCACACCTATATCGAACTCTACTCCCGCCTTTATGTTGACCTCTGCCCGAATGTGGCGCTGATTGCCGGTTACAAAGCTGACCGCAAAGGCAACCTCTACACCGGTCCGGGCACCGAGGATACCCCGGCGCTGGTGGAAGCCGCCGCGTTCCGTGACGGTATCGTGATAGCCCAGGTCAATGAACTGGTCGATGACGAAACCGACCTGCCGCGCGTCGATATTCCCGGCTCCTGGATCGACTACATCGTGGTGGCTGACAAACCGTTCTTTATCGAACCGCTGTTTACCCGCGATCCGCGCCTGATTAAGCAGGAACATATCC
Source organism: Pantoea sp. Sc1 (assembly GCF_000255315.1). Taxonomy (NCBI): domain Bacteria; kingdom Pseudomonadati; phylum Pseudomonadota; class Gammaproteobacteria; order Enterobacterales; family Erwiniaceae; genus Pantoea; species Pantoea sp. Sc1. The sequence continues at coordinate 560,777 of NZ_AJFP01000001.1, forward strand.
TGATGGCGATGATGGCGATTAAAGGCATCTACGCCGAACACCAGGTGCAGTCACTCAACCACGGCATCGGATTTAACACCGCCGCGATTGAGCTGCTGCTGCCCACCTACGGCGAACAGCTCGGCCTGAAAGGCAAAATCTGTAAACACTGGGCGCTGAACCCGCATCCGACGCTGATCCCGGCCATTGAGAGTGGCTGGGTGGAGAGCGTGCACTGCTTCGGCGGCGAGCTGGGGATGGAAGAGTATATCCGCGCCCGTCCCGACATCTTCTTTACCGGCAGCGACGGCTCGATGCGCTCTAACCGCGCCTTCTGTCAGCTGGCCGGCCAGTACGCAGTCGACATGTTTATCGGGGCCACCCTGCAGGTTGACGGGCTGGCCAACTCCTCGACCGTGACCCGTGGCCGCCTCTCCGGCTTTGGTGGCGCCCCGAATATGGGCCACGATCCGCACGGCCGCCGCCACGCAACCCCCGCCTGGCTGAACATGATCACCGAGCCAGACCCGATGCAGCGCGGGAAAAAACTGGTGGTGCAGATGGTCGAAACCTTCCAGGCCGGCGCAAAACCCACCTTCGTTGAAACCCTTGATGCGGTTGATGTCGCGAAATCCGCCGGGATGCCGCTGGCTCCGGTGATGATCTACGGCGATGACGTCACCCACGTGCTGACCGAGGAGGGCATCGCCTATCTCTATCGCGCAGAGAGCCTGGAAGAGCGTCGCGCCATGGTCGCCGCCGTGGCGGGCATTACCGACATCGGTCTGGGTGTGGATGCGGCGCGCGTCGCGGCCCTGCGTAAAAGCGGCAAAGTGGTCTACCCGGAAGATATGGGCATCCGCCGTTCCGACGCCACCCGTTCACTGCTGGCCGCGGGCAGCGTGGCTGACCTGGTCGAATGGTCCGGTGGTCTGTACAACCCGCCTGCTAAATTCCGGAGCTGGTAAATGAAACTCCTGTCCCAGACTCAAGCCGAGGCGCAGGCCAGCCTGCTGGCGACGATGGCGCGCGATTGCCTGATCGATGAAGCACGTCTGAGCCCTAAGCCGGGTCTGGTCGACAGTCGGGGTAACGGCGCGCATCAGGATCTGACGCTGGCGCTGATGGAGCGCTCCGCTCACAGCCTGGCACCGACCTTTCTGGCGCTGGCCCGTCACAGCTGGCTGCGTCCCGCCGATATCGCCCTGCGCGAAACGGTCGGGCGCCTGGGCCGTGACGGCGAGCAGCAGATGATGGCGGCCACCGGTGGCGTGAATACCCATCGGGGAGCGATCTGGGCGCTGGGCTTACTGGTGAGTGCTGCGGCCATGCATGGCGGTGCTGCCAGTGCCGATCAGCTGACCCGCACCGCCGCCGCCCTGGCCAGCCTGCCCGACCGGGCAGCGCCGAAACTGTTCAGCAAAGGGTTAAAAGCGACGCACCGCTATCGGGTGCCCGGCGCACGCGAAGAGGCGCAACAGGCGTTTCCTCACGTGATGAAGCTGGCGCTGCCGCAGCTGCTGATCAGCCGGGCGGTGGGGGCCAGCGAAAGCGAAGCCCGCCTGGATGCGCTGATGGCGATCATGACTTCGCTCAGCGATACCTGCGTGCTGTCACGGGCAGGGATGGCGGGGCTGACGGCGATGCAGCACGGGGCACAGGCCGTACTGCTGGCGGGCGGCTGCCGCACCGCAGGCGGAAAGCTGGCGCTGGCGCAGCTTGATCGCCGGATGCTGGCGCTCAACGCCTCGCCGGGCGGAGCCGCCGATTTGCTCGCGGCGACGCTGTTTATCGATCGGGTCTGTTCGCCTGAACACACATATTTTTAGAGGCCATTATGGAACACATCACATTATCTTTACCCGCTAACCGCCTGCTCAGTGGCAGAGCGCTGGCCGGGGTCGTGGGTTCCGGTGATATGGAAGTACTGTACACCGCAACCCAGGGCGACACGCTGAACGTTGATATCACCACCTCACTGGATAACAGCGACGCCCGCTGGAAGGCGCTGTTTGACCGCCTGAATTTGATCAACGGCCTGCCGGCCGGCGAACTGATTATCCACGATTTCGGTGCCACACCCGGTGTGGCTCGTATCCGTCTTGAACAGGTTTTTGAAGAGGTGAGCCATGCGTAACGACGCCAGTTTTATTGAATTACGGGCGCGTGAACGCGCCCGTACGCTGCTGGATGCCGGCAGTTATCGCGAACTGCTTGACCCCTTTGAAGGCATTATGTCGCCATGGCTGGCCCCGCAGGGCGTGGTGCCGCAGTCCGATGATGGCATGGTCGTCGCGCGTGGCACGCTGAACGGCCAGCCTGCGGTGGTTATCGCCATCGAAGGCACCTTCCAGGGCGGCAGCATGGGCGAAGTCTCCGGGGCGAAAATGGCGGCGGCGCTGGAGCTGGCGGCGGAAGACAACCGCAACGGCATTCCGACGCAGGCGGTGCTCTGTTTGGAAACCGGTGGCGTGCGCTTACAGGAAGCGAATCTTGGCCTGGCGGCGATTGCGGATATTCACGCAGCGATTGTCGATCTGCGTCGCTACACCCCGGTGATCGGCATCATCAGCGGCACCGTTGGCTGCTTCGGCGGAATGTCGATTGCCGCCGCGCTGTGCAGCTACCTGATCGTGACACGGGAAGCGCGCCTGGGCCTGAACGGCCCGCAGGTCATTGAGCAGGAGGCGGGCATTGAAGAGTATGACTCGCGCGATCGGCCCTTTATCTGGAGCATGACCGGCGGCGAAATCCGCTACGCCAGCGGACTGGTGGATGCGCTGGTGAATGACGGCATCAACGCGGTAAAAACCGCCATGAATGACTTCATTGCCAGAGGCGTACCGGCGCAGCACCGCAGCGACAACTATGCCGACTTCCTGTCACGTCTGACGCAGTTCGACACCCGCCAGCAGGCGGACACCGCCCAGATCAAACAGCTTTTCGCCCGGGAGGAGAAATAATGACCCAGACAAGCAGCCGCGGTGCAACCTGGCTGGAAAAACTCGCACCTCATGCACAGCGTCTCAGTGGCCTGTGTGCCTCTGTTCAGGTGGCTGATGGCCAGCTGAATGGCGAAAACGTCCGTTTCATTGCCGTGGTGCCCGATGCTCAGAACCACTATCCGCGCGCCGCGCAGGGGGAAGTGGGTCTGCTGGAGGGCTGGACGCTGGCGAAAGTGGTGAATGAAACGCGGGAAGAGGATAAAAACAGCGCCGTGAAACGCCCGATTGTGGCGGTCATCGATGTGCCGAGTCAGGCCTATGGTCGCCGTGAAGAGGCATTTGGTATTCATCAGGCGCTGGCGGGCGCAGCGGGAGCCTATGCTAACGCGCGCCTGGCCGGCCATCCGGTCATCGGGCTGATTGTCGGCAAGGCGATGTCCGGTGCGTTCCTGGCACACGGCTATCAGGCTAACCGCCTGATTGCGCTTAATGATCAGGGCGTACTGGTTCACGCCATGGGCAAAGCATCGGCGGCGCGTATTACGCTGCGTTCGGTGGAGTCGCTGGAGAAACTGGCCGCCACCATCCCCCCCATGGCCTATGACGTGAGCAACTTCGCCACGCTGGGTCTGCTCTCCGATCTGCTGAACGTGGGCAATCCCGATGCCCCTTCTGATGCCGACGTGGCGATGGTGGAAATCGCGCTGCACAAGGCGATCGGCGATGCCCGCCAGGACCCGAGCCTGAAAAACCGTCTGGGTGCCTCCAACCGTCACAGCTCTTCCCTGGTGCGCGAGCGTATGCGCGCGACCTGGTAAACCGATAAAAAAAATAAACCTGCCGAATCCGGTCTGACGGGGCGTGTCACAGCGCCCCGGCGCAGTGGCCGTGTTCAGAATTATAAACATCGCTGTTTTTTGGAAAATTCTTTCTTAATAACAGGTGATTTATGATTTATATAATTGTGCATGCCCTTGCGCCTATTTTTGTCATTATGCTGCTGGGTTTCTGGGCCGGTAAATGCGGAATGGTCAATAACAAAGACGTTTCGCTGCTGAATATTTTCGTGATGGATTTTGCGCTGCCCGCCGCGCTGTTCAGCGCTACGGTGCAGACACCGTGGGCCGGGATTGTGGCGCAGTCGCCGCTGATTGTGGTCCTGACCGGGGCGATGTGGTTCACCTATGCGGCGATCTATTTCCTGGCCACCGGCGTATTTAAAAAGTCGCCACAGGATGCGGCGGTGCTGACGCTGACCGTCGCCTTACCCAATTACGCGGCGCTGGGCCTGCCGATTCTGGGCAGCGTGCTGGGCGAAGGCTCATCCACCTCGCTCTCGGTCGCTGTCTCTATCGCCTGCGGTTCGGTGCTGATGACGCCCTTCTGCCTGCTGATTCTGGAGCGGGAAAAAGCGCGCAGTGCAGGTGAGAATGTGGGGTCGACGCTGACCATGCTGCCGGTGCTTATGTGGCGCTCCGTTAAAAAACCGATCGTCTGGGGTCCGCTGCTGGGCGTGGTGCTCTCTGCGCTGGGTGTCAGAATGCCGGAGCTGGTGCTTTCGGCTATTAAGCCGCTGGGCCTGGCCGCCACCGCGGCGGCGCTGTTCCTGACCGGTGTGATCCTTTCTGCCCGTCAGCTGAAACTCAACGCCGTCGTGGGCGTCGGTACGGTGGCGAAACTGCTGATTCAGCCCGTGATTGCCTGGGGTCTGGTGCTGGCGCTGGGGCTGAACGGCCCGGTGGCGATCACCGCGATCCTGATGATTGCGCTGTCGGCCGGTTTCTTTGGTGTGGTGTTCGGCAACCGCTTTGGCGTTCAGTCGCCGGATGCTGAAGCCGTGCTGCTGTTAAGTTCGGTGCTCTCTATTCTGTCGTTGCCCCTGTTCATTACGCTGACATCAGGAATGTAATATGACCGCGCCCTGCCCCCACGATCTGCTCTGGCTGCGTGACCGCAGCGCATTAGCCACGATCTCAGCGTGCTGGGTCGGGACGTTCTGGCATCCCGGCCTGCCGGTGGTGGTGCGGCGCGATCATCGCGAATCCGGCCTGATCCCGATTGGAGTGCGCGGTGAACGGCGGGAGCAGCGTGCCGCCGGATGGGTTCATCCGGACGATATTGTCCGGGTGATAACGCCGGAGAGGCTGGCCGATCGCCCCCTGCTGCAGGCTTCCCCTTTCAGCGCCTTTGCCCCGGTTCGCGCGGCGATCGTGCTGAGTGAGGCGGAGTGGCCGTGGCGCTGGGGGATCACCGGCAGCACCGGTTATGCGCTGGCGACGCAGCAGCCCACGCTGCACGCCGCCAGCGATCTCGATCTGGTGATCCGCGCCCCGCACCCTCTGGACCGGGCTGCGCTGCAACGGTGGCAGAATCAGACCGACGCGCTGGCGTGCCGGGTGGATACCCAGGTGGAAACGCCTGCCGGTGCGTTTGCCCTCAACGAGTGGCTGCGCGAGGAACAGGTGCTGCTGAAAACCGACACCGGCCCCCTGCTGACCGCTTCACCCTGGAGCAGAGAAACCTCATGAAAATACTCTTTACCTTTCCCGGCCAGGGCACCCAGCGAGCCGGCATGCTGCAGCATCTGCCTGACGGCGAGGCGCTGTTAGCCCGCGTGCGGGCGGTACTGGGCGACGAAACTGACAGGCTCGACAGCGACGACGCGCTGCAGCACACCCGCGCCGTCCAGCTCAGCCTGCTGATCAGCGGGGTCGCCTGGGCGCGCGAACTGATACGTCGCGGGGTGAAGCCGGATATCGTCAGCGGTCTGTCGATTGGCGCATTTCCAGCGGCAGTGGTGTCAGGTGCGCTCGATTTCAGCGACGCCCTGCGGCTGGTGGCGTTGCGCGGCGACCTGATGGAGCAGGCTTATCCGCAGGGATATGGCCTGACGGCGATCACCGGTCTGACGCTGACGCATCTGGAAACGCTGCTGCCTGGCAGCCACACTTACATTGCCAATCTGAATGCCGAAACGCAGATAGTGATTGCCGGTCGTGATGAGGATATGGCACGGGTGGCGCAGAAGGCGCTGGAGGCAGGCGCCAGTAAGGCGATCAGACTGGCGGTGAGCGTGCCGTCGCACTGCGCGCTGCTGGACAAACCGGCGGCAGAACTGGCGCGTGCGTTTGAATCCGTGCGCCTCTCCCGTCCCGATTGTGCTTACCTCAGCGGCTCAACCGCACGGGTGATCCACGACCCGGAGAAGATCGCGGAGGATCTGGCGTTCAATATGGCGCGGACCGTGCAGTGGTATGACACCATGGTCTCGGCTAACCAGCGCGATGCCCGTCTGGCGATTGAGATGCCGCCAGGCAATGTGCTGACCGGCCTGACCCTGCAGGCGGGCTGGCAGGGCGATGCAATCAGCCTGGAACGCAACGGCGTCGATGTGGCAGGTCATCTGGCTAAACGGCTGGAACGGTAAGGTTACGGGCATACATGCGCCCTTCTGCCGCCAGGGCCAGCAGGTCATTGTCGCGTTCGCGGCGATGCGAATAGACAATCGCAACCTGCTGCCGCATCTGGTAAGGCGCTGCGAGCGTCAGCAGCTGGATATTGTTTTCATAGACTTTCCGCATCCTTCCCGGGATCAGCGCCAGGCCGACGCCCGCCTGCACCAGACTGATCATGGAGAAGATGTCATTCACCTTCGTCACCATGCGTGGTTCAAATCCCGCGATCTGAAACGCCTCCTGCGAACCGGCATAGGTGGCAAACCCCTCGGCCAGTGAGACAAAATCGCGGTCGGCATAGTCACGCAGATCGACCGGCGCGTCGCCGCTGCCCGTTTCGCCAGCCGGTGCCGCCAGACAGATCGTGTCCTCGAACAGCGGGATCACATCAAACCGGGCCTCGCTGAGTTCGCCCTCATGGGTGGCAATCAGGATCGCGTCCAGCGCATCATCTTCCAGCATATTCAGCAGCATCTGGTTAGAGCCCATGGTCAGATCCAGCTCCAGCGTCGGCCGGCGCAGTTTCATGCCCATGATCAGCCGGGGAATGGTTTCAAGCGTCAGCGAGTAGAGTGTGCCAAGCCGCAGCCGTCCTCCGCCGATACCCGCCACTTTGCGGGCCTCCTCAATGCCTTTGCCCATCAGGGCCGTGACGTCGCGACAATAGTCCAGCAGCGTCCAGGCGGCGGGCAGCGGCACCAGATTGCGCCCTTTGTGGATAAACAGCGGGCAGTCGATGCCCTCTTCCAGCGTGTGCAGCGCGCGGTGCACGCTGACGCTGCTCAGCTCCAGCGCTTCCGCCGTGCGGGCGATATTGCCTTTCGTCATAAACATCATGAAGACACTGAGCTTCCGGAAGGTAATTTCCTGATTGATATTGTCACTCATGGGCTGCTGTTGCCTGTAAGGTCATTTTGCTTTTCCGCATAGTAGCGATTCTCCGCCAGCCTGTAATGATCTGGCTCGCAGCCGGATGATTTACTGCGGCTGAAGGCGGAATCTGCGGAGGTCAGGGAGGAGCGGAACGGGCAGAAAAAAGTGCGGCCGGTTTCCCGGCCGCAGAGCAGATGAATGGACGGCGCGCGCCTTACAGTCTTATCGGTGAAATGTTCCAGATCTCATCGGCATACTCCTGAATCGTCCGGTCAGACGAGAAGTAACCCATGCCGGCGATATTTTTCGCCGCACGGCGCTGCCACTCTTCCGGTTTACGGTAGAGCGCATCCACCTTGTCCTGGGTATCCACATAGCTGCGATAATCGGCCAGTAACTGGTAGTGGTCGCCGAAGTTCACCAGCGAATCGAACAGGTTGCGGTAGCGACCCGGATCCTGCGGGCTGAAGACGCCCGACGCGATCTGCGTCAGCACCTGATGCAGCTCTTCATCGCCTTCGTAATAGTCACGCGGGTTGTAGCCGCCCTGACGCAGGGCTTCTACCTGCGGCGTGGTATTGCCGAAGATGAAGATGTTCTCTTCACCGACGTGATCCAGCATCTCCACGTTGGCACCATCCAGCGTACCGATCGTCAGCGCGCCATTCAGGGCAAACTTCATGTTACTGGTGCCGGACGCTTCCGTTCCGGCGGTCGAGATCTGCTCAGAGAGATCGGCGGCCGGAATGATGATCTGCGCCAGACTCACGCTGTAGTTCGGGATGAAGACCACTTTCAGTTTGTTCTTCACCTGCGGATCGTTGTTGATGATGTTGGCGACATCATTGATCAGATGGATGATGTGTTTGGCAACGTAGTAGGCGGAGGCCGCTTTACCGGCAAAAATATTGACGCGCGGCACCCAGTCCGCCTGCGGATCGGCCTTGATACGGTTATATCGGGTGATCACATGCAGCACGTTGAGCAGCTGACGCTTGTACTCGTGAATACGCTTGATCTGCACATCAAACAACGCGTTCGGGTCGAGCACCACGTCCAGGTTTTTTGCCACCCACTCGGCCAGCCGGCGCTTGTTCTGATGCTTGGCAATCGCCACTTTCTCGATAAACGCCGGGTAGTCGATCTGCGCTTTCAGCTCATCCAGCTGGCTGAGATCGGTGCGCCAGTTGCGGCCAATCTCTTCATCCAGCACCTCTGACAGCGCCGGGTTAGCCAGCGCCAGCCAGCGACGCGGAGTGACGCCGTTGGTTTTGTTGCAGAAGCGGCCCGGGAACAGGCGGGAGAAGTCTGCAAACAGCGACTGCACCATCAGGTTGGAGTGCAGCTCTGAGACGCCATTCACTTTATGGCTGACCACCACCGCCAGCCAGGCCATGCGTACCCGGCGACCGTCGTTCTCGTCGATGATCGAAATGCGCGACAGCAGATCCAGATCGTCAGGATAGTGATCCTGAATCGTCTTGAGGAAGAAGTCGTTAATTTCAAAAATAATGCTGAGATGACGCGGCAGGATCTTGCCGATCATATCCACCGGCCAGGTCTCCAGCGCTTCGGTCATCAGCGTATGGTTGGTATAGGAGAAGACCTGACAGCAGACGTCAAAGGCGCTGTCCCAGCTGAATTTATGCTCGTCTATCAGCAGGCGCATCAGTTCGGGGATCGCCAGCACCGGGTGCGTGTCATTCAGGTGGATGGCGATCTTATCCGCCAGGTTGTCCCAGGTCTGATGCATGCGCCAGTGACGATTCAGAATGTCCTGCACCGTGGCAGATACCAGGAAATACTCCTGACGCAGACGCAACTCGCGCCCGGAATAGGTGGAGTCATCGGGATAGAGGACGCGTGAAACGTTTTCGGAGTGGTTTTTATCTTCCACCGCCGCAAAGTAGTCGCCCTGGTTGAACTTACCGAGGTTGATTTCGTTACTGGCCTGCGCGCCCCAGAGGCGCAGCGTGTTGGTGGCGTCGGTGTCGAAGCCCGGGATGATCTGGTCATAGGCCATCGCCAGGATCTCTTCGGTCTCCAGCCAGCGCACTTTCGCCCCTTCGTGCTGGACGCGGCCGCCGAAACGCACCTTGTAGCGGGTGTTGAATCGCTGAAATTCCCACGGATTGCCATACTCAAGCCAGTAATCGGGCGACTCTTTCTGCTCACCTTCCACAATGTTCTGTTTGAACATGCCGTAATCGTAACGGATGCCATAGCCGCGGCCCGGCATACCCAGCGTCGCCAGCGAATCGAGGAAACAGGCCGCCAGACGGCCCAGACCGCCGTTGCCCAGGCCCGGATCGTTCTCCTCCTCCATCAGCTCGGCCAGATCCAGCCCCATCTCGTCGAGGGCCTGGTTGAGATCGTCATAGATCCCCATCGCCAGCAGCGCATTCCCCAGGGTGCGCCCCATCAGGAACTCCATCGACAGGTAGTAAACCTGCCGCACATCCTGCGACAGCTGAGCGCGGCTGGAGCGCAGCCAGCGCTCCACCATCCGATCGCGAACCGCCAGCAGTGCAGCGTTCAGCCACTCATGCTTGTTGGCAATAGAGGGGTCTTTGCCGATGGTAAACATCAGTTTGTACGCAATCGAATGCTTTAAAGCATCCACCGTCAGCGTGGGTGAAGCGTAAGTGAAAGGTGCATTCATATCCGGTTTTCCCCATCCGTTACATCAGACGCTGGTAGAGATCGCGGTAGGCCTGTGCGGCCACCTGCCAGCTGAAATCCATGCCCATCGCCTGTCGCTGAACATAACGCCACAGTGAAGGGCGAGACCACAACACAAACGCGCGGCGAATCGCCCGCAACAGCGACCAGGCGTTAGCATCTTCAAAGCTGAAGCCACTGGCAATCCCATCCGCCAGGTTTTCCAGTGAGCTGTCGTTAACCGTATCCGCCAGTCCGCCGGTGCGGCGCACCAGCGGCAGCGTGCCATATTTCAGGCCATACAGCTGCGTCAGGCCGCAGGGCTCAAAGCGGCTCGGCACCACGATCACATCGGCACCACCGACGATGCGGTGTGAAAACGCCTCGTGATAGCCAATCTGCACACCCACGCTGCCCGGATGCTCTGCTGCCGCGGCCAGGAAGCCCTGCTGCAGTTCGGCATCGCCCTGTCCCAGCAGCACCAGCTGACCGCCCTGCGCCAGCAGGCCCGGGAGCGCCTCCAGCACCAGGTCCAGGCCTTTCTGTTTGGTCAGGCGGCTGATCACGCAGAATACCGGCGCTTTGTCATCAACCTTCAGCCCCATCGCCACCTGCAGCTGCCGTTTGTTTTCCGCTTTGGCTTCCAGCGTGTCGCGGTTGTAGCGCGCGCTGAGCAGCAGGTCGTGGGCCGGGTCCCAGATGGTCGGGTCGACACCGTTGAGGATCCCGCTCAGCCGCCCTTCCCGCATCCGCTGCGCCAGCAGCGTTTCCATGCCGTAACCAAACTCCGCAGAGGTAATTTCATGGGCGTAGGTCGGGCTGACCGCCGTCACGTGATCGGCGTAGAAGAGTCCCGCCTTCAGGAAGGAGATCTGCCCGTAAAACTCCAGCCCATGCATGTTAAAGAACGACCACGGCAGGCCAATCTGATCCATGTGGTGCGCCGAGAACAGTCCCTGATAGGCCAGGTTGTGCACGGTAAACACCGATTTGGCTGGCCGGCCGCGCGCTTCCAGATAGGCGCAGGTAAGGCCTGCGTGCCAGTCATGGGCATGGACAATATCGGGACGCCACATCGAATCCATACCGCACGCCAGTTCGCAGCCGACCCAGCCCAGCAGCGCGAAGCGCAGGTAGTTATCGACATAGGCAAACTGCGACTCGTCATGATAAGGGCTACCGGGACGGTCGTAGAGGTCAGGGGCATCGATCAGATAGATGCCCACACCGTTAAATTCACCATATAACAGACGTATATGACCGGCAAATGTCTCTCGCTCTGTCACCATCTGGAGATCAGGTATGCCTTTGCGCAATGCAGGAAACGCTGGCAGCAGCACCCGCGTGTCTGTGCCGCCCGCAATCTGCGCCTGAGGTAATGCCCCGACTACATCAGCCAGTCCGCCCGTTTTAAGCAGCGGGAAAAGTTCTGAACAGACATGTAAAACCTGCATCCTCGACCTCATTAAGTTATCCGGCACGCTCCGCGTGCCGATTGCGTAAGTTCCGCTTATCGCTTACAGCCCCGCTTTGGCCAGCCTGGCCAGCATGGCGCGGGTGACCAGTACGATCCCTTCATCCGAACGGTGAAACCGGCGACTGTCTTCATCCGGATTTTCACCAATCACCATGCCTTCCGGTAACTCACAGGCGCGATCAATCACGCAGCGGCGCAGACGACACGAGCGACCCACCACCACATCCGGCAGCAGAACGGTTGAATCAATATTGCAAAACGAGTTAACCCGAACCCGGGGAAACAGCACCGAGTTGACCACGACCGAACCGGAGATAATGCAGCCGCCCGACACCAGCGAGTTCATCGTCATCCCGTGACTGCCGGAACGATCCTGAACAAATTTCGCGGGGGGCAGCGGCTCCATGTGGGTACGGATAGGCCAGGTGACGTCATACATATCCAGCTCAGGCATCACCGAGGCCAGATCGAGATTGGCGCGCCAGTAAGCTTCCAGCGTCCCGACGTCGCGCCAGTAAGGCGGCGCGTTGTCATCATTCTGGACGCAGGAGAGCGCAAAGGAGTGCGCATAGCCTTCGCCGCTTGCCACCACTTTCGGCAGGATATCTTTGCCGAAGTCGTGGTTAGAGCCTGGCGTCTGCAGATCCGCTTCCAGCAGCTCATAGAGATAATCCGCGTTGAAGACGTAGATCCCCATGCTGGCGAGCGACTGCGTGTCATCACCCGGCATGGTGGGCGGCTTCGCGGGTTTCTCCACGAAGTCGATCACCATGTTCTCCTCATTCACCGCCATCACGCCAAACGCCGTGGCTTCATGCACCGGTACCGGTAAACAGGCGATGGTACATTTCGCCTCGTTCACCACGTGGTCCAGCAGCATGCGTGAATAATCCATCTTATAAATGTGGTCCCCGGCAAGGATCACGATGTACTGCGCCTGATAGCGGCGAATCACATCAAGGTTCTGCGTCACGGCATCGGCCGTGCCGCGATACCACTGTTCGGTCGAAAAGCGCTGCTGCGCTGGCAGCAAATCGACAAACTCATTCATCTCTTCATTGAAGATCGACCAGCCACGCTGGATATGCTGAGTCAGGGTATGGGACTGATACTGTGTAATGACGCCAATCCGCCGGATACCGGAGTTGACGCAGTTGGAGAGGGCAAAGTCGATAATGCGGAACTTGCCGCCGAAATGCACCGCCGGTTTGGCACGTTTGGCCGTTAAATCGACCAGCCGCGTGCCGCGTCCGCCGGCGAGGATCAGAGCAACCGTCTGTGTAGGGAGCTGGCGGGCCAGCATCAGGTGTTCTGTTCTATCTAACTTAACCATGTCTGACTCCTTATGATTGCTTTTGGAACACGCACACACCGTGTGCGGGACCATGCCAGACAGTTAGCAGGATGGGGTTGTCGTCCCCGGCGAAAGGAGGAAGGGCACGCCATTCTCCGTCTGGTAACACGATGTCATTCACCGTATCCGTGGCGTTTATTGTTATTAACCAGCGGCCAGACAGCAGGATCTGCAATCTGTGCAGCCCCTGTGCCCATTCATCGTGCTGCAGTGGCTGGCCACCGGCATTGAGCCACTGCACATTGCCATCACCCTCCTGCCACCAGCGATCCGCGGTCAGCGCCGGTATGCGCTGGCGCAGACGAATCAGTGCGGCGGTGAATCCGACCAATCCCTTCTCATCCGCCTGCCAGTCAAGCCAGCTGAGGGCGTTGTCCTGACAGTAAGCATTATTATTGCCGCGCTGCGTGTGGCCGCGCTCATCGCCCGCCAGCAGCATCGGCGTGCCCTGTGACAGCAGCAGCGTGGTGAGCAGTGCCCGCACGCTGCGGCGGCGACGTTCCGTGACGTCAAAACTGACGTTCAGCCCCTCTTTGCCGTGATTGTGGCTGTAGTTATCGCCGTGACCGTCGCGGTTATCTTCCCCGTTGGCTTCGTTGTGTTTGCGTTCGAAGCTCACCACGTCCCACAGCGTAAAGCCGTCATGCGCGGTGATCAGGTTAACCGTGGCGTGGGGCGGCCGGTCGTCGTGCTGGTAGAGATCGCTGGAGGCGGCAAAGCGACGGACAAACTCGCCGTTGCTGAGTGCGCCATGCAGCCAGTAGCGACGCGCGGTGTCGCGAAACTGATCGTTCCATTCGGCAAAGGGTGGCGGAAAACGGCCAACCTGATAGCCGTCAGGGCCGATATCCCAGGGTTCCGCAATCAGCTTGACCTGAGAGAGCAGCGGACAGGCGCGTATTGCATCGAAAAAAGGGGCATCACGCCGGTAATCGGGCGTGCGGCCCAGCACCGGCGCAAGGTCAAAGCGGAAGCCATCAACGTGACAGACCCGCACCCAGTAGCGCAGCGCCTCTAAGGTCCACGCCATCACCTGCGGATGGTGGATATTCAGCGTGTTGCCACAGCCGGTCCAGTTCTGATAGCCGCCCTGCTCATCCAGCCAGTAGTAGCTGGCGTTGTCGATGCCGCGCATCGAGATCGTCGGGCCAATCTCATCCAGTTCGGCGGTGTGGTTGAACACCACATCCAGCAGCACTTCGATACCGGCGGCGTGCAGGTTTTTTACCGCCTGCTGAAATTCCTGCAGCGGCGTGACGCCTGGCTGACCAGAGGCGTAACGCGGATCGACCGCCCAGAGCGCAAAGGGGTTGTAGCCCCAGTAGTTACTCAGGCCGAGCTGGAGCAGGCGCGGCTCGCTGGCAAAATGGGCCACCGGCAGCAGTTCCAGCGCCGTAATGCCCAGATCGCGCAGGTAGTTCACCATAACAGGATGACCCAGCGCCGCGTAAGTCCCGCGCAGCGTTTCCGGAATTTCCGGATGCTGCTTCGTCAGCCCGCGAACGTGCGCTTCGTAAATCACCGTGTTACCCCACGGCGTGCGTGGGGCGGCATCGTCCTGCCAGTCGAAATCTTCCGCCACCACCCGTGACTTCGGCGCGATGGCCGCGTTGTCATGCGGATCGGGTTGCGCCTCGCCGCCCTGAAACAGCGAGTCATCCGGGACGTCACCCTCAACCGCGCGGGCGCAGGGATCGACCAGCAGCTTCGCCGGATTAAAGCGGTGTCCCTGCTGTGGCGCCCAGGGGCCATGCACCCGGTAGCCGTAACGCTGCCCCGGCTTCAGCGCCGGAACATAACCATGCCAGATATCCCCGCTGCGGCCAGGCAGATCAAGACGCTGTTCACGCCCCTCGTCATCAAACAGGCAGAGCTCGACGCGCCCGGCATGCTGAGAAAACAGGGTGAAATTGACGCCTTTGCCATCGTAACTGGCACCCAGCGGTTCGGGATCCCCGGCAGTAATGGTCATTCCCCCTCCCGCACCAGCCATACCGTTGCCAGCGGTGGCAGATTGAGGCTCAGCGACTGTGGTCGTCCGTGACTCTCCTGCTCATCGGTATGCACCCGGTGATTGCGCACATCACTGCCGTGATACTCATGCTGGTCGGTGTTCAGCACTTCGCGCCAGGTGCCAGGCTGATTGACCCCAAAGCGGTAGCCCGGACGCGGCACCGGCGTAAAGTTACTGACGACGATGATTTCGTTACCTTCGCGGTCACGACGTACAAAGGCGAAGACCGAATGTTCCGCATCGTTGACCACCAGCCACTCAAAACCTGCCGGATCGAAGTCGAGCTGATGCAGCGGCGTGTAGTACTGATAGGTGTGGTTGAGATCGCGCACCAGACGCTGCACGCCGTGATGCCAGTTATCGCCGCCTTCCAGCAGATGCCAGTCCAGGCTGACATCGTGGTTCCACTCGCGGCCCTGAGCAAACTCGTTGCCCATAAACAGCAGTTTCTTGCCGGGGAAGCCCCACATCCAGCCGTAATAGGCGCGCAGATTGGCGAACTTCTGCCAGGCATCGCCCGGCATGCGGTCGAGAATGGAGCGCTTGCCGTGCACCACTTCGTCGTGCGACAGCGGCAGCACAAAGTTTTCGGTGTAGTTGTACATCATGCCGAAGCTCATCAGGTTGTGATGATGCTTGCGGTAGATAGGATCGACCTGCATGTAGTCGAGCGTGTCGTGCATCCAGCCCAGGTTCCATTTGAACCAGAAGCCCAGCCCGCCGCCCTCTGTCGGACGCGTTACGCCAGGGTAGTCCGTCGACTCTTCCGCCATCGTGACCGCACCGGACGCCACGGTACCGAGCGTGCGGTTGGTGTGTTGCAGGAACTCAATCGCCTCAAGGTTCTCGCGGCCACCATACTGATTCGGCACCCACTGCCCTTCAACGCGGCTGTAGTCGCGGTAGATCATGGAGGCGACGGCATCCACGCGCAGGCCATCGATGCCAAAGCGTTCTGTCCAGTAGAGCGCATTGCCCGACAGGTAGTTACTCACTTCCCGGCGGCCAAAGTTGTAGATCAGGGTGTTCCAGTCCTGATGGTAGCCTTCTCGCGGATCGCTGTGCTCATAGAGCTCGGTGCCGTCAAAGCGCGCCAGCCCGAAGTCATCATTGGGGAAGTGACCCGGTACCCAGTCGAGCAGGACGTTGAGGCCGGCAGCATGGGCGCTGTCGATAAAGGCGCGGAAGTCGTCACGGGTTCCGAAACGGCGAGTCGGTGCATACATGCCCAGCGGCTGATAGCCCCAGCTGCCGTCAAACGGATGTTCGTTAATCGGCAGCAGTTCGATATGGGTAAAGCCCATCTCTTTGACGTAGGGCACCAGCTGTTCAGCCAGCTCTTTGTAGCTCAGCCAGAAATTGTTGTCGGTATGACGACGCCAGGAGCCCAGATGTACTTCATAGATGGAGATCGGCGCATCGAAACCGTTGGCGGCCTTGCGCTCCGCTTTCATCTCAACGGGCGCAGGCAGGCCGCAGATCATCGAGGCGCTTTCCGGGCGCATCTGCGCTTCGAAGGCGTAAGGGTCCGCTTTGATACGCAGATCGCCATTGGCGTCGATGATTTCATATTTGTAGAGCTGACCGTTGACCGCACCCGGCACAAACAGCTCCCAGATGCCCAGCTCCTGGCGCAGACGCATCGGGTGACGGCGGCCATCCCAGAAATTGAAATCGCCGACGACGGAAACACGACGGGCGTTAGGCGCCCAGACGCAGAAGCGGGTGCCGGTCACGCCATCAATCACGTCACCATGCGCGCCCAGGGTTTCATACGGACGCAGGTGGGTGCCTTCGGCCAGCAGCCACAGATCCATCTCCTGCAGCAGCGGGCCAAAGCGATAGGCATCGTCGACCAGGTTTTGCTGGCCGTGCCAGTTCACCGCCAGCTGATAGCGGAACGGATTTTTGCGGCGGGGGATCACGCCGCTGAAGAAGCCGCGTGCGTCTTCACACGCCAGTTGAGCCAGCTTGCGCCCGGTAGAGGTCTCAATGACCCACACCTCAAGCGCTTCGGGGAGCAACGCCCTGACTTCAAGGCCTTGTGGCGTTCGGTGCATCCCTAGTAACGAAAAAGGATCGGCATAATTACCCGCAAACAGGGCATTGATCGCCTCGCGATCGGGAAGCTCTGACATGACTTTCTTCCTGTGATAACTGGCAGCCGAGATGCTCGCGACACGGCCTGTCGCGCGTCATCTGCGCTGCTCTTCATTGAGCCATACGTACGACGGCAAAAAAGTGTCAGGCCATTCCATGGAAAAAGTGTTTTGCCGTGTACCACAACCATTTAATCCGGAAAGCAAAAGCGAAACCTGTGGCACATCATGGTTAAATCATAGCTTGGTCGCAGCAGTTGCCATGGCTGAAAGCAAAATATTCTTTGCCGGCCGCCAAAAAGGGGAAGCTGATCACTGAGTAAGCGAACCGGCAGGTTGTTTCACGTACTGCAAAGCAAAAAAAAGGCCGGATAAATCCGGCCTTTGGCGATATTTTTCTTAGTCGATTAACAACCGCAGCATGCGACGCAGCGGTTCGGCTGCGCCCCATAACAGCTGGTCGCCTACCGTGAAGGCGGAGAGATACTCCGGCCCCATATTGAGTTTGCGCAGACGGCCAACCGGCGTGGTCAGCGTACCGGTCACGGCCGCGGGGGTCAGTTCCCGCATCGTCAGCTCGCGGTCATTCGGCACCACTTTGACCCACTCGTTATGAGAGGCCAGCAGCTGTTCAATTTCAGACAGCGGCAGATCGCGTTTCAGCTTCAGGGTAAACGCCTGGCTGTGGCAGCGCAGTGCGCCCACACGCACGCACAAGCCATCAACCGGAATGACGTTGCGGGTCGCGAGGATCTTGTTGGTCTCCGCCTGGCCTTTCCACTCTTCGCGGCTCTGGCCATTCTCCAGCTGTTTGTCGATCCACGGAATCAGACTGCCCGCCAGCGGCACGCCGAAGTTATCGGTCGGCAGGGTGCCGGAACGGGTGAAGTCGGTCACGCTGCGCTCGATGTCGAGAATTGCTGAGGCCGGATTCTGCAGCGCAGGCGCAACGTGGTCGTGCAGCATGCCCATCTGAGTCAGCAGTTCACGCATGTGGCGCGCGCCGCCGCCTGACGCCGCCTGATAGGTGGCGACAGAGGCCCACTCCACCAGGTCCTGCGCGAACAGGCCGCCCAGCGACATCAGCATCAGGCTGACGGTGCAGTTACCGCCGACGAAGGTTTTGATGCCCTGGTCGATGCCCTGACGGATCACCGCGTGGTTGACCGGATCGAGGATGATGATGGCATCGTCCTGCATGCGCAGCGTCGAGGCCGCATCGATCCAGTAGCCCTGCCAGCCGCTGGCGCGCAGCTTAGGATAGACATCGCTGGTGTAGTCGCCGCCCTGACAGGTGATAATGATGTCCAGCGCACGCAGCGCCTCAAGATCAAAGGCATCCTGCAGTGCGCCCTGCTGCTTGCCCGCAAACGACGGAGCTGCCTGACCATGCTGCGACGTCGAGAAGAAGACCGGATTGATTGCATCAAAATCGCGCTCTTCGCTCATGCGGGACATCAGCACGGAGCCGACCATACCGCGCCAACCAACAAAACCTACATTCTTCATGTCGTGTCCGTCTCAGGCAGATTTCACCTGCTTTCATTTCAGTGGAGAGAGCGGCGTGCTATGTTCACGCCGCTCTGCGTAATAATAGGATTTACCTCTGTCTGCTCACTCTACAAAATGCAGGCCTGGTGGCAAGTGAATTAATTCGATTACGCTAACTTTTTCAGCAGCGTAACTAATAACTCCGCTTTCTGGCGGACGGGATGGCGTTAAACCAATGACTGAAATGATTTCGGCGACAATATTATTGTTGTTAATTATGGATCCGCTGGGCAATCTGCCGATTTTTATGTCGGTTTTAAAGCATCTGGAGCCGAAACGGCGGCGGGTAGTGTTGATCCGCGAAATGCTGATCGCCCTGATTATCATGCTGCTGTTTCTGTTTACCGGCGAGCGCATTCTGGCCTTTTTAAATCTGCGCACCGAGACGGTGTCGATTTCCGGCGGCGTCATTCTGTTTCTTATCGCCATCAAGATGATTTTCCCGTCGGCCGAGAGCAGCAGCTCTGGTTTACCGGCAGGGGAAGAGCCGTTCCTGGTGCCGCTGGCGATTCCGCTGGTCGCCGGGCCGTCGCTGCTGGCGACGCTGATGCTGCTGTCGCATCAGTATCCACATCAGATGTCCCACCTGGTGGGCGCGCTGTTGATCGCCTGGGGCGTGACGGTCGGCATTCTGCTGATGTCAGGTCTGTTCCTGCGTCTGCTGGGTGATAAAGGGGTCAACGCGCTGGAGCGTCTGATGGGGTTAATACTGATTATGCTGGCGACCCAGATGTTCCTGGACGGCATCCGCGCGTATCTGAAGTTGTAGAAGAGGCACTGCGCCGCCCTGCTGATCAGAGAAGCGCAGTGTTCAACCTATGACGAGAGCAGTGCGAAAGCAATCATACCGACGATAGCCCCGGTCGTGCCGAGAATCGTCTCCATCAGCGTCCATGTCTTCAGCGTTTCCGCTTCGCTGGCCCCGGTAAAGCGGCCAAACAGCCAGAAACCGGCATCGTTCACATGACTGATGATGATGGAGCCGCCGCCGATACAGATCGAGAGCGCCGCCAGCTGCGCGCCGCTATAGTGCAGCGGTTCAATCACCGGCATGATCAGCCCGACCGTGGTCAGACAGGCGACCGTTGCGGATCCCTGAATGACCCGTACCGCACCTGACAGGATAAAGCAGGCCAGCGCAATCGGCAGGCCAGCGCCGGTCAGCGCGTTACCCAGCACCGGACCCACACCGGAGTCCACCAGCACCTGCTTGAACACGCCGCCCGCGCCAATCACCAGCAGGATAATCCCCGCCGGTTGCAGCGCGCTGCCGCACACCTGCATCACCCGCTCTTTATCCATGCCCTGACGATAAGCCAGACCATAAATCGCCACCAGCAGCGCCAGCAGGATCGCGGTGAAAGGATGGCCGATAAATTCCAGCCACGCATACAGCGAGGTCCCTTCGGTGGTGAAGCGGGCGCCAATGGTTTTCAGGCCGACCAGCACCAGCGGAAACAGGATCAGAGAGAGGCTGAAGCCAAATGAGGGCAGCTGGTTCTCATCGACATCCGGCTGATGATCTTCCGGCGGGGCGCTGAAGGAGACGTGCTTCGCAATGAAATTGCCAAACAGCGGCCCGGCAATCAGCATCCCGGGGATCGCCGCACACAGCCCCAGCAGGATCATCCAGCCAAAGTCAGCGTGCATCTGTGAAGCCAGCAGCATCGGAGCCGGTCCCGGCAGCAGAAACGCGGCAGCAGCAGCCACCCCGGCAAAGAGCGGGATAACCAGCTTCACCAGATTGCCCCCGGTTCGCCGCGCCACGGCAAAAGCGATGCTGATCAACAGCACGACAGCCACCTCAAAGAAGAGCGGCAGCGCGCAGATCAGACCGGCAATCCCCATGGCGTAGTGGGCGCGGCTCTGACCAAAGGTTTTCAGCATCCGGATAGCAATCTGATCCACGGCCCCGGTTTCATGCAGGATTTTGCCGAACATCGCGCCCAGCGCCACCACGATAGCGAGGAAGCCGAGCGTGCCGCCCATCCCCTTCTGCATGGTGTCCGCAATCTTATCCAGAGGCATGCCGGAGAACAGTCCGGCACCGATTGACACTAACATGAGTGCGACAAAGGCGTGCATACGCGCCTTCATCACCAGAAAAAGCAGCAGCAGGACGGAGCCTGCTGCGGTCAAAACGAGTGTTGCGGTATTCATCTCTAACCCTGGCTGATAGCGTCCCGGATAGTCGCAACCGTAGCCGCCACAACCTCATCCAGTGAATGCGTGATATCCACTTCCAGTACATCCGGCTCGTCGCTGCCTGGCGCTTCCAGCGTTGCAAACTGCGTCACCAGCATCTGCGGCTTGAAGAAGTGCCCTTTGCGCGCCTTCAGGCGGGCTTCAATGGTGTCGAAGTCCCCTTTCAGGTAGATGAAACGCAGGTTGTCATTTCCCTGACGCAGAATGTCGCGATAACGCTTCTTCAGGGCCGAACAGACAATGATGGAGATCGCCTGGGTGCGCTGCATGGCAAAAGCGGCATCGTTCAGGGCCTGTAACCACGGCTGACGATCGTTGTCATCCAGCGGGTGACCATCGGCCATCTTCAGAATGTTGGCACGGGGGTGGAGAAAATCGCCGTCAAGAAAGGCTGTATTCAGCTGGTGAGAGACCTGATTGGCGACGGCAGACTTTCCGCTGCCTGAAACGCCCATCAGGATAAAAACGTGATGCGACGGGGATTGCGTAGTCATTTTTCTGCTCCGGCAGGTGAGAATTTGCCAATGTTACCGATAACAATGTCGTTTCTCATTCTCCTGGCCGCTTAACAGCGTGGCAACCTTTTTACCCGGAAAAGCCTCAAAGTGTGAGCTGACTCATAAAAACGCCACAATCAGATGCTGCCGCCTTCACTGATCGCAAAACCGGTGTCGAGCATGCGCGTTTCGCGGCTTTCACCGGCGATGCGCGCCAGCAGCAGCGCTGCGGCTTCGCGCCCGATGCGATCACGCGGCGTCAGCACCGTAGCCAGCTGAGGCGTCACCACCTGACTGATATCGTGACCATGGAAACCGGCAATCGCCATCTGATCGGGCACCCGCAATCCCTGGCGCTGGCACTCAAACATCGCGCCGACCGCCAGGTCGTCGTTGGTACAGAAGAGGCTGTCGGTTTCAGGATAGAGACGCTGCGCCTCACGCAGCAGATCGCCACCGGCACTGAATGAAGAGGCATCTTCCATCATGACGCTGCGCGGCGTCAGCCCGGCTTCGCGCATCGCGATTTCGTAACCACGCTGCTTCTGCAGGGTACGCTCATCCAGGCGTGCGCCAAGATAAACGGTGTGGCGATGTCCTTTGCCGAGGATCGCCTGAGTCATCTGCCGGGCCGCTTCGACGTTATCAAAGCCGACCGCCATATCCAGGCAGGGCGTAACGCTGTCCATCATCTCGATGACCGGGATGCCCGCCACTTCCAGCATGCGCAGCGTGCCCGGGGTATGGGTGCGTTCAGTGAGGATCACCCCATCAATGTTCCAGCCCAGCAGCGAGCGCAGTTGCAGCTCCTCTTTCTGTGGGTTGTAGCCAAAGTGGGCGACGAGCGTCTGGTAGTTCGCTTCATCCGTGACGGCTTCAATGCCGCGCAGAACGTCAGCAAAGACCTGGTTGGTCAGTGACGGCAGCAGCACGCCAATCGCACGGCTGGTGGCGTTCGAGAGCATATCGGGGGCGCGATTAGGGATATAACCCAGCTCATCCAGTGCCACCGCGATCTTATCCCGCAGGGCAACAGAAACCTGCTCAGGATTGCGCAGGTAGCGGCTAACGGTCATCTTGGTAATGCCGACACGATCGGCAACGTCCTGTAATACCGGTCTTTTCTTCTTCATCGTAGCGCCTGGGATCGCCCTGAAAGCTAAAGTACGATGAGTCTATCACTTTTCTGTCACAAAATTGCCAGCGGGGCGCACCGGGGTGCGCCCGTCAGTTTTCTCAGACCGGTGGCAGATCAAACAGCAGAACTTCTGCGGCCGTGCTGGCTTCCAGCGTAAGCGCGCTTTCATCCCAGATGGCAAGGGCATCGCTGGTGGTCACCGCGTTACCGTTTACGCTCACGTTGCCTTTGACGACCTGGATCCAGATGCGACGACCGGGTTCAATCGCCACGTTATCCTGTTCACCGGCACCCAGTACCCAGCGCGACAGAGTCATGTCCTGATAGACTTTCAGCGACCCTTCACGGGCATCCGGGCTGAGCACCAGCTGACGTCCCTGCACATCCGGGAAGCGGCGCTGATCGTAGCGCGGCTCAATGCCGGTACGCTCAGGAATGATCCAGATCTGATAGAGGTGCAACGGTTCGCTTTCGCTGGCGTTGTACTCCGAGTGACGCACGCCAGTACCGGCGCTCATGATCTGGAACTCCCCTGCCGGGATCTGCTCTTTGTTGCCCATGCTGTCCTGATGCTCAACCGTACCGGAGAGCACGTAGGTCAGGATTTCCATATCTTTATGCGGGTGAGTACCAAACCCCTGACCGCCGTCGATCACGTCTTCATTAATTACCCGCAGCGCGGAGAAGCCCATGAAGTTCGCGTCGTAATAGTTGGCGAATGAGAAGGTGTGCCAGCTATCGAGCCAGCCGTGGTTTGCGTGACCGCGTTCTTCAGCTTTGCGTACATAAATCATTTTCAGATCTCCTCAATGTTTTTTCATAGTCTGTGCCTGAGACGGTCTGATTGATAGCTGAAAAACTTCACTCCTCTGTTCAAAATAGTTGAACAAGGGTTGCGCAGTGGCTGAAAAAGGCTGAAGGAGAGCGGGCAAAAAAAAGCCAGCGCCCTGGCTGGCTAAATAATACTGGAAGCAATGTGAGCAATGTGAGCAATGTCGTGCTTTCTCAGGCTGTCGGGCGACCTCCCGAGAACGCATGACAATAATAATCATTATCATTCGCGTCTGTAAAGCGGTTTTCGCACTTTTTCACTTGATTAACGGATTGAATACCTTAATGTTTAAAAGGTTTTTAACGGCGAGAGGAGCGACCATGAGTGAAATCGTTGTCCGGCACGTTATACCCGAAGATGCCGCTGCACTGCACCGGATTTACAGCCAGCCCGATACCCAGGCCGGCACCCTCCACCTGCCCCATTCATCCCTACAGGGGTGGCATACGCGCCTCGCCACGCCTCAGCCCCATTCATACCTGCTGGCTGCCTGCATTGATGATGAGGTTGTCGGGCAAAGCGCGTTAAAGGTGGAAGAGCGCCCCAGGCGCCGTCACGCCGCTTCACTGGGAATGGGCGTGGATGCGCGTTACCGGCAGCGTGGCGTCGGCAGCGCACTGATGCGTGAAATGGTCGCCATGTGCGATAACTGGCTTCAGGTGAGCCGAATGGAGCTGACGGTGTTCGTCGACAACGCGCCGGCCATTGCCCTTTATCAGCGATTTGGTTTTGAGATTGAGGGAACGGCGCGTGGGTTCGCTATACGGGACGGTGAACTCATCGATACGTACTATATGGCGCGGATTAAACCCTGACCTGTGATGATGAAAAGGGCACCTGCTGGTGCCCTTTGTGCTGAAAACCCTGGCACGTTTCGCTGTCAGTCAGCGCCTGCACAGGAAACGGGGTCAGATCGGAAAGACGCAAAAGCCGTCATCCATGACACGCTCGGCCCGCGCCGTCCTGGCGCGGGACGCTTTCCTCTTCTGACCCCGTTCCCTGCGCGTTAAGCTTATTTATTGCTGTCAGATTCACCTGGGTCAGGTTTGTATCAGTAACCCGCACTTAAATCATCGATGCTGCGCGGGTCAGACGCGCCATACAGCATGCCATCCGGCCCAATCATGATGCTCTGGGTACTGCCCATCGCAGGCAGCACCTTCACATGCTGACCTCTGGCTTCCAGCAGACGCAGCGTGTCCGGACTGAAGCCCTTCTCTACCCGCAACTGATCCGGCAGCCACTGATGGTGGAACCGCGGTGCGTTAGTCGCTTCCGCCACGTTCATGCCAAAATCGATGCTGTTAACCACCATTTGCAGCACGGTGGTGATAATGCGGCTGCCGCCCGGGCTGCCGGTCACCAGCCAGGTTTTGCCCCCTTTGGCCACGATAGTCGGCGACATCGACGA
Source organism: Pantoea sp. Sc1 (assembly GCF_000255315.1). Lineage (NCBI taxonomy): Bacteria > Pseudomonadati > Pseudomonadota > Gammaproteobacteria > Enterobacterales > Erwiniaceae > Pantoea > Pantoea sp. Sc1. The sequence goes on from NZ_AJFP01000001.1 coordinate 585,268, forward strand.
CAGCGGGCGTTTCGCTGGCTGCACCGCATTCGCTTCACCGCCCACCAGCCCATAGACATTAGGCGTTCCAGGTTTAGCAGAGAAATCATCCATCTCGTTGTTCATCAGAATGCCGCTCTTGCCTGCCACAATGCCGCTGCCGAAATAGGTGTTCAGCGTATAGGTCACCGCAACCGCATTCCCCTGCTTATCCACCACCGAGAAGTGGGTGGTCTGGTTGCTTTCATAAGGGTCGAGTTTACCCGGCTTGATCTCGCTGGAGGGGCGCGCTTTCGCCACATCGATCTGCTGCGCCAGCGTCTTAGCGTAGGCTTTACTGGTCAGCGCCTGCCACGGCACCTTCACGAAATCGGGATCGCCGAGATACTCTGAGCGGTCGGCGTAGGCATATTTTTCCGCTTCCGCCATCACCTGCATGGCATCCGCACTGCCAAAGCCCATCTTCGCCAGATCGAAATTCTCCAGAATATTGAGGATCTGCACGATGTGAATGCCCCCGGATGACGGCGGTGGCATCGAGAAGACCTCATAGCCACGGTAAGTGCCGCTAATCGGCTTGCGCTCGACGGCACGATAGGCCGCCAGGTCCGCTTTGGTGATCAGCCCGCCGTGCTGTGCCATCTCTCCGGCGATCTCATCCGCAATTTCGCCTTTATAAAAGGCATCCGGCCCCTGACGGGCAATCAGTTGCAGGCTGTGAGCGAGATTTTTCTGCACCAGCCGATCGCCCTTCTGCCACGGTGTGCCGTCTGGCTTGTAGAAGATCGCCTTGCTGTTGGGATGGGTGATCAGCACCTCTTTGCCGTAGGTTTTCAGGTCATCGGCCAGCGCATCGTTAACCGGAATGCCGTCCCGCGCCAGCCGGATGGCCGGAGCCAGCAGGGTGCTCAGCGGCAGAGTGCCATATTTGTGTGCGGCCAGCGCCAGACCCGCTACGGTGCCGGGGGTGCCGGACGCGAGATGTGAGGTCAGCGACAGCTTGCTGTCGGCATTGCCCTGCTTATCCAGAAACATATCGCGCGATGCCCGTCCCGGTGCCATTTCACGGAAATCGATGGCGGTGGCACGGCCCGAGGCGGTGCGCAGCAGCATAAAGCCGCCTCCGCCAAGGTTGCCCGCCTGCGGATGGGTGACCGCCAGCGCAAAACCCACGGCGACGGCGGCATCTACGGCATTACCGCCCTGACGCAGAATCTCTACGCCGACCTGGGTCGCCATCGCGTCTACCGACGCCACCATGCCGTGCTGCGCTTTGACCGGGTGAAACGTGTCACTGTCCACGCCATAAGAGACGGGCGGCGCCTGCGTCGGCGCGGCATTAGCGCCCGCCACGACGGTAAAACTCATCACCAGCGACCAGCTAAGCTGACGCACCGTTTGCTGCATTTTCATCCTGTCACCATCCCGTGTTGTTATTTACATTTTTTTATCATTTCTGCAAGTGCTTACAAATACAGCAAAAGTGTCAGGGTTAAGTCAAATCAGGAATACATCTGAAAGTCAGGTCTGTGATATCGGGTAAACTTATGGTTGCGACCCAGAAGCCGGTGTGCGCCGTTGTGCACCCATAACCCTGTGGCGTTCAGAAAGGAGGAGTGATGAAAAAGTGGATGATTGTTTTAGCCGCCCTGCTGCCTTTCGCCAGTCAGGCGAACACGCTGAACAGCACTAATGACCCGAACCGGCCGGGCTATAATCCCAGCCAGCAGCGGATGCAGTCACAGATGCAGACCCAGCAGCAGCAGCAACAGCTAAAGCTGCGCCAGGATCAGCAGCGTCAGACTCAGGATATGCAGCGTAAAATGCAGGAACAGCGCGACAGCGCCCGGCAGCGGGTAATCACCACGCAGCCGGGGCAGCAGAATCAGAATTCAAATCAGAACTAACCGAAGTCGGGGCCGATGATGTCGATTGCGTCGGTACAGATGGCATCGACGCCCCATTTCAGCAACTCCCGCGCCCGATCCGGACTGTTCACGGTGTAGACCAGAATCTTCAGGTCCGCGCTTTTCAGCTCTGCAACCCGCTCTGCGGTCAGCACTTTATGGTTGAGGTGGATGGAGACGCACGCCAGCGCCGTGGTCTTTTCCCGCCACTGCGGGTCCCAGCTGTGGGACAGCAGCCCTCGCGGCAGCTGCGGCTCTACCTGCATGGCGGCTTCCAGCGCCTCAAAAGAGAACGACGAGAGCAGCGGCGCGGTCTGATCCTGCCACAGCATTGCCGCGGCCTGCGCCACGGCACGGCCGGTTTCGGTCTCGCTGCCGGTGGTGGGTTTGATTTCGATGTTGGCCATCATCTGATGCTGACGGCAGCGCGCCGCCACCTCATCCAGCCGCGCCAGCTTTTCGCCCGAGAAGGCGTTGCCAAACCAGCCGCCCGCATCAAGCTGCGATAACTTTTCCCACGGCAGCTGACCCGCCACGCCCCAGCCGTTACTGGTGCGATCCAGCGTGTCGTCGTGCAGCAGAAAAATCTGCGCATCGGCCGAGAGTTTGACATCAAATTCAATCATCTGATGTCCAAACTTCGCGCCAGTGTCGATGGCTGCCAGGGTATTTTCCGGTGCCAGTTTACCGCCGCCGCGGTGGGCGACGATGCGGGGATAGGGCCAGTGTTGTGTGCTCATTCCAGACGCTTTCCATGGGTTGAATCGAAGAAGTGTAACGCATCTGACGGCAGATGCAGCCACAGCGTCGTGCCGGGTTCCGGCCGTTCACTGTGGGCTAAGCGTACCACCAGCGGCGTGTCGCCGATGCGGCCATGGGCCAGATTATCGGCACCCAGCATCTCCAGCGTGTCCACCCGCAGCGGGATGCCGCCCTGCTCGCGGCTGCTTTGCCGGATATGCTCTGGCCGGATACCCAGCACCACCGGCCGGCCAGCCCATTTCGCCCTGCTCTCGCTCAGCGGCAGCGCGTGCGAGGCGTCGAGATTAAAGCGCGACCCGTCGCTGCTGAACTGCCCTTTCAGCAGGTTCATGGCAGGAGCGCCGATAAACGCGGCGACGAACTGGCTGGCGGGACGCTCATAGATCTCCACCGGGGTGCCAAGCTGCTCGACCACCCCTTTATTCATCACCATCACCCGCTGCGCCAGCGTCATCGCCTCAACCTGGTCGTGCGTCACATAGAGGCTGGTGGTCTGCAGGCGGCGATGCAGCTGCTGCAACTCCAGCCGCATCTGCACCCGCAGACGGGCGTCGAGATTCGACAGCGGCTCATCAAACAGAAAGACCGCCGGTTCGCGCACGATAGCGCGGCCCATCGCCACGCGCTGACGCTGTCCGCCGGAGAGCTCCCGCGGCCGCCGCGTCAGCAGATGATCCAGCTCCAGACTGCGCGCCGCGTCGAGCACCCGCTGACGAATCTGCTCTTTGCCCATGCCGCGAATTTTGAGGCCATACGCCATGTTCTCCTCTACCGACATGTGGGGATAGAGCGCATAGTTCTGGAACACCATCGCGATGCCACGATCTTTCGGCTCCTCCTGGGTGACGCGCCGGTTATCGATGTAGATATCGCCGGAGCTGACCCGCTCCAGACCGGCCACCATGCGCAGCAGGGTCGATTTTCCGCAGCCGGAAGGGCCGACCATCACCATAAATTCGCCGTCGCGGATGGTGACGTTCAGCGGCTGAATGATCTGATTTTTACCGTCATAGGATTTGGTCACTGCCTGAAGGGTTACGCCTGCCATCTTATTTCTCACTCTCAACCAGACCGCGCACAAAGGCACGCTGCATGACCAATACCACTACCAGCGGTGGGATCAGGGTTAATAACATTGCTGCCATCACTTCGTTCCACTGGGTCGGCGAACCGCTGCTGGAGATCATGCTTTTAATCCCCGCCACCGCCGTGCCGAGGCTGGCGTCATTGATAATCAGCAGGGGCCAGAGATACTGGTTCCAGCCGTAGATAAAGGTGATCACGAATAACGCCGCCAGATTGGTTCTGGAGAGCGGCAGCACGATGTCGATAAAGAAGCGCATCGCGCTGGCCCCATCGATGCGCGCCGCTTCGACCAGCTCATCCGGCAGCGACATAAAAAACTGACGAAACAGAAAGGTGGCGGTTGCTGAAGCCATCAGTGGCAGCGTCAGCCCGCTGTAGCTGTCGAGCAGATTAAGATCGGCAATCACCTGCACCGTCGGGAAAATACGCACCTCCACCGGCAGCATCAGGGTGATAAAGATCAGCCAGAAGAAGAGCGTGCGCAGCGGAAAGCGAAACCAGACCAGCGCAAATGCCGACAGCATCGACACGGTGATTTTGCCGAAGGTGATGCCGAGCGCCATGATCATGCTGTTAAGCAGCATCAGACCAAATGCCGGGCCGTTGTCGTTGACGCCGTGAGTCCAGATGCGTGAGACGTTCTCCCACAGATGGGTGCCGGGCACCAGCGTCATCGGCACCTGATAGACCGCCTCGTTATCCAGCGTTGCGGCGACAAAGGCGACGTAGAGCGGAAACAGGATGGTGAGCACGCCCAGTACCAGCACGAGGTGGCTGAAGAGATCCAGCCCGCGTCGATTCTCAATCATTGGTATTGCACCTTACGTTCAACAAAGCGGAACTGGATGACCGTCAGCCCGATGACCAGCAGCATCAGCACCACCGACTGCGCCGCCGACGAGGAGAGGTCCAGACCGGTGAAGCCTTCGCGGTAGATTTTGTAGATCAGCGTGGTGGTCGCCTGTACCGGCCCGCCGCCGGTAGCCGCGTCGATCACCGGGAAGGTGTCGAAGAAGGCATAGATCAGATTCACCACCAGCAGAAAGAAGCTCACCGGCGCAATCAGCGGCAGGGAAAGGTTGAAGAAGCGTCGCACCGGCCCGGCACCGTCAATCGCGGCGGCTTCCACCAGCGATTTCGGGATCGACTGCAGAGCAGCGAAAAAGAACAGGAAGTTGTAGCTCATCTGCTGCCAGATCGACGCCAGAACAATCAGGAACATCGCCTGACCGCTGTTCTGCGCATAGTTCCACTCATAGCCGATGTGGTGCAGCAGGTAGCTGAAGAGGCCCAGACCGGGATTGAACAGAAACATCCACAGCACCGCGGCCACCACTGGCGCAACGGCGTAGGGCAGCAGCAGCAGGGTCTGATAGAGGCGGCGCAGCCGCACGACATAATCGACCAGCGCCGCCAGCAGCAGCGAAAACAGCATGCCGAACCCCGTGACCATGCCGCTGAATGTCAGAGTGGTCCAGAACGAATCGAGATAGTAGGGATCGGCAAACAGGCGTCTGAAGTTTTCCAGCCCGACAAAGCGGCTGGAGAGGCCAAAGGGATCGAGGCTTTGCAGCGAGTACCACAGCGCTTCACCGGCAGGCCAGAGAAAGAAGACCGCAGTGATCAGTAGCTGCGGCAGCACCAGCAGATAAGGCAGCAGGCTGGTGCGAAAAACCGGGCGAGAAGAAGACATAGCGCACTCTGATTCAGAAAGAGAGAGGGCCAGCCTGCACTGGCCCTGTCGGGCAGATTACTTCACCTGCTGCTGGAAGCGACGCAGCAGTTCGTTGCCGCGTTTGACCGCGTTATCCAGCGCGCTTTGCGGCGACTGTTTACCGGTCCAGACGCTCTCCAGCTCTTCGTCAATCACGGCACGGATCTGCGGCATATTGCCCAGACGAATCCCTTTGGTGAACGGCAGCGGCGGTTTGTTCATCATCTGACGGGTGGCGATATCTGCACCCGGATTTTTGTCGTAGAAGCCCTGCTGTTTCGTCAGCTCATAGGCGGCCGTGGTAATCGGCAGGTAGCCGGTTTTCTGGTGCCATTCCGCCGCGATTTCCGGTTTCGCGAGGAACTGCATGAACTCCGCGACGCCTTTATACGTTGCCGCATCTTTGCCTTTCATCACCCACAGGCTGGCTCCGCCGATCAGGGCGTTCTGCGGCGCGCCTTTTACGGTGTCGTCATAGGGCATCATGCCGACGCCGAAGTTGAATTTTGCGTAGTGGCGGATATCGGCCAGCGAACCGGAGGAGGCGGTTGTGATGCCGCAGTCGCCGTTGTAGAACTTCGCCGTCGGCTCATCTTTGCGGCCAAAGTAGGTGAAGTCCCCTTTTTTGTTCATCGCTTCCAGCATTTCGATGTGACGCACCTGCACCGGTTTATTGAACTCCAGCACCGCATCCAGGCCGTCAAAGCCGTTATTTTCCGTGGCGACCGGCAGCGCATGCCAGGCGCTGAAGTTTTCGATCTGGATCCAGCCCTGCCAGCCGCTGGCGTAGCCGCAGCTCATGCCCGACTTGCGCAGCGCGGCGGCATCCGTGGCCAGCTCCTGCCAGGTTTTCGGAGGCTGATCGGGGTTCAGACCCGCTTTCTTAAAGGCATCTTTGTTGTAGTAGAGCACCGGGGTGGAGCTGTTGAACGGCTGAGAGATCAGCTGGCCTTTGCTGTCGCTGTAGTAGCCCGCGACCGTCGGCACGAACTGCTTTTCATCAAAGGGAATACCAGCATCTTTGAACACCTGATGCACCGGCACAATCGCCTGTGAAGCCATCATGGTGGCCGTGCCCACTTCATAAACCTGCAGCACCGCAGGCGCTTTGCCGCTGCGCACTGCCGCGATCCCGGCCGCCAGGCTCTGCTCGTAGTTACCTTTGTAGGTCGGAACGATTTTGTAATCGGGATGGGTCTGGTTAAAGCGCTGAGCCAGCGAATCGACTTCTTTGCCTAACTCGCCTTCCATGGAGTGCCAGAAAGGGATCTCGGTGGCGGCGATGGCATGGCCGCTGAGGGTCAGACCGAGCAGCGCGCTCATCAGGCTACGGCGAAAGGTAACGACGGACATAGAATTTTCCTGTGCAGGTAAATACGCGTGAAATCACGGATTTCTGGTTCGCGGAGTAACATGACACGGGAAAATGACGGATTAATAACAGGCAGATGACAGGCGGGTGACAGGCGAAAGGGAAGAAAGGCGGAGCAGCTAACGACTTTGTTGACACAATCTGGCCAGGTTGCTGTAAGACTGAGCATGCACAAGGAACAAGGTCAGATCGGAAAGACGCTAAATCCGTCATCCATGACACGCTCGGCCCGCGCCGTCCATGGCGCGGGACGCTTTCCTCTTCTGACCATGTTCCCTGCGCGTTGAGTTTATTTGTTGCGGCCAGATTCACACTGATTTGGGTTTGTCAGCAGTCTGAGCAGCTATACATCATTACTACGTCGGATTGATTACCATAAGCTGCAACGGCCTCTGGCAATAGCCGCGCTTATCCGTGCTTTTGCGCAAATTTAAAGGCCATCGGAACTACCCTTCGCACCAGTGCTCAAGGCCGTCGGCGGCGCAGGCAGGTTGCGGGCGGACAGCGCGCAGCCACCGGAGCGTACACGTAGTACGTGAGGATGGCGAGCACTGCCCAACCGGAACCTGGCAAGCAAGCCAGGCCGTGCCCCATCAGGCACCTAAGTAAGCGCTGCGGACGGCTTCGTTGGATAGGAGAGCTGCACCAGTGTCTTCCAGCACCACATGCCCGTTCTCCAGCACATAGCCCCGGTCCGCCAGCTTCAGCGCCTGATTGGCATTCTGCTCCACCAGGAAGATGGTCATCCCCTCGCTGCGCAGCTGCTCAATGGTGTCGAAGATCTGCTGAATAATGATCGGTGCCAGTCCCAGCGACGGTTCATCCAGCAGCAGCAGGCGCGGCTGGCTCATCAGCGCACGGCCAATGGCCAGCATCTGCTGCTCACCACCGGACATGGTGCCGGCGCGCTGGATTTTACGCTCCGCCAGACGCGGGAAGAGTTCATACACGCGCTTGATCCGCGACAGGTAGTCCGGACGACTGGCAAAAAAGCCGCCCATCGCCAGATTCTCCTCCACCGTCATGCGCGAAAAGACCCGCCGCCCCTCTGGCACGATGGCAATTGCCTCACGCATGATGCGCGCCGTCTGCCAGTCGGTGATGGTTTTGCCATCAAAGGTAATGGTGCCCTGGGTCGCGCGCGGTTCGCCACACAGCGTGCCGAGCAGCGTGGTTTTCCCGGCGCCGTTGGCACCAATCAGGGTGACGATTTCGCCCTGATTGATGTAAAGACTGACGTTGTGCAGCGCCTGAATTTTGCCGTAATGCGCACTGACGTTCTCAATGGTTAACATCGCATTTGCCATCTCAGGCCTCTCCTAAATAGGCGCGAATGACATCCGGGTTATTACGAATCTCTTCCGGCGTTCCGTTAGCCAGCGGCGTTCCCTGATTGACCACGTAAATGCGGTCAGAGATGCCCATTACCAGCTTCATATCATGTTCAATCAGCAGCACCGAAACCTTGTGTTCGCCACGCAGTTCCGCAATCAGCGCATCCAGCTCGTGGGTCTCTTTGGGGTTGAGGCCCGCTGCCGGCTCATCCAGCATCAGGATCTCCGGGCGCGTCACCATGCAGCGCGCGATCTCCAGCCGGCGCTGCTGACCATAGGCCAGATTGCCCGCCTGACGGTTAGCCAGGTCGAGTAAGCCGACCCGCTCCAGCCAGGTCGCCGCGCGATCCAGCGCTTCGCTCTCACTGCGGCGAAACGCGGGCGTTTTCAGCAGGCCGGAAAACAGGCCGCTCTTCAGGTGCTGATGCTGTGCCACCAGCAGGTTCTCAATCACCGTCATCTCACGGAACAGGCGTACGTGCTGGAAGGTTCGCACAATGCCCATGCGCGCAATCTTCTGACCCGGCAGGCCTTCCAGATGCTGGTCACGCAATGTAATGCTGCCGCCGGTTGGCTTGTAAAAGCCGGTCAGGCAGTTGAACACCGTGGTTTTCCCGGCACCGTTAGGGCCAATCAGCGAAACGATCTCCTGCGGACGCAGCTCCAGCGCCACATTGTTTACGGCTAACAGACCGCCGAAGCGCATCATCAGGCCTTCAACGGCTAATAAAGGCTGACTCATGCCTCTTCTCCTTGTTTACCGGTTCTGAGCTTCAGATGCGGACGCTTCATCGGCAGCAGGCCCTGCGGACGCCAGATCATCATCAGCACCATCAGGCCACCCAGCACCAGCATGCTGTACTCATTGAGATCGCGCATCAGCTCGCGGGAAACCACCAGCAGAATGGCAGCCAGAATCACCGCGAACTGCGATCCCATGCCACCCAGTACCACAATCGCCAGCACAAAGGCGGACTCGACAAAGGTAAAGGATTCCGGGCTGACAAAGCCCTGGCGCGCCGCGAACAGGCTGCCGGCGAATCCGGCAAAGGCGGCACTGATAGTAAAGGCGGTCAGCTTAATGCGGGTCGGGCTGAGGCCCAGAGAGCGACAGGCGATCTCATCTTCACGCAGGGCTTCCCAGGCGCGGCCCAGCGGCATCCGCAGCAGCCGGTTGATCACGAACAGCGTCACCACCACCAGCAGCAGCGCCACCAGATAGAGGAAGATGATACGGTCGCTGGGGTCGTACTTCAGGCCAAAGAAGTTGTGGAAGGTATCCCAGCCGCCTTCGCGCGGGGTACGCCCGAACTCCAGGCCAAACAGGGTCGGTTTAGGGATCTGGCTGATGCCGTTGGGTCCGCCGGTCAGCGCGGTATTGTTCAGCAGCAGGATACGCACAATCTCACCGAAGCCCAGCGTCACAATGGCCAGATAATCGCCGCGCAGTCGCAGCACCGGGAAGCCCAGCAGCAGACCAAACAGCGCAGCCACGATGCCGGAGAGCGGCAGACACTGCCAGAAGCCAAGGCCGTAGTAGTGGTTCAGCAGCGCAAAGGTGTAAGCACCGATGGCGTAGAAGCCACCGTAGCCCAGCACCAGCAGGCCAGAGAGTCCGACCACCACGTTCAGGCCCAGGCCGAGCATCACGTAGATCAGCGTCATCGTGGCGATATCCACGGTGCCGCGTGACACCAGGAAAGGCCAGGCGACTGCGGCGATAATCAGCACCGCCATCACCAGCTTCTGCTTCGGCGTTGAGCCATCAAAGCCCGGCAACACCAGCGACGGACCGGAGACTTTCTTCAGGCTGCTCTGCCAGACCGGACGCAGCAGCTGGAACAGAAACACCACCGCACAGCCTGCGGCGATCCAGTTCCAGCGCACGCTGCCCGCGTTCTGCACCACCAGATTTGTGCCATCCAGCGTCAGGCGCAGTCCCATAAAGAAGGTGGCCAGCACCAGCAGCATTACCGAGGCGATCAGGGCGTTGATAAACGAGGTCTTCATACTTTCTCAACCTCCGGACGACCCAGAATCCCGGTCGGCATCACCAGCAGCACCACAATCAGCAGGGCAAACGAAACCACATCTTTATATTCCGTGCTGAGATAGGCTGACGTCAGCGCTTCAGCGATACCCAGCACCAGTCCGCCAATCATCGCGCCCGGAATACTGCCGATCCCGCCCAGCACGGCGGCGGTAAACGCTTTCATCCCTGCCATAAAGCCGATGAAGGGGTTGATCGAGCCGTAGAACTGGCCCAACAGCACGCCTGCTACCGCGGCCATCGCGGCCCCGATCACGAAGGTCAGCGAGATCACGCGGTCGGTGTTAATGCCCAGCAGGCTGGCCATTTTCAGATCTTCAGCGCAGGCGCGACAGGCGCGGCCCATGCGGGAGTAGCGGATAAAGGTGGTCAGCGCCAGCATCGCCAGGAAGGTCACCACCCAGATAACAATCTGCATGGTTGAGATGGTGGCGGCAAACCCGTTGCTCTCCCCCACCGTCCACTGTCCGGTGATCAGGCTCGGCAGCGCCAGGTCGCGTGAGCCCTGGGTCAGGCTGACGTAGTTTTGCAGGAAGATCGACATCCCGATGGCGGAGATGAGCGCAATCAGGCGCTTAGAGGAACGTACGGGCCGGTAGGCCACGCGTTCAATGCTCCAGCCGTAGGCGCTGGAGATAATGACTGCCATCACAAAGCCAGCCGCAATCATCAGCCAGGTGGTGTCGATGCCCATCATCATCAGGGCGGCAATCACGATAAAGGAGACATAGCTACCGATCATGTACACCTCGCCGTGGGCGAAGTTGATCATGCCGATAATGCCGTAAACCATGGTGTAACCGATGGCGATCAGCGCGTAGGTGCTCCCGAGGGTGACACCGTTAAACATCTGCTGAATAAAATAGAGGAACTGCTCGGACATACCTTAACCCTTACTTATCCGATCGCAGGCGATCGGGGTACAAAAAACGCCTGGCAGCGGCGTGCCAGGCGTTCGTGTCGCCGGTCAGTGGAGACCGCTTAGCTGGCCTCCGGCTCACCAGAAAACCGCCTGGTTTACTTCACTGCGGTCGAGGTACCATCGGCATGCCATTTGAAGATGCCGAATTCAAAGCCCTTGAGATCGCCCTTTTCATCCCAGTTCAGGTTGCCCATGACGGTTGGCACCGCAGCCCCTTCTTTGAGGTTCTTCACGATAGCGTCCGGCTCTTCGCTCTTGCTACGTTCCATGCCGGTGGTCAGCGATTGCAGCGCGGCATAGGTGGTCCAGACGAACGGACCGGTCGGATCAAGTTTCTTCGCCTTCAGCGCGTCAACGATCGGTTTGTTGGTTTCAACCTGATCGTAGCGTTTCGGCAGCGTGACCAGCATGCCCTCAGACGCCGCACCGGCAATGTTCGACAGGGAGGCGTTGCCCACCCCTTCTGGTCCCATAAACTGCGTTTTCAGACCGGCCGCCCGCGCCTGACGCAGGATCTGGCCCATTTCCGGGTAGTAGCCGCCGAAATAGACGAAATCGACGTTCTCTTTCTTAAAGCGCGCCACCAGCGTAGAGAAATCTTTGTCGCCTGCGGTGATCCCTTCAAACATGACGATGTTCGCGCCCTGTTTTTTCAGGCTCTCCTGTACGGAACGCGCCAGGCCTTCACCATATTGCTGTTTGTCGTGCACCACGGCGATACGCTGCGGCTTCAGCTCGCTCATAATGTATTTGGCTGCGGTCGGCCCCTGGTCAGAGTCCAGACCGGTGGTGCGCATGATCAGTTTATAGCCGCGGGAAGTCAGGTCAGGTGCGGTCGCCGCCGGGGTAATCATCAGCACGCCTTCATCTTCATAGATGTCAGACGCAGGCTGGGTCGAGGAGGAGCAGAGATGGCCGATAACATAACGGATACCGTCGTTAATCACTTTGTTCGCGACCGCAACGGCCTGTTTCGGGTCACAGGCGTCATCATATTTCACCGCAACCAGTTTGTTGCCGTTAACGCCGCCTTTGGCGTTGATATCTTCAATCGCCTGAGTAGCACCCGCGAACTGCATGTCGCCGTACTGCGCCACCGGACCTGACATTGCGCCAACAATCGCCACTTTAATATCTTCAGCCAGCGCCGCATGGCTCATCGCCAGTGCTACACATCCCGCCAGTAATGCGCGACCTTTCATTTTCATCCTGACTACCCCATCTGTTTTGTCGTGTATGTTGTGAGTGCGTGCATTGCCAGATAAAGTCGAAAACTGATTGATCATGAAGGAGTTAGCGTACTTTTCTGGCATTTTTTAGTAATAAGGCTTTATTTTTCAGGTTATTAAACAGGATGTTTCTTCTGTAAATCAACTGACATATTCAGAATTGACTGAGTGAAACAGCATAATACACTGGAGGCAATGGCCGGTTTTTCACCACTTTGCCAGCGCATTATGCTGGGTTGATCGCAGGCTTAACCTGTTTACACCTATTATCCTGGCACCCAGGCCATCTTTTGACCTGTTTTATTGATGAAAATGTGGTGGCGCTCTGGTTGTATACTTTCGCTGCACTTTCCCCTTTTTTAGAGGTTTTTGTTATGAAGCTGACTATCCAGCGTTTAACCACGCTGACGCCGCAGGACCACATCGATCTGGGCAAGGTCTGGCCCGATCTGAACATTCAGGAACTGGAACAGCGGCTGGATGAGCGCCATCGTCTCTATGCGGCGCGCTTCAACGATCGGCTGCTGGCGGGGTTACAGCTGGAAATCTCCGGTACGCACGGCAAGATCCACCGGCTGGCGGTGCGTGACGTGACGCGGCGACGCGGTGTGGGCCACTATCTGCTGGAAGAGACGATTGCGCAGAACGGATCGATAGCGGACTGGTGGATTGCCGATGATGGCAGTGACGATCAGCAGGTGCGGGCGGCGTTTATGCAGGCGTGCGGCTTCCGGGCGCAGAGTGACGGCTGGATACGGGCAACAGATGACGCAGAGGGGATGGCGGAAGAGGCGTGACAGTTCGGGGCGACAGAAAGCAGCAGGGGCGACATGTGTCGCCCCTGTGGGTATTACGCTTCGATCGCCATACGCAGTTTTTTCATGGCGTTCTTCTCCAGCTGCCGGACTCGTTCGGCTGAGACGCCATACTGATCGGCCAGCTCCTGCAGCGTGGTTTTGTTATCTTCGTCCAGCCAGCGGGCGCGGATGATGTGCTGACTGCGCTCATCCAGGCCTTCCATCGCATAGCTCAGCTTGTCAGCGGCGTGTGCGTCCCAGTTGTCCTCTTCAATGCCATCAGCAAAGTCAGAGGTCTTATCCTGGAGATAGAGCACCGGGGCCATTGAGCGGCCTTCACTGCTCTCATCGTCGGCAGACATATCAAAGGTCATATCCTGCGCAGCCATACGCGATTCCATTTCACGTACGTCTTTGCTGCTTACGCCCAGCTCACGCGCAACCATCTCAACTTCGTCCTGATTGAACCAGCCCAGACGCTGCTTGGTTTTACGCAGGTTAAAGAACAGCTTACGCTGTGCTTTGGTGGTCGCGACTTTCACGATACGCCAGTTACGCAGCACGTACTCGTGAATCTCGGCTTTAATCCAGTGCACGGCGAATGAAACCAGGCGCACGCCAACTTCCGGGTTGAAGCGGCGCACCGCTTTCATCAGGCCGATATTACCTTCCTGAACCAGGTCAGCCTGTGGCAAGCCGTAACCGGAGTAATTACGAGCGATATGAACTACAAAGCGTAGGTGTGACAGGATCAGCGTCTTAGCTGCATCCAGATCGCCCTGGTAATGCAGCCGTTCAGCTAACGCTTTTTCCTCTTCTGCCGACAGCATCGGCCAGGTGTTGGCAGCCCGGACGTAAGAATCCAGGGTACCCGGAGAAGCAATAGCTAAAGTTTGCATTTCTTTGGTCATTCAAACCCTCACAAATTCAATGGAATTGCCGCACATTTCCCTGCGCAGACGATACAGTAAGTCAACGTCGCGCGAAATCCGAAAGCAATCTGTGCTACTTAGAGTGTGAAAGTTATCCACAAGTTCAATTATAGCAGTGAATATTTTACACACAGATGACAGGAAGGGAAGAGGGGAAAGGTCCTCTGCCTACACTGTGGGTAGCAGAGGACCATTATAACAAAAAAATGTTGCAGGCGTTTACTGCGGCGTAAATCGGCGTAAATGTTGTACCGTGGCCAGCCAGGCAGCTACCCAGCCGATGATCGCCGCAATCAGCAGCAGCAGCAGCGCTTCATCCCAGGAGAAGCCTTCCAGCGAGAAGGTGGTGCCGAAGACGGTCGCCACGCTGGCAACCACCGACTGCAGGCGCAGCACCAGCACTTCCGACAGCAGCAGCGACAGCACTGCGCCGCTGAAGCCCAGCAGCGCCCCGCCATAGAGGAAAGGCCGCAGGATGAAGCCATCCGTCGCGCCGATCAGCTTCTGAACATTAATGGTGTCACGCCGGGCGAAGATGCTGAGCCGGACGCTGTTGCCGATCACCAGGAACACCGCCACGATCATCAGTACGCCAATCATCGACGCGATCTGCCCCACCAGCCCGGTCAGCGCGGCCAGTCGTGCAAACCAGCTGTCATCCATCCGGACTTCATCCACGCCCTGCACTTTCGTCACGCGGTCGCGCAGGCTTTGCATGGTGTCGGAGTTCTGGAAATTGAGCTTCGGCGTGATGATCGCGACGGCGGGCAGCGGATTCTGCTCCAGCATATCCATCGCGCCGCCAAAGCCTGACCAGTTACGGAACTCGTTCAGCGCCTCTTCGCGCGTCAGGTAGTTGACGTTATCCACCCCTTCCACCTGCTTGAGCTGCGCCACCACATTCTCGGCCGCGCTGTCATCCAGGGTCTTGGAGAGATAGACGGTTAACTGCGGAGCCGGATACCACTGGGTCGCCGCCTGGCTGACGTTTTTCCACACCATGTAGCAGACGCTGGGCAGCGTCAGGGAGATGGCGATCACCATCACCGTTAGCAGCGTAGCCAGCGGCTGACGCCACATATCAGAGAGGGTGCCGCGCAGCGCATAGCGCCACTGCTCCTGCCAGCCACCCTTGAGCGCTTTACTCTTCGACGGCTGCTTTGCTTTCGGTGCCGCCGGACGTTTAATGCGTTTATTGACCATCGTGGCCTCCGTGCAGGCGTCCCTGATTCAGCGTCATCATCCGGTAGTTGCGTCGGGCGATCAGGCCGCTGTCATGCGTTGCCATCAGGACGGTGACGCCGACGCGGTTGAACTCTTCGAACAGGCGCAGAATATCTTCTGACAGCGCGTCGTCGAGGTTACCGGTCGGTTCATCCGCCAGCAGCACCGACGGTTTGTTCACTACCGCACGGGCGATGCCGACACGCTGCTGTTCACCACCAGAAAGCTGAATCGGATAACTTTTCGCTTTGTCGAGCAGACCCACTTTATCCAGCGCGGCCGACACGCGACGACGGATATCTTCGCCACTGGCACCCGAGATAATCAGCGGGATTGCCACGTTGTCATAGACCGAGCGATCCATCAGCAGGTGGTGGTCCTGGAAGATCATGCCGATCTGACGACGCAGAAACGGCACTTCACTGTTCCGCAGACGGGAAATGTCATGGCCACTGAACCAGATTTTTCCGGCACTCGGGCGCTCAATGCCACAAATCAGCTTCAGCAGGGTACTCTTACCGGCACCGGAGTGGCCGGTGAGAAACGCCATTTCGCCGGGGCGCAGATGGAAATCTACCCCCTGCAGCGCCTGACGTCCGCCGAGATATGCCTTACTGACCTCTTCAAAGCGAATCATCCTAATTAGTCCTCTCGGGCAAACAGTGCCTCAATAAAATCGTCCGCCTTAAACGGTCGTAAATCTTCAATGCCTTCACCGACACCAATGTAGCGAATCGGAATACCGAACTGATCGGCCACCGAGAAGATCACGCCGCCTTTAGCGGTGCCATCCAGTTTGGTGAGCGCAATACCGGTCAGGCCGACCGCTTCGTTAAACAGCCGGGCCTGGCTGACCGCATTCTGTCCGGTGCTGGCGTCCAGCGTCAGCATCACTTCGTGAGGCGCGGACTCATCCAGCTTTTTCATCACGCGGGTGATTTTTTTCAGCTCTTCCATCAGGTGCGATTTGTTCTGCAGACGCCCGGCGGTGTCGGCAATCAGCACATCCACGCCACGCGATTTCGCCGCCTGAATCGCATCGAAGATCACCGAGGCGGAATCTGCGCCGGTGTGCTGGGCAATCACCGGAATGTTGTTGCGCTGGCCCCACACCTGCAGCTGCTCAACCGCTGCCGCACGGAAGGTATCGCCCGCCGCTAACATCACGGATTTGCCTTCGGCCTGATACTGGCGCGCCAGCTTACCGATGGTGGTGGTTTTCCCCACGCCATTGACGCCCACCATCAGGATCACAAACGGTGTTTTGCCTGAAACGTCCAGCGGCGCGTCGACTTTGGCGAGAATCGACGCCATCTCCGCCTTCAGCAGGCCATAGAGCGCTTCCGCGTCGCGCAGCTGCTTGCGGTTTGCCTGCTGGGTCAGATGCGTAATGATGCGGCGCGTGGTATCCACACCCACATCCGCAATCAGCAGCTGCTCTTCCAGCTCATCAAACAGATCGTCATCAATCTTTTTGCCCCGGAACAGGCTGATGAAACCGGAACCGAGGTTCTGACGGGTTTTCACCAGGCTGCGTTTCAGGCGGGCAAAGAAGCCCTCTTTGGCGGGACGCTCCTGCTCCTGGGCGATGAATGGCGCAGCAGCCAGCGGCAGATCGCTGACGGTATCAGAGGCGCTCTCGTCCGCCGGTTCCTCAGCGATCACCTCCGCGTCGGCCAGCGCCAGCGCGGTCAGCTCTTCCTCGCTCAGCGGCGCGTCGGCGTCGCCGGGCAGGATTTCCGTTTCCGCATCGTTCTCTGCCCGTGCGGCAGAATCCTGCTCGCTGAGCGGGGCATCCGCGTCGCTGTGCGGCGTGTCGATAATCTCTGCGTCACCCAGCGCCAGCGCGGTCAGCTCCGCTTCGCTCAGCGGAGCCACGGCGTCATCCGGTGTCGTTTCAACGACGGCGGCATCGCCCAGTGCCAGCGCCGTCAGCTCCTCTTCACTTAACGGTGCGTCTGAGGGGACGGCATCCTCAACCGGCATGACCACGGCGTCGGCGTCAATGACCGGCGCGTCGTCATGTTCAGGTGCAGCAGATTCAGTGATAGCGTCAGATTCGGTAACGACAGATCCAGCGTCATCCAGCGCCGCCGGTGCCGCTTCAGATGGCGCGGCCGCGGTCACGTCCGCCTCATGCTGCTCGCTGGCTACCGTTTCAGTAATGGCAACCGTCTCTTCCGCCTGTGCTTCTGCCTGACTTAAAGCCGGGGCTTCCTGTTCTGGCTGCTGCTGAGCGGGTTCTGCGACCTGTTGTGTCTGCTCTTCCGCTGCAGGTTGTTTCTCTTCCTCTTTGCCAAATCCCAGCCAGGAAAAAAAGCCACGTTTTTTCTCTTTTGCCATTGTGTGACTACACTCCTCGATGGCTTTGTCCCGGTCGCGCAGGGTTTCCAGGGGTAAATCAATGAAAGTTGGTCATCGCCAGACCGGCGTAAACCGCAGAATAATGCATGACTTCAGCAACTCAGTAGTCTAACACTTTCCAGCCAGCTCACCACAGCACCCTTTTTTAACGTTTCTTCTCACCGATTCGCCCGTTAAACTACGCAACAAATTATGACGAGTTGTGAGCAAGATGAATAAAAACCCCCGCAGTACAGGCGGAACCGGGCAGATCCGCATCATTGGCGGCCAGTGGCGCGGACGTAAATTGCCGGTGCCGGACAGTGCCGGACTGCGCCCCACCACCGACCGGGTGCGAGAGACGCTGTTTAACTGGCTGGCCCCGGTGCTGCCCGAGGCGCGCTGCCTCGACTGCTTTGCCGGAAGCGGCGCATTAGGCCTGGAAGCGCTGTCACGCTATGCTGGATCGGCGACCCTGCTGGAGCTGGAACGCCCGGTGGCGCAGCAGCTGACAAAAAATCTGCAGACCCTGCGCGCCAGCAACGGCACCGTCATCCAGACCAATACGCTAAACTGGCTGGCGCAGCCGGGCGAACCCTTCGATGTGGTGTTTATCGACCCGCCGTTTCGTCAGGGATTGCTGGCGCAGACGCTGCAGTTGCTGGAGCAGAATCACTGGCTGGCCGATCAGGCGCTGATTTATGTCGAGAGCGAAGTGGAAAATGGCGCACCGCCGGTGCCGCCAGCGTGGGATCTTTATCGCGAGAAAATAGCCGGACAGGTGGCTTATCGTTTGTATCAACGTCAACAGGAGACGCAGGATGTTACTTAATTTGGGGCGTCTGTTGATGCTTTGCGTGTGGGGATTTTTACTGGCTAACGTGGTGCATCCCTACCCGAAACCGCTGACTTACTTTATCAACGTGGCGCTGTTCTTCATGATCATGATGCACGGTCTGCAGCTGGTATTGCTGCGCGCCACGCAGACTAAAGATGCGCCGCCTATCGATCGCGTCACCCAGATCAAAGTCTTTCTGTTCGGGGTTTTCGAGCTGGTCGCCTGGCAGAAGAAACATTTCCCGCGCAAAAAATAGTGCCGGGCGGGCGTCACGCCCGCCAGTTACTGCACGGGCGTGAAGCTGATAAAGCGCGTGCCCTGCATCTTCAGTTCGCCCCTCGCCCCTTTATCCAGTTGATGGTACTCCGCCTCTTTAATCTGCACCTTAATATCGCTGGCCCCGTTCAGCGGATGAAACAGGGCTTCATACCGCATCTCTTCGCCGGCGATCACTTCCCGCTGCCGTGAACGGCGATTGGGTGCCGGAAATTCCCGTTTGGTTCTGACTTCAGCCTGCAACGCCCGCACCGGAGACGCGTCATTGACCGCGCCTTCGCGGCGTTGCTTGATGAACTGACGCGTGGCCAGCACGGCGATAACCGCCAGGACGATAATAAAAATCAGCGGGGGTTTACTCATGGTGAATCTGTGCCTGAGGAGATGATGAAACAGGGAGCAAAGGATACAACCAGAGTTGCCTGATTGTCACATCTCTGAGGCGTAACCTAAACTGGAAGGGATATTTTGGGATCTTTCATCATTCTGAATAAAAAAGGGAGAAACAATGCTCTGGTCTTTCCTCGCTGTCCTTTTCTCCGGCTGGCTCTATGTCGATGCCACCTATCGCGGCCCGCAGTGGCAACGCTGGTTGTTTAAACCGGTCACCCTGCTGCTGCTGGTGGGTCTGGCCTGGCAGGCACCGGTGCTGCAGACCACGGACTACCTGATTTTGGCGGGGCTGATCGCAACCCTGATCGGTGATGCGTTGACGCTGCTGCCGCGTCAGCAGATGCTCTATGCCGTAGGGGCCTTTTTCCTGTCGCATCTGCTCTATACGCTCTGCTTCGCCGCCAGCATGACCATGACCTTCTTCTGGCCGATCCCGCTGACGCTGCTGATCATCGGTGTCGCCCTGATTGGCGTGCTGTGGAGCCGACTGGAAGATCTGCGCTGGCCCGTCTGCACCTTCATCGGCATGACCCTGGTCATGACCTGGATCGCCACCGAGCAGTACTTCTTCCGTCCGACGGATTACAGCTTCTCCATCATGGTGGGTTCAGCGCTGCTGCTGCTGGCAAACATCATCTGGTTTGTCTCTCACTACCGTCGTCGCTTCACCGCCGACAGCGCCATCGTCGCCGCCTGCTATTTTGCCGGTCACTTTATGATCGTGCGCTCCTTGTGGGTGGTGTGATAAAAGCGGCTTGACTCTGGAGTCCACTCCAGAGTGTAGGATAAGGGATGAGCTGCATGGCTCATCCCGCTCTTCTTACGCTCCGGAGGTCATATGCACCAACATCACGCCTGTGGCTGTGGCAAACCCCGTGCCAGTCACGCTGCAGCAAAACCGCTGTGCCAGGTTCGCCAGGCCCGTCCCCTCTCCCTTTCTGTTCATGCTGCGACACCCGTAACGGCTGATACGGCAGGCTGCTGCTGTGAAAGCAACAGCAGCCCTGGCACGGAGGCCGACGCCGCAGAGGAAAGCGACCGGCGAGACGCCGGTTCCCCCTTTAGCTGGCAGGTCAGCGGGATGGATTGCCCCGGCTGCGCCCGCACCATTGAGACGGCCGTGCGCCAGATAAGCGGCGTCACCGACGCCCGCGTCCTGTTCAGCAGTGAGAAGCTCGTCGTCAGCGCCAGCCAGGATGTCCGGAACGCTGTCGAACAGGCGGTCAGAAAAGCCGGATTTGAGCTGACGGCCTCATCAGCCTCCTCAGTCACTCCCGCCGCCCGTCCGGGCTGGCAGCAAAACCGGATGCTGCTTTTACTGGCGCTGCTGGTGCTGCTCAGCAGCGTTCTCGGCCAGTTCGCGCCCGCCTGGGGCGATCGGCTGTTTGTGCTGACCACGCTCATCGGGCTGGCGCCGGTGGCACGCGGCGCCTGGCAGCGTCTGCGCAGCGGATCGCCGTTTACCATCGAAACATTAATGACGCTGGCGTCGGCGGGCGCGCTGATCATTGGCGCCCACGCCGAAGCGGCGGTGGTGCTGCTGCTGTTTCAGCTGGGTGAACAGCTGGAAGGCTATGCCGCCGCCAGAGCGCGCAGTGGGGTGACCCGCCTGATGGCGTTACGGCCTGAATCTGCGATCCGCCTGCAACAGGGTCAGCGCACGGAAGTTCCCCTCGCGGCGCTGCGCCCCGGCGATCGGATTGAAGTGGCGGCGGGCAGCCGACTGCCGGTCGACGGCCGGTTAATCAGCCCGCTCGCCAGCTTCGATGAGAGCGCGCTGACCGGTGAGTCACTGCCGGTCACGCGAGCCAGCGGCGAAACGATTCCCGCCGGTGCCACCAGCGTGGATCGCCAGGTGGAGCTGGAAGTGGTGTCGGAACCGGGTGAAAGCGCTATTGACCGTATCCTGCAGCTGATTGAAGAGGCGGAGACACACCGTGCCCCGGTCGAGCGCTTTATCGACCAGTTCAGTCGTCTCTACACGCCGCTGGTGATGCTGCTGTCGCTGCTGGTGATGGTGGTGCCGCCCCTGCTCGGCGCAGGCGACTGGCAGCCGTGGATCTACAAAGGCCTGACCCTGCTGCTGATCGGCTGTCCCTGTGCGCTGGTGATCTCCACCCCTGCGGCCATTACCTCCGGGCTGGCGGCGGCGGCACGGCAGGGTGCACTGATCAAAGGCGGCGCGGCGCTGGAGCGGCTGAGTTCGCTGCGCAAAGTCGCGTTTGATAAAACCGGCACCCTGACGCCGGGCAAACCGCAGCTGACACAGATCCTGCGCTTTGGCGCGGCCAGTGAAGCGGAGATGCTGGCGCTGAGCGCCGCAGCCGAACAGGGGGCGACCCATCCGCTGGCCAGCGCCATTGTGGCGGCCGCCCAGGCGCGTCATCTGCCGATGCCGGATGCACGGGATCAGCAGGTTCTGGCCGGGCGCGGTATCCGGGCCCGGGTAGCAGAGCAGCAGATTGAACTGCTGACGCCCGCTCATGCGCCAGGGCTGACCGCACAGCAGCGCAGGCAGATTGCGCAGCAGGAGGAGGAAGGTAACACCCTGGTGGTGCTGATGCGCGACGGTGAGGCGCTGGGTGCGCTGGCATTGCGCGATCGGCTGCGTAGCGATGCAGTGGCGGCCATTCAGGGGCTGAACCGGCTCGGCATTGAGAGCCTGATGCTGACCGGCGATAACCCGCGCGCCGCCGCGACGCTCGCCCGCGAGCTGGGGATCGATTATCGCGCCAGCCTGCTGCCCGCCGATAAAGTGTCCGCTATCCGTGAGCTGAGTCAGCAGCAGCCGCTGGCGATGGTCGGGGATGGCATCAATGATGCACCGGCAATGAAAGCAGCAACGCTGGGCATTGCCATGGGCAGCGGCACCGATGTGGCACTGGAAGCGGCCGATGCGGCGCTGACGCGGAATCAGCTCACGCAACTGGCCCCGATGATTGCGCTGGCGCGCCGGACACGCCGCATTATCCGTCAGAATATCGGCATTGCGCTGGGGCTGAAGGCGATTTTTCTGGTCACGACCCTGCTGGGCCTGACCGGACTCTGGCTGGCGGTGCTGGCGGATTCCGGTGCGACCGCGCTGGTGACGGCCAACGCGCTGCGCCTGCTGCGCCACCGTGACTGAGCGCGCGGCGCCGGCCTGAAGGGCCGGGGATAACAGCGGCCGGTGCGGCTGGGGTTATCCCGCCATCCCTTTGCGGATCAGAAACTGATAGGGCAGCGTCTCCGTCTGCTGCGCCAGCAGACCATGTTCCATAAAGCGGCAAAAGCCGGGAATATCGCGGGTTGTGGCGGGATCGTCGGCGATGATCAGCAAGGTCTCACCCTCCTGCAGGCCACGTACGGTTTTGCGCACCATCATCACCGGCTCCGGGCAACGCAGGCCGCGGGCATCCAGCTGATGGTCGGCAGAGGAAAAAAGATCGCTCATATTCAACTCGCTTCAGGTCAGGGGCGCTCATTCTAGCGCGTGCTGACCGTGACGCAAGGCGATAACGATTGCGCTAAAATTAACCATTGCATAAAAAGCACAACGCGGTAATATGCCGCCGCTTTTTGCTCATAAAACTGCCTGGCACCGCCCGAACGGTGTCCCGCAATGGGTTCCCTCACCCCAACATTAAAAAGGTTGACTATGCTCGCATTTTCTTCGCGTCAGCGCATGTATGCGCTTTTCTGGTTGTCGCTGTTTCACCTGCTGGTGATCACATCGAGCAACTACCTGGTTCAGCTGCCTGTTTCTGTCTTTGGCTTCCACACCACGTGGGGCGCGTTCAGCTTTCCGTTTATCTTCCTGGCGACCGATCTCACCGTGCGTATTTTTGGCGCACCGCTGGCCCGTCGTATTATCCTGGCGGTGATGATCCCGGCGCTGTTTATCTCGTACGGCGTTTCGTCGCTGTTTTATCAGGGAGAGTGGCAGGGCTGGCAGGCACTGAAAGAGATGAACCTGTTCGTGGCTCGCATCGCCTGCGCCAGCTTTATGGCCTACGCGCTGGGCCAGATCCTCGACGTTCACGTCTTCAACCGGCTGCGCCGCCTGCCGCAGTGGTGGGTCGCACCGGGCTGTGCCATGTTCCTGGGGAATATCAGCGATACGCTGGCCTTCTTCTTTATCGCCTTCTATAAAAGTCCCGATGCGTTTATGGCGCAGCACTGGGTGGAGATTGCGCTGGTGGATTACAGCTTCAAGGTGCTGATCTGCATGGTCTTCTTCCTGCCCGCTTACGGTGTGCTGCTTAACGCCGCGCTGAAACGTCTGGCTGAGCGCCAGACTGCCCGCCAGGTAAATTTCGGCTAATCCGCCATACATTTTTCCGCCATTACCCGCTAAGATCTTCTGACAATCATCAGGTTGCGTTTGCAGCCTGATTCCTGTTGTACTGATGCCTGACCGGAAATTTAAAAAGGGATTCTGATGCGTAACCTGGTGAAATATGTAGGAATGGGCTTACTGGTTCTGGGCTTAGCAGCCTGCGATCAGAAGAAAGATGACGCGGCGAATGACAACGGCGTCAGCGCCAGTCAGTCGGCGCAAACCGTGACGCTGATGGATGGCAAACTGAGCTTCTCACTGCCGCCAGGCATGTCAGACAAAAGCGGCAAACTGGGTTCGCAGACGACTAATATGCATGTCTATGCGGATGAAACCGGTGCCCGCGCCATCATCGTGATTGCCGGTGAGCCGACCAGCGAAGCGCTGGATGTGCTGTCGCAGCGTATGGAGCAGCAGCAGCGTAACCGCGACCCGCAGCTGCAGGTGGTGTCGAACAAAGCGGTAACGCTGAAAGATCAGCCTGCTCAGCAGCTGGATACGGTGATCTCTGCCAACAACCAGACCTCATGGTCCTCGGTGGTGCTGGCGAAGGTCGACGGCAAGCTGGTGACGCTGCAGATTACGCTGCCAGGCGATAATCAGCAGCAGGCGCAGAGCGATGCTGACAACATCGTGAAGAGCATCTCGCTGAAATAAGCCGATCGCTGGCCTCTCTGCATTGCAGGGAGGCCAGCATTCTCAGAGCTGTTTATAACCCCGCATTCTCACGAATATATTTTCGCGCTTTGACCGCATATTCAAACGGATTAGCCAGTGCCGGGTCCTGCTCCGCTTCCACGACCATCCAGCCCTGATAGCCATACTCATCCAGAATTTTAAACACCGGCTTAAAGTCGATTACGCCATCACCCGGAACGGTGAAGGTGCCCTTTTTCACCCCCTCCAGGAAGGAGAGGTGATTCTCGCGAACCGCTGCGACCACCTCATCACGTACATCCTTGAGATGAACATGGAAGATGCGCGGCAGATAGTTCTCCAGCACCGCCAGCATCTGCTGCTGTGACCCCTCGGAGTAGTAGATGTGGCCGGTGTCATAGAGCAGTCCGACCCGATCGTCAGTCATGGCCATAAAGCGGTCAATCTCTTCGGTGGTCTGAATGCCGGTGCCCATATGGTGATGCAGCGTGACGCGCATCCCCTTCTCTGCTGCGAGGCGTGCCAGTTCGTTGTAGCCGTCGGCCGTTAACTGCCACTCCTCATCACTGAAAATGGGTTTCTGCTCAAACACCGCCAGCGGGGTGCCCTGAATGCTTTTACTCTGCTCAGAGCAGCCAATCACCCGCGCCCCCATTGCATGGAGAAAGTTCATGTGATTGATGAACTCATCGATGGTTTTTGCTTTATCGCCGTTGGCGAAGAAGGTACTGAACCAGGCGTTGCAGATTTCGATGCCGCGGATATCGAGCATCGGTTTCAGGATCGCCGGATCGCGCGGGTATTTGCTGCCCACTTCGCTGCCGGTAAAGCCTGCCAGCGCCATCTCACTGACGGTCTGCTGAAAGGTGTTTTCATGGCCGAGATCTGGCATGTCATCGTTGGTCCAGCCAATCGGCGCGATCGCCAGTTTTACATTTTCTTTGTTCATCATCTTATTCCCGGACGGAGCGCGGCGAGGCCGCATACAGGGCTGAATCAGCGATAGAAATCAGGACGCGGCGGCATCTCTACCGGCTCAATCGCCCCGCTGTTCTGCGCTTTGATGCAGGCATCGGCGGCTACCGAGGCGGCAAAACCATCCCAGGCCGAAGGACCGGTCAGCTGGCCTGCTCTGATGTCATTAATAAAGGCCTGCAGCTCCACGTCATACGCCTCGATAAAACGATCTTTCCAGTCGACCAGGATCGTGTTCGACAGGCGCGCCTCTTTGCGCAGCTGCACGGAGGAGGGTTCGGGCAGACGCGCAATGCCCTCCTCCCCCACTACTTCACACTGGATGTCGTAGCCGTAGGCGCAGTTCACAAAAATCTCGACGTCGATGCGCACCCCTTTCCGGGTTTCGAACAGAACAATCTGTGGATCTTTCAGCTGCCCGTGCGTCTTCGATGTGACGCGCGGGAAGACCACCTGCACCGTTTTGTAGTCATCATTTGTCAGCCAGCGCAGCACATCCAGCTCATGGATCAGGGTGTTGGTGATCGCCATCGGCGTGGTGTAGTTCTCCGGCACCGTTGGGTTGCGGTGCGCGCAGTGCAGCATCAGCGGCTCACCAATATCGCCATCGGTGATCACTTTTTTCAGCGCGCGGTAGCCTGCATCGTAAGGCCGCATAAAGCCGACCTGCACCAGCCGTTTTCCCGCCTTCATCTCCGCCTCCACCACCCGGCGGCAGCCTTCGGCACTCATCGCCAGCGGCTTCTCGCAGAACACCGGCTTTCCGGCGGCAATCGCCGCCAGGGTGAACTCTTCATGGGTGGGGTCCCATGAGGTGACCAGCACCGCCTCGACATCCGGTGACTGAATCACGTCGTGACCGTTCTGGAAAACCTCCGCTTCAATGTTCAGGCGCTGCAGGGCGGCACGCGCACCCTCGACATTAATGTCAGAGACCGCCACCACCTGTGCCCCCTGCAGCACGTGGCTGCAGCGACGAATATGTTCCTGACCGATTGCACCTGTACCGATGACGCCAAGTTTCAAAGTCATAATTACACCTGTGTAGGGTTCGTACGGAGAAGAGGAAAACGGGCCGCGATATGGCCCTGAAATTAATATTTTCGCGCCTGGCCGAGATGCGTGTTGAGCTTGTCCGCTACCGCCTGGGCGCGTTCGGTCTGCGAAGCCTGCGCTACCCCGACATGCCACCAGCTGAAATATTTGTGGATCATGGTTTTTGGCAGCACTTTGATGTCGATAAGGGTAGAAATCGTCTGGGTGCGGGCATCTTCCAGCGCCGCCCTGAGCTCTTCAAGCGTGGTAACCCGGTAGGTCTTACAGCCATAGCCTGCGGCAATCGCGGCGAAATCAACCGGGATAAAGCCGCCATCGAGCCTGCCCCCTTCCGGGTTGCGGAAGCGGAACTCGGTGGTGAAGCTGTCCATGCCATGTTCCATCTGCAGGTTATTGATGCAGCCGTTGGTCATGTTATCCAGCAGCACCACGTTGATCTTCGCCCCCTCCTGAATGGAGGTAACCAGTTCGGAGTGCAGCATCATGAAGGAGCCATCCCCGACCAGCGCATAGACCTCACGCTGCGGCTGAGCGAGCTTCACGCCCAGCGCGGCATTGACCTCATAGCCCATGCAGGAGTAGCCATATTCGACGTGGTAGGCGTTGTAATCTTTGGTGCGCCAGACGCGCTGCAGGTCACCCGGCAGGCTGCCCGCCGCCGCCACCACCACTGCCTCTTTGGGCAGCTGTTCATTCAGGGTGCCAAGCACGCTGCTCTGCGTCAGCCAGGAGTGGGTCAGCTGGTTAAACTCAGCAAACACCGCGTCGCGGTCGAGATGATCCGCAATCTCCGGCACAAAGTCGCCATCATGCCAGGCCACCTGATAGACGCGCTGCGTCTCTTTCAGCAGCTGGCTCTGCGCCTCTTCAATCTGGCTGCCCCAGTCGTTACTGTAGTGCTGTGATGCCAGCCCGGCGGTGAGCGCCGTCAGCCCCTCACGGGCATCGGCCAGCAGCTGCACGCCATCCAGCTTGTAGCTGTCGAAGTTGCTGACGTTGATGTTCAGGAAGCTGACATCAGGATGGCGGAAAATCCATTTGGAGGCGGTAGTGAAGTCGGTATAGCGGGTGCCGATGCCGATCACCAGATCGGCCTCTTTCGCCAGCAGGTTAGCGGCCAGCGAGCCGGTTTCACCGACGCCGCCGACATTCAGCGGATGGTCAGAAACCAGCGTGCCCTTGCCCGCCTGGGTTTCCGCAAAGGGGATCTGATAGCGCTCGGCAAACTGGCGCAGCGCCTCACCCGCCTCAGAATATTTTACCCCGCCGCCGCAGATAATGAGCGGTTTACGCTTGCGGGAAATCAGGGTCAGCGCATCCGCCAGCTGCGCGGCGACGGGCAGGCGGCGATCGAGCCGGTGCACCCGTTTGTGGAAGAAGTAGTCGGGGTAATCCCAGGCTTCGCCCTGCACATCCTGCGGCAGCGACAGGGTAACCGCACCGGTTTCAGCGGGATCGGTCAGCACCCGCATGGCGTTGATACAGGCGGACATCAGCTGCTCCGGGCGGCTGACGCGGTCCCAGTATTTGCTGACTGCGCGGAACGCATCGTTGGTGCTGATGCTGAGGTCGTAGCTCTGTTCAATCTGTTGCAGCACCGGATCGGGCTGGCGCGTGGCGAAGACGTCGCCGGGCAGCAGCAGCAGAGGAATGCGGTTGGCCGTCGCGGTACCCGCGGCGGTGATCATGTTGGCTGCACCCGGTCCCACTGACGAACTGCAGGCGATAATCTGCCGGCGCAGTGACTGACGGGCAAAGCCCGTAGCGGCATGGGCCATCCCCTGCTCATTACGCCCCTGCCAGACCACCAGATCGCCGCTATCCTGTTCCAGCGCCTGGCCCAGCCCCAGCACGTTGCCATGACCGAAGATGGCGAAGATGCCTTTGACGAATTTCGTCTCAGTGCCATCAACATCAATGAACTGGTTATCCAGAAATTTAACCAGCGCCTGTGCCGTGGTCAGTCTGATTGTGCCCATATGCTTTTCCTTTACATGCTGGCGGACCCCGACTCCCGTAACACCGCGCCAGGCGCTGTCATCGGCGGAAAAGGCGACCGGAATAACTGAAACGTGAGGCGATTATAAACAAATATATTTTTCATAAAACACGCTTACAGAAGAAACATTTCATTTTGCGAGTGAGATCAAATTTAGCCGCTGCGTCAGCCCTGGCGGGCTGTCGCGAGGGTGAAAAGCGGAACGTTTAGCCATGAGCCGGGTACGATAAAAAAATTCATTCCGTTGCCACCGCCTGGCTGAACAGCACGCCAACAGGTGCGTTCGCCTTCACGCCCCCGCTGCAGCGGGCATCATCCTCTCAGCACCCAGGCCGAGAGAGGAGATTCAGGATTTTTACCTGGTTCACAAATTTGCGATGGATATTTCATTTCACATTGAATGTGGAATTTTTATTCCTCATACTGCCCTCATCGCCAGTCAGGCTCTTACAGACCCGAACGCAACGCGCATCTGACGTCGCGCGTTTTGCCCGCCGGCTCTGCCAGTCACAGAAGGAAACCACAGGTATGAATGCACAACAGAAGCCGCTTGATGTGATTTGTATCGGGCGTATTGCCGTTGATTTTTATGGTCAGCAGATTGGAGCACGGCTGGAAGATGTCACCTCCTTTGCGAAGTATCTGGGCGGATCGTCAGGCAACGTCGCCTATGGCACCGCGATTCAGGGGCTGAAATCGGCCATGCTGGCGCGGGTCGGGGATGAGCACAATGGCCGCTTTCTGCGTGAAGAACTGCAGCGCGTCGGCTGTAACACGGATGCGCTGATTACCGATCCGCGGCGCCTGACCGCGCTGGTGATCCTCGGCATCAAAGATGAAGAGACTTTTCCGCTGATTTTCTACCGCGATAACTGCGCCGATATGGGCCTGGTGCCGGATGACGTGGATGAGGCTTTCATTACCTCAGCCCGCGCCGTGGCGGTGACCGGCACCCACCTCTCCCATCCGCAGACCCGTGAAGCGGTGCTGAAAGCGCTGCAGATTGCCCGCCAGAACGGCCTTCGCACCGCGCTGGATATCGATTACCGCCCGGTATTGTGGGGGCTGACCTCGCCGGGTGACGGTGAAACGCGTTTCATTGAATCCTCCCAGGTGACGCAGCAGTTGCAGGAAGTGGTGCACTATTTCGATCTGATCGTGGGCACCGAAGAGGAGTTTCACATCGCCGGTGGCAGCACGGAGACCCTGACCGCGCTGAAAAATGTGCGTCAGGCGAGTCAGGCGACGCTGGTCTGCAAACGCGGTCCGCTGGGTTGCGTGGTGTTTGAGGGAGCGATCCCGGATAGCTGGGAAGAGACCCGCCTGCACACCGGCGTGCGCGTCGACGTACTCAACGTGCTGGGTGCAGGTGACGCCTTTATGTCGGGACTGCTGCGCGGCTGGCTGAATGATGAAGGCTGGGAGCAGGCGTGCCGTTACGCCAATGCCTGTGGGGCGCTGGTAGTCTCACGTCACGGTTGTGCACCCGCCATGCCGACCAAAGCCGAACTGGATGA
This sequence comes from Pantoea sp. Sc1, assembly GCF_000255315.1. Classification (NCBI taxonomy): domain Bacteria; kingdom Pseudomonadati; phylum Pseudomonadota; class Gammaproteobacteria; order Enterobacterales; family Erwiniaceae; genus Pantoea; species Pantoea sp. Sc1. Next base: position 614,948 of record NZ_AJFP01000001.1, read on the forward strand.
TTTCCTGAGCCGCGACGATGCGGTGAAGCGTCCCGATCTCGACAGCCGTCTGAATCATCTGCACCGGGTCACCACCCGCAAACAGCAGTGGCCGGAGCTGAATGTTTTCGCCTTTGACCACCGCAAACAGCTGGCGGAGATGGCACAGGAGGCGGGCGTGGAGGCCAGCCGGATCCCACCGCTGAAGCTGCTGTTGCTGAAAGCTGCTCAGCAGGCTGCCGAAGAGGCGGGGTTAGAGAATAAAAGCGGGATTCTGGCGGATACCACCTACGGGCAGAAAGCGCTGAATGCGATTACCGGTAAGCAGTGGTGGATTGGCCGTCCGATTGAGCAGCCCGGCTCGCGTCCGCTGCGTCTGGAGCATGGCAATATCGGTTCGCAGCTGATCGACTGGCCCGCTGAGCATGTGGTGAAGTGTCTGGTGTTTTACCATCCTCACGACAGCGCAGAACTGCGCAAAGAGCAGGATGATCTGATACTCGATGTCTGGCAGGGCTGTAACAAAAGCGGCCATGAGCTGCTGCTGGAAGTGATCCTGCCTGAGAGCAATCCGGACAGGAATGAAGCCTATTACGTGGACATTCTGCGCCATTTTTACACTCTGGGCATCCAGCCTGACTGGTGGAAACTGCCGCCGCTGTCCGCAGCGTGCTGGGAGGCGATCGGCACGCTGATTGAGCAGCAGGACCCTTACTGTCGCGGCATTCTGCTACTGGGTCTGGATGCGCCCGAAGAGACGCTGAAAGCGGGTTTTGCCGCGGCGGCCAGCGCGCCCTGGGTAAAAGGCTTTGCGGTGGGCCGGACTATTTTTGGTCAGCCTTCACGCGAGTGGCTGCAGGGGGAACTGGACGATCAGGCGCTGATTGCGCGCGTCAAAGGTAACTATCTGCGGCTGATTGAATACTGGCGCGCGGCGCGCGCCTGATGCTGTTCTGCTAAAAGCCGCTTTGAGAAAGTGCAGGCGCCGGGAACATGGTCAGATCGGAAAGACGCGACACCCGCCATCCATGGCATGCTCGGCCCGCGTCATCCCTGACGCGGGACGCTTTCCTCTTCTGACCGTGTTCCCTGCTCATCTGGCTGATGCGTTGTTGCCAGAGAGATCCTGACCGCATTTCTCACCCGCCACAGATATTTAACGCCGGTTTTCACCCGCTTATCGCCTGTGAAGAGGCGCGTTCCGGGCTCTCAAGCCAATCTGTGAACCATTTCATAAAGCCATGAAATAAACCGCGCGATTGACGCAAACAAATGAAATTTTCCATCCATCTGATACTATAGCGCTCATTATACAGCCATTATTCTAATTATTCGGGCAGAAGTGATGAACAATAATCCCACCCAACTTTCTCTGTTGCAGGACGATATTCGTCGCCGCTACGAAACGCTGAGCAAACGTCTTAAACAGGTTGCGCGCTACATTCTTGATAACAGTAACAGTATTGCGTTTGATACCGTCGCCTCGATTGCCCAGCAGGCCGATGTGCCCCCCTCTACCCTGATTCGCTTTGCTAATGCTTTTGGCTTCAGCGGTTTCAACGAAATGAAACAGGTTTTTCGTCAGCACCTGATGGAAGAGACGGTCAACTACACCGAGCGTGCGCGTCTGTTCCGTCAGACATCCACCGATGACAACGCCAGCGCCCCTGAGAGCCCGTCGGAGATCCTCAACGTTTTTACGATGGTAAACAGCCAGGCGCTGCAGCAGCTGGCGATGCAGGTGAATCCTGAACAGCTGAACAAGGCGGTAAAACTGCTGAGCGAGGCCGAGAACATCTATGTGATTGGCCTGCGCCGCTCCTTCAGCGTCGCCTCCTATCTGGTCTACGCGCTGCGTCATCTGGAGCGGCGCGCGTTTTTAATTGATGGCCTGGGCGGGATGTTTACCGAGCAGCTCAGCCTCGTTAATCCTAAAGATGTGGTGATTGCCATCAGCTATTCACCCTATGCGCGTGAAGCGGTCGAAGTGGTGGAGATGGGCGCCCGACGCGGCGCACATCAGATTGCAATTACCGACAGCCAGGTCAGTCCGCTGGCCGCCTTCAGCGACGTCTGCTTTGTCGTGCGTGAAGCCCAGGTGGATGGCTTCCGTTCACAGGTTGCCTCTCTCTGCCTGGCGCAGACGCTGGCTGTGTCGCTGGCGCTCAACAACGCCGGCACCAGCTGATTTCAGGGCGCAAAAAAGGGCAGCGTGACCCGCTGCCCTTATAGCTGAGAGACTGCTTTTCTGACGCCGCCGTAGGCTAGGTGTTACGCGGATAATTCTCGCTGTTCACCCAGGCGTGATCTTTCTCCCAGGTAAACTTCCACAGCCGCACAGGCCCCGCCATCACGTTCAGATAGTAGTTGTTGTATCCCGCCAGCGTCGCAACCGGGTGATAGCCGCGCGGCACCATCACCACATCGCGATTGTAAGGTGCCATACAGGCATCCAGTGAGCGATCGTCGGTATAAACGCGCTGCATGGCGAAGCCGGGTTCCGGATCGAAACGGTGATAGTAGGTCTCTTCCAGAAGGGTTTCGTTTTCACTCTCTTCATCATGCTTGTGGCTGGGGTAAGAGCTGGTGTCGCCCTCATTGGTATAAACCTCGACCACCAGCAGGCTGTCAGCCGGTTTGTCATCGGGCAGAATATTGTGCACCAGACGCTGATTGCGCCCTTTGCCGCGATGCTCAACGCCCACGTCCGCGGGCGTAATCAGTCGTGCAGGCAGATGCCCGTGACCGGGCGCGCTGCAGACCGCCAGCTCCAGATCGCTGTCCGCGTAAACCACCACCTCATCATCGTGCGGCACATAAACGGAGTAAGGCGGCACGCGCTCAAAGGGCGACATGCGCTGTCCAATCCCGGGAAACGCCGCGTGACGGGTTTTCACCGAGGCGAGTCCGGCCACCAGCACCAGACAGAGCTCTTTATCCCCGCTGGTAAGGTGCAGGGTTTCCCCTTTTTTCAGCAGATAAGCATCAAACCCGACATAGCGCCAGCCGGCGCGTTCAGGCGTCACATGCTGAATACGACCCTGCGCATCAGGGGCCTGGGCTTTCGACAGTAAAGACATCCTGATCCTCCTCTCTGTCACGGTTATCGCTGCAGTTGCCGCGCTGGCGTGACGTGCAGCCCGCCTGCGAACAGAAAGACCGGCAGAGTGATCTGCCGGTCGCGCATCCTGCCAGCGTGGAAATAAATCAGCCTAAGGTCGGCATACTGAATTCAGACACGGTCTGCTGACCGGATGGCCAGCGCACGGTGGCGGTTTTCATGCGGGTGTAGAAGCGCACGCCATCCGGCCCGTGCACGTTGAGCGCGCCAAACACCGAGCGCTTCCAGCCGCCAAAGCTGTGGAATGCCATCGGCACCGGAACCGGCACGTTGACGCCCACCATGCCCGCTTCAACGTTCTGCACAAAGTCACGCGCGGTGTGACCGTTGCTGGTGAAAATGGCGCTGCCATTGCCAAACTCATGGCTGTTAACCAGCTGCAGCGCACTGTCGTAATCCGCCGCGCGCATGATGCTCAGCACCGGACCAAAAATCTCTTCACGCCAGATCACCATGTCAGAGGTGACGTTATCAAACAGCGTGCCGCCGACGTAGTATCCCTCAGCATGCCCTTCGACCTGGACATGACGCCCATCGACCACCAGCTTCGCGCCTTCCTGTTCGCCTTTGTCGATGTAGCCCAGCACCTTCTTCTGGTGCGCCGCTGAAACCACCGGCCCCATCTCATTCTCCAGAGCCCCCTGATTCATACCGGGGCCGATGCGCAGTGCCTGCACCAGCGGGGTCAGGCGGGCAATCAGCTTGTCGGCGGTATCATCGCCCACGGCGACCACGACCGGCAGCGCCATGCAGCGTTCACCGGCAGAACCAAAGGCACCGCCCATGATGGCGTTGACGGTGGCATCCAGATCGGCATCCGGCATCACGATGGCGTGGTTTTTCGCCGCGCCAAACGCCTGCACCCGTTTGCCATGCGCGCTGGCGGTTTTGTAGATGTGCTCAGCCACGCCGGAGGAACCGACAAAGCTGACGGCGGCGATACGCGGATCTTTGTAGAGCTGCTCCGCGTCTTCATTTGAGCTGTGCACCACGTTGAAGACCCCATCAGGCAGGCCCGCCTCGGTCAGCAGTTCAGCCATCCGCACAGACGCCGAGGGGTCCAGTGCCGGTGGCTTGAGGACAAAGGTGTTGCCGCAGGCCAGTGCGATCGGAAACATCCAGAGCGGCACCATCGCCGGGAAGTTAAACGGCGTAATGCCCGCCACGACGCCGACCGGCTGCATCAGCGAATAGCTGTCAACGCCGCCGCCGACGTTAGGGGAGTATTCGCCTTTCAGCAGGTGCGGGATGCCGCAGGCAAACTCAATCACTTCAATGCCACGCGTCAGTTCACCCAGCGCATCAGACCAGACTTTGCCATGCTCAGAAACAATCAGTGCCGCCAGCTCGTCACGATGCTGCTCCATCAGGGCCTTAAAGTTGAACAGGACACGGGCACGGCGCAGGGGTGAGGTTTTCGACCATTCGGCAAAGGCCGCATGCGCGACACCAATCGCCTGAGCCACTTCATCGGCGGTACTCTGCGTCAGTTCACGTACCACTTTGCCGGTTGCCGGGTCGTAAACAGGAATGGTTTCGTTGCTGGCGCTGAACGTAATTTTGCCGCCAATAAAGTTACCTGTGATTGTCATGATGTTGCCTCTTTAGATGGTTAAGTTCCCTGCAGACGAACCATGCGACCTGCCGCGCTGCCTGACCAGGCAAAGCTGAAAGCGTGCTATGAAGCTATTGCATTGGAATAAATTTTTCAAATAATTCTTTTTGGAAGATTTGCTTTTAGCGGCACAGATCGCATTTTCTCCGTCGGCTTGCGCCTGGTGCGCTCCTGACGTCCGGAGAGCGCCGGTTGCCGCAATCCTCAGCCCTGCAGGCGCGGCTTAAGACCATCACGGCGCGGTTCTCTGCGGGATAAACCCCGCGAGGCAGCACCCGGCTGAAACGAAATATGAAATTAATGCGAGGCAGATCCAATAATCCATATTTCATAATTCACTATTAATGAAATAAATGTTTTCTTTAGTCGCAATCTTCTTCTGTTTCGGGGTAATCACATGGCTATCGATCCGACCCGTTTCTGTATCAACCGCAAAATTGCTCCCCGGCTCTCGCTGGAGGCCTTTTTTCAGCTGGTTCATCGCCTGGGGCTGAGCAAGGTTGAGTTGCGCAATGACATGCCGGGTGGCAGCGTGACAGACGATCTGACGCCCGAGCAGCTGCGCGCCCTGACCGACAGATATCAGATTGATATCGTCACCATTAATGCGCTCTATCCGTTTAACCGCATCGATGAGGATCTGCTGACCCGTGCAGAGCTGTTGCTGCAGACCGCACAGCAGACGGGTGCGAAGGCGCTGGTGATGTGCCCACTGAATGAGGGGATTACCCTGTCGCCTCAGGAGACGCAGGCGGCGATGCAGCAGCTGGCGCCGCGCTTTGAACATTATGGCATTCAGGGGCTGGTGGAGCCGCTGGGATTCCCGGTCAGCTCACTGCGCTCGGCCGCAGAGACGCAGCGACTCATCGCCGCCGCCGGCGTACCCTTTAAGCTGGTGCTGGATACCTTCCATCACCATCTCTATGAAAAGGCGGAAGAGGAGTTCCTCACGGGTGTCGACGTGCAACAGATTGGGCTGGTTCACCTGTCGGGCGTGGAAGATCGGCGGCCCACCGCTGAGCTGACCGATGAGGAGCGCATTATGCTGAGTGACAGCGATGTGCTGAACAGCGTCGTGCAGGTTAAACGGCTGGAGATGCTGGGCTATAAGGGGATCTACGCCTTTGAGCCCTTCTCAAGCCAGCTCAACAGCTGGACACCGGATGAAACGGAACGGCAGATCCGTCACAGTATCGAACTGCTGCAGGCCTGAACCCGGTGTTGGCAGGCGCTGAAAACATGGCCCGCCCGGGCGCGTTTTACGGCGCAGTCTCGTCGGCTGCCGGTGACAGCGCCTGACGCCGTTGCAGGCGCAGCGTGCAGACAAACGCAACGCAGACCAGCAGCGCCGTGAGCAGATACACCTGCGACACGCCTGCATAGTTCATGATAAATCCGGCGATCGGCCCGGTAATGCCCAGCGACAGATCCATAAACGCGGTGTAAGTCGCCAGCGCACTGCCCTGATTCTGCTGCGGCACCACCTTCACCGCCACAACCCCCAGCGCCGGGAAGACCAGTGAAAAACCGGCGCCGGTCAGAAACGCGCCCGCTTTTGCCATCCAGGGGTCGCCCGCCGCCGCGACCAGAAAGAGTCCGGCAGCTTCCGCCGCCAGGCAGAGGCTGGCAACGCGCAGGCCGCCGTGGCGGTTAATGGCATTCGGAAACAGCAGGCGCGTGCCAACAAAGGCGGCACTGAACAGGGAGAGGGCAAAGGCGGCACCTTCCCAGCCTTTATCCTGATAGAACAGCGTAATAAAGGTGGCGATAACCCCGAACCCCGCCGAGCCCATCGCCAGTATCGCGCCAAAGCCGGCAATTTTTCCCAGCACCGCACGAAACGGCAGCGGCCTGGCCCGGCTGGCTTTGACGGCCGGACGCGGTACGGCGCAGACAATGCCCGCCACGCAGATAGCGACAATGACCAGCGACAGCCAGAGCAGGCCACCCGCCCGGAAGATCACCACGCCGAGCGGCGCGCCAATCGCCATCGCGCCATAGGTGACGATGCCATTCCATGAGATGACCCGGCCAATATGCAGCGAACCGACCCGCGCAACGCCCCATAACGAGGTGCCGGTGCCGGTAAAGCTCTGGCCCAGACCCAGAATCACCCGTCCCGCACAGAGCAGCGTCAGGCTTGTCATCGGCGAGTCGCTCAGCGCCGCCAGCAGAATACAGAGACCGCTGATCAGGCAGCCCACCAGCCCGATCACCACGACCTTCTTTGGTCCCCAGAGATCGGCGTAACGCCCGGCGTGGGGGCGACTCAGCAGCGTCGCCACATACTGCAGGCTGATCACCACACCCGCCCAGAAGGCGCTGAATCCCAGCTGGTCATGTACCCATCCCGGCAGCACCGCCAGCGGCAGACCGATAGTGAGATAGCTGGCAAAGTTATAGGCCACAATAGAGAGGATCAGCAGCGTGAGACGGAAGTTGCCGGTTGGGGTGGCCGGTTCCACTTTAGGCTGTTCAGGCATGAGAGATCCCGCTCGTATCAGGCTGTATGATAAGGTTTATCCGTCGACTATACCCGCTTTCACCACTGACGTATCGGCGCTGCGCCGTCAACCGGATGCAGCGTGCCGGACAAAAATCCTGCCGCGAAAGTGGAGTGTGGTGGCGCTGATTAAGGCCCCCTTCTGCCGCCGCGCTTTACCGTTTCTCTGATAAATCAGATTGTTAATTTTCTTTCAGCTACACTGTCAACAGCCAATTTACGTCACGGGAGAGGGAATGAGCGAGCTGCAACGGGAAAAGATCGGACAAAATATTCTGATCAAACTGGCAATGCTGGTCATTATCCTCGCCGGGGTGCGGGCAGCGTCCGACATTCTGGTCCCGCTGCTGCTGGCGGCTTTCTTTGCCATTGTACTCAACCCGCTGGTGACGATGCTGATGCGGCGTGGCTTCCGCCGCGGGCTGGCGATCGGGCTGGTGATCACGGTGATCTTCTGCGTCATGGTGCTGCTGGGCGCCATCATCGCCAGCTCAATGAGTGAGTTTTCCGATCTCTACCCGCAGCTGCGCGCCACCATGGAGCAGAAAATGACGGTGCTGCAGCATCTGGCCGCGGGCTTTCATCTCAACATCTCAACCGACGTTCTGATCAAACATTTCGATCCCAACACCATGATGAATCTGGCCACGGTGGCGCTGAGCGGCTTTTCCGGCGCGATGACTAACACCGTGCTGCTGGTGCTGACCGTCGTCTTTATGCTGTTTGAGGTCCATCACCTGCCCTACAAAATGCGTAACGCGCTGGTGAATCCCAAGATTCGCATCGCCGGGCTGCACAAAGCGCTGAAAGGGGTGACCCACTATCTGGCGCTGAAAACCCTGGTGAGCCTGATCACCGGCGTGGCGGTCTGGCTGACGCTCTTTCTGCTGGATGTGAAGTTCGCGCTGCTGTGGGGTGTGGTGGCGTTTATCCTCAACTTCATTCCCAACATCGGCCCGATCATTGCCGGTATCCCGCCCTTTCTGCAGGCGCTGCTGCTGAACAGCCTGTTTGATGCTGCGATGGTGGCCGCCCTGTTTACGGCCATTCATATGGTGTTTGGCAATATGCTGGAACCGCGCCTGATGGGCCGGGGTCTGGGCCTGTCGACGCTGGTGGTATTCCTCTCCCTGGTCTTCTGGGGCTGGCTGCTGGGCCCGGTTGGCATGCTGCTGTCGGTGCCGCTTACCAGCATCACGAAAATCCTGATGGAAACCACGCCCGGCGGCAGCCGTCTGGCCATTCTGCTGGGCACCGGGCGACCTAAACGGGTGCGGGGCTTAACCAAGTAAGCGCTGCTGGACGTGCCGCAGATGGTTCTCCATGGCCTGACGGGCAGCCGCCTCATCCCCCGCCACAATCGCGCTGGCAATCTGCTGATGGTCAGCGTTCATCTCCAGCGCAAAGCTGTTCTCAGCAAAATGGCGCTCCAGCCGCTCGACATGGGGGCTGTGGCGCTTGTTCCAGAGCTGTTCCAGCAGGTCGCGCAGCACATCATTGCCACTCATTTCGCTGATCAGCAGGTGGAAGCGTTTGTCCTTAGCCAGAAAGGCCGCATCGTTTTCCTGATGCTGCTGCAGCTCAGCGGCCAGCGCCAGCAGTGCCGCCCGCTGTGCAGGCGTACCGTTTCGGGCGGCAAAGCACGCCAGCATCCCCTCAAAGGCTTCACGGGCCTGCAACAGATCCTGCAGACTGCAGGCCTCACTCTCCTGCGTAACCCCGGCCTGCGGCAGCGGCTGGGCGACAAACACCCCGGTGCCGGTGCGGATATCGACCCAGCCGGTCATCTCCAGCGCAATCAGCGCTTCACGCACGGATGAGCGGCTGACGCCCAGCTGTTTTGCCAGCTCGCGCTCCGGCGGCAGCAGCCCGCCAGCGACAAAGTCACCACGCGTGATACCGGCCATAATGGCGTTGGCTATCTGACGGTAGAGCCGCTCCGTTTTAATGGCTGCCAGGGTCATTGTCCTCTCCTCTTGTCCTGCCTAATCGGTCCGCTGGCCGATGCAGTTTATGATGCTGCGATCCGGATCACGGCCTTGTTTTGCACACTATCATACTCTTGGTCCAGCGGCCTGACCACTGGGCCACATCACAGTTAAGGAGCAAACATGGAACATACCTGGCGATGGTACGGCCCGAACGATCCGGTTTCACTGGATGATGCGCGTCAGGCAGGCGCGACCGGCATCGTTACCGCACTGCATCACATTCCCAACGGCGAGATCTGGCCGGTTGAGGAGATCAAAGCCCGGCAGGCCCTGCTGGCGGAAAAAGGGCTGGTCTGGTCAGTCGTGGAGAGCATTCCGGTTCACGAGGCGATTAAAACCCAGCGCGGCGACTACCTGCGCTATATCGCCAATTATCAGCAGTCGATCCGCAATCTGGCCGCCTGCGGCATTGATACCGTCTGCTACAACTTCATGCCGGTGCTGGACTGGACGCGGACCGACCTCGCCTGGACGCTGCCCGATGGCGCTAAGGCGCTGCGCTTCGATGCCGACGCGTTCGCCGCGTTTGAACTCTGCCTGTTAAAACGTCCGGGTGCAGAGCAGGACTACAGCGCGACCGAGCAGCAGGCGGCCAGAGCGCGCTTTGCCGCGATGAGCGAGGAAGAGAAAAACACGCTGGTGCGCAATATCATCGCGGGCCTGCCCGGCGCCGAAGAGGGGTACACGCTGGAGCAGTTTCAGGCGCAGCTGGCGCAGTATGACGGCATCGACAAAGCAAAACTGCGTGAACATATGGCGACCTTCCTGCGCGCCATCGTGCCGGTGGCGGAAGAGGCTGGCGTAAAACTGGCGGTGCACCCGGACGATCCACCGCGTCCTATCCTGGGCCTGCCGCGCATTATCTCCACGCAGGAAGATATGCAGTGGCTGAAGGAAACCGTCGACAGCCTGCACAACGGATTCTGTTTCTGCACCGGCTCCTACGGCGTGCGGGCCGACAATGCGCTGGTTGAGATGGCGGAAACCTACGCCGACCGCATCAACTTTGTCCATCTGCGCGCCACGAAGCGTGAAGAGAATCCCGCCAGTTTCCATGAGGCGGCGCATCTGGCGGGGGATGTCGATATGGTGGGGGTGATCAGGGTCATTCTGGCCGAAGAGCAGCGCCGTCGTCGGGCGGGCAACCTGCGGGCCATTCCTATGCGCCCCGACCACGGCCATCAGATGCTGGATGACCTGCATAAACGCACCAACCCCGGCTATTCCGCCATTGGCCGCCTGAAAGGACTGGCTGAACTGCGCGGGGTGGAAGTGGCGCTGAAGCAGATCTTTTTTACTGATTAATTCTTCATTCACGCGCCCGCCCTGCGACCGTCCCGTGACGGCGCAGGGCCTTTCGCCCACCGCTGCGCATCGCCCGTTATCCCCCGCGTCCTGCCTGCTGAATTTGTGTCGCTGAATCGCAATAAAGACAAAACAAACGTCACATAAATGATACGCACTGTTCGATAATTGACCTGAGTCAGTCTGATTGATTGCAAAAACGCTAATCTGCTCCGCCCGGAGAGATGTTATTCTGCGCAGCGGATTAGCGCCTCCTGATAACACCAATAATATTCAGAGGATTTTGCGGTGCCGCTACTGAAACGAAAACGCGACTACGCCAGGCTGGTGATTATTATCTCCGGCCTGCTGCCTCTGGTTATTGGCCTGTTTTTTACCGCACTGGATGCGCGCCACACCGTTCATCAGCAGCAGATGAGCGCGGCAGAAACCCTGCTATCCCAGGCGGAGAGAATGAGCGACAGCGCCTGGGATATGATTACCGAGCTGCGCCAGTTTGATCAGGTGCCCTGCAGCCAGATTGAAAACCAGCTGCAGCGCATCGGCTCACTTAATCCCTACTTTCGCGCTATCGGTAAAATGGAGCAGGGAAAAATTGCCTGTTCATCGGTGTATGGTTCACGTCCTGCCCCGCTGAAAGCGATGATCCTGCGTGATGCCCCCGTCACCGGTAAAGCCTGGTGGAGCCTGTCGATTGCCGGTACCGCCGGTGTGCCGACGCGTCCCGCCGTGATTTTTGTGCGCGACCTGCCTGATGGCGAAAGTTTCTGGGCGGTGATCGATGGGCAGTATCTGATCGATTTTATGCGCGCCATCAGCAGCACCCATCGCTACCATTTCAGCATGGATTTCAGTGATGGTGCGCCCATCTCCTATGGCGATCCGCAAATCGCCGCCGACAGCTGGTTCAAACCGTCGATTTATCAGGCATCCTCCCGGCGCTATCCGCTGACGGTCACGCTGATAGCCTCGCCCACGGAGCTGATTTCGGCCTGGCGTCAGGTGATGTTTATCATTATGCCGATGGCGGCAATCTTCTCTATTCTGCTGATGATGATAATGGCGAACTGGCTGCAGCGACGTATTTCCTGGCGCGATGAGATCCGGCGCGCTATCGCCAGCGGCCAGTTCAGGGCGCACTATCAGCCGGTCTATGACAACCGGCTGCAGCGCTGCGTCGGTGTTGAGGCGCTGCTGCGCTGGACAACCCCGGACGGCAACGGCGTGCGGCCGGATATTTTTATCGGTGCCGCAGAAGCGGAAGGCATGATTGTGCCGCTGACCCGCCACCTGCTGGCGTTGGTCGCAGAAGATGTCCGGAGCTGGCAGGTAGAGCCCCATTTCCACCTGGGAATTAACGTGGCGGCGGAGCACCTGCAGCATCCTGACTTTGTCGACGATATGCTGCACTTCGCTGAACAGGTCAGGGATAAGCAGTTCCTGATCACGCTGGAGCTGACCGAGCGCAGCCTGATCAAAGAGGGCGCGGCGGTGGCACGCAAACTGGAACACCTGCGTCACTGCGGCATGAAAGTCGCGATTGACGATTTTGGCACGGGTCACTGTTCGCTGAGCTATTTACAGACCTTCACGCTGGATTATCTCAAGATTGATCGGGGCTTTATCAACACCATCGAGTCGCTTGAGGGCAGAACACCTGTTCTGGATGCCATTATCCAGCTCAGTCATGAGCTGGAGCTGGAAGTCTTGGGCGAAGGGGTCGAAACCGCCTTGCAGTTCCGTTATCTGCAACAGCGCGGCGTGGTCTTTATTCAGGGCTACTATTACGCGCGCCCGCTGGACAATGCGGGACTGATCGCCTGGCTGGCCGAACAGGGCGACCAGCCCGTCGAGCCGGACCTGGCCCTTACGACCTGATCGGCTACCGGCGTCTGACGACAGAACGCCGATAGCCGATTGGCCCGTCGCGGTTCTCCCTTTTGTCAGGATCATCTCCTTCGCGCTCCCTCCCTTCTCCAGCCCGTCATTTCTTCCGTCCGGAAAAGCGTGAGGACCGCCGCTCAAGTGCTGAAAAAAGCGGCGATTGTCACGCAGAGTGATAATTTTTTTGCGGAGAGAAATAGCCTTATCAGTGGCAAAAAGAGGCTACATGTAGCCCAAACATGACAGATATCACACAAAAACGGTATACTCTGTCGCTGTTCGCAATAATCACAACAGTAATTATTGTGTTAACGGGCGCTAAAACAGCGCGTATTTACGGCTATGCTTAAATTTCTCAACGTGGCGGTCTGTACGATTCATCCGGCTCGCGCCGTTGAGAACTTTCGTGTTCCATTACAGGGTAATTCTATGAAATTGCGTAGGAAGCGTGTAAAACCAATTGGGATCAATGATGTCACCATCATTGATGATGCCCGTTTACGTAAAGCCATCACGGCGGCCTCTCTGGGTAACGCGATGGAGTGGTTTGACTTCGGCGTTTACGGCTTTGTGGCCTATGCGCTGGGTAAAGTCTTCTTCCCGGATGCGTCGCCAGGCGTTCAGATGATCGCGGCGCTGGGTACCTTTTCTGTGCCCTTCCTGATCCGACCGCTGGGTGGTCTGTTCTTCGGTATGCTGGGCGACAAATATGGTCGTCAGAAAATTCTTTCCATCACCATTATCATCATGTCGGTCAGTACCTTCTGTATCGGCCTGATTCCCTCCTATGCCTCCATCGGCATCTGGGCGCCGATTCTGCTGCTGTTAGCGAAGATGGCACAGGGCTTCTCGGTGGGCGGTGAATATACCGGTGCCTCGATCTTCGTGGCCGAATATTCGCCTGACCGCAAACGCGGCTTCATGGGAAGCTGGCTCGACTTTGGCTCCATTGCCGGCTTCGTACTGGGTGCGGGTCTGGTCGTGCTGATCTCTTCCATTATCGGGGAAGCGAACTTCCTTGAGTGGGGCTGGCGTCTGCCGTTCTTCGTTGCGCTGCCGCTGGGCATCATCGGTCTTTACCTGCGTCATGCGCTGGAAGAGACCCCGGCATTCCAGCAGCACGTGGACAAGCTGGAACAGGGTGACCGCGAAGGTCTGCAGGATGGCCCGAAAGTCTCCTTCAAAGAGATTGCGACCAAACACTGGCGCAGCCTGCTCTCCTGTATCGGTCTGGTCATCGCCACAAACGTCACCTACTACATGTTGCTGACGTACATGCCGAGCTACCTGTCGCATAACCTGCACTACAGCGAAGATCACGGTGTGATGATTATTATCGCCATCATGATCGGGATGCTGTTTGTTCAGCCGATGATCGGCATGATGAGTGACCGTTTTGGCCGCCGCCCGTTTGTTATCATCGGCAGTCTCGCCCTGATGGTCTTCTCGATCCCTGCCTTCATGATGATCAACAGTGGCGTGCTGGGCATGATTTTTGGTGGTCTGCTGCTGATGGCGGTGATCCTGAACTCCTTCACCGGTGTGATGGCTTCGTCACTGCCTGCCATGTTCCCGACCCACATCCGCTACAGTGCGCTGGCCAGTGCCTTTAACATCTCGGTACTGGTTGCCGGTCTGACCCCTACGCTGGCCGCCTGGCTGGTTGAGTCAACCGACAACCTCTACATGCCTGCCTACTATCTGATGGTCGTGGCCGTGATTGGTCTGATTACCGGTCTGTTCATGAAAGAGACTGCGAACAAGCCGCTGAAAGGGGCCACACCGGCCGCGTCGGATATGGAAGAAGCGCGCGAGATTCTGCAGGAGCATCACGATAACATCGAGAATAAAATCGAAGATATCGACGCAGAGATCGCCCGTCTGGAAGCGAAACGTAAAAATCTGGTGCAGCAGCATCCGGATATCAACGAGTAATCGTTCTGCTCTCCCGCCGCCCGGCGGGAGAGCATTTTTCCCCCTCCCTACCGCACACAATCCTTCATGCCCTGCGGGCAAAGGGAGTAAACTGTTGTCACTTTTTTCACCTGCGTAAGAATGAAAATGTCTGATTATTCCCTTATCCAGCGCCCAAGAAGATTGCGCGCCAGCGCGTCAATGCGTGAAATGTTCCAGGAGTCATCCCTGAGCCTGAACGATCTGGCTCTGCCCATTTTTGTTGAAGAAGAGGTCGACGACTACAAACCGATTCAGGCGATGCCTGGCGTGATGCGTATTCCGGAAAAACGTCTCGCTTATGAGATTGAGCGTATCGCCAAAGCCGGTATCCGCTCGGTCATGACCTTTGGTATTTCGCACCACACCGATGCCACCGGCAGCGATGCGTGGAACGAAAACGGTCTGGTGGCCCGCATGTCGCGCATCTGCAAAGAGACCGTGCCGGAGATGATCGTCATGTCTGACACCTGCTTCTGCGAATACACCAGCCACGGCCACTGTGGCGTGCTCTGCGATCACGGTGTCGACAACGATGCCACCCTGGAAAACCTGGGTAAGCAGGCGGTCGTTGCTGCCGCAGCCGGAGCCGATTTTATCGCCCCGTCGGCGGCGATGGATGGGCAGGTTGAGGCGATTCGTCGCGCGCTGGACGCGGCGGGCTTCACCCAGACCGCAATCATGTCCTACTCCACCAAGTTTGCCTCCTCCTTCTACGGCCCGTTCCGTGAAGCCGCGGGCACGGCGCTGAAAGGCGACCGTAAAACGTATCAGATGAACCCGATGAACCGCCGTGAAGCGATTCGTGAATCACTGCTCGACGCGGCTCAGGGCGCAGATTCACTGATGGTGAAACCGGCAGGTGCCTATCTGGATATCCTGCGTGACATCCGTGAGCGCACCGAACTGCCTCTGGCGGCTTATCAGGTGAGTGGCGAATACGCGATGATCAAGTTTGCCGCAGCGGCCGGTGCCATTGACGAGCGTAACGTGGTGCTGGAAAGCCTCGGGGCGATCAAACGTGCCGGTGCAGACCTGATTTTCAGCTATTTCGCTCTTGATCTCGCCGAACAAAAGGTGCTCTGATCCCCTCCTCATAAAGAGCGTGATCGCGATGTCACGCTCTTCTTCTCCGCCAAAAGGCAAACACCAGAACCTGGCTTCGGCTAAACCAACAAAGGTCTCTGTGATGAAAGCACCTGACATTCCTGCCGACGAGGCACAACGTTTATCGCAGCTGCGTGCGCTGAACATCATGAACACCACCGCGGAGGAACGTTTTGATCGTTTAACCCGTCTGGCCCGCCGCCTGTTTGACGTGCCTATCGCGTTAGTCAGCCTGCTGGAAGCTGACCATCAATGGTTTAAATCGGCTCAGGGCTTTGCACCGCCGGGATCGCCGCGCAATATCTCCTTCTGCGGACACGCTATCCTGCAGGATGAGATCATGATTGTTGAAGATGCGCATAAAGATGAGCGTTTTCACGACAACCCGCTCGTCACCGGCGATCCACACATCCGTTTTTATGCCGGCTGTCCGCTGCGTGCACCGGGCGGCGCCAAACTGGGTACGCTCTGCATCATTGGACGCGAACCGCGCCAGTTTGATGAAGAGGATCAGGCTACCATGCGTGACCTGGCCGCGATGGCAGAAGCGGAGCTGGTCGCCTTTCAGACCGCCACCTGCGACGAACTGACGCAGATAACCAATCGCCGCGGCTTTATGACCCTGGGACAGATGGTGCTGAACGAGTGCCGGATGAAGAACCGGCCAGCCTCACTGACGTTTCTCGACCTCGACAAGTTCAAGCAGATCAATGACTCGCTGGGCCATCGCGAAGGCGACCGTGCGCTGATGGACTTTGCCGACGCGATGAAGGTGGTGTTTAAACACTCCGATCTCTTTGCCCGACTGGGCGGCGACGAGTTTGTGGTGCTGCTCAATGGCATGTCGCAGCAGCAGAGCGAAGCGCTGTTACAGCAGTTCGCCTGCTATCTGCGTCAGCAGTCGATCAGCCTGAATCGTCGTTACCACCTGCAGTTCTCTTCCGGCATCGTTGAGTTTGATCCGGCGCAGCCGCAGTCGCTGGAACAGCTGCTGCACGACAGCGATGAGCGGATGTACCAGCGTAAAAAGCAGAAGCGTGTCGCGGTGTAACCTCAGCCGCCGCGGCTGAAAGATCAGGGACGCGCCAGATCGTCGAGCAGGGTCTGATTAAACTTTGCAGGCTCTTCCATTTGCGGCGCGTGCCCCAGGCCCGGAAACTCAATCAGCCGCGCCCCCGGAATGCGTTTTGCGACCGCTTTACCGAGCACCCTGTAATCGCCCAGCCGCGCTTTCACCGCCGGCGGGGCGATATCGCTGCCGATAGCCGTGGTGTCGGACGTGCCGATCATCAGCGTGGTCGGCACCTTCAGATCGCCGAACTCATAAAACACCGGCTGCGTGAAAATCATGTCGTAGATTAAGGCGGAGTTCCACGCCACCTTCTCATGCCCCGGCCCGCTGTTGAGTCCGGCCAGCATATCGACCCATTTGTCATATTCAGGTTTCCAGCGGCCCGCGTAGTAGGTCTGCTGCTCATACTTCTTAATGCCCTCTGCGCTGAGCCTGAGTTCCCGCTGATACCACTGATCGACGGAACGCCACGGCGCCCCTTTCGCTTTCCAGTCTTCCAGCCCTATCGGATTAACCAGCACCAGCTTCTGCGTCTGCTGCGGGTACATCAGCGCATAGCGCGTCGCCAGCATCCCGCCGGTGGAGTGACCCACAATTACCGCCTTCTCCACACCCAGCCGGGCAAGCAGCTGATGCGTATTGTCGGCCAGCTGCTGAAAGCTGTACTGATAGCGGGCGGGTTTGGTGGCGCTGCAGAAGCCAATCTGATCGGGCGCGATAACGCGGTATCCCTGCTGACTGAGGGCGCGGATGGTCTCTTCCCAGGTGGCACCACAGAAGTTTTTACCGTGCATCAGCACCACGGTTTTCCCGTTGGCACGCGCGACGGGTTTCACATCCATATAGCCCATGCTGAGCGACTGCTGCTGCGATAAAAAATCAAAATGGTGCAGAGGATAAGGGTAGTGAAAGCCTTCCAGCTGTTCGCCATAGGTTGTGGCGGCACGAGTGGGGAGAGAGGTCAGCAAGGCCAGCGAGGTCAGCAGCACAGCAAGCGGTTTCTTCAGCAGAAATGTCGGGCCCATCCGGGATTCTCCAGGTTAAAGGTGAGTCGTAAGCCTGGCAGGTCGCGGAAAAAATCAACAGATTAATTACATCTCATCTTATTTATTAATAAGCACCGTTTAAATGAACCTCATGAGAGGTTGCGATTCAAATCCTGAAGAATCTTTACGCAAAGAATAAGCACATTAAGATAAATAATTCAGAATGCCCGCACGTTAAACGGGGGGTGCCTATGAACGACAATAAATATAATGAAAGTGTAATTGTCTCCATCACTGAGTGGATTAATCACAATCTCGATCAGCGTTTAAGTATTGATGATATTTCGGAAAAGGCGGGTTATTCCAAATGGTATCTGCAGAAACTCTTTGCCCGCTATCATAATGAAACGCTGGCGCGCTATATCCGCAGAAAAAAGCTTAACGCCTGTATTCATGATTTAAAAAACAGCCGTACGCCCATTATCAGCCTGGCGCTGAAATACCATTTTGAAAGCCAGCAATCCTTTACCCGCTCATTCAAACAGATGATGGGCTGCACGCCGAGCGCCTGCCGCAGGCGTCCGCTGAGTAATGGGAGCAGCGCAGCGCTGGCAGACGCGCAGAATCCCTGTGCCCTGTGCGGCTACGCGCGGCCCGACGCGGAGATTCAGCCGCGCTGTGCCGTCACGGTGCGCCCTGTTACGCGCCCGGCACGCGGTTATGCGCAGGCCGACACTTTCCGCGATGCCGGTTAATCACTCATCCGGCTGATAATACTGCACACCAATCTGAATCCGCTCACGTCCCTGAGCAACGCGATGACGATTGGTGTCGCGCAGTGAATAGACACAGCCGCAATATTCCTGCTGATAGAAACTTTCGCGCTTGCTGATTTCGATCATGCGCGCCGACCCGCCACCTTTACGCCAGTTAAATTCCCAGTAGAGCAGATCGGGATAAGCAGCCGCTGCACGGACACCGCAGCTGTTAATCTGCTTCATGTCTTTCCAGCGTGAAATCCCCAGACAGCTGGTCATAACGGGAAAGCCGTTTTCATGCGCATAGAGCGCGGTTCGTTCAAAGCGCATATCAAAGCACATGGTGCAGCGTTCACCGCGCTCCGGAGACCACTCCAGACCGCGCGCCCGCTCAAACCAGTTGTCCCGGTCGTAGTCAGCATCCACAAACGGCACGCCAAATTTTTCAGCAAAACGAATATTCTCCTCTTTGCGCAGCTCATACTCTTTGAGCGGATGAATATTCGGGTTGTAGAAATAGATCGTGTAATCAATGCCGGATGCCAGCATCGCTTCCATCACTTCACCCGAACAGGGGGCGCAGCAGGAGTGCAGCAGGACTTTATTATGACCGCCCGGCAGAGGCAGCGGCTGACGCTGGAAAGGTTCAGACATAAACACCTTCAATCAATAGCAGAAAAGCGGCAGTGTAATGCCGCCGGTGACGAGTTGCAAAATCTGCGCGGCTTTGTGTAATCGTGCCCCAGCCCCTGTTTTGCCTCCGTCGCCACCCCATTGATATCTCATGCTTTATTTTGCGTCTCTGTCTGACTGAGCGGTAACAGTGGTCGGAAGTGTGATCGGCAACACACTGGCGTCGACTATGTTTACATAACATTAACAATGTTGACACTGGACTACCGCAAGGAGACTCGCATGGGCGCGGCAAAAAAATCGGGAAGTACGCAGAACCGCTTTACCTGGTTCGTCTGTTTTATGGCTGCGCTGTCCGGCCTGCTGTTTGGCCTGGATATTGGCGTCATCGCCGGTGCCCTGCCGTTTCTGGCGAAGGATTTGCAGATCACCAACCATCAGCAGGAGTGGGTGGTCAGTTCGATGATGTTTGGCGCGGCGCTGGGTGCGCTGGCGGCGGGCTGGATGTCATCAAAGCTGGGACGCAAGAAAAGTATGCTGGCAGGCGCGACGCTGTTTGTGATTGGCTCGCTCTGGTCAGCCTTCTCACCGGATGTGACCTCGCTGGTCTGCGCGCGCGTGATTCTGGGCCTGGCGGTAGGCATCGCCTCCTACACCGCGCCGCTCTATCTGGCCGAGATTGCGCCTGAGCGTATTCGCGGCTCAATGATCTCCATGTATCAGCTGATGCTGACCACCGGCATCGTGGTGGCCTATCTCTCCGACACGGCTTTCAGCTACAGCGGTAACTGGCGCGGCATGCTCGGGGTCATCGCGATTCCGGCGGTGATCCTGTTTATCGGCGTGCTGTTTCTGCCCAACAGCCCGCGCTGGCTGGCGGCGCACGGTCGGTTTAATGAGGCGCAGCGGGTTCTGGACCGGCTGCGTAACAGCAGCGAGCAGGCTCGTGAGGAGCTGGAGGAGATCCGGGAAAGCCTGCAGCTGAAGCAGCGCGGCTGGTCACTGTTCCGCTCGAATGGCAATTTCCGCCGCGCGGTGTGGCTCGGCATGCTGCTGCAGGTGATGCAGCAGTTTACCGGCATGAACGTCGTGATGTATTACGCCCCTAAAATCTTCAACATCGCCGGGTTCTCCAGCACCAGTGAGCAGATGTGGGGCACGGTGATTGTCGGGCTGGTCAACATGCTGGCGACGCTGATTGCCATCTTCTTTGTGGATCGCTGGGGCCGCAAACCCATGCTTACCACCAGCTTTCTGGTGATGGCCGTGGGGATGGGGGTGCTGGGCACGCTGCTGCACATCGGCGTTGAGACGGACTTCCGCAAATATTTTGCGGTGGCGATGCTGCTGATGTTTATCGTGGGCTTTGCGATGGCAGCCGGTCCGGTTGTCTGGCTGCTCTGTTCCGAGATCCAGCCGCTGAAAGGGCGCGACTTCGGGATTACCGCCTCCACAACCACCAACTGGGTCGGCAATATGATTGTAGGGGCAACCTTCCTCACCCTGCTCGATCAGCTGGGGAATGCCAACACCTTCTGGTTCTATGGCGCGCTGAATCTGGTGTTTATCGTGCTGACGATGATGCTGGTGCCGGAGACCAAACATGTGACGCTGGAGCACATCGAACGCAATCTGATGAAGGGCAAAGCGCTGCGTGATATCGGGGCGTAACCGCCCCGACGCGGCTTACCACTGCAATGACTGGCCGGCGTAATCGACGTAGTGATGTCCTCCACGACCGCGCCAGTGGGTCAGCTGCCGGACGATACCTTCTGCGCTCTCTTCTGCCGTCAGGGGCGCGCTTTCGCCACCCATGTCGGTTTTTACCCAGCCGGGATGCAGCGTCAGCAGCGTTCCGCCCTGCGCGTCCACAGCAGCGGTCAGGGTGCGGCTTAACATGTTCAGTGCCGCTTTGCTGGCAGCATAAATCGGCATCTGCGCATCCGGGTTTTCATTCAGGCTGCCGAGCTGGGAGGAGGTCAGCGCCAGCACACCACTCGGCTTCAGCAGTGGCAGTAATATTTCTGCGCTGCGTACCGGCGCGATGGCATTGGTCAGGAAGAGCTGCGCCAGTTCCTGATCGTCACTCTGCGACAGGGTCTGGTGCGACGGCCCGGAAATGCCGGCATTAATCAGAATGGCATCGAACCCCTCACCGGTGAGCTTGCCAGCCAGCTCTTCCACCGCTGACGCCTGGGTTATATCCAGCGCGTGCCAGCGGATTTCGGGCCGGTTGCCCTGCGCCGGGATGCCGCTGCGATGGGTGGCCGTGACCTGCCAGCCCTGCCCGGCGAACGCCTGCGCCACCGCCAGGCCGATACCGCGTGAGGCGCCGATAATCAGTACCTTATTTTGCTGAGCCATATTCACTCCTCGTTAGTGGTCTCATCACAAGCTTAACGGCAAATCGGCGCAGAGCGCGGCCCGCCGTGCTTTTTCGCCGGGCCACCACACGTCAGGTAACTTTTCACTGCTGGCAGAGGGGATGAAGGCAGGTTTCAGGCGCCTGATGAGCGCGCCTGATGAAGGGAAAGGAGCGGGTTTTGATTATCCCTGCGTGTCCCGGCTTTTATCATCCGGACTGTCGCCGTTCTCGTTCCCCTGGCTCTTCTCCACTTCCTGGGGATGGCCCATTGAGAGCGCCGTGGCGCTGGCCGGATCGAACAGTGACAGGCTTTCAATCTGGTCAACCATGATCACCTTACGAAACGACATCGCATCTTTCGGTGTCGAGTCGAGCGTAATGCCATGCTCGGCATACCATTTGCTGTAGTTGTGCTCCACCGCCAGCTTCAGCGTCTTGCTGTCGCGATAGCCGCTCAGCATCGGAATCAGCACAATGTTTTTGGTGCTCTCATATTCGAACGTGGAGGCGTGAACCATGCCGATGTAGATGCGGCGGGACTTCAGCGTGATCCACGCCAGTTCACCCTCTTCCATGCACTGAAACAGCAGTTGCTCCACGCCATTAGAGCGGGAGAGCCGCTGATAGAGATCTTTACGGCCTGAAACGTTCAGCCGTGCGCTGCCCGCCCAGTTAGAGCGGTAGAGACAGAGCAGGATCGCGAAGGCCAGCATAATGACGACCGGAGCCTGGATGCCAAGAAAGCTCCAGTTCATGAACTCCACCTGCCACTTCAGATGGGCGCCCGGTATAACCTGAACAGCATTTGCCAGCGCGGAGATGCCCAGCAGCAGCAGCCAGACAAGGCCGGTGGCAAAGACCCCCTGCAGGACAAAAATACAGCCATACAGCGCGACCAGGAAATAGACGTCCCAGCCTGATGAGCGGCGGATTTTAAAACGGCTGTTGAGATCGCGGCTGGTGTACCAGTAACCACTCACCATCAGGACCATGAATATTGCGGTACCCACCTCAGACTCCCTTTAACGCGTTCACATGGCGGGAAAAATCTTCGTGGACTTCCTCGCTCAGCGTGTTGACCGAGATATTGCCGTTTTCATCAATGATGATGCGTTCACCTTCGGCAATCGAGTCGTTGATATCCTGGCGGGTCATGATCTGCAGAAATTTCTCGGGACTGGCAAAGACCGACTTAATAAACCTGAACATAGCGATCCACTTGTGAGTCAAAAAAAGAAGTATGTGACTGAATCCACACTCTCGCCCAATTAATTTCAGGGGAAATTTCTTAAAATCAGCTAATTAGCGAAGCGGTAAGGCGTTGTTTCCGGCGATTTTTTCCTGAAAACCTCAACGTTACCAGCGGCCTGGCGTCGCAGACGCCTCCTGCTCTGTTGGATTGAGCTGCGGGGACGCGGCGCGCTCTCCCGGCCAGGAAAGACTAAGCTCAAGGGTCATCCGCGTACTCTTACCCTGTCTGAAACGCATCGAGGAAAGTTTGCATGAAACTACGAACACTGGGCCGTACCGGTCAGCGCGTCTCTGAAATTGGCTTTGGCGCCTGGGCTATCGGCGGAACCTGGGGAGAGGTCAGCCTGGAGGATGCCAGAGCCGCACTGCATGCCGCGCTGGATGCGGGGGTCACCTTTATCGATACCGCCGACGTCTATGGCGATGGCCGCTCCGAAAAAATCATTGCCGAGGTGCTGAAACAGCGCGGCGGCGAACGCCCTTTCGTGGCTACCAAACTGGGGCGGCGCCTCTCTCCCCATGTGGCTGAAGGCTACAATGCGAAAAACCTCAACGATTTCATTGACCGCTCGCGGGATAATCTGCAAACCGACACGCTGGATCTGGTCCAGCTGCACTGCCCGCCAACCGAGGTCTATTACAGCCCGGAGGTTTTTGCGGTGATGGATGAGATGGTGGCCGCCGGAAAAATCCGTCACTACGGCGTATCCGTTGAGAAAGTCGAAGAGGGTCTGAAGGCGCTGGAGTTTCCCAACGTCGCCTCCATTCAGCTGATTTACAACATTTTCCGCCAGCGTCCGGCTGAACGGCTTTTGCATGAGGCAAAAAGCCGAGATGTGGCCATCATCGCCCGTGTGCCGCTGGCATCAGGCCTGCTGACCGGCAAAATGCATGCCGACAGCGTATTTGCCGCTGACGATCACCGCACCTTTAACCGTCATGGCGAAGCGTTTGATAAAGGAGAGACCTTTTCCGGCGTGCCTTATGAGGTGGCGCTGAAGGCGGTTGAGGAGATTCGCCGCTTTGTTCCAGGCGACATCACGATGGCCCTGTTCGCGCTGCGCTGGATCCTGATGAACGACGATGTCAGCGTGGTCATTCCCGGTGCGAAAAACCGCGAGCAGGCGGAAGCGAATGCGCGTGCCAGCGGCGTCGACGCGCTCTCTGCGGAAACGATGGCGGCGCTGAAGCAGCTCTATCAGGAGAAGATCGCGCCCCACGTGCATCAGCGCTGGTAAACGGGCGTTATAACGCCTGGGCGCAGGCCCAGGCGGAACTCCAGGCCCACTGGAAGTTATATCCCCCCAGCCAGCCGGTCACGTCCGCCACTTCACCAATAAAGTAGAGTCCCGGCACCGCGCGCGCCTCCATGGTTTTTGAGGAGAGCTGGGTGGTGTCCACGCCGCCCAGCGTCACTTCAGCGGTGCGATACCCCTCGGTACCGTTTGGCTGGATGCGCCAGGCGTGCAGGGTCTGCGCCAGTTCCGTTTGCTGTCGGCTGTTGAGCTGCTTCAGCGTGACATCCGGCACCACGTTCAGCGCCTGCAGCACTTCCACCAGCCGTTTCGGCAGGATTTTAGCCAGACTGTTTTTCAGGCTGAGGTTAGGATGGGCGTCGCGCTGCGCCGTCAGAAACGGTGCCAGCGGGGTGGCGGGCGACAGATCGACCGTCACGAACTCACCCGGCTGCCAGTAGCTGGAGATCTGCAACACCGCCGGGCCGGATAGCCCGCGATGGGTGAAGAGCATCGCCTCTTTAAAGCGAGTACCATCCTCGGCATCGATGGTGGTGTCCAGCGCGACGCCAGAGAGCGTCTGCAACTGCTCCAGCAACGGTTTATGCAGGGTAAAGGGCACCAGTGCGGCCCGCGTCGGGAAGACGCTCAGCCCGAACTGCTCCGCAATTTTGTAGCCAAACGGCGAGGCCCCCAGACCCGGCATCGACAGGCCGCCGCTGGCGATCACCAGCTTTTCAGCCTGCACCGTGCTGCCGTTGAGTTGCAGCGTATAACCGCGCTCATCGCGCGTGACGCTGAGCACTTCACTGCGCAGCCGCAGAGTGACATTGCCCCTGTCACACTCGGCCATCAGCAGATCGACAATCTGCTGCGCAGAGTCGTCGCAGAAGAGCTGGCCCAGGGTTTTCTCGTGCCAGGCGATGCCGTGGCGATTAACCAGATCGATGAAATCCCACTGGGTATATCTGGCCAGCGCCGACTTGCAGAAGTGGGGATTGTGCGACAGATAAGCCGCCGGTTCCGTGTAGAGATTGGTGAAGTTGCAGCGCCCGCCGCCAGACATCAGAATTTTGCGGCCCGGCTTCTTGCCATTATCCAGCAGTAATACGCGGCGTCCCCGCTGTCCGGCCTGGGCGGCACAGAACAGGCCTGCGGCCCCGGCACCAATGATGATAACGTCAAACTGTTCCACTGCAGCTCACTCATATAACAGGAAAGGCGCAGATTGTAGTGATCTGCTCACTGAGACGCCAGCGTCAAAAAATTGCCGTAAATGTGTCATAATGTATCTGCTTAATATCTAACCCTTTTTCGCTGACTTACGCGTCAGGCTTACAACGAAAGGTCAAATTAGGGCTATATTTTCCTTTCCCATACAGCACGTTGTCGCGGATAATGCGCCGCGTTCATGTCCTCCAAAAATGGCGTAACGTTTATGCTACATCTGTTTGCTGGTCTAGACCTCAGTACGAGTCTGTTATTGGTTCTTGCCCTGCTGTTTGTATTGTTTTACGAAGCGATCAACGGTTTCCACGACACGGCCAACGCGGTTGCGACGGTCATCTATACCCGTGCCATGCGTGCCCAGCTTGCTGTGGTCATGGCAGGCGTATTCAACTTCCTTGGCGTGCTGCTCGGTGGATTGAGTGTCGCTTACGCTATTGTTCATATGCTTCCCACCGACCTGCTGTTAAATGTGGGATCGGCACACGGTCTCGCCATGGTGTTTTCTATGCTGCTGGCGGCGATTATCTGGAACCTCGGCACCTGGTATCTCGGTCTGCCGGCCTCCAGCTCCCATACGCTGATCGGCGCCATTATCGGTATCGGTCTGACCAACGCCCTGATGAGCGGCACCTCGGTCGTTGATGCCCTCAACATCCCGAAAGTGCTGAATATCTTCCTCTCTCTGATCCTGTCGCCGATCATCGGCCTGGTGATTGCGGGTGGCTTAATCTTTATTCTGCGCCGCTACTGGAGCAGCACGAAAAAGCGTGCGCGTATTCATATGACGCCTGCTGACCGTGAGAAGATCGACGGCAAGAAGAAGCCGCCGTTCTGGACCCGTATTGCCCTGATTGTATCGGCAATCGGTGTCAGCTACTCGCACGGGGCAAACGACGGCCAGAAAGGCATTGGTCTGATCATGCTGGTCCTGATTGGTGTGGCTCCGGCAGGGTTCGTGGTCAACATGAATGCCTCCGGTTACGACATCACGCGCACCCGCGATGCGGTCAATCACCTGGAGCAATATTATCAGCAGCATAGCGCCTCGCTGACGCATATCATCCAGATGGCACCGCCAAAGCTGCCGACACCGGAAGAAGTGCCGGCCACCAGCCCGCAGGAGTTCCACTGTGACAGCGCCCGCGCGCTGCAGGCGGTTCAGCGTGCTCAGGGACTGCTGAATAACCTGCAGAGCTACGATCAGCTGACGGTTGAACAGCGCGGTCAGATGCGTCGTCTGCTGCTCTGCATCTCCGACACTGCTGACAAGGCGGCGAAACTGCCGGAGACCACGCCCGATGACAAACGCTTCCTCGGTAAGCTGAAAAGCGACCTGCTCGGCACCATCGAGTATGCGCCGATCTGGATCATCATGGCTGTGGCGCTGGCGCTGGGCACCGGCACCATGATTGGCTGGCGTCGTGTCGCCACCACCATTGGTGAAAAAATCGGTAAAAAAGGCATGACCTATGCGCAGGGCATGTCGGCTCAGGTGACGGCCGCGCTGTCGATTGGCGTCGCCAGCTACACCGGTATGCCGGTTTCGACCACGCACATCCTCTCCTCATCCGTTGCCGGTACCATGCTGGTTGACGGTGGCGGATTGCAGAGCCGGACCATCAAGAACATCGCGATGGCGTGGGTCTTCACCCTGCCGGTCTGTATTGTGCTGTCAGGTTCGCTCTACTGGATTGCGCTAAAACTGGTGTAATGCAACTGGTGTAATGCCAGCTAAAAAGGGCGACTCCGGTCGCCCTTTTTTAATGCCAGATCGCCAGCGCCACCAGGCTGATAATGACCAGTCCGCACAGCGCGCTGGTCAGAATAAACTGCCCCCGCACCCGCTCGCAGCGCCGGATAAACTCATCATCATGATGGTCGAGATAGCGCTTAGCCCAGATATAGGTCACCAGCCTCACCTGCTTGCTCGGCTGACCGTGAGAGGTAAAAAAGCCCGCGCCGTCGACATACTGATAGAGCAGTGGATCGCACCCCCGTAATACCGCCAGCAGTGCGCGCAGAGATGAAAAATAGCGCGCCATATTCACGATACATACCACACAAAGCGCCCAGAAAAGCGCAACCGTGCTGATCATATTCTCCCCCTCCCGACTGGCGGCGCAGTCGCTGACCCAGCGATAAATCCCTGAGCAAACCTGCCGTCATCACCAGCCACTGAATCACCGGACTGCGAAAGTTTTCGACCCCCTGAGCGGCTGCGAATCGGACCGCCTTTTTTCAGTGTAGGAGAAATCTTTACGTTTTTTCCAACGATGATTTTTGTTCGGCGCGAGTAAATCCGGCACAGCCTTGATCTTATTCACAAGCCAGACGGCAACCACAGCATTTACGGTGAGAGAAGACTATACTCAGGGCATAACTACATCACCTGCAACGCAGGCAGACACTTTGGTGGCGCTCATCGCCCGCTCGCGCAAGGGATTTCGCTCAGCTGTGACGCGGCAGGAACACCGGATGCCATCCTTAATCTCGCGAAAGGAGTTTTATCATGGCTTATAAACATATCCTGATTGCAGTAGACCTTTCCCCCGAAAGTCAGTTACTGGTGGATAAGGCCGTTTCGCTGGCTCGCCCGTACGATGCCCGCATTTCCCTGATTCACGTCGACGTGAACTACTCCGACCTTTACACCGGTCTGATCGACGTTAACCTGGGGGATATGCAGAAGCGTATCTCGGAAGAGACGCACACTGCCCTGAAAGGGTTATCAGAGGCGGCCGGTTATCCGATCAGTGAAACCCTGAGCGGCAGCGGCGACCTGGGTCAGGTTCTGGTCGATGCCATTAAGAAGTATGACGTCGACCTGGTGGTCTGCGGTCATCATCAGGATTTCTGGAGCAAGCTGATGTCTTCGGCCCGTCAGCTCATCAACACCGTACACATCGATATGCTGATTGTGCCGCTGCGCGATGCCGACGACGAATAAATCCTTTTCTGAAAGCCGGCGTCAGCCGGCTTTTCTCTGCCGTCTCTTTCAGGTCCTGCCCGGCCCCGCATTTATCCGCTTCATTTCGCTTATCTGAACATCATATTAAAACCGGCGTTACATTAATGAATTATTGATTCGCTAATGCGAATCGTTTTATTACATGCAGCGCGCTGTTTATCACAATTTTACTATGGGCAACCTTTTTCCCATTCGCTATCTTTCGCCTGCTCTCTGACCTGTTTACATCAGAGAGAGCAGGAAAAAGATAAGCTGATCTATTTAATCAATAAGGACATTAACAATGAGAGAAATTAACGAGAAAGAAATTGCGGCGGTAAGCGGTGCTGGCCTGCCTGAATTTCTGGGTGACGTGAACAGCGCACTGACGGACGTTTCGGGCTTACTGGATAGCACCCTGACGTCGCTGAAGGAAAGCACCACATTCGGAGAGCGACTGAGTCTGACCTTCAGAGCCCTCAGCCTGAACGTGGCCAAAAGCTTTCTGACCGCCTTTTCCGGCTTCCTGACGACAATATCGGCCTGATTTATTTACCCTGTTTGTACGATTGCGCAAACAGGAGAGGCTGAAGCATGCCTGAAACGTTATCAGGCATGCTCTTTAAGCAAAAACAGAAAACGAAATAGCCACTCGCGCTGACATGCGTTATTCGCTGAGCGGGGGATAAATATCAAAGCGATGACTTTTAGTCACCACGGCGGCCTGCGTAACCACACCCGCCAGCGGCGGCGCATAGTCTGGCCGTTTTACCACAATGCGTTTTCTTGCCAGCCGGCGGGCAGGCTCCAGTAACGCATCCGCATCCTCATCCGGCCCCACCAGCGACTGAAAGACCCGCATCTCCTTTTTCACCAGCGCACTTTTCTGGCGATGGGGATACATCGGATCGAGATAAACGACGTCAGGTGGTGGCGTGATATCACCCAGTGCCTGGGCACTGGCCGCATGAATCAGCGTCAGCCGCTCGCGCAGCCAGGGACCGATTTCCGCATCCTGATAGCCACGCTGCAGACCATCTTCCAGCAGTGCTGCCACCACCGGATGGCGCTCCAGCATCCGTACCCGGCAGCCCAGCGCCGCCAGCACAAACGCATCGCGTCCCAGACCGGCGGTCGCATCGACCACATCCGGCAGATAACTGCCTTTGATGCCGACCGCTTTGGCGACGGCTTCACCGCGTCCTCCGCCGAAACGACGACGATGGGCCATGGCGCCGGTGACGAAATCAACAAAAATACCGCCCAGCTTTGGCTCATCCCGCTTACGCAGTTCAAGGTGGGTCGCAGTCTGCACCAGCGCCAGCGGTGCGGTGTCATCCTGCTCCAGCTGCCAGCGCTGCGCTAAACGTGACAAGGCGCCGTCTCCGGCGCCTGATTCATCGAGCAAACAGATTTTCACGAACCGACTTATCCCTGAATGCCGTAATGTTCCAGCATCGCATCGAGCTGCGGCTCACGGCCACGGAAGCGTTTAAACAGCTCCATCGGCTCTTCCGAACCGCCGCGCGTCAGGATGTTATCCAGGAACGACTGGCCGGTTTCGCGGTTGAAGATACCCTCCTCTTCAAAACGGGAATAGGCATCCGCCGCCAGCACGTCCGCCCACAGATAGCTGTAGTAACCTGCCGCATAGCCGCCCGCAAAGATGTGGCTGAAGGCGTGCGGGAAACGGCCCCATTCCGGCCCCGGCACCACCGCCACGCGGCTTTTCACTTCACGCAGGGTTTCCAGAATCTGCGCGCCTTTTTCCGGGTTGAATTCGGTGTGCAGACGGAAATCGAACAGGCCGAACTCCAGCTGACGCAGGATAAACAGCGCGGCCTGATAGTTCTTCGCCGCCAGCATTTTATCCAGCAGGGCTTTCGGCAGCGGTTCGCCGGTCTCATAGTGTCCGGAGATAAACGCCAGCGCATCCGGCTCCCAGCACCAGTTTTCCATAAACTGGCTTGGCAGTTCGACCGCATCCCATGGCACACCGCTGATACCGGACACGCCAGGCGCTTCGATGCGGGTCAGCATGTGGTGCAGACCGTGACCGAACTCATGGAACAGGGTAATCACTTCGTCATGGGTGAAGAGCGCAGGTTTCCCCTTCACCGGACGGTTAAAGTTACAGGTCAGATAGGCGACCGGCTTCTGCAGGGTGCCATCGGCTTTACGCATCTGACCCACGCAGTCATCCATCCAGGCGCCGCCACGTTTGTGTTCGCGGGCATAGAGGTCGAGATAGAAGCTGCCGCGCAGTTCGCCGGTTTCATCGAACAGATCGTAGAACTTCACGTCAGGATGATAGACCTCAACGTCGTTACGCTGCTTCGCACTGATGCCGTAGATGCGTTTGACCACTTCAAACAGGCCAGCGACCGCACGCGCTTCCGGGAAGTATGGGCGCAGCTGCTCATCACTGATGGTATAGAGATGCTGCTTCTGCTTTTCCCCGTAATAGGTGAGATCCCACGGATTCAGCTCTTCAACGCCATGCTCTTTTTTCGCGAAGGCGCGCAGCTGCTCCAGCTCTTTTTCCCCCTGCGGACGGGCGCGTTCGGCCAGGTCATTCAGGAAGTCGATCACCTGAGACGGGCTCTGGGCCATTTTGGTCGCCAGCGATTTGTCGGCGTAAGAGTCAAAGCCCAGCAGCTGTGCCAGCTCGTGACGCAGCGCCAGCTCTTCCGCCATGATCGGGCCGTTATCCCATTTACCGGCGTTTGGCCCCTGATCGGAGGCGCGTGTCGCATAGGCGCGATACATCTCCTCACGCAGCGCCGCGTTGTCGCAGTAAGTCATCACCGGCAGATAGCTTGGGATATCCAGCGTCAGCAGCCAGCCCTCCTGCTCTTTGGCTTCGGCCTGCGCTTTCGCCGCCGCCAGCGCGCTTTCTGGCATACCGGCCAGCTCATTTTCGTCGGTGATCAGTTTGCTCCAGCCCATGGTGGCATCCAGCACGTTGTTGCTGTACGCCGAGCCCAGCTCGGAGAGGCGCGCGGCGATTTCGCCATAGCGCTGCTGCTTCTCTTTCGGCAGACCGATACCGGAAAGCTCAAAATCGCGCAGGGCGTTATCTACCGCTTTCTTCTGCGCCAGATCCAGGGTCGCGTATTGATCGCCCTCTTTCAGATCGCGATACGCCTGATACAGTCCCTCATGCTGACCCACCCAGGTGCTGTACTCCGACAGCAGCGGCAGCGTCTGCTCATAGGCTTCGCGCAGCTCCGGGCTGTTCTTCACGGCATTGAGATGGCTGACCGGCGAGAAGATACGGCTCAGGCGGTCATCCGTTTCAGCCAGCGGCTGAACCAGGTTATCCCAGGTGTAAGGCGCGCCGTGCGCCACGACCTTCTCAACTTCTGCGCGACACTGACTGAGCACTTCAGTCACGGCAGGCACCACATGTTCAGGCTGGATGGCAGAAAAAGGGGGAAGCGTAAAAGATGTCAGTAGCGGATTGGTCATAGCGCAGTCCTTTATGGATGTATGGGGCGCAGCGGGTCGCGCAACGCAATCTCAATAACATGCGGCTTAGTGTAGCGAAAATCAATGGCAGGCAGGATGAGGTGAGGAAGAAACCGCCGGTTCGCGCGCCCCGATTTGTTGTCACGCTTCTGGCACATCGCCCGCCCATCCCTGATATAATCGCGGATTCTCATGCTTTTCCTGCGTCGGGTGCTGTGCGTCGTTCTGTGGGTAATACGTGAGGTAATAATTGGTACAAATTGATTTCCCATCGATTAAAACCTTATACATTCAACAGGATAAACAATGCTGAGTTATCGCCATAGCTTCCATGCTGGCAACCACGCCGACGTACTGAAGCACACCGTGCTGAGTCTGATCATTACGGCGCTGAAAGAGAAAGAGAAACCGTTCTTCTACCTGGATACTCACGCAGGCGCGGGCCGCTATCAGCTCAGCGGTGAACACGCCGAGCGCACCGGCGAATATCTGGAAGGCATCTCCCGCATCTGGCAGCAGCCCGATGCGCCTGAACTGCTGCAACCCTACTTTGATGCGATTGCTGCGCTGAACCGCAGTGGCACGCTGCGCTACTATCCCGGCTCGCCGCTGATTGCCCGTCACCTGCTGCGTGAAGATGACAAACTGCAGCTTACGGAACTGCACTCCAGCGACTACCCGCTGCTGCGTAACGAGTTCAGCAAAGATAAGCGCGCGCGCGTCGATCGTGCCGACGGCTATCAGCAGCTGAAAGCGAAGCTGCCCCCGCTGTCGCGTCGTGGTCTGGTGCTGATCGACCCGCCGTACGAGATGAAAAGCGATTATCAGGCGGTGGTGAAAGGCATTCAGGAAGGCCATAAGCGTTTCAGCACCGGTGTTTTTGCGCTGTGGTATCCGGTGGTGTTACGTCAGCAGATCAAACACATGCTGCGCGATCTGGAAGCCACCGGTATCCGCAATATCCTGCAGATTGAACTGGCGACCCGTCCCGACAGCGATCAGCGCGGCATGACCGCTTCCGGCATGATCGTGATTAACCCGCCGTGGAAGCTGGCGCAACAGATGGAAACCCTGCTGCCGTGGCTGCATCAGAAGCTGGTGCCCGCCGGAACCGGCCACGCGGTCGTGAACCAGATCGTACCTGAATAAGTGCGTCCGGCCTGATGTGGCTCCTGCTGGCCGGTGCGCTGGCCGCGCTGCAACCCGCCCGACGGCTGGCTCTCCTGCTGTTAGCGTTCGCCGTCGGAGTGGGGTTCTATCAGCATGTTCTGACGTGGCCGGTGCTGCCGCTGCTGGCCGGCACCGGGGTGCTGGTCGCGCTGCGTCTCTGGCATCCGGCCCCTTCCCGGCGGCACCGCCTCAGCGAAGCCCTGCTGGTTGTGATTGCCGTGGGGTTATTTCTCCATCTGTTCCCTGGCTTTGCTAATCCCCGCCAGGTTGATGAGGTGCGTGCTGGCGCGCAGAGCGTGCCTTTCAGTTTTTCCTTTAACTTCGATAAAGCCCTGGTTCCCTTTGTGCTGCTGGCCGCGCTGCCCACCCTCTTCCGCGCCCCTGCCCATCCGCCGCGCTTTCGCTGGCTCAGTGCGCTGGCGTTAATCGCCGCGGTTCCGCTGCTGCTCGGTAGCGCCGTGCTGTCGGGCGGCCTGGCGATTGAGCCTCACTTTCCGCCGTGGCTGGGGGCGTTTGTGCTGGCGAATCTCTTCTTTGTTTCGCTGGCCGAAGAGGCGCTGTTCCGGGGTTATCTGCAACAGCGGCTGAGAGAGGCGCTGGGGGGGATGCCCGCGCTGCTGCTCAGCGCACTGCTGTTCGGACTGGCGCACGCCCCCGGCGGCGTGCTGCTGGTGATTTTTGCCACCCTGGCGGGAGGATTGTACGGCCTGGCGTGGCACTGGAGCGGCCGCTTATGGCTGGCGACCCTCCTGCACTTTGCCCTGAATCTTACCCATCTGCTGCTGTTCACCTATCCGGCGCTGCAACATTAAACGGTGAAGACCGCCAGGTCGCTCGCCAGCTCGGTGCGGGGGAAAATCGTCTGGCACTCGGCCAGCAGGCGGCTCATATCCTTTGCCAGATAGCGGGAGCTGAAGTGAGTGGCGATCAGCCGTTTGGCTCCGGCGCGCTTTGCCACGTCGGCCGCCTGCAGGGTGGTGGAGTGTCCGCGTCCGTTGGCTTTCTCCTCCATCGCCGCCTCCAGCGTGGTTTCATGCACCATCAGGTCAACATCCGCCGCCAGCTGCAACGCGACATCGGTCGGCGCCGTATCGCCAAAGATGGCCAGCTTTTTGCCCGGCGTCGACGGGCCGAGATAATCCGCGCCATTGACCACCCGCCCATCTTCCAGCGTCACGCATTCCCCCTGTTTCAGCTGCTGAAACCATGGCCCGCGCGGAACCCCTTCCGCTTTCAGCCGCGCGGCATCCAGCAGGCCGGGTTTGTCGTGCTGCTCAATGCGATAACCAAAACACGCAACCGGATGGTTCAGCGGCCAGGCACTGATCCGGAACTCGCCATCATCCAGCGTCCAGCCCGCCTCAATCTCAACAATGTTCAGCGGATAGTCGGTGTAGGAGCCGCTGATCGCCAGCGCCGTTTCAACAAAGGTCTTTAAGCCTTTCGGGCCATAGACCGTCATCGGGGTGGTTAACCCGGCCATTGAGCGGCTGGTGAGCAGCCCCGGCAGACCAAAAATATGGTCGCCATGCAGATGGGTGATAAAAATCTTATCCAGCTTGCCCGGTTTCAGGCTGGAGCGCATAAACTGTAACTGCGTGCCCTCGCCGCAGTCGAACAGCCAGGTTTCCCCGCTCAGTGCGCGGGTAAAAGCAATGGAGGTGACGTTGCGTTGCAGGCTGGGCGCACCGCCGCCGGTGCCGAGAAAAGTAAGGTGCATGGTATGCTTCCCTGAAAGCGATGAAAAAACAGAACCCTATTACAATCATAGGCGCAATCTTTGCGTCATTTCGACCGACAGCGTTACACTCAACCCCAAATTTTTATGCAACCGGATGGATACTTCAATGACCCGACATTTCGACTATCTCGCCATTGGCGGCGGCAGCGGCGGCATCGCTTCAATTAACCGTGCGGCCATGTATGGCCAGAAATGTGCCCTGATTGAAGCCAAAGAGCTGGGCGGCACCTGCGTGAACGTAGGTTGTGTGCCGAAGAAAATCATGTGGCACGCCGCGCAAATCGCCGAAGCTATCCATCTGTACGGGCCGGATTATGGCTTCGACACCACCGTGAATCGTTTCGACTGGGCCACGCTGGTCAAAAACCGCAGCGCCTATATCGATCGTATCCACAACTCCTATGACAACGTGCTGGGTAAAAAC
This sequence comes from Pantoea sp. Sc1, assembly GCF_000255315.1. Classification (NCBI taxonomy): domain Bacteria; kingdom Pseudomonadati; phylum Pseudomonadota; class Gammaproteobacteria; order Enterobacterales; family Erwiniaceae; genus Pantoea; species Pantoea sp. Sc1. The sequence continues at coordinate 649,689 of NZ_AJFP01000001.1, forward strand.
AAAGTCGAAGTGATCAAAGGCTTTGCCCGGTTTGTCGATGCGCACAGCGTGGAAGTCAACGGCGAGATTATCACAGCCAGCCACATTCTGATCGCCACGGGCGGCCGCCCGGTTCATCCTTCGATTCCGGGTGCGGAGTACGGTATTGATTCTGACGGCTTCTTCGAGCTGGACGCCCTGCCAAAGCGCACCGCGGTGATCGGTGCGGGCTACATCGCGGTGGAGCTGGCCGGTGTGGTGAACGCGCTGGGATCGGAAACCCATCTGTTCGTGCGTAAACACGCGCCGCTGCGCAGCTTTGATCCCCTGCTCAGCGAGACGCTGGTAGAAGTGATGAACAGCGAAGGGCCGATGCTGCATACCGAAGCCGTTCCGAAAGCCGTGATTAAAAACGAAGATGGCAGCCTGACGCTGCAGCTGGAAAACGGCAGCGACTACACCGTGGACTGCCTGGTCTGGGCGATTGGCCGTGAGCCTGAAACAGACAATCTCAATATTCAGGCCGCGGGCGTGGCGCTGGATGAGAAAGGCTACATCCGCGTCGATAAGTTCCAGAATACCAATGTGTCAGGCGTTTACGCCGTGGGCGATAACACCGGTGCGGTTGAACTGACCCCGGTAGCGGTGGCCGCGGGCCGTCGCCTCTCTGAGCGCCTGTTTAACAACAAGCCGGACGAGCATCTCGATTACAGCAATGTCCCGACCGTGGTGTTCAGCCATCCGCCGATTGGCACCGTCGGTCTGACAGAGCCGCAGGCGCGTGAACAGTATGGCGACGATCAGGTGAAGGTCTACAAATCGTCGTTTACGGCGATGTACACCGCCGTGACGCAGCATCGCCAGCCGTGCCGCATGAAGCTGGTCTGTGTGGGTGCCGATGAGAAGATTGTCGGGATTCACGGTATCGGATTCGGCATGGATGAGATGCTGCAGGGCTTCGCCGTGGCGCTGAAAATGGGTGCGACGAAGAAAGACTTCGACAACACCGTGGCGATCCACCCGACCGCAGCGGAAGAGTTTGTGACCATGCGCTAGCAATCTCCCCCTGCGCATGACTGACCGTTACCCGCTGACACGTTGCTCTGCGGGTAACGGCTTCAATTAAAATAGGTTTCCCGCAACGGCGTCAATGCCGCACCCAGTGCCGAGCTGTCCCCCTCAATGGCGCTGAGCAGAATATCGGGATATTCCGCAGAAATTCCCCAGCGTTCACCCGAGCTCGTGCGCGGCATGGCTAAAAACATCTCGCCCAGCTGACGGGGAATTTCACCCCCTAATATGATGGCGCCGGGATCGATCACCGCATTCATGGCATCCATTGCCCGATGCAGATTTGGCGTTACGTCTTTTACCCACTGTTGCGCAATCGGCCAGGCCGGATCGAATTTATCATTGAGATCGCGTATATCTCTGATTTCAATACCGCCATCACGTAACCGATCGATCAGGATCCCCAGGGCCGGGCGTAGCTTGCCCTCTTCCGGCGTAAAAATACGGCTGATCTCCCCCGCATTCCCGAATGCCCCCTGGAACGGTTTACCGTTAATCACGATGCCACCGCCAAAACCATAATTAAAAGAGAGATAGCCAAACGTATCATATTTCAGCCCGGCGCCTAAAAAGGCTTCAGCGTGCGCCGCCGTTGTGGCGTTATTTTCAATCCATACCGGTCGATCAAATAACATGGTAATTTCACGATGCAGATCGATGCCCATCCACGCTTTTAAAGGTTCAGGCGGATTGAAATACTTTCGTGATTCATAAAGAAAGCCCGCCATGCTGTATCCCACCCCACAGACTTTTTCTGGCGAAATACCATATTGTTTTAAGGTATCCAGATAGTGATGTCTGATATTCAGTAAGGTCCGGGCAGGATCGCGCGGGTGCGTATCCAGTACGCAGTATTCTGTAATGCCGCCCCGGAAATTAATCAGGCTGGCGGCCACGCTGTCTGAGTTAATCGAGATGCCGTAACCATAACGCGCGTTCGCATTGAGGGATAACGACGGGCTGGGCTTTCCTCTTCCCTGGGACGGCGATTCACCCAGGCTGAGAAAGCCGTTTTCGGTCAGCGTATCAACAATGCGGTGAACAGATGACTGATTCAGAATGGTTTGCGAAACCAGCGAGGAGCGGGAAATGCCATCGTTGCGGCGGACAAGCTCAAGAATGAGTTTTTCACTGCGATTAAGTTCGACTTCATGACCAGCGGAATATCCATAAACCACAGCGTTCTCCTCACCCTGTTTAATAATGCCTTCTGTTAACAACCTAGCATGCTTTTATGCATAGCGAATAGTTAAAGACCCTGCCCTGGCATTTTCGTTAAATGTGCCGATATTCAGCCTATCCTGCCCTGCCTTACACGATCATAAAAGCGTCATAATAGTGAAACATTACGAGGGGAGACTCCAATATCATGCAATGAGCATGATATTAAAAACGTGCCTTATGTACGGACTGGCACTTTCGCCGTGCACAGGGCTCTGCCTTCATTTACACACTTTTTTTGTGCATCAGGTGAACAATGGAAACGCGCTTAAAGGTTGCTGAACGCATCGCGCAGGAGGCCTCGCTTTTGGCTCTGGACTATTTCAGACGGCTAAGTGAGTCAGAGATCGGCGAAAAAAGGCCGCAGGATCTCTTCAGGGAAGCCAATCGGGAAGTGGAAAATCTGATTCGGCAGCGCCTGGAACATCACTTCCCACAGGATGCCATTATCGGGGAAAAGCATGGTGGTGAGCCCTGCGCCAGCTACTGGTCTGTTGATCCGATTGATGGTACGAGTCACTTCCTGCGCGGCTCATCCCTGTGGGGGATTTCTGTTGGCTATGTGATCGATGGCGAGCCGGTGATGGGCGTGATCGTCCATCCGGCTTTAAACCTCATGCTGAGCGGCGGCAAGGAGACAGGGCTTTATCTGAATGGCGAGCCCTTTCAACGTCCTGTGGACGCCGAAGCGCTGAAAACCGTGGCGATTGGCGACAGTCCATCATGGGATTTCACCCATCAGCTCTGTATTGAAAAGGCGTATCGGGACGACGGCTGGAATGTGGTGCGCTATCGCTGTACTACCGTAGGTTTAAGCTTTAGCGTGCTGGGTTACGTCGACGGTTATCAGGAATGTTTTAGCAGCATGTGGGACGTTTCTGCGGGTTATGCGCTCTGTAAGGCAGCGGGACTGGATGCACATCTTGCCGGTTCAGAGGAAAAGAGCAGAACACATGTTAGTGTTGGGACGGCCGAAATGAATCGCCTCTCCGCCCGGTTTATCCCTTACCCGCGTTTTACGCCCGCCTGACCACGCATTGCCTCCGGCTTACCTCATCACGGCATTTCAGGACAGCCTTTCCCCGCTGTCCTGCCCGCTATGCATGTTCACCCGGCCCTCTGCCCCGAATATTAATTACAACGCATGAAAATGGTTAGCGTGTTAAACGTACGATTCTAAAGTAAACGCCTAAGCAACTATTATATATAGGTTTTAAAAAGTTAATAAATTCTTAACCCGCCTGAAATTGCTTAACTCCGATACGCCAAATTATTATGCGCCTCGCATTAATTAAAAAGTCCCTGGCACTCTATGACGGAGCCGCTCAACGTGAACACGCTAGAAATTCACAATGCCATGCTGACGTTCGACGATTTTGTCGCGCTGAACGGCATTTCACTGCAGGCCAGAAAAGGGCAATTTGTTTCCCTGCTTGGCCCCTCTGGCTGTGGCAAAACCACGCTGCTTAAAGTTATTGCCGGCTTCTACACGCTTGATAGTGGCAACGTCCTGATACACCAGCAGGACATGCAGCATGTCAAACCTGAACATCGCGATACGGCGATGTGCTTCCAGTCCTATGCGCTGTTTCCTCACCTCTCCGTTGCTGAAAATATCGGGTTCGGCCTCAGGCAACGGAAGATGGAAAAAACAGACATTCATGTTCGCGTCGCGCAGACCGCCGCACAGGTTTCGCTGAATGCGCATTTGTCTAAACTGCCAGCGCAGTTATCCGGCGGTCAGCAGCAGCGTGTAGCACTGGCCAGAGCGCTGGCCGTGCGTCCGGAAATCGTGTTGTTTGATGAGCCATTGTCAAATCTGGATGCCAGATTACGCGACAAGGTACGACTGGAGATCAGACAGCTTCAGCGCGTCCATGGGTTTACCGCCATTTATGTTACCCACGACCGTGCAGAAGCCTTGTCGATGTCTGACATTGTGGTGGTCATGAATGCCGGAAAGATTGAGCAAACCGGAACGCCGGATGAGATCTACTATTCCCCGGTAAACCGCTTTGTCGCCGGTTTCGTCGGTCAGGCTAACGTCATGAAAGCCCGCGTACTGGAGAGCGACAGCAGCACCGGTATTTATCGCATTGCGTGCGTACTGGGCGAAATGGAAATCCATAGCCCTGTACCGCCCGTATCGGACGAGGTCTATACCTTCTGGCGCCCTGAGGATGCCGTACTCAGCGAACAGCGTGCCGGGAAAAATACGCGGGCCTTTGAGATCGGCGCGGTGAGTTTTCTGGGCAACCTTTCTGAACTCCAGGTTTATCCGCTGGGCCATGAAGAAACGGAATATCAGTGGTGCATCCAGCTGGTCGGTAAAAGCGCCATCCGCGAAGGGGACAACGTTAATTTCTCTCTTCCGCCAGACAAGATCCGCTTTTTACGGGAAAGCTATTCATGAAAACGCGCACCCGGAACAGGCTCTGCTGGTTGCTGGTCCTGCCTGCGGTCGCGCCGGTCATCATCACTCTGGTGCTGATTGTGATCATGGCACTGGCGCAGTCCGTTGGCCTGTTTAATTTTGGCGCCCCGGCGCGCTTTACGCTTCATTACTGGCAAACCATTCTGAATGACAGCCAGCTGTGGCGCGCGACAGGCTACTCGCTCAGAATCGGGGTGATCAGTGCGGTGCTGTCCGTTGCCCTGGCGCTTCCGCTGGCACTCTGGCTGAGAAAGCCTTTCCCCGGCTCAATGCTGATGAGCGGCTTACTCAAAGCCCCGCTGATGGTACACGGGCTGGTGGCTGCGCTGCTGTTTATCAACCTGATTTCCTGGCAGGGCTTTATTAACCTGGGCCTGGTCCGGCTGGGGATCCTCTCTCACCCCATCAGAATGCAGAATGACCGCTGGGGCATTGGCGTAATTATTTTGCAGGTCTGGAAACAGCTTCCCTATGCGCTGCTGATCATGACCGGCAGCCTGCGCGCGATTGGCGATGAAATTTTCAATGCCGCGCGGGATTTAGGTGCCGGCAAGCGTGCCCGGTTGTTACAGATCATCCTGCCCTTATCTGTCAGGTCCGTTCAGGTATCGCTGGTGCTGATCTTCATCGGCGCCCTGGGTGACTTTTCCTTCCAGGTCGTTGCGGGGCCAACCAGCGTGTTCTCTCTTTCGCAATACATGCTGCGCTTCCCTGAAATCAGCGCACAGGGCTGGAATCTTGCGGCCGTTGTCGCGGTGATTTTAATGCTGGCCGCTTTTGTCGGTGCAGTCGTGCTTGCCGCCCTGGCGAAGTGGCTGCAACAAGCCGGAGAACAGAGATAATGAGAGCCAGAGCGACCTTATCCCCGCTGCGTATCGTCATGATGACCCTTATCACCGCCCTGTTTATGCTGTGGCTGGTTATTCCCTTTATGCTGACCGTGCTGTGGTCACTGGTCGATAAAACCCATCCGTGGGCATGGCCAGATGCCCTGCCGCCGGTTCTCTCACTGGGACGCTGGGTGGAGGTCTGGACCACGACCGCATTACCGCAGGCGCTCAGGAACAGCTATTTACTGGCGACAGCCGTCTCCGTCTGCACGCTGATGTTGTCTCTGCCTGCCGCGTGGGCGTTTGGCAGAATGTCGTTTACGGGCAAAAACCTTTTACAGAATGCGATCTTATTGCCGCTTATCGTTCCGGGCTTTGTCGTCGCGCTGTTTTTTTCCATGTTGCTCAACGTAGTGGGCATTCACAGCCGGTTTGGCGGCATTTTACTGGGGCATATGATTATCCTGATGCCTTATGCCGTGCGCATTCTGACCCTGTCGTTTTCGCAGATACGCCAGGACACGCTCGATGCGGCACGAGATATGGGCGCTTCGGCGATGAACCGGTTTTTAGTGGCCTGCCTGCCCACCCTCAGACCGGGAATATTTGCCGCATTAATTATTGTCTTTACGTTATCCATAGAGGAGTTCGCCATAAGTTTTATTGTGGGCTCACCCGATTTTATTACCGTCCCTGCCATTCTCTATTCTTATCTGGGTTATAACTTTATCCGACCCAATGCGGCGGTCATTTCTTTAATGCTGGTTGTACCGAATGTCATTTTAATGTTGATTGCAGAAAAATTACTGACAAAAAATCCTGTCGCCTCCTTTGCGGGAAAAGGCTGACACTCTTTAATACGCGTTATTGGGGAAACATATGTTCAGACTCGCTGCTGCAATATTATTGCTGGCCGGGGCTTTCTGTAGCCCGGCTCAGGATTTAAACACAATGAACTGGGAACAGATTGTCGGAGAGGCGAAAAAGGAGGGGAAACTGACCTGGTATCAATGGTATTACCAGGATCGGTTAAAAGAGCAGGTCAGCCTGTTTGAAAAACAGTACGGCATTAACGTTACCCTGTCTGAAGGCACACTTCAGGGCAATATTAATAAGCTCATGGCTGACCGCGGACGGGAAACGGGCGATATCGATCTGTTTTCGATTGGCGGGGGCGCATTCGGAACCGTCTCGCCTGAGCAGACGTTTTTTGGCCCGATTAACAGACTGCTGCCGGAAGGCAAAACCCTGAACTACACCATTGAGGGAACGGACAGTAAAGGCTATGGCGTGGCATTCTGGGGCAACCAGACCGGTCTGGCCTACGATTCGCGCCGCCTGAAAGAAAGTGAGTTGCCGCGAACTTTGCCGCAGCTCACGGCCTTCCTGCAGGCTCATCCTCAGGAATTTGGCTTTAACGTTGAAAACGGCGGTTCCGGCCCGGCCTTTATTGAATCGGTGACGCGCACGCAGGTGCCGGGTTTTGATTTCACCAAAGGCGACGCGGATGTAAAAAGCCTGACGGCTCTCCAGCCCGCCTGGAACTGGTTCAGACAGCAGCGTCCTAACTACATCATTACGGCCTCCAACGCCGACAGCGTCACCCGACTGGTCAGCGGTGAATTCCTGCTGGTTCCCGCCTGGGAAGATTACCTGGTGGGATTAGAAAACCACGGTGAAGTCCCGAAAACCATCCGGCTCTATGTCCCCGATTTCGGCATGCCCGGCGGCGGAAATATGGTGGCGATACCACAAAATGCCCCCCATAAAGCGGCAGCGTTGCTGTTTATCCACTGGCTGACGCTGCCCACCACCCAGCGGCTGTTCCAGCAGGTTTATGGCATTACGCCGCAAAACAGAGAAGTGAATCGTGATGCCGGGCTGATCGACAGCAAAGAGCGCGTTCATGGCACCCAGTTCATGCCTAAACCGCTGGGTGATGAAGTCAGAACCGAATTCTCTAACCAGGTTTTGCTCAGGTAGACCTGCGATAAAACCCTAACAGAAGGTAAAGCCAGTAATGTCGACAAAAAAAACCCCTGCACGCGTAGTGAATGCCCGCCTGATTGCCCATCGGGGAGCACCGCTGCTGGCACCGGAAAACACGCTGCCTTCGTTTCAGGCGGCTGTTGAACATGGAGCGACGTGGATAGAGGTGGATGTCAAACTCACCAAAGACAGACACCCGGTCATTATTCATGACGATTCCGTGGACCGGACAACAAATGGCAAAGGCTATGTGGCGAACTTAACCCTGGATGAGATCCGATCGCTGGAGGCGGGCGTGTGTTATGGCCACCTTTTCAGAGGCGTAAAAGTGCCGACGCTGGCTGAAACAGTGGCGTTTGTTCTGGATAAAGGCGTCGGGCTGCAACTGGAGATCAAACCCACCTCCGGACAGGAAGTGGAAACGGCGGAGATTGCTATCGCTCAGCTGAAGTCACTGTGGCCAGCAGGTGAGAAGAAGCTCTTTATCAGCAGCTTCTCGGAGATTTCGCTGCAGGTTGCCGCACAGCTTATGCCTGACGTCCCGCGCGGCCTGGCAGTTTGCGTCCCGCCCAAAGACCCCGAGGCGCTCCTCGCCAGAACGGGTTGCCAGATCCTGCATTTCCTGGGTGACTTCGCGACGGACGAAGACCTGACGCGACTGGCTCGTTCAGGTATTGAATTTGCGATTGCCACAATCAATGACCCGGTTCTTGCCAGGAAATATATTGATGCGGGTGCGCAAACGGTATTAAGCGATATCCCCGACTTAGCATTCTGAATAAAAAATTGTTCAGGACGTTCTCAGCCATAAATCCGTAACACCAGGGAAATTCATTATAAAAATGGCCATAACCTTTATGGCCGCTATAACGCCTTTATTATTTAGCCATTCTGGAAGACGAAAGTCATAGTGAAATAAATGCCGCTCTGCGCGGTTACCTCCTCATGCTTAAGTTAACGGATAAGGGTAGATGATATGCACAATAAAATAAAAGCCGCCGCGCCGTATGCAATCTGTTTTCTGGCCTCATTTTCTGCATACTCCGCTGAGATTTATAATAAAGATGGAAATAAACTCGACCTGTACGGTAAAGTCGATGCGCGTCATGTTTTCTCAGATAATATTGCAGAAGATGGCGACAACTCATACGCACGCCTGGGTTTTAAAGGTGAGACGCAAATTAACGATCGGCTTAGCGGTTATGGTCAATGGGAATATAACTTCCCGCTGAATCACAGTGAAGGCGGTAGCGACGCGCAAACGGGTAATGCCACACGCTTAGGGTTTGCCGGTCTGAAACTGGCCGACTTCGGCTCATTCGATTATGGCCGTAGCTTTGGGGTGCTGTACGTTGCCTCTGCCTATACGGATATGGCACCGGTCTACGGTTCCGGCACCATGACTACCAACGATAACTTCCTGTCAAAACGCTCAACCGGCCTCGCGACCTGGCACTCTCCGGCGTGGGGTGGGTTAAAGCTGACCCTGCAGTATCAGGGAAAAAATGACCGCGCCACCGCTAAAGTGGCTAACGGGGATGGCTACGGTGCTGGTGTGACTTACAGCATTACCGATGGGCTGAGCATTGCGGCGGCAGGGATGAAAGCCAAACGGACGCTGACCCAGCAAGCTGACGGTCAGGGAGACGATGCCACCGCCTGGGTCACCTCTGCAAAATATGATGCCAGCCAGCTCTATCTGGCCGCCATGTATGGCGAAGCCAGTGACGTTACGCCTTATGGACAGCAGGCACAGGTCGCCGACAAAACCCATAACGTTGAGGCGATTGCGCAGTACCAGTTCCTGAACGGTCTGCGCCCTTCTGTCGGTTTTGTCATGCAGCGTGGCGAAAACCTGCAGGGCGCAGGGAATTTTGCCGGAGGCAGCCAGACGATGCAGAAATATATTGCGGTGGGCACCTATTACTATTTCAACAAGAACATGCTGACCTACGTGGACTACCGCATTAACCTGCTGAAGGACAACGACTTTACGCGTGCCACCGGCATTACGACGAAAAACAGTATCGGTATGGGCCTGACCTATCAGTTCTGACCCGGCTGCTCCTTTTTTGTGCAGTATGGCTTCATACCTGACAACGCGCACTTAGCGAGGCTGGCTCATGCCAGCTTTTTTTACGTCAGCCGCAGGGGGAATCATTACAGGGCCGGGGACGCAGCCTGATGAGGGGTTTCCAGCCACTTAACATAGGCCTGATCCCACAACGCCGCCGGCGTTCCCGCTTTGCCCAGACCAAACCCATGCCCGCCTTTGCTGATCTGAATCAGCTCAACCGGCACGCGATTACGCCGACAGGTGTCGCGCATCAGCTCGGTGTTAAACGGGTTGGAGGTGTGATCGTCTTCCGCCTGCGCCAGGAAGGTGGGCGGATAGCGCCGGGTCACAAAGTTCTGCACTGACCAGTTTGCCTCATCCTGTGGGGTGGCATTTTTGCCGACCATCATCAGATGCGTGCTGGTGTGCTGATAGGGCGCTTCCAGGGTAATGACCGGATAGATCAGGCCCACGCTGTCGACGGCGGGCACCACTTCATCCAGCGGGTCGATGGCCGGATAGGATTCAAAGTCCGGGCGCGCCGCCGCCAGCCCCAGCAGATGGCCACCGGCCGAGAAGCCCAGCACATGCACCCTGCGCTCAAACGATCGCACCAGCCGGATAGCACGCTGCGCATCCTGCAGCGGAGCCAGCCGCCCCGCCTGCCACTTTTCATGCGGCAGCCGGTAGCTGAGCACGTAGGCGGTGTAGCCATTGGCATTCAGCCAGCGCGCCACCGGCCAGGCTTCGCGCCCCATGCCGATCCAGCGATAGCCGCCGCCTGCGGCGATCAGCACCGCTTCGCCGTTGGGATTTTCCGGTTTGAAACGCTGGATCGCCGGGCTGACGATATTGGACCACGAACCGCTGCTGTTAATGTGCAGCTGGCCCGACGGGCCACCGCCGCCGGGCGGGTCGTCCGGCCAGAGGGGAATAATGTCATCGCGGGCAAATAATTTGCCGGTGGTCATGGAGAGCCCAAGCGCTCCCGTGCCGAGAATAAAGCGTCGACGCGTAATCATAGTGCCTGTTAAGTGATGCCAGTAAGAGAGCAGCCCGTTGCGGTGTGCTGCAAAAGAATCAACAGATGCAAGTCTGGTGCCAGACGCTGGCGATTATGTACGCAATGCCGGGTGAAAAGCCATAAAAAAACGCGCCCCGCAGGCGCGTTTTATACCGTGCGGCCCGGTTAATCTTCCTGCTGGAACTGCGCCATCACAGCCTGCTCACACTGCTGTTCGTTGACGCGCAGTTTGGCGCGTTCATCGTCACCCAGCTGCAGCCAGGCACTGGCAACTTCCCGCGCCGATTCTTCATCAAATTCGGGCTGATTCATCGCCGATGAGGATTTACTGCGCGCCACGTCAGATTTCATCTGCTCCACATACTGATCCGCGCTGGCGACCTTTTTTTCACTGCTGACGATGTGACATAGCTGACTGGCGTAGACATTCTGTTCGGTGTCAGCGTCGTCCGCCGCCAGCGCGCTGCCGGAGGCGAGCAGGCTCAGCAGGATAATCTGGGTTACTTTCATTCTTCACTCCTGTTTGTTCGGATTAAACTTTGCGCTGAAGGGCTTCGATGCGCTTCTGACGCCAGTTCAGCAGCGGCGACACGGTGGTGCCGTGGACAACCACGCTACAGACCACCAGCGTTAACGCCATATTCGTCATGATTTCCATCTGCGGGCCTTCCATGCCGTGCGTCCAGGCATAGGCAATATAGTTCAGGCTGCCGATTCCGCGGATGCCCAGCCAGCCAATCAGCAGACGCTGACCCAGCGGCAGCCCGGCGCGCAGCGTGACCAGCCAGACGGCCAGCGGACGCACCACCACAAACAGCACCAGGCCCAGCAGCACGCCGTAGATATTCCAGTGCTGTGCCAGCGTCACGCCCAGCACCACCATCATGCCAGCCGCCAGCAGACGTTCAATAGTATCGCCAAAAGAGAGGGCGTCGCCTACTACAAACCCAATCGACTTCACCATATTGTTATTGCCCTGGTGCGCCAGCCGCTTATTGGGATTGACCAGCGCCTCAGAGGGGAGAACACGTTCATCATCAGAGAGATCCTCCGGCTGATGACGGCGAAACACCCCCAGCTCGGCGCGGCGTAGCCCCAGTCCGGCGGCAAAGGCGGCCAGGAAGCCGGAGGCCCCCAGCCACTCCACCAGCGAATAACTCAGCGCGATCAGCGCCAGCGCGAGGAAATCATTGGGGGCCACATCGCCGTTGGCATTGCGCAGCCGGGTCGTCAGCACGCCGATCATCTGCCCCATGACAAAGCCGATAAGCAGCCCGGCGCCAATCGCCCAGATCACCTCGACCGCGCCCCAGTGAGCCAGCATCCCCCCGCTCAGGCTCTCGCCATTGAACAGCAGCAGCGCCAGCACCAGCAGCGGCAGCGCGGAGCCGTCGTTCATGCCCGCTTCGCTGGAGATTGCCACCCGCAGCGAGTCATCATCCTGCGCATCGTTTACCGAGATGAGGCTGGCCAGCACCGGGTCCGTCGGTGCGACAATGGCACCAAACGCCAGCGCAACCGGCCAGTCTAATCCCACCAGGAAATGGGCCAGCAGGGTCATTGCCGCCACGGTCAGCAGCATGGCGGGAAAGGCGAGTTTCAGCCCGGTGTGCCAGCAGTTATTCTGTAACGGCAGACGCAGCTTGAGTCCGGTGATAAACAGCGAGGCGGCCATAGTGATTTCGGTAATGTGGGCCACGGCTTCGGAATGGGTGACGATATCGATGTGGACCACATCAAACGCCCACGGGCCGCACAGTATGCCCGCGATAAGAAACAGACCAAATGAGGTGACTGGCCCCCGGTGAATCCAACCGGAAGCCAGCGACATCAGCAGCAGAAGGCCGCCCGTCGCTGCTGTCCAGGCTAAAAAGTTCATAATGCTCCAGCTTATTTCGGGTTTATCAATAAGCCTGGCACATTTTTTGAAGGGCGAGACGATCAGTTTTTCAGGTGGCGACTGGCGAAGCGCACCGCCAGCGCGGCCGCACCGGCTAAGGTAGAGAGCGCAACCACCCCATTCCAGCCCCAGTGCGCCAGCGCCAGGCTGCCCAGTGCCGCCCCGCTGGCCATACCAATAAACACCACGGTGAACAGCAGCGCATTGAGGCGACTGCGTGCTTCAGGTGCCAGGCCATAGACCAGCGTCTGGTGCGCGACCAGCGTGGCCTGCACGCCCAGATCAAAGCCAATGGTACAGATCACAATCAGCGCCAGCTGCGCCGGGACAGGCAGCACGGGCAGCAGGAACATCAGCGCAAAAGAGAGCGTCACCAGGGCGGCACCGGCCTGGGTGACCCGCGCCGGGCCGATGCGATCGGCAAAACTGCCCGCCAGCGGGGCCGCCATCGCCCCCGCTGCCCCGGCTAAGCCAAAGGCCCCGGCCACGGCGCTGTCCAGATGAAAGCGATCGCTGAGCATTAACGCCAGCGTCGACCAGAAGGCGCTGAAGCCTACCGACAGCAGTCCCTGAGCCAGAGCGGCGCGGCGCAGCGTCTGGTGGTGACGCCACAGATGCACCAGCGACAGCAACAGCCGCGGATAGCTTACGGTGGTGCCCGGCGTAAAGCGTGGCAGCACCCGCCTGAGCGTCAGCGTAATCAGCAGCACCGACAGCGCCGCAATCAGATACATGGTGCGCCAGCCGAAATACTCCGCCACCACGCCACTGACGACCCGCGACAGCAGAATCCCCACCAGCAGGCCGGTCATCACCGTGCCGACGGTTTTACCCCGGCTGCGTTCTGGAGCCAGCGCCGCCGACGCCGGGACAATATCCTGCGCCACGGTGGCGGTCAGGCCGGTCACAAAGCTGGCGATCAGCAGCGCGCTGAGCCCCGCGGAAAAGCCACACAGCAGCAGTGCGGCGACCAGCAGCAGGCCCTTGATAAAGATAATCGTGCGCCGGTCATGGCGGTCGCCCAGCGGGGCCAGCAGCAGGATGCCCAGCGCATAGCCCGCCTGCGTCAGCATCGGCACCATGCCGACCGCGCCGATGCCCGCACTGAACTGTTTACTGATGATATCCAGCATCGGCTGACTGTAGTAAATCGACGCCACGCTGAGCCCGGCCCCGGCGGCCAGGGTGAAGACCAGCGGAGCAGAGAGCGGTTCGTTTCGGGTTGGGTTTTCTATTGCTGACATGGTGTCATCCTCATCATTTCGTGCCGCTATTTAAGCGCATTGCGGTTATACGCGGTAGACTGACGTCAGGCAAAACCGTTATGCGTGGAGCGTATGAATTATTCCAGTGGCAGCGACCGCATCGAACTGATGCAGACTTTTATCCGTATTGTTGAGAGCGGCAGCCTCTCTGCCGCTGCGGCACAGCTCGGCACCACCCAGCCTACCGTCAGCCGGCGGCTGCAAATCCTGGAGCAGCGGCTGGGGCTGAAGCTCATTCTGCGCACGACCCATGCGCTGAAGCTCACCGATGATGGTGAACGCTGCTACGCCCAGGCGCGGCAGCTGCTGGCCACGTGGCATGCGCTGGAAGATGAGCTGACCGGGGCCAGTGACGATCCCATCGGCACGCTGCGGGTTCGCGCCCCGCACGCCTTTGGTCAGGATCAGCTGATCGATCCCCTGGTGGACTATCTGCACCGCTATCCCCGACTCAATATAGAGTGGATGCTGAATGACCGCACACCTGACTTCATCGCGGAAAATGTGGACTGTGCCATTCAGGTCGGCGCGCCCAGCGATCCGTCGGTCGTGGCGGTCCTGCTGGCAGAAGTGCCGCGTTTCGTGGTGGCGGCGCCGCGCCTGCTGGACCAGTTTCCGCCGATTGAGCGGGTGGAACAGCTGGGCGATCTGCCGTGGCTGGCGCTCACCAGCTTCTACCGTAATGAAGTGGCGTTGCAGAAAATAGATGACGGCCAGCCGCTGAACCTGCCGATTATGCCGCGGCTGAGCAGCGACAGCCTTTACGCCGTGCGTAAAGCGGCACTGGCCGGCATGGGGGCGGCGATTGTCTCATCGTGGGCGGTGCAGGACGATCTGGCGGAGGGCAAACTGATTCAGCTGATGCCCGCGTGGCAAGCCCCGCCGCTGCCGGTGTGGCTGACCTATCCGTGGGCGAGTTACTACCCGGCCAGGCTGCAACACTTCTTTGCCATGATCAAAGAGGTGATGCCGCAGCTGACCGGCACCCGTCCGGCCTCACAACCGGCCCGCTCAGACAGGGCGGAGTAACGTCGGAGACAGCTAGCGGATTTGGGCAGGGAGACGCGGGATGAGGAGGCAGAGCAGGCGCCCGCATCAGCGGCGCGCCGGAAAGGGAATGCGTTACTTTTTATCGTAGCGTGACAGCTTATCGAGCCAGCCCATGACAAAGGCGGAGAGCACGAAGGTCAGGTGGATAATCACGTACCACATCAGCTTATCATTATCGACGTTGCGCGCTTCCATAAACACCCGCAGCAGGTGAATTGAAGAGATGGCGACGATAGAGGCGGCCACTTTGTTCTTCAGTGAGCCGGAGTCCATCTTGCCCAGCCAGCTCAGCTTCTCTTTGTCTTCGTCGATATCGAGCTTCGAGATAAAGTTCTCATAGCCTGACAGCATCACCATCACCAGCAGACCGCCAACCAGCGTCATATCGACCAGCGACAGCAGCAGCAGGATCAGATCGTTTTCCGCAATGCTGAAAATGTTGGGCAGCAGGTGGACTATTTCCTGGAAAAATTTAATCGTCAGCGCCAGCAATCCCAGCGAAAGTCCAATGTAAACCGGGGCCAGCAACCAGCGCGATGCATACATCAGGTTTTCGGTAAAACGTTCCATACAATCCCACACGTAATCAGACAGGTCCGGGAGTATAACCGATTCACTGTGAAGTTATTTCAGCTCGTCGTCAGAAATTTCCGGAACCGGCGGCAGGGGGAGTGAGAGACGAAAGGCCGCGCCGCCTTCGGTCCGATTCTCTGCCCAAATCTGGCCGCCGTGGCTCTCAATGATGGTTTTACAGATCGCCAGCCCCAGCCCGACGCCCGGTACGGCAGACTCCTTATCACCGCGCGAAAACTTATCGAATATCCGGCTTAAGTCCCCTTCAGCGATGCCCGGCCCGCCATCCCAGACGGAGATCTCCAGCCGGTTTGCGGCACGCCATGCCCGGATGCCGCGCGGCGCACAGTTACCGGCATACTTCAGGCTGTTTTCAATCAGATTAGTGAAGACCCGCTCCAGCAGTGTGCTGTCGCCTTTGATCAGCACGATATCGTCCGGCAGGTCGAGCTGCACCTCATGCCCTTTCAGCGACGGCGCCATGCTGCTCAGCGCCCCGCCAATCACCTCCTCCAGCGCCAGCCACTCTTCACGCAGATTGAGGCCGCCCGACTGAATGCGCGCCATATCCAGCATATTGCTGACCAGCCGGATGGTACTCAGCGTCTGCTCGCGGATCTGGCTGGCCTGCGGCACATATTTTGAGTTGTCGCTGGCCAGGTCGAGCATCAGCATTTCCGCCTGACCAAACAGCACGGTCAGCGGGGTGCGCAGATCGTGTGACAGGGCGGACAGCAGCGCATTGCGCAGCTGTTCCCGCTCGGCCGAGAGCCGCGATGCCGCCTCGCTGTGCGACAGCGCCATCCGCTCCAGCGCGTTAGCAATCAGCACCGTAAAGGTTTCCACCAGCCGCTGCTGTTCAGGGATCATCAGCTGACGCAGATTCTGCGGCTCCACCACCAGCAGGCCCCGGCAGTGCCCGCCGCTTTTCAGCGGCAGGATCTGATAAGGCACCGCCGGTAACGTATCGGTGCCCGCTCCCGCCGGCTGGCCTTTGCTGTAGCTCCACTTCGCGATAGCGCGGTCCGGTTCGCTGGCCGGTAACGCCTCACCGACCGGCTGCAGTTCGCCCTGCTCATCCGGCAGCAGCAGCAGGCAGCGCGCCTGCAGGGTGGCATCCAGCACCCGCTGGCTGGTCGCCGCGATATCCTGCGGCGTTAAGGCGCTGCCCAGCGATTTCGCCATCTCATAGAGCTGTCGCGCACGCTGTTCACGGTAGCGTGCCACCCGCGCCTGATAGCGGACGCCCGCCGTGAGGTTGCCGACGATGACCCCGACCGCCAGCATCACACCAAAGGTGACCAGATATTGCAGGTCGGAGACCGCCACCGTGCCGGTGGGGGCCACAAAGAAGAGGTCGAAGGCGACGATATTCATCACCGTGGCGATCACCGACGGCCAGCGCCCGTAGCGCAGCGCCACGATCACCACCGCCAGCAGGTAGATCATCACGCAGTTGGCGGGATCGAAGTTGATCAGCACCGACTGCCCGGCGGCGGTAACGGCGATGCAGAGCACCAGCGCCATCATCACGCCACGCAGCTGAATCCGCCATTTATCGCTGGTCGGGCGGCCATCCGGCAGCGGATGCGGCGCATCCTTCAGTGGTTCATCCAGCGCCACCACCAGCAGGTCGAGATCCGGCCCCAGCTGGCCGAGCCGCTCGGCAAAACTGTCACGCCGCCAGCGCCGCAGCGGACGGCGGCCGGTGACGATTTTGCCCAGATTATGTTCGCGCGCGTAGCCCAGCACCGCTTCGGCTTCATCCGGCTCGGAGAGGGTGGCGGTTTCCGCCCCCAGCTCCTGCGCCAGCTGCAGCGTGCGCAGAATCGCCCGCCGCCGTCCTTCCTGCAGCCGGTGAAGACGGGGCGTTTCAACATAGACCGCATGCCATTCACTGCCGAGCCGCGCCGCCAGCCGGGCGGCCGTGCGCACCAGCTTCTCACTGCCGCTGTCGTCGCCGATGCAGAGCAGAATGGCGTCGCGGGTGTGCCAGACGCGATCCCGCCCCTGCTGATCGCGCCAGGCGCGCATCTGGTCATCCACCCGATCGGCGGTGCGGCGCAGGGCCAGCTCACGCAGCGCGAACAGGTTACCTTTGCGGAAAAAGTTTTCGATGGCGCGCTCTGCCCGGTCACCGATGTAGACCTTGCCCTCTTTCAGCCGCTGACGCAGATCGTCGGGCGGCAGATCGACCAGCACCACCTCATCGGCGCTGTCGAAAAAGGGATCGGGCACGGTTTCGCGCACCTGAATGCCGGTGACGCCCCCGACCACATCGTTGAGGCTCTCAAGATGCTGCACGTTGACGGTGGTCAGCACGTCAATGCCCGCTTCAAGCAGCTCTTCGATGTCCTGCCAGCGCTTGGGATGGCGCGAGCCCTGCACGTTGGTGTGCGCCAGCTCATCCATCAGGATCACCGCCGGATGGCGAGCCAGTGCCGCATCGAGATCGAACTCCGCATGACGCGAGCGACCGGTCGCACGACGCGGCAACAGAGGTAATCCCGTCAGCAGCTGCGCGGTTTCCGGCCGTTCATGGGTCTCCACCACGCCGATCAGCACATCCAGACCCTGCGCGCGCAGCCGCTGCGCCTCCTGCAGCATGGCGTAGGTTTTGCCCACACCGGCACAGGCACCAAAGTAGATTTTCAGCTGCCCGCGATGGGTTTCGCGGTTAGCCTGCAGCAGCGCGTCGGGATCGGGACGCTGGGGTTCGTGATTCATAGCTTCCTTAATGGCATAACAGAAACACCCTTACAGATCGTTGAGCGCCATATTGAGCTGCAGCACATTGACCGTCGGCGAGCCGAGGAATGGCATCAGCGGACGGTGCGTCTGCTGGTCGATCAGCGCCTCGACCTGCGCTAACGGCAGCTTACGGCTGGCGGCGATGCGCGGTGCCTGCCACAACGCGGCGTCAGTCGAGATATCCGGGTCCAGCCCGCTGGCTGAGGTGGTGACCAGCTCAACCGGCACCGCGGCGGGCGCCTGCGGATTGGCGGCCCGCAGCGCTGCGACGCGCTCCGCGACGGCTTTGTCCAGCGCCGGGTTACTGGCTGCCAGATTACTGCCCCCTGAGGCCAGCGGATTATCGGGTTTGTCGCTGGTGGCTGAAGGGCGGCCCCAGAAATAACCGGGCTGCGTGAAGTTCTGACCAATCAGCGCGGATCCACGCACCACGCCATCCTCCTCCAGCAGCGATCCATTCGCCTGCGCCGGAAACAGCCACTGCGCCAGGCTGGTCGTGAGGAAAGGATAAACCACGCCGGTGATCAGGGTAAGCAGTAACAACAGTAAAATTGCCGGACGTAACTGACTCATTTTTTGCTCCTCAGGCCATGCCTGATAACACTAACAGCAGATCGATAGCTTTGATGCCGGCAAACGGCACCAGCAGGCCGCCCAGCCCATAAATCAGCAGGTTGCGGCGCAGCAGCGCAGCGGCACTCAGTGGCCGGTAGCTGACGCCTTTCAGGGCCAGCGGGATCAGAAAGACAATCACCAGAGCGTTGAAGATCACCGCTGAGAGGATCGCGCTGGCGGGCGAGTGCAGCTGCATGACGTTGAGCATGTTGAGCTGCGGATAGGTCGCCGCAAACGCCGCCGGGATGATCGCAAAATATTTCGCCACGTCGTTGGCGATACTGAAGGTGGTCAGCGAACCGCGCGTCATCAGCATCTGTTTACCGATGTGCACCACTTCCAGCAGCTTGGTCGGGTTCGAGTCGAGGTCGACCATGTTGCCCGCCTCTTTCGCCGCCTGCGTACCGGAGTTCATCGCCACCGCCACATCGGCCTGTGCCAGCGCAGGCGCATCGTTGGTGCCGTCGCCGGTCATCGCGACCAGACGCCCTTCCGCCTGATACTGGCGGATCAGCGCCAGCTTCGCTTCCGGCGTCGCCTCAGAGAGAAAATCATCCACGCCCGCTTCCGCCGCAATCGCTGCCGCCGTCAGCGGGTTATCGCCGGTGATCATCACGGTTTTGATGCCCATCTTGCGCAGCTCGGCAAAGCGCTCTTTGATGCCGCCTTTTACGATATCCTTCAGCGCCACCACGCCCAGCACGTTTGCGCCCTCGGCGACGACCAGCGGGGTGCCCCCGGTGCGCGCCACCTCTTCGACCTGGGCATTCACCTCGGCCGGGAAACGGCCATGACTGGCTTCGATGTGGCGACGCACCGCATCCACCGCCCCTTTACGGATCAGCCGGTCCTGCACGTTGACGCCGCTCATGCGGGTCTGCGCCGAGAAGGGAATAAAGGTAGCCCCCATGCTGCTGAGATCGCGTTCACGCAGGTTAAACTGCTGTTTAGCCAGCACCACGATGCTGCGGCCCTCCGGCGTCTCATCGGCCAGCGACGCCAGCTGCGCCGCGTCGGCCAGCTGCTCCTCGCTGACGCCCGGCGCGGGCAGGAACTGCGTCGCCTGACGGTTACCCAGGGTGATGGTGCCGGTTTTATCCAGCATCAGCACATCCACATCGCCTGCGGCCTCGACGGCACGGCCGCTGGTGGCGATGACGTTAGCGCCCAGCATCCGGCTCATCCCCGCCACCCCAATCGCTGACAGCAGGCCACCAATCGTGGTCGGGATCAGACAGACCAGCAGCGCCACCAGCACCGTAACGCTGACCGGCGTTCCGCCCCAGGCCGAGAAAGGCCAGAGCGTCACGGTCGCCAGCAGGAAGACGATGGTCAGCGAAACCAGCAGGATGGTCAGGGCAATCTCGTTTGGCGTTTTGCGACGCTTCGCGCCTTCCACCATGGCGATCATCCGGTCGAGGAAGGTTTCACCCGGGTTGGCGCTGCAGGTGATCACCAGCCAGTCAGAGAGAATGCGGGTCCCGCCGGTCACGGAGGCAAAGTCCCCGCCCGACTCGCGGATCACCGGGGCGGACTCGCCGGTAATGGCGCTCTCATCCACCGAGGCCCCGCCCTCCAGCACTTCACCGTCGCAGGGAATGATGTCGCCCGCTTCTACCAGCACCGCGTCGCCTTTGCGCAGCTGATCGGCGGCCACCTGCTGCCACTCTGCGCCATAGCGCGCCGCTGACAGTTTTTTGGCAAAGCTGGTCTTTTTCACCCCTTTCAGGCTGCTCGCCTGGGCTTTACTGCGCCCCTCTGCCAGCGCCTCCGCCAGATTGGCGAACAGCACGGTAAACCAGAGCCAGAGCGCAATCGCTCCGGTAAAACTGGCGCTGCCGTCGATCCGGCCCGCCAGCATCGCCAGCGCCAGCAGCGAGGTCAGGATGCTGCCGAGGTAGACCACAAACATCACCGGGTTACGGAACTGCACCCGGGGATCGAGCTTTTTCACCGCATCCCAGGCTGAGGTGCGCAGTAGCGCTGCGTCAAATAACGCCTGTTGTTGACGACTCATGAGGATTGTCCCTGAACAAGTTGCAGATGCTCAGCCACCGGGCCCAGCGCCAGAGCAGGAATAAAGGTCAGTGCGCCGACCAGCAGCACCGTACCGATCAGCAGTGCGATAAACAGCGGGCCGTGGGTAGGCAGCGTGCCATTGCCCACCGGCTGCACTTTTTTCGCCGCCATCGCCCCGGCAATCGCCATCACCGGAATGATGATGCCGAAGCGGCCCAGCAGCATGCAGACGGCCAGTAACAGGTTCCAGAACGGCGTGTTGGCGCTGAGTCCGGCAAAGGCACTGCCGTTGTTGTTGGCCGCGGATGAGACGGCGTAAAGCACTTCGCTGAAGCCGTGAATGCCCGGGTTTGCCATAGCGCTGCGTCCGGCGTCGGTCATCATCGCCAGAGCGGTGCCGATCAGCACCAGCGCCGGGGTGACCAGAATCGCCAGGGCAGTCATTTTCATCTCCCAGACATCGACTTTTTTACCCAGAAACTCCGGCGTGCGGCCAATCATCAGCCCGGCGATAAACACCGCCAGCAGCACGAACAGCAGCATGCCATAGAGGCCGGCTCCGACACCGCCGAACACCACTTCGCCCAGCTGCATCAGCCACATCGGCACCATCCCGCCCAGCGCGGTAAAGGAGTCGTGCATGGCATTGACCGCACCGCACGAGGCTGCCGTCGTGATCACGGCGAACAGGCTGCTGTTAAGAATGCCAAAGCGCGTCTCTTTGCCTTCCATATTGACGGCGCTGTCAGCCCCCAGCTGGAGAAAGTGCGGGTTGCCCTGCAGTTCGGCCCACATCACCACCGCCACCGCCGCCACAAACATCAGCGTCATCGCCCACAGCAGCATGTGGCCCTGACGACGGTCACGCACGCTTTCGCCAAACGCGAAGCAGAGCGCCGCCGGGATCAGGAAGATGCTCAGCATCTGCACGAAGTTGGTGAGCACATTCGGGTTTTCAAACGGATGGGCGGAGTTGGCGTTAAAGAAGCCGCCACCGTTGGTGCCCAGCATTTTGATCGCCTCCTGCGACGCCACCGGCCCCATCGACAGCGTCTGCTGCGCGCCTTCCAGCGTGGAGAGGCTGTGATAAGGCAGGACGTTCTGAATGCTGCCCTGACTGACAAAGAACAGCGCCATCAGCAGGCTGATGGGCAGTAAGACGTAGAGCGTGATGCGCGTCAGGTCGCGCCAGGCGTTGCCCAGCGTGGCGATGCTGCGATTCGCGAAGCCACGGATCAGGGCAAATGCCACCGCAATGCCGGTCGCGGCAGAGAGGAAGTTCTGCACCGTCAGGCCCACCATCTGACTGAAATAGCTCAGGGTGCTCTCACCGCTGTAGGACTGCCAGTTGGTGTTGGTGACAAAGCTGATGGCGGTGTTGAGCGCCAGATGCCAGCTCAGGCCAGGCAGCTGCTGTGGATTGAGCGGCAGCGCCCCCTGCATCAGCAGAATCGCCAGCAGCACGACAAAACCCAGCGCATTAAACAGCAGAATCGCCAGCAGATAGTGCGGCCAGCGCATGTCAGATTGCTGCGCCCCCAGCAGTCGCCACAGCAGCGCTTCAAGGCGGGCAAACACCGGCTTATCCGCCACTAACGACGCCAGACCCCGGCCGAGCGGCTGCGCCAGCACCATCAGCAGCAGCAGATAAACGGCGATAAGTAAGAAAGCATTGGCCGCCATCAGAAGGCCTCCGCATTTAACAGGGCATAGATCAGATAGCCCAGTAACAACACCACCAGCAGAATGCCGGTTATTACGCCCACGCTCACAGGAACCTCCAGAGGTTTGGATTTAGGGCATAGCTTGCGCGGAGGCGTATAAAGAAGGGGTTAAAATGCAGCGGGCGGGCGTAAAAATAGTGTAAAAATGGCGAAATATCAGGCGACTTCCAGCGCCCAGATACGATTAAGATCGACATTACCCCACAGCGTGCTGTCCTCTGCGCCGACAATGCTGTCAGTGCAGAAACTGTCGCCAAGGTCGAGCTCCTCCGGTTTGACTTCACGCTGGGCGTGCAGCGACCAGAACACATGCACACAGGGACGCATCAGCGATTTCTCACCCGCTCTGACCACCAGTGCCACCCGGCCGGAGGCGAGACGCACCAGCGATCCCACCGGATAGATGCCGATGGTGCGCACAAAGGTGTGCAGCAGGCCGGGGTCAAAATGGCCGCGCCAGCTCAGCATCTGATGCATCGCCTCAGCAGGCGTCCAGCCGTTGCGATAGGCCCGGGTTGAGGTCACGGCATCATAGACGTCACACACCGCCGCCATGCGGGCATAGAGCGAAATCGCCTCCCCTTTCAGGCCGTGCGGGTAGCCGCTGCCATCATATTTCTCATGATGATGCAGGGCGATATCCAGCAGATCGTCATCGGCGTCAGCTTCTATCAGCATCTGCGTGCCAACCACCGGATGCTCGCGCATCACCCTGAACTCTTCGTCAGTCAGCTTGCCGGCTTTGTTGAGGATCGCCAGTGGCACGGCCGCTTTACCGACATCATGCAGTAAACCGCCCATGCCCACCCGCCGCAGCTGCTGGTCGTTCAGACCGAGTGTTTTACCCAGCGCAATCATCAGCCCGCAGACCGCCATGGAGTGCAGGTAGGTATAGTCATCATGATTCTTCAGCCGCGCCACGCTCAGCATGGCGGAAGGTTCACGCGTGATCGATCCGGCGATTTCATCCACCAGATTCATCATATAGTCGAGCTTCAGGCCGTTACCCAGCCGCGCTTCGTTGAACATCGCCAGGACTTTCGGTTTGCCCTGCTGGAAGATCTGCTGGGCCTGATCGAGTTCCTGAAAAAAGGGGGTGCGACCAATGGTTTTTTTCGCGACCACGGTGGCGATCGGGGCCTGCACTGAACGATCGAGATCGATCCAGAGCTGGCGGATCCCTTCACTGCGTAACAGGGCGATTTGTCGTGGATCGGCGATCAGCATCTCATTACGAATGCGCTGGTCTTTGATCCACCAGACTTCCAGCTTGTGGATAAACATCCCCGGGCGCAGTTCATCAATGGTAATCAGCTTTATCACGCTATCACTCCTTAAGCTCAGCGAGGGAGATAAGGTGATATCGGCAGCTGGACAAATTTTCTTCAGGCTGTTTTGTGCGGCGGCGGCGTTCAGGAGAGTGGTCAGAGGAGAGGCAATTGCGCTTACTTACGCAAGCAGCAGGTTTTTTGCCTGGCCCGGCAGAATTATTTATATTTGCTCCGGGACGTTGACTTAACGGTGACATGGAAAGGGTCATAAACATGATGAAAACCGGCATATTACTGGCTGATACAGCGTTATTTTTTGGTGGGCTGGGCTGCTGCCTTCTGGTGCTGTCGCTTATTCTTTTTTTGATCAAAAGACAGGATTATTATGGTCTTGTTTCCTCTTATCGGGAAAAATATACCTTGCCTGGCCCCTGCGCCTTTTATTACACGACGGGCTTTTTCGGCGTGTTTCCGCTTTTACGATTTTTCATAAAATTAAGCCAAAGAAAGAAAATACGATTTATTTCCCCTAACGATCCCGGTTATGCCTTTTTTGATGACAAAAAACATCAGATTCATGCCTGGATGAAACTTTATTCGCTGCTGTGGTTTGCCGCTACGGCATGTTATATCCTGTTCGCTGTTTTTGGTCTGCTTTTACCTTAAAGCCCGTGCTGGCGTCAGCGTAACTCCCTGCGCAGCGCCTGCCGGGGAAGGCACAGCAGACAGAGGCTCCGAAAAGTGGTTAATCATTCTATAATGACAAATAAAATAATAGCGGAAATGGGACTCTTTTTTGCCTTATCAGGCAGTGCAATGATATTGCTTTCTTTAATTATTTATCTCTTAAAAAGAGAAGAATATTATTATCTGATAGCACGGTATAAAGAAAAATATCTTTTTCCTGCTCCGGCCTCGTTTCATCATATGACGGGCTTTTTTGGTGCTGTTATAGTGATACGCTTTTTTATCAGACTATCGCATAAAAAAAGAATCTTATTTATGCGTCATGATGATCCTGCCTGCTCTTTCTTCGATGAACCTGATGTAAACCTCCAGGCCTGGATGATCTTTTTCTATTACCTGTGGGTTACCGCGACGGCGTTTTTTGTTGCTGCCGGAATGTTGAGTCTGCTGCTGCCTTAATTCAGACAGGGCGCTGCACAAAAGCGCAAAAACCCTGTCTCTCTGCCGCAGTGCGCGCAGCAATAACGCCACGCTTTTCCGGCAAAGTGTGGCGGCACCAGCAAGAGTGAAAAGAGGCGGTTGTCAAACCTGACTCTCCTTCATAAGCTGCAAATGATCTTATTTATCCATTCTCATAATAAATGAAAAATCTATTCCATCCGGTTAACCTCGGGAGTCCGCAATGAAAAAATGTGCATGGGCAATTCTCTGTCTGCTCGCTCTTTCCACGTCGGCGCTGGCAGAGAAAATTGGCGTGTCGGTGGCCTATTTCGACCAGAACTTTCTCACCCTTATCCGCCAGGCAATCGACAAGGAGGCAAAAGCGCAAAAGCTGGATGCGCAGTTTGAAGATGCGCGCGGCGATGTGGGCCGTCAGACCGATCAGGTGCAGAGCTTTATCAGCGCCGGAGTGGATGCGATTATCGTCGATCCGGTCGACTCCGCCAGCACCCCTGCCCTGACCCGCCTGGCGCAGCAGGCTCGCATTCCGCTGGTTTACGTTAACCGCACGCCGGGCGATAAAACCCTGCCTCCGGGCGTGGTGTTTGTCGGCTCGGATGAGCGCGAATCGGGCACGCTGCAGATGGAGGCGCTGGCAAAACAGGCCGGCTATCGTGGCCGGGTCGCCATTATGATCGGTAACCTCAGCGATGCGGGTGCATTGCAGCGCACCCGGGATGTGGAGCAGGTGGTCGCAAAGTATCCCGGGATGAAAGTGGTGCTGAAACAGACCGCCAACTATGCGCGCAACGAGGGAATGGATTTAATGCTCAGCTGGCTGTCGAACGGCGAAGATATCGATATTGTCGCTGCCAACAACGATGAAATGGCGATTGGTGCCACTATGGCGATCGCGCAGGCGAAGCCGAAGAAAACCATTCTGGTGGGCGGTATTGATGCCACGCCGGATGGCCTGAAAGCGCTGGCTAGCGGCAAACTGGCGGTCACGGTTTTCCAGGATGCCGTGGGTCAGGGCAGAAAATCGGTTGAGGTGGCGCAGCAGATGATTAAAGGCCAGAAGGTAGCGTCCCATCAGTGGATCCCGTTTGAGCTGGTCACGCAGCAGAATATGCAGCAATACAGCACGAAGAATCCGTGACGCAGACTGGCGCGGCCGCGTGACCGCGCCATTTATTACGCGTCGTTCAGCAGCTTCGCCATCATCACGACATCGCGCAGCTGCCCGTCACGCAGGGCAGCCTGGCGCTTCATTCCTTCCCGTTCAAAGCCCAGCCGCTGGTAGAGCCGCAGCGCCCGTTCGTTGTCGTGAAACACCTCCAGCTCCATCCGGGTGATCCCCAGCCAGTTGCGGGCATAGTTCATCGCGGTGCGGATCAGACGCTCACCGACGCCGCGTCCGGCAAAGTCAGGATGTACCCCCAGCCCAAAGCTGATGCAGTGGCGGGTGCGCGGCTTACTGTCGACGAACAGCGTCAGCTCACCGGCCAGCACGCCGTCGATTTCGGCGACAAACGCAACAAAACCCTCTGCATCCATCCTGGCGAATTTTTTCTCCCAGAGGGCGACGCTGGGAAACGGCAGTTGCAGTGTCCAGGGGTAAACATCGGGGTGACTGTAAAGCCGCTGATAGGCGGCAGCATCCTGCGGTTCCCGTGCCCGTATGACAATTTCCATATTTTCTCCTGTTAGCCGGATGGGGTTCATGCACTAAGCTGTAGCTCTTTACCGGATGAAAAGAGCCTCGCTATGTTGTATCGCCGTTTTGAGCGTTTTATCAATATTTTTCATGACGCGCCGACCGATTCACCGCCCTCCACGGTCTGGCCCTTTTATCTCTACTATCTGCGCCAGGTCTGGCCCAGTTTTGCGGCGCTGCTGCTGGTAGGCCTGGTCTCCGCGCTGATCGAGGTGTCGCTGTTTGGCTATCTGAGCCGCCTCATTGATATGGTCAATCACGCCACGCCCGCCACGCTGTTCCGGGATAACTGGCCGCTGCTGCTCTGGATGGGGGCGGTGGCGCTGATTCTGCGGCCGATCTTTATTGGGCTGCACGACATGCTGGTGCACCAGAGTATCAGCCCGAGCATGACCAGTATGATCCGCTGGCAGCATCACAACTACGTGCTGCGTCAGAGCCTCAACTTCTTTCAGAATGATTTTGCCGGTCGTATCGCCCAGCGCATCATGCAGACCGGCAATTCACTGCGCGACTCGGCGGTACAGCTGGTGGATGCCATCTGGCATGTCCTGATCTACGCCGTGACCTCGCTGATCCTGTTTGCCGATGCCGACTGGCGGCTGATGATCCCGCTGATCCTCTGGATGGTGGCCTACAGCGCCTCACTGCGTTTCTTTGTGCCGCGCGTCAAGGCGCGTTCGGTGGTCTCCTCAGAAGCACGCTCTAAGCTGATGGGCACCATCGTTGACGGCTATACCAATATCGCCACCATCAAGCTGTTCGCCCACAGCGATCTGGAACGTCAGTATGCGCGCGAGGCCATTCAGGAGCAGACCGATAAAACCCAGCACGCCAGCCGCATGGTCACCAGCATGGATCTGACGCTGTCAGCGCTGAACGGCCTGTTGATTGTCTCCACCTCCGGGCTGGCGCTCTGGCTATGGAGCCAGTCGCTGATCAGCGTCGGGGCGATTGCCCTGGCGACCGGTCTGGTGATCCGCCTGGTGAACATGTCCGGCTGGATCATGTGGGTCGTCAACGGCATCTTTGAAAATATCGGCATGGTGCAGGATGGCCTGAACACCATCGCCCAGCCGCTGAGCGTGCAGGATGCGCCGCAGGCGAAGCAGCTGAAGGTGACGCGCGGTCAGATTCGCTATGAAGATGTGCGCTTCGACTATGGTGGCGGTCGTCAGGTCATCAACCACCTTAACCTCACCATTCAGCCCGGCGAGAAGATTGGTCTGATTGGTCCCTCGGGGGCCGGAAAGTCGACGCTGGTTAACCTGCTGCTGCGGCTCTATGACCTGAACGGTGGCCGGATTGTGATCGACGATCAGGATATCGCCAGCGTGACGCAGGAGAGCCTGCGCAGTCAGATTGGCATGATCACCCAGGACACCTCGCTGCTGCACCGTTCAATCCGCGAAAACCTGCTTTATGGCCGTCCCGACGCCAGTGAAGAGGCGCTCCAGCTTGCGATCCGCCGCGCCCGCGCCGACGAGTTTATTCCCCTGCTCTCCGACCCGCAGGGCCGCACCGGACTGGACGCCCACGTGGGCGAACGCGGGGTGAAGCTGTCGGGCGGTCAGCGTCAGCGTGTGGCGATCGCCCGCGTGCTGCTGAAAGATGCCCCGATTCTGATCATGGATGAGGCCACCTCGGCGCTCGACTCAGAAGTGGAAGCCGCGATTCAGGAGAGTCTGGAGTCGCTGATGCAGGGTAAAACCGTCATCGCCATCGCGCACCGCCTGTCGACCATCGCGAAGATGGACCGGCTGGTGGTGCTGGATAAAGGCGGCATCGCCGAGATGGGCAGCCATCAGGAACTGCTGGCGCAAAACGGCCTCTATGCCCGGCTGTGGCAGCATCAGACCGGGGGGTTTGTCGGCGTCGATTAATCGCCGCGCCGATAGGGTAAGGCGTCGCGTGCTTCTTCCGCCCAGCCGCGCACGCCTTCCCGCTCCTGCTGCAGAAAATCGGCGACGGCATCACGCAGGCCGGGATGCAGCAGATAGTGCCAGGAGTGGGTGATCTGCGGCTCAAAGCCGCGCACCAGTTTATGCTCACCCTGCGCACCCGCATCAAACCGCGCCAGCCCTTCATCCAGAGCCAGATCCATCCCCTGATAGAAACAGGTTTCGAAGTGCAGTCGGTCAAACTCCGCCAGACAGCCCCAGTAGCGGCCATAGAGCGTGTTGCTGTCACGCAGATAAAAGGCCATCGCCGCCGGTTGCTGCTGTAAGCGGGCGATCACCACCACAATATTCTGTGGCATCCGCTCTGCCAGCAGGCTGAAGAAATCCCGCGTCAGGTAGGGGCGCTGGCCGCGCACCGCATAGGTGTTGGCGTAACAGGTATAGACAAAATCCCACTGATCTTCCCGCAGCTGATGGCCCGGATAGCGGTCAAATTCGAAGCCGCTCTGCGCCACCTGTTCACGCTCTTTGCGCAGCTGTTTGCGCTTGCGCGACATCAGCGTATCGAGGAAATCCTGAAAATCGCGGTAGCCCCGGTTGTGCCAGTGATACTGACAGCCGAGCCGCGACAGCCAGTCGGGCTGCTCAGCCAGCAGGGTATTGGCCTGCGCGTCGGTAAAGTTGATGTGCGCGCCGCTTAAGCCCTGCTGCAACAGGTGCTCAGGCAGGGCCGCCAGCAGGTGTGCGCCGGCAGAGGGATCACCCAGCAGCCGGGCACCGCTGACGGGGCTGAAGGGAATCGCCCCCAGCCATTTCGGGTAGTAGCGAATCCCGGCGCGCTGGCTGGCATCCGCCCAGGCGTGATCAAAGACATACTCGCCCTGGGAATGGCGTTTGCGGTAGCCCGGCAGCGCGGCGCGGGTCACGCCGTTTTCCTGCCACAGCAGATGATCAGGCTGCCAGCCCGATGCAGGCCGCACGCAGCCGCTCTCTTCTAACGTGAGCAGAAAGGCGTGGCGCAGAAACGGCTGGTCATCCGGCAACAGGGCATCCCACTCAGCGGCGGGAATCGCCGTCAGCGAGTTCAGGTGTATCAGCGACATGAATAACTCCAGACAACGGCGGGCAGAGATGCAGTCAAGCAGGTTTTGCGCGTCAGCGAAAGGGCTAAGGCACGCAAAGTGAAGGCTGCATCCGCTGAGCACAGCCCCTATACTGCGACTTTATCCCACAGGACATCGCCATGGATCGACTCGATTGTGACCGGATGTTTGTCACGGTGCTGGAAACCGGCAGCTTTTCTGCGGCGGCGTTACGTCTCGGCACCAGCAGCAGTCAGGCGTCAAAGCTGGTATCGAAGCTGGAGCAGCAGCTCGGTGTGCAGCTGTTTAAGCGCAGCACCCGCGCCCTGTCGCCGACCGATGTCGGGCGCGCCTATTACGAACGGGTCAAACACCTGCTCGACGCGTTTGAGACGCTGGATGCCAGCGTGCGCGAAAGCGCCATGACGCCGACCGGCCGGCTGAAAATCAGCGCGCCCGGCTCCTTTGGCACGGCGGTGCTCTCTCAGGTACTGGTTGCCTTTGCCCGCCGCTATCCGCTGATTGAGCTGGACGTCAGCTTTTCAGATCGGGCCGTGAACATCGTCGATGAAGGATTTGATATGGCGATCCGTATCGGCAACCTGAGCGACAGCAGCCTGGTGGCGCGCAGGCTGGGCGAGGTTCACGTGCGCTTCGCCGCCTCACCGGCCTATCTTGAACAGTTCGGCACCCCGCAGCACTGGCAGGAGATCGCTCAGCATCAGTGCATTATCGACACCAATTTTCGCGACCCCCGGCACTGGCCGTTTGCCGGTTCCGACGGTGAGGTCGTGACCGTGCCTGTGCAGGGCCGTCTGCGCTTCGCCAACACCGAAGCCTGTCTGCAGGCGGCTATCGCGGGCCTGGGCATCGCGCGCCTGCCCGGATTTATCGCGGCCCCTGCGCTGCAACGCGGTGATATCGTCCGGCTGCTGGAGAACTTCGAGACGCCGCCACTGGGTCTGTTTGCGGTTTATCCGCCCGCCCGCCATCTGCCCCACCGGGCGCGCCTGCTTATCGACTTCCTGGTCACCCATTTCATTCATTTTCCACCCGTCTGATTTATTCCAATATGGAAGAAATCATTGTCTTCAGGGCCGGATTATCAGCCTTTTAGTCATCAGTTATGCTGCTTCTCATCTCAACAGAGGAGTCGCACAATGTTAGTAGAAGGTAAGTGGAGTAGTGACTGGCATCCGGTGCAGGCTACTGACAAACAGGGCGGTTTCGTCCGCCAGACATCCGGTTTCCGGGACTTTATCAGCAGCGATGGCTCAACACCATTCCCGGCAGAGCCCGACCGCTACCATCTCTATGTGGCGCTGATCTGCCCGTGGGCATCACGTGCGCTGATCGCCCGCAGGCTCAAAGGGCTGGAGTCGCTCGTCGGCGTCACGGTGGTGGAGCCGCAGCTCGGTGCTCAGGGCTGGCGCTTCGGTGATTTTCCCGGCGCCCAGCAGGACCCGCTGAATAACGCGCAGTACCTGCATGAGATCTATACCCGCGTGGCACCCGATTACACGGGCCGGGCCACCGTGCCGGTGCTGTGGGACAAGAAAACCGGCACCATTGTCAGCAACGAGTCGGCAGACATCGTGCGCATGTTCAACAGCGGCTTTGGCGATCTGGCCGATAACCGCATCGACCTCTATCCCGCCGCACTGCGCGCTGAGATTGATGCGCTCAATGAGAGCCTCTATCCGCGCCTGAATAACGGGGTTTACCGCGCCGGATTTGCCACTACCGCCATCAGCTATCAGCAGGCGTTTAACGACGTCTTCAGCCAGCTGGATGAGCTGGAGGCGCTGCTAAGCGATGGCCGCACGTTTCTGCTGGGGGAACGGCTGACCGAAACCGACATTCGCCTGTTTGTGACCCTGATCCGCTTTGACGTGGCCTATCACGGCCTGTTCAAATGCAACCTGCGCCGCATACGCGACTATACGCTGCTCAACCGCTATCTTAAGAGCATGCTGTCGGTCTCCGGCGTGCGTGAGACGGTCAACATCGATCACATCAAACAGGGTTACTACTCGATCAAAGCGCTCAACCCGAACGGCATCGTGCCGGCGGGCCCGGATATGAGCGAATACGGTTTTTAAAGGAGCAATGATGGCAAAGGCACTGGTGATTTTTCTGCATGGCGTGGGGAGTAACGGCGATGACCTGGCCCCGCTGGGCCACCACTGGGCGACATTGTTGCCGGATGTGATTTTTGCCGCGCCCAATGCGCCTGAACGTTTTGCCGCAGGGTTTGGCTGGCAGTGGTTCAGCCTGACCGACGTGACGCCAGAAAATCGGCCAGGCCGGGTGCGGGCAGCACGCGCCGCGTTTGACGCAACCCTGAACGCTATCGTTGAGCAGCATGGCTTCGCCGACCGCTGGCAGGATGTGGTGCTGGTCGGCTTTTCACAGGGGTCGATTATGGCGCTGGATGCGCTCGCCTCGGGCCGTTATCCGCTGGCAGGCGTGGTCGCCTTTTCCGGTCGTCTGGCCGTTGAGGGGCAATTAACCCCGCAGGCTCATGTGCCCGCGCTGCTGATCCACGGCCAGGCCGATGAGGTGATCCCGTGGCAGGAGAGCGAATCGGCCGCGACACGACTCAGAGCCGCCGGGGTGCCGGTTGACGCGCGCTTTGAACCGGCCACCGGCCACACCATTTCAGGTCCGGGCGCGATGCACGCCGCCGCCTTTATCGGACAGTGCCTGCAGGATTAATGCCGGTAGCGGTCTAACGCCTGCCAGGCCTGCGCCGCCGCCGCCTCAGGCGGCAGGCGTTTCAGCCGGTCATTGAAGACTTCAATGCCCAGCGGCCCCTGATAGCCTGCGCTTTTGAGCTTATCGACAAAGCGATCCACGTCGATAATGCCGTCGCCAGGCAGCAGACGCTGATGCTTCGCCATTGCCATCAGGCTCTGTTTGTCCTGCGCCGGAACGGCGGCCATATCACACAGCTGCACCTCATAAATGCGGTCGGCCGGAATGCCATCCAGATGGGCGGCGTCGCCCCCGCGCGCGCAGATATGGAACAGGTCGACCACCAGACCGATATTCGGCTGGTCGAGCCGCTGCAACCGCTGCCACGCCAGCGGCAGCGTGTTATCCACACTGCACCAGGCCATCGGCTCATACATAATGCGCATGTTGTAGCGCGCGGCTTCAGAGGCCATCCAGCGCAGGTCATCATCGATCAGTTCGGCACAGCAATCTTCCCGGGTGCTGGCCGGAGCCTGAAGGGTATCGCAGCCCAGCGCCTGGGCGATCTGAATAAACTGACGCAGCTCTTCGCGCTTCTGTGCGCGCAGTGCCATGGGTGCGCCGGTGAAATCGCGCAGCACCTGGAGGTTGGTAAAGCCGGGTCCCTGCCGGGCCGCGATCTCAGCCAGCGCCGCCGCACCGCCCTCGCACGCCTCAACATCCTCGCGCCAGATCTCCACCTGATCGAAACCGGCGTCACGCGCCGCCTGGAGTTTCTGGCCGGGTTCACCGTTTAACAACACCAGGTTGAGGAAGGTGGGGTTGGTTCGCATTGCTCGGCTCCTTAATCGTCCGGAATAATCGGTGATGTCCAGGTCATGCCCCCGGTGAGTGACGGGCGTGACCTGAACCCCTCTGTTTCTCTGGCGCACAGGGGCCGGCTAACCGGCTCAGCCCAGCAGCGTCACCAGCGCAAAACCGGCAAACGCCATCAGCAGGGAACCGATCACATGCACCAGCGCGCTGGCCATCGCCCAGAGATACTTACCTGATTGTAGCAACACCATTAATTCTGCCGTGAAGGAGGAGAAGGTGGTCAGCCCGCCGCACAGGCCGGTGACGATCAGCAGTTTCCAGATCGGGTCGATGTCGGGGTGGCGAACAAACCAGGCCATCGCACCGCCAATCACCAGCCCGCCGATCAGATTCACCAGCAGCGTGCCGGGTGGCAGATTGGGAAAGAGCGCATTAAAGCGCATCGCGAACAGCCAGCGCAGCACACAGCCGGCCGAGCCGCCGATCATCACCGCCAGTAACGGTTTCAACATAACTTGCTCCTGATTGCAGATTAACGCCGGGCTGAGAGGAGAGGCAGAGATAAACTGCGCCTGACGCCTCAGCTCCCGCGAAAGGATTGAGTGTCAGGCGTCATCAGCCGGTGTTAAGCCCACCGGCGGTTGGGAAAGGTGGCACGCCATCACCTTGAGCCGGTGATAATACGACGCCCGTTTCAGGCTGGCAACCTTGCGCCGGGAAACCGGC
This sequence comes from Pantoea sp. Sc1, assembly GCF_000255315.1. Classification (NCBI taxonomy): domain Bacteria; kingdom Pseudomonadati; phylum Pseudomonadota; class Gammaproteobacteria; order Enterobacterales; family Erwiniaceae; genus Pantoea; species Pantoea sp. Sc1. The sequence goes on from NZ_AJFP01000001.1 coordinate 683,528, forward strand.
CCGGCTGGCGTAAATGCTTGACGCCCACGCTGCGGGCGGGGTAATGCTGAGGGATGAGAGTCGGTGACGGAGAGGCGATGCGAACCCTGATTTTTGATACTGATATCGGCGTGGATGATGCTTTTGCGCTGGCTTATGCGGCGCGCACCCAGCATCTGCTGGGCATTACCACCGTTTTCGGCAACGTGGCGGTGGGTCAGGCGGTGAAAAATGCCCGGCTGTTCTGCCAGAAGATGGCGATCGACGCAGAGGTTTATCGCGGCTGCGCGCGGCCGCTGGCCCAGGCCCCATCGGCCCCCGCCACCCTGCACGGTCAGGACGGGCTGGGTGATGCGTTTGAAAACAGCTGTAGCGATCAGGCCCCCGGCGCAGTGCAGTTTATTATCGACAGCGTGCGGGCACAGCCGCATCAGATCACCCTGGTGGCGATCGGTCCGCTGACCAACATCGCCTCGGCCATTAATCAGGCACCCGACATCATTCCGCTGGTGAAAGAGCTGGTGATCATGGGCGGTGCGTTCGGCACCGGGGGACACAGTGGCAACGTGACGCCCTTCAGCGAATTTAATATCTGGAAAGATCCGCATGCTGCCGATCAGGTGCTCACCTCGGCGCTGAACGTGGTGGTGATCCCGCTGGATGTTACCCACAAGGTCCTGATCACCGGCGAAGAGGTTCAGCGGCTGAATCAGCCGGTGCTGAGCGCCATCTGTCGCCCTTACCTGGCTTACAGTCTGGCGAAAGAGGGATTTAACGGCATGGCGCTGCACGACACCCTGGCGGTGGCATGGCTGAGTCTGCCAGAGGCGTTTACCCTGGCCGAAAGCCCGCTGCGGGTGATCACCGAAGGGATCGCCTGCGGTCAGACGGTGCGCAGGCTGAGCGCACTGGCCTCCCGGCAGGACCCGTTTGCCGGTCTGCCCGCCCAGCGCATCGCGCTCGGCGTGGATGCTGACGCGGTGCGGGCGCACTTCTTTAACACCCTCACCGCGCCCTGACGCGCTGGCTGGCCGCGTTAGCGATCGAAATGAATCACGCCTTTGATCAGTTCGCGATTGTTGATGACCTGCGGTTCAAAGGTTTCATCCAGCGTGGAGAACGCCAGAGAGTGATTCAGCATCATGCTGGCGCGCAGCTGACCGCTGGCCATCAGGGAGCAGACCCGATCAAAATCTTCGCGGGTGGCGTTCCGGCTCCCGAGCAGGGTGGCCTCTTTTTTGTGAAACTCACTGTCCGGGATCACCAGATCGCCTTTGTGCAGGCCGACATAGACGACCGTGCCGCCGTGCCGTATCAGGCTGACCGCGTTGTTCATGGCCGCCGGGTTGCCGGTGGCGTCGATCACTTTCAGCGGCAGCCGCCCGCCCGATTGCTCGCGCAGCGCCGCATCGAATGCCGCGTCTGCCGGGTTCAGCGCCACCAGGCCAAGCTGGTCAGCGACATGCTGACGACGAAATGCGCTGGTGTCCGCCACAATCACCTGCGCACCGCTGGCAGCGGAAATGGCAGCCACACCCAGGCCAATCGGCCCTGCACCCACCACCAGCACCTGCTCATCAGCGGTCACGCCAGCCCGACGCACCGCATGCGCGCTGATGGCAAACGGCTCAATCAGCGCAGCCGCCTCCGGTGTCACTTCATCCACCGCCAGCAGCGTGCTGACCGGCACGCTTAAGTAGTCGCTGAATCCCCCATCCTGATGGACGCCAATCACGGAGATCTGCTCACAGCAGTTGGTTTTACCGCTCTGGCAGGCGTCGCAGTGCAGGCAGGCGATGTAGGGCATAAGCGCCACCCGCTGGCCCGGCTGAACACCTTCAGCGCCACGGCCCAGCGCGACCACCTCCGCACAGATTTCATGGCCCAGCACCCGGGGATAGCTGAAAAAGGGCTGATTGCCGGACCAGGCGTGAATATCTGTTCCGCAGATCCCGGCGGTAAGAATTTTGATCAGCGCCTCGCCCGCGGCGGGCGCTGGCCTGTCGCGGGTGGCCCAGACCATTCTGCGTGGTTCAGCGATGACCAGTGCTTTCATTGTTGTCATGGTGAGTCTCCGGTTGTCCTGCAGGCAGTTATGCCGAATCCGGCAGCGGACGCGGGTCTCGCTTGCCGGAAGTGTGAAGCACCACGGTTTTTTTGGGCTCTGAATGGTTTTTAATGCATAAAAAACCGGAGAGTGCGATGAGCCGCAGCCAGAATTTGCGTCAGAACGTGGTTAACCAGATGCTGGAAAGTATTGCTCAGCGCCATATTCGCTCACCGCTGCCGCCACAGGCGGCGCTGGCGGAGATGTTCAATATCAGCCGGACCACGGTGCGCCATACCCTGCACTACCTGCACCAGTGCGGCGTACTGGATAAGGTTGAACAGACCTGGGTTATCGTGCGCGAGCCGCGCGAAGAGGACAGTTTCAGCGCCGTCACGCCGCCGATTGAGCAGCAGGCCAGCCACGTAGAGCAGATGTTTTTTAATCTGATTAACCAGCGGCAGCTGGTGCCGGGTGACACGTTCAGCGAACTGCAGCTGGCGCAGCAGGTGAAGGTCAGTCCGGTCGTGGTGCGTGAATTTCTGCTGCGTTTTATGCGCTATGACCTGCTGGAGCCGGTTAAACGCGGCCAGTGGCGGATGAAGAAATTCACTCAGGACTACGCGGAGAAGCTGTTTGAACTGCGCGAGATGCTGGAAACCCACGCCCTGAGCCGCTTCCTGAATCTGCCCGCCAGTGATGAGCGCTGGGTTCAGGCGCGGGATCTGCTGGATCGCCATCGATCGATGCGCGACACCATCGCCAGCAACTATCGCCACTTTGCCGCGCTGGATCGGCAGATGCATTCCCTGATCTTATCCGCCGCCAGCAATCCGTTCTTTAATCAGTCGCTGGAGATCATCTCGGTGATCTTTCATTCGCACTATCAGTGGGATGAGAGCGATCTTAAGCAGCGCAATATCGTGGCGCTGGAGGAGCATATGGCGATTCTGACCGCGCTGATTGGCCGTCAGGATGTCGACGCGCTCTGCGCCCTGCACAACCATCTGGCCACCGCAAAAACCTCCATGGTGCGATCAATCAGCCAGTACAATTAAAAACCGATTAAAAACCACAAAGCATTAGCTCCCGCACGCTTCAGAAACATCTTTGCAACATCCTTTTCCCTTTGCTCTTAGTCTCGACGGTAACGTCACGGCGGCCTTTTGCCGCTGCGCGCAGACCCTTCTCACCATAACGATAACCAGCCAGTTTCGGGAGAGTGCAATGGAAAAGACCTCAGTATCCGGCCGTGATCGCGCGTCCGGTGAGATGACACCAGACCAGGATTTCGTGCCCATGCGCAGCGACGTGGTGCGCTCACCGCGCATCCGTAAGATTCAGGTCACCGCGATGCTGCTGTTGCTGTTTGCGGCCGTCATCAACTATCTGGATCGCAGCTCGCTGTCGGTGGCCAATATGACTATCCGTGAGGAGATGGGACTGAGCGCCACCGAAATCGGCGTTCTGCTCTCCGCTTTTTCGCTGGCTTATGGTCTGGCGCAGCTGCCGTGCGGTGCGCTGCTGGATCGCAAAGGGCCACGCATCATGCTCGGCATCGGCATGTTCATCTGGTCACTGTTTCAGGCGGCCTCTGGCCTGGTCCACAACTTCACCCAGTTTGTGCTGGTGCGTATCGGCCTCGGCATTGGCGAAGCGCCGATGAACCCGTGCGGCGTCAAAGTGATCAACGACTGGTTCAATATCAAAGATCGCGGCATGCCGATGGGGATGTTTAACGCCGCCTCAATGATTGGGTTGTCGGTTGCACCGCCGATTCTGGCGGCAATGATGCTGGTGATGGGCTGGCGGGGGATGTTTGTCACCATCGGCATCCTCGGCATCTTCCTCGCCATTGGCTGGTACATGGTCTATCGCGACCGCGATAACCGCACCCTGAGCGCCGAAGAGATCCACTATCTGCAGGCGGGCAGCGTGGCGTCACGCAAAGAGCCGATCAGCTTCAGGGAGTGGCGCGGCCTGTTTAAGCAGCGCACCATGTGGGGCATGATGATTGGCTTCAGCGGCATCAACTATACCGCCTGGCTCTATATCGCCTGGCTGCCGGGCTATCTGCAGTCGACTTATCACCTCGATCTCAAAAGCACGGGCCTGCTGGCGGCGATTCCGTTCCTGTTCGGCGCGGCGGGTATGCTGCTGAATGGCTATGTGGTCGATACGCTGGTGCGCCGCGGGTTTAACGCGGTGAAAACCCGCAAAGTCTGCATCGTCAGCGGCATGCTGCTGTCAGCCGGATTTACCGCCGTTGTCACCCGCGCGACCGACACCACCAGCGCCGTGACGCTGATCGGCATGGCGCTGTTCTGTATCCACTTTGCCGGTACGTCGTGCTGGGGGCTGATCCACGCCAACGTTACCGCGCGCATGACCGCCTCGGTCGGCAGCATTCAGAACTTCGCCAGCTTTATCTTTGCCTCGTTTGCGCCGGTCATTACCGGCTGGGTGCTCGACACCACCCAATCGTTCAGCCTGGCGCTGATGATTTGCGCCTGTGTCACGCTCATCGGCGCCCTCGCCTATCTGCTGCTGGTGCGTAAGCCGATCACCGACGGCGAATAACCCCCGCTGACGGCGCGGCGGTCAGCTCAGCGTCGTCAGCGTAACCCCATGTTTCGCCCCGTAACGCTGAATACCGGCGATCACCTTCTCCGTGCTGAGCGGCGGTGGCGGTGGCAGCAGCGGTGCTCTTTCACGCAGCGCCGAGTCGAAGCGGGCAAAGGTAGCAAAATCGCGCGGGAACCGCTCTTCATCCACGCCGATGAAGACCCCCTCATCACGGGCATGCTCCAGCAGCGCCCGCCAGCGATCAATCTCCGCCAGCCCGATGCTGTCGGTGCCGTGAGAAAAGAGCATCATGTCGATATTGCGGAACGGCGGCTGTTTTTCCAGGAAGCGTTGCAGGGCCGCCGCTGACGGCTCGGTGCAGAACACCAGCCAGAACGGGATAGCCTGCTGCCGGATGCTGCTCCACGGGTCCATCAGCAGGAAACTGTCCACCGTCAGACGGGTCGGTAAAATACCGGCAGCCAGATACCAGTCACGATAGATCTCTGCCACCACATAACTCATCGCTTCCGGATCTTCATAGCGAATCTCCATCAGCTTCCAGTTCTGGGCTTCCGCCAGCTTTTTCAGTGGTGAGATGAGATAGCCATCCAGCCCCCACTCCGCTTCCGGCACCCGATCGGTGATGGCGGGCGGTGTCCAGCGCTCGCGGTCAACGCCATAACGTGCCAGATACTCCGCAACCCGCGGACCACCCTGTAAATACTCCTGCTCGGTTGCCCCGCCGAGCGCGCCAAACTGAAAGAAGGAGCGATCGCTGGTGCGCGTGACCGGCCACTGGCGGGTACAGTGATTAATGAACAGGGTGGATCCGGCAGGCAGGCTGCCCATCAGGAACTCGTTAAAGGCCAGTGGCAGGTCGCGCAGTTTCAGCCGAAAATAGCGCATCTGGTCCAGCATAAGCCGATCCTGATTGGGGTCCTGCATATGGTGAACCGCCAGCCGCGGCCAGGCGGAGAGCAGCGCAGCGGCAATCTCTTTACCCTCCTCAAAACCTGCCTGCGCATCATCGGGATCGCTGCTGGTTGCCCGCACCGGGCAGAGAAAGGTTTGTGGCAGCCAGGGTACGCCCATCGCCGCCGCCAGATGCATCAGCGCACCGTTCGACGAGCCGATAAAGGCGGCGGGATAATCCTGCTGGGGATACTCACTGACCATCCATTCGGCGATGCCCTCCACATCCAGCTCCCCCGCCTGGCGCAGGCTGATGCCCTCTGCCATCCCGCCCAGCGCGTAGCCCCACTCCCGCAGTCCGGTCGGCAGCCGGTTCAGCGACGGCAGCAGCCGATCCAGCGTCGGAGACTGGCTGGGACTGGCAAAGGGGCGATCGTGCAGCGCATTCGCCAGCGCCAGCAGCATCGCTGCGGCGGAGTCAAAACGGGCAATACCTTTCGGGGGTTTACTCATGCTGATTCTCCTGCTGAATGCGCGCCAGGAACGGGCGAATGGCGTGACAGAAACTCCACGGATAGACGTAATGCAGGGTGTGCGTGCCGTCGCGCAGTGTAATCAGTTCGCTGTGCGGCATCAGCGCGGCAAGCTCATCCAGCCAGCGTGCCGGACAGACCGGATCGCGCGAGCCGCGCAGCAGCAGCGTGGGCGCATTGATGTAGGTGAGGCGATGCTCAATGTGGTCGCGCATCATCTCACGCATCGTGCCAAAGGCGCGGCGCAGACCCGCTTTAGCGTAATCGATGCGGGCCAGCGGCCCCGGCGGTCGCCGGGTTTCCAGCCGGCCATTGCGCCAGTCGCGCCACAGCTGACGCGGCAGGCTGCGGGCATGGCGGTCCACCGTCGGACCCTGCAGCACCAGCCCCGCCACCGCCTGCGGATGCTTCACCGCCAGCGCGGCCAGAATCTGACAGCCAAACGAGTTACCGACCCAGATTGCGCGCTGAAAGCCGTTGTGCTGCAGCCATAACCAGAGCGCCTCCGCCTGCTGGTCGACTGACATCACCGGCGCAGAAGCGGGCAGCGTACTGGCTCCGAAACCAGGCAGGTCCGGCACCAGCACGTGATAGTCGCGGCTCAGCGCCAGCGCCAGCGGCTCCATCGCCCGGCCTGACATCACCAGTCCGTGGATCAGCACCACCGGCAGTCCCTTATCCTCATTGGGCGTGACCCGGGTGAACATCCGCCAGTCGCCCACCTGCTGAAAGTAACCGGCCATGCCGGCATGGTGGCTGCGCGGTGACACCGGCGGTGTCTGTTTCAGCTGCTGCCAGCGTTTCATGCCCCACAGGGTGGCCGCCACACCTAATCCCACGCCTGCCACCATCGCTGCCTGTTTTCGTCGCTGCTTCTGGCTCATCCACTGCTCCTGTTTCGGGGAGAATAATTCAGTGTAGGCCGGGATCGGATGGGAGGCGGTTTATCGGTGTCATGGCGAGGAAAAGTTCAGCGTGTCTCTTGCGGGGAGGCGGGACGCCGGAAAGCGTGTCTTCAGCCCCGGGATTCGCGGAGAGGGGAAAAGGCGCCAGCGCGCCTTTTCCCTCTTTTTACTGTGCTTTGCGATAGGGATCTTTGATTAATGCCACGGAGAACGCCCCAATCAGTAGCACGGCAGAGACCGCCAGCAGTGCCCAGGTAAATCCCCCGCTGCTCTGGCGGATGTAGCCAATCAGGGAGGGGCCGACAAAGCCGCCCAGATTCCCGACAGAGACGATCATGGCTAATCCGCCTGCGGCTGCGCTGCCGGTAAGAAAGCCCGAAGGGAGAGCCCAGAATGAGGCCTGAAAAGCGAGAATGCCGCTGACGGTAAAGCAGAGTGCCAGCATCTTCAGAACGGGCTCATTCACGATGGCGCTGCAGGCCAGCGCAAAGGCGGCGATAACGAGTGCACCACTGATCCAGCGAATGCGATGTCCGGAAGCATTGGCCCGCCGGGCCCAGAACAGCATGCTGAACGCGGCACAAATGTAGGGTAACGCGGTCAGGAAACCGGTGGTGGTGTGGCTGACGCCAAGCTGGCGGATGATCTGCGGCATCCACAGGCCCACCCCGATCGAACCGACAATCCCGCAGAAGTTAATAAACGCCAGCAGATAAAGCAGCGGATTCCGCAGCGCATCGCGCAGGCTGGAGCCGTGTGCTTTTTCAATCTGCTGCTGCTCGTTCTTCAGTCGTCTGCTCAGCAGGGACTTTTCCGTGTCGCTCAGCCAGTTTGCCTTCTCCGGGCGGTCGTTAAGGAAGAAGAGGCACAGCACGCCGAGGATCACCGCCGGGAACCCTTCCAGCAGCAGCAGCCACTGCCAGTTACGGATATGTTCATGCCCGGTGATTTGCATCAGCATCCCCGATAGGGGAGCGCCGATGATATTGGCCACGGGGATCCCGACTAAAAAGGCGGCCGTAATTTTTGCGCGCCAGCTTCCGGGGAACCAGTATGTGAAGAACAGGTAAATACCGGGCGTGAATCCGGCTTCGGCCACCCCCAGACAAAAACGGGCAAAGGCAAAGCTCAGGGGGCCGGACACGAAGGCGGTCGCCATGGAGATGAGTCCCCATGAGATCATGATGCGGGCAATCCAGATACGGGCGCCCACTTTTTGCATGATCAGGTTGCTGGGCACTTCAAACAGAAAATAGCCGATAAAAAACATCCCGGCGCCGAATCCGAACTGCTCAGCCGTGATGCCCAGATCGGCATTCATGCCCAGCGCCGCGAAGCTGACGTTGGTGCGATCCAGATAACTGACGACATAACAGATGAAAATAAAAGGCAGGATGCGGCGAAACGCTTTACCGGCTGCCTGTTCACTTTGTTCAAAATCCTTTTGATTCATCTCTTCACGATCGCCGGACACGGTTTCCGGCTCCGCAGGTGAGCCGGTGCTTACAGTATGCAGATTCATGAGTGCCTCCGCTGCGTTCAGAGAACGCAGAGTTGTTCTTAGAGAAATGCAGTGGACATAAAGGACAGTGGATGGCCGGGCGTCTTCATTGAACAGGTAAGAATGCTGCCGCTGACCGATTCGGTAATAAACAGCTGCTGTAAATTTTCGCCACCAAAACAGAGGTTGGTGGTGGAGCGTCCGGCGGGACTGGTGAGGATTTCGGCAGGCTCAGCCAGATCGTTTAGCAGCCAGACGCGGCCCAGCCCCGGGTTGGCAATCAGTAGCTCACCCTGCGCGTTGATGGCCAGTCCATCGGGACCGCTGGGGCCGTGCGAGGTAAAATATTGACTCACTTTGCTGACCGAACCATCACGCTGAAGCGGCACGCGCCAGATGGCATTGCCGCGCGTCATCGCGACATAAAGCACTTTTTCATCTGGCGACAGAACCAGCCCGTTTGGGCTTGGACAGTTATCCAGCAGGATATCCAGTCGTCCGTCCTGGCTGAGACGATAAACACGGCCAGTCGGATCGTGAAGTCCCGTCTGACCCTGATCGGTGAAATAGAGGTTTCCCCGGCTGTCGGGCGTTAAATCGTTCACACCGCGAAAGCTCTCACTGTGGCGGCGAGGCAGCCACGGCGTGACGTCCTGCGTTTTAAGCGAGAGCTTCATTAACCCGTGATGATAATCTGTAATCAGAAGGGTATCCGGATCGACGAGTTTCATGCCGTTCGGTTCGCCATCATATTGCACGACGAGATCCCAGTTGCCGGCCATATCGACCCGGAATATCCGGCCATACGGGATATCGGTCAGGTACAGACAACCGGAAGGGTGCCAGACTGGCCCTTCCAGGAAAGAGTCGGTAAGCTGTCCTCCGCGATTGGCGGCAGCCCAGACATTGTTGCTATCAGGGGAACGAAAGTGGTCGGGCAGCCGGGTAAAAATTGATGTCTCCCTGACATCCGCCTGCGTCAGATAAGTCATACAATGGTGTCCTTTTCAGTGAATCCCTTAACCCGGCTGACATAATCCGTGCGCACGTACGCGTCTCTGCGGTGAATCAGCGGTGTCTCATCAGCGAACATAGCCTGCCTCACAGTCTGTTTTACTAAGTAAAACTCAGGTGTACATGATGAAATCACTATATCGACGACAATGGCGCTGATGCCAGTGTTATGAGATTGTTTATTATGTAAACAAGATATCACTCACAAATTATGCCGACATGTACCGGCCAGCTCATGAACTGCAGACGGGCGAAAAGCGAGAAAGGCTGAAGCCGCTTTTTAAAATGATGATGAAAAAGGGTTGAAGTCGTATATAAAAAATAAAATTTTCAATCTTTTATACCCGGAGGAAAATGATCACCTGTCACGTCAAATACGTTATCGATCCCTGTCAGATACGCGAAATTGAAAATTATGCTTCGGAATGGAACCGATTCAGGGTTTAAGAAAGAGAACGGAGAAACGGGGGCGGCAACCTGAACAGACCTCAGGCGCAGAAAAAGGGAATTAAATCAGCGGAAGCAAAACAGAGAGGTGATAATCACCGGTCGATCCCTGACCGCGATTATCGAGGGTTTCCTGCGGGGTGCTCAGGAGATGGCACCCGGCGGTACGTGTTTGAACGTCTCAACGTAAGCACGGAACACGTATTTGAAAATGCGTTTCATGGAGCACCTGATTCAAATTAAGTTGAAGATATACTGAAAAAGTATAACTTCTGTGCGTTTTAACAGCAAATAAATTTGAACCGGATCACAAAACTACGGCTTCCCGCGCCATAAAACCTACGCGGTGTAGCCGAGATGCTGCAGCAGAATAGTGGAACCAACAGCAATTAAGACGAGGCCACCGAGCACTTCCGCCCATTTACCCAGCACCGGACCAATAAAGCGCCCGACCAGGACACCGGTCGTCGCCATTACCGTGGTCGCGGCACCAATCGTCAGCGCGGTGGTGATGATGTTCACCTGTAAAAAGGCCAGGCCAACGCCGACCGCCAGCGCATCAAGGCTGGTGGCTACCGCAGTGGTCGCCAGTACCACAAAGCCGTGACTTTTTGGCGCTTCACAGGGTTCGGCGACCGCAGTCTGACGGAAGCCTTCCATCATCATACGGCCACCCAGGAACGCCAGCAGTGTAAACGCAACCCAGTGGTCCCACGCCATGATGTAACGGCTGGCTGCCAGGCCGAGTGCCCAGCCAATCAGCGGAGTCAGTGCTTCAATAGAGCCGAAAATCAGACCGGTGCGCAGCGCTTCTTTAAAACCAGGACGATGCAGCGTCGCACCTTTGCCCAGCGCAGCAGCAAATGCGTCCATCGACATACCCAGCGCAAGAATTAACGTAGCAATAAAGGTCATGATTTATTCACCTGGGGCGAAAAAGCGGCTATTCACGCTGAATTCACCACACAAAGTGTTCAGTTATGAAAAAGTGCGCGCAGTCTACCATGCAAACCCGCAGATAAAAAGACAGCAAAATCAGGGATTTAAGTATAGCAAAGGCTATAACTCTTATCTTCCGCTATGAATGGACCTAAGTCGATGGTGGCAAAGCGTTTTCTGGCCACTCTGAGTGCCTGAATCCCCGCTCCATTCTCCTTTGCGCCCGACACCGCCATTGAACCGCGCGGCCAATTACCGGAAAATGCCGGGCTGATAATGATGGGATACCGGTAATGAATAACCCTTTTGAAACGTTGATCGTGCCTGGTGGCATTCTGCTGCTGGGTTTTCTCTCGGCGCTGCTGCTGCCCGCCCCCGCCTTCAGCCTGACCGTGGCGCAGCATCTGCTGCAGCTATTCCATCTGCAGGATCTCAATCAGCTTTACACGGTCGTGTTCTGCATCTGGTTTTTACTGCTGGGCGCGCTGGAGTTTTTCGTTATCCGCTTTGTCTGGCGTCGCTGGTTCAGGGCCTGACGGCACAATGTGCGTCCACCAGCGCTTTTAGTTGTCCGGCGCTGCGGGCATAGCCTTCGCGCGGCAGATGTGCCGCGCCCAGCAACAGGCCTGCGTAGCGCTGATCCGCATCCTGATACCAGAGTGACAGCGGCGAGGGTGCCATCCCCCACTCTGCCGCCTGCTGAGCAATAAGCTGGTCCGGGGAACCGGAGGGCAGGCGAACGATCACCGCCAGCCCGGCGCGCTGCAGGTCCGGAAAATGGGGGTGCAGCGCGGCAACCATCTGCTCCAGCCGCTCGTGATACACACGCTTCATCCGCCGCAGATGCCGCATGAAGTGACCTTCCCGCAGAAACTCCGCGACCGCATTGTGCAGCAATCCTGCCGATGCCGGTGCCAGTAACGCGCACACCTCACCGAACCGGGCAGCCAGTGCAGGCGGCACCACTATAAAACCGAGCCGCAGCTGTGGCGTCAGCGTCTTGCTGAACGTGCCGATATGCAGGACCCGTCCCTCGCTGTCGAGGGCGGCCAGCGCTGGCGCGGCGCGATGACCAGGCTGGAGCTCACCCAGATAGTCATCTTCAATAATCCAGCGCTGTTCGCGGCTGGCCCACTCAAGCAGGGCATGGCGGCGCGCCAGGCTCATCGTCATGCCAAGCGGTGCCTGCTGGCCCGGCGTCACCAGCGCGAAAGCGGCGTCCGGCGCACGCGTCATCCCGGCAGCGACCTGCATCCCCTCCTCGTCGACCGGCACCGCAACCGGCCTGACCCGCAACGCTTCCACCGCGCCGCGCGCCAGCCAGAATCCGGGATCTTCCAGCCAGGCGGTTTTACCCTGAAAATCCATCGCCAGGCCAATCAGCCCCATAGCGCCTGCATAGCCACTGGTAATGATGATCTGCTCCGCCTGACAGCGCAGACCGCGCGCCACCGCCAGATAGGCCACCAGTGCCTGACGCAGTGCCAGACTGCCACGCGGATCGGGATAGCTGGCTGGCCGGCTGACCTGCATTCGTGCCTGCCGCTGCAGGATGCGCAGCCAGACTTTGGCCGGGAATGCATCGCTGGCGGGCGTTCCCATCTGGAAGGTCAGCGGCGGCGCGTCAAACGCCTCGATGCCTGCAGAGTGCGGTGGAAGGCACCCGGCATCGGAGCGGGCCGGTTTTAATGGCGGCAGGGTGCTGACGAAGGTGCCCGCCGCGCCCCGGGTCTCCAGAAACTGACCATCGGCCAGCATGTCATAACTGGCACGGACGGTGCCGCGGGCAACACCGAGCTGCGCGGCCAGATCGCGACAGGAAGGCAGACGCGCCCCCGGCTGTAAACGGCCTTCACCAATCGCCTGCTCAATCAGCTGGCGCAGCTGTTCGCTCAGCCCACGCGGCGTACCGCGCTGCAGCGTCAGCGAGAAAAGGGGGGATGGACCAGTCAGACTCTCATTTTTTGGCACTTTATCTGCTCCATTCAAAGGCCGAAAATCGCCTCATCAATCCCAGGAGGCAATAAGATGAGCGAACGTATCGATTTTCACCAGGCAGCACCGGCAGGCATGAAAGCACTGAGCGGCGTATACGGTTATCTGTCACAAACCGATCTGCCGCTCACTTTACTGGAACTGCTGTTCCTGCGCATATCGCAGATTAACGGCTGCGCTTACTGCATTGATATGCATACAAAAGCGCTGAACAAGGCGGGGATCGGCTGGGATAAAATTGTACTGACGTCCGTCTGGCACGAATCCGGTACTCTGTTCAGTGAAAAAGAGAAAGCGGCCCTGCAGTGGGCGGAGTGCCTGACGCTGATTGCACAGCATGGCGCGCCGGAAGCAAGTTATACCGCGCTGAGGGAGCACTTCAGTGACAAAGCAATTGTCGATCTGAATATCGCCATTGGCCTGATGAACACCTACAACCGCATGGCGATAAGTCTGAAAAAGCTGCCTGCCAGTGCGAATGCGTCATAAGTGAAACCGATGCGTGCGCCGCTGCGCGCGCATTTTCAGACTCACAAAAATGTAACATTATTTTTACACAAGAGGCTATCTGGCTGCTTTGTCGACAATTCAAACTATTCCGCATTGCATAATAAATCGCTAAAATTCAGATAATTAAATAATTCCGTACCGTTCATATCGATTCTGCCGTTGCACCATCATGGCGCTTTTCCGCAACATCCTTTCCGGGTTAACCCTCTGACTTAACAATAAAAAATCCCTAATCGCGCAGCCGTGCTGATGATTAATTCTTATGCTGAATCATTTCTGCATTTAAAAAATAAACAAATGTTTAATTCAGGGGTGAGAATGTTATATTCGGATGACAAAGCATAACGTGCAGTTAACCCGTTATCACCGCTTTAACCTATACCTGAGACTTAACCTTTGAGAAATAGCGCAACGCGCTCGCAAGAAGCGTGACTATTTCGCCTGCAAAACTGTTGGGCTTCAGGTCAACAGAAGAGGAGATGTCGCCTCATGTGCAATTCAGCTGTAAACCTTGCGCTCGCGATGAGTGCCATGGCAAAGGACACCACTACCGCGCAGGAGCGCAAAGACGTTGACGTGCTGCTGATTGGCGCAGGTGTGATGAGCGCTACCCTCGGTGCATGGCTGCAGGATTTAGCGCCGGACTGGTCCATCGAAATGGTGGAGCGGCTGGACAGCGTGGCCGAGGAGTCGTCCAACGGCTGGAATAACGCCGGCACCGGTCATGCCGCCCTGGCCGAGCTGAACTATACGCCGCAGCAGGCGGATGGCAGCATCGACATCTCTAAAGCGGTGACGATCAACGAATCGTTCCAGATTTCCCGCCAGTTCTGGGCCTATCAGGTCCAGAAAGGCAACCTGCGCAATCCCAAAAGCTTTATTCACAGCACGCCACACATGAGTTTTGTCTGGGGAGACGACAACGTCGAATTCCTGCGCAAACGCTATCAGGCGTTGCAGAAAAGCACCCTGTTCCGGGGCATGGCCTACTCCGAAGATCCGCAGCAGATTGCGCGCTGGATCCCGCTGGTCATGAATGGCCGCGATCGCCGTCAGAAAGTGGCCGCGACCTGGACGGAGATGGGCACCGATGTGAACTTCGGTGAAGTAACGCGTCAGCTGATCGCCTCCTTAGAGAAGAAGGCGAACTTCCGCCTGCGTCTGCGTCAGGAAGTGCGTGACCTGAAACAGCTCGCCGACGGGCGCTGGCAGGTGACGCTGCAGTGTCTGAACAGCGGCAACCGCCGCACGCTGACAGCGGGCAAAATCTTTATCGGCGCTGGCGGCGCGGCATTGCCGCTGCTGCAGAAGGCCGGTATCCCGGAAGCGAACGGCTACGCCGGATTCCCGGTAGGGGGTTCGTTCCTGGTGACGGAAAATCCGCAGGTGGTGGCGCAGCATATGGCCAAGGTCTACGGCAAAGCCAGCGTCGGCGCACCGCCGATGTCCGTGCCGCACGTTGACACCCGCGTACTGGATGGCAAGCAGGTGCTGCTGTTTGGCCCGTTCGCCACCTTCTCCACTAAGTTCCTGAAGCAGGGTTCGCTGATGGATATGTTCACCTCTCTGAACAGCAGCAACATGCTGCCGATGGTGAAAGTGGGGCTGAAAAGTTTCGATCTGGTGAAATACCTGATGGATCAGGTGCTGCAAAGCGATCGCGACCGTATGGACGCCCTGCGCGCCTATGTGCCGCAGGCGAAGCAGGAGGACTGGCGGTTAGTGACGGCCGGTCAGCGTGTGCAGATCATCAAGAAGGATGAGAAAGAGGGTGCTGTATTGCGCCTCGGCACCGAAGTGGTCGCCTCACAGGATGGGACGATTTCAGCGCTGCTGGGCGCCTCCCCAGGCGCCTCGACAGCGGCACCGATCATGCTGGAACTGCTGCATAAGGTCTGTCCTGAACAGATGGCCACGCCGGAATGGCAGAATAAAATCCGCGCCGTCATCCCTTCCTGGGGTCGTAAGCTGAACGGTGACGTGGCCCTGACAGAGAAAGTGTTGGCCGAAACCAGCCGTATTCTGCAGCTCGACTACTCGCCGGTGACACCGATGGCGGCAAACGATGAAGGACGTGAAACCGCGTTCGTTGTCGGCAAGTAATTCCGCACCGCTGATAAAAAGGCTCCGCACAGCGGGGCCTTTTTTATTGGCCGGTTGCCTGGTCGTCCTGGGGTTTCTCTATTAGGGTTAAGAGATCTTTTAGCTGAACACTCAGGAGGAAAAGGCATGTCTTACTCCCCTGCTTCACCGGAATTCACGCTGCTTGACCGCTACTGGCGGGCGGCGAACTACCTCTCCGTCGGGCAGATCTACCTGATGGATAACCCGCTGTTGCGCGAGCCACTCAGGCCGGAACATATCAAACCGCGCCTGCTGGGCCACTGGGGCACCACGCCAGGGCTGAATTTTATCTATGCCCACCTCAACCGGATTATCCGGCAGCAAAATCTGAACATGATCTACATCTGCGGACCCGGGCACGGCGGCCCCGGCATGGTGGCTAACACCTGGCTGGAGGGCAGCTACAGCGAAATTTATCCGCACATCAGCCAGGATGCGGCGGGCATGCAGCGCCTGTTTAAACAGTTCTCCTTCCCGGGCGGCATTCCCAGCCACGCGGCCCCGGAGACGCCTGGCTCAATTCATGAAGGAGGGGAGCTGGGTTATTCGCTCTCTCATGCATTTGGCGCGGCTTTCGATAATCCCGACCTGGTGGTGCCCTGCGTCATTGGCGACGGCGAAGCGGAAACCGGACCGCTGGCGTCCAGCTGGCACGGCATCAAATTTCTCAATCCGCAACGTGATGGCGCGGTGTTACCTATTCTGCATCTCAACGGCTACAAGATTGCTAACCCGACGCTGCTGGGTCGAAGCAGCGATGAAGATCTGCGTCAGCTGTTCAGCGGTTACGGCTATGAACCGCTGTTTGTCAGCGGGCATGAGCCGGAGAAAATGCATCCGCTGATGGCGGAAGCGCTGGACAATGCTCTGGCAAAAATCACCGCCTTCCAGCGTGAGGCGCGCCAGGGCAGCGCCACGACCGATGTGCCGCGCTGGCCGATGATTATCCTGCGCAGCCCCAAAGGCTGGACCGGCCCCAAAACGGTCGACGGCAAAAAAGTAGAGGATTTCTGGCGGGCGCATCAGGTGCCGGTCGCCGCCTGTCGTGAAGATGAAGGTCATCGTCAGATTCTGGAAACGTGGATGCGAAGCTATCAGCCGGATGATCTGTTCGATGAACAGGGTCGCCTGAAGCCGGAGCTGCAGGCGCTGGCGCCGGAGGGCGACAAGCGCATGGGGGCTTCGCCTTACGCTAATGGCGGCCTGCTGCGCCGTGAGCTGAAGACGCCGGAGCTCGCCGCGTTTGCCTGCGAGGTCGGCGAACCGGGTTCACAGATGGCGCAGGCTACCGAGTATCTGGGACGCTACCTCAGCGTGCTGTTTCAGCGAAACCGCGACAACTTCCGGCTGTTTGGCCCGGATGAAACCGCCTCAAACCGCCTGACGCCGGTCTTCGACGTGACCAGCCGCACCTGGCTGGAAAGAACAGAGCTCTACGACGAGCAGCTGGCGCGCGATGGCCGCGTCATGGAAATTCTCAGTGAGCATCAGTGTCAGGGCTGGCTGGAGGGCTATCTCCTGACCGGCCGTCACGGGCTGTTCAACTGCTATGAAGCCTTTATCCACATTATCGATTCCATGTTTAACCAGCATGCCAAGTGGCTGAAAGTCACGCGTAAGCTGGGCTGGCGTAAGCCCATCTCCTCACTCAACTATCTGCTCTCTTCGCACGTCTGGCGCCAGGACCACAATGGCTACAGCCATCAGGACCCCGGCTTTATCGATCACGTTGCCAATAAGAAAGCGGACATCGTACGTATCTATCTGCCGCCCGATGCCAATACGCTGCTCTGGGTAGGCGACCACTGCCTGCGCACCTGGGACCGCATTAATGTCATTGTGGCGGGCAAACAGCCTGCGCCGCAGTGGCTCGACATGGCCAGTGCCATAACCCACTGCGAAGCGGGCATGGGCGAATGGCGCTGGGCAGGCACCACGCCCGATAATGCACAGCCGGATGTGGTGATGGCCTGTGCCGGTGATGTGCCCACCATGGAAACCCTGGCGGCCGTCGATCTGCTGCGCGAGATGCTGCCTGAACTGCGGATTCGGGTGGTAAACGTGGTCGATTTAATGGCGCTGCAGACGCAGGATCAGCACCCGCATGGCAAATCCGATACGGAATTTGATGCGCTGTTTACGCAGGATAAACCGGTGATTTTTGCCTTCCACGGCTATCCGACGCTGGTGCATCGCCTGACCTATCAGCGCACCAATCATCGCAACTTCCACGTGCGTGGCTTCAATGAAGAGGGCACCACCACCACGCCATTTGATATGACGGTACTTAACGAACTGGACCGTTATCATCTGGCGCAGGAGGCGATTCTGCGCGTGCCCGGGCTGGCGGATGCTCATCCCGCGCTGCTGGAGGATTTGCAGCAGCGTCTGGCCGCGCATCACCAATATGTCCGCGAACATGGCGAGGATCTGCCGGAGGTGCAGAACTGGAAATGGCCATCCGCCACTGCACCAGGCGCGCCTGACTAAGCGGCCTGCAGCGCGTCGGTCACCATCCAGACGGTGGTCGCCACCAGCGACAGCGCCATCAGGCTGTTAAACAGCTGGCGCTTCCAGGCAATCTGCAGATGGCTGCGCAGGCGGTCGCCCAGCGCAGCCCAGATCAGGATGCAGGGCAGATTGAGCAGCATGAAGCAGATCATTACCGTTACAACGCCGCTGCTGGCGCTGTAGAGCAGTGCCACGTTGCTGGCCATCAGCCAGGCTTTGGGGTTAATCGCCTGGAAACAGGCGCCACCCAGCAGCGTCATCGGCTGCGGCCGGGTGCGCGTTTCGGGGGCGTCAGCACGAAATATCTTCCAGGAGAGCCACAACAGATAGGTGCAGCCTGCCAGCGTCAGCGGCAGGCGAATCGCCGACATCCAGTGCAGCAGCACCTCCAGCGCCATTCCGGCAATCACCGTTTGCACCGCACAGCCCAGTAGAATGCCGAACATCATCGGCAGGGTGCGCCGCATGCCAAAATTGACCCCGGAGGTCGCCAGCAACAGATTGTTCGGGCCTGGCGTAATCGACATGACGGTGACGTAACTGAAGAAAGAGGGATCAAGCATAGTGGCGCTCCTGAAAGTGGACAGAGCTCTATGCTACGGCGCGGAAATGAATGGTAACAGTGACACAAAATCACTATTGTGATGGTTACAGTTTACGTTTGCAGCAATTGTACCCATCCAATCCGGAGGCTACTGTGTCCCTTGCTCCCTCTTCCGATCAGCGTCTTTATCAGCAGCTGGCGGACAGCTTCGCTGAGGCTATCCACCAGGGCACGCTGAAACCTGGCAAACGCCTGCCAGCGATCCGGCGTGTCGCTCAGTCCCATCAGGTCAGTGTGAATACGGTGCTGAATGCCTGGCAGCTGCTGGAAGATCGCGGTCTGATTGAGGCCCGGCCGCAGTCGGGCTACTACGTGCGCGGCGTGCTGCCCGCCGTGACCCGTCACGGTGAGCATAAGACCCGGGTACGCGACCCCGGCAGCGGTAAACTCGACCTGATTGATAAGGTGTTTGCCGCACAGAACCATCCCGACTACATCAATATCTCGCTGGCCTGCCCGCAGGACAGTGAACTTTTCCCTGCGACCCGCATCGCCCGGATCACGGCTTCACTGCTGCGCCGTCATCCCAATCTGATCGGGCGCTATGCGCTTCCGCCCGGTAGTGAGCGCTTACGGGAGGAGATTGCGCGCCGGGCGCTGCACGCCGGACAGCGGCTGACCGCCGATGAGATCACCCTGACCCACGGCTGCATGGAAGCCCTGCAGCTGGCATTACGTGCGGTCACGCAGCCCGGCGACTGTGTCGGGCTGGAGTCGCCGACCTACTTCTTCCTGTTTCCACTGTTGGCGTCGCTGGGCCTTAAAGCGCTGGAAATCCCCACCGATCCGCAGCATGGCCTGTCGCTGGATGCGCTGGAGATGCTGCTGCAGGAGCAGCGCATCAAGGCACTGATTGCCATGCCCGGTGTGCAGAACCCGCTGGGCTGCGGCATGTCGCTGACAAACAAGAAGCGGCTGGCAAAGTTAGTGAATACTTACCACGTTCCGCTGATCGAGGATGGACTGTATGACGAGTTGCAGTTCGACTGGCCCCTCTCGCCCGCTGTGAAAGCGTTTGATCGCGATGGCTGGGTGATCTACTGCACCAGCTTCACCAAAACCGTAGCACCCGACTTCCGGATTGGCTGGACCGCTGCCGGCCGTTTTCACGACGCGATTGCCCGGCTCAAAGCGGTTTCGTCGATGGCTGAATCGGCCCTGCTGTCAGAAACACTGGCGGAGTTTCTTGCGTCCGGCGGTTACGATCACCACCTGCGCACCCTGCGCCGTCGCTACGCAGCCAATCTGGATGAGGCGCGGGGACTGATCGCCCGCTACTTCCCGCAGGGCACCCGCGCCACGCTGCCGCGCGGAGGATTCGTCTTCTGGGTCGAGTTACCCGGCAACGTGAAGACCACGGAGATGTTTGACCGGCTGCTGCAGGAGCAGATCTGCGTCACGCCTGGCGCGCTCTATTCTCTGAGCGAGCGTTACAACCATGCGCTGCGTCTCTCCTGCTGTTATCCGTTTGATGCGCGCTATAGCCGGGCAATTCAGCGCGCCGGAGAGATTGCCTGTGAACTGTCAGGACTCCCGGCTGGTGAGGCTCAGGGCGTCCCGTTACGGCCCCAGACGGTGTAACCACGCCGTTCGGTCAGGCGCTCGTAATAGGTGCGAACCGCCGGATAATCGGGATGCTCAAGCGGCGTCTCAAACCAGCGGTTTACCGCCAGACCAATCGGAATGTCGGCCAGGGTGAAATTGCGTCCGGCAACGTAGCGACCGGTTTTTTCCAGTTGCTGATTAAGGATGCTCATGGTGTGCGCCCAGCCTTTGCAGGCCGCTGCCAGCAGGCGCGGATCCTGATGAGCCGGAGAGTTTCTTACCAGCGACATGAAAGCGTAGCGCCAGGAGGTATTCAGTTCTGTGGCCTGCCAGTCCATCCACTGATCGACCGGTGCACGCGCCTGCGGATTAGGCGGATAAAGCCACTCGCCGCCATAGGCATTCGCCAGATAGCGCAGGATGGCGTTAGATTCCCAGATGACCAGGTCATCATCTTTCAGCACCGGCACCATCGCATTCGGATTGAGTGCCATGAACTCCGGCAGATGAGTGGAGCGGAAACCGTCGCCCCACTCTTCGCGCTGGTAATCCAGATCCAGCTCGTCACACAGCCATAATACTTTGCGCACGTTGATTGAGGAGGCGCGTCCCAGGATCGTTAACATGCAGAGTCTCCGGTAGAATCTTTAACTTATTGATAACGCTGTTAGCTGTTATAAGCAATCATCTGGCAGAGAAAAGGCCACCCTGAACACCCTCAGCAAGGAGTCACCATGCAGGTCGCGTTTAAGCAAGTCGATGTGTTTACCTCATCAGCCTTTAACGGCAATCCGCTGGCGGTCATTATGGATGCGCAGGGGTTAAGCGACAGTCAGCTGGCCGCCATCGCCCGCTGGACTAACCTGTCGGAGACCACCTTTGTGCTGCCGCCTGAGCATGCGGAAGCCGACTATCGGGTGCGCATTTTTACCGTTGAAGGTGAGCTGCCGTTTGCCGGTCATCCCACGCTGGGTACGGCGCACGCCCTGCTGGAGGCCGGCTGGCCAACCCGCACACCCGGTGAGATTGTGCAGGAGTGCGGCGTCGGTAACGTTACGGTGAAGATTAATGAGACGGGTGAACTGGCGTTTGCCGCCCCGGCTGCCACGCTGACACCCTGGCAGGATGCGCTGATGGCGAAAGCGTTAAACAGCGAGGCTTTCGATCTGACGCAAAGCCCGACGGTGGTTGATATGGGTATCCGCTGGCTGCTGGTGCCGATGACCAGCGGCGACGCGGTGCTGGCGCTGCAGCCCAGCGTCAGCGAACTCGAGCGTCTGCTTAAACAGGCGGACGTATCGGGGATAATGACATTTGGTCGCCTGCCGCAGGGAGAAGAGGAGCAGTATGAAGTACGCGCCCTGCTGGTCGAGAATGGCAGCCTGACCGAAGACCCGGTGACGGGCAGTGCCAACGCCTGTCTGGCACGTTACTTTGCCATGGCGGGACAGACCACGGGCTATCGTGTGCGTCAGGGCACGGCGCTGCAGCGTGCCGGTCGGGTAAACGTGACCTTCGATAGTGGCACGATCTGGATTGGCGGCCATACCGTCACCGTCATCGACGGCACAATCGCGCTGTAAGGCTGGCGGCATCGGCGGGCCGCGATGCCGCCGGGGGTTAAATGCCCTGCCCGCCTGAGGCTTCGATGCGCTGCGCGGTGATCCAGCCGGTTTCATCACTGAGAATCGCGCTGATGGCATCGCCGATGTCATCCGGTAATCCCACCCGGCCCAGCGCCGTCAGTGCAGCAATCTGATCGTTAATCTCCCGGGTGTCACGCACCCGGCCTCCGCCGAAGTCCGTTTCTATCGCCCCGGGTGCGAGAATATTGACCCGAATCCGGCGCGCCCCCAGCTCCTTCGCCTGATAGCGGGTCAGCACCTCCATCGCCCCTTTCATCGATGCATAGGTCGCAGAGCCCGGATAGACCAGCCGGGTCAGACCGCTGGAGATGTTCAGGATGCGCCCTCCGTCGTTGATCAGCGGCAGCAGCTTCTGGGTCAGAAAGTAGGGCCCCTTGAAATGGACATTCACCAGGGCGTCAAATTCCGCCTCCGTGGTATCGGTAAACGGCTTATAATGACCGTGCCCGGCGTTGTTCACTAAATAGTCAAAGCGATCCCGCTGCCACTGCTGCTGCAGGGCCTCTTTCACCTGCCCGACAAAGCGATCAAACTGACCGGTGTCGCCGACATCCAGCGCCAGCGCCACTGCACGCCGTCCCATCGCCTCAATCTCTTTGACAACCGCCTGCGCCTCCTCGGCATGAGTGCGGTAGGTCAGAATGATATCGGTGCCTCTGGCAGCCAGTTTTAACGCGCCGTTACGGCCTAAACCGCGATTTGCACCGGTAATTAACGCAACTTTCTGATTCATCTCTCACACCTGTTGAAAAGTTGAACACGTGTTAAGGATATTCGCGAATTATTGATCTATAAACAGTGTAAAAAGCGCATCACTGTTTCAATAAAAACAACAATCGGTGAACAACATGGACAAAATTCACGCAATGCAGGTTTTTGTGCGGGTGGCCGAAATGGGCAGTTTTACCCGCGCGGCAGAGAGTTTAGGTGTGCCTAAAGGCAGCGTATCGCGGCAGATACAGGCGCTGGAGAATCAAATGGCAACCCGTTTGCTGCATCGCACCACGCGCCGGGTGCAACTGACTCAGGATGGACTGGTCTATTACGATCGCTGTCTGGACCTGCTGTCGATGATCGACGATATGGACAGTCTGTTCCAGCACGATCCCGCCACGCTCAGCGGCAAGCTGCGGGTCGATATGTCCGTCGCGATGGCGACCGGTTTTATCCTTCCCCGCCTGCCGGAATTTTTGCAGCACTACCCTGGCGTAGAGATTGAACTGAGCAGCAGTGACCGTCAGGTGGATGTGATCCGGGAAGGCTTTGACTGTGTTATCCGGGTCGGCGAGCTGAAGGATTCGGGACTGATCGCGCGAAAAATTGGCACCCACACCTTGATCAACTGCGCCAGCCCTGGCTACCTTTCGCGTTTCGGGATGCCGGTCCGGCTGGAGGAGCTGTCGCAGCATGCGATGGTCCACTACAGCCAGCAGCTGGGCCAGGCCGCACCGGGTTTTGAATATTTTGATGGCAGGCAGTGCCACTATGTTCACACCGGCGGCGCGGTGACCGTGAACAGCACCGAAACCTATCGCGCCGCCTGTCTGGCAGGATTAGGCATTATTCAGGTGCCGGCGGCCGGCATTCAGCCCCTGCTGGAAAATGGCGAGCTGGTCGAGGTGCTGCATCGCTTCCCCGCCAGGCCCATGCCGATCCACCTGCTCTATCCACACCGGCGCAATGTGGCGCGTCGCGTGCGGGTTTTTATGGAGTGGCTGAGTCAGGTGCTGCAGGAGTACGTCACCTGAGCGACTATACTCTGATTTTAATGACAAACAGGACAGTGAAGGTCTATGACAGACAAGCAGGAACATTCGCAGGATACACAGCCAGAGAAACCGCTTATCGACATTAAAACCGGCAATCAGACCGTGGACCAGTCGATTGTCCGCGTGTCGCGTTTTGCCGCCTGGTTTCAGGCCATTCCGGCGGTGGCGCATTTTATCCGTGCCCTTGAGCGCTTTAACGACCGGCTCGGCAGCCAGTTTGGTGCGGCCATTACCTATTTCTCATTTTTATCGCTGATCCCGATTCTGATGGTGTCGTTTGCCGCTGTGGGTTTTGTACTCGCCTCCAATCCGGATCTGCTGACCGATATCATCAATAAAATCGTCAGCAGCATCAGCGACCCGACGCTGGCGACCACGCTGAAGAATACGGTGAATACCGCCATTCAGCAGCGCGCCACGGTGGGGATCTCCGGTTTACTGCTGGCGCTCTATTCCGGTCTGAACTGGATGGGGAATCTGCGGGAAGCCATTCGCGCCCAGTCGCGCGACGTCTGGGAACGCAATCCTGATGACCAGGAGAAGATCTGGAAACGCTACATCCGCGATTTCCTGTCGCTGACCGGCCTGATGCTGGCCCTGATCATTACGCTTTCGCTGACCTCAGTGGCGGGGTCTGCCCAGGCGACCATCGTGAGCGCCCTGGGGCTGGATGGCATCGACTGGCTGCGGCCTGCGATGACCATTATCGCCACCTCGATTTCTGTGCTGGCTAACTACCTGCTGTTTCTCTGGATTTTCTGGATCCTGCCACGACATAAGCCACGCAAGAAGGCGCTGTTCCGCGGGACGCTGCTGGCGGCCATCGGTTTTGAGGTGATCAAGTTTGTCATGACGCTGACCCTGCCAAAGCTGGCAACCTCCCCTTCAGGAGCGGCCTTTGGTTCCGTGCTCGGCCTGATGGCGTTCTTCTACTTCTTCGCCCGTCTGACGCTGTTCTGTGCGGCCTGGATCGCCACAGCTAAATATAAAGACGATCCGCAGATGCCTGAAGCGGG
The DNA here is from genome assembly GCF_000255315.1 of Pantoea sp. Sc1. NCBI lineage: Bacteria > Pseudomonadati > Pseudomonadota > Gammaproteobacteria > Enterobacterales > Erwiniaceae > Pantoea > Pantoea sp. Sc1. The sequence continues at coordinate 708,093 of NZ_AJFP01000001.1, forward strand.
CAGCGCAGCACGACGCAAAACCTCCTGATCTGTTAACAACAGCGGAAAACACCTCCCCTCGGCTATTTTTTATTCAGATAACAGGATGAATAGCTGAGGGGTCACTTTTATTTAGCCCTTTCACAGAGTATCCCGCCAGATATCGTCCGGTTTACCCCGGTATCACCCGGCATTCGCCGCACCACAGAAATTATCCTCTTTTTGCCCGCTGAAGCCAGGCGCGGCGCGGGTTTTCGCCATTGAATGCGGTCAGTCAGGTGCGTAAGATTCTTTGTCTGTATTTACAAATAAGAAACAGTTATGCAAGCCTCCCTCTCAGACACACTCGACAAACAGCAGGACCCCGCACCGGTTAACTCACGCAGTAAAGTGGTGATAGCCTCACTGGTCGGCACGGCCATCGAATTCTTCGACTTTTATATTTATGCCACGGCTGCGGTGATTGTTTTTCCCCATATTTTCTTCCCGCAGGGTGATGCCACCGTCGCCACGCTACAGTCGCTCGCCACCTTCGCTATCGCCTTTATTGCGCGTCCGATTGGCTCTGCCCTGTTTGGTCACTTTGGCGACCGCGTAGGACGTAAGGCCACCCTGGTTGCCTCGCTGCTGACCATGGGGATCTCCACCGTGGTGATTGGCCTGCTGCCGGGCTATGAAACCATTGGTGTGATGGCGCCGCTGCTGCTGGCGCTGGCGCGTTTTGGTCAGGGGCTGGGCCTGGGCGGCGAATGGGGTGGCGCAGCGCTGCTGGCAACGGAAAATGCTCCGGCGAAGAAACGTGCCCTCTATGGCTCCTTCCCGCAACTGGGCGCGCCGATCGGCTTTTTCTTTGCTAACGGCACCTTTCTGCTGCTCTCGTGGCTGCTGACTGACGAGCAGTTTATGCAGTGGGGCTGGCGCGTTCCCTTCATTCTCTCTGCCGTACTGGTGCTGATTGGCCTCTATGTGCGCGTTTCGCTGCATGAAAGTCCGGTGTTTGCCAAAGTGCAGAAAGAGCAGAAGCAGGTTCGGGTACCGATTGCGGCGCTGCTGAGCAGGCACCTGACTGCGACCATTCTCGGCACCTTTATCATGCTGGCGACCTATACGCTGTTCTATATCATGACCGTCTATTCAATGAGTTACGGCACCACGCCAGCGCCAGCGGGTCTGGGCATTCCGCGTAACAGTATGCTGTGGATGCTGATGCTGGCGGTCATTGGCTTTGGCGTGATGGTGCCGATTGCGGGCGTGCTGGCGGATCGCTTTGGTCGTCGCAAGACCATGATTACCATCACGCTGATGATTATCGCGTTTTCGTTCCTGTTCCCGGCGATGCTCGGTTCGGGTTCACAGGCGCTGGTGATGGCGTTCCTGCTGCTGGGTCTGAGCATTATGGGGCTGACGTTTGGCCCGATGGGCGCACTGCTGCCGGAGCTGTTTCCGACCGAAGTGCGTTATACCGGTGCCTCGTTCTCCTACAATCTCTCCTCAATTCTGGGTGCCTCGGTTGCGCCTTACATCGCGACCTGGCTGAATGCCAGTTACGGCTTGCAGGCGGTAGGGTTCTATCTGGCGTCGATGGCGGTGCTGACACTGATTGCGTTGCTCGCCTGTAAAGAGACGCGTCACCAGACGCTGTATGACGTGTAGTCCGGTGGGATGAAGGTCAGTAAAACCCGGCAGATGCCGGGTTTTTTTATGGGTTGGGTTTAGTCAATCTAAGGCAGCTTAGGGAACATACTTTGACCCTGGGGAGTTTAAAAACATCGCCTTATGGTCAGGCTACCGGCTCAGGGAGCATACGCCCTCCGCAAAGACGCAAAAGACGCCATCCCTGGCGGGCTCAGCGCGGGCCATCCCTGGCCCGCTATGCTTTGGCTACAGGCGTATGCTCCCATCGCTTTAAGTTGATTGGCTGTCTGTTTGAAGATCCTGCATCGTGCTAATGGGCGGGGTAATTCTTACAGCAATTAAGAAGTCTGAGGACACTGGCAACACGGTCAGAAGAGGAAAGCGTCCCGCCGCCCGGATAAAAACGCCGGGAGCGTTTTTGAACAACGCAACGCGTTGGCCCGTTTACGGGCGCACCTCAGGAATGAGGTGCGTAATCGCGCGGGCCGAGCGGCCAGGGATTGGCTTAAGCGCCTTTCCGATCTGAGCGTGTTACCTGTGCAGGCTCGGTCTCACAGCGATACAGGCAGTACAGGCCAGTGAAGGCTCCGTCCCACCAGCGACAGGCATTGTCAGCAAACAAAAAACCCCGGCAAGCCGGGGTTTGTTTTGCTGAAAACGGGGGTGCCGCTTATCAGCCTGCGACAGCGATACGCTTCATGTCGGTCATGTAGCCACGCAGTTTGCGGCCCACGATTTCAATCGGATGCTGGCGAACCGCTTCGTTGACGTCACGCAGCTGCGCGTTGTCTACCTGCGTTCCCTCAGTGGCTTCACCCAGGTCGCCTGGCTGCAGCGTGGTCATGAACTCTTTCAGCAGCGGTACAGCGGCGAAGGAGAACAGGTAGTTACCATATTCGGCGGTATCAGAGATAACCACGTTCATTTCGTACAGACGCTTACGGGCAATGGTGTTAGCAATCAGCGGCAGCTCGTGCAGGGATTCATAGTAAGCAGACTCTTCGATGATGCCCGCATCAACCATGGTTTCAAACGCCAGCTCCACGCCCGCTTTGACCATGGCGACCATGACGACACCTTTGTCGTAGTACTCCTGCTCGTCGATCTTACCTTCAAACTGCGGCGCATTTTCGAACGCAGTTTTACCGGTCTCTTCACGCCAGGTGAGCAGGTTTTTGTCGTCGTTCGCCCAGTCGGCCATCATACCGGAAGAGAATTCACCCGAGATGATGTCATCCATGTGCTTCTGGAACAGCGGAGCCATGATGGTTTTCAGCTGCTCAGACAGCGCGTATGCACGGATTTTTGCCGGATTTGAGAGGCGATCCATCATCAGGGTGATGCCGCCGAACTTCAGCGATTCGGTGATGGTTTCCCAGCCGAACTGAATCAGTTTTTCGGTGTAAGCCGCGTCATGACCTTCCGCCACCAGCTTGTCGAAGCAGAGCAGTGAACCCGCCTGCAGCATGCCACACAGAATGGTCTGCTCACCCATCAGGTCAGATTTGACTTCTGCCACGAAAGAGGATTCCAGCACGCCAGCACGATCACCACCGGTTGCGGCTGCCCAGGCTTTAGCAATCGCCATGCCTTCGCCTTTTGGATCATTTTCCGGGTGAACGGCGATCAGGGTCGGAACACCGAAGCCACGCTTATACTCTTCACGCACTTCTGTACCCGGACACTTCGGTGCCACCATGACGACGGTGATATCTTTACGAATGCTCTCGCCCACTTCAACGATGTTGAAGCCGTGTGAGTAGCCCAGCGCAGCGCCATCTTTCATCAGCGGCTGAACAGCCTGAACCACTGCAGAGTGCTGTTTGTCTGGCGTCAGGTTTACCACCAGGTCCGCCTGCGGGATCAGCTCTTCGTAGGTACCCACTTTGAAACCGTTATCGGTCGCTTTGCGCCATGAAGGGCGTTTCTCAGCAATCGCTTCAGCACGCAGTGCATAGGCGACATCCAGACCGGAATCACGCATGTTCAGACCCTGGTTCAGGCCCTGTGCGCCACAGCCAACGATAACGACTTTTTTGCCCTTCAGGAAACTCGCACCATCTGCGAACTCATCGCGCGCCATGAAACGACATTTGCCTAATTGCGCCAGCTGATTGCGCAGATTCAGTGTGTTGAAATAGTTAGCCATGGGTACTCCGGTAAGTTGTGTTTGCTTTTTTTGTTCAGGAACGGCGTGTCATGCAGCGCCGCGAATGACCCCATCATATGACAGGAATTCTGTTGCTTAAATTGATATATTAACAACGTCACATTGCAATAAATGCAACACCACCCAGAGGCGACGCGCATATGGATTTACGGGATCTGAAACTGTTTCTTCATCTGGCAGAAAGCTGCCACTTCGGGCGCAGCGCGCGTGCTATGCACGTCAGCCCTTCCACGCTGTCACGCCAGATCCAGCGGCTTGAAGAGGATGTCGGCCATGCGCTGTTTCTGCGTGATAACCGTACCGTCACACTGACGGAGGCGGGTGAGCGCCTGCGTCAGTTTGCCCAGCAGACGCTGCTGCAGTATCAGCAACTGCGTCATGTCATGGATCTTAATGGTCCGTCACTCAGCGGCGAGCTGCGGCTGTTCTGCTCGGTAACGGCGGCCTACAGCCATCTGCCGCCCATCCTCGACCGCTTTCGCGCCGAACATCCGCAGGTGGAAATTAAACTGAATACCGGCGATGCCGCGGATGCGCTGGAAAAAGTTCACTCCGGTGATGCCGATCTGGCGATTGCCGGACGCCCTGAAACGCTGCCAGCCAGCATTGATTTTATGCCACTGGGGCTGATCCCGCTGGTCCTGATTGCGCCCGCCTTACCCTGTGCCGTTCGCACTCAGGCTACACAGCCTCAGCCAGACTGGGCACAGATTCCGTTTATTCTGCCGGACCAGGGCCCGGCACGGCGGCGTATCGATCTCTGGTTCCGCCGCCATCGCATTCCTAACCCGCTGATTTACGCCACGGTGTCGGGGCATGAAGCGATTGTCTCGATGGTGGCACTGGGATGTGGCATTGCGTTGCTGCCGCATGTGGTGCTGGAAAACAGCCCGGAACCGGTGCGTAACCGCGTGATGATGCTGGAAAATGTTGAATCGGTCGCGCCGTTTGAACTCGGCATCTGCGTACAAAAAAAGCGGCTCGGTGAGCCGCTGATCAGTGCCTTCTGGAGCCAGCTGTAATCAGTTGCCTGACAGGAAGAAGCGGAACGCCGGGTTCTGGCTTTCATCATGAAAGTCATAGCCCAGATCGGTGAGATGCTCTTCGAAACGCGGCTCATCGCTGCCCAGTTCAAAGGCCGCCAGCACGCGGCCATAATCAGTGCCGTGGCTGCGGTAGTGAAACAGCGAGATATTCCAGTGCGTGCCAAGCGTCTGCAGAAACTTCAGCAACGCGCCGGGTGCCTCCGGGAATTCAAAGCTGAAAAGCCGTTCACGCAGCGGTTTGGAAGGTCGTCCGCCCACCATGTAACGCACGTGCAGCTTTGCCATCTCATCATCAGAGAGATCGACCACCTGATAGCCGCCGTGGGTCAGTTCGCTGATAATCTCGCTGCGCTCCTCGACGCCACGGGTCAGCCTGACACCAACAAAGATGCAGGCTTTATCTGCGTCAGCATAGCGGTAGTTGAACTCCGTGATGGCACGCCCGCCCAGCGTCTGGCAGAAGCGTAAAAAGCTCCCCTGCTGTTCCGGGATGGTCACAGCCAGCAGCGCCTCTCGCTGTTCGCCCAGCTCGCAGCGCTCAGAGACATATCGCAGGCCGTGAAAATTGACGTTGGCCCCGGATAAGACATGCGCCAGCCGTTCGCCTTTGATCTCATGCTGCTGGATATACTTTTTCATGCCCGCCAGCGCCAGCGCCCCGGAAGGCTCCGCCACGGCACGGACATCTTCGAACAGGTCCTTCATTGCTGCGCAGATGGCATCGCTGTCGACGGTGATGATGTCGTCAAGATACGCTTTGCACAGGCGGAAGGTCTCGCTGCCGATACGCTTCACCGCCACGCCTTCGGCAAACAGCCCGACGCGGGGCAGATCGACCGGATGACCTGCCTCAAGCGCCGCCTTCAGACAGGCTGAATCTTCTGACTCCACCGCAATCACTTTGATTTGCGGCATCAGCTGTTTAATCAGCACTGCCACACCGGCTGCCAGACCGCCCCCGCCAACCGGGACAAAGACCCGATCCAGATGCGCATCCTGTTGCAGCAACTCCATCGCCAGCGTGCCCTGTCCGGCAATCACTGCCGGATGGTCAAACGGTGGCACGAAGGTGTAGCCGCGCTGTTCCGACAGTTCGATCGCTTTGGCTTTCGCCTCATCAAAGTTGGCACCAAACAGGTAAGCCTCACCGCCAAACGCGCGCACCGCATCCACCTTGATATCGGCTGTCGCCAGCGGCATCACGATCAATGACTTAATGCCCAGCTTGCTGGCGGAGAGCGCCACGCCCTGTGCATGGTTACCGGCGGAGGCCGTTACCACGCCGCGCGCTTTCTGCTCTTCGTTCAGGCCGGCAATCATCGCGTAAGCACCGCGCAGCTTGAAGCTGTGCACCGGCTGGCGATCTTCCCGCTTCACCAGAATGGTGTTGCCAAGACGCGATGAGATTTTTTCCATCTTCTGCAGCGGCGTTACCTGTGCGACTTCGTACACCGGTGAACGCAACACCGCGCGCAAATACTCGGCGCCGCAGGGTGCGTCGGGTAGCGGTTGAGACTCGGCCATGGTCAGCCTCCCAGCTTGCTCTTATCGCGGACAGCGCCTTTATCAGCACTGGTCGCAAGTGAGGCGTAAGCACGCAGCGCGAACGAGACTTCACGCTGACGATTGATCGGCGTATAGGCCGCATCGCCACGTGCCTGCTGCTCTTCACGGCGGGCGTGCAGTTCATTATCCGGCACGGCAAGTCTGATGCCGCGGTTCGGGATGTCGATCTCAATGGTGTCGCCATCTTTCACCAGCGCAATGGTGCCGCCGTTTGCCGCTTCAGGTGAGGCGTGACCGATAGAGAGACCAGAGGTGCCACCAGAGAAACGACCGTCGGTGATCAGGGCGCAGCTTTTGCCCAGTCCCATCGATTTCAGATAGGTGGTCGGATAGAGCATCTCCTGCATACCCGGCCCGCCTTTTGGCCCTTCGTAGCGGATCACGACCACGTCGCCGGCCACCACTTTGCCGCCCAGGATCGCTTCAACAGCATCATCCTGACTTTCGTAGACTTTAGCCGGGCCGGTGAAGGTCAGGATCTCTTTGTCTACGCCTGCGGTTTTAACGATACAGCCATCTTCTGCGATGTTGCCGTAGAGTACGGCCAGACCACCATCCTGCGAATAGGCGTTTTCGCGGGTACGGATACAGCCTTCAGCACGGTCATCATCCAGCGTGTCCCAGCGGCAGCTCTGCGAGAATGCCTGGGTGGTACGGATGCCTGCCGGACCGGCACGGAACATCTCTTTTACCGCCTGATCGCTGGTCAGCATGATGTCGTACTGATCCAGCGTTTCACGCATCGTCTGCTGCAGGATATTTCGGGCGCTGCTGTCGAACAGACCTGCGCGATCCAGCTCGCCGAGAATCGCGTAGACACCACCCGCGCGATGCACATCTTCCATGTGGTATTTCGGGGTACTTGGCGCGACTTTACAGAGCTGAGGGACTTTGCGTGACAGGCGATCGATGTCAGAGATATTGAAGTCGATATCGCCTTCCTGCGCGGCTGCCAGCAGGTGCAGTACGGTGTTAGTGGAACCGCCCATGGCGATATCCAGCGTCATGGCGTTTTCGAAAGCGGCCTTGTTGGCGATGCTCCGCGGCAGCACGTTGACGTCATCCTGTTCATAGTAACGTTTGGTCAGGCTGACGATGCGCTTACCGGCGTTGATGAACAGCTCTTTACGATCGGCGTGAGTGGCCAGCAGGGAGCCGTTGCCTGGCTGCGACAGGCCGAGTGCTTCGGTCAGGCAGTTCATTGAGTTCGCGGTAAACATGCCTGAGCAGGAGCCGCAGGTCGGACAGGCAGAGCGTTCGATCTGCTCACTGTCGGCGTCGCTGACGTTCGGGTTGGCACCCTGAATCATCGCATCCACCAGATCCAGTTTGATGATCTGGTCAGAAAGCTTGGTTTTACCGGCTTCCATCGGTCCGCCTGAAACGAAGATCACCGGGATATTGAGGCGCAGTGACGCCATCAGCATCCCCGGCGTGATTTTGTCGCAGTTGGAGATACAGACCATGGCGTCGGCGCAGTGTGCGTTCACCATGTACTCGACCGAGTCAGCAATCAGTTCACGCGAAGGCAGTGAATACAGCATGCCGCCATGACCCATGGCAATACCGTCATCCACCGCGATCGTGTTGAACTCTTTAGCCACACCGCCTGATGCTTCGATCTGTTCGGCGACCAGTTTACCAAGGTCACGCAGGTGAACGTGGCCCGGGACAAATTGGGTGAATGAGTTAACCACAGCGATAATCGGCTTACCGAAATCGTCATCGGTCATTCCTGTCGCGCGCCATAAGGCACGGGCACCCGCCATATTACGGCCGTGGGTGGTGGTGGCGGAACGGTACTTAGGCATGCTCTATTTACTCCAGTAAGAAAAAGCTCGCGGACGTCAGATGACGCCCGCGCTGTATCTGATTATGGATTAACCGGATCTAACCAGCCCCATTTGTCTTCGGTTTCGCCGGTAAACAGACCAAAGAAGGCCTGCTGGATGCGTTTGGTCACCGGGCCACATTTGCCTTCGCCCACCTGAATACGGTCAACGCTGCGCACCGGGGTAATTTCTGCAGCGGTACCAGACATAAACACTTCATCAGCCAGATAGAGGGATTCACGCGACAGGGTCTGCTCGCGCACTTCAATGCCCATATCACGCGCCAGGGTGATGATGGCATCGCGGGTGATGCCCGGCAGAGCGGAAGAGGTGAATGGCGGGGTAAAGAGCACGCCATCTTTCACTTCAAACAGGTTTTCGCCCGCACCTTCTGAGATCAGGCCATTGGTATCCAGCGCGATACCTTCCTGATAGCCATGACGACGGGCTTCGCTGCCCACCAGCAGTGAGGAGAGGTAGTTACCGCCCGCTTTTGCGGCAGTTGGCAGGGTATTCGGCGCCACACGGCTCCAGGAGGAGACCATAGCATCAATGCCGTTTTCCAGAGCTTCCGCACCCAGGTACGCGCCCCACGGGAAGGCTGCAATGATCACGTCGGTGGTAAAGCCATCTGGCGGGTTCACGCCCAGGCCCACATCGCCCACGAAGGCCAGCGGACGGATATAAGCACTTTTCAGTTTGTTCACGCGGATGACTTCGCGGCAAGCTTCCATCAGCTCATCAACGCTGCTTTTAATCGGGAAACGGTAGATTTTGGCGGAGTCGTGCAGACGTTGCATGTGTTCACGGTGGCGGAACACAACCGGTCCTTTGTGAGAGTCGTAGCAGCGGACGCCTTCAAACACCGACGTGCCATAGTGCAACGCGTGGGACATGACGCTGACCTTCGCCTCTTCCCACTTAACCATCTCGCCATTGAACCAAATAAAGTCTGCTTTCTTCGTGCTCATTGTTATTCCCTCTCGCGGCTAGGCGCGGATTTGTTGTGTTGTCTGTTGTTGAATCTGAACGCATGCAACGTCAATCAATTTACTTAACTGCGAAGACAGTAAATCGACGGAGCGCTGGCTGGCAACGGTCATTTCAATATTAATGTTTTCCGCGTTGGCGACTGAGGCCATGTTCATAGAACAGACCTGAAAACCGCGGTGGCGCACGACGCGTAAAATGCGCTCCAATATTTCAGGGCGGAAGCGGGCTTCGATAGACAATTGATGCTGGTTCATACGGTTTTCTCCATCATGTTTGCATTGCTGGCACCCGGCGGTACCAGTGGCCAGACGTTTTCATGCTCATCAATTGCAACATGCAGGAAGTAAGGACCTTCGCTGTTCAGCAGAGCATCAAGTGCGGCGTCGACCTGATCTTTACGGGTAATGCGCTGGCCGGGAATATTGAAAGCGCTGGCCAGCGTGAGGAAGTCGGGATTGTCAGAGAGATTGGTTTCGCTGTAGCGACCGTCGAAGAAGAGCTGCTGCCACTGACGTACCATGCCCAGACGCTGGTTATCCAGCAGCACGATTTTGACCGGCAGCTTTCCGCGCTTAATGGTGCCCAGCTCCTGAATATTCATCATGATTGAGCCGTCGCCCGAGACGCAGATCACCGTATCTTCCGGACGGGCGACCTGTGCACCGATGGCGGCAGGCAAACCAAAGCCCATCGTGCCTAAGCCGCTGGAGGTGATGAAGTTCTCCGGCGCGCTGAAGGCCATATGCTGGGCCGTCCACATCTGGTGCTGTCCGACATCGGTGGTGACCACCGCGCTGTCCGGTTTGCGCTCGGAGAGCTGCTTCAGCAGCAGCGGTGCATAGATTGCCTCGCCTGGATGATCGTAGCGCCAGGCATGACTGGCCTTGAGTGCCTTCACCTCGTCGCGCCAGGCGTCGATGTGCAAAGGCTGACTCAGCGCGGGCAGCAGCGCGTTGAGATCGCCCTGCAGTGAGACGTGCGCGCGACGTAACTTATTTAACTCTGCGGGGTCGATGTCGAGATGAATCACGCTGGCGTGCGGCGCGAAGGTATCCAGCTTGCCGGTCACCCGATCGTCAAAACGGGCACCGACCGCAATCAGCAGGTCACACGCCTGAACAGCATAGTTAGCGGCTTTGGTGCCGTGCATCCCCAGCATGCCCAGATAAACCTCGCTCTGCGCATCGACGCTGCCCAGACCTTTCAGGGTCGCAACGGCAGGGATGCCGGTTTCTGCTGCGAATGCACGCAGTGCCGGAACCGCCTGCGCCATGCCCACGCCTCCGCCAACATAGAGCATCGGTTTTCTGGCCTGGGTCATTATTGCCCGCGCCTCGCGGATAGCATGATGCGGCAGCGACTCTTCCTCCTCAACCGAAACCAGATGCGGTGCGGGTTCACCCTGCGCAATCTGAATATCTTTGGGAATATCAACCAGTACCGGACCCGGACGCCCTGACTGCGCCATGGCAAAAGCCTCAGCCATGATAGCGGGCAGCTCATCCAGCGACTCAACCAGGAAGCTATGTTTGGTGCAGGCCAGGGACAGCCCCAGCACGTCGATCTCCTGGAAAGCGTCAGTACCGATAAACGCAGACGAGACCTGACCGGTTACCGCAACGATCGGCACGGAGTCCATCATGGCATCAGCCAGACCGGTGATCAGGTTGGTAGCGCCAGGGCCGGAGGTGGCAATACAGACACCGGTTTTGCCGGTGGAGCGCGCATAGCCAATCGCGGCCATAACCGCCCCCTGCTCATGACGGCACAGTAGGTGTTCTACGCCGCCATCGTATAGCGCGTCGTATACCGGCATGATGGCGCCGCCCGGGTAACCAAATACGGTATCAACACCCTGCGCGCGTAAAGCCTGAACTACCCACTGAGCACCTGTCATCGCTATTCTCCTGTGTCCTGACGGGAACAACAGAATTTTATGCTACTGTTCATTGTTTGTTCCTTGCAGATTTACTGATATTTCCCCGGGTCGAAAAAAAACCCCCGGACCTTTCGGTGCGGGGGTTTTTTCGGATTCGAGGCTTGATTTTTAAGCCTTTCTTTCTCCAAGCGTTGCCCCGCACGGTAGGTTAATAACCACCACCACGCTAATCACGACCAGGCTAATCACTTGTAGAAGGGCTTTCATGTGTTGTTCAATTCTTTTACGTGTTCGAAGTAATGCCTACAGAGTTATCATAGTCAGGGGCCATAACACAACTTTTTTTGCAGGTTTTTTTTAGCGCGGGAGATTAAATCCCGTCCTATCGATTTGTAATACAAGTAATAATTACAAGATGATAAATATTCATCACTTTACTGACGTAATGATGTTCTGCTGAATTTACGTGCAGTTTCGCAGCACGATGAGAGTCAGTGAAAGTGACTTCAATTTCTTGTGCAGTGCGTCGGAATCGTCAGAAGGCGTACTCGCTTTCCTTTTGGGTGCTGATCAGACTGATGGCAACAAGGAGTGAGTATGTCATTGTCTAAAGTTCTGACCCGCGCAGCATTAGGCGTGGAAGCGCCGCTGGTGACCATTGAGGCTCACATCAGTAATGGCCTGCCTGCACTGACGCTGGTGGGTCTGCCTGAAACCACGGTCAAAGAGGCGCGTGAGCGGGTTCGCAGCGCCATTATTAACAGCGGTTTTACCTTCCCGGCCAGACGGGTCACCATCAATCTGGCACCAGCGGATTTACCCAAAGAGGGCGGGCGCTATGACCTGCCCATGGCAATTGCCATTCTGGTCGCCTCAGAGCAGCTTCCTGCGGATAAGCTGATGCACTTTGAGTTTCTGGGTGAACTGGCGCTGGATGGCGCGCTATGTGCCGTTCAGGGGGCAATTCCTGCGGCCATGATGGCCCTTCAGGCTGGACGACAGCTGGTTCTCTCCGCTGAAAATCAGCGTGACGCCGGGCTGATTCGTGAGGGAGCGTCACTGGTCGCCGCTCACCTCAGTGAGGTCTGCGCTTTTCTCCGTAATGCGCTGACATTATCACCGGCTCCCTACCCTGAGCATCAGCATGCCACGCCTGGTGACGATCTCGCGGATATCATCGGTCAGCAGCAGGGGCGCAGAGCACTGGAGATCACCGCGGCGGGCGGGCATAACCTGTTACTGATTGGGCCGCCTGGCACCGGCAAAACGATGCTCGCAACCCGTCTGCCTGGCATCATGCCCGCCTTAAGCGACCAGGAAGCGCTGGAGTGTGCGGCGATAGCCAGCCTGGTAAACAGCACTGCCCTGCACCGACAGTGGCGCAGCCGGCCTTTCAGGTCGCCTCATCACAGCGCGTCTCTCTATGCTCTGATTGGCGGAGGGTCACTGCCGCGGCCCGGAGAGATCTCCCTGGCGCATAATGGCGTGCTGTTTCTGGATGAATTACCGGAATTTGACCGCAGGGTGCTGGATTCACTGCGTGAGCCACTGGAGTCAGGCATCATCGCCATTTCGCGAGCCCGGGCAAAGGTCACGTTCCCGGCACGGTTTCAGCTGATTGCTGCCATGAATCCCGGGCCAACCGGGCATTATCAGGGACAGCACAATCGCTGCTCGCCTCAGCAGATCCTGCGTTATCTCAGTAAGTTATCAGGGCCGTTTCTGGATCGCTTTGATCTTTCACTGGAGGTGCCGCTGTTGCCCGGTGGCATGCTCAGTGGCCAGCGACCGGCCGCAGAAAGCTCTGAGCAGGTTCGTCAGCGGGTCGTTGCGGCGCGAGCGATCCAGCTCGCGCGCGCAGGTAAAATTAACGCGCATCTGAATAATGCGGAAATCCTGCGCTGGTGCCAGCCTGAAAAAGAGGATGCCGAATGGCTGGAGTCTGTGCTGGAGAAACTGGGGTTATCTGTGCGAGCCTGGCAGCGAATTTTAAAAGTGGCGCGCACCGTGGCCGATCTGGCCGGAGAGAAAGAGATTACCCGCCTCCATCTGCAGGAGGCGGTCAGCTATCGCGCGATTGATCGATTAATGATCCATCTGCATAACAGCCTGCAATAAAAAAGGGGCTCTCGCCCCTTTCTGTTAATCGTCGCTGTCGCTGTAGTCTTCAACGGTGTCCATCTGCGGCTTACCGCCAGACAGCGTGTGAAAACGCTTAGGACGCTTGATGCGGGTCATATACTTTGACCATACACGCTCAGCTTCCGTCTGCGGCTCACGCACGCCACGACACACTTCGATAAACAAACGTTCTTCTTCTGTTGCAGGCTCACGCTTCGATAAATCCAGCTCATTAAAGGCGAAACCGTGGCGTTCCAGAAGCTGGGCTTCTTTAATAGTAAAGTCACCGTGGCGTGAGAAACCACGCGGGTAATGTTTGTTATCAAAGAAACGATTCTCTGTTAAGAAGCTTTCCGCCATGTTACACGCTCCTGATTCTCTAATGCCGTGCTGTTAATGGCGCGGAGTATTAGATAGGCTTGACAGAGTGTAAAACAAAACATTTAAATCTATACGACAAACAATTTTTGGGAGCGCGTTGTGGATACGGAATTACTGAAAACTTTCCTTGAAGTGAGCAGAACACGTCATTTCGGGCGTGCTGCTGAAGCCCTTTACCTTACGCAATCTGCTGTCAGTTTTCGCATCCGTCAGTTGGAGAATCAGCTCGGCGTTAACCTTTTTACCCGGCATCGCAACAACATACGTCTGACTGCCGCCGGGGAGCGACTGCTTCCTTATGCGGAAAGCCTGATGAGCACCTGGATAATGGCGAAGAAGGAGGTTTCTCATACTGAGCAGCACCATGAGCTCTCGATAGGTGCCAGCGCATCGCTCTGGGAGGCCTATCTGACGCCCTGGCTTCAGACGCTGTATGAGAATCGTGAGAGCCTGCATTTAGAAGCACGCGTGGCGCAGCGGCATTTGCTGGTTAAGCAGCTTCATGAGCGTCAGCTGGATCTGTTGATTACCACTGAAGCGCCTAAGATGGATGAATTAACCAGCCAGCAGATTGGCCATATTTCGCTGGCACTGTTCTGTGCCCGCCAGAGTGAAAAGCGCGAAAAGTATGATTACATCAAGCTGGAGTGGGGAGCCGATTTCCATCAGCATCAGAGTTACCTTTCTGGCGCTGATGATGTACCGGTGCTGACCACGACATCGGCACATGTCACCCGTGAACTGCTCTGCACTACGGGTGCATGCGCGTTTCTGCCAGACTTCTGGCAAAGCGTATACAGTGAACTGATGGTGATGCCGGACGCACCGGTCGCCGTTCGTCCGCTTTATGCGGTCTGGTTGCAGAACAGCGATCAGCAGGCGCATATCCGTCAGCTGCTTAAATTCCCGATTCTGGTCAGGCAAAACAGCTGAAATAGCAGGCAGGCGTGCAGAAAGAAGAGAGCAGAGACCAGTTAGATTTAGCTGGTTTTTCTTTTTTGCTTTTTATAAGCAAAAAAAAATCCTTTGCCGAAGCAAAGGATCGTTTTCTGGCAGGGGCGGAGGGACTCGAACCCCCAACACCCGGTTTTGGAGACCGGTGCTCTACCAATTGAACTACGCCCCTAAATAGGGTGGCGGAACGGACGGGGCTCGAACCCGCGACCCCCTGCGTGACAGGCAGGTATTCTAACCAACTGAACTACCGCTCCACCGATTCTGTACTGAGGTCCGCTTGCGCTGACTTCAGGTATTTCGCCCGCTCCGCGTCACCGGAGTGGTCACGACCAGCGTACTGGTCTTAAATTGATGCCTGGCAGTTCCCTACTCTCGCATGGGGAGGCCCCACACTACCATCGGCGCTACGGCGTTTCACTTCTGAGTTCGGCATGGGGTCAGGTGGGACCACCGCGCTAAAGCCGCCAGGCAAATCTTGGTGCACGAAACGAAAAATTCTTCGCTTCTGCTTACGCCGCGTTTTCCTGCGGCGCGGGCTGCGTATATTACGCTTTCCGCATTGTCAGTCAAGCATTTATTTTCGCTTAACTCACTGGTTCGTATGATTTCGAACCACTTAACGCGACGCTTCGTAAGCCGTTGTGCCGTGTCAGTGGAGGCGCATTATAGGGAGTTCTCGGAGGCTGACAAGTGCTAATTTCAAATAAAATTCCGAGTGCTGTTTTTTTCAGCTAAAAGCCCCTAAAGCGCCAGTTTTTCCAGCAACGGGAAGCCATAACGGTGTAAAACGGGTGATAATTGTACCGCTTCGCCATCCAGCTCCGTACAGAACGCGACGTTCTGCTGTGAGGAACGCACCTCAGGTGCTTCATGCTCCAGCAGCCAGACCGTACGTCGGGCGATTGCCGCACCGGAATCAATCAGGCGCGTTCCTTCCGGCAGGACCTGTTGCAGCTCTTCACGCAGTAAAGGAAAGTGAGTGCAGCCTAAAACCACCGTGTCAGGCGGTTCCGCCATCCGCAGCCATGGCTGAACAATACGCCTTACTTCATCCAGTGCCACTTCCCCGCCATGCAGCTTGGCTTCTGCCAGCTCCACCAGCTCCGCCGATCCCAGCATCTCAATTTTGCAGGAGCCAGCAAACTGTGCCACCAGCTCATGGGTATAAGGACGGCGAACGGTTGCTCTTGTCGCCAGCAAGCCCACGACACCATTACGCGTCAGGCGCGCAGCCGGTTTAATGGCCGGAACGACGCCTACAACAGGAAACGAAAAGTGTTCACGCAATGCAGGCAGCGAAACCGTGCTGGCGGTATTGCAGGCGATGATGACTAATGAGAGAGGCGTGCGGCGGGTAATGGCCTCAACGATGGCGACCACCCGCTCCACGATAAAGGATTCGCTTTTCTCACCATAAGGGAAGCCGGCGTTATCGAAGGCGTAGAGATAATGAAGATCCGGCAGTAGCTGACGGACCTCATCATAGACAGAAAGCCCACCGACGCCGGAGTCAAATACCAGCACGGTGGGTCGCAAATCAGAAGCTGTAGCTGCCGCTGAGGTAATACTCTCGTCCTGGAGTCTGATAGCCATACGCTGTCTCGTAATCTTTATCGAACAGGTTGGCAATTCTACCACGAACTGTGAGTTGTGAAGTGACAGGATATGAGACGGCGAGATCCCACAGACTGACCCCACCTTCCCTGACGCGGCGGCTGGGCGTGCTGTTGAAATCCGTATCGTAGCGGTCGCCCAGATAGTGATAGGTCACGGACCAGTCCGCGTCATACAGCGTCCAGTCGAGCTGATACTTCAGCTGCTGTTTTGCCCGGCGAACCAGCGGCTGATTGGTGCTGCCATCCCGCGCATCGACATAATCATAAGAGAGCTGATGCGTCAGTGGCCCGGTATCAAAGCCTGCCGTCGCTTCCACGCCTTTAATACGCGCCTGCTTAATGTTGTAGTACCGGAAGGTCGCCGGATCGCCATCAATCAGGTTATCGATGTCATTGCGGTAGCCCGACACGCGCCAGTTGACCGGCCCGGTCAGGCCTTCAAAGCCGCCTTCCCACTGTTTACTTTTTTCCGGGTCGAGGTCCCGATTGCCATAAACCGGGCTGTAAACCTGTGACAGATTCGGCGCTTTAAAGGCGGTGCCATAAGAGGCGAATGCACGGTAGCCCGAGATAAACTCCCAGGAAGCTGCCGTCTGCCAGGTGTTATGCCAGCCGAACTGATTGTTATCGTCACCGCGTACCGCCCCTTCCAGCGTAACCGTGCCGAACTGCTGCTGGCCGGTCAGGTAGAGGCCGGTGTTACGCTGCTCATACCCCTCTGACAGAAAATTGGTGCCTGGCTCAGTGGTCTCTTTCTGCCAGTCGACACCCCCACTCACTGCGCCCCGCCCCATCTGGACGGTGTTGCCCCACTGCAGATTGTACTGGGTGACATCATCAAACGTGGAAGCCGCGCCGTAGCGGCCATTGCGCGGGTCGTAGTTGATATCTTTGGTATGGCCATAGCTGGCGATGAGCTGAGTCGAGTAGAAATCACGGTTAAAGCGTAAACCGGTGTCCCAGGTCTGACTGTAGAGCTGGCGGGTGTCCGGCAGACCGATGATGTTGGTATAACTCTCATCGTAGCTGTATGCCCCGTCATAGGCGGTGCGGTTATCAAATCCGTAGCCGCGCACAAACCCACTCAGCTCATCGCTGAACTGATGCTCAAGATTGCCATAGAGGGTTTTGCTCATGAATCCGTCGCGGTCGTGCTGTGCCGGGCCATAATTACTGGGATAGCCCGCCACCACATCATATCCTCTGGTGTAGGTATAGTTGCCTGCCAGGGTCAGCGTGGTGGCGTCGCTCAGCCTCTGCTGGGTAGAGCCATCATAAGATTGATAGCCATTGGAGCCCATGCCCGCCGTCAGCGTGGTTCCCGGCTGCGACCGGCCGGTGATGATATTAATTACGCCGCCAATGGCATCAGAACCGTAGACGGCAGAACGCGCACCGCGGATATATTCGATACGCTGCACCAGGGTCAGCGGAATCTGGCTGAGATCGGACGAACCACTGATTCCGGCCTGATTCAGCCGGATGCCATCAATCAGGATCAGGACATGGCGGGACTCGGTGCCGCGAATAAACAGGGAGCTCTGCTGACCTAATCCGCCGTTTTGCGCCACATCGACACCCGGCAGACGGCGCATCACATCCGCCAGGCTTTTAGCCTGCCAGCGCTCAATCTCATCGCGCGTCACGACGGTGGTGGGTGCCAGTACGCCAGAGACAGGTTCAGCAAAACGGTTAGCGGTCACGATTTGCGTCTCATCATTTGCCTGAGCAAACCCGTTTTGCGCCCAGAGAGAAGCCGCCGTTGCGCTCAGAGCGAACAGCGATACACTTTTTTTTATCATTTTAAATCGCATCCATAAGACGAAGCAGGATGCCGCAGGCCGACAATCGATAGCACGCGATGATTGTACGAGTAGCGACGTTACACCGGCAGGTCTTCGGGCTGGGAACCATAAATGATGATGACTTCCCATCCCGCAGGACAGTGTCTGCTATTGCACTCATCACGACATTCCTTACCGCTGCGCGTCAGCTCCAGATTTACACTGGATTCCCTATTAACTCAGGCTGAGGCCGGCGTCTGCAGTCTACGGAGTGGCGATTCGGAAGTCCAGATAGCCGGGAATCATCTCTCTACGGGACTGGACATCAGCAAGTGAATGCCTACAATCGCCCGCTGGTAAGCTATTAATCAGGATTGCTCATGACACCCGAACATCTCCCCATTGAAGAGTATGACGCACAGCTGGCGGAAAAAGTCAGTCGTTTAGAGACGATGATGACGCCGTTTGCTGCGCCTGACGTGGAGGTGTTCCGTTCACCGGTCAGCCACTATCGGATGCGCGCAGAGTTCCGGCTGTGGCACGACGGTGATGACATCTATCACATCATCTTCGATCAGCAGACGCGCGAACGGATCCGTGTCGATCAGTTCCCTGCGGCCAGCCAGCTGATCAATCAGCTGATGCCAAAGATGATCGCCGCGATCCGCGATAACCGTACTCTGCGCCACAAGCTGTTCCAGATCGACTATCTCTCAACCCTGAGCAATCAGATTGTCATTTCGCTGCTCTACCACCGCAAGCTGGACGACGAGTGGCAGCAGGCTGCCGCTGCGCTGCGCGATCGGCTGCGTGCCGAAGGGCTGGATGTGCAGCTGATTGGCCGCGCGACCAAAACCAAAATCTGTCTCGATCGCGACTACGTTGACGAACGTCTGCCGGTGGCGGGCCGCGAGCTTATCTATCGCCAGGTCGAAAACAGTTTTACCCAGCCTAACGCGGCAATGAATATTCAGATGCTGGAGTGGGCGCTGGATGTCACCCGGGATTCACAGGGGGATTTGCTGGAACTCTACTGCGGCAACGGTAACTTCTCGCTGGCGCTGGCACGCAATTTCCGCCGTGTACTGGCCACGGAAATCGCCAAACCTTCCGTGGCATCGGCGCAATATAATATCGCCGCTAACCAGATCGATAATGTGCAGATCATTCGCATGGCGGCGGAAGAATTTACCCAGGCGATGAACGGTGTCCGCAGCTTTAATCGTCTGGAAGGCATTGATCTGACCAGCTACGACTGCGAGACGATTTTTGTCGATCCGCCGCGCAGCGGACTGGATGATGAGACGGTGAAGATGGTGCAGGCTTATCCGCGCATCCTCTATATCTCCTGCAATCCTCAGACCCTGAGCGACAACCTGCAGACGCTGGCGCAAACGCACGACGTCGCGCGCCTGGCGCTGTTTGACCAGTTCCCTTACACCCATCATATGGAATGCGGTGTTCTGCTGACGCGTAAAGCCTGAAGCGGAAACAAAAACGGGAACCCTGCGGTTCCCGTTTTCTTTACTGATTACGTTTGCGCTTAAATCGCGTTGCAATCCAGAACACCAGCGCCACCATCAGAACGGTGGGAATGAAGTTGGAGCCCATGTCCGGGTATTCTGCCCGCACCAGCGCGCTGTAAACCAGAATTCCCAGCAGGAAAAAGGCGGCTGCCAGGCCCGGCATCCCCTCCGGCATGTTGGTGTTGAGGTAACGCTGATGCAGACACCAGGCCGCCAGGCCCAGTGCAATCAGCGGAAAAATGGAAAAGGGAACAAAGGCGCTGAACAGCACAGAAAACGAGCCGTTAATCGCTAAGCCGGTAATAAAAGCCAGTGCCAGTGTGCCTTTATCGCGGGAAGCCGGGTGGGTCATGGACGGATCCTTACTCATTACTCTTCGGGTTTTTCCAGGGTAACCGCGAGACGCTCCTGCTCCCGGCGGTACCAGTAATAGGCGCCTTTGGCGATCATACGCAGCTGTAACACCAGCCGATCCTCAAGCTTACGACGCTGCTCAGCATCAACATCCAGTGCTTCTGCACCGGCGCTGAAGACAATGGTCACCATCGCCTCAGCCTGCGCTTCGGTAAAACTGCGCGGCATGCGATTTTCGACCTCAAGATAGTCAGCCAGTTCAGCGATAAAGTGCTGAATTTCACGCGCCACGGCGGCACGGAAAGCGGCGGAGGTGCCGGAACGTTCACGCAGTAACAGGCGGAAAGCGTTGGGGTTGTTGCCGATGAACTCCATAAAGGTCGACACCGACGTTTTAATGATGCTGCCGCCTTTGGCGATACGCTGGCGCGCCTGGCGCATCAGCTGTCGCAGCATGAGCCCGCTTTCATCCACCATCGTCAGGCCCAGCTCATCGACATCCTTGAAATGACGATAAAAGGAGGTGGGTGCGATACCTGCCTCACGGGCAACTTCCCGCAGACTCAGGCTGGCAAAACTGCGTTCGGCGCTGAGCTGACTGAACGCTGCTTCAATCAGTGTACGTCGTGTACGTTCTTTTTGTTGCGCTCTGACGCCCATTCTCTCTGCCTTTAGCGGTGTTAGGCAGGCACTATATCAAAAATTTCAGCGTACAGATTGGCAATCTTTGTCACCGCCTGTGAACCTCACTCTTTGTCAAACTGTGATGAAAATCGCTGATAGAATTCAGAAGTGCGCGACGAGATGTTAGAATCTCGTTGTAAAAATGTATAAATAATAGGACGTATCGGTATGCAAAAGTCTTACGATTACGATGCCATTGTGATTGGCTCAGGGCCCGGCGGTGAAGGGGCGGCGATGGGGCTGGTAAAACAGGGAGCGCGCATCGCCGTGATCGAACGCTACCATAACATCGGCGGCGGCTGTACCCACTGGGGCACCATCCCCTCTAAAGCCCTCCGTCACGCCGTCAGTCGCATTATCGAATTTAATCAGAACCCGCTTTACAGCGATCACACCCGACTCCTTCGCTCCTCTTTTGCCGACATTCTCAATCACACGGAAAACGTGATCAGCCAGCAGACGGCCATGCGTCAGGGCTTCTACGAGCGTAACCGCTGCGAACTGTACCAGGGCGATGCGCATTTTGTTGATGCCAACACCATTGAGATTGAACAACCTGATGGGACGCGTGAGCGGCTGACGGCAGAGAAATTTGTCATCGCCTGTGGTTCACGTCCTTACCATCCTGACGATGTCGACTTTACCCATCCCCGCGTCTATGACTCAGATTCCATTCTCAACCTGCATCACGAACCGGGACACGTCATCATTTATGGCGCCGGCGTGATTGGCTGTGAATACGCCTCGATTTTTCGCGGCCTGAACGTCAAGGTTGACCTGATCAATACCCGCGATCGTCTGCTGGCGTTCCTCGATCAGGAGATGTCTGATTCGCTCTCCTACCACTTCTGGAACAGCGGCGTGGTGATTCGTCACAACGAAGAGTTTGAGAAGATTGAGGGCGTGGAAGATGGCGTCATCATCCACCTGAAATCCGGCAAGAAAGTGAAAGCGGACTGCCTGCTTTATGCGAACGGCCGAACCGGCAACACCGATTCCCTGTCGCTGGAAAATGTCGGTCTGGAAGCGGATGGCCGTGGCCTGCTGAAAGTCAACAGCATGTATCAGACTGCGCAGCCGCACATCTATGCGGTCGGTGACGTGATTGGCTATCCGAGTCTGGCCTCTGCCGCCTACGATCAGGGCCGCATTGCCGCGCAGGCGATTATTAAAGGAGAAGCGTCAGCGCACCTGATTGAAGATATCCCGACCGGTATCTACACCATTCCGGAAATCAGCTCCGTGGGCAAAACCGAGCAGCAGCTGACCGCCATGAAAGTGCCCTATGAAGTGGGACGCGCGCAATTCAAACATCTGGCGCGGGCGCAGATTGTGGGGATGAACGTCGGCAGCCTGAAGATTCTGTTCCACCGGGAAACCAAAGAGATTCTGGGGATCCACTGCTTTGGTGAGCGTGCCGCCGAGATTATTCACATCGGTCAGGCGATCATGGAGCAGAAAAATGGTGGCAACACGATTGAGTACTTCGTGAATACCACCTTTAACTATCCGACGATGGCGGAAGCCTATCGCGTGGCGGCGTTAAACGGCCTAAACCGCCTGTTTTAACGTCGTGTCGAGATAGTGCTGCATGTGGGTTTTGATTGCTTCTGCCAGCTGTTCATAACGGCTGCGCAGAGGCGAACCCGGCCGATAGACCAGCGCAATCGTGCGTTGTGGTACCGGCTTATAGCACGGAAGATAGCAGACCCCATCGCGGATACGTTCCGGCGGAACCGCCAGCGCTGGTAACAGCGTAATGCCGCTGCCTGCTGCCACCATATTGCGCAGCGTTTCCAGACTGGTTGCCCTGAAATGGGTATCTTCGTCGGCACCCGCCTCAAAACAGAATCCCATCGCCTGGTCACGCAGACAGTGCCCATCTTCCAGCATCAGTAATTTCTCGCCCGCCAGATCGGACATCGGTACCCGATCGCGGTCGCGCCACGGATGATCTTCGTAGATCGCCAGCTTCATCGGTTCATCAAACAGCGGAACCTCGATAAAGGCCTGGCTCTCTTTGACCAGCGCCACAATCGCGCAGTCCAGTTTGCCGCTGTCGAGCTGTGCCAGCAGCTGCTGCGTCTGCGCTTCATGCAGATACATTTCCAGTTTCGGGAACGTCTGGTGCAGCATCGGGATAATCTGTGGCAGCAGGTAGGGGCCGGTGGTCGGGATAAGGCCGATATGCAGCGGACCTGACATCGCTTCCCCTTGCTGACTGGCCATCTCTTTCAGCACTTTTACTTCACGCAAAACCGTGCGCGCCTGATCCACCAGCAGCAAACCGGCCTGGGTGAACAGCACTTTACGGCTGGTACGCTCCAGCAGCATCACACCCAGCTCATCTTCCAGCTTGCGGATCTGCCCGCTTAACGTTGGCTGACTGACATGACACGCATCTGCCGCACGGCGGAAATGGCGATATTCAGCAAGTGAGACCAGATATTCAAGATCACGAATATTCATTATTACCCTCCAAACCACGATAGCCCGTGGCGATAGATAGAATAGCAATGAACGATTGGCCCTATCAAGGGCGGTTCGGAATAATGCGCGCATCAAATGGAAAGGGGTTATCAGGAGAAAAAATGTTTGCAAGTCAGGAAGGTAAAGCCATTCCGTCCGTCACGTTTCATACGCGCCAGGACGATCGCTGGGTCGATGTCACCACAGAATCGCTGTTCAAAGACAAAACGGTGATTGTTTTTTCCCTGCCGGGTGCCTTTACCCCTACCTGCTCATCCAGTCATCTGCCGCGTTACAACGAACTAGCGGGCCTGTTTGCCCAACATGGCGTGGACACGATTCTCTGCGTCTCGGTCAATGACACCTTCGTGATGAACGCCTGGAAAGCAGAACAGCGGGCAGACAATATTACCTTCATTCCTGATGGCAACGGCGAGTTCACCCGAGGTATGGAGATGCTGGTTGAGAAAGCCGATCTCGGTTTTGGCCCGCGCTCATGGCGCTACTCCATGCTGGTACGCAACGGCGTGGTGGAGAAAATGTTTGTTGAGCCGAACAAGCCTGGCGACCCCTTTGAGGTCTCCGATGCCGATACCATGCTGCGCTATCTGGCTCCGGAGTGCAAAGCACAGGAGTCAGTCTCCATCTTTACAAAACCTGGCTGCATCTTCTGCGCCCAGGCAAAACAGATGCTGCTGGATCATGGCATCCAGTATGAAGAAATTGTGCTGGGTCAGGATGCCACAACCGTGAGCCTGCGAGCTGTATCAGGCCGGGCGACGGTGCCGCAGATTTTCATGGGCGGTCGTCATATTGGCGGCAGTGAGGATCTGCAGCAGTTCCTGCTGTCAGCGTAAGAGAATCTTAGCGTCGGCCGGGAGAGCGGGCGCTCTGATGATGTGCCTATAATAAAGTAGTAATTCTGAAGCTAGAGGTTAGCGGGCATCTGTTGTGCCCGCCTTTTTTTTGCCTGCGGATTATGCCAGCCGCTGCTTCGCGTCACCGATGGCGCGGGCAACCTGCTGTGGCGAGACGCCCCCCTGCGCATTACGTTTATCCAGACAGGATTGCAGTGCCAGAATCGGATAGACATCGTCGTCAATCACCGCACTGAACTGCTGTAACTGTGCCAGCGACAGGGCTTCCAGCGCCACACCCTGCCCGATGGCCGCTACCACGACCTCGCCGACGATATGATGAGCTTCACGGAACGGCACACCTTTGGCGACCAGATAGTCGGCCAGTTCAGTGGAGTTTGCGTAGCCCTGCTCTGCGGCTTCCTGGCAGCGCGGACGTTTCACCTGCAGGCCATCCAGCACCAGCACGGACATGTGCAGACAGTCGAGCCAGGTGTCCAGCGCGTCAAACAGCCCCTCTTTGTCTTCCTGCATATCTTTGTTGTACGCCAGCGGCAGACCTTTCAGCGTCATCATCATGCCGGTCAGTGCGCCCTGCACCCGACCGCATTTGCCACGAATCAGCTCCAGCGCATCCGGGTTTTTCTTCTGCGGCATCAGCGATGAGCCGGAAGTGACTTTGTCTGACAGCTCGATAAAGCCCGCTTCACCGGTGTTGAAGAAGATCATATCTTCGGCGAAGCGCGACAGATGAACCATGCCGATCGCCGCATCAGAGAGCAGCTCCAGCACATGATCGCGATCGGAGACGGTGTCGAGACTGTTGCGCGTGGCGGATGCAAAACCCAGCCAGCCTGCCAGCTGCTGACGATCGATTTCGTAGGCCGTTCCGGCCAGTGCGCCGCAGCCCAGCGGGCTGACATCGAGACGCTTCAGGGTATCCTGCAGACGGCTCTCATCACGCGCCAGCATTTCCACATAGGCCAGACACCAGTGCGCGAAGGTCACCGGCTGCGCACGCTGCAGATGGGTGTAGCCCGGCATCACTGCATCCTGATTCGCTTCCGCAGTGACGACCAGCGCCTGCTGCAGATCGCGTGTCGCGCCCAGCAATGCCTCAACCTGCATCTTGCACCAGAGTTTCAGATCGGTCGCGACCTGATCGTTACGGCTGCGGCCGGTATGCAGTTTTTTACCCAGCGCGCCCACTTTGTCGATCAGCTGTCCTTCAACCCAGCTGTGAATATCTTCGGCGTCGCTTTGCAGAATCTGCTCAGGATTCTCGCGCACTTCACCCAGCAACGTATTCAGGGCCGCTTCCAGCTGCTGCTGCTCATCCTGAGTCAGCACGTTTACCGTCACCAGCGCTTTGGACCAGGCAACAGAGCCAATAATGTCCTGCTCTGCCAGGCGGTAATCGAAGCGCAGCGAGTCGTTGAACTGTTTAAAACGTTGATCCGCTGCCTGAGTAAACCGTCCACCCCAAAGTGCCATGTGAAAACTCCTCTGAATCGTTAAACAAGGGGCGGCATAAATGCCGCCCCTGGATTGAATCTGTGAGGCGAGGCGCACCTCGCCTGAAATATTACTTCTTCTTCTGCTCGTTCAGCGCACGGATACGTGAAGAGAGCGAGAACAGACGGATAAAGCCGCCTGCATGACGGTGGTCGTAAACCTCATCTTCGCCAAAGGTGGCGAACTCTTCCGAGTAGAGGCTGTTAGCCGAGCGTTTCTGAGTGGCTGTCGCGTGGCCTTTGTAGAGCTGCACCACAACTTCACCATTTACCTCTTCCGCCAGCGATTCGGCAGCAGCCTGAATCGACTTACGCAGCGGGGCAAACCAGCGACCGTCATAGACCACATAGGACATCTCGTGGCCGAGCTGCTCGCGCCATTTGAAGCTGTCGCGATCCAGTACCAGCTGTTCAACGGCACGCAGCGCGCTGACCATGATGGTGCCGCCCGGGGTTTCGTAGCAGCCACGGGACTTAATCCCGACCAGACGGTTTTCCACGATGTCGATACGGCCGACACCATGTTTTGCGCCCAGCTCGTTGAGTTTTTCCAGACACTGGAACGGGCTCAGTTTTTCGCCGTTAACGGCCACAACACGACCCTTCTCGACGGTCACGGTCACCTCTTCAGGCTGATCGGGCGCCTCCAGCGGATCGACGGTCCAGACCCAGCAATCTTTATTCGGCGCATTGGCCGGGCTCTCCAGCACGCCGCCTTCGGTAGAGATGTGCCAGGCGTTTTCATCACGGCTGTAGATCTTTTCCAGTGAGGCGGTGGTCGGGATGTTGCGCTCTTTCAGGTAGTCCAGCAGCGCTTCACGCGAACGCAGGTTCCATTCACGCCATGGGGCAACCACTTTCAGCTGCGGTGCCAGGGCGGTATAGGTGGTTTCGAAACGCACCTGGTCATTCCCTTTACCGGTTGCACCGTGGCACAGCGCATCCGCGCCTACTTTCAGTGCCAGCTCAACCTGCGCTTTCGCGATGATAGGACGGGCCATTGAGGTGCCGAGCAGATAGGTGCCTTCATAGAGCGCACCGGTCTGCAGCACCGGGTAAACGTAGTCGCTGATAAACTCTTCACGCAGATCGACAACGTGGCATTCCGAGGCGCCAGACTGCAGCGCTTTCTTCTCAACACCTTCCAGATCGCCACGCTCCTGACCGATATCCGCCACAAAAGCGACCACTTCACAGCCACCGTAGTTCTCTTTCAGCCATGGAATGATTGCCGAGGTATCAAGACCACCGGAGTAAGCCAGAACGATTTTTTTGATGTTTTGCGTTTGCATTTCGTAATCCTTGAATCAGAGTCGTTAAGCGAGAATCCGGGTGCCAATCGACACGCCGTTAAACAGGTCAGGCAGCCGCTCAGCGTGACGCCAGCTGGCGATATCGACCGGGCGGCCCAGCGTACGCGCGGCATCCAGCGCCGCGTGCACTTTCACAATCATGCCATCGGTAATAATGCCCTGGGTGATCAGCTGCTCCGCTTTGTCAGCGGTCATCTCTTCGATGCGCTGACCTTTGCCGTCGAGAATACCACTCACGTCGGAGAGCAGAACTAAATCCGCGCCCAGCGTTGAAGCCAGTGCCGTCGCCGCCTGATCGGCGTTGACGTTCATCAGTTCGCCGCCCTCAGTGATGCCAATAGAGCTCACCACCGGCATGTAACCCGCCGCCAGCAGCGTATTCAGCAGTGCCGGGTCGCCTGGCATGGCGTGGCCCACATGGCCAAGTTCAGGATCGAAGGCGGTGACATTCACGATGCCCGCATCACCCAGGCAGAGGCCAACCGCGTTGATGCCCGATTTTTTCGCCCAGGCCAGCAGCGTTTTATTGGCGGTTCCCGCCAGCGCACCGGTAATGATGTCGATCTGATCGGCTGGGGTGACGCGCAGGCCATTTTTCTTCATCACCGGCAGCGCCAGCTTTTTCATCAGCTCGTCCACCAGGCAACCGCCGCCGTGGACAATGATCAGTGGACGCTGATGGGTGCTGCGATATTTCAGCAGCGCTTCAAACAAGCGGGCCAGCGCTTCTTCGCTGTCCAGCAGCACACCGCCCAGTTTGATAATCAATGGATTGGTCATGGTTTATTTGTCCGTTAAATCAGTGACTGCGTTTCTGGGAAGCCGAACCGGATGTTCAGGCACTGCACCGCCTGCGATGCCGCACCCTTCAGCAGATTGTCTTCGGCTGCCACGACAATCAGATGCTCGCCCTGAGTCTCAAATCCGATGTCGCAGTAAGGCAGGCCCACGACGGCTTTCAGCGCCGGCACACCCTGGTCATAGAAACGCACCAGCGGCTTATTGTCATAGGCGCGATGGAAAACGGCGGCAATATCTTCGCGGCTGACACCCGCTTTCAGACGGCAGGTAATGGTCGCCAGGATACCGCGCGGGAAGCTGCCCAGATGTGGGGTGAAGATCACCGGGGTGCCAAGGTGGGCCACAATCTCCGGATGATGACGATGATTGAACAGGCCGTAAGGCTGCAGGCTCACTTCGCAGAAGCTGGTGCCGACATTGGCTTTACGGCCGGCACCGCTCACGCCACTGGTGGCATTGATGACCGGCCACTGCGCGTCGTTTAGCAGTCTGGCATCCACCAGCGGTTTCAGCGCCAGCTGCGCGGCGGTCGGATAGCAACCCGGCACGGCCACCAGCTGCGCCTGCTGAATGTTTTCATGCTGATATTCCGCCAGGCCGTAAACGGCTTTGTCCAGCCAGTCGCCATGCTGATGGGTGAAGCCATAGAAGCGGGTGTAGAACTCAGCGTCATTGACCCGGAAAGCGCCTGACAGGTCGAACACCACACAACCCGCCTTAAGAAATTCCGGAGCCAGATCGTGGCTGACTTCATGCGCCGTCGCCAGAAAGACCACATCCACTTTGTCTGCCCACTCCGCCGCGCTGCTCAGTGGCTGCAGCGGAAGATCCACCACGCCTTTCAGCTGCGGATGAAGATCGGACAAGCGCTTACCTGCATCAGGGCTTTGCGCCGAAACCGCTAAAGCGGTTATGTTGATATGTGGATGACGATTCAGGAAGGTGGCAAGCTCTACTCCAGCATAACCACTGGCACCAACGATCAGCGTATTCAACATCAGGCTGTAACCCCTTTTACAGTCGCACGTCCCGGGCCGCGGCCTTGCCCCGTAACCCACTCAGTCTTCTGCAGTGATTTAAGGTTTCCTTGCAGAGGACGTTAATGTATTTTTATTCACTATTAATGCATGAATATGGATACATCCTAACCCAAGGACCGTCAACAGTGAAGACAAAATTACCGCCTTTTATTGAACTCTACCGCCAGTTAATCGCCACACCGTCGATCAGTGCAACCGATGCGGCTCTGGATCAGAGTAATGAAACTTTAATCAATTTGCTGGCAGGCTGGTTTCGTGACCTCGGCTTCAGCGTGGAAGTGCAGCCTGTACCCGGCACCCGCAATAAATTTAATATGCTGGCGCGGACCGGAACCGGTGCGGGCGGCCTGCTGTTAGCCGGGCATACCGATACCGTTCCCTTTGATGATGGCCGCTGGACACGCGATCCCTTTACCCTGACTGAGCACGACAACAAGCTCTATGGCCTGGGTACGGCAGACATGAAAGGTTTCTTCGCCTTTATTCTCGATACGCTGCGGGATGTGGATGTCAGCACCCTCAGCAAGCCGCTCTATATTCTTGCCACGGCCGATGAAGAGACCACGATGGCCGGCGCGAAATATTTCTCTGAATCGACGCAGCTGCGTCCCGACTGTGCCATCATCGGTGAACCCACCTCACTCAAGCCGGTGCGGGCACACAAAGGACACCTGTCGAATGTGATCCGCATTGAAGGGAAATCGGGCCATTCCAGCGATCCGGCTCGCGGCGTGAACGCCATTGAACTGATGCATGAGTCGATTACCCATCTGATGCAACTGCGCACGACCCTGCAGGAGCGTTATCACCATGATGGCTTTGCCATCCCTTATCCCACCATGAACTTCGGCCATATTCATGGCGGTGATGCCGCTAACCGTATCTGCGCCTGCTGTGAACTGCATATGGATATTCGTCCGCTGCCGGGCCTGTCGCTCAGCGATCTGGATGGGCTGCTTAACGAGGCGCTGGCTCCGGTCAGCGCACGCTGGCCAGGCCGTGTCACGGTGGCCGAACTGCATCCGCCGATTCCCGGCTATGAGTGTCCGGCGAATCATGAGCTGGTGAGTGTGGTGGAAAAACTGCTGGGCACGCCGACCGAAATCGTCAACTACTGTACCGAAGCCCCGTTTATTCAGCAGCTCTGTCCGACGCTGGTGCTGGGGCCAGGGTCCATTAATCAGGCCCATCAGCCAGATGAATTTATTGATACTGCATTTATTAAGCCGACACGGGCGCTTATCAGTCAGGTTGTGCAGCATTTCTGTCACTGATTGACAGTAAATGGGGCATTTCACTGTATTAACAGTAAAATGCCCCCTCATTCTGCGGGATTTACCAATAAGAATAACTTATCCCGCTTTGTTCCCGATAAATTCTTCGAATTTCCGTTATTTAGCGACCTGTTCAGCCCACTTTAACGCATTTGACGAACGCAACATTACGTGGCTAGATAAAAGACGTTGTTATGCCCACCGGGTGACTATCCAGAACGTTTCAGAATGCTGACAGGCGGCAACGGAGCCGGTTCCCTGCAGATTAGCGGGAGCAGAACGTTGCCGATTTTTCTGCTGCCTGAAAGGTCGGGTGTAGAAGTTTTTCAAGACGATAAGGGTGTCAGGGTCCAATGAACGAACAATATTCCGCAATGCGAAGTAATGTCAGTATGCTCGGCAAACTGCTCGGGGATACGATTAAGGAAGCTCTGGGCGAGAACATCCTCGACCAGGTTGAAGCCATCCGTAAGCTCTCCAAGTCATCCCGTGCAGGCAATGACACACATCGTAAAGAACTGCTCAATACGCTGCAGAATCTCTCCAACGAAGAGCTTCTGCCGGTTGCACGCGCCTTCAGCCAGTTTCTTAACCTAACCAACGTGGCCGAGCAGTATCAGACCATTTCCCAGAGTGGCGAAGGGGCGAATCACCCGGAACTGCTGAAAAAGACCTTTGAGACCCTGAAACAGCAGAAAGATATCCGTGAAAGCGACATTCTGGCGGCCATTGAGTCGCTGTCGCTGGAGCTGGTGCTGACCGCGCATCCGACCGAAATCACCCGCCGTACCCTGATTCACAAGCTGGTCGAAGTTAACAGCTGCCTGAAACAGCTCGACCACAGCGATGTCTCTGACTACGAACGTAACCAGATTATGCGCCGCCTGCGCCAGCTGGTCGCGCAGGCATGGCACACCGATGAAATCCGCAAATACCGTCCGACCCCTATTGATGAAGCCAAATGGGGCTTTGCCGTAGTGGAAAACAGCCTGTGGGAAGGCGTTCCTGCCTTTCTGCGTGAGCTGAACGAACAGGTAGAAGAGGCGTTTGGCATTAAGCTGCCGGTGGATTTCGTGCCGGTCCGGTTCACCTCCTGGATGGGCGGCGACCGCGACGGCAACCCGAATGTGACGGCGTCGATCACCCGTCATGCTATGCTGCTGAGCCGCTGGAAAGCTACTGACCTGTTCCTGCGCGATATCGGCGTGTTGATCTCCGAGCTGTCGATGTCGGAGTGCAGCGATGAGATCCGTGAACTCAGCGGCGATCCGGAAGCGATCGAACCTTATCGTGTGATCCTGAAGCGTCTGCGCAGCCAGCTCATGAGCACCCAGTCATTCCTGGAACATCGCCTGAAAGGCGAGCGTCTGCCGCGTCCGGCCGACCTGCTGGTCTCCAACGATCAGCTGTGGGACCCGCTATTTGCCATCTACCAGTCGCTGCAGCAGTGCGGCATGGGCATTATCGCCAACGGTCAGCTGCTTGATACGCTGCGCCGCGTGAAATGTTTTGGCGTGCCGCTGGTGCGTATCGATCTGCGCCAGGAGAGCACCCGTCACACCGAAGCGATTGCCGAAGTCACCCGCTATCTGGGACTGGGCGACTATGAAAGCTGGTCTGAAGCGGACAAGCAGGCCTTCCTGATCCGTGAGCTGAACTCTAAGCGTCCTCTGCTGCCGCGCAGCTGGGAACCCAGCGACGAGACGCGTGAAGTGCTGGAAACCTGCCGCGTCGCGGCTGAAGCGCCACAGGGCTCCATCGCCGCCTACGTGATCTCAATGGCGAAAACCCCGTCTGACGTGCTGGCCGTGCATCTGCTGCTGAAAGAAGCGGGCATCAGCTATGCGATGCCGGTTGCACCGCTGTTTGAAACTCTGGATGACCTGAACAACGCCAATGATGTGATGAGCCAGCTGCTGAGCATCGACTGGTATCGCGGCTTTATTCAGGGCAAACAGATGGTGATGATTGGTTACTCTGACTCGGCGAAAGATGCTGGTGTGATGGCCGCCAGCTGGGCGCAATATCAGGCGCAGGATGCACTGATCAAAACCTGCGAGAAAGCGGGCATCTCCCTGACCCTGTTCCACGGACGCGGCGGCAGCATTGGCCGTGGCGGCGCACCGGCTCATGCCGCGCTGCTGTCGCAGCCGCCAGGAAGTCTGCGCGGCGGTCTGCGCGTCACCGAACAGGGCGAGATGATTCGCTTCAAATATGGTTTACCGGCCGTCACCATCGCCAGTCTGTCGCTCTATACCGGCGCAATTCTGGAAGCGAACCTGATGCCACCGCCGGAGCCAAAACGCGAATGGCGTGACATCATGAATCAGCTCTCCGCTGACTCCTGTGCGATGTATCGGGGTTATGTGCGTGAAAATGCCGACTTCGTTCCCTACTTCCGTTCAGCCACGCCGGAGCAGGAGCTGGGTAAATTACCGCTCGGCTCACGCCCGGCTAAACGTCGCCCGACCGGCGGCGTGGAGTCGCTGCGTGCTATCCCATGGATTTTCGCCTGGACGCAGAACCGCCTGATGCTGCCTGCCTGGCTGGGTGCCGGTGCAGCCCTGCAGCAGGCGATGGCGGCAGGTCATCAGGATCAGCTGGAGGCGATGTGTCGTGACTGGCCTTTCTTCTCTACCCGCCTGGGGATGCTGGAGATGGTGTTCGCAAAAGCGGACCTGTGGCTGGCAGAGTATTACGATCAGCGTCTGGTCGACAAATCCCTCTGGCCGCTGGGCAAGCAGTTGCGCGATCAGCTTGATGCCGATATCAAAGCGGTGCTGACTATCGCCAACGACTCGCACCTGATGGCCGACCAGCCGTGGATTGCCGAGTCAATTGCGTTGCGTAACGTCTACACCGACCCACTTAACGTCCTTCAGGCGGAACTGCTGCATCGTTCACGCGCACAGGAAGCACGCGGCGATGAGCCGGATCCGCGCGTTGAGCAGGCCCTGATGGTGACCATTGCCGGTGTGGCAGCAGGCATGCGTAACACCGGTTAGCGCGCAGGCGCGGCGTAGCCTCCGCGCCCTCTGAACGTCGCCATAAAAAAAGTCGGGACTGTCCCGACTTTTTTATTGCCTGAAGGAGAGCGGTTAAGCCGCCACCGCAACCGGACGCACGCCCAGCGTGTGGCAGATGGCGTAACTCATTTCAGCGCGGTTCAGCGTGTAGAAATGAAAATCTTTCACCCCTTCGCGTGACAGGATTTTCAC
Source organism: Pantoea sp. Sc1 (assembly GCF_000255315.1). Taxonomy (NCBI): domain Bacteria; kingdom Pseudomonadati; phylum Pseudomonadota; class Gammaproteobacteria; order Enterobacterales; family Erwiniaceae; genus Pantoea; species Pantoea sp. Sc1. The sequence goes on from NZ_AJFP01000001.1 coordinate 741,102, forward strand.
CATGTCCATCGCGATGTTTGCCCCGACCATTTTCCGTGTTTCCGGATCCTCATCCAGTCCGGCAAACATCGCGTTCATCCACCCCGGCACGCGCACATTGGTCAGCGTGGCAAAGCGTTGCAGCTGTTTAAAGTTAGAAACCGGCAGAATGCCCGGCACAATTTCAACGTCGATGCCGGTCGCGACACAGCGATCGCGGAAGCGTAAATAGCTTTCCACGTCGAAGAAAAACTGGGTAATGGCGCGGCTTGCGCCTGCATCGATTTTTCGCTTCAGGTTAATCAGATCGGCCTGGGCGCTTTTCGCTTCGGGATGGACTTCCGGATAGGCCGCGACAGAGATATCAAAATCGCCGACCTCTTTCAGCAGCGCCACCAGATCGCTGCCGTACATCTCCGGCCTGCCGCCTCCCTCTGGCAGATCGCCCCGTAGCGCCACAATGTGACGGATGCCGTTATGCCAGTAATCCTGGGCGATAGCGCGCAGTTCATCGCGGGTGGCATCAACACAGGTGAGATGAGGGGCCGCCTCCAGACCGGTGCGATCTTTAATGCCTTTGATAATGCTGTGCGTGCGATCGCGCTCGCCTGAGTTGGCACCGTAGGTGACAGAAACAAACTTCGGTTTCAGGCTGCTCAGACGGTCGATGGAACGCCACAGGGTCTCTTCCATTTCACCAGACCGCGGTGGGAAGAACTCAAATGAGACGTTAATGCGCCCGTTCAGCTCAGCCAGGCTCTGGTTTAGCGCTTCGCGCTGATTGGCATGAAAGAAACTCATCCTGCATCCTCATCGGTTAAAAACTGGACCGCAAACATCTGAACGTTTAGACGTCCAGATGTTCAAAATGGCCCAATCCGATCGTGCCGTCAACGAATAAATCGTGTACAGCTATGATCAATTTTCAACCAGCACGAAAGAGATTCAACAGGCAGCGGTAACGCATTGAAAACAGGCGCCGAAGCGCCTGAGGGGAGGACTAGAGCAGTTGTGCGAGGCGATTGATATCTGACTGGATAGCACCGGCGGTGACATCCCGGCCTGCGCCCGGCCCGCGAATTACCAGCGGGTTGTCGCGATACCAGCGGCTCTCAATGGCGAAGACATTGTCGCAGGGCAGCAGCGAGGCCAGCGGATGTTCCGGACGAACCGCTTCAACCCCGACGCGCGCCTTGCCGTTGGCATCAAAACGGGCAACATAACGCAGCACAAGATCCATTTCCCGCGCCGCTTCCAGTCGCTGCAGCATCTGCTCATTCAGCTCATCGCCATTTTCGAAGAAATGGTCAACCGAGCCCTGCTGGCAGTTGTCTGGCACCAGCGATTCGACCCGCACCTGATCCGGCTCGATGTTATAGCCCGCCTCACGCGCCAGGATCACCAGTTTGCGCATCACATCCTGCCCTGAGAGATCGGCCCGCGGATCGGGTTCGGTCAGGCCCTGCTGCCACGCCTGATCCACCAGCTCGGTGAAGGGCACCGTGCCGTCAAACTGCAGGAACAGCCATGACAGCGTGCCGGAGAAGATCCCGCTGATCGCCAGGATGGTATCACCGCTGTCACGCAGATCGCGCACCGTATAGTTGATCGGCAGACCTGCACCGACAGTGGCGTTATAGAGCCAGTGACGCCCGGTTTTGGTAAAAGCATCACGGATTTGCCGCCAGGTCTGGCTGTCGGATGCACCGGCCACTTTATTGGCGCTGATGACATGGAAACCGTGGCTGGCAAAATCGAGATACTGCTGCGCCAGCGGCGTACTGGCGGTGACATCCAGCACCACTAAATCATCAAACGGATGGGCGCGCATCCACAGGAACAGCGACTCTTCGTCACGCTCCACCGCTTCATCGTCAAAGAAGGCCAGCGCACGGCTGGCATCCAGTCCGTCATAACTCAGCAGGCTGCGACGGCTGTCCACCACACCCGCCAGCACAAATTCAAAGCCGGTGCGCGCTGAGAGCGTTTCCTGGTCGCGGGCAAACAGCTCCAGCCAGCGTGAGCCGATATTGCCTTTGCCAAACAGCATCAGGCCGATACGCTTTTCTGCACGGAACAGTGACTGATGCAATCCCTGAATCAGATGCTGAGTGGGACCGACACGCAGCACCGCGACCACGCTGATGTGCTCTTCAGACTGCCAGATAAATTCAACGGGTTGATCTTTTAACTGCTGCCAGAAGCGATGGGTATGCAGCGGATTGCGGGTCACGCCTGCGCCTACCAGCGCCACCAGCGCCAGGCCGTCACGCAGCTGCAGATGGCCCGGCAGTCCGGCATCCTGCAGCAGCGTAAAGGCGCTGTTGACCACTTCAGAGGTGTAACAGAGCTGCAGCAGCTGGCGGTCAGGATGGACGCCAAACGCCAGCGGACGCAGCTGCGCCCGCTTCAGCAGCAGGTCGATCTCTTTGTGCAGGATGGCGAAGTCATGCTGCTCCGGCAGCTGGATTTCAATCAGACAGACATCATCATGACTGGTCACGATGCGTGCGCCGGTTCCGGAGGCCAGCACCCGCTCGATGCGGGTGGAACCCTGCTCCGGCTGATAACTGCAGCGCAGTTGCAGGTCGATATCGCTGCCGGAAACCGGCTGCAGGGTGCGGGTATGCAGCACCGGGGCCGCCAGACGCGCCAGCTCACTGGCTTCGTCCAGCCTTAACAGCGGCAGCAGACAGGCATCAGAAACTTTGCGTGGATCGGCGCTGTAGACGCCCGCCACATCGCTCCAGATCGTGACCCGTCCCACACCTGCCAGCGCACCAATCTGCGTGGCGGAGTAGTCGGAACCGTTGCGGCCAAGCAGGACGGTTTCACCCGCATCATTGCGGCTGATAAAGCCGGTCACCACGATGCGCTGATGCGGATGCTGTGCCAGCAGGGTCTGCAGCAGCGGCCAGGATTTGCCTTCATCGACCTGCGGCTGGGCCGCACGTTCAGCACGCAGAAACTCACGCGCATCCAGCCAGCAGGCCTGCATGTCACGCTGACTCAGTACCGCTGCCATCAGGCGCGCCGACCAGAGTTCACCGTGGCCGACCACTTCGGCGTAGACCGCATCGGTTATCGGTCCATCCAGCAGCGCGGCCAGCTTTTCCAAGTCGCGAATAAATGCCGCGGTTAAGGGTTCCGCCATCTCAGCAGGCAGCAGCGCACCGATCAGTTCGCTCTGGTAACGCCGTAAAGCCTGTTGCACCTGGTGCGCGGAGAGCCGGTCGCTCTGGCTCAGCTTCAGCCAGCTAATCAGCTGGTTGGTGGTCGAGCCAGCCGCAGAGACCACCATCATGTCGCCCGGCTGACTGTAATCCGCCATGATGCTGGCCACACGCTGATAGCAGCGTGCGTCGGCCAGGCTACTGCCGCCAAATTTATGCAACTGCCTGATAGTCGGCGTTCCCGTGCCTGCTGAAATCATCATGCTTAACCCTCGGCTGCGACCCGGAATGCATTATCCAGATCGGCAATTAAATCTTCGTGATCTTCAATACCAACAGAAACCCGCAGTAGCGTATCGGAAATGCCCGCTGCAGCGCGTGCCTCTGCCGACATCCCCGCGTGCGTCATGGTGGCGGTGTGGGAGATCAGACTCTCAACGCCACCCAGCGATTCCGCCAGCGTAAACAGCCGCAGCGCTTTCAGGAAGCGGCGCAGCAGCGCCTCGTCACCGTCAACCTCGAAACTCAGCATGGCACCAAAGCCGCGCTGCTGACGAACGGCATGTTCGTGTCCGGCGTTCTCCGGCAGCGAAGGATGATACAACTTTTTCACCCGTTTCTGCTGCTTCAGATACTCCACAATCGCCAGCGCATTGCGCTGCGCCGCTGCGATGCGTGGTGAAAGTGTGCGAATCCCGCGCAGCAGCAGGTAGCTGTCAAAGGCCGCGCCCGTGACGCCAATGTTGTTTGCCCACCAGGCCAGGTCCGTCGCCAGCTGCGGATCTTTAGCAATCACCGCGCCTGCCACCACGTCGGAATGACCGTTGAGATATTTCGTACAGGAGTGGATCACCAGGTCTGCCCCCAGCGCCAGCGGATTCTGCAGGGCCGGACTCATAAAGGTGTTATCCACCACGCTGATGGCACCCGCCGCCCGGGCAGCGGTGCAAATCGCGCTGATATCCACCACGCGCAGCAGCGGATTGCTGGGGCTTTCGATCAGCACCAGTTTAGGTTTCTCATCCAGTGCCGCCTGCAGTGCCACCGGATCGCCCTGATCAACAAATTTCACCCGATATGCGCCACGCTTATTCATGCTGTCAAACAGCCGATAGCTGCCGCCATAGCAGTCATGTGGCGCAACCAGCAGATCGCCAGGCTTCAGGAACACCGTCGTCACCAGATGAATCGCCGACATCCCGGTATTGGTTAATACCGCGCCCGCACCGCCTTCCAGTTCGGCCAGCGTACGCTGCACGACATCACGCGTGGGGTTACCCCGACGGGAATAGTCATGCGCACGCGGCTCATTAAAATCCAGGAAGTTATAGGTTGTGGAAAGATGGATAGGCGGGACAACGCAGCCATACTGTTCGTCATCATTCAAACCGCTACGCACTGCGATGGTTGCCGGTTTACGCGTCATGAGCGAATTGTTCCTGAAAAGTGAATAAAATGTGGCTCACAGAATATCACCCTCTAATTAGACGTCAATACATCTGGACATCTAAATGTCTTTGCGTATAGATTGAGCAGAAACGCAATACCCGCTAAAATTATGCGTCATCGCCTGGCGTTCCTCTCTGAAATACAGAGGCAGTGAACGAAGAAAACCCGCCATATCAGGGGTCAGGCAGGAAAAAATCAGGCATAATCCGCTGATTTCCTCACATTTAACGTTTATTAATTAAGGTAACCCATGGCTGAATGGAACGGCGAATATATCAGCCCGTACGCTGAGCACGGTAAGAAGAGCGAGCAGGTCAAGAAGATTACAGTGTCTATCCCCTTGAGCGTGCTGAAGATTTTAACGGATGAGCGTACCCGTCGTCAGGTGAATAACCTGCGTCACGCCACCAACAGCGAGCTGCTTTGCGAAGCCTTTTTACATGCCTTTACGGGTCAACCGCTGCCGGATGACGTCGACCTGCGCAAAGAGCGCAGCGATGAGATCCCGGAAGAAGCGAAAGCAATTATGCGCCAGATGGGTGTTGATCCGGACACATGGGAATATTGATCCCCGGCGCCGTTGTCGCCTGACCTCGCTGCAAAGAAGCAGGCTCCGCTCAGGGAGCCGCTTTTCTGATCCGTTCTGCCCCCTGTGACGTTCCTCTCTTCCGGCCTGACGCCATCGCCTGCATATTGCCTGCCAGACGTATCAGAAAAATCTACCCTCTTTTCCTTATTATTGCGTTATTTCCATTGCAATAAGAATATTGTTTTATCCGGACAATAGAATTATTACTATTGTTCACTATTATGCGCATCCGTAAGATTTTGTCAGAGCGACAATTTCACGGAAAGCCAATGAGCATCAAATATAAAATAAAATTCTTCGCACCCACTTTTTTTATTCTTTTCATCACCGGCACAACCAGTTATTTCACTTCTGCATCCAGCGTGGCACCGGCTATAACGGTGCAAAATGAGAATATTAATGCCCGGCAACAGGATCGGGAGCGCAAAGCGCAATTAACGCCTGACCTGCCGCCTGGCATGTCTGAAAAAGAGGACTTCAGACCGGAAGCGATTCCGTTTCCGCATGAGGAAAATTGCTATCCGATCGATAATATTTCGCTGAATCAGGACAGTAAAAAACTGCACCTCAGAAAATTACGCTATTTTACCGCACAGGCAGAAGGGAAGTGCCTGGGCATTAACGGAATAAAACTTCTCGCTAAAACGCTGCAGAATGAAATTATCCGGATGGGTTATATTACAACGCGTGTTAATTTGCCCGAACAGAATCTGTCGGGCCGTACGTTAACGTTTGATATTCATGCCGGTCACGTCGGAAAAATCGTGCTAAATAAGGCGAGTGGCGACGACATTAATCTGACCAGTACCCTGCCGTTCAGCGCGGGTGATCTGCTCGAACTCAGCGATCTGGAACAGGGCAGCCTTAATCTTCAGCGCGTCCCGGGATCGCGGGTTAACGTTCAGTTATTGCCAGGCAGCAGCAAAGGTGAAAGCGATATCGTTATCCAGCGCGAACAGGATAAATACTGGCAGATGAGCGCCTGGCTGAATGATGCCGGCTCGGCGGCGACGGGGCGTTATCAGGGGGGAACCGCACTCTATTTAAACAACATTGCGTCATTAAGTGACATATTTTACGTCTCTTACGGCCACGATATTGCGCCGAAACAGACCCGCAAAGGCAATGATAATAAATCGATGGGTTATTCGGTGCCATGGGGTTTCTGGTGGCTCGATCTCTATGCCAGCCAGAGTCATTATCAGCAACGCCTGACCGGAAACTGGTCAGAATGGGCACTGGATAATGAGAACAGCTACTACAGTGCGCAGCTCAACCGACTGCTTTCGCGAACCCTCTTTCAGACCACCACAGCTGGCCTGCAAATCTTCAATACGTCATCGCGTTATTCACTTAATGACCGGGACCTCATCAGCATGCATAAAAAAAGTGCGGGCTGGAAAGCGTTGCTGCAGCATGAGATGCATGACGATAACGCGGCGCTGACGACGACCCTGAGCTATCAACGGAAGATGCCCTGGTTTAACAGCAGCCATACCGTTGAACAGACGTATGGGCTCATTGATACGCAGGGCCGGGTTATGACGCTGGATCTGAAAGGTTCGGTTAATTTCCAGTTAGGAGATAACTGGCTGAACTACTCACCCCATGTCAGTGTGCAATATTCACCCGACACCCTCTCTTCGCTGAATCGCTTTTCGCTGGCAAACCGCTGGACGGTTCGTGGCTTCGATGGCGAATACGCGCTTCAGGATAATAAAGGCTGGTTCTGGCGCAACGATATCAGCTGGATTTTCCCTGACAAACCGGTTCAGCCTTATATCGGTATTGACGCAGGCCAGGTCTACGGTAATAGCAGCCAGCAGGAATATGCCGGAAAAACCGTTATAGGCAGCGTGGCTGGCCTGCGGGGAACACTCCTGAAAACACGTTTTGATCTTTTTGCCGGCACCCCGGTTAAAAAACCCCAGGCTTTCCACACCGATCCCGTTACGCTCGGTTTTTCACTGCAGTGGAAATATTAGTAAGAAGTAAAGCGTTAAATAAAAAGAGTTTGAAAATAAACACACACATCCAGAGGAAAAAAATGAATACGCATAAGTTTAATCTGCTATTCCTGGCGACGCTCGCCACCCTGTGTAGTCAGCCTGCGCTTTCTGCACTGAACAGTTATCAGCATGCAAATGGTTCGACCGTGGTGGATATTAATCAGCCGGATGCGAATGGTCTGTCACATAATATGTATCAGAGCTTCAACGTCTCCGAAAAGGGGTTGGTACTGAATAACAGCACCACAGATATGGTTCGCGACAGTGGTAATATTGCCCGGAACAGCAATCTGAATAGCTCAGCCAGTCTGATTCTGAACGAGGTCATCTCAAATAAAGCTTCTTCACTGAACGGCTTTATTGAAGTCGCAGGTCAGAAGGCCGATGTGATTATCGCCAACCCAAACGGGATCACCTGTTCCGGCTGTAATTTTATCAATACCGGACGCGCCACCCTGACCACCGGCACGCCAGTTTTAACCGATGGTGCACTGACGGGCTTTAATGTGACGAAAGGCACCCTTACGGTTAAAGGCAAAGGGCTGACAGGCACCGATTATACGGACCTGCTGGCACAAAAAATCAATCTTGAGGGCAAAGTCGGGACAACCCAGCTGAAAGCGATTGCCGGTAAATACACCTATAACAGGGCCTCGGGTCAGGCCACAGCCAGCACGACGGGCCGGACTGGCGGCAACAGCATCGATGTCAGCGCGCTGGGCGGAGCAACAGCAGGCCTGATCCAGCTGCAAACTACGGAAGCCGGTGCGGGCGTCAACAATAATGGCGTCCTGAATGCCAACAGCCTTTATATCTCAACCAATGGCACGTTAACCAACAACGGAACCCTTGACGCTGGCGTGATGAGCATCGCAGCCAGCGGCAGCATGACGAACAAAGGGACGCTTTCTGCCAGCCAGGCTGCTCTGCAGACAACAAATACATTCACGAATGAAGGCACTGTTAAAGCCACCAATAACGCCAGCATCGTGAGTTATGGAAAAGTGACTAACAACGAGAAAGGGCAGATCAGTGGCGATGGTACCGTCAGCATTTTTTCGCTGGCGGGAGATATCGAAAATAAAGGCACCATCAGCACGGCTGGAGCCCTGACAATGCAGACCGGCTACAGCACGGTGAATGGCGTTATCACGCCTGTCGCCAACACCAGCCTGATTAACTCCGGCTCGATTCAGGCGGACACTATTGGCTTATACGCCGTTAAAGGGGTCAGCCTCCGGTCAGGCGATGTTACCGCACAGAGCACAGCCTCTGTTTCTGCCGTAACTGTCTCTAACGCCGGAACCCTCACAGCGCAGAATGCCTCTCTCGTTTCTGACGACTTCAGCAATCAGGGCGTGATGCAGGCGACTGAGCGGTTAAGCGTGACCGGTAAAAGTGGAATTTCTAATAAGGGTACCCTGAAGGCGGCAACCCTGGCGCTGACAACGGATGGCAAAATCAGTAATACATCCTGCCGGCTGTGGTTATTGTGCAGGCAGGGCACCATGAAAGCGGATAAAATTTCGATTTCAGCCCCTAAGATCACTACCATTGCTGATTTAGATGGTGATTACACCACGCAGCTTCTGGAATTGAACAAGCCTGAAACAGACTCCAGCCTGTAACCGGGCCATAAAAAAACCCAGCCGAGGCTGGGTTTTTTGTTGCCGCCGAACCCGCAGGTTCAGGTGCCTTTTAATCTTATTTTTTAGCGCCTGGCACGCTGAAACGCTTGTTAAAGCGGTCAACACGGCCACCAGTTGCCACTTCACGCTGCTTACCGGTATAGAACGGGTGGCATTTACCACAGACGTCCAGGTTCAGTTCGTGAGTCAGTGTTGAACGGGTGTGGATCTCGTTGCCGCAGGTACATTTAATAGTAACTGCTTCGTATTTCGGGTGAATACCTTGTTTCATGGGAAACCTCATAGAAGGCCGTGTCGCTCTCCGTGCCAGGCGTAAACCTGCACAGCACCACACGCGGTTGAACATTATAGGGTGTACTCCGGCAAGGTCTTTCTCACCGAAGGCGGCATATTATACAGAGAAGTTATCATTGCTGCAAATTTATCCTGGGATACCCGCCATCCGGGTCCAGCGTGTACACTAGCCCTCCCGATGCCCGAGCCGGAAAGAGAGAGTTATGCCCGTTGTCCAGGTTGCCCTGCCCGTCCCCTTGCCCCGCCTGTTTGATTATCTGCCGCCACAGGGCGCGCAGCCGGTCATGGGTGGTCGCGTAAGTGTGCCCTTTGGCAATCGCAGGATGATCGGCATTGTGGTCGCCCTGCGTGAGAGCAGCGATCTGCCCGAAGGACAGCTCAAGCGCGTCATTGAGGTGCTGGATAGCGAGTCACTCTATCCCTCTTCGCTGTGGCGCATCCTTAACTGGGCCGCCAGCTACTATCACTCTCCCCTGGGCGAAGTGCTGAACCATGCCATTCCGGTGCTGCTGCGTCAGGGCAAACCCGCGCAGGATAACCCATTATGGCGCTGGGAAATTACCGAGCAGGGCCGGGCGACCACGCCGGAGAGTTTAAAACGCGCACCCAAACAGCAGCAGGCGCTGGCTGCCCTGCGTCAGCAGCCGCTCTATCGCCATCAGGTCAGCGAACACGACCTGACGGAGGCGACGCTTCAGGCTCTGCGCGCCAAAGGGCTGTGCGAGCTGTATGAGCATCAGCCGCAGCGGCACGACTGGCGAACCACCTTCGCCGTTAAAGGCGAACGCCTGCGTCTGAATACCGATCAGGCGATGGCGGTCGGTGCAATTCGGGCAGATGACGAACATTACGCCGCCTGGCTGCTGGCGGGCATCACCGGCTCCGGCAAAACGGAGGTCTACCTCAGCGTGCTGGAGAATGTGCTGGCTCGGGGAAAACAGGCGCTGGTGCTGGTCCCGGAGATCGGCCTGACCCCGCAGACCATTGCCCGTTTCCGGGAGCGTTTTGATGCGCCGATTGACGTGCTGCACTCCGCCTTAAACGACAGTGAGCGGCTGGCCGTCTGGTTACGTGCGCGACGCGGGGAAACGGCGATTGTGATTGGCACCCGCTCGGCGCTGTTTACCCCGCTGGCCCGACCGGGGGTCATCATCATTGATGAAGAGCACGACAGCTCTTACAAGCAGCAGGAGGGCTGGCGCTATCAGGCGCGCGATCTGGCTGTGTTTCGTGCCCATGAAGAAAATATCCCGATTGTAATGGGATCGGCGACGCCCGCGCTGGAGACGCTGCACAATGTGCGCAGCGGCAAGTATCGCCAGCTCGACCTGACAAAGCGCGCAGGCAATGCCAGACCGGCGCTGCAACAGCTGATCGACTTAAAAGGTGTGCAGTTGATCGGCGGCCTGGCACCGGGCCTGATTAGCAAAATGCGTCAGCATCTGCAGGCGGATAATCAGGTGCTGCTGTTTCTTAACCGCCGCGGCTTTTCGCCCGCCCTGCTCTGTCACGACTGCGGCTGGATTGCCGAGTGTCACCGCTGTGACCGCTACTACACGCTGCATCAGCATCATCGCCAGCTGCGCTGCCACCACTGCGATAGCCAGCGTCCGCTTCCTCATCAGTGCCCGCAGTGTGGCTCCACTCACCTGCTGCCGGTCGGTGTCGGCACGGAACAGCTGGAACAGCAGCTCGGCACACTGTTCCCTGGCGTGCCGGTGTCGCGAATCGATCGTGATACCACCAGCCGTAAAGGGGCGCTGGAGCAGCATCTGGCCGATGTGCATCGCGGAGGCGCGCGCATTCTGGTTGGTACTCAGATGCTGGCGAAGGGCCACCACTTCCCTGACGTGACGCTGGTGTCGCTACTGGATGTCGATGGGGCGCTGTTTTCCGCCGATTTCCGGGCGGCGGAGCGCTTTGCTCAGCTCTACACCCAGGTCGCCGGACGTGCCGGGCGTGCCGGTAAGCAGGGCGAAGTCCTGCTGCAGACCCACCACCCGGAACATCCGCTGCTTCAGACCCTGCTGCACCAGGGCTATACGGCGTTTGCGCAGCAGGCACTGCTGGAGCGCCAGGCGGTTCACCTGCCACCCTGGAGCCGCCATGCGCTGTTTCGCGCTGAAGATATGGATAATCAGCAGGCAGCTGAATTTCTGCAACAGCTTCGTAACCTGCTGGAGGCCAGTCCGCTCAACGATCAGGCCATGTGGTTTATGGGGCCGGTCCCGGCCCTGCAGCCAAAACGCAGCGGCCGCTGGCGCTGGCAACTGCTGGTTCAGCACCCTTCCCGGCAGCGTCTGCAGCAGTTGCTGAGCAGTTCGCTGCCGCTGATTTCCACCCTGCCCGCCGCGCGCAAAGTGAAATGGACGCTGGATATTGACCCTACCGAGAGCTGATCTCCGCTGACGTTGCGAGCCAGATCGAAAAATGTCGCATAAGTCACAATTTTTATGCAAATTAAGTAACAACCAGCCACGCAATCGTTAACAATGTGGCTGGTTTGCCTCTGAGCAGGCAAAAACAGAATCGAACACGCCATAATGCGTCAGGAGCATGTGTTGGAGCAGAATCAACAACCGCCCGCCGCCACGATGAAGGATGTCGCGGAACATGCGGGTGTCTCAACCGCCACCGTATCGCGTGCGCTGATGAATCCGGAGAAAGTTTCTGCGGCCACCCGACAGAAAGTCGAACAGGCTGTTGCCGCTGTCGGCTATGCAGCACATGGTCCAACACGCAACGCGCGTCGCAATGAGACCCGAACCATCCTCGTCATTGTCCCTGATATCTGCGATCCCTTCTTCAGTGAAATCATCCGCGGCATTGAAGTCACGGCAGCCGAAGAGGGTTATCTGGTGCTGATTGGCGACTGCGCCCATCAGAATCAGCAGGAGCGAACCTTTCTCAACCTGATGGTGACACGCCAGATAGATGGCATGGTCCTGCTGGGCTCACAGTTGCCCTTCGATGCCGGCATTGATGAGCAGCGCAACCTGCCGCCGATGGTGATGGCGAATGAGTTTGCGCCCGAAATGTCACTGCCCTCGGTGCACATCGACAACCTGACCGCCGCGTTTGAAGCGGTTAATCATCTGCTGCAGTTAGGTCACACACAGATTGCCTGTATCGCCGGGCCGGAAGAGATGCCGCTCTGTCAGTATCGGTTACAGGGCTATGTCCAGGCGATGCGGCGCAGTGGCCTGACGGTCGATCCCACCTATATTGTGCGCGGCGATTTCACCTTCGAAGCGGGCGTTGCCGCGATGAATCAGCTGATGACCCTGCCGCAGCCACCGCGCGCGCTGTTCTGCCACAGCGACATTATGGCGCTCGGGGCGATGAATCAGGCCCGACGCTGCGGGCTGCGGATACCTGACGATCTCTCTGTGGTGGGATTTGATGACATCGAGTTGTCGCGCTACTGCGAGCCGCCGCTGACTACTGTTACCCAGCCGCGCTATCAGATCGGCCGGGAAGCGATGCTGCTGCTGCTGGATGAGCTGAATGGCAAACGGGTCATCAGCGGTTCGCGGCTACTGGACGCGGGTCTGACCATTCGGGGCAGCACGGCGCGCGCAAAAAAGCGTGAAAAATAAGCGTATTCGCCGCGCTTTTTCAGTAGATTCTTAAAGCGAACACTGCTGGTCAAAGTTCCGACCCTTGAGTAACATGGCGGACTCCTTGCCGGGCGCGTAAAAATCATCATTTCGCCCATCTGGCACTATTTTTGAAGGGTATAAGAACGAGAGTGGCACAAAAAGATTACGTAGGCCGCGGGCGTTCAACAGGGACGCGTCGCAAAAAAAGCCCCAGCCGCGGCAAGAAGAGCAAAGGCGGTTCGGGAACATCCAAACTGATGATTGTACTGGCGGTCGCCGTGCTGGTGACCTTTGCCGGTGGTTTATGGTTCCTGGCGCATCACAAGAAAGAGGACGTGCCGGTCATTACGGATCATAAAGCCAACGGCAATGGCTTACCGCCGAAGCCCGAAGAGCGCTGGAAATATATTAAAGAGCTGGAGAACCGTCAGGTTACCGTGCCGACCCCTATCGAACCTTCATCGGGTGGCGAGGTGAAGTCGCAGACGCAGCTGACTGACGAGCAGCGTCAGCTGCTGGAGCAGATGCAGGCGGATATGCGCCAGCAGCCAACGCAGCTGAACGAAGTGCCGTGGAACGAACAGACACCGGCGCAACGTCAGCAGACGCTGCAGCATCAGCAGCAGTTACAGCAGCTGCAACGCCAGCAGCAGCAGTTCCAGCAACAGCAGCAACGTCAGCAGCAGCAGGTTCAGCAACAACAACTGCAGCAGCAACGTCAGCAGTTGCAGGCTCAACAGCAGCAACAGCGCCAGCAGCAGTTGCAGCAGCAACAACAGCAGCGTCAGCAGCAGCTGCAGTTACAGCAGCAACGTCAGCAGCAGCAAAATGTTCAGCGCCAGACGCAGCCTGCGCCAGTTACGCGGGAACCCGAGGTGCAGTCAAAACCGCAGGAGACCGCAAAAGCGAAACCGGCGGAGAAAGCCTCTTCGCAGCGCTGGATGGTACAGTGCGGGTCATTCAAAGGCACCGACCAGGCGGAGTCAGTGCGTGCCGGTTTAGCCTTTGAAGGATTTGAAAGCCGCATTACGACCGGTGGCGGCTGGAATCGCGTGGTGATTGGTCCGTATAAAGATCGCGCCTCTGCAGACAGCACACTGAAGCGTCTGCGCAGTTCGGGTCACTCCGGCTGCATTCCCCTCTCAATCGGGGGTTGAAACCCGTCAAACCCGCCCCATATCTGTTGCATGATACTCCGCGCCCCGTGCGCGGAGTCCTTTTCCGACTGCAACAAGGGGTCTGCCCGTGACAACAATAGTAAGTGTACGACGCAACGGCCAGGTAGTGATTGGCGGTGATGGCCAGGCTACGCTCGGCAATACCGTGATGAAAGGCAACGTTAAAAAAGTGCGTCGTTTATACAACGATAAGGTGATTGCCGGATTTGCTGGCGGCACCGCAGACGCCTTCACCCTGTTTGAGCTTTTCGAACGTAAACTGGAAATGCATCAGGGCCACCTGGTGAAAGCCGCGGTGGAACTGGCCAAAGACTGGCGTACTGACCGTATGCTGCGTCGGCTTGAAGCCCTGCTGGCGGTCGCGGATGAGTCCGCCTCACTGATCATCAGCGGTAATGGTGATGTAATTCAGCCTGAAAACGATCTGATTGCCATCGGCTCCGGTGGGCCTTTCGCCCAGGCCGCGGCACGTGCGCTGCTGGAGAATACCGACATGGGCGCGCGCGACATCGTTGAGAAGTCGCTGAACATCGCAGGCGATATCTGCATCTACACTAACCATAACGTTAATTTCGAAGAATTAACCTCCAGGGCGTAAAGGTATAACTATGTCTGAGATGACTCCACGCGAAATCGTCAGCGAACTGAACCGCTTTATTATCGGCCAGGACAGCGCCAAGCGCGCCGTGGCTATTGCACTGCGCAACCGCTGGCGTCGCATGCAGCTGGATGAAGAGCTGCGCCATGAAGTGACTCCGAAAAACATCCTGATGATCGGACCGACCGGTGTCGGTAAAACGGAGATCGCCCGTCGTCTGGCTAAACTGGCCAATGCGCCCTTTATCAAGGTCGAGGCGACCAAATTTACCGAAGTGGGTTATGTCGGTAAGGAAGTCGATTCGATCATTCGCGACCTGACCGACTCCGCCATTAAGATGGTGCGCAGCCAGGCGATTGAAAAGAACAAATACCGTGCAGAAGAGATGGCGGAAGAGCGCATCCTGGATGTTCTGATTCCGCCAGCCAAAAACAACTGGGGCCAGTCAGAGCAGAGCGCGGAACCTTCTGCAGCGCGTCAGTCGTTCCGTAAAAAACTGCGCGAAGGTCAGCTGGATGACAAAGAGATTGAGATCGACCTGGCCGCCAGCGGTCCGGGCGTCGAAATCATGGCGCCTCCGGGAATGGAAGAGATGACCAGCCAGCTGCAGTCGATGTTCCAGAACCTCGGCGGCCAGAAGCAGAAACCTCGCAAGCTGAAGATCAAAGAAGCGATGAAGCTGCTGATCGAAGAAGAAGCGGCAAAACTGGTGAATCCGGAAGAGCTTAAACAGGACGCCATCGATGCCGTCGAGCAGCACGGTATCGTGTTTATCGATGAGATCGACAAAATCTGTAAGCGCGGCGGCCAGAATGCTGGCGGTCCGGATGTGTCACGCGAAGGCGTTCAGCGCGACCTGCTGCCGCTGGTGGAAGGCTGCACGGTCTCAACCAAACACGGTATGGTGAAAACGGACCACATTCTGTTTATCGCTTCGGGCGCGTTCCAGGTTGCCAGCCCGTCCGATTTGATCCCGGAACTGCAGGGTCGTCTGCCTATCCGCGTTGAACTGCAGGCGCTGACCGTGAATGATTTCGAACGCATTCTGACCGAGCCTAATGCGTCGGTA
This sequence comes from Pantoea sp. Sc1, assembly GCF_000255315.1. NCBI lineage: Bacteria > Pseudomonadati > Pseudomonadota > Gammaproteobacteria > Enterobacterales > Erwiniaceae > Pantoea > Pantoea sp. Sc1. The sequence continues at coordinate 756,691 of NZ_AJFP01000001.1, forward strand.
ACCGTGCAGTACAAAGCGCTGATGAATACCGAAGGCGTGAATATTGAGTTCACCGAGGATGGTATCCGCCGGATCGCTGAGGCCGCATGGCAGGTTAACGAAACCACCGAAAACATCGGTGCGCGTCGTCTGCATACCGTACTGGAACGTCTGATGGAGGATATCTCCTATGACGCCAGCGATCGTCACGGTGAATCGGTCACCATCGATGCTGACTATGTGGGTAAACATCTGGATGAACTGGTGGCTGACGAAGACCTGAGCCGCTTCATTCTCTGATTCACGGATGTCGCACTTTTCAGAAGCCCAGCCGAACCGGCTGGGCTTTTTTATGCATGTTCTTGATCGAACGATGCTTTTTTCAGGGTGATGATTTTGCCAACAATCTGCATATAGCGATATACTTAGCATTCCTGTGGCAAACAGACGAAACCCTTATGAAATACGATACATCTGAACTCTGCGATATCTACCATGAAGAAGTGAATGTTGTTGAACCGCTTTTTTCAAACTTTGGTGGGCGCACTTCATTCGGTGGTCAGATTACCACAGTGAAATGCTTTGAAGACAACGGCTTACTCTACGACCTGCTGGAAGAAAATGGCCGCGGTCGGGTGCTGGTGATTGATGGCGGCGGTTCCGTGCGTCGGGCGCTGGTGGATGCGCAGCTGGCACGTCTGGCAGCCACTAACGAGTGGGAAGGCCTGGTCATCTACGGGTCAGTACGTCAGGTTGACGAGCTGGAAGAGCTGGAAATTGGCATTCAGGCGATTGCCGCCATTCCGGCCGGCGCGGCGGGTGAAGGGATTGGCGAAAGCGATGTGCGCGTCAATTTCGGCGGCGTGACCTTCTTTTCCGGTGACCATCTCTATGCCGACAATACCGGTATCATTCTGTCAGAGGATGCGCTGGACCTCGAATAAGGTCCGACAGCAACCGGGAGCAGACATGAAAACGGGTGCCTGAGCACCCGTTTTTCACATCAGCTGAGGCTTCAAACCTCTTCCATTTTTCCCAGCAGTGCGCGCAGACGTTCCTGCCAGACGTGCTGCTCTTCTTTCAGGTGCTGATTTTCACGCATCAGCGCATCGTGGTTGCCCGCGACTTGTTGCGCATCGTTACGCAGTGAGTTGTTCTGCTCTTTCAGCTCTTCGATTTCCATCTGCAACAGGGTGATGGTATCAATCGCCTGCTGTACTTTCGCTTCCAGTTTCTCAAACACTTCAAATGACATCTTTCTGACCTCTCCTAAATTCCTGCAAGGCGTTGATGATGCCAGCGCTAGCCAGCAACGTTGTCCCGATTGTATGTACCCTCACCCCGCAAGTCCAGCAACGCGGGCGCGGCGGGCGTAGTCTGTAACACTTTTCAGTCTATGCCTGAATTTATGCTGTGCTCCGATCAACGGCACACAGAGATCCCTCCGCCACGCCCGCTATCCGGCGCATTTAAGGGCGAAAGAAAGCCGGAATACGCGAAAACGCGCATTTTTATGACACAGTACACAAAAAATGATTTCGCTATTTCTCGTTTATGTTCGTTAACGATAAATTCACACCAACCCTACAATAAAGCTGGGCAACTCATGGAATGAGAACAAAAACTGATAAAATTTAACCTCGCTTCAGGAACCACTATTATGAGTCAGACAACTAACACGCTCAAAGGTCAGTGTATTGCCGAATTTCTGGGGACAGGCTTGATTATTTTCTTCGGCGCGGGCTGTGTGGCCGCACTGAAACTCGCCGGTGCCGCATTCGGTCAGTGGGAAATCTGCATCATCTGGGGGCTGGGCGTTTCCATGGCCGCCTACCTCACCGCAGGCATTTCGGGTGCGCACCTGAACCCGGCCATTACCGTGGCGCTCTGCCTGTTTGCTAATTTTGAAGGACGTAAAGTTCTGCCTTACATCATCTCACAGGTTGCCGGTGCCTTTTGTGCCGCAGCGCTGGTCTATGGCCTCTACTACAGCCTCTTTATTGACTATGAGCAGAGCCATCAGATGGTGCGCGGCACGGTTGAGAGTCTCGACCTGGCGGGCATCTTCTCAACCTATCCTAACCCGCACATCGGTGTCGGTCAGGCATTCCTGGTTGAGATGGTCATCACGGCGGTACTGATGGCGGTCATCATGGGTCTGACGGATGACGGTAACGGCATCCCACGCGGCCCACTGGCACCCCTGCTGATCGGCCTGCTGGTCGCGGTAATTGGTGGCGCAATGGGTCCGCTGACCGGCTTTGCCCTGAACCCGGCACGTGATTTCGGACCGAAGATTTTCGCATGGCTGGCAGGCTGGGGTAACGTTGCCTTCACCGGCGGTCGTGACATCCCTTACTTCCTCGTACCGATTTTTGGCCCGCTGGTCGGTGCCTGCCTGGGTGCCGTAGGTTATCGCGCACTGATTGGCCGCTATCTGCCAGGCACCGCGAAGGAACCTGCCAGTGTTCCTGCAGACAAACCGGTTGCACGCGCTCAGCAGCGTAAAGCGTAAGTTTCACCTTTTATCATCAGGACTGAATTTATGACTACCACAGATAAAAAATACATTGTCGCGCTCGATCAGGGCACAACCAGTTCACGCGCCGTGATCCTCGATCACGACGCCAACATCGTCGCCGTCTCGCAGCGTGAATTTACCCAGATCTACCCGAAAGCGGGCTGGGTTGAGCATGATCCGATGGATATCTGGGCCTCTCAAAGCTCCACGCTGGTTGAAGTGCTGGCACACGCCGATATTCGCTCCGATGAAATTGCCGCTATCGGTATCACCAATCAGCGCGAAACCGCTATCGTCTGGGACAAAGAGACCGGTAAGCCGGTCTATAACGCCATCGTCTGGCAGGATCCCCGCACCGCCGACTACTGTAACAAACTGAAGAAAGAGGGACTGGAAGAGTATATCCAGCACACCACCGGTCTGGTGATTAACCCCTACTTCTCCGGCACCAAAGTGAAGTGGATCCTCGATAACGTTGAAGGCGCGCGTGAGCGTGCGAAACGTGGCGAGCTGCTGTTCGGCACCGTTGATACCTGGCTGGTCTGGAAAATGACCCAGGGCCGCGTACATATCACCGATTACACCAACGCCTCCCGTACCATGATGTTCAACATTCACAAGCTGGAGTGGGATCAGCGCCTGCTGGATATCCTGGATATCCCGCGTGAAATGCTGCCGGAAGTGAAATCGTCGTCTGAAGTCTATGGTCAGACCAACATCGGCGGTAAAGGCGGCACGCGTATTCCTATCGCCGGTATTGCCGGTGACCAGCAGGCGGCGCTCTATGGCCAGCTCTGCGTCCAGCCTGGCATGGCGAAAAATACCTACGGCACCGGCTGCTTTATGCTGATGAACACCGGTACTGAAGCGGTAACCTCAACGCATGGCCTGCTGACCACCATCGCCTGTGGCCCGCGTGGTGAAGTGAACTATGCGCTGGAAGGGGCGGTGTTCATCGGGGGTGCCTCGATTCAGTGGCTGCGCGATGAGATGAAGCTGATCAGCGATGCCGCTGACTCTGAATACTTTGCGATGAAAGTGAAAGATACCAACGGCGTCTACATGGTGCCGGCATTCACCGGTCTGGGCGCACCTTACTGGGACCCGTATGCCCGTGGCGCGATCTTCGGTCTGACGCGCGGTGCGAACGCTAACCACATCATCCGCGCCACGCTGGAGTCGATCGCTTATCAGACCCGCGACGTTCTGGAAGCGATGCAGAACGATGCGAACACCCGTCTGCAGGCGCTGCGTGTGGATGGGGGCGCGGTGGCCAACAACTTCCTGATGCAGTTCCAGTCTGACATCCTCGGCACCCGTGTTGAGCGTCCGGAAGTGCGTGAAGTTACAGCGCTGGGTTCAGCGTATCTGGCGGGTCTGGCCGTCGGCTTCTGGCAGGACCTGGACGAAGTCCGTGCGAAATCGGTGATTGAGCGTGAGTTCCGCCCAAGCCTGGAGACCACCGAACGTAACTTCCGCTATGCCGGCTGGAAAAAAGCCGTCGCCCGCGCGCAGGCGTGGGAAGAAGAAGAGTAATACCGGGGCCCGCGACCGTCTGCGTCGCGGGCCTTTTCCCCGCCCCACTCTCCCGCTGTGTTACACTGCCTGTCTGTTTTTTGTCAGGCAGAGACCATGAAACGAGAACTTGCCATTGAATTTTCCCGCGTAACCGAAGCTGCCGCTCTGGCGGGCTATCACTGGTTAGGGCGCGGCGACAAAAATGCGGCCGATGGCGCGGCTGTCCATGCCATGCGTCACGTCCTCAACTCCATTGAGATCGACGGCCAGATTGTGATCGGCGAAGGTGAAATCGACGAAGCCCCGATGCTCTATATCGGTGAAAAAGTCGGCACCGGTCGCGGCGACGCGGTCGATATTGCGGTCGATCCGATTGAAGGCACCCGCATGACGGCGCTGGGTCAGGCTAACGCGCTGGCCGTCATGGCCGTGGGCGACAAGGGCAGTTTTCTCCACGCACCCGATATGTACATGGAGAAGCTGATTGTGGGACCGGCCGCCCACGGGGCAATCGATCTCGACCTGCCGCTGGAAACCAACCTGCGTAATATCGCTATCGCGATGAACAAGCCGCTGTCGCAGTTAACCGTGTCGATTCTGGCAAAACCCCGCCATGACGCGGTGATTGATCAGCTGCAGCAGCTGGGTGTGCGGGTCTTCACCTTCCCGGATGGCGACGTGGCCGCCTCCATTCTGACCTGCATGCCGGACAGCGAAGTGGATGTGATGTATGGCATCGGCGGTGCGCCGGAAGGCGTGGTCTCTGCGGCCGTCATCCGGGCGCTGGACGGCGATATGCAGGGCCGGCTGCTGGCGCGTCATCACGTTAAGGGCGACAGCGCGGAAAACCGTCTGCTCGGCGAGCAGGAGCTGCAGCGCTGTGCAGAGATGGGGATTGAGGCGGGGAAAAAGCTGACGCTGAGTGAGATGGCGCGCAACGACAACGTGGTCTTTGCCGCCACCGGCATTACCAGTGGCGAGCTGCTGAAAGGCATTACGCGTCAGGGCAATATCGCCACCAGCGAAACCCTGCTGATTCGCGGTAAATCACGCACCATCCGCCGTATCCAGTCGATTCACTATCTTGACCGCAAGGATCCGGCGCTTCATCCGTTTATCCTGTAACCGCCTGGTTGCCGCGCTCCGGCTGACGTGAGAGCGGCAACCAGCAGAGCAGCATCACCAGCGCCGTGAAGAACATCAGCATCCCCAGGCTGAACTGGTCGCGCTGCGGCATCATCGCTGACAGCCATGCGACCAGACCCGATCCCAGGTTCATCAGCCCGCCAATCAGCGCGCCCGCGCTACCCGCCAGCCAGGCATAAGGCTCCATAGCGCCAGAGGTTGCCAGCGGAAAGAGCATACCGGCACCAAAAAAGAAGAGCGCAGCCGGCACCAGCAGGGTCCAGATATTCATCACGCCGAACCACGCCGGGATCCACATCAGAATGCCCGCCAGCAGGCAGCTGTTCACGCCCCACCACATCAGGCTATGCCAGGAACCCTGCTCGCGTCCGGCAAACCAGGCGCCAAAGAAGGCCGCCGGAATCGGCAGAATAAACAGGATACTGACTGTCAGGCTGTGCAGGCCCAGCACGCCGCCCAGTAATACACCGCAGCTCGACTCAAATACCGCAATTCCGGCGAGCGCGCCAATCAGCAGCACGATGTAGCGGACGAAATTCGCGTCGCTGAGCAGACGGACATAGCGTTTAAAGAAGGGCGTCACTTCCGCACTCTGCGGCCGGGTCTCCGGCAGCCAGCGCGCCATCGCGCCGGTTACCGTCAGGCAGAGCAGCAGCAGGAAGGCAAAGCAGGCATGCCAGCCAAAAAGCTGGGTCAGCAGCGCACCAATCACCGGCGCCAGCAGCGGGCTGACCAGAATGCCCATATTCAGCAGGCTGTTAGCACGACGCAGCGCGTGGCCCTCATAGAGATCGCGCGGCATGGTGCGGGCCATCACGCCAGCCACGCCGGTTCCCAGCCCCTGCACGGCGCTGCCAAGCACCAGCATATCCAGCGAGGTCGCCATCAGCGCGGTCACCGCCCCGATCATAAAGATCAGCATGCCTGCCAGGATCACCGGGCGCCGCCCCACGCTGTCCGACAGCGGGCCGTAGATTAGTTGCGATCCGCCATAGGTCATCAGATAGGCCGCCATCACGCGCTGCAGCGCGCCATCCCGCACGTTCAGCGCATCGGCCATTACCGCCATGGCCGGAACATAAATGGTCTGCGCCATCTGACCCACGGCCACCAGCACAATGAGCATCACCAGCAGCGGGCGATTTTCCAGTTTCGTCATCATGGTTATACAAAATATCTTTCTGTGAAAGGAGGTTAAAACAGCGGTTCACCCGCCGGACGTCTTATTATGGCGGGCAAAATATCAGGATTAGGTGACAAAGCGAGAGGCAGGCGAAAAGGTCCTGGCTTGCGCCTGTCAAGTTTATGCACCAGCCTGTAAAGGGAATGCAACGGTTTGTCGATTCGAGCCTTTGCGAGGGCGCAGGCTGGCAATCGCGCCGGGCAGCCGCGAAAATAGTGACCTGCCTGAATCATCAACAACCAGGGAGTGAGTATGGCTGAGTGGGTCAATGCTGAAGTAAAGGAAGTCAAAAACTGGACGGATGCGCTGTTCAGTCTGCGGGTGACGGCACCGGTCGATCCCTTTATCGCCGGGCAATTTGCCAAACTGGCGCTGGAAATTGAGGGGGAACGCGTGCAGCGCGCTTACTCCTACGTCAACGCGCCGAAAGATGATCTGCTGGAGTTCTATCTGGTCACGGTGCCAGAGGGCAAGCTCAGTCCGCATCTGCAGGCCCTTCAGCCAGGCGATCAGGTGATGGTCACCAAAGAAGCCGCGGGCTTCTTTGTGCTGGATGAGGTTCCGCCGTGCAGGACGCTGTGGATGCTGGCGACCGGCACCGCTATTGGTCCTTACCTGTCGATGCTGCAGCAGGGCGAAGGACTGGAACGCTTTGAAAATATCGTGCTGGTGCATGCCGCGCGTTATGCGGCCGACCTGAGTTTTTTACCGCTGATGCAGCAGCTGCAGCAGCGTTATCAGGGTCAGCTACAGATTCAGACGGTGGTAAGTCGCGAAGAGATTGCCGGTTCGCTGACTGGCCGGGTGCCTGCGCTGATTGAGAATGGCGAGCTGGAGCGGGCCACCGGTCTGACACTGGATGCAGAGAGCAGCCATGTGATGCTGTGCGGTAACCCGCAGATGGTGCGTGATACTCAGCAACTCCTGAAAGAGACACGTGAGATGCGCAAACACCTTAAGCGTAAGCCGGGGCATATCACCAGCGAACATTACTGGTGAGCCGTTGAGCGGTATCGCACCGGCTGGGTCGCCGGGCCAAACCGGTTAGCACCGGGGGAGCCGCGAAAAACGCCGAGGTCGAGCAGCAGACCCGCAAGTAAGACAAAGGGAATGGCGCGTCCCAGCAGCCAGGGCAGGATGCCCGCCAGCATGCTCCAGTTCCCCACCACCAGCAGCCAGGCCACGATCACCAGCAACCCCCAGTAGCCGGGACGATCGCGATCGTGCAGCCGTTTGACGATCACCGCGCTGGCAGGCCACAGCAGGCAGACCACCCCAAAGGCCGCCATCTGGGTATCGAGCCAGTCGTTAGCCGCCAGCACGAAGAGCAGTGTCGTTGTCAGCAGCCAGACCGCCTGCCAGATCCAGAAATCACGTCGTCCCAGCCGGCCGCGCCAGGAAAAACACCATTGTTGTAACGTCATGCTTTATCATCCGGAAAAGAGAGCTGCCGCGCTTTTGACCTCGCGGATAAAAACCGTTTTAATTTGCGCCTGAGTTTACGGGACAGGATCGACAAAATGAAGAATTTGCCTGGCGCACTGCTGTTATCGTTTGCGCTGACGGTTCCGGTCTTTGCCGCCGATCCGCCACCGCAGGAGCGAACCGATGCGCTGCCTCCCGCCCCCTATCTGCTGGCGGGTGCGCCCACCTTTGATATGACTATCGGCCAGTTTCGCGAAAAGTATAATCTGGCCAATGCCGCGCTCATCCTGCCGGAGTATCGCGCTATTGATAATCGCGGTGACAAAAGCAACCTGACGCGGGCTGCCAGCAAAATCAATGAGACGCTCTACGCCTCTACGGCGCTGGAGCCCGGCACCGGCAAAATCAAAACGTTGCAGATTACCTGGCTGCCGTTACCTGGCCCGGATCAGAGCGCCTCGCAGCAAAAGGCGCTGGCCTACATGACCGCCCTGCTGCGCTTCTTTGTGCCGGGATTAAGTGCCGAAGAGGGGCGTAAAAAGCTGGAGGCGTTGCTGAATGCCGGCAAGGATTCACCCTACTATGCGCAGGTCGACGGCGCGCTGCGATTTGTCGTCTCTGACAGCGGTGACAAGGGGCTGACCTTTGCGATTGAGCCGGTCAAACTGGCGCTCGCCAGCCCCTGATGATGTGGCCGAAAATGACGAAAAGCAAAGCCATCGCAACATTTGATCTCTATACTGTCTGGCAGACAACGCTGCCGGCTGGCAGCGATTTTTCATGTATCGCGTTATGCGGAGGATAGAATGCGACATCCACTGGTTATGGGTAACTGGAAGTTGAATGGCAGCAAGCAGATCACAGCTGAACTGATCGCCGGTCTGCGCAAGGAACTGTCTGGCGTTGACGGTTGTGGCGTTGCCATTGCACCGCCGGCACTCTATCTCGAGCAGGCAAAACACGCCCTCTCCGGTAGTCACATTGCACTGGGTGCACAGAACGCAGACGTTAACCTGTCTGGTGCCTTCACCGGTGAAGTTTCCGCAGAGATGCTGAAAGATATCGGCGCGAAATATATCATTATCGGCCACTCAGAGCGTCGTACTTACCACAAAGAGAGCGACGAGTTCATCGCTAAGAAATTCGCGGTGCTGAAGTCAGTGGGTCTGGTTCCCGTGCTCTGCATCGGTGAAACCGAAGCAGAAAACGAAGCGGGTAAAACCGAAGAAGTCTGCGCTCGTCAGCTGGATGCCGTGCTGGAAACCCAGGGCGCTGAAGCGTTCAACGGTGCGGTCATCGCCTATGAGCCCGTCTGGGCTATCGGTACCGGTAAATCGGCGACCCCAGCGCAGGCTCAGGCCGTGCACAAATTCATCCGTGACCACATCGCGAAGAAAGATGCGGCAGTCGCGGAGCAGGTCATCATTCAGTACGGCGGCTCCGTTAACGACAAAAATGCGGCAGAGCTGTTCACCCAGCCTGACATCGATGGTGCGCTGGTTGGCGGTGCGTCACTGAAAGCTGACGCGTTTGCAGTCATCGTGAAAGCGGCGGCGGCGGCAAAAAGCGCCTAAGCGTTGATGCACAGATTAAAGGCGGCTTAAGCCGCCTTTTTTATGGGCGCAATCAGCTGGCAGCTATGATCCTGCACCTCCTCCGCCGACCCGCTATTCAGCAGCAGCCAGTTTCGCTCTACCGCCATCAGCACCAGTCGCCCGTCGCTTAACTGCGCCAGCGCCAGTCCATATTTCCCCATCTCTGTGCGCGCCTGTGGCCGCTCACTGGCCAGACGGATAAAAGCACTCTGCTGCGCCAGTTCGGCTGGCGTCAGGGCACGCAGCCAGTAGTGATGCTGACGCAGCGTGCTGCGCTGCCACTGGCCGTTAAGCTGCGGCGTCAGCGTATCGAGTTGCCGACGCACATCGGGGCGCAGGCAGGAAAGATGAATATGAAGCTGGTTCTGGGTGCGGCCATACTCTGAATTAATAGCCAGCGACAGAACCCGGTCGTCAATCGGCGAGCCATGCCGCTGGGCTAACAGATAGCGTTCATGCCAGGCAAAGGCAAAATAGTTGGGTGTGGCGGGCTGAAGTAAGCGCGGGCTTTCTATGCCCGTGATCCTGTCGAGCGGAATCAGCAGAAACTGCAGTGGTCCATGGATATCTTTCAGCATGGCATAACGATGTGGCCGATCGACACGCTGACAGGGCGCAGGGTTGCCACTGCTCTGTTGGTGGGGCACACATTTCTCGCTGACGATCTGCCACAGCGCATCACTGTTCTTTTTAAAATGCAGTGCGGCCGCCAGCATCCCCGCAATGACCAGCACCAGCAGGATCGCCATCCCGCGGGCTGCATGACGGTGTATCGGCATAACAACGCTTCCTGAATGGCTTCGCAGCCTGCATCCTCGCCTGGCGGGAAAAGAATGTCACGGGGAATTCTGGCTGATAGCGCAGCAGGGGTGGAGAAGAGAGAGGTGTCGCGTAAGCGGTCAGCGCAGAGATGCGCTGACCGCCATGCCTTACGGTTTCATGACCTGGTCATAGCTGCCGCCATCGGCGAAGTGGGCTTTCTGAGCCTGTGTCCAGCCACCAAACTTGTCCTGAATAGTGAACAGTTTCACAGGCGCAAAGGTGCTGGAAAATTTCTTCGCAATCTCAGCATCACGCGGACGGTAGTAGTTCTGCGCGGCAATCGTCTGGCCTTCCGGCGAATAGAGGTATTTCAGATAGGCGTCCGCAACCTTACGCGTACCCTTTTCGTCCACCACCTTATCGACTACCGACACGGTCGGCTCAGCCAGAATGGATTCACTCGGCGTCACAATCTCGAACTTATCTTTGCCCAGCTTGTTCACCGCCAGATAGGCTTCGTTTTCCCAGGCGATGAGGACGTCACCAATGCCGCGCTCAACGAAGGTGTTGGTCGCGCCACGCGCACCGGAATCCTGCACCTCAACGTTTTTAAACAGCGCTCTGACGTAAGCCAGCGCTTTAGCCTGATCGCCATTGTTGTGATCCAGCGCCCAGCCCCAGGCCGCCAGATAGTTCCAGCGTGCCCCGCCGGAGGTTTTCGGGTTAGGGGTGATGACAGAGACACCTGGTTTGATCAGGTCGCTCCAGTCATGAATGCCTTTGGGATTGCCTTTGCGTACCAGGAAGACAATGGTCGAGGTGTAAGGGGCGGAGTTATCCGGCAGACGCTGAAGCCAGTTTTTATCAATACGCCCGCGTTCTGCAATGGCATCGACATCGGATTGCAGGGCCAGCGTCACCACATCTGCCCGGATGCCGTTAATTACGGAGGTTGCCTGCTTGCCGGAGCCGCCATGGGACTGGCGCACCACGACGTTATCGCCGGTTTCCTGTTTGTAGTGCGCACTGAACGCTTTGTTGTACTGTTCGTACAGCTCACGCGTTGGATCGTAGGACACGTTAAGCAGCTGAATGTCTTTTGCCAGAACGCTGGTTGAGGCCAGCAACAGGGTAACGCCGATACTCCACTTGTTCATTACGCACTCTCCCAATGTCGTTATGGGCGTAGCGTGACATAAACCAATACAGAGCTTAAAGAATTAAAAATAAGTGGTTATAACCGAGGGGAATATAGACTGGCGATGCCGGGGCGTGCGGTAACGCACACCCCGGCAGAGGGATCAGTAGAGTTTTTTCGCGGTGTCGAGCCAGTCACGCTTAAACGGACGCTTCATGTTTTCAATCGCGTCGATGATGTCGTGATGCACCATCTTCTCATTCTGAATACCGACACAACGACCGCCGTAGCCCTGCATCAGCAGCTCAATGGAGTAAGCGCCCATGCGTGACGCCAGAATACGGTCATAGGCACAGGGCGCGCCACCACGCTGAATATGGCCCAGCACGGTGGAACGGGTTTCGCGTTTGGTTTCTGTTTCGATAAAGCGCGCCAGATCGTCGATATCGCAGATATGTTCGGTAATCGCCACGATAGCGTGCTTTTTCCCTTTGGCGATGCCCGCTTTGATTTCCGCGACCAGCTCTTCACGGGTATAAGGGAATTCCGGCAGCACGATGAACTCACAGCCACCAGCAATGGCCGCCGCCAGCGTCAGATCGCCGCAGTAGCGGCCCATCACTTCAACGATGGAGATACGCTGATGCGACGAAGAGGTATCACGCAGGCGGTCAATGGCCTCCACCACGGTTTCCAGCGCCGTAAAGTAACCGATGGTGTAATCCGTTCCGGCAACGTCGTTGTCGATGGTGCCCGGTAAGCCGATGCAGGGGAAGCCCATTTCGGTCAGACGTTTCGCCCCCATGTAGGAGCCATCGCCGCCGATCACCACCAGCGCGTCAATGCCGCGCTTTTTCATGTTCTCGATGGCCACCTGGCGAATATCTTCATTACGGAATTCAGGAAAGCGCGCAGAGCCCAGGAAGGTGCCGCCGCGGTTGATCATGTCGGAGACGCTGTAGCGATCGAGATTGATCATGCGGTCTTCGTACAATCCCAGATAGCCATCATAGATCCCAAAAACTTCCAGTCCTTCACTCAGCGCGGAACGCACGACTCCACGAATAGCTGCGTTCATGCCTGGGGCGTCACCGCCGCTGGTTAATACACCAATTTTTTTGATCATGACAACCTCTGGATTTTTAAAACGAAGGGTTAATCCTGCCTGTCGATCGCTGCTGAACATCATTAAAGGCCAGCGCGACATGTGATGGCAGATAGTATATCAAAGGCTTGCTGCTGAATTGATTCAGGTCAGACAACTTTTCACTATTTTTTGCAGCAATGTTAGCGTTACGTCGTCCCTTACGTATCAAATTGATTCGTTTAGGTTAAAAACCTGGAGAATCCTCCTTCTCGAACGGTACCACAGAACAGGGGTCCTGATGGATAATTACGTCTGACCCGGGAAAGGCGTCGCGTAACGCCCTCTCAACCTGATCGGCCACACGGTGCGCCTGCACCAGGGGCAGCTGGTCTTCAAGCTCCAGATGCAGCTGAATAAATTTTGTCGGGCCGGACTGGCGGGTACGCAGATCGTGCACCCCCTGCACCTGGGGCCAGTTCGTCGCCAGCGTCAGAATCTGCTGACGCTCCTCTTCCGGCAATGCGCGATCCAGCAGGGACTGCACTGCGTCGTAGCCCATACGCAACGCGCTGTAGAGAATAAAAATGCCGATTCCCAGCGCGAACAGGGCATCTGCTCTTGCAAAACCATAGCTGCTCAGCACCAGGGCGATCAGAATCGCGCCATTCATAATGACATCGGACTGATAGTGCAGCATGTCAGCCCGAATGGCCTGACTGCGGGTTTTCCGCACCACCCAGCGCTGAAAGGCCACCAGTAACAGGGTTGAACTCAGCGCGACAACCGTCACCACAATCCCGACACCGGGAGCCCGCAGAACATCCGGCGACGCCAGATGTTGCAGGCCGGTCAGGAACAGAAACAGCGCCGAGCCTGAAATAAACATGCTCTGAGCCAGTGCCGCCAGCGATTCCGCTTTACCGTGCCCGAACGTATGATCTTCATCGGCGGGCTGCAGCGCATAACGCACCACCAGCAGATTCGTGAGTGACGCGGCAATATCAACCAGCGAGTCCACCAGCGAAGCGAGCAGACTCACCGAACCGGTGTACCACCAGGCAAAGATTTTCACGATCAACAGCACCGACGCGAGAAGGGTAGCGGCCAGCGCAGCACGCTTTACCAGTCGGCCATAAGAGGGTTGCATGCCGGATCCCCTGCACCCCATCATCAGATGAGGCGTATTCAGATGGAAGAAAGGCTGAAGTTTAACACCCTGAGGCGGGTAGTGCTTAGCAGGAGGCGCAACGGAGAGAGGTTCTTTACAGCGGGGGCAACCGATAAAAACAAGCCCCGGCCTTTGAAAAAGGACGGGGCAGCGTGTCATACACATCAGTTACATCAGTGCCAGACCCTCAGGTTCAGGTCTGTTCAGGAAACGTTGCAGCTGTTATTTTTTGCCGCCTTTCTTACCGGCTTCTGATGCTTTTTCACGATCGTTTTTAAAGTTTCCGCCGCCGCTGTTCTGGCCGCCTTTTTTACCGGCTTCAGAGGCCTTTTGCGGATTATCTGCGAAATTACCTGAACCACCACGATGCTCTGCCATAATTTACTCCGTTAATAGATTCATTCGGGATTACATAATGTGGTTGTTGCTCCCTGAGACTTCGCGAAATCACTTCACTTCCCTGCAGTGACAGGATTAAGTGTAGATAAAGCCAGGGCGCCAGCAAGCGCAACGGTAAAATCCCTATCTTACTGAAAAATAGTATTTATTTTTCCGAGCAGACGAATAAATATACTCTTTTCAACGGGTTAAAATATTTTTTCCCTGTTTTGCCCTGCCGGTGCGCTTAAACGCAATCAGAACCCCGTTCAGTTCATCTTTCAGCAACTAAAAGCCGGTAAAGGGCCAACAGGCGCTAACAAAACCGGGGTTTTGTTGTGCGGTGATGATTCGGGTCAAAACAGAAAAAGTGAAAAAAAGATAAAAAAAACCCCCGCCATCATGGCGGGGGAAGACAGGGATGTGTCTATGGCAAGGAAAACAGGGATACTATGTTACTGGTTACTGCTGGTACTACTCACTGCCTGCAGCGATGAGGCCGACTGCAAATTCGAAAACTGGCGCAGCTCGTTCAGCCGCCGCTGGTAATTCTTCTGTAACGTGGCCTGCTGGGCCGGCGTTAACAGCTGAAACATCTGATTCTGTACGCGTGCCATCTCAACCTGCTGTTCAACCTGAACTCTGGCGATAATTTCCGCTCTGTTGCGGATGGCCGCTTCGTTAAACTGGTCTGCAGTCACTAACTCATGAAGTGCTGCGATATCGTCAATATGAACCACCGGGCGATCATGTCGGGCCTGTTGCATCAGGTCACGCATCTGCTGACGTTGCTCTTCCGTCAGCTCAATGCCATCGAACATGTGGCTTTGCGGATTTTGCGTCATACTGCCTGTCGGAAATCCGCCATGATGCATCTCGTCAATCGTCGTCGCATCTTTAGCACCTGCACTGGCGATACTCAGGGTCATCGCTAAGGCAAGGACGACGGCGGTTAATTTGCGCATCGTGTACTCCAGTTCGTTCCGTTTTGCGATTCAACGAGAGCCAGTGTACGGCGACAGCTGCAAACATCCGTCAGGGGGTGTAAAACTACGTAAAGCGATGGATAGGTGCGCCAGGAACACGGTATTTTGCCTGCGGAGGGCTACAAAAATGAATAAAATCCTGTTGGTAGATGACGACCGCGAATTAACTTCGCTTTTGAAAGAACTGTTAGAAATGGAAGGGTTTGAAGTGGTAGTGGCCAGCGATGGTGAACAAGCGCTGAACCTGCTCGACAACTCTATTGATCTGCTTTTACTGGATGTCATGATGCCGAAGAAAAACGGTATCGACACCCTGAAAGAACTGCGACAGCAACATCAGACTCCCGTCATCATGCTGACCGCGCGCGGCAGCGAGCTGGATCGCGTGCTGGGCCTCGAACTGGGCGCAGATGACTATCTGCCTAAGCCGTTTAACGATCGTGAACTGGTGGCCCGTATCCGCGCGATTCTGCGGCGTTCGAACTGGAGTGAACAGCAACAGCAACACGATAACAGCTCACCGACGCTGGAAGTGGACTGCCTGCGTCTCAATCCCGGTCGTCAGGAGGCCAGCTTTGATGATGTGACGCTGGATCTGACCGGCACAGAATTTACCCTGCTCTATCTGCTGGCGCAGCATCTGGGCCAGGTGGTCTCACGCGAACACCTGAGTCAGGAAGTGCTGGGCAAGCGTCTGACGCCGTTTGACCGCGCCATTGATATGCATATCTCCAATCTGCGTCGCAAGCTGCCTGAGCGCCGTGATGGTCATCCCTGGTTTAAAACGTTACGCGGCCGCGGCTATCTGATGGTTTCGGCATCATGATTGGCAGTCTGACCACCCGCATCTTCGCTATTTTCTGGTTAACCCTGGCGCTGGTGCTGATGCTGGTGCTCATGGTACCTAAACTCGATTCACGTCAGATGACCTCGCTGCTGGAAAGTGAACAGCGGCAGGGCATCATGATTGAGCAGCACGTCGAAGCCGAGCTGTCACAGGATCCCCCCAACGATCTGATGTGGTGGCGTCGCCTGTTTCGTGCCGTCGAAAAATGGGCACCGCCGGGTCAGCGACTGCTGTTAGTCACCAGCGAAGGTCGGGTGATCGGCGCGCAACATAACGAAATGCAGGTGATCCGTAACTTTATCGGCCAGTCTGACAATGCCGATCATCCGCAGAAAAAGAAATATGGTCGGGTGGAGCTGGTCGGGCCTTTCTCCGTGCAGGATGGCGAAGACAACTACCAGCTTTACATGATCCGTCCCGCCAACAGCTCCCAGCTCGATTTTGTCAATCTGCTGTTTGACCGCCCGTTACTGCTGCTTATCGTGACGATGCTGATCAGCTCCCCGCTGCTGCTGTGGCTGGCCTGGAGCCTGGCGCGCCCGGCGCGTAAGCTGAAATATGCCGCCGATGAGGTGGCGAGCGGAAACCTGCGCCAGCACCCGGAACTGGAGTCAGGCCCGCAGGAGTTTCTGGCCGCCGGATCGAGCTTCAACCAGATGGTGAGTGCGCTGGAGCGGATGATGACCGGTCAGCAGCGCCTGCTATCGGACATTAGTCATGAACTTCGTACCCCGCTGACCCGCCTGCAACTGGCAACCGCGCTGCTGCGTCGTCGCCAGGGTGAAAGTAAAGAGCTGGGACGCATTGAGATGGAGGCGCAACGCCTTGATGGCATGATCAACGATCTGCTGGTGCTCTCGCGTACACAGCACAAGAATGCGCTGGTCAGCGAAGCGATGAAGGCCAATCAGTTGTGGAATGGGGTGCTGGAAGATGCCCGTTTCGAAGCTGAGCAGATGGGCAAGAAGATGGATATCCCCTATCCTCCGGGCCCGTGGCCACTCTATGGCAATCCGCACGCTCTGGAGAGTGCGCTCGAAAATATCGTGCGCAATGCGCTGCGCTATTCACACACCCACATCAGCGTCAGCTTCTCCGTCGATATTTCCGGTATCACGGTTCACGTCGATGATGATGGTCCTGGCGTAAGCCCGGAAGATCGGGAACAGATTTTCCGTCCCTTCTACCGGACCGATGAAGCGCGCGATCGCGAATCGGGCGGCACCGGGCTGGGCCTGGCCATTGTCGACACGGCCGTGCAGCAGCATCGCGGCTGGGTAAAAGCCGATGACAGCCCACTGGGCGGTCTGAGACTGACCCTCTGGTTACCGCTCTACTCCTCCGGTCGTCAATAATTTGTTATGCTTCGGCCCCTGTCATCGGGGGCCTTAATGCTTAACATTGTCTTGTTTGAACCAGAAATTCCGCCGAATACCGGCAATATCATCCGCCTGTGCGCCAACAGTGGCTTTCAGCTTCACCTGATCCAGCCGCTTGGCTTCGCCTGGGATGACAAGCGCTTACGCCGCGCCGGGCTGGATTACCATGAATTTACGGCCATCAGATTCCATGCGGATTATGCGGCGTTTCTCGCCTCAGAGGCACCAGAGCGTCTGTTTGCGCTGACGACCAAAGGCACGCCTGCACACAGTGCTGTGACGTATCAGGCGGGCGATTATCTGCTGTTCGGACCGGAGAGCCGTGGGCTGCCAGCTGAGATCCTGGCGGCGTTACCGGCGCAGCAGAAAATCCGTATCCCGATGCGGGCAGAAAGCCGCAGCATGAACCTGTCGAACGCCGTTTCGGTAGTGGTGTATGAAGCGTGGCGCCAGCTGGATTATGCCGGCGCGCTGATTAAGGACTAGATGCCGTCGCCGAACTGAAAACCCGCCAGGCTGCCGTTGAAGTGCTGATCCATATCCATTGATGGCTTATCGCTGCCTGGCTTGCCGACGATACGGGCGGGTACGCCTGCTGCCGTGGTGTGCGGCGGCACAGGCTGCAACACCACTGAACCGGCACCGATTTTTGCCCCCCGGCCCACTTCAATGTTGCCGAGCACTTTCGCACCGGCTCCAATCATGACCCCTTCACGGATTTTAGGATGGCGGTCGCCGCTGGTTTTACCGGTGCCGCCCAGCGTCACCGACTGCAGGATAGAGACATCGTTCTCCACGACTGCGGTTTCACCAATCACGATGCCTGTGGCGTGGTCGAGCATGATACCGTGACCGATGCTGGCAGCGGGATGAATGTCGACTGCAAACGAGACGGAGATTTCATTCTGCAGATAAACCGCCAGCGCACGACGGCCCTCATTCCACAACCAGTGGCCGATGCGGTACGCCTGCAGGGCGTGAAACCCTTTAAGGTAGAGCAGTGGCGTAGAGTATTTATCGACTGCCGGGTCGCGCTGACGCACCGCCTGAATATCGTAAGCCGCTGACAGTATCATCGACGGATCTTCACGGTAGGCTTCTTCGACGATTTCACGGATGGCGATGGCGGGCATAATCGGATTTGCCAGCTTGTTAGCCAGCATATAACTCAGAGCGCTACCGAGATTTTCATGCTTAAGCAATGTCGCGTGAAAGAAGCTGGCCAGCATCGGCTCACAATCAGCCAGGGCTCGCGCTTCTGCTTTGATATTATTCCAGACCAGTTCTAACTCATCAGACGACATTGCTGCTTTCTCCCGATAAAAAAAGCGCCTGAATGGGCGCTGCAGGTGATGATGCTACGCGTCCTGCGTTAGCCAGTGCTGTTTTCGTCCTTCCTTGTTCGTCCCAGCAGGCTCAATGCTGCATCTCTCGCCGGTTTTTCGCAATACAGCACCTGATAAATCTGCTCGGTAATCGGCATTTCCACACCGAATCTTGAAGCCAACGCTTTGACTTCTTTGGTGTTTCTGTAGCCCTCTACAACTTGTCCGATAATGCGTTGCGCGCTATCTACGTCTTCGCCCTGGCCCAGCATCATGCCAAACCGGCGGTTGCGCGACTGATTGTCCGTACAGGTCAGGACCAGATCGCCCAGGCCCGCCATCCCCATAAAGGTGGTGGGATCGGCACCCAGTGCAGCACCAAGCCGGCTCATCTCAGCCAGACCGCGGGTGATCAGTGCGGTTCGCGCGTTGGCGCCAAATCCGATACCGTCAGAGATCCCGGCTCCGATAGCAATCACGTTTTTCACCGCGCCGCCCAGCTGGACACCGACAAAATCGGGGTTGTTATAAACGCGGAAACTTTTACCGCAGTGCAGCTTCAGCTGGAGATCGTCAGCAAACTGCGCATCCGTTGCGGCCAGCGCGATAGCCGTCGGTAAGCCTGCGGCCAGCTCTTTGGCGAAGGTCGGCCCGGAGATCACGGCCAGCGGGATGGACTCGCCCAGAATCTCACGCGCCACATCCTGCAGCAGGCGCCCGGTCTCTTTTTCCAGCCCTTTGGTCGCCCAGACAATCCGCGAGTCAGACCGCAGATGCGGCTTTATCTGTTGCAGTACGTCGCCAAAGACATGGCTCGGCACCACGATCAATATGTCGCGGCTGGCTGCAATGGCTTTTTGCAGGTCGGGTTCAGGAGAGAGGTTATCGGGAAACGGAACGTCAGGAAGGAAAGCCGTGTTGCAGCGGTCGGTCTGAAGCTGCGCCAGATGCGCCGGGTTATGTCCCCACAACAGTACCGGATGGCCATTACGGGCCAGCGTAATCGCCAGAGCGGTGCCGTAGGAGCCGGCACCGATGACGCTAATCGAAGCGTGAGTGGTCATCAGGCATCCTGATGTTGTTGAGCACCTTCTTCACCCTGCTGCTGCTGCAGATAGTTCATGAACAGTGCATCAAAGTTGACCGGTGCCAGGTTCAGCTGCGGGAAGGTGCCACGTGATACCAGGCTGGTAATGCATTCACGGGCATACGGGAACAGGATGTTCGGGCAGTAAGCGCCCAGGCAATGTGCCATCTGCGTTCCTTCGATACCGCTGATGGTGAAGATACCGGCCTGCTGAACTTCACACAGGAAAGCGGTCTCTTCACCCACGTTGGCGGTTACAGTCACACGAAGTACCACTTCGTAAACATCGTCAGCCAGCTGAGAAGATGCAGTATCCAGATCCAGTTTAACGTCCGGTTCCCACTCTTTCTGGAAAACCTGCGGGGCATTAGGCGCTTCAAAAGAGATATCTTTTGTGAAGACGCGCTGAATCTGGAATTGCATTTCGTTCGTGTTATGTTCTGACATGTGACCAAATCCTATGTATGAGATTGTCCGGCGTAAACTTACGCCTGCAGTAAGGGATCTAAACCTTCGCGATTATCGAGTGCGAATAAGTCATCGCAGCCGCCAATGTGCTGCGCATCAATAAAAATCTGAGGCACGGTGGTGCGGCCACTACGCTTGATCATCTCTTCGCGTTTCGCCATGTCTCCATCAATGGGGATCTCCTGGAACGACACGCCTTTTTGCGTTAACAGCGCTTTCGCCCGATGGCAGTAAGGACAGGTGGCCTTGGTGTAAATTTCAACATTTGCCATGCTACGCACCTCTGTCAGGTTACAGGTTATTTACCGCGAACTAACGGCAGATTTTCGCCGCTCCAGCCGCTGATGCCATCTTTCAGAACAAAGACCTGCGGGAAGCCAGCAGCACTCAGATGTGCAGCGGAATCAGCCGCGCTTTGTCCGGTTGCACATACCACAATTATGGGCTGCGCTTTGTGCTTTTCCAGTTCGTCTGCGTTGCCTTTTTTAATCTCAGCGGCTGCCACATTCAGCGCACCTGAAATATGCCCTCTGCGAAAATCGTCGCGCGAACGCACGTCGACAACCACCGCGTCCTCTTTGTTAATCAGGCGGGTCGCTTCACCGCGGCTGATCGTTTTTACCTTAGAGAACATTCCTTTAACGGTAGTCACAATCACCAGAATGAGTAAAACGACCCATGCGAGACTCAGGATGGGGTGATTGCTTGCAAACTGCATAATTTCTTGCATGAGGGGTAACGACTCCAGACCGGGCTAATAAGCTAAAACAAGGGTTCTGAGTATACCTGCGCCACTTCGCATGTACAGATGCTATGCGGCGAGAGTATCGATTTGTGCGCCATTTTCCAAAAAAAGTGGCTGAATAGCAAAAATGGCGTAAGGCTTAATCCATCTCATTGTGAAAGCGGACATAACTGGTAAAGCAAATGCCGGTGGGGAGCACTGGTAAGCGGCGATTCATCGTGGAATAATCATTGGCCTATGAAGGGAAAAACTACCGTTTTGCACACAAGGACCCGTTCCAGCGGCGAAAATCGGCCGTTGTTCACACCGTTGTCCACCCTCTCCCTCAGCCTGCTTTGCGCGGGAGCACTGTTGTTGCCAGCTGTGGCACAGAGTGCGGAAGACAGTAAATCTCAGCTGCAATCTATTCAGCAGAACATTGCTGAAAAAGAGAAAAGCGTTAAGGCGCAGAAAGTGCAGCGCAGCAAATTACTGGATCAGTTGCAGAGTCAGGAAAAAATCATCGCCCAGGCGAGCCGTCAGTTGCGCGAAACCCGCAACAGCCTCACCGCCCTGAATAACGATATTAAACAGCTCACCACCTCCATCGCCCGGCTTGAGAAGCAGCAAAGCCAGCAGGAAAGCCTGCTGTCGCAACAGCTTGATGCCGCATTTCGTCAGGGCCAGCACAACGGTATACAGCTGTTGATGGGCGGAGAAGAGAGCCAGCGCAGCGAGCGTATTCTGGCCTATTTTGGCTATCTGAACGCGGCGCGCCAGAAAAGTATCGCCTCACTGCAACAGACGCGTCAGGACCTGGATCAGCAACGCGCTACGCTGGAGCAGAAGCAACAGCAGCAGAAAGCACTATTAGCCCAGCAGCAGGGCCAGCAGCAGAAGCTGCAGCAGGCGAGCGACGCGCGCAGGAAAACCCTTACGTCGCTGGAAAGCGCGCTGGAAAAAGATCAGGCCGATCTGGTCGAGATGCGTCAGAACGAAAGCCGGCTGCAGGATAAGATCGCCCGGGCAGAACGGGAAGCGCGTGAGCGCGCGGCGCGCGAAGCCCGTGAGGCAGAAAAAGTGCGTCAGCGCCAGGCGCAGGCCAAAGCCAAAGGCTCCAGCTATCAGCCGACCCAGAGCGAACGCGAACTGGTTGCCCGTACCGGAGGACTCGGTCGCGCGGGCGGACAGGCGTTGTGGCCGGTGCGCGGACGCATCGAACATCGCTTTGGTGAACAGCTGCAGGGTGAACTGCGCTGGAAAGGCCTGGTGATTGATGCGCGGGAAGGCACCGAGGTGAAAGCCATTGCCGACGGGCGGGTCCTGATGGCCGACTGGTTGCAGGGCTACGGTCTGGTCGTGGTGCTGGAACATGGTAAAGGCGACATGAGCCTCTATGGCTATAACCAGAGTGCACTGGTGAGCGTGGGGACACAGGTGAAGGCAGGACAGCCTATCGCCCTGGTGGGCACCAGCGGGGGGCGCGGTACCCCGTCGCTCTATTTTGAAATCCGACGTCAGGGACAGGCTGTCAATCCACTCCCGTGGTTAGGAAAATAAGTTTTGCTGCAACGTCGAAAAATCTCCTTTTTATTCAGCGCGCTGCTGTTCAGCTTCGCGGCGCAGGCAGGCAAGCTGGCTATTGTTATCGATGATGTGGGCTACCGGCCTGCCGAAGAGAACAAAGTTCTGCAGATGCCGCAGGCGATTTCAGTGGCTGTTCTGCCCAACGCACCCCATGCACGGGAGATGGCCACCAGAGCCCATCAGGGTGGACACGAAGTATTGATCCATCTGCCGATGGCGCCACTCAGCAAACAGCCACTGGAAAAAGATACGCTGACCCCGGAGATGAGCAGCGAAGAGATCACCCGCATTATGCGCAATGCGGTCAGTAACGTGCCTTACGCAGTCGGCCTGAACAACCACATGGGCAGCAGGATGACCTCGAGCCTTTCCGGTATGCAGAAGGTAATGCAGGCGCTGAATCACTATAACCTCTACTTTCTGGATAGCATGACCATCGCTAACAGCCAGGCGATTCCTGCCGCGCAGGGCACTCAGGTCAACGTTCTGAAACGCCGGGTGTTCCTGGATGACAGTCAGGATATTAACGCTATCCGCCAGCAGTTCAGCCGGGCGGTGAAGCTGGCACAGCGCGACGGGTATGCCATTGCTATCGGTCATCCCCACCCCAACACCGTTCGGGTGCTGCAGCAGATGCTGCCCTCGCTGCCCGCAGACATTACGCTGGTTCGCCCCAGCCAGTTGCTGAACGAAACACGCCACAGCGGCTCACAGACGCCAGCGGTTCCGGCGAAACCGGCGAAGCCGCGCTTCCAGCCGGCAGAACTATGTAAAGTGAAACAGCCGCTGGCGCCGGTTCCGGCGACCCGGGCGTTAACGGTGGTAGGCGAAAGCGTGAGTCACAGCCCGCTGTTTAGCACCCTGAAAAGTCTGTTCTGAATTTGCCATGAATGCTAAGTGCTAAGCTTAAAGTTCAATTGCAGGTAAAAATTACTATAATCCCGGTCGGGCGATAACATGCGGTGCGGGAATAGTAAGACGGATGACGATTAATAAACAAAAAATCCTGCTGCTGGATAACGGCAGAGAGTGGGGAGGCGGCACCAACAGTATGCTGGAGCTGCTGAAACGTATCGATCGTCAGAAATTTGATATTACCTGCTGCTTCTATCACAACTACAGCCGTGGCAACGACGAAACCATTGAGGCCACGCTCAATGCGCTGGCCATTCCGGTCTTTTTCATCCCGCAGATCAGGCAGCCGCGCTGGGCAAAATTTGTCAAAGAGGCCGTGCGGGCGCTGCTGTTTTTTAATAAAAAGCTGAAGAAGCGGGCTATCGATGAGATCGATACACGCTGGCGCATCATGCCCAACGCCAGCAAGATTAACTCCCTGCTCCAGCTGGGAAAATTCGACACGCTCTACATGAATAACCAGCCCAGCACCAATGTAGAGGGCTATCTGGCCGCGCGCAGCCTGGATGTGGCGGTGGTACAGCATTGCCGTATCGACCCGGTGCTGGAACCACGCCTGGTCAGCATGGTGAACCAGGAGTGCCAGGCGATTATTGCCGTGTCGCAGGGGGTAAATAAGACGCTGATCAGGCACGGTGTTGATGCGGAACGCTGTTTTACCGTCAACAATGCGATCGACATCCACCAGCCTTTACCTGACCGCCTCGACGTTCGCCAGCGTTTTAAACTCACCCCGACCACCTTTGTGTTTGGCACCATCGGCTCACTGATATTACGTAAATCTAATCATCACATTCTGCAGGCGCTGGGCCGTTTCAAACGGGCTCATCCCGACGCGGACTGGCGAATGGTAATTGTCGGTGCCGGCCCGGAACTCCAGCACCTGCTGCAACTCGCAACGGCGGAGAATATCCAGCAGCATGTGGTCTTTACGGGCTTTCAGAACAATGCGCTGGATTACCTCACCGCCTTTGATGCGTTTATTCTTGCCTCACGCAGTGAGGGCTTACCTCGGGTCGTGCTGGAGGCGATGCTGGTGAATACCGCCGTCATCGGTTCCCGTGTGGTCGGTACTGCCGAATTGATCAGTCATGACGAAACCGGGTTGCTGTTTGATTATGGCAACGTGGTGCAGCTGACCCAGCACTTAACCGCGCTGTGGCAGGATGCCGGCTTACGTCAGCGCCTGATCAATGCGGCAGCGAAACGCGTTCGTGAACAGTACGCCATTGAAACCTACATCAGCGGCGTTGAAAATATTCTGCAAAGTGTCGCTAATAAGAAACCTCATGCTTAATTTTTTAAATCCCCGTTATCGCCATATCCGGGCGAGCCATAACCTGCCTTATTCGCTAAAAGAAGTTCAGGGCTCGGTACCGGTTACCTCTGTTGTGATCCCCTGCACGGGCGCGGACTATATCGAAGAGGCGCTGCTCAGTGCCGATTTTGCGGCGCGCTTTGCCACGCAGGCAGAGGAGATTGTGATTGTCAGCGATCAGCCTGCCGACGCCTTTGGCAGCCTGCCCGCTAAAACCCGCGTGGCCACGCTGGATGTACCGCAGCGCGAAGAGCACTATCGCTACAAGCAGATCTATCGCAGTCGCTTAATCAAACTGCAGGCCCCGTTGCAGGCAAAAGGCGACGGCATTCTGATGATCGATTCCGACCTCAATCTGCTAAAGATGCCGGAGATCATGATGAAACCTGGCCATCTCTACTCCAGCTTTCGTCAGGGGAAAATGATTGCCAAGCTGGCTGATGCGCCACAGGAGGCGATTCCTGCCTACTACCCGCACAGTATCCGGCCTTATCTGGTGGATCACGTTAACGGTGCCTATCTGGCGGCGACCCGTGAGGTCTGGCAGCGTATTTCACCGCTGTGGCTGACGCTGTTCAATGACACCTGGCATCTGATGAACGACAGTCAGCCGCCGACCGATCAGCTGCCGCTCGCGGTGCTGCTGGATATGCTGGACATTAAAACTGTCAATCTGGGCGAATGGGCTAACTGGCCGGTCTCCAAGAAAATCGGCGGTCAGTCTGCGGTGATCCCGGCGGAGGTGGTCGGCGCACACGGCGGCTTTCCGCTGTCGGAATGGCAAAAATATCTGGCCGATCCGCAACAGCCGCTCCACTTTAAAGGTCAGGATTACACGCGCAAGGTGCGCTATCTGACCGACGAAGAGAAGAAGCAACGCTAATTATCCGGCCGCTGCGGCGGCCGGTGTGTTAATCCCAGCTCAGTATTACCTTTCCCGAGCGTCCTGAACGCATCTCATCAAAGCCCTGCTGGAAGTCGTCAATCCCATAGCGATGCGTAATGACCGGCGTTAAGTCGAGACCGGACTGGATCAGCGCCGCCATTTTGTACCAGGTTTCAAACATCTCCCGGCCATAAATGCCCTTGATAAAGAGCCCCTTGAAGATCACCTGATTCCAGTCGATAGCCATCTCACCCGGCGGAATACCCAGCAGGGCAATCCGCCCGCCGTGATTCATTACGTCGAGCAGCGCGCGAAACGCAGGAGGCGCGCCGGACATCTCCAGTCCGACATCAAATCCTTCCGTCATCCCCAGCGAATGCATGACGTCGCGCAGATTTTCATGGGCCACATTGACCGCGCGGGTGACGCCCATTTTTCGCGCCAGCGCCAGTCGGTAGTCATTGATGTCGGTGATCACGACGTTACGCGCGCCGACATGGCGGCATACCGCCGCGGCCATGATGCCGATAGGCCCCGCGCCGGAGATCAGCACATCCTCGCCCACCAGATCGAACGACAGCGCGGTATGCACGGCATTACCAAACGGGTCAAAGATCGCGGCCAGCTCATCGGAAATGTTGTCGGGAATTCTGAAGGCGTTAAAGGCCGGGATGACCAGATATTCCGCAAAGCAGCCCTGACGGTTAACGCCCACGCCCATGCTGTTCCGGCACAGATGCGTTCGCCCGGCGCGGCAGTTGCGGCAATGCCCGCAGGTGATATGCCCCTCTCCCGACACCCGATCGCCAGGCGTAAAGCCCTTTACCTCTTGGCCTATAGCCACCACTTCACCCACATATTCATGACCGACAATCATCGGCACCGGAATGGTTTTGCGCGACCAGTCATCCCAGTTGTAGATGTGGACATCGGTGCCGCAGATAGCGGTTTTACGGATTTTAATCAGCAGGTCGTTGTGGCCCGGCTCAGGAACCGGCGCATCGGTCACCATCCAGATGCCCGTTTCCCTCTTCAGTTTGGCGAGTGCTTTCATAACAGACTCCTCAGGCGATGACGCCCAGCTGTTTGCCGATACGGGTAAAGGCGGCCACCGCTCGCTCCAGCTGCTGCTGGGTATGTGCCGCAGAGATTTGCGTGCGAATGCGTGCCTGCCCTTTTGGCACGACCGGATAGAAGAAGCCGGTAACGTAGATGCCTTCCTGTTGCAGCAGGTGGGCAAACTGCTGAGCGACGCTGGCCTCACCCAGCATCACCGGAATAATGGCGTGATCGGCCCCGGCCAGCGTAAAGCCCGCTGCGGTCATCTGCTGCCGGAAGAAACGGGCGTTATCCCGGAGACGCTGACGCAGCCCATCGCCTTCGCTGAGCAGATCCAGTACCCGCAGCGAGGCGGCCACAATCGCCGGAGCCAGCGAGTTGGAGAAGAGATAGGGACGGGAACGCTGGCGCAGCCACTCCACCACTTCCGCTTTTGCTGCGGTGTAGCCACCAGAGGCGCCGCCCAGCGCTTTGCCCAGCGTGCCGGTAATGATGTCAACCCGGCCCATCACGTCACAATATTCATGGGTGCCACGTCCGCCATTCCCGACAACACCCACCGCGTGGGAATCATCCACCATCACCAGCGCAGAGAACTCTTCAGCCAGGTCGCAGATGGCGGGCAGATTGGCGATGACCCCATCCATGGAGAAAACGCCATCGGTGGCGATCAGGATATGGCGTGCGCCTTTATCGCGCGCCTGCTGCAGGCAATCCCGCAGCGCCGTCATGTCGTTGTTCGCGTAGCGGTAGCGCTGCGCTTTGCAGAGCCGGATGCCGTCGATGATGGAGGCGTGATTCAGCGCATCGGAAATAATGGCATCCTCTGCATCCAGCAGCGTTTCAAACAGGCCGCCGTTGGCGTCAAAGCAGGAGGAGTAGAGAATGGCATCTTCCATACCGAGAAACGCGGCCAGCCGCTTTTCCAGCTGCTTATGGCTGTCCTGCGTGCCACAGATAAAGCGCACCGACGCCATGCCAAAGCCGTGCGAATCCATCCCCGCCTTCGCGGCCTGAATCAGCGCCGGATGATTGGCCAGGCCCAGATAGTTATTGGCGCAAAAGTTAATCACTGCCGGACCGTGACCTACCGCTATCTCTGTCTGCTGGGCAGAGGTGAGGATCCGCTCCTGTTTAAACAGCCCTTCCTGACGTGCATCATCCAGTTGCTGACGAAGTTGTTGATAAAATTGCGCAGGCATCATTGCTCTCCTCAGATGGCAAAAACCTGGCATATCTTACTGGACAGGGCGCTTCTTAACGATAAAACGCCCAACAGAATGTCATTTTTGCAGCATAGTTCACGCCTCTAGGTGGCAGCCCTGTGGCGTTACAGAGTCATCTGGCTGTCTGCACCCTGATGAAATGTTATGATGTGAGGTATTCGTGTGTGAAACCTCCTGTTTCACCCCACAACATTGAAGGTAACAACATGATTATCGTAACTGGCGGCGCAGGAATGATTGGCAGCAACATCGTCAAAGCGCTGAACGATCGCGGTCACACCGACATTCTGGTGGTGGATAATCTGAAGGATGGCACTAAGTTTGCCAATTTAGTCGACCTGGATATCGTCGATTACATGGACAAAGAAGAGTTTCTGATGAGCGTGATCGCGGGCGACGATTTAGGCCCGATTGAAGCGGTATTCCATCAGGGTGCCTGCTCCTCCACGACCGAGTGGGATGGCAAGTACATGATGGAGAACAACTATCAGTACTCCAAAGAGCTGCTGCACTACTGCCTGGAGCGTGAGATCCCGTTCCTTTATGCCTCTTCTGCAGCGACCTATGGCGGCCGCAATGAAAACTTCATCGAAGAGCGTCAGTATGAGCAGCCGCTGAATGTGTATGGCTACTCCAAAATGCTGTTCGACCACTATGTTCGTCAGATGCTGCCGGAAGCGAACTCGCCGGTGTGCGGCTTCCGCTACTTCAACGTCTATGGCCCGCGTGAAGGCCATAAAGGCAGCATGGCAAGCGTGGCGTTCCATCTGAACACCCAGATCAGCAACGATGAAAATCCAAAACTGTTTGAAGGCAGTGACGGCTTCAAACGCGATTTCATCCACGTTGATGATGTGGCAGCCGTAAACCTGTGGTGCTGGGAAAACGGCGTCTCCGGGATCTACAACTGTGGCACAGGCCGCGCCGAATCGTTCCAGGAAGTGGCCGACGCCGTGCTGAAGTTTCATCAGAAAGGGCAGATTGAGTACATCCCGTTCCCGGAAAAACTCAAAGGCCGTTATCAGGCTTACACCCAGGCCGATCTCACGAAGCTGCGTGCCGCGGGCTATGACAAGCCGTTTAAAACGGTGGCGCAGGGCGTCGCTGACTATATGGTCTGGCTGAATCGCAACGCATAAAGGAAGCTGCTCCGGCGATGAAAATTCTGGTAATCGGCCCGTCGTGGGTCGGCGATATGATGATGTCGCAAAGTCTCTATCGCACCCTCAAGGCCGAACATCCCGATGCGGTGATAGACGTGATGGCACCGGCATGGTGTCGTCCCCTGCTGTCACGCATGCCGGAGGTCAGTCAGGCGCTGGCCATGCCCCTGGGCCATGGCGCGCTGGAACTCGGCGAGCGTCGCCGGCTGGGCAAGGCACTGCGCGACAGCCATTATGACCGGGCCTACGTGCTGCCTAACTCCTTTAAGTCGGCGCTGGTTCCCTTCTTTGCCGGCATCCCACGCCGCGTCGGCTGGCGGGGGGAGATGCGCTATGGCCTGCTGAACGATCTGCGGGTGCTGGATAAAGCCGCGTTCCCGCTGATGGTTGAGCGCTACGTGGCGCTGGGCTACGACACGCCTGTCGCCTCGGCGGCGCAGCTGCCGCAGCCGCTCCTGTGGCCAAAGTTGCAGGTTGAAGAGCGGGAGATGCGGGAAACGGCCGCACAGTTTCAGCTCACCGCAACGCGTCCGATCATCGGTTTTTGTCCGGGCGCGGAATTTGGCCCGGCTAAACGCTGGCCGCACTACCACTACGCCGCCCTGGCCCGCCAGCTGATCGCCGAAGGCTTTCAGATCCTGCTGTTTGGCTCCGCCAAAGATCGCCCGACCGGTGAAGAGATCATCGCGGCACTGCCGGAAGAGAGTCGCAGCCACTGCCGCAACCTGGCGGGTGAAACCCAGCTGGAGCAGGCGGTCATCCTGCTGGCGCAATGCCGCGCCGTGGTCAGTAACGACTCCGGCCTGATGCACATCGCCGCCGCACTGGATCGTCCGCTGGTGGCACTCTATGGACCCAGCAGCCCTGACTTTACGCCACCGCTGGCCCGCCAGGCGCGCATTATTCGCCTGATTACCGGCTATCACAAAGTGCGTAAGGGCGATGCCGAACAGGGGTATCACCAGAGCCTGATTGATATTCAGCCTGAGCGCGTTCTTCAGACGCTGAATGAGCTCCTTGCGCCGCAGGAGGTGCCATGCACGTCCTGATTGTTAAAACGTCCTCAATGGGGGATGTGCTGCATTCGCTGCCGGCTCTGACCGATGCGATGCATGCCATTCCCGGCATCCGTTTTGACTGGGTAGTGGAAGAGAATTTCGCCCAGATCCCTGGCTGGCACCCTGCCGTGGATCAGGTGTTACCGGTCGCGATTCGCCGCTGGCGCAAACACTGGTTTGGCAGTCAGCAGCGTGAAGAGCGCGTGCAGTTTAAGCGCGCGTTACAGTCGCGCGAGTACGATATCGTGATTGATGCCCAGGGGCTGATCAAAAGTGCCGCGCTGGTGACCCGTTTATCCAAAGGGGTAAAGCACGGGCAGGATAGCCGCAGCGCGCGTGAACCTTTTGCCAGCTGGTGGTATGACGTCCGCCATGAGATCAGCAAACGCCAGCACGCCGTTGAGCGGACGCGCGAGCTGTTCGCCAAAAGCCTGGGCTATGAAAAGCCGCAAACGCAGGGTGACTACGCGATTGCCGGGCATTTCCTGCATCATCTGCCCGCGGATGCGCATCACTATCTGGTCTTTCTGCATGCCACAACGCGTGACAACAAGCACTGGCCGGAATCCCACTGGCGACAGCTGATTGAGCAGATGCAGCCCAGCGGATTGCGGGTGAAGCTGCCCTGGGGTGCCGAGCATGAGCATCAGCGTGCGCTGCGCCTGGCTGAAGGTTTTGAGCATGTCGAGGTGCTGCCTAAGCTGACGCTGGAAGCGATCGCCCGACAGCTGGCAGGCGCGCGGGCGGTGGTCTCTGTGGATACCGGTTTAAGCCATCTGACCGCCGCACTGGATCGTCCTAATCTCACGCTGTATGGCCCGACCGATCCGGGTCTGATTGGCGGCTACGGGCAGAACCAACAGGCGCTGAGCGCCCCGAATCACAATCTGGCGGAGCTGACAGCTGGCGCCGTGGCAGAGAAACTGCAGGCCGTTATCGGGAAAAATGCGCCATGAACTATGTGCTGATCTATCTGCTGCTGCTGCCTTTCCGCACCCTGATGCGGCTCTTTTACCGGCCCACCGGCCGCAGTCTGGTGATTCAGACGGCGAAGATCGGGGATTTTATTAACATCACCCCGATGCTGCGCGCCCTGGGTCAGTCTGAACTGCTGATCAGCAAATCGGTAGAGCCGCTGGCGCGTCACGATGACACGGTCAGCCGCTATTTTCTGATTGAAGAGGCGAAGCGCAGCTTTTTTGCCAAACTCAGACTCGCCTTCACGCTGATGAACCGTTATGACCATGTTTATCTGGTTCAGCCCAACAGCGTTAACCTCTTTTTTGCGGCGCTGTGCAACGCACCGAACAAACAGTTTCTGCGCACCTATGTGCGTAAATCCTATCATGCGATCTTCTATCGCAGCGCCAGTGGCATCGTCGACCACGCGAAAACGGATTTGACGCTCGACAGCTATTTGAAGCTGATTAATCGGGACTACCGCTACACCGATTTTCCCAAGCATGCCACGTCACCGCTCTGGCAGCCGCCTGCGCCTCCTGCCGCGCTGCTGCATCCGCGCAGCGGGATTAAGATCGGCATCAGCATTTCTGCCGGGAATCGGGCTAAAACCATTCCTGCCGCCATCTGGCAGCAGCTGATGGCGTCGCTGGCTGAGCTGCCCTGCACCTTTTATGTCTTTGGTCCACCAGCCGAGCAGCCGTGGCTGGATGAATTACTGAGCCTGACCGGCCCGCAGGAGAATATTGTCAGCCTGATTGGCGCGCTGAAGCTGGAAGAGGTGCCATGGGCCATCTCGCAGATGGATTTTTATATTTCATCGGATTCCGGTAATGCTTATATTGCTGACGCCCGACAGATACCGGTCATTATGCTCTATGGCCCCTGTGAGATCAGGGAACAGCGCCCGGTTAATAATGTCCTGTTTATCGGACCAGACAATATCGCCGCATCGACCTTTGTTTTTGCCACGCGATTTAAGTTTGATCAGCCCGCTGAAAAATTATTCGGGCTGGATGCCGACAAACTGACTAGAATACAAACGTTTATTACTCATAATCTGGAATAGTGAAGCGTAATGGCAATTACCCCTCTTGCTGATGCCGTTCAGCAAAGTCAGCTGCTGGTCAACACGCTTGCGGATGCGGATGATAATCCGGTTCACGTTGCGTTTGGCATCAACCACGCTTACGCGCGTGGTCTGGGTATTACGTTGTTTTCACTTCTCAGCCATCACCCCGACACCGCTTTCCACGCCCATATTTTCTCTGACTCGCTGCAGAAAGAGGATGTGGAAAAGCTGCGCTCAATGGCGTCGGGCTATCGTCTGGCCATCACTCTGCATATTTTTAACAGTGCCTGGGTCGATCAGTTGCCGGCGGTCGGGCGCTATCCCAAAAGTATCCATTACCGCTTTCTGATCCCTGAAACGGTGGCGCGTTACAGCGATCGGGTAATCTACATTGATGCGGACACGCTGGTCGTCGGCGATTACTCCCCCCTGTTCACGCTGGATATCACGGACTACACGCTGGCAGCCTGCAACGACACCCCGCGTGCGCGTCATAACCAGTGCGCGCGACTCGGGCTGCAACGCCATGACTATTTCAACTCCGGCTTTATGCTGATCAATATTCCACGCTGGCTCGCCAGACAGACTACCGCGCGGATCACTGAGGTTCTGGTAACCCGGGGCGCAGCCTTCGGTTTTCCCGACCAGGATGCGCTGAATATTGTGCTGGAGGATGAGGTGCTGATCCTGCCGGATCGCTACAACCACATCTACGACATCATCGCGAACAAGGTCTGGGACCACTCCCGCGTGCCCGCTGACACCGTGATGATTCACTATACCGGTAAGTGTAAGCCCTGGCATGCCTGGGCCGGCAGCGACCTGTCCCTGCTCTATTACAGCTATTACCAGCGCTCGCCCTGGGCTTCTCAGCCTCTTGATTTACCCAGACATTATAAAGAGATGAAGCGCTTTGCCCGTATCAAGTGGCATCAGAAGCAGTATGCAGAAAGCGTGAGCTGGATGATGCATTACGTCAGGCTCAAATTTTTTTAGTCAGCGCTCTCCACCTGTCAAACCGCTCCGGGCGCGGTGACTGCCGCGCCATCTTTTCCCTCAGTGCCCCACCGCTGTCTGCCAGATCCTTTTGAAAATGCTGCTGATAAACCCCAGGCACACTATGCTGTTTACCGGCGCGGCCGCGTTGCGTAAAAAAGAGGCAGATAGTGCATTATTACGCGCGCGCGTGGTTTTTCGTGAAGCAGGGAGGCGACACCGTTTTATAATCGTGGATTAATGTATGCCATTCTGCTGATTTGGAAATGATTTATGACGAGGCAACGCCCTTTGACAGTGAACAGAATGCTGGTGCAGATATTGTCATGAGTACTTCTCCTCTGCTGAGTATCATTACCCCGATGTACAATGCGGGCAGCATGTTTGATGAGTTCATGCAGGCACTGCTGGCGCAGACGCTGACCTCGCTGGAGATCATCATCGTCGATGATGGTTCTACTGACGGCTCAGGCGAGCGCGCTGACCACTATGCAGAACATCACTCCCACATTCGCGTGATTCATCAGGAAAATGGCGGCGTGTCGCGCGCCCGTAACGCCGGGCTGGCGATAGCGCGCGGCAAATATGTCACCTTTCCGGATGCGGATGACACCATGCAGCCCGGGATGTACCAGACGCTGGTAACGCTGGCGGAAACGGACAATCTGGATGCGGCACAGTGCAACGCCGAATGGTTTTTCAAACACAGCCAGCGGGTAAAACCCCTGATACCACTGGATCGCCTGCGCAGCACGCCGGTGCTGAGCGGCGCTGACTGGCTCAATACCGCGCTGAAAACCCGCCGCTATATGCATGTGGTCTGGCTGGGCATCTACCGCCGGTCGCTAATCGAGCAGTACCAGTTGCAGTTCGAGCCGGGCCTGCATCATCAGGATATTCCCTGGACCACCGAGTTTATGCTGCTGGCAAAACGCGTGCGTTACACCGATGCGGTGCTCTACCGCTACTATATGCATGACGCGTCAATCAGTAACCGCAAACGCACCGGCGAGCGCAACGTCGAATATCAGCGCCACTACCTGAAGATTGCGCGGCTGCTGGAAGAGATTAATATCCGCTATCGTGACCGCGTGCGGATCTACCCGTCGTTTCACGCTCAGGTGACGCATGAAGCGCTCAGTGTCTGCCATAGCGTGAGACGTGAGCCTGATGCCCGCGCACGCCAGGCGATCATCGCCGATCTGTTCGCGACCCGGACACACCGGCGCATGTTACGCAACGCCCGCGGCATTAAGCAGTGGTATCAGTTACTGCTGTGGCTGGGACGGCTCTATCGCTGGCGCGATAAATAACCCCTGAGGCTGGCTTTATCCTAAAAAGCGTTTGCCCTACAATCGGTTCACTGAAATCTGAGAACCTTTGTTTATGGCCAGCCTGACTCCAGCAAACATCTCTCCAAAACGTATTTTACTGATTAAGCTGCGCCACCACGGCGACATGCTGCTCACCACGCCCGCCATCAATGCGCTGCATGCGCGTTATCCGCAGGCCAGTATCGACGTGTTGCTCTATCAGGA
The DNA here is from genome assembly GCF_000255315.1 of Pantoea sp. Sc1. NCBI lineage: Bacteria > Pseudomonadati > Pseudomonadota > Gammaproteobacteria > Enterobacterales > Erwiniaceae > Pantoea > Pantoea sp. Sc1. The sequence continues at coordinate 791,185 of NZ_AJFP01000001.1, forward strand.
GACACGCCCGATGCTGGAAGCGCATCCGGCTATCCGCCATCTGCACGTCATCGACCGGAAATGGAAGCAGGAGGGCACCTGGCGCAAGCTGGGCCATGAACGGGCATTAATCCGTGCCGTCCGTGACGCCCATTATGACCTGGTGATTAATCTGGCAGACCAGTGGCGTGCGGCGCTGATCACCCGGCTCTCCGCTGCGCCGGTGCGCATTGGTTTCGCCTTTAAAAAACGCGATAACGTCCTGTGGCGCTGGTGTCACAACCGGCTGGTCCCGACGCATAATCACAGCAGACTGCATACCGTTGAGCAGAACATGTCCGCGCTGGCCCCGCTCGGTATCAGCAGCGACAATGCGCGCGTTTCGATGCACTACAGTGACGCTGACCAGCAGATCGTGCTGACCCGCCTGTCAGAACATCAGGTGACCACCCCCTATATCGTGGTTCAGCCTACCTCACGCTGGGGCTTTAAATGCTGGGAAGAGGAGAGCGTGGCCGCCACGGTCGATGAGCTGGCACGGGCTGGACGGAAGGTGGTGCTGACCGCCGGGCCGGACAAACAGGAGCTGGCGATGATCAACCGCATCCGCGCCCTGTGCGCCTCGCCGGATGTCGTGTCGCTGGCGGGTCAGTTTACGCTGCCGCAGCTGGCGGCGCTTATCGATCACGCCACGCTGTTTATCGGGGTCGATTCCGCGCCGATGCACATGGCGGCAGCGCTGGAAACGCCCTGTATCGCCCTGTTTGGCCCGACCAAGCTGCAGCACTGGCGGCCATGGGGAAACAACAACCATGTCATCTGGGCGGGGGATTATGGCCCACTGCCCTCACCCGATTCTATCGACACCCGAACGGATCAGCGTTATCTGTCAGCCATTCCGGTGAAGGATGTGGTCGCGGCGGCGAGGAGCTTCCTGAATGAGTAAGTTAAGGCTGGCGATTGTCCGGCAGAAATACCGGCCGGATGGTGGTGCTGAGCGTTTTATCTCCCGTGCGCTGGAAGCACTGGGCAGCGAACAGCTCGATCTCAACATCATTACCCGCAGCTGGCAGGGCACGCCCAATCCGGACTGGCATCTCCATATCTGTAATCCTGCAAAGCTGGGCAGGGTTTCCCGCGAGCGCGGCTTTGCCCGTGCCGCACGCGCCTGCTGGGAGCGTGAAAAGTTCGATATTGTGCAGAGTCATGAACGCATCGCTGGCTGTGACATCTTTCGCGCGGGTGATGGCGTGCATCGCGTCTGGCTGGAGCAGCGCGCCCGCATCGTCTCACCGTGGCAACGACTGAGCGCAACCCTCAGTCCCTATCATCGCTACGTTCTGCAGGCGGAAGCGGAGATGTTTAATTCGCCGACGCTGAAAGCGGTGATCTGCAATTCTGAGATGGTTAAGCGCGATATCCTGCGCTGTTTCTCACTCGACGCCGGAAAAATTCACGTCATCCATAACGCTATCGATGCCCGTCGTTTTCAGCCCGCCACGGAAGCGACCCGCCATGCGACCCGCCAGCAGCTGGGGCTGCCGGATGCGGCCACCGTACTGATTTACGTCGGTTCCGGCTTTGAGCGTAAAGGGCTGAAAGCAGCGATTCAGGCGCTGGCCGCCAGTGACCGTTACCTGATTGTGGTGGGTCAGGATAAACAGCTGCAGCGTTATCAGCAGCTGGCTAACCAGCTGAACTGCCTGGATCGCCTGCGCTTTGTTGGCGTACAGCAGGATGTGCAGCCGTTTTATCACGCGGCGGACGGCCTGCTGCTGCCCACGCTCTACGATCCTTTTCCTAACGTGGTGCTGGAGGCGATGGCCTGCGGTCTGCCGGTTATTACCAGCACCGGCTGCGGGGGGGCTGAGTTTATTACCGCCGGTCAGGAGGGCTTCGTCTGTGATGCGCTGGATATCAACGGATTAAATCAGGCCGTTTGCGCCATTCCGCGGCTGACGGAAGATTCACGCATGGGTGATGCGGCCCGGCGTAAAGTTGAACCCTATGGCCCGCAACGACTGGCACAGGCGCTGACTTCGCTTTATCAACAGGTATTGAGTACCAACTGACAATCCGGGATGAGTGCATGCGGGGTTTCTGATAACATGCCGCCATCTGATTTTAACCTGTTTTTAGACGCGAACCTGCTGTAACGGTAACTATGACGACCATTTACACCGCATTGCTCTACTTTATTCAGCCACTGATTTGGCTGCGCCTGTGGCTGCGCGGTCGTAAAGCACCGGCGTATCGCAAACGCTGGGCGGAGCGCTATGGCTATTGCGTTGGCAAAGTGAAGCCCGACGGCATTGTGCTGCATTCGGTTTCCGTGGGGGAAACCCTGGCCGCGGTGCCGCTGGTGCGCGCGCTGCGTCATCGTTACCCGACCCTGCCGATTACCGTCACGACCATGACGCCAACCGGCTCTGAGCGTGCACAGTCAGCCTTTGGCAAAGATGTGCACCACGTCTATCTGCCTTACGATCTGCCCGGATCGATTAATCGTTTTCTGGATACGGTCAACCCCCGGCTGGTGATCATCATGGAAACCGAGCTGTGGCCGAACATCATCCGCATTCTGCATCAGCGTAACATTCCGCTGGTGATCGCCAACGCGCGTCTCTCAGCCCGATCCGCCAAAGGCTATCGCAAGCTGGGTAAATTCATGCGCAGGCTGTTGCAGAGCATCACGCTGATAGCAGCGCAGAACAGTGAAGATGGCGACCGCTTCCTGGAGCTTGGCCTGAAACGCTCTCAGCTGGCGATCACCGGCAGCCTGAAGTTTGATATTTCTGTCACGCCAGAGCTGGCCGCCAGAGCTGTCACGCTGCGTCGCCAGTGGGCGCCACGCCGTCCGGTCTGGATTGCCACCAGCACCCACGAAGGCGAAGAGGCCATTGTGCTGGATGCCCACCGCCGCCTGCTGCAGACGTTCCCTGATCTGCTGCTGATTCTGGTTCCGCGTCATCCTGAGCGCTTTAACGATGCGCGTGAACTGACCCAGTCGCGCGGCTTCAGCTTTATTCTGCGCAGCAGCGGCGAGATCCCTTCGGGCTCCACCCAGGTGGTCATCGGCGACTCGATGGGCGAACTGATGCTGCTTTACGGCATTGCCGATCTGGCGTTTGTCGGCGGCAGCCTGGTGGAGCGCGGCGGACACAATCCGCTGGAGCCTGCAGCGCACGCGATTCCGGTTCTGATGGGGCCACATATCTGGAACTTCAAAGATATCTGCGGCAAATTGCAGGAAGGCCAGGGACTGATTACTGTCACCGACGTGTTCTCGCTGGAAAAAGAGGTCACCAACCTGTTGCAGGATGATGACTATCGTCGTTATTACGGCCGTCATGCCGTGGACGTGCTGCACCAGAACCAGGGTGCCTTACAGCGTCTGCTCCAGTTACTTGAACCGCATTTACCTCCACGGGCTCACTGATGTCAGCACGCCAGCGTCTTTCAGTCGTTATGATCGCCAAAAATGAAGCGGAACTGCTGCCAGACTGTCTGGCTTCAGTCAACTGGGCGGATGAGATTATCGTGCTGGATTCAGGCAGTCACGATAACAGTGCCGATATTGCCACGCAGGCTGGCGCGAAGGTCTACCACAGCGATGACTGGCAGGGGTATGGCATCCAGCGCCAGCGCGCGCAGCACTATGCCACCGGCGATATGATTCTGATGATCGATGCCGATGAGCGCGTCACACCGGAACTGCGCGCGGCGATTGAGCAGGTGCTTATCGCGCCGCCGGGCCGCACGATTTACAGCCTGGGCCGCAGCAATCTGTTTCTGGGGCGCTTTATGCGCCACAGCGGCTGGTACCCTGACCGCGTGATGCGGCTCTATCCGCCCACCTTCCGCTACAATGATAATCTGGTGCATGAATCGCTGCAGCGTGACGGCGCACCGGTGGTGGCGTTACCCGGCGATTTACAGCATCTGACCTGCCGCGATCTGATCGCTTTTCAGCGTAAGCAACTGGCCTATGCCGAAGCCTGGGCCACGGAACGCCACCAGCGTGGTAAGCGTTGCGGTCTGTTCTCCCTGTTCGGTCATACGCTGGGCGCGTTTGTGAAAACGCTGCTGCTGCGCGCCGGTTTTCTCGACGGAAAGCAGGGCTGGATACTGGCGGTGGTCAACGCACAATATACCTTTAACAAATATGCCGCCCTCTGGGCGCTGAATCAGGCTGCGAAAAAAGGGCAGGTATGAGCACGAAAGCCATCTATCCCGGAACATTTGATCCTGTCACCCTTGGCCATCTCGACATCGTGACGCGGGCCGCGCAGATGTTTGATCAGGTTATTCTGGCCGTTGCCGCCAGCCCCAGCAAAAAGCCGCTGTTCTGTCTGGAGGAGCGCGTGGCGCTGGCGAGTGAAATGGTGGCCCATCTGCCCAACGTTAAGGTGGTGGGATTCAGCGACCTGATGGCCAATTTTGCGCGAGACCAGCAGGCGAATGTGCTGGTGCGCGGATTGCGTGCGGTGTCAGACTTTGAGTATGAAATGCAGCTGGCGCAGATGAATCGTCACCTGCTGCCGACGCTGGAGAGCGTTTTCCTGATGCCGTCTGAGGGCTTCTCGTTTATCTCCTCTTCGCTGGTCAAAGAGGTGGCGCGTCACGGCGGTGATGTCTCCGCCTTCCTGTCCGCGCCCGTCCATCAGGCATTGCTGGCTAAGCTGGCTTAGTGCTGGCAGCGGGGGCACCAGTAGGTGCTGCGCTGCCCATGCCTGCCGCTGATAATGGGTGTCCCGCAGGCCCGGCAGGGCTCACCTGCCCGGCCATAGACCTGCAGCTGCTGCGCAAAATAGCCCGGTTTACCGTCGCTCTGTAAGAAGTCCCGCAGCGTGGTTCCGCCCTGCTCAATGGAACGTAACAGCACCGCCTTGATGGTATTGACCAGCAGCTCTGCTTCCGCCTGCGACAGACTGCCGGCGGCACGATCGGGCAGGATCCCGGCGGTAAAGAGTGACTCGCTGGCGTAGATGTTGCCTACCCCCACCACGACTTTGTTATCCATCAGCCACTGCTTAATCACCGTTCGCTTGCCGCGTGACTTCTCAAACAGGTAAGCCGCGTCAAACTGGTCGCTCAGTGGCTCCGGTCCCAGATGCGCCAGCACGCTGCTGCCTGCCAGTTCGCTGCTCCAGAGCCAGGCACCAAAACGCCGCGGATCGGTGTAGCGCAGCACTTTGCCGTTGCTCATCACCAAATCAACATGGTCATGCTTCTCCGCAGGCCGCTCTTCCGGCAGCACGCGCAGGCTGCCGGACATGCCCAGGTGGATAATGATCCAGCCATGCGGCAGCTCCAGCAGCAGATATTTAGCCCGGCGCTGCACGCTGAGCACCGGCTGATCGCTCAGCGCATGGATCTCCTGTGAAACAGGCCAGCGCAGACGGGAATTACGCACCACGGCGTGAAGGATGGTTTCACCCACCAAATGCGGCTCGATACCGCGGCGGCTGGTTTCGACCTCTGGCAACTCTGGCATACCCTCTCCTCAGCGTTTTACACAAACAAAAAACCCGGCCGGAGCCGGGTTTTTAGCAGAACACTAAAATTACTTAATTTTAGCTTCTTTGTAGATCACATGCTGACGTACAACCGGATCGAACTTTTTCAGTTCCAGCTTCTCTGGTTTAGTACGTTTGTTCTTCGTGGTGGTATAGAAGTGACCTGTACCAGCAGAGGAAACCAGCTTGATCTTCTCACGAATACCTTTAGCCATGATTCAGTTCCTTAGTACTCTTAGTACTTCTCACCACGGGCACGCATGTCGGCTAACACCGTATCAATGCCCTTTTTATCAATAATACGCATACCTTTTACAGATACACGCAGAGTAACGAAGCGCTTCTCGCTCTCAACCCAAAAACGGTGTGAGTGCAGGTTCGGAAGGAAACGGCGTTTCGTCGCGTTCATTGCGTGGGAACGGTTGTTACCGGTCACCGGACGCTTTCCAGTTACCTGGCAGACTCGTGACATGTCTATTCTCCAAAAATCAAATCAGCTCGAGCTTTAAAAATTAGGTTTTGGCCGCCTCGTCAGGCTTGCAGCCCGCCAGGCGAGTTCCATGGAACCCGCTAAGCTGGCCTAACCGCCAAACCCGAGATTCTCAAAGGTGGCGTAGTATACGCCGCTCAGCCCAAGTGCTCAAGTCCCGAACAGATAAAGATCCCGAATGATCGGGCAAAAAGCCGCCACCTGGCGCGAATTTTCCCGCTATCAGAGCCATCCCCGCTCAGCAAAGGAGACATATTCGCCATGACCTATCACCAGATGATCGAGCAGGCGGATGTCGAGAAGCTGGCAGGCTTCGCTGACTTTATGGGTCACCTGGCGGTCAGCCCGGCTCGGTTCCGCCATGCCCGACGGATGATTATGCGCCAGAATCAGCGCGGCGGCGTTGAGCTTCAGCGCCTCCCGGACGATCTCGCGTGGGTGCACTTCCACACTGTTAATCGACCCCGAGAACATTTTTTGTGCCCGCAGCACCCGGTGCTGATTATCCAGAAAGAGCGCCATAAAGATCTCGCGCTCCTGATGGGCTAATAAACTTTGCAGATACTGGCGGGTGATCTGGGGATTTTCCATCACGCTTTCGCGCGCCAGCTTGCTGGCGAAGAAACGCTTCGCCAGTTCGGCAATCGCGTGCAGCTGGGCCAGTTTGGCATCACCAACGCCTTTTATGTTACTGAATGCCGCCTTGCCCGATGTCATCAGCTGATAAAGCGAGCCAAACTCCTGCAGCATCTGTCCGGCCAGCTCAATGACGTTCTGCCCGGGCGAGCCGGTGCGGAGAAAAATGGCCAGCAGTTCGGTATCGCTGAGGGCATGCGCGCCCAGCTTCTGCAGTTTTTCCCGTGGTCCACTGTTTTTCATGTCTGCTCCTCCCTGAGATCAACCTCAGCATGACCCAGCCATGCCCGGGGTGCCATCAGCGCAGCCACAATCTTCGAGGCGGTTCGCAAACGCAGTCCGTGAAAAGGCGCATCCGCACTTTTGTGATAAAGTCCGTGCATTCGCCGCCCCGTGCGGCAGAGAGCTTAGTGAGGCCAACATCATGATGGGATTAGCCGGCAAAAAAATTCTTCTTGGCGTAAGCGGCGGCATTGCTGCTTATAAAACTCCGGAGCTGGTGCGCCGCCTGCGCGATCGCGGTGCCGATGTCCGCGTCATGATGACGCAGGGCGCGAAGGCGTTTATTACGCCGCTCAGCTTACAGGCCGTCTCCGGCTATCCGGTGTTTGACGATCTGCTCGACCCGGCGGCGGAAGCCGCGATGGGTCACATTGAGCTGGCAAAGTGGGCCGACCTGATTGTACTGGCACCGGCGACGGCTGATCTGATAGCCCGTATTACCGCCGGTATGGCAAACGATCTGGTGACCACCGCCGTGTTAGCGACCGCCTCGCCCGTGGCCGTGGTACCCGCCATGAATCAGCAGATGTATCGCGCGGCGGTGACGCAGCACAACCTGGAGCAGTTACAGGCGCGTGGCGTGCTGATCTGGGGGCCGGACAGCGGCAGCCAGGCCTGCGGCGATGTCGGCCCCGGCCGGATGCTCGATCCGCTGGCGATTGTGGACCATGCGGTCACGTGGGCCACCCCCGTCAACGATCTGCAACATCTCAACATTATGATTACCGCCGGTCCGACCCGTGAGGCGCTCGACCCGGTGCGCTACATCACCAACCACAGCTCCGGAAAAATGGGGTTTGCGATTGCCGCCGCCGCCGCCCGACGCGGCGCAACGGTCACGCTGGTCAGCGGCCCGGTCACGTTGTCTGCCCCTGCCGGCGTGCGGCGCATTGATGTCACCAGCGCGCTGGAGATGCAGGCTGCCGTGATGGGTGAGATAGATAAACAACATATTTTCATTGCAAGCGCAGCCGTGGCAGACTACCGGGCAGCCGATATTGCGGCCGATAAAATCAAGAAACAGGGCGGCGATGATACCGTCACGCTGAACCTGATAAAGAATCCCGACATTGTTGCCGGCGTCGCCGCACTTCAGGAAAATCGGCCATTCGTCGTTGGATTTGCTGCTGAAACACAGAATGTGGAAGAATACGCCCGGCAAAAACGGGTGCGCAAGAATCTGGATCTGATCTGCGCTAACAACGTCGCTCAAACCGGACAGGGGTTTAATAGCGACACCAATGCTCTTCACCTTTTTTGGCAGGATGGAGAAAAGCGCTTACCGCTCAGCGATAAGTCTCTCCTTGGCCAACAATTAATAGACGAGATTGTCAGCCGTTATGATGAAAAAAATAGACGTTAAAATCCTCGATGCGCGCGTCGGCAAAGAATTTCCTCTGCCGACCTACGCCACGTCAGGTTCCGCTGGGTTAGATTTACGCGCCTGTATTGATGATGTTCTCGACATCGCACCGGGCACCACGACGCTGGTTCCGACCGGTCTGGCGATTCATATTGCCGATCCCGATCTGGCTGCGGTCATCCTGCCGCGCTCCGGCCTTGGCCATAAGCATGGCATCGTGCTGGGCAACCTGGTCGGTCTGATTGACTCCGACTATCAGGGGCAGCTGATGGTTTCCGTCTGGAACCGCGGTCAGGAAAGCTTCTCACTGCAGCCTGGCGACCGCATGGCGCAACTGGTCTTCGTTCCGGTAGTGCAGGCGGAATTTAATCTGGTAGAAGAGTTTGACGCCAGCCTGCGCGGCGAAGGCGGCTTCGGCCACTCAGGCCGCCAGTAACCCGTATTACCGACTTTCACTTACGCCCGTTATTTTTCCTCATCGCCATGAGACGCGTTCTTGTGGCAGATGCGTAGGTGTTGCCTGTTTCAGGTGAATTTCAGGGGTTTTTAAGGTCATGGCAGAAAAAAAAGTCGTGAAGCGAAATCGTCGTGAAGAGATTTTGCAGGCGCTGGCGCAGATGCTGCAGTCCGGTGATGGCAGTCAGCGTATTACCACAGCCAAACTGGCAGCCAACGTGGGCGTATCCGAAGCGGCGCTCTATCGTCACTTTCCCAGCAAAACACGGATGTTCGACAGTCTGATCGAGTTTATCGAAGACAGTCTCATTACCCGCATCAATCTGATCCTCAAAGATGAAAAAGAGACCATGACGCGCCTGCGTCTGATCGTGCAATTGATTCTGGGTTTTGGTGAGCGTAATCCGGGACTGACGCGCATTCTGACCGGTCATGCGCTGATGTTTGAGCAGGACCGGCTGCAGGGACGTATCAACCAGCTGTTTGAGCGGATTGAAGTGCAGCTGCGACAGGTCATGCGTGAGCGTAAAATGCGTGAGGGTGAAGCCTTTCAGGCTGATGAAGCGCTGCTGGCGAGTCAGCTGCTGGCCTTCTGTGAAGGCTTACTGTCGCGCTATGTCCGCTCGGAGTTTCGCTTCAGTCCTACCGCAGACTTCGATAGCCGCTGGCCACTTATCGCGGCCCAGCTGGTCTGAACAAAGGCGGGCATCACGCCCGCCCGGGTTAAATCCCGTACGCCTGCTGATAGGCACGCACCTGAGCCAGGTGATCGGCCATCTCCGGCTTCTCTTCCAGCCACGTAATCAGGTCTGCCAGCGTAATAATCGCCGTCACCTTACAGCCATAATCACGTTCCACTTCCTGAATGGCTGACATGTCACCGCGGCCACGCTCCTGACGATCAAGCGAAACCAGCACGCCCGCCAGCGTAGCGTTGTGCGCGCCAATGATATCCATCGACTCACGAATCGCCGTACCTGCGGTGATCACGTCGTCAACCAGCATCACTTTGCCCTGCAGCGGGCTGCCCACCAGCAGGCCGCCTTCGCCGTGATCTTTGGCTTCTTTGCGGTTGAAGCAGTAAGGCACGTCGCGGTCATGATGATCGGCCAGCGCCACCGCGGTGGTGGTCGCAATCGGAATGCCTTTGTAGGCCGGGCCAAAGAGCAGATCGAAATCGACAGCGCCATCCACCAGCGCCTGCGCGTAGAAGCGTCCCAGCAGCGCTAAATCCCGTCCGCTGTTAAACAGACCGGCGTTAAAGAAATAGGGACTTTTACGTCCGGACTTTAAAGTGAACTCACCGAACTTCAGCACCTGTTTGTTCAGGGCGAATTCAATAAACTGACGCTGCCAGGCTTTCATTTCTCACTCCTCAAATAAAGAAAAGGCGACTCTGTGGTCGCCTGTTACATCAACTGTTCAGTGCCGCTTTCTGCGCCTGAATTAACTCCTCGATTCCGCCGCGTGCCAGCGCCAGTAGTGCCAGCAGCTCTTCATGGCTGAACGGCTCGCCTTCGGCGGTTCCCTGAACCTCAATCATGCGGCCATCTTCCATCATCACGACGTTCATGTCGGTTTCTGCGGCTGAATCTTCCACATACTCCAGATCGCACAGCGCTTCGCCCGCCACGATCCCTACGGAAATAGCGGCGACCATGCCTTTCATCGGATTGGCTTTCAGCTTGCCGCTGGCGACCAGTTTGTTCAGCGCGTCGGCCAGCGCCACACAGGCGCCGGTGATGGACGCGGTGCGGGTGCCGCCATCGGCCTGGATCACGTCACAGTCGAGTGTAATCGTGAATTCTCCCAGCGCTTTCAGATCGACGGCGGCGCGCAGTGAGCGGGCAATCAGACGCTGAATTTCCAGCGTGCGACCACCCTGCTTGCCTTTTGCGGCCTCACGCGCCATGCGGCTGTGGGTCGAACGCGGCAGCATGCCATATTCAGCTGTTATCCAGCCCTGGCCCTGCCCTTTAAGGAAACGCGGAACCCCTTCGTCTACGGAGGCAGTGCAAAGCACTTTCGTTTCGCCGAACTCCACCAGAACGGAACCCTCTGCGTGTTTGGTGTAATTGCGGGTCAATGTGACTGGACGCACCTGCTGTGCGCGACGGCCTGCTGGACGCATGGGTTATCTCCGGCTTGCTAATGATTGGCTGCGCATTATACGGACTTCCATGCCCGCTGTCTCTTGCGCTGGTCGGGCGCAGGCTTCAGATGAAATTCCGCGCCAGCTGTGGCTAAATGCGCGTTCCTTTCACTCTGATTAAAAAGACATATGGCCGCCATTCTTCATTTCCTGCTGGCGCTGGTGGTGATTTTCGCCCTTGCGCTGCTGGTCAGTCATGACCGTAAACAGATTCGCCTGCGCTTTATTATTCAACTGATTGTGGTGGAAGCCGCGCTGGGTTGGTTCTTCCTTCACTCCGCCGGAGGGCTGGCGCTGGTCAGTTCGTTCGCCGGCTTCTTTGAGACATTGCTGGGCTTCGCTGCACAGGGCACGGAGTTCGTGTTTGGCGGCATGAGCAAACAGGGGCTGGCCTTTATTTTCCTCGGCGTGCTCTGCCCGATTGTCTTTATTTCCGCGCTGATCGGCATATTGCAGCACTGGCGTATCCTGCCGCTGCTGATCCGTATTTTCGGGACGCTGCTGTCGAAAATTAACGGCATGGGTAAGCTGGAATCGTTCAATGCCGTCAGCACGCTGATTCTCGGTCAGTCGGAAAACTTTATCGCCTACAAAGGGATCCTCGGAGATATCCCGCCGCGCCGGATGTACACCATGGCGGCGACCGCGATGTCTACCGTGTCGCTGTCGATTGTCGGCGCCTACATGTCGATGATCGAAGCAAAGTATGTGGTTGCCGCACTGCTGCTTAACATGTTCAGCACCTTTATTATCCTGTCGATCATCAACCCGATGAAACAGCAGGATGAGCAGCCTATCGCCCTGGAAAAACTGCATGAAGATCAGAGCTTCTTTGAGATGCTCGGCGAGTACATCCTGGCGGGTTTCAAAGTGGCCATGATCATCCTGGCTATGCTGATTGGCTTTATCGCCCTGATTGCTGCCGTTAACGCGCTGTTCGCGGCGCTGTTCGGGTACAGCTTCCAGCAACTGCTCGGCTATCTGTTCTATCCGCTGGCCTGGCTGATTGGCATTCCCAAAGCCGATGCCCTGCAGGCGGCCACTATTATGGCGACCAAGCTGGTGGCAAATGAGTTTGTGGCGATGATCGAGCTGCAGAAGGTAGCGGCAGGTATGAGCGCACGCGGACTGGGGATTCTGTCGGTCTTTCTGGTCTCCTTCGCCAACTTCGCCTCAATCGGCATCGTGGCGGGAGCGATAAAAGGTCTGAACGAGACGCAGGGTAATGTGGTGTCCCGCTTTGGCTGGAAGCTGGTTTACGGCTCTACGCTGGTCAGCCTGCTTTCTGCGGCCTTTGCCGGCCTGTTTATCTGATGATACAGGGGCGGTGGCTCTGCCGCCCCTTCGCCCTAGAACCCGACACAGACGGGCGCATCCACCCGCATGACTGACTCCTGATGAAAGCGTTTTTTATAGAGGCTGCGTAGCGCCTCAATATCATGGTTGATGGCGGGATCGATGCCGTGGATCAACATCAGCGCTTTACTGTTCTCTCTTGCCAGCTTCCCATTTTCCCCCAGCCACTGACCTTTAGCGTCATAAACCGACAGGCCCGCTTTGAAGCGTGGCGTGACCTCATTGTCCACGAAGTTCATCCAGTCGAGTGAGCTGACCGAACCGCCATCAGGCTTGCTCAGTCCAAACCACAAGGTGGTCTGCATCATCATGTCGCCACCCGCGCAGATCGGTTGCGGTTTAGTGGGTGCCGGATGGCGAGTCTGGCAAGCTGACAGCAGCAGCGCCAGCATAACGGGAAGAGCAATCACGCGAGACATCGATCAGTAATCCTCACACAGGGGGTCAGTGGTCATCATAAGTGGCTGTCACTGAAGGCGTAAAGCGTTCGTTATTGCCCAGTGAGACGCTTATGCCTGTTATGCCGTGGCTCGCCTCGCTATACTTCACCCATCTTTCCGTAAAAGAGTGCCACTTATGATCCGCAGTATGACCGCTTATGCCCGCAGCGAAGCCAAAGGCGAATGGGGCAGCGCCGCCTGGGAGCTGCGTTCCGTGAACCAGCGTTATCTGGAAACCTACATCCGCCTGCCGGAACAGTTTCGCGGGCTGGAGCCGGTTATCCGCGAGCGCATTCGCCAGCGTCTGACGCGCGGGAAAATCGAGTGCAATCTGCGTTATGACGCCGATCCCAGCGCACAGGGCGAGCTGATGCTGAACGAAACGCTGGCAAAACAGCTGGTTCAGGCCGCTAACTGGGTCAAAATGCAGAGCGATGAAGGCGCGATTAATCCGCTGGATATTCTGCGCTGGCCTGGCGTGATGTCTGCTCAGGAGCAGGATCTGGATGCCATCAACACGCAGTTATTGCAGGCGCTGGACAATGCGCTGGATAACTTCGTTGCGGCTCGCGAAAGCGAAGGCACCGCGCTGAAAGCGATGATTGAACAGCGTCTGGAAGGCGTTTCACAGGAAGTCAGTAAGGTTCGCGCGCAGATGCCTGAAGTGATCAAATGGCAGCGCGAGCGCCTCGTCGCTAAGCTGGAAGATGCGGAAGTCCAGCTGGAAAATAATCGCCTTGAGCAGGAGCTGGTGATGATGGCGCAGCGTGTTGATGTCGCTGAAGAGCTGGATCGTCTGGATGCGCACGTTAAAGAGACTTACAACATCCTGAAAAAGAAAGAGGCCGTGGGCCGTCGTCTCGATTTCATGATGCAGGAGTTTAATCGCGAATCAAACACGCTGGCGTCAAAATCGATTAACGCCGATATCACCGCTTCAGCCATTGAGCTGAAAGTGCTGATCGAGCAGATGCGCGAGCAGATTCAGAACATCGAGTAATATTTATATCTATCCACCGATATCCATAAGCCCATGTTAAATGGGCTTTTAAATAGGTCCTGAGTTCCGGTTAATTCAGCAGGAAAAACCGAATCAAAATGAAAAGTGAGACACATACCACTTCACTTTCTCAATTATGCCGTTTAGCATTGCAGGGATCGGTTCTATCTTTAGAGTGGTAGCTTTATGAGCTGTACTGTAATAAACAAGGGTTCAGTTTTTACAGATGTAGCGATTCTGAAATATTTAATAATTTTAAAATTGAGTACGAAATATTGATATCACAAGGAGGTTATCATGTCAGTATTAACGTTGCCTGCTACGATCTATCAAACAAAGCATAAGTTTAACGATTATAGTACTGATGATATGAAGTGTGGTGATCTTACTGAGAAGCAACTCAGAGGCGATTTGGGTCTGGATGATGTTTCTGATGTGGTTGATCCCTGGACTGGAAAAGAAGTATCAATCTTCAACTCATTCCGGGATACCCGTCAAAAATCCAGAGCAGAAATGGCTGAACTTCTTTTCAATGAGTTTCTTCGTGTTTCTATGCCTGCATATTATCTTGGACAGCACCAAATATTCAACAATCTTATAAAGCATCTTTATCACGGCAATGGAAAGATTTATTCCAGCCCTTTTCTTGATAGCGCATATAAAAATCTAATTTTGAGCGGACAATCTTCGCCACTTTCCCCCCTTACTGTAATTAAGTCTTCATTAGATAAGATTCTGTTTTATGGACAAAAAAGCTTATCAGATACAGATAAAGATTTAATAACACAGGCTTTAAGAAATTCGATACTTCCCAAGTTCAATAGATGGGCTGACAGCTTCAATGGATTAGGCATGTCGATACATGATATTCATGCTACAAACATACAGATAAATCAGCTCGATATAACTGATAATGGTTATGTAGCAAAAATAACATTTACAGGGCAAGATCATCTCGGCCTCGATAAAAATGACATCATGAATCCTAAGTTTCATTTTATCAGAGCGTTTCGTATTTGGTTTGTCCTTCAAAGATGGGAACGCTTCGCTTTCAAACCTTTCTTAACAAATATGAAAGCTGAGTTTGAAATAAATAGCAGGAGAAATTAATGAGATTCAAAAAGAGTACAGTTTTCATAGTGGCATTGACAATGTTAGCATTATTTTATGTTAGCTTCTTTAATTCTCCAAAAGTGCTAGCAATTCATGGTTCTGATACCAGAAAAGATTTTTTGGTTAAAAACATGCCTTTCTCAGATAGTGATAAAATAAAATGGTGGGATAAAAATGGAGTCAACACCATTTTTTCCCGTGAAACCTACAATGTTTCAATCTGGAAATCCGATGGTAAGTATCAAAAGCTCGCTCCTAAAAACTCAGGTGCTTTTCCAGACCACGACACTGACTACTTACTGTGCTTTGATGACATGAAATCAGATGAAAATTGTATAGACAAGTCAAACTGGATTATGGACATCACTAAAACAAAAGATGGATACACTTACTACCGACTTGATGGCGAGTCTTACTATCGAAAACCTTCCGGTGAACTGGTCAAAGGTGAGCGATTTACGACAACCATTAAGTAAGCTTGTTAGCCGACGAGCTTGCAGCAGTGCTCACTGAAGAGTGACTTGGTGAGAAAAATCAAAATATCAAAATAAATCAGTTACTTAATTTATATGCATTACTAATTTCAAACAATCAACCTTCAGATTCTTAATATTGAGTAAGCCTTTATATGGTGGAAAGTGAGTAAGCGTCAGCGATGGCAGCTTACTCACATTTTGTACAAGGTGGGCTGAGATGTAGTGGTATACAGAAGGATAGTGCTGCTTAACTGCCGCATAATTTCGTAAAGATAGATAAATAATCATTTCCGGACTGTTCCTGAACGGTCATTTGTCACGTTTTTCCTTTCAGAACTACATCTTCTAATGCACTGAATTAAGGAGACTTTTCTATAAAATCCTCTTCTGAACACCCTCAATGCGCTCGCTCCATGAAACTGGTCAATCCTGTGGAGTCAGTAGTTTCCCTTTCTTTGAAGGCACTTTTTGATAAAGTGCTGGTCGAAATCAGTACAGCTGTAGCGCCTGGAGACTTTATGGAAGTGTTCTTTATGCGATGCATCCATTTATCTCATGAAGGTTTTAATGAAAAACACCGGAAAATTTAGCAGCTCGCTGCTGCATCCGCGTTATTGGTTTACCTGGTTTGGTCTTAGTGTGCTGTGGCTCATCGTCCAGCTCCCCTACCCTCTTCTTATGCGTCTGGGTGCCGGTGCAGGCAAGATCTCCCGTCATTTCCTGCAGCGCCGCGAGCGCATCACCCGCCGGAATATTGAACTCTGCTTTCCGGGCATCAGTGAAGAAAAAACAGAGGCGATGATCGCCGGCAATTTTGCCTCGCTGGGCATGGCCCTGGCAGAAACCGGTATCGCCTGGTTCTGGTCCGATCGTGCCGTAAGGCGTCTGTTTAATGTCACCGGGATGGCGAATCTTCATGCGGCGCAGAACGAAAAGCGTGGCGTGATGCTGATTGGCGTGCACTTCATGTCGCTGGAACTGGGCGGTCGCATCAGCGGTCTCTGCCAGCCGATGATGGCGATGTATCGCCCGCATAACAATCAGGCGATGGAGTATGTACAGACCCGGGGTCGGATGCGCTCAAACAAAGCGATGATCGACCGTCGCGACCTGCGCGGTATGGTGCATGCGCTGAAACAGGGTGAATCGGTCTGGTTTGCACCGGACCAGGATTACGGCCCTAAAGGCAGCACCTTTGCGCCACTGTTTGCGGTAGAAAAAGCCGCCACCACCAACGGGACATTTGTCCTGTCGCGTCTGGCGAAGCCCGCGATGGTGCCGATTATGCTGATTCGTAATCCCGATAATTATGGCTACCACCTGATCATTGAACCGATGCTGGAAAACTACCCGCATACGGATGAAGCAGCGGCAGCGGCTTATATGAATAAAGTCATTGAGAATCAGATCCTGCGAGCGCCTGAGCAGTATCTCTGGCTGCATCGTCGCTTCAAAACCCGGCCACCGGGTGAAGCATCGCTCTATGTCTGAGTTAACGGATAAAGCAGGCCACGCGCCTGCTTTATTTTTTCAGCTTCTCCTTCCTGCAGTCTGACTTTCGCGCCTTCTTCCGTTTGCCTGCCGGGCTTTGCTTAACCTGTTCCTGTCATTTCTGCTGTCCGGCCTCACGCGGCGAGTGGGCAGACTGGTATCAGATCGTTAATTCAGCAATCATAAACACCCTTATTACCTCAAGGCCGGACCTTCATATGGATATCAACGATAAACAGCAGTGGCAGCGTCCGCTGATTGATGACCGCCTCACCCCCTATATTGAAGTGGATGCAGCGCGACTGGAGCAGAACCTGCAGCAGATGCAGCAAAAAGCACAGGCGGCAGGCGTTGCGCTTCGCCCTCATATCAAAACGCATAAAAGCGTCTGGATTGCTCAGCAGCAGCTTGCGCTCGGCGCACAGGGCGTCACCGTTTCTAAACCCAGCGAAGGCATCACCTTCATTCAGGGTGGCATTCGCGATCTGCTGTTAGCCTATCCGGTGGTGCAACCACAGAGCGTGGCAGAATTACTGCGTCTCGCCGTGCATTACCAGGCGAAGGTCACACTGATTGCGGACAGACTGCAGGGTGTGGAGGCGATAGCTGCGGCCTGGCAGCAGCAACCGCAATGCGAACTGGCGGTGGCGATTAAAGTTGATGTTGGATTACACCGGATTGGCGTCAATCCTGAGAGCGATGAAGCTGTGAAGATAGCGCAGGCGTTGCAGCACAAAGGGTTACGTTTTGCCGGACTAGTGTCGCATGCCGGTCACGCTTATGGTGCCGGTGAGGCTACGGCCATTGCTGAGATTGCCCGACAGGAAATGATCCTGATGCTGCGACTGCAGGCAAAATTGCAGGCTGCCGGGTTTGGCGACTGCCCTGTTTCTGTCGGCTCAACCCCGACCGCGCTGGCGGCAGATATTGCGCCCGGCACCAGGGAAATCCGGCCCGGCAATTATGCCCTGCTGGACCTGACCGCCTGCCGTCTCGGTTTAAGCCGCGTCGATCAGCTGGCAATGAGCGTGATTACCCGTGTGGTCGCGGTGAACGATCACTTTGTGATTGTGGATGCAGGATCAAAAATGCTGAGTTCGGATAAAGGGCCGCACGGCACCAATGCCAGCGGCTTTGGCATTGCCGTGGATGAAGCAGGTCAGACCTATGAGGTTACGAAACTATCCGAAGAACATGGGTTCCTGCTCTATCAGCATCATCGCCCTGAAGTCGGCACGCTGCTGCGCATTTTCCCCAATCACAGTTGCGCCGTAATGGCCCAGTCAGATGGCTTTGTTCTGCGTCACGCCACCGGCCAGAGTGAAGAACAGGCGGTGTCTGCGCGCGGTAACTTCATCTGAATCCGTTGCAGACAGCACCTTACGCTGTCTGCGCCCTGTACGAAACCCTGCCAGCACCACACTTCTGTCGTTACAACGTTTTAACATACCGGTGGCCGTGCTTTAATGCTTTTTTGCTTCTCCCCCGGAGGTTATATGCTCTCCTCGCGCACGCTGAGCCTGACGATTCCGCGCCACTGGTTAGATCTCTATGAAACCATCTGGAAGCCCGAATTTTTTCCTAAGTGGGCTTCCGGCCTGACGCACAGCGCGTTAGAACCTGATGGCAATCGCTGGCGTGCTAAAGGCCCGCAGGGAAATGTGAAGCTCCGTTTCTCGCCCCATAATCCGTTTGGTGTGATGGATCACTGGATTGATAGCGGCTCTGGCAGAGAGATTTACGTGCCTATGCGCGTGATAGCGAATGAACAGGGCGCCGAAGTGATGGTGACGGTCTATCGCCAGCCATTTACCTCTGATGAGAAATTTAAGCAGGATATTGAATGGGTTAGCAACGATCTGGAAAAACTTAATCAT
This sequence comes from Pantoea sp. Sc1, assembly GCF_000255315.1. Classification (NCBI taxonomy): domain Bacteria; kingdom Pseudomonadati; phylum Pseudomonadota; class Gammaproteobacteria; order Enterobacterales; family Erwiniaceae; genus Pantoea; species Pantoea sp. Sc1. The sequence goes on from NZ_AJFP01000001.1 coordinate 809,815, forward strand.
TTGCTGACTCAGTAAATCAATAACTTAGCGCGATTTCTTTCTGTAGTTATGGCTGGCCGGTAATGAAAAAAAACAGAAAAATTTGCGTGGATAAAGCATAAAGCACTTATCTGATTGATGACCGCGCCTTCACCATTAGTAACAACCCTGCTTAAGCTTCCCTTCCAGGAAAATTCCTGGGAAAACCCTGTCAGAAGCAGGGATTCCCCGGGATTTCAGGGCTTTTAATGTCTCCTGCATGTTTTGATTGTTTCCTGCACACATTAATCCTTAATCGGCGTTTATTATGCCACCACTGAGGATTTAATATTTATCATGCACAAAGTGAAACCATTTATTTCTGCGGCCCCGTTATCAGACTTTTCTTATGGTGTTAAATTAAATAAAACAATGTATAAATCATTTCACACACAGCAATACCCATAATGATAAAGCAGTAAAAAGTCATGGACCGCTCAGCGAATCTTTAAATGAAAGCGTTGAGTTTGCCGCAAGGATGCTGGCAGGAGAATATAAAACAACAACAGGATTTATTCGTGATCTGGCGGAATTCTTTGTGATAGCAGGGAATTCCGCCATGACACGAAACAGGGACTTTACCAGGGATACTTTCCAGGATTATTTAAAGCAGCACATAATAACAGGGCAAGCCTGATAAATTTTTCCAGGACTCCGCTCAGAAAGAATTGCACTCATTAACGGTGTCACAGCAATCATCTCTTGCCGTTGCACAAAGACAACATTCTCACAGAGTCGCCGGACTCTAACGAGTATATTATGGCAATACGCGAAAGCAGTCTTAATAGCGCAAAATGGTCTCTGCTCTCTTCCATTAAAATTATTGGCATCGGCGTTCTGCAGCTTTCGTTGCTGGCGCAGATTCTGCAGGCAAACGAACTGAACCTGCTGGCGATCGCCGTGATTGCTCTGCTGGCTATCGATACGCTGGCCGATCGGAGCTTCTCAAACTCACTGATCCGCCGCTGCATGCTCTCGATTAATGATCTGTCCATCCTTTACTGGGGGAATGTCCTGGTGGGTGTGGCAATATTTGGCCTGCTCTTTTCTGGCAGCCATCTGCTCAGTAACCTGTTTGATCAGCCCGAGCTGGCATTAATGCTGCAGATGGTCTCCGTGGTCTTTATTATTATTCCACAGGGCCAGCATTATCGTGCGATATTACAGCGCGAAAAACAGTACACCCGTATCGCCTTTGCGGAAACATCGTCAGTACTGGCCGGACTGGGCGTGACCTTATTTACCGTCTGGCTGACACCTTCCGTATTATGTGCAATCTGGGGTTATCTGGCGATGGCGTCTATTCGCATGCTGATTTACTGCTACTACGGTCGTTCATGGTTCCAGCCAGAATATCGTTTTAGCCTGAATGCCTTTGCTAAAATTCGTGCAAGAAACAAATAATATAATAAGTCTGTAAGGTGGGCTCTGAGCATCCGAAACGATGCGTTGGCGTGCTGTTAACCAGCACGCCTTTCTTTTTTATTGCGCCGGATATCTTTTCCCTCTGACCGGCTATTTCCTCTATCCTCACCTCTGCTTATTCCTTCCTGTCCGGATGAATCTCCGCCGGGTAGCGAAAAAGCCTTTGCGGTCACGACGTCCCCCGTTCTGCGTAAGCGCAATCCGGACAGAAACATGCCCCGGATCTCTGCGCCTTCATCTCAGATTTTCTCATGCGTTCAGCTCAGTCCGCTCGTCAGAGAGCCTTTATATGCTGACGCCATCGCTGGCTGGTATAAACTGCGCTCATCCCGGACGCCGCTCGCCAGAAAATCTCAGTCGCTGGCGCTAAGGTAATGCCGTAGCCTTGTCGCCGTCTCACTGGAGCCTGCTATGTTACTGACTGTTCTCTACATCATTGGTATTACCGCCGAAGCCATGACCGGCGCGCTGGCGGCCGGTCGCCGCAAAATGGATCTGTTCGGCGTCATTATTATCGCCTCGGTAACCGCCATTGGTGGCGGGTCAGTGCGCGATATTCTGCTCGGTCACTATCCGCTGGGCTGGGTAAAGCACCCTGAATACATCATGATCGTTGCGGCAGCAGCGGTGGTGACGACATTCGTGGCTCCCCTGATGACGCACCTGCGCAAAGTGTTTCTGGTGCTGGATGCGCTGGGCCTGGTGGTCTTCTCCATCATTGGCGCACAGGTTGCGCTGGATTCCGGACATGCCATGATTATTGCCGCCATCAGCGCGGTGATTACGGGTGTCTTCGGCGGCGTATTGCGCGACATGTTCTGCAATCGCATTCCGCTGGTGTTTCAGAAAGAGCTCTACGCCGGTATCGCCTTCGCCTCGGGCTGGATGTATATCCTGCTGCTGAAAACAACCCTGGCGCATGAAGCCGTCATCATCATTACCCTGCTGTTCGGCTTCTTTGCCCGTTTACTGGCGCTGCGCTTCCGCCTCGGTTTGCCCATTTTCAACTATCCCCATCCCGAGCATTGAGGAGGCGGGGATGTTCTGCTGCTGCAGGAACGCGATCACGGCCTGCAGCCGGGCATCATGAAACTGCGCAACGAGGCGCTTTGCCAGCGCAGCGCCAACGCCCGGTAGCGCCTGCCAGCCCGCCACATCCCGCTGCGTTAAGCTCTCCCACTGCTGATGGGGTAGCGACTTCAGGGCTTTACGCGGCAGTGAAATACCTAAGGCATCCACCCAGCGACGAAACGGCTGCTGACGGGTGAGATTAAAACGGTGCCAGAGCTGACCTGCCCGTTCCGGAGAGAGGCCTGTCGCGGTGGCGATCTGTTCCGGTGTTAACGTCAGCCAGCCAAAGAGGTGCGTCATTGCGCCGCTTTCCAGTAAGCGCAGCCAGGTGCTGCGCTCTACGCCCGGAATATTCAGCACCGCTTTCTGGCTGAGCCAGCGTAATTTTGCCAGCAGCTGTTTCTGACATGCGGCACTGAAGGTGAAACAGCTCAGCGGCGTATAGCGCGCCGCATCGGGAGGCTGAGGATAGTGCCTTTCTGCCACGCGCCAGATCACCCGCTCCAGCCGGGGAATACCCTGGCCCGCCAGGCTCAGCGTAATCAGATCGCCTGCAACGATGTCCATCTCCTGCCAGCGACGCAGCGATCCGACGCTGACCCGTCTGACGGTCTTATCATCCAGCTGAACCGGCTGCAGATTGAGAACCGCCGCGATTTTCCCGGTCCGGCCGATGGGGAAATCGACCGAGAGCACTTCCGCGCTCACTTCAGGAGGCTCATATTTCCAGGCAACGGCCCAGCTCCCCTCGCCCGGCAGCCAGTTTTTACCCGCAGGTCGCCGGGCCTGATGTACCACCACACCGTCAGTCACAAAAGGCAGCGCAGCATGGAACCAGCGCGTTCGCCAGGCGGCGACATCCTCTTCGTCGTTTACCCGGTGACTCCATTTTTCCGCCACACCCAGGCCCCAGCGGCTGAGTTGCTGCAGGCGTTCCGTCATTGCGGCGGGACCATCGGGCCAGGCCCAGATAAAAATATCGAGCGACTGGCGCAGCGGAGCCCGCGTTTTGCTCATCATGGCACCCGCCACCTGCGCGCGCGCATTCCTGCCGCCATCCGTTGCCTGCTGATGACCGGTCATCGACAGGAAGAGCTCACCCTGCAGCACCACCTCTTCAAAGCGGGTGTCGATATGCTGTGGGATCGCCGGAATCTCAGCGGCTTTACTCAGCCACTCTTCACCGCGTAAGCCATCGCCGCGACTCAACAGGGAAACCAGCCGGCCCTGGCGATAAACCAGCGAAACAGCAATGCCATCGACTTTCGGCTGTACCCAGAGATCGTGCCGTCCCTGCATCCAGTAGGCCAGAGCCAGCTTGTCCCGCAGCTTTTTCACGCCGGTATGCGCAACCGGATGCAGATGCTCTCCCTTGTGCGGCAGCTGCGATGTGTAAGCAGGCTGCGAAGGACTGAAGCAGTGCTGCCAGTGATTCAGGCGCTGCTGCAGCGCATCGTAATCGCTGTCCGCCACCGGGCTCTGCCCCTGCTGATAATAGGCCTCGTCCCAGTGTTGCAGCTGCTGCTGCAGGCGAGCGATCTCTTTCTCCGCCCGGATGGGGGTCCAGACCGGACACAGGGCGCTGTGCGCCGGACAGAGGACGAACCCCAGCGCCACCCCAAACAGCCTCCAGCCAACTCCTTTCATCTTCTCTCTCCTGAGGTTTTGTGGCATTCAACCTCAGGCCATCAGCAGCAGCCAGCGGCAATGTACAATGATGGAAGAGAGGCTGTCGTCATCTGCCCGCTATTGCAGCGGCACGACAGGTCATTGCGTCAGGATGCGCAAAAACTGGCTATTGCCGCTGCGCAAACGCTGCGTGGCAACCGGAAGCTGTGTATACTGTGCAGGAAATCGACTCCGCTTTTAATCAATTCAAGAAAACCATGGCTCAAGGCACGCTCTATATTGTTTCTGCTCCCAGCGGCGCAGGTAAATCCAGCCTGATTCAGGCACTGTTAAAGACCCAGCCGTTGTATGACACGCAGGTCTCTGTTTCGCACACGACGCGCGGTATGCGTCCGGGTGAAACCCATGGCGAACACTACTTCTTTGTTGAAAAACATGAATTTGAGCGGATGATTGAGGAAGAGGCTTTTCTCGAACACGCCAAAGTTTTCGACAATTACTACGGCACCTCACGTCAGGCAATTGAGCAGGTGCTGGCGACCGGCGTGGATGTTTTTCTCGATATCGACTGGCAGGGCGCGCAGCAGATTCGCGCGAAAATGCCCGGCGCACGCAGCATCTTCGTTTTGCCGCCGTCGAAAGAAGAGCTCGATCGCCGTCTGCGCGGTCGTGGCCAGGACAGCGAAGAGGTCATCACGCGCCGCATGGCGCAGGCCGTCGCGGAAATGAGCCACTACGCCGAATATGACTATTTAATTGTGAATGATGATTTCGATCTGGCGCTGTCCGATCTGAAAACCATCATTCGCGCAGAACGTCTGCGCATGGCACGTCAGAAGGCGCGTCACGATGCTTTAATCAGCAAACTGTTGGCAGTCTGAATACAGTTTCAGTATGATGCGCAGTCATTTCTTCATCTGTGGAGTAGCACACCTATGGCACGCGTAACCGTTCAGGACGCAGTAGAAAAAGTTGGTAATCGTTTTGACCTGGTGTTGGTCGCTGCACGTCGTGCACGTCAGATGCAGGTTGGCGGTAAAGATCCGCTGGTTCCGGAAGAGAACGACAAACCTACCGTTATCGCTCTGCGCGAAATCGAAGAAGGTCTGGTCACCAATCAGATTTTAGATGTGCGTGATCGTCAGGAACAGCAAGAGCAGGAAGCCGCTGAGTTACAGGCCGTTACCGCTATCGCTGAAGGTCGTCGTTAACAGCCACCTGCAGGTCGCCCTTGTATCTGTTTGAGAGCCTCAATCAACTGATTGAAAAATACTTGCCAGAGGAGCAGATCAAGCGCCTCCAGCAAGCCTACCTTGTCGCACGTGATGCCCACGAGGGACAGACACGCTCCAGCGGTGAGCCTTATATCACCCATCCGGTTGCCGTGGCCTGTATTCTGGCGGAAATGAAGCTCGACCATGAGACCCTCATGGCCGCGCTGCTGCATGACGTCATCGAAGATACGCCTGCCACTTACCAGGACATGGAACAGCTGTTCGGTAAAAGCGTGGCGGAACTGGTCGAAGGCGTTTCCAAGCTGGATAAGCTGAAATTCCGCGACAAGAAAGAGGCGCAGGCAGAGAACTTCCGCAAGATGATTATGGCGATGGTGCAGGATATCCGCGTCATTCTCATCAAGCTGGCTGACCGCACCCACAATATGCGCACCCTGGGGTCATTACGCCCGGACAAACGTCGCCGCATCGCGCTGGAGACGTTAGAGATTTACAGTCCGCTGGCGCACCGCCTGGGTATTCACCATCTGAAAACGGAGCTGGAAGAGCTCGGTTTTGAGGCCCTCTATCCGAACCGCTATCGGGTGATTAAAGAGGTGGTGAAAGCCGCGCGCGGTAACCGTAAAGAGATGATCCAGAAGATTCTTTCTGAGATCGATGGCCGTTTGCAGGAAGCGGGCATCCCCTGCCGCGTCAGCGGTCGTGAAAAGCATCTTTACTCGATCTACCGCAAAATGACGCTGAAAGAGCAGCGTTTTCACTCGATCATGGATATCTACGCCTTTCGCGTCATCGTGAAAGACCTGGATACCTGCTATCGCGTTCTGGGCCAGATGCACAGCCTCTATAAGCCGCGTCCGGGTCGCGTGAAAGATTACATCGCCATCCCCAAAGCTAACGGCTATCAGTCGCTCCATACCTCCATGATTGGCCCGCACGGCGTGCCGGTTGAGGTGCAGATTCGCACCGAGGATATGGATCAGATGGCGGAGATGGGGGTCGCTGCGCACTGGGCCTACAAACAGGCGGGCGAAAGTGGCACCACCGCACAGATTCGCGCCCAGCGCTGGCTGCAAAGCCTGCTGGAGCTGCAACAGAGTGCGGGCAGCTCATTTGAATTTATTGAGAGCGTGAAGTCCGATCTCTTTCCTGACGAGATCTACGTCTTTACGCCTGAAGGCCGCATTGTGGAACTGCCCACCGGCGCGACACCGGTGGACTTCGCCTATGCGGTTCACACCGATATTGGTCATGCCTGCGTCGGCGCGCGCGTCGATCGCCAGCCTTATCCGCTGTCGCAGCCGCTGACCAGCGGGCAGACGATTGAGATCATTACCGCCCCAGGCGCCCGGCCTAACGCCGCCTGGCTTAACTTCGTCGTCAGCTCCAAAGCCCGTGCCAAAATCCGTCAGCTGCTGAAAAACCTTAAGCGCGAAGACTCGGTCAATCTGGGTCGCCGCCTGCTCAGCCATGCGCTGGGCGGCAGCCGTAAACTGGCTGAAATCCCGGCTGAGAATATCCGCCAGGAGCTGGATCGCATGAAGCTGACCTCGCTCGACGATCTGCTGGCCGAGATCGGTCTGGGCAACGCGATGAGCGTAGTGGTGGCGAAGAACCTGCTGCAGGCTGACAACAAGACGATCAGCAACAGCAAACGCGGTAAGCTGCCGATCAAGGGCGCCGATGGCGTATTGATTACCTTCGCCAAATGCTGCCGCCCTATTCCTGGTGACCCGATTGTGGCCCACGTCAGCCCCGGAAAAGGGCTGGTGGTGCATCACGAATCCTGCCGGAATATTCGCGGCTATCAGAAAGAGCCCGAAAAATTCATGCCGGTCGAGTGGGACAAAGTCACCGAGCAGGAGTTCGTGGCGGAGATCAAGGTCGACATGTTTAACCATCAGGGCGCGCTGGCTAACCTGACGGCGGCGATTAATACCGCCGGCTCGAATATTCAGAGCCTGAATACCGAAGAGCGCGATGGCCGCGTTTACAGCGCCTTTATCCGCCTGACCGCGCGTGACCGCGTCCATCTGGCCAACATCATGCGGAAAATCCGCGTGATGCCGGATGTGATTAAAGTCCACCGTAACCGTAATTAGTGCATGAACGATCAACGTTTTGCCCGGATTCAGGCGATGCTGGCACTGCGCCAGCACGATCTCACGGTCTGTATGGAGCAGGTGCATAAGCCGCACAATGTTTCCGCAGTGATCCGCACGGCCGACGCCGTGGGCATCCACGAAGTGCATGCGGTCTGGCCCAGCCAGCGGATGCGCACGCAGGCTTCTGCCTCTGCCGGCAGCAACAGCTGGGTGAAAGTGGTCACCCATCCCACCATCGGCGATGCCGTAAAACAGCTTAAACAGCAGAAGATGCAGGTTTTAGCGACCCATCTCTCTGCGGATGCCGTTGATTTCCGCGAGATCGATTACACCCTGCCGACCTGCATCCTGATGGGACAGGAAAAAACCGGGATTACCGAAGAAGCACTGGCGCTGGCCGATCGGCAGATCGTTATTCCGATGGTGGGGATGGTTCAGTCGCTGAATGTCTCGGTCGCCTGCGCGCTGATCCTGTACGAAGCACAGCGGCAGCGGCAGAATGCGGGGCTCTATCTGCGCGACTACAGCCTGCTGGATGAAGAGGAACAGCAGCGCCTGCTGTTCGAAGGCGGATTCCCGGTGCTGGCACGCGTCGCCAGACAGAAAGGGTTGCCCTATCCGCGCATCAACGCTCAGGGTGAAGTCGACGCCGATCCCAGCTGGTGGGCGACGATGCAATCGACCGGTAAAAGACGATGAAAGGCCGTCTGCTGGATGCCATCCCGCTCAGTACCCTGACCGGCGTCGGTGCCAGCCAGGCAGCAAAGCTGGCCAGAATAGGCCTGCACACCATCCAGGATCTTCTGCTTCATCTCCCGCTGCGCTACGAAGATCGCACTCAGCTCTATGCCATTAACGATCTGCTGCCTGGCATCTGGGCCACCGTAGAAGGCGAAGTGCTGCACACGGATATCACCTTTGGTCGCCGCCGGATGATGGTCTGCCAGATCAGCGATGGCAGCGGCGTGCTGACCATGCGCTTCTTCAATTTCAATGCCGGTATGAAGAACAACCTGTCGCCGGGTCGTCACGTTACCGCCTATGGTGAAATCAAGCGCGGCCAGCGTGGTGCTGAGATTATCCATCCTGAATACCGCATCCAGGGCGAACAGAGCAGTGTGACGCTGGAAGAGACCTTAACGCCGGTTTATCCCACCACCGAAGGTATCCGCCAGGCCACGCTGCGTAATCTTACCGATCAGGCGCTGACGCTGCTGGAGAGCTGCCCGATAGCCGAACTGCTGCCGCAGGAGCTGAGCGGCGGTCTGATCAGCCTGCCCGATGCCTTACGCACGCTGCATCGCCCACCGCCCGACCTCCGGCTCAGCGAACTGGAGAGTGGCCGCCATCCGGCCCAGCGCCGTCTGATTCTGGAAGAGTTGCTGGCGCACAACCTGAGTATGCTGGCGGTGCGCGCCGGTGCGCAGCGCTATTACGCGTTGCCCATGCCGCCGCGCCATAACCTGAGCGACCAGCTGCTGGCCGCGCTGCCCTTCTCGCCCACCCAGGCGCAGAAACGCGTGGTGGCGGAGATAGAAAACGATCTGGCGAATGACTTTCCGATGATGCGGCTGGTGCAGGGTGATGTTGGCTCAGGCAAGACGCTGGTGGCTGCGCTCGCTGCGCTGAACGTGATCGCCCACGGAAAACAGGTGGCGCTGATGGCGCCGACCGAACTGCTGGCTGAACAGCACGCCAGTAACTTCCGTCAGTGGTTTGCACCGCTGGGAATTGAAGTCGGCTGGCTGGCCGGGAAACAGAAAGGCAAAGCGCGTCAGGCGCAGCAGGAAGCGATCGCCAGCGGTCAGGTGGCGATGGTCGTCGGCACCCATGCTCTGTTTCAGGAACAGGTACAGTTTAAGGGACTGGCGCTGGTCATCATTGATGAACAGCATCGGTTCGGCGTCCACCAGCGCCTCACGCTGTGGGAAAAAGGTGAGGAGCAGGGTTTCCATCCGCATCAGCTGATCATGACCGCCACCCCCATTCCGCGCACCCTGGCGATGACCGCCTATGCCGATCTGGATACCTCGACCATCGACGAGCTGCCGCCGGGACGCACACCGGTGACCACCGTGGCCATTCCCGACTCCCGACGGGATGAGATCGTCGCACGGGTGGAACACGCCTGCCGCGAAGGGCGTCAGGCCTACTGGGTCTGCACCCTGATTGAAGAGTCAGAATTACTGGAGGCGCAGGCGGCAGAGGCGAGCTGGGAAGCCCTTAAAACGGCCCTGCCTGGGTTGAATATAGGCTTGGTACATGGCCGGATGAAACCCGCCGAGAAACAGGCGGTGATGCAGGCGTTTAAAGCAAACGAGCTGCAACTGCTGGTGGCGACCACCGTGATTGAAGTCGGGGTAGACGTGCCTAACGCCAGCCTGATGATTATTGAGAATCCGGAACGGTTAGGCCTGGCACAGCTGCATCAGCTGCGGGGCCGGGTCGGTCGCGGTGCGGTGGCTTCACACTGTGTGCTGCTCTACAAAGCGCCGCTCAGCAAGACGGCGCAGAAGCGTTTGCAGGTGCTGCGAGACAGCAACGATGGCTTCGTCATTGCCCAGTTCGATCTGGAGATACGCGGGCCAGGTGAGCTGCTGGGCACCCGCCAGACCGGTAACGCCGAGTTTAAAGTGGCCGACCTGCTGCGCGATCAGGCGATGGTGCCCGAAGTTCAGCGTGTGGCGCGTCACATCCATCAGCATTATCCCGAACAGGCCAGCGCCCTGATTGAACGCTGGCTGCCTGAAAATACCCGTTATACCAACGTCTGAGTCACGCCCCTGCCCGCACCCACTTTTCACCTCAGCCGGGCAAACGATTGCTTTTGGGCTGCGGATGATTACAATCGCCACACACTTTTTCGGGAAGAGCAGAAGATGTCCACCAATCCGCAGCCAGACCAGCCCTCCGCCCTGCAAAGCGAACTGATTTACCGCCTCGACGATCGTCCTCCCCTTCCGCAGACGCTGTTTGCTGCCGCTCAGCATCTGCTGGCCATGTTTGTTGCCGTCATCACGCCCGCGATACTGATCTGTCAGGCACTGGGCCTGCCCGCAGAAGACACCCGGCACATCATCAGCATGTCGCTGTTTGCCTCGGGTGTGGCATCACTGCTGCAGATCAAAACCTGGGGGCCGGTCGGTTCGGGCCTGCTGTCGATTCAGGGAACCAGCTTTAACTTCGTCACCCCCTTAATCATGGGGGGGATGGCGCTGAAAAACGGCGGTGCGGATGTTCCCACCATGATGGCGGCCCTGTTTGGTACGCTGATGGTGGCCTCCTGTACTGAAATGGTGCTGTCCCGTGTTCTCCACCTGGCACGCCGGATCATTACCCCGCTGGTGTCCGGTATCGTGGTCATGATTATCGGCCTGTCGCTGATTCAGGTGGGACTCACCTCTATCGGCGGGGGATTCGGTGCGATTAACGATCACACCTTTGGCGCGCCGAAAAACCTGATGCTGGCCGGCGCGGTGCTGCTGGTGATCGTGCTGCTTAACCGGCAGAAAAACCCTTACCTGCGTGTTGCCTCCCTGGTGATTGCGATGGCGGTCGGCTATCTGCTGGCCTGGGCCATGGGCATGCTGCCTGCCTCAGGTCTCCCGGTCGATCAGCCGCTGATCAGGGTACCCAGCCCGCTCTATTACGGACTGGGCTTCGACTGGAACCTGCTCATCCCGCTGATGCTGGTGTTTATGGTGACCTCACTGGAGACCATCGGCGACATCACAGCCACCTCGGATGTATCAGAGCAGCCGGTGAGCGGCCCTCTCTATATGAAACGCCTGAAGGGCGGCGTGCTGGCGAATGGCCTGAACTCCTTTGTCTCTGCGCTGTTTAACACCTTCCCTAACTCCTGCTTCGGTCAGAATAACGGGGTGATTCAGTTAACCGGCGTGGCCAGCCGCTACGTGGGCTTTGTGGTGGCGCTGATGCTGATTGTGCTGGGGCTGTTCCCGGCGGTCAGTGGTCTGGTGCAGCTGATCCCTGAGCCGGTGCTTGGCGGTGCCACCATTGTGATGTTCGGCACCATTGCTGCGTCGGGCGTTCGCATCGTGTCACGCGAGCCGCTCAATCGCCGCGCCATCATGATTATCGCGCTGTCGCTGGCCGTGGGCCTGGGTGTTTCCCAGCAGCCACTGATCCTGCAATTTGCCCCTGACTGGCTGAAAACCCTGCTCTCTTCGGGCATTGCCGCGGGGGGTATTACCGCTATCCTGCTCAACCTGATTTTCCCGCCAGAGAAGTAAGGTCACGGGCAGGCTTCGGCCTGCCTGCTATTTCTTCGTATTTACATCCAGGCTGTTGAGCTGTAACGGTAATTCAGGCATAACAACCTCTCACCGGATTGAACGCGGGAAGGATGCGATGAAATTTCTTGGAAAGTTTTTCCTCACCATACTGTTACTGCTGCTTTTCACCCTGGTGGTGATCTATGTGCTGCTGCAGACACAGTGGGGTGCAGGCTGGTTTAGCCGGTGGGTGAGCGACAAAACCGAATGGCATCTCTCCCTGAGTAAGATTGAACACAATTTCTCCTCGCCCTCTCACATCATTCTGGATGATTTCAGCTTTGGTCACGATGGGCAGCCTGCAGTACTCGTAGCAAAGCGGGTCGATCTCGGTCTGGCCCTGATCCAGTTCAGCGATCCGCTGCATTTCAGCAGCCTTGAGCTGCGCGACGGGGAAGTGAACCTGGCTAACCTGACGCCAGACAGCGCACTTCCGATTCAGGCTGACCGCCTGCAACTCAATAACATGCGTCTCGACAGCCCCGGCAGCGCGTTACCACTGTTTGCTCAGCAGGTGAATGGCGGCATTCTGCCGTGGAAACCGACCGCCCGCGATATGCTGGGCCGCGACGCCCGCTTCCAGATGAGCGCCGGCAGCATGACGCTGAACAACGTGGCGGGCGAGAACGTACTGATTCAGGGAAGTGTGTCCCAGGGCCGGATGCGCTTTGACAATATCGGTGCCGATCTGGCGCGCGGCTCCATGACCGGTAACGGTGAACGGGATGCCCGGGGCAACTGGAAAATCAACCAGCTGCGACTGAACGATATCCGTCTGCAGACCGCCAGCAGCCTGAAAGACTTCCTGCACAGCCTGCAGGTGGTTCCCTCCATCGCGATTACGCGACTCGATCTGACCGATGCCCGTCTGCAGGGACCGGACTGGGCGGTAACTGACCTCGACCTGACGCTGAGAAACGTTAACTGGCAGGGAGACGACTGGCAGAGTAATGATGGTTCACTGGCGCTGAATGCCAGCAATTTTATCAACGGGGGTTTCGAGCTTAACGACCCTATCGTTAACCTGGATTTTTCACCGCAGGGCATCGCACTGACGCAGTTCAGTTCACGCTGGGCGAACGGTGTGATTCGGGCTGACGGTGACTGGTCGCGCAGCGATAAACGCCTGACCCTGAAAAATCTGGCCGTTGCCGGACTGGAATATACGCTGCCGCAGGACTGGCGCGATCGCTGGCAGGCAACCCTGCCCGCGTGGCTGGAGAGTGTAGAGGTGATGCGTTTCATGTCGAACCGGAACCTGATTATCGATATCAATCCGGCTTTTCCTTTCCAGCTGACATCACTGGATGGCACGGGTGAGAATCTGCGACTGGCGCAGCAGCATCAGTGGGGGATCTGGTCGGGTAAGCTGAGCCTGAATGCGGCGGAGTCCACCTTTAACCGTACCGATCTGCGTCACCCATCCATTGCGCTGAGTGCTGACGCGGAGCAGATTCAGGTAACGGAGCTGAGCGCGTTCAGTAACAAGGGACTGCTCGAAGGAACGGCCACCGTGGGCCAGCAATCCGCCCGTCCGCTGACGCTGCAGCTGACCGGCCGTGCGGTGCCGGTGAACGTATTGCAGAACTGGGGATGGCCCGCGTTGCCGTTAACGGGAGACAGCAATATGCAGCTGCAACTCAGCGGTGCGTTACGCGCTGACCAGCCACTGCGTCCGACGGTAAATGGCACGCTGTCGGTGACAACCGACAGTCAGCAGCTGCAGCAGACCATGCAGGCCGGTGAGGTCCGATAATCGCAGCAGGGCCGCGGGTGCGGCCCTGCTGATTAATTGATACGTGCGCCGGAACCGCCCTCTTCCAGCGGTCCGTCGGGATCGGCGGGCAGCACGATATAAACGCCTTCAAACACTGCACCACACTCATCATCGCCGAACAGCTCCACTTCAAGCTGCACGCGCGCTTTACGGCCACGCGCCAGACGATCGAGATCGCCGCTTAATGAGCCCAGGTCGGCAATCGCGCCGGGCCGCCCGCTGATGGGATGGCTATAGCGAATGTGGGCATCTGCCAGAATAATCGTTCCACCGAGATGACGCTCGCGCAGCAGCAACCAGATCAATCCCCAGCCGGTCAGTGTTGCCAGCGAAAAGAGGCTGCCGGCGAACAGGGTATGGTGCGGATTCTGGTTGCCCGCCTCGGGCATGGTGGTAATAAATTTCTGCCCGGTAAACTGCAGAATGCGGACACCCATCTTCTCGCTGAGCGGGATGTGATCGTACCAGGCCTGTTGCAGCTGCCCGCACCAGTCGGCGCGGTGCAGAATGTCATCCAGCGTAATGACCGGCTTAATCATCAGAAAGTGACGAACCGGCGTGGTCTGCGGCGCGGTTATCTCGCCCTGATTGACGTAGCCGAGTTTCGCGAAGAAAGCGACAGCATCTTCCCGGGCACTGCAGGTCACCCGCTTGGCGCCTTCCTGACGCGCCACTGACTCCAGCGTCATTGCCACCAGCGTTCCCAGCCCTTTGCCCTGCACGGAGGGATGAACGGCCATGAAGCGGATCGCGGCCTCGTTGTCGGCATTAATGTAGAGACGACCGATGGCGACCGGATTTCCCTGCTCGTCCACCACCATCTGATGATGCGCTAAGGCATCCCAGGCGTCACGTTCAGACCCCTGCGGCTGACGCAGTGGTTTACGTAACATTTCCCAGCGGAACTGATAGTAGATATCCAGCTCTTCCGCTGTCTGAGGCACACGAAGGTGATACATAAAATGTTTCTCCCGCTCGGAGGTGTGGCCTGTTCCCTGCCGCTCAGCTGACGATCTCACACCTGTAACCAGAACGTCACCGGACCATCGTTCACCAGTGAAACCTGCATATCTGCCGCGAAACGGCCATTCGCTGTGGTAATGCCCTGCTGCCGACAGCAGTCGCTGAAGTACTCATACAGACGCTCAGCCTCAGCCGGCTCGGCGCCACCAGAAAAGGAGGGGCGCATCCCTTTTTGCGTGTCAGCGGCCAGCGTAAACTGTGACACCACCAGCACGCTTCCCCCCGTCTGGCGGAGACTCAGGTTCATTTTGCCCTGCTCATCACTAAAGATGCGATAGCCCAGTACGCGTTCTGCGAGACGTTCCGCACGCGCATTGTCATCGCCCTTCTCCACCCCCAGCAGGACCAGTAGTCCGGCACCAATTTCACCGGTCACATCCTGATCGACGCTGACGCTGGCGCGCGTTACGCGCTGAATCAATGCAATCATCTTTCCTCGCGTTGCTCATCTTTGTGCTGCTGTTTCAGCTGCCGGTAATCGGCTAGCGTTACGGTTATTTCAGCACCCAGCAACACAATACACCAGGTCCAGTAGACCCAGAGAAACAGAATCGGGATCACGGCCAGAACACCGTAGATCAACTGATAAGAGGGGAACATCGTAACATAGAGCGCAAAGGCCTTTTTGCCCAGCTCAAACAGCGCCCCGGCGACCAGTGCACCAATCAGCGCATCACGCGGCGGCACGCGCTGAGTGGGGACAATACTGTAGAGCAGCCAGAAGGCGAGCCACGAGAGCAGAAGCGGAAAAATACGCAGCATCTGATCAACCAGGCTGGTGACCCCGGTAGCATTAATCCAGCGCAGCGACAGCAGATAGGAGCTGATCGCCAGGCTGGCACCGGCCAGCAGCGGGCCGAGGGTCAGGATCATCCAGTAGACCGCAAAAGAGTAAACCATCGGCCGCTTCTTATGGCTGCGCCAGATGGTATTCAGCGCGGTATCGACCGAATGCATCAGCAGCAGGGCCGTCACAATCAGGCCAACGGCCCCGACCGCCGTCATCCGGTTGACGTTAGCCACAAACTGCTCAAGATAGCGTTGCAGCGTATTGCCTGCGGCGGGCATCAGGTTATTAAAGACAAACTGCTTCAGCTGCACGCTGATGTCGGAGAAGACCGGAAACGCCGCAAACAGCGCAAACACCACCGCAATCAGCGGCACCAGCGCCAGCAGTGAGACATAGGCCAGGTTGCCCGCCTGGGTTGTCATGCCATCTTCGTCAATACGTTTCCACAGCAGCCTGAGCCACAGCCAGAAGGCATGCAGCCCGGGACGAAATGTTCGTGACTTCATGCGTTACTGTCGACCTGCAAACCAGTCGGGAACCGTGCGGCTGTCCGTCACCAGCACGCTTTCGATACCCAGCGCCCGGGCCGCCTCGATATTTTCTGCATTATCATCAAAAAAGACCGCCTGAGCGGCCGTTACCCCTTCCGCATCCAGCACATGCTGATAAATGCGGGCTTCCGGCTTCCGCATGCCCAGCTCCTGTGACAGGTAGAGCTTGTCGGCCGCCTGCTGCACGTCGGGGTACTGCGTCGGCCAGAAGGCGCAGTGCAGCTTATTGGTATTGGAGAGGATCACGACCCGATGCCCCTCCAGCCGCAGCCGGTTCATCAGCGCCAGCGTTTCCGGACGCACGTCAACGAACACCGCCTGCCAGCCCGCGGCAAACTGTTCATAGCTGAGAGCGATCTCCAGCTTTTCGCAGAGGGCCAGCGCAAAATCTTCATCGCTGATCTCACCGCGTTCATGCTGTTCGAACGCCTCATCCATCCGGAAATGGCTTTGCAGTGAGGCCAGCGGCACACGGCTAAGGTCACTCCAGACGCCCAGCACGCGGTTAAAGTCGATATCGATAATCACATTGCCTAAATCAAAGATATACAGCATGGTGCGCCTCCTTCGGTTCCCTGGAGTATTCACTCTAGCGGCAAAAACGCAGGCTGAACAGCCAGCACCGGAGAGAAAAGCGTAAACGGCAGCGGGGGGGCAAAAAGCGTGTCACAGCAGACAATAATTGGCTGGCCCGGCGGGCAGGCGCGGAATCGCAGGCAAAAAAAAGCCCCGCATGGCGGGGCTCTTTATTACGCTAAAGCGTGATTACGCGTCTTTAGGACCACGTGAAGCACGTTTACGGTCGTTTTCGGTCAGATGGCGTTTACGGATACGCACTGACAGCGGAGTCACTTCTACCAGTTCGTCATCATCGATGAACTCGATAGCCTGCTCCAGCGTCATTTTCTGCGGTGGAACCAGGGTGGTGGCTTCATCTGTACCGGAAGCACGCATGTTGGTCAGCTTCTTACCGGTCAGACAGTTCACGGTCAGGTCGTTAGAACGGCTGTGAATACCGATGATCTGGCCTTCATAGACTTCTGCACCGTGACCCAGGAACAGCTTACCGCGATCCTGCAGACCGAACAGGGCGAACGCAACCGCTTTACCCTGACCGTTAGAGATCAGGACGCCGTTCTGACGCTGACCCACTTCGCCCTGACGAATGTCGTCGTAGTGGCTGAAGGTGGAGTAAAGCAGACCGGTACCGGAAGTCATGGTCATGAATTCGTTACGGAAGCCGATCAGACCACGGCTTGGGATCACGTAGTCAAGACGTACTCGGCCTTTACCATCCGGATCCATGTTTTTCAGGTCGCCTTTACGCTCGCCCATGGCTTGCATAACGGAACCCTGATGCGTTTCTTCGATATCCAGCGTCACGTTCTCGAATGGCTCCTGTTTACGGCCTTCGAATTCACGGAAGATAACTTTCGGACGGGATACCGCCAGTTCGAAACCTTCACGACGCATGTTTTCGATCAGAACAGACAGGTGCAGCTCACCACGACCTGAAACGCGGAATGCGTCCGAGTCTTCGGTTTCTTCAACGCGCAGTGCCACGTTGTGAACCAGTTCTTTGTTCAGACGCTCCAGGATCTGGCGCGACGTCACGTACTTACCTTCTTTACCGCAGAACGGTGAGGTGTTGACGTTGAAGAACATGGTTACGGTAGGTTCATCGACGCTCAGGGCTGGCAGCGCTTCCACATTCTGCGTGTCACAGATGGTGTCAGAGATGTTCAGCTCACCCAGACCGGTGATAGCAATGATATCGCCCGCTTCAGCCAGATCGCTGTCGATACGCTCAAGACCCAGGTGAGTCAGGACTTTGCCGACTTTACCGTTACGGGTTTTGCCTTCGCTATCGATGATAGTGACCTGCTGGTTAGGCTTCACTTTACCGCGCTTGATGCGGCCGATGCCGATCACGCCCAGGTAGTTGTTGTAGTCCAGCTGCGAGATTTGCATCTGCAGTGGCGCTTCAACTTCAACCTGTGGAGGTGAAACGTGGTCAACGATGGCCTGGTACAGCGGGGTCATATCGTCAGCCATATCGGTGTGGTCAAGACCTGCAATACCATTCAGCGCAGAGGCGAAAATGATAGGGAAGTCGAGCTGCTCATCAGTCGCATCCAGGTTAACGAACAGGTCAAACACCTGATCCACAACCCAATCCGGACGTGCGCCCGGGCGGTCTACCTTGTTGATAACCACAATCGGCTTCAGACCATGCGCGAACGCTTTTTTGGTCACGAAGCGGGTTTGCGGCATAGGGCCATCCATCGCATCTACAACCAGCAGCACCGAGTCCACCATGGACATGACGCGCTCAACTTCACCACCGAAGTCGGCGTGTCCTGGGGTATCAACGATGTTGATACGGTAGTCATTCCACTTAATGGCGGTGTTTTTTGCGAGGATGGTAATCCCACGCTCTTTCTCCAAATCATTGGAGTCCATCACGCGCTCGGTTGCTTCGGTACGGGCATCAAAAGTACCGGATTGTTGCAGCAGTTTGTCAACCAGGGTGGTCTTTCCATGGTCAACGTGCGCGATGATGGCGATGTTACGCAAATTTTCGATCACAGCTTTGCCTCAGGCATTAGAAATAGCGCGCTATTGTACACGGATTAAGCGGAAGACTGAACACGATCACACTTTTCACTGAAAGATTATTGCATTGACGCAAATTCGCACTGTTCCCGGTGCAGAAAATGCACTAAGTTGGTCCTATGCACCAAAATGGTGCCTGTAAATTCACCCTCAGCACTGTTATGGTGCATTAAAACCATCGTGGTGCAGCCGCATTACGACAAAAAGGTGCATCATAAGGCGATTTAAGCAACATCAAAAAAGTTGGCACAGAATTCGCTTTATCTGTAACAAGCGTAAACGCCAGTCAGATGTCGGTTGAAGAGCGTGCCGGAAAAGAGTGGTCAGGAATTTCCTTTCCCGCCACGCCCTCCGGAAACGACGTTTCCTCGCCATGTAGATAATGAAAGACCATTTCCAGGAGAGTTGAGTATGTCCGCTGAACACGTTCTCTCGATGATGAACGAGCATGAAGTTAAGTTTGTTGACCTGCGTTTTACCGATACCAAAGGTAAAGAACAGCACGTTACGATCCCTGCTCACCAGGTTAACGCTGACTTCTTCGAAGAAGGCAAAATGTTCGATGGTTCGTCTATCGGCGGCTGGAAAGGCATCAACGAATCAGACATGGTGCTGATGCCTGACGCTACCACGGCGGTCATGGATCCTTTCTTCGAAGATTCTACGCTGATCATCCGTTGTGACATTCTCGAGCCAGGCACCATGCAGGGCTACGACCGCGATCCACGTTCTATCGCCAAACGCGCTGAAGATTTCCTGCGCTCTTCCGGTATCGCCGATACCGTCCTGTTTGGACCAGAACCTGAATTCTTCCTGTTCGATGACATCCGTTTCGGTTCATCGACTTCCGGCTCACACGTTGCTATCGACGATATCGAAGCGGCATGGAACACCGGTAAAGAGTACGAAGGCGGTAACAAAGGTCACCGTCCAGGTCTGAAAGGCGGCTACTTCCCGGTTCCACCGGTTGACTCATCACAGGACATCCGTTCTGCCATGTGTCTGACCATGGAGCAGATGGGCCTGGTGGTTGAAGCGCATCACCACGAAGTGGCGACCGCAGGTCAGAACGAAGTGGCGACCCGCTTCAATACCATGACCAAAAAAGCTGACGAAATTCAGATCTACAAATATGTCGTTCACAACGTCGCGCACGCTTACGGTAAGACCGCGACCTTTATGCCGAAGCCAATGTTTGGCGACAACGGTTCAGGCATGCACTGCCACATGTCACTCTCTAAAGGTGGCCAGAACCTGTTCGCGGGCGATAAGTACGGCGGCCTGTCTGAAATGGCGCTGTTCTACATCGGCGGTATCATCAAGCACGCTAAAGCGATCAACGCCCTGGCGAACCCGACCACCAACTCCTACAAGCGTCTGGTTCCGGGTTACGAAGCACCGGTTATGCTGGCTTACTCTGCCCGTAACCGTTCCGCGTCTATCCGTATCCCGGTAGTGGCCAGCCCGAAAGCCCGTCGTATTGAAGCGCGCTTCCCGGATCCAGCGGCTAACCCATACCTGGCGTTCACCGCACTGCTGATGGCTGGCCTTGATGGCATCATCAACAAAATCCACCCTGGCGATGCGATGGATAAAAACCTGTACGACCTGCCACCGGAAGAAGAAGCTGAGATTCCAAAAGTTGCAGGCTCGCTGGAAGAAGCGCTGAATGCACTGAACGAAGATCGCGAGTTCCTGACCCGCGGTGGTGTCTTCACTGATGAATCTATCGATGCTTACATCGAACTGCGTAAAACTGAGATGGACCGCGTTCGCATGACGCCACACCCGGTTGAGTTCGAGCTGTACTACAGCGTTTAACTGATCAGACGTTTTTGTTGCCGTGGAAACTTTTAGCCCATCTTCGGATGGGCTTTTTTCTCCGCGAATTCACCGTTCATTCTCCCGCTTTTCGGCTTAAACACCAGAATGCACCTATTTAGTGCAGAGGAACGTTGTATGGCAACTGGCTCTCTGCCCGACGCCGGGCAGATTCTCAACGCTTTAATCAACAGTATTTTGTTGGTGGATAACGACCTGGTTATTCATTACGCCAACCCGGCGGCGCAGCAATTACTGGCGCAGAGCTCACGCAAGTTGTTCGGCACGCCGTTACCGGATTTAACCGGCTACTTTTCGCTGAATATTGAGGTGATGCGCGAGAGTCTTGAGGCTGGCCAGGGATTCACTGACAGTGAGGTCACGCTGGTAGTCGATGGTCGCGCACATATTATGTCGCTGACCGCACAGCGTTTACCCGATGGCTTGATTCTGATGGAAATGGCGCCGATGGATAACCAGCGTCGCCTCAGTCAGGAGCAGTTACAGCACGCCCAGCAGGTGGCTGCACGCGATCTGGTTCGCGGCCTGGCCCATGAGATAAAAAATCCGCTGGGAGGATTGCGCGGCGCGGCACAGCTTTTATCACGCGCCCTGCCCGATCCCTCGCTGAATGAATATACCAGGGTCATTATTGAACAGGCCGACCGGTTGCGGAATCTGGTGGATCGTCTGTTAGGGCCACAGCAGCCGGGGATGCACATTACCCAGAGCATTCACCAGGTGGCTGAGCGGGTGGTCAATCTGGTGTCGATGGAGCTACCGGAGAATGTCTCCCTGGTGCGGGATTACGATCCCAGCCTGCCGGAACTGCCGCACGACCCTGACCAGATTGAACAGGTGCTGCTTAACGTCGTACGCAATGCGCTTCAGGCGCTGGGCGACGACGGCGGGACGATTGTTATTCGCACCCGTACGGCTTTTCAGCTGACGCTGCATGGCACCCGTTATCGCCTGGTAGCACGAATAGATATTGAAGATGATGGCCCCGGTATTCCGGCCCAGCTACAGGATACGCTTTTCTATCCGATGGTCAGTGGACGTGAAGGCGGAACCGGTTTAGGTCTCTCCATCGCCCGTAGCCTGATTGATCAGCATTCAGGAAAAATAGAATTTAACAGTTGGCCGGGTCACACCGAATTCTCGGTCTACCTGCCTATTCGCCAGTGAGGTTTCTATGCAACGAGGGATAGTCTGGATCGTCGATGACGATAGCTCCATCCGCTGGGTGCTTGAACGCGCGCTCACTGGAGCCGGTTTGAGCTGTGCGACGTTTGACAGCGCAGGTGAGGTGCTGGATGCCCTCTCAACCAAAACCCCGGACGTTTTACTGTCAGATATTCGCATGCCCGGTATGGATGGCCTGGCGCTGCTGAAACAGATTAAACAGCGTCATCCGATGCTGCCGGTCATCATTATGACGGCGCATTCCGATCTCGATGCCGCAGTCAGCGCCTATCAGCAGGGGGCGTTTGATTACCTGCCTAAGCCGTTCGATATTGATGAGGCGGTTGCGCTGGTAGAGCGCGCCATCAGTCACTATCAGGAGCAGCAGCAGCCGCGTAATCAGCCGGTCAGCGGACCGACCACCGATATTATCGGGGAAGCGCCCGCGATGCAGGATGTGTTCCGCATCATCGGGCGATTGTCGCGCTCTTCGATCAGCGTCCTGATCAATGGTGAGTCGGGCACTGGTAAAGAGCTGGTCGCCCATGCGCTGCACCGGCACAGCCCGCGCACCAAAGCACCGTTTATCGCGCTGAATATGGCGGCGATCCCCAAAGATTTGATTGAGTCAGAACTGTTCGGTCATGAGAAAGGCGCCTTTACCGGTGCGAACCAGATCCGCCAGGGCCGTTTTGAGCAGGCCGATGGGGGCACGCTGTTTCTGGATGAGATTGGCGACATGCCGCTGGATGTGCAGACCCGACTGCTGCGCGTGCTGGCCGATGGTCAGTTCTATCGCGTCGGCGGCTATGCGCCGGTCAAAGTGGATGTGCGGATCATTGCGGCTACCCACCAGAACCTGGAATTACGCGTGCAGGAAGGCAAGTTCCGTGAGGATCTGTTCCATCGTCTGAATGTGATCCGTGTGCATCTGCCGCCGCTGCGTGAGCGTCGAGAAGATATCCCGCGTCTGGCACGTTATTTCCTGCAGGTGGCGGCCCGTGAGCTGGGGGTAGAAGCGAAGATTCTGCATCCGGAAACCGAAACGGCGCTGACCCGTCTGCACTGGTCAGGTAACGTGCGCCAGCTGGAAAACACCTGTCGCTGGCTGACGGTAATGGCGGCCGGTCAGGAAGTGCTGATTCAGGATCTGCCCGGCGAGCTGTTTGAGTCCAGCACACCGGAAAACCCGGTGCAGTCACTGCCTGACAGCTGGGCTACGCTGCTGGCTCAGTGGGCCGACCGCGCGCTGCGTTCCGGTCATCAGAATCTGCTGTCAGAAGCCCAGCCCGAGATGGAGCGGACGCTGCTGACTACGGCGCTGCGCCATACCCAGGGCCACAAGCAGGAAGCCGCACGTCTGCTGGGATGGGGACGCAACACCCTGACTCGCAAGCTGAAAGAGCTGGGGATGGAATAGAGGTTCAGTTCGGGCTGGCGAGGTCTGCCAGCCCGTTTCTTTAGATCACACGCGAAAATTGCTGCTGACGGGCTTTCTGCCGCAGATAGCGATCAAAGCACATGCAGATATTGCGGACCAGCAACCGGCCAATCCCCGTCACTTCCAGCCCCGTCGTCGTCTGCTCCACCAGCCCGTCGGCAATTAAGGGTTTCAGCAGCGCCAGATCTTCAGCAAAGTAGTCATGAAAGCAAATTCCCCACTGCGCCTCTGTTGCGGCAAAATCGAGCGAAAAGTGGCAAATCAGTGTTTTAATCACATCCCGCCGCAGACAGTCATCGCGTGTTAAGGCGACGCCACGCCACAGGCCATTCCCCTGCTGTTCCACACTGCTGTACCAGCTGTTAAGGTCTTTCTGGTTCTGCGCATAGCTGTCACCCACCATGCTGATGGCGGAGACACCCAGCCCCAGCAAGTCGCTGTCACCCTGCGTCGTGTAACCCTGAAAATTGCGATGCAGCTTCCCGTCGCGCTGCGCGACAGCCAGCTCATCCTGCGGCTTCGCAAAGTGATCCATGCCGATATAGTGATAGCCCTGCTGCGTCAGGGTCGCGATGGTCTGCTGCAAAATATCCAGTTTCTGCCGGGCCGAGGGGAGTTCATCCTCTTTGATTTTGCGCTGTGCCGCAAACAGCGCCGGCAGATGCGCATAGTTGAAGACGCTGAGACGGTCCGGATTCAGCGCCACGACCCGCTCCAGCGTCCAGGCGAAGCTGTCGGGCGTCTGCAGAGGTAAACCGTAGATCAGATCGATGCTGGTTGAGCGGAAGCCCTGTTCACGAGCGCGGGCCATCAGACTGAAGATCACCTCCTCATCCTGCACCCGGTTAACCCGCGCCTGCACCGCTTTGTTGAAGTCCTGCACGCCCATACTGAGACGATTAAAGCCCAGCGATCGGAGATGATCGATCATATCCGGCGCCATTTCCCGCGGATCGACCTCGATCGACATTTCGGCATCATCGGTCACATTGAAGTGTTGCTTCAGCAGGCCCACCAGCCGCGAAACCTGCTGCCTGTCGAGAAAGGTCGGTGTGCCGCCGCCCCAGTGAAGCTGTGTCACCCGGCGCTGGCGGAACAGCGGCGCGCGCTGAATAATCTCCTGCTCCAGCACATCCAGATAGCGGTCTGCTTTGTGGCGCTGACGCGTCACCTGCTTATTACAGCCGCAGAAGTAGCAGAGACGGTGGCAGAAAGGGATATGAACGTAAAGCGACAGCGGACGCCCGGGATAGCGTGCCACAGCATGCTGAAAATCGGTTTCCGTATAGTCTTCGCTGAACTCCAGCGCAGTGGGATAGGAGGTGTAACGTGGCCCGGCGTAATTGTACTTTTCAATTAACGCCTGATCCCAGGCAATCTGCAGCGATGGCATGCTCACTCCTTCCGGTGACGTCGTCTGAGAGAAGGTCGCGAAGAAGAAGGGATGAAAGGTGAGCGGGATGAGACCCGACGTAAACGTTGCTTCAGACGCGACAGGCGTCGTAGTTTAAACAATAACCACAGCAGATAACATGTCGCCAGCAGCGCGAAAATTGATCCAGGCCAAAACATTGTCGTTTACCTGAGAAGCACGGCATGCGGAACTCGCATGCCGATCAAATTTGCTTAGTTGCCCTTCAGCAGACGGTACATATCCTCTTCTGCCTGTTCATCTTCGCCATCGTCCATCACGATGCCTAACTGCTCCATCAGTTCGTCGATGCGATCCAGCGAGGCATCCAGCCAGCCCTGATCTTCTGCCGACAGCGTTTCGCCATTTTCCAGGCGATCCAGCAGCGCATCCAGACGTTCATCGTTTTCCAGCTTCGCCAGCTCTTCTTCCGGCGTCAGGCGCACTTTCTTCGGGGCTGCCGGTTTATCTGCACTTTTCTGTGGCCTGACGGCGGTGGTTTTGCCATCGGCGATCAGGGCCACCGGCTTCTTACTCCCGATGCGCGGATCTTTTGCGGGGGCTGACTGGCGTGCGCCATTGCTGTCCGACGCCGCCGGATTAGCACGGCTGCCAGATGCATGTCCGCGATGCTTTTTATCGCGTTTACGATCGCGCGCTTCAAGGTTAATTTCGTCACGCGATTTGCGTTTGGCTTTGACGGCAGGTTTGCCGTGGGCAGCTCGTGCAGGTTGCTTCATAGTATTCGGTCCTGGCTTTTTTATTCAGTATAGAATTGCGGCGAAATCTAGCAGAAACCCGACAAAGAAAAAAGGCGACAGCTCAAGCTGTCGCCTTATTTCATACCTTCACAAGAAGGAATCATGTTTTAAATCCTTTTCGGCTCGTAACATCCCGGTCAATCCCGCGCCTGCTCAACTCCTGAGCTATTCCCTGTCCCTGTCTGGCCATGTCCCTGACCTGTTCCATTCCATCGCTCATTGCCATCCTGACATCCCTGAGCGCATCATCCTGATGTGTGCTGCCATTCACTGCACAATAATGTAGACCAACTGGTAAAAGCCTCAAGTCAGCGCCATCGATAGTTGGCTTAAAAAAAGAGCAAAACTTATTAAATAATTGAAATATCGATGATTTTATTTTCAGAAATCCGCGTAAAAATCGACATAACCCGCAGCGCGAATGGTCAATCTCTTACATGGACTGTTATCACGACGCGATTGAGCACTTTCGCGCCATAACGCGTATAATCGCCGCCATTGCCCTAATGCGTTTTCTGGAGTGTTACCTTGTCTGAATTGAATTATCACGTTACCCACTTTGTCATGAGCGCGCCGGATATCCGTCATCTGCCTGCCGATACCGGAATTGAGGTGGCTTTTGCTGGCCGCTCGAACGCGGGAAAATCGAGTGCGCTGAACACGTTAACCAATCAGAAAGGGCTGGCGCGCACCAGTAAAACACCGGGACGTACCCAGCTGATCAACCTGTTTGAAGTTAAAGAAGGGAAGCGTCTGGTCGACCTGCCAGGCTACGGTTATGCCGAAGTGCCGGAAGAGATGAAGCTGAAGTGGCAGCGTGCGTTAGGCGAGTACCTGCAAAAGCGTCAGGCGCTGAAGGGGCTGGTCGTATTGATGGACATTCGTCATCCGCTGAAAGATCTCGACCGCCAGATGATTCAGTGGTCGGTGGAAAGCGCAATTCCGGTTCTGCTGCTGCTCACCAAAGCCGATAAACTCGCTTCCGGTGCCCGCAAAGCCCAGCTCAACGTCGTGCGTGAGGCGGCGCTTAGCTTCGGCGGCGATATCCAGGTAGAGCTCTTCTCATCGCTGAAGAAAATCGGCGTGGATAAGGTTCGTCAGAAACTGGACAGCTGGTATGCGATGCCTGATGAGGCGACTGAGGATCAGCACGGGGACGCGTGAGCAGCATCGCTGATCCGCTGACACTGCGGTAACAAAAATCCCAATAAAAAACGCCCCAGTCACAGAATGACTGGGGCGGCTAAATTCAGCCAAATCCGATTACGTGAAGTAAAAGGTCTGAAAGATAGAACATCTTACCTCTGTACCCTACGCGACGAACTTTACCTGATTTTTTGTGCCTGACAAAGGCTTTTTTGTTGCTTACTTACATCAAAACAGGACTTTTTTTACCATACCCGTCACAAAAATAGCGTTGTGATGTAGTTTAATGACGAAAAAAATGTTTAGCCGATAAGCAGTTAGAAACGAGCTTTCGCTCCCGGTGTCGCCCGGTTACAGCTGACCGCTCAACTAAACGAATTACTTATGCCTGAATCAAGGCCAGTTTTGTGCGACAGAACCGGCCCGGAGGCGGTAATCAGTGTGCTTCGTCCCAGTTGTCACCGACGCCGACTTCAACCAGCAACGGTACGTCGAGCTTCACACTGCCTTCCATTAACGCACGGATTTTCTGGCTGGCCGCTTCCACCGCCTCCGATTTCACTTCGAACACCAGTTCATCGTGAACCTGCATGATCATTCTTACTGCGCTGTCATTCTGCTGCTGAAGCCACTCATCCACGGCAATCATCGCGCGTTTGATGATGTCTGCTGCCGTTCCCTGCATTGGCGCATTGATGGCGGCACGCTCTGCAGCTTTGCGGCGAATCGCATTGCTGGATTTAATATCCGGCAGCCAGAGCCGGCGCCCTTCCAGCGTTTCAACATAGCCTTTATTCGCCGCCAGCTGCCGGGTGTTCTCCATATAGCGCAGTACGCCCGGATAGCGTTCAAAGTAGAGGTCCATATACTTTTTCGCTTCACCTGCACCGATGTTGAGCTGACGTGACAGGCCAAAGGCACTCATGCCATAAATCAGACCAAAGTTAATCGCTTTGGCGCTGCGACGCTGTTCTCCACTCACCTTATCCAGCGCGACACCAAACACTTCCGATGCCGTGGCACGGTGAATATCCTCACCCTGGGCAAAGGCGTCCAGTAAGCCTTTATCCTGAGAGAGATGCGCCATGATACGCAGTTCAATCTGGGAGTAGTCGGCTGCGACGATGCGATAACCTTTATCGGCAATAAAGGCCTGACGGATTCGGCGTCCCTCATCATTACGCACCGGGATGTTCTGCAGATTAGGATCGGCAGAGGACAAGCGCCCGGTGGCGGTAACGGCCTGATGATAGGAGGTATGCACCCGTCCGGTCAGCGGATTGATCATCTGCGGCAGCTTATCCGTATAGGTCGATTTCAGTTTCGACAGGCCGCGATGCTCCAGGATCACTTTAGGCAGCGGATAATCGAGCGCCAGTTCGGCTAGCACCTCTTCGCTGGTTGACGGTGCCCCACCCGGTGTTTTCTTTGTGGGTTTGATGCCCTGTTTTTCAAACAGAATCACCTGAAGTTGTTTCGTGGAGGAGAGATTGAAGGGCTCGCCTGCCAGCTCATGCGCTTTCGACTCCAGCTCAGCCAGTCGGGCAGTCAGCTCTTTCGAGTGTTGCGCCAGAATAGCCTGGTCGATCAATACGCCATTGCGCTCTATCCGGGAGATGACCGTCAGCAATGGCATCTCAATCTGCTCAAAGACGTTTCTCGGGCCCGCTTCTTTTTCCAGCTCAGGCCACATCTTCAGATGCAGCTGCAGCGTGACATCGGCATCTTCGGCAGCATAGTGGGCTGCCTGCTCTAACGCGATCTGATTGAACGTCAGCTGATTTTTACCTTTACCGGCAATCTCCTGGAAAGTGACCGTTTTATGTTTAAGCCAGCGAGCAGCCAGGCTATCCATATCGTGTTTGCCCACCACGCTATTGAGGATGTATGACTCCAGCATGGTGTCGAACCGGATACCGGCCAGTTCAATATCGTAGTTCCTGAGGACGCCGCGATCGTATTTCAGGTTCTGGCCCACTTTCCAGGCACTGGCATCTTCCAGCAGGGGCTTGAGCTGCGCCAGAACGGCGGCGCGACCCAGCTGCTCAGGCGCATCAAGATAGTCATGGGCAACCGGCAGATAAGCCGCTTCACCGGGCGCCACCGCGAAGCTGATGCCGACAATATTTGCACTCAGGGTATCAAGCGCGTCGGTCTCCAGATCAAAGGCAAAGACGTCGCTCTTTTTCAGCTTCTCCAGCCAGCTATCAAAGAGAGCCTGATCCAGAATGGTCACGTAATTATCGGTGGGCAATACGCTGCTGGTTTCCACCACGGGTGCCGGCTCATCGGACAGGGCTTTTTGCACCTGCGTATTGCTCTTTTTCCCCTGCAGCCATTTACCGTCCTGCAGATCGCTCAGCCAGCGTTTGAACTCATAACGGCTGAACAGAGACTGCAGTGCCTCAATATCGGGATCGGTCACCGTCAGCTCTTCACAGGGCTGTGCCAGCTCAACGTCGGTTTTGATGGTCGCCAGCTGATACGAGAGGAAGGCCACCTCACGATTCTGCTCAAGTTTGGTCGCCATCGTTTTGGCACCGCGAAACGAGAGATCGGCCACTTTATCCAGGTTGTCATAGATCGTCTGCATGCTGCCCAGCCCCTGCAGCAGCGCCTGTGCGGTTTTTTCACCCACGCCCGGTACGCCGGGAATGTTATCTGAGCTGTCGCCCATCATGGCAAGGAAGTCGATAATCAGCGCGGGAGGGACACCATATTTCTGCTCGACCTCTTCCGGCCCGAGAATGGTATTGGTCATGGTGTTAATCAGCGTAATCCCTGGCGAAACCAGCTGCGCCATATCTTTATCGCCCGTGCTGATCAGCACTGAACGGCCCTTCTTTTCAGCCTCCAGCGCCAGCGTACCGATCACATCGTCCGCTTCCACACCGCTCACCGCCAGCAACGGCAGCCCCATCGCCCGTACCATCTCATGCAGCGGCTCAATCTGCGCGCGCAGATCGTCAGGCATTGGGGGGCGGTGAGATTTGTAATGCTCGAACAGTTCGTCTCTGAAGGTTTTGCCTTTGGCATCGAACACCACAGCAACGTGACTCGGATTATACTGTGCCAGCAGGCTTTTCAGCATGTTGAGCACGCCGTACATGGCGCCAGTCGGTTCACCTGCACTGTTGGTCAGCGGCGGAAACGCGTGATACGCGCGATAAAGATAGGATGAGCCATCAACCAGAATCAGGGGATTTTCTGCAATTTGCGCCATAAGTCTGTGTAGTCTTCGTTGCTGTGAGTTGGACTATAAGGATGCCACAACCTGGCAGAAATGGTGAACTAAGGCGTGCCGCGTGGACGTTTTTTCACATTTCCGGAGGCAGGATCGCAACGATCGGGTTGTGGATAACTTTGTGCGTAAAAATGATAACGCGCGATCCCTCAGGCGATCAGGCAATTTATGAGCAAATAAAATGCTTATTTTTCATATACTTTATCAATTACCGTGACGTGATCGCCATTTTCAATAGCGTGATCCCTTGTGTGGATATTAAATTTATGCCCTGGAGATGGACAAAACCGTCGCGCAATTAAGAAGCATAAAAAAAACGCCAGCAGGCGCTGGCGTTTCACGGGTGCAGAAGGCTGATTACTTCTGGCTTACCAGGAATTTAACGACGTTGGCATAGTCTGCAACGAAATTATCCATAGAGCTGGTATCCAGCCCGCCATTGTTCACCATGTATTTGCCATTAACGAACATCGCAGGCACACCACGCAGATCGACATCAGCCGCCGCTTTCTGCTGCTGGGCAACTAAGGCTTTAACTGCGAAGCTGTTCCAGGCCGCATCGTAATCAGAAGAGGAGATCCCGGCCGCCTGAATAAAGGCCTCTTTCAGACTGGCAGGATCGGTAATGGTCTGCGTTTTCTGAATGCCGTCGAAGATCGGTGCCGTAACCTTGTCTTCCACACCCAGCGCCATCGCTACCGCCCAGGCCTGAGTCACGACCGGCCCGAGATCACCGCCGAGGAAATCGACGTGATATTTCACCAGTTTGGTGTCAGCAGGCAGGTTCTTTTTAACCGCGTCATTAACGTGATAAATGCGTTCAAACTGGTAGCAGTGCGGGCAGAAAAACGAGAAGAACTCCATCACCTGAGGTTCGCCGGCCACGGGTTTCTGCAGACTGACATATTGTTTACCTTCAGTGAACTGGGCAGCAGACGCGCTGAATGCCAGCACTAAACCCATCAGTG
Organism: Pantoea sp. Sc1; assembly: GCF_000255315.1. Taxonomy (NCBI): domain Bacteria; kingdom Pseudomonadati; phylum Pseudomonadota; class Gammaproteobacteria; order Enterobacterales; family Erwiniaceae; genus Pantoea; species Pantoea sp. Sc1. Next base: position 840,327 of record NZ_AJFP01000001.1, read on the forward strand.
CAAACCAAATCTTTTTCATCGTGAAACACTCTCCTGACTACGTCATTAATATTGCGGTGTCAGCTGCAGAGGAGGTTCCTGCAACAGCTTCTCCTGCTCGGTGAATAGCGAAATTTGCCTGCGCCAGAAATCTTCATCTGTCATCCAGGGAAACGCACGCGGAAAAGCGGGATCCTGCCAGCGTCTGACGACCCAGGCCAGATAATAAACCATGCGCATCGCGCGTAAAGGTTCAATCAGTGACAATTCATTAATATCAAAATCGCTGAATTCACCGTAAGCCTCCAGCAGGATATCCCACTGAATACGCTGTTCCTGTCGATCGCCGCTGATCAGCATCCAGAGATCCTGCACCGCCGGGCCATTACGGGCGTCATCGAGATCGACAAACAGCGGTCCATCGCGCCACAGAATATTTCCCGGATGGCAGTCACCATGTAATCGTAGCGGCTGCCATCCGGTATGCCAGTGCTGCTGCAGCGCCTCTCCCAGCTTATCAACCGCCTGTAGCAGCATGGCTTTCAGTGAATCAGGAACCAGCTGAGCCTGCTCCAGCACCTGACGCGGTTCGTGCAGATACTCATCCAGTCCCATGACTGGCCGGTGACTGAACAGCGCTTTGCGACCGGTCTGATGAAGACGCCCCAGAAAACGACCTACCCACTCCATCTGATCTTCGTTGTCGGTCTCATATTGCCGCCCGCCCAGACTGGGAAAGAGCGCAAAGAAAAATCCCGCATGGCTGTGCAACGTTTCGCCCTGAAGCCGCAGCGGTGCAGCAACAGGGACCTCGTCAGCCAGCAGATCGAGAGCATACTGATGCTCTTCCGCAATCTGTTCGGCACGCCAGCGCTGTGGACGATAGAATTTGGCGACATAGCGACGTTTTTCATCATCGCTGAACTGATAGACCCTGTTCTCATAACTGTTCAGGGCTGTCAGTCCCGATTCGACGCGGATTCCTGTACCCCAGAGCGCATCAAGCAGCACGTCGGGGTTCAGTGTCTGGAAGTTGAAAGCAGCGTCGCTCATTCTGTTACCTGTGGTTGCCCTTGCATGTAGCTGCCAAGGATAACACTACTCGTCCGGTTTAATGACACCCCGCGCGCGGAGGAGTGCCGTTTTAAAATCGACTTCATAATCTTTTTTCAGCCCCGGAATGGCATCATCGCTGTCTGAGTCACGCATTTTGAGATGGTAAATTAATATATCGTCCGTTAATTCACTTAACGGGCCACGGAAACCAGATTCCTGAGCCAGTTTCTGCAAAAATGTGACCAGATTAAGGTCAGGCTCTTTTTGCCAGGCGGGTTGCAGCAATTCCAGCAATTCATTCAGGCGATGGCATTTCATTTCGTTTTCTCCAGGTACGTAATCAGCGAGGGCACTGTCATGACAGTATTAACCGGCATCATTCTGGCGGGTGGTCAGGGCCGCCGTATGGGTGGTCTGGATAAAGGGCTGGTGCAGCTGGACGGCAGACCGCTTTACCAGCATGTTCTTGAGCGGCTCAGGCCACAAGTCGACATTGTCATGATTAATGCGAATCGTAATATTGATCGCTATCAGCTAAGCGGGTGTCGCGTTATAGAGGATGTTTTTGACGATTATCCGGGCCCGCTGGCTGGCATCTACAGTGCCTTGATCGCCATAGAAGGGGAATGGGCGGTTTTTTGCTCCTGCGATACCCCCGCGATTCCTCTTAACTTTGTGGAAAAACTGATTCATCAACGCAGAGAAGCACCCGCAGTATGGGTTCGCTCGCAGACGCGCGATCACCCTACACTCGCCCTGATTCACCGTGACATGGCAAAAGCCCTTTTTGACTATCTGCAGGCCGGAGAGCGGCGCCTCATGCAGTTCCTGCGCGATCATGGTGGTCATGCGGTAGTGCTGGATGATGATGAATCCGCCTTCCGCAACATCAATACGCCAGACGATCTGAAAGAGAGAACCTGATATGTCACTACCCTTACTTGCCATTGTGGGCTGGAGTGGAACCGGTAAAACCACGCTGTTGCAGCAGGTGATTCCGCTCCTCAGTGGCAAAGGCATTCGCGCGGGGTTGATCAAGCATACCCATCATCAGATGGATGTGGATACCCCAGGTAAAGATAGCTATCTGCTCAGAAAGGCGGGGGCCAGTCAGGTCATGGTCGCCAGATCAGAACGCTGGGCGTTGATGTGTGAAACGCCGGATCAGCCGTCGATTGATCTGTCTTATCTGGTCAGCCGCATGGATCACGCTTTACTTGAGGTGGTGCTGGTCGAAGGCTTCAAAGATGAACCTGTTCCAAAGATTGTTTTATGGCGCGAGGGGGTTAAGGGTGGGATCGAAGAGCTGCTCGATGCGCGGACAATAGCGGTTGCCACCGACCAGAAATTAGCGCTGAACGTACCGATTCTGGATATAAATTGTCCGGGCAGCGTTGCAGATTTCATTGCTGAGTGGCTGAAAAGCCGCTGAGGATGGTATTACACTGCGATTTTTTACGATCGGCAGACGTAAAAAAGCCCCGCACATCGGTGCGGGGCTTCTTCACTTATATGTTTCCGCGGGCTGACAAGTGTTTCTTTGAATTAATTTGCTGAGCGCATCTTTTTTAAACGAACGGGTTAAAAACAGACGTTTCATGCCTGAATAACGCACAAAAACCGCCATTAAACGTTGTAAAGAGACCTGCCGTGGCGGATTGCGGGTGCTATTATTTTGCTTCTTGTCGCAGGATAACCCCAGAAGGACACTCAATGATAAGATCCGCGCGCAGCATGGCCGGTTTGCCATGGATAGCTGCCATGGCCTTTTTCATGCAGTCACTCGACGCCACCATACTGAATACTGCACTGCCCGCCATCGCCTCCAGCCTCGATCGTTCTCCCCTGGCCATGCAATCCGCCGTTATCAGCTACACCCTGACTGTTGCTATGTTGATTCCGGTCAGCGGCTGGCTTGCCGATCGTTTCGGCACGCGTAAGGTGTTTATCGTTGCCGTGTCACTGTTTACCCTTGGCTCACTGGCCTGTGCGCTTTCGCCTACGCTGTCGGTGCTGGTTATGTCACGCATCGTGCAGGGCGTTGGCGGCGCCATGATGATGCCGGTTGCCCGACTGGCGCTGTTGCGGGCCTATCCGCGCAGTGAGCTGCTGCCGGTGCTCAACTTTGTCACTATGCCGGGATTAGTGGGTCCGATACTGGGACCGATGCTGGGCGGCGTTCTGGTCACCTACGCCACCTGGCACTGGATTTTCCTGATCAACATCCCGATAGGCATTCTCGGCATTGTCTTTGCACGCAAATATATGCCGGACTTCACCACGCCCAAGCGCCGCTTCGACTTTGCAGGCTTCCTGTTATTCGGGGCCGGACTGGTGATGATCTCAATCGGTATTGAGCTGTTTGGCGAGCGGATTGTCTCAGCCTGGCTGGCGGGCGGGATATTACTGGGCGGGATTGTGCTGTTGCTTCTCTATATAGTGCATGCCCGACGTCACCCTTCACCGCTGATCAGCCTGCCGATGTTTAAAACCCGCACCTTCTCAGTCGGCATCGGTGGCAACATCGCGTCACGTCTCGGCACGGGCTGTGTGCCCTTTTTAATGCCACTGATGTTACAGGTCGGTTTTGGCTATTCAGCGATTATCGCAGGCTGCATGATGGCTCCCACCGCGATTGGCTCTATCCTGGCGAAATCCACGGTGACCCAGCTGCTGCGCTGGCTGGGATACCGCCGCCTGCTGGTCGGCATTACCGCCATCATTGGCATTCTGATCGCCAGCTTCTCCCTGCAGTCGCCTGCTGAGAGCATTATTGTGCTGTTACTGCCGCTGTTTATTCTCGGCATGGCCATGTCGACACAGTTCACTGCCATGAACACGATCACGCTGGCCGATCTGGATGATGACAACGCCAGCGGCGGCAACAGCGTGCTGGCCGTGACGCAGCAGTTAGCGATCAGTTTTGGTGTGGCCGTCAGCGCCGCGGTACTGCGCTTCTATCAGGAGTTTGAAACCAGCACCATTTCACAGTTTCACGCCACGTTTCTGACCATGGGCGTGATAACCGTCTTCTCCGGGCTGACCTTTATGCTGCTGAAAAACGGGGATGGACGTAACCTGATCACCAATCGCGACAGGAAGAAAAAGGCTTAAGCCGACCCACGCACCACGAGCTCCGGCGTCAGCACCAGCGTCTGCTGGCTGGCGTCGGGATCGCTGAGACGATGGATTAAGGTGTCTATCGCCAGTTCGCCCAGGGCATCTTTGGGCTGATGAACGGTACTCAGTGGCGGAGAAAGATAACGCGCCAGTTCGATATCGTCATAGCCCATGACCGCCATCTGCTGCGGAACCTGCAGTCCCGCCTGATAGAGCGCATGGTAAACGCCGACCGCCATGGCGTCGTTGCTGGTGAACACCGCATCCGGTGGCGTGTCCAGTGCCAGCAGCTCTACCATCCCGTTGTAACCGCCCTGAAATTCAAAGTCACCGCTCACCACGTAGCCCGGCAGGATCTCAAGGCCGCTTTTTGTCATGGCGTTGCGATACCCTTGCAGACGCATGCGGGCCGGGGTCTTATCCTGCGGGCCGGCGATACAGGCGATGCGGGTATAGCCGCTGTCGATAAGATGCTGAGTTGCCAGTTCGCCTCCCAGCAGCGCGTTATCCTGAATAATGTCACCACGCCCTTCAAATGGCGCCCAGTCCATCATGACGGCCGGGATAGAGGGATAGCGATTCAGAATGTCTGCGGAAGGGAGGTGACTTTCGGTGCACATAATCAGTAAGCCATCGACGCGCTTTTGCATCAGCGTTTCAAGGCTGCGGTTCATCCGCTCCTCATCCCCGGCGGTGTTACAGAGGATCAGGCTGTAGCCACGCTGATAGCAGCTCTCTTCGACGCCCCGCACCACCTCCGCATAGAACGGGTTACTACTGGTGGTCAGCAGCATGCCTATCGTGTGGGTCTGGTTGATCTTCAGACTGCGCGCCAGTGCCGAGGGGGCGTAATTCAGATGACGTATCGCCTGCTCGACTTTTTCCCGCACGCCTTCACTGACAAAGCGATTGTTGTTGATGACGTGCGAGACGGTGGAGGTAGAGACGCCCGCCAGGCGAGCGACATCTTTCATGGTACTCAAGCGCTTAGCCCTGCTGCTGCAAAAATTCATCGATCTCCGCGCGCCATGGCACGGAGGGCTGTGCACCCGAGCGGGTCACGGCAATCGCGGCGGCGGCGTGGGCAAATCTTACGGCCTCACCGATCGGCTTCTGCTCCAGTCGTGCGGTAATAAACGCACCATTAAAGGTATCGCCCGCCGCGATAGTATCGATCGCCTTCACGCTGAAGCCTGCAATGCGCTGGCCCTCACCCTGTTCGCTCAGCCAGACGCCGCGGCGCCCCAGCGTAATCAACACCGTGCCGATGCCCTTTGCATGTAACACTGCCGCGGCGCGGGCAGCATCTTCATCGCTGTTGACGGCGATGCCGGTCAGGCTCTCCGCTTCGGTCTCATTCGGCGTAATAATGTCGACCAGCGCCAGCAGGTCGTCAGAGAGCGGGGTGGCCGGGGCCGGATTGAGAATCACCTGAGTCTGATGCTGTCGGGCAAACGTGGCCGCGGCCAGTACGCTCTCCAGCGGTGACTCCAGCTGCATAAGAAGCGCATCGGCTGCAGCGATGACCGGCTGATGACGCGCCACGCAGGCAGGCGTTAACGCCGCGTTGGCACCGGCGTAGATACCGATACTGTTTTCGCCGTCACCGTTAACGAAAATCATCGCTACGCCGGTAGATTCACCCGCAACCACTTCAACCGGGGTGGTATCAATATTGTCCTGCGCCAGCTGCTGACGAATCCGTTCACCCATGTCGTCAGCGCCCACACAGGCGATAAAGGCGATATCGGCGCCTGCGCGACCGGCGGCAACCGCCTGATTCGCACCTTTACCGCCAAACGCAATCTGATAATTCTGCCCGATCACCGTTTCACCGGGACGAGGAAAGTGCGCCAGATTAAGGATGTGGTCAGCGTTAATGCTGCCAAGAACGGCCAGTTTTGCGTTTTTGCTCATTAGGGGAGTCCGGAATAAGTGCGCCACCGGAAGGGTGGCGCGGTGCCCTGCTTTTCTTTGAGTTATTGAGTGACCAGCTTCAGGTCGACCGGATTGATCGCCTGCACTTTTTCACCCTTCAGCACTTTATCAGCGGTATCCACGCCGATCATGCCAATTTTGTCCGGCATCTGTGCCACGGTCGCGGACAGTTTGCCACTTTCTACCGCTTTCACGCCATCCGCCGTGCCGTCAAAACCGACCACGATCACACCGGTTTTACCGGCGGTCTGCAGCGCGCGCAGAGCACCCAGTGCCATTTCATCGTTCTGCGCGAAGACGGCCTGCACATCCGGGTGGGCCTGCAGCAGGTTCTGCATAACGTTCAGCCCTTTGGTGCGGTCAAAGTCAGCGGGCTGGCTGGCGAGGATCTGGAACTTATGCGCATCGGCCGCCTGTTTGAAACCTTCGCCACGTTCACGGGCCGCGGAGGTCCCGGCAATGCCCTGCAGCTCAATAATTTTCGCGTTTTCACCGACTTTTTTGGCGATGAAGTCACCGGCCATTTTACCGCCGAACCGGTTATCGGAGGCGACATGGCTGACAACTTTGCCCTGTGACGCGACGCGATCCAGTGTGATGACCGGGATGTTCGCCTGATTAGCCATCTTCACGGCATTGCCTACAGCATCCGAGTCGGTAGGGTTGATCAGCAGCAGTTTGGTGCCGCGCACCGTCAGATCCTGCACGTTTGCCAGCTCTTTCGCCGGATTGTTTTGTGAATCCAGCACCACCAGGTTGTAGCCCAGCTTATCGGCTTCTTTCTGCGCACCCTCTTTCAGCGAAACGAAGAAGGGGTTATTCAGGGTCGAAACCACCAGGGCGATGGTCTCTTTTGCCATGGCGCTGGTACTGAGGGTTGCGCCAAGGATGATGGCCAGTGCGGTTAACTTTTTCATCTTATTATCCTGTGTAAGGTCAGAGTTATTTACTGCTTTTATTATCCACCAGCACCGCCAGCAGGATGACTACCGCTTTAACGATCATCTGGTAGTAAGAAGAGACGCCCATCAGGTTCAGGCCGTTGTTCAGGAAGCCGAGGATCAGCGCACCGATCAGCGTGCCGAAAATACGCCCTTTACCGCCCGCCAGACTGGTGCCACCCAGCACCACCGCGGCAATCGCATCCAGCTCATAGCCGGTGCCCGCAGTAGGCTGTGCCGAAGAGAGACGGGCCACTTCAATCGTGCCCGCCAGCGCCGCCAGCATGCCACTCAGTGAATAGACGATGATTTTGACGCGATTTACATTGATGCCGGAGAGACGGGTAGCCGCTTCGTTACCGCCCAGCGCATAGATATAACGGCCCAGGCGGGTATGCTGCAGCATGTACCAGGCGGCGATAAAGACCAGCGCCATCAGCCAGACCGGTGCAGGCACACCCAGCGGGCGACCAATACCAAACCAGCCCAGCAGATCGGCATTGGCGCTGAATCCGGTGTTAATCGGGCTGCCGTCGGTATAGACCATGGTAACGCCGCGTAACAGCAGCATCATGACCAGCGTGGCAATAAACGCCTGTACCCTGCCGCGCGCCACGATGGTGCCGGTCAGGGCACCGATTGCCGCCCCCAGCGCCAGCGAGGCCGCCACCGCCACCAGGGCATTGACCTCCATACCCACCAGCGACGCGCCTACCGCACCGGTCAGTGCCAGCAGCGATCCCACAGAGAGGTCGATACCTGAAGTCAGGATCACCAGCGTCATCCCGACCGCCATAATGGCATTCACCGAGGTCTGCTGCAGGATGTTGAACAGGTTCGCGACGGTAAAGAAGTTCGGACTCTGACTGGCGACCACGGCGATCAGCACCATCAGCGCAATCAGCGACTTCTGCTCCAGTAACCAGCTTTTGCTAAACCAGCGGCGGCTGGCAGGTAACGTTTGGGTTGTCATACCACTAAATCCTCGCTGTGTTGCTTGCCTACGGCGGCGGCCATCAGACGTTCCTGAGTGGCGTCTTCCCGGGTAAATTCGCCGCTGATACGGCCTTCATGCATCACCAGAATCCGGTCGCTCATGCCCAGCACTTCCGGCATTTCCGAGGAAACGAGGATGATGCTCAGCCCTTCGGCCTTGAACTGGTTAATCAGTTGATAGATCTCTTTCTTCGCGCCGACATCCACACCGCGGGTCGGTTCGTCCAGAATCAGTACGTTGGGCCGGGTCATCAGTCCGCGGGCAATCGCCACTTTCTGCTGGTTACCCCCGGAAAGCAGGCCAATCGGCTGCTCCATTGAGGGCGTTTTCACATTGAACAGCCGGATAAAATCGCCGACCGCCAGCTGCTCTGCCGCGTGCTTCAGTGACCCGCTGCCGCGACTGAAATAACGTAACGCCGTCAGCGACATGTTCTCTTTTACCGACATGCCCAGCACCAGGCCGTCGCGCTTACGATCCTCGGAGATATAGACGATGCCGTTAGCCAGCCCATCCTGTGGCGAACGCGTTACCACTTCGCGGCCGCTGAGCCACAGTTTGCCTTCGTGACGCGGCAGCGCGCCGTAAAGCACCTTCATCAGTTCGGTACGGCCCGCGCCCATCAGGCCGGAGATACCCAGAATTTCGCCTTTGCGCAGGCTGAAGCTGACCTTATCCACGCCCGGTCCGCTGACGTTTTCCACTTTCAGCCGCACGTCGCCGGGCGCCTGATCCAGACGGGGATATTGATCTTCCAGTTTGCGCCCGACCATCATCTCGATCAGGCTCTCTTCGGTCAGCGCGCTGACCGGACGCTCCGCAATAAACTGCCCGTCACGGAACACCGTGACGTCATCGCAGATCTCAAAGATCTCTTTCATGCGATGCGAGATGTAGACGATGCCGCAGCCCTGCGCTTTCAGCTCATTGATCACCCGGAACAGCGACAGCGTTTCGGTGTCGGTCAGCGCGTCGGTCGGCTCATCCATGATGATCACCTGCGATTCAAAGCTCAGCACTTTGGCGATTTCGACCATTTGCTGATCGCCAATCGACAGCTCGCCCACCAGCTTGTGGCTGCTGAAGCGCAGATTGAGGCGTTTGAGCAGCGCGTCGGCTTCGGCATACATGCGTTGCCACTGAATGCGGCCAAACCGGCTGACATATTCGCGACCAAGAAAAATGTTCTCCGCCACGGTTAACTGCGGGATCAGGTTCAGTTCCTGATGGATGATGCCAATGCCCGCTTCCTGCGACGCTTTCGGCCCACTGAAGCGGGTCTCTTTGCCGAGCCAGCGCAGCGTACCGGCATCATACTGGTAGATCCCGGTCAGGACTTTCATCATGGTGGACTTGCCTGCGCCGTTCTCTCCGACCAGCGCCATTACGCGACCTGCGCGGACATTCAGCGAGGCACCCTTAAGGGCTTTCACCCCCGGAAAGGATTTTTCAATGCCGTCGAGTTGCAGTAAAGGTTGCATAGCGGCCTCAGAAGGTCACACCGGCGCTGAGGATGACATTGGCAAACGGAGAGCACTCCCCGCTGCGAATGACCGCCTGGCTACGCTGCGTGTGTTGTTTGAACTGTTCATGCGAGAGGTAGCGGATGGTGATGACGTTCCCCTGCTGCTGCTGCAGGGCTTCGAGTGCGGCAATCAGCGCACAGTGAAGAGGGGGATTGTGCTGCTGAATCTCCTCCGCCATCAGGGCGCTTTCTACCTGCATCTCCAGGGCAACCGCATTCACCACCTGCATAAAATCGGGCGTACCCGGCGTGAGCGCCAGATCAATACGCTGCGGACCGGCCGGAATCGGCAGGCCAGCATCCGCAATCGTCAGCGTATCCGTGTGTCCCAGGCGGGCAATCACATGAGAGAGTTCAGCGTTTAACAGGCGACCTTTTTTCATCTTTTCACTCCCCAGCGAAACGTTTCGCTGACAGGAGTGTATGAAATGCCGCCATCAACTCAACCGGCAAAGAAGAAATCTGTGATCGCTATCGAAACGTTTCGCTTACGCGGGCGAGAATTTGAATTAGGGCTGGAGAGGGGCTGAAAAAAGGATCGTGAAGGCAGTCTCAGGCGGCTGGCAAACTTAACGCCGGAAAAAACGGGCAGCAAGGGTTCAGCACCAGACAGAGAGGAGATGGACAGAGGAGGAAAGCGTCCCGCGCCGGGAGAGGCGCGGGCCTGAAAAAAAGATTAAGGCAGTTTCTTAACCTGTTTGACGTCCATCTCAATGCTGTTGAAATCTTTATCCAGCTCACCCGTCAGCTCAACATTGTCTTTCGGTGAGATGGTCTGGCCGTTCCAGTGCTTGTGGTCGATTTCAACTTTCATCGTGCCGGTCTGGTCGCGGAACAGATAATCTTCATCGCCGATCTGTTTCTCCAGCTTGCCGCGCACGGTGATCCAGCTGTCATCTTTCATCTCTTCCGCCTGCTTCACCGTCACCACACTGGTCTGGTCGGCACGAAAACCGCCCTGGCCAGCGGCAGCCTTCGTCTGTGCGGCGGGCGCACTGGGATCAACAAATCCGCCCTGCTGTGCAGCAAAAACCGGCGCGGAAGCCAGCATAACGACGGTCAGAATAGCAGCGTGCTTTTTCATGGTGTACCCCTTTTTTAGTGGTCGGTCCGGGTTGAACAGGCCCAGTTGACCACAGAGTTCTTAACAGCTTCTTAAGCATTAAAAATAGACGATATTTGCCGGAATCAGCTGTACAAGCAGAAGGGGGCTTCGTATAAAACGCTATCGGAACAGGGAGACATCATGCGTATTTTACTGATTGAAGACGATCGCTTAATTGGTGACGGTATTAAGGCAGGGCTGAGCAGGCTGGGCTTCAGCGTTGACTGGTTTACCTCCGGTGAGGCGGGCTTTAACGCGCTGGACGCGGCCCCCTGGGATGCGGTGATTCTGGATCTCTCTCTGCCCGAACGCGACGGGCTCGATATTCTGCGACAGTGGCGGCAGCAGGGCAAAGATGTTCCGGTGTTAATCCTGACCGCGCGCGATGCACTCGACCAGCGGGTCGAAGGGCTGCAGCAGGGCGCCGATGACTATCTGTGTAAACCTTTTGCCCTGACCGAGGTGGCCGCGCGCCTGCAGGCGTTGATTCGCCGCCGGCACGGCCAGCTTCAGCCTGAACTTCGTCACGGCAATGTGGTGCTGATCCCCGGCGGTCACAGCGTGATGCGCGAGGGGGAAACCATTGCGCTGAAAAGCCGGGAGCTGGCGCTGCTGGAGCTGTTTATGCGAAACCCCGGCCGGGTGCTGACGCGCAGCCAGCTGGAGGAGAAGCTCTACAGCTGGGATGCCGATGTCTCCAGCAATGCGGTGGAGGTGCATATCCATCATCTGCGTAAAAAACTGGGCAGTCAGTTTATCCGCACGCTGCACGGCGTCGGCTATACCCTGGGAGCCGCCGAATGCGATCAATGAGCCTGTTTCTGCGGCTTGGCATCGGTTTTGTGCTGCTGGTCGCTCTCTGCTGGGTCAGCGCCAGCCTCAGTGCCTGGCATCAGACGCGTGAAACCCTGGATGAACTCTTCGATACCCAGCAGATGCTGCTGGCAAAGCGTCTGCTGACACTGGATTTTTCGACGCTGGAGAACACCACGCTGCCAAAAACCAAAGCGATCCTGCGCCACCATCGCGGCGAGCAGGATGACGACGCCCTGGCGTTTGCCGTCTTCACGCATGACGGCAGGCAGGTGATGAACGATGGAGATAATGGTCGCTATCTGCCGTTCGACGCAGCATCTCAGGGATTCCATGAAGGTCAGCTCACGAATGATGATGACCGCTGGCGGTTTGTCTGGCTCACCACTCCCGACAAGCAGTTTCGTGTGGTGGTCGGCCAGGAGCTGGAATACCGGGATGACATGACGCAGGACGTAATGAAAGCGAGCGTGCTGCCCTGGTTGATCGCGCTGCCGTTTATGTTGCTGCTGCTGATGGGGCTGGTCTGGTCTGAACTGCGCCCGCTGAAGAGGCTGGCGAAGCAGCTGGCGCAGCGCGCGCCCGATGATGATACGCCGCTGCAGGCCGGGCGGGTGCCGAAAGAGGTCCAGCCGCTGATGGTGGCGCTGAATGGCCTCTTCCGCCGCATCAGTGCCATGATGCAGCGCGAACGGCGCTTTACCGCCGATGCGGCGCACGAGCTGCGCAGTCCGCTGGCTGCACTGCAGGTGCAAAGCGAGGTCATTCAGCTGACGGCGGATGATGAGGTGATGCGCACCCATGCGCTGCAGCAGCTGGATGCGGGGATCCTGCGCGCCACGCGGCTGGTGGATCAGCTGCTGACACTCTCGCGGGTGGAAGCCGACGATGCGCGCAGTGCCTTCGGGCCGGTGGCGCTGAAGCGCACGGTTCAGGAGACGTTGGCCGCCCAGCTGCCGCTGGCGGATAAAGCGGGCGTGACGCTGCGGCTGCATGCCGACGCCGATCCGCAGATTCAGGGGCATGCGCTGCTGCTGTCACTGCTGGTGCGTAATCTGCTGGATAACGCCATTCGTTATACGCCAGCAGGCAGTGAAGTTGATGTGCGGTTACAGGCGAACAGCCTGGCGGTGGAGGATAACGGCGAGGGATTGAGTGAAGCCGACCGCCAGCGTCTTGGTGAACGTTTCTGGCGACCGCCCGGTCAGGAGAAGAGTGGCAGCGGGCTGGGACTCTCGATTGTGCGTAATATTGCCCAGCTGCACGGGATGCAGGTGAGCTTCAGCCAGCGTCCCGGCAGCGGCCTGTGCGTCACGCTGCGCTGGTCCGCGCCCACCCCGTAAGGCGGGCGCGACCCATCAAATCTCGACCTGGGTGCCCAGCTCGATAACCCGGTTTGGCGGGATCTCGAACTGGTCGGGTGCGCGCAGTGCGTTGCGCTGCAGCGCCAGGAAGAGTTTGCCGCGCAGGCGCAGATACCAGGGGCGTTTGCCGATGATCAGCGACTCGTGCGACATAAAGAACGACGTCTCCATCATGCGGCAGTTCAGCCCTTCCAGTCCGCAGCGATGGAAAATTTCCTCAACGTTAGGCGTTTCACGCCAGCCGTAACTGGCAACCACCCGCCAGAAGGTCGGTGAGAGCTGCTCAATCGTCACACGCCGCACGTTATGAACGTAGGGCGCATCTTCCGTTCTCAGCGTCAGCAGCACCACGCGCTCATGCAATACCTTGTTATGCTTGAGGTTATGCAGCATGGCGAACGGAATCACATTCAGCGCACGCGACATATAGACCGCGGTGCCCGGCACACGAACCGGCGGCGATTTCTCCAGCGAGGCGATCATCGCCTCCAGGGAGTTACCGTGCTCATGCATGCGACGCAGCAGGCGGAAACGCTCGCTTTTCCACGTCGTCATAATGATAAACATCACCAGACCGAGGCAGAGTGGCAGCCAGCCACCGGAGAAGATTTTCACCAGGTTGGCGGTAAACAGCGGCACGTCGATAAACAGCAGCAGCACCAGGATGAGGCCGACGGCCAGCTTTTGCCAGTGCCAGTTTTTAATGGCCACGGTGCAGACGAGGATCGAGGTCAGGACCATGGTGCCGGTCACGGCGATACCGTAGGCCGCCGCCAGGTTACTCGAATGCTCAAAGCTGATAATCACAATCAGCACGGCGAAATAGAGCACCCAGTTGATGGCCGGAATATAGATCTGACCTGATTCGCGCTCAGAGGTGTGGATGATACGCATCCCTGGCAGATAGCCCAGTCGCACCGCCTGACGCGTCAGCGAGAAGACGCCAGAGATAACCGCCTGTGAGGCGATAACGGTGGCCAGCGTCGCCAGAATCAGCATCGGGATCAGCGCCCAGTCCGGGGCCAGCAGGAAGAAGGGGTTTTTAATCGCTTTCGGATCGCTGAGCAGCAGCGCGCCCTGACCAAAATAGTTCAGCACCAGCGACGGCAGCACCACCGAGAACCAGGCCAGCCGGATCGGCACTTTGCCGAAGTGGCCCATATCCGCATAGAGTGCCTCCACGCCGGTAATCGCCAGCACGACGGCGCCCAGCGCGAAGAACGAGACCGACTTGTAGTGCAGGAAGAACTCAATGGCATAGGCGGGATTGAGTGCGTGCAGCACTTCCGGGTTTTTCATGATGCCGCAGGCCCCCAGGACCGCCAGCACCAGGAACCAGATCAGCATCACGGGCGCGAACAGTTTGCCCACCATACCGGTGCCATGTTTCTGAATCACAAACAGCAGCGTCAGCACCGCAATCGACATCGGCACAATAAAAGGATCCAGTGACGGCGCGGCAATCTCCAGGCCCTCAATCGCGGACATCACCGAAATGGCCGGAGTGATCACCACCTCCCCATAGAAGAAGCTGCCGCCAATCAGTCCCATGATCACCAGTACCGCCGTGGCGCGCGCACCGGTGTGGCGGCCCGCCAGCGACATCAGGGTCAGAATACCGCCCTCTCCGGCGTTGTCGGCGCGCATCACATAACTGATATATTTGAGTGAGACCACCAGCACCAGCAGCCAGAAAATCAGCGACAGAAAGCCAAACACCGCTTCCCGTTCAACGCCGAAACCAAACTGTCCGGAGAGACATTCACGCAGGGTATAGAGCGGACTGGTGCCGATATCCCCGTAAACAACACCAATCGCGGCCAGCGTTAATCCGGGAAGGGACTGCTTATTATCTGAGCTCATAGAGTTATCTTTTGTTGGAGTCTGAGAGGCGCAAACACCCCTCGCTCAGGCCATCAAAAAGCGCACAGTATGCACGTATTGGTGAAAATTCCTATACCCGCTTCGCCTTGCTCGCCGGATAACGGGGGCGCTTCAGGCAGTAAAATGTCAGTGGATACCGCGTGATAGCAGGCAAACCTTCTGATACAAAAAAGCTGACAGCTATCAACGCTTTCACGCATGATGATCTATAGAGTAAGGCGCTTGCTTAAGCGCGGCGGCCCGTCGATCGTAAGGACATTGAAGTGATTATGGCTCAACCCCATCTTTTGGCAGAAAGAATTTCTCGCCTGAGCAATGCGTTAGAAAAAGGATTGTATGAGCGGCATCATGCCATTCGCCTTTGCCTGCTGGCGGCGCTGAGCGGTGAAAGCGTGTTCCTGCTGGGCCCGCCCGGCATCGCCAAGAGCCTGATAGCACGCCGCCTCAAATATGCCTTTCAGCACGCCCGCGCCTTTGAATATCTGATGACCCGTTTCTCAACGCCGGAAGAGGTGTTTGGCCCGCTCTCCATTCAGGCGCTGAAGGATGAAGGACGCTATCAGCGCCTCACTAAAGGGTATCTGCCCGACGCAGAGATTGTTTTTCTGGATGAGATCTGGAAAGCCGGCCCGGCGATTCTGAATACCCTGCTGACCGCCATCAACGAACGCCGCTTCCGCAATGGTGACAGCGAAGAGACCATCCCGATGCGTCTGCTGGTCACCGCCTCCAATGAACTCCCGGAAGCGGACAGCGGTCTTGAGGCGCTCTATGACCGGATGCTGATCCGCCTGTGGCTGGATAACGTGCATGAGAAGCAGAACTTCCGCAGCATGCTGACTCACCAGCAGGATGAACACGCCAATCCGGTGGCGGAATCTCTGCGCATCAGTGATGAGGAGTATGCGCAGTGGCAGCTCAGCATCAGCCAGGTGGGCCTGCCGGATGCCGTTTTCGAGCTGATCTATCAGCTGCGTCAGCAGCTGGAGAGCCAGCCTGCCGCCCCCTACATTTCCGATCGTCGCTGGAAAAAAGCCATTCACCTGTTACAGGCCAGCGCCTTTTACAGCGGACGCAGCGCGATTGCGCCGATAGACCTGATCCTGCTGAAAGATTGCCTCTGGCACGACGTGGCGTCCATGCAGCTACTGGAACGCGAAATCGACCAGCTGATGACACAACACGCCTGGCAGCAGCAGCCGATGCTGCTGAAACTGCATCAGATCAAAGCCCGTCGTCTGGCGCTGCAGCAACAGCAGAGCGTGGCGCAGGCCATCACGCTGGAGAAGCACAGCGGCATGTTCAGCCGCAAGCCGCACTACGATATGCCCGAAAGCCTCACCGACGAGCAGCTGACGCTGATGCTGCAAAAGCCGCTGATGCTGCACGATATGCAGGTTACCCACCTGGTGATCGCGCGTGATGCGCTGAACCAGTGGCTGCAGAAAGGGGGCGAGGTGCGCGGCAAGCTCAACGGCATCGGCTTTGCTCAGAGCCTGGATCTTCAGGTGGATGCGCAGCACTGCCTGGCGATCCGCGATGTCAGCCTGCAGTCGTCGCGGCTGACCCTGCCCGGCGTCAGCAACAGCGAGCCGCTGCCCGGTGAGATTACCGAGGCGCTGGATGCACTGGAGAGTGAACTGCGCACCCAGCGGCATCTCTTCAGTCAGCATCAGCGCTGCCTGTTTATCAGCGACGACTGGCTGGCGCGGGTCGAAACCAGCCTGCAGGATGTGGCAGAGCAGCTGAAACAGGCGCGTAAATGATCTCCGTGGAGACGCTCAGCACCCTGCTCTCGGTGGGGGAGACCGAACTGATTGAAGAGCTGATCGTCGCCCTGCTGGCCTCCCCACAGCTTGCGCTGTTTTTTGAAAAGTTTCCCGGGCTGAAAAAAGCGCTGCTGCGCGATGTGCCGCGCTGGCGAGCCGAGATCAACGCGGAACTCAAAGCCACCCCGGTTCCGGCCACGCTGGCAGAGGAGTTTCAGCTCTTTCAGCGGGTTCAGCTCCTCAGCGATCGTGAATTCATCCACCAGCTGGATGCGACGCTTCAGGCGCTGCAAAGCCTGCCTTCGCCCTTCCTGGATGAAGCGAACCGGCTGTTGCAGCACACCGATATCCACCATCTCAGCAGCGCGCAGCACCAGCTTTTTCTGCAGCGCTGGCGGCTGAGTCTGACCTTACAGACCCTGACCCTGAATCAGCAGTTGCTGGAGCAGCAGCGCGAACGCCTGCTGGCGGAGCTGCAGCAGCGCATGGCGCTGAGCGGTCAGCTGGCCCCGATCCTGGGGGACGATGATGAAGCGGCGGCAGGCCGGTTATGGGACATGAGCAAAGCGTCACTGCAGCCCGGCGACTATCAGCTGATGCTGCAATATGGTGATTTTCTCGCGCAGCAACCGGAGCTGCTGAAGCTGGCACAGCAGCTGGGCCGCAGTCGGGAGGCTAAATCGGTGCCGTCACAGGATGCCCCGATGGAGGCCTTTCACCATCTGGTGCAGGAGCCCGCGTCCGTGCCGGAAGAGGTGAGCGGCATTCATCAGAGCGATGACGTGCTGCGTCTGCTGCCACCGGAGTTAGCCGCGCTGAGCATCAGCGAACTGGAGCTGGAGTTTTACCGGCGCCTGGTTGAGAAACGGCTGCTGACCTACCGTCTGCAGGGCGAGGCCTGGCACGAAAAAGTGACGATGCGGCCGGCCAGCCATCAGCAGCATGAGGAGCAGCCCCGCGGGCCGTTTATCGTCTGCGTAGATACCTCCGGCTCCATGGGGGGCTTCAACGAGCGCTGCGCAAAAGCGTTTTGTCTGGCGCTGCTGAAAGTCGCGCTGGCCGACCGGCGTCGCTGCTACATCATGCTGTTTGCCCATGAAGTCATCGGCTACGAGCTGACCGGGGAAGATGGGCTGGAACAGGCGATTCGCTTTCTCAGCCAGCGCTTTCGTGGCGGCACCGATCTGGCCGCCTGCCTCTCCTCGGTGGTGAACCGGATGGAGGGCGCACTGTGGCAGGAAGCGGATGCGGTCATCGTCTCCGATTTCATCGCCCAGCGTCTGCCGGAAGAGGTGATCGGGGCGATAAAACAGCGCCAGCGACACAATCAGCAACGTTTTCACGCTGTGGCTATGTCGGCCCACGGGAAACCCGGTATTCTGCGCATCTTCGACCATATCTGGCGTTTCGATACCGGCATGAAAAGCCGCCTTCTGCGTCACTGGCGCCGTTAAGAGCCTGTCCCGACAGGCGTAATTGTTGCAGGCAGTCTGGACACGGACAGCGCGGAACAACCGGAGCGTACACGGAGTACGTGAGGATTGTGAGCACTGCCCAGGTTCAGAGTGGCAAATAAAATAGCCTGACGGGCAGGCTCTAAGTCATCTGGCAGAAAAGCTTCTTTGCTATAGTGAATTACCGTTTCACTTACTCAGCAATCTGGAGCTTCCTGTGACGCTTGCTCAACCCCACCGCGATCTGCCTGCACCTACGCGGACGTTATTGCTCTCCGGCCAGAATAGCGAACAAAAACGTGCCGATTTGCTGGCCTATTTCCATCAGACCTGGGAGCAGTATGAGAGTCTGTTTACCTGTCTGGCGGATCCGCAGGCCTGGTTCACCAAAGCCATTCCGCTACGCCACCCCCTGATTTTTTATTTCGGTCACACGGCGACCTTCTACATTAATAAGCTGATGGCCGGACGTCTCATCGACGCGCGTCTGAACGATCGCATCGAAGCGATGATGGCGATTGGGGTGGATGAGATGAGCTGGGACGATCTCAACGACAGTCACTACGACTGGCCCACCGTCGATGAAGTGCGTGAATACCGGGGACGCGTGAAAGCCCTGGTCAGCGATCTCATCCAGACCATGCCGCTCACTCTGCCGATCGACTGGGAAAGTCCGGCCTGGGTGATCCTGATGGGCATCGAGCATGAGCGCATCCATCTGGAAACCTCCAGCGTGCTGATCCGCCAGCTTCCGATTGAGTGGGTTAAGCCGCAGTCCGCATGGCCCATCTGTCCGCTGGCGCGCCACCAGCGTCAGGCCGTTCCGGCCAACGCCCTGCTGCCGATGCCCGGCGGCACGGTCACGCTGGGTAAAACTGACGACACCTACGGCTGGGATAATGAGTATGGCCGCCAGCAGATTACACTGCAGCCGTTCCAGGCGAGCAAAATGCTGGTCAGCAACGCAGAATTTCTGGCCTTCGTCGAGGCGGGGGGATATCAGGATCGTCGCTGGTGGGATGATGAAGGCTGGGGCTGGTGTCAGTTTGCCAAAGCAGAGATGCCCACCTTCTGGGTTGGCACACCTGCGATGCCCGATCAGCTGAAACTGCGTCTGATGTGTGAAGAGGTGGCGATGCCCTGGGACTGGCCTGCCGAGGTCAATCAGCTGGAAGCCGCCGCCTTCTGCCGCTGGAAAGCAGATCAGACGGGGCTGGCGATTCAGCTTCCCTGCGAAGCGGAGTGGACTCAGCTGCGCGAACAGGTTGCCGGCGACCAGCCACACTGGGAGCAGGCACCGGGCAACATTAACCTGGCTTACTGGGCCTCCTCGTCACCGGTCGATCTGTTCGCCCAGGGCGACTTCTTCGATATCGTCGGCAACGTCTGGCAGTGGACCACCACGCCAATTAACGGCTTCGAAGGCTTCCGGGTCCATCCGCTTTACGACGATTTCTCGACGCCGACGTTTGATGGCAAGCACTCGCTGATCAAAGGGGGCAGCTGGATATCCACCGGCAATGAAGCCCTGAAATCGGCACGCTATGCGTTTCGCCGCCACTTCTTCCAGCATGCCGGTTTCCGCTATGTGGTGTCCGGGCACAGGGAGAGCATGGCGCTGAATCCGTATGAGTCTGACGCCATGGTGTCGCAGTATCTCGACTTCCAGTATGGCCCGCGCTATTTCGGCGTGGAAAACTATGCCGAAAGCCTGGTGAAGCTGGCGCTGAATTACACCCGCGCCCGGGGCGACGCCCTGGATATCGGCTGCGCGACCGGACGCGCCAGTTTCGAACTGGCCCGCCACTTCGAACGCGTCACCGGCATGGACTACTCGGCGCGTTTCATTGATGTGGCGCTGCAGCTGACCAGCGGTGAAGATTTCCGTTATCTCCTGCCTCAGGAGGGCGATCTGGTCGAATATCGTCAGGTTCGCCTGAAAGATTTCGATCTGGAGAGCGATCTGGCGCAGCGAATCCGCTTTGTGCAGGGGGACGCCTGCAACCTGAAGCCGCAACCGGCCGGTTACGATCTGGTGCTTGCCTCCAATCTGATCGATCGTCTGCGTCAGCCCGCGCGCTTCCTGCAGGATGTGACGCCGATGCTGCGTCCGGGCGGCATTCTGCTGCTCTCATCGCCTTACACCTGGCTGGAAGATTTCACGCCGAAAGAGAACTGGCTGGGCGGCGTGCGGGAAAACGGAGAGGCCCTGACGACCCTGCAGGCGCTGCAACGGCTGCTGGCCGCCGACTTCGAGCTGATCGATGAACCGCAGGATGTGCCGTTCGTGATCCGCGAAACGGCCCGCAAGTTCCAGCATACGCTGGCGCAGGTCACCGTCTGGCGCAAACGCTAAGCAACCCGGCAGCGGCGCCCGTCGCTGCCGGGAGTTGCCTGAACCACTATTTTGCTGCACATTCACCCTTGTTCACTTAAGCAGACCCACAACGAGGATGGCCATGGCCGAACATCTGCAGCTCGACAATCTGGATCGCGGCATTCTGAATGCCCTGCTGGAGAATGCGCGCACCGCTTACGCCGAGCTGGCAAAGCAGTTTAATGTCAGTCCCGGCACCATTCATGTGCGCGTGGAGAAGATGAAGCAGGCGGGTATTATCCTGGGCACGCGGGTGGATATCGATCCGCGCCAGCTGGGGTTTGATGTCTGCTGCTTTATCGGCATTATCCTGAAGAGCGCGCGTGACTATCCGGCGGCGCTGAGCAAACTGGATGCGCTGGATGAGGTGGTTGAAGCCTGGTACACCACCGGTCACTACAGCATCTTTATTAAGGTGATGTGCCGGTCAATCGATGCCCTGCAGCAGGTGCTGATCAACAAGATCCAGACCATTGATGAAATTCAGTCAACCGAAACCCTGATCTCGCTGCAAAACCCGATCATGCGTACCATCAAGCCCTGATCGTTCCTTCCCCTGTGCATAATCTTATCTCTGACGAATGTGGCGGCTGACAACGGCTGCGTTCGCCTTTCCCGATCCATTAACCCTGTTGTCCACAGGTGGATCACCGCTTGATCACAGCGTACAATGCTCGCCTTACTGTCCGGGAGAGCAAGATGGCCGATATTACCTTAATCAGTGGCAGTACTCTGGGAAGCGCCGAGTATGTGGCTGAACATCTGGAAGAAAAATTACAGGACGCAGGCTTCTCCACGCAGCTGCTGCATGGCCCGGAGCTGGATGAGGTGCCGCAGACCGGTATCTGGCTGGTGGTCTGCTCAACGCATGGTGCCGGCGATATTCCTGACAATCTGCTGCCACTCGCTGAAGCCATCCGCGACAGCCAGCCCGATCTTTCTCAGGTTCGCTTTGGCGCTGTCGGACTCGGCAACCATGAGTACGATCTCTTTTGCGGCGCGATCCGCCAGATTGATGCGCTGCTGACCGCACAGGGGGCGCAGCGGATAGGCGATCGTCTGGAGATTGACGTGCTGGAGCATGAGATCCCTGAAGATCCGGCAGAGGCCTGGCTGGAAACGTGGAAAAACGCGATCTGAATCGTGGACGGGGATCGCGAAATAGTGACGATCCCCAGTGGAAGATGCTGATTTTATCCTTTTCCGCTCGTTTATTTTGTGGATAACTACCCTCTTTTACTGCGTATAACCGGTAGTTATCCAAAGAACAACCGATGCATGTTTTTTGAGCTGTGTATAACCTAAGGTTTTGATCCCAGCTTATACGGATCAGGATCACCGATCACTCACAGCTAGTGATCCTGCCCATCCTGTTGTTTATGCAATGCTTCTGGCACATATCCACAGGAGGCCGGGATCCTAATAAGAGATCTAACAGAAAGATCATATACAGATCTAAGATCCTTTCTTTTAAAACCGGACGATCCCGCGGCTTTCACCCCAGACGGAATTTGAGTAGAATCCACGCCCCAGGACGACGATCCTGCACGTTCATCAACCGAGGTACCACTTCATGTTTTATCAGGATCCTTTTGACGTCATCGTAATTGGTGGTGGTCATGCGGGCACCGAAGCCGCAATGGCGGCAGCCCGAATGGGTCAGCAAACCCTGTTACTCACCCATAACATTGATACGCTTGGACAAATGTCCTGCAACCCGGCGATCGGTGGCATTGGCAAAGGACATTTGGTGAAGGAAGTGGATGCCCTGGGGGGTCTGATGGCCCATGCGATCGACCAGGCCGGTATCCAGTTTAGGATACTAAACGCCAGCAAAGGGCCGGCGGTGCGGGCCACCCGTGCTCAGGCCGATCGCGTGCTCTATCGCCAGGCGGTGCGCACTGCCCTGGAGAACCAGCCCAACCTGATGATCTTCCAGCAGGCGGTCGACGATCTCATCGTTGAAAACGATCGCGTGGTGGGTGCCGTGACTCAGATGGGACTGAAGTTCCGCGCGAAAACCGTGGTACTGACCGTCGGAACCTTCCTGGACGGCAAAATTCATATCGGTCTGGACAACTACAGTGGCGGTCGCGCAGGTGATCCCCCGTCCATTCCGCTGGCAAAACGACTTCGCGCGCTGCCGCTGCGGGTAAACCGCCTCAAAACCGGCACGCCGCCGCGAATTGACGCTCGCACCATCGATTTTTCAGTGCTGAGCCCGCAGCATGGCGATAACCCGATGCCGGTCTTCTCGTTTATGGGCAGTGCCGCTCAGCATCCGCAGCAGGTGCCGTGCTGGATCACCCATACCAACGAGAAAACCCACAACGTGATCCGCGAAAACCTGGATCGCAGCCCGATGTACGCCGGGATCATCGAAGGGATCGGCCCGCGCTACTGCCCGTCGATCGAAGACAAAGTCATGCGCTTTGCCGATCGTAACTCGCATCAGATCTTCCTGGAGCCGGAAGGGCTGACCAGTAATGAGATCTACCCGAACGGTATCTCTACCAGCCTGCCGTTTGACGTGCAGATGCAGATCGTCCGCTCAATGAAGGGGATGGAGAATGCGAAGATCGTGCGTCCGGGTTATGCCATCGAGTATGACTTCTTCGATCCGCGCGATCTCAAACCGACGCTGGAGAGTAAGTTTATCGACGGCCTCTTCTTTGCCGGACAGATCAACGGCACAACCGGTTATGAAGAAGCCGCTGCGCAGGGGATGCTGGCCGGTCTGAACGCCGCCCGTCAGTCTGCTGACAAAGAGGGCTGGGCACCGCGTCGCGATCAGGCTTATCTGGGCGTGCTGGTTGATGACCTCTGTACGCTCGGCACCAAAGAGCCGTACCGCATGTTTACTTCCCGTGCCGAATACCGTCTGATGCTGCGCGAAGACAATGCCGATCTGCGTCTGACCGAAACCGGTCGTGAACTGGGTCTGGTCGATGATGCACGCTGGGCGCGCTTCAACCAGAAGCTGGAAGCGATTGAGCAGGAGCGTCAGCGTCTGCGCGATATCTGGGTTCATCCAAAATCCGAACACGTTTCCGACGTCAATACGGTGCTCAGCGCGCCGCTGACCAAAGAAGCGAGTGGTGAAGATCTGCTGCGTCGTCCAGAGATGACCTATCTGAAGCTGATGGCGCTGGAGGCCTTCGGCCCGGCACTGGCCGATGAGCAGGCCGCTGAGCAGGTTGAGATTCAGGTGAAGTATGAAGGCTACATCGCGCGTCAGCAGGAAGAGATTGATCGTCAGTTGCGTAATGAGAACACGCTGCTGCCGGTTGAGCTTGACTATCGCCAGGTGAATGGACTCTCCAATGAGGTGATCGCCAAGCTGAACGATCACAAGCCGACGTCGATCGGGCAGGCGACGCGCATTTCCGGTATTACCCCGGCGGCCATCTCGATTCTGCTTATTTACCTGAAAAAACAGGGTCTGCTGCGCAAAAGCGCCTGATCTTAAACGGGGCGAGGAGACTCGCCCCCGCTGAATGGACTTATGCTGTGATTAACACACTCACGTCGCTGCTCAATGCAGCCGGTATTTCCCTCTCCGATCAACAAAAACAGCAGCTGGTTGCCTATGTCGGCCTGCTGGATAAGTGGAACAAAGCCTACAACCTGACCTCCGTCCGCGATCCGCAGCAGATGCTGGTGCGTCATATCCTCGACAGTATCGTGGTGGCGCCGCATCTTCAGGGCGCACGCTTTATTGATGTTGGCACCGGACCGGGTCTGCCAGGCATTCCGCTGGCTATCGTCATGCCGGATGCGCACTTTACGCTGCTCGACAGTCTGGGCAAGCGGGTCCGGTTCCTGCGTCAGGTTCAGCATGAGTTAGGACTTACTAACATCACGCCGGTCCAGAGCCGGGTAGAGACCTTCCCGGCGGAACCCCCGTTCGACGGGGTGATCAGCCGTGCTTTTGCCTCCCTGACCGATATGGTGACCTGGTGTCATCATCTGCCGGGAAGGGAAGGGCGCTTCTTTGCGCTGAAAGGGGTACGACCAGATGATGAAATTGCCGCTTTACCGGCGGGTTTTGGGGTAGATTCCGTCATCAGACTGCAGGTGCCTCAGCTGGACGGTGACCGCCACCTGGTCATTCTGCGTCACCAGTAGCCTTATCGTCAGCAGGGTCTTAGCGCGTTTCAACCTCAGGCCCTCTCAGGCGGCTGATTAAAAAAAACGCAGACGAGATCGGTGTGATAAAAGTTTTTGATTAAACGCGCGCGGTAAGAAGGTTAAAAAGGCCGATGGAAATTATCCGAAAAGCTCTGTTACATTTAACCTTTAATTCACATTTGGTTATCAGAAATATCACTTGTATAGCCGGGTAGCGGAATAAAAATAGTCACGTCAGAAAATATATCGCGGTAATAACCTGCCGTGCGTAATATCAGTTTCACGATTCTCAGGCACAGTTCGATGTCAATAGCCTGTTTTCCGGGAAATTACGCTTTCCGCTACAGCGATCTAATTTTAAGTGGCTGATTCAACTAGCCTTAACCGATGCAGGCCGGGCGCTGAAATAGCACCCCGATAAAACTCATTCTGGCGCAGGTGCTTATTATGTGATCTAAAGCACGCTTTAAAAGCAAGACGCCAGTGAATTTTCAGTCCGATTCAGATGAATTCCGGCAGGGTAATCTTTGGAAAAATAGCCCTCCGGAAAGAAATTTAAATAATTGTTCACCTTTTCGCTACTTACCGATTGAAATCGCAGGTGCGGCCCGTATAATTTGCACGGCTTTTGCTGCTTGACTCAACTGCGCAAAGGCAGTCTTATACGACACGCGACATACCCCTGATGGGGCAGGAGAGTATCAGCGTCATGTCAGTGTCTCTTTACAGTGTGAAATTCGCCCGAACGGTGCTGATGATTCAGCTGGTGACGATAGTCATCATCGGCGCACTCTTTGCTGTTAAAGATGTCACGTGGGGTGTCTCTGCTCTTGCTGGCGGAGCGGCAGCCTGGCTGCCAAACGTATTGTTTTTGTTTTTAGCCTGGCGCCTGCAGGGGCAATCCCCCGCTTCGGGGCGAGTCGCGTGGAGCTTCGCTTTAGGTGAAATAGCCAAAGTGTTTGCGACCATCATTTTGCTCATTGTGGCGTTGGGTCTATTCGGCGCGGTCTTCTGGCCGGTCGGAATAACCTGGTTATCGGTGCTGGTGGTACACATGCTGGCACCGGCGGTAATTAACAACAAAGGGTAAGAGGCATCATGGCTGCAGGAGAAATCTCTACTCCGCAAGAGTACATTGGTCACCACCTGACTCATCTTCAGTTGGACCTGCGTACCTTCGAGTTAGTGAATCCGCACGACGCTCCCGCGACGTTCTGGGTATTAAATATCGATTCCATGTTTTTCTCTCTGGTGCTGGGAGTTATCTTCCTGGTGTTGTTCCGTAGCGTGGCGAAGTCTGTCACCAGCGGTGTGCCAGGGAAAATGCAGGCGGCTATCGAACTGGTTGTCGGCTTCGTTGATAGTAACGTGCGCGACATGTATCACGGTAAGAGTAAACTTATCGCCCCGCTGGCTCTGACAATCTTTGTCTGGGTCTTCCTGATGAACTTCATGGATCTGCTGCCAATCGACCTGCTGCCTTATATCGGCGAGCACGTATTGGGGTTACCGGCGCTGCGCGTCGTACCGTCTGCAGACGTGAACATCACGCTCTCTATGGCGTTGGGCGTATTTATTTTGATTCTGTTCTACAGCGTCAAAATGAAAGGCATTGGCGGCTTCACGAAAGAGCTGACGCTGCAGCCTTTTAACCACCCGATCTTCATCCCGATCAACCTGATTCTGGAAGGTGTAAGCCTGCTGTCTAAGCCTGTTTCACTGGGTTTACGACTGTTCGGTAACATGTATGCGGGTGAACTGATCTTTATCCTTATTGCCGGTCTGTTGCCGTGGTGGTCACAGTGGGTGCTGAATGTGCCGTGGGCCATTTTCCACATCCTGATCATTTCGCTACAGGCTTTCATTTTCATGGTCCTCACGATCGTCTATCTGTCGATGGCATCTGAAGAGCATTGATTTTTTTCTCAACACTACTTTCCCTCCTGATTCCGGGTGGCAGCGCACGCCGCTGAAGCCCGGAAGATGAAGGGAGCATTTAACTGAAACAAACTGGAGACTGTCATGGAAAACCTGAATATGGATCTGCTGTACATGGCTGCCGCTGTGATGATGGGCCTGGCGGCAATCGGTGCTGCGATCGGTATCGGCATCCTCGGAGGAAAATTCCTGGAAGGCGCTGCTCGTCAGCCTGACCTGATTCCTCTGCTGCGTACGCAGTTCTTTGTTGTAATGGGTCTGGTGGATGCAATCCCGATGATCGCTGTTGGTCTGGGTCTGTACGTGATGTTTGCTGTCGCCTAAAGCCCTGTGTTCACTCAGCGCACAATGTGCAGGGGTGAACGGATTCTGCCGCTTATCGCTGATAACGGCAGAAAAGTTAAATACTCAATCTAGAGGCATTGTGCTGTGAACATTAATGCAACAATCCTCGGCCAGGCTATCGCGTTCATCCTGTTTGTCGCGTTCTGCATGAAGTACGTATGGCCGCCGATTATGGCTGCCATCGAAAAGCGCCAGAAAGAAATTGCTGAAGGCCTTGCTTCTGCTGAACGTGCGAAGAAAGATTTGGATCTCGCGCAGGCTAATGCGACCGACCAGCTGAAAAAAGCCAAAGAAGACGCTCAGGTCATTATCGAGCAGGCGAACAAGCGTCGCACGCAGATTCTGGACGAAGCCAAAACCGAAGCTGAAAACGAACGTAATCGTATCGTGGCACAAGCGCAGGCGGAAATTGACGCCGAACGTAAACGTGCACGTGAAGAACTGCGTAAGCAAGTCGCGTTGCTGGCTATGGCTGGCGCCGAGAAGATCATCGAACGCTCCGTGGATGAAGCTGCTAACAGCGACATCGTTGATAAACTGGTCGCTGAACTGTAAGGAGGGAGGGGCTGATGTCTGATCTGATTACTGTAGCTCGCCCCTACGCCAAAGCAGCTTTTGACTTTGCTGTTGAGCATCAAAGTATTGAACGCTGGCAACAGATGCTGGCGTTCGCCGCAGAAGTGGCTCGCAATGAACAGATGGCTGATCTTCTCTCTGGTGCGTTAGCACCGGAAGCGCTGGCAGCGTCGTTTAACGCAGTCTGTGGTGATCAACTGGATGAACCCGCGCAGAACCTGATTAAGGTGATGGCGGAAAACGGACGTTTGACAGCGCTTCCGGCTGTACTGGCCCAATACATCGAACTGCGTGACGCTCATGAAGCCACCGCTGAAGTTGATGTTATCTCCGCCAGTACGCTGAGTGACGACCAGCTGAATAAAATCAGCGCCGCGATGGAAAAACGTCTGTCACGCAAAGTTAAGCTGAATTGCAAAATTGATAAGTCTGTGATGGCAGGCGTGATCATCCGTGCGGGTGATCTGGTTATTGATGGCAGCGTACGCGGCCGTCTTGACCGTCTGGCTGACGTCTTGCAGTCTTAAGGGGACTGGAGCATATGCAACTGAATTCCACCGAAATCAGCGAACTGATCAAGCAGCGCATTGCTCAGTTCAATGTCGTGAGCGAAGCTCACAACGAAGGTACGATTGTTTCTGTAAGTGACGGTATCATCCGCGTACACGGCCTGGCCGATGTCATGCAGGGTGAGATGATTGCCCTGCCGGGTAACCGTTACGCTATCGCCCTGAACCTCGAGCGTGACTCGGTTGGTGCTGTGGTGATGGGTCCTTACGCTGACCTCGCCGAAGGCATGAAGGTTAAGTGTACTGGCCGTATTCTTGAAGTACCGGTAGGCCGTGGCCTGCTGGGCCGCGTCGTGAACACCCTGGGTGCTCCTATCGACGGTAAAGGCGCAATTGACAACGACGGTTTCTCACCGGTTGAAGTGATTGCTCCTGGTGTTATCGATCGTCAGTCAGTCGACCAGCCGGTTCAGACCGGTTATAAGTCGGTCGATGCGATGATTCCAATCGGCCGTGGCCAGCGTGAGCTGATCATCGGTGACCGTCAGACCGGTAAAACCGCGATGGCGATCGATGCGATCATCAACCAGCGCGACTCAGGCATCAAGTGTGTCTACGTTGCGATTGGTCAGAAAGCCTCAACCATCTCTAACGTGGTTCGTAAGCTGGAAGAGCATGGCGCACTGCAGAACACCATCGTTGTTGTGGCGTCTGCGTCTGAATCTGCTGCACTGCAGTATCTCTCTCCGTACGCAGGTTGTGCGATGGGCGAATACTTCCGTGACCGCGGTGAAGATGCGCTGATCGTTTATGATGACCTCTCCAAGCAGGCTATCGCATACCGTCAGATCTCTCTGCTGCTGCGTCGTCCACCGGGTCGTGAAGCATTCCCTGGCGACGTGTTCTATCTCCACTCTCGTCTGCTGGAACGTGCATCACGCGTAAGCGCTGAATATGTTGAGCGTTTCACCAATGGCGCGGTGACAGGTAAAACCGGTTCACTGACTGCACTGCCGATCATCGAAACTCAGGCGGGCGACGTTTCTGCGTTCGTTCCGACCAACGTAATCTCGATTACTGACGGTCAGATCTTCCTGGAATCCAACCTGTTCAACTCCGGTATTCGTCCGGCGGTTAACCCAGGTATTTCGGTATCCCGTGTTGGTGGTGCTGCACAGACCAAGATCATCAAGAAACTGTCCGGTGGTATCCGTACCGCGCTGGCACAGTATCGTGAACTGGCGGCGTTCTCGCAGTTCGCTTCTGATCTGGATGATGCAACCCGTAAACAGCTGAGCCACGGTCAGAAAGTGACCGAGCTGCTGAAGCAGAAACAGTATGCGCCGATGTCTGTCGCGCAGCAGGGTCTGGTTCTGTTCGCTGCCGAGCGTGGCTACCTGAACGACGTTGAACTGGCAAAAATTGGTAGCTTTGAAGCTGCACTGCTGGCCTTCGCCGATCGCGACCACGCTGAGCTGATGGCTGAAATCAACCAGTCGGGCAACTTTAACAACGATATCGAAGCGAAGCTGAAAGGCCTGATCGATACGTTTAAAGCAACCCAGTCCTGGTAATGTCTGGCGGCTTGTCTGAAAAGGCAGGCCGCAAGGCTTTGAGGAGAAGCTAATGGCCGGCGCAAAAGAGATACGAAGCAAGATTGGAAGCGTGAAAAACACGCAGAAAATCACCAAAGCGATGGAAATGGTCGCCGCCTCCAAGATGCGTAAAACGCAGGAACGCATGGCGGCCAGCCGTCCGTATGCAGACACCATGCGCAAAGTGATTGGTCACCTTGCGTTGGGTAATCTGGAATACAAGCACCCTTACCTGGAACAGCGCGACGTCAAGCGCGTCGGCTACCTGGTCGTTTCAACAGACCGCGGGCTTTGTGGTGGTTTGAACATTAACCTGTTCAAAAAATTACTGGCGGATATGAAGTCCTGGTCCGATAAAGGCGTGCAGAGCGATCTGTCGATTATCGGTTCAAAAGGGGCGTCATTCTTCAGTGCTGTGGGTGGCAACATCGTGGCGCAAGTCAGCGGCATGGGCGATAAACCTGCCCTGTCTGACCTGATTGGCCCGGTAAAAGTGATGTTGCAGGCTTATGATGAAGGCCGCATCGACAAGCTGATGATCGTCAGTAACAAGTTCAATAACACCATGTCTCAGACTCCGACCATCACCCAACTGCTGCCGTTAGCGCCAGCGGAAGGTGAAGAAGAGATGAAGGCGAAGACCTGGGATTACCTGTACGAACCCGATCCGAAAGCGCTGCTGGATACCCTGCTGCGTCGTTATGTCGAATCGCAGGTTTATCAGGGTGTGGTGGAAAATCTGGCCAGTGAGCAGGCCGCACGTATGGTGGCGATGAAAGCCGCAACCGATAACGGCGGAAATCTGATCAAAGAGCTGCAGTTGGTGTACAACAAAGCTCGTCAGGCCAGCATCACCCAGGAACTTACCGAGATCGTCTCGGGGGCCTCCGCGGTTTAACCAGGTTTGGAATTAGGTAGAGGATTCAAGATGGCAACTGGAAAGATTGTCCAGATTATCGGCGCCGTTGTTGACGTCGAATTCCCTCAGGACGCGGTACCGCAAGTGTACAGCGCCCTCGAGGTGATGAATGGTGATGCACGTCTGGTGCTGGAAGTTCAGCAGCAGCTGGGCGGCGGCGTTGTGCGTACCATCGCAATGGGTACGTCTGACGGCCTGAAGCGTGGTCTGAACGTCAACGACCTGCAGAAACCGATTCAGGTTCCAGTCGGTAAAGCGACCCTGGGCCGTATCATGAACGTTCTCGGCGAGCCAATCGATATGAAAGGCGAGCTGAAAGAAGAAGATGGCAGCGCAGTAGAGATCGCCTCTATTCACCGCGCGGCACCTTCTTATGAAGATCAGTCTAACTCGCAGGAACTGCTGGAAACCGGCATCAAGGTTATCGACCTGATGTGTCCGTTTGCGAAAGGCGGTAAAGTCGGTCTGTTCGGTGGTGCGGGTGTGGGTAAAACCGTCAACATGATGGAACTGATCCGTAACATCGCGGCTGAGCACTCAGGTTACTCTGTGTTTGCCGGTGTGGGTGAGCGTACTCGTGAGGGTAACGACTTCTACCACGAAATGACCGACTCTAACGTTATCGATAAAGTTGCGCTGGTCTATGGCCAGATGAACGAGCCGCCGGGTAACCGTCTGCGCGTCGCACTGACCGGTCTGACCATGGCGGAAAAATTCCGTGATGAAGGCCGCGACGTTCTGCTGTTCATCGATAACATCTACCGTTATACCCTGGCCGGTACAGAAGTTTCTGCACTGCTGGGTCGTATGCCATCTGCGGTAGGTTACCAGCCAACGCTGGCAGAAGAGATGGGTGTGTTGCAGGAGCGTATTACCTCCACCAAGACCGGTTCAATCACCTCCGTACAGGCCGTTTACGTTCCTGCGGATGACCTGACTGACCCGTCACCAGCGACCACCTTCGCGCACCTGGACTCAACCGTTACCCTGAGCCGTCAGATCGCCTCTCTGGGTATCTACCCGGCCGTTGACCCGCTGGATTCTACCAGCCGTCAGCTGGATCCGCTGGTTGTGGGTCAGGAGCACTATGATGTTGCACGTGGCGTTCAGTCACTGCTGCAGCGTTATCAGGAGCTGAAAGACATCATCGCCATCCTCGGTATGGATGAGCTGTCTGAAGAAGACAAACTGCTGGTGGCACGTGCGCGTAAGATTCAGCGCTTCCTGTCGCAGCCGTTCTTCGTTGCGGAAGTATTCACCGGTTCACCGGGTAAATACGTTTCCCTGAAAGACACTATCCGTGGCTTTAAAGGCATCATGGAAGGTGAGTTTGACCACCTGCCAGAGCAGGCCTTCTACATGGTTGGTGCCATCGAAGAAGCCGTGGAAAAAGCGAAGAAACTGTAATAACGGTTTCCCGGGAGGAAGATTATGGCTATGACTTATCACCTGGATGTGGTCAGCGCAGAGGAGCAGTTGTTCTCTGGTCTGGTACAGAAAATTCAGGTGTCAGGTAGCGAAGGTGAACTGGGGATTTTCCCTGGCCATGCGCCGCTGCTGACTGCCATTAAGCCTGGAATGATCCGTATCGTGAAACAGCACGGCGAAGAGGAGTATATCTACCTCTCTGGCGGCGTGCTGGAAGTGCAACCGGGCAGCAGCACCGTTCTGGCCGATACCGCGATTCGCGGTACCGATCTGGATGAAGCGCGTGCTCTGGAAGCAAAACGCAAAGCAGAAGAGCACATGAACAGCAGCCACGGCGACGTGGACTATGCTCAGGCCTCTGCCGAGCTGGCGAAAGCCATTGCTAAACTGCGCGTGATCGAACTGACCAAAAAAGCGATGTAATCCAGCTTTATGCGTCACGAAATGCCAGCCCTCGGGCTGGCATTTTTTTTGTCTGCTGTAGCAAATCGGCCTCTTCGCCTAATTTCGGCCTGAGAAAAATGTAGTAATCTCCCCCCTAAACCGTTTTACTTTCACCCGTAAAAATTCACCCAGGATAGTTATGTCTAACAGTGCGATGAGTGTGGTGATCCTTGCTGCTGGCAAGGGCACCCGTATGTATTCCGATCTGCCGAAAGTTCTGCATACGCTGGCAGGCAAACCGATGGTTCAGCATGTCATTGACGCCGCCAAAGGGCTGGGCGCACAGCACATCCATCTGGTTTATGGTCACGGCGGCGACCGCCTGAAAGCAACCCTCACTGATAGTGCACTCAACTGGGTGTTGCAGGCTGAACAGCTTGGCACCGGCCACGCGATGCAGCAGGCCGCGCCTGCGTTTGCCGATGATGAAGAGATCATGATGCTGTATGGTGACGTGCCGCTGATCTCCCTGGAGACCCTGAAGCGACTGCGCGAAGCCAGACCGCAGGGCGGTATCGGGTTACTCACCGTGGTGCTGGACGACCCCACCGGATACGGGCGCATTGTGCGTGAGAACGGCACCATCACCGGCATCATTGAACAGAAAGATGCCAGCCCTTCACAGCTTGCCATTACCGAAATCAACACCGGTATTCTTATCGCCAACGGTGGCGATTTAAAACGCTGGCTGGCGCAGCTCACCAACAATAATGCGCAGGGCGAATATTACATCACCGACATTATTGCGCTGGCGCATCAGGAAGGGCGGACGATCAATGCCGTTCATCCGGCGCGTATCAGTGAAACCGACGGGGTGAACAACCGGCTGCAGCTGGCAACCTTAGAACGCACTTACCAGGCGGAACAGGCGGAAAAACTGCTGCTGGCGGGCGTGATGCTGCGCGATCCGGCCCGTTTTGACCTGCGCGGAACGCTGACGCATGGACGGGATGTGGAGATCGACACCAACGTCATTATTGAAGGCCAGGTGACGCTGGGCGCACGCGTGAAAATCGGTGCGGGCTGCATCATCAGAAACAGCGTGATTGGCGACGATTGCGAAATCAGCCCCTATAGCGTGATCGAGGATGCCACCCTCGCGACCGCCGTCACCGTCGGGCCGTTTGCCCGTCTGCGTCCCGGCAGCGATCTGGCGCACGCCGCCCATGTGGGTAACTTCGTCGAAATGAAAAAAGCGCGTCTGGGCAGAGGATCGAAAGCGGGTCACCTCTCCTATCTCGGTGATGCGGAGATCGGCGACAACGTGAATATCGGTGCAGGCACCATCACCTGTAACTATGACGGCGCGAACAAATCGAAGACCGTGATTGGCGATGATGTCTTTGTGGGCTCAGATACCCAGCTGGTGGCCCCGGTCAGCGTGGCAGCAGGCACCACTATCGCGGCAGGCACCACCATCATGAAGGATGTGACCGAAGCCGGTCTGGTCTACAACCGCAAAGAGCAGAATCACAAAGCGGACTGGCAGCGTCCGGTGAAGAAAAAATAAATTTTTAACGGCCCGCTTTATGCGGGCCGGAACAGTGCAGTGCCAAAACTATAATCCCCACTCTCTACAAGGCTCGGGGAACCGGCAAAGCCGGATATCAGGTCGCATGACAACGAAAGTGGCGAAAAGCCATGTAGTCAGGAAAACATCATTATGTGTGGAATTGTTGGTGCAGTAGCACAGCGCGATATCGCAGAGATTCTGCTGGAAGGTCTGCGTCGTCTTGAATATCGCGGATATGATTCGGCCGGTCTGGCCGTGGTCGATCGTCAGGGGCACGTTACGCGCCTGCGGCGTTTAGGGAAGGTGCAGAAACTGGCGGAAGCTGCTGAACAGCAGCCGCTGATTGGGGGCACCGGCATCGCGCACACGCGCTGGGCAACCCATGGCGAGCCGTCGGAAGCGAATGCGCATCCGCACGTCTCAGAACATATCATCATCGTGCACAACGGCATTATCGAAAACCATGAGCCGCTGCGCGCGGAGCTGATCGAACGCGGCTACGTTTTTGTTTCTGAAACCGACACGGAAGTGGTGGCGCATCTGGTTCACTGGGAGCAGAAGCAGGGTGGATCGCTGCGTGACGTGGTGCTGCGCGTGATCCCGCAGCTGCGCGGTGCCTATGGCATGGTCATCATGGACAGCCGCGATCCTTCACGGCTGGTGGCGGCCCGTTCCGGCAGCCCGCTGGTCATCGGTCGCGGTGTGGGTGAAAACTTTATCGCCTCCGATCAGCTGGCGCTGCTGCCGGTTACCCGTCGCTTCATCTATCTGGAAGAGGGCGATATCGCCGAGATCAGCCGCCGCGACGTGACGGTAATCGATCGGGAAGGCAACAGCGTGACGCGCGCCGAGATTGAGTCGAACCTGCAATATGATGCCGGTGACAAAGGCATTTACCGTCACTACATGCAGAAAGAGATCTATGAACAGCCGATGGCGCTGAAAAGTACCCTGAGCGGTCGCTTCAGCCAGGGGCAGGTGGATCTCAGCGAGCTGGGTGCGGGTGCCGAGGCGCTGCTGAGCCAGGTCGAGCATATCCAGATTATCGCCTGCGGCACCTCCTATAACTCTGGCATGGTGTCACGCTACTGGTTTGAGTCGCTGGCCAACATCCCCTGTGATGTTGAGATCGCCTCGGAGTTCCGCTACCGCAAGTCAGCGGTGCGCAAAAACAGCCTGCTGATTACCCTGTCGCAGTCGGGTGAGACCGCCGACACCCTGGCGGCGCTGCGCCTCTCGAAAGAGCTGGGCTACCTGGGATCGCTGGCGGTCTGCAACGTGGCCGGTTCGTCACTGGTGCGCGAGTCGGACCTGGCGCTGATGACCAAAGCGGGCACTGAAATCGGCGTCGCGTCGACCAAGGCGTTCACCACGCAGCTCGCCGTCCTGTTGATGCTGGTGGCGAAACTGGGCCGTCTGAAAGGGATGTCCGCCGACACCGAGCATGAGATCGTGCACGCGCTGCAGGCGCTGCCCAGCCGGATTGAGCAGATGCTGGCGCAGGATAAGCTGATTGAGAATCTGGCCGAAGGCTTCTCTGACAAGCATCACGCGCTGTTCCTGGGACGTGGCGATCAGTATCCGATCGCTATGGAAGGGGCGCTGAAGCTCAAAGAGATCTCCTACATCCATGCGGAAGCTTACGCCGCTGGCGAACTGAAGCATGGCCCGCTGGCGCTGATTGATGCCGATATGCCGGTCATCGTGGTGGCACCCAACAACGAACTGCTGGAGAAGCTCAAATCCAACATCGAAGAAGTGCGCGCCCGTGGCGGCCTGCTCTATGTCTTTGCCGACCAGGATGCCGGCTTCAGCGACAGTGACGGGATGAAGATTATCCCGCTGCCGCATGTCGAAGAGGTGATTGCGCCGATCTTCTACACCGTGCCGTTGCAGTTACTCTCCTATCACGTCGCCCTGATCAAAGGCACCGACGTCGACCAGCCCCGTAACCTGGCCAAATCGGTTACCGTGGAATAATCAGGTGGGCCCCGGAGTGGGCCCACTTCATTTTTGCGCACTGTCATATAACTGTCATATTTCGTACATTTCACTGTCATCAAACTGTCCTATTTTCCCTCCTGCAGCAATCACTGACTCTTACTAAAACGGCCCCGAGCCTGACTTTTCTCCCCTGGAGGGAACATGACACTGATGCGTAGCACCGTAGCCCGAATTCTTGCCACCACCTTCGCCGTCAGCGCGGTATCTGCTTTTGCGGCCACCGATCTCACGGGCGCTGGCGGGACATTCCCGGCACCGGTTTATGCCAAGTGGGCAGCAGAATATCAGCAAGCCACCGGTAGCAAAATTAACTACCAGGGCATCGGTTCATCCGGTGGTGTCAAACAGATCATCGCCAAAACCGTGGATTTCGGTGCGTCCGATGCGCCTATGAAAGAGGAAGATCTGCAGAAAAATGGCCTGTTCCAGTTCCCGACCGTCATCGGTGGCGTGGTACTGGCGGTTAACCTGCCAGGCATCAAGTCAGGCCAGCTGACGCTGGATGGCAAAACCGTCGGTGATATCTACCTCGGCACCATCAAAAAGTGGAACGACCCGGCGATTGCCAGACTTAACCCGGGCGTAAAACTGCCAGAGACCAACATCAACGTGGTGCGCCGCGCTGATGGTTCAGGCACCTCGTTCGTCTTCACCAGCTATCTGGCGAAGGTGAACCCGGAGTGGAACAGCAAAATCGGTAAAGGGAACACCGTTAACTGGCCGGTCGGTCTGGGCGGGAAAGGCAACGACGGCGTCGCCGCCTTTGTTCAGCGTCTGCCGGGTTCAATCGGCTACGTGGAATATGCCTACGCCAAACAGAATAACCTGACCTACACCAAACTGATGGATGCCGATGGCAAAGCGGTCGCGCCAGACGAAACCAGCTTCAGCAATGCTGCGAAAGGCGCTGACTGGAGCAAATCGTTTGCCCAGGATCTGACCTTCCAGAAGGGTGCAGATGCCTGGCCTATCTCCTCCACCACCTTCATTCTGATCTACAAAGATCAGGCGAATGCGGCCAAAGGCGCTGAAGTGCTGAAGTTCTTCGACTGGGCTTACAAAAGCGGCGGCAAAACGGCTAACGCGCTGGATTATGCGGCGCTGCCTGCGAGCGTAACCGAACAGATCCGTGCCGCATGGAAAGCCAACATCAAAGACAGTTCTGGTAAAGCGCTTTATCAGTAATTGAACGACCCTGACCGGACGGTAGTCCGGTCAGACCCAGCGGGCGGCGTTATGCCGCCCCGATAACCTCTGAAGACTGAGACTTCTATGGCTGCAACGAAGCCGGCTTTCAAAGCCCCAGGCAAACAGGGTGACAAAATTTTCGGTGCACTGGTCCGGCTGGCTGCGCTGATTGTCCTGTTACTGATGGGCGGCATTATCGTCTCCCTGATCATCTCCTCGTGGCCCAGCATCCAGAAGTTTGGTTTCGCCTTTTTGTGGACCAAAACCTGGGATGCGCCTAATGAAGAATTTGGTGCTCTGGTGCCGATTTACGGCACGCTGGTGACCTCCCTTATCGCGCTGATTATCGCCGTGCCGGTCAGTTTTGGTATCGCGCTGTTCCTGACTGAACTCGCACCCGGCTGGCTGCGTCGTCCGCTGGGCACCGCTATTGAGCTGCTGGCGGCGATTCCGAGCATCGTTTATGGCATGTGGGGCCTGTTTGTTTTCGCCCCGCTGTTTGCCGAATATTTTCAGACGCCGGTCAACGACGTCATGTCAGGTATTCCGATTGTAGGCGCGCTCTTCTCCGGCCCCGCTTTCGGTATCGGTATTCTCGCGGCGGGGGTGATTCTGGCCATCATGATCATCCCTTACATCGCCTCCGTGATGCGCGACGTCTTTGAGCAGACGCCGGTCATGATGAAAGAGTCTGCCTACGGCATCGGCTGCACCACCTGGGAAGTGATCTGGCGCATCGTCCTGCCGTTTACTAAAAACGGCGTGATTGGCGGCATCATGCTGGGACTGGGGCGTGCACTGGGTGAGACCATGGCGGTCACCTTTATTATCGGCAACACCTACCAGCTCGACAGCCCGTCGCTGTTTATGCCGGGTAACAGCATTACCTCGGCGCTGGCCAACGAGTTTGCGGAGGCGGAGTCGGGCGTGCATGTTGCCGCGCTGATGGAGCTGGGGCTGATCCTGTTTGTGATTACCTTTATCGTTCTGGCGATTTCCAAACTGATGATTATGCGCCTGGCGAAAAGTGAAGGAGCGCGCTCATGACCACGATTGAAATTCAGGCGCGTGCCGAACTGGACGCTTCACGCCGTAAAATGCAGTCCTGGCGCAGCACCAAAAATAAGATCGCGCTGACGCTGTCGCTGCTGACCATGGCGTTTGGCCTGTTCTGGCTGGTGTGGATCCTCTTCACCACGGTTTCCCGCGGCGTGGATGGCCTCTCCTGGTCCCTGTTTACCGAATCGACCCCGCCACCGAACACCGCGGGCGGCGGGCTGGCGAATGCCCTGGCCGGGAGTGGATTACTGATTTTCTGGTCAACCTTCTTTGGCACGCCGCTGGGCATTCTGGCCGGTATCTATCTGGCGGAATATGGACGCAAGTCCGCCCTGTCAGAGGTGATCCGCTTCATTAACGACATTCTGCTGTCGGCACCGTCGATTGTGGTCGGCCTGTTCGTCTACACCCTTGTGGTGTCGCAGATGCAGCACTTCTCCGGCTGGGCCGGGGTGATAGCGCTGGCGCTGCTGCAGGTGCCGATTGTGATCCGTACCACCGAAAACATGCTGCGTCTGGTGCCAGACAGCATGCGTGAAGCGGCTTACGCCCTGGGCACGCCGAAGTGGAAGATGATCTCGGCCATTACCCTGAAGGCGTCCGTTTCCGGCATCATCACCGGCGTGCTGCTGGCCATCGCCCGCATCGCCGGGGAAACGGCACCGCTGCTGTTTACCGCGCTCTCGAATCAGTTCTGGAGCACCGACATGATGCAGCCACTGGCCAACCTGCCGGTCACCATCTTTAAGTTCGCCATGAGCCCGTTCGCCGAATGGCAGAGCCTGGCCTGGGCGGGCGTGCTGATTATTACCCTGTGCGTGCTGCTGCTGAACATTGTCGCGCGGGTGATTTTCGCCAAAGGCAAACACGGTTAACTTCCGGCGCGGCCCGCTGCGGCGCCGTATAAGAGAGATGAATGATGAGTATCGCGACGGCATCAGCCGATAAAATTCAGGTCCGTAATCTGAACTTCTATTACGGTAAGTTTCATGCGCTGAAGAACATCAACCTGGATATCGCTAAGAATCAGGTGACGGCATTTATCGGGCCATCGGGCTGCGGTAAATCGACCCTGCTGCGTACCTTTAACAAAATGTACTCCCTCTATCCTGAGCAGCGGGCCGAAGGGGACATTCTGCTGGATGGCGAAAATATTCTGACGGCCCAGCAGGATATTGCGCTGCTGCGCGCCCGCGTCGGCATGGTCTTTCAGAAGCCGACCCCCTTCCCGATGTCGATCTATGACAACATCGCCTTTGGCGTGCGCCTGTTTGAAAAGCTGTCACGTGCCGATATGGATGAGCGCGTGCAGTGGGCGCTGACCAAAGCGGCGCTGTGGAATGAAACCAAAGACAAGCTGCATCAGAGCGGTTACAGTCTCTCCGGCGGTCAGCAGCAGCGTCTCTGCATTGCGCGCGGCATCGCGATTCGCCCGGAAGTGTTACTGCTTGATGAGCCCTGCTCGGCGCTGGACCCGATCTCGACGGGGCGTATCGAGGAGCTGATCACCGAGCTGAAGCAGGACTACACCGTGGTGATCGTGACGCACAACATGCAGCAGGCGGCACGTTGCTCTGACCATACGGCCTTTATGTATCTGGGCGAGCTGATTGAGTTCAGCGACACCGACACGCTGTTTACCAAACCGGCGCAGAAGCAGACTGAAGACTACATTACCGGCCGCTACGGCTGATCTGACAGGAGATCGACATGGATAATCTGAATCTGAACAAACACATCTCCGGTCAGTTCAATGCCGAGCTGGAGCATATCCGCACTCAGGTGATGATCATGGGCGGGATGGTCGAGCAGCAGCTGACCGACGCGATTACCGCGATGCACAACCTGGACGGCGAGCTGGCGCAGCGGGTGATCGACGGTGACCAGAAGGTCAACATGATGGAGGTGGAGATTGATGAAGCCTGCGTGCGCATCATCGCCAAACGTCAGCCAACCGCAATCGATCTGCGGCTGGTGATGGCGATCATCAAAACCATCTCTGAGCTGGAGCGCATTGGCGACGTGGCAGAGAAGATCAGCCGCACGGCGCTGGAGAAGTTTGGTCAGCAGCATCTGCCGCTGCTGGTCAGCCTGGAGTCGCTGGGCCGCCATACCGTACAGATGCTGCATGATGTGCTGGACGCCTTTGCCCGCATGGATCTCAATGAGGCGATCACTATCTACCGTGAAGATAAAAAGGTGGATAAAGAGTATGAGGGCATTGTGCGTCAGCTGATGACCTACATGATGGAAGATCCCCGTACCATTCCCAGCGTGCTGACGGCGCTGTTCTGCGCCCGTGCGATTGAGCGCATCGGCGATCGCTG
This sequence comes from Pantoea sp. Sc1, assembly GCF_000255315.1. Lineage (NCBI taxonomy): Bacteria > Pseudomonadati > Pseudomonadota > Gammaproteobacteria > Enterobacterales > Erwiniaceae > Pantoea > Pantoea sp. Sc1. The sequence continues at coordinate 880,625 of NZ_AJFP01000001.1, forward strand.
CCAGAACATCTGCGAAATTATCTTCTATTTCGTCAAAGGTCAGGATTTCCGCCACGTTGGCGGTGACCGTCTCGACGAGCTGCTGTCGGGTGATGACGGCAGCAACCGCCCTTCCTGATCCCGCTTACCCTGCGCCTGCCCGGCGCAGGGATAAGCCTTTTCAATTGGTCACACCCTGAACACTCTTTATAATTGCGGCACTTTTCTCTCTGAGGTGCGCAAAGATGTCCCCTTCTCCCCAATCTAAGCCAGGCGTCACGCCCGGCAAAGCGATGCTGGCTGCGGTCAGTGGTTATGCCATGGATGGATTCGACCTGCTGATACTCGGCTTTATGCTGCCGGCTATCTCCGTTTCGCTGGCGCTCAACCCCTCACAGGCGGGATCGCTGGTGACCTGGACGCTGATTGGCGCGGTAATCGGTGGGATTGTGTTTGGTCATCTCAGCGACCGTTTTGGCCGCATCCGTATGCTCACCGTCACGATTCTGGTCTTTTCTGTCTTCACCGGTCTGTGCGCGGTGGCGCAGGGCTACTGGGATCTGCTCGCCTGGCGCACGCTGGCGGGCGTCGGACTGGGCGGCGAGTTTGGTATCGGCATGGCGCTGATTGCCGAAGCCTGGCCGGTGGAGAAGCGCAATCGCGCGTCAGCGTGGGTCGGCATTGGCTGGCAGCTCGGCGTGCTGATGGCGGCCTTTATCACGCCGCCGCTGCTGACGCTTATCGGCTGGCGCGGCATGTTCCTGGTCGGGCTGCTGCCGGCGCTGGTCTCGTTTGCTATCCGCCGCGGCATGGGCGAGCCGGAAGCGTATCAGCGTCAGGTTAAGCAGGTGCCGTCGCTCTCTTTCCCGGCGCGCCTGAAGCTGCTGGTGCGCGATCGCACCACCGCTAAAGCCAGCCTCGGCATTTTTATTCTCTGTTCCGTGCAGAACTTTGGCTACTACGGGCTGATGATCTGGATGCCGAGCTATCTCTCCTCCAGCTTTGGCTTCAGCCTGACCAAATCGGGCCTCTGGACGGCGGTCACCGTCGTCGGGATGACCTTTGGCATCTGGCTGTTTGGCGTGCTGGCCGACCGCTTTGCGCGCTGGAAAATCTTCCTGCTCTACCAGTTTGGTGCCGTGGTGATGGTGGTGGTCTACGCCCAGCTGCGCGATCCCACCATCATGCTGGTGACCGGCGCGATCATGGGGATGTTCGTTAATGGCATGATCGGCGGCTACGGTGCGCTGATTTCCGATACCTTCCCGCCGCAGGTGCGGGCCACCGCGCAGAATGTCCTGTTCAACCTGGGTCGTGGCGTGGGCGGCTTTGGGCCGGTGGTGATAGGGCTGCTGGCCAGTCAGTTTTCGTTCACGGCGGCGATTACCCTGCTGGCGCTGATTTATCTGCTGGATATTGTGGCGACGCTGTTCCTGCTGCCGAAGAAGCAGGGTCAGGAAGATACGCTGGGCGCGATTGGCTGACAGACGGTGGCCGGGGGATCGCTCTCCCGGCCATCAGGGCTTTCTGATGCTGCTCAGCGTGCGCCGGGCAGGCACGATCAGTTCATCAGCGGCAGGAGCTGCCGATAGAGGGTTGCAAAGGTTTCCCGGCGTGAGCGGTACTCCGCCATTCTGCCGGGATCCGGCTGATGCCGCTGCACCCGCACCGGTGTCGGGACGGTGACGCCGGCATCCAGCGCCTGCTGTGCCAGCCTGGCCGCGCCCAGTGCCGGGCCAACCTCGCCGCCATGACAGTAATCCAGCGTCTGGCCGCTGATATCCGCCAGCATCTGACGCCACAGCGCACTGCGCGCCCCGCCGCCGATCAGCATAATGCTCTCTGGCTGAACGCCACACTCATGCAGCACATCCATGCCCTGCGCCAGCGCAAAGCCGACCCCCTCCAGCACCGAGCGCGCCAGCTCGGGACGACCATGCTGGTGGGTAAAACCAAAGAAGGCGCCGAGGGCGTTGGGATTGTTGTGCGGCGTGCGTTCACCGGAAAGATAGGGCAGAAACCAGAGTGGCGGCACGTCATCACGCGCCCGCGCGGCTTCATCCAGCAGCTCAGGCACATCCCGGCAGCCGGTCAGCGTCGCGGCCCAGTCCAGACAGGAGGCCGCACTCAGCATCACCGACATCAGATGCCAGCGCTGCGGCAGCGCGTGACAGAAGCTGTGAACGGCCTGCTGCGGATTGCTGAGATAGCCATCGCTCACCACAAAATAGACGCCGGAGGTGCCCAGCGACAGCATCCCCTGGCCGGGTTCGGTCATGCCGACGCCCACGGCACCGGCGGCATTGTCGCCCCCGCCTGCGGCCAGCGGCACCGCGTTCATCTTCCAGCGTATCGCCAGGTCAGCATGTAAGGTGCCGGTCAGGGCATTGCCCTCATAGAGTTGCGGCATCTGGTCGCGACTGAGATCGCAGGCGTGCAGCATCACATCGCTCCAGTCACGCTGCGCCACATCCAGCCACATCGTGCCTGCGGCATCTGACATATCCGTGGCGAAGTCGCCACTCATCCGCCAGCGCAGGTAATCCTTGGGCAGCAGCACGTGCGCGATCTGACGGAAGATGGCCGGTTCATGCTGCTGCACCCACAGCAGTTTGGGGGCCGTGAAGCCGGGCATCATCAGGTTACCGGTGATCGCCCGTGAATCCGGCACCTTCTGCTCCAGCTCACGGCACTGCGCCTCACTGCGTCCATCATTCCAGAGCATGGCCGGGCGTAAGACCTGGTTTGCGCTGTCGAGCAGCGTCGCTCCATGCATCTGTCCGCTCAGCCCGATGGCCTGCACGGCATCCAGATCCTGCTGTGCGCTCAGCGCCTGCATCGCCTGATCCAGCGCCTGCCACCAGCTTTCGGGATCCTGCTCGCTCCACAGGGGGTGTGGACGCGAAACCTGCAGCGGCGAGGTTTCTGTCGCCACCACGTTGCCCTGTGCATCCATCAGCACCACTTTGACGCCAGAGGTGCCTAAATCGATCCCGATATACATGCTCCGCTCCTGAAGATTCAGAAATCAAACAGATAGTGATTCACCAGATTTTCCAGCTGCTCCTGACGCCCGCTCTGATGCTGCGGATTGAGCTGCTGCTGCTGAGCGTGCGCCGCCAGCGCGTCGAGGGAAAACTCGCCTTTCAGAATTTGCTGGCCGAACTCACCATTCCAGCCGCTGTAGCGCTGCGCCACACGCTTATCCAGCTCGCCGTCGCTGATCATGCGCGCTGCCACCTTCAGCGCCAGCGCCATCGTATCCATTGCGCCGATATGACCGTAGAAAAGGTCATATTTGTCGGTGCTCTGACGACGCACTTTGGCATCAAAGTTTAAACCGCCGGTGGTAAAGCCGCCCGCTTTAAGGATTTCGTACATCACCAGCGCGTTCTCTTCCACGCTGACCGGGAACTGATCGGTGTCCCAGCCACACTGCGGATCGCCACGGTTCGCATCCACCGAACCGAAAATGCCCAGCGCAATGGCGGTGGCTATTTCGTGATGGAAGGAGTGACCGGCCAGCGTGGCGTGGTTCGCCTCCACGTTCACCTTGATCTCTTTCTCCAGCCCGAACTGTTTCAGGAAGCCATAAACCGTGGCGACATCGTAGTCATACTGATGTTTGGTCGGCTCCTGCGGTTTCGGTTCGATCAGCAGCGTGCCCTGGAAGCCGATTTTATGTTTATGCTCGACGACCATCTGCATAAAGCGGCCAATCTGCTCGCGCTCCTGCCGCAGATCGGTATTGAGCAGCGTTTCATACCCTTCACGTCCCCCCCACAGCACATAGTTTTCGCCGCCCAGCGTTTTCGTCGCCTGCATGGCGCTGCAGACCTGTGTCGCTGCCCAGGCAAAGACCGCCGGATCGGGGTTGGTCGCCGCGCCTGCGCCATAGCGCGGATGAGTAAAGCAGTTAGCGGTACCCCACAACAGTTTCACGCCGGTCTCCTGCTGTTTCTCCAGCAGTTTATCAGTCATGGCGGCAAAGTTTTCTTTGTAGCTTTGCAGCGAATCCCCTTCCGGTGAGACGTCCACGTCGTGGAAGCAGTACCAGGGCACATTCAGCTTGTGGAAAAACTCAAAGGCCACATCCGCCTTCTGCTTTGCCAGCTGCAATGCATCGCCGCTTTTCTGCCAGGGACGATCAAAGGCGCCGACACCAAACATATCCGCGCCGTTCCAGCAGAAGGTGTGCCAGTAGCAGGCGGCAAAGCGCAGATGTTCCGCCATGGTCTTGCCGAGGATCACCTCATCAGGATTGTAATGGCGGAAAGCGAGAGGATGCGTCGACTGTGGACCTTCATAACGAACCCGATCGATCTGATCGAAATAAGCGTGCATGGTTTGCTCCTTAGCATCAGTACCCGAATGGTCTGCGTTGAAGCCATATTTGATATGGGTGACTGACTCAGCTCAATTACGATATTTCACTCCGGGTTTCAGATAATTATTATTTGTGCGCTGGCTCGCAAAATAAGGCTATTCCACGCGGAGCGTCGCGCGCGGCATGGTTTCTCCGAAAAGGATGAAAATCCGATCGCGCTCATAAAAAACAAATAAACCAAAAAACGTAATAGCCGGATAAAAATCAGTAATTGCTGTCGTTCAGAAATAAGGGCAACAATTCATCCGCCTGGTTTATCGGCCTGACACGAAAATAGCCTCAACCTACAGGATGATCACAATGAAGATGAAACATGCACTGTTTGCTGCCTGTGCGGCGCTGGCGCTGTTCAGCCAGACCAGCCTGGCGAAAGAAGTGAAGATCGGCATGGCAATTGATGATTTGCGCCTGGAGCGCTGGCAGAAAGATCGCGATATCTTTGTAAAACAGGCCGAGTCGCAGGGCGCTCAGGTGTTTGTTCAGTCTGCGAACGGCAATGAAGAAACCCAGATGTCGCAGATTGAAAATATGATCAACCGCGGTGTCGATGTGCTGGTCATTATTCCTTACAACGGTCAGGTGCTGAGTAACGTCGTCGCAGAAGCGAAGCGGGAAGGCATTAAAGTGCTGGCCTATGATCGCATGATAAATAATGCCGATATCGATTTTTATATCTCTTTCGATAATGAAAAAGTCGGTGAACTGCAGGCCGAAAGCATTGTGAAACAGGTGCCTAAGGGTAACTATTTTTTAATGGGCGGATCGCCGGTGGATAATAACGCCCGCCTGTTCCGCGCCGGACAGATGAAAGTGTTAAAACCCTATATCGATAACGGCAGCATCAAAATTGTTGGCGATCAGTGGGTCGATGCCTGGCTGCCGGAAAATGCGCTGAAGATTATGGAAAATGCCCTGACCGCCAATGGTAACCATATCGATGCGGTGGTCGCCTCCAACGATGCTACCGCCGGGGGAGCGATTCAGGCGCTGAGCGCGCAGGGACTGGCAGGGAAAGTGGCCATCTCCGGCCAGGATGCCGATCTGGCGGCGATTAAGCGCATCAAAGCGGGCACCCAGACCATGACCGTTTACAAGCCGATCACCGAGCTGGCGACCGAAGCGGCGAAAATCGCGGTCGAGCTGGGCGATGGCAAAACACCTGCCAGCAACAGCACGCTGAACAATGGCCTGAAAGATGTGCCGTCGCGGCTGCTGAAGCCGATTCCGGTTAACAAAGACAATATCGAAAGCACCGTGGTGAAAGACGGTTTCCACAAACAGAGCGAACTCTGACCGCGCAAAGCGTGAGGGAGAACAGTCGATGCTGCTGGAAATGAAAAACATCACCAAGCGTTTCGGTGCCGTGAAAGCGCTGAATGATGTCAGCCTGCACCTGGAGGCGGGCGAAGTGATGTCGCTGTGCGGTGAGAATGGTTCAGGCAAATCGACCCTGATGAAAATCCTGTGCGGACTCTATCCGCACGGCGATTTCGAGGGGCAGATCCACTTCTCTGGCGACGAAATTCAGGCTCAGACGATTCGCGATACCGAGCGTAAAGGCATCGTGATCATTCATCAGGAGCTGGCGCTGGTGCGGCAACTGACGGTGATGGAGAACATCTTCCTCGGTGCCGAACTGAGCCGGTTCGGCATGGTGGATGATGAAACCATGACCCTGCGCTGCCAGCAGCTGCTGGCGCGGGTCGGGCTTAACGTCTCTCCTGCCACCCGCGTGGGGGAGTTAGGTCTGGGCCAGCAGCAGCTGGTGGAGATTGCCCGCGCCCTTAACAAACAGGTCCGGCTGCTGATTCTGGATGAGCCGACCTCCTCCCTGACCGAGCAGGAGACGGAGGTGCTGCTCGGTATCATCCGCAATCTGCGTGAACACGGCATCGCCTGCATCTACATTTCGCACAAGCTGAATGAGGTGAAGGCGATCTCCGACACCATCTGCGTTATCCGCGACGGTCAGCACATTGCCACCCGTCCGGCGGCGGGCATGAGCGAAGATGACATCATCACCATGATGGTCGGCCGCGAGCTGACCGCGCTCTATCCGCATGCACTGCATGAGATCGGCGACCCGGTGCTGAAGGTGGAAAACCTCACCGCCTGGCATCCCGTCAACCGCCATATCCGCCGCGTCAACAACGTCTCTTTTACGCTGCGACGCGGTGAAATCCTCGGCATCGCCGGGCTGGTGGGCGCGGGCCGAACCGAAACGGTGCAGTGTCTGTTTGGTGTCTGGCCGGGCCGCTGGCAGGGCGACATCTGGATCAATGGTCAACAGGTCAGCATCACCGACTGCCGCGCCGCGATTGCGCACGGCATCGCAATGGTGCCGGAAGATCGCAAAAAGGATGGCATCGTGCCGCTGATGGCGGTGGGCAAAAATATTACCCTGGCGGCGCTGGATCAGTTCAGTCACCGGCTCTCGACCCTGGATGAAGCGCAGGAGCAGCAGGCCATCAACGACGCGATCGGCCGGCTGCGGGTCAAAACCTCCTCGTCAGAACTGCCGATTGGCCGGCTAAGCGGCGGCAATCAGCAGAAAGCCATTCTGGCGAAATGCCTGCTGCTGAACCCGAAAATCCTGATTCTGGATGAGCCGACGCGCGGCATCGATGTGGGCGCGCGTCAGGAGATCTATCTGCTGATCAATGCGCTGGTTCAGCAGGGGATCGCCGTCATTGTGATTTCGTCTGAGCTGCCGGAAGTGCTGGGCCTGAGCGATCGGGTGCTGGTGATGCATGAAGGGCAGATCAAAGCCGATTTAGTTAACGATAACCTGACTCAGGAGCAGGTGATGGAAGCTGCCCTGCGGAGTGAACATTATGCTTAAAAGTGAAAGTACCCAAAGCCGCCTCTCCGGCACGCCGGGCAAACCGTCACCGGGCAGGTTCACGCTGCCTGACCTGCAGGTGCTGGTAATGCTGGGCGCGATTGTCGTGATTGCGCTGTTCTTTACCTGGACCACCGATGGCGCATGGCTCAGTGCGCGTAACGTCTCTAACCTGCTGCGTCAGACCGCCATCACCGGCATCCTGGCCGTCGGCATGGTGTTCGTGATTATCTCGGCGGAGATCGACCTGTCGGTGGGTTCGATGATGGGCCTGCTCGGCGGAGCCGCGGCGATATTCGACGTCTGGCTTGGCTGGCCGCTGCCGCTGACTATCGTGGTGACGCTGGTGATGGGGCTGCTGCTCGGCACCTGGAATGGCTGGTGGGTGGCCTACCGCAAAGTGCCGTCGTTTATCGTCACGCTGGCGGGGATGCTGGCGTTTCGCGGCATCCTAGTCGGGATTACCGACGGCACCACGGTGGCGCCGATTACGCCGGGAATGTCGCAGATTGGTCAGAGCTATCTGCCGGACGGCGTCGGTTTCGGCTTTGGTTTTGTCGGTCTGGCGCTGTTTATGCTGTGGCAGTGGCGTCTGCGGCTGCGCCGTCAGCAGCTCGGGCTGCCGCAGGGCGCGGCCAGCGGCACGGTGGGCCGTCAGGCGATCACCGCGATTCTGGTGCTGGGGGCCATCTGGTTACTCAATGACTATCGCGGCGTGCCGACGCCGGTATTGCTGCTGGTCATGCTGTTGCTGGCGGGCATGTTTATGGCTACCCGCACCGCCTTTGGCCGTCGTATCTACGCCATCGGCGGCAATATCGATGCTGCGCGCCTTTCGGGCATTAACGTGGCGCGCACCAAGCTGGCGGTGTTTGCCATCAACGGCGTGATGGTGGCGATTGCCGGGCTGATCCTCAGTTCGCGGCTGGGCGCTGGCTCGCCGTCGGCGGGTAACATCGCGGAACTCGACGCGATCGCCGCCTGTGTCATCGGCGGCACCAGTCTGGCCGGGGGCGTCGGTTCCGTGGCGGGGGCGGTGATGGGCGCCTTTATCATGGCATCGCTGGATAACGGCATGAGCATGATGGATGTGCCGACCTTCTGGCAGTACATCGTCAAAGGGGCGATTCTGCTGCTGGCGGTGTGGATGGATACGGCCACGCGGCGTCGGGTGTAATCGCGCGGACGATCACATTGTGGCGCAAACAATTTTTTTGCCCCTGTCAGCCGTGCTATGCAATGCGCTGAGCATTTAAGGGAACGCGCCACCATGCATGACAAACGCTATCGCATTACCCTGCTATTTAACGCCAACAAAGTGTATGACCGCCAGGTTGTGGAGGGGGTCGGGGAGTATCTGCAGGCATCGCAGACTGACTGGGATATCTTCATCGAAGAAGATTTCCGCTGCCGCATCGACAACATCCGCGAATGGCTGGGAGATGGGGTGATCGCCGATTACGACGATCGCTCCATCGAAACCCTGCTGTCGAATGTCTCCGTGCCGATAGTGGGCGTCGGAGGCTCCTACCACCGGCCGCAAGATTATCCGCCGGTGCACTACATCGCCACTGACAACGCCGCGCTGGTAGAGAAAGCCTTTCTGCACCTGAAAGAGAAGGGGATCAATCGCTTTGCCTTTTATGGATTACCGGCCTCCAGCGGCAAGCGCTGGGCGCAGGAGCGGGAACAGGCGTTTCGCCAGCTGGTGGGGCGCGAACGCTATCAGGGCGTGGTCTATCAGGGAATGGAAACCGCGCCTGCCAACTGGCAGCACGCCCAGAACCGGCTCGCCGACTGGCTGCAGACGCTGCCGCCGCAAACCGGGATTATCGCCGTCACCGACTCACGGGCGCGGCACCTGCTGCAGGCGTGCGAACACCTGAAAATTCCGGTGCCGGAGAAGCTTACGGTGATCGGGATTGATAATGAGGAGCTGACCCGCTATCTGTCGCGCGTGGCGCTCTCGTCCGTGGCGCAGGGCTCGCGGCAGATGGGTTATCAGGCGGCCAAGCTGCTGCACCGGCTGCTGGATAAGCAGCCTCTGCCGCTTCAGCGCATTCTGGTGCCGCCGGTAAAAGTGATCGCCCGCCGCTCGACCGACTTCCGCTCGCTGCGCGACCCGGCGGTGATTCAGGCGATGCACTACATCCGCTTTAATGCCTGCAAGGGGATCAAGGTGGAGCAGGTGCTGGATGCGGTCGGGCTGTCACGCTCCAATCTGGAAAAACGCTTCCGTGATGAAACCGGCGACACCATTCATGCGATGATCCACCGCGAAAAGCTGGAAAAAGCGCGCGAACTGCTCGCGTCTTCCTCACTTAACATCAATGAGATCTCACAGATGTGCGGCTACCCCTCGTTGCAGTATTTCTACTCGGTCTTCCGCAAAAGCTACGACACCACCCCGAAAGAATACCGGCAGCATCACGGGGAGAATGTGTTGTAGGGAAGAGTCTCTGCGGCCTCACACCCGCTGCTCACTCTGCTCCAGTACCGCCAGCGCCAGCCCGTTCGCCGGATCAATCCGGGTCGCGGGGAAGTGCAGCTGGGTGTGCGTGGCGGTAAAGGCGAAGGCGTTGCCCTGCGCCGTGTCACGCACCGCTTTGCAGAAAAGCTCGCTGGCGCTCCACGGGCAATCAATGATGATGGTGGCGGGGTTCAGCAGCAGCATGATCTGACTCAGCGCCGCACCGAGATAGCCCCCCGCCTGGGTCATCACCGTATCCACCACGCGTGGCGCGCTGTCGCGGTTCTGCCAGCTCAGGCCAGGCTGATGCTGCGCCAGCAGCTGATTCACGGCAGGTTTGCTGACCAGCGCCTCCAGACAGCCGCGCCGGCCACAGCTGCAGCGTGGCCCGCCAGGCTGAACGATCAGATGTCCCGCCTCACCCGCGGTCCAGCTGTGCCCGGTAAACACGTCGCCATGCTGGATCAGTGCGCCGCCGATGCCCTCGGCAATCCGCAGATAAAAATGCCCGCTCTCCACGGAGAGTCCGTGCTGCTCGACGGCCAGCAGCGCCGCCGCTTTGACATTGTTCATGATGCGGATGGGCAGGCGAACGTGTCTGCGCAGCGTGCTCAGCAGGTCAACATCCTGCCATTCAAGCGGCAGGGAGAGATGCATCCAGCCACGGCGGGGATCGACGATGCCGGGAAAGCCAAGGCCGAAGCCAAGCAGATCGGGATAGCGCTCTGTCAGTTCCCGGCAGAGCATCGCCAGCTCCGCCAGCAGGCGGGTCGGGTTACTGGTATCGGTGCGCAGCGTCTGTTCCGCCAGCACCTGCGAAAAGTAGTCGCAGACCCGCCAGTGGATGACGTTGCGTTCCACCATAATGCCCGCGCTCTTGAGCTTTTCCGGCCGCAGGGCGATGCCGATTTTAGGCCGTCCGGCGGCCGCCACGCTGACCGGTCCCAGCTCCTCAATCAGCCCCTGATCCAGCAGGTCATCGATGATAAGTGAGACGGTGTTCTTACTGAGTTCCAGTGCCTCCGCCAGATCCTGACGCGACGTGACGCGCAGTTTACGTAACCGGGCCATTACCCGTTTCTGATTGTTCAGTCGCAGGAGTGCAGGGCCTTTGCCGTTTGTTTTCATCACGGATCCACCCAACAGAGGAGACAGATTTCAGTGTATCAGCCCGTGAGAAACGTTGATCTGACACTTTTGTGTGCTGTTTCACACAACCTCGCTATCAGGGATAACCCTCGGCAGCAGGCGGGCGGGTAAGCGAAACGGTGCGCGTTTCAGATAAGAGGGAGAGAACGAGAGGACAGCGGTGCGGCCCCGGAAGGAGAGCCGCACCTGCGGAAAGAGACATCAGCGCGGTGGAATTAATATTCGTCGCCGCGCACCCGGCTGCGGTAACTTTCCCAGTCAAACCGCACCCACAGGCTGTTGCCAAGCCGCATACGATCCATCACGCGCTCGCCCAGCAGGGCATTCATACCGGCATGGTCGAGGTTCGATAACATGCCGGTCGGGCGTTTGGAGGAGGAGCGGCGATCGACGATCTGGTTGATGATCACTTTTTCATAGCGCGATTCGCTCTGCATACCGATCTCATCGATCACCAGCAGGTCGACACTGCTCAGATCCTGAATCAGCCGCTCTTCGGTAATGCCGCTGCTGCCGCTGAAGGTGCCCTTCATGCTCGACATCAGGTCGGCGACCGTCACGATCAGCACGCTTTTGCCGCGCAGGATCAGGTCATTGCCGATCGCCGCGGCCAGATGGTTCTTACCGGTGCCGGGACGTCCTGAAAAGACAAAGCTGGCGATGCTGCCGTCAAATTCTGCGGCATACTGCCGTGCCAGCTCCAGCGCCTTACGCTGGCCCTCATTCTCAACCCGGTAATTATCAAACGAGCAGTTGATATGCAGTTCGCGAATGCCGGAACGGCCCATCACGCGCTGCATTTTCATGGCGCGGTTCTCGCGTACTATCGCCTCTGAGCGCAGGCGACCCTGCTCCTGATTCCACGCCAGCAGCTCCTGGCCATTGGCAAATTTGGGGCGGGTGCCTTCAGGCATCATTTTTTTCAGACGGCTAAAGAGATCGTTTGGCGTTTTCATCATTCACCTCGGAAACCATCGGGAATGGTACGGTCAGGATCGGGCAACTGGGTGATATCACGCTTCGGTTGCCCGCCATTTGCGGCGCGGTTCATCTGGATGCTGCGCGCCAGTTTCTGCTGCCACTGGACATGATGGAACATCCGGCCTTCCGCCTGCCAATAGGCGACAAAGGCCGCCAGCTCGCCCGGCGTGACGGCTTCAGCCAGCGCCACGCCCCAGATCGCGGCCTGGCGCGTAAAGTCGGCATCCGGCTGCCAGCCCGGATACATGGCGAACTTCCCGGCCGGTGTGTGGATCGCGGCGGGCGCATCGTCATACAGGCTGTCATCCAGCGCCACATCATTCGGTTGCCGGGCGGCTGCTTCCAGCGCCAGCAGCTCGGCCAGACGCGCCGGGGTGATGGCATACATCACCGGCGCATAGTTATCTAACACCGCCAGCGTGCCCTTTTCCGCCTGCTGCAGGGCAGTCAGCGGATCCTGTCGGAAGGCATCCAGGCCAATGAGCGTTGAAGTTAAGATTTTAGCTGACATGAAAAGACCTGAGGTTAACGAACACCTTGCGCCGGGAACCTGTCGCCGGCGCAGAAGGGGTTATTGTACCTTTTTTAACGGAGGGGATCGCTTAAAAAGCAGGAGTGCGGGTCAGTGTGAGGTCACCGGCGACGTGGCATGGCGGACCGGTACAGATTCCGGTGCGCGCACGGTAAGGGCGGCAGCGGCGGGGCGGGTCTGCCATACATAGCGAACCGAGGCGAGCCAGCACAGGCTGTATCCCAGCAGCTCAGTCCCCTCTTCGGCCATGTTTTTCACCACCCGGTTGTAATCCCCCAGCATCAGGTGTTGCCACAGCACATGCACACCAAACAGTCGGGAGAAGACCAGCACCACTAAAAAGCCGGAGGCCATGACCGGCCAGCTGCGGTGCTGCACCAGGGCAGCCAGCGCATGCACGCTTTTTTTCGGCGTGCGCAGCGCGACGGCCAGTGAGCCCGCGGTGACGGCCAGCGCAAACCAGACCCAGCTGCCATGCTGAATGGCATCAAACACGAAGTCGAGTTCACGGATCAGCATACAGGCGTAAAAACCGGCGACCAGAGTCAGCGCGCCGCGCTGATCGGGACGGCGTCGGGCCGCGATAAAAAAGAGTGCGGCGATGGTCGCCAGCATCACTTCCTGAGTGGTTTCGGTGAATGAGGTCTCATGCAGTGCGTCGTTCATCCAGGCGACGTCGATGTAGACAGGAACGATGGTGAGGGCAAGAAACAGCGCTGCCAGCAGAAAAACCGCGATTTCGCGGCCAATAAGAGTGAGATCGTTGCGCATAGTGTTACCAGTATAATGATTAGCAGGCTCATTATATTTTAAACGCCCGACCGCCTTTCTCTTTTTATGCCCCGCTCAGAAGCTGGCGCTGAAGCCGAAGCTGTAAAGTTGCTGTTCCTGATTATTCAGCGCTTCGTTTTGTGAAAATGAGGCGAAAGCCGCCAGATTGTCGTTCAGCGGCAGCTGCGCCCCGATACTCAGGTCGATGCCCTCGCTCTGATCCGGGCCGTTCGTCGCCTCGCGGCGGGGAGTCTGGGGCGTCTCCGCCAGCAGATAGCGATAGCTGAGCTGCGCCCAGGGCGATATCCATCCCTGCTGCGAATCGATGCGCCAGCCGACGCTGGCACTCTGCTCGCGACTCTGCTGATCGCTGTAGTCACATTGCAGACAGTTTATAGGTTGCGGATCGACGGCATACTGCGCCACCGGCCCGGTGGTGAGCGACGGCGCAACAGGCATATCCACGCCAGCCCGGTAGCGTTTTCCCAGCGGGGTGGTGCCTGCGCTGCCGGTTTCACTGTGCAGCGCGATGGGTGAGGCGGTGGGAGAGTTAATGGCGGCTTCAAACAGGGCGCGGTTTTCGTCACTGAAGGTGAGGGGCGTCAGCGCGATCTTCTCTGCCAGTATCGTGTCGTAGTCCGGCAGAAAGTCGGCGTGCGGCGGCGCAGAGAGGCCGCTCCGGGCAAAAGCCGGTGCCATTAAGATTAACAGCCATGCAGCACAGCAGGTTCTCAGACCTTTCCAACCGCTTTTCGGCGACATCTCTTCTCCAGGCAGGGCTGAAGTTATTATCCGGCGTCGTAATTAAAATTCGCGCTGTCTCTGTTATTTAACCGCTGATCGTTTAACTATCAACCGATTAATTTTAAGATCAAGCGGACCGCTAAAATATTCTCGTTAAAAGGAACAAAGCGATGCAACGATGTGGTTGGGTAACACAGGATCCCCTCTATCTGGCTTATCACGACAGGGAATGGGGGGTGGCGCAGAGAGACAAGCGTGCGCTGTTTGAGATGCTCTGTCTGGAAGGACAGCAGGCGGGACTCTCCTGGATCACCGTGCTGAAAAAGCGGGAAAATTATCGCGCGGCGTTTCACCAGTTCGATCCGCAGGCGATTGCGCAGATGGACGCGCCAGCGATCGACCAGTTGCTGCTGAACAGCGGCATTATCCGCCATCCCGGCAAAATCGCCGCCATTATCGCGAATGCCCGCGCTTACCTGGAAATGGAGGCGAAAGGTGAGGATTTCAGCCAGTTCGTCTGGCAATTTGTCGATAACGTGCAAATCGTTCACCATTATCCCGACTACAGCCTGGCCCCCACCACGTCAGAGCAGGCCATTGCGCTCTCAAAGGCGTTAAAGCAGCGTGGTTTTAAATTCATCGGCCCGACAATCTGCTATTCCTTTATGCAGGCCTGCGGGCTGATAAACGATCATCAGAGCAACTGTTTCTGCCATCCTGATGCCATTACCCGCTGATTCTCCATAAATCAGGATTTTTCCTCATACATCCCTGTTCCACAGGCGGCATAATCGTGCCACTTATGGGGAAGGTTTTCCCCTGTGTCTCGACTGTAAGGGAACAAAAATGCAGAAGAAATTAATCGCGATCACCCTGTTACTGAGCGGCAGCCTGGCCCTGCCTGGCTGCACCACCAATCCTTACACCGGTGAATCACAGGCGGGTAAGTCAGGCGTAGGCGCGGGCCTCGGCGCATTAGTGGGTGCCGGTGTCGGCGTGCTTTCATCGTCGAAGAAAGATCGCCGTAAAGGTGCTCTGATTGGTGCCGCAAGCGGCGCGGCACTGGGCGGTGGCGTGGGCTACTACATGGACGTGCAGGAAGCGAAACTGCGTGACAAGATGCGCGGCACCGGCGTCAGCGTGACCCGTAATGGCGATAACATCGTCCTGAACATGCCTAACAATGTCACCTTCGACTCCAGCAGCAGCAATCTGAAACCCGCAGGCGCAAACACCCTGACCGGTGTTGCAATGGTGCTGAAAGAGTATCCAAAAACGGCGGTAAACGTCGTGGGTTACACCGACAGCACCGGCACCCGTGCGCTGAATATGCGTCTCTCTCAGCAGCGTGCTGAAAGTGTCGCCAGCGCGCTGATCGTGCAGGGCGTGGCCAGCGATCGCCTGCGTACGCAGGGTGCAGGCCCGGATAACCCGGTTGCCACCAACAGCACCGAAGCCGGCAAAGCGCAAAACCGTCGTGTTGAGATCACACTCACCCCGCTGGGCTAACCGTGGTCGCCCCCTCTCGGGGGCGCCCTTTTTTCTGGAAAGCCTCACGTTAAAAGCACCAGAAAGCGTTCTGTGGATAGAGCCAGCAGAGGCTTTATGGTAGCCTGATCAAAAATTGATCAGTGGAAATTCCCCTATGTCTCTTAAAGCCATCGCGGCGGTTTTAGGTCTCTCTGTCACCACCGTCAGCCGCGCCCTCAATGGTTACCAGGATGTCGCTCAGGAGACGCGTAAACGCATCGAAGCGGAGGCGCAACGGCGCGGCTACCGGCCTAATGCGGCGGCCAGACGGCTGAAAACCGGTCGCGCTAATGCGGTGGGCCTGGTCTGTCCGCCGGGGGCTTCGCCTCTGAGTGGCAGCGATTTCAGTGACATGTTACTGGCACTGGAGCATCACCTGGCCGGTTATGATATTAACCTGCTGCTGCTGACAGATAAGCAGCAGAATCCTCCGGCGCTCACCCGCCTGTTGCGCAGCGGGGCTGTCGATGCTTTGATTATCGGCCACACCCGGCCAGATGACTGTCGGCTTCATGCGCTGCTGCAGACCGATTTTCGCTTTCTGACGCTGGGCCGCAGCGATCTGCCCGCCACCTATGCCTGGTTTGATGTTGACCACCTTGCCGGTTCGCAGCTGGCGGTGGAGTGGTCGCTGGCACAGGGACGGCGGCGGATCGCCTGGCTTGGCAGTGAGGAGAACAGCAGCCGCGCGCGCGACCGGCGTCAGGGCTATCTGACGGCGCTGGGTGATCTCGCGCCTTATGCGATGGCGGCAGTGGCACCGACGCGCCGTGCCGGCTATCAGCAGACCCGGCAGTGGCTGGCAGAGGGGCCGATGCCGGAGGTGATCATCACCGACTGTGGTGCGCTGGCGGAAGGCGCGGCTGTGGCGCTGCATCAGGCCGGACGCGCAGCGGGTGAGGATGCCATCCTGCTGGCAGGCTGGGAGGGATTACCGGGGGATGCGATTCTCGATCATCCCATTGTCGCGATTCGTCAGGCAACGCCACATCAGGCCGGAGAGCAGGTGGCGGAGATGATTGTCCGGCTGATCGAGGGTGCGCCGCCGGAGACGTTACAGACCCTGTGGCAGCCCTGGCTGCAATTACCGGCGTAGCGCTTTTTGCTCCGGGCTGCGCTTGTGCTAGTCTCTGCCGAATTTATAATTTTGCAGGATATCTCATGAAAACCAGGCCGCCTCGCGCCACCATCAGCGATGTTGCTCACGCGGCTCGGACCGGTAAAACCAGCGTTTCACGTTATCTGAACGGTGAACTGCATCTGCTCTCCGCCGATCTGAAAGCGCGGATTGAACAGGCGATAGCGGACCTCAGCTATCGTCCGAGCCAGATGGCACGCGGTCTGAAACGCGGGCGTACGCGCCTGATTGGGCTGATTATCGCCGATATCACCAACCCCTATTCCGTCGATGTCATGAGTGGCATTGAAGCCGCCTGTCGAGAGCAGGGCTTTACGCTGCTGATGTGTAATACCAACAACGAAGTGGATCTGGAGCAGCACTACCTCCAGCTGCTGAGCAGTTATCAGGTTGAAGGCATCGTAGTCAATGCGGTCGGGATGCGCGAAGAGGTGCTGAATCATCTGCAGCAGTCCCTGCTGCCGATGGTGCTGATTGACCGCAAAATCCCCGATTTTCCCTGCGATGTGGTGGGCCTGAATAACGCCGAAGCCGCGGAAACCGCTACGCGCCATCTGGTCGACAATGGCTATGAGGCACTGATGTTTCTCAGTGAGCCGCTGGGCAGTGTCAATACGCGCCGCGAGCGTCTGCAGGCGTTCCGCCATCTGCTGGCGGCGCATCCGCAGGTTGAGCATCAGAATGTGGAAGTGGTGCTGCATCAGCCCGATGCGCTCGACGCGGCGCTGCTGGCATTCCATCAGCAGCATGCGGGCAAACGCTGTGCGGTAATGGTCGCCAACGGGGCGCTGACGCTGCAGGTGGCGCGATCGCTGCAGCGACTCAACCTGCAGTGGGGCCGCGATATCGGCCTGCTCGGTTTCGATGAACTGGAGTGGGCGGCGCTGGCCGGTGTCGGGATTACCACGCTGAAACAGCCGACCTGGCAGATTGGCTTCAGTGCGCTGGAGCGACTGATTGCCCGTATTGATGGCAGTGACCTGCCGGTTGCCGAACAGGTGTTCTCCGGCGAACTGATTGTTCGCGGCTCCAGCCAGCCGCTTCCCTGAGGTGCAGGTTTGTTCTTACTTCGGGCTGAGCGGGCAAATCAGAGAGTGTGCCGTTAAGGTATTGTCGAAAGGGACGAAAGAAGCCTGCTCAGGACAGGCTTCTTACTGGCTTACAAAGGCAGGCCGGAGTGAGTTAAATTAACAGCACACACGCTGAGAGGGCCTGGGCCTGGCGTCGAGAAAACTTTTATATTATCAAACCATTCATCCGGGCTTCCCCCGAAGATAATAAATTTTTTTCTGGCTCGCCTGAATCACTCATATTCACGGCGCCAGCAACGCGTTCGGCTTCTGACTTATCTATGTTTCTCATTTCGATCTCCTTAATTTGCATCCGTGTAGTCGTATATTTTCGATAACCTTTTCTAAGGATTCCTGCCTGAGGATGTCGCCCGTTAATAGCGTTACAGGCAGATCGTT
This sequence comes from Pantoea sp. Sc1, assembly GCF_000255315.1. NCBI lineage: Bacteria > Pseudomonadati > Pseudomonadota > Gammaproteobacteria > Enterobacterales > Erwiniaceae > Pantoea > Pantoea sp. Sc1. The sequence goes on from NZ_AJFP01000001.1 coordinate 898,617, forward strand.
ATATTCTTTTCTTACTTTTATTTTGTCTATCTCTTTTTTCTGCCAAAGACCGCATGCCGCCCAGGCTTTACCTTCAGGCGTGGCGGTTGCAGATTCCATCACACTTTCAAATATCTTTACGGAGTTGTTATCTTTTAAAGTTTTTTCGTATATCAGTTGTTGCGGCATTTACTTCGTAATAAATCCATTGAAGCCCATCGAAAATAGAGTGGCAGTGGAGAGTTCCTTTTCTATGTCCTGATCGGATTGGGCTGAAACCGTTGTTAATCCTGAAGCAAGTAATAGTGTTATTAAAATCCATTTCATCTGCAAAACCTCCGTTTGCTGTCTTATTACCGACTATAAATGACGCTGAGCAATAATAGGATGGAAACAAAGGAATTAAATTTACCAGCATCATAAAATGACGGTTTTTGTTTTTTCCGATCCGTTTTTGCATTAATCCCGCTAACGCTTTTCAGTAACGATGACTTCATAGCTATCCGCATCCCTCTTAAAATGATAAAAATCCTCACTTTTTTCATTCAGCGGAACTGACTGAAATGCACTTAGCGTACAATCCTGCGTTTGTAAGCCTCAGACCGCTCTTCGTGCTCGCTTCGTGAGCACGATCATAGTTTCACAGTTTGCTGCTTTGCTTTGGAACCGGTTCCATTTAGGGTTTTTGTATCCGCTACGCGCAAAAACCTGCCATGGAGCAGAACATGAAACCTGACATCATTGTGGTGACCGCCGCTTATGGCCATGCGCAGATCGCCGCACTCGGCGGCCAGACTGCGCTGCTGCCGATCATTCAGCAGGCTGGTGCTGATGGCGTCGAAATCCGCCGCGAACTGCTTGATGACGCGGCGCTGGCCGATCTGCCCGCCCTGGCGCAGGCGGTGGCACAGCATCAGCTTCAGGCAAGCTATTCGGTGCCCGATACGCTGTTTTGTGACGGCGGCGAAATCAATCCGCGCATAACCCACTACGTTGAAGAAGCACGCCAGTTAAATGCGCAGCGGCTGAAAGTCGCGCTGGGACATTTCACCGGCGCACTTCACCGTGAAACGCTGCAGGCGCATCTGGCAGCACTGCCGTGTGAACTGACGGTGGAAAACGATCAGACCGAACAGGGCAAACTCGCCCCCTCCGTCGCGTTTTTCACGGCGATCAGAGAAGCCGGGCTACCGATCACGATGACCTTCGACATGGGGAACTGGTGCTGGACCGGCGAAAACGCCTTCCAGGCCGCGCAGCAGCTGGCCGCGCAGGTCGGCTATGTGCACGTCAAAGCCGCCGTTCCGCATCAGGAGAGTTTCCGGGCAATTGCGCTGGATGAGGCGGACGCTGGCTGGCGTGACCTGCTGCAACAGCTGCCCGGCTCGGTGCCGCGCGGTATTGAATTTCCGCTGGAAGGCGACGATCTGATTGCGGTGACGCGCCACTATGTGTCGCTGCTGCGCAATGTGTAAGGAGTAAAAATGAGTCATCACACCCAATATCACACCGGTCCGCTTGATGTGGTCACCATCGGGGAAGCGATGGCGATGTTTGTCGCCCGTGAAACCGGCGATCTCGCCGCCGCAGAGACCTTTGTTAAACGCGCAGCAGGCGCAGAACTTAATGTCGCGACCGGCCTGGCGCGTCTTGGCCTGAAAGTGGGCTGGGTCAGCCGGGTTGGCGATGACGCTTTTGGTCGCTTTATCTGCCAGCAGCTGAAAAAAGAGGGTATTGACCACGCCCGGGTCACGGTCGATAACCGTTATCCCACCGGTTTCCAGCTGAAATCCAAAGTCGATGATGGCTCTGACCCGCTGGTCGAGTATTTCCGTAAAGGCTCGGCGGCCAGCCATCTGTCGGTTGACGATTTTGACGCGGACTACTTTGGCTCGGCACGCCATCTGCACCTCAGCGGGGTGGCGGCAGCGCTCTCGGAGAGTTCACTGGAACTGCTGAAGCACACGGCCAAAGAGATGCGCGCGCGCGGGAAAACCATTTCGTTTGATCCGAATCTGCGGCCGGTGCTGTGGCGCAGTGAAGAGGAGATGCGTAAGCAGCTCAATCTGCTGGCGGAGTATGCCGACTGGGTACTGCCAGGCGAAAAAGAGGGGCTGATCCTGACCGGTTACCGTCAGCCGGAAGCGATTGCAGATTTCTATCTCGATAAGGGTGTGAAAGCGGTCGTGATTAAAACCGGTTGTGACGGCGCCTGGTACAAAACCGCACAGGGTGAACAGGGACAGGTTGCGGCGATAAAAGTCGACAACGTGGTCGACACCGTAGGGGCCGGTGACGGTTTTGCCGTCGGCGTGATCAGCGCCCTGCTGGAAGGTCAGACGCTGCCGCAGGCGATTCGCCGCGGCAATAAAATTGGTTCGATGGCGATTCAGGTCATTGGTGACAGCGAAGGTCTGCCGACGCGTCAGCAACTGGGCGACGAGTAGTTCACGCGCCCCTCTACAGACACAGGAGTTCCCGATGAAAAAGCAGACAATCGCGCCAAAACGCTGGTGGTTCATCATGCCCATCGTGTTTATCACCTACAGCCTGGCGTATCTCGATCGTGCAAACTTTAGCTTCGCCTCTGCCGCCGGGATTAATGACGATCTTGGCATCACCAAAGGCATGTCCTCGCTGCTGGGCGCGCTGTTCTTCCTGGGATACTTCTTTTTCCAGATCCCGGGCGCAATCTATGCCGAACGCCGCAGCGTGAAGAAACTGATTTTCGGCTGCCTGATCCTGTGGGGTGGCTGTGCATCGCTGACCGGTGTGGTCAGCAACATTCCGATGCTGGCAGCGATTCGCTTTGTGCTGGGCGTGGTGGAAGCGGCGGTGATGCCGGCCATGCTGATTTACATCAGTAACTGGTTTACCAAATCGGAACGTTCGCGCGCCAATACCTTCCTGATCCTGGGGAACCCGGTCACGGTGCTCTGGATGTCGGTGGTGTCGGGCTATCTGATCGAATCCTTCGGCTGGCGTGAGATGTTTATCATTGAAGGGATTCCGGCGGTCATCTGGGCGATTGCCTGGTGGTTCCTGGTGCAGGATAAGCCGTCTCAGGCGCGCTGGATGAGCGATGCAGAGAAAGCGGCCCTGCAGGCTGAACTGCAAAAAGAGCAGGAAAACATCAAGGCGGTGCGTAACTACGGTGAAGCGTTCCGCAACCGCAATGTGATCATCCTCTGCCTGCAATATTTTGCCTGGAGCATCGGTGTGTATGGCTTTGTGCTGTGGCTGCCGTCGATTCTGCGTAACGGCACACAGATGGGCATGGTTGAAGCGGGCTGGCTGTCAGCGGTGCCTTATCTGGCGGCGACCATTGCGATGGTCGTGGTCTCCTGGGCGTCGGACAAAACCCAGAATCGTAAACTGTTTGTCTGGCCGCTGCTGCTGGTGGGGGCGCTGGCGTTCCTTGGCTCTTACCTGGTCGGCTCAAGCAACTTCTGGGCCTCCTACACCCTGCTGGTGATTGCCGGTGCCGCGATGTATGCCCCTTACGGACCGTTCTTCGCCATTATTCCTGAGATGCTGCCACGCAACGTCGCGGGCGGGGCAATGGCACTGATCAACAGTATGGGTGCACTGGGGTCATTTATCGGTTCATGGATCGTCGGCTATCTTAATGGGGCGACCGGCAGCCCGGCAGCCTCCTACATCTTTATGGGTTCGGCTCTGCTGGTGTCGGTGTGGCTGACGCTGATAGTGAAACCGGCGCAGAACAAAGCGCCGCCGCTGCGGGGCGCAAAACCGGCCTGAAAGCGTAAACGCTGAAGCGGGCTGGCCCGGTGCAGGTCCACAACGCCTGCTCCGTTCGCACAGGCCTTGCCGGGCCTGTACGGAGGCCGCCCGGGCGTAAACGTCAGTCTCTGTTTTCTCCGGGCGGCCCGCAAGCCGCCCGCTACTTATTTGTTTGATCGGGAGCCACTGAATGAAACCCGCTGTAATTCTCTATAAAAAACTGCCTGACGACCTCTATGCGCGCCTGGCTGAACAGTGTGACGTGACGGAAGTGAGCAATCTTTCGCCAGAGAGCCAGCAGCAGCACGCTGCGGCGTTCCGCCAGGCCGAGGGCCTGCTGGGATCGGGCGGAAAAGTGAATGGCGAGCTGCTGGCGAACATGCCTAATCTGCGCGTCTGCTCCAGCGTCTCGGTGGGCTATGATAATTTCGACGTGGCGGCGCTGAATGCGCGTCATGTGGTGCTGATGCACACCCCGACCGTGCTGACGGAAACCGTGGCTGACACCATGATGGCGCTGGTGCTGAGCACCGCGCGTCGGGTGCCGGAGCTGGATGCCTGGGTCAAAGCGGGCCACTGGCAGAAGAGCATCGGACCGGCGCAGTTCGGCATCGACGTACACCATAAAACGCTGGGCATTCTCGGCATGGGACGGATCGGGATGGCGCTGGCGCAGCGCGCCCACTTTGGCTTCGGCATGAAAATCCTCTACAACGCCCGCCGTGAGCATGAGGAGGCGCAGTCGCGCTTTGGCGCGCAGCGCTGCGAACTGAAAGAGCTGCTGCAGCAGAGTGATTTTGTCTGCATCAGCCTGCCGCTGACTGACGAAACCCACCATCTGATTGGGGCCGCCGAGCTGGAACTGATGAAGCCGGATGCGGTACTGATCAACGCCGGTCGCGGGCCGGTGGTGGATGAGAAGGCGCTGATCGCCGCGCTGCAGGCGGGTAAACTGCACGCCGCCGGGCTGGATGTGTTTGAGCAGGAGCCGGTTCCTGCCGACTCTCCGCTGCTGTCGCTGCCGAACGTGGTGACGCTGCCGCACATCGGTTCTGCCACCCACGAAACCCGCTACGGCATGATGCAGGATGCGGTAGAGAATCTTATCGCCGCGCTCGGCGGAAACGTCGATAAAAACTGCGTTAACCCTCAGGCGCTGAAATAATCACCACGCCTTTCCATTGCGCCCGCCGGTGGCGGGCGTTATGGTGAACCCCCGATTCGCAATCACAAATTTTTAACCGCTATGTCCTTTTCTCAGTTCGGCGACAAATTTACCCAACATTCCGGCATTTCACGTCTGATGGAAGATATGGGCGCAGGCCTGCGTACGCCCGGCACCATCATGCTTGGCGGCGGTAATCCGGCGCAGATCCCGGCCATGAACGACTACTTTCAGCAGCTGCTGCAGCAGATGCATGAGGAGGGCAAACTCAGCGAAGCACTGTGCAATTACGACGGCCCGCGCGGCAAAGCGACGCTGCTGGAGTCGCTGGCCGGGCTGCTGCGCGACCAGCTTGGCTGGCCGATTACCGCGCAGAATATCGCGCTGACCAACGGCAGCCAGAGCGCCTTCTTCTATCTGTTTAACCTGTTTGCCGGTCGCCGCGCCGACGGCAGTAAAAAGCGGGTGCTGTTTCCGCTGGCGCCGGAGTACCTCGGCTATGCGGATGCCGGTCTGGAAGAGGAGCTGTTTGTGTCGGCGAAGCCGAACATTGAGCTGCTGCCGGAGGGACAGTTTAAATATCATGTCGATTTCGAGCATTTGCCGATGAATGATGAGGTCGGGCTGATCTGCGTCTCGCGTCCGACCAACCCCACCGGCAACGTGATCACCGATGAGGAGCTGATCCAGCTGGATGCGCTGGCGCAGCAGCATGATGTGCCGCTGCTGATCGACAATGCCTACGGCGTGCCGTTCCCCGGCATCATCTTCAGCGAAGTGCGTCCGCTGTGGAATCCCAACATTATTCTCTGCATGAGCCTGTCGAAACTCGGCCTGCCGGGCGCACGCTGCGGCATCATTATCGCAGACGAGAAGACCATCTCTGCGCTGAGCAACATGAACGGCATCATCAGCCTGGCCCCCGGCAGTATTGGCCCGGCCATCGCCAATGAGATGATTCGTCGCGGCGATCTGCTGCGGCTCTCTGAAGAGGTGATTAAGCCGTTTTATCAGCAGAAGGTTGCGCAGACGATTGCGATCCTGCGCCGCCATCTGTCAGAAGAGCGCTGCCTGATCCACAAGCCGGAAGGGGCGATTTTCCTCTGGCTCTGGTTCCGCGATCTGCCGATCACCACGGAAACGCTCTATCAGCGGCTGAAAGCGCGCGGGGTGCTGATGGTGCCGGGCCACTTCTTCTTTCCGGGGCTGGAGCAGGCGTGGCCGCACACCCACCAGTGTATGCGGATGAACTACGTGCCGGATGCGGAGAACATCGAGCGGGCGGTGCAGATTCTGGCGGAAGAGGTGGAGAACGCCTGGCGCGACAGCTAAGCCTGCGCGTCGGTTAACGACAGCTGGCACCACTGCGCCAGCTGTCGGATCGCCTGTTCCACTTCCGCATTCCAGCCAAAACCGGCATTCAGCCGGAAACAGTGATCGTAGCGCTGATCGGTGGCAAAAATATGGCCCGGCGCAATCCCGATACCCGCGTTGCGCGCCTTCAGAAACAGCTCGCGCACGTTCAGCGCCTGCGGCGGCATGGCGACCCACAGCACATATCCCCCTTCCGGGTCAGAGACCGTTGTCCCGGCCGGAAATTCCCGCAGCACCGACTGACGCATTTCGCTGATTTGCCGCGCCAGTTCGCGCCGCAGCTTGCGCAGGTGAGCATCATAGCCGCCGCTGCGCAGCAGTTCCGCCACCGCGGCCTGCGACAGCACCGAGGTGCCCATGGTGGAGGTATATTTCAGCGAGGCGATCTTACGCATGTAGTTGACGCTGTGGACCCAGCCGATGCGGATGCCGGGTGCCACGGTTTTCGAGAAGCCGCTGCAGAGAATAGCGTTGGGGCTGAAGGCGCGCATCGGGAAAGGGCGACGCTCACCAAAGGCGGTATCGCCAAAAATATCATCCTCAATGATCACCACATCGTTTTCATCGGCCTGGCGCGCAATATAGGCTTTCTGCTCGTTGGGAATGCTTTTTCCCAGCGGATTGTTGACGTTGCACAGCGTCAGAAAGACCCGAACCGCTTTGCGCTGAAACAGACGGGTGAGGGTTGCCACATTCACATAGCCTTCCGGCCCGGCTTCCACTTCAATCACCCGTAAATTGAGGTTATGCAGCATCTGCAGCAGGACGAAATAGCAGGGGGACTCCACCGCCACCACATCGCCTGGCTGGGTCGTGGCGCGCAGTGACAGCGAGATCGCCTCAATACAGCCGTTGGTGATCAGAATATCGTCGGCGCTGATATTGCAGCCGTAATCGACCGCGCGCCGGGCAATCTCCGCTTTCAGCGGCGCATAGCCGGTGCCCTTCACCGTATTGCCGAGCAGGGCAGGTTTGCTGTAACCCATCTGGCGCATCAGCAGGCCGATCCGCCTGATCGGATAGAGGGCACTGTCGCCGTTCGCCAGATCGAGGCGCACCCGGCAGTCTGATCCGAGCATCGCCAGATGCAGCTCGGTCTGCTCATCCAGCGGGGCGATGGCGCGCGGCTGTTCGCTGACGGCGGGTAACGCACGCGAAGCGGGCCGCTGTGGGGCAACAAAAAAGCCCGACTTCGGGCGGGCGACGGCGTAGCGCTCATCTTCCAGCGTACGCAGGGTTTTCAGGGCAGTGGTGAGGCTGACATTGTACTGTGTCGCCAGGGTGCGCACCGAGGGCAGACGGCTGTCGGGTGCCAGTGAACCGGCATGGATCGCCTGTTTAATCTGTTCTGCTATCTGGCGATAACGGCTGCTCTGACTCTCCTGTTCCCCGATAACCCCGGTCATCTGTTCCACCCCATATCGCGCTGATCTGTGCATATTCAACAGAGTACATTCAAAGTACTTTAGGCTGCATCTCTTAATTATTCATGACGCTAAACGGCGCACAGCGCCCGGCTGCCGTCGGGCCTGTGGCCATAACGGCAGGCCGTTCACCTAAGGAAAATGTGAAAGATGAATAATCTGCCCGCCATGATGAAAGCAATGGAAGCGTATCTCTCACCGGCCATCATCGCGTCGGCTCAGCGCTGTTCGGCCCGTCTGCTGGCGGCGTTACCCGATAAGCAGCCTGAGAACAACCGCGTCCTGCTCGCCTATGGCGGCGGCAAAGACAGCAGCTACATGGTGGCTTACGTGCGCTACATTCAGGGGCTGATCTGGCAGCAGCAGGGCGCCACCTTTCATCTGCGGGTCAGCACTAACCGTCACGCGGCGATGAACCAGAGCGTCATGGATAATATTCATCGCGTTTATCAGTCGCTGGCGATGCATGACGATGAACGGGTGACCTGTCTGGTGGTGGATGGTCTGCTGATCCGCCCTTTCGCCCGCGATCTGCCGATGCCGGACAGCGTGCGTGAGCAGAACCGCAACGATGTGCTGATGAATGGCCACCGCTTTCGCGCCGATGCGCGCTCCACCTTCTGCAATGCCTGCAACCTCAGCATGGTCAACTCCTTTGGCCTGGCGGCGGACTACAACGGCGGGGTGGATATGATTATCACCGGCGATTCGCCGCAGGAGCAGGCCGCCTATGTGGCCTGGGCGCGGCACCTCTCACGACTGTTTGATGCGCCGGTCGCGGAAAAAAGCCGTGGCTTCAGCGGGTTCCTGCAGACGCTGGATGGCGTCGCAGAGCGCTACTTCAGCGACATTTACGGGGCCGGCCAGCTCACCCCCGCACACCGCATCACCCACCAGCTGGCGCGCGATCCGCTCTTCTTCAATATCTATCAGGACACGGCCTATGAAGCGGGTGCGCACTGGGCGCTGCTCAGCGACTTTATGGGCTTCCGCTTTGATGAACTGATGTTCAGCTTTTCTGAGTCCGACTGCGGTAACCCGACGCTGATGGCGCATCTGCGCGGACTGCGGGCCGAAACGCTTCTGCAGCGCAGCTACGCCGAGGGGATCCGTGAATATGTGCGTTTTGCGCTGGGGCTGATGGTGAAGAAGGATTTTCCCCCGCAGCTGATCGACGAGATGGCGGCGCGCTATCAGGATGACGCCGCGATCCGGCAGCAGCGGCAGCGCGCAGCCGCGTTCGCCGTGCAGGCGTTTGACCTCAGCGAAGCGCAGCTGATCTGCATGATCTACTCGCCCTTTCTGGGACAGGGCCAGCAGCTCGGTCACTGGCTGACCGGGCAGCAGATCGCGCTGGAGGAGGCTGCTATCCGCGACCTGCTTGAGCAACGCAGTCAGGATGGCGCGCTGGCCAGGGCGTTAACGCACCTCTCCGGCATGACGCTGACACAGATGCGCCACTGCTGGCAGAGCAAGCCGGTCAGTTCGCTGCTGGAGGGCAAAAGCTCCGATCCCCTGTCGCGCGTGCTGCGCTTCGATCCCCATAAAGCGGTGATTCAGGTCAGTAACGGTGTGCTCAACGACACGGTGACAGAAGTCATCTCCGGGCGATAACCCGGTAAGGCGAGGCGATGAAAAAGATTTTTCTGCAAATTGGCGCCACCCGCGATGGACAGAACCCTTACTGCGCGGTGGCAAAGCGCGAAGGCTATTTCACCGTGCTGGCGGAAATGGGCGACTTTGTCGATTACCAGTCACTAAGCCTGGCGCTGCCTTTTGATCTGATTATTCGCCTCGACCGCCCTGAGAATCCGTGGGAGGTGATGCAGGCTTATCTGCACGCCGGTTTACTGGCGCATCCGCTGGTGGTGCTGGCGGGCTTTGAAGCCTACAACGCCAGCGCCGGGCGACTGCGCGACATGCTGGCCGGGCCGGACGCGCCCGCCGCCTTTATCCCGCTGGATAAATATGCGCAGCGCATGGCGCTGAAAAAAGCCTGGCCGCGCTTCCCGCAGCCGGAGTTCCGCTTTTTTGCCTCGCCGCTCAGCATTCTGGATGCGGAGCAGGCGCTGATCTACCCCTGCGTCGTCAAACCGGTAGATGGCGGCGGCGGGCTGGGCATCTGGCTGATTGAGCAGGCCGATCAGCTGCGCAGCGTGGTGAAGCAGCTGGTGCAGACCATGAACTATGGCGGGCGCGGCTTCAGCGGCTTTATCGTGGAAAGCGCCCTGATCGGCGAGGAGTTTTCGCTACAGGGTGTGGTCGCGCAGGGGCATCCCCGGGCGCTGACCTGCTGCCAGAAGGTGATTGAGCAGCACCGGGACAGCGAAGGCTGCGTCAGCTTTTATGAGTCGGGGCATGTGGCGATGGCAGCAGCGGCGCTACCCGCCGCGTTCAGCAGTCTCATGACCTTCTGCTGCGAAACCTTTGGCTACCGTCAGGGCGCGTTTCATATCGATTTCATTGTGGTCAATGGCGTGCCGCATTTTCTGGAGATGGGGTTCCGGCTCTCTGGCATGGGGGTGGCGACGCTGGTTGAGGAGGCGACCGGTATCAACTGGGCTGAGGTGACTTTCCGGCTGGAGGCGGGAGGCACCCTGCCTGCCTTTGCCCTGAGCACGTCACGCGCTGTCGGCCAGCTGCGCCTGCGCCAGCCCGCACAGCTGCAGGCGGCGGAACGCTGGATTGAACAGCATCAGCAGGGGGCGCTGTTACCCCCCTCCGGTTGCCTGCGTTGCAGGTGTCATCCCGCTCATCGCTCTACGCCGATCTGACCCGTCACGCCGGCATTCTGGCGACCTTCAGCCTCAGCGCTCCGACGCGGGAGCCCGTTATGACCCTTTTTCAGCAGGTGATTGCCGCGCAGCCGGTGACCGCCGGGAGAGACAAAGTATGTGCAGAATGATTCTGGCGCATGGCAGGTTCGACAGCGCTCAGATTCTGGAGGCGGCGCGCGCCATGAGCTGCGGCGAAGGAGCCGAACACGATGGCCCAATTAAATCCCATCCCAACGGCTGGGGCTGCCTGTGGCTGGAAGCGGGGGAGATCCGCACCCTGCACGGCACGGGCGCGTTTGCGGAAGCGCTGCCGGACATCGATGTGGATCGGCTGCGCAGTCCGTTTCTGGCCGTGCATGTACGCCACGCCACGCTGAGTAAAAATCAGGGGCTGGCCTTTTCTCATCCGCTGACGCGCCACAGCGCGGGTCATCAGTGGTACATGATGCACAACGGCTTTCTGCCGACCATCCACCGCCAGCTTGGCCTGGCGGAATCCCGTTTCGATTCAGAAGAGTACCTGCGTTACCTGGTCGATCAGACCACGCCCGCCGACTTCACCCGCGACTATCTGCGCGCAAAGATGGCGCAGGTGGAACCCGGCGGCAGCGCAGGCAATGCCATTTTCGTCACCCGTGACAAAGCCTGGGCGTGGCAGTGGTATCCCCACGACACCCCCTGGCCTGACTATTTTACGATGCATTTTCGGCAACAGGAGGATTGCACGCTGATCGCTTCTGAACCCGTGACAATACCAGGCAGCGCCGGCAGCTGGCGGCGAATGAACAATCATGAACTCTATGAAATTCCGTTTAGGGAGTGATAAACATGGCTATTTTCAATCAGTTCCGCGTGATTAATCCCAGCATGTTTGTGGAGTCGACCTGGCTGGATGACATCGTCACGGCGCGTGTGCCGCTGCTGGTGCTGCGTAATTTCCTGACGCCGGAGGTGCGGGAAGCGGTGGTGGCGGATCTGCAGCGCTGCCGGGAAAAGATCCGTGTTTCTCACTATCCGAATGGCGCGCTGACCACGCTCGGTCCCTATCTGGCGCGTCACACCGCAGAGCCCGATAACTATTTTACCGAGCTGCGCGATATCCAGCCGGCGCTGCCCCCTTCACTCACCACCCTGCGTGAGCAGATCTACCTCTGGGTTCAGCATGCGCTGCGGCTGGAGAGCCTGCGCATCGCCCAGGAGCCGGGCCACGGCGACTATGCCGGTTCTATCGTGCGGTTTCATGCCGATGGCGTCGCGAACCCGTTACACAACGACAATATCGTGCGTGATGCCGCCGGAACCGGGCTGGCGGTGACGCAGATTCTCCATCAGCTCAGCTGTGTGGTCTGCCTGCAGGAGTGCAACGCGGGCGGGGCGCTGCGGATCTACAACAAAAAATGGGCACCGGAGGATGAGCGGTTCAAAACGGCCGGTGAGCTGGGCTATCCCGCTGAGGTGATTGAACACAGCGAAGTCTGCGAATTTTCACCACGCAGTGGCGATATCTATCTGTTTAATCCCGCTTTTTATCATGAGATTGATCGGGTTGAAGGTGATACCCGCATCACCATGGGATTCTTTTTCGGGCTGACCGATAAAAAAATGAAACACGCTATCGCCTGGAGTTAATCCGGTCCGGGCCAGACAAGGAGAGGGATATGACGACGTTTGAAAAAATCACCGCGCTGCTGGATCAGCATCAGGCCAGCTACCGCGTCGTGGAGCATGAGGCGATAGGGCAGACCGACCAGATCAGCCAGATACGCGGTAATGCACTGGGTCAGGCGGCTAAGGCGATGGTGCTGGAGGTCGTCATGCCGGACGGCGCGCCGCCGCGTCCGCTGCTGGCGATTGTGCCGGGCGACTGCCGGATCAATTTTAAAAGTGCGGCGCGCGCCATCGGCGGAAAGAAATCTTCTTTCGCCGCGCCGGAGCTGGCGCAGGCGCTGACCGGCTGTGTGATGGGCGCGGTGCCGCCATTCAGTTTTGATGACCGGCTGACGCTGCGGGTCGATACCCGGCTGCAGCAGGTCGGAACGTTATGGTTTAACGCGGGCGAGCTGGATAAATCGATCGCGCTGGCTGTAGATGACTATTTTCGCATCGTGGGGGAAGCGTGCTGTGCTGATATCGCGACCCCGATTGCGATCACCGCCTGACGGCGGCTCAAGGAGTTTCTGATGTCGGTAAAAGATATGCTGTTAGCGTTGTGCGTGGTGGTGGCGTGGGGCGTCAATTTTGTAGTGATCAAGCTGGGGCTGCAGGGGATGCCGCCTTTTCTGCTCGCCGGACTGCGATTCACGCTGGTCGCCTTCCCTGCCATTTTCTTTGTGCGCCGTCCGCCGATCCCGCTGCGCTGGCTGGTGGTTTACGGTATGACCATCAGTTTTGGTCAGTTTGCGTTTCTCTTCCTGGCGATTCAGCTCGGTATGCCAGCAGGCCTGGCCTCCCTGGTGCTGCAGGCGCAGGCGTTCTTTACCCTGCTGCTGGGGGCGCTGCTGCTGGCGGAGAAGCTGCGCTGGAACCACATCACCGGGATTATCATCGCCACGCTGGGGATGTTTCTGCTGGCGACGGCAGGCATGGAAGGACAGACCAGCGCCGGCATTACGCTGACGACCATGATGCTGACGCTGTCGGCGGCCCTGTCATGGGGGCTGGGTAACATTACCAACAAGATCATTATGCGGAATCGCAGCGTGCCGATTATGTCGCTGGTGGTCTGGAGTGCGCTGGTGCCGGTCATTCCTTTCTTTGCCTGCTCGCTGCTGTTTGAGGGGCAGGAGGCTATCGTCAGCAGCCTGCTGCACATCGGGCTGCAGACGGTACTGGCGCTCTTCTATCTGGCCTTTGTCGCCACCATCGTCGGCTACGCCATCTGGGGAAATCTGCTCAGCCGCTACGAAACCTGGCGCGTTGCCCCGTTGTCGCTGCTGGTGCCGGTGGTCGGGATCATTACTGCTGCGCTGGTGCTGGATGAGCATCTTTCCGGACAGCAGATGCTGGGCGCCTCGGTGATTATTGCCGGCCTGCTGATCAACGTGTTTGGCGGCGTGCTGGGACAGCGTTTCGCGATGCGAACGCAGCCGTAGGGTGACAGGGCAAAAAAAACGCCGCTGACGCGGCGTTTTTCATGATTACTTCAGAATCTCAATACGGCGTGGTTTGGCTTCTTCCGGCACCAGACGTTCAAGATCGATACTCAGCAGACCATTTTCGAGACGGGCGTCGCGCACCACGATGTGGTCGGCAAGCTGGAATTTACGCTCGAAGTTACGCTCGGCGATACCCTGATACAGGTATTTACGCTCGGCCTGCTCTTCCGGATGGGCACCCCGTACAGTCAGCACATTGTCGTGCGCTGTGATATCAAGCTCGCTCTGAGAGAAACCGGCCACCGCGATGGTAATGCGGTAGTGATTTTCATCGACCAGTTCAACGTTATAGGGAGGATAACCCCCGTTGCTCTGATTCTGGTTTGATTCGAGCAGGTTAAACAGGCGATCGAAACCGATAGCTGAGCGATAAAGTGGGGTGAGATCAAAGTTACGCATATTAAGACTCCTGAATTTCAGCAAGTTTTGGCAACCTTCCACTACTGGACAGGCTGGATCCGGCACCTCACTGTCCCTTTCGGCGACGGTGAGCGCGTCCGTAAACTAAAAATGGGTGCCAAAGGAGAATTTTCAAGCGTGCAGAATGCAATTTTTTTCGCCAATCTCAGGAAATGACATACACTCAGAACACCTTTTGTCAGACCCGAACGGACTTCGCCCCAGAGTGTTGACGTTGTCTGGCAAGCCAACTCAGCCCGGCGCATGTCAGGGCTGAAGGGATGATGATAATGAAATTGATGAAGACCTTACCTCTGGCTGGAATGGTTTGCTGCGCAATGGCGACAACCGGTTGTTCCAGCGTGATGTCACACACAGGTGCGAGTCAGGGCTATTATCCAGGCACCCGGGCCAGCGCGGATATGCTGACCGACGGGGACACCAGCTGGGCGCTGAAGCCGCTGGCGCTGATCGATCTTCCTTTCTCCGCCGTGATGGATACGCTGCTGCTGCCGTGGGACTACTACCGCAGCGACAAAGATAAATCACTCGACTCCCCGCGGGAACGCATTCTGCAGAGCGAAAAGCTGGCGCACACGCAGGAGAGCCTGGCGCAGGCGCAGCCTATGCCTCCGCTGCGCCCTCAGCCGCAACCGTAAACAGCTGCCGCCAGCCCTCCACCTCACGCATATACGCAATCTGCGTGCCGTCAGGTGACCAGACGACCGCGTCGCCTGAGGGGGCGTCATCCGTTCTGCGCGTCAGACGCTGGCACTCGCCGCTCTCAGCGTCACATCGCATCACGCTGTTATCACAGATAAAGGCGACGGCCTGGCCATCAGGATGCCAGCTGAAGGCGGACTGAATGCTGCTGCCGAGACGGGTCACCTGACGCGGTTCGCCGCCGTTGGGAGAGACCGTCCAGAGCTGGATCACCCCTCCGTCATCTGCCATCAGAAACGCAATCTGGCTGCCATCGGGCGCACTGCGCAGCCAGTGGCGCGGTTGCAGCGCCAGACCACGACCGTACGTCAGACGGCGCTGCCTGACGCCAGCCGGGGGCGCAGGCAACTGCTGACTGCTGCCCTCCAGCGGGCTGGCACCGGGCCGGGCGTAATCGTCCAGGTCTTCGGGCAGATCAACAACAAACACTTCAGGACGCTTCTCTCCCTCCGCCGTCAGCGTGTCGCCGATGAACGCGATAGCCCAGCGCTGCCAGCGGCCGTCCGGTTTCTGATAGCCGCGGTTACCGATCCAGCACTCTTCATAGGCACGGTTGATCTGGTCGCTGCCCGGCTGCGGTGCCGGATGCGTCTCGCTCACCAGCAGGCAAAAGTAGCTGCCGTCATACTCCCGCGGATGCTGCTTAACCGGCGTGACTGCGCGCAGCGGCACCGCGATGCCGACGTTGCGCAGATCCAGCCGGGTATCCCGTTCATGCATGACATGGTCATTGTAGGTAAAGCTCAGGCGTGAACCGTCGGGACTGAAGACATGCACATGCGACCCGCCCCGCAGCGCGCCAGGCGTAAAGGGGGGCGTGATATCGCAGGCATCCAGATTGATGGCGGTGGCGTTCTGAACGATTACCCCGCGGCGGTGATGGAAATCATACTGCCACCGGGCATCGGGATGTTCCGGGCCATGAATGCAGACGTAGCGCGGCGGCATATCGGGGCTGACCGTCACCACGCCGACATGAGCCCCGTGCTGCGCCTGATAGAGCACCTCCACCTCACCGGTCATCACATTGACCCGCTCAATGGTCTGGCTGGTAAAGGAGGCGCCCGAAGGACGCACGTCAAATGCCAGCCACTGGCTGTCGGCAGTCCAGACATTGATATTGGTGAGCTGATGCTGACGGGCAGCAAAGGTGATCTGTTTTTCTGACATGGTGAAACCCGTGCAGGAAGAATTGCCCGACAAATTACGCGATTCTGTTTTGCGCTGCAGCTTTTTTACCGGGTTCCGGGCCAGCGCGGCCCGGAAAGCGCAGGGCGGTTACAGCACTAACTCTTCAATGGCATGTGCGACGCCATCTTCCATATTGGTTTTCGTGATGAACTGAGCGATAGCCTTGACCGAATCAATGGCATTGCCCATGGCGACACCCGTGCCGGCATACTCAATCATCGCCAGGTCATTCTCCTGGTCACCTATCGCCATCACCTCTTCCTGCTTCAGGCCGAGCTTCTCCGCCAGCATTCTGACGCCCTGACCTTTGTTAACCCGGCGATCGAGGATTTCGAGGTAATAAGGCGCACTCTTCAGGATGGTGTAGGTCTGCTTAGCGTGCGCTGGCAGGCGGGCAATCGCCGCGTCGAGCAGGGCCGGACGGTCGATCATCATCAGTTTTGGGAAGCGCGTCGCGCGGTCCATCTCTTCCACCGCACGATAGCGCACCGGAATCCCGGTCAGGCTCGCCTCATGGATGGTGTATTCGCTGATATCTTTGTTGGGTGTATAGAGATGGGATTTGTCGAACGCCTGGAAATGGACGCCAAGTTCACGTGCCAGCTGCTCAATATAGAGGTAGTCGTCAAAGGTCAGCGTCACTTCCGCCACGCACTCACCATCTTCAGCCTGATGAACCAGCGCGCCGTTGTTACTGATCGCGTACTGGCCGGGGGTCTGCATATCCAGCTCCATCAGATAGCGCTGGATACCCACAAACGGCCGGCCGGTGGTCAGCACAATCGATACCCCCTGCTGGCGGGCGCGATCAAGGGCAGATTTCACCCCCGGCGTGATCTCATGCTGCGGATTGAGCAGGGTGCCATCCATGTCGATAGCGATCAATTTAATAGCCATAGAGTCCTCGTTGCGTCTGGGTTTGGTTCAATGCTAGCGCGATTCAGCGCGTATTGACCAGTTTCATAGCAGGCGGGCACCCCCGGCCGACCGTCAGTGTCAGGCGGTAAACAGATCGCGGTGAATTTTAATCACGGCTTTTCGGATAATGGCGGGTTCACCCGGCGCGCAGCAGGGGCGATGAATATCGTGCGGAAAAAAGATCGCGAACATGCCGGGCAGCAGTGTAATCACCGACTCATTCAGCGTCTTCTGATAAAAGACCACGTCGCGTTGCTGAGCAAAATCCTCGGTCACTCGCTGATCGGGGTGGGCGCGGGCCACGCCGATATTCTCGCTGCCGGCCAGCAGAAACTGAATGTCGATGTAGCTGAAGTGGGATTCTGCCCGACGCGCGCTCGCCGGTTCGGTCATCATCTCCTGCACCAGGCAGAACATCTTATCCTCAGGCAGGATGGCATATTTACCGGTGTCGAGCTGGCTGAAGTCGGTGTCAGTAATCCAGCGTATCGCCTGATCGATAACCGGATGAAAGGCGTGACGTTCTCTGTTCCAGTCGTGACAGTCGCAGACAATCATAAGGTAACTCCCTGTATTAACGTTGTGCGCGCTGAAGGCGCAAAGAGAGGCAAGCGTAAAGGAGCAGGGCGGGGGAAAACGTGATCGGTCTCGCAGCACCGGGCGCGGCATTCGCCGCGGCGGCATAAAAAAAGGCCATCACCGGGGTGATGGCCTGTCTGGTCTGCGACCGATCAGATATCGATATTGGCTGCTTTCAGCGCATTCTCTTCGATGAAGGCGCGGCGCGGTTCAACCGCATCGCCCATCAGCGTGGTGAACAGCTGGTCAGCACCAATGGCATCTTTGATGGTGACGCGCAGCATACGACGGCTGTCCGGATCCATGGTGGTTTCCCACAGCTGATCCGGGTTCATCTCGCCCAGACCTTTGTAGCGCTGAACAGAGAGGCCGCGACGCGACTCTTTAACCAGCCACTCAATCGCCTGTTCGAAGCTGGCCACCGGCTGACGACGCTCACCACGTTCAATGTAGGCATCCTCTTCCAGCAGGCCACGCAGTTTGCCGCCAAGATCGCAGATTTTGCGGTACTCCGGTCCCTGAATGAACTCTGCTTCCAGCGGGTAGTCGGTATCCACACCGTGGGTGCGAACGCGCAGAACCGGCTCGAAGAGGTTCAGCTCGCGGTTTTCGCGAACCTGGGCCAGATAGGTGCTGCCGTGCGCTTCGCGTTCAGTCAGATAGCTCACCAGACCGTTCAGCCAGGTCGTGACCTCCGCTTCATTGGTCAGATCGCTCAGCGTGTCGTGATAAATCAGCGCGCGCAGCATGGCCATCGGATAACGGCGCTCCATACGCTTGATCATCTTCTGCGTGCTGTTGAAGTCAGAGACCAGCGTCTCCAGCGGCTCACCGCCCAGTGCCGGAGCGCTGGCGTTGGTGTGCAGCGTGGCACCATCCAGCGCGATGGCGATCTGATACTGATCCATCGCCTCATCATCTTTGATGTACTGCTCCTGCTTGCCTTTCTTCACTTTGTAGAGCGGCGGCTGGGCAATATAAACGTGGCCGCGCTCAATGATTTCCGGCATCTGACGATAGAAGAAGGTCAGCAGCAGGGTACGGATGTGTGAACCATCAACGTCGGCATCGGTCATGATGATGATGCTGTGATAGCGCAGCTTGTCCGGGTTGTATTCGTCGCGGCCAATGCCACAGCCCAGTGCGGTGATCAGCGTGGCCACTTCCTGAGAGGCGAGCATCTTATCGAAACGCGCTTTCTCAACGTTCAGGATCTTACCTTTCAGCGGCAGGATCGCCTGGTTTTTACGGTTACGGCCCTGTTTGGCCGAGCCGCCTGCGGAGTCACCCTCCACCAGGTAGATTTCAGAGAGCGCCGGGTCGCGCTCCTGGCAATCCGCCAGTTTGCCTGGCAGGCCAGCCAGATCCAGCGCGCCTTTACGGCGGGTCATCTCGCGGGCGCGACGGGCCGCTTCACGGGCGCGCGCGGCGTCGATGATTTTACCGACCACGATTTTGGCGTCTGCCGGGTTTTCCAGCAGGTATTCCGCCAGCAGTTCGTTCATCTGCTGCTCAACCGCCGATTTCACCTCTGACGAAACCAGTTTGTCTTTGGTCTGTGAGGAGAATTTAGGGTCCGGTACTTTCACCGACACGACGGCAATCAGGCCTTCACGGGCATCGTCACCGGTGGCGCTGACTTTGGCTTTCTTGCTGTAACCCTCTTTATCCATGTAGGCGTTCAGGGTACGGGTCATCGCCGCACGGAAACCGGCAAGGTGCGTACCGCCGTCACGCTGCGGGATGTTGTTGGTAAAGCAGTAGATATTTTCCTGGAAACCGTCGTTCCACTGCAGCGCCACTTCCACGCCGATGCCATCTTTCTCGTTTGAGAAGTAGAAAACGGTCGGATGAATCGGGGTTTTGTTTTTGTTCAGGTACTCAACAAACGCCTTGATGCCACCTTCGTAGTGGAAGTGGTCCGTTTTGCCGTCACGCTTATCTTCCAGACGGATCGAAACGCCTGAGTTCAGGAAAGAGAGTTCACGCAGGCGTTTCGCCAGAATGTCATACTCAAAATCGCGGACGTTGGTGAAGGTTTCGTAGCTCGGCCAGAAACGGACGCGGGTACCGGTTAAATCGGTATCGCCGGTCACCGTCAGCGGCGACTCGGGAACGCCGTGGACGTAAATCTGCTGATGCACTTTGCCTTCGCGACGAATGGTCAGCTCCAGCTTCTGCGACAGGGCGTTAACGACCGAGACACCCACGCCGTGCAGGCCGCCGGAGACCTTGTAGGAGTTATCATCGAACTTACCGCCCGCATGCAGAACGGTCATGATCACTTCAGCAGCGGACACGCCCTCTTCTTCGTGAATACCGGTCGGAATGCCGCGTCCATCATCCTGCACCGAGACGGAGTTATCCGCATGGATGGTGACCACAATGTCACTACAGTGACCAGCGAGCGCTTCGTCGATTGCGTTATCCACGACCTCGAATACCATGTGATGCAGACCGGTACCGTCATCGGTATCGCCGATATACATGCCCGGGCGTTTACGTACCGCATCAAGCCCCTTCAGGACTTTAATACTGGAGGAGTCATAAGAATTCGACATCAACGTTTCTCGCTCATTTTAATCTTCAGGTTGAACCGCTATTTTACCCTGTTCCACGCGGAACATCTTGCCCTTTTCGTCGCTCATGTCGATTACATGTCCGGCCGAAATGGCGCTGACAAAGACCTGAGCCTGGGTGGCTTTTAACCGTTCCGCCAGCAGGCGTCGGCGGCTCTCATCCAGCTCAGAAGCAAAGTCATCAATGAGGTAAATACAGCGGCGTCCGCTCTGGCTTGTCAGGAACTCGCCCTGTGCCAGACGCAATGCACACATCAGCAGCTTGAGCTGCCCGCGTGAGAGTAAATCTTCCACCGGCGTCCCTTCAGCCCGGATTCGAAAATCCGCTTTATGGGGGCCGCTGGCGGTGTAGGTCAGTGCACGATCGCGCTCAAAGTTACGTTCCAGCAGCTCGCCATAGTCGCTCTCTTTGTCCCAGCCGCGCTGGAAGGAGAAGCGCAGGTCAAATTCCGGCAGGAACTGGCTGCAGGTGCCGGTGATTTCGGCGGAAATGGCGGCACTGTATTCCGCCCGCCACAGGCTGATCTGTTCAGCCAGCGGCACCAGCTCCTGATCCCAGGGACGGATCTGGCTGTAGCGGGTGACCTGACGCAGCGCGGCGTTGCGCTGCTTAAGCAGGCGACGCAGGTTATTCCAGGCGTTGAAAAAGCCAGGCGTATTATGGAAGCAGCCCCAGTCAACATAGGCTCTGCGGTATTTGGGGCCGCCATTGAGCAAACTAAAGCCTTCGGGCGTAATTAATTGCATCGGCAACAGCTGTGCCAGCTCGGCGACTTTGTGACCGTCGCTGCCATCAATGCGCACTTTGCTGTCACCGGCCCGGTTTTTGGTCAGTCCGACCGAAATTTCCCGCTCTTTGCTCTCGAGCCGTCCGTGCAGCACAAAGGCCGCCTCGTCGTGACGGATGACGCGCCCCGCCTGCAGGCTGCGAAACGACCGGCCATGCCCCAGCGTATGGATCGCCTCTAACACGCTGGTTTTGCCGCTGCCGTTGACGCCGACCAGAAAATTAAAGCCGGGAGCCAGTTGCAGGTCAGCCTGTTCGATATTACGAAAATCTTTAATAAGAAGGCGGGTTAAAGCCATGAATCAGTCCAGCGTGAGGGGCAATGATCGGGATAAAATGGGTTTTGCCTTGTAAAAATTCAGGATTTACCAGCACCAAACCAGGCCGTCGGCGTCGCAGCTACGTTGCGCCCCGCCAGCGCAGGGCCACCGGAGCGCACTGAAGTACGTGAGGATGGCGAGCACTGCCGGGGCGCAACGTAGCAAGTAAGCCAGGCCGATATATAACACCTACAAGCGCATGGGCATGACGACATAGGCCGCAGCAGGACTCGCCACATCCTCAATCTGCACGCTCGACACCGAATCGGTCAGCAGCAGACGCACGTTCTCACATTTCAGCGCGTTCAGCACATCCAGCACGTAACTGACGTTAAAGCCAATCTCCAGTTCGGTGCCGTTATAGCTGACATCCAGCATCTCTTCCGCCTCTTCCTGTTCAGGGTTATTGGCGGTGATCTTCAGCTGGTTTTCGGTGATATAGAGGCGCACCCCGCGGAACTTCTCGTTGGAGAGGATCGCCGCACGGGCAAACGCCTGTTTGAGCAGGTCACAGCCCGCTTCCAGCACTTTGTCGGGATTCTTCGGCAACACGCGGCGATAATCGGGGAAACGGCCATCAACCAGCTTAGAGGTGAAGATGTAGTCGCCGACGTGTGCACGAATATTGCTGCCGCCTATCTGCACCTGCAGCGGCGTCTCGCCGCCATCCAGCAGACGCAGCAGCTCAATCACGCCTTTGCGCGGCACAATCACCGAATGACTCGGCAGCGCCTGGCCAACCGGCATTGAGCAGACGGCCAGACGGTGACCGTCCGTCGCCACGGTGCGCAGTTCTTCCCCTTCGGTTTCAAACATCATGCCGTTGAGGTAGTAACGCACATCCTGATGCGCCATGGAGAACTGGGTCGCTTCGATCAGCCGCTTCATCGTCGCCTGCGGCAGGGTGAATTCGACTTCACTCTGCCAGTCGTCAAGATTCGGGAAGTCACTGGCGGGCAGGGTGGACAGCGAAAAACGGCTGCGTCCTGAGCGCACCAGCATGCGATCGCCTTCCAGCGCCAGCGTGATCTCTGCGCCATCCGGTAAGCCACGACAGATATCGAGGAATTTACGCGCCGGAACGGTGGTCGCGCCAGGCTCATGCGCCTGCGTCAGCGCCACGCGTGCCACCATCTCCATTTCCAGATCGGTACCGGTCAGCAGCAGCGAACCTTCTGTTACCTGCAGCAGCAGGTTTCCGAGGATTGGCAGCGTTGGACGCCCGCCCAGCGGGCCACTTACTTGTTGCAGCGGCTTCAGCAGCTGCTCACGTTCAACAATAAATTTCATAGCGTCACGAAGATAATGTTCTGATGAGATTAGAGAAATCTTCTTTGATATCGTGGCTCTCTTCACGCAGCTGCTCAATCTTGCGGCAGGCGTGAAGCACCGTTGTATGGTCGCGTCCCCCAAAAGCGTCGCCGATTTCCGGCAGGCTATGGTTCGTCAACTCTTTCGCCATCGCCATCGCCATCTGGCGCGGACGTGCAACCGAACGCGAACGGCGCTTGGAAAGCAGATCGGCGACCTTGATTTTGTAGTACTCAGCCACGGTCTTCTGAATATTATCGATGGTGACCAGCTTTTCCTGCAGCGCCAGCAGATCGCGCAGCGCTTCACGCACGAAGTCGATCGTAATCGCCCGACCGGTAAAGTTGGCGTTGGCGATCACGCGGTTCAGTGCGCCTTCCAGCTCACGCACATTGGATCGTAAACGCTTGGCAATAAAGAAGGCGACTTCACCCGGCAGGCGGATGTCATTCTCATCCGCTTTTTTCATCAGGATCGCCACCCGCGTTTCCAGCTCAGGCGGCTCGATCGCCACCGTTAACCCCCAGCCGAAACGGGACTTAAGACGATCTTCCACCCCGTTGATCTCTTTGGGGTAACGATCCGAGGTGAGGATGATCTGCTGATTGCCCTCTAATAAGGCATTAAAGGTGTGGAAGAACTCTTCCTGCGATCGCTCTTTATTGGCAAAGAACTGAATGTCATCGATCAGCAGGGCATCCACTGAACGGTAATAGCGTTTGAACTCTTCGATCGCATTGTTCTGCAGGGCCTTAACCATGTCCTGCACAAAACGCTCGGAGTGCATGTAAACCACTTTTGCATTGGGTTTACGGGCAATGATGCCGTTACCTACCGCATGCAGCAGGTGCGTTTTACCCAGACCGGTGCCGCCATACAGAAACAGTGGGTTATACGCGCCGCCGGGATTATCCGCCACCTGACGTGCCGCCGCGCGCGCCAGCTGGTTGGATTTACCCTCGACGAAGTTATCGAAGTTATGACGGTTATTCACATTCGAGCGGTAGGTCACGTCGGCCGGTGCCGGCACATTATCCCAGCTGGGACGCACGATCTGCGTCGGTGCCGGACGAACATGGCTCTGCACGGGCATCACCGGTGCGCTGACGCTGGCCATGACCGGCTGGCTGACCGCTGCCGCCTGCTGCTGAACCGGGCGCGTGCCGACTTCAAAACGCAGCGCGGGCACGTTCGGGCCACAGAATTCATTCAGCAGCGCATTGATACTATTGAGGTATTTATCCCGGACCCAGTCGAGTACGAAGCGATTTGGAGCATACAAGGCAAGCGTATTGTCGTTTAACTCAGCCTGCAGTGGACGGATCCACATGCTGAATTCGGTGGCAGGAAGCTCATCCTGCAAACGGGCAAGACACTGTTGCCAAAGCGTAAGTGACACGGCGGACTCCACTCGTACAAATTCGATAAGAATAGTAGGCGTTACTCTAAGAAACGTTCATTTTTTGACACAGACGAAAGAAAGCGCCTGCGACCGCTATCAGCGGTTTTCCAGCCTGCAATCAGCGGAGGATCGTCAGCGGAAGGGCGGATCATAGCGCAAAGCGAGACAGAGATCTTCCCTTTCTACACAGTTTTGATCCTTTTTATCCACAGGTCTGAGGCGCGCAAAGAAGTTTACGCCAGTTGCCGGAAAAACCCGCAGGGATCTGGCGAAAAGCGTCAGAATTTCGGACGATGTCTCGTTTTATCCCCACGATCCCGCCCCCCGATCGTAATAAGATCCCGTACGATCCTTGCGCTTTAGAGCGGAGCCCGTATAATTCCCCACCCGACATTGCGCCCCAAAGCAAAATGTCGGAACTCAGCGGGCTGTATGCGGGTTTTCAGGTACCGTGCCACGCGAAGTAAATTGACTCGGGACTGTACAATTATTACAATCCCGCCTCTTTATTAAAGACACATTGAGGCGTCGGTCGATTTACTGGCCCGAAACGCGTCACCCAGTGAAAATTTTCAAGTTTAGGTAGAAACCGCCATGAAACGCACTTTTCAACCGTCCGTACTGAAGCGCAACCGTTCACACGGTTTCCGTGCTCGTATGGCAACAAAAAATGGTCGTCAGGTTCTGGCACGTCGTCGTGCTAAAGGCCGTTCTCGTCTGACCGTTTCTAAGTAATAAAGCTAGCCCTCATGGGTAAGCTCGCATTTCCCAGGGAGTTACGCTTGTTAACTCCCACTCATTTCACTTTCGTCTTCCAGCAGCCACAACGGGCTGGCACGCCGCAAATCACTATTCTCGGCCGCCTTAACGCGCTGGGGCATCCCCGCATCGGTCTTACCGTCGCTAAAAAACATGTGAAACGCGCCCACGAACGCAACCGGATCAAGCGATTGACCCGCGAAAGCTTTCGTCTGCGTCAACATGAACTGCCGTCGATGGACTTCGTGGTGGTCGCGAAGAAGGGGGTTGCCGATCTGGATAACCGTATGCTGGCGGAAGCGTTGGAGAAATTATGGCGTCGTCACTGTCGCCTGGCGCGCGGCTCCTGATCGTCCTGATACGCGTCTATCAACGCGGTATCAGTCCATTACTGGGACCACACTGTCGGTTTCACCCGACCTGCTCTCATTACGGAATTGAGGCGTTACGCAGGTTCGGCCTGATAAAAGGCAGTTGGTTGACATTAAAACGCGTATTAAAATGCCACCCCTTGAACCCGGGTGGTGACGATCCTGTGCCGCCAAAAACCTTTGATACCAGAGAACATTAACGATGGATTCGCAACGCAATCTCTTTCTCATCGCTTTTCTGTTCGTGACCTTTATGATCTGGCAAGCCTGGCAGACGGACCACGCTCCGCAGCCACAGCAGACGCAGACCACACAGGGCACCAACAGCGTAGCGGGTGATACCGCCAGTCAGGGTGTACCGGCCAGCGGTCAGGGCCAGACGATCACCGTTAAGACCGATGTCCTGTCATTAAATATCAACACCCGCGGCGGTGATGTAGAACAGGCACAGCTGCTGACTTTCCCGGACAAACTGGGTTCTGACCAGCCGTTCCAGCTGCTTGAAACGACGCCAGCCTTCCTTTATCAGGCGCAGAGTGGTTTAACCGGCCGTAATGGTCCGGATAACCCGAACAACGGTGCGCGTCCGCTGTTCACCACGGCACAGGATCACTTCGAGCTGGCTGATGGCCAGGCTGAACTGCGTGTGCCGATGACCTATACCGCTGAAAATGGCGTGGTTTACACCAAAACCTTCATCTTCAGGCGTGGCGAATATGCCGTTAATGTCGACTATCATGTCAACAACACCACCCAGCAGCCGCTGGAAGTGTCGCTGTTTGGCCAGCTGAAGCAGACTATCGATCTGCCTAAGCATCGTGATACCGGCAGCAACAACTTTGCACTGCATACCTTCCGTGGCGCGGCGTACTCCACCAGCGAGTCGAAATATGAGAAGTACAAATTCGACACCATCGCGGATAACGAGAACCTGAACACCACCACCAGCAATGGCTGGGTGGCGATGCTGCAGCAGTACTTTGCAACCGCATGGGTTCCGCGTACCGAAGGCACCAACACCCTTTACACCAGCAACCTGGGTAACGGCGTGGCGGCGATTGGCTATAAATCTGCACCGGTGACCATCGCGGCAGGCGCACAGCAGAATCTGGGCGCAACCCTGTGGGTCGGCCCGGAAATTCAGGACAAGATGGCTGCTATTGCGCCGCACCTTGATCTGACCGTGGATTACGGCTGGTTGTGGTTTATCTCTCAGCCGCTGTTCAAGCTGCTGAAATTTATCCACAGCTTCATCGGTAACTGGGGCTTCTCCATTATCGTGATCACCTTCATCGTGCGCGGCATCATGTACCCGCTGACCAAAGCGCAGTACACCTCGATGGCGAAGATGCGCATGCTGCAGCCGAAAATTCAGGCGATGCGTGAGCGTCTGGGTGATGACAAGCAGAAGCAGAGCCAGGAAATGATGGCGCTGTATAAAGCAGAGAAGGTGAATCCGCTGGGTGGCTGTCTGCCGCTGGTGATTCAGATGCCTATCTTTCTGGCGCTCTACTACATGCTGTCAGGCTCGGTTGAACTGCGTCATGCGCCATTCATTCTGTGGATCCATGACCTGTCTGCGCAGGACCCGTACTACATCCTGCCGATTCTGATGGGCATCACCATGTTCTTCATTCAGAAGATGTCACCGACCACCGTGACCGATCCGATGCAGCAGAAGATCATGACGTACATGCCGGTGATCTTCACCGTCTTCTTCCTGTGGTTCCCGTCAGGTCTGGTGCTGTACTACATCGTCAGCAACCTGGTCACCATTCTCCAGCAGCAGCTGATTTATCGCGGCCTGGAAAAACGTGGTCTGCATAGCCGCGACAAGAAGAAAGCGTAAGCGATCCAGCGCGGGAGCCATCCCGCCCTATATAGTCTATTCTCAGGCGGTCAAAGCGACCGCCTGTGTTTTTTGTAGCGAGAGAAAATTTATGAGCCACAGCGATACCATTGTTGCCCAAGCAACACCGCCCGGACGCGGCGGCGTCGGCATTCTGCGCGTCTCTGGCGCACAGGCGGCAGAGGTCGCCCGCCAGCTGCTGGGCAAACTGCCTAAGCCACGCTACGCCGATTATCTGCCGTTTACCGACAGCGACGGCAGCGTGCTGGATCAGGGTATCGCGCTGTGGTTCCCTGGCCCCCACTCCTTTACCGGCGAAGATGTGCTGGAGCTGCAGGGCCACGGCGGCCCGGTGATCCTCGACCTGCTGCTGAAGCGCATCGTGGCCCTGCCAGGCGTGCGGATTGCTCAGCCGGGTGAGTTTTCCGAACGGGCGTTCCTGAATGACAAGCTCGATCTGGCGCAGGCCGAAGCGATTGCCGATCTGATTGATGCCAGCTCCGAACAGGCCGCTCGTTCAGCCGTTAACTCGCTGCAGGGCGCTTTCTCGGCCCGTATTCATCATCTTGTGGAAGCACTCACGCATCTGCGCATCTACGTCGAAGCCGCGATCGACTTCCCGGATGAGGAGATCGATTTCCTCTCTGACGGCAGAATTGAAGCGCAGCTGAATACGGTGGTCAGTGATCTGGATGCCGTCCGTGCCGAAGCGCGTCAGGGCAGCCTGCTGCGTGAAGGGATGAAGGTGGTGATTGCAGGCCGGCCAAATGCCGGTAAATCGAGCCTGCTGAATGCGCTGGCGGGCCGTGAAGCCGCCATCGTGACCGACATTGCGGGCACCACCCGCGACGTGCTGCGCGAGCATATTCATATTGATGGCATGCCGCTGCACATCATCGACACCGCCGGTCTGCGTGAGGCCAGCGACGAAGTGGAGCGCATCGGGATTGAGCGCGCCTGGCAGGAGATTGAACAGGCGGATCGCGTGCTGTTTATGGTGGACGCCACCACCACCGATGCCACCGAAGCGGCGGCCATCTGGCCCGATTTCGTTTCGCGTCTGCCGCCACAACTACCGATCACGGTCGTGCGTAATAAAGCGGATGTGACCGGTGAGTCTCCCGGTCTGACGGACGTCAATGGTCACTCACTGATTCGTCTGTCGGCACGCACCAGCGAGGGCGTCGATGCGCTGCGGGATCACCTGAAGCAGAGCATGGGCTTCTCCGGCAATATGGAAGGCGGCTTCCTGGCGCGTCGCCGTCATCTGCAGGCGCTGGAGTTAGCGGCAACCCACCTGCAGCAGGGCAAAGCACAGCTGCTCGGCGCCTGGGCGGGCGAGCTGCTGGCTGAAGAGCTGCGCCTTGCTCAGCAGGCGTTAAGCGAGATCACCGGCGAGTTCACCTCTGACGATCTGCTGGGACGCATCTTCTCCAGCTTCTGTATCGGTAAATAATCCCTCTGGCCTGGCGGCGTAGGCTGTCAGGCTGGCTTTCCCGCCGTGCGCGTTCCTCCGTTATTCCCCTCTCTGCAGTGATTCTTGCCGATATGTTATTTTGCGGCGGCACGCCATTATCGTATAACGGTAGAGGCGCCGATCTGATGTGCCGCCGTGAGCGATCCCGCTCCCGCCGCATCAGGCCGCAAGCCGACCCTATACGTGAAGCTATTCGGGCGAACCTTTTCGCCTGCTACAGGAGAGTTGCATGAGTACACCGCTCGATAAGACCGCTCTGGACACGCTGTTTAACGACGCCCGCACCCACAGTTACTGGCAGGATAAGCCGGTCGATAATGTCCTGCTGGAACAGCTCTATACCTTAACGGCTCTGGGGCCAACGTCGGCAAACTGCTCGCCTGCGCGTTTTGTTTTTGTGACCTCAGCGGAGGGGAAAGAGAAGCTGAAACCGGCCCTCTCTTCCGGCAATCTGGACAAAACCATGAGCGCACCGGTCACGGTGATTGTGGCGTGGGATCGTGAGTTCTATGAGCAGCTGCCCGCCCTGTTCCCGCATGCTGATGCGCGCAGCTGGTTTACCGGCAGCCCGGAAGCGGCAAAAGAGACGGCTTTCCGTAACAGCAGCCTGCAGGCGGGTTACCTGATTCTGGCGGCCCGTTCGCTGGGGCTGGATGCCGGTCCGATGTCCGGTTTTGATCCGGCGAAAGTGAACGACGCCTTCTTCCCGGACGGTCAGTATCAGGTCAACCTGCTGATCAATCTCGGCTATGGTGAGTCATCAAAACTGCATCCACGCCTGCCGCGTCTGAGCTTTGAGCAGGCAAGCCGTTTCGCCTGATGCTACCCGCGTCGCGATCCGCATCGCGACGCGCATGAACCGCACAGCCCATCATCAGAGACTCCCCCTGTGAACGCCTCAGCGGCGCAGTATCTTCTGCAGGCGCTTTTGCTGCCAGCGGTCCGCCAGCCCATGAAAAACAAAGGTCCGCATCGCGCGGATGAACAGCAAGGCCCCCCAGATAATCGCCACCCAGCGTGCCCAGTGATTGCCAGGCGCCGTCACGCCGTTAAGCGCGAAAAGCAGTGCGCAGATGACCACCGCGGTGATCAGGGAGCGATAAAAGCGTGCTTCCTCCGCGATCCTGCTGCGCGCATCAACAATCCGCTGATCCAGCGCCGGATTCTCGCCATTCTGCGGATCGGTCAGATCACTGACGCTGACCTCAAAGACCGCAGCCAGCGCACTCAGCGTCTCCAGACCCGGCCGCTCGCCATTTTCAATCCGCTGTACAGTACGGGTGCTTAATCCGGCCAGCTCTGCCAGTTGCTCCTGTGACCAGGCGCGGGCCAGGCGCAGTGCTTTAAATCGGTTGATGCTGCTCATTCGCGTTCTCCGTTGAATCGACAGGAAGAAAAGTGTGCGGCAGAAAGCCCGGCAGCAACACGATCCGGACCCGACAGCATCATGACACCCGCACGACAGCGGTGTCACCGTGTGTAAAACTCTTTCCGGGAACGGATGATGAGGTCAGGGTTCACGCATCAAATCCGGTTCCGATGCAGGTGTTCCCTGATGAAAAACCATACGCCAGGTTTGCCCCTCACGCACCCAGTGCGAGGCACGCAGTGCGGCCCTTTGACCGTCAGCATCCCAACTCCGGTAGTGCAGTATCAGACTCACCTCGCTTGTTCGCACCAGCTGAAAGCCACTGCTGAGCATGACGGGCTGTGGCTCTTCTTTTATCAGTGCTTCAATGGTTTGCGCCCGGGTGATAAAAATTCCTGAACGGGTTATCTCACAAAATTCAGGATGGAGTATCTGTTCAAGCCATGGCCGCTCGCGGCGCTGAGAACCGTGCAGGCTACGCTCTCGCTTCACCATCTCGTCCAGCAACATAGTTCATCCTCTTCTTACTCCGCATCCAGAGTTCGCAACAGTAATTTCTTTTAACTGTGATAATACTGTCCGCTTTGCCCCCGTGAATCCGTTCGTCCTATTCCGAATTTAGCCCAATCCGTGCGTTGCCGGGTGCATTAAGTTAAGAAAATTCTTACAATGCCTCTGATGATTATCTGACCATTTTCACGGAGCGACAGATGGCTGGTCATTTTGTACGCTGGACGGGTGACCCCGGTTTCCCGGCCAGTGAGATGCACATTCCCCAGGCAATCCGGGACACGGCACAGCAGTTTGCTGAAAAACGCCGTGGACGCTTCCTTGCCGCGCGTATCCTGCTGGCACAGCTGATGCAGCGGATTTATGGCATCAATGAGCTGCCGCGCTTAACCATTCAGGATAACGGACGGCCCGCCTTTGCCGACCGCGATCTGCCCGATTTCAGCATCGCCTATGCGGGTAATACCGTAGGGGTGCTGCTGGCTGAAGAGGGCGGGCGTGCCGGTCTGGATATGGAGATTGTGCATGCGCGGAGCCGTCAGACGCAGGAGCAGCTGATTCAGGGGCTGACCTCCGGCGAAATCGCCTGGATCAATGCCCAGCAGGATGCGATGGAAGCGGTGACCCAGATCTGGACGCTGCGCCAGAGCATTCTCAAGCTGACGGGAGAGGGCGATCGGGGGCTGGATTCGCTGCGTCTGCTGCCGGGTGCAGGGCGGCTGCGGTCGTCGCTCTATCCCGATATTCAGGTAGTCTGCGATGCAGAGCCTGTGCTGGTCTGGTCGTGTGCGCTCTCATCCGCGACCCAGCGGCTCTATCTGTGGGAGATGGATAACGCCTTTCAGTGGCGCGCATTACGGGAAATGGAGATGGGCAAGCCCAATATCGGGCCGCATGCGCTGCGGCTGACCAGCCTGCCCAGCGAGCGCAATCTGCATCCTGAGATGTGACAACGCCGCAACCGGTGGGTTGCGGCGCTCAGTCACTGCGCTCAGTGCGCGTCGATAAAGACAATCTTCAGTACGAACAGCAGGGCAACAATCACCACGCAGGGGCTGATCTCACGCCAGCGCCCGGTGCCCAGCTTCATCACGCAGTACGCGATAAACCCCAGCGCAATGCCTTCGGTGATAGAAAAGCTGAACGGCATCATGGCGGCGGTGACAAATGCCGGAACGGCTTCGGTTAAGTCATCCCAGCGCACGCGCGACAGGCTGGCCGTCATCAGCACACCCACGTAAATCAGCGCGCCCGCCGCGGCGTAGGCCGGCACCATGGCCGCCAGTGGTGACAGGAAAGTCACCAGCAGGAACAGCAGGCCGGTGACGACCGCCATCAGGCCGGTACGGCCACCAATCGCCACCCCGGAGGAGCTCTCGATATAGGCGGTCACCGAGGAGGTGCCCGCCAGCGCGCCACTCACTGAACTGATGCTGTCGACATACAGCGCCTGCTGCATGCGCGGGAAGGTGCCGGTTTCATCGGTCAGGCCCGCTTTATCGGTGACGCCAATCAGCGTGCCGGAGGAGTCGAACAGATTGACCAGCATAAAGGAGAAAATTACCCCGGCCATGCCGATATTGAATGCGCCTTTGATATCGACCTGACCGACCACCGACGTTACCGACGGTGGTGCGGAGAAGAGGCCGACAAACTTCACATCGCCCAGCATCCAGCCGATAGCCGTGGTGATCACCATGGAGATCAGCACCGCCGCGTGGATATTACGCGACGCCAGAATGGCGATAATAAAGAAGCCCAGCGCGCCCAGCAGCACGCTGTGCGAGGTCAGGTTGCCTACGGCCACCAGGGTATCGGGGTTAGCCACAATAATGCCCGCATTCTTCAGCCCCATCATGGCGATAAACAGGCCGATACCGGCGGTAATGCCGACGCGCAGGCTGAGCGGGATATTGGCAATCATCCAGTAGCGGACCCGCAGCAGCGTCAGGATCAGCAGGCCGACCGCACCCCAGAAAATGGCGCCCATGCCGACCTGCCAGGAATACCCCATCGCCCCGACCACCACAAAAGCGAAAAAGGCGTTCAGTCCCATAGCGGGTGCCAGCGCTACCGGCAGATTGGCAAACAGGCCCATCAGAATGCTGCCGAAGGCGGCAATCAGACAGGTGGTGACAAACACCGCCTGCGTATCCATGCCCGCGACGCCCAGGATCTGCGGATTGACGAAGACGATATAGACCATCGTCAGAAAGGTGGTGATACCCGCGATCACTTCGGTACGCACCGTGGTGCCATGTTCCTGCAGCCTGAAAATGCGCTGCAAAACGCCTTGCTTGCTCATGCCATCCATCCAGAAGAAAAAATCATCGGCGCGTATCCTGGCGATTTTACCGGGGCAATACAATGATTTTTCGCAACCGATTGCCAGTCTCGCAATCTGTACGGAGTGCGGTAAAGTGAGGAACCCACACCTGAATCGAAGGATAGAATCTGATGTCAGTAGAATGCGTCTTTTTTGATTGCGATGGCACGCTGGTGGACAGTGAACTGCTCTGCACCCAGGCCTACGTGAATACCTTTGCCCGCTATGGCCTGACGCTGTCGCTGCAGGAGATGTTTGAAAAGTATAAGGGCGTCAAACTTTACGACATCATTCGTGATGTGGGTGAGGCGCATCAGGTGTCGCTGCCGATGGAGGAGGTCGAAACCGCCTACCGCGCGGAAGTGGCGCGACTGTTCGACCAGCAGCTGCAGCCGATCGCC
Organism: Pantoea sp. Sc1; assembly: GCF_000255315.1. Classification (NCBI taxonomy): domain Bacteria; kingdom Pseudomonadati; phylum Pseudomonadota; class Gammaproteobacteria; order Enterobacterales; family Erwiniaceae; genus Pantoea; species Pantoea sp. Sc1. The sequence continues at coordinate 931,506 of NZ_AJFP01000001.1, forward strand.
GGTGCGAAAGCGCTGGTGGAGCAGATCAGGGTGCCGATGTGCGTGGTCTCAAACGGAACGGTAAAGAAGATGCAGCACTCGCTGGGATTAACCGGCATGCTGCCGCTGTTTGCTGAGCACCTCTACAGTGGCTATGACATTCTGCACTGGAAGCCCGATCCGGAACTGATGTACCACGCGGCGGAGCAGATGCAGGTGCCGATTGAGCGCTGCATTCTGGTGGATGACTCCGAAGCGGGCGCCCGCGCCGGGATCGCCGCCGGGATTCCGGTCTACTACTACTGCGCAGACGCGCATAATCCGGAACTGGATCATCCGCTGGTGACGCGCTTCGATGACATGGCGCAGCTGCCTGCGCTGTGGCGAGCCCGTGGCTGGGATCTGGTGTAGCGCGGCCCATGAGTCACACCGTCTGGTTTTTAACCCTGCCTGGCGTCATGGTGCTGGATCTGACCGGTCCGGCCGAGACGCTGAAACTGGCGGGCGATCATTTTACGCTGCGCTACATTGGCCCGCAGCCGGAGGTCGTCTGCTCCACCGGCATGACCATTGGCGGCATCGAACCGCTGCCGGAACAGCTTCCCGCCGACAGTCTGCTGGTGGTGCCGGGCGTCTATGACTCCCGGCACTGCTTCGCCACGCCGCAGGCCGCCGAGGCGCGCCAGTGGCTGATCCGCCAGCAGGCTGCGCTGCGCGCGCAGACCTGTATGCTGGTCTGCGTCTGCTCAGGTGCCCTGCTGGCCGCGCAGGCGGGGCTGCTGGATGAGGTTGAATGCACGACGCATCATGATGTGATTGCCCGTCTGAAAGCGGCCGCCCCGCATGCCCGGGTCAAAGAGAACCGTGTCTTTGTCGGGCACGGGAACATCTGGACCAGCGCGGGCATCACGGCGGGTATCGACCTGGCGCTGCATCTGATTAATCAGCTCTGCGACACGCCCACGGCACTGGCGGTGGCGCGTGAAATGGTGGTCTGGTTTCGACGCGCCGGTGATGATCCGCAGCTCTCGCCGTGGCTGCGTTACCGCAACCATCTCCATCCCGCCATTCACCGGGCGCAGGATCTGATGATTGCCCATCCTGAGCATGGCTGGACGCTGACCGAACTGGCCGGACGCACGCACGTCAGCAGTCGCCATCTGGCGCGGCTCTTTCGTCAGCATCTGGGGATCAGCGTGCGTGAGTATCACGAACAGCTGCGGGTGGGCGTGGCGCGTCAGCGGCAGCAGCAGGGAGAGTCCGCCGAGAAAGCGGCGCTGGCGGCAGGATTTTCATCGGCGCGCCAGCTACGACGCGCCCGTCAGCGCGAAGCCGATCAGCTGACAAAGTGACGGGTGTCGACGCGTTTCAGTGCCATGCCCAGCAGCAGGCTGCCGCCCAGCGTCAGCCCGAACACCCAGGGCAGGTCGAGCCACGGGCGTGACATGTCATCGTAGTGATGCGTGCGCAGATAGTGGATAAACAGCGCGTGAAAGCCGTAGATCGGCAGTGAATAGCGCGCAATCAGCGAAAAACCGGGCAGGGTGCGCTGGTTGAGACAGTTTTTAAACACCACCAGCAGGCTGATCGCGGCGATAAACACCAGCGGTCCACAGTAGAGATACCAGGTATCGTTAAACGCGCCATTAACGATCAGCGCCTTTTTGGTGCCTAGGGTAATGCCCGCCACACAGGCGATAAACAGCCCGGCGGCGAGCGGTGTCAGGCCGCGCCGGGTGGTCTCCATCGAACCGATAGCCCGCCCCAGCAGCGCATAGAGCAGATAGTAGATACTGTCGCCACTGACATAGAGATTCACCGGCAGAAAATGAAAGGGGCCCAGCGACTGGCTGACCGTATTCGGGTTGGCCAGCACCGCCAGCACCAGTACCAGCAGCGCCACATAGCGCGCCTGGACCGTTTTCACCTGAATCAGCGGCGACAGCAGATAGATACCGATCAGCGCAAAGAAGAACCAGAGGTGATAAAACACCGGCTTCTGCAGCATCTTCAGGATCGATCGCCCTTCGCTGATGGGGGTCAGCCAGGTGATATAGGCGAGTGACACGGCGCTGTAGAACAGCAGGCAGAGAACCAGCCGGAGCATATGGCGCGGCTGGGCGCTGCGCTCACCGAAAAAGAGGTAGCCGGAGATCATAAAGAACAGCGGAACGCAGACGCGTGAGGCCGAGTTCAGCAGATTAGCGGCATCCCAGGCGACCCCCTTTACCGCCATCGGCCCGGTGATGTACCAGGTGGTGGTGTGAATGACGATCACCATCAGGCAGGCAACCGCGCGTAAATTATCGATCCAGTAAATCTTCTGCGGCATAGCGTCCTCTTGCGCATAGCGTCCGTGCGGGAAAGGGTAGCCAAATGCGACCAGTGCAACAACTGCCGCCAGCAGGATTCAGACCCCTCTGTACACCAGCGCGCTGAATCCCCCTTAAACGGGCCGCTATCGTCCGGGATTTACGGCTGCACATCGCGCGGTCAAAGGGTATACTGTCGGCCTCTTTTTTTAATCCAACCGAAGCGCGTGCACACTTAACATGCAAAAGTTTGATACCAAGACCTTTCAGGGGCTGATCCTGACCTTGCAGGATTACTGGGCGCGTCAGGGCTGCACCATTGTTCAACCGCTGGACATGGAAGTGGGCGCTGGCACTTCACACCCGATGACCTGCCTGCGCGCACTGGGCCCGGAGCCGATTGCCGCCGCCTACGTGCAGCCATCACGCCGTCCTACCGATGGCCGCTACGGTGAAAACCCGAACCGTTTACAGCACTACTACCAGTTCCAGGTAATCATCAAACCTTCACCGGATAACATTCAGGAGCTCTACCTTGGCTCACTGAAAGAGCTGGGTATGGACCCGACGGTGCATGATATTCGCTTCGTCGAAGATAACTGGGAAAACCCGACGCTGGGTGCCTGGGGACTCGGCTGGGAAGTGTGGCTCAACGGCATGGAAGTGACGCAGTTCACCTACTTCCAGCAGGTTGGCGGCCTGGAGTGTAAGCCGGTGACCGGCGAGATCACCTACGGCCTGGAACGTCTGGCGATGTATATCCAGGGCGTCGACAGCGTTTACGATCTGGTGTGGAGCGACGGTCCGCTGGGCAAAACCACCTACGGCGACGTGTTCCATCAGAACGAAGTGGAGCAATCCACCTATAACTTCGAATACGCCGACGTCGACTTCCTCTTTACCTGCTTTGAGCAGTATGAGAAAGAGGCGCAGCATCTGCTGGCGCTGGAAAAACCGCTGCCACTGCCCGCCTACGAACGCATTCTGAAAGCGGCGCACAGCTTTAACCTGCTGGATGCCCGCAAAGCGATTTCGGTCACGGAGCGTCAGCGCTATATCCTGCGCATCCGTACTCTGACCAAAGCCGTGGCTGAAGCTTACTACGCCTCTCGCGAGGCGATGGGCTTCCCGATGTGCAATAACAAAAAGTAAGAGGCAGCCATGACTGAACAAACCTTCCTGGTGGAGATCGGCACCGAAGAGCTGCCACCAAAAGCCCTGCGCAGCCTGGCGGAAGCCTTTGCTGCGCAGGTTACCGCGGAACTGGATGCCGCGAACCTGAGCCACGGCGAGGTCAGCTGGTTTGCTGCACCGCGTCGCCTGGCGCTGAAAGTGGCGAACCTGAGCGCCGCACAACCCGATCGGGAAGTGGAGAAGCGCGGACCGGCCGTCGCTGCGGCGTTTGACGCAGACGGCAACGCCACCAAAGCGGCCGAAGGCTGGGCGCGCGGCAACGGCATCACCGTCGACCAGGCCGAACGTCTAGCTACCGATAAAGGCGAATGGCTGGTTTATCGCGCCCAGGTGAAAGGCGAAGCGGCTCAGACGCTGCTGCCAGCAATGATTGCTAACGCGCTCGGCAAACTGCCGGTGCCAAAACTGATGCGCTGGGGCGACAGCGATGTGCAGTTTGTCCGTCCGGTACACACGGTGACGATGCTGCTGGGCGATGAGCTGATCCCTGGCACCATTCTGGGCATTGAGTCAGGACGTCACATCCGCGGCCACCGCTTCATGGGCGAAAACGACATCATCCTTGAGAGCGCCGATCAGTATCCTGACGCGCTGGAAAAGCGTGGCAAAGTGATCGCCGATTATCAGACCCGTAAGGCGATGATCAAAGCGGATGCTGAAGCGGCCGCGCGCCGTTTAGGCGGCAATGCCGATATCAGCGACAGCCTGCTGGAAGAGGTCACGTCGCTGGTGGAGTGGCCAGTGGTGCTGACTGCCACCTTTGAAGAGAAATTCCTCAAGGTGCCCGCCGAAGCGCTGGTTTACACCATGAAGGGCGATCAGAAATATTTCCCGGTGTATGACAACGACGGTAATCTGCTGCCGAACTTCATTTTCGTCACTAACATCGAATCCAGCGATCCGCGCCAGATTATCGCGGGCAACGAAAAAGTGGTGCGTCCACGCCTGGCCGATGCGGAGTTCTTCTTTAATACCGACCGTAAAAAACGTCTGGAAGATCACCTGCCGCGTCTGGAAACCGTGCTGTTCCAGAAAGAGCTTGGCACGCTGCGCGATAAAACCGATCGCATTCAGGCGCTGGCGGGCTGGATCGCCGGCCAGATCGGCGCCGATGTGAATCACGCCACCCGTGCCGGCCTGCTGTCGAAGTGCGACCTGATGACCAATATGGTCTTTGAGTTCACCGACACCCAGGGCGTGATGGGCATGCACTACGCGCGTCACGACGGCGAAGCTGAAGATGTGGCGGTCGCGCTGAATGAGCAGTATCAGCCGCGCTTTGCCGGTGACGATCTGCCGTCCAGCCCGGTCGCCTGTGCGCTGGCGATTGCCGATAAGATGGATACCCTGGCCGGTATTTTCGGCATTGGTCAGCATCCGAAAGGCGACAAAGATCCGTTCGCGCTGCGTCGTGCGGCGCTGGGCGTGCTGCGTATCATCGTTGAGAAGAACCTGCCGCTGGATCTGCAGACCCTGACGGAAGAAGCGGTGCGTCTGTATGGCAGCAAGCTGAGCAACGCCCGCGTGGTGGATGATGTGATCGACTTTATGCTGGGTCGCTTCCGCGCCTGGTATCAGGAAGAGGGTCACAGCATCGATACGCTGCAGGCGGTACTGGCGCGTCGTCCGACCCGTCCGGCTGACTTTGATGCACGTATGAAAGCGGTGTCGCACTTCCGTACGCTGGAGGCGGCGTCAGCACTGGCAGCGGCAAACAAACGCGTCTCAAATATTCTGGCAAAAGCGACTGAACCGCTGAATGAGAGCGTGCAGGCGTCGCTGCTGAAAGAGAATGAAGAGATCCAGCTGGCGACCTTTGTCACCGCGCTGAGCAGCAAGCTGCAACCTTACTTCGCGGAAGGCCGTTATCAGGATGCGCTGGTCGAACTGGCACAGCTGCGTACCGCGGTCGATAACTTCTTCGATAAAGTGATGGTGAACGCCGACGATCAGGCGGTGCGAATCAATCGCCTGACGCTGCTGTCAAAACTGCGCGAGCTGTTCCTGCAGGTGGCGGATATCTCGCTGCTGCAGTAATCCTCTCTGGTTGAGGCAAAAAGGGACGAGCAATCGTCCCTTTTTATTTTTTCTGGTCTGCATTCTGCATTCTGCATCCTGCATCCTGCATCCTGCATCCTGCATCCGGCGGTCAGCGTGACCGTTTCAGCGACTGCTTTTTTTATGCTTAGGCTCTCGGGGGCGTGGCGTCTGGCAGAACGTGGGAATAGCGGCAGGTGGCGTAGTGCTTACTGATGGGCTGATGTCAGCGCTATTAGTGGGGCGGCATCAGAGGAGAAATTATAAGTAATAAGTTTGAGGATAAAGTTCATGAAAAATAAAAAAGCACCGGACAGACCCACTTTTACTGTTATCCTGTTAAGCACGATTTATTATGGATTTTGTTCTTTTCGTTTGTTTTCTTGATTAATAACGTAGTCATGAAGTTAATTACATCCGGAGACATTGATTTATCCAACAGGTCATTAAGCTACCTGTCTATTGTGAGTCTGATTATTGGCATAGCGTTGGCATCAGGAATAGGGCTCTTTGCCACGATAGAAGAACGCAAAGCCCGCAAATCTCCCCCATCATATCCACAATAATCCCGGCCCAATTGAGCCGGTATTCTTTACCTGCCAATCACTCCTCAGTCAGGCGAATAATCAGCTGCCCCTGCCCGACAATGATGCTCACCGGCTGGCCTATAATAAATCCCCACTGTTCCAGCCATCGTCCTTTAATAGTCAGTTGAGGTAATGGATTCGGTCTGCCGCCATTGGGACGATATCCGACGATACTTTTGCGTGCTTGGGGTACAGCGGGTTCTGACGTAGAATCTGTTCCAGCCATAATTAACTCCAGTTCAGTTAGTTGTGGTCAGCGGGCTGTTGGTGTTCCACCACCTTCAGCCCGCGCTAATAATCTCTCGTTATGCTCTTCCTTTGCAGTTTTCTCCTGTTCAAATATACACCGCCTGCTTTGTAAACTCGCTGAAAGCCAGGTAATAGATTGCGAGGCGTCTCTGAGAAACGGATTGTTTCTCCGTTTACCATTTCGTTTGCACCCTCTTCCCCCTATCCTCTTCAGCACCCGTAATCGGTTATTTAGTTCTATTTGCGTGGCGATTTCCGGCATCGCTTAAGCGTGAGATGAAGGTGACAGAGAAAAGGATGACAGGCATGATGACACCACAAATGACACCACGCGAGAGGCAGCTTATGAGTACTATCCACTTCAGGATTGATGACGACGTTAAACGACTTGCCATGCAGGCAGCCGAGCGACAGAAGAAGACGCTGACAGAGGTTATGCGTCAGCGAGTGGAAGAGCTGGCTGCTGAAGAGCGGCAATATCAGGATGGCCAACATGATGCATGGCTGGAACAGCAAATCACGGCGGCGTTCAGCCGTTATGATGCCGGTGAAAATGAGTTCATCAGTAACGATGAAATGAATGCCCGCATGGAAGAGCTGAAAGCGCAGGCCGCGCGGGGAACATTGTGATATCAGGCGTTCAGTGGGAAAAACAGGCGCAGGCTGACAGGGAGACGATATTTCGTTATCTGTATCGTGAGGCTGGCCTGCTGGTAGCCAGTGCAACAGACGATAAGTTTACCCGTATGGCCAGTCTGCTTAGCGAGAACCCGCGGGCCGGAATAAAAGTCGGCACAGAAAAACAATATAAACTGGTGGTGCCGCGCTTTCCGTTCATCATTATCTATGTTGCCGAAACAGAGGGAGTTCGCATTCTGCGGATACTTCACACATCCCGGAAAATAACAGGCCGCTATCAGCGATAGTCAGCCAGTTCATCCTGCGTCAGATTGTCAGGCCTGAGGACGTCGTCAGATAAAACGGCACGCTTCGGAGCTGGATTAGACCATTAGCCCCCCAACCGCACCTTTTGATTTTGTCACCTGCCCTCTACAGCACCCATCACGCCGCAGGCGGCGTTGTCATTGCAAAGCTCTCACGCTGAAACAGCGTTTCCGCCAGCTTCACCAGTGCCGGACGCTCAACACACCAGTTAGGCACCACGCGGCGGAAATTGAGATAGCCAATCATACAGCCGGTGGCGATATCCGCCAGATTGAGCTGACCGTTGTTGAGCCATTTTCCGTCTGCGGCTTTCGCTTCCAGCATGTCGAGGCTGCGCTGAATCTTTTCCCGATTGCGCACCAGCACCTCCTCTGACTGCAAATCCCCCGGCCGCAGCTGCTCGCGCACGATCACCAGTGCGGCATCGCAGATGCCATCCGCCAGCTTCTCCAGCTGACGGATGTTAAGCGACGCAAGCGGATCAGCAGGCAGCAGGGCAGGCTCTGCCCCGCGTAGTTCCAGAAATTCCGCGATGATGCTGGAGTCAAACCAGATTTGCTTATCGTCAGCGACCAGCGCCGGGACTTTGCCCAGCGGATTGTAGTGCGGTACGTGGCTGTCATCGCTGTAGGGCGAGGCGTTGACGAATTCAAACGTAATGCCTTTTTCCAGCATGATAATCGAAATCTTACGCACAAACGGGCTGGTATAGCTGCCAATCAGTTTCATCGGGTTCTCCGGATTCATCGCCTATTCGCCAGGAAACATAAAGGGGTTGAGACTGCTGCGAGCAAAACCTTCCTGCTCCATCCGGGCATCCAGTATCAGCGATGCCAGATCGTCGGCCACCGGTTCGATGGCCGGATCTTTCTCCTGATAGAGCATCTTCAGGTAGGTGCCACAGTCGCCGCAGCTCTCTGCCTTCACCGCCGCCAGCTCGCTGTTGAGCGACCAGTAGTGCAGATCGCGGGACTGCTCGCACTGGGTACACTTACTGCGTACCACATGCCATTCACTTTCGCACAGATTACAGTGCAGGTAACGCGCGCCTTCATCACTGCCCATATGGACCACGCTGGCGACCGGCATACTGGCGCACACCGGACAGAACTGCCGCTGATCGCCCATCTCCGCCCGCGCTTTGCCCGGGATCAGGGCCGCCATCTGCGCCCAGTAGAGCGAGAGCGCCGCCCAGATAAAGGGCGCTCTGTCGCTGCTGACCTGCGCATAATCGCCGGTAAACAGCGCACTGGCCAGCGTCTCCAGCTCGGTGGCGGAGGCTTTTTCCAGATTCTCCAGCACCGCCAGCGCCTGACCGCTCATCTCCGGCTTCAGTTCGGCAATCAGCGAGTGCAGCAGCCGCTGCCAGTGCGGATCGCGCGGCAGGGTGTGGATGTTCAGCGGCGGCTTACCCTCGCTGGCGCTCTGCGTCAGTCGGGCATGCAGATCGATGTGCAGCGGGTGGTCATACAGCACAATCTCCTGCGCTTCGGCGATCGTTGCCGCAAAGCGCAGATAGTCGCCGAGTGGATTTTTCGCCGCCAGGTCGCGCAGTCGCGCAGCACGACGGCTGTATAAATTTTTCAGCCGTGGAAAAAGTAACGGCGGAATCCTCTCCGCCGTCTTCTTTTCGCCTTTCTCCAGCTGATCTTGCGGGATTATGCGAATACTCATCAGGGGCGTTTATCCTGTTTTTCTGGCAGTTTACGCTGCTCACGAAACCAGCGGGGATGGTGATGTCTGGCCCAGTCGGCGCTGACCCAGCCCTCAACCATCGCGGTCAGTGTGCCTTTGACCCACAGTGCAGCATAAACATGCACCATGATGACGATAATCAGTACCACTGCTGACACCGAATGCACCACCAGTGCCAGACGAATCAGCGGAATGGCGAAGGCATCAGCAAAGTAAGGTCGCCAGATCACAATGCCGCTGGCAAGCAGCAGGACTAAGCTGATGATAGCAGCCCAGAACACACACTTCTGACCAAAGTTATATTTACCGGTGTCACCCACCTCTTCATTGCGTGCAATCCGGTGAATATTTCTGGCCCAGCAGAGGTCATCACGATTGATCAGGTTCTCTTTCCAGTAGCGCAAAAACATCAGCATAAAAGCGGCAAACATCACCACACCGGTGAAAGGATGCAGAATACGCGCCAGTTGTGGCGTGCCGAATATCTGCATCAGCCAGTTGAAGGAGGGAAAGAAAAACCCCAGACCGCTTAAGGCCGTGATGACAAAGCAGATTGCGACAATCCAGTGATTAATGCGTTCCGGTGCGCGGTAGCGCACCAGACGATCGGATTTGTTCATTATTTATCCTCCCTTTGCTGATCGTCGTCACTGTCGTGCGCGTCGGTGACGCGATTCGGACCGACGCCGACATAGTGGAAAATTGATGCGGCGAACGTGGCGGCAAAACCCACCGCCGCCAGCGGTTTCCAGATCCCCTTCCAGAAGGTCACGGTCGGGCTGATGCCCGGATTCGCCGGCAGGCCGTGATAGCGCTGAGGCTTGTCAGCATGATGCAGCACATACATCACATGGGTGCCGCCCACGCCTTCCGGGTTGTAGAGACCCGCCTGTGCAAAGCCGCGCGACTTCAGCTCTGCTACGCGCTCCTCCGCCAGCGTCAGCATGTCGCTTTTGCTGCCGAAATGAATGGCGCCGGTCGGACAGGTCTTCACACAGGCGGGTTCCTGGCCGACGCTGACGCGGTCCACGCACAGGGTGCATTTATAGGCGCGGTTATCCTCTTTATTGATGCGGGGCACGTTGAAGGGACAGCCCGCGATGCAGTAGCCGCAGCCAATGCACTGCTCAGACTGAAAATCGACGATGCCGTTAGCGTACTGGATGATGGCGCCTGCTGACGGACAAGCCTTCAGGCAGCCGGGATCGGCGCAGTGCATGCAGCCATCTTTGCGGATCAGCCAGGCGAGCCTGCCGTTCTCTTCCACTTCTGAAAAGCGCATCACTGTCCAGGATTTGGCGCTCAGATCGGTGGGATTGTCATAGACCCCGATGTTGTGACCGACCTCATCGCGGATGTCGTTCCATTCGGAGCAGGCAACCTGGCAGCCTTTACAGCCAATGCAGGTGGTGACGTCAATAAGCTTCGCCACTTCGCGCTGGTGATCGCGCGCCTGCGGCGGCGGGGTAAAGCCACTGGTCGCAGAGCGACGGATAATATCTTGTGATTGATAAGCCATGGTCATCCACCGTTACGCTTTTTCGACTTTCACTAAAAATCCCTTGTACTCCGGGGTCTGCGAGTTGGCGTCGCCAACGGAAGGCGTCAGCGTATTGGCGAGGAAGCCCTTACGCGTGGTGCCCTCAAAGCCCCAGTGACAGGGAATACCCACGGTATCCACCGGCCTGCCGTCAATCATCAGGCGCGGGAGACGGCGGGTAACCACCGCTTTGGCCTCGATATAACCCCGGCGTGACGAGACTCTGACGCTGTCACCGGCCTGAATGCCTTTCTCCTCCGCCAGTTCGGTGCCGATTTCGACAAACTGCTCCGGCTGCGCAATGGCGTTCAGCAGGGCGTGCTTGGTCCAGTGGCGGAACAGCTCAGTGATGGAGTAGGTGGTGGCGACGCAGGGATAGTCAGCGACCTCGCCCAGCTGCGATACGTCACTGCTGAACAGACGAACGACCGGGCTGTGACGCTGCTGCGGATGCAGGGGATTGTCGGCGAGGGGACTCTCCATCGGCTCATAGTGTTCCGGGAACGGGCCATCCGCCATTTTATCCAGCGCAAACAGGTGACCCATGCCGTCGGGCTGCATGATAAACGGCCCGGCCTGTTGCTGAGGTGGCAGCGTGACCGGATAGTCCGGCACATCGATGCCGTGCCAGCGTGCGCCGTCCCACTCAATCAGGCGGCGCTGCGGATCCCAGGCTTTACCCTGCGCATCCGCAGAGGCGCGGTTGTAGAGAATGCGGCGGTTGGCCGGCCACGACCAGGCCCAGCCGGAGACCGCGCCCAGCCCGGAAGGATCGGCATTATCGCGCCGCGCCATCTGATTACCGTCCGGCGTCCAGCTGCCGCTGTAGATCCAGCAGGCGCTGGCGGTGGTGCCATCGTTACGCAGCTCTGAAAAGCTGTTGAGCTGCTGACCTTTTTTCAGCAGCAGTTTGCCACTGGCGTCATAAATATCGGCCAGCGCCTGGCCATTGCTCTCCTGCGCCACCTCTTCCGGCTCAGGATTGAACGGATCGCGGTAGTCCCAGCGCATGGCCATCAGCGGCTCAGGGTTTGCACCGCCTTCGAGACGATAAAGTTCACGCAGCCGCATAAACAGATTGCCGAGAATTTTTCCGTCGTGCAGCGCTTCTCCGGGCGGCTCGGCGGCAGCCCAGTGCCACTGCAGCCAGCGTGACGAGTTTGCGACTGAGCCCGACTCTTCCGCGAAGCAGGAGGAGGGCAGACGGAACACTTCGGTCTGGATTTGCGCCGGGTCGACGTCGTTGAACGCGTCGTGATGTTGCCAGAAGCTGGCGGTTTCCGTGCTGAGCGGATCGATCACCACCATAAACTTCAGCCGGGAAAGGGCCCGCACCGCCTTATTTTTGTCCGGAAAGGCGGCCAGCAGGTTAAAGCCCTGAATCAGACAGCCATTCAGCGCGCCCTGTTCCATCATCTCCGCCTGCGCCATGCAGTCGTAACTTTTGTCCCATTTTGGCAGCCAGTCGTAGCCCCACTGGTTTTCCGCCGTAGCCTTATCGCCGTAGAAACTCTTCATCAGGCTGACAAAAAATTTGTCGGTGTTCTGCCAGTAGTTGACCTGCCCCGGCAGAGGCGCAACCGGCGTGGCCTTCTCCAGCCAGCTGGCCAGTGTGGTCATCTTCTCGGAGGGCAGCGGCAGATAGCCCGGCAGACTCTGTGACAGCAGGCCGAGATCGGTAAATCCCTGCACATTGGAGTGACCACGCAGCGCATTGATGCCGCCACCCGGCATACCAATATTGCCCAGCAGCAGCTGGATCATTGCCGCCGTGCGGATAATCTGCGAGCCGTTAGTGTGGTGGGTCCAGCCCAGCGCATAGAGGATGGTGGCGGTGCGATTCGGCACGCAGGTCGATGCGAGCTGTTCGCACACCGCGATAAAAGCGTCCTGCGATGTGCCGCACAGGCGTGTCACCATCTCCGGCGTATAGCGGCTGGCATGGGTTTTCAGCAGATTCAGCACGCAGCGTGGATGAGTGAAGCTCTCATCCCGTCGTGCATGGCCGTTTTCATCCAGCTCATAGTGCCAGCTCTGGCGATCGTACTGACGGGTGTCGGCATCATAGCCGCTGAACAGACCGTCGCTGAAGCTGAAGCCGTCGCTGACAATCAGGGCCGCGTTGGTGAAGGCGCGAACATACTCCTGCTGGATCAGGTTGTGCTGCAGCAGATAGTTAATCACCCCCATCAGGAACACGACGTCGCTGCCCGCCCGCACGGGCGCGTAAAAATCGGCAACGGCGGCAGAGCGGTTAAAGCGCGGATCGACCACAATGACCTGCGCCTTGTTCCGGGTTTTCGCTTCAATGACCCATTTAAAGCCGACCGGATGCGCCTCGGCCGGGTTGCCGCCCATGATCATCACCACATTGGCATTTTTGATGTCGTTCCAGTTGTTGGTCATGGCTCCGCGACCAAAGCTGGGGGCCAGCGCTGCCACGGTCGGGCCGTGACAGAGACGCGCCTGATTCTCCAGCGCCAGAATCCCCAGCGAACGGGCAAACTTCTGGTCGAGCAGGCCGGTCTCATTACTGGCGGCGGACGAGCAGAACATGGAGGTGGTTGGCCAGCGGTTTACCGTGACCCCTGCGGCGTTGGTGGTCTGGAAGTGGGCATCGCGATCCTGCTTCATCAGGCGGGCAATACGATCAAACGCCTCCTCCCAGCTGATGCGCTGCCATGTGTCAGAGCCCGGTGCACGGTATTCCGGGTACTTCAGCCGCTGCTCGCTGTGAATAAAGTCGATCACGCCCGCGCCTTTGGGGCAGAGCGATCCGCGACTGACCGGATGGTCCGGGTCACCTTCAATATGGTAAATCGAGGCGCTGGCATTTTTAGCGCCATCCCCCAGGCTGTAGATCAGCATGCCGCAGCCGACGGAACAGTAGGTGCAGTTATTCCGTGTCTCTCTGGCGCGTATGAGCTTGAACTCCCGGACACTGGCTAAGGCTGTGGTGGGGGCAAAACCGAGCAACGCCGCGCTGGTTCCCGCCAGTCCGCCCGCACAGATCTTAAAAAAACTCCGTCTGTTAATTTGCATGTTATCGTTCTTCTTTTCCGGCTCCATTGCGAAGCCCTGCAAAATAACAGCCCTGATTGCCTGTAAGTTGACCGGGGTCAACAGGTTAGCGATTAGTAATTCTTTTTCTAAATTTTGTTAAAAACCTGCGGCGAGGGAGCGGCATTGCAAGTCCATTTTCAGCGTCAGCCGCGGATGGCGGGGGTGATTTGCTCCCGGATGTTAATGCCGGAGCCGTTCCCTTCTCATTTTGCACACCCGCGGCCGTGGCCGCGCCCCTGACACACCTGAAACCGCATGAATTGCCCCGCTGTTTATTTGCGCTGTGCCGGGCCTGCAGGCAAAATCAGACGATGTCAGCCCCTCGCCGTGCAGCCGCACCGGCAATTATTTATTAACAACAGGTCCTATTTTTTGAAAGCTATCCAGCCTGACTCAGGCGAAGATTTAACAATTCAGGCCGGCGTCAGCACAACGCAGGTCTGGCAGCGTGCCGATCTGATGACAGCTCAGCCTGACTGGCTGGCGGATGAGGTGCCGGTGGCGCTGGTCTATAACGGCATCTCTCACGTGGTGATGATGACCACCCCCAAAGACCTGGAGGCCTTCGCGCTGGGTTTTTCGCTGTCAGAGGGCATTATCGACGCGCCGGGTGATATTTTCGGCATGGACATCGTGCCGGGCTGTCACGGTATTGAAGTCCAGATAGAGCTTTCCAGCCGCCGCTTTATGGCGCTGAAAGCGCAGCGCCGTGCGCTGGCGGGCCGGACCGGCTGTGGCGTGTGTGGCGTTGAACAGCTGGATCAGATCGGCAAGCCGCTGTCGCCGCTACCCTTTACCCAGACCTTTGCGCTGGATCAGCTCGATCGGGCGCTGGGACAGCTGAAAGAGTATCAGCCTGTCGGACAGAAAACCGGCTGCACCCATGCGGCGGCGTGGATCCAGCCCGATGGTCAGCTGGCCGGCGGCTGTGAAGATGTAGGTCGCCATGTGGCACTCGATAAGCTGCTGGGCTATCGCAGCCAGGCCTCATGGGGGCCGGGGGCGCTGCTGGTCTCCAGCCGCGCCAGCTATGAGATGGTGCAGAAGTCCGCCATGTGCGGCGTCGAGATCCTGTTCGCCGTCTCTGCCGCGACCCGTCTGGCGGTTGAGGTGGCTGAGCGCTGCAACCTGACGCTGGTCGGCTTCAGCAAGCCGGGCCGGGCCACGGTCTACAGCCACCCGCAGCGGCTGCGTTAAATTACCTGCCGTTGCCGCTTCGCTAGACCACGATCAACCGGGGCAGCGCCTGCTGCAACGCATCCAGTTCGGCACCGTTATCCCCGCCGCTGTCGGTAATCAGCAGGCTGATCGCCTGAGGCGGCGCGTAAATTGTCCGGCTGACCACGCCCAGCTTGGTGTGATCGGCCAGCAGATAGCAGGCGGCGGATTGCTGAACCATTGCCCGGGCGATGGCCGCTTCATGCGGATGAAAACTGCTGGCACCACAATCGGCCTCAATGCCAACCGGCGACAGCAGCGCCACATCGGCGCGGTAGCGGATGATTTCGCCCACGGTGATCTCACCGCGCGTCTGTTGCGCCCCGGCGGACATATTCCCGCCCAGCAAAATAATCTGATTATTCAGAGGCTGGTCTTCCTCTCCGGCGCTCAGCGCCAGCGCGGCCTGCAGGCTGTTGGTCACGATCGTCAGGCCGGACAGGGCGTGCAGCTCTTCTGCCAGCAGCGTGGTGGTACTGCCCGCATCAAGGAACAGCGTCTGTCCGGGCTGCAGCAACTGCGCGGCGGCGCGGGCGATCGCGCGCTTCTCCCGGGTCTGCGTACTGCGACGTTCCGTCAGCGGCGGCTCCGCCGAGGGCTCTATCGCCACCAGTCCGCCATGGACGCGGCGCGCCAGCCCCAGCGCTTCCAGCTCGATGATATCGCGGCGCGCGGTTTCGCGTGAGACCCCCAGCTCCCTGATGATGCGCTCGGTACTGACCTGATTGAGTCGGGTCAGCAGGGCGCGGATGCGATGAAGGCGCGTTTCCTGCAGCATAGCGGTTTCCTTTTTAAGCGCGAAGAGCACGGATAATACGCCAGTGAGGCGCAGGAGTCCGTCTGAATCAGGCATCAGCTTAACGCGGCGATCTCCCTGCGTCATGTGTATTTTGTTGTATTTGTGTATTTGGTTGCATTTTATTTTCAGGCAGGCATGATGAAGGGGTCTGATCTTCCTCCTTCATCCTTGTCACGGGAGTCATTATGGCCACGCGTTCCACCATTATGGATACCAACAGTTTTCGTGCTGAACATGCCGATGCGCTGGACAGCGACACGCGCAAACTGACCGATAAACGCAGCAAAGTGCTTGGCGAATCCTATCGTCTGTTCTATCGCAAACCGGTTCATCTGGTGCGGGGTGAAGGGCAATACCTGTGGGATGCCGCAGGTGATAAATATCTCGATGTGTATAACAACGTGGCGAGCATCGGCCACTGCCATCCGGCGGTGATCGAGGCGGTGACGCAGCAGATGAAAATGCTGAACACCCACACCCGTTACCTGCATGAAAATATCCTCGATTACAGTGAAGCGCTGCTGGCGACCACACCTGCGGCGATCGATCGTGCGATGTATATGTGCACCGGCTCGGAAGCGAATGACCTGGCAATCCGCGTCGCGCGCGCCTTCAGCGGCGGCACCGGCATCATTGTCAGCAAGGAGGCCTATCACGGCACCAGTGAGCTGACCTCCGGTGCGTCGCCGGCGCTGGGCAGCGGACAGCCGCTGGCCCCCACCACACGGCTGGTGATGCCGCCGGATGCCTACCGGGTGGATGCGCCCGACCTTGGCGACTGGTTCGCTGACCAGATTCAGCAGCAGATTGATGACATGGCGGCGCACGGCATTAAATTTGCCGGTTTCCTGGCGGACTCGATTTTCTCCTCGGACGGTGTGCTGCCCAATCCGCGCGGCTTCCTGAAAAAAGCGGTCGATGTGGTGCACGCCAACGGCGGGATCTTTATTGCCGATGAAGTCCAGCCTGGCTTTGGCCGCACCGGCGACGCCTTCTGGGGCTTTGGCCGCCACGATGTCGTGCCCGATCTCATTACCACCGGCAAGCCAATGGGCAATGGCATCCCCGTTTCCGGGCTGCTGGCAAAAAGTGATGTGCTGGCCGCCTTCAGCGACTCGATTCCTTACTTCAACACCTTTGGCGGCAATCCGGTCGCCATGGCCGCGGCGCAGGCTGTGCTGAAGGTGATCACCGAAGAGGGGCTGCAGGAACACAGCCGGGTCGTCGGCGCGAAGCTGCTGGCTGAGCTGAAAACCCTGATGGATCGTTATGAGTGCGTAGGGGATGTGCGCGGTGCCGGACTCTTTATCGGCTTCGAGCTGGTGACCGATCGTCACAGTAAAACGCCGGATAAAACCCTGGCGCTGGATTTAATCGAGAAGCTGCGTGAACATCGCGTGCTGACCTCGGTCGCGGGCCCCTATGGGAATGTGCTGAAACTGCGTCCGCCATTGGCATTCCAGGAGAGTGACATCGACTGGCTGGTCGGCGCACTCGACAGCGCACTGCGCGAGCTGGGCAGGTAGTCCGCAGGTCAGGGCTGACGCGGCAGGCGGGCGGACAGACCGCCTGCTCTGCGTGCGGGATCGGCATCCCGGTCCGGCGGACGGAGAGGGTCAAAAAGGCAGGGTGAGGCACAGCATCTTGTAAAAACAACGGGTTGCTATTGCCGGATTTCTCAATTCCTTAGGTTTTATAGGGCATTGATTACCCTTTTACGCTACATGAATTTAACTATAATGATTCGACTGCTTACGCGGCACGTCCTGAATCCGTCGTGCTGCACCCACTAAATGGAGAGGAAGAACATGAGTTATTCACTGCCATCCCTGCCTTACGCATACGACGCACTGGAACCGCATTTCGACAAGCAGACGATGGAAATCCATCACACCAAACATCACCAGACCTATGTGAACAACGCTAACGCGGCGCTGGAAGGCACTGAATTTGCCAATCTGCCGGTTGACGAGCTGATCACCAAACTGGATCAGCTGCCAGCAGACAAAAAAGGCCCACTGCGCAATAACGCAGGTGGTCACGCTAACCACAGCCTGTTCTGGAAAGGCCTGAAAACCGGCACCACGCTGCAGGGCGACCTGAAAGCCGCGATTGAGAAAGATTTCGGCAGCGTAGAAAAATTCCAGGAAGAGTTTGAGAAAGCGGCAGCCACCCGTTTCGGTTCTGGCTGGGCATGGCTGGTTAAGCAGGGTGACAAACTGGCTGTGGTATCCACCGCAAACCAGGATAACCCACTGATGGGCGAAGCGGTTGCCGGCGTGTCTGGTTTCCCGATCATCGGTCTGGACGTGTGGGAACACGCTTACTATCTGAAGTATCAGAACAAACGTCCTGATTACATCAAAGCGTTCTGGAACGTCGTTAACTGGGACGAAGCGGCTGCGCGTTTCGCTGCTGCTCAGTAAGTTAACCAAACGTAAACATAATGAAGATAAACCGGTAAATTCTATTTTGCCGGTTTTTTTATCCCTATTTTATGCAGTCTCAAAGTGAACCAGAAATCGTAAAATATCCGCTTTAATGTTGTCCGATATTAACCTGCCGTTGATATTGGCCATGTTATTTTCAGTGACATCGTTGCTTAACTCTTTGTGTGTCGCTGATTATGTCAATTATAACTACTCATGAATCCACGACCGATTCAACTGCCTCGCTTTTTTTCCAGTTAATCAGTGGGAAATATGTGCCGGATAAACTCTGGCTGAGTAAACGCTTCCGGCTGAAATTTGTGTTAAGAACATTAATATCGCCGCTGACTACGCTACATTATCTGGATGCCCTGTCGCAATTACCACAGCGCGCCCTGCTGATGAGCACCCAGGGACTGCTGCCAGCCAAGCTGCACCGGCCCTATCTGCGCTCGGGGATGAGCATTGCTGCCCGCGCACAAGCCATTCTCGATCACTACACTCTGATGAATAATCTGGCGAATCCGACGCTGCGTCAGCTGCTGCAGAGCGCGTCTGATAATCCGCTGGCGACGCTGACCGGTAAAAATGGCGAGAAATTCCTGCTCTCCTGCAGCTCGGGTTATTTCGACCGTGAAGGTGAAGTGACGCTGGTATTGCGTTATAACGACGAAGTCATCGCCTCGCTCTCTTTTTCTATTCTGAACGAGAATAACCAGCGCACCTTATTAATTGGCGGATTACAGGGCCCGCGGAAACATATCAATAATGAGGTGATCCGCGAGGCGACCAAAGCGGCGCAGGGTCTCTTTCCGAAACGCCTGTTAATGGAAGCAGTATTTATTGTGGCGAAGCAGTGCGGCGTGGAAGCTATTCTGGCGGTGGGCGATGAGACGCACGTCTTCCGCAGTCTGCGTTATCGTCACAGCAAAGGGGATAAGTTCTTTGCCAGCTACAGTGAGTTCTGGCTGTCGCTGAGTGGCGAGGCTCGCCCGGACGGGATGTTCAGACTGCCGCTGAGCCTGCCGCGTAAAACGCTGGAGGAGATCGCCAGTAAGAAGCGGGCAGAGTATCGCCGTCGCTATGAACTGCTGGATTCGCTGGCGGAGCAGGTTTATGCCGCCGCCGGCGAACACAAAGCCGATGTCGATCAGGCTGCCGCCTGATCGCGGGCTCAGAATGCGGTTCTGGCGAAGCCGGTCATCACTTTCAGACCCATTTCACGTCCCAGTGCGGTCATTGGATGCACCACGACCAGGCCGCGCACGCTTTTCTTCAGCGCACCCAGATTTGCCTGCTCTTTTTTGGTAATTTCGCGGCTGAAGCCCATCTTTTGCAGCTTCTGCGCTTCTGCACTCAGCTTTTCAACCCGCTGATTGCGCAGACGCTCAATTTCCGTGACCAGCGTTTCTTTCTCTTTCAGCAGCGCGCCCAGTTTCTGGGCATCACCCGATTCCAGTAACTGCGGCTCTTTGCGGTTCAGTGCGTCCAGCTGATCGCTGAGACGTTTGATTTCGTTCTTTTCTTGCTCTTTCATGACAACAACTCGTTGAGGAAAACAGGCCAAGGATACACCAAATCTGGCGCCGGTTCCCGACAGGTTAAGGCAAAAAAGGCGCCGCAAGGGCGCCTGACGGGATTAGCTGCCGGACTTTTTAAACGCCTGCTTCATACTGATGCGGGCGATAAGCTCGGTGAGGGAGAGAACCATGGTGGATCGCACCATCTGCAGATAGCGCTGCTGCTGCATGCTGCGCAGTTCTGCATCGTCGGTATGAAACACCGGTGCGGGCGGCCAGGCGGTCACGCAGTGCAGCTCGCCAAAGGGGCCCAGAATTTCATCGTCGGTAAAACGATACTCTCCGGTGTCGTGATTCAGCTCTTCGCGGAGCGCCAGCAGCAGCTCAGCATCTTCATATTCGTGCCGGCTGATGACGCCCAGACCGTAGATCAGCTTCAGGCGAACCGAGAGTTCGCCTAAAGGCCCATCGCCCAGCAGCAGCGGTTCTACCGCATATTTGACCGCATAGTCATCTTTGCGGAACACCTGCAGCACCAGCAGATTGACGGCTTCCGCCAATAGCTCAACGGCGGCGATCAGAAAGCTTCTCACCGAACGACCGGCGTTCAGGCGCTCAAGCACCCGGTTCTCAAAAGCTTGCTTCTCTTCCATTATTGCCTGCATGGGTTCAATACCGCCGTTGGGCGCAGGCGAACTGCGCCCGGCTTGCGTCACTAACACGCGCGCATTATGCCATAGCGTGCCAGGCGCTCACCACCGAAGCCACGACCTCGCTGTCAGCATCCAGCCCTGAGATCTCCGCCAGCGTCGCCTGAGGACCTTTCTCTGCCAGCAGCGCAGCCAGCTCCTGCGCCTGCGGGTCCTGGTCGCTGTGATAGTGCATCGCCGCGGCAATTCCCTGCACCAGGCTGGCGTGCGGTAAACCGTACTCCAGCGTCCCCAGCGTCGGCTTGATCAGGCGATCGCCCGCGCTGAGTTTACGCAGTGGCTGACGCCCGACGCGCTCAACCTCATCTTTCAGATAGGGGTTTTCAAAACGGCCGAGGATCTTGCGGATGTAAGCCGCATGTTTCTCTGCGTCAAAACCGTAGCGCTTAATCAGCACGGCGCCGCTCTCCTCCATCGCGCCTTTCACCACGGCCCGGATTTTTTCGTCAAGAATGGCATCGCGAATGGTCTGGTGACCTGCCATCTGGCCGAGATAGGCGGTAATCGCGTGGCCGGTATTCAGGGTGAAAAGCTTACGCTCCACAAACGCCATCAGGTTATCGGTCAGTTCCATGCCCGGAATGGCCGGCAGGTCACCTTTGAACTGGGTTTTATCCACGATCCACTCGCTGAAGGTTTCAACCGTCACCTCCAGCGGATCGCTGCTGCCTGCTTCGGTTGGCGGCACGATGCGGTCAACGGCAGAATCCACGAAGCCAACATGCTGCTCCAGCCAGGCGTGATACTGTTCGGGCAGCGCCTTCAGCACATGCTGTTTCAGCTGGCTGGTGCCGCGCACCATGTTCTCGCAGGCGATGATATTCAACGGACGGGTATTACCTTTGTCGCTGCGTTTTGCCAGCCCTTTGGCTACGCTCCCGGCGATACGCTCCAGGATTTGCGGCCCCACGGCGGTGGTGACCAGATCCACCTCCGCAATCAGGGTGACGATTTCATCACTGGTGCTGTTTACCGCACTGACGCCTTTAACGGTTTCTGTTCTGGCCTGCTCGCCAACCACATGAACGGGATACTCATGACGCGCGTTCAGTGCATCCAGCACCGCCTGATTCACATCAGCAAAAACCAGTTCGATACCTGCATCAGCCAGTAATTTGCCGATAAAGCCGCGACCAATGTTTCCTGCTCCGAAATGTAACGCTTTCATAATTTTTGACCCATATCAAATGACGATGGGGCGGGCAAACCCGCCCCAGGAAATCGGGACGGGCATGACCGCCCCAGGGAAAAACAGCCTTGAATTA
Source organism: Pantoea sp. Sc1 (assembly GCF_000255315.1). Lineage (NCBI taxonomy): Bacteria > Pseudomonadati > Pseudomonadota > Gammaproteobacteria > Enterobacterales > Erwiniaceae > Pantoea > Pantoea sp. Sc1. The sequence goes on from NZ_AJFP01000001.1 coordinate 953,048, forward strand.
CGCGAGTGCCGGTTTGCCTGACAGGAGATCCAGCACTTCCTGCACGCTGCTGGTGTTCGCCAGCTTCTCAATCACGCTGTCATCATCCAGCGCATTGGTCAGGCTGGTGATGACCTGAATGTGCTCGTTGTTGCGGGCAGCAATACCAATCACCAGGCGCGCCACATCGTCCGCATCTTCGCCGAACAGGACGCCTGCCGGATACTGGCAGAACACCACGCCGGTTTTCAGCACGCGATCTTTGGCTTCAACCGTGCCGTGCGGCACCGCGATCGACTCGCCGAGGTAGGTCGGCGTCAGTTTTTCACGCGCCAGCATCGCCTCAACATATTCAGGCTCAACGTAACCGCCTTTCACCAGCTGCTCACCCGCAAAGCGGATGGCCTGCTCTTTGTTGCTGGCGCTCAGGCCGAGGAAGACGTTATCCGCGCCCAGCTTAAACAGGTGTGCGTTGCCTTCATCGTAACTGTCAGACAGGGCAGTGTTGACCGTTTCACGATGGAGGTCGCTGCGGTTTGCCGCCACCAGACGCTCGGTCAGGGTGCTGTAGAGCGCGCTGTCGAGGAAGTTGTTCAGCGAAATATGCTGTGCATGTGGTGCCTGACGAATGGCGCGTTCGGTCAGGTCGCGGTGGGTGATCACCAGGTCGACATCGCCTGGCAGAGCGTTGATGGCAGTATTGGTTACCGAAACATTGCTCAGACCCGCGTCCTGCACTTTCTTACGCAGCACGCCTGCGCCCATGGCGCTGGAGCCCATACCGGCATCACAGGCGACGATGATTTTACGGACGTGATGCAGATCGACGCTCATGGCATCGCTGGCGATAGCGCCACCCGCTGCACCCTGACCTTTCGACTGCGCTTTCATCTCATGCATGCGCTGGGTTGCCGCTTCGATATCGTCATCTTCTTTGACTTTGCTGGTTTTCAGCAGAATCGCAGAGACCACGAAGGAGACAGCGAAGGCGGCAGCAATCGCCGCGATGTTGGCGAAGTAGGCACCTTTTGGCGTCATCGCCAGCACCGCCAGGATAGAACCGGGTGAAGCCGGAGAGACCAGGCCGCCGTTCAGCACGGTCAGCGTGAAGACACCGGTCATCCCGCCCAGGATCACCGCCAGCAGCAGGCGAGGGGCCATCAGCACATACGGGAAGTAGATTTCATGGATGCCGCCCAGGAAGTGGATAATCGCCGCACCCCCCGCAGACTGTTTGGCACTGCCGCGACCAAAGAACATGTAGGCCATCAGCACGCCCATACCCGGACCCGGGTTGGCTTCGATCAGGAAGAAAATCGATTTGCCCGCTTCACTCGCCTGCTGGATACCGAGCGGCGAGAAGATGCCGTGGTTGATGGCGTTGTTCAGGAACAGGATTTTCGCCGGTTCAACGAAGATGGAGGTCAGTGGCAGCAGGTTGTTCTGCACCATCAGGTTCACGCCGGCGGCGAGAATGTGGGACAGACCTTCCACCAGCGGGCCGATGGCCAGGAAAGCCAGCAGCGCCAGGATCATCCCGATAATACCGGCCGAGAAGTTGTTAACCAGCATCTCGAAGCCGCTTTTGATTTTGCCGTCGATCGCCCGGTCAAACGAGCGAATGGCCCAGCCACCCAGTGGACCGGCAATCATCGCGCCGAGGAACATCGGCATATCGGCACCCACGATCACACCCATGGTGGTGATAGCACCGACCACGCCGCCGCGATCGCCGCCTACCAGACGCCCGCCGGTAAAACCGATCAGCAGCGGCAGCAGGTAGGTGATCATCGGGCCGACCAGTTTGGCCAGCGTTTCGTTAGGGATCCAGCCGGTTGGAATAAACAGTGCGGTGATGATACCCCAGGCGATAAACGCCCCGATGTTTGGCATCACCATATTACTCAGAAAGCGACCAAAGCTCTGTACTTTGACCTTGACTGATGAGGACATAAACCCACCCCTTATTGAGACGCGCTGCAATAGGAGAGCGCGTTTGTTTTTGTTTAGCCACCCCGACCAGAGCCGGTGGTATTACTGTATGCACGCGGACTCTATCACGCGAATCTGGCACTGCGTAGGGCCCGGAATAAGTGTGATCCACATCACTCATTTGCGGTGGGAACGGGGGTTATTAGCGTGACTTTGATCACAAATACAGAGGCGGGCACGGTGACTTTGCCTGAATTCTGACCGGCGCACCGGCTTATCTGTGATGAATATCACATTCGTGATGGCAGGGTTTGTTATGTAAATGTGACTGAGATCACAAACTATTTTTGGTCGAAAATGCGCCAGATCACACTTCAGTCAGCGGGGAATTCAGGGGCAGAAGAGGCGGGGAAAAAAAGGGGCAGGGAGAGGGGCAGGCGATCGGTGCCTGCCCGTAAAAAGTGTTACTGCAGACCCGCCTGAACGGCGGCCTGAGCCTGAGGCAGAGCCTGCGCATTGGCTGACACGGTGCTCATCAGCGCATTGTATTGCGAAGCCTGCTCCTGGGTCGGGAACTGCACACCGCCATCATTGAAGCTGACGCGGGTTCCCTGCGATTGCAGGAAGTCGCCGGCCTGGACCGCGCCCTGACTCAGCGCCTGGAGCTGAGGCAACAGCGGGATCAGTTGATTGGCAGGCACCGTCACCACTTTGTTGTAGGCGCTGTCGTAGACTTTTTTCAGATCATCCTGCTGCTTCAGGGTCGCTTTGCTGCTGTCCGCCTGCATTTTGGCGCTCTCAATCTGCTGCGTGACGATCACCAGGGCGCTGGTGGCCTGGCGGAGTGAGTCACGACGGCTGAGGTAATCCTGCGGCACGCGAATGGCAGACAGCTCATCGACCACCGGGCGCATCCCCTGCTCAACGGCTTTATTCGCCTGCTGCGAGAAGCCATACAGGATGGCGTAGTCGCTGGCGAAGTTGCCAAAACTCTGCTTCTGATTTTCGCTCAGGCTGGGCAGATGCTCGCCGCTGCGCATAACGGTATTCTGGAGGAAATCGATAAATGCTTTGCGCTGCTCGCCTTCTTTATCACCGCACGCGGTGAGTTGCAGCACGATCAGCACGCCAGCGATCATCATGCCGCTGCGTGCCAGGATGCGGGTAAGTCCTGAAGCCATGGGTTCAACTCCTGTCGGTGATACTGTCTGATATCCAGGTAAGAATGGCCTAAAGAATAGAACAATCCCTGGTCACGGCACAATGTGAAACCACACGTGAAACAGAGACTTTCTGCAACCCGCGCCGTCGCACCTCTGCGCCGGGGCCTCGGGGCGTGCCGGGCAGCACGCCCTCTGTGATGCTGAGGAGGCTGAACCTCGCTTCAGAACACCACCGCCTGACCATCTTTGCGGCTCTCGCTGGCCGCAATGTAGAAGCCCTGAGGATCGCGCACGATTGCCTGCGCACCGCCAAAATTGTAATTGCTCAGCGGATCTTCCAGCACCACGTTGTGTCCCATGCGGCGCAGGGTGCTCAGGGTGTTGCGATCGATCGTTGACTCAAACACCACCTCGCGTCCCTGCACCACCCGCCAGCGCGGCGCATCAATCGCCGCCTGAGGATTTTGCCGGTGAAGCATGATGCGCAGCGCCAGCTGGACATGCCCCTGCGCCTGCATCGGGCCGCCCATTACGCCAAACGCCATCAGCGGCTGGCCCTGCTCATCCCGCGCAAAGGCCGGAATGATGGTATGGAAGGGGCGCTTACCCCCCGCCACAAGGTTGGGATGAGAGGGGTCGAGTGAAAACCCGGCACCCCGGTTCTGCAGGCTGATACCCGTGTCAGGCACCACCACCCCGGAGCCAAATCCCATGTAGTTAGACTGAATAAATGAAACCATCATGCCGCTGGCATCGCCGGTTGCCACATAAACGGTGCCGCTTTGCTGCGGCGACCCAAAGCGAAAATCGCCCGCCTGGCCGGGGTCAATCAGCGCGGCGCGCTGGCGGAGGTAGTCGCTGCTCAGCAGGCGGTCAGCCGGAAATTCGAGGTGATCTTCATCGGTGACATAGCGCTCCAGATCGACCAGCGCCAGCTTCATCGCCTCAATCGACAGATGCAGCCACTGCGGAGAATCGGGCGCGTAGCGATGAATCTCCCACTCCTCCAGTATGCCGAGCGCAATCAGGGTGGCGATGCCCTGACCGTTAGGCGGCAACTCCTGAACCGATCCGCCGGCAAACGGATGGGAGAGCAGGGTGACCCAGTCGGCGCGATGATTTTTCAAATCCTCCAGCGTCAGGGCTGCGCCATGCTCGCGGGCAAAGGCTGCCATCTTCTGCGCCAGTTCGCCGCGATAAAAACTCTCTCCCCGGCTCTCAGCGATCGCCTGCAGGGTGGTGGCCTGCGCCGGGTTGCGGAAAATGTCACCCGCGCGCGGCGGGCGGCCCTGCGGCGCAAAGCAGCGGCTGAAGCCAGGCTGATCCCGCAGCTTGTCATAGCCGCGCTGCCAGAGCTGAGCAATCAGCGGTGAAACCGGAAAACCGTCGCGCGCATAATCGATTGCTGGCTGCGCCAGGGTGGTCAGCGGCAGTGTGCCGAAGCGCTCAGCCAGGGTGACCCAGGCCGAGACAGCCCCCGGCACGGTGACGGACTCCCAGCCGGTTTCAGGCATGGTGTCTGAAGCGGCAAAGCGTTCAGGATGCCAGGCGGCGGGCGCACGGCCGGACGCGTTCAGCCCGTGCAGCGTGTGACCGTCCCAGACAATGGCAAAGGCATCGCTGCCGATGCCGTTTCCGGTCGGCTCCAGCACGGTTAAGGCCATGGCCGTGGCGACCGCCGCATCCACGGCGTTACCTCCCTGTTGCAGCATACGAAGACCGGCCTGCGCCGCCAGCGGCTGGGAGGTGGCGACGGCGTTACGTCCCATCATCGGTACGCGATAAGAGGGATAGCCGACATTGAAATCTGTTTCACGCATCGCTTTTCCTTATAGAGATCAGCTCCCGGTCTGGCCGTCATTGGCGTGTCATAGCGCCTGCACTTCTTTCGCGCAGGCGCATCAGCATTGACGGAGCGCTGCACCGGCAGAAGGCAGAGACCGTTTCATCAGGGAGTCTGCTGTTTTATCCGGTGATGTCTGGCCGTGCAGAATAGGTGATTCATCCACAACCTGCTGTGAGCCGCCGCGCGGCCGCGCACAGGGGGTTACCAGGACTATTCTTAATTTCATAAAGGCAGTGAATATAAGTGTTCAGGAAGTAAACCATTGGCGTATATTTTGCACTCACTATCTGAAGAGGCAGACCGCCTCACAAAATTGAGAAGATGCCTGCAAAAAGCATGACGGCACCCGCATAAATAGCAAACAGCATTTGATTTTTTTGTCCGCTATGAGGGCACAAAAACCAGCTGCCTCAGCGTGTTAGAGGCGTCGGAACAACTCCGGCAAAAGATAGTGAAAAAAATAATGAGAAATTGCGCGGCAAATAGTCAGGTCTCTATCCATACTTAGTCTCCCGGCATTTGTTGCATTGAACTGACACCTTTTAAAGCAGTGCACAGCAGGCTGCGTCCCGTAGTGGTTTCAAAAATAACAAAAACAAACCCTTGCGGGATCCAGCCTGTAACAGGCCCGGTTTCAGAGCCCCAGGTTGAGGCTCTTACCTCTCTACTTTCACGTGCTTCATAGCGAGTTTTAAGGAGTTCTCTATGGAATTAAAAGACCCGATGTTTGAATTGCTCAGCAGCCTTGAGCAGATTGTTTTGACACGTGATGATCGCGCCGCCGACTTACTGATTCAGCGTCAGCAACCCGCTCAGCCAGAGCCACAGCGCCTGCGCGAAATGACCGGCATGCAGGTTGATGAGTTTGCTAAAGTGATGGGCGTGAGCGTTTCTTCCGTGAAAAGCTGGGAAGCCCGGCGCACCCGTCCTTCTGCGACGGCACAGAAACTGATGAAGTTGTTACATGCTAATCCCTATCTGGGACGGCAGTTGCTCGACTAACCCTGCTTCAGAAAAGAACCCGCCGCTGGCGGGTTTTTTATGCGCGTAATTCGCTGTATTTGGCGGCCTGCTTCACGAACCAGCTTTCCGGGACGTTATAGGGTGATTCGCGCAGCTGTGCGATCCCACTCTCTATAATGGTGGAAGCCTGCTGCCATAACTGTGCATCGCCCTGTTTCAGCAGCGTAATCTGTATCTGCTTTTCCACCAGATAGACGCGGGCAAAGTCAGGATCGAAGCGCACAATCGCGCGGGTATTGTCGATGATATCGGCCAGTTTTATGGTTTGCGCCTCAGGACTGGCGCTGGCAGTATGGCGAAAGTGCGCCAGTTTACGGGCTGCCCGATTTCTGGCCGTGGCAGGCGCGCTGTCGGTCAGCATTTCTACCAGGCTGGCCACGCGCGCGCCGAAGTGGGCTTCTATATCGCCCGGCGTGGTCGGTGTATCTTCCACGGTGTCGTGCAGCCAGGCGGCTGCCAGCAGGGCATCATCATGGCTGACGCTGCGGACCAGCTCCACGACCGCCGCCGGATGAACGATGTAAGGCTCGTCGGTATATTTGCGGCGCTGACCGGCCCGGGCATGCGCCTCGGTGGCGAAACGACGCGCCTGTTCTTCCAGTGAATTCTGCATGCCTGTTCCCCTGATAAAAGTTTGCTTGCAATTATCTAGTGCGCTACCTATATTAAACACCATGAACAGTGATCAAGATGACAAAAAAGTGAAACCGATGCCACTGTTGGTCGATCAGCAGCTCTGCTTTGCGCTTTACTCTGCCAACCTGGCGATGAATAAAGTCTATCGCCAGTTGCTGAGCCAGCTCGACATCACCTATCCACAGTATCTGGTGATGCTGGTGCTGTGGCAGAAAGATGATGTCACCGTCTCAGAGATCGGCGAGCAGCTCTTTTTAGACTCCGCCACCCTGACGCCCCTGCTGAAACGATTGGAGAGCGCAGGTCTGATTAACCGGCAGCGTACCCGTCAGGACGAGCGTCAGGTTGCTGTGACGCTCACCGAAGCGGGCGAGGCGCTGCGCATTAAAGCCGCCTCAATTCCTGAAGCGGTGAAATGCGCCACAACCTGTGACGATGAGACCCTGCTGGCGCTGAAAACAGAGCTGGATGGGCTGCGGGATAACCTGAACCAGTCCCGATAAAAATTGCTGACGGGTGCGTGGCACCCGTTAAACCTCATCGCCTGATACCGCACAGATAAGTAGCGGGCGATTAAATAGCGTAACGGAGAAATGTCATGTCTTTAGAACAAGTGGTTTACCGCGCCAAAGCCAAAGCAACCGGTGGTCGTGATGGTCGTGCAACCTCTTCTGACGGTGTACTGGACGTGAAACTGGGTGTCCCGAAAGAGATGGGCGGTGCAGGCGGCGAAGCGACTAACCCTGAGCAGCTGTTTGCTGCGGGCTACTCTGCCTGCTTCATCGGTGCGATGAAGTTTGTGGCGGGCCGTGACAAGATCGCCATGCCAAAAGATGCCTGGATCGAAGGTGAAGTTGGTATCGGTCCTATTCCCAACGGCTTTGGTATCGAAGCGACCCTGAACATCCATCTGCCAGGCATGGATGAAGCAGAAGCGCAGAAGCTGGTTGATGCGGCGCATATCGTTTGTCCTTACTCAAACGCGACCCGCAACAACATTGACGTGACGCTGAATATCATTCGCTAAGCGAACAGCGGGCCTGAGTCTCTCAGGCCCCTCTTTTTTCCATCCCCGATTCCGCTCTGCCACCCTCTGTTTGCCCGCCACGATCTGTCTTGTACAAAAAATGTGCTAATCAGGTCGACAAAGATTATTTTCTGGTCTATCAAACGCAGCCATGTTTTACTGGGCCACCTCGCGTTATAGCCCATAAACCCGTTCAGAATTTTCCTTCATCTTGTCCGGCCCGCTTATTCAGCGAACTCTGCCGCGTTTCGGCAGTCACATTAAAGATTTGTCAGGCGCTTCACACCGGAGAAACCCCCTTTTTCATGAATTACATTAAAACGCTAACGCAGCAAAAGTTATCGCTATTGCTGGCGCTCTATCTCGGTATCTTGCTGAATTTACCGATTTTCTATCGTCGTTTTGACGGTTTTCTGAAGCAATCTACAGTCACGAACTGGCTGACGGCGGTCACCGAGGTCGTGGCGATCGTGCTGCTGACATTCTTCCTGATGCGCCTGCTGTCGCTGGGAGGCAAGTGGTTTTATCGCGTGCTCGCCACGCTGATTGTGCTGATTTCTGTTGCCGCCGCCTATTACATGGCGTTTTTCAACGTGGTGATTGGCTACGGCATTGTGGCGTCGGTGATGACCACCGACACCGATCTCTCTAAAGAGGTGATCGGCTACCACTTCGTTCTGTGGATGGTGCTGGTCAGTGCGTTACCGTTGCTGATGATCTGGCGCAACCGGCTGAGCATGACGCTGAATGAGCAACTGCGTACGCCGGGACAGCGTCTGAAACCGACCCTGATTATGCTGCTCTGCGTGGCGCTGGTCTGGCTGCCAATCCGTTATTTCGACAAGCTGCAGAAGCATAATGAAGAGATCACGAACATCGATCTGCCGAGCTACGGCGGCGTGGTCGCGCACTCCTATCTTCCTTCCAACTGGCTGGCGGCGGTCGGACTGTTTGCCTGGACCCGCATGGATGAGTCGCTGCAAAGCGAGGAGCTGCTGGACCCGGCGAAGAAGTTTACCTACGTCGCGCCTGCCGGGCTGGATGATACCTATGTGGTGTTTGTAATTGGTGAGACCACGCGCTGGGATCACATGGGTATGCTGGGTTATGAGCGTGACACCACGCCTAAACTGTCGAAAGAGAAAAATCTGGTCGCGTTCCGGGGTGAATCCTGTGATACCGCGACCAAGCTGTCGCTGCGCTGCATGTTCGTGCGCGAAGGCGGCACGATGAATAATCCGGGCCGTACGCTGAAAGAGCAGAATGTGTTTGCGGTGATGAAAGAGCTGGGCTTCACCTCTGAGCTGTTTGCGATGCAAAGCGAAGTCTGGTTCTACGACAACGTTAATGCCAATAACTTTGCCTTCCGTGAGCAGATCGGTTCCGAGAAGCGCAATCAGGGCAAAGCCGTGGATGATATGCTGCTGGTGCCTGAGATGAAGGCGTCGCTGGATCGTTTCCCGAAGGGCAAGCATCTGGTGATCCTGCATACCAAAGGGTCGCATTATCTCTATTCACAGCGTTACCCGCGCAGCTTCGCGAAGTATCAGCCGGAGTGTATGGGGGTGGATGAGACCTGCAGCAAAGCGCAGTTGATTAACGCTTACGATAACTCGGTGCTTTATGTGGATAGCATGCTGGACAGCGTGCTGGATCAGCTGCGTGATAAGAAGGCGATTGTCTTCTATGCCGCCGACCACGGGGAGTCGATCAGCGAGAATATGCATCTGCACGGCACGCCGCGTGAGATGGCGCCGCCTGAGCAGTTCCGCGTGCCGATGATGGTCTGGGCGTCCGATAAGTATCTGGAAGACAGCCAGAACCGCAGTAATTTTGAGCGTCTGCAGGCGCAGCAGCGTGTGGGGCGAACCCATCGTCACGTTGAGCTGTTCGATACCATCCTGGGTTGTCTGGGGTATACCTCGCCAGATGGCGGCATTAACCCGGCCAATAACTGGTGCCAGGCACCGGCGAAAAGTCAGGCTAAATCGCTGTAATGGTGTACGAAAGGGGGAGGGCAGGCAGCTGATTTCCGGTAACCGCATGCTTTCCAGGCGATCGGCGGCAAAAGCTTAAAAAGCGGTTGACGCTAATCCGGGGTAGCAGTAACATGCGCCCCCATCGGCGAGTAGCGCAGCTTGGTAGCGCAACTGGTTTGGGACCAGTGGGTCGGAGGTTCGAATCCTCTCTCGCCGACCATCTTTAAGAAACCTGTCTGAAAAGACAGGTTTTTTTTCGTCTGTTGAAAGGCAAAGAGTGATTTTTGAGCGGGCTTCAGAATACGTGTTTTCAGCAGCCGCAGATTAACTCAATGCGCAGGTAACCCGGTCAGAAGAGGAAAGCGTCCCACGCCATGGATGGCGTGGGCCGAGCGTCCAGGGATGGTTTAAGCGACTTTCCGATCTGACCGGGTTACCTGAGCAGGCTCGATCTCCCCGCTAAGCAGATACGATCATAGACGCGCTCTCACAGCGAATCGGCTCACCCTGTCCTTCACAGCTTCACGTTTTATCTGTCCTCTTCCAGAAAGTTCCAGAAAAAGGCATTCGCCGCGCCAGATGCTTACCAGCCGTTATTATCGCCGTTTTCCTGCTCGCAGGCCTTGCCACATCAGAGATGCCACCATAATTCGCGACACGTTCTTCTTATGACCGAAAGCAGCAACATGCTGATTTCTTATACATCAAAACCAGCATATTCCGCTGGATGAACGTCATAACGCACGGTGAATCGTTCAGTTATTCAACATTTGCCGGTAAAAGTTTTAAGTTTTTTAGCGGTGAGAATCACTAGCGATAAAGCTGGCATCCAGCACAATGCACGGATATCGGGGCTGCAGCACTGTGCATTGTATGGCTTTTGTGCGGAAACGGTATTTATTACCGTTGCATGCTATTCCTCACACTCTGTGTAAATAAGTAACCCTTGTATTGACGTTCTTTGCAACTGTTGACAAATTGATGCGTCAATAAGCCGCAGTTACGGAATTTTCTGAATGCCCAACCCGCTTCGGAAAAACAAAAAAACGTAGCGCGATTTAACCACCTGTTCGGTGGTACGCCTGAACCGCATAAAAAAACCAGAGGTCAGGCAATACACACAACATCACATCACAATGGAGCAAAAGCATGATCAACTCCCTGGCTAAATCCGGGATGCTGAAGGTCGGTCTGAGCCTGATTGCTATGACTGTCGCCGCCGGTGTTCAGGCAAAAACCCTGGTCTACTGTTCTGAAGGTTCTCCGGAAGGCTTTAACCCGCAGTTATTCACTTCGGGCACCACCTACGATGCCAGCTCACGTCAGATCTACAACCGACTGGTTGAGTTCACTGTCGGCACGACCGAACTGCATCCTGCGCTGGCAGAGAAGTGGGACGTCAGCGACGATGGCAAAACCTACACCTTCCACCTGCGTAAGGGTGTGAAGTGGCAGACGACCAAAGATTTCAAACCTACGCGTGACTTCAACGCGGATGATGTGGTGTTCACCTTTGAGCGCCAGCTGGATAAAAACAACGCCTATCACGGCGTCTCCGGCGGCAGCTATGAATATTTCGAAGGCATGGATATGCCGAAGCTGATCAGCAAAATCGAGAAGGTGGACGACAACACCGTACGCTTCGTGCTGACCCGCCCTGAAGCGCCGTTTCTCGCCGACCTCGGCATGGACTTCGCCTCTATCCTGTCCAAAGAGTATGCGGACAACATGCTGAAAGCCGGCACGCCGCAAAACGTCGACCTGAACCCGGTCGGAACCGGTCCGTTCCAGCTGCTGCAATACCAGAAAGATTCGCGCATCCTCTACAAAGCGAACCCGAACTACTGGGGCGAAAAGCCAAAAATCGACCGCTTAGTCTTCTCCATCACCCCGGATGCGTCAGTGCGCTACGCCAAACTGCAGAAGGGTGAGTGCCAGGTCATGCCTTATCCGAACCCGGCTGACATCGCACGCATGAAGCAGGACAAAAACATCAACCTGTATGAGCAGGCTGGCCTGAACGTCGGCTATCTCTCTTACAACGTTGAGAAAAAACCGCTGGATAACCTCAAAGTGCGTCAGGCACTGACCATGGCCGTCAACAAAAAGGCCATTATCGACGCGGTCTATCAGGGTGCAGGCCAGCCGGCTAAAAACCTGATCCCGCCAACGATGTGGGGCTACAACGACGCGGTCAAAGACTACGCCTACGATCCTGAGAAAGCCAAAGCGCTGCTGAAAGAAGCGGGCATGGCCGACGGCTTCTCCATCGACCTCTGGGCGATGCCGGTTCAGCGTCCTTACAACCCGAACGCACGCCGCATGGCGGAAATGATCCAGAGCGACTGGGCGAAGATTGGCGTGAAAGCCAAAATCGTTACCTACGAGTGGGGCGAATACCTGAAACGCGCCAAAGCGGGTGAGCATCAGACCGTCATGATGGGCTGGACCGGTGACAACGGAGATCCGGACAACTTCCTGGCGACCCTGTTCAGCTGTTCAGCCGCGAAAGATGGCTCTAACTACTCGCGCTGGTGTGATAAATCCTTTGAGGATCAGATCCAGCCTGCGCGCGCGACCGCCGACCAGGCGAAGCGTATCGAGTACTACAAACAGGCACAGGTTGTGATGCATGACCAGGCACCGGCGCTGATGATCGCGCACTCTACGGTATACGAACCGGTCAGCAAGAAAGTCACCGGGTACAAAGTCGATCCGCTGGGCGGACACTACTTTGCTCAGGTAGACATTCAGGAATAATTGTCGCCTTTTCCGGGGCGGCCCTGCGTCGCCCCGGCTTTTTCTCCCTGTTTTACTGGAAACGGTAGAGGCGCAGTCTGACTGCGTCGCGGTCGGACCTACCCGATCGTCAGATGTAAGCAATAACAACCCTCGCGGCGACGGTCGCGCGGAGAAGAGAGAACCCGGATTATGCTGCAGTTCATACTCCGACGTCTGGGCCTTGTCATCCCAACGTTCATCGGTATTACATTACTCACTTTCGCTTTTGTTCACATGATCCCCGGCGATCCGGTGCTGATCATGGCGGGCGAGCGCGGGATTTCTCCTGAACGTCATGCACAGTTAATGACGCTGCTGGGTCTGGATCAGCCGCTGTGGAAACAGTACCTGAACTACATCAACGGCGTACTGCATGGCGACCTGGGCGTTTCACTCAAGAGCCGCATCCCGGTCTGGGATGAGTTTGTTCCGCGCTTCAAAGCGACGCTGGAACTCGGCATCTGCGCCATGATATTTGCCGTTGCGGTGGGCATCCCGGTTGGGGTCCTGGCCGCCGTGAAGCGTGGCTCCATTTTCGATCACACCGCCGTGGGCATCTCACTGACCGGCTACTCCATGCCGATCTTCTGGTGGGGCATCATGCTGATCATGCTGGTCTCAGTGCAGCTCAACCTGACGCCGGTTTCCGGGCGGGTTGGCGACACCGTCTTCCTGGATGACAGCATGCCGCTGACCGGCTTTATGCTGATCGACACCTTCTTCTGGGGTGAGCCGGGCGACTTCCATGACGCGGTCATGCACATGATTTTGCCAGCCATCGTGCTGGGCACCATTCCGCTGGCGGTGATTGTGCGTATGACGCGCTCGGCGATGCTGGAAGTGCTGGGTGAAGATTACATCCGCACGGCGCGCGCCAAAGGCCTGACGCGGATGCGGGTGATTGTGGTGCATGCGCTGCGCAACGCCATGCTGCCGGTGGTCACGGTCATCGGTCTGCAGGTCGGCACGCTGCTGGCCGGGGCGATTCTGACCGAAACCATCTTCTCGTGGCCGGGTCTGGGTCGCTGGCTGATTGAAGCGTTGCAGCGCCGTGATTATCCGGTGGTGCAGGGCGGTGTGCTGCTGACGGCAGTACTGATTATCCTGGTCAACCTGCTGGTTGATCTGCTGTATGGCGTGGTGAACCCGCGCATACGTCACAAGAAATAAGGGGGCATCATGTCTGTTGTTGATCCCGGCAGCGTTACCGTTGCACCCAAGCCGATGACCCCGTTTCAGGAATTCTGGCACTACTTTAAACGTAACAAAGGCGCGGTAATTGGCCTGGTGTACATCATCATCGTGTTGCTGTGCGCCATTTTTGCCGATGTGCTGGCTCCGCATGCGCCGGCTGAGCAGTTCCGCGATGCGCTGCTGCATCCGCCGGTCTGGCAGGACGGGGGCAGCTGGAACTTTATTCTGGGCACCGATGATGTGGGCCGCGATGTGCTGTCGCGCCTGATGTACGGCGCGCGCCTGTCGCTGCTGGTGGGCTGCCTGGTGGTGGTGCTGTCGCTGATTTTCGGCGTGATATTCGGCCTGCTGGCCGGTTATCTCGGCGGCCTGGTCGACGTCATCATCATGCGTGTCGTTGATATCATGCTGGCGCTGCCCAGCCTGCTGCTGGCGCTGGTGCTGGTCGCCATCTTTGGCCCCTCGATCGTCAACGCCTCTATCGCGCTGACCTTTGTGGCGCTGCCGCACTACATCCGTCTCACCCGTGCGGCGGTGCTGGTGGAGGTGAACCGCGACTATGTCACCGCCTCCGGCGTGGCCGGTGCCGGTATGCTGCGTCAGATGTTCGTCAATATTCTGCCTAACTGCCTTGCCCCGCTGATCGTGCAGGCGTCATTAGGCTTCTCCAACGCCATCCTGGATATGGCGGCGTTGGGCTTTCTCGGTATGGGTGCGCAACCGCCAACGCCGGAGTGGGGCACCATGCTCTCCGACGTGCTGCAGTATGCGCAAAGTGCCTGGTGGGTGGTGACCTTCCCTGGATTGGTCATCCTGCTCACCGTGCTGGCATTTAACCTGATGGGCGATGGTTTGCGTGATGCACTCGACCCGAAACTCAAGCAGTAAAGAGGCACCGAGATGGCGTTATTAAATGTAGACAAACTGTCGGTGCATTTCGGCGACGACAAAGCACCGTTTCGTGCGGTTGACCGCATCAGTTATCAGGTTGAGCAGGGCCAGGTGGTCGGCATTGTCGGCGAGTCCGGCTCCGGCAAGTCGGTGAGTTCACTGGCGATCATGGGGCTGATCGATTTCCCCGGCAAAGTGATGGCGGAAAAGCTGGAGTTTAACCAGCGCGATCTGAAGCGCATCTCCGAAAAAGAGCGCCGTCAGCTGGTTGGCGCAGAAGTGGCGATGATCTTTCAGGATCCGATGACCAGCCTTAACCCCTGCTACACCGTGGGTTTCCAGATTATGGAAGCGATCAAGGTGCATCAGGGCGGCAATAAACGCACCCGGCGTCAGAGGGCAATCGACCTGCTGACCCAGGTGGGAATTCCCGATCCCGCATCGCGGCTTGATGTCTATCCTCACCAGCTGTCGGGCGGTATGAGCCAGCGTGTGATGATCGCGATGGCGATCGCCTGCCGGCCTAAGCTGCTGATTGCGGATGAGCCGACCACGGCGCTCGACGTGACCATTCAGGCTCAGATCATCGAACTGCTGCTGGAGTTACAGCGGCAGGAGAACATGGCGCTGATCCTGATTACGCACGATCTGGCGTTAGTGGCGGAAGCCGCACACCACATCATCGTGATGTATGCCGGTCAGGTGGTGGAGAGCGGTAAAGCGAGCGATATCTTTAAAGCGCCGCGTCATCCTTACACGCAGGCGCTGCTGCGTGCGCTGCCGGAGTTTGCGGCGGATAAAGCGCGTCTGGCCTCGCTGCCTGGCGTGGTGCCGGGCAAATATGACCGCCCGACGGGCTGTCTGCTTAACCCACGCTGCCCCTATGCGACCGATCATTGTCGTCAGGTGGAACCTGAATTGCGCACCATTCCAGGACGCCAGTCCAAGTGTCACTATCCGCTGGACGATGCCGGGAGACCAACGTATGAGTCATGAAACAACCAGAGATCAGTTCCTGTTGCAGGCGATTGATCTGAAGAAGCACTACCCGGTGAAAAAGGGTCTGTTTGGTCAGGAGCGTCTGGTTAAGGCGCTGGATGGCGTCTCCTTTAATCTGGAGCGGGGCAAAACCCTGGCGGTCGTGGGCGAGTCAGGCTGTGGTAAATCCACCCTTGGCCGTCTGCTGACGATGATTGAAACCCCGACCGAAGGGCAGCTCTACTGGCACGGTCAGGATCTGCTGAAACACGATCCCCAGGCGCAGAAGCTGCGCCGTCAGAAAATCCAGATCGTGTTCCAGAACCCCTATGGCTCGCTCAACCCGCGTAAAAAGGTGAGTCAGATTCTGGAAGAGCCGCTGGTGATCAATACTCAGCTGACTAAAGCGGAACGCCGTGAGAAGACGCTGGAGATGATGGCGAAAGTCGGCCTGAAAACCGAGCACTACGATCGTTATCCACATATGTTCTCTGGCGGACAGCGTCAGCGTATTGCGATTGCGCGCGGGCTGATGCTCGATCCGGACGTCCTGATCGCCGATGAGCCGGTGTCGGCCCTCGACGTCTCGGTGCGCGCCCAGGTGCTTAACCTGATGATGGATCTGCAGCAGGATATGGGGCTCTCCTACGTCTTTATCTCGCACGATCTGTCGGTGGTGGAGCACATCGCCGATGAGGTGATGGTGATGTACCTCGGCCGTTGCGTTGAGAAGGGCAGCAAAGAGGCGATTTTCAGTAATCCGCGTCACCCTTACACCCAGGCGCTGCTCTCCGCGACACCGCGACTGAATCCTGACGATCGGCGTGAGCGGATTAAGCTGACTGGCGAGCTGCCCAGCCCGCTCAATCCGCCGCCGGGCTGCGCCTTTAATGCGCGCTGTCACCGTCGTTTTGGTACCTGTGTGCAGCTGCAACCGAAGCTGAAAAACTACGGCGGACAGGAGATTGCCTGTTTTGCGGTGGATCAGGATGAGAATCAGCCGGTCGGTGTGGCAGAAAAGGTCAGTTAAGGATCGGCAGGCCCCGTCGGGGGCCTGAGTTTCCTGATATCGCACGGGCTCCGCCCTCTTCAGCCTGAAACGGCAGAGTCATGGCCTGGCGATCGGTCCCCCCGCTTTATTTTCCCCCTCCCTTATCACAGCCCGTCGCTGTTATTCGCCAGCAGCGCTGCATCTTCCTTTAGCGGTGCCATCCTGATATGAGTGCGTCTGGCTGTACCAGGCAATGTCTGAGCCCTCTCTGCTGAAACATTATTCAGACAGGAATAGCCAGTTTAACTTAAGTTTAATTTATTAATTTTGAGTGCCGGTTGGCTATGGAAGGCGAATTTTGAAGATTAGCGATTCTGTATGATTAAAATCGTTAATTAAATATGCTTTTTTTATAATCAGGTTTTCCTGACTGCGAATAAAAGGATGTGGTATATTCCAGGAAAATTCCCCCCTTGTGGCAGGCCACCTCAAATGAAGAATTATGATGATTTGCAGCGTTTTAAAGAAAAAACACAAACGCTCGACATCGCCTTTAAAGATATGTCTGGCCAGACGCAGGAACCGGCGGAACAGAGTAAATGGGCACTGCTTCGTCAACTGGCGAAGGAGGAGCATCACACGCCGTTCGGTGGCGGTCAGCGAATAGACCTGCCACAACCGCAGCCGCTGCGCGGTGATGAGTTTACGGCACCTCCGCCAGAGCCACCGCGCCCCGCAACGCTCTCTGCGTCGCCGGCAGAGGCACAGCCCCGTTACGCCGCGCTCAGTGCGCAACCGGCGGCGGCCCGCAGTTCGATTCTCGATAGCCTGGCAGGCAGCAGCGTCCCTGCGGCCACGCCAGCGTCTGAGCGGGGCCCGTCGTCCTTATTTCCGCCACCCCCGCCGCCACAAAAAGCCATCGTCGCGGAACCTGTCGCCGCGCCGGTCCGGCCCGCCAGCGTGGCTGAACTTCAGCCCGCGGTGGCACCGTCCGCGCCTCATGCTGAGCCGGGACGGTTTGGCGCGCTGTTCCGCTCACGCGAAGTCAGCCTGCCGAAAGAAACCTTACTGAAACCGTTACTGGAGAAGATTGCGCTATGCCGTTAGTTTGTGTGTGCTCGCCGAAGGGGGGCGTGGGGAAAACCACGCTGGCGGCGAATCTGGCCTGGAGCCTGGCGCGATCCGGTAGCAAAGTTCTGGCCATCGATTTTGATGTGCAGAACGCATTACGTCTGCATTTTGGCGTGCCGCTCCACGACGGCCGCGGATTTGTGGCGCGTTCAGAAGAGCAGGCGGACTGGAGTCAGTCGATTCTCACCACCGGCGGCAATATCTTTGTTCTGCCTTATGGCGACGTCACAGAGCCGCAGCGCGAACGGTTCGAAGAGAACCTGATGAAAGATCCCCACTTTATTCAGCGCGGTCTCGACACGGTGCTCAATTATCCCGGCCTGGTGATTGTGGCTGATTTTCCGCCCGGCCCCGGTCCGGCCCTTAAAGCCATGACGGCGCTGGCCGATATGCATTTAGTGGTGATGTTAGCGGATACCGCATCGGTCTCATTATTACCGCAGATAGAAGAGAACCGGATGATCGGTAAACCGCTTAATAATAAGCAGGGGCACTATTTTATCCTGAACCAGTGCGATAACCGCCGCAATATTAATCGCGATGTGACGGCTTTTATGCAGCAGCGGCTGGGGGATAATTTACTGGGCGTGGTTCACCGTGATGAAAGTGTTGGCGAAGCCAACGCGTCTCAGCAGTCTGTTTACGATTTCAGCCCCGCTTCCGCCGCGGCATTTGATATTGAACTGATCGCGAAACGCGTCAGCAGCATTCTCAATATCACCGTAGGCAATGGCGAAGTTCAGGCACCTATCCGTACTCACCATTTTTAACCGGCTGGTTTCGCCAGACAGCTGATTTACACAGCGCTTCTCAGGGTGAATCATGAGTAAAATCGGGTTTTACCTGCTGCTGCTGGTGCTTGCACCCGTTGCGGCGGTGATCATCACTACGCCGATGGACAGCCAGAAACAGTATATTTTTGGTCTGATCAGCATCGGCATGATGTTTTTATTGGGTTTCAGCAAGAGCCGCAAAATTACCGTGGTGATGGTGATCCTCTCGGCATTAATGTCCAGCCGTTATATCTGGTGGCGGACGACAGAGACGCTGCATTTTAATTCCGAAGTCGAGGCTATCTTAGGGATTGGCTTATATCTGGCGGAGCTTTACGTCTGGCTGATTTTAATTCTGGGCTTCCTGCAAACCACCTGGCCTTTAAAACGCACCATCGTTCCGATGCCGGACGATACCCGGTTGTGGCCGACGGTGGATATTTATATCCCCTCCTACAATGAAAGCCTGGAAGTGGTGCGCGACACCGTGCTGGCGGCGCAGTGTATTGATTACCCGCGCGACAAACTCAGGGTCTACCTGCTGGATGATGGCAAGCGCAGCGAATTTGCCCGCTTCGCGGCCGATGTGGGGGTGGGCTATATCACCCGCGACGACAACAGACACGCCAAGGCCGGTAACCTTAACCATGCCATGAAAATCACCAAAGGTGAGCTGATCTGCATTTTCGACTGCGACCACGTTGCAACCCGCACCTTCCTGCAGGCGACGGTTGGCCCCTTTCTGAACGACCCAAAACTGGCGCTGCTTCAGACGCCGCACTACTTCTACTCACCCGATCCCTTCGAGCGTAACCTGCGCGCCGCGCGCAGCATGCCAAACGAAGGGTCGCTGTTTTATGGCCCGGTGCAGCAGGGCAACGACAACTGGAACGCCACCTTCTTCTGCGGCTCCTGTGCGGTGATCCGCCGTTCCGCGCTGGAAGAGATTGGCGGCTTTGCCGTTGAAACCGTGACGGAAGATGCGCATACCGCCCTGAAAATGCAGCGGCTGGGCTGGGGGTCGGCCTTTCTGTCGATCCCGCTGGCGGCCGGTCTGGCCACAGAACGTCTGGGGCTGCACATCATTCAGCGTACCCGCTGGGCGCGCGGCATGACGCAGATTTTCCGCGTCGATAACCCGCTGTTTGGCCGGGGTCTGAAGTGGCAGCAGCGTCTCTGCTATCTCAATGCCATGCTGCATTTTCAGTTTGGTCTGCCGCGCGTCGCCTTCCTGACCGCACCGCTGGCTTACCTGCTGTTTAACCTCAACATTATTCACTCCTCGGCGTCACTGATTTTCGCCTACGTGCTGCCGCATCTGGTGATGTCACTCTACGTCAACTCCCGCATGAATGGCCGTTTCCGCTACACCTTCTGGGGCGAGATTTATGAGACGGTGATGTGCTTCCACCTGGTGATCCCGACCATCCTGACCCTGCTGTCGCCTAAACATGGCAAATTTAACGTGACCGATAAAGGCGGCGTGCTGGATCAGGGCTTCTTCGACTTCCATATTGTGCGTCCGCACGTGATCGTGGCGCTGCTGCTGAGCATCGGCATTGTGGCTGGCGTGGTGCGGGCGGTGATGCATGACTACTTTGGCGTCGATCCCTACGTGATTGCCCTGAACGTCGGCTGGGCGATTTTCAGCCTGATCATTCTGATGGCCGCAATTGCCGTGGCGCGCGAAACCAAACAGGTGCGTAAAACCATCCGTATTGAGGTGCAGATCCCGACGATTATTCACTACGCCAGCGGCATTTCATCGCGCACGCTGACCAGTAACCTCTCCATGGGGGGCGCGCAACTCGACGCGCCCGACGGGCGTCACGAGTCTGATGAAATCGAAGAGATCGATCTGCTGCTGAAGTCAGGCGCGATTACGCTTCCGGTCACGAAGATTTCCGGCGATGCGGAGAGCATTCGTCTGCGCTTTGAAGCGATGCCGCTGGCGCGCCGTCGCGAACTGGTGCGCGTGGTGCTGGCGCGTGCCGATGCGTGGATTCAGCCGGAGTATAAACAGGACAACCCATTGATCTCGCTGGGCACCATTATCCGTACCGTGTTTGAGCTGTTCTGGCTGACCTGGAAGGGCCGCCACGATAAACGTAAAAATGTCGACCCGGTTGCCGCGGCGGCAAAAGAGGATGGCGCGGCATGAAGATCCTGACGCAGACATTGCTGGCCAGTTCACTGACGGCGGCATTGTGGCTGACGCCTGCCGGCGCGGAAACGCCAGCGGCGGTGGACAATAGCGGCGCGACCCCGTTAAACAGTTCAGCCCCGACGCCGCCCGGGGCGGCTTCGGTCACGCCGTCTGTCACAGAGGGTACGGCGTCTGCCACGCCGGGAACCGATTCGGCGCAGGCTCCGGCCAGTGAGACGCCGTCAGCCGCGCCAGCCGGGAACAGCGCAGCGTCTGCCACGCCGGGAACCGATTCCGCGCAGGCTCCGGCCAGCGAAACGCCGTCAGCCGCGTCAGCCGCGCCAGCCGGGAACAGCGCAGCGTCAGCCGCGCCGGGAACCGATTCCGCGCAGGCTCCGGCCAGCGAAACGCCGTCAGCCGCGCCAGCTGCGGCAGCCGGGAACAGCGCAGCGTCTGCCACGCCGGGAACTGATTCCGCGCAGGCTCCTGTCAGCGAAATGCCGCCAGCCGCGCCCTCTGTAGCACCAGCGACCAGCGCGGCCCAGTCATCCGCCACCGATGCGCCCTCTGCCGCACCGGTGAACAGTGCGGCCCCGGCCAGCGGAGCGGTTCCCTCCGCAGCGTCACCATCCGCCTCACCCGGTGACACGCCAGGATCAGCGCCAGCCGCAGCGGTTCCTGCCGCTGAGGCGACAGCCGCTCAGCAGAATCCTGCCGCGACGGGCGATGCTGCGACCCCGACGGCGCACAGCGGAGCCGTCACGCAGGACAGCAGTGCGCTGTCAGCGGTGCCGTTGCCGCAGGGGCTGAGCAGTGCGGACCCGGCGCTGGAAGCGGCCGCCAGCGCGCTGCCCTATGCGCCAGGCCAGGCGACAGCACCGGCGGCAGACGCGCCGTTACCGGTCATGGCGGCGATCAATCAGCCGATCAGCAGCACCCTCTCCGTGGCGCAGATGGGCCAGACACGCGGCATCACGCTGACCGGCGGCCAGTTGCAGTCAGGCATTACCTTTACCCTGCCCAGCGATGAGGTGATTACCAATGCGCGGCTCAATCTGTCGCTGCGCGTCTCAGCCGCACTGGCAGCACGGAATACGTCGCTGCAGCTGATGCTGAACGGTCAGCCGCTCGGCACACTGCCGCTGGGCGCGACCGACAGCGATGTCAGCGACTATGAGCTGGAGATCCCGGCGGCGATGGTGGTCTCTGAAAACAACCTGAGTTTTAAAATCAACGATGCGGACAAGTTGCTGTGTGAGAAAGAGAGCGCACAGCAGTATCAGGTCACCATCCTGCCGCAGACCTCCCTGCACCTTGAGGGGCAGCAGCTGAATATCGGCACCCGCCTGCGCAATTTCCCGCGACCGTTCCTCGATCCTCAGCGGATGACCGCCGCCACCGTGACCATCGGCTTCGCCAGCAACCTCTCTCCCGATGCGGTGAGTGCGGCGGCGCTGGTGGCATCCTGGCTCGGCATCCAGAGTGATTATCGCGGGATTCGTTTCCCGGTGGTGCGCGGTGAGCTGCCGGAGAACAATGGCATCCTGTTTGGTCATCCCGGAGAGCGCATCGGCACGCTGACCTTCCCGGCCAGCAACGGCCCGATGCTGCAGCTGGTGGATAACCCCATCAACCCGGTCTACAAACTGCTGCTGGTCAGTGGCAACAACGCGGATCAGCTGCGTCAGGCGGCAAACCGGCTGACGCAGCCCCTGGCGACCGATGAGAGCCAGCTGCCGGTCGCTTCGCCGCTCCCTGACAGCCGTAAGCCTTACGATGCCCCGCGCTGGATCAACACGGACCGCCCGGTGCGCCTGAGCGAACTGCTGCGCAAAGATCAGAGCCTGACCAGCAGCGGCATCTGGCACGACGCCCTGCGCGTGAACTTCCGCGCCGCGCCTGACCTTTTCCTGTGGGATGGCGACACGGTGCCGGTCAATCTGCACTACCGCTTCCCGTCGGAAACCTGGATTGATGAGGAGAATTCGTTCCTTAACGTCATGCTTAACGGCACCTTCCTGCGCAACCTGACGGTGAACAAAGTCGGTCTGCTGGAGAGCGCCTGGCACCGTTTAGGCGGGGATGCGCGGCAGGAGCAGTATCGGCTTAACCTCGAACCCTATCTGATCTACGGCGATAACCAGCTGGCGCTCTACTTCAATATTAAACCGCGCGCCGACGCGCCCTGCGGCGTGCTGCTGAATAACAACATCAAGAGCCGGATTGAAGAGGACTCGTGGATCGATCTGAGCCATACCCGCCACTTCAGTATGCTGCCGAACCTCTCTTACTTTGTCGGGGCCTCATTCCCGTTCTCGCGTCTGGCCGACTTCGGTCAGACCACGCTGCTGCTGCCGGAAACCCCCAGCAACGCCGAGCTGTCGACGCTGCTGGATCTGGCGGCGCGCGCCGGGAATGCCACCGGCGTGGCGCTGACGCAGAATCAGGTCATGTTTGGTCTGCCCGCTGGTGGCACCCATCTGGCACGTTTACAGCAGAGCGATCTGCTGGCGGTCAGCACCACCGGCAACAGCGCCTTTAATCAGGCGATGCTGGCGGCGTCACCGTACGACGCCAGCGGCAACACCTTTGGCGTGAAAGAGCCGGATACGCTGGAACAATTACGCGGCTGGCTGACCGGCGACTGGAGTCGGCAGCAGCTGGATGCCGATCGCTACTTCTCCTCCAACGAGGCGTGGCGCGGCTTCCTCAGCTATCGCTCGCCGTGGAACCCCGATCGACTGGTGGTGATGACGGTCGCAACCAGCGACGACCAGCTGCTGCGACTGCACAACGATTTAAGTTCGGCGCAGATCAACGCCGCCGTGCGCGGCGATACCGCGATCATTACCGATGAAAACGGCATTCGCAGTTTCCGCGTCGGCGCACAGTTCCCCAGCGGCGAGATGCCCTGGTACATGATGGTGGTGTGGTACGCCAACCAGCACTCGGTGCTGCTGGCACTGGCGGCGCTGCTGGTCTCTGCGCTGGTGGGCAGTGCGGCCTGGGCGATGCTGAAGCGCCATGCCTGGCGGCGTCTGCATCCAAAGCAGGACCGTGATTCCGGCAGGAAGTAAGGATAAAAAGAATGAAAACGACTCTGATAAGTGCCGGAATCCGCCATGCGCTGCTGCTGGGCAGCACGCTGATCTTCTCTTCGCCGCTGCTGGCGGCGGAAAGCAGCAACCCGGCGTTGCAGGCGCTGTTCGACCAGGCTTCTTACTGGCACCAGAAGGCGCATGACGATCTGGCGAAGGCTTCGCTGCAGAAGGTGCTGATGGTGGAACCCGGCAACACCCAGGCGCTCTACCTGCTGGCGCTCTATTCCCAGCAGGGCGGCGACACGGCGGCGGCGGCGCAGTATCGCGCCCGCCTGAGTCAGGTTGCCCCTGGCGATCCCCATCTGAGCGAGCTGGATAATGCGCGCCAGATGCAGACCATTCCGCAGGCGCAGCTTTCGCTGGCGCGTCAGCAGGCGCGCAGCGGCAATATACCGGCGGCGTTACAGACCTGGCGCAACACCTTCAGCGGCAATGAGCCGCCCGCCAGCGTGGCGGCGGAATATTATCTCACCATGGCCGGCGACCGTACGCTGCTGCCGCAGGCGGTCGAGGCGCTGCGGCAGTTTGCGGCGCAGCATCCGCAGGACACGGGTGCGCAGCTGGCGCTGGGAAAAGCGCTGACCTATCAGGAGTCGACCCGCCGTGAAGGCATTGAAGTGCTGAGCGCGCTGGCGAGCGGCAATCAGGATGCTGACCGTTCACTGCGTCAGGCGCTGCTGTGGCTCGGCCCGCAGCCCGCCGATGCGGCGCGTTATCAGACCTGGCAGCAGCGTCATCCGCAGGACACAGCGGTCATGGACTACTACCGTAAGAACGTGGGTGGCGCAGAAAAAGGGGCGGGCTTCAGCGCGCTCAACAGCGGGGATGTCGGCGGGGCGCAGGCCAGCTTTGAGAAAGTGCTGGGTGCCAATCCTCAGGATGCGGATGCGCTGGCGGGCATGGGCTACGTGGCCCAGCGTGACGGACGTTATCAGGAAGCGGCCGATTATCTGCAGCGGGCGGCGCAGCTTGGCGGCGATCAGAGTGCGTCGCGTCAGCAGCAGGCCGACGATGCCCGCTTCTATGCGCAGCTGGCCAGCGCGCAGCAGGCGCTGAAAAACGGCGACAGCGCACAGGCGCTGACATTAAGCGAACCACTGATGCAGGCGCAGGGCGAAAAAGGGCTGGCTGCCAGGTTGTTCCGCGCCGACGTGCTGCGCCGCACGAATCAGCCCGTCCAGGCAGAGCAGATCTACCGCGAAATCCTGCAAAGCGATGCGGATAACCGCAGCGCCAAAGAGGGACTGTTCTACGTGCTGCGCCAGCAGAATCGCACGGCTGAAGCTGGCAGTCTGCTGGGCTCCCTGCCGGAGAGCGTACGCCAGAGCGTCGCACCGCGGGCGAATGAAGCCGATGCGCTGCGCCAGCAGGCGAAGCGTCAGCTGGCCGCCGGTAACAGCGCCGCGGCGATGGCGACGCTGCAACAGGCTATTCAGCGCTATCCCACGGAGGGGTGGCTGCGGCTCGATCTGGCCCGGCTCTACCGCCAGCAGGGGGATACGCTGCTGGCCGCTAACGTGATGCAGCCGGTCATGCGCAGCGGTGCCAGCAGCAGCGAGCTGTATGCTGGCGCACTCAACGCCAGCGAAAGCGGCGGCTGGCAGCAGGCCAGCACCTTACTGTCACGCATTCCCGCCAGCGCACAGACCGCAGCGATGCGTGAACTGGCGCAGCGGGTCAATTTCAACCTGCAGATGAGCACCGCCGATCGCTATCTGGCGCAGGGGGCCACGGCCGCCGCTGCCAATACCCTGAAAGCGCTCACGGTCAATCCGCCCGCGAATCCGGTTGATGCCGGTAACCTGGCGCAGAAGCTGGCGCAGGCGGGCGATCTCCCCAGCGCCGTCTCGCTGGTGCGGGCGAACCTGCAGCGCGGCGTGCAGGGGAATGCGGGCGACTATGCGGCGCAGATGGCGGTGCTGAATCAGGCGGGCCTCGGCAGTGAGGCACAGCGCTTCCTCAGCAACCCTGAGCTGCAGGCGCGCAGTACCCCGACCCAGCTGGCCGGCATTCGCAACGGCTATCTGATTAATGAAGTGGATCGCCTGCGGCAGCAGCGGCAGTATGCGGTGGCCTATGACAAGCTGATTGGTGCCCTGCAGCAGGATCCACAGAACCGCGACCTGATGTTCGCGATGGCCCGTCTTTACCAGGACGGTAAGATGAACCGGGATGCCGGTGTGGTGTATGACTACCTGATGACCCAGGATACTCCGACTCAGGATGCCCGTGTCGGGGCCATCAACGTGGCGCTGGCGCAGAACGATGTGCAGCGCGCCAGTGCGCTGAGTCGCGGCCTTAACCGCACCGCGCCGTCGGCCGATCGCCTGCTGCTGCTGGCGCGCGTCGCGGAAGCCAATGGCGACCATACGCAGGCGATGGGCTATCTGCGTTCCGCGCGTGGTCAGCTGATCGGCCTGCAGGGCGCGCAACCCGGCAGCGTGCCGACGATAGGCGGGCTGGCGCTGGCGGATAACCCCTTTATCAATCGCCACACTTCGCCGGTAGGACGCACCGCGTCCAGCTATGGCACCGTGCTGCCGTGGCAGGCAGCGCCTGCCGGGGTGACGGCACAGGGCGAACCGGCTGCGGGCAGCGAAACCGCGTCCCGACAGGCGCAGACGCTGCACGAGATCGACACCATGATGGATTCGCTGCAGGAGAAAACCGGCACCTGGAGTCAGGGTATGGTGCAGGTGCGCGGGCGTGATGGCGAGTCAGGCCTGAGCAAACTCACCGAAGCCAAAGCGCCGCTGACGTTCTCTACCGTGCCGTTTGAAAAGGCGCGCTTTGACTTTACCGCCACGCCGGTCTCGCTCACGGCGGGCAGCGGCGCGGCTGATGCGTGGCGTCGTTTCGGCACCAATGCGCTGAGCCAGGGCAATGTAGTCGCCGCAGGCGGTGCCACGGTCAATGATCTGCCGAACGCCACCACCGATTCGCAAACAGCGTCGGGCGTGGAGCTGAATCTGGCGCTGAAGGGCGACCGTTACAAGGTCGATCTCGGCAGTACGCCGCTGGGGCAGGATCTCAGTACCCTGGTGGGCGGCGTCCAGTGGTCACCGAAGCTGACCGACTTCCTGACGCTGATCCTGACCGGCGAGCGCCGCGCCATTACCGACAGCCTGCTCTCATATGTGGGCGCAGAGGATAAGGCCAGTGGTAAACGCTGGGGCCGCGTCACGAAGAACGGGGCTAACGCCCTGTTAAGCTATGACAATGGCGATGCGGGCTTCTATGCCGGGGCAGGCGCTTACAGCTATCTGGGCGAAAATGTTGCCAGCAACAACAGTCTGCAGGCGACGGCAGGCGCTTACGTTCGTCCGTTCCACAGCGACGACCGCGAGCTGAAAGTCGGGATGAGCCTGTCGTGGATGGACTTCTCGAAAAACCTCAGCTATTTCAGCTACGGGCAGGGCGGCTACTTCAGCCCGCAGAACTATGCGGCGGTCTCTTTCCCGGTGGAGTTCTCTCGCCGGTTTAACGATCTGAAAGTGAACATCGGCGGTTCCGCCGGTTATCAGAGCTACAGCCAGGATAAGAGTGCGTACTTCCCGGCCGATGCCCGGCTGCAGTCGCAGCTGGAGGCGCTTGCCGCCGGTGGCAGCGTGAAAGAGGCGTACTATTCGGGTGGCAGTAAAAACGGCGTCGGCTACAACCTGCACGCGGGGGCTGACTATAAACTCAATAAAGATGTGACGATTGGCGGCCAACTGGGCTATGACACCTTTGGTGACTACAACGAAAGCAGTGCGCAGCTCTATGTCCGCTATCTGTTCGGAGAGAAGTAATGAGTGAGCATTCGGGCGGTTCGCATCCCTGGCAGCCGGGCTGGTTTGACCTGGTCAGCGTGCTGATTGAGGGGATGATCGCCAACGCCGGTCAGCAGGAGGCGGAAGCCTTCCTCTACCGCATGGGGGAGTCGCTGGCGACCCGCTATCCGTTGCCAGCGGCACGCACCGTGCAGGATCTGGAGCGCGAGTGTAATCTGCAGCTGGCGCGCTTTAACTGGGGGTTTGTGCAGCTTCAGCCGGAAGAGGCGGCGCTGCGGATTACCTGTCACGCTATACCGGCAGGCGACAACATCCTTTCACCGGCTGAGTGGCAGTCGGCGTTTGGTGCGGTGCTGGCCGGTCTTTTTTCGGGCTGGCTGCAGGGGCAGGGCGGCAGCAACCGGGTGCCGGTAACGGCTGAACGCAGTGAAGGCAGTACGCTGTACTATCGATATCAATAGGATCAACTATGAAACGTAAGCCATTCTGGCTGGGCTGGATCTGCTCAGTGTTACTTCTGGCCTGCAGCGCGCAGGCCAGTGCCAGCGGCTGGGACACTTTTAAAAGCCGTTTTGTCACCCCTGAAGGGCGGATCATCGACACCGCCAATAACAATGTCAGTCACACCGAAGGTCAGGGGTATGGCATGTTGCTGGCAGTCGCTAACGATGACCGCGCCACCTTTGATCGGCTGTGGCAGTGGACGCGCACCCAGTTGCGTAATCCGCAGACCGAGCTGTTCTACTGGCGCTATGTGCCGGGCAGTGACAACCCGGTTGCCGACAAAAACAACGCCTCGGATGGTGATGTGTTGCTCGCCTGGGCGCTGCAGCGTGCCGCGCAGAAGTGGCAGGCAGAGAGCTATCAGCAGGCCTCTGACCGTATCCAGCGTGCCATCATCCGGCTGGATGTGGCGAATTTTGGCGGGCACACCGTGCTGTTGCCCGGGGCGCAGGGCTTTAACAAAGGCAGCTTTGTGGTGCTGAACCCCTCCTACTTCCTGTTTCAGGCCTGGCATGAGTTTGGCGAGCGCAGCCATCTCCAGGTCTGGGATAAGCTGATCAATGACGGTTTCGATCTGCTGGGTAAGCTGAGCTTTGGGAAAACCGGCCTGCCGCTGGACTGGGTGGCGCTGAATGCTGACGGATCGGTTGCCCCGGCCGTCGGCTATTCCAGCCGCTTCAGCTACGACGCCATTCGCGTGCCGCTGAATATCTGGTGGTATGACCCGCACAGTCTGGCGCTGGTGCCGTTTCAGCGCGTCTGGCAGGGTTACAGCCGGATGCTGACGCCAGCCTGGTTTGACGTGCTGGCGAATACCCCGGCCCCTTACCATCTTGAGGGCGGTCTGCTGGCAGTTCGTGACCTGACGCTGAATGAGACGGGTTATCTGAGCGATACGCTGGCGGCAGATCAGAACTACTTTTCGGCCAGCCTGCAGTTACTGACCTGGCAGGCCTTTCAGGAGAAGCGCTGATTGCTCAGCGCCCTGTTGCGGATAGCAGCGGGTTCATTCCGGTTCAGGCGCGCCGACGCGCCTGAACCCCCTTCATCGCTGCGCTACTGCGGGTAGGCGACCCAGTCGCCGCCGTTAAGCCGGATCCAGGGTTTGCCCTGATACATCATCACCACCGCACCATCATTCTCCGACACGACAGGCGTCTGCGGCAGCTTGTCCGTCAGCACCGACATGTTCACATTCGGCGCATTAAACACCTGACCATCGACCACGCGCGAGACAAGCTCTGAGACAGCCAGCAGGCTGGTTGGTGCATCGATATTCAGGGGCTGCCCCTGATGCGGTGCCTTCATGCCGACAAACTTAATTCCCACCGGCACGTGCGTGATGTCGGGGCTGGGGATATCGCGCAGGCCGGACATCTGCATTTTATCGCCCTGCAGCGCGGCACCATGCTCCGGCACCACCAGAACCATCACCCGGCGGCCCGATTTCTCCAGCTGCGTCAGGAAGGCGTCGATCTGGTCAAACAGCAGCTGAGCGCGCGGCTTCCACGGGGCCGTTTTCGTGCTGCCCAGGTCGCGCGTGCCGTCGTGCAGCGGGATCAGATTGTAGAAGGTGGCGCTGCGGGCATCGCTGCTCTTGCTGCGATCATCCAGCCAGCGCTGCATCACCTGGGCATCGTTAAGCACCGGCGAGCCGTCGAACGAGGTCAGTTCCGGCGCAATACCCGCCTGGGACATCAGCGGAGCCTGAATATCGCCTGACTCGCGTAACTCCTTGAGATAGTTACCGAACACACCGGTATGATCCATCATCAGCTGCTCTTTAAAGCCCAGTTTCGCCAGATTATCGAACAGATAGCAGCGTGAATCGGTGGGCTTATAAAGGTCACTGTGCGAGGTCTGACCGCAGCTGGCACGCAGCAGGCGAATCCCCGCCGGGCCGCTGTAGCTGGTGGCCGAGTTGAAGTTGGTCAGCATGATGTCGAAGTGCTGCCACAGCGGGTGATTACGCAGCTGGGACGCATCCATATCAGACCAGGCGAGCGAACAGATATTGATCACCAGAATGTCGAACGGCTGCGAATCGGCTGGCAGACTGTCAGGGAAGTGGGTGACGCGCTTGCGTTCACTCTCATAAAAGCGGCTGAGCCAGGCGGTCAGGCTGGCGCTGGTGGGGGCAGCCGACTGATCGAGCCCCTCCGGTGCCGCCGCGGGCTGGCTGGCGGCGGCGGGCGTCTGATTCAGAACCACCTGCGGCGTGGCGGCGCGCGTGGGTAGCAGCGACATCGCCGGGCCGGCGATAGTCAGCACGTTGAGCCAGATCATCATCAGCGACACCAGCACGGTGATGCGGAGCCAGGGCGAAATAAACAGGTAGATCACCAGCAGCACAAACAGCGCACCTAACATCTGCCAGTTAATAAAACGGTCAGCCAGATCGAGCAGGTAAGCGGCGGAGAAGCCCGCCAGCTGGTCGCCCTGGCTGAGCAGGCTGCTGAGCCCGGGCAGCCAGGTGTCATGCCAGAACAGCCCGATCCCGATGGGTAGGGAGATCCAGTGACGGAGGCGATGCAGGCGCAGCGACGGCAACGGAAAGAGGAGCCAGGCGAGAAACACCAGATTGCTCAGGGCGTGAAAATTAAGATAGCCGTACCACAGCAGGGCAAACTTCACTAAGAAATAGAAATTCCAGCCGCCCAGGCCGCGCCAGCAGGACCACAAACGGGAAGCGTGGGCTGCAGCGGGTTGATCATTTTTCATTAATGTTGGCATCCGTTTTTGAAGATTGACGCTGCCAGTGCCCCTCAGACTTCAGCGCACGTGCAGGTAACAGGCGATTCAGCAGACCGTTCCAGCGGCGCGGCAGCCACTGCTGCCACACGGGTCTGGCGATCAGCAAAATGAACAGCAGCAGCAGCGCAATCTGCACCCAATCCATCAGGTTCATCAGGACTCTCTCTCCGGCAGTAATGTAATGGGCTGCGGAACCGGGCGCTCCGGCGCGGCCACTGGCGGGATCTCCGCGGGGCGCACCGAATCGGAAACCGGCGTCAGCACCTGCAGCGCCATCGGCGTCATTTTTTTAATGTTGCCGATCTCGGCGAGGATCTGGTTGTCCTCAAACCAGATAATCCGGTTGGCAAACAGCTCATCGTGCGGCAGTGAAAAGATAAATTTCAGCGCTTTATCCAGGTCGTTGTAGCGGCAGGAGGAGAGGAACAGAATCACCCGATCCTCCAGCACCGTGACCAGATCGCCAAAGCGGCGCGGTTTGCAGAGCGTCAGAACCTGCTGAGGGGTGAGCTGCGGCACCGGGCGCAGGGCGACCAGCAGGCCTTTATCATTTTCCGGCAGCAAAGTGTTGCTGATTAACTGGCTGACCGCCTCACAGAACGCATCCAGGCGCAGATAACCTTTTTCATGCAGCGGCTGCAGGGAGGCGATCAGCGCATCCAGGCTGGCGGGCACGCGACGACTGAACCGCTGTCCCTGAATCCCTTCAAGCATGGTGAGAAAGCGCGACATCGCTGCCGTGGTGGGCACAATGGTGTTCACGCCGCAGGCCTGCAGCAGGCGCTCATCGCTGTAACGCAGGCTGACGCCCATCTCACGCACCACAATTTTCAGCCCGTTGCCGCGCGCGCGGCGCAGGCTGTGCACCATTTTTGCCAGTTCACCGATCTGTTCACTGTGATTCAGGCTGAAGATCACGGTGGCCGCATGGGCCTGCTGCGCCTGCAACCAGACCTGCTGATTATCGTCAAACAGCTGCCACTGGCGGGAAAGCGGCGGCGCGCCTTCAAGCACGCTTTTATCGGCCAGATAGTGTTGCTCGTCATTCAGGCTCAGCGGTTCCTGCGTTTCTTTTAACGCAAAGAAATGCGCATCTTCATAGCCCAGACGAAGCGTACGATCGGCAAACAGTCTTTCGCCGGTATACCACCAGCTTATTTGATACAGCCAGCTATCCTGCTCAACGGTTAAATAAGCCAGTCCGTCTATCTGACGATAATAACGCTGAAGCGAGCTGGTCTGATTAAAAAGAGTAATACCGGTGGTGACGATGAGAAGTGTAATATTTCGTTTGCGCAACATTCTGCGCATGCGTGTTATCCAGTCACGCAACTCCGCTTCGTTTAATTTATCCCATTGCGCCGTACTGCTGCTGAAGATCACCAGCCCACTTTTATGACTGAGCGTGCGGGATAAATCCCTTTCCAGCTGCAGCAGACTTTTTTTATTTGCCGGCAGAGAAAAGAGCGGGATACGGTCGGGGCCGCCCGTCAGGTCGGGCGTCAGCAGCTCGCGGGGCGGCAGCCCGGCGCTGATGAGCGTGGCGGCATGCTGCTGGGAAATAACCTGTCGAATAAAGGCACGCATATCCTGCTGACGTGCGCAGGTGACCCAATAAAAACCGGGATTTTGCAACGTTATGACTTCAGGCTGAACCTGTCGCAGCCCCAGTGAAAAAGAATTTTTCATAATGAATTCGATATTGTTCCAGCCCAGGCTAGTTTATTATAGTCAGCACAGGTTGTAACCTGACGAATTAAAAATTACTGCGACAGGCCAATTACGCTTTTCTGATAGCGTCCTTATTCTGGAAACCCCTTTTCAGAAAAAAGGCGAAGAGGCCACTGTCCTCAATCCGACACTGTTTATTCGTGGCGAAAAATAATGACAAACCCGAATGTTTATACGCCGGTCGCCGTTGAGGGTGGACCTCAGGATGATATCAGCGCACTGCGTGACGCCTTTTCTCTGCACGCGTTCCGTTATATCGATATTGCACGCGAAGAACGGCTGGCAGAGATCGTATCGCGCTGGCCATTATTAACCGAAACCGTTGCCGCACAGCCGGAGCCGCATCGCTGATGGCGCTGATGGCACTTCAGGGCATCCGGGGCGGTGTCGGCACCTCCTCTCTCTGCGCGGGCCTCGGCTGGGCGCTGTCGGCACTGGGTGAACAGGTTCTGCTGATTGACGGCTCGCCGGTCAGCCAGCTCGGCATGCATTTTAATCTGCCGGTGCAGGCGGAGCAGGGCTGGATGCAGGCGCTGTGTCACGGCGGCGACTGGCTGCAGAGCGCCCGACGCTATCCGCAGGGGCCGGATCTGCTCCCCTATGGTCAGCTCTCCGCTTCCGCCTCCGCTGCGGTTCAGGACAGCACGATTGCTGCCCCGCTGCTGGCGGCGTTACCGGCGCTGCGGGGGCGCTACGGCTGGATAATTTTTGATCTTCCCGCCGAAAGCGCGCCGTGGCATACAGCGCTCTATGCGCAGCTGGATGGCCTGCTCGGCGTCATTACGCCCGATGCGAACTGCCATTTGCGCCTGAGTCAGCAACGCTTTCCTGCGGCGACCCGTTTTCTGATCAACCAGTTCAACGCCAACAGCCGCCTGCAGCAGGATCTGCATCAGCTCTGGATGGCGTCGCTGAATCCGCTGATCCCGCTGCTGATCCACCGGGATGAAGCGCTGTCAGAAGCGCTGATGATGAAGCAGCCAGTCGGAGAATACCGGCCCCACGCGCTGGTCAGCGAAGAGCTCACCACCCTGGCGAACTGGCTGCTGCTTCATCTGAAAGGCGATCGCGTATGAACCCGCTGCGCTGGCTGCTGACCCGACCCGCCTGGCTGGCGTTGCAGCGTCGCTACAGCACCGCCCGGAACAACGGAGCATCCCGCTTCGCCAGCGCGCTGCATCTCTTCTGGTGCGGGCTGGCGGTGACGCTGTTGCGGCTGGAGGCACCGGGCTGGCAGCAGATTATTCAGCAGCGCCGCCGCCTCTATCCGCATATTTCGCCCGAACGCCCGCAGCCGCTTGATCCTGTGCGCTATCTGATCCAGACGCTCTGGCTGGTGTTTATCCTGCCGGGTGATGGCCGCCGCCGCGTGAACGGCTTCGCCACGCTGGCTGGCTGGCGGCAGCGGGTCTATCGCTGGCTCGACAGGCGTGGCAGGCAGGCAGAGGCGCAGGGGCTGGGCGCGCGGGCGGAAAAACGGCTGAAGAGACTGCCGCCCCTGCTGCGTTACGCTCTCCTGGCCGGGATGGGCGTGATCGCGTCGGTACTGGCGCTGCTCTGTATCAGCCAGCCCTTTGACCTGCTGACGCAGTTTATCTTTGTGTTGCTGCTCTGGAGTCTGGCGATGGTGGTGCGGCGCGTGCCGGGCCGCTTACCGACCATGATGCTGATCGTCCTGTCGCTGACCGTATCCTGCCGCTATCTCTGGTGGCGTTACACCTCGACACTCAACTGGGATGACCCGCTCAGCCTGGTGCTGGGTCTGCTGCTGATCGCCGCCGAAACCTATGCCTGGGTGGTGCTGGTGCTGGGCTATTTCCAGACGCTATGGCCGCTCAACCGTCAGCCGGTTTCGATGCCTGCCGATCGTGCGCTGTGGCCGTCGGTGGATCTGCTGGTTCCGACCTATAACGAACCGCTCAGCGTGGTCAGGCCGACGCTTTACGCCGCGCTGGGTATCGACTGGCCGAAAGATCGGCTTAACATCTATCTGCTGGATGATGGCAACCGGCCCGAGTTTCGCGCGTTCGCCGCCAGCATTGGCGTTAACTATGTGGTGCGTCCCTCGAATGAACACGCCAAAGCGGGCAACATCAATCATGCGCTGAAAAAGCACTGCCGCAGCGACTTCGTGTCGATCTTTGACTGCGACCATGTGCCGACGCGCGCCTTTTTGCAGATGACCATGGGCTGGTTTATCAAAGATCCCCGGCTGGCCATGCTGCAGACGCCGCACCACTTCTTTTCGCCCGATCCGTTTGAGCGCAATCTGGGCCGTTTTCGCCGCACGCCGAATGAGGGATCACTCTTTTACGGCCTGGTTCAGGATGGCAACGATACCTGGGATGCGACCTTCTTCTGCGGCTCGTGCGCCATTCTGCGCCGCACCGCGCTGGAGGAGATTGGCGGCATCGCGGTCGAAACCGTAACGGAAGATGCGCATACCTCGCTGCGCCTGCACCGGCTGGGTTACACCTCGGCCTATATCCGTATTCCTCAGGCCGCCGGACTGGCGACCGAGAGCCTGTCGGCGCATATCGGACAGCGAATCCGCTGGGCACGCGGCATGGTGCAGATCTTCCGTCTGGATAACCCCCTGTTCGGTAAAGGGCTTAAGTGGGTGCAGCGACTCTGTTATGCCAACGCCATGCTGCACTTTCTCTCCGGCATTCCGCGGCTGATCTTCCTGCTGGCTCCGCTGGCGTTTCTGCTCTGCCACGCCTACATCATCTACGCGCCCGCGCTGGCGATCGCGGTCTATGTGCTGCCCCACATGCTGCACACCAGCCTGACCAACTCGCGTATTCAGGGGCGCTGGCGGCACTCGTTCTGGAGTGAAGTCTACGAAACGGTGCTGGCGTGGTATATCGCCCTGCCCACGACCGTTGCGCTGATCAATCCCCACAAAGGCAAGTTTAACGTCACCGCCAAAGGCGGGCTGGTGGAGAAGCGGCATCTGGACTGGGTCATCACCCGGCCTTATATGCTGCTGGTGTTGCTTAACCTGGCGGGGGTAGGGATGGCGTTCTGGCGCATGCAGCACGGCCCGGCCAACGAAGTGTTAACGGTGTGGGTCAGCCTGGTGTGGGTCATCTACAACATGGTGATTCTGGGGGGCGCGGTGGCGGTCTCGGTTGAAGCCCGGCAGATCCGCGAGGCCCATCGCGTGGAGATTGCGATGCCTGCCGCCATTGCGCGCGAAAACGGCCACATGCTGCCCTGTACGTTGCGGGACTACTCCGATGGCGGGGTGGGTCTGGAGCTGCGCGAGCCGGATGCGTTGCGGGAGGATGAAAAGGTCTGGCTGCTGCTGCGTCGCGGTCAGCAGGAGTTCAGCTTCCCCTGCACGGTGCAGCGCGTCTTTGGCCGTCGGGCGGGCGTTCGTCTTGAGTCCCTGACCACCCGGCAGCACATCGATTTTATCCAGTGTACCTTCGCCCGTGCCGATACCTGGGCGTTGTGGCAGGACGGTTTCCCGGAAGATAAACCGGTGCAGAGCCTCACCGATATCATG
Source organism: Pantoea sp. Sc1 (assembly GCF_000255315.1). Lineage (NCBI taxonomy): Bacteria > Pseudomonadati > Pseudomonadota > Gammaproteobacteria > Enterobacterales > Erwiniaceae > Pantoea > Pantoea sp. Sc1. Next base: position 988,895 of record NZ_AJFP01000001.1, read on the forward strand.
ATCCTCGGCTTCAAAGGTTATCTGCGCCTGGCGGAATATGGTCCGCCGCAGTTACGTCGGTTGTTTAACCTGCTTACCGCTGGGGTAAGCTGGCTGGCTTCGCTGTTGCCGCAAGGCATCGGACGCGTGCCCGCCTCAAAAAATCTGCATTGAGTTGATGATATGACGACAACGAGAATAAACAGGTGGGTCGCTGCGCTGTTGCTGGGTTCCGCAACATTAAGCTGCGCTGCAGCAGAGGAAAATGCACCGGTCAGCGCGGCCGGAGAGACGGCGCAGCAGGCCGTGCCGCAGCCGTCGGCTGCGCCGCTGCGAAACAGCCAGCTGAGCTTTGCTAAGCTGGCACCGCCGCCAGGCAGCATGACGCTGCGCGGAACGCGCACCACCGGGCAGATTGAGTTTGGGGTGCGCAGCGATGAAGTCGTCACGAGTGCTATGCTGAACCTCAGCTATCGGCCATCGCCTGCGCTGCTGCCGACCCTGTCGCAGCTGAAGATCTATCTCAACGATGAACTGGTGAGCCTGATTACCCTGACGCCGGAGCAGATTGGCAAAGAGAATCAGACGCAGCTGGCGCTGGACCCCCGGTTTATCGCCGATTTTAACCGCGTCCGCTTTGAGCTGGTCGGTCACTACGCCAACATCTGTGAAAACCCGGCCAACAGCACCATCTGGCTCGATATCGGTAAAGCCAGCAGCCTGGATCTGACGCTGCAAAAGCTGCCGCTGAAAAACGACCTGTCACACTTCCCGGAGCCTTTCTTTGATGCGCGCGACACGCGGCCGCTGACCCTGCCGATGGTGTTTGCCGCCCAGCCCGATGTCGCGCAGCAGCGGGCCGCCGCCATTCTCGCCTCCTGGTTTGGCAGCAAAGCCGCCTGGCGCGGCCAGCGCTTCCCGGTCCTCTACAATCAGCTGCCGCAGCAACAGCACGCGGTGGTGTTTGCCACCAACGATGCGCGCCCGGCATTCCTGAAAGATCTGCCGCCGGTGAGCAAACCGACCGTAGAGATCGTCAGTCAGCCTGACAATCCCTATGAGAAAATGCTGCTGATTCTGGGCCGCAACGACGACGACCTGCTGACGGCCGTGCAGGGCATTGCGCAGGGCGAGTTACTGCTGCGGGGCGATACCTCCACCATTGACCGCGTCACGCTGCTGGCCCCGCGCCAGCCTTATGATGCGCCAAACTGGGTACGCACCGATCGCCGCACGACTTTTGCCGAGCTGACGCAATATGAAAATCAGTTGCAGTCTGACGGTCTGCAGCCTAATCCGATCAGCCTGACGCTGAATCTGCCACCCGATCTCTTCCTGGTGCGGGCGCGCGGTATCGATATGGATCTGAACTATCGTTACACCTCGCCCACCCAGCCGGACGGCTCCAGGCTGGCGGTCAACCTGAACAATCAGTTCATTCAGGACTACCCGCTGCAGCCGAAAAACACGGCCGGACAGCAGCTGCTGCACCTTCCCCTGCTGCAGGGAACGACAGACAAGAGTCATGAGCTGAAAATCCCGGCGCTCCGTCTGGGCGTGATGAATCAGCTGCGTTTCGATTTCGACTATGCCACCACCTTTATGGGCGGCACGGCGGACGGACGCTGCGAAACCGTCACCCCGGTGAGCAATCATGTGGTGGTGGACGACAACTCCAGCATCGACTTCTCCGGTTATCGCCACTACATCGAAATGCCGTCGCTGCAGACCTGGGCGAATGCCGGCTTCCCGTTCAGTCGCTACGCCGATCTCTCCCAGACGCTGGTGCTGGTTCAGCCGGATCCTGATGCGCAGCAGGTCGCTACCCTGCTGAATGCGGTGGGCAATATCGGCGCGCAGACCGGGTATCCGGCGCTGCGCGTGCAGCTTACCGACGACTGGCGCACGGCGCAGAAGCAGGACGCGGATCTGCTGCTGATCGGCGACATCCCCAAAGATCTTCAGGACGACCGCCGGATCAGCGCGCTGGTTGACGCCACCGCCAGCTGGCTGAAAACCCCGGCGCGACGGGCATCTTTGCCGGCTCAGACTCTCAGCGAGGCGGAACGCAGCGCAGAAAGCACCACCGCCATCGGCTCCCGGGGTCCGCTGGCGACCGTGATTGGTTTCCAGTCGCCGTTCTACGATCAGCGCAGTGTGGTTGCGCTGCTCGCCGATGGCAGTCCGCGCAGCTGGCAGCTGCTCGATGAGGCGCTGGCTGACAGCGGCAAACGTGCGGCCATCTCAGGCTCTACGGCAATTGTCCGTGAGTCGGGTGTGAACAGTCTGCGTGTCGGCGAGACCTACTATGTGGGCCACCTCCCCTGGTGGGAGCGGCTCTGGGCCGCGCTGGCTACCCATCCTTTCTGGCTGGCGCTCTGCTCGGTGGGTGTCGTGGTGCTGTTTGCCATGCTGGTCTGGCGTCTGATGCGTCTTATCTCGCGCCGCCGTCTGCTTGATGATGAAGATGAATAAGTCGCTTCTGCTGCGGGCAGGTGTACTGATCGGCCTGCTGGGTGCGCTGCCGGGGCAGGCTGCGCCTGTCGCCGGTCCGCAGGTTTCACCGGTTGACTGGCTGCTGACCCAGGTGCGCATCGGCGAATCGACCAACAAGTATGAGCTGGTGCAGCAGTCGCTCTACCGGCTGGAGAAGATTGACCCGGAGAATCCCCAGGTGCTGGCGGCGCGTCTGCGACTGGCGCTGCATCAGGGCGATCTCACCACTGCACAGACCCTGCTGGATCAGCTCAACCGGCTGGCGCCCGACTCCGCTGCGGCGCGGGAATCTGCCGCCGGCCTGCGCATGATGTCGTCTGACGGACGGCAGCAACTGCAGCAGGCGCGGCTGCTTGCCACCTCAGGACGACTGGCTGAGGCGAAAAGCGCCTACGATGCCCTGTTTAACGGCGTCTTCCCCGATCCTAACATTGCCCTGGAGTACTGGCGGCTGGTGGCGCGCCTTCCCGGCCAGGAGGATCTGGCCTGGCAACAGCTTCAGGTGCTGGAGCAGCGCTATCCTGGCAACGTCGGGGTCGGATTACAGATCGCCCGCATGGCCTTTGCGCGTCAGCAGCCGGAGCAGGCAATTACACAGCTGAAGCGGCTGGCGGAGCGCGGCGGCGGGCGTGAGGCCGCCGCCGACCTCTGGCTGCAGCAGATCACTGACCAGCCGGTCAGCGACAGCAGCGTGGCGCAGCTGAAGGCCTATCTGGCGGTATTTACCGACGGCGAGCCTCATCAACAGGGTGTGGACGCGTTATCGAAGCAGCAGAGCCAGCTGGCCGATCCCGCCTATCGTGACCGGATGCAGGCGCTGGCGCGGGTCGATGCCGGTAACGATGACAGCGCCATGCGCGCCCTTGAACGGGCGCTGAAGAGCAATCCCGGTGATGCCGAACTGATGGGCGCAATGGGGCAGATTCAGGCCCGCGCGGGCCATCGTGAGGTGGCCATTCGCTGGCTGGAGCGCGCGATTCAGGCGGGTCAGCAGAGCACGCTGATAGGCAAATGGCAGTCGCTGCTGCAGACCAGTCATTACTGGCTGGCAATAGAGCAGGGCGATAAAGCGCTGGCGCAGCACGATATCGACGGGGCTGAAAAGGCCTACCGCGCGGCGCAAGCCTATGACAGCAGTGACAGCTACGCCCTGATTGGTCTGGGTGATGTGGCGATGGCGCGCAACGATGCCCCCGGCGCTGAACGGTTCTGGCAAAAAGCGCGCCGGCTGGATGGCACCAATATCACCGCGGTGCGGCGGCTGGCAGGGCTTTACCGGACGGTATCGCCCGCCCGCGAGATGGCGTTTATCGATACGCTGCCCGCCGACCAGCAGCGCGCACTGGCCGACACGATTCGCACGCTGCGCAGCGACAGCCTGCGTGCGGAGGCCGATGCGCTGGCGCAGCAGGCGCGCTGGCCCCAGGCCACCGATCGCTATCGCCAGGCACTGGCGCTGACGCCGGATGACGTCTGGCTCAGCTACCGGCTGGCGGGTGCGCTGCGTAACAGCGGTCGTGCGCAGCAGGCGGAGGCGGTGATGCGCGGCGTAGCGCAGCAGCACCCGCAGGATAGCACCGCGCTCTACGCCGCCGCCCTCTGGTTCTCGGGCAACGATAACGCCGCTGAGGCCAGCGCCACGCTGCATAGTCTGCCGGAAGCACAATGGAGCAGCGATATGCGCCAGCTGGCTGACCGCCTGACGCAGGATCAGCGCTTTGCCGAGGCCGATGCCCTGCGCGAGGCGGGCGATGAGCCTGCCGCAATCGCGCTGCTTCGGCAGCAGCCGGATTCCAGCCGCCGCGATCTGACCCTGGCCGACTGGGCGCTGGCGCGGGGGGACGCGCAGCAGGCGCTGCAGGGGTATCAGCAGGTGCTGTCGCGCCAGGCGGACAACCGCGATGCGGCGCTGGGACGGATTGAGGCGCTGGTGGCGCTGCAGCGCAACGGCGAAGCCCGTCAGTCGCTGGAGACGCTGCCGCCGCAGCAGAGCACGCTGAATGCGGATCGCCGCGCGGCGCTGGCGTGGCAGGCGGTCGGCGAAACCACGCGGGCCGCGGCGCTGTTGACCGATCTGAAACAGCGTGCCGCCTCGCTGCCCCCTTCGCAGGATAAAGCGCTGGTCTATCGTGACGCGGCACGGCTGGAAGGGGCGCAGCAGCAGCCTGAACAGGCACTGGCAGACTATCGTCAGGCGATGACGGCCAGCGGCATCGGGAGCCGTGGCAATATCAGCCGCGCAACCCGCAACGATCCCCAGGATGACTGGCTGAAGCGCAGCCTGCGCAGCGACACGGCCGATCTCTACCGTCAGCAGCAGACCACGCTCACGGTGCAGCAGGACTATTCACGCAACAGCGGCACCGGCGGCATCTCCGATTTTACGGCGCACACCACCATGCTGCAGGCGGAACATCCGTTTGCCGATGGCCGGGGCTTTTTCCGTCTTGATCGGGTCGATGTCTCCGCAGGCACCTTTGCCACCCGGAACGGCAGCATCGACGCCCTGTTTGGCAGCTGCGACGATGCCAATTCTGGCGGCTGTAATCGTGACAACCGCCAGCGCGATAGCGGGACAGCGCTGGCCGCGGGCTGGCATAACGCGACCTGGTCCGCTGACCTCGGAACCACGCCGCTGGGTTTTGAAGTCACGAACTGGACCGGCGGCCTGAGCTGGAAAACTGATGTGAAACAGCTCGGCGTCACACTGACGGCCTCACGCAGGCCGATCGCCAGTTCGCTGCTCTCCTATGCCGGGACGCGCGATCCCGCAGCCAGCGGCGGCAAAAGCTGGGGCGGCGTGGTGGCCACCGGCGGCAGCATCGGACTGAGTTACGATCAGGGCGGCGCGCATGGCGTCTGGGGCGACATCAGTGCGCATCAGATCACCGGCAAAAATGTCGCCGATAACAGCCGCGAGCGCCTGATGGGCGGCTATTACTATAAGCTCATCAACAGCGACAACCGCCGGGCGACCGTCGGGCTGAACAGCATGCTCTGGCACTATCAGAAGGATCTCAGCGATTACACCTTCGGCCAGGGCGGCTACTACAGCCCGCAGCAGTATCTCTCTTTTTCCGTGCCGGTCACCTGGCGGCAGCGGACGGAGAACTGGTCGTTTGATCTGGGCGGCTCTGTCTCCTGGTCCCATTCACAAACCCATGCCCAGCAGCGCTATCCGGTTAATCCGGGCTATACCCTTGCCAGTAACCCCTCTTCTGCCAGCAGTTCCGGCGGCGGTACCGGCTATACGCTGCAGGCAGTGATTGAGCGACGGCTGACGTCGAACTGGTTTATCGGTGCCGGTGTGGATATCCAGCAGGCGAAGGATTACACCCCGAGTCATGGTCTGCTTTATGTGCGCTATGCTGCCGGTGGCTGGGAAGGGGACCTGGATATGCCGCCACAGCCGCTGACCCCTTACGCGGATTTTAAATAATCCTGACCGGGAAAAAGCCGGACTTTTCAGACGGTAAAAAAGTCAGTTTATGGGATATACTGGCTGGCATTGTACTGTCTGCTATCTGGGCTTTTTTCATCGTCAGGAGAGAATTTTTTGCGCGTAAGCCGGTCACTTACGATAAAGCAGATGGCGACGGTTTCGCTGGTTGCGGTTATCACCATCAGTATTTTTATCGTCATCCAACTGTTTCATTTTGTGCAGCAGCGCAGGATTGACTACGCCCAGCAGATGGAGAATATCGCCCACACCGTTCGTCAGCCGCTGTCGGAAGCGGTGCTGCGGGCCGATATCCCCCGGGCCGAACACATTCTTCACTCTCTGAAACCGGCCGGTATCCTGTCGCGCGCCGATGTGGTGCTGCCCAATGCGTTTCAGGCGCTGCATGCTGACTTTGAGACAGAAAAACCGGTGCCGCGTCTGGTGGCCCGCCTGTTTGAGCTGCCGGTGCAGATTACGCTGCCGCTCTACTCGATAGAAAATACCAGAATGCCAAAGCCGCTGGCTTATCTGGTGCTGCAGGCGAACTCAACGCGCGTCTACCAGTTTATCCTCAGCACGCTCTCGACCATGATCATCACCTATCTGCTGCTGGCGCTGATCCTCTCCGTGGCGATCAGCTGGTGCATCAACCGGCTGGTGGTGCATCCGCTGCGTCATCTCTCGCGCGAGCTGCAGGAGCTGCCGCCGCAGGCGATTCTGACCCATAAACTCTCCCTGCCGCACAGCCATCATGATGACGAGATCGGCATGCTGGTGCGCAGCTACAACCGCAATCAGCAGGTGCTGGAGTCGATTCATGATGAGATGAGCCGGCTGACCACCCACTTCCCGGTCACCGACCTGCCCAACCGCACCCTGTTCCTGGCGCTGGTCGAACAGTTTATGTGCAATCCTGACCGGTCGCTGGGTCTGATGGTGATCCGCATTGAAACCCTGCAGGAAGCCAACGGCATACTCAGCGATGAGCAGCGCGACACGCTGATGCTGACGCTGGTGGAGAAGATCCGCCATACGCTGGATGACCACACCCTGCTGGCGCAGACCGGCGTCAGCGATTTTGTCCTGCTGATGAAGCGCGCCAGTAATCCGTTCCGCGCCCTGCGTCTGGCGCGCAATCTGATGATTCGCCTTAATCAGCCGGTCAGCCTGCACCAGCTGCAGCTGCGCCCTAACGTCAGCATCGGTCTGGCGCTGCGCGACGATCAGCCGCTGAGCGCCAGTGAACTGCTGGACAGGGCGATCTCGGCGATGATGTCGGCCCGTCATCAGGGCAAAAATCAGATCCTCTTCTTTGACGCCGCGCTGACCGAGCGCGCACAGAAACGCCTGACCCAGGAGCATGACATTCTGCAGGGTCTGCACGATGAGCAGTTTGCTCTCTACCTCCAACCGCAGGTTGATATGCGCACCGGGGCACTGGCGGGCGCGGAAGCGCTGCTGCGTATGCGCCAGCCGGATGGCAGTTACGGCCTGACAGAAGAGTTTATCGCCAGCGCCGAAGAGATAGGCGTGATTAGCGCAGTGGGACGCTGGGTGTTTGAAGAGGCGTGCCGCATTCTGGCTGGCTGGCAGCGGCAGGGCATGATGCTGCCGCTGAGCGTGAATATTTCTGCGGTACAGTTGCGCGATACGGGCGTGGTCTCCCATCTGCAGTCTCTGCTGACCCGTCACCGCATCGCCCCTGGCACTTTTGTGCTGGAAGTGACCGAGACGGCGCATCTGGATGATGCAGAACAGGCGATAGCGATGCTGCGACTGTTGCAGCAGGCCGGGGTGGCGGTGGCGCTGGATGATTTCGGCATGGGCTACTCCAATCTCAACTATCTGCATCAGCTGAAAGCGTTGCCGGTCAACAAGCTGAAGATGGACCGCAGCTTTGTGGCGGCGCTGCCGGATGACGACACCATGGTCTGCATCGTGGCGGCGATCGCCGAGATTATCCACCTTGAGGTGATTGCCGAGGGCGTGGAAACCGCGGAGCAGCGTGACTGGCTGCTGGCGCGCGGCATTCACATCGGGCAGGGCTACCTCTACGCGGAAGCGCTGCCTCTGACCCGATTCAATCAGGCCTGGATAGAAAATTCCTCACTGCCGCAATAATTGCCTGATTCATTGATTTTGCGAGAATTTTAGTTACAAAACCCCTTGCTGAAGCGTTTCAGTTCAGAATTACGATCCTGACATTTCCTGGGGGTTTGTCGCCCTGTATTAATCACGTAAACACAGTGTTATTTTCGGGTTACTGTCAGGCGCCACCTCTGTTGCCCGCCAGTCACAATAACGAATCCGACAACATCACCTCACGGCGTTAGTGGACACCTGTTTATGAAAACCTCACTTTTTAAAAGCCTTTATTTCCAGGTGCTGATGGCGATTGGCATCGGCGTTTTGTTAGGCCATTTTTACCCGGAGCTGGGGACCCAGATGAAGCCGCTGGGCGATGGCTTTGTTAAGTTAATCAAGATGATTATCGCCCCGGTCATCTTCTGTACCGTGGTGACCGGCATCGCCGGTATGGAAAGCATGAAAGCCGTCGGGCGCACCGGCGCTGTCGCGCTGCTCTATTTTGAAATTGTCAGTACCATCGCGCTGATCATTGGTCTGATCGTGGTTAACGTGGTGCAGCCAGGCGCAGGAATGAACGTTGATCCCGCCACCCTGGATGCCAAAGCGGTGGCGGTCTATGCGCAGCAGGCGGAACAGCAGGGCATTGTCGCCTTCCTGCTGGATGTCATTCCTAACAGCGTGATTGGCGCCTTTGCCAGCGGCAACATCCTGCAGGTGCTGCTGTTTGCCATTCTGTTTGGTTTTGCCCTGCATCGTCTGGGTAACACCGGCACGCTGATCTTCAACGTGATTGAGAGCTTCTCGAAAGTCATTTTCGGCATCATCAACATGATCATGCGTCTGGCACCGATAGGCGCCTTCGGCGCGATGGCGTTCACGATCGGTAAATATGGCGTGGGGTCACTGGTGCAGCTCGGCCAGCTGATCGTCTGCTTCTATATCACCTGTGTGCTGTTTGTGGTGATTGTGCTGGGGCTGATTGCGCGTCTGTTTGCCGGATTCAGCATCTTTAAGTTCATCGCCTATATCAAAGAGGAGCTGCTGATTGTGCTGGGCACCTCCTCGTCCGAGTCAGCGCTGCCGCGCATGCTGGATAAGATGGAGAAGCTGGGCTGTAAGAAGTCTGTGGTCGGGCTGGTGATCCCCACCGGTTACTCCTTTAACCTCGACGGCACCTCGATTTATCTGACCATGGCGGCGGTGTTTATTGCCCAGGCGACCAATGCCCACATGGATATTTTCCATCAGATCACGCTGCTGGTGGTACTGCTGCTCTCCTCGAAGGGCGCGGCAGGGGTGACCGGCAGTGGATTCATCGTGCTGGCGGCGACGCTCTCGGCGGTCGGCCATCTGCCGGTGGCGGGTCTGGCGCTGATTCTGGGTATCGACCGCTTTATGTCCGAAGCGCGTGCGCTGACCAACCTGATCGGAAACGGTGTGGCGACCGTGGTGGTGGCGAAATGGGTAGACCAGCTGGATCACAAACAGCTCAATGACACGCTCGCCGGCCGGAATAAAGAGAACAAAGCGTCCGAATCTTCAGTTTAATCATTGAATTTAACTTAAATCCCCTCAAATGCCCGCTGTCGCTTGCCCTGACAGCGGGCATTTGCATAATAAACCCCACTTGTTTTTTTGACGTTTTTCACTTCGTTGCGCGACATCCTGAACTTCCTGTGGTCAAACACGTTGTTGTTGGATAACAGCGCGATTCGGCGCCAGCCGATTCGTTAATAACAGCGGCACGTCGCGCCAGTGATAACGATATTTGAATTATTTGAGTAGGGGTTCACATGCAGGGCACCAGAATTCGGCTTTTGGTTGGTGGATTAGTGCTGGCAGCAAGCAGCTATGGTCTCCAGGCAGAAACGCTGCAACCGGATCCGGCCTGGCAGGAAGGCAAGCTGGATAACGGATTTAACTGGCAGTTACTGGCCACACCGCAACGCCCCAGTGACCGCATCGAACTGCGGCTGGTGGTCAACACCGGCTCACTGGTGGAGAGTGCGCAACAGACCGGCTTCAGCCATCTGCTGTCGCGTCTGGCCATGGTGCACAACACCGCGCTCGACACCCAGCAGCAGCGCGCGCTATGGCAGCAGGCGATGGATCCTCAGCGCCCCCTGCCGCCCGTCATCGCCTCTTATGATTCCACCCAATATAATCTGAGCCTGCCGAACAACCGCCCTGAGCTGCTGAAAGAAGCGCTGAACTGGCTGGCGGCCACGGCGGGCAATATGGCGATTACCGAACAGGTGGTGAGCACCGCGCTGACGGCCTCCGATCCGGTCGCCACCTGGCCGAAAGATACGCAGGATGTCTGGTGGCGCTACCGCCTGAAAGGCTCGGCGCTGCTGGCGCACGATCCTGCGGCGCAGCCACGCGCCCCGGTTGATTTAACCCAGCTCAACGACTTTTATCATCAGTGGTACACCCCGGATGCGATGACGCTCTACGTGGTCGGCAATGTCGACAGCCGCAACCTCTCTGAGCAGATCAACAAAACCTTCTCGGCACTGACCGGCAAACGCGAAACACCTGCGCCACTGCCCACCCTCTCCCCGCTGCCGCACGAGCCGGTGAATCTGGTCAGCAGCAACATGACGCAGGATCGCCTCTCACTGGTGTGGGATACGCCGTGGCAGCCGATTCGTGACTCGCAGAATCTGCAGCGTTACTGGCAGGGCGATCTGGCCCGTGAAGCGCTGTTCTGGCACGTTCAGCGCGCGCTCAGTGACAGCAAAGCGCAGGGCATACAGGTGGGATTTGACTGCCGCGTGCTCTATCAGCGTGCGCAGTGCTCGATCAATCTTGATGGCCGCAACGACAGTCTGGCGCAGAATATGAATCTGGTGGCTCGCGAGCTGGCTAATGTGCGCGATAAAGGCTTACCGCAGGAGGAGTTTGATGCGCTGATGGCGCAGAAGCTGCTGGAGCTGAATAAGCTGTTCACCACTTATGCCCGCACCGACACCGATGTGCTGATGAGTCAGCGGCTGCGCTCCCAGCAGAACGCCGTGGTCGATATTGCGCCTGAGCAGTATCAGAAGCTGCGGCAGGCCTTCCTGGCGGGTCTGACCCGCGAGCAGTTAAACCAGGAGCTGCGCCAGCAGCTGACCCAGGAACTGATGATGGTTCTGATCCAGCCGGAAGGCGAAGCGGAAACCAACGTGAAAAGCCTGCAAAACAGCTGGGACAAAGTGATGGCACCGTCAGCGGCACCGGCGGCCAGCAATGAAGCCACGCCGCCGGACAGCAACGTCAAAGACGTGCCGCCTGCGGCTTAAGATCAGGTCTTTGCCCTGAGCCACTCGGTCACCAACATCGGCCAGCTGGCGAGGGGCAAATCTGCCACTCCGCGGATACCAAATCCGTGCCCGCCTTTCTGATAGAAATGCACCTCTGCTGGGACCTTATGCTCCCGCAACGCACTGAAAAACGCCATGCTGTGATTCACCGAGACGGCTTCGTCGTCGGCGGCGTGGATCAACAGCGTTGGCGGCACCAGTGGGTGAACCCGGGTTTCCAGGGAGTAGGCCTCAATCGTTTTCTGATCGGGCCAGGCACCCAGCAGGCGGGTTCGGGCGCCTTCATGAGCAATGCCATCACGCATGCTGATCAGCGGATAGACCAGGATCATCGCATCCGGGCGAGGTGAGAAGTTTTCTGCCCCATCCTGCACCGGATAGAGTTTTTCCGCGAAGCGTGTGCCCAGGCTGGCCGCGACGTGGCCACCCGCCGAAAAGCCCATCATCACAATGTACTTTCCATTCAGGCCACGCTGCGCCCGTTCACGCAGCACACGCACGGCGCGCTGTGCATCGGCCAGCGGCGCATCGGGGCCTTCATGATGACCATCATAGGGCAGGCGGTAGGTCATGACCGCCAGGGTGTAGCCCATTGAGGTGAAGAAGGTCGCCAGGGCGCTGCCTTCACGGTCGATCATCACACGCTGATAACCTCCGCCTGGCGCGACCAGCAGGGTGATCCCGTTGGATTCGACCGGATGCCAGATCGCCATCTCCGGGCAACGTACACCGGTGGCGGCGCGATCGTAAGGCTCATACTCTTTTGCCATATCGACGATCTGCGGCTGTGCCCGCGAATCGCTGGCACCTGGCGCATCACCGTGTGGCCAGATATTAATGATTTCTGTGTGCATAAATAGGTCCTGATGCGGAGAATATTTTAGTTGTTTTGTTCACGGCCGGAGAGCACAGCGTCCTGCTGTTGTTGATTAAAAGATGGTCTTTTTTACGGCGAACGTCCATCCGAAAAGGGCCGAATCGGGCAGATTCGGACTATGCCTGGTGGCGCTCAGGTGGTTATAACTGGCTAATTTTATTCAATAAATTATAAGTCTGGTTGAAGGGGATGGCCGGGTCGCCTGTGCGATTAACCACAATTTTTCAGCGTAAGGGAAATGAGTGGCATGGCCCGCTTTACTAGCCGCAATTTACCGGATATCACACTGCGGGCGCTTAAGAGGCGATAATGATTTTATCCCCGCCAGATCCGGGCCTGGAGGCAGGGGAGAAGTACCAGTCTCATTTGAGACTGTTTATGATTCCTGGCGACAGGGCAGTTTCCGGTTGGTTGATACGGTTTAACATATCATCATCCGTTTCTACACAACGGTAAGATGCATGCCATGTCTGAACCCACACTCTCTGCCAGACAGACGTTTACGCGACTGTGGCCCACCATTTCACCCTTCAGGCTGGGCCTGGTGGTCGCCGGGATAGCCCTCATCGTCAACGCCGCCATAGACCCGTTTATGCTGACATTGCTGAAAAGCCTGCTGGACGATGTGATGGGCAGGCGGCATACGGGGATGCTGCTGTGGATGCCGCTGGTGATTATCGGGCTGATCCTGATCCGCGGCGTCAGCGGCTATATCTCCGGTTACTGTATCTCCTGGGTCTCCGGTAAAGTGGTGATGAGCCTGCGCCGTCGTCTCTTCAGCCATATGATGGGGATGCCGGTGGCGTTCTTTGATCAGCAATCAACCGGCACGCTGCTCTCCCGCATCAGCTACGATTGCGAGCAGGTCGCCTCTGCCTCTTCCGGCTCGTTGGTCACGGTGGTGCGTGAAGGTGCCTCTATCCTTGGCCTGTTTATCATGATGTTTTACTACAGCTGGCAGCTTTCCCTGATCCTGCTGGTACTTGCGCCCGTGGTGTCGCTGGCGATCCGCCTCGTCTCCCGGCGCTTTCGCCGCATCAGCAGGAACATGCAGGACACCATGGGGCAGGTCACCTCCCATGCTGAGCAGATGCTGAAAGGGCATAAAGAGGTGCTGATGTTCGGCGGTCAGCGGGTGGAGACAGAGCGGTTTGGGCAGGTCAGCAACAGGATGCGTCGCCAGGGGATGAAAATGGTGTCGGCGACCGCGTTGTCCGATCCGCTTATCCAGTTAATCGCCTCTTTCGCACTGGCTTTTGTGCTCTATGCGGCCAGTTTTCCGTCGGTAATGACGACGCTGACAGCGGGCACCCTCAGCGCGGTCTTTTCCGCCATGCTGATGCTGATGCGTCCGTTAAAGTCCCTGACCAGCGTCAATGCGCAGTTCCAGCGCGGCATGGCCGCCTGCCAGACACTGTTTGCGATTCTGGATACTGAGCAGGAAAAAGATGAGGGCACCCGCGTTATCGGACGCGCCGCCGGTCATATCGCGTTCCGCAACGTCAGCTTCACCTATCCCGGTTCGGAAACGCCCGCCCTGAACGCAATCAATATTGATATCCCGGCCGGGAAAACGGTCGCCCTGGTAGGCCGTTCCGGCTCAGGTAAATCGACCCTCGCCAGCCTGCTCACGCGTTTTTACGATATCGACAGCGGCGAAATTTTGCTGGATGGGCACGATCTGCGTGACTATACCCTGGCCTCGCTGCGCGAGCAGATGGCGCTGGTCTCTCAGCATGTTCATCTGTTCAATGACACCATCGCCAACAATATCGCCTATGCCCGTCGTGATCTCTTCAGCCGCGCCGCAGTCGAACAGGCGGCGCAGATGGCTCATGCCATGGAATTCATCAATAAAATGGAGAACGGGCTGGATACGATGATTGGGGAGAATGGGGTGCTGCTGTCGGGTGGACAGCGCCAGCGCATTGCCATTGCCCGCGCCCTGCTGCGCGACAGTCCCGTTCTGATCCTCGACGAAGCGACCTCGGCCCTCGATACCGGCTCAGAACGGGCGATTCAGTCTGCGCTGGAGACGCTGCAGCAGAACCGCACCACGCTGATTATTGCGCACCGGCTCTCAACCATTGAGAAAGCCAATGAGATCCTGCTTATCGAAGAGGGCCGGATCGTTGAGCGCGGCTCGCATCAGCAGCTGCTGCAGCAGAACGGCGCTTATGCCCGGCTTTATCAGATGCAGTTCAGTCAGGCATCGCCTCTGCCGGAATAATCGCGCCACGATGCTGAATCACCGTGCTGGCGATCAGATGCCCGCGCTGTGCGGCGGCTTCAGCCGATGCGCCGGTCAGGCGGCGCGCCAGATATCCGGCGCTGAACGAATCGCCCGCGGCCGTCGTATCCACCACCTTCTCCTTCGCCAGCCGGACCGCAGGCACCTCAATCAGCGGCGCATCACCCGTGGCGACCAGGCAGGCCTCCGCACCCCGCTTAATCACAATTTCGCTGGCGCCTGCTTCGCGGGTTCGCGCGATAACCTCCTCCAGCGGCTGCTCGCCCCACAGCAGATGTTCATCATCCAGGGTGAGAAAGGCGATATCGGTACAGCTGAGCATGGCGCGATACGCGCTCTGCGCACTGGCCCGATCGGCCCATAAACGCGGGCGATAATTATTATCGAAAATCACCCTGCCGCCCTCTGCCCGGCAGCGGGCCAGAAGCTGCATCAGTTTCTCCCGGCTGGCAGCGGGCAGAATCGCCAGACTGATGCCGCTGAGGTAAAGATAGTCATAGTGCGCCAGCTGGTCGGCGATCGCCTCTGACTGCGGGCTGTCGAGCCAGTAGCGGGCCGCGGCGTCGCTGCGCCAGTACCAGAAGGTGCGCTCGCCCTCCGCATCGGTTTCAATCACATACAGGCCTGGCATTTTATTATCGAGACGCTGAATCAGGCCGGTGTTGACCTTCTCCTGCTGCCAGGCGGTTATCATCTGATCGCTGAACGAATCCGTCCCCAGCGCCGTGACGTAATCGACCCGTAACTGCTGCTCATCCACCTGGCGGGCGAGATAAACCGCCGTGTTCAGCGTATCGCCGCCAAAACCCCGTTTGATGTTCTCACCCTTTTCCGACAGCTCAATCATGCATTCGCCGATAATGGCAATTTTCTTCTGCGTCATGGTTTGCAACCCGTAGTGAAAGAGTGCTCAGTCTCGCGTCTGGTATGGCAGTCGTCAACGCTTTTAAAACGCTGTTTTGATTTAGCTTAAGGTGCAGGGGAGGGCTAATCTGGCGGATAAGAGGCGCTAATTTCGGCTTTTTTTACCGATTATGCGGGCGACGCAGCTGATAGACTTTCCCTTTTTGTGGCCGGGTCGTTCATCTCTTTACCACAGACACTCACGATAATCGCAGCTGCGTCACCCGTTTTGGGGACATATTATCAACCAGGAAAATACCATGGTGATGGAGAGTATTAGTCAATGGCTGCCGTCTTCGATTGACCCTGATTATCAAACGGAAACCCCGCTCTTCTGGCAACAGTGCCAGCGGCGCTATCGGTTCCAGCCTATCTATCGGGTAACCGGTCGGTTACTCGCCATTGAACTGCTGACCGCCGTTTCTCATCCTGCCCAGCCGGAACGGAATCTGTCACCCGAGGCCTGGTTTGCCGGGCTCGATATCGCCCAGCGCCTCAATGTGATCTATGAGCAGCTGGAACTGCTGACGCAGTGGTCCGCCTTCTTCGAGCGCAACGGTGTGGTCGCGTCGGTCAACATCGATGGCCCCTCGCTGCTCTCTATTCAGCACCGGCCCGCCATTCGTCGCCTGATCGCCCGCCTGCCCTGGATCCGCTTTGAGCTGACAGAGCATCATGCGCTGCCACAGGCGGAGAGAGTCGCTAAGATCCCGGAACTGGGCCCGCTGTGGCTGGATGATTTTGGCTCCGGCATGGCCAATTTCTCCGCGCTGACCGAACTGAAATATGACTACATCAAGCTGTCGCGCGACCTGTTTATTCTGCTGGGCAGTTCTGATGAAGGGCGCAGCCTCTTTTCGATGCTGCTGGCGCTCATCAATCGCTACTGCAACGGCGTGATTGTCGAGGGCGTGGAAACGGAAGAGCAGTGGCAGCAGGTCAGGCATTCCCCGGCCATCGCGGCTCAGGGCTACTACTTTTCGCGGCCTGTCCCATTTTCTGAACTGAATCATCTGACTCTCCAGCTTCCCTGATGCCGTTGCCCGCCGTCTCGACTATCTTTAACGCAGGCCGTGAAAGAGCAAGGAGAAAGCGACATGTCGCGTACCGGGAAAATCGTCAGTTGGGTTGCAGGCATTCTGGTGTTGTTGATTGTGGTGATTATTGTGGTGATCGCGACATTTGACTGGAACCGTCTGAAGCCCACCATCAATCAGAAAGTCTCAACCGAACTCAATCGTCCTTTTGCCATCCGCGGGGATCTGGGGATCGACTGGGTGCGCCATCGCGACGAGTCGGGCTGGCGGCGCTGGGTGCCGTGGCCGCAGATACACGCTGAAGATATCATGCTGGGTAACCCGCCCGGCATTCCTGATGTCACCATGGTCCATCTGCAACGGGCCGACGCGACGCTGGCACCGCTGTCGCTGCTGCACAAAGAGCTTTTCATCCCGTGGATTAAGCTGCAGCGACCCGATGCGCGCCTGATTCAGACGGCGGATAAAAAGAATAACTGGACGTTCGATCTCGCCGGTAGTGACAAGGATGACAAGGACAGCGCGCCCTCGGCCTGGTCCTTCCGGCTGGATAATATCCTGTTTGATCAGGGGCAAATCCGCTATCGCGATGCGGTTAACCGCGCCGATGTCACGGTACAGGTGAATCCGCTGGGCAAACCGGTGCCCTATGCGCAGATTGCCGGCGGTGACGATCAGCAGAAGGGCGCGGGAGACTTCGTCTTTGGCTGGCAGGCCAGTGGCACCTACAACAATGAAAAGCTCAGCGGTGAAGGCAGGATTGGCGGCATGCTCTCGCTGTGCAGCCAGAACACCCCTTTCCCGGTGCAGGCCGATGTGCGAAACGGCACCACGCGGGTTCAGGTAACCGGGGGCGTGCAGGACCCGATGAACCTGGGCGGACTGAATGTGCGTCTGCGCTTCTCCGGCGATACGCTGGCGAACCTCTATGGCCTGACCGGCGTTCTGCTGCCTGATACCCCGCCTTATGAAACGGACGGCCATCTGATCGCGAAATTCAGCGGCGAAAAGGGCGCGGTCTACCGCTATGAGAAATTTAACGGTCATATCGGCGACAGCGATATTCATGGCTCGCTGATCTACACCCAGGGCAAACCGCGTCCCACCCTCACCGGGGAACTCACCTCTGAGCAACTGCGCATGGCCGATCTGGGGCCGCTGATTGGTGTGGACTCCGGCAAAGGGAGTGAGAAGACCGCCCAGGCCAAAGCCCGGCGCGGTGAGAAATCGAATCAGCCTGCTGACCGTGTACTGCCGCACGACAGGTTTGAAACCAAAAGCTGGGATGTCATGGATGCCGACGTGAAGTTCAGCGGCAAACGTATCGAACACAGCAACTCACTGCCGCTGAGCGATCTCTATACCCACTTACAGCTCAAAAACGGCGATCTGCTGCTGGATCCGCTGCGCTTTGGTATCGCGGGCGGCAATCTCAACAGCACTATCCGGCTGGAGGGCGATCGCTCACCGATGCGTGGCCGGGTTG
The DNA here is from genome assembly GCF_000255315.1 of Pantoea sp. Sc1. NCBI lineage: Bacteria > Pseudomonadati > Pseudomonadota > Gammaproteobacteria > Enterobacterales > Erwiniaceae > Pantoea > Pantoea sp. Sc1. Next base: position 1,006,762 of record NZ_AJFP01000001.1, read on the forward strand.
ACCTGCATGCACGCAAGCTGCGTTTGCGTCAGCTTTTCCCGGATGTGCAGGCGATGAAGAACAGCCTGGGTCAGCTCAACGGTGATGCCAGCTTTACCGGCACCGGCAACTCGGTCGCCGACCTGCTGGCGACCAGCAACGGTCAGCTGAAGCTGCTGATGAATGACGGGCTGATCAGCCGCAATCTGATGGAGATCGCCGGACTTAACGTGGGTAACTACGTGGTCGGCAAACTCTTTGGCGACGATCAGGTGCGCATCAACTGTGCGGCCACCGATATCAGACTGCAGAATGGTCTGGCGACGCCGAACCTGTTTGTGTTTGATACCGAGAACGCGATTATCAATGTGTCAGGGAACGCCAACTTCGCCAGTGAGCGACTGGACCTGTCGATCAATCCGGAGAGTAAAGGTGTGCGCATCGTCACGCTGCGCTCCCCGCTCTACGTGCGCGGCACCTTTAAGAATCCGGATGCGGGCGTGAAAGCGGGGCCACTGCTGGCCCGTGGGGCCGCTGCCGTGGCGCTGGGTGCGGTCGTGGGACCGGCAGCGGCGCTGCTGGCACTGATCTCCCCCAGCGACAACGAAGACAACCAGTGCAGCAACGTTCTGCAGCAGATGAAGCAGAAGAAGTAACTAGTTGCGGTAGAGCACTTTGATAATGTGATAACCAAAGCCGGTCTTTACCGGCCCGTAAGGCGTCAGCAGCGGGCAGGTAAAGACCGCTTTATCAAAGGCCGGTACCATCTGTCCCTGCCGAAACTCGCCCAGATCGCCCCCCTTACGGCCGGAAGGACAGGTCGAATGCTTCTTCGCCAGCTGCTGGAAATTGCCGCCCTTCGCCAGTTTCGCCAGAATCTCTTTTGCCAGCGCTTCCTCTTTGACCAGGATGTGTAAAGCCGCCGCGGTTTTCGCCATGTTGGTATCTCGGTTGTGTATAATTGCCGCCCAGTATAAACCCCTTTCTTTTGATTCAATCAGGCGATTTCTTCTATGCGTTTAAACCCCAGCCAACAACGTGCCGTCGAATTTGTTACCGGTCCCTGTCTGGTACTGGCGGGCGCGGGATCGGGCAAAACCCGCGTAATTACCAATAAAATCGCCCATCTGATTCGTGAGTGCGGCTATCAGGCGCGACACATCGCTGCGGTGACCTTCACCAATAAAGCCTCGCGCGAAATGAAAGAGCGTGTGGCGCAGACGCTGGGTCGCAAAGAGGCGCGCGGGCTGCTGATCTCCACCTTCCACACGCTGGGCCTGGAGATCATCAAGCGTGAAACGGCGGCGCTGGGCATGAAGTCCAACTTCTCGCTGTTCGACGATCAGGATCAGCTCGCCCTGCTGAAAGAGCTGACCAGAGAGTGGCTGGAGGAGGATAAGACGCTGTTGCAGCAGCTCATCTCCACCATCTCAAACTGGAAAAATGACCTGATCGATCCGCAGGGCGCGGCCGCGCAGGCGCGTTCACAGCAGGAGAATATTTTTGCCCACTGCTATGGCCTCTACAGTCAGCATCTCAAATCGTGCAACGTCCTCGATTTTGACGATTTGATCCTGCTGCCGACGCTGCTGCTGCAGCGTAATCAGGAGGTGCGCGAACGCTGGCAGCAGCGTATCCGCTATCTGCTGGTGGATGAGTACCAGGATACCAACACCAGCCAGTATGAGCTGGTTAAACTGCTGGTTGGCGCGCGGGCGCGCTTCACGGTGGTGGGTGATGATGACCAGTCGATCTACTCATGGCGCGGCGCGCGGCCTCAGAATCTGGTGCTGCTGAGTCAGGACTTTCCGGCGCTGGAGGTGGTGAAGCTGGAGCAGAACTACCGCTCCTCGCAGCGCATTCTGAAAGCGGCGAACATCCTGATTGCCAACAATCCGCACGTCTTTGAAAAGCGGCTCTTCTCCGAACTGGGGCAGGGCAGCGAACTCAAAGTGGTGACCGCCAACAGCGAGGAGCATGAAGCGGAGCGGGTCACCGGCGAACTGATTGCGCATCACTTTATCAAAAAAACGCAGTACAAAGATTACGCGATTCTCTACCGGGGTAACCATCAGTCACGCACCTTCGAAAAGTTTCTGATGCAGAACCGCATTCCCTATCGCATCTCTGGCGGCACCTCGTTCTTCTCACGGCCGGAGATTAAAGATCTGCTCGCCTATCTGCGCGTGCTGACTAACCCTGAGGATGACAGCGCGTTCCTGCGCATCGTCAACACACCGCGTCGCGAGATTGGTCCGGCGACGCTGCAGAAGCTCGGTGAATGGGCGAATCTGCGCAGCAAGAGCCTGTTTCATGCCAGTTTTGATGTCGGGCTGGGTCAGACACTCAGCGGACGTGGCCTGGAGCATCTGCAGCGCTTTACTCACTGGCTGAATGAGATCATCCAGCTGACCGAACGCGAGCCGGTCAACGCCGTCCGCGATCTGATTCGCGGCATCGATTACGAAAGCTGGCTGTTCGAAACCTCCGGCAGTCCGAAAGCCGCAGAAATGCGGATGAAGAACGTCAACACGCTGTTTCAGTGGATGACCGAAATGCTGGAGGGCAGCGATATCGACGAGCCGATGACGCTGGCCCAGGTGGTCACGCGCTTTACCCTGCGCGACATGATGGAGCGCGGTGAAAGCGATGAAGAGCTGGATCAGGTGCAGCTGATGACGCTGCACGCCTCCAAAGGGCTGGAGTTCCCCTATGTGTTCCTGGTAGGTATGGAAGAGGGGCTGTTGCCGCATCAGAGCAGCATCGATGAGAACAATATCGAAGAGGAGCGTCGTCTGGCCTACGTCGGCATCACGCGGGCACAGAAAGAGCTGACCTTTACCCTCTGCCGTGAACGGCGGCAATATGGCGAGCTGGTGCGACCGGAACCGAGCCGTTTTCTGCTGGAGCTGCCGCAGGACGATCTGCAGTGGGAGACGGAGCGCAAAGTGGTCAGTGCCGAGGAGCGGATGAAAACCGGGCAGAGCCGGGTTGCCGGTCTGCGGGCGATGCTGGATAAAGCCAGAAAAGGGTAAGCGCGTCGGGCGGAGAGGCGAAGGCGATTCGCCTCAGACGCAGGTATTACGACAGGGTTAACAACCAGTGGACATAGGACTGATAGTGGCTCTCCTGCTCCAGCAGCTCGCTGCGCAGCGGATGCGCTTCCAGCCAGCCAGCGGGCAGGGTCAGATGCAGGGCATCATCGTCCGCCTGGAGTCGTACCGCTGGCAGGGTGTCATCGCGGCGGCGGGTTGAGAAAATAATCGCCAGCCGCAGCAGACGGCACATCCGTTCCGCCAGACGCGGCGGCAGGGCGTTTTGCTGGGTCAGCAGCGCCAGATCGATGCTGCCGCTCTGGTTTTGCAGCAGGCAGGCCAGCAGCTTCTTCTGCGCCGGGGTGAAGCCAGGCAGGTCCAGATGGCGCACCAGGTAAGCCGCATGCTGTGGCGCATGCCGGAAGTCGACGCTGAGGCCGATTTCGTGGATCGCACAGGCGCTGAGCAGCAGTTCACGACAGCGCTGATCCAGCTTCCACGAGGTGGAAACCTGACGGAAGAAGCTCTCCGCCAGCTGACGCACACGATCCGCCTGTTCAACATCAATGCTGAAGCGGCGCTGGACGTTGTGAAGCGTGCGGGTGCGGATATCGCGGTCAACGGGCAGATGCAGCATGCCGTAGACCAGCCCTTCACGCAGCGCGCCGCCCGCCAGGGTCATGCTATCGATACTGAGCGTCTGGAAAATGGCGATCAGGATCGACAGACCGCTGGGAAACACCAGCGCCCGTTCCAGCGTCAGCCCTTCGATTTCAAGCTCTTCCAGTTTGCCGCACTGGATTGCGCGCTGCTTAAGCTGCTGCAGCTTGCTCAGCGTGATGCGCTCATCCATGCCCTGCGCCACCATAATCTCCTGCAGCGCCTGCACCGTGCCGGACGCACCGACACAGGCCTGCCAGCCCTGCTGACGCAGCTGCGCGGCGACAGGCTGGATCATCTCACGGGCAGCCTGCTCCGCCTGGTCAAAATTCTCTTTTGCCAGATGACGATCGCTGAAGAAGCGCTCCAGCCAGGTGACACAGCCCATCGACAGACTGAACAACACCGACGCGTGCGAACCATCGCCGGTTGCCAGCTCGGTACTGCCGCCACCGATATCCACCACCAGACGCTGGTCGGAGCCGCCTGTGGTGTGAGCCACGCCCTGATAAATCAGGCGCGCCTCTTCTTCACCGCTGATGACGTTGATGGTGCAGCCAAGAATCTGCTGGGCGGTATCGAGGAAGGTCTGCGCATTCGCGGCCAGACGCAGCGTGGCGGTCGCCACCACGCGAATCTGATCGGGGGGAATATCCTGCAGTTGCTCAGAGAAGAGCCGGAGGCATTGCCAGCCACGCGCCATGGCTTCGGCTGACAACTGATTACTGGCATCCAGACCGGCGGCAAGGCGAACCTTGCGCTTGATTTTTGCCACGGTCTGAATACTGCCAGAGACCTCGCGCACCACCAACATATGAAAGCTGTTAGACCCTAAATCAATCGCTGCATAAAGTGACGACGCGCTGAGCATGGTGGCCTAACCTGAACGTTTACGGTTGTTGTTGCGTGGCGCACCGCGACGATTAGCGTTATTGCCTCCACGGCGTGGGCCATTGCCGGAACGGCTGCGCTGCAGACGCTTAGGCGGCGGTAAATCGGTTAACAGGGCTTCGCTGCTGTACTTACTGACCGGGATGCTGTGGCCAATGTACTCTTCAATCGACGGCAGATTCAGCGCGTACTCTTCACAGGCCAGGCTGATAGAGTGTCCGCTGGCACCTGCACGACCGGTACGGCCAATGCGGTGAACGTAATCTTCACAGTCATCAGGCAGATCGTAGTTAAAGACGTGGGTGACCGCCGGGATGTGCAGACCACGGGCAGCAACGTCAGTCGCGACCAGAATATCCACGTCCCCTTTGGTGAAGTCATCAAGAATGCGCAGGCGCTTCTTCTGTGCCACATCGCCGGTCAGCAGGCCAACGCGGTGACCATCAGCGGCCAGGTGGCCCCAGATATCTTCACAGCGGTGCTTGGTGTTTGCGAAGACAATGGCGCGATCCGGCCACTCTTCTTCCAGCAGGGTCTGCAGCAGGCGCATTTTCTCTTCGTTAGACGGATAGAAAAGCTCTTCCTGGATGCGATGGCCGGTTTTCTGTTCCGGTTCCACTTCAACATATTCCGCGCTGTTCATGTGCTCGAACGCCAGTTCACGAACGCGATAAGAGAGCGTTGCTGAGAAGAGCATGCTCAGGCGCTGCGTGGCAGGCGGCATACGGCGGAACAGCCAGCGAATATCTTTAATAAAGCCGAGATCGAACATGCGATCGGCTTCGTCCAGCACCATGACCTGGATGGCACCGAGGTTAACGTGATTCTGCTTCGCGTAGTCGATCAGGCGACCGGTGGTGGCCACCAGAATATCTACGCCCTGCTCCAGCACTTTCAGCTGTTTATCATAACCGTCTCCGCCATAGGCGAGACCCAGTTTCAGGCCGGTTGAGGCGGTAAGGGGTTCGGCATCTGCATGAATCTGCACAGCAAGTTCACGCGTTGGCGCAAGAATAAGTGCCCGTGGCTGATTAACCTGACGACCTTCCGCCGCAGGATAAGAGAGAAGATGATGAAACGTTGACGTCAGAAACGCCATCGTTTTGCCGGTACCGGTTTGCGCCTGGCCTGCAACATCACGCCCTGAAAGCGTAAAAGGCAGAGCTAACGCCTGAATCGGCGTGCAGTATTGAAAGCCTTTACTATCAAGGGCTTCAACCACTTTAGGGTGCAGGGCGAAGTCGGAAAACTTCTGTTCAGTTAAGTGTGTTTTGCTCATAGTGTGGTAGAATATCAGCTTACTATCGCTTTACGAAAGCGTATCCGATGAAATAAAGTCAACCAACATTGGTATATATTACGCCAATTCGCCAGGCATAATCTTGTGGAGTAAAACATGAGCAGCGATAAAATCGTTCATCTGACTGATGACAGTTTCGACACCGACGTGCTGAAAGCCGACGGCGTTACACTGGTAGATTTCTGGGCTGAATGGTGTGGTCCTTGCAAAATGATCGCGCCAATCCTTGATGAAGTTGCAGAAGAGTATGATGGCAAGCTGACCATCGCTAAGCTGAATATTGACGATAACCCAGGCACGGCACCGAAGTATGGCATTCGTGGTATCCCGACGCTGCTGCTGTTCAAAAATGGCGAAGTCGCCGCGACCAAAGTGGGCGCGCTGTCTAAAGGCCAGCTGAAAGAGTTCCTGAACGCCAACCTGGCGTAATGCAGGACTGAATGTCTGGCAGTGGTGAATTTATCTCCTGCTGCTGGACGTTCGCTTTCAGGCGTGCTAATTTACTCACACTGCATTACGAACTTACCTTGTAGTTAGCATCTAAAGTTTTCCCTTGTTGAACCCATTCGCCCTGTACCTTATAAAGATAGAACGGTTCAGCAATCTTACGGTTAGCTCCAACTCTGGCATTACATTCGGACATCTCCCTGCATACCGATCGCCATTCCATTCGATGATCGTCGGGAAGAGCCGAAAAGAGCCATTAACGGCATGGATTAGTTGCCATACCATTCACGACAAACATTCCGAGTATTACCCCGAGTTTAAGAACCCATCACTATGAATCTTACCGAATTAAAGAATACGCCGGTTGCTGAGCTGATTACTCTCGGCGAAAATATGGGGCTGGAAAATCAGGCTCGCATGCGCAAGCAGGACATTATCTTTTCAATCCTGAAGCAGCACGCGAAGAGCGGCGAAGACATCTTCGGTGATGGCGTGCTGGAGATTCTTCAGGATGGATTTGGATTCCTCCGTTCCGGAGACAGCTCCTACCTCGCCGGCCCTGATGATATCTACGTTTCCCCCAGCCAAATCCGCCGCTTCAACCTCCGCACTGGTGACACCATCTCTGGCAAAATCCGTCCACCGAAAGAAGGTGAACGCTATTTTGCGCTGCTGAAAGTTAACGAAGTTAACTACGACAAGCCGGAAAACGCGCGTAATAAGATTCTGTTCGAAAACCTCACGCCGCTGCACGCCAACAAGCGACTGCGTATGGAACGGGGTAATGGTTCAACGGAAGATTTAACGGCCCGCGTTCTGGATCTGGCGTCACCGATCGGTCGTGGTCAGCGTGGTCTGATCGTTGCACCGCCGAAAGCCGGTAAAACCATGCTGCTGCAGAACATCGCGCAGAGCCTGGCGTATAACTACCCGGACTGCGTGCTGATGGTCCTGCTGATCGATGAACGTCCGGAAGAAGTGACCGAGATGCAGCGTCTGGTCAAAGGTGAAGTCATTGCCTCAACCTTCGATGAGCCGGCGTCACGCCACGTTCAGGTTGCGGAAATGGTCATCGAGAAAGCCAAGCGCCTGGTTGAGCACAAGAAAGATGTCATCATCCTGCTCGACTCCATCACCCGTCTGGCACGTGCTTATAACACCGTGGTGCCGGCGTCAGGTAAAGTCCTGACCGGTGGTGTGGATGCCAACGCCCTGCATCGTCCAAAGCGTTTCTTTGGTGCTGCACGTAACGTGGAAGAGGGCGGCAGCCTGACCATCATCGCCACCGCGCTGGTTGATACCGGTTCGAAGATGGACGAAGTGATTTACGAAGAGTTCAAGGGTACCGGTAACATGGAACTGCACCTCGCCCGTAAAATCGCTGAAAAACGTGTCTTCCCGGCGATTGACTACAACCGCTCCGGTACACGTAAAGAAGAGCTGCTTACCTCTCAGGAAGAGCTGCAGAAGATGTGGATCCTGCGTAAGATCATTCACCCGATGGGCGAAATCGACGCAATGGAGTTCCTCATCAACAAACTGGCGATGACGAAAACCAACGATGAATTCTTCGATATGATGAAGCGTTCATAATCTGATACGGCCAGGCCGGACCACTGATTCGGCTTTTTTAATCCAGATTTGCAGAAAATCGCCCTTACGCCACGTCCCGACGTGGCGTTTTTCATTTGTGAGCTATAGGATTGAACACTGGCAGGAGCATTTATAATGACTGTGGTAGTGATGGCGAATTTTTGACCGTTCGTCTGTCTCTTGATGCAGAATTCGGAATCCGACACAGCGATAAACGCGCTTTTTCGCGTATTGTTGTGCGGGATGTTAGCTGAGAGCGTTTAACGTGAATTTACTCACTATGAGTACTGAGCTTGGTTTAATTTTTCTCTTTTCACTGGCTTTCCTCTTTTTTGCTCGAAAAGCAGCTAAAAAAATTGGTTTAGTTGATAAGCCTAACTCACGTAAACGCCATCATGGCGCGATTCCGTTGGTGGGTGGCATTTCCGTGTTCGCAGGGATCTGCTTCACGTTCGCGATTACCAACTACTATCTGCCACACGCGCTGCTCTATCTGGGCTGTGCCGGTGTGCTGGTGCTGGTCGGGGCGCTCGACGATCGCTTTGATATCAGCGTTAAAATCCGCGCCGTGGTGCAGGCGCTGGTCGCTGTCGTCATGATGGTGGGGGCAAAACTCTATCTGCTGAGTCTGGGCTTTATCGTCGGTCCGTTCGAGCTGATCGTGGGGCCCTTTGGCTATGTGCTGACGCTGTTCGCCGTCTGGGCCGCGATTAACGCCTTTAATATGGTGGATGGCATCGACGGTCTGCTGGGCGGCCTCTCCTCAGTGACCTTTGCCGCTATGGGCATCATCCTCTACTTCGACGGCCAGACCAGCCTGGCGATGTGGTGCTTTGCGATGATCGCCGCCACGCTGCCCTATATTCTGCTCAACCTGGGCTTTCTTGGCCGCCGCTTTAAAGTCTTTATGGGTGACGCCGGCAGCACCATGATCGGCTTCACCATCATCTGGATTCTGCTGGAAACCACCCAGGGTCTGAGTCACCCCATCACGCCGGTGACCGCCCTCTGGCTCATCGCCATTCCCCTGATGGATATGGTGGCGATCATGTATCGCCGTCTGCGCAAAGGCATGAGCCCGTTCTCGGCTGACCGTCAGCACATCCACCATCTGATTATGCGCGCAGGCTTCAGCTCGCGTCAGGCCTTTGTGCTGATTACCGTCGCGGCCGCGATTCTCGCCGGTATCGGGGTGCTGGGTGAGTATCTGGCGTTTATCCCTGAGTGGGTGATGCTGCTGCTTTTCCTGGGCGCGTTCATGGTTTATGGCTACTGCCTGAAACATGCATGGCGCGTGGCGCGGCGTATCCGTCGCATCAAGCGCCGTCTGAGCCATCATCGCGAAGCAAAAAATAAATGAACCCGATGCTGATTAAAGGATATCTCTGCCATGCCTTCTGACGTTGTGGACAACGAACTGGATCTTCGCGGCTTAGGCTGCCGGTTATGGCGTGGCAAGCGCTGGATTGTGGGGCTGGCCCTGCTGTTTGCCCTGGTCGCCTGGCTGGCGACGCTGCTGCTGAAACAGGTCTGGAGCACCACGGCGATCACCGATCGTCCGACGGTAAATATGCTGGGCTCCTACTATGCACAGCAGCAGTTTCTGACCAACCTGGATGTGCGGAATAACGCGTTAACCCTGGCGGCGCCCTCGCCAACGGTGATGGATGAGGTCTATCAGGAGTTCATCATGCAGCTCGCCTCGTGGGATACGCGTCGCGAGTTCTGGCAGCAAACCGACTACTACAAGAGTCGTAAAACCGGCAACGCGCACAACGATGCCGCGCTGCTTGACGACATGATCGGCAACATTCTCTTCACCCCGGCGGACGCGGCACATAACCTGCCGGACAACGTCAGACTCAAAGCGGAAACCGCAGGCGACGCCAACAACCTGCTGCGTCAGTATATTGCCTACGCCAGCGAGCGTGCCGCACGTCATCTGAATGATGAGTTAAAAGGGGCCTGGCAGGCGCGCACCGATCAGTTGCAGGCGCAGGTAAAACGTCAGGAAGATGTGGCGAACGCCGTATTCCAGCGCCAGCAGCACCGTCTGGAGCAGGCGCTGAAGATCGCCAGTCAGCAGGGTATCAACGAGAAACAGACGCGTGAAGCGGGTGAAAATCTGGCGGACAGCGATCTCTTCCTGCTGGGCCAGCCCGTGCTGCAGGGACAGCTTGAAACCCTGCGTGCCACCGGTCCCAGCTTCGATATCAGCTATGATCAAAACAGAGCGATGCTGGCCACGCTGCAGACCGGACCCAGACTGAACAGCCAGTTCCAGACCTACCGTTATCTGCGTACGCCGGAAGAGCCGGTATCACGTGACAGCCCGCGACGTCTGTTCATGATGATTATGTGGGGTGCCGTTGGGGCATTAACCGGCGCGGGTGTGGCGCTGGCACGTCGTCCGCGTCTGATGTCAGACACGCATGATTGAGAGAAACAGTGTGAAAGTTCTGACCGTATTTGGTACTCGCCCCGAAGCGATAAAAATGGCCCCGCTGGTTCAGGCGCTGGCGCAGGATCCCGCGTTTGAATCACGGCTGTGCGTCACCGCCCAGCATCGCGAAATGCTCGATCAGGTGCTGCGTCTGTTCAGGCTGCAGCCGGACTACGATCTCAACATCATGCGGCCTGAGCAGGGGCTGACGGAGATCACCTGTCGCATCCTGGAGGGCATGAAAACCGTTCTGCTCGACTTCCGGCCCGACATCGTGCTGGTGCACGGCGACACGACCACCACGCTGGCGGCGAGTCTGGCCGCCTTTTATCATCAGATTCCGGTTGGCCATGTGGAAGCCGGGCTGCGCACCGGCGATCTCGCGTCGCCGTGGCCGGAAGAGGGCAACCGTAAGCTGACCGGCCATCTCGCCCGCCTGCATTTCACCCCGACCTCGCGCTCGCGACAGAATCTGCTGCAGGAAAATCTCGCCGACTCACGCATTATCGTGACCGGCAATACGGTTATTGACGCGCTGCTGTGGGTACGTGATCGGGTGCTGGATGACACCAATCTGAATGCGCAGCTGGCCGCGCGCTATCCGTTTCTCGATCCGGAGAAGAAACTGGTGCTGGTCACCGGTCATCGTCGTGAAAGCTTTGGCGGCGGGTTTGAACGGATCTGCAGCGCGCTGGCGCAGATTGCCCGCCAGCATCCGGAAGCGCAGATTGTCTATCCGGTGCACCTCAATCCCAATGTCAGCGAACCGGTTAACCGGATACTCAGCGGCATTGAAAATATTATTCTGATCGAACCGCAGGAGTATCTGCCTTTTGTCTGGCTGATGAACCGCGCCTGGTTAATCCTCACCGACTCCGGCGGCATTCAGGAAGAGGCGCCGTCGCTGGGTAAACCGGTGCTGGTGATGCGCGACACCACCGAGCGGCCGGAAGCGGTCGATGCCGGCACCGTGAAACTGGTGGGAACCGATGTCGCCACTATCGTGGCCAGCGTGAGCGAACTGCTGAGCGACGATGAGGCCTGGCAGGCGATGAGCCATGCCCATAATCCTTATGGCGATGGCAAAGCCTGCGGTCGTATTTTACAAGCCTTAAAAGATAACCGAGCCGAATTATGAGTTTTGAAACCATCTCCGTGATTGGACTGGGATACATTGGGCTGCCGACGGCAGCCGTTTTTGCCTCAAAGGGAAAAAAAGTGGTGGGCGTGGATATCAACGCGCGCGCCGTGGAAACCATCAACCGTGGCGCGATCCACATCGTGGAGCCCGATTTAGATCAGGTGGTACATGCTGCCGTCACGCGTGGCGACCTGCGTGCCACCACCCAGCCTGAGCCTGCGGACGCCTTTCTTATTGCCGTGCCGACCCCGTTCAAAGATGACCATCAGCCCGACCTGCGCTTTGTGAAAGCCGCCGCAGAGTCGATAGCTCCTGTGCTGAAGAAGGGCGACCTGGTGATTCTGGAGTCGACGTCGCCGGTTGGCAGCACGGAACAGATGGCCGACTGGCTGGCGGCAGCGCGTCCCGATCTGCGTTTTCCGCAGCACGGTGAGACGCCCGATGTCTTCGTCGCCTACTGCCCGGAGCGCGTACTGCCGGGTCAGGTGATGGTCGAACTGATCAATAATGACAGGGTCATCGGCGGCATGACACCCGCCTGTTCCGCCCGCGCCAGCGAGCTGTATCGCATTTTCCTGAAAGGCGAGTGTGTGGAAACCAACGCCCGCACCGCCGAAATGTGCAAGCTGACTGAGAACAGCTTCCGCGATGTGAACATCGCCTTTGCCAATGAGCTGTCGCTGATTTGCGCCGATCAGGGGATCAACGTCTGGGAGTTGATTGCGCTGGCGAATCGCCATCCGCGCGTCAACATTCTGCAGCCGGGGCCGGGCGTCGGGGGACACTGTATCGCCGTCGATCCCTGGTTCATCGTGGCGCAGAATCCCGAATTAGCCCGCCTGATCCGCACCGCGCGCGAGGTCAATGATGCCAAGCCGCAGTGGGTGCTGGACCAGGTAAAAACCGCGCTGGCGGAGTGCCTGACCCAGACCGGTAAGCGCGCCAGCGATATCACCATCGCCTGCTTCGGCCTGGCTTTTAAACCCAATATTGACGATCTGCGCGAAAGCCCGGCGGTGGGCGTAGCGCAGAAGATTGCGGAGTGGCACCGCGGCACAACCTGGGTGGTTGAGCCTCACATTGCGCAGATCGCTGACGCGCTGGCAGGCAAAGCTGAGCTGGTCTCGGGCGAGCAGGCGCTGGCCCAGGCCGATATTCTGGTGATGCTGGTGGATCATCGCGCCTTCCGCGCCATCGATGCCGCTCAGGTACAGCAGCAATGGATTGTCGACACCAAAGGTGTGTGGCGATGAGGCGTTTTAGCGTTTAAATAACTGACATGTGCGGTTGCCTGGCGTAACGGCTGGCTGAGTGACGAACAGCTGCGCGCCGCGGGTGACGCGTTGACGAAAACCGGCTACGGCCAATACCTGCTGGATTTATTACATGCCCGTCCACGTCAATATTAATCCCCTCAGCTGGGAGAGCGCATTCTTCGGTGTTGAGACAGTGAGGCTGGAGCTGCAAGGCGACACCCCACTGGAGCAGGCGCTGCGCCATCCCTGTGCACTGATGCAGATGAAAGTCGCTGCGGGTGAAACGGCGCTGATTGATACGCTGCAGCAGCATCAGTTCCAGCTGGTGGAGGGCGAGGCCGATCTGACGCTGGCGATTGACCAGACGGAACGGCAGGCGGGTATTCGCATTGCGCGTGAGGCACAGATCCCCTCTCTGCGTGACGCCGCGTCGCAGCTCTTCAGTCAGAGCCGCTTTCGTGCGCCCTGGTATGCGCCGGACGCCAGCGGTCGCTTTTATGCGCAGTGGATTGAAAATGCGGTGCGCGGGGCGTTTGACGATCAGTGCCTGGTCGCCTGCGATGCCGCGGGTGGAGTGCAGGGCTTTGTTTCGCTGCGTGCGGTGGAGGGCGATGCCCGCATCGGCCTGCTCGGCGTCCTGCCCGACGCACAGGGACAGGGGCTGGGTCAGCGACTGATGCTGGCGGCGGCGGACTGGGCGCGGGTCAGGCAGCTCGCGCAGCTTCGGGTGGCGACTCAGCTCAGCAATCTTACGGCGATGCGCCTCTATTTACGCAGCGGTGCCCGGCTCGACAGCACCGCCTACTGGTTTTACAGGAAAGGTCATGATTCCATTTAATGCGCCGCCCGTGGTGGGCACAGAAATTGAGTATATGCAGTCGGCGATGAGCAGCGGCAAGCTGTGCGGCGACGGCGGCTTTACACGCCGCTGCCAGCAGTGGATGGAGCAGCGTTTCGGCAGTAAAAAAGTGCTGCTGACCCCCTCCTGCACCGCTTCGCTGGAGATGGCGGCGCTGCTTATCGATCTGCAGCCTGGCGATGAAGTGATCATGCCGAGCTACACCTTCGTCTCTACCGCCAATGCCTTTGTGCTGCGCGGCGCGCGTATCGTCTTTGTCGATGTCCGCCCGGACACCATGAATATTGATGAGACCCTGATTGAAGCGGCCATCACAGAAAAAACCCGTGCCATTGTCCCGGTGCACTACGCAGGCGTCGCCTGTGAAATGGACACCATCATGGCGCTGGCGGCAAAACATAAGCTGTTTGTCATCGAAGATGCGGCGCAGGGTGTGATGTCACGCTACAAAGGCCGTGCGCTGGGTACCATCGGTCATATCGGCTGCTTCAGCTTTCATGAAACCAAGAACTACACGGCGGGTGGCGAAGGGGGGGCAACCCTGATTAACGACGCCAGTCTGGTCGAGCGCGCCGAAATCGTGCGGGAAAAGGGCACGAACCGCAGCCAGTTCTTCCGCGGTCAGGTCGATAAATACACCTGGCGCGATATGGGGTCGAGCTTCCTGATGGCCGATCTGCAGGCGGCCTACCTCTGGGCACAGCTGGAAGCGGCTGAACGCATTAACCAGCAGCGTTTACGTATCTGGCAGCGTTACTATGAGGCGCTTCAGCCACTGGCGGCACAGGGGCGCATTGACCTGCCCGTGATCCCTGCCAGCTGCGAACATAATGCCCATATGTTCTACATCAAGCTGCGCGATCAGGATGATCGTCAGGCGCTGATTAACTGGATGAAGGAAGCCGAGATACTGACGGTGTTCCACTATATTCCGCTGCACAGTTCGCCTGCCGGTGAGCGTTTCTCGCAGTTTGTCGGGGAGGATCGCTTTACCACAGCGGAAAGCGAACGCCTGCTGCGCCTGCCGCTGTTTTATAACCTGTCAGATAATAATCAGAGCACGGTTATCAGCTCACTGCTGAGCTTCTTTTCCTGATGTCATTAGCCAGAGCCTCAGTGTGGACCGCGTCGTCCACGCTGGTAAAAATTGTGTCTGGTCTGCTGGTGGTGAAACTGCTGGCGGTCAGCTTCGGTCCTGAAGGTGTGGGGCAGGCGGGGAACTTTCGTCAGCTGATTACCGTGCTGGGTGTACTGGCCGGGGCGGGCATCTTCAACGGTGTCACCACGTATGTGGCGCAGTATCAGCAGCAGCCCGGCCAGCTGCGGGCGCTGGTGGGCACGGCATCGGCCATGGTGCTGGGCTTTTCCGGCGCGCTGGCGCTGCTGTTTCTGCTGGCGGCGGCCCCGGTCAGCACGGCGCTGTTTGGTCATGACCGCTATCAGGGCGTTATCCGCGTGGTCGCTTTCCTTCAGCTCGGCATCGCCTGGGCCAACTTTACGCTGGCGCTGCTGAAGGGGTATCGCGACGCGCGCGGCAATGCGCTGGCGCTGATCGCTGGCAGCCTGATTGGGGTCATGGGCTATCTGGTCTGCTGGTGGCTGGGTGGCTATCAGGGCGCACTGACCGGCCTGGCGCTGGTGCCGGCCCTGCTGCTGCTGCCGGCCCTGGTGATGCTGAAACGCCGCGCGCCGCTGCCGCTGAGCTGGCTGCGTCCGCAATGGCATCCTGAGCTGGCGCGCAATCTGGCGAAATATACCCTGATGGCGCTGATCACGGCGGTAACCCTGCCGGTGGCCTGGGTGCTGATGCGTAACCTGCTGGCAGAGCAGCAGGGCTGGGCGCAGGTCGGCCTGTGGCAGGGCGTGACCAGCATTTCCGATGCCTATCTGCAGTTTATTACCGCCACCTTCAGCGTCTGGCTGTTGCCGACCCTGGCACGGCTCGATAACAAGCGCGACATCGCGCGGGAGATTGGCCGGGCACTGCGCTTTGTGCTGCCTGCCGTGGCCGTCGCCAGCCTGACTGTCTGGGTGCTGCGCGATTTCGCCATCAGCCTGCTCTTCTCCGAAGCCTTTCGCGGGATGCGCGATCTCTTTGTCTGGCAACTGTGCGGCGATGTTTTTAAAGTTGGCGCCTATGTTTTCGGATATCTGGTTATCGCCAAAGCCTCGCTGCGCTTTTATGTTCTGACTGAGATCAGCCAGTTTCTGTTACTGACCCTGTTCTCACGCTGGCTGATCCCGTTACATGGCGCAACGGGGGCCGCACAGGCCTATATGCTGACCTACATGGCTTACTTTGCCCTGTGTTGTGGCGCTTTTATTGTTTACTGTCGGAAAAAATGAGTTTAATTCACGTTCTGGGATCGGATATTCCCCATCACAACCTCACGGTGCTGCGCTTTTTTAACGACGTTCTCAGCGTTGAGCAGCCTGCGGCTTCGCCACGCCATTTTATGGTGGTGACCGGGCAGCCCGAGAGTCTGGCAACGTTCAGTGCGTTACAGATCGAGTGCTTCGCCAGCAAGAAAGCGCTGGCGCAGGCGGTAGTGCAGCGGGCAAAAAATCGTCAGCAGCGTTTCTTCTGTCACGGCCAGTTTAACCCGTGGATCTGGCTGGCACTGCTTAGCGGAAAGCTGCGCCGCTCACAGCTGTTCTGGCATGTCTGGGGAGCCGATCTTTATGAAGACTCACGCAGCCTGAAGTTCCGCCTGTTCTATCACATTCGCCGGTTAGCTCAGGGGCGGGTGGCACAGGTTTTTGCCACCCGTGGAGACCTGCACCACTTTCAGCAGCGGCATCGCCGGGTGCCGGGTTCACTGCTCTATTTCCCGACCCGAATGCCTGCCGCCGCCGTGCAGGCCGATCCGACGGAACCGTTCACGCTGCTGCTGGGCAACTCGGGCGATCCGAGTAACCTCCATATTGAAGGCTTAAAAGCGATTCACGCGCAGTTTGGTGAGCAGGTGCGTATTGAGGTGCCGCTGGGTTATCCGCCGGGCAATGAGGCTTATATCAGCCAGATTCAGGCCGCAGCGGATGCGCTGTTCCCGCAGGGGCAGGTGAACCTGATACGTGAAAATATGGCGTTTGAAGCCTATCTGGCGCTGCTGGCGCGCTGCCACGTCGGCTATTTTATGTTTGAACGTCAGCAGGGGGTGGGCACACTCTGCCTGCTGATTCAGGCGAACGTGCCGTTTGTGCTGACCCGCAAAAATCCATTCTGGCGCGATGTGGCAGAGCAGCAGTTGCCGGTCCTGTTCAGCGAAGATACGCTGTCGCCTGCTGTTATCGCCGAGGCGCGTCGCCAGCTCATGACCTGTGATAAAGCGGCGATCGCCTTTTTCGCTCCCGGTTATCTGGCAGGCTGGCGGTCAGCGTTACAGCTCAGCGAAGGGGAAAAGTCATGAGTCTTATGCAGTTTGGCGGCCTGCTGGTGGTCTATCTGCTGTCGCTGGGTTTCATTCTTACCCTGACATGGCGGGAGTTTAAGCGTGTCCGTTTTAACTTCCACCTCTTTTTCACGCTGCTATTTTTACTGACCTTCTACTTCGGCTTTCCGCTGACCTCCCTGCTGGTGTTCCGGTTTCATGTTGAGGTGGTGCCGGTGGAAAACCTGCTGGAGGCGCTGCTCTCTGCCACGGCGTTTTATGCCATCTATTACGTCAGTTATAAGGTGCGGCTGAAGCCGGCCAATGCACCGCCTGCAAAACCCTGGCTGCAGATGAACCGGGTCGAAACCCACCTGACCTCTGTGATTCTGGCGCTGGTGGCGCTGGGCACCGTTACGGTGTTCTTTATTCACAACGGTTTTCTGCTGTTCCGCCTGACGGCCTATAACCAGATCTTTTCCAGCGAAGTGTCGGGCGTGGCGCTGAAGCGCTTCTTCTATTTCTTTATTCCGGCGATGCTGATCCCCTATTTTCTGCGTCCGACGCGTCGCAACTGGCTGCTGTTTCTGGTGGTGACGGTGGCCTTTGGCCTGCTGACCTACGCGCTGGTGGGCGGGACTCGCGCCAATATCATCATTGCGTTTGCGCTGTTCCTGTTTATCGGTATCACGCGCGGCTGGATCACCCTGTGGATGCTGGCAACGGCGGGGGTGATGGCTATCGCGGGAATGTTCTGGCTGGCGCTGCGCCGCTATAACCTGGACGTTATGGGCGATGAAGCGTTTTACACCTTTCTTTATCTGACGCGGGATACATTCTCGCCGTGGGAGAATCTGGCCCTGCTGCTGGATAACTACGCCAGAATAGAGTTTCAGGGGCTGGCACCGCTGTGGCGCGATTTCTACGTGTTTATCCCCACCTGGCTGTGGCCGGATCGGCCGCTGACCGTGCTGAACAGCGCGAACTACTTCACCTGGGAAGTGCTGGATAACCATTCGGGCCTGGCCATTTCCCCGACGCTGATCGGCTCGCTGGTGGTCATGGGCGGCGTCTGGGCGATTCCGATCGGTGCCGTGGCGGTAGGGATGATTATTAAAGCCTTCGATGCGATCTACCAGCGTGGCTGCCGTGAAGCCAACCGCTACAGCGGTGCTATCCTGCAAAGTTTCTGTTTTGGTGCGGTCTTTAACATGATCGTGCTGGCACGCGAAGGGCTGGATGCCTTCGGTTCACGCGTGGTGTTTTTCTGCATCATTTTTGCTGCCTGTCTGGGCCTGGCTAAATTACTTTTCTGGTTACTGGATCGCGCAGGTTTAATTCGCGACCGCAGTGGACGGGTGCTACACAGCCCGCTCTGATTAACCTCTGGGATTAACGGAAGATATGACACAGTTAACGGATACGCCGCAGTACCGGATCCGCGGCGTTGACCTGTATGGCTTCGAAAATATGTCGTCGGCGGTGAGCTTTCTGATGCCGCCGCAGAGCGTACGCAGCGGCATTCTGGTGGCGATCAATGCGGAGAAGATCCTGACCGCCGAGCGGGATGAGGGATTACGCACGCTGCTGGCGCAGGCGGAGTATGCGTATGCCGATGGCATCAGCATTGTGCGCTCGATCCGTAAAAAGTATCCGCAGGCGTCAGTGCAGCGTATTGCCGGCGCAGATTTGTGGGAAGCGCTGATGGAACGCGCCGGGCGCGAAGGGACGCCGGTGTTTCTGGTCGGCGGTCGCCAGCAGGTGCTGGATGAGACCTGCGCGAAGCTGCGTCGTCAGTGGAATGTGAATATTGTCGGGGCGCAGGATGGCTATTTTGCGCCAGCGGACCAGGATGCCCTGTTTGCCCGGATTGCCGCCAGCGGCGCAAAGCTGGTGACCGTGGCGCTGGGGTCGCCGCGCCAGGAACTGCTGATGCTGGCGTGCCGCGCACACTGGCCGGATGCGCTTTATATGGGGGTAGGGGGAACCTACGACGTCTTCACCGGCCATGTGAAGCGCGCACCCAAAATCTGGCAGCGACTGGGGCTGGAGTGGCTCTACCGTCTGATTCGGCAGCCGAGCCGCCTGCGCAGGCAGTTAAAACTGCTTAAATATTTGCGCTATCACTGGCGCGGCGATCTCTGATATCGCTGATAAATGCCGCATTTTTACGCACGGTGAGCGCGGAAATGTACTATTTGTCGACGAAATGCACAAAGCGTAATCAAACGCGCCTTTTTATTTAAAAAGCACTAGACACGATGGGCGCTTATCTCTAGTATGCACATCCGCAACGGCGCTACGCGCCCGTAGCTCAGCTGGATAGAGCGCTGCCCTCCGGAGGCAGAGGTCTCAGGTTCGAATCCTGTCGGGCGCGCCATATCGTTTGTGCGCATGAGCTTCGGTGGTTGATTTACCGCGGTTGGCAGTAAAGATTTACATGCTGCAGGTCTTTGACTTGTAACATTAAGTACAGTGGTGGCTATAGCTCAGTTGGTAGAGCCCTGGATTGTGATTCCAGTTGTCGTGGGTTCGAGTCCCATTAGCCACCCCAGATTTTGCTGGGATACGCGAAGGTGGCGGAATTGGTAGACGCGCTAGCTTCAGGTGTTAGTGTCTTAACGGACGTGAGGGTTCAAGTCCCTCTCTTCGCACCAGGCAAAACAGTTAAAAAAATCGGCGAGTAGCGCAGCTTGGTAGCGCAACTGGTTTGGGACCAGTGGGTCGGAGGTTCGAATCCTCTCTCGCCGACCATTTTTAGAAACCTGTCTGAAAAGACAGGTTTTTTTTCGTCTGTAGAAAAGTGGGTGAGGACCTTTGCAGAAGGTTCAGGCAGGTACGGCGAGATAAGTTTACTGTAAATCTGAGCCTGCGAAGGGAACACGGTCAGATCGGAAAGTCGCTTAAGCCATCCATGGCCGCTCGGCCCACGCGATTATGCACCTCATCCATGAGGTGCGCCCGTAAACGGGCCAACGCGTTGCGTTGTTCAAAAACGCTCCCGGCGTTTTTATCCGGGCGGCGGGACGCTTTCCTCCTCTGCCCGTGCTCCCTGCGCGTTGAGCTTCTTCATTGCTGTAAACCCTCTGAAGCTTATGTCAGTACTTAATGCGTCTGCCAGACTTAAAGCGAAGGGAGCATACGCCTGTAGCAAAGCATAGCGGGCCAGGGATGGCCCGCGCTGAGCCTGCCAGGGATGGCGTCTTTTGCGTCTTTGCGAAAGGCGTATGCTCCCTGAAGCCCGCACTGTGGTGAGAGCCGGCGTGCTCGTTAGCGTATTGTTTGATGCCAGATTACCCGCTTTGAGTGAGTCAGTTGTCAGAGAAGGTTGCTGAAGCAGGATCGCTAACGTCGTGAATTGCCGACAAATAAGTTATTGTTATTTATAGATTCATAAAGAGTCCGGGCTCGCTGTCTCCGTTCAGAGACAGAGAAAGTCTCTGCTGTCGCCAGATACCGACACTTACCCGCCATCTGCTCCGCTGAAGCACTCAGCATCTTCAATAACATAATGATTTAAAATAGTTTTTAAAATAACCTTCAATCTGGCACGGCTTGTGCAATACTCCTGCTGTAGATGCTCATTCCACCTCTTATGTCTGCTGATGCTGCATAAACCTGGGAATGATGCAGAGCCAATTTTAGGTACCTGTTGTCTGCCTGCCTGTATCGCGAAAGCCTTACAGGATTACCAGACACCACGTTGAGTCGGGTACCTCCCGGTTGTCTTACCGACCTGATCTTACACCTGCCACTGGCAGGTGTTTTTTTTGCCTGAGGAGAAGGAGCGGCAGATTGCGGGCACAAAAAAGCCGGGCGAGCCCGGCTTAGTTAGCTTTGCGCCTGTCAGGCGCCAGGATTATTTTTCAGCGTCAGCAGTAAGCCTTCACGGCGCATCTTCGCGGCCTCTTCCGGACGATGCAGACGATCATACACATCCGCCAGCCACGCATAATCGAATGCGTCAGGACGCTGTGCCAGCGCCTGCTGCAGAGCATCCGCTGCCTGCTGCCACTCTCCATGACGCATCAGCAACTGCCCCAGCGTGCTGTGCAGCAGCGGCGTTGCGCCATGCTGTTTGATCTGCTGACGTAGCGCCTTCTCAAGTGCTTCCGGATTGCCGCTTTTAATGCGGGGCATCAGCAGCACCAGACGATCGTCATAATGACGCTTGAGGCCTTCCAGCACGATCGACTGCGCGGTGTCATGATCGTTGCACTCAATCAGGTGATCCGCCATGGCGACCTGCAGCGTGGTATCCTGACGGGTCTTACGGCTCAGCGTATTCCACCAGCGCTTCAGACCGTCACTGCCCTGATCGGCCATCGCCTGATTCATCAGGCCCAGCCAGGCCTGCTGCTGCAACGCGTCGCGATGGAGGTCGTCGCCGACCTGCGCTTTCTGCATCGCAGGCAGAATATCCAGCAGCGCACTCCAGGCGCCGGTACGGACATAGGCCTGTTCAGCCAGACGCAGCACTTCAGGATGACGCGGTGCCACTTCCAGCAGACGATCGATGCTGTGACGTGCGGCGTGATCTTCATTGCGCGCCAGCTGAATACGTGCGCGGGCAATTTCTACCGGAATAGTATTGTTTTCGGACAGCTCTGCCGCGCGTTCAAGATGCTGATTGGCACGCACTTCATCACCGCGCTGCTGCGCGGCTTCCGCAGCCAGCAGGTAGTTTGCTACCGGCACATCCGCGTGATCGGCATCTTTAGAGAGCAGTTTTTCCGCCTGACGGTGGTCACCTTCCGCCAGCTTCATCAGCGCAGTCTGCGTATGACGCTGGGCGCGGCGGCGTTTACGTCCGGTAAACCAGCCACGGGTGCGTGCGCCGGTTCGCAGCACGCGACGCAGCAGCCACTCCACGGCCAGAATTACCAGCAGGCTGAGAATAAGGATAATCACCAGCCCGGTGACGCTGGTTTCGATATTCCAGTTATCAGTCTGAATCAGCACATAGCCCTGATGACCGGCAATCATCGGTCCCAGTACCACGCCCGCAATCAGCAGGATAAAGAGGATAAATACCTTAAGCATGCTTAGCCTCCCTGCTGAGTGGCAGCGGCAGAGGGCTGAGCTAACAGGTTCCGCACACGGGTCTGCATCAGCTGTTCCAGCAACGGCTGGCTTTCCAGCGTGTCAGGCAGATCCATATTGATGTTCTGCTGGCTCAGCTCATCCAGCTGGGCAAGGAAGGCTTTCGTTGCCGCATCGTTAGTGTCATACCAGGCGCGAACCCAGGCGGAGACGGTATCGATAGATTGTTTGTAAATCTCATCCTGATGACGCGGCACAGCCTGCGCTGCGATCAGCAGACGCGAGCGGATATTCTCACGCAGATAGACATCCTGATTCGGGGCCAGCAGCGGCTGTGCGGTGTTATCGCGGCGGCGGATGGTAATAAAGTCATCCATAAAGTTGTGCCAGCTCTTCACCAGGTTCTGACGCCACTCGCGCACGGAACCCGACAGTTCGCCGCCATCGCTGTCCATCGGCGCATCATCGCTGTCGTTGTCTGCCAGACGCAGATTATCGACGTTGTTCGACAGCTGATTCAGCTTGAGGATCACGCCGTCATAATCGACCTGCGTCACGGAGGAGAGATTGCTGATGTCCTGGGTCAGGGCGCGACGCACGTTCATTACGCTGGGATCGTTCATGTCGGCCAGGCTGGCATCGGCGCTTTTCAGCAGCGCAGCGGCGGTCGTGACATCCTGATCGCTCCAGAGCTTGCGGCCAGCCAGTTTCACCAGATAATCGGCCTGGGCCAGCAACCAGCTGCGCACGTCATTGCCGGAAATCACGGCCATTTTTTCACGCAGGGTTTCCAGCTCTTTGGCTGACGCGTTCTGCTGGGCCTGTGCCGTTTGCAGTGCGGTTTCAGCGCCGCTCAGCTGCTGGGTCAGCTGCTGTTTGTCGCTGCTGGCCTGCTGCTGCAGCGCACTCAGCTGGTCACTCAGCTTCTGATTGGTTTGTGCCTGTAAATCAGCCTGATGTTTCCCGTAAAGGTATAAACCTGCACCCATCGCCAGCGCAATGACGATCGCCACTGCCCCCAGCGCCATGCCACCTTTATTCGCATTGCGCGGAGGCGTGTCGTTGCTGGAGAGAGAGCGGTCGACCGCTGGGGTGGTTTCTTCAACCATGGCGGAGGAGTCTTTTTGTTCCGTCATATGTGGCACATCCCATTGTTAAGTTCATCGTAACGCGCGCAGCAGCGCATCGTTATCGGCACCATCGGCTACCTGAATATCCTGCCAACCCAATCCTGCGGCCAGGGTAGCCAAACGTTCACTGACGACAATCAGTCGGCAGTTGAGCAGCCATTCCTCGCGATCGACTGCGGGGAACAGCGAAAAGAGCTGTTGTAACATTTCACCGCTGGTGACCACCAGTACCGAGACGCCGCGATCGCGCCAGCGGCGGCCTTCGACCGGTCCGTCGTAATGCTTCTGACAGCGCTGATAACAGGCAGCAAACGTCACCTCAGCACCACGCCGGGTTAATGTCTCTGCCAGCAATTCGCGTCCGGGGTCGCCGCGCAGGATTAGCGCACGTTTACCGGTAATCTGCTGCAGCGTATTCAGCTGAATCAGTTCTTCACTGGTTTCATGAGCATGGGGCCATGTTACCTGCCGGCCGCTGGCGGTGTGAAACGCCAGCGCAGTGCTGCGACCAATTGCATAATAGTCCAGCTCGCCGGGCCATGCTTTGATCGCGTGCTGCGCGTAGTGAATAACCTGCTGAGAAAGAATGAAAACCATGTCCCCCGGGCGGAGGGCGGCGAGCTTCTGAGGCAGAAAGGGGAGGTCCGCGCCCGGTGCGAACTCGATTAGCGGCAGGCTCCACGCCTGCCTGCCAAGGGCATGCAGGCGTGACACCAGCTCTGCCGCGGCGGGTTCCGGGCGCGTCACCAGAATGGTCATGCCGGTGGCTGCCCCTGGTAAACGTCCTGCAGAATCTCACGGGCGCCACCGTCCAGCAGCTCGTCGGCCAGGGAAATGCCCATCTCGCGGGCCTGACTCCGCGGACCACGACGCTCGCCGCTGACCATTACATGACCATCCGGTGCACCGACCATGCCGCGCAGCCAGAGTTCATCGCCTTCCAGCACGGCGAAACTGCCGATAGGCACCTGACACCCCCCTTCGAGACGGGTATTCATGGCGCGTTCCGCTCTGACACAGACTTCCGTGTCGTCGTGATTCAGCGCCTGCAGCAGGCCGATCAGGGTGGTGTCATCCAGACGGCATTCAATACCGACTGCGCCCTGGCCCACGGCGGGTAAGGAAACTTCAGCAGGCAGGGCCTGACGAATACGATCTTCCAGCCCCAGACGTTTCAGCCCGGCAACGGCGAGAATAATCGCGTCATATTCACCGGCATCCAGTTTGCTCAGACGGGTGCCCACATTGCCCCGCAGCGAGCGGATCACCAGATCCGGGCGGCGAGCGCTAATCTGGCACTGACGACGCAGGCTGGAGGTGCCGACAATAGCACCCTGAGGCAGCGCGTCCAGGCTGTCATAATGATGAGAAACGAACGCATCGCGCGGATCGTCGCGCTCGCAGATGGTTACGAGGCCCAGACCTTCAGGGAAATCGACCGGCACATCTTTCATTGAGTGCACCGCCATATCGGCCCGGCCATCCAGCATCGCCAGCTCCAGCTCTTTGACAAACAGCCCTTTACCGCCGACTTTCGCCAGCGGCGTATCAAGAATAATGTCACCCTTGGTGACCATCGGCACCAGTTCAACGCGCAGTCCCGGATGGGCGCTCATCAGGCGTTGCTGTACATAATGTGCCTGCCATAATGCGAGCGGGCTTTGTCTTGTAGCAATTCTGAAAATTTTGTCTAACATGCTGTTAACCATTTTTATCGTTCACTGAATATCCTATCATCTCTGGGTGAATACTGTCAGTTTCAACGGATTGAAAACGGCCTGTGA
Source organism: Pantoea sp. Sc1 (assembly GCF_000255315.1). Lineage (NCBI taxonomy): Bacteria > Pseudomonadati > Pseudomonadota > Gammaproteobacteria > Enterobacterales > Erwiniaceae > Pantoea > Pantoea sp. Sc1. Next base: position 1,031,694 of record NZ_AJFP01000001.1, read on the forward strand.
GCGGTTTCAGGCCCGGTTTATCAAGCCATCACGTGGGAACCAGTGCTGAAAAGGCGGGAAGCTGGTAAGAACGTGCTAAACTGTTAAGTAGCGCAACTTTCTTTACGGTCAATCTGCCGGGTGTTAGATTGATCACGTTTCCAGCAATTATCTGCCCACTTTTTTACTTTTATAAGCGGCAGAGCGGGGAAACAGGGTGCTTAAACACTGGGACAATCAGGCGAAACGTCTTGTACCTCTACATTGAGACACTGAAACAGAGACTGGATGCAATCAACCAGCTGCGCGTTGATCGTGCGCTGGCTGCCATGGGACCCGCTTTTCAGCGCGTCTACAGTCTGCTGCCAACCTTATTACATTATCAACATCCGCAGATGCCGGGTTACCTTGAAGGTAACGTTCCACATGGCATCAGCTTTTTCACGCCTGATGAAAACCAGCGTCAGCTGCTGGCCGATCTCACCGGTGACAGCGACCTGCGCCATGCCGATGCGCCGAAAGGCGAAATGCCGATCACGGCGATCTACTCCATGGGCAGCACCTCCTCTGTCGGGCAGAACAGCGTCTCAGATCTCGATATCTGGGTCTGCCATCAATCCTGGCTGGATAATGAAGAGCGGCTGAATCTGCAGCGCAAATGCACGCTGCTGCAGAAGTGGTGCGTCTCGATGGGCGTGGAAGTGAGCTTCTTCCTGATCGACGAGAACCGCTTCCGTCACAACGAAAGCGGCAGTCTGGGCGGGGAAGATTGTGGCTCAACGCAACACATTCTCCTGCTGGATGAGTTTTACCGCACCGCGGTGCGTATGGCGGGTAAACGCCTCCTGTGGAATATGGTGCCGGGCGAAGAGGAGCATCACTACGACGATTACGTGATGTCGCTCTACGCCAAAGGGGTGCTGACGCCTAACGAGTGGCTCGATCTGGGCGGCCTTGGCACCCTGTCGGCGGAAGAGTATTTCGGTGCCAGCCTGTGGCAGCTCTATAAGAGCATCGATTCGCCCTATAAAGCGGTGCTGAAGACCCTGCTGCTGGAAGCCTACAGCTGGGAATACCCGAACACCCAGCTGCTGGCGATGGACATTAAACAGCGTCTGCACGATGGCGAAATCATCTGCTTCGGGCTGGACCCTTACTGCATGATGCTGGAGCGCGTGACGCACTATCTGACCAGCATCGACGATCAGCCGCGTCTCGACCTGGTGCGGCGCTGTTTCTATCTCAAAGTTTGCGAAAAGCTCAGCACGGACGACCATCCGCAGCGCAGCGGCTGGCGTCGCGAAATTTTATCGCAGCTGGTGAAAGAGTGGGGCTGGAACGACGAGAAGCTCGCTATCCTGGATAACCGCGCCGGGTGGAAAATCGAGCGCGTGCGTGAAGCCCACAATGAACTGCTGGATGCGATGATGCAGAGCTATCGCAACCTGATCCGCTTTGCCCGCCGTAACAATTTAAGCGTGAGCGCCAGCCCGCAGGATATCGGCGTGCTGACCCGTAAATTGTATGCCGCCTTTGAGGCGCTGCCGGGCAAAGTGACGCTGGTGAACCCGCAGATTTCACCCGATCTCTCTGAGCCGAACCTGACCTTTATTCATGTGCCGCCTGGCCGTGCCAACCGCTCCGGCTGGTATCTCTATAATCAGGCGCCGGATATGGATTCGATCATCAGCCATCAGCCGCTGGAATATAACCGCTATCTGAACAAGCTGGTGGCGTGGGCGTGGTTCAATGGCCTGCTGACCCGTAAAACACGGCTGCATATCAAAGGCAATGACACCTGCGATCTGGCGCGCCTGCAGGAGCTGGTTAACGACGTCTCCAGCCACTTCCCGCTGCGCCTGCCTGCGCCGACGCCCAAAGCGCTCTACAGCCCGTGCGAAATTCGGCACCTGGCGATTATCGTGAACCTTGAGCACGATCCGACGGCGGCCTTCCGCAATCAGGTGGTGCATTTTGACTTCCGCAAACTCGATGTCTTCAGCTTCGGTCAGCAGCAGCAGTGTCTGATTGGCAGCATTGACCTGCTCTACCGTAACTCCTGGAATGAGGTGCGAACCCTGCACTTCAGCGGTGAACAGGCGATGATCGAGGGACTGAAAACCATTCTGGGCAAGATGCACCAGGATGCTGCACCGCCAGACACGGTAGAAGTCTTCTGCTACAGCCAGCATCTGCGCGGTCTGATTCGCACGCGCGTTCAGCAACTGGTGTCCGAGTGCATTGAGCTGCGCCTCTCCAGCACGCGTCAGGAGCCTGGCCGCTTCAAGGCGCTGCGTATGGCTGGCCAGACCTGGGGACTCTTCTTTGAACGCATGAGCGTCTCCGTGCAGAAGCTGGAAAACGCGGTGGAGTTTTATGGCGCGATCTCCAATAACAAGCTGCACGGGCTGTCGATCAAAGTCGAAACCAACCAGACGCCGCTGCCGCCGGTGGTCAACGGCTATGCCAGCGAAGGCATTATTCAGTTCTTTTTCGAGAACACGACGGACGACCAGGGCTTCAATATCTACATCCTGGATGAGTCCAACCGGGTTGAGGTTTATCATCACTGCGAAGGCAGCAAAGAGGAGCTGGTGCGCGACGTCAGCCGGTTCTACTCCTCCTCGCACGATCGCTTTACCTACGGGTCGAGCTTTATCAACTTTAACCTGCCGCAGTTCTACCAGATAGTGAACACCGGCGAGCGTTTTCAGGTGATACCGTTCCGCAGTCAGACGCTGACCCAGCTCTGCACCAGCCAGCCTGACAACGACAACAGCGACTATCAGCCACGCTATCAGGTGCACTGATGCCGACCGGCTGCCTGCGTTCAGCAGGTGGCCGCGCGCTTCCTGACCGCTTATCAGGTTCACGCTATTTGCGGGGATTTCCTGTTGCTTTTCCACCTTCAACTGCGATGATAAGCATCCAGGTAAAGGACATGAAGAGCATAAAGAATGAAGAAAGTGATAAGCCTGTTTGCCATGACACTGGCAGTAATCAGCCTTGCAGGTTGTGGTCTGAAAGGGCCGCTTTACTTCCCGCCGAAGGATCAGCCGAAGAAACAACAAGCGCCGACCGAACGCCAGAAAGCGGACGCCTCTAAAGCCGATGTGGGCGGGCTGGTAACCGGCAATTCAGGCGTAAAAGCGAACTAATCTGATGGCTTACCCGGCGGAGCAAAAAATGCAGTTCTCCAAAATGCACGGTCTCGGCAACGATTTTATGGTTGTGGATGCGGTGACGCAAAACGTCTTCTTTTCGCCGGAATTGATCCGCCGGCTGGCCGATCGTCATCTGGGGATCGGCTTCGATCAGCTGCTGATTGTTGAACCGCCCTACGATCCCGATCTCGATTTCCACTACCGCATTTTCAACGCCGACGGCAGCGAAGTGGCTCAGTGCGGTAACGGCGCACGCTGCTTTGCCCGCTTTGTGCAGCTGAAAGGGCTGACCAACAAAAGCGATATCCGGGTCAGTACCCAGAATGGCCGCATGGTGTTAACCGTGACGCCGGACGATCAGGTGCGCGTAAACATGGGCGAACCGAACTTTGAGCCGCAGCAGGTGCCGTTCCGTGCCAATAAAGCGGAAAATCTCTATCTGCTGCGCGTGGCCGAACAGACGGTGATGCTGGGCGCGGTGTCGATGGGCAATCCGCACTGCGTGATTCAGGTTGAAAGTGTGAAAACCGCACAGGTTGAACTGCTGGGCCCGATTCTGGAAAGCCATGAGCGCTTCCCGGAGCGGGTCAATGTGGGTTTCATGGAGATCGTCAATCCCGAACACATCCGCCTGCGCGTCTACGAACGCGGCGCGGGAGAAACGCAGGCGTGCGGCAGCGGCGCCTGTGCTGCCGTGGCATGCGGCATCCAGCAGGGCATTCTGGCACCCAAAGTGCGTGTCGATCTGCCCGGCGGAACCCTGCATATCACCTGGAAAGGGGCCGGACAGCCGCTCTACATGACCGGTCCTGCGACACACGTCTACGATGGGTTTATTCATCTATGAAAAATATCGAAGAGCAGGCTGACAGTTCGGTTCTGCTGGACGATCAGGCCGTCAGTGATTATCTTCGGCAGAATCCCGATTTCTTTATCCGTAACGCCCGCGAAGTGGAACAGATGGCCGTGCCGCATCCGGTTCGCGGCAGCGTCTCGCTGGTGGAGTGGCATATGGCGCGTCAGCGCAACCACATCCAGCGGCTGGAAGAGGAGATCACGCTGCTGATGGAGCAGGCCAGCGCCAACCATGAGCTGTTTGATCGTCTGCTGTCGCTGGAGAGCCATCTGGCCGCGGCTGACTCGCTGCAGGATATGCTCAACCGGCTGCATCGCTGGGCGCGAGAGCTGGGGCTGGCGGGTGCCAACGTGCGGCTGTTCAGCGATAAATGGCTGCTGGGCGCCCCCTCCGATTTCTTCCAGCTGAGCCTGTCGCGTCAGGCCTTCGAACCGCTGCGTATTCAGCGTTTCGGTCATCAGCACCACTATCTCGGCAACATCAACGGCCCGGAACTGCTGCTGCTGCTGCCGCAGGCTAAAGCGATCGGCTCGGTAGCGATGTCGCTGATGGGCGAAGCGGGCGACCTCGGCGTGCTGATTTTCAGCAGCCGCGACAGCCAGCACTATCAGTCAGGCATGGGAACGCTGCTGTTGCAGCACCTGTCACAGATGATGCCAGGTCTGCTGTCGCGCTGGGTTGAACGCGCATGAGCAGCGCGCTGCAGGAGGCCGTTGACGGATTTCTGCGCTTCCTGAAAGTGGAACGCCAGTTAAGTCCGCTGACCCAGAGCAGCTATGCGCGCCAGCTGGCTGCGCTGGTCGCCATTGCGGATGAGATGAAGCTCAGCAGCTGGGCCGCGCTGGAGCCCGCCCAGGTGCGCAGTATGGCGGCACGCAGCCGCCGCGCCGGACTCTCGGCCAGCAGCCTTGCGCTGCGTCTCTCAGCCCTGCGCAGTTTCCTGGACTGGCAGGTCAGTCATGGTATGCTCGCCGCTAACCCCGCCAAAGGGGTGATGACGCCGCGTAAAGCGCGCCATCTGCCGAAGAATATCGACGTTGATGAAGTGAATCAGCTTCTGGAGATCGATCTCAGCGATCCGCTGGCCGTTCGCGACCGGGCGATGCTGGAGGTGATGTATGGCGGCGGGTTGCGTCTCTCTGAACTGGTCAATATGGATTGCCGCCACGTCGACCTCGATTCCGGTGAGGTGTGGGTGGTGGGTAAGGGCAGTAAAGAGCGCCGGGTGCCGATTGGCCGCACGGCCGTGACCTGGATCGAACAGTGGCTGCCGCTGCGTGAGACCTTCGGCTGTCAGGATGATGCGCTGTTTCTTTCAACGCGCGGCAACCGCATCTCGCCGCGCAGCGTGCAGAAGCGCTTCGCCGAATGGGGCATTCGTCAGGGCGTCGCCAGTCATATCCATCCGCATAAGCTGCGTCACTCCTTTGCAACGCATCTGCTGGAATCCAGCGGCGATCTGCGCGCCGTGCAGGAGCTGCTGGGGCATGCGAACCTGTCGACGACCCAGATCTATACCCATCTCGACTTCCAGCATCTGGCTTCGGTGTATGACGCCGCGCATCCCCGCGCCAAACGAGGAAAGAACGAATGAAGTTTTATCGTCCGCTGTCGGCCATCAAAGCCATGACTTTCGACCTTGATGACACGCTTTACGATAACTACCCGGTGATCCGCCGCACCACGCTGGAGTCTCATGCCGCGTTACAGGCTTTTCATCCGGCGCTGCGCGACTTTACGCCGCAGGATTATCAGCAACTGCGTGATGAGCTGTTGCAGCGAGAGCCCGACATCTTTCACGACGTTTCGGAGTGGCGCCGCCGTTCGGTTGAGCTGGCGATGCTGAATATCGGCCTCTCTGCAGCGGAAGCCACGGCGGGCGCGGCAGAGGTGATGGCGGTCTTCCACCAGTGGCGGAGTCAGGTTGTGATGCCGGAGGAAACCCATCAGACGCTGAAAGCGCTGGCGGAGAAGGTGCCGCTGGTGGCGATCACCAACGGCAACGCCAGCCCGGAAAAAATGGGTATTGCCGGCTATTTTCAGTTCACTCTGCGCGCCGGGCCCGACGGGCGCGCCAAGCCGTGGCAGGATATGTATCAGCTGGCGGCGCAGCGTCTTGCTATCGCGCCTCACCATATTCTGCATGTGGGCGACGATCTCACCACTGACGTGGCGGGTTCGCTGCGCGGCGGGCTGCAGGCGTGCTGGATTAACCTGCGGCAGGGCAACCTGATGCATATCCCGGACGCGCGCCTGTTGCCGCATGTCGAAATTTCGCGGTTGGCATCACTCACCTCACTGCTATAATGGCTGTAAATTTATCCAGTCGTTGCCGCTTTCAGCTTTGCCGCCAGCCTTGTCTGTGGCAGGCGCAATACCGCGCGCGATGACGGCGTTTTCTCTTTGGTAACCGGTGCTTATGGACGTTTCTGAACTGCTCGATGGGTTAAATGACAATCAGCGTGAGGCCGTAGCGGCCCCGCGCAGTAACCTGCTGGTGCTGGCAGGCGCGGGCAGTGGCAAAACGCGGGTGCTGGTGCATCGCATCGCCTGGCTGATGTCGGTAGAGAACTGTTCACCCTATTCCATTATGGCGGTGACCTTTACCAACAAAGCGGCGGCGGAGATGCGTCACCGTATTGAGCAGCTGATTGGCACCAGCCAGGGCGGGATGTGGATCGGCACCTTCCACGGTCTGGCGCATCGCCTGCTGCGTGCTCATCACCTTGACGCCGGTCTGCCACAGGACTTTCAGATCCTCGACAGCGAAGATCAGCTGCGCCTGCTTAAGCGCCTGATTAAATCGATGAACCTGGATGAGAAGCAGTGGCCTGCACGTCAGGGCATGTGGTACATCAACGGCAAAAAAGATGAAGGCCTGCGGCCAAAGCATATCGAAAGCTACGGCAATCCGATCGAGCAGACCTGGCTGCGCATCTATCAGGCCTATCAGGAAGCGTGCGACCGCGCCGGTCTGGTTGACTTTGCCGAGCTGCTGCTGCGCGCGCATGAGTTATGGCTCAACAAGCCGCACATTCTGAATCACTACCGCGAACGCTTCACCAACGTGCTGGTGGATGAGTTCCAGGATACCAACAACATTCAGTATGCCTGGATTCGGATGCTGGCGGGTGACAGCGGCCGGGTGATCATCGTGGGTGACGATGACCAGTCGATCTACGGCTGGCGTGGCGCGCAGGTCGAAAATATTCAGCGCTTCCTGCAGGATTTTCCCGGCGCGGAAACCATTCGTCTGGAGCAGAACTATCGCTCCACCAATAACATCCTGAAAGCCGCCAACGCCCTGATCGCCAATAACAATGGCCGGCTGGGTAAAGAGCTCTGGACCGACGGCAGTGATGGGGAACCGATCTCTATCTACTGCGCCTTCAATGAGCTGGATGAAGCGCGCTTCGTGGTTAACCGCATCAAGGTCTGGATGGAGAACGGCGGGGCGCTCAATGACTGCGCCATTCTCTACCGCAGTAACGCCCAGTCGCGCGTGCTGGAAGAGGCGCTGCTGCAGAGCAGCATGCCCTACCGGATTTATGGCGGCATGCGCTTCTTTGAACGTCAGGAGATCAAAGATGCGCTCTCCTATCTGCGTCTGATCGCGAACCGCAATGACGACGCGGCGTTTGAGCGTGTGGTCAATACCCCGACGCGCGGCGTGGGCGATCGGACGCTCGACGTGGTGCGTCAGACTGCCCGCGAACGTCAGATGACACTGTGGCAGGCGACGCGCGAACTGCTGCAAACCCGTGCGCTGGCTGGCCGGGCCGCCTCGGCGCTGCAACGCTTCTGTGAGCTGGTCGATTCCCTGGCGACCGAAACCGCCGAATTACCGCTCCATGTTCAGACCGATCGGGTGATCAAAGACTCCGGTCTGTGGCTGATGTATGAGCAGGAGAAAGGCGAGAAGGGTCAGGCGCGAATCGAAAACCTTGAGGAGCTGGTGACGGCAACCCGCCAGTTCAGCTATCAGGACGAAGATGAAGATCTGATGCCGCTGCAGGCGTTTTTATCTCATGCGGCGCTGGAAGCGGGCGAAGGTCAGGCGGACAAATGGCAGGATGCGGTTCAGCTGATGACGCTGCACTCGGCAAAAGGGCTGGAGTTCAGCCAGGTCTTCATCGTCGGCATGGAAGAGGGGATGTTCCCGAGCCAGATGTCGCTGGATGAGGGGGGCCGGCTGGAAGAGGAGCGTCGTCTCGCTTATGTCGGCGTCACCCGTGCGATGCTCAAGCTGACGCTGACCTACGCCGAAACCCGCCGACTCTATGGTAAGGAAGTGTATCACCGTCCTTCCCGTTTTATCGGTGAGCTGCCCGAAACGTGCATTGAAGAAGTGCGGCTGCGCGCCAGCGTCAGTCGTCCTGTCAGCCATCAGCGGATGGGGGCACCGGTGACCAAAAATGACAGCGGATTCTCGCTGGGCCAGCGTGTTCATCACGCCAAATTTGGTGAAGGCACCATCATTAACCTGGAAGGCAGCGGCGAGCACAGCCGCCTGCAGGTGGCGTTTCAGGGGCAGGGAATCAAGTGGCTGGTGGCGGCTTACGCGAAGCTGGAAACGCTTTAGCGTGCGGTTGACGGCTTTTTCGTCTCAGCGTAACATGCGCCCACTATTATCATGAGAGGACAACGCCTTGGACACGCCCAGTCGATGCTGGCTCAATGACCTGGATACCAGGCATAACATCTAAGGCTACCTCTTTACGCGGGTAGCCTTAGCGGTTATCAGCGACCTCCCTTTTTGATCCCGTCGCACGAGTCAGCACTGATTTACCTTTGAAACTCTGTTTCCGTGTTCAGGCCGCCCGTTCTGTGTTGAGGAACGGCGGATTGCCTTGTCCCATTTAGTCTGCAATGGGGAGTATTGCTATGCTGAGCGCATTTAAACTGGACCACAGCCGCCTGACGCGACTGGAGCTGGAAGACGAAAACGACAAGCTGACCACCTCCGTCTGGGTCGATCTGATCGAGCCGGAAGAGGGCGAGCGTGACCGGGTGCAGTGTGAGCTGGGCCAGAGCCTGGCAACCCGACCTGAGCTGGAAGATATCGAGGCGTCGGCGCGCTTCTTCGAAGATGAAGATGGTCTGCACATCCACTCCTTCTTCTTTTATGAAGATGCGGACGACCACGCCGGTAACTCCACCGTGGCGTTCACCATCCGTGAAGGCCGCCTCTATACCCTGCGCGAACGCGAACTGCCCGCTTTCCGTCTCTACCGCATGCGCGCCCGAAACCAGACCCTGATCGACGGCAACGCGTTTGAGCTGCTGCTCGACCTGTTCGAAACCAAAATCGAACAGCTGGCGGATGAGATCGAGAACATCTACAGCGCGCTGGAGAAACTCAGCCGGGTGATTATGGAAGGCCAGCAGGGCGAAGAGTACGATCAGGCGCTGTCACGCCTGGCAGAGCTGGAAGATATCGGCTGGAAAGTGCGTCTCTGCCTGATGGATACCCAGCGCGCCCTGAACTTCCTGGTGCGCAAAGCGCGTCTGCCGGGCAATCAGCTGGAGCAGGCGCGTGAAATCCTGCGCGATATCGAGTCGCTGCTGCCGCACAACGAATCACTGTTCCAGAAGGTCAACTTCCTGATGCAGGCCGCGATGGGCTTTATCAACATCGAGCAGAACCGCATCATCAAGATCTTCTCGGTGGTCTCCGTCGTCTTCCTGCCGCCGACGCTGGTGGCATCCAGCTACGGGATGAACTTCGAGTTTATGCCGGAGCTGAAGTGGAGCTTTGGCTATCCGGCGGCGATTGGCCTGATGATCCTGGCGGGCCTGGCACCTTATCTCTACTTCAAACGTAAAAACTGGCTGTAAAACGTTCCGGGCCATCGTCGATGGCCCGTTCTGCTGGCTCCCGTCGCCATTTCTGCGTACTCTGTCCCCCTTGTTTTTACAAATAATTAACTTTTATGGACGCTTTATCCTTACGCGTGCAGTGGGCGCTGCTGCTGCTGGTGTCGGTCCTGCTGGGGACGCTGCTGCACCACTTTCAGGTGCCCGCGGCGCTGCTGCTGGGCCCGATGGCGGTCGGCGTGGTAATGGGATTATCAGGCGCAACGCTGCGCATCGACAGGCGGTTGTTCCTGCTGGCGCAGGCGGTACTGGGCTGCATGATTGCGCAGAGCCTGTCGCTGTCGATTCTGACGCCGCTGATTCAGGAGTGGCCGGTGGTGCTGGCGGTGCTGCTGCTGACCCTGGCGGCCAGCGGCGTATCGGGCTTTCTGCTGGTGCGTTTCAGTCAGCTGCCTGGCCCGACCGGTGCCTGGGGATCGTCACCGGGTGGCGCATCCGCCATGGTGGCGATGGCGGGCGACTTTGGGGCCGACGTGCGGCTGGTGGCGTTCATGCAGTATCTGCGGGTGCTGTTTGTCGCCTCGGCGGCGGCGCTGGTGGCACGTATCGGTCTGGGGGATGAGGCACACAGCGTCTCGCTGCTCTGGTTTCCCGCCCTGAATCGCGGCTTTGTCATCACGCTGGCGGTGATGCTGGCGGGCGCGTGGCTGGGCACCCGGCTGCGCATCCCGTCGGGGGCGCTGTTGCTGCCCGCGCTGGCGGGGGCAGCACTGAACGGCAGCGGTGTTGCGGTACTCCAGGTGCCGGAGTGGCTGCTGGCTCTGGCCTACGCGCTGATCGGCTGGAGTGTCGGGCTCCGGTTCACCCGTCCGATTTTCCTGCTGGCGCTGCGCACGCTGCCGCAGATGCTCGCCTCCATCTTCGGGCTGATGCTGTTGTGTGGCGGGCTGGCGTGGATGCTGACGCAGATGCTGGATATCGATCTGATGACCGCCTATCTCGCCACCAGTCCGGGCGGGCTGGACACGGTGGCGATTATTGCCGCGGGCACCCAGGTCAACATGGCTTTTGTGATGGCGTTACAGACGCTGCGTCTGTTCACCATCCTGCTGACCGGTCCGGCGATGGCGCGTTTTATTTCACGCTACGCGCGCACGGGTGCGGAATGAAAACGCCACCGCATCGCAGACAAACACCAGCAGCGCCAGCCAGATGAAGCCAAAGGTGACCATCTTGTCTGGCGTGATGGTTTCCCCGTAGAAAACGACCGCCAGGATAAACATCAGGGTCGGACCGAGATACTGAAAGAAGCCAACCGTGGAGAGACGCAGCCGGCTGCAGGCCGCCGCAAACAGCATCAGCGGAATGGTGGTGATAATCCCTGCCGCGACCAGCCTGAGGTTGAGGCTCAGCGGGTTAGCGGAGAGATGGCTGGTAGGGCTGTCGGCAAAGCCGAACAGATAGATGGCCGCCAGGGGGAACAGCCACAGGGTCTCAATCAGCATGCCGCTCTGAGCATCGACCTGAATCTTTTTACGCACCAGACCATACAGGGCGAAGCTCAGCGCCAGCCCCAGCGCAATCACCGGCAGCGAACCGAACTGCCACAGCTGCACCAGCACGCCGAGGGTGGCCAGCAGCACCGCCAGCCACTGGAGACGACGGAAACGCTCGCGCAGAAACAGCATACCGAACACCACATTGATCAGCGGATTAATAAAGTAACCCAGACTGGCTTCCAGCATATGCTGATTATTGACCGCCCAGATAAACAGCAGCCAGTTGCCGCCAATGGTCAGCGCGGTCAGCGCCAGCATCAGCACTTTTGCTGGCTGAGAGAACACGCTGCGTACGACGGGCCAGCTGCGGCTCAGCGTAATCAGCAGCAGCATAAACAGCGCAGACCAGATAACCCGGTGCGTCATGATTTCCGTGGCCGGAACCTGCTTCACCAGTTTGAAGTAAGCCGGCGCGATGCCCCAGATAAAGTAAGCCCCCAGGGCGAAACCCACACCCTGGCGGGTTTGTTGCGTATCCATATGAGATCCAGATGGCGTGCTTAGCCGATAAGATAGGTGGCGGTTGCCGTGGCGATATAGTCGCCCTGTTGGTTGTGCAGCTCGACGCGCGCCACGGCGACTTTGTTACCGGCACGCAGCAGGCTGCTGGTGGCGGTAAAGCGCTCGCCGCGTCCGGGACGCAGATAGTCAACGCGCATATCGATGGTGCCCATGCGGGAGAGACGCTGGCGAAGCTCGGCTTCGCTGATGCTCTCCTGACGGGTCAGCGCGTTACTGACGCAGACCATGCCAGCCGCCACATCCAGAACCGACGCGATCACCCCGCCGTGCAGGATCTGTTGTGCCTGGTTGCCCACCAGCATGGTTTTGTTGGCAAAGCTGATTTCGGCGTAGTCTGCCTCCAGGCGCATCAGTTCCAGACCCAGCGCCTGATTGAAGGGCATGTGATAAACGAAAATTTCGCCGACCAGCTGGCGAGCGTCCTGCGGTGTCAGCACGGGTGATGACATGATGATGTGTCCTGAAAAAATCGGGCCAGAGGGGCGCGCAATCTGAATGAGTTGTGTATTCTATGCCGCCTGCGAGGGGGTTTCCAGTTTAAGAAATCAGCACTCTTGCTCACTGCCATTTGCGTGTAGAATGGCCTGCTTTTTACGACACCCTTTCAGTTGTTTTGATACGCAGCGCTCACCGGAGAATTTTATGCGTAAGCATCGCGCCTTGCTGGCGGCAATGTTGATAATTCCTGCGCTGGCGCAGGCAGATGAAGCTCAGATCAAAGAGGTTCATGACGCGCCACAGGTTCAGGGCAGCATCATTGCTAACCTGCTGGAGAAGCATGATAATCCGTTTGTTCTCTATCCTTACGAGAACAACTATCTGCTCTACACCTACACCAGCGACCTGAATAAAGAGGCGATCTCCTCCTATAACTGGGGAGAAAATGCCCGCAAAGATGAAGTGAAATTCCAGCTCAGCCTGGCGTTTCCGCTGTGGCGCGGTATTCTGGGTGATAACTCGGTGCTGGCCGCCTCTTACACCCAGCGCTCCTGGTGGCAGCTGTCGAATCGCGGTGAATCCTCGCCCTTCCGTGAGACCAATTATGAGCCGCAGATTTTCCTTGGCTGGGCCACGGATTATTCGCTGGGTGGCTGGACACTGCGGGATGTCGAACTGGGTCTGAATCATGAGTCTAACGGGCGCAGCGATCCCACTTCGCGCAGCTGGAACCGCGTTTATGCGCGGCTGATGGCAGAGAACGGGAACTTCCTGGCGGAGATCAAACCCTGGTATCGCATCCCGGACGGGGCAAATAATGACGACAACCCCGATATCACCAAATACATGGGTTACTACCGCACCCGGCTGGGCTATAAGCTGGGCGACAGTATCTTCAGCGTTGAAGGCAACTATAACTGGAACAGCGGTTATGGCGGTGCGACGATGGCCTGGAGCTACCCAATCAGTGAGCATGTCCGCTTCTATACGCAGGTGTTCAGCGGCTACGGTGAATCACTGATCGATTACAACCATCGCCAGACGCGTCTGGGTGTGGGTGTAACGCTCAACGACTTGTTCTAATCCCTAACGTACGACAGGAATCGCGTGGCAACCTCGGCAGTTCTCAATCAGGAAGCGCTGGCGCAGCAGGTATTGCAGGATACCTTCGGCTACCAGCAGTTTCGTCCCGGTCAGCAGACGATCATCAATCAGGCGCTGAGCGGGCGCGATTGTCTGGTGGTCATGCCCACCGGCGGCGGTAAATCGCTCTGCTATCAGATCCCGGCGCTGGTGCGCGAAGGCCTGACGCTGGTGGTCTCGCCGCTGATCTCACTGATGAAAGATCAGGTCGATCAGCTGCTGGCAAACGGCGTGGCCGCGGCGTGTCTCAACTCCACCATGACGCGCGAACAGCAGCAGACGGTGATGGCTGACTGCCGCACCGGTCGGGTGAAGCTGCTCTACATCGCCCCTGAACGCCTGATGATGGATAACTTCCTGGACAATCTGGCACACTGGCAGCCCGTGATGCTGGCGGTGGATGAGGCGCACTGTATCTCGCAGTGGGGGCACGATTTCCGTCCGGAATATGGCGCGCTGGGCCGGTTACGTGAACGCTTCCCGGAAGTGCCGGTGATGGCGCTGACCGCGACCGCCGATGAAACCACCCGTAACGACATCGTTAACCTGCTGCACATGCAGGACCCGCTGATCCAGATCAGCAGCTTCGACCGTCCCAATATCCGCTACACCCTGGTGGAAAAATTTAAGCCCACCGATCAGCTGCTGCGCTACGTTCAGGATCAGCGCGGCAAGTGCGGCATTATCTACTGCAACAGCCGGGCGAAGGTGGAAGACACCGCCGCGCGCCTGCAGAGCCGTGGGCTGAGCGTCGGGGCCTATCATGCCGGTATCGACAGCGAACAGCGCGCCAGAGTGCAGGAAGCGTTTCAGCGTGACGATCTGCAAATCGTGGTGGCGACGGTGGCCTTTGGGATGGGCATCAACAAGCCCAACGTCCGGTTTGTGGTTCACTTTGATATCCCGCGTAACATCGAATCCTATTACCAGGAAACCGGCCGTGCCGGCCGTGATGGTCTGCCCGCCGAGGCGATGATGCTTTACGACCCGGCAGATATGGCCTGGCTGCGTAAGTGTCTGGAAGAGAAAGTGCCGGGGCCGCTGCAGGATATTGAACGCCATAAGCTCAACGCCATGGGCGCGTTTGCGGAAGCGCAGACCTGCCGCCGCCTCGTGCTGCTCAACTACTTTGGTGAGGGGCGCCAGCAGCCGTGCGATAACTGCGATATCTGTCTCGATCCGCCTAAACGGTATGATGGTCTGGTCGAGGCGCAGAAGGCGCTCTCCGGCATCTACCGCGTGGGGCAGCGTTTCGGCATGGGCTATATCGTGGAGGTGCTGCGCGGCTCCAACAATCAGCGTATCCGGGAACAGGGCCATGACAAACTGCCGGTCTATGGACTCGGCAAAGATCAGAGTCACGAGCACTGGGTCAGCGTGTTGCGTCAGTTGATCCATCTGGGGCTGGTCACGCAGAACATTGCCATGCATTCGGCGCTGCAGCTGACCGAAGCTGCCCGCCCGGTGCTGCGCGGTGAAGTGCCCCTGATGCTGGCGGTGCCGCGCCTGATTACCGCGAAGACGAAGAGCAGCAGTCCGGCGAAGTTTCACGGTGGCAACTACGATCGCAAGCTCTTTGCCAAGCTGCGTAAGCTGCGAAAAGCGATCGCCGATGAAGAGAATATTCCGCCTTACGTGGTGTTCAATGACGCCACACTGATTGAAATGGCAGAACAGATGCCGGTCAGCGCGTCAGAGATGCTCAGCGTCAATGGCGTGGGTCACCGCAAACTGGAGCGCTTTGGCAAACCTTTCCTGGTGATGATCAAAGAGCATCTCGATGAAGAGTAAAGGACACTGATTATGCTGATGTTATTTGCCACTGTGGCGCTGGTACACCTGGTGGCGCTGATGAGCCCCGGTCCGGATTTCTTTTTCGTTTCACAGACGGCTGCCAGCCGCTCACGCAAAGAGGCGATGATGGGCGTGCTGGGCATTACGCTCGGTATCGTTGTCTGGGCGGGAGTGGCGCTGATGGGGCTGCATCTGATTCTGGAGAAAATGGCCTGGCTGCATCAGATCATCATGGTCGGTGGCGGACTCTATCTGCTGTGGATGGGCTGGCAGCTGATGGGCTCGGCACGTCAGCGCCATAAACAGCCGCAGCAGGATGAGCCGGTGGTCGAGCTGCCAAAACGCGGCATGAGCTTTCTCAAGGGGCTGCTGACGAATCTCTCAAACCCCAAAGCGATTATCTACTTCGGCAGCGTCTTCTCGCTGTTTGTCGGGGATGATGTCGGCGCGACGGAGCGCTGGGGTCTGTTCCTGCTGATCATCGCGGAAACTTTTGCCTGGTTTGCGCTGGTGGCGGCAATCTTTGCCCTGCCGTGGATGCGTGCGAAATATCAGCGCCTGGCAAAATGGGTGGATGGTATGGCAGGGGTGCTCTTTGCCGGTTTCGGCATCCATCTGATTATCTCCCGCTAAGCATCGCGGATGCCGGCGTGCACGAGGCGCGTCCGGCAGGGTTCTCACCTCCCATCGTCTCTTCCTCATGTGACAGCGATCACACTCTGCTTCACCGTTTATCCCGTTACCTTAACCGTCACTCAATCGTCACCCGGTGTTAATCTACCGAGGCATCACCTCTGGTAAGGTCGGTAACCGGGCATATTTTTGCAGGAACAGGATGATGAGAATGAAAGCGCTGCTGCTGCTGTTAATGAGTGCGGGCATCAGCGCCTGCGCGTCACCGGCGGCGACCCGTTATCCGGCATCGCAGCCGATCCGGACGGATAAGGTGACGTCGATGCTGGCGCAGCTTCCTGCGCCCGGCCTGCCGCAGGGTGACAGGATTAGCCGGATCTCTGCGGCTTTTCTCGGGACACCTTATCAGGCCCATACGCTGATCGGCTCGCCTGCGACGCCCGAAGCGCTGGTGATCAACCTCTACGGGGTAGACTGCTTTACGCTGCTGGATTATGTGCAGGCGCTGAGCCAAAGCCACGATCGCCCCAGCTTTGAAGCCAGCCTTATCCGCACCCGTTATCGGGATGGCGAGGTCAGCTACCTGAAACGGCGCCACTTTTTTTCTGACTGGGCTGCTGACAGCCCGCCGATTGCCGATGACGTCACCCGCACACTGAGCCCGGCGGCGGTGACGGTGATGAAACCACTCAATCGTCAGGCCAGCGGAACAGAAAAAGTGCCGGGTCTGGGCGTGATGCCGCGTCCGATCACTTACATTCCGGCCCGCGCCCTTACGCCCCGGCTGCTTGACCAGATTCAGAATGGCGATTACGTCGGGGTTTATACGCCCGCGGCGGGGCTGGATGTCTCACATGTGGGGATTGCCGTCCGGCACGATGGCCGGTTGTGGTTCAGGAACGCCTCCTCGCGGGCTGAAAACCGCCGGGTTGTCGATGCGCCGTTCAGGGAATATATGCGGTCAGTGCCGGGCATCATCGTGCTGCGTGCCGTGCCGGCGGTGTGATGAGAGAGAAGCGATCGCGCCGGCCCTGGCGGGCCGGCGCGTCAGGATCAGGCGATCTTCCTGGCGCTGGCCAGCAGGGCGCCGACCGCCATAAACAGTCCGCCGAAAATACGGTTCATGAGCTTCATCTGTTTTGGCCCTTTAATCCAGCCCGCAATGCGGGTCGCCAGCGTGGCGTAGCCAATCATCACGATGATATCGACCACTACGGTCGTCACGCCCAGCACCAGATACTGCATAAAGAGCGGTTGATGCGGCTGAATAAATTGCGGGAAGAGCGCCGCCAGAAAGACGATGCTTTTGGGGTTGGTCAGGTTCACCAGCACGGCACGTTTGAACAGGCGACGGCGCGGCATCGCTTTAGCGACCGCGTCCAGGTCGATACCGCCCGCTGAGCGCCACTGCTGAATACCCAGCCAGACCAGATAGGCCGCACCGGCCCATTTCAGAATCTCAAAGGCGAGCAGCGACTGGGAAAACAGCGCCCCCAGCCCGATGCCTACCAGCACGATATGCAGCGCCAGCCCGACCTGCAGGCCTGAGATGGATGCCACCGTGCCGCGATAGCCGTGGCTGATGCCGGTACTCATGGTGTTAATCGCGCCGGAGCCGGGCGACAGGCTGAGAATTGTGGTGGTGAGCAGATAGGTCAGCCACCATTCGATGGTCATGGGTTGCGCTCTCTTTAGGGGCGGAAGTGTGACACAATACGCCAGAAATAAGCGCGGCGCTACGGCCTGCGTACGGC
The DNA here is from genome assembly GCF_000255315.1 of Pantoea sp. Sc1. Classification (NCBI taxonomy): domain Bacteria; kingdom Pseudomonadati; phylum Pseudomonadota; class Gammaproteobacteria; order Enterobacterales; family Erwiniaceae; genus Pantoea; species Pantoea sp. Sc1. The sequence goes on from NZ_AJFP01000001.1 coordinate 1,049,353, forward strand.
AACAGGGACTCTTTATCCGGTCATCAGGAGGGCGAATGAATCCACACAAAGCCAGCTGGCTGCGACGCGAAAAAGCCTTTGCTGCCTTTGCAACCGGTCCGCTGCTCGACTTCTGGCACAGCCGTGAAGAGCGTGAGTTTACCGGCGTCGGCAATCTGACATTGCGTTACGTCCGGTTCACGTCACCGAAACACACGCGTGTCATCCTGATTGTGCCCGGCCGCATCGAGAGTTACATCAAATACCCCGAGCTGGCCTACGATCTGTTTCACTGTGGCTTCGATGTGGTGATCCTCGATCATCGCGGCCAGGGGCGCTCCGATCGCCTGCTGGAGGACTCACACCGCGGCCACGTGGTGGAATTTACCCACTATGTCGACGATCTCGAAACCCTCTATCTGAAAGAGATCGTCAGCGGACACTATCAGCAGCGTTATGCGCTGGCTCACTCGATGGGGGGCGCAATATTAACGCTGTTTCTGGCGCGGCAGCCGCAAGCTTTTCATGCGGTTGCCCTTGTGGCCCCGATGTTTGGTATTGCGCTGCCGTTGCCCGCCTTCCTGACCCACCGGATTCTCGACTGGGCGGAGAAACGACCGGCGGTGCGCGATGGCTATGCGCTCGGCACCGGACGCTGGCGCGCGCATCCGTTTGGCATCAACCGGCTGACGCACAGTGCTGAGCGTTACCGGCGTAACCTGCGCTTTTATGCTGATGATCCGGCGATTCGCGTTGGCGGGCCGACCTATCACTGGGTGCGCGAAGGCATCCATGCCGGTCGCAACATCATCAGCCAGGTGGATAAGATCACCACGCCGCTGCTGCTGTTACAGGCCAGCGAGGATCGGGTGGTCGATAACCGTTCGCAGGACCTGTTTTGTGCCGCGATGGCTGCGGCGGGTCATCCGTGTGAGGGCAACACGCCGCGGGTGATCAACGGCGCGCGTCATGAGATCCTGTTTGAAAAAGACGCGATGCGTGCCGAAGCGCTCAATGCAGTGGTCGACTTCTTTTCAGCGCATCACTGACGTTATTTATCCGACCGGCGAAAGCCGGCAGACTCCGATACCCGAGGTTTTCATGTACCACATCGTTGCATCCGACCTGGATGGCACGCTGCTTTCTCCCGAACATCGCCTGACCCCATTTGCACGCGAAACGCTGCAGCAGCTGGTCGCCAGAGATATCCACTTCGTTTTCGCGACCGGCCGTCATCATATCGATGTCGGACAGATGCGCGACAGCCTGGCGATTCCGGCTTATATGATCACTTCAAACGGCGCGCGCGTTCACAACGCGGCGGGCGAACTGGTCTTCAGTCACAATCTGGATGCCGACATCGCCAGCGATCTGTTTGGCCTGCAATATCACCACAACGAAATCCTGACTCACGTCTACCGGGATGATGAGTGGTTTGTCAGCCGCTCAAGTCCGGCGGAACAGGATTACTTCCGCGAGTCGGTGTTCAATTATCAGGTCTATGAGCCAGGTCTGCTGCCAACCGATAACATCAGCAAAGTCTTCTTCACCTGCGAAAACCCTGAACATCTGATCCCGATGGAGCAGGCCATCGAAGCGCGCTGGGGTGATCGCGTTAACGTCAGCTTCTCATTGCCCACCTGTCTGGAGGTCATGGCGGGCGGCGTGTCGAAGGGGCATGCGCTGGAAGCCGTGGCGAAGCAGCTGGGTCATTCGCTGCAAAGCTGTATCGCCTTCGGCGACGGCATGAACGATGTGGAGATGCTGAGCATGGCAGGTAAGGGCTGTATCATGCAGAACGCTCATCAGCGGCTGAAAGATACGCTGCCGGCGCTGGAAGTGATTGGATCGAATGCGGATGATGCGGTGCCGCAGACGCTGCGCGCACTTTACCTCGCATAAGCAGATGAATGAAAAGGGCCGGTTATCCGGCCCTTTTTTTATACCGTCAGGCGATTTTCTGTTTGTGTCTGTGTTCGCTGACCATGGTCAGGAGCAGCAGAATAACGGCGAGCACGCAGCCTGCGATCATCACCAGGAAGCCGCCATCCCAGCCGAAGTAGTCGACGGTGTAACCGACAATGGCGCTGGCGGCCACCGACCCACCCAGGTAACCGAACAGGCCGGTAAAGCCCGCTGCCGTTCCTGCCGCTTTTTTCGGGGCCAGCTCCAGCGCGTGCAGACCAATCAGCATCACCGGACCGTAGATCAGGAAGCCAATCACGATCATACAGGCCATATCGACGCCGGGGTTACCCGCCGGATTGAGCCAGTAGATGACGGTCGCGACGGTGACCAGCGTCATAAAGAACACCCCGGTCGCCCCCCGATTGCCGCGGAACACTTTATCCGACATCCAGCCGCAGAGCAGCGTCCCCGGTATTCCCGCATATTCATACAGGAAGTAGGCCCAGGAGGATTTATCCAGCGTGAAGTGTTTCACCTCTTTGAGATAGGTCGGAGACCAGTCGAGGATGCCGTAGCGCAGCAGATAGACAAACACGTTGGCCAGCGCGATGTACCACAGCAGCTTGTTCGGCAGCACGTACTTCATGAAGATCTGCTTTGCCGTCAGCTCCTCTTCATGGCTGGCATCGTAGTCGGGCGGATAGTCGTTTTTATACGCTTCAATCGGCGGCAGGCCACAGGATTGCGGGGTATCGCGCATCAGCGCAAAGGCCAGAATCGCAATGGCAATCGCGCCAAAAGCGGGCATGTAGAGCGCCGCTTTCCAGTCGTTAAACCACGCCATGCCCAGCAGAAACAGCAGCGGGGGGATACCGCCGCCCACATTATGGGCGCAGTTCCAGACCGAGACGATCCGGCCGCGCTCCTTCTGTGACCACCAGTGAACCATGGTGCGTCCGCACGGCGGCCAGCCCATCCCCTGAAACCAGCCGCAGATAAACAGCAGTACAAACATCACCATGATGCTGGAGGTCGCCCAGGGCACAAATCCCATGATCAGCATCACCGCCGCGGCCAGAATCAGGCCAGCCGGCAGGAAGACGCGCGGGTTTGAGCGGTCCGACACCGATCCCATGATGAATTTTGAAAAGCCGTAGGCGATGGAGATGCCCGACAGGGCAAACCCTAAATCGCCCCGCGAAAAACCCTGCTCGACCAGATAGGGCATCGCGAGCGCAAAGTTTTTTCTGACCAGATAGTAGGCGGCATAACCGAAGAAGATCCCGATGAAAATTTGCCAGCGCAGACGACGGTAGAGGGGATCGACACGATCCTCTGCCACCTGTGGCTGGCGTGGCGCAGGTTTAAAAATGCTCAGCATCAGTGAGGCCCTCCAGGGCACATTATGGTTTTTGAATTCCCGGCAGGTTGAAGCAGGAAAAGAGGAGAAAATGGCCATCCGATGTTCCATTTCGCGCAAAGAATAGTGTTAGTTGCGCAGCGTTACTGTGATGAATGACACATTTGTTACAGTTTTATTACAGTTGAGAGCGAAAGTGTTCACCTGATGGATCATTTCGCGCATTTTGTCTGGCGGAAAAGCGGTTCTGTCGACAGTTATGTCAGTCTGTGTAAACGGTCCGCTGCTTAAAGATTCTGATCGAGTGTTTTATAGTCAGATGTCAACCAGATTTCACAGCCTGATGGCAGCACATTGTTTACACTGGCGGCCTGTTAATTTCAGGGTCATGACCGTGTTCTTATTAATTATTACCACTATTCTGTGGGCCTTTTCGTTCAGTCTGATTGGCGAATACCTTGCCGGGCAGGTGGACAGCTGGTTTTCCGTGCTGATGCGTCTGGCGCTGGCTGCGCTGGTCTTCCTGCCTTTCCTGCGCTGGCGCGGCTACCGCCCTTCAACGCTGCTGCTTTATATGCTGGTGGGGATGCTGCAGCTCGGGGTGATGTATCTGCTGAGTTTTGAAGCCTATCTCTATCTGAGCGTTTCAGAATTTTTGCTGTTTACGGTGATGACGCCGCTGTATGTGACGCTGATTTACGATCTGATCAGCCGTCGTCCGCTGCGCATCGGTTATGTGTTCAGTGCACTGCTGGCGGTGGCCGGTGCGGCGATTATCCGTTATGACAAAGTCAGCGATCATTTCTGGTTCGGGCTGCTGTTAGTGCAGCTGGCAAACATCTGTTTTGCGGCGGGAATGGTTGGGTATAAGCGTCTGCAGGAGACCCGTCCGATGCCGCAGCACACCGCCTTCTCCTGGTTCTATCTGGGTGCGGTCGTGATTGCCGTGATCGCGTGGTGCGCCTGGGGTAATCCGCAGAAGTTGCCGACCACCTCACTGCAGTGGGGCATTCTGGTCTGGCTGGGCGTTGCGGCTTCCGGTCTGGGCTATTTTATGTGGAACTATGGTGCAACGCAGGTCGATGCCGGCACGCTGGGCATTATGAATAACATGCACGTTCCCGCCGGGCTGCTGGTGAATCTGGCAATCTGGCAGGAGAAACCGCACTGGCCGAGCTTTATTGCGGGTGCGCTGGTGATCCTCGCCTCGCTGTGGGTGCATAAGCGCTGGGTGGTGGGGCGCAGCAGCCGATCTTAAAGGAGAATCGTACCTAATCAGTGGCTGTGGGTCAGGTGAGGCCCCCCGGGCTGGCGCGTCCGATCGCGAAGGAATCTCACTTCCCTGTGGATCGGCCGGGCCATCCCTGGCCCGGACGCTTCGCTCTTCTGACGCGCCAGCCCATGAGGCGCGACAGCCTCATCGCTGTTAAATGTGTGGCTCAGTGGGAGCATGAAGGAGTGATGCAGGGTAGTAAAGCCTGGAGGCGCAACAGCCTCATCGCTGTTAAATGCGTGGCTCAGTGCGAGCATGAAGGAGGGAATGGCGGGCTGAGAAGTAAAGCGTCCGCCGCATGGCTGGCCCGGTGCTGCTCTTGTCAAAGCCCTGATGAAGCGGGAGGGAAGGGGTGGCGCAGCTGGGGGAGCAAAGCGTCCGAGCCAGGGATGGCGAGGCCGTGCTGCATGGATGCAGGCTTTCTTTGCGATCAGATGCGCCACCTCTGACCACGCAGAGGTCAGAAGCGATCAGAAATTAAGCCGGTTTATCACTCTTCGGACGCTGGATCATCGCCAGCCCTTTCAGGAAGTTACGCAGAATCTGATCGCCACACTCGCGGTAGTTCTTATGGTCAGGCTTGCGGAAAATCGCCCCTACTTCCGCCTGCGACACGGTAAAGTTTGCGCGCTTCAGCACGTCAGGAATGTCGGTCGTTTTCAGATCGAACGCGATACGCAGTTTCTTCATGAAAATATTGTTATTCATTTTGCGCTCGATCGACGGGGCAGGCGCCTCTTCGCTTTTACCACGACGGTAAAAAATCAGGCCATTCAGAAAATAACCCATCAGCACATCAGGGCAGGGACGGAACGCGGCGTCGTCATCTTTTTTCAGCCACGCCTGAACATCCGTCTCGGGTACCTCACATTCCGCCAGCGCAAAAATCTTCACCATTCCGGCATCGCTCAGATTAAGCATGTAGCGCACGCTGCGCAGAATATCGTTATTAGTCATGGTGAGATCTTCTCATGGTCAGTCGACAGGCTGCGCATTATAGGGGATTTTGCCAGCGTTCGCGCAGGTTTGTGCCCGACCGGTTACCGCTGCAACACCGCACCGGGCAGCGCAGCATCACGCACAAACGGCAGATGCTCACAGGCGTGCTGGCGGGCGAAACGGATAAAGGCTTCCAGCACCGGCTGCCGCTGTTCACCTTCGCGCACGGCGGCGTAAAGACGACTCCAGAGCCCCTCACCCAGCGTGCGGGTCACGACCAGACCCTGCTTCTCAAAACTCTCCACCACCCAGTGCGGCAGCGCCGCGATACCCATGCGCGCGGAAACCATCTGAATCATCAGCAGGGTGTTATCGACACTTTTCAGTGCCGGGCTGACGCCAGCAGGCTGCAGGAAGTGACGCCAGATATCCAGACGCTGACGCTGCACCGGATAGATCATCAACACCTCATCGGCCAGATCTTCCGGGGCAATCTGCTCCACCTGTGCCAGCGGATGATCCGTTGCCAGCACCAGCCGCACTTCATAATCAAACATCGGGGAATAGAACAGGCCGGAGCGCGCCAGAATATCGGAGGTCAGCACCACATCCAGCTCACCCTGCTGCAGAGCGGGCTGAGGATCAAAGGTCACGCCCGATTTGAAATCCATCACCACCTGCGGCCAGCTCTGACGGAATTTATCCAGCGCGGGGGTCAGCCACTGAATACAGCTATGACACTCGATCGCCACCCGCAGCGTGGTCTGATGCGGCTCATGGCACGCCTGCAGGGCGTGCTGGATCTGCGGCAACACCTGCTCTGCCAGCTGCAGCAGAATATCGCCCTGCGGCGTAAACCGCAGCGGCTGACTTTTACGCACGAACAGGCGGAATCCCAGCCGCTGCTCCAGGTCGCTGAACTGATGAGAGAGCGCCGATTGCGTCTGGTGAAGCTGGGCCGCCGCCGCCGCCAGCGATCCCGTATTGCGCAGAGCCTGAAGCGTCCGCAGGTGCTTGAGTTCGATCATGAGGGTCCTTCACATCGAAAATGAACATATTGCGCTTGAGCCACATACAGTACCCGCAGATTATAGCAGTGTAAACATCTGGACGGCTAAACCTCTCTGGCTGCCTGTAAAAGCCAGAGTGAAAGATTATCTGGAGAACAGCACATGACTATCCTGAACCACACCCTCGGCTTTCCCCGTATTGGCCTGCGCCGGGAACTGAAAAAAGCACTGGAGCAGTACTGGGCGGGTGATATTTCGCAGCAGGACTTACTGGCGGTGGGCCGTGAACTGCGCGCCCGCCACTGGCAACAGCAGAAAGCGGCGGGTGTCGATCTGCTGCCGGTCGGCGATTTCGCCTGGTACGATCATGTGCTGACCACCAGCCTGATGCTGGGCAACGTGCCCGCACGCCATCAGAACCCGGAGGGCAGCGTTGACCTGGACACCCTGTTCCGCCTGGGCCGTGGTCGAGCCCCCAGCGGGGAACCCGCCGCCGCGGCAGAGATGACCAAATGGTTTAACACCAACTATCACTACATGGTGCCGGAATTTACCCGGGGACAGCGGTTTAAACTGACCTGGACTCAGCTGCTGGACGAGGTCGATGAGGCGCTGGCACTGGGTCACAACATCAAGCCGGTGCTGCTGGGGCCGGTAACCTATCTGTGGCTGGGTAAAGTGAAAGGTGAGCCGTTCGAGCGCCTGTCGCTGCTGGAAGCGATTCTGCCCGTCTACCAGCAGGTGCTGGCAGAACTGGCCAGACGGGGCATCGAATGGGTGCAGATTGATGAACCGGCCCTGGCCCTGGAACTGCCGCAGGCGTGGCGCGACGCCTTCAAACCGGCGTATGACGCGCTGCAGGGTCACAGCAGACTGCTGCTGACCACCTACTTTGACAGCATCGGACAGAATATTGAGGTGATTCGCGCACTGCCGGTGCAGGGCCTGCATGTCGATCTGGTTCATGGCCACGATGACCTCCAGCAGCTGAATCAGCAACTGCCCGCCAGCTGGCTGCTGTCACTCGGGGTGATCAACGGGCGTAACGTCTGGCGCGCCGATCTCAGCCGCTGGTTCAGCCGTCTGCAACCGGTGATTGCACAGCGGGAACAGGTCTGGATCGGCTCCTCCTGCTCGCTGCTGCACAGCCCGATCGATCTCAGCGTGGAAACCCGTCTGGATGATGAGGTCAAAAGCTGGTTCGCTTTCGCCCTGCAGAAGTGTGCTGAACTTTCGCTGCTCACTCACGCACTGAACCAGAACGATGCGGCGTCGCTGGAGGCATGGAGTGCCCCGGTGCGCGCCCGTGCGCACTCGCGCCGCGTGCACAATGCCGCAGTGGGCCAGCGTCTGCAGGCCATCACGCCACAGCTCAGTCAGCGCCAGCGCGCCTATTCTGAGCGGGCTGCCCTGCAGCGTCAGCGTTTCAGACTGCCGGCCTGGCCCACCACCACCATCGGCTCTTTTCCCCAGACCACCGAGATCCGTGGCCTGCGCCTCGACTTTAAGCAGGGCCGTCTCGACAGCAGCCACTACCGCACCGGCATCGCGGCACATATCAGGCAGGCCATTACCGAACAGGAGCGGCTGGGGCTGGATGTGCTGGTTCACGGTGAAGCGGAACGCAACGACATGGTGGAGTATTTTGGCGAGCATCTGGAGGGATTTGTCTTCACCCAGAACGGCTGGGTGCAGAGCTACGGTTCCCGCTGTGTGAAACCGCCGGTCATCATCGGGGATATCAGCCGGCCGGCGGCGATCACCGTGGAGTGGGCCAGCTATGCGCAGTCGCTGACCGACAAGCCGGTAAAAGGGATGCTGACCGGCCCGGTTACCATCCTCTGCTGGTCTTTCCCGCGTGAAGATGTGTCACGGGAAACCCTCGCAAAGCAGATCGCGCTGGCGCTGCGTGATGAAGTGAAAGATCTGGAGAAGGCGGGAATCGGGATTATTCAGATAGATGAACCGGCTCTGCGTGAGGGCCTGCCTTTGCACCAGTCGGAGTGGGCCGCCTACCTGACCTGGGCGGTAGAGGCGTTCCGGCTTACCGCGGCCGTGGCGCAGGATGACACCCAGATTCACACCCATATGTGTTACTGCGAGTTCAACGACATCATGGATGCCATTGCGGCGCTGGATGCCGATGTCATCACCATTGAAACCTCGCGCTCCGATATGAAGCTGCTGGAATCGTTTGAGCATTTCGACTATCCGAATGAAATCGGCCCCGGCGTCTATGACATTCACTCGCCTAACGTTCCCAGCGTTGAGTGGATAGAGGCCCTTCTGCAGAAGGCCGCACAACGGATTCCGGCAGCGCGTCTGTGGGTAAACCCGGACTGCGGCCTGAAAACGCGCGGCTGGACGGAAACACGTCAGGCGCTGGCCAATATGGTAACGGCGGCGAAGAAACTGCGTGGTGAGACGGCGTAGGGAAGCGGGTCCGAGTGGCAAAAAAGGGGCGCAGACGCGCCCCTTTTTCAGTTACTGCGAGGTCACACCATATTGCCTGAACCAGGTCAGCATCCGCTGCCAGCCATCCTGAGCCGATTCCGCATGGTAGCTCGGGCGGTAGTCTGCATTAAACGCATGACCCGCTTCGGGATAGACGATGATCTCGGCGGTGGCATTGGCGGCATGCAGCGCCTGTCGCATCTGCTCGACGCTCTCCAGCGGGATGCTTTCGTCCTGTCCGCCATAGAGTCCTAAAACCGGCGCGTTGAGCGCGACGGCAATATCAATCGGGTGCTTCTGCTGCTTCAGAGTGCGGTCGCCGGTCAGCCGTCCATACCAGGCCACGGCGGCGCGCAGCTGCGGATTGTGCGCGGCGTAGAGCCAGCTGATGCGGCCACCCCAGCAGAAACCGGTAATGCCCATGCGGCGGATGTCGCCGCCGTTGCGTGCGGCCCAGTTGGCGGCATGGTCCAGGTCAGCCAGCACCTGAGTATCCGGCACTTTACTGACCAGCTCGCTGAACAGCGTCGGGATATCATGATACTCAGAGGGATCGCCCTCGCGGAAATAGAGCTCCGGAGCAATCGCCAGATAGCCTTCCAGCGCCAGACGGCGGCAGATATCCCGGATGTGTTCGTGCACACCAAAGATCTCCTGCACCACCAGCACGACGGGTAAAGGACCTTCTGCTGACTGCGGTTTTGCAAAATAGGCCGGCATGTTTTCGCCCTGACTGGGCACGGAAGTCTCACCTGCGTGAATGGCCGGACTATCGGTAATAATGGTGGTGTCGGCGGTGGGCTGCACGGCTGGGGCAAAGCCGCCCGTCGCCGGTTTTTGTGGCAAAGTATCACTGGGTTTCATTATTCTCTCCGTGCAAGCATTGGCGCAATCACGTAACTATAGCCTGGCCCGAAAGCGTGCGTGCCAGGTGTCGGGTAACAGAATCAGCAGCGAACAAACGCATCCACCTCTTTAACATTGCCCTGACCCCGACACAGCCCCACCGGGCGTTATCCGGGCGAAGAAGATGTTAATGTGTGATTAATGTCGCATTTTTTCTTCCGGTAAATGTAACTTTCATTTTCTTAAGTGAATGCTGTCACATATTTATCGGGCGTGCTGGCGTAGAGTGGCGCGCTATCATCCCTTAACAGGAGTCTGCAAATGACACAGTCTGACGTTTTCCATCTTGGCCTGACGAAAGCCGATCTGCAGGGCGCCACCCTGGCGATTGTGCCGGGCGACCCGGAGCGCGTGAAGAAAATTGCCGGACTGATGGAGGATGCCACGCATCTCGCCTCACACCGTGAATTTACCTCCTGGCTGGCAAAGCTGGATGGCAAGCCGGTGGTTGTCTGCTCAACCGGCATCGGCGGCCCTTCGACCTCGATTGCGGTAGAAGAGCTGGCTCAGCTTGGCGTGCGCACCTTCCTGCGCGTCGGCACCACGGGTGCCATTCAGCCACATATCAACGTCGGCGATGTGCTGGTCACGACCGCCTCCGTGCGCCTGGATGGCGCCAGCCTGCATTTCGCGCCGATGGAGTTCCCGGCGGTGGCTGACTTCGGCTGTACCACTGCGCTGGTGGCGGCTGCAGAAGCCTGTGGCGCCACAACCCATATCGGCATTACCGCCTCCTCTGACACCTTCTATCCGGGCCAGGAGCGCTACGACACCGTCTCAGGCCGCGTCGTCAGCCGTTTCAAGGGATCGATGAAAGAGTGGCAGGAGATGGGTGTCCTCAACTATGAGATGGAATCCGCTACACTGTTAACCATGTGCGCCAGCCAGGGCCTCCGCGCCGGTATGGTGGCAGGCGTCATTGTGAACCGTACGCAGAAAGAGATCCCTGATGCGGTCACCATGAAACAGACAGAAAGCGACGCAGTGAAGATTGTGGTCGAAGCGGCGCGTCGCTTGCTGTAGGCCGCGTCAGGCCGCGGGCCCCTATCGGGCCTGCTGCTGTATAAGGCGCGTCATTTCAGCGAAACCTGAGAAGGCTTATGCGCAATACACTTCCTGTCCGACGACCGGCATTCAAAGCCGATCCCGCCGCCCTTAATACCCGGCTGGAACGCGGTGCCGAACGCTTCCGTGCCGCCATGCAGCAGGGTGACTATGCACAGGCCGCCCAGTGCTGCGAAGAGGCACTGCGCTATCTGCCTCAGCAGATGCAGGTGCTGAGCGACTATGCGCTCTGTCTGCTGCGTCTGGGTCAGTACCAGAAGTCCTATAAAATCTATCAGAAGATCGCACACTCCCCGCCCGCGGTGCGCAGCACCGCCTCTGAAACCTGGCTGGATGGCCTGACGGAAGTCTGTGGCTGGCTGAATAAGCCGGATGAGGTGGCGCGCTATGGTCTGGCGTCGCTGATGCAGTCCGATGCGCGTTTCAGTCAGGGGCAGCGCGTGGCGTTTCCCGCTCCCCAGCCCGAACCTGCCGATCTCACACAGCCGCACCAGAATGTCATTGCCTTCAGCCTGTTTGGTGACCAGCCGCGCTATTGCGAAACCCTGATTAAAAACGTTGAAGTCGCACCTGAACTCTATCCCGGCTGGGTCTGCCGCATCTACCTTGACGACAGCGTGCCGCAGCATGTCTGGCAGCGACTGGACCAGCCGCATGTGCAACGGGTCGATATGTCGCATGAGAAAACCCTGTTTCCCACCCTGTGGCGTTTTCTGGTGATGGACGATCCCGGCGTGAAGCGCTTTATCGTCCGCGATGCCGACTCGCTGCTCTCAGAGCGCGAAGCGGCGGCGGTCAGCGCCTGGCTGGCTTCACCTTACTGGTTCCACCATATGCGTGACTACTTTTCCCACACCGAACTGCTGCTGGCGGGGATGTGGGGCGGCTGTCATGGCGTCTTTCACAACGTGGAACAGGCGATGCGTGATTTTATTGCGCACTACCGGGGGAGCGAACGCTTCACCGATCAATATTTCCTCAAAGTGGCGTTATGGCCGACGGTACGTGAAAGCGTGCTGAATCATGATGAACTGTTTCACTTTCATCAGGCCCGGCCGTGGCCTGCCCATGCGCCGGTGCGCTGGCAGACGCCGCAGTTCCACGTGGGCAGCAATGCCGGCTTTGCCAGTATGACCGGGAAAGCCAGTGTGGCCGACGGCAGCAGACAGCGCGTGGCGATCACCGCGGGCGAAACCACCTGGCACTATCTGGCGCAGGTTAAGCAGGGTGAGTGGCTGTTGCCGATGCCCTTTTTTCTGATTGAGGAGTGGCAGGCGGGAAGGGTGACCGTGACCGCGCTCTAAGTTGCTGAGCGCGAATAAATTTATCTGGACATTCATACAGTGCGACTCTACCTTTTTCCTCAGCAGCGTAAGTCGCGGGGAAATCATGGATCAGCACATCATCATCAGCATCTGTCTGGCGCTTGCCGGGGTCGGGATCGGCTGGATGCTGGCACAGCTTCGTGCCGGGCACCAGGCCGCCAGTTTCCAGACTGAGCGCCGTCTGCAGCAGGAGGCGCAGCAGCGTCAGCAGCAGCAGACTGAACAGCTTCAGCAGCAGATCCGGGAGCGGGAACAGGAGCTGCGTCAGCTGCACGGTGCCCTGAGCGGAGCCACGGAGCGGCTGCAGCAGCTCGACTACTGGCGCAATGAAAGCGAGCAGCTCAATCGCGAGCTGCGCAATCAGCTGGAGGTCAATAGCGCGCAGGAAGCGGAGCTGCGTGAGGTGACCATCCGTCTGGAAGAGACCCGTTTTGCCGCCGAGGAGAAGCAGCGCCTGCTGACCAACAGCGAGCAACGCCTCAGCGCCCAGTTTGAAAACCTCGCCAACCGCATTTTCGAAAACAGCGGCCGTCGCGTCGATGAGCAGAACCGTCAAAGCCTGGATAGCCTGATTGGCCCGTTACGTGAACAGCTGGATGGCTTTCGTCGTCAGGTGCATGAAAGCTTTGGCGCAGAGGCGCGTGAACGTCACACCCTGACCCACGAAATCCGTCAGCTTCAGCAGCTGAATGCGCAGATGGCGCAGGAGGCGCTCAACCTGACCAAAGCCCTGAAGGGCGACAATAAAATCCAGGGTAACTGGGGGGAAATGGTCCTGAGCCGGGTGCTGGAAGCCTCCGGGCTGCGTGAAGGCTATGAATATGAAACGCAGGTCAGCATTCAGTCTGAACAGCAGGGCAGGATGCAGCCGGATGTGATTGTGCGGCTGCCACAGGGCAAAGATGTGGTGGTGGACGCCAAGATGACGCTGGTGGCCTATGAGCGCTACTTCAATGCGGATGATGAGATCGAACGTGAACAGGCGATTCAGGAGCATGTCAGCGCCATGCGGGCCCATATCCGCCTGCTGGGGCGAAAAGATTATCAACAATTGCCCGGTTTACGCTCGCTGGATTATGTGTTGATGTTCATTCCGGTTGAACCGGCTTTTTTACTGGCGATCGACCGCCAGCCTGAGCTGATTAGCGAGGCGCTGCAGCAGAATATCATGCTGGTCAGCCCCACCACGCTGCTGGTGGCGTTACGGACCATCAATAATCTGTGGCGCTATGAGCACCAGAGCCGCAATTCACAGCGTATTGCCGATCGGGCCGCACGCCTCTATGACAAGATGCGGCTGTTTGTGGATGACATGAGCGGTATTGGTCACAGTCTGGACAAAGCGCAGAACAGCTATCGCGAGGCGATGAAAAAGCTGGCAGAGGGGCGCGGTAACCTGATTGCGCAGACGGAAGGCTTCCGTGCGCTGGGCGTTGAAATCAAACGGCCTATCAATCCTCAGCTGGCCGAACGGGCCATGCCGGAAAAGCGGATGGCAGATGACGACAGGGATGATGAGGATGCGGATGACAGTGACAGGCGTGTGAGACGCCTCCACGAATAGTATGGGCGCAGCGTGCCTGACTTCCGTGACTCTGATACACTTCGGAAAGTATTGTTTGTGGAGCAGGTAAAACCGATGGCAGATGAATCACAGCAGGAAACCACCCATTTTGGCTTTCAGACGGTCGCCAAAAGCGAAAAAGCTGACAAAGTCGCGGATGTGTTTCACTCCGTAGCGGCAAAATATGACCTGATGAACGATTTGATGTCCTTTGGCGTCCATCGTATCTGGAAGCGCTTTACCATCGACAGCAGCGGTGTTCGCCGCGGTCAGCGTGTGTTGGATCTGGCGGGAGGCACCGGCGATCTGACGGCAAAATTCTCTCGTCTGGTGGGTGACACCGGTCAGGTGGTACTGGCGGATATCAACAGTTCCATGCTGAAGATGGGCCGCGAAAAGCTGCGCAATCAGGGTGTGGTGGGCAACGTCAGTTACGTGCAGGCCAACGCAGAAGCTCTGCCTTTCCCTGATAACTACTTCGACTGCATCACCATCTCCTTTGGTCTGCGCAACGTCACGGAAAAAGAGAAGGCGCTGGCCTCCATGTTCCGGGTGCTTAAACCGGGCGGACGCCTGCTGGTGCTGGAGTTCTCTAAGCCAGTGCTGGACCCGCTGAGCAAAGCGTATGACGCCTACTCGTTCCACATTCTGCCGCGTATCGGCCAGCTGGTGGCGCAGGATGCTGAGAGCTACCGCTATCTCGCCGAATCGATCCGTATGCATCCCGATCAGGAGACCCTGAAGGCGATGATGAATGATGTCGGCTTTGAAAATACCACTTACTCCAACATGACTGGCGGCATCGTGGCGCTGCATCGTGGATTTAAGTTCTGAGTGAGATGGTGATGAACCTGACTCCTTTGATTACGGCGGGCATGGAGACGGCGCTGAACCGTATTCTGTACCGCGATCGCGGCCTTAAGCCGGCGCGGCAACGTCTGAATGGCAAAGTCCTGACACTGCGCCTGAATGAGTTCTCGTCTCCCCTGGTGCTGGTGTTCAGTGAACAGCAGCTGGACGTGTTAGCTGACTGGCAGGACCGCAGCGACTGCACGGTGATCACCTCGCTGAAAAGTCTGCCAAAGCTGCGCGATCGCCAGCAGCTGACGCCGCTGATTCGCAGCGGTGAACTGCAGGTAGAGGGTGATCTGCAGGTGGTGCAGCAGTTCTCGGCGCTGATGGATCTGGCAGAGCTGGATCCGGCGGAATATCTGGCTCCCTGGGTGGGCGACATCGCCGCGCAGGGCATCAGTCAGCGGGCACAGCAGGCTTTCCGCTTTTTCAAAGGTGAAGCAGCGCGTCGTCAGGGATATCTCGGACAGGCCATGACCGAAGAGTGGCGTGTTGCGCCTGGCTCACTGGAACTGGCCTGGTTTTCTGAGGAGGTCGACGCGATGGAACGTTCGCTTGATGCGCTTGATGCGCGTCTGGCGCAGCTGGAGGCAAAATGAGTTTAGGAGAGATCCGCCGCTTATATCTGATCATGAAGGTGTTTCTGACCTATGGCCTTGATGAACTGATCCCGCAGACACGTCTCACTTTCCTGTTCCGCCTGTGGCGTCGCTCAATTTTCTGGATCCCCAATCTGCACCAGCATGAACCGACCGGTGCGCGTATGCGTATGGCGATGGAGCAACTGGGGCCGGTCTGGATCAAGTTTGGTCAGATGCTGTCAACGCGCCGGGATCTCTTCCCGCCGCTGATCGCCGATCAGCTGGCGATCCTGCAGGACCGTGTGGCGCCCTTCGATGGCGTCAAAGCGAAAGCACAGATTGAAGCCTCAATGGGCGCACCCATCGAGACCTGGTTTGATGATTTTGACATTAAGCCGCTGGCGTCTGCGTCGATTGCCCAGGTTCACACCGCCACGCTGAAATCTAACGGCAAAAAAGTGGTGATCAAAGTGATCCGCCCCGACATTTTGCCGGTGATCAAAGCGGATATGAAGCTGATCTATCGCCTGGCGCGCTGGGTTCCGCGTCTGCTGCCGGATGGCCGTCGTCTGCGTCCGGTCGAAGTGGTGCGCGATTATGAGAAAACCCTGCTTGATGAGCTGAACCTGTTACGCGAAGCCGCCAACGCTATTCAGTTACGCCGCAATTTTGAAGAGAGCCGTATGCTCTATGTGCCGGAAGTCTATTCCGACTATTGCAGCGAAACCATGATGGTGATGGAGCGCATTTACGGTATCCCGATTTCCGACGTTGCGACGCTGGAGCGCCACGGCGTGAACATGAAGCTGCTGGCCGAACGCGGTGTCCAGGTCTTCTTTACCCAGGTCTTCCGCGACAGCTTCTTCCACGCAGATATGCATCCGGGCAATATTTTTGTCAGCTATGAACACCCGGAAGATCCGCAATATATCGGTATCGACTGCGGCATCGTGGGGTCGCTGAACAAAGAAGATAAGCGTTATCTGGCGGAAAACTTTATCGCGTTCTTCAACCGTGACTATCGCAAGGTTGCCGAGCTGCACGTTGATTCCGGCTGGGTACCGCCCGATACCAACGTCGAAGATTTCGAGTTTGCGATTCGCACGGTGTGTGAGCCGATTTTTGAAAAGCCGCTGGCTGAGATCTCGTTCGGGCATGTGCTGCTGAACCTGTTCAACACCGCGCGTCGCTTTAATATGGAAGTGCAGCCGCAGCTGGTGCTGCTGCAAAAAACGCTGCTTTATGTGGAAGGCATTGGCCGTCAGCTCTACCCACAGCTCGACCTGTGGAAAACGGCCAAACCCTTCCTGGAAGAGTGGATCAAGGATCAGGTGGGTATCCCCGCCATTATCCGTGCGGTCAAAGAGAAAGCGCCGTTCTGGGCTGAAAAGCTCCCGGAGCTGCCAGAACTCTTTTACGACAGCATGCGCCAGCACAAGCTTTTACGGCACAGCGTCGATAAATTAGTGGGCGATCTCAATGCGCAGCGCGTCCGTCATCATCAGGCGCGTTATCTGTTTGGCGTCGGTGCCACGCTGCTGCTAAGCGGAACGGCAGTTCTGCTCACCCGACCGGACTGGGATCTCTTTCCGGCGGTTCTGATGGCAGCAGGAATCGTTTCATGGCTAATCGGCTGGCGTAAGACAAACTGATTGTCACGTCTGTTTAAAAAAAGGTAATGTCGCTGGCTAAAGCCCGGCTAAAAAGGGCACTCTGTCCTGCATTACCTTATCGTTTTCACAGAATATTAGAGGCTATCTCATGGGCGGTATCAGTATCTGGCAACTGTTAATCATTGCCGTGATTGTTGTACTTCTGTTCGGTACCAATAAATTACGTAATCTGGGTTCGGATTTAGGTTCTTCGATTCGTGGCTTCAAAAAGGCCATGAGTGATGAGGACGACAAAAAGGATCAACCGAAAGAGCAGGACGCTGACTTCGCTGCCAAAACGCTGGCGGACAAACAGCAAACTTCGGCTAACAAAGAAGAAGCCAAGAACGACAAGCAGGTGTAAACCGTGTTCGATATTGGTTTTAGTGAACTGGTATTGGTGTTCGTGATCGGGCTGATTGTACTCGGCCCGCAACGATTACCGGTTGCGGTGAAAACCGTGGTCGGCTGGATCAGGGCGATTCGTTCGCTGGCAGCCAATGTACAACATGAACTGGCGCAGGAACTCAAACTGCAGGAGTTGCAGGAGAGCCTGAAAAAGGTGGAAGAGGCGGGCCGTGGCACGCTCTCCCCTGAGCTGAAGGAGTCGATGGAAGAGCTGCGTAAAACGGCAGATTCAATGAAGCGCTCGGTCAGTCAGAGCATCGACATTGAAAAAGAGGAAGACGAAGCGAACACCATCCACTCAGCACAGCACCGGTATGCCCCTGAGCCTGCTGCGACGGAAACCGCCGCGACGCCAGCCTCAGCAGAGCATCAGGCCAGCGCACCGGCACAGGCACCGTCTGCGGTAGCGGGTGCCGATGCCGCGGTGCAACCCGCACCGGCCGCGGCCGCACAGCGACCCTCTGCTGCGCCATCCGCTCCGGCTGCGCCATCCTCTGCTGCGCCTGCTGCTGTGGCCAGCGCACCGGCACAGGCACCCGCTGGCGACGCCGCCAGGTCATCAGGGTCTGCGCGTCCTTCCGCGACCTCCTCTTCTGCAGGTGATGAACGATAATGGCCGTTGAAGATACCCAACCGCTCATCAGCCATCTGATTGAGCTGCGTAAGCGATTACTGAACTGCATCATCGCCGTACTGGTCATTTTCCTGGTACTGGTCTATTTCGCCAACGACATCTACCAGCTGGTCGCATCACCGCTGATCAGTCAGATGCCGGTGGGCTCCAGCATGATTGCAACCGATGTCGCCTCGCCGTTCTTTACCCCGATAAAGCTGACCATCATCGTGTCAGTGTTTCTCGCGGTGCCGGTGATCCTCTATCAGGTCTGGGCATTTGTCGCCCCGGCGCTCTACCGGCATGAGCGCAGGCTGGTGATGCCGCTGCTCTTTTCCAGCACCTTCCTGTTCTACTTCGGTGTGGCCTTTGCTTATTTCGTCGTTTTCCCGCTGGCATTTGGCTTTTTCACCAAGACCGCGCCCATCGGCGTGACGGTCGCAACGGATATCGCCAAATACCTCGATTTCGTCATGACTCTCTTCATGGCCTTTGGGGTGGCGTTTGAGGTGCCGGTGGCGATCGTGTTGCTCTGCTGGACCGGTATCACCAGCCCGGAAGATCTGAAAAAGAAACGTCCCTATATTCTGGTGGGCGCTTTCGTAGTCGGGATGCTGCTCACACCTCCGGACGTTTTTTCCCAAACTTTGCTCGCTATTCCGATGTACTGCCTGTTTGAAGTCGGCGTATTCTTTTCCCGTTACTATGTGGGTAAAGGCCGCTGGTCACAGGATGAGGATAAACATACCGACGCCTGACGCTGACCGTATGACCCGCACAGGCGGGAAGCGAGCCATCCAGACCGCCCCTCCGGGCGGTTTTTTTTACAAACTGTGGGAAAAATTATGTTTGATATCGGTGTAAACCTGACCAGCACGCAATTCGCCTCCGACCGGCAAAAGGTGGTTAAACGCGCGCGTGATGCGGGCGTCACCGGCATGCTTATTACCGGCACCAACGCGCTGGAGAGCCAGCAGGCTCAGCGACTCGCTGAAGGCCAGCCCGGCTTTTGCTGGTCTACCGCGGGCGTTCATCCTCATCATGCCAGCGAATGGTCGCTGGAGATCGCCAGCACCCTGCGCCGGCTGGCGGAAAAACCGGAAGTGGTCGCCATTGGTGAGTGCGGACTCGATTTTAATCGCAACCTCTCGGCCCATGAGCAGCAGGAGTATGCATTTGACGCACAGCTGGCGCTGGCCGCAGAACTCAATATGCCGGTGTTCCTGCACTGCCGTGAAGCCCATGCGCGTTTCGCTGCGGTGCTTGCTCCCTGGCTGCCAA
This sequence comes from Pantoea sp. Sc1, assembly GCF_000255315.1. Taxonomy (NCBI): domain Bacteria; kingdom Pseudomonadati; phylum Pseudomonadota; class Gammaproteobacteria; order Enterobacterales; family Erwiniaceae; genus Pantoea; species Pantoea sp. Sc1. The sequence continues at coordinate 1,068,523 of NZ_AJFP01000001.1, forward strand.
AACTGCCGGGTGCGGTGATCCACTGCTTTACCGGCACGCGCGACGAACTGGAAGCCTGTCTGGAAATGGGGTTATCTGTGGGCATTACGGGCTGGGTCTGCGATGAGCGTCGGGGTCTGGAACTGCGCGAGCTGCTGCCGCTGATCCCGGCCGAACGCCTGCTGCTGGAAACGGATGCGCCCTACCTGTTGCCGCGCGACATGCGTCCGCGTCCGCCTTCGCGCCGCAACGAACCCTGCTTTTTACCGCATATTGTCAGTCAGGTGGCGACATGGCGAGGTGAGAGTGCGGAGGCACTGGCGGCCCGCATCGATCATAATGCGCGGACGCTGTTCAGACTGGCTTAAAGCTTGCGGAACTGCTTGTTATCGACGCTGCGCATCACCTGCTTGTTGAGGAGATTCAGCAACAGGATCGAGCGTGTTTCACCATCCGGCTCGGCAAAAATGGCGCGCAGCCCTTCAAACGTTCCTTCGGTGATGACAACCTCATCGCCGCTCTGTGGCGTTTCAGGATCGAGCAGGATTTGCGGGACGTCGGTTTCCAGCGCTTCGATGACCGCCGACGGCACGGTTGCCGGGGTGGAGCCGAAGCGGACAAAGTGACTGACACCGCGGGTGCTGCTGATGGTGGTGGTGTGAATCTCTTCAGGATCGAATTCGATAAACAGGTAGTTAGGGAACAGCGGCTCACTCACCGTGGTGCGTTTACCGCGCACAATCTTTTCCAGAGCGATCATCGGGCTGAGGCAATGCACCTCCTGCCGCTCAAGATGCTCCTTCGCGCGCAATAGCTGTCCACGTTTGCAATAGAGTAAGTACCAGGCTTCCATAACGGCTCCCATTGAATGGACGCTAAGAATAGCAAACCTGTTGCCAGAGTTATAGCGCAGGGGCAGGGTAAAGCGGCCCGCAGAGAAAATAAATTGAGACTTTTCTTAGCAGGCCGGAGGCGTGCAGAAACGGTAACGGGAAATTGACGTGTACCAGGACTCTGTATCAGACTCGATAACCTTCACCCCTGCAAAAGGAACGTCTGATGGAACTCTTTCTGTTGAGCAATGGCAGGCTGGCGGACGATGCGCCGCTGCTGGGTTATGCGCAGCCGCAGCTGCACGCGATGATCGCCCGACGCGCTATCCGCTCGGCGGTCCTTATCCCCTACGCGATAATCCGGGGCGATCAGCAGCAGCGCGCCGCCGAACTCACGGCGTCTCTGGGCATCCCGGTCAGGCTGGTTCAATCCTTTGCCTCACCGGCTGAGGCGATTGCACAGGCAGAACTGATTCTGGTCAGCGGCGGCAATACCTGGTTTCTGAACCAGATGCTGCATGAGCAGGATCTCATCGTCCCGATCCAGCGTGCGGTACGTGAGCGACAGGTGCCTTATCTCGGCTGGAGCGCGGGCTGCAATGTGGCGACGCCCTCCATCCGCACCACCAACGATATGCCGGTGCGCAGCAGTGTAGTGCTGCCCGCGCTGGGACTCTTTCCGGTGCAGATCAATCCCCACTATCTTGATGCCAGCGTCAGCGGCCATATGGGCGAAACCCGCGATGAGCGTCTGGCGGAGTTCTGCGCGGTTAACCCGACGGAGTCGGTGATTGCCCTGCGTGAAGGCAGTTTTCTGCACCTGCATGACAACCAGCTGCGCTATCACAGCGTGCGAAACGAGGACTTTAAGCTGTTTCGCCACGGTGACCCGATTCAGGGAATGCACAATACCCGCGAACTGCAACCGCTGGTTCCCTTTCAGTGCGTATGAGGCTGCGGTATAAACCTCAGCAACTCCGCGTAATCAGACCTATAATGGCCGATTCACTCTGGCCGGAATGTTAAAGCCGCATGAAATACCACGATTTGAGAGACTTCCTCGCGCTGCTTGAACAGCGCGGTGAGCTAAAGCGCATTACCCAGTCCATCGATCCCGAACTGGAAATGACGGAGATTGCCGATCGCACGCTGCGTGCCGGTGGCCCCGCCCTGCTGTTTGAAAACCCGAAAGGGTACGATATGCCGGTGCTGTGCAACCTGTTCGGCACGCCTAAGCGCGTGGCCATGGGCATGGGGCAGGAGGAGGTGAGCGCCCTGCGTGAAGTGGGTAAGCTGCTGGCCTTCCTTAAAGAGCCTGAGCCGCCAAAAGGCTTCCGCGACCTGTTCGATAAAATGCCACAGTTTAAGCAGGTGCTGAACATGCCGACCAAACGGCTGCGTAATGCGCCCTGTCAGGAAGAGGTGTTCAGCGGTGATGAGGTCGATCTGACGCGTATTCCGGTCATGAAGTGCTGGCCAGGCGATGCCGCACCGCTGATTACCTGGGGACTGACCGTCACGCGCGGCCCCCACAAAGAGCGCCAGAATCTCGGTATTTACCGTCAGCAGGTGATCGGTAAAAATCGTCTGATCATGCGCTGGCTGTCGCACCGTGGCGGCGCGCTTGATTTTCAGGAGTGGACGAAAGCGCATCCGGGTGAACGTTTTCCGGTTTCGGTCGCGCTGGGCGCCGATCCTGCCACCATCCTCGGCGCGGTGACGCCGGTGCCTGACACGCTGTCAGAATATGCGTTTGCCGGTCTGCTGCGCGGCAATAAAACGGAAGTGGTGAAGTGCCTGTCGAACGATCTCGAAGTGCCGGCCAGTGCGGAAATCGTGCTGGAAGGGTATATCGAAGCGGGCGATATGGCGCCAGAAGGCCCCTACGGCGACCACACCGGCTACTATAATGAAGTGGATAGCTTCCCGGTATTTACCGTGACGCATATCACGCAGCGTCGTCAGCCGATCTATCACTCCACCTATACCGGGCGTCCGCCGGATGAACCCGCCGTACTGGGCGTGGCGCTGAATGAAGTTCTGGTACCGATTCTGATTAAGCAGTTCCCGGAGATCGTGGACTTCTACCTGCCGCCTGAAGGTTGCTCCTACCGACTGGCGGTTGTGACGATTAAAAAGCAGTACGCAGGGCATGCCAAACGTGTCATGTTTGGCGTCTGGTCATTTTTGCGGCAGTTCATGTACACCAAATTTGTTATTGTGTGTGACGATGATGTTAATGCGCGCGACTGGAATGATGTGATCTGGGCGATCACCACGCGAATGGATCCGGCCCGTGATACGGTATTAGTCGAAAATACCCCTATCGACTATCTCGATTTCGCCTCGCCGGTTTCCGGGCTGGGGTCGAAGATGGGGCTTGATGCAACCAATAAGTGGCCGGGTGAAACGCAGCGTGAATGGGGTACGCCCATTGTTAAAGATCCTGCGGTCACGGCGCGCATTGATGCTATCTGGGATGAGCTAGGTATTCTTGATCAGCCGCCACAGCGTTGATGGCGAGCACAACCATAAAGACGACCCGACAGAGGGAACGCATGACAACGTTAAGCTGTAAAGTAACTTCGGTTGAGGCGATTACCGACACGGTCTATCGCGTTCGCCTGATCCCTGAAGCGGAATTCAGTTTTCGCGCGGGGCAGTATCTGATGGTCGTGATGGATGAGCGTGATAAGCGTCCGTTCTCACTGGCCTCAACGCCGATGGAAAAAGATATTATTGAGCTGCATATCGGCGCGTCCGATCTCAACCTCTATGCGATGGCGGTGATGGATCGGATCCGCAACGATCGCCAGATCACCGTCGATATGCCGCACGGTGACGCCTGGCTGCGCGAAGAGAGCAGTAAGCCGCTGATCCTGATTGCAGGTGGCACCGGCTTCTCCTACGCCCGTTCGATTCTGCTCACCGCGCTGGCGGAACAGCCGGAGCGCGATATCGCCATTTACTGGGGCGGACGTGAGCTTAAGCATCTGTACGATCTGGACGAGCTGAATGCGCTGGCGGTGAAGCACCCGAACCTGAAAGTGATCCCGGTTGTAGAACAGCCTGAAGCGGGCTGGCAGGGACGTTCCGGTACGGTACTGACCGCGGTGATGCAGGATTTCAGCACGCTGAGCGAACATGAGATCTATATCGCCGGGCGCTTTGAGATGGCAAAGATTGCCCGCGACCGTTTCTGTGCCGAGCGTGGCGCAGTCGAGTCACAGATGTATGGCGATGCGTTTGCCTTTATCTGATCGCCGGCAGCAGACAGAAAAAACCCGCCGGTAACGGCGGGTAAATCTGACAAAAAAACGCAACGTATTACAGACGCTCGAATACGGTTGCGATCCCCTGGCCCAGCCCGATACACATGGTGGCAAGGCCCAGGCTGGCATCGCGTCGTTCCATAATGTTCAGCAGCGTGGTACTGATACGCGCGCCGGAACAGCCCAGCGGATGGCCTAACGCAATCGCGCCGCCATTCAGATTGACCTTTTCATCCAGCTGCTCCAGCAACCCTAAATCTTTGATGCACGGCAGTGTCTGCGCAGCAAAGGCTTCGTTCAGCTCAAAGACGTCGATATCGCTGACGCTCAGTCCCGCCCGTTTTAACGCCAGCCTACTGGCCGGAACCGGCCCATAGCCCATGATTGAAGGATCGCAGCCCACCACGGCCATGCTGCGGATGCGGGCGCGCGGCGTCAGTCCCAGCTCGCGGGCGCGTGATTCGCTCATCACCAGCATGGCGGCTGCGCCATCTGACAACGCTGACGAGGAGCCCGCCGTCACGGTGCCATTCACCGGATCGAAAGCCGGTTTCAGCGCCGCCAGGCCTTCGGCGCTGGTCTCTTCACGGATCACTTCATCGAAATCATAACGTTTGAGGATGCCGTCGCTGTCATGACCATAGGTGGCGACAATCTCTGTCGCAAAGTCGCCGCGCCGGGTGGCCTGCCAGGCCCGCTGGTGCGAACGCAGGGCAAATGCATCCTGCTGCTCACGGCTGATATGATGCATTCGCGCCAGCATTTCTGCCGTCAGGCCCATCATCCCTGCGGCTTTGGCAACCGTCCGGCTCAGCCCGGGATGAAAGTCGACGCCGTGGTTCATCGGCACATGCCCCATATGCTCCACGCCGCCGATCAGACAGCTCCGGGCATCACCGACCATAATGGCGCGGGCGGCATCGTGCAGCGCCTGCATGGAAGAGCCGCACAGCCGGTTGACGGTGCTGGCTGGCACCGTGTGGGGAATTTCGGCCAGCAGGGCAGCGTTACGTGCGATATTAAATCCCTGCTCCAGCGTCTGCTGCACGCAGCCCCAGAGAATGTCATCCAGCTCTGCCGGGTTCACGGTCGGGTTGCGGCTCAGCAGTTCACGCATCAGATGCGCAGAGAGATCTTCGGCGCGCACATGACGGAAGGCGCCGCCTTTTGACCGGCCCATTGGCGTGCGCACGGCATCAATAATCACCACATTTTCCATCTTCTTGCCCTCAGGCGCTTTTCAGCGCGGCTTCATCAATCGGTTTGGCGGCGGGATACCAGCTTTCATGCTGATGGGCTTTCTGCAGCAGCAGGGCAGGCAGGGCATACAGGCCACCGAGGCCGCTATAACGCCGTGCCTGATCCACCACGTTGCTGTTGCCCAGAGTATCGAGATAGCGGAAAGCCCCGCCACGGAAAGGCGGGAAGCCGAGGCCATACACCAGCGCCATATCGGCTTCAGCCGGTGAGGCGATAATCTTCTCTTCCAGGCAGCGCACCACTTCGTTCAGCATCGGCAGCATCATGCGGTTCAGAATCTCTTCATCGCTGAAGATTCGCGCGGGCTGACAGGCCTGCTGCAGCAGCGTATCGACATCGGCATCGGCCACTTTTTTTGGCTTGCCCTTTTTATCTTCTTCCCAGCGCCAGAAGCCTTTGCCATTTTTCTGACCAAAGCGACCAGCCTCAAACAGCAGATCGATCGCGTCGCGATAGTCATGCTTCATGCGGTCCGGGAACCCGTCAGCCATCACGCTTTGCGCGTGGTGCGCCGTATCGATGCCCACGACATCCAGCAGCCATGACGGCCCCATCGGCCAGCCAAACTGTTTTTCCATGACCTTATCTATCTGGCGGAAATCTGCGCCATCGCGCAGGAGCAGGCTGAAAGCGGCGAAGTAGGGGAACAGCACCCGGTTAACAAAGAAGCCGGGGCAGTCGTTGACCACGATAGGGGTTTTACCCATTTTGCTGGCCCAGGCCACCACTTTGCCGAGGGTCGCTTCACTGGTTTTCTCGCCCCGGATCACTTCGACCAGCGGCATACGCGGCACCGGGTTAAAGAAGTGCATGCCACAGAAGTTTTCCGGGCGCTGCAACGCCTGCGCCAGCTGGCTGATAGGAATGGTCGAAGTATTCGAGGCCAGAACGGCATCGTCACGCAGGTGCCGCTCTGTTTCAGCCAGCACTTTAGCCTTGATCTGCGGGTTCTCGACCACCGCTTCCACCACCACGTCGGCCTGTTCAAAACCGGCGTAATCCAGCGTGGGCTGGATGGTGGCGATGACGCTGGCCAGCCTGTTACCGTCAATTTTTCCGCGCGCCAGCTGGGTGTTGAGCAGCTTGCTGGCTTCATTCATCCCCAGCGTCAGCGCCTGTGGGTTGATATCTTTCATTCTGACCGGCACGCCTTTCCAGGCAGACTGGTAGCTGATGCCACCGCCCATGATGCCTGCGCCCAGCACTGCCGCCTGAGCAGGTGCGCCGCTTTCGCTGGCGCGTTTTTTTGCCAGCCCTTTAACGTACTGATCGTTGAGGAAGATGCCGACCAGTGCGCGCGCTTCGTCAGACTGCGCCAGCGGCACAAATGCAGCCGTTTCAAGCTTCAGCGCATCATCACGACCGAGACTGGCCGCGGCCTCAATGGTTTTTACCGCCATCAGCGGAGCGGGGTAGTGTTTTCCTGCGGTCTGTATCACCATGCCCTTCGCAATGGTAAAACTCATCGCCGCCTCAATCGGGCTGAGCTTCAGCGGGGCCAGTTTAGGCGCACGGCGCGCCTGCCAGCTGCCCTCTTCGGCGGCCGCTCTGAGCATGGTGATGCCCGCTTCGCGCAGTTTGTCACGGGCAACCACCGCATCGACCAGGCCCAGTTTCAGCGCGGCATTGCCATCCACATCTTTACCGGCGGCAATAATTTCCAGCGCGCTGTCGGCTCCCAGCAGGCGGGGCAACCTTACGCTGCCGCCAAAGCCTGGCATGATGCCGAGTCTGGTTTCCGGCAGGCCGATGCGGGCATCCGCAGTGGCGATGCGCAGGTCGGTCGCCAGGACGCACTCACATCCGCCACCCAGCGCATAACCATCAATGGCTGCCAGGGTGGGCACGGGCAAATCTTCCAGACGGTTGAAGATGCTGTTGGCGTAACTCAGCCACTGGCTCAGCTTTTCGGTGGGGGCATTAAACAGGGAAAGAAACTCGGTAATGTCCGCACCCACGATAAAGGCGGGTTTAGCGGAGCTCAGCAGCAGGCCGCGCAGTGCTGGCTGCTGTTCCAGGACCGCAATAGCCTCGCCCAGACTGGCGACCGTTTGCGTATCCAGCTTGTTGACTGAGCCTTTGGCATCAAAAACCAGCTCGGCGATGCCATCGTCCAGCCAGTGAAGGGTAAGGTTAGCGCCTTGGTAGAGCATGTGCGTCTCCTGAAACCGCGAAAGGTGATCTGGTCATACCAGATGATCGTGAGTGTGGGAGTGATGTTAATTTTTTGCAAACCGCTCTTTGCTTATTTGCTAACAAGATCACAGCCACGCCGGCTTCGGCATCTGAGCAAGGGGTATGCTAAACTGCGGCCATTTCGCGACACGGGAGAGACGGCTATGGATTCACTGAAGACCTTGTATCACGCGCACATCGCCACGTTGCAGCAACGGGCGCAGCAGGTGCTGGCACACAATAAACTGGATGCGATGCTGATCCATTCCGGTGAGTTGCTGACGGTGTTTCTGGATGACCACACCTATCCGTTTAAGGTGAATCCGCAGTTCAAAGCCTGGGTGCCGGTCACGCAGGTGCCTAACTGCTGGCTCTGGATCGATGGCGTGAACAAACCGAAACTGTGGTTCTACTCTCCGGTGGATTACTGGCATAACGTTGAACCGCTGCCGGACAGTTTCTGGACCGGAGATGTCGAGGTTATCGGCCTGAAAAACGCCGATGAGATTGCGCAGCTGCTCCCTGCACAGCGTGATAATGTCGCCTATATCGGGCCGGTTAATGCGCGCGCGGCGCAGCTCGGAATCTCCTCAGACAACATCAACCCTAAAGCGGTCATCGACTTTCTGCACTACCATCGCAGCATCAAAACCGACTATGAACTGGCCTGTCTGCGCCAGGCGCAGAAGCTGGCGGTTGCGGGGCATCGCGCGGCCAAAGAGGCGTTCTCTGCGGGCCTGAGCGAATTTGACATCAATCAGGCTTACCTGACCGCGACCGGCCATCGTGATACCGATGTGCCGTACGGCAATATTATTGCGCTGAATGAACACGCGGCGGTGCTGCACTACACCCGCCTGGATCATCAGCCACCGGCGAAACGTCACAGCTTCCTGATTGATGCCGGCGCCGAATATCTGGGCTACGCCGCCGATCTGACCCGCAGCTATGCGGCGCAGAGCAGCTCGCTCTATGCCAGAATGGTGGAGGCGATGAACGCCGAGGAGCTGGCTTTAATCGCCACGCTGAAACCGGGTGTGCGCTACACCGATTATCATCTTCAGATGCACCAGCGTATTGCGAAGATGTTGCTGAAGTTTGAGCTGGTGCAGGGAATCAGCGAAGAGGCGCTGGTGGCTGAAGATCTGACCGGGCCATTTATGCCACACGGTCTGGGGCATCCGCTGGGCTTGCAGGTGCATGACGTTGCCGGGTTTATGCAGGATGAGCAGGGCACCCATCTCGCCGCGCCTGCGCAGTATCCTTACCTTCGCTGCACCCGCGTGCTGCAACCCGGCATGGTCTTAACCATCGAGCCGGGCTTCTATATTATCGACTCGTTACTGGCGCCGCTGCGTCAGGGCCGTTTCAGTCAGCACTTTAACTGGCAGGCGATTGATGCGCTTCGGCCTTATGGCGGCATTCGCATCGAAGATAACGTGGTGATCCATCCAAACCGCGTTGAAAACATGACCCGCGATCTGCATCTGGCCTGATGGACGCGTTTGATATTCCCGCGCTGGCCGTGAGCATCAGCGAGGAAACCATCAAAAAGAGTCGCTTTATTACGCTGCTGGCGCACACCGAGGGGACAGAGGCCGCGCGCGCCTTTGTCCAGCAGGTGAAAAGCGAGCATCCTGCTGCCCGGCATCACTGCTGGGCCTGGGTGGCGGGCGCGCCGAATGACTCTCAGCAGCTCGGTTTTTCGGATGATGGTGAGCCGTCGGGCACCGCCGGGAAACCGATGCTGGCGCAGCTGATGGGTGCCGGTATTGGCGAGGTGACCGCTGTGGTGGTGCGTTATTACGGCGGCATCATGCTGGGCACCGGTGGCCTGGTGAAGGCGTATGGCGGTGGCGTCCAGCAGGGACTGAAGCAGTTACCGCGACAGCGCAAAGTACCGATGATGGTTTTCACGCTGCAATGCGACTATGCACAGCACAGCGATATCGAACGGCTGGTGCAGCGTTTTGAAGGTAAGGTGACCGACAGCCACTATCAGGATCGTATTGCGCTGACGCTGGCATTGCCTTACGGACAGATCGAGGGGTTCAAAAAAAATCTGTCAGACTTTAGCCGGGGCGCGTTGTCGCTGATCCCGCTCACACCATGATGTTCATCTCTCTTATTTAAAGGAACGGCTGAATGCACTTTCGCGCCATTACCCGCATCGTCGGTCTGCTGGTAATTCTTTTTTCAGTGACAATGATTCTGCCCGGCCTCGTCGCATTAATTTATCGCGATGGCGCGGGACGGGCGTTCAGCCAGACATTTATGATGGCGCTGGTGATCGGCTCGCTGCTGTGGTGGCCGAACCGTAAAAAGAAAACCGAACTCAAACCCCGCGAAGGGTTCCTGATCGTCGTCCTGTTCTGGACGGTGCTGGGCAGCGTAGGGGCCATGCCCTTTATCTTTGCGGAGCAGCCGCATCTTTCCGTCACGGATGCGTTCTTTGAATCTTTCTCGGGCCTGACAACCACCGGAGCCACCACGCTGGTGGGGCTGGACTCGCTGCCTAAGGCCATCCTCTTCTACCGGCAGATGCTGCAGTGGCTGGGCGGGATGGGGATCATCGTGTTAGCGGTAGCCATCCTGCCGATTCTGGGCGTCGGGGGCATGCAGCTCTATCGCGCTGAAATGCCGGGACCCCTGAAAGACAATAAAATGCGCCCGCGCATCGCCGAGACGGCCAAGACACTCTGGCTGATCTATGTTCTGCTGACCGTAGCCTGTGCGCTGGCACTCTGGCTGGCGGGCATGCCGGCGTTCGATGCTATCGGCCACAGCTTTTCGACCATCGCCATTGGCGGCTTCTCAACTCATGATGCCAGCATCGGCTACTTTAACAGCAGCACCATCAATACTATCGTGGCGGTCTTCCTGCTGATCTCCGGCTGTAACTACGGCCTGCACTTTTCCATGCTAAGCGGACGTAACCTGCGCGTGTACTGGCGGGACCCGGAGTTCCGCATGTTTATCGGCGTTCAGCTGACGCTGGTTCTGATCTGTACGGTGGTGCTCTGGTTCCACAATGTCTATGCCAGCGGCTGGCAGACCCTGAACCAGGCCTTTTTCCAGGTGGTATCCATGGCGACGACGGCGGGTTTCACGACCGACAGTATCGCTCGCTGGCCGCTGTTCCTGCCGGTTCTGCTGTTGTGCTCAGCTTTCATTGGTGGCTGTGCCGGTTCAACCGGGGGTGGCCTGAAGGTGATCCGCATTCTGCTGTTGTGCAAACAGGGTAACCGCGAGCTTAAGCGTCTGGTTCACCCGAATGCGGTGTACACCATTAAGCTGGGCAATCGTGCGCTGCCGGAGCGTATCCTGGAAGCCGTCTGGGGATTCTTCTCGGCCTATGCGCTGGTGTTCCTGGTGAGCATGCTGGCGATCATCGCCACGGGCGTCGATGACTTCTCCGCTTTTGCTGCCGTTGCCGCCACGCTGAATAACCTCGGGCCGGGCTTAGGCGTCGTGGCAGACAACTTCACGTCGATGAATGATGTGGCGAAATGGATACTTATCTCTACCATGTTGTTCGGGCGTCTCGAGGTTTTCACCTTGCTGGTGCTGTTTACGCCTACTTTCTGGCGTGAATAATTAATAAGGATGCTGACATGAAAGCGCTGATTCTCTATTCCACCCGCGACGGGCAAACGCAGAAGATTGCTTCCGCTCTTGCAGAGACCATCCGGCAGCAGCAGCCGTGTGATGTGCTGAACATCCAGGATGCCGCTGTGCCTGACTGGACACAGTATGATCGCGTACTGATTGGCGCCTCGATCCGCTATGGCCATTTTCAGCCGGTCGTCGAGACCTTCGTTAAGCAACATCTCCCTGCGCTGCAGCAGCGTACCAGCGGTTTCTTTTCGGTAAACCTCACGGCACGCAAACCTGAAAAGCGTTCTCCTGAAACGAATGCCTATACCCGGAAGTTCTTATTGCAGTCTCCATGGCAGCCTGACTGCTGTGCCGTATTCGCAGGGGCGCTCTATTATCCCCGCTATCGCTGGTTTGACCGTGTGATGATTCAGCTGATTATGCGTATGACCGGCGGTGAAACCGATGCAACGAAAGAAGTGGAATACACGGACTGGCAACAGGTGAGCCGTTTTGCCCATGAATTTGCACAGTTACCAGGCAAATCGTAGCGAAATAGCGCGATTTGGTGAAAATTACTTCGAACAGTAATCTTTTCGCAATAAACGCTTGTCAGCCCGCGCGAACTTTGTTACCGGATAACAGTTGTGTCCTGCGGAGTCAAGTCCGAAGGATTCTGCGCTGAGGCAAGGCGGCAACCGAGCGATGTGAAGGAGCATACTGACGTATGTGACTGAGCAGCGGGAGGGCGGCCAACGCAGCATCAGCACAGAAGACACAGGACAGAGCACAAAGAATTTGCCTGGCGGCTTTAGCGCGGTGGTCCCACCTGACCCCATGCCGAACTCAGAAGTGAAACGCCGTAGCGCCGATGGTAGTGTGGGGCCTCCCCATGCGAGAGTAGGGAACTGCCAGGCATTATATAAGTGAAGAAGCCCCGCACCGACGTGCGGGGCTTTTTTACGTCTGAATTTTTCTTTTTTATACTGAAATGCGGCGCTGATCCTCTGCATTCCTTCACTTTCTGACCCTCCATTTTCCCTGCCTTTATCGCCAGCAAACCGCTGATTTTTCGATAATTAGCGATGCGGCTCACAATAATAATCTCAGATTAGGCCGCCTTTACCTTCCGTGGACTTAAATGCTTTACTCATACTTTAAACGCTGTTGATCAGCAAGGAACAGAGGTAAGGCATGACACCCACAACAAATAAAATGCAGACGGATGATACAAAAAAGCGTATCTGGGCCATCGTCGGTGCGTCATCGGGTAACCTGGTAGAGTGGTTCGACTTTTATGTCTATTCATTCTTCTCACTCTATTTTGCCCATATTTTCTTCCCGCAGGGCGATACCACGACCCAGCTGCTCCAGACAGCGGGCGTATTTGCGGCCGGCTTCTTAATGCGTCCGATAGGGGGCTGGCTGTTCGGCTATATCGGCGACAAACATGGCCGAAAAAATTCGATGCTGGTTTCAGTCTGTATGATGTGTTTTGGCTCACTGGTGATCGCCTGCTTACCCGGTTATGCCTCCATTGGTGTGGCGGCTCCGGTCATTCTGCTGCTGGCGCGTATGTTTCAGGGCCTGTCGGTAGGGGGCGAGTATGGAACCAGCGCAACCTACATGAGCGAAGTTGCGCTGGAAGGGCGCAAAGGTTTTTATGCCTCATTCCAGTATGTCACGCTGATCGGAGGCCAGTTAGCCGCAGTGCTCACCGTCGTGGTGTTGCAGTTTCTGCTCACCGATGCAGAACTGCGGAGCTGGGGCTGGCGTATTCCGTTCTTCCTTGGCGCGCTGCTCGCCGTTGTTGCGCTCTGGCTGCGCCGATCGCTGGAAGAGACCTCAGATAAAACCAGCCGTGAACATCGCGATGCAGGAAGCGTAATCGGGTTGCTGCGCAATCATACCCGTCCCTTCCTGATGGTGCTGGGTTTCACCGCTGGCGGCTCTCTGAGTTTCTACACGTTCACAACCTATATGCAGAAGTATCTGGTTAACACCTCGGGAATGGATCCTAAGACCGCCAGCGGCCTGATGACCGGCGCACTGCTGGTCTTTATGCTGATTCAGCCCATTATTGGGGCCCTGTCAGATAAAATTGGCCGTCGTACCTCAATGATGATTTTTGGCGCGGGCGCGGCCATCTGTACAGTTCCGATCCTGACGCTGCTGCAAAATGTGCAGAGCCCCGGCGTGGCTTTCGTGTTGATCATGCTGGCGCTGCTAATCACCAGCTTCTACACCGCCATCAGCGGCATCCTTAAAGCCGAAATGTTTCCGCCTCAGGTGCGTGCGCTGGGGGTAGGACTCTCCTATGCGGTCGCCAATGCGATTTTCGGTGGGTCGGCCGAGTATGTGGCCTTACTGATGAAGAAGCAGGGCATTGAGACAACCTTCTTCTGGTATGTCTCCGCGATGGGGGCGGTGGCCTTTGTGGTGTCGCTGTTACTGCATAAGCGCGGGAAGGGAATCAGGCTCTGACGCGATTACTGGCCTGGATTCCACGGGGCAATGCCGCTGGCTGTACCGGCGGCATCCCGGGCGGAATCTGTGCCATCCGATCGGCTCTCATATCCCTCTTTGCCTGCTCCGGGCCGCAGGATTCACATAGTGCGGCCTCTGAGCGTCAACCTTTTAAAGAATACGGCTGATTAAACGATCGATACGGATCCGGCGCAGACGGCGGATCAGTTTCCGCACCTTGGCTGGATAATCCGCAATACTTTCGAGTTCACGGAAATGGTTCACGACCGTGGTGTGCTGCCGGATTAACGTCAGCTCCTTCTCACGCTGGACTGCTAACTCCTGATGCGGATCGTGGATCAGCACCGCATTTTCCAGATCGAGTCGCCATGCGCGCGGATTGAGATTATTACCGGTGATCAGCTGCCACTCATCATCCACCCACATCCCTTTGAGGTGATAGCTGTTCTCGCCATCCTTCCACAACCGTACGACCAGCTGTTCGTTGCTGACGTAGTATTGCAGGCGGCTCAGGAAGCGACGCAGGTTAATCTCATAGAGATAAGGCAGCGCACCAATGATCTTGAAGGGCTGATCGGGGGCGATGTAGAAGTCATTGGCGGTTTTATCCCCCACAATGATCTCAACCTGCTTACCCTGACGCAGCAGATGAATGATATTGCGAACCAGCAGCGCAGGCAGGTTGAAGTAGGGGGTGCAGATAATGAGTTTCTGCTCTGCACAGGGCATCAGGTGGAAAATCGTTTTGTTCAGCAGGCTATGCTTACCCAATCCCACCAGCGGGGTGACCGCCAGCTCTTCGTTACCCGCATTTCCGTCGAACTGATAGTTAAAGCCACGCAGATCCTGACGAAACTGACGCGTTTCATTTTTGATTTCAGGACTGGAAGGGCGTTCTGCCGCGTCGAGACGGTTGACCGCTTCGGCTGGCTTAAGGTTGAGATCGATCCAGGCATACATGGTATCGGTCAGCTGAGCATTGCGGATGATCTGGTAGCGGTCATAGCGATATTTATCATGCTGATGCAGATAGACATCATTAATGCTGGCTCCGCTGTAGATCAGCGTGTCATCAATAATGAAGCCTTTCAGATGGAGCACACCCAGCGCTTCGCGGGTATTAACCGGGATGCCATACACCGGAATCGCAATGTCGGCATGGCGGGTCGCCATTTCGCAATACCAGTCCGCATTAGTGACGCCTCGCGCGGCACCAATGCGTCCACGCTGTGCACGATGCCAGTCAACCAGAATTGAAATATCCAGTTCCGGACGCGCCTGCTTCGCACGGTAGAGCGCATCCATGATGGCGCGCCCGGCATCATCATTTTCCAGATAGAGCGCAACGATACAGATGCGGGTCTGCGCTGCGGCAATTTTTTCCAGCAGCGTCTCACGAAATTCGGCAGGCGAGTAAAGTGTCGACACATCCGCAACGGATTGTGACAGTTTCGGCAACTGTGCGAGGTGTTGTTGGTGTTTATTACGTTTGAATTTAGACAACATCACAGTGCACTTCTTCTCTGTTCATTGCATGGCCTTTTGCCATCAAATCAGGGTTATAACCATAAATAATAACATTAACTCCGTCGACCCGAACCTTTTTTACCTTTCTCTACAAGGTTAGTTGATCCCCTCCTGTAAAGGCAATTTCAGGCTGACAATACCGTCATCCAGTTGAATATCAACATGAAAGTTAAGTTTTCGTGCCAGCGTAATCATGCCGCGGTTGTGGGGCATGGTGATACCGTTTAATTGTTGCAAGCCGTGATGGCGCGTATAACGGATCATCTTTTCCAGCAGGCGGCGTCCCATACCCAGCCCTTTGAGGTCAGAACGCACCAGCACCGAGAACTCGGCGTCGATGTTATCGGCATCTGAGATAGCACGCGTGACGCCGATGATCTCAGGGTGTCCCTGATGCTGACGCACGGCCACAATCGCCATCTCACGGTCATAATCGATTTGCGTCATGTTGGCGAGGTCTTCATGGGTAAACTCATTGATTTCGCTGAAGTAGCGGTAGTAGAGATCCTCTTTCGTGACCTGGCTGATAAAGTCGCGCAGCAGGGGTTCATCTTCAGGCAGGATGGGACGGAACAGGCAGAACTGCCCATCTTTTAATTCGACCTGCTCTTCCAGATGCTGCGGATAAGGGCGGATAGCCAGCCGTGCTTCATTGTCACCGTGGAAGGGGGCCAGCGTCAGGGTGACGTCCAGCAGGGTAAAATCACTACCCGCCGCCAGCAGCGGATGGATATCGAGCCGATCGATTTCCGGGCAGTCGACCACAAGGTTTGAGACCTGCACCAGCAGCTGACTTAATCCGGCGATATCCAGCGGATTCAGGGCGCTGCGGCTGCGGATTTTTCCGCTCTTGATTGCCTGAATCACCAGATAGCGCGCCAGCGTCATGTTGAGCGGCGGCAGCGCAACGGCGGCCTGTTTGTCAGCCTGCCATTCGACGCCGCCTTCGCCCAGCATGATGATCGGACCAAACAGTGCATCCTGTTCGACCACAACCCGCAGCTCCTGTGCGCCCGCACGGCTTGCCATGCCCTGAACCAGTAGCCCTTCAATACGCGCCTGCGGCAGCGTCTGCCTGACCCGATCGAAAATGGCTTCGGCGGCGCGCTCCACTTCACTGGCATTGCGCAGGTAGAGCATCACCCCCTGCACCTCCGACTTATGCGCGATATCGGGTGAACGCAGCTTGAGCGCCACCGGATAGCCAATCTGGTCGGCAATCGTTACGGCCGACGCGCTGTCGCTGGCAATCCAGGTTGGCAGCGTGGTCAGCCCGTATGCCTGAAGAACCGGCTGCACTTCGTGCGTATCCAGCGCCGTGATCCCGCGCGCCAGGGCCTGGGAGAGTAACTGGTGAACATGCGCGCTATCCTGCGTCAGCGTCGCGGGGAGGGCAGGGGTTTCGCGCAGCTGCTTCTGGTTACGCCGGTATTCAACCTGATGCATAAACGCGGTGACGGTGCCCTCCGGCGTGCGCCAGGTGGGGATTCCCGCCTGGGTAAAGGCGCGTCGTGCCGCCTGCGAAGAGAACTCTCCGCTCCAGTTAGTCAGCAGGGTTACCCGCTTACCGCGCGGGTGACGGGCAAGGGTTTCGATAAGGTGGCTGGCCGTTTCGGTAGGGGGCGCAACCGCGCTTGGCGCATGAATAATCATCAGCGCATCAAAGTCATGACTGTCGAGCAGGATCTCCACACAGGCGGCATAGCGCGCGGGCGTTGCATCATCCTTTAAGTCGAGCGGATTTCCCCGGCCCGCGCCTGCGGGCAGCAGCGCCTCCAGCTGCTGACGGGTCTGTTCGCTGAGCTGTGCCAGTTTGCCGTTGCGGGCATAGAGCTCATCCAGCGCCAGCGCAGCAGGGGCGGCACCATTACTGACGATCATCAGCCGGTCACCCCGCAGCGGCCGCATATGACTTAGCGATTCCACCGCAGAGAAGAGCTCATGGGTATCCTGCACCCGTAGCAACCCGGCACGCTGAATGGCGGCATCCCAGGCCGCATCCAGGCCGCTGTGGGTGCCGAGCAGCGCCTGCGCTTCACGGCTGCGACCGCTCTTGATCACCAGAATCGGCTTGTTGCGGGAGGCACTGCGCGAGGCAGAAACGAAACGGCGTGCGTCACTGAGGTGTTCAAGGTAGAGCAGAATGGCGCTGGTTTTACCGTCGCGCGCCAGGAAGTCGAGCAGGTCGTCGACATCGGTGTCCAGGCTGTCACCCAGAGCGATAAACCAGGAGAACCCGAGGTTACGCTGCTGCGCCCAGTCGAGAATGGTATTCGAGACGGCGGCGGACTGGGAGATAAAGGCGAGTCGGCCTTTGGCTATCGGCACCGGTGAGAAGCTGGCATTTAATCCCTGCCAGGGGGCCAGCAGGCCAAGACTGTTTGGTCCCAGCAGGCGTATCTGCCACTGACTGGCGCACGCTTTAAGTTCAGCAGACTGGCTGGCGGGGGCCGAAAGGATGATGCAGGCCTTGCAGCCTTTTTCGCCGAGCTGTTGCAGCAGCGCAAGGTTGCGCTTTGAATGGGTGCAGATGACCGCCAGATCCGGCGCGAAAGGCAGGCTGTCGATGGTGGGCCAGGCCAGGACACCGCTGACCGCCTTATATTTCGGTGTCACCGGCAGCACCGGTCCGCTGAATCCGCCCGCCAGCAGGTTTCGCATCATAAAGTAGCCGGCGCGCCCCGGCGTCACCGAGGCACCAATAACCGCAATGGATTTAGGTCGTAACAGCGCTTCCAGCCCACGTTGACTCATCGCGTCCTCCAGAGTTCGGGATTTGCGTGATTGTAAACGCTTTTTGCGGGCCGTGCTTTCGGGCAGATCGCAGCCTGAGCATCCGGCCGCGCAGGCCTCAGGCAACCGGTGAGAAGCGGGGCCGGTTAATCCTGCCCGGCATGATGCGGTTTGCCTGCCAGGTAGGCGGCACGAAAGCGATCAAAATGGTGAGATAACGCGTCTGCCGCGAGCCGATCGCCCGCCTGCTCCAGCAGTGCCGCGGCGACTTCGGCGGTACAGTGCTGACCTGCGCCATGGGCTTCGCGTAGCGTGTAACGCGAAGGAGTAGTGACATTCAGCGACATGACCGGCAGGGCATCGAGCCAGGGGCTTTTGCGGAACATTTTGCGCGCTTCGGTCCAGGTGCCATCCAGCATAATAAACAGCGGCGGTTTTCCCTGCGCGGGCGGCGAGGTCAGCACCTCCCGGCCCGAATCGGCATAGCTGGCCGGAAAGACCACCAGCGGCTGGTAATCGGGGTTGCGCACAGCCGCCAGCAGCAGCGGATCGGGCTCGGTGCGTGACCAGCCGAAGGCCTGGGTGTCGGGCAGAATATCGGCAATCAGACGGCCGGTGTTGCTCGGCTTCATCGGCTCGGTATCAAACATCACCAGACAAAAGCGGCTGCGGGCGGCTTGCGGGACGATCTGGCTGCAGAGACAGCTGGCCTCGGGCAGCAGGCAGCCCTGGCAGCGAATGACCCGGTTTCCGCGCGCGAGGAAAGGACGGGTCGCGCGGGCGAGACGTTGGGTGCGCAAGCGCAAAACAGCATTATCAGACATGAGTATTCAGGGCAGGAAAAACGTCAGTGTAATCGAAGCGCAGGCGAAAAGGAAAAGGCCAGCCGGGCTGGCCTGGGAAGATTAAAGGGATTCGTCCAGCCATTCGTTAAACGGCGCTTTGGGCATGGCACCGTTCAGCATGTCGACCCGCTCGCCGTTTTTAAACAGCATGATGGTCGGGATACTGCGAATGTTGAAGCGGGCGCTCAGCGCCGGTTCCGCTTCGGTGTTCACTTTAATGAAACGCACTTTACCGCTGCGCTCACTGGCGACATCTTTAAAGACCGGCGCAAAGTTGACGCACGGA
Organism: Pantoea sp. Sc1; assembly: GCF_000255315.1. Taxonomy (NCBI): domain Bacteria; kingdom Pseudomonadati; phylum Pseudomonadota; class Gammaproteobacteria; order Enterobacterales; family Erwiniaceae; genus Pantoea; species Pantoea sp. Sc1. The sequence continues at coordinate 1,087,517 of NZ_AJFP01000001.1, forward strand.
CCGCACCACGGCGCCCAGAAATCAATCACGACGGGCAGGTCGTCCTGAAGATATTTGTCGAAGGTCGCGGCGGTGGCGTTGACCACTTCACCGTCGAACAGTTCGCTTCCACAGCGTCCGCATTTCGCCGCATCGGCAAGGCGCTCTTCGGGAACGCGATTAGTTGCCTGGCAGGAAGCGCATACCGTATTCATAGGAACCTCTGAAGTTGGAAAGTGTCAGTCTGGTAATTATTGTCCATTATGAAAGGGGAGCGATTTACCCTCAATCTGGATCGCTCTATAGGTTCAATAGTTGATAGCTAAGCGCCGGCACATCAGGTAATCTGCGCGCTCTCAATGCAGGAGGAAGACATGAACGACGAATTTAAAGGCAAAAGCGGTAAGGTTAAGGTGATGTACGTGCGTGGCGAGGATGAAAAGAGCACATCTAATCCTCGTACAGGCAAAGGTGGTTACGCTGCTGCCCGCCAGGATGATAATCGTCGTTCATCGGGTTCCCGTGCAGAACGTAGCCAGGAAGGCGGCCGCTCTGCGGGTCGTCGCAGCGACGACAGCGGACGCAGCGGTTCAGCGCGCCGCGACGAAGGCGGACGGGGTGCGCCACGCCGCTCGGGTGAGGGTTCAGGCCGTCGCAACGAGCGCTCCGACGATCGTAGCTACGGCAGCAGCGACTCCCCATGGCGGACTGTGTCACGCGCGCCTTCTGCCGATCGCACCGCGGCGTCAGAAAGCGACAAGCCCGATCACGGCGGCATCAGCGGCAAGAGCTTCGTCGATCCGGAGCAGATTCGTCGTCAGCGTAACGAAGAGACGCGCGTCTATGGTGAGAACGCCTGTCAGGCCCTGTTCCAGAGCCGTCCGGAAGCGATTGTCCGCGCCTGGTTTGTGCAGGAAGTGACACCGCGTTTCCGCGAAACCCTGCGCTGGCTGGCGGCCAACCGCAAAGCCTATCATGTGGTTGAAGATGCAGAGATCACCAAAGCCTCCGGCACTGAGCATCATGGCGGCGTCTGCTTCCTGATCAAAAAGCGCATGGGTATGGCGGTTTCTGAGTGGCTGGGTCAGGCGAATGCCAAAGATTGTGTACTGGCACTGGAAGATGTCAGCAACCCGCATAACCTCGGCGCAATCATGCGCAGCTGCGCGCACTTTGGCGTGAAAGGTCTGCTGGTCAACGACGCCTCTCTGCTGGAGTCCGGTGCGGCGGTGCGAACCGCAGAGGGCGGAGCCGAGCATGTGCAGGCGATCAGCGGTGCCACCTTCAGTGAAGGTCTGGAAGCGTTTCGCAAAGCGGGTTACACCATCGTCACCACCTCCAGCCATCAGGGTACGCCACTGGCTCAGGCTGAGCTGCCGGAAAAAATGGTGCTGGTGTTAGGTCAGGAGCGCGAAGGTCTCTCTGACACGGCGTTTCAGCAGGGGGATATGAGCGTGTCGATTGGCGGCACCGGCAACGTCGAGAGCCTTAACGTCTCGGTTGCCACCGGCGTGCTGCTCGCCGAATGGTGGCGTCAGAACGCATAAAAAAACGGGCCGAAAGGCCCGTTTTGCTTTGTCTCATCAGTGCGCGCCACCGCCACCGCCGCCCGCGCCAAACGGCGGACGGGCAAACCAGATCAGCACCAGCAGGATCAGAAACACCCCCGCCGACGCCCAGAAAATTTCATTCGCTGAAATAATCAGTCCCTGGTTAGTGATCTGCTGCGCGATCCAGGCTGACGCCTGTTGCTGCGTCATCCCCATGCCCTCCAGCTGGCTGTACATCTGCTGCGAATTGACGTTGTACGGGGTAATCGACTCCGTCAGATAGCTGTGATGCATTGACTCGCGATTGGTCCACATGGTGGTGGTAATCGACGTACCCACTGACCCGGCAAAGGTTCGCAGGAAGTTCGACAGGCTGGATGCCGCCGCCAGACGCTCCGGGGGAAGGCCCGACAGCGTGATGGTGGTCAGCGGCATAAAGAAGCAGGCCACGGCAAAGCCCTGAATAAACTGCGGCCAGGCGGAAGCGCCGAAGTCCATACCCGGTTCAAACGTCCAGGCGCGCCAGTAGAAGCAGACCGCATACATAATGAAACTGAAGGTGACCAGCCGTCGCATGTCGAGCTTGTGGGCGAAGCGACCGATAATCGGCGACAGGATCACGGGGATGATCCCCACCGGCGCAGAGGCCAGACCGGCCCAGGTTGCGGTATAGCCGTAGACCTCCTGCAGCAGCTGCGGCAGCAGCACAATCGAGCCAAAGTAGAGCATGTAAGCCAGACTGATCGACAGGCAGCCGATAGTGAAATTGCGCGACTTAAACAGCGACAGGTCGATGATCGGATGATCGTCCGTCAGCTCCCACACCAGCAGCACGGAGAGCGCAATCACGGCCACTACCCCCAGCACGATGATCTCCGTCGAGCTGAACCAGTCGAGCTCTTTCCCGCGATCGAGCATCACCTGCAGACAGCCGATCCCGACGACCAGCAGCACCAGACCGACCGTATCGATGGGGCGAATTTCGGTTTTGGTTTCCCGGCCTCGCAGCGTCTGCAGCGTCAGCATCACCACCACCGCACCAATCGGTACGTTGATGAAGAAGATCCAGCCCCAGTGATAGTTGTCGCTGATCCAGCCGCCCAGAATCGGGCCGCAGATTGGCGCTACGATCACCGTCATCGCCCACAGCGACAGCGCGATACTGCGTTTAGCAGGCGGATAGTTGCTGAGCAACAGACTTTGCGACAGCGGGATCAGCGGACCCGCCACGATCCCCTGCAGGATACGGAAGAAGATCAGCATCTCCAGGCTCTCTGACATGCCGCACGCCCAGGAGGCGACGGCAAACAGAATGGTCGCCCAGGTAAAGAGCTTCACTTCACCGATGCGTCTGGCCAGCCAGCCGGTCAGGGGGATCGAAATCGCATTGGCTACGCCAAACGAGGTGATCACCCAGGTGCCCTGCGAGTTAGACGCGCCCAGGTTTCCGGCAATGGTGGGGATAGCCACGTTGGCGATGGTCGAGTCCAGCACCTGCATGAACGTGGCCAGCGACAGCGCCACGGTCATCAGGACCAGCGGCATCCCTTCAAGCGGTTTTTGTGCCATTACAGCCTCCGCGCCATCATCCGGCGTTGGCGCGGACGATGTCGGTGATCAGTTTATTGACCGGCGCAAGGTCAATCGCCAGGGCGTTGCTGCTGTAAGCGGCCTGCTGCCGGACACTGTTCGCCAGCGTAATGCCCTCTTTGCTGGTGGTATCGATCTTCACCAGCGTTGAGAGGCCAATACGCAGGGGATGTCTGGCGATATCGTCCTGATTCAGTTCGATTCGCACCGGCAGGCGCTGAACCACCTTAATCCAGTTACCGGTGGCATTCTGGGCGGGCAGCAGCGAGAAGGCACTGCCGGTGCCCATATCCAGACCGGCGACTTTGCCGTGATAGACCACATCATCACCATAGATATCCGCCACCACGGTAGCGGGCTGACCAATACGCACGCCAGCCAGCTGTGTCTCTTTAAAGTTGGCGTCGACCCACAGATTGGTTGCCGGGACAACGGCCAGCAGCGGGGTGCTGGTGGAGATTTGTGAACCTACCTGAACGCTGCGGCGGGAGACATAACCGTCCATCGGGCTGCGGATGTCGGTTCGCTGCAGGGCCAGCCAGGCGTCACGCAGTTCAGCGGCGCTCTGCTGCACCGCAGGCTGATTTTCCAGCGTGGTATTGAGGATCATCGCCTGATTGGCATTGTATTGCTGAACGGCAACGTCCAGCTGCGCTTTGGCGGTCGCCACGGCGTCGCGGGCATGCTGCAGCTCTTCACGGCCAATCAGATTAGCGGCACCCAGGGGCTCCCGGCGTTTCAGGTCAGCCTGCGCCTGGGCCAGAGCGGTCTGCTGCAGGGTGATGCTGGCTTCATACTGCTTACCGTTGATCATCAGCTGATGCGTCTGACGCACGCTGGTGGCGAGGGCCGTCTGCGCTTTTTCAAACGCCTGCTCGGCATCGGTCTTATCCAGGGAAACCAGCACATCGCCTTTTTTGACGTAGTCGGTGTCTTCAAACCAGACTTTATTGACGCTGCCGGAGACCTGGGCCATCACCTGCACCTGATTACCGGCAACGTAGGCATCATCCGTTTCCTGAAAATGGCGCAGTACCAGGAACCAGTAAACACCCCAGGCAATCCCAATCAGCACAAAGATCAGCGCCAGCACAATGAGCACACTTTTGCGCTTCTTCTTTTTGTTGCTGACTGACGGTTGCGGGCTCTGTGCTTCTGCCGTTGCACTCATGTCTTTCTCCACGTATTCCATTGAGTCGGGGAGGGGCAGGGATCCCTGTCCGCCGGCGCCCGAGTCGAAAAAGCCAGCGACTGAGCGCTGGCCAGATAAAAAAGGAACTTAAAATAACGATTCCGACAGGTGATTGTGTCGCACTTATTGCTATCAGCGGGACAGTGAGGCGATCAGCTGATCTTCATCCATTTTGTCGAGGCGATTAAGCAGCTTGCGGGTAATCCCTTCCAGCTGCGACTTCTCATCAACCGACAGCGAAGACCAGAGATATTGCAGGCTCTGATGCTGCGGGGGCAGCAGCTGACGCAGGAACTCCATGCCTTTGTCGGTCAGATGCAGGTGCAGGCAGCGGCGGTCGTGATCGCTTTCGCGACGCTCAATCCAGCCGCGTTTTTCCAGCTCATCAGCAATGCGCGTAGCATTGGTGCGTGACGAGCCGAGGGCCGAGCTGAGTTCCGAAGGCTGAATGCTGTGATTTTCCTGAGCATCCAGCGTGATCAGCGCCATAAACAGGGTTTCGTTGATCCCCTGTGCTTTCAACATCTTATTACGATTGTCCAGCAGTTTACCCTGCATATGCATACAGAGACGCGTCAGGATAATTTCCTGTAACGGAAAATCCTTATGGCGATTGGCACGGATGTTTAGCATCTGCTCAATGGGAGTAAACGAACTTTCCATTAAAAAAAACCTCACTAATTGCAACTTGTATAATAACTATGGTGACAGGCTAAGCGTAGTCACTTTTCGGCAGGTGATCGCTGACCGACGCACGCTGCACCATTAAAGGTGTTCCAGGCCATTCCCTGGCCCTGGGTCAAAAACCCGTCCGCCCGGCGGCAGCCGCAGTGCCAGAGCGTTATCAAAAAGGGGGCAAATTTAATAATATCGCGAGGAAAAATAACTGAAGTGAATAGGTTTGCTGCTAACCATAACAAACCTAACCATTTGTGACCAGATGCAATCCGCTTTCCGGACAGAGTTCAGTGAATTTTTCGGGTTCAGCGTGCGATCCGGCGGCCTCCACCCGACCCGGCAGGCCGATTTCACCCTCTGAGAAATGACAGAGTGCTCCGGCGAGGCTGACAGAGAGGGAAGAGTGCTGAGCAATCGTATGAGCAGCGGCTGAACGTCGTCGTTGCTGCCCACGCAGAGGCCGGTGGCTACCGACAGCGGGAGCACTGAAACGGGCGTCAGACCCTGAAGGGGCGCAGGCATAAACCGTGTCGTTCGCTAATAATCATATGTGGTTAATAATAACTCAAAAAACTATTTCACACGCATGTTTATTAACAGGCCATACCAGTCATAACAAGAGGTTTAAACCTCGGCAGAGGATTTACGGGTGACGTTATGCGAATAGGCTCAGGAAGCATACGCCTTTCGCAAAGACGCAAAAGATGCCATCCATGGCAGGCTCAGCGCGGGCCATCCCTGGCCCACTATGCTTTGCTACAGGCGTATGCTCCCATCGCTTTGAGTTTTGGCGCCGTCTGAATGAAGAAACGCTTTCAGATCAGGACGACCTGCCCGCCATCAGAAGTTCCAGTCCTCATCTTCCGTCTCAACCGCCTTACCCATCACATAGGATGAGCCCGAACCGGAGAAGAAGTCGTGGTTCTCATCAGCGTTGGGTGACAGCGCTGACAGAATGGCCGGATTCACCGCCGTCAGCTCCGCCGGGAACAGCGCCTCGTAGCCGAGATTCATCAGGGCCTTGTTGGCGTTGTAGTGCAGAAAGGTCTTCACCTCCTCCACCCAGCCAACATCACCATACAGCGCCTCGGTATAAGCCACTTCATTCTCATACAATGCCAGCAGCAGATCGTACGCGAACTGCTGCAGCGCTTCGCGGCGCTGATCGTCCACCGTCGCCAGCGCCTGCTGGAACTTGTAGCCAATGTAATAACCGTGCACCGCCTCATCACGAATAATCAGGCGGATCAGATCCGCGGTGTTGGTCAGCTTGCCGCGACTCGACCAGTACATCGGCAGCCAGAAGCCGGAATAGAACAAAAACGACTCCAGGAAAACGCTGGCGATTTTCTTCTTCAGCGGATCGTCGGCCTGATAGTGTTCCAGAATGATGCGCGCCTTGTTCTGCAGCGGCGCATTCTCTTCGCTCCACTGATAGGCAGCATCCACATCCTGCGTGTTGCACAGGGTTGAGAAGATGGAGCTGTAGGAGCGGGCATGCACCGCCTCCATAAAGCTGATATTCGAGAGCACCGCCTCTTCATGCGGGGTGATCGCATCGCCCATCAGTCCCGGCGCACCGATCACGTTCTGAATGGTATCCAGCAGCGTCAGACCGGTAAAAACCCGGATGGTCAGCTGCTGCTGCTGTTTATCCAGCGTCTGCCAGGCAGGCAGGTCGTTGGAGAGCGGCACTTTCTCCGGCAGCCAGAAGTTGCTGGTGAGGCGGTTCCAGACCTCAAGATCTTTCTCATCCTGAAGACGGTTCCAGTTAATGGCCTGAATCTGTTTAAGTTGCATAGTTTTTATCACAGGGAGCAGGAGACGCAGCCCTGAACCTCCGTGCCCTGAAGCGCCATCTGGCGCAGTCGAATGTAATAGAGCGTTTTGATGCCTTTCTTCCACGCGTAAATCTGTGCTTTGTTGATGTCACGGGTGGTGACGTCGTCGCGGAAAAAGAGCGTCAGCGACAGCCCCTGATCAACGTGCTGAGTCGCTTCTGCATAGGTATCAATAATCGCTTCCGGCCCAATCTGATACGCATCCTGATAGAGATGCAGATTTTCATTGGTCATGAACGGCGCGGGATAGTAAACGCGTCCGGTTTTGCCCTCTTTGCGGATCTCGATCGGCGAAACAATCGGATGGATACTGGAGGTGGCGTGGTTGATGTAGGAGATCGAACCGGTCGGCGGGATCGCCTGCAGGTTCTGATTAAACAGTCCGTGCTGCATTACCGCATCGCGCAGCGCCTGCCAGTCCGCCCGGGTCGGCAGCGTCACGCCGGCGTCGGCAAACAGTTTTGCCACCCGTTCGGTGCGCTGCAGCCATTCGCGCTGCAGATATTTGTCGAAATAGACGCCGCTGGCGTACTGCGAATCAGCAAAACCGTCGAAGGTCTGCTGACGCTCCTGTGCCAGCTGATTAGAGGTGCGCAGCGCGTAATAGGTGATGCAGTAAAAGTAGAGGTTGGTGAAATCGAGCGCTTCCGGCGAACCGTAGACGATGCCTTCCCGCGCCAGATAGCCGTGCAGGTTCATCTGACCCAGGCCAATGGCGTGCGACCGCCGGTTTCCTTCGGCGACCGACGGCACCGACGCGATCTCACTCATCATCGACACCGAGGTCAGGGCGCGTACCGCCACGTCCACGGTGCGCGCCAGATCGCGGGAATCCATGGCGTGGGCAATATTGAGTGAGCCAAGATTGCAGGAGATATCTTTGCCGACCCGGCGATAGCTGAGATCGTCAAAGTACTCGCTGGCGCTGTTCACCTGCAGAATCTCTGAACAGAGGTTGCTCATATTGATGCGACCGGCAATCGGATTGCTGCGGTTCACGCTGTCCTCATACATGATGTAGGGGTAGCCTGACTCAAACTGAATCTCGGCCAGCGTCTGGAAGAAGTCACGCGGCTGAATCCAGGTTTTGCGGATGCGATCGTCGGCCAGCATCTCGTCATACTTCTCGCTGATGCTGATATCGCCAAAGGCCTGGCCGTAAATGCGCTCAACATCGTAGGGCGAGAACAGCGCCATCGGCTGGTTCTCTTTCGCCAGCCGGAAGGTGACATCGGGGATCACCACGCCCAGCGACAGGGTTTTGATGCGGATCTTCTCATCGGCGTTTTCGCGCTTGGTGTCGAGAAAGCGGAAAATATCGGGATGATGCGCGTTCAGCCATACCGCGCCCGCGCCCTGACGTGCGCCCAGCTGATTGGCGTAGGAGAAGGCATCCTCCAGCATCTTCATGACCGGGATGACGCCCGACGACTGGTTTTCGATACGCTTGATGGGCGCACCGGACTCACGCAGGTTGGAGAGTAAAAAGGCAACGCCGCCGCCGCGCTTTGAGAGCTGCAGCGCGGAGTTTACGGCACGGCCGATGGACTCCATGTTGTCTTCAATGCGCAGCAGGAAGCAGGAGACCAGCTCGCCGCGCTGCTGCTTGCCGCAGTTCAGAAAGGTGGGGGTGGCAGGCTGGAAGCGGCCGCTGAGGATCTCCTCCAGCAGCGCCCGCGCCAGGGTTTCATCGCCCTGAGCCAGCGTCAGCGCCACCATGCAGGCGCGCTGTTCAAAGGTTTCCAGATAGCGTTTGCCGTCGAAGGTTTTCAGCGTGTAGCTGGTGTAGTACTTCCAGGCACCCAGGAAAGTTTTGAACTCAAATCCCCACGTCTCCGCCACCTCATGCAGCGCAAGCAGGAAGTCGAAATCGTACTGGTTCAGCACCTCAGCTTCGTAATAGCTCTCCGCCACCAGATAGCGTAAACGCTCGGCGCGGCTGGCGAACTTCACCGTGTTCGGCTCCACATGCTGCAGATGAAACTGACGGGTCGCTTCGCGATCCTTGTCGAACTGGATGCGCCCCTCCGCGTCATAGAGGTTGAGCATGGCGTTGAGCGCGTGATAGTCGAGCGTCACGCCGTTGAGGGTGTCTGTTGTTGCCAAAATTGGGTTACTCCCGCTTTAACGTTCGCGATGTCGTCCGGGGTTCCCATCAGCTCGAAACGATAGAGCAGGGGAACCTGACATTTTTTTGCAATGATGCTGCCCGCCAGGCAGTAACCGGCGCCGAAGTTCCGGTTGCCCGCGGCGATGACGCCACGGATTTCCCGCCGGTTGGCCTCATCATTAAGAAACTGAATCACCTGACCGGGTACGGCACCGCGACTGCTGCCACCGCCATAGCTGGGCACGACCAGAATATAGGGCTGGTCGATATGCAGCGTCTGACGGGCATCAAGCGGTATGCGCCGGGCTGGCAGGCCAAGGCGCGTCACAAACCGGTGGGTGTTTTCCGACTGGCTGGAAAAATAGACCAGCGGGAACATGCGTTTATCCCCCGACAGCGGACAGCGTGCGCAGGGAGGCGATTTTGTCCGGGCGGAAGCCGCTCCAGTGATCGTTATCCGCCATCACCACCGGCACCTGGCGATAACCCAGGGATTTCAGGTTGTCGATCGCCTCGGGCTGGCTGTCGAGATTGATGAGCTGATAGGTCAGACCCTGACGGTCCATCGCACTCTTCGTGGCATTGCACTGGACACAGTTATCTTTAGTGTAAATAATAATGCGCATGATTCGTATTTCCCTCTGTATGCGGTTCGGGTGCCCGGCAATAACGCCACCCGCCTGATTTACGGGCTTCATTCTGGCGGACATCGGGTGTCAGACTGATGGGTTAAATACTAGATGTAGGGGTTTTGGTGGTCAAGCCCACCAGATATAGGGTTTTATGATTTGCATTTGCGCAACACGACCAAAGCCAGCAGGCATGCGCCCTGCGACGCGGAAAAAATCTTTTGTAAATTTTACGGGCCGGATGACAGGCAAAAAAAGCCCCGCACGGGGCAGGGCTCAGAAGATTTTTCGCGCTTAGCGGCGTGAGGCCAGCAGGACACCCACCACGATACCGAAAGCGGCACCGATACCGACACCGTGCCACGGCTTATCATGTACATAGGTATCAACCTGTGCACCGGCATCACGGGCAACCTGGGTCACACGGTTGCTGCCACCATTCAGTTTAGAACGGGTCTGCTTCAGCAGTTTTTCTGCCTGACTTCGGGCAGAGTCCACTTCGTCTTTGGCATCACTGCCGTAAGATTTCAACAGCGCTTCCAGTGAATCGGCCAGTTCGTTAACGTCCTGATTGATATCAATGTCATCGTTTTTTACAGTGCGATTAAACATTTTTTGGCTCCCTTTGATTTAAAAACGTAATACTAGTGTAGACGACCTTGAGATAAACGAGACGCGGGAGGGGGCTTTAGGGAAAATTCCGAATGCCCGCTCTGTCATGCTGATGTAAGGTTGCGAAGCTTTTGAAAGAGGAGAGGATCGAGCATGTATTTACGACCAGATGAGGTAGCGCGCGTACTGGAAAAAGCGGGTTTCGAAATGGATCAGATTACCCCACGGGCCTATGGCTATCGCCGGGGGGAGAACTATGTCTATGTGAATCGCGAAGCGCGTATGGGGCGCATGGCATTAGTGATTCATCCGACCCTGAAAGAGAAGAGCCAGCCGTTCGCTGAGCCGGCGTCTGAAATGAAAACCTGCGATCACTACACCCAATTCCCTCTCTACCTGGCGGGTGATTCACAGGAACATTACGGCATCCCGCACGGATTCAGTTCCCGCATGGCGCTGGAACGCTACATTCAGAGCGTTTTCGGCTGAGGCATCAGGCCCCGCCGCGACGGGGCACTGACGCGCATGACCCCGCTCCCTGTTCTCCTGCCGTTGCAATTCCCGGCTGTGACGCGTATAAATTTGTCCCTTATAGATGTTTAGACGTCCATACGGATAAAATTGATGAGCGAACAGCCAACTTCCCCGCAGCAACAATTTAAACGCACCATGAAAGTCCGCCATCTGGTGATGTTATCGCTGGGCGGTGTCATCGGCACCGGCCTCTTTTTCAACACCGGCTATATCATCTCCACCACCGGGGCCGCAGGCACGCTGCTCGCCTATCTGATTGGGGCGCTGGTGGTGTGGCTGGTAATGGTCTGTCTGGGTGAACTGTCGGTGGCGATGCCGGAAACGGGCGCGTTCCACGTCTATGCGGCGCGCTATCTCAGTCCGGCGACCGGCTATACCGTGGCCTGGCTCTACTGGCTGACCTGGACGGTGGCGCTGGGCTCCAGCCTGACGGCGGCGGGCTTCTGTATGCAGTACTGGTTCCCGCAGGTGCCGGTGTGGGTCTGGTGCCTGGTATTCTGCTGCGCCATCTATCTGCTGAACGTGGTTTCTGCCCGCTTCTTCGCCGAAGGGGAGTTCTGGTTCTCGCTGATCAAGGTGGTCACCATCATCGCCTTTATCCTGCTCGGCGCGGCGGCGATGTTTGGCTTTATCCCGATGAAAGATGGCACGCCTGCACCCGGTCTGAGTAACCTCACGGCGCACGGCTGGCTGCCCAACGGCGTGCTGCCTATACTGATGACCATGGTGGCGGTGAACTTTGCCTTCTCCGGCACCGAGCTGATCGGGATTGCCGCCGGTGAAACCCAGCAGCCGCAGAAGGTGCTGCCGCTGGCGATTCGTACCACGGTGGCACGGTTGATTCTCTTTTTCATCGGCACGGTGCTGGTGCTGGCGGCGCTGATCCCGATGGATCAGGCCGGTATTGTGAAAAGCCCGTTTGTGCTGGTGTTTGAAAAGATCGGTGTGCCCTGGGCCGCGGATATCATCAACTTCGTGATCCTGACGGCCATTCTGTCAGCGGCCAACTCTGGCCTCTATGCGTCGGGACGTATGCTCTGGTCGCTGGCTAATGAAAACACGCTGCCACGTGCCTTTGCGAAGGTGAACCGACGTGGTGTGCCGCTGCTGGCGCTGACCGTCAGCATGATCGGCGGCCTGCTGGCGCTGATCTCCAGCGTGGTCGCGCCTGACACGGTATTTGTGGCGCTGTCGGCCATCTCCGGCTTTGCCGTGGTGGCGGTCTGGCTCAGCATCTGCGCCTCGCACTTTGTGTTCCGTCGCCGTCACCTTCAGCAGGGCAAATCGCTGGCCGATCTCGCCTACCGCGCGCCGCTCTATCCGCTGACGCCTGTCCTCGGCTTTCTGCTCTGCCTGCTGGCGTGCGTCGGCCTGGCGTTTGATCCGACACAGCGCATCGCCCTGTGGTGTGGCATCCCGTTTGTACTGTTCTGCTACGCCGCGTACCATCTGACCCACAAATCATCCCCGAAGCCTGAGGAGGCCAATGATGTCGTATAACCCTGTCGCGCAGGCTTTAACAGAGTCACCGCTGCTGATTCTGGATGGCGCGCTGGCCACCGAGCTGGAAGCGCGCGGCTGTCAGCTTGCCGATGCCTTGTGGTCAGCCAAAGTGCTGATGGAGGATCCTGAGCTGATCTATCAGGTGCACTACGACTACTTTGTGGCGGGTGCCCGCTGCGCCATCACCGCCAGCTACCAGGCGACCCCGCAGGGCTTTGCCACGCGCGGCCTGAGTGAGGATGAGTCCCTGGCGCTGATCGCCCGCAGTGTTGAACTGACACAGCGCGCCCGTCACGACTATCTGGCGGTGCGGCCCGATGCGAAAACGCTGCTGGTGGCAGGCTCGGTGGGGCCTTATGGCGCTTTCCTGGCGGACGGGTCGGAGTATCGCGGGGATTATGCGCTGCCGGAAGCGGAGATGATGGCGTTCCACCGCCCGCGCGTGCAGGCGCTGCTGGCGGCAGGGGCCGATCTGCTGGCCTGTGAAACCCTGCCTTCCTTTGCCGAGGCGCAGGCGCTGGTGAAGCTGCTGGCTGAGTTCCCTGACGCCCGCGCCTGGTTCTCGTTTACGCTGCGTGACGCCGGACACATCAGCGACGGCACGCCGCTGGCAGAGGTGGTGAGCTGGCTGAATCAGCAGCCACAGGTAGTGGCGCTGGGGGTCAACTGCGTGGCGCTGGAGAGCGTAACGCCCGCCCTGCAGCAGTTACAGACCCTGACCGACAAACCGCTGGTGGTCTATCCCAACTCCGGCGAGCAGTATGATGCCGGCAGCAAAACCTGGCATTCTGCGCCGTCGGGCTGCACCCTGCATGACAAGCTGGCCGAGTGGCAACAGGCGGGTGCCCGGCTTATTGGCGGCTGCTGCCGCACCTCACCGGGCGACATCGCGGCCATCGCCCGCACTTGTCAACCGCAATAAGCTGCCGGAATCGGGCGATGATAGCCCGATTGAGGCGGAGAGGGGAGACTACACTCTGATCACTGATCACTCTGTGGACCCCCTCTATGAAACAGCGAATTCTGGCTCTGGCCGCCGCGCTGCTGCTCAGCGGCTGCGCCACCATTGTCGGCAATGAAACCCAACTGGTGCGCATTGACTCTCTGCCGCAGGGCGCGCGTTTTACCGTGCAGGATGAGCGCGGCTATGCGGTGGCGCAGGGTTTCACGCCCCAGACCGTTGAACTGGCCAAATCCACCGGCCGCTACTTCGGCAAAAAGCACTACCTGCTGATGCTGGAAAGTCCGGGCTACGTGCCGGTCACGGTGCCTATCGAAGCACGCGCTAACCTCTGGTATCTGCTGGGCAACATTCCGCTGGGCGGTTTCCCCGGCTGGCTGCTGGTCGACCCCTTCTACGGCGGCATGTATGACCTCAAGCCGGAACATCCGCGTCCCTTTATGAACCCGGTTGGCGCGCGCGGCTGATTACTGCGCGGTCGGCTTCACCATTCCGCCTGGCGTTTTGTGGCGTTCCAGATACTGATGCTGGAAAATGCACATGCGGATGGTGTTGCGGTACTCCCCGTTGATAAAGAACTCATGCTTCAGCACGCCTTCGATTTCGAAGCCGAGTTTGGTGTAGATGTGAATCGCCTTTTCGTTCTCCTGATCCACAATCAGGTAGAGCTTGTAGAGATTCAGCACCGAGAAGCCGTAATCCATCGCCAGTTTCGCCGCCTGTGTGGCCAGCCCTTTGCCCTGATGGGCCGGATCGATGATGATCTGAAACTCGGCGCGGCGGTGCACATGGTTAATCTCAACCAGCTCCACCAGTCCCGCTTTCTGGCCGTCATGCTCCACCACAAAGCGACGTTCGGTCTGATCGTGAATGTGCTTGTTGTAGAGATCGGACAGCTCCACAAACGCCTCATAGGGCTCCTCGAACCAGTAGCGCATCACGCTGGCGTTGTTATCCAGCTGATGGACAAAATGCAGATCTTCCCGCTCCAGCGGACGCAGTTTTACCGTCATCGTCAGACTCCTTGTTAAAAACGTCGTCGCGAGTATACCGCAACGGCAGAGCCTGAGCAGGCGGGAAGCGCGAGCCGTGATGGCCGGGGAGACGATAAGGCGGGCAGAGGCGGAGCAGGAGGGGCCGGACAGCGGAGCGGTGCCGTCCGGCCGGCGATCAGGCGGTGATCTCTTCGATAATACGACCCTGCGCCATGCGCACGGCGCGATCGCACATGTGATCGATCACATCGGGATCGTGGCTGACCAGCACCATGGTCAGGCCATCCTGCCGTTTCAGATCGTTAAGCAGGTTGAGGATCTCCGCCTGCACGGACATATCCAGCGCCGACGTCGGCTCATCCAGCAGCAGGATCTTCGGCTGCAGCAGCAGGGCGCGCACGATGGCGACGCGCTGACGCTGACCACCCGAAAGCTGATGCGGATAGCGATCGGCCAGCGCCGGGTCCAGCCCGACGTGACGGAAACCCTGATCGATACGGTCGTTGATATTATCGCGTTTCAGCAGCTTCAGCGGCTCCGCCAGCGTGCGGCGCAGACGATGCCGCGGATGCAGCGAGGCATAAGGATCCTGAAACACCATTTGCACTTCCTGTCGCAGCGCGCCGGTGAAGGCTTTGCCGGGCTGGACCTGATGACCGGCCAACTGCATCTGACCCTGCCAGTGCGGGTTCAGTCCCGCCAGCACCCACAGCAGCGACGACTTGCCGCAGCCGGACGGGCCGACCAGGCCAAAGCACTCTCCCGCTCTGACCGTGAGGTTAACCTCATGCACCACGGTGCGCAGCTCGTAGCCCTGCTTATGGGCGACGCTTAAATTCGCAAGCTCAATCATGATTTGCCTCCAGTGCCGCGCGGTCCAGCACCGGTAACGCCTGGCCGTGGGTCGCCTTGCCCGGCCGGCAGGCCCACAGCGTGCGGGTGTAGGGGTGGGTCGCGCGGGGCAGGTCAGCGGCAGGCAGCGTATCGAGCAGCCGGCCCTTGTACATCACCATCACCCGTTCGCAGTGTTCCGACACCTGCTGCAGGTCGTGGCTGATCAGCAGCAGACCCATGTTGCGTGCCTCCACCAGACCGCGGATCAGCGCCAGCACCTGATCGCGCATCGCATGATCCAGCGCGGAGGTGGGTTCATCGGCAATCAGGAAGTCGGGATCGGTGATCAGGGCGATAGCCAGCATCACGCGCTGGCCCATGCCGCCCGAGAGCTGATGCGGGTAGTGCTGCATCAGGCGACGCGGGTCGGGCAGGCCGACCGCATTCAGCATCTCACACACTTTCTCTTTGCGCTCGGCACGGCTCAGGCGGCGATGCAGGACCAGCGGCTCCTCCACCTGCCAGCCGATGGTGCGCGTCGGATTCAGGGCATATTTCGGGTCCTGCATCACCATCGCCACGCGGTTACCGCGCAGCTGGCTCCAGTGGCGCTCACTCAGCGTCAGCGCATTTTCGCCCGCGACCTGCAGCTGGCTGGCCTGCAGATGCAGCGCCGGAGAGAGTAAGCCCATCAGGCTGCGGGCAGTCAGGGACTTACCGGAACCGGACTCACCGACCAGCGCCACGCGTTCGCGGCCCACGGAAAAGGTGATGTTGTCGACCAGCAGCGCATCATCGCTGCGAATGGTCAGCCCCTCAGCAGAGAGCAGATTATTTTGCATGACGGGTATCCAGTCGGTCGCGCAGGCCATCGCCTGTCAGGTTAAAGGCCAGGCTGGCAAACAGAATCGCCGCGCCCGGTGCGGCAGCTACCCACCACTGATCGAAGATCACTTTACTGCCCTCGGCCACCATCGACCCCCATTCTGCCGTCGGCGGCTGAACGCCCATGCCGAGGAAACCGAGGCCGGCAGCGGCCAGAATAATTCCGCCGAGGCTCAGCGCGGCGCGCACCACGGCGGTCGGCAGGCAGAGCGGCAGAATGTGACCGAACATCAGGCGAAAGCCGGTAATGCCCTGCATCCGCGCGGCGGCCAGGTAGTCGCTGCGGCGCAGCGCCAGGGTTTCCGCGCGCGCCTGGCGGGCAAACGGCGGCCAGCTGGTCAGCGCCAGCGCCAGCGCGCCGTTCATCAGGCCGGGGCCGAGAATCGCCACCAGCGCCAGCGCGATGACCAGGTTCGGCAGCGACAGGAAGATATCGGTAATGCGCATCAGCACGCGCTCCGTCCAGCCGCCCACATACCCGGCGGTGATGCCGATCAGCAGCCCGGCCGGAATGGTCAGCACCAGAATCAGCGACACCAGCAGCAGGGTAGGGCGCGCGCCATAAATCACGCGCGACAGCAGATCGCGGCCAAAGCCGTCGGTGCCGAACCAGTGCTGCGCCGAAGGCGGCAGCAGGCGGCTCGACATGGTCTGCAGATTGGGATCGAACGGCGCAATCAGCGGGGCTAACAGCGCCATCAGAATCAGGATCGCCACCAGCGTCAGCCCAACGGTTAACGAGGTAACGCGTTGACGGCGACGGCGTGGTCGCAGCGTTTCGAGTTCAGAGAGTTGTTGCGTCATCGGGTTCTCGGATCGGTTAACCAGGTTAAAACATCCGCCAGGGTGTTAATCAGAATAAAGCAGCCGCCGATCAACAGGGTTGAGCCCAGAATCGCCGGCACGTCGCCGGAGAAGAGCGCGTTGGTCATATAGCGGCCCACACCCGGCCAGGCGAAGACGGTTTCGGTCAGCACCGAGCCTTCCAGCAGCGTGGCGTAGGAGAGGGCGATAACCGTCACCAGCGTCCCCAGCACGTTGGGGAAGATGTGACGCAGCAGGATGCGCACCCGACCCGCGCCCTTGGCTCGCGCCAGCACCACATACTCTTTGCTGCTCTCTTCCAGCAGCGCGGCACGCAGCAGACGGGTAATGCCCGCCATCGCCAGCAGGCCCAGAATCACCACCGGCAGCCAGAGGTGCGCAATCGCGTTGCGGAACATCTCCGGTTCACCCGACAGCCAGCTGTCGATCAGCACAAAGCCGGTTTTCGGCTCCAGGGTATAGATCCAGATGTCATCCAGCCGTCCCGGTCCGGCAGACCAGTGCAGCACCGCATAAAAGAGCAGCAGACCCAGCAGGCCGAGCCAGAACACCGGCACCGAGTAGCCGAGCAGGGAGATAAAGCGGGCGAGATTATCGATCCAGCTGCCCGGTTTCCAGGCCGCCAGCAGCGCCAGCGTAACACCGAAGATAACCGCGAAGATCATCGCACAGGTGGCCAGCTCAATGGTGGCCGGGAAGGTGGACATCAGGTCGCTGCTCACCGACTGATTCGTCAGGCGGGAGACACCGAGGTCGCCCTGCGCCAGATGTTCAATGTAGCGCCAGAACTGTGTCAGCACCGGCTGGTCAAGACCGAGGTCGTGGCGCACCTGCGCATAGGTAGCTTCACTGGCGTGATCGCCCGCGATCTGCTGCACCGGATCGATCGGTGAGAGATGCGACAGCATAAAGGTAAAGGCGAGCAGGCCGAGCAGCGTCACCAGCAGCGACAGCACGCTGCCGAGCAGACGCCCGCCCCGCTGCCAAAAAAGCCGGGCGAACCCGGCTGAAGGAACAGACTGAGCCATTACTTGGTGACCTGCGAGTAATACACCATGTCAGGGTTGATGCCCTGGACATAGCCTTTCAGGTTGTCGCGCAGGGCGATGAGGTTCTTCGCCTGCATCCCAATCACGTAAGGTGAGTTCTTCATCACTTCACGCTGCATCGCTTCATACAGTGCCACCCGTTTTTTCGGATCGCTTTCGGCGGTCGCCGCAATCACCTGCTTGTTCAGCTCAGGAATGTGCCAGTCTGAACGGTAAGCAATGGTTTTGCTGCCATCTTCCGGATTGTAGGCAAAGGAGGCGGCATTGGTGTTGGGGTCAAAATAGTCGGAGCCCCAGGCGTTCAGCGTCGCTTCATACTTATGCGCCTTCACGTTGGTGGAGACTTCGGAGCTCAGGCCCGGCACCACTTCGACCTTCACGCCGCCTTTGGCGAAGCTGCCCTGTAGCGCCTGCGCGATATCCAGATAAGGCGGCTGGTTGCTGGTGGAGAGCTTAAAGGTCACGTTGGTCAGGCCCGCTTTCTTCAGAATCGCTTTGGCTTTTTCCGGATCGTAGCTGTAAGGCGTGTCGTTGATCGCGCCCAGGAAGCCTTTGGGCAGGAAGGACTGGTGCACGTCGAACTGGCCTTTCAGCAGCTCATTGGCGATGCCTTTGTAATCCCACAGGTAGCGCGCCGCTTCCCAGAAGGCCGGGTTCTTCAGCGTGTCGTTCGCGCCGATGTTGAACTGGATATAGTAGAGCGACGCCATCGGAATCGCTTCGGTCTTCACGCCCGCTTTGCCGTTCAGCGCGGCGATCTGGTCAGCCCCCAGGTTACGGGCGATATCCGCATCACCCTGTTCCAGCAGCAGACGACGCGCGGCCGGTTCCGGCACGTTTTTGATCAGGATGTTTTTCATTTTGGGTGCGCCCGCCGGTGAGGTCGGGTTAGCACTCAGCAGCACCACCTGATGCATGACCACTTTACGGATCTGATACGGGCCGCTGCCCGCAGAGTGGGTGGCCAGCCAGGCGTTACCGAAGTCGCCATTTTTCTGGTTCGCCATCGCGGTTTTCTCATCGACGATTGAGGAGACCGGGGCGGAGAGCAGGCTCAGAACATAGGTCGGGCTGACGTTGGCGGTCCAGCTGATCTGCACATGGTTGTCATCGACCTTTTTCAGGAAGCCATCGACGTTCTCTTTGGTCCAGCCGAGCTGCGTCAGAATGAAAGAGGGGTCCAGGTTCAGTTTGACCACGCGGCCCAGCGAGAAGATCACATCTTCCGGACGCACAGGGTTACCGGTAGAGAACTTCGCATCTTTGCGCAGTTCAAAGGTCAGACTGCGGTTGTCGCTGCCAGGCTGCCAGGCGGTCGCCAGCGTCGGCTTCAGATCCACCGGGTTCTGCGGGTCAGACTGGACCAGGCGCTGATAGATGTTGGTGAAGGCCTGAACGCTGGTCAGTTCAAAGCCTTTTGCCGGGTCAAAGCTGTCTGCATCGTCTGTGGACTGCGCGATGACCAGCGTATCTTTGGGGGTGGCGGCCTGGGCTGTGAAGGAGGCAGCCAGCGTCAGCGCCAGCAGTGATGGAATTATAGTTTTCATGAAATTTCCTTGCCTTAGAAAGTTACGCGAGTTTACGAAAGGGCCGATGTGAAGAATAGTCGAATATGGGCTAATCATATGCCTTAAAGTTATAAGCGATGGGTTGTGGTTATAACAGCGTAACGGCGTTGTTAGCGAAGCGGCAGGCTGAGCAGAAACAGAACCTCAACGAAGCGGTTATTTCCCACGAAACGGCTTTACCACAATCCCGCTCTTCTTATAATAGCGGCATCTCACTACTGGAGTATTCCGTTGGACAGTCACCCTGAATTAACGATTATTCTGGCAAGCTGAATTTTCTCTGCTGCTTGCCAACCGGCGAGCAGCGATCCCCCGTTTTAATTCCCGATCGCGCTCCTTAATAATTTCCCGTTGTCTGTGGGAGTGCGCGTTATACTGCTGTTTATCTTAGCCCTTTTTCCTCCGCCTCGTCTGGCGTAGCTCAGGCTGCGCCCGACCGCTGATATCAGACCCGGATTACGCTGTGTTTAAACAGCGTCACGCTTCGCTGCGCGCGACATTATTTTCTGCGCCGTCAGAAACGCGTGTTCATTTCTCAGGGTCGCCTCATTAAATAACCCGGCTACGCCAGGTTTTATCCATGCACGTTATTTTGCGTGCAGGACAACCATTGCTTTAAAACAGGGAGATGTCGAAATGAGCGACATGAAACTGGAACAGGCTGCCATCCTCGCCTCCGGCAACCGCAACGATAAAAAAGTAAAAAACATTTGCCGTGACCCGGCAGGCAGGTCAGCACGTTGAGATGACGCTGTCGAACCTGCGCACGCATCGCCAGGGGCTGACCCAGGCTGAAGCGGCAAAACGCCTGGCCACCTATGGCCGCAATGAAGTGGCCCATGAGAAAGCGCCACCGGCGCTGGTGCAGCTGCTGATGGCGTTTAACAATCCGTTTATCTATGTTCTGCTGGTCCTGGCACTGGTCAGCCTGTTTACCGACTACATACTGCCGCTGCGCGCCGGTCAGGAGACCGATCTCTCCGGGGTGATCATCATCTGCACGATGGTGACGCTGAGTGGCCTGCTGCGTTTCTGGCAGGAGTTCCGCACCAACCGCGCGGCGCAGGCACTGCAGTCTCTGGTGCGCAGCCAGGTCACCGTGCTGCGGCGCGAGGCGGGCAGTGAAACCGCACAGCGTCAGGATGTGGATATGAGCGAACTGGTGCCGGGCGATATTATTCTGCTCAGCACCGGCGATCAGGTGCCCGCGGATGTCCGGCTGCTGAGTTCACGCAATCTGTTCATCAGCGAAGCGGTGCTGACCGGAGAGTCTCTGCCGGTGGAGAAACAGAGCCTGGATGCCGGTATCGACGCCCATGACCGAACCGATCAGGAGCTGCTGGCGTCAGCCAACATCTGCCTGATGGGCACCAGCGTGGCCAGCGGCACCGCCAGTGCCGTGGTGGTGGCGACCGGTGGCGACACCTGGTTTGGCTCACTGGCCTCCTCGCTGACCGGCAGCCGTCCGCAGACCGCTTTTGATCGCGGCGTTAACAGCGTCAGTAAACTGCTGATCCGCTTTATGCTGGTGATGGTGCCGGTGGTGCTGCTGATCAACGGCTTTACCAAAGGCGACTGGATGGATGCGACGCTGTTTGCGCTGGCGGTGGCGGTCGGGCTGACCCCGGAAATGCTGCCGATGATTGTCAGCGCCAACCTGGCAAAAGGCGCCATTGCGATGTCACGCCGCAAAGTGATCGTTAAAAAGCTCAATGCCATTCAGAACCTGGGGGCGATGGATGTGCTCTGCACCGACAAAACCGGCACGCTGACCCAGGACACCATTCTGCTGGCGCATCATCTGGATACCCGGGGCGCGGAGGATGCGGAGGTGCTGCTGCTGGCCTGGCTCAACAGCGGCAGCCAGAGTGGCGCAAAAAACCTGATGGATCGCGCCGTGCTCTGCGCCGGAGACAAGGTTATTTCACAGACCCGGCGCAGCCAGTATCAGCTGATCGATGAGGTGCCATTCGATTTTACCCGCCGCCGCGTTTCGGTGCTGGTGGAAGATCTGGCGCAGCATCGCTCACAGCTGATCTGCAAAGGGGCGGTGGAAGAGATGCTGGCGGTGAGCATCGCCGTCCGGCAGGGCGATGAAGTCGTCGCGCTGGATGCGGCACAGCGCGAGGCGCTGCTGGCGCAGACCGAACGCTACCATCAGCAGGGCTATCGGGTGCTGCTGGTGGCGACCCGTGATGATGAACTGCACGCGCCGCTCAGCGAAAGTGATGAGCGCGATCTGGTTATCCAGGGAATGCTGACCTTCCGCGATCCACCGAAAGCCAGCGCCGGTAAGGCGATTAAAGCCCTGCGCGACAGCGGCGTGGCGGTGAAAGTGCTGACCGGGGATAACCCCCTGGTGACGCAGCGGGTCTGTGCCGATGTCGGGCTGACCGATCCGGCGATGCTGACCGGCGAACAGATTGAGGCGATGGACGACACGCAGCTGGCACTGGAGGCGGAACGCTGCACCCTGTTTGCCAAGCTGACGCCGCTGCAGAAATCACGTCTGGTGCGCCTGCTGCAGCAGAACGGTCATACCGTGGGATTTCTGGGCGATGGTATTAACGACGCGCCTGCGCTGCGGACGGCCGACACCGGGATTTCCGTAGACAGCGCGGCGGATGTGGCGAAAGCCTCGTCAGACATCATCCTGCTGGAGAAAGATCTGCAGGTGCTGAACGAGGGGGTATTAAAGGGACGTGAGACCTTTGGCAACATCATTAAGTATCTCAACATGACCGCCAGCTCGAACTTCGGCAACGTTTTCTCGCTGCTGGTCGCCAGTGCCTTTATTCCGTTTCTGCCGATGCTGTCGATTCATCTGCTGATTCAGAATCTGATGTATGACGTCTCCCAGCTGGCGCTGCCGTGGGACAAGGTTGACCGTGAGTTCCTGAACAAGCCGCGCAAATGGGATGCCGGCAACATCAAACGCTTTATGCTGTGGATGGGGCCAACCTCGTCGATTTTTGATATCACCACCTTTGCGCTGATGTGGTTTGTCTTCAGCGCGAACCATGCGGGCGTGCAGTCACTGTTCCAGTCCGGCTGGTTTATTGAGGGGCTGCTGTCGCAGACGCTGGTGGTGCATATGCTGCGTACCCGGAAGATTCCGTTTATCCAGAGTCGCGCCACCTTGCCGGTGATGCTGACGACTTTGGCGATCATGGCACTGGGCATCCTGATTCCGTTCTCACCGCTGGGCGCGATGGTCGGACTGGTGCCGCTGCCCTGGCAATATTTCCCCTGGCTGGTGCTGACGCTGTTCAGCTACTGCCTGGTGGCGCAGGGCATGAAACGTCTCTACATCCGTCGTTTCGGTCAGTGGTTCTGAGGAGGGGAAGATGAAAAAAAGCAGGCTGGATAGCGTTTTTGTCAGCGTCATGATTATCGGCGTCACCCTGATTGCGCTGACGGTTCTGGTGCGGTGACAGAAGAAAGAGCATGCGGCAGCGAGGTGACTCGCTGCCGTTTTTACTGGCGGGGCACCTATTCCTGGTCGCGCTCCCGGCTGGCGCGCTGACGCTCGTAATACTCATCTTCAGCGGTGATGATCTCATCCAGCAGGGAATCCATATCCACGTCGCGCTCCTCTTCCACAAACTGGCCGGTGAGCGTCGTTTCCGGGGTTAACTTACCCTCTTCATAGAGCTGCCAGATCTCGCCGGCATAGCGCGTCTTTAAAAGCTGCGGGGCGAACTGCCCGTAGTAGGCGGTGATGTTATTCACGTCACGCGCGAACATCGACTCCGCATGGTTGTTGGCCGCCGCATCCACCGCCTGAGGCAGGTCGATGATCACCGGTCCCTGATCATCCAGCAGGACGTTGAACTCCGACAGGTCACCATGAACGATACCGGCACAGAGCATCCGAACGATGTTGCGGATCATGGTGTTAAAATCGGTGATCGCCTCCTCTTCGGAGAGCGTCACGTCGCTGAGGCGCGGCGCGACCGAACCATTGGCGTCGGTGACCAGCTCCATCAGCAATACCCCGTCGATGCAGAGATAGGGCTGAGGCACGCGCACACCGGCGTTAGCCAGACGAAACAGGGCGTCGACTTCGGCGGTCTGCCAGGACTCTTCCTGCTGCTTACGGCCAAACTTTGAGCCTTTCTGCATGGCGCGGGCGTTACGGCTGTTGCGGGTTTTCCGGCCTTCCTGATACTGAACCGCCTGCTTAAAGCTGCGCTGGGTCGCCTCTTTATAGACTTTGGCGCACTGCACTTTGTCACCGCAAAGCACGGTGTAGACGTCTGCTTCCTTGCCGCTTTTCAGGCGCTGCAGCACATCGTCAATCAGGCCGTCATCGACCAGGGGCTGAATTCTGTTTGGGATTTTCATGCGGCTTTATACCTTATTTCACCCACTTTTCGTATCAATTTGCGCTGATGGAAAACCTGAGCCATGCGTGAACAAAGTCTGTAATTCTACCCTGGAAAACGCTTCAGGGGGATGATCCTTGCCTGACCCGCGTTTCTGACCGGTTTTTTTCCGCAGGCTGTCAGAGGGTGGCGTGCTGAAGCAGAAGGGGATACGTGCGGCCCCGTGGTGCAACAGAGAAACCTAGGGAGCATGGCGTCAGATGCGCAGCGACGGGACAGGTTCAGGGAGAGAGGGGCAGCGGGCCGGTATCCTTGTGCGGCGGCGCACAGGCATCCGGCCCTGCGGCGGGTTACTTCAGGGACTTGAGCACTTTGACCGTGCTTTCAATGTCGATCTCATCTTCGGAGAAGATCAGCGTCGAGCCCTGGAAGGTGGTGACCGCCAGCTTTTTCAGCGAGCGCATCTCACCCGGTTTCGCGTCTGATTTAGGCCGGATGTTATTCAGCAGCAGACCCACTGAGAGCACCGCGTTCTCTTTGTCGATACCGGTATCCGCTGGCACTTCTTCGCTGTAGACCAGGTAAGACTTGATCGAGGTGATTTTCAGCCGCTCGCCCGCGATGAAGATATATTTACTCTCCGGGGCCACCTTCACCGCATAGGCGGATAAGCCTTTGTTGTTGGTGGTTGGCTCAAACGTTACCGCCGCATCTTTCTTAATCAGATCAGGATTGGCGACCTTAATCACATGAAAATAGCGGTTATCGCCGTTTTCATCTTTGATAAAGCCGAATCCTTTATCTTTAAACCAGGTTGTGATTGTTCCGTTCATCGCCATTTTTCTTGCCTGCTTACTCTGCTCAGTTTTTACAGCGCGCAGTGTAAAACACAATGCCTGCGCAGACTATATCAGTCTGGACGATAATTTTCCGGCATGCCAGGGGCGGCGGCGCGTCAGGCGGCGGGGTAAAAAGCGGGGCGGAAAAGGGGAAGGCGGGGATATCAGGCTGTCCGGCGCCGTGCTCCGCAGCGGAGCGATCGGGCAGGCGCACCAGACGGGCTGCCGGAAAGCGCAGGCCCGCCTGAGGATCAATCGCCGTTACTCATTGCCCCAGCGGTTCAGGAATTCAGCGATATCATCAATACGCTGCTCGTCGATGCCCGCTTCACGCGCCATCTCCTGCTGCGACGCTTCACTGATCTCCTCGTTGTTCATTAAACGGGTGATGAGCAGCTGGAAGTAGTGCGCCAGCGGAGTGCGTTCCGCTTCGTCCACCGGCTTCGCGGACTCGGTCGCATACTCATCGGCGACATCGTAATACTTAAGAGGGATTTCGTTGGTCATAATGGGGTCCGCTGGATTAACGTCGGTTCAGAGGCTGCCAGGGGGCCTGGCGTGTGGCGCTATTATTTCGTGTCTGGACGGGGGCTGTAAAGGGGGAGAGGCGGCAGATGACACTGCCGCGTAATCGGGCTGTCTGCGTCAGGCGGTGATACTCTCAATCGGCTCGACAAGACACTCCGGGTGCGCCTGCAGGCGTGCCAGCGCCTCGGCATAGGAGGGCATGGAGTCGGCCGCGCCAGCACGCTCGACACAGAGTGAGGCAAATGCCGCAGCAAAGCGCGCCGCCTGCGGCAGGTCATCGCCCGAAGCGAGCCGGGCGGCGAGCGCGCCATTGAATGCGTCTCCCGCACCGGTGGTATCGCGCGGCTGCGCCGGGAAGAGCGGAATGCGCTGCTGCTCCGCAGGCGTTGACAGCAGCGCTCCGGCGATGCCCAGCGTGATGATCACCTGACGCGCCCCTTTGCGATGCAGCACCGCGGCGGCGCGGCGGGCGCTGTCAAAATCGGTGACGGTTACGCCGCTGAGCTGGGTCGCCTCGGTGCTGTTGGGCGTCAGCAGATCGATCTTTGCCAGCAGCGCATCGCTGACTTTTTGCCAGGGGGCCGGATTGAGGATCACAAAGGTGCCGCTGGCTCGGGCGTTGTCGATCATGCGCTGGATGGCGCTGAGGTTATTTTCGAGCTGCACCAGCAGGATATCTGCGGCGGCTACCGTCGGCTGACAGCGCGTCACCTCTGCGGCCGTCACGGTGGTATTGGCGCCGGGATAAACCGAAATCATATTTTCCGCATCATCGCCTGCAACATAGATCAGGGCGTTACCGGTGGGCTTCTCCTTACAGGTAAAGAGCGTAATGGCGTCAAAGCCGGTTTTCTCCAGATGACGACGCGCAAAGAGGCCGAAATCGTCGTTACCCACTTTCCCGATGTAGTGCACCCGCGCACCTGCGCGCAGCGCCGCCGTGGCCTGATTTGCTCCTTTTCCGCCCGCACCCATCATGCTGTGGTGCGCCGTCAGCGACTCACCCGGTAGCGGAAAGCGACGCATCACGGCGACTACATCGAGATTAAAAGAGCCGAACACACACACTTTTCCTTTCATCCTGCGCTCCTGAACAGGCGTTCGGCGGCGAGACAGGCACCGCGACAGCCCGTGTAGTCGGTTGAGTGGCTGAAAACAATCTTCAGGTTTTCGCGTGTGACCGGTGGCCGCAGATGCTGCTGGATCTGGCTGCGCAGCAGGGCCAGCGGAAAATCAGCCATTGCCAGCACGCCGCCGCCAAGGATCAGATATTCCGGGTCGAGTATATTCATCTCGGTGGCGATCAGCTGCGCCAGACGTCGCACAAACGCCTGAAGTTCCGGCTGCTCCCCGTGGCGGGTAAACAGCGCGGCGATAGGCGTGTCGGCGGCGTTCAGAGCGGCCCAGTGACTCAGCCAGTGACCCGAGGTCAGGGTCTCCGCACAGCCGCGATTGCCGCACGGGCAGGGGAGATCGTTTCCGGCGACGGGCACGTGGCCCAGTTCGCCTGCACCACCATGCTCGCCGTGATAAAAATGGCCATTCAGCCACAGGCTGTTGCCCATCCCGGTGCCGGGATAGAGGCCCACGGCGTTATCCGGCAGCTGCTCCAGCTGCAGCAGATCCCACAGCATCAGATGGTTCACATCTTTGTCCATCGCGACCGGCACGCCGAGTTGCGCCGCCAGACGCGCCGCCACCGGCTGATGATCCAGCGCCTGAATAAAGGGCAGCGAGATCACCTGTTTCCTGTCGCGGCTGAGGATGCCGGGCAGCCCCAGCATGATGCCGCTGACCGGCTGCTGCTCCAGCGTTTCATCAATGAGCTGTGCCAGGGCCTGCAGCGCATCGGGCTGCTGCGCCCAGCTGATGGTGGGCACCTTGCGAAAGCTGCTCCAGACGCCCCCCTCTTCCATCAGCTGCAGCCGGGTACCGGTGCCGCCGATATCGATACCGAGCCAGCGTGATCTCATGCGGACACCTTCGCCAGCCCCTGGGCCTCATCAATGCTATCGCGCATCATCTCCCAC
Source organism: Pantoea sp. Sc1 (assembly GCF_000255315.1). Taxonomy (NCBI): domain Bacteria; kingdom Pseudomonadati; phylum Pseudomonadota; class Gammaproteobacteria; order Enterobacterales; family Erwiniaceae; genus Pantoea; species Pantoea sp. Sc1. The sequence continues at coordinate 1,114,577 of NZ_AJFP01000001.1, forward strand.
GCGGTGGCTAAATCGTCATGGATATTGAACAGGCCGGAGGTGCCGACAATCAGCACTTCCGCGCCTGCACCGATCAACTGGTGATAGGTGCGGGTGTTGCAGGAGCCGTCGATCTCGATCAGATAGTGAAAGCCGTGCTGCTCCTTCAGCGCTTTCAGCTCACGCACCTTTTCCACCATTTCCGGAATAAAGGGCTGGCCGGCGTAGCCGGGGTCGACCGTCATCACGGTGATCTTATCAAGCAGATGGATATAGTGCTGAAGGTATGACACCGGCGTCGCCGGATTCAGCACCACGCCCACCTTTTTATCGAAGCTGCGGATGAGGTTAATGACGCGAAACGCATCGCGATTGATGGTCTCCGCGTGCGGACAGATATAGTCAGCGCCCGCTCTGGCGACCGCCTCGATAAAGTCGGTTGGCTCTTCCACCATCAGATGCACGTCGATCGCCACGCGGGTAAAAGGACGGATCTGCTCAATAAAGAAGGGAGAGAGCGTGATGTTCTTAACGTAGTGACCATCCATGATATCCACATGAAGAAAGTCAGCGCGCGAGTCGAGGATCTGCAGCTGGTGCTTGATCTCCATCAGGTTCATACACATCAGTGACGGGGAGATTTGAGTACGCATCATACTTCCTTCTTTTCAGTCAGAGGATTAAGCACCGCGGCCAGCCTGCTGAGCTTTACGGCACGGTGTTCGTTGAATCGGGTTTTGAATTGTTTGAAGGCGAGAACCACAATCAGCACCGCGCCCCACATGGCCAGGCTTACGTGCTGGCTGATATTCATCAGATTGAAACCGGTGGAGAGCACCTGCAGCGCAATCAGCGCCAGCACCACGCCGGTCACACGGCCGAAGCCCCCGTTGGGATCGGTGCCGCCGAGAATAATGGCCAGCACTGTCAGCAGCAGATAGGCGTCGCCGTAGCCCATACGGGCGGAGTTGAAGCGCGCCATCATGATCAGCCCCGCCAGCACGCAGAGCAGGCTGGAGATCACATAGACCAGCATTACCATGCGATGGGTGTTGATCCCGCTGAACCAGGTGGCGTTGATGTTGCTGCCGCCCATATAGATGCATTTACCGGCACGGGTTTTACCGAGGAACAGCGCCAGCAGCGCGGCGGCGACTAGGAACACCCAGAGCGGCAGCGGCATGCCCAGCAGCGTGTCAGCCCCCAGCGCCTGCACCACCGGCGGCATGCCGCTGACGGCCGCGCCGTGGGTCAGCCAGATCCCGATGCCGTTCAGCGTCATCATCGTCGCCAGCGTCACCAGAATCGGATGTGCGCCGATCCGCGTCACCATCAGCCCCGTCACTACGCCGATCGCGGCCGCGATCAGCATGGCGCCAAGGATGGCGATAAAGAGCCACAGCAGCTGCAGCGCTATCCCGGCACCGGCGGGCAGGGCGCTCATCAGCGTCCAGGCGATAAACAGCGCTGTGAGGTTAGCGGTCGCGATAATGGCGAGGTTCAGGCCGCCGCTGAGGATGGCGATAAACATCGCCAGCGTCAGTAAGCCGAGTTCCGGCAGCTGAAACGCCATACTCATAAAGGTGGAGTCGGTCAGGAAGCGCCCCGGCAGCATCACCGTAAAGGTGGCCAGCGCCAGCGCAATCAGCAGCATCAGGCCGATGTTGGTCCCGTCGGGTCGCAATGCAGTCAGTGATTTCATCATCAGTGCCCTCGGTCACACGAAACTGACGTCAGTTTCTTTGCGTTTTTTGTAGTGGGTCACGGCGATCGCAATCATGATGACGCCGCCTACCACGATATTCATGAAGTAGTTCGAGACGCCGACCAGGTTGAGGCCGTTCTTGAGAATGGCGATCAGGAAGACCCCCATCAGCGTGCCGCTCACCGTGCCTTTGCCTCCCATCAGGCTGGCACCGCCCAGCACCGTGGCGGCCAGCACGTCCAGTTCGCCGCCAACCAGCGCGTTGGGCACCACCTCGCCCATGCGATAGACCTGCACCAGCCCGCCGATGGCCGCCATCGCCCCCAGCCAGCCGTAAGCGAACACGTGAATCAGGCCGACGCGGATACCAATACGGCGGGCCGACTCTGCATCCCCGCCAACGGCGTAGAGCTGGCGTCCAAGGTTAGTTTTGTTCAGCAGTAGCGCGGTGACAGCGGCGATCAGCAGCATGGTGACCAGCGGCAGTCCGACCTGGAAGCTCTCACCCTGCCAGTTGAACGGCAGCACGTTGCGCAGCGTGATCCACCATTCCGGCAGCGAGTAGAGGCTGCGGCCCCCGGTCACCCACATCAGCAGCCCGAACAGCAGCGACTGCATGCTGATGGTGATGATGATGGAGACCACCCGCAGTGTGGTGATCAGCAGGGCATTGAGCACCCCGAACAGCGTGCCGCACATCACCGCCAGCAGAATGCTGAGCAGCGCATTGTCGAACTGGAACTGCACAAACAGCGACGCCAGCAGGTACTGCACCACCGAGGCGACGGCCGCAAACGAGATATCGATCCCACCGGTGACCAGCACCACAAACAGGCCCAGCGCAAAGATGCCGGTAACGGCGTAGCTCTCCGCCAGATCCAGCAGATTCTGCATGGTGAGAAACTGGTCGCTGGCGAGCGAGAAAAACAGAATGAACGCCAGCAGCACCCAGGCGAGCCAGCCCTGACTGGAGTGCGGACGGAAACGGGAAAAGTCAGGCATTGATCACCTCCGCCAGCTGCTGCTGTTCGACGCTATCGGGTTGGTATTCAGCATGGATCGTGCCATCGCGGAAGTGCAGGATCCGGTCGCAGTTGTACCAGACCTCCGGCACCTCGTCGGAGATCAGGATGATCGACAGACCCTCTTTCGCCAGCTCATGGATCAGCTGATAGATGCTGGCCTTGGCACCCACATCGACGCCGACGGTGGGGGAGTCGAGGATCAGAATGCGCGGCTGGGTCAGCACCCATTTCGCCAGCACAATTTTCTGCTGGTTACCGCCGGAGAGGGTGGAGATGGCAAGATTTGGATCGGCGACGCGCACGCCAAGCTGCTGGATCCACTGCAGAATCAGCTTGTTCTTACGGTACTCATCGATCAGGTGAAAGCGGTTCTGCAGCTTGTCGAGGATCGGCAGCACCATGTTGTCCGCCACCGACTGCTGCTGCACCAGGCCCAGCGTCAGCCGATCTTCCGAGACGTAGCCGATGCCCGCTTTGATCGCATCTTCATGGCCGCGAAAGCGCACCGGCTTGCTGTCGAGCCAGATCTTGCCGCTGTCGGGACGGGTCATGCCGAACAGCGACAGCGCCAGCTCCGTACGGCCGGAACCGAGCAGCCCGCACAGTCCGAGCACCTCACCTTCATAGAGTTTAAAATTGACGTCGTGATACTGACCGGCGCGGGTTAACGACTCGATCTCCAGAATGGCGCGATCGCTGTTGCGCGTCGGGGCTTTCAGCTGATAGTCGAGTTTCAGGCCGGTCATCAGCTCTGTCAGATGGTGCGGCGTCATCTCACGCGCAGGCCAGCAGCCCATTTTGCGTCCGTCGCGGATCACCGTTACGCGGTCGGAAATCTCCAGCACCTCATCCAGCCTGTGGCTGACAAACACCACGCAGATGTTCTTATCTTTCAGGTAGCGCACGGTACGCAGCAGCTGATTGACCTCAGTGCGGGTCAGGGAGGCGGTCGGCTCATCCATGATCACCAGACGCGCATCGGCGACCAGCGCACGGCAGATTGCCACCTGCTGACGCTGCGCGATAGAGAGCGCCGCGACCTTCTCATCCAGATCGAGATCGAACTTCAGCTCGGTAATGATAGTGCGCGCGCTCTCCCGCAGACGTGCGCGGTGGTGCCAGCGCAGCAGGCCGTTGAGGTTATGCTCGAAGGCGATGTTCTCTGCCACGCTGAGGTTGGGGAACAGCGAGAGATCCTGATAAATCACCTGGATACCGAAGTCGCGCGCCTGCCGGGTAGTGAGGCGCGGCAGCGCCGGACCGTCGCCCAGCGTGATGCGGCTGCCGCTGTCCGGGGCGTGCACCCCGGAGATAACTTTGATCAGAGTGCTCTTGCCACAGCCGTTGGTACCCGCAAGGCAGTGCACTTCGCCTGCCCGCAGAGTCAGGGAGATATCGCTGAGAGCGCGGTTACCACCAAATGTTTTCGACAGATTCCCGAGCGCAATCAGTGTCTGTGGAGTGACCTCTTGCATATCAGAGCCCCATTTTTACCAGTTTTGGCAGGTTGGCTTTATCCAGACTTTCGGTGCTGTTACCCAGAATGGTGTGGGTGGCTTCATCCACTTTGACTTTGCCCAGCCCCTCAATCGTCATGCCGTCGGTGATCGGCTCCTTCTTCTGCATCATGTCGGCGATGCGGACAAAGACTTCGCCCGCGGTCTCGGGATTCCAGATGTAGCCCCCTTTGATGGCGTTACGCTGCACCAGCGAGGCACCCTGGCCCGGACTGAAAGAGCCAATGACGCAGACCTGGTCAATTTTTTTACGGTTCATCACCGCACGCCCGGCGCCGATAGGCCCCTGTGAACCAAACGCCAGGATCCCTTTCAGATCGGGATATTTTGACATCAGCTCATTGGTGGTACGGATGGAGTCATCCAGCGATTCGCCGACGCCAAACTTGTCGGTGACCAGTTGCATTCTGGGATAGTGTTCTTTCTGATAAGTGAGCGCGGCGTCGGTCCACTGCTGATGCAGAGGCACCGTCAGGCTGCCGACGTACATGGCATATTTGCCTTCGTCGTGCATGCAGCTCGCCAGCGCTTTCATATGGTTGATGCCGTGAGTGGTCGCATCGACCAGTTCGAAGTCCCAGTTGGCGCCCTGCTGGCCGGGTGACTCATGGGTAATCACTTCGATACCGGCGTCACGGGCCCGTTTCAGCACCGGCTCCAGCACTTTCGGGTCGTTGGGCACCACGCCGATGATATCGACTTTCTGCGCAATCAAATCTTCAATGGCGCGCACCTGAAGCGCCGGGTCCGCGGCGGTCGGCCCCACCATCCACGCATCGATACCGCGTTTAGCCGCTTCACTTTTAATGCCTGTCTCCATGGCATTGAACCAGGGAATACCGCCTATTTTGACCACAATACCCATACGTAATTTATCTGCGGCCTGCGCACCAGAGGCGGCAAACAGGGCAAGCAGAGAGCAGGCGATAAGATGTTTTTTCATACAGACTCCGGATTAATTTTTAATTAGCTGCATGGATTGATAACGCTGAGAACAGACGATGACGTTGACACCATTCCATGCCAGTTCCTGTTCAAGCTCTTTATCTTTTAACTGGTCGGTAATAAGAAAATCGACATCACGGTAGTGACAGATACGGGCAAAAGAGGGACGCAGAAATTTACTGCCATCCATTAAAAGATGTTTTCTTTCTGCGGCCAGCAGCATCTGTTGTTTCAGGTGCGCATTATTCTCATTGCCTTCGCGTAAATATCCGTCGTTGCCCAGACTGCTACAGGAAAAAAAGATTTTATTAATCTGAAATTCACGCAGTGGCTGCTCGGCCACCACGCCGTGAAAATCTTCATCGCGATCGGAATATTCCCCACCCAGGCAGATCGTGCGGATACTGCCGCGCGCCGCCAGCGTCTGCACGATACGCAGCGAATTGGTTAATACCGTTAACTCAATGTCCGGCAGCTGTCGCGCCAGATACCAGCAGGTGGTGCTGCTATCCAGCAGGATGCAGTCGCCGGGGCTGATAAAGTCGAGCGCACGCTTGGCAATGATCATTTTTTCATCAGCGTGCTCATTAATTCGCTGCCGGAAGGATAATTCGTTCTCTTTAGCGATTCTGTTATTTCCCGGCGTGCCGGTGCTTTGTTTTTTTATCAGTACAGCGCCGCCATGGCTGCGCTGTAATAAACCGCGCTTTTCCAGCTGGCTTAAATCCCGGCGAATGGTTTCCTGTGAAACCTGACAAAGCGTGACCAGTTCTGAGACAATTACCCGGCCATTAATATTAATCTCATTAATAATTCTTTGCTGTCTTTCAATCGGCAACATACTTTTCCTCCGATGGAGATAAATTACTGGAAGCGAACATGGGAAAATGTGGACTGGGCAGGAGTCCACGTGGGCAAATAGTGACGCCCTTTATTAAGTGATGAAGTCGAAATAAAACATGCAAAGCCATGCAATTAATTGCAGTTGAAAGTGATTCCTCTCACATATTTTCGCGCTGAGGGCCGGTAAAAACAAAATACCGGCTGAACAGACTATACCGCTATTACGGGAAAGGCATGACTGTTTGTGACCGTTTATGTGGTTTTGACCGTTTAAGCTTACGCTTTAACGTTTTCATGAAGGGAACTGATCCATCTGACAGCGGGCGGAGGGTGAGAGTCGTATGGCGATTCCGGGCATGGTGAGGGATGGCGCTGCTTTTCTGGCCGGGACTTCGGGTCCCGGCTGTACACTGTATGTTCTGCGTCGCCAGCGCCAGACTTACCGGCGCATAAAGCGTGCCCGCCACGGCTTGAGAACCCATAACGCCAGCCCGGCCGTGATGAAGTCGAAGGTAATCGCGCAGCCAAAGACCAGGTGCCAGTTATGGGTGTGCTGATACATCAGCGCCGCCAGCGGGCCGCCAAAGATCGAGCCTATGCCCTGAGAGATATAAAGCCAGCCATAGTTGGCTGAGGCATTTTCACTGCCGAAGGTGTCGGTGAGTGTGGAGGGAAAAAGCGAGAAGATTTCACCCCAGCCAAAGAAGACGACGCCTGAGAGCAGAACGAACAGCAACGGATCTTCACGGCACGCCAGCCACAGCGTCATCGCCACGCCCTCCAGTGCGAAGGCAATAAACATGGTGTTTTCACGCCCATAGCGGTCGGAGATAAAACCAAACAGCGGTCGCGTTAAGCCGTTAGTGAAACGATCGATGGTCAGCGCCAGAGGCAGCGCGGCCATACCGAAAATGATCGCCTTGCTGATGCCAAAGTCTTCGGCAAAAATCGCCATCTGCGACGTCACCATCAGACCCGAGGTCGACATCATCGTCATCATCACAAACATCAGCCAGAACAGCGGCTGACGCAGCATTTCCCCGGATTTAAACTGGCGCTGACTTACCACCGGTGCGGATGATGTGCTGACCGGCGTCATCATGCTGGTTCCGGGCAGCCTTAAGTTCTGACTGGCGAGAAGACCCACCGCGGCGAAGAGCAGGCCAAAAACCGTCATTGTCTGTTCAAGGCCGTAGCTGTTGAGAGAGATGGAGATGGGGAAGGTGGTAAAAATCGCACCCATGCCGTAGCCCGCCGCCACGGTTCCGGCGGCAAAACCGCGCTGCTGTGGAAACCATTTCATCACCAGCCCCACGACGCCGATATAAACAATCCCCGTGCCCAGTCCGCCGAGGCAGCCATAAACCAGATAAAGTGCGGCCAGGCTATCGACCCGGGCGGCAATGACCCAGCTGAAGCCAGCCATCACCGTACCTATCGAGATCAGCAGACGCGGGCCAAAACGCTCCACCAGCCGACCCTGAAAGGGTGAGAAAAAGGTCTGCAGGATAATCAGCACTGAGAACGTTACCTGCAGTTCCGCCAGCCCGACGCCGAGTCTGGCCATCATCGGTTTGGTCAGCAGCGTCCAGACGTACTGCGGGCTGGAAATGGCTGCCATGCAGATCAATCCAAGCAGAAGCTGTACCCACTTGCTGTGTTTCGCTATTACCACTGGTTCGCTAATTGAGGTCATGGCTCTCTCCGGAAGTACGTTCTGTAATGCAGCCAGATTCCGCCCGCTCTGTATGCCACTCTTATGGCGTCGCAGATATCCGGACGGTTAACGGCTGATGCCAAATCTTTGAGATCATCATCCCTGGGGAACGATGTGACTGAAAAGTTTGCAGGAAGTGTGCCAATCTAAAAAACCTTCAAAATCAGGGATTAAAAGGAAGGGCAAAGTGATAAGTGTGATGCAGTGCAAAATATGAGTGCGCTGAGTTGGTGCGCAGGAATGGGATGAGCGCGGGTAGTGACTGATTTAAAGAGGGTGTGCTGAAGAGGTTACAGGAAGAATGAAGGAGACGAAAAGCCGGCAGGGGGGCGGGATTTCAGGGGAAAGGGTGGCGCTGGCAGAATCTGAATGTCTAAGTTATCTTTATGAATATAAATAAAAATTATGAATTCACTTAGCTTAAGTATACCAATGCGTATACCAATTACTTTTTATTAAAGCTCGTTATGGAGGAGGGTATAGCGTACTTTCTCGCACTAAAATTATCAAACCAATGCACATTTAATGTTGCTTGAAGTAAATTATGACGCTGAAATTTTGAACGTTCATCTTCGATAAGTTTTGTGTGTGCAAAGCAGTGAATTTAAGTTCAGTTATGCTAACTATACGCAAGAAACTGACATAGGTTCATGTTAGTAATGACATTTTGTAATAAACCTCGTCATTATTAAGCCTGTAAAAAAGCAAGAAAAAACCCTGCTGACAGTAAATTATATTCGTGGAAATCCTACTTTGCCGGTTTTTATCGAAGGGCACAGCGGGAAAAACGGCGCGTTCTGCCCCGGCGCGGACCGCCTAACAACTATATCTGGTATTATTCTGAACGATTTAGGCACAAAATATAGTTTTCAGCGCCGCTGCGGACGCGATTCGGTCTTAGGGGCATTTTACCGAATCTTGGTACTCCACATCCTACTTCGGTGCGCCAGATATCGCTCTGCCGGTACACACGATATAAGATGTCAGTCAACAGTGGCTTGCAAAGTTTGGAATTTGAATGGAGAAGGAAACGTGGGCTTTACTTGGAGCAGCAGCAGCTGTAGCAGCTCCGCTGATCTTTAACACAGTTAAAGAGGTGGTTTGGGAGACGAAAAAAAGAAAAAGAGAAGAGCGTCATATAGTCGTACAGCTTATTTTTTTGCTTGATAAGTATATTTCGCGATGTGAGTTCTTGTCTTATAACGAGGGAGTTTATGATCCTCAACGTGAACACAAAGTAATGGATTATGAAAAGCCTGACCTCAACTTATCATCGGTGAAAGGCGATTATAAATACCTTGATGCAGATTTACTTTACAGGCTGCACAGCATTGATTCCAAGCGTGCTCAAGTAATCAGTGAACTCTCAAACCTTAATGACAGTTACTTCGACGATGCACCAGATTTCACTGCTTATTATGCCAAGCGGCAGGAACTTTATGCAAAGCATGGCCTTTATGTGATTGAGCTGTCAGAGGATATTTGTCGAAAGTTCAAAATAAAACACGTGTCATGGGAAGGGGGGTTCAATCCGGCAGCCTCTATCAGGGAACGTCTAGTTCAGATTCGCGCATCGAAGTCCCAAGCCTATCTTCGCAGAATGGAAATGAAAGCGAAGCGAGTTGCTGAAAAAAAGAGAAAATTAACACAAGGGTAAGCTACGCCAGTGATGCTGGCTGTCAACAATCCGTAGAAAGGCGTGCCCGAAAACAGGCTAAATTAAGCCACCTGCTGGCGGCTTATATTAGGCTGTTTTTCCGGTTCCCAGCATGCGAACGTCATGTTCTGACATCCAGTTATCCGTAGCCTCTGTATGTTCGTCTGACTCGGTAAAAACGATGATTTCATGAACGGGTCTAAGGCTAGCCTGATATTCAACAGATTTCAGAAGTTCAGGGCTGGGGAACATTAATAAATATACAGCTTCCGGCAGATAACTTTTATTCAGGGTCATGGGCGAATATAAGCTCAGTTTCCGACCGTTAACGGTGATACTCTGATTTGACTTAAGTTTGTTGACAACACTTTTTTCAAAAATTCGTTTTAGTATCTGATCGCATTGCGATTTGTTGTTCACGCACATATAAACCTCACATTTATGGTGTTCGGCTCGTTCAGCTGCATATTTTAAGATGCTTTCGTGCAGCCCGCTCATAAGTTCAGAAATCTCACGCTGCAATATCACCCGGTCAGTCATTTTAGTTCCTTTAGATGAATAAATTTCGGCATCAATCATATCAGTATCGTACGGTTCGGCATAGTGCGGCTGCACTGCTCGGCGTTTTAGCGGACTACCGAATGCCCGTAATAGGGAGCAAAAAAAATCGCCTCGCAACGGCCTTTTAACGTGGTTGACGACATCATTTTATCTCATTAGGAATAATGATGCGTTCTGCACATGTTTTAATATTGATTTCTTCGAATAGAGATGCTAAAAATTTTTCGGGTGGATTTAAGTAAATTAAACCATGAATAAACCCAAGGCATCCGAGCATGTAATTCAATATATAGCGCACTCTAGCCTTTAAAAGCTCAGGTTTTTTTAGAATTTCATTAATTGAACTTAATTCTTTTGTCTCTGCAAAATTATCATCATATGTTCTTAAGAATTTAACAATCTTTTCGTCGAGTTTTGAACTATCTATCCTGTGAGCTAACTCATTTCTGAGTTTATTGAGCGCGTCGAGCACGGGCCAAATGCGAAATGGAATTTCAAAATTATAGAAATGAGCTCCGTGAAGCGCTTCTGCTAATTTCAATTTATGATGAAAGGAGAATTGAATGCTATCTAAAGCCTTAGGATTCTTACATTGAAGTAAAATGATTTCATGTAAAATTTCTTCCAAGAAAAGGTGAGATTTTAATACTAGTGATGTGATATCGAGTTCAGGAGTCAAGTGTTTATTGTATTTGAATGAATGCTCTTTATAAATTTTATTCAAATTTTCTTGATTCATTTTTTTCATTATCTCATAAAATAGAATTAGCGTTATTGCTGGGGTGTTTAAATCTCAGTAGGTACGTGACGTGATATGACATTATGCTTTTCCGGGTGACCTTACTACATCTAATTTGCGTATTATCGGCAGTCACTGCGAAATACTCAACGAATATTGTTTCGGTTTTGGCTGTATAACAGGGATGCGGTCCATTGCTAGGGCGTTGTACCGAATCCGTTTGAACAGCAAAACAAAATCGCCTCGTAGTGGTTTACAAGGAAAGTACGTACAATCGCTAATGTGCATGTTTGGCATTTTGCGGAACAAACACATTATTCGCTTGTTAAGAAGGGGTAAAGTCAGAAAAAGATTTTATAGGAAATCCTTCACACTGTTCACTTTCCATTTTTATTTATATATATATATCAGTTGCTTAAGCGATGAATGATAGATGTAGGGTGAAGGATATCATTCATCACCGGTGAAGTTTCGGCGTAAAAAAACCGGCTTTCGCCGGTTCTGCGTAGTCATGCCGCTGTAGGGGCGTCGCACTTCGGTAGCCAGTCGGTGCTGCTTTCTTCCGTCAGGTCCAGGTTGGTCTGCACCCCCAGCTTTGTACGCCGCTTCATGTAGTGTTGTCCGTACTCCCGCATGATGCTCTCAAGCGAAAGGCCGAACATCTTCATGCTGAGCGGATTCCTGTAGCCGTTGGCTTCCATGTAGGCCAGGTAGGCATGATAGAGATAACGTCTTGGCTGAAGCGGCCTGATGCTGGCGTTCCCCATGTAAAGCGCGTTTGGCTCCGCCGTGGTGAACAGGTAGCCGCAGAAGTCCACCATCGGGTCCGCATCGCGCTTGATGCGCATCGCCTCGTCAGAGTTCTGCTGCGACTGAAGCAGCGACCGGGCCTGCTGCGGCTGGCTGAACTGCTGCATCAGCTGGCGCACAATGACGGCCAGCTCACCGCTGATTTTTTCCTTCAGCTGCGGGTCGCGCTCGTCTGCCGGGATAATTTCCGGGAAGTGCAGGATCACCCGGCGGCGCGACACGCCCCCGCTGCGGTCGGTGAAGCGCATCGGGTTGTTGTTCACCGCCAGAATCACCGCCGGGATATGGGTTGAGTAGGCGTCGCGGTACTTCGGGTCCACGGAAACCGCATCGCCGCCAGTAATTGCCTTGATGCCCGAGCCGTCGCCGCTCCACTTTTCCTGGTCGGGAAGGATAATCAGCGAGTAGCCAATCACTGCGGCGCGTTCGCGCGACGACTCCAGCGTTTCAATGGTGGCGGAGGTAGTGTTGTCCGTTCCGGCCAGCAGGGTGGCGATTTCCGCCATGATGCTTTTACCACTGCCACCAGGACCGGTGACTTCCAGAAACAGCTGCCAGTCGTAGCGGTTCGCCAGCACCATAAACAGCGCGGCCAGAATAATGTCGCGTTTGGCCGGGACCCGTCCGGCGGCACGATCGAGCCACTGCCAGAAGTGCGGCGCATGGTCTGCCAGCGTTTCACCCTGAACGGGCTTTGTGTAGTCCACCTCGCTGACCGTGCGCAGCCAGAAGTCTTTACTGTGCGGGCTGAAGCCGCCGGTGCGGGTGTCCAGCACGCCATTACGGAAGCCAATCAGGCGGCGCGCCGGGTCGGCCTGCTGCGGCAGCATCAGCTTCAGCGTGTCCACTATGCCCGAAATCTTGCCCGCCGAAAACGGCGCGCGCAGGCGCTGAAACAGCTTCGCCACGTCGCGCTCAAACTGCTTCCCGGAAATCACCTTCCACGCACCGGAGCGGTAGCGTGACAGAATTTCCCCGCTGGCGTCCACGGCCAGCGCGCTGCGGTAGTGCTCCGCCACGCGCTCCGCCTTTTCACTGGCGCTCATGGCTGAAAATTCCGCCTCGCTCATTACGTCGAAGGGACTGGCGGCAGGCGGCGTGGCGGCTTCGGCCAGCGCCAGCCGGGTGCTTTCCTCACCGTGCTGCATGAAGGCGTCATTCCAGTCACCGAACACCGGCGGCAGGGCCACGGCGGCGCGACTGGCTTCGGCTGCCTGCCTTGCTTTAGTCTGGCCGTCGCCGTTCAGGTCGCGGTCGGCGGCAATCAGCAGCGGCAGTGCGGCGTGCTTTTCACGGGCAAGGCCAGCCAGAGAAAGGAGGTTAACGGACGACAGTGCAATCCACACCTCATCCCCGGTCAGGTTGTGCACCGTCAGGCCGGTGGCGTAGCCCTCCGTCAGCCAGATGCGCGCTGCCGGTTTGCCGGTGCTGAGAACGTGACATGCGCCTTTTACCTGGCCGCCCTTCAGCGTGCGCTTTTCACCTGTGGCGTTAATCAGCTGCACGTTCACCAGCTGGCCGCCCGTATCATGAAGGGGAACGAGCAAATCACCGGCACGATAGGCCGTTAGCGCGACCTTTAGCGGCTTTGCCAGCGTCAGGCAGGACTGATGCGGCCAGCCCTTGCGGGACAGATAGGCATTGCCGCTGGCATGCTGCGCGCTGCTGACCAGCTGCTGTGCCTGCTTCACGGCGGCGGCACGGGCGGCTTCGTTATCTTCGCCCGCGCTGGCGGCAGGCGTGTTGTCCGCCGGTGGCAGGCAGCCGGTCAGGCCGTTAACGCGCGCGGCGGCTTCGGTCAGGCTCAGTGAGAGGGCCTTTTTCACCAGATCCATGCCGTCACCGGCACCGCACTGATTACAAATCCACGTGCCGCGCCCCTCCTGGTCGTCAAAGCGGAAGCGGTCGGTTCCGCCGCATACCGGGCAGGAGGTATGGCGGTTCTTTACCACCTTCACGCCCAGCGCGGGCAGGATGCGGGGCCACTGGCCCTGTGCGGCTTTTGCCGCGTCTGATACGGTCATTTTCATTGTTCTTTTCTTCCTCAGTGCAGCACCGGCGCGTCTTTGAGACGCCCGCAGAGTTCATCCATCACCACCTGTCCCAGAAAGCTCAGGCACGGAACCGACTTCAGCGGCCCGGCGGCCAGCAGATCGTCGAGCAGCGCGCAGGCAATTTCCTGACCGCGCTGGCGTCCGTGCTGGCGCAGGTAGAAGCCCTCCAGCTCGGTTTCAATGGCGTGCTCAAGACGCGCCAGCGTCAGGCCGGGATAGCGCTTCTGTTCGCTGCAGACGGTCAGCCAGGCGCAGGCCACTGCGCGGCGTGAAAGCGCGGAACGCAGCTCAGTTGAAAGGGTATGTGCGCTCATGGCTCAACCTCCCCGTTCATCCAGCCGTCCTGACAGCGGTTTACCACTCCGTCCAGCTGCTCGGTGATGAGGAAAATCAGCGAGTTCAGCTGCGCCTGCTGTGAAGTCGGTGGCTGCTCGTGACACTCCTGAAGCAGGGTCATGTCACTGATAAAACGTCCGGCGTTGCGAAGGTGCTCGAGGCGTAACAGGTCGGCGTGGGAAATGGTGGCGTGAGTCATGCGCGCACCTCCCGGACCGGCAGGCGGGCGGCAAGGGACAGTACGTAGTCGCGGGCCAGCGTCAGGCGGGCGGCACGTTCGTCAGCGGCAACGGTGCGGAGCATGTGGATACGCTGCTGGCGCTCAGTACGGCGCACGGCGGCAAAGACGAAAACAAACTGAGGGTATGGGGAATTCAGGACCGTAGCCATGATGGCAGTCTCCATTGAGTAGCGGTTATCGCCACCACCGGAAACGCCAATTTCACTGGTGGTAGCCCGGACGGGGTTGGCGTAACCGGCCTCAATGGATACCGGCGCTTCGTGAGAAGCCCCCGCCCGGGCCACCATTACACAGACGGCACTACGGCAATAAAACCGCAGCCCGAAAAATGGTTGCACTAAGGCATGGACACAAAAAAAGACGCATTGGGCGTCTGGTGTCGCCATTGAGATATTCAGGACGCCAATCCCGGCTGCCGATTTTGCGACAGCAGAAAGACTGTACCAGGGAATGGCCCCGGCGTGCAAGCCGGGGAACAAAGGAAAATGCAGCATGGCGGAAAATCTCAAGAGTTGGTGAAGATCATGCTGCACGTTCCCGACCGCGTGCGGCGATGCGTGCATTCATCCAGGCGCTGATTTCACTGGCAAGCCACGCGACGTTCTTGCCGCCAAGCGACACCTGCGCCGGAAAAGCACTGCGGCTGATGAGGTCGTAAATGGTCGAGCGGGACAGGCCGCAGACGTGGATCACTTCCGGCAGGCGCATAAAGCGTTCCTGGACCGGGAATGATACTGGCATGGCAGGGGCCGCAGGGGCGGATGAATGAGCGTTTAAAGTCGTGTGCATGAGCTACCTCTAAGGTGTCCGTGAAGCGCCGCACAGGTGTGTACGGCATCGGGTAGCTCTTTATTTTGCGAATATTTTTGCCGGTGACAACAACAGAAATCTGCCTGACCGGACGCACAAAAACCACACAAAAAATGCGTGTACGTGAATAGTACCAGACTGCACCAAAAAGTACTGATAAGGTTTTATCCAATAACTTTAGATCCACTTTAAGGCAGCTTTTAAAACCAATCGTTCTAAATAGCTAATAAGGCCAAAATCCTGCTGATGAACGATGGTGAACAGAGGGTGAAGGATTACTTTTTCACTCTTCACCTCTTAATTTACTGTATTTACTATTTTTTTCTCTCTGGTGAAGAATAGTGAAGGATTTATATAAAACTGAAAGCTGATAACAGGCTTCAGTGAGACCTTTTCCTGGCTCGCCAGAATTAATGCTTTTGTCTGGTCCGTCATACAACGCCATCCGGTAGAAGCCGCTGTGCCAGACCCGGCACAATTGACTTACTGAAACCAGCCGACAGGAAACGAGATGGCACTGAAATGTCCCGAATGTGGTCAGGTGGCCCACACCCGCACCAGCGCTTATGAAGCGCCCTCCGTAAAGCGTACCTGGTACCAGTGCCAGAACCTCGACTGCTCCTGCACGTTCACCGCGCTGGAGAGCGTCGAGAAAATCATCATGAAGCCGCACAGGCTCAAGGTCGCAGAGCCGGAACAGCAGAATGACGTGCCGGTTCGCCAGCCGCAGACGCTGGGCCGCTATGGTTCAGCCAGCGCCCGCAAAGACCGCCACGCACAGCCCTGACAGAGAGGAAAAACAGCATGACACAGCAGCAGATGACCGACGAACAGATTCAGGCCGCCGGTAACCGTATCGGTACGGCGCAGGCCAGAGCACAGCGGCCACTTAAGGAGGCAGGTTGGCTCCTGCGGTTACCCGAGGCCGATGTTATCAGTCACACCACCGAGCTGGTAAAGGGGCTGTCCTCTGAGTGGCGGTTGCGTATTGAAGACCTCAACACAAAGATGCTGGCCTGGCTGGAGGCAAGACAGACCGAAAACGCCGCTACTGAAAATCTCAGCGGGCTGCGCCAGCGTAAGGCCGAGATGGAGCAGGCAAGCCGGGACAGCCGGGCACGCTTCCGTGAACTGCTGGGACAGAATGGCGGCAGCGTCACGCCGGAGATGAAGGCGCTGCGGGCGGAGTATCTGGAGCAGCAGGAAACGGCATCAGACCTTGCCGGGCTGATTGCCGAAAAGGAAAAACAGCTGCCGGTGCTGGCAGACGTGACGGGGCGCAAGGCTAATGCTTACGTATTCTGTCATGAGGGCATCACGGATGAGCGCATTGATACGCTGATTGAGGACTTCTTTATCATTCATGGCGCAGAGCTGAGCAGCCTGCTCATAATGAAGTACAGCCAGTTTGAACGGAATGGCTCAACGCATGCACCGGGTGTTATCGAAGGCGCGAACGATGCCGACACGCTGTACCGCGTATATATCCAGAACCTGATTAAGAGATGGACGAGCGTAAATCAGCCGCTGATGTTCCGTGATGACGTGCTGAGCGTGAGCGGTGCGCATCCTTTCCGTGGAGCCAGAACCGACCGCCGCAAGCGTAAACTTTTCTGAGCCGCAGACTCAGGAAATCACCGAAGCCCGGCCCGTACCGGGCTTTTTTACGTCTGCTGCGTGAGTGCATGTCTATGCTGCATGAAAATGCATGAGTCTCCGGCACCCCGGAACGGAAGACAAGGCCAGCAGCGGCGCGGCTCAGGCCTAATCATGCAGGTGCATGAAAACCGCTGCATAAAGCGGGCAGGCGTGGCGGGGCTACGAGCGCGCGCATTGAATGAAAACTGTGGGGATGAGAATCAATGATCATCGTTTTTTGAAATTAAAGAAGGAAAAACGCATATGATAAAAATCATATGCGTGGCTGCAAATTAATTCTGAGGCTGCATTTTTTTGATGTCGTCTTTGTCTTGGTGGGAAAATGGTAGTTTATTAGATTTCAGATTTGATGTTCTGAAGTTGAATTTAAATAATGTAATCTCACTATCATTATCATCGGACGTGATGAAAATATTAATATTAAGGTCTTCAGGGGTTAATCCATTGGCGATATTTCTTGTAAGGGTTATCGTTGTTTCTTTTCCCATTTTTAGTTTTACTTTTTCAGTTGAAAAGTCACCTGTTGGATATCTGAATTCAGTTATGAGCCCGTCATATAGTTTCTTGTATTTTTTATAATCGTTATCTTTATAATAATCCTCACTTAATTTTTCACTTAGCTTTTTAAATCTTTTATAATCTTGCAAGTCAAATGATGCAAAAGTTGTGGCGTTTAAATATAATTTATTAACCACTTTAAGTTTAAATATTATTTCTTTATCGGAAACTTTAAAGTCAATCATGGTTACAGGGAGTTCATTGTTTTTTATATCATACTTCCCAAGGGTTTCACTTATACCATATCTTGACGTCTCAAAACCACGACTATAAAAATTTGCATATTTATAGTTATTATACTTGTCACTTACGTAATCAATAGGGTCAATTTTAAATATAAATAAGGTGGATATTGAACATACTAAAATAAAAAACACAGTCACGATGAACAGTGCAGGGCCTCTACTTGGCGGAATAAGGTCTTTTTTAGCATAACTTTTACCAGAAGCATTATCTGAGAAAATCTGGGGGAGATTACCTTTCGATAATATCTCTCCAATGTAGCTTATCGTAAAGGTAGTATCTTCTTTACTGATTAATCTTTTGATTTTTATTTTATTGTCTTCTGCTTCCACAAAAGGTTTATCTCCAGATAATATTTTTATGAATTTATTCTTAGGAAAGTGTAACTCAATATTTTTCTCTGTTTCTCTTCCTTTATTTATGACATAGATAATGGTTGTATAACTTTTTGAATTGTTACCTAAAGATTGTAAGGAGTATGCTATGGCTGCATAAAGCTCTGGTTTTCTCATTTTGGATGCCAATGATGCGATAAGCTTACCAATAAAAATATTAGCGACCAACCATACGCCCTTTGATACATCTTCATTCATTTTAGTTTCTACCTTCTCCGAAAATAAATATATAATTAATTTTGGTTTTTTATAGAACGGTTATTTTCATATGTTTAACTTTGCTACCCCACCAATCCATTAAATCTTTGCGTTTTTCAAGATAAGTAGAACGATTGTAAGCACGTCTAACTTCGTTTTTATCAATGTGAGCTAAGGCAGCCTCAATAACATCGGAATTTAAACCAGCTTCATTCATTGCTGTACTTGCAATTGAACGTAAACCATGTGCTACAAGTTTGCCACCATATCCTATTCGTTTTAATGCCGCATTAGCAGTCTGATTGTTCATTGGTTTTTTTGGATCATTTCTGCTTGGAAAAATATATTCCCGATACGCACTTATCGGCTTCATTATTACCAATAATTCTAAAGCCTGCTCTGAAAGAGGTACAATATGCTCACGTTTTGCTTTCATCCTTTCTGCGGGAATCGTCCAAAGCCTAGCATCAAGATCAATTTCTGCCCATCGAGCCCCAGAAGCTTCGGAGGGCCGAACAAGCGTCAGAAGCTGCCATTCAATCAGGCAGCGAGTAGGAATAGATAGATTAGATCTTACAAGCGAACGCATAAGCTGCGGCAGTTCCTCTGGTCGCAGTGTTGGCATATTCTGCTTTTTGGGCTTTTCAAAAGCCATACCGATCCCAGAAGCAGGATTTGCATCAATCAATCCCGTGTTTACAGCATAAATCATAATCTCGTTAATACGCTGTACTAAGCGGCGTACTGTTTCAAGAGCACCACGGGCCTTAATCGGTTCAAGTGCTTCTACAAGCTTACGTGCTTTTATTTCCTGTACAGGAATCTCGCCAATGGCAGGGAAAACATCTTTCTCAAGGGAACGCCAGATATCCTTCGCGTAATCCGGGGTAACGCTAGCTTGCTTCAAGGTAAACCAGTTAGCGGCCACGGTTGAGAAGATGCTGTCCAAGGCGTTCTGCTTCTGTTCTATAAGCTGTTCGGCTTGCGTCTGTGGGTCAATTCCATTAGCGAGTAAGGAGAGGTAATCAGCGCGCAAGCGTCTGGCGTCGGCTAACGATAGGGCAGGGAAGGCACCGAGGCCCATCATAGTGCGCTGCCTTGTTACTGGCCGCTGGTAACGAAAACGCCAAAGCTTCTTGCCGGTAGTTTTTACCACCATAAAAAGCCCATCTCCATCATGCAGCGTTAAATCTTTATCGATGGCTTTTGCGCGAAGTACTTCAGTGTTGGTTAAAGGGCGCGTTGTCCTTGCCATACAGGGCTTTCCTACGAAAATTGGTATACGTTTTTAGGATACATCTTACCGTATACCAATACGTATACCAATTATCTCTGGATTCAGGCGGATCGTCTCGGAAGGTAACAGACACAAAAAAACCCGCAGGGCTTGTGCCGTGCGGGCTTTCAGGACTTCTACGGATGGCACTGGAACCATCTTTGAAGAATTTTGGTGGAGCTGGCGGGAGTTGAACCCGCGTCCGAAATTACTACACCGTCGGCACTACATGCTTAGTCAGTTTTTACATTCGCCGGTCAGCTGCGAACAGACACGCCACTGACAGACTAGCCTGATTGGATTTAACGCTTCAACCCCAGGCAGGGCCTCCACGCGATCTCTTTTGGGTTTGACCTCTCTTGATCCCCGTCTTAAGAGCGGAAGCTAGGGAGAGAGGGCTCAGAGCAGGTTATTAAGCTGCTAAAGCGTAGTTTTCGTCGTTTGCGACTATTTTTTTGCGGCTTTTTACGAGGCAAACCGCCCCTCGGCATGCTCCTAAGGCTTCACAATCCCGTCGAATCCAGAATCAGCCCCAGAACTTCAAATATTAGCAATTAAACAGCATAAAATCCAGTGCTTAGCGCGCTGAATTCTTCATGATACGGGCTTTGTCTAATTTCCATTCGCGGTCTTTGATGTCGTCGCGCTTGTCGTGCTCTTTCTTACCGCGTGCCACACCAATCTTCAGTTTGCACCAGGCGTTCTTCCAGTAAAGCGACAGCGCCACAAGGGTGTAACCTTCGCGGTTAACGCGCCCATACAGGGAGTCGAGTTCGCGTTGCTTCAGCAGGAGCTTACGGTTACGGGTCGGGTCACAGACCACATGGCTGGACGCAACCGCTAAGGGTTGAAAGGTTGAACCGAACAGGAACGCTTCGCCATCGCGCAGCAGAATATAGCTGTCGCTGATGTTGGCTTTACCGGCACGAAGTGATTTAACTTCCCATCCCTGTAACGATAATCCCGCTTCATACTCCTCTTCGATGAAGTATTCGTGGCGGGCGCGTTTGTTCATGGCAACAGTGGCCGAACCGGGTTTGTGTGCTTTTTTCTTTGTCATAATGAGGCGTATTTTACATCACTTAGTCGGTTATCGCATCCCCAGTCCAGCGGGGCAGCAGGAAACGGGATATTCTAGCACACCCTTTACCAGGGACATTTTTGTTTGATCGCTGAAAATGCTATTATTCAGCGGTTTCTTGATGAACAGGAACCATTATGGCTCAGATTAGTCGTTCGGCACTGGTCCCGTTTAGTGCCGGGCAGATGTACAAACTTGTAAATGATGTGGATGCCTATCCGCAATTCCTGCCGGGTTGCACCGGAAGCCGCGTGCTGGATGCGTCAGAGAATCAGATGACGGCGTCTGTGGATGTCTCGAAAGCGGGTATCAGCAAAACCTTTACCACCCGTAACACCCTGACGGATAACCAGAGCATCCATATGCAGCTGGTTGATGGCCCGTTCCGTAAGCTGACCGGCGGATGGAAGTTCGTCTCGCTGGGCGATGACGCCTGCAAAGTCGAATTAAGCCTGGAGTTTGAATTCACCAATATGCTGGTAGAGATGGCCTTTGGACGCATCTTCAAAGAGCTTGCCAACAGCATGGTGCAGGCTTTCACCCAGCGCGCCAAAGAGGTCTACAGTGCCTGACATCACCGTTGAGGTGGTCTATGCATTGCCTGAAAAGCAGTATCAGCTCTACGTCAAAGTGGAGCAGGGCAGCACGGTAGAACAGGCCATCGTAAAATCAGGATTACTGGAGCTGCGTCGCGAAATTGACCTTGCCAGCAACAAGGTCGGCGTCTACAGCCGGCCGGTGAAGCTGGATGATGAGGTGAATGAGGGCGATCGTATCGAAGTTTATCGCCCGCTGATTGCCGATCCTAAAGAGCTTCGTCGCCAGCGTGCAGAGCGGGCTGCGGTGAGCAAAAAATAAGTTCTGTCTGGCTTTGCAGATAACGGACATAAAAAAAGGCGCTCGGTGCGCCTTTTTGCTGCCTGTTTTTCAGACTCTCTGCCGTGTGATTAATCGCTGTTCTGAGAGAGATTCGGCTTATTGTCGATGTTGGTCAGCACACCGTTGCCATCAAAGGTCAGGGTCAGCGTCTGCTGTTTGACGCGCTCATGACCGGGTTCCTGACGGAAGATGTAATACCAGACGTTGCTGCCAAACGGGTCTTTCATCATCGGCGTGCCGAGGGTGTAAGCCACCTGCTGCTGTGTCATACCGGTATGGATCTTGGCCACATCGTTGGCAACCAGATAGTTGCCCTGGTTGATATCAGGACGGTAGACCACGCGCTCTAAAGTGGAACATCCGGCGGTCATCATCAACATTACCACTGCCGCGGCAGTCAGCGTTTTACAGCGCATCTATACATTCCTTTTCCGGGGCCAAACGCCTCAACAGGCGATTTTATTGCCATCAAAATCTGAACTCTGCCTGCGGCAGGCTTTATTACTCTGGCGACATAAGTGCCGATGATAATAAACCTTTTCGCTGTTGGAAACCTCTGCAGAGCAAGCATATGACCCCGTCAGGTTAAAAAAGTGCGCTGCTATGCGGCTAAAAGTTCTTTTGCATTCGCCAGGGTGTTGCGGGTGACCTCGCTGCCGCCCAGCAGACGAGCCAGTTCCTGCAGGCGCGCCCGCTTGTCCAGCGGCTGCATGTGGGTTTCAGTCATTGCGCCGTCGGTCTCTTTGCTCACAAAGAAGTGCTGATGACCGCAACCGGCCACCTGCGGCAGGTGGGTGACACACATAACCTGCGTCGATTCACCCAGCTGACGCAGCAGTTTACCTACGACAGCGGCGGTCGGGCCGCTGATGCCGACATCAACCTCATCGAAAATCATTGCCGGCGTTTCCATTTTCTTCGCGGTGATCACCTGAATCGCCAGCGCGATACGTGACAGCTCACCGCCTGAGGCCACTTTACCCAGCGGCTGGAGCGGCTGACCAGGGTTAGTGGTGACCTGGAAGTCGACGCGGCTTGCGCCGTCAGCCGTCAGCTGATCCGGGTTAAAGGTCAGGGCGATTTTAAACTGGCCGTGCGGCATTGAGAGCAGATGCATGCTCTGGGTAATCAGCTGCTGCAACTCGTCTGCAAAGTGGCTGCGCTGCTGATGAAGCTCTTCGGCGCTCTTAAGAGCCGCCTGATAGTGTTCACCGACCAGCGATTGCAGGCTCTCCTGATCGCTTTCGTGCTGTGATAGCAGCTCCGCTTCATCCAGCAGCTGCCGGTGCAGTTCAGGCAGCGCTTCGGGCGTGACGTGATGCTTACGCGCCAGGGCGATCTGGCGCGAAATCCGTTTTTCCAGTTCGTACAGGCGATTAGGGTCCAGATCGAGGCTGTCACAGTAGTGACGCAGCTCATCGCTCGCTTCGCTCAGCTGGATAGCTGCCTCTTCCAGCAGGTTATGCACGCCGTTCAGCTTCTCATCCAGCGAGGTCAGCTCAGAAATCAGCTCACGGGCGCTGTAGAGCAGGCTGTTGAGATTGGTGTCATCACTGTCGGAGAGCATCTGCAGCGCCTGCTGGCTGGTTGACAGCAGCTGGCCGCTGTTTGCCAGACGCTTGTATTCTTCGTCGATCTGCTCATATTCACCCGGCTGCGGGGCAAAGTCGTTCAGCTCTTTCAGCTGATACTGCAACAGTTCGCGACGCGCTTCGCGCTCCTGCGCCTGCTGCTGATGCAGCGCCAGGGTACGGCAGCTCTGATGCCAAGTCTGATAGCTGGCACGCATGCGCTGCAGCAGATCATCATGACCGGCATAGGCATCCAGCAGATGTTTCTGGTGATCGGGTTTAAGCAGAAGCTGATGGGCATGCTGACCGTGGATCTGAATCAGCAGCTGACCAAGGTCGCGCAGCTGAGAGAGCGGGACCGCGGTGCCGTTGATAAAGCCGCGCGAACGGCCATCGGCGCTGATCACCCGGCGCAGCAGACACTCGTTACCATCATCCAGCTGATTATCCAGCAGCCAGCGCTGGGCTGAAGGGGAGGCCTTAAGCTGAAAGCGGGCACACAGATCAGCCCGGCTGGCTCCCTGACGCACCATGTCGGCGTCAGCACGACCGCCAAGACATAATCCCAGCGCATCAATCGCGATGGACTTACCGGCACCGGTTTCACCCGTGATGGCTGTCATGCCGCGGTGGAAATCAATGTCGAGCTCACGAACGATAGCGAAATTACTGATGGTCAGTTGGGCCAGCATAGGTTCACCTGTACGAATAAACACATATGGTTTTTCATACAGTATAAACTGGTTTTTTATCCAGTAAAGAGGCTGCACCCCTTTTCAGAACAATTTTTTTGACCAGCCCAGTTTAGAGCTCAGCGTATTGAAATAGCTGTAGTTTTTAGGGTGAATCAGGTTGAGGTGATGATTGCTGCGCCGGATCAGGACATCCTCTCCTTCCTGTATCGGCAGGGCGATCTGACTGTCGCAGCTGATTTCCAGGTCGCTGCGGCGGGACGAAAAGCGCAGGCGGATGGTGCTGCTGCTGTTGATGACCAGCGGCCGCGCCGAGAGCGTGTGCGGGAACATCGGCACCAGCACGATCGCTTCCAGTGACGGTGTCAGAATCGGGCCCCCCGCAGAGAGCGAGTAGGCGGTCGAGCCGGTAGGGGTGGAGATAATCAGTCCGTCAGAGCGCTGCGAAAAGGCGAACACCTCATCGATGTAAACCTCAAATTCGATCATGTGCGCGACTTTGCCGGGATGGAGTACCACCTCGTTGATGGCGGTGCCGATGCGCGGCGAACAGGCCGATTTGCACACCTGCGCTTCCAGCAGAAAGCGGCTCTCGACAAAATAGTTGCCCTGCAGCACCTCATCCAGCTGCTGCTGCGCATTGTCCGGGTCGAGGTCGGTAAGAAAACCGAGGTTACCGCGGTTAATGCCAATCACCTTGATATCGTAACGGGCCAGTACCCGCGCGGCACCCAGCATGTTGCCATCACCGCCTACTACGACCGCTAAATCGGCCTGCTGACCAATCTCCGCCAGCGTGCCGGTCTGCACATCGTGAAGCGACAGCTCCTGCGCAATCTGTTGCTCGACGATCACTTGATAACCTTTGGCTGTCAGCCAGCGCCAGAGCATCTCATGCGTGGTTAGCGCGGTGGGATGGCGTGGATGACCCACAATACCAATGCAGTTAAAGTGTTTGTTCATCTGGTCGGTGTTCCTTATAAGCCAAAACGGCAAGGCAATGTGACAGGTTCCCTTGAAACCGCTATTTCAATCCCCATAATAAGCCAACCAGCGAAATGAATGTGCAAAACGCGGAGAAATTCATGAGTAGTAAAGAACAGAACACCCCAAACGAGCAAGTCTCAGACGAAATTCAGCAGGATCAGCAGCAACCTCAGGAAGCGGAGACAGCGGCAGAGGTGGATCCGCGTGATGAGCGTATCGCTCAGCTCGAAGCTGAATTAGCGCAGTCGCAGACCGGCGTGCGTGATGCTCAGCTGCGTGCGCAGGCTGAAGTCGAAAACATTCGTCGTCGTGCGGAAATGGACGTTGAGAAGGCGCACAAATTTGCGCTGGAGAAATTTGCCAACGAACTGCTGCCGGTTATCGACAGCCTTGAGCGCGCGCTGGAAGTGGCGAACAAAGAAGATTCACAGCTGGCGCCTATGATCGAAGGGGTTGAACTGACACTGAAAGGTCTGCTGGGTGCCGTGCGTAAATTCGGTGTTGAAGTGGTCGGCGAAACCGGCGTGCCGTTTAACCCGGAAGTGCATCAGGCGATGTCGATGATGGAGTCTGAAGAGTTCGAGCCTAACCATGTCATGCTGGTGATGCAGCGTGGTTATACGCTGAATGGTCGCCTGCTGCGCCCGGCGATGGTTGCCGTTGCCAAAGCCAAAGGCTGATTCAGCACCGGAATCCCGCTACACGGCCGCGCACTGACGCGGCCGTGTGCATTATGGCGTCAGTCCGGTAATACCGGCGTCCAGTCCACCGGTTTTTTTCCGGCCGCGCTGAGCAGTTCGTTGGTTTTTGAGAAATGGTGGCTGCCGAAAAAGCCGCGATGCGCAGAGAGCGGCGAAGGGTGCGGCGCCTGCAATACATGATGGCGCTGGCGATCGATGATGCTGCCTTTCTTCTGGGCATGCGATCCCCACAGCAGAAAAATCACCCCTTCACGATGCTGATTGATCGCTGCAATCACATTATCGGTAAATGTCTCCCAGCCGAATCGCGCATGGGAGTGCGCTTTGCCCGCCTCGACCGTTAAAACGGTGTTCAGCAGCATCACACCCTGTTTCGCCCAGCTCTCCAGGAAGCCGTGATTAGGTTTCTCAAAGCCCGGAATATCCTGCTGCAACTCTTTATAGATATTTTGCAGGGATGGCGGCACCTGTACGCCTGGCAGCACAGAGAAGGCCAGGCCATGTGCCTGGTGAGGGCCATGATAGGGGTCCTGGCCGAGGATGACGACATTGACGTCGCCCAGTTCCGTCAGGCGAAAGGCATTAAAGACATCTTTCTGCGGCGGATAGACGGTGACCCCCGCAGCGCGTTCATCGGCGACCAGCTTCATCGTCTCGACAAAATAGGGTTTCTGTTTCTCTTCAGCCAGCACGTCGTGCCAGGTCAGCTTTTCAGCCATGTTCAACTCCCTTTCCGTTAGTGCCGTAAGCTTAGCCGTTCCTGCCGCCCAGCTGAAGGTAAAATAAATTTGAAAAATACAAATAAAGTTAAGAAGCAATGCATTTTCAGATCAACGGGTTAGCCTGAATGGCCACGGAGCGCCGGGTGAAGATTGATGCAGGTCAAGGTCGGTCGAAAGGATGGGTGGTATACCGGAGCCTTAAATTTGATTTATTCACCTATTATTCGGGAGATGCAAAGATGATCACAGGAATCCAGATCACTCAATCCAACCATGCCAACCTGCTGAACTCCTTCTGGCTGCTGGACGAAGAGAAAGCCCAGGCGCGTTGCCTGTGTGCCGCCGGGGGTTATGAAGAAGACCAGGTTGTGGCTATCAGCGAGCTGGGCGAATTTGCTTATCGTGAAGTTCCGGTAGAAATCAAACCGCAGGTGCGTGTTGAAGGCGGTCAGCATCTGAACGTCAACGTGCTGCGTCGTGAAACGCTGGAAGATGCGGTGAAGCACCCGGAAAACTACCCGCAGCTGACCATCCGCGTGTCGGGCTATGCCGTGCGCTTCAACTCACTGACTCCTGAACAGCAGCGTGACGTGATTGCCCGTACTTTTACCGAAAGTCTTTAAGTAGCCTGAGTGATCGGACGCTGAAAATAAACGCAAAGCGCACACAGCATATTTTATCATCCTTATCAGCAAGATAGAGAGTCATGTGCAGCGAGCCGGTCAGTGAGTATCGCCAGTGACGCGATCAGGCAGGTAAAATGGTGTGAAAAGGCTGTTAACAGCTGTCAGCTAAAAAAATCGCCTCATCAGAGGCGATTTTTTTGTTTAAGCGCTGTTTTATTCCGCATTCTCGTTAGCGGACGCGGTGCCGCTTGCCTTACGGCGTTTGCCGATATTTTTGGCATCACGATGGCGTTTTTTCACGCGGGGTTTTTCAGTTTCGCTCGCTTTCTTCTCTGCGCGCTTAGCCAGCACCTTTTTCGACGGTTTGCCGGTGGTTTTCGCACTTGGAGCGCGGGTCACCGGACGCAGCTCGTCAATGACGCGCGCTTTAATCGGCTCATTAACGTAGCGGGTGATTTTACCCAGCAGGACGTAATCGTGCGCTTCCACCAGCGAGATGGCGATGCCTTTACGACCGGCGCGACCGGTACGGCCAATACGATGCAGATAGGTATCGGCGGTGCGCGTCATGTCATAGTTGAAGACGTGGCTGACATCTTCAACATCGATACCGCGCGCCGCAACGTCGGTGGCAACCAGCACGTTCACCCGTCCTTCACTCAGACGTTTGATCGCTTCATTACGCTTCGCCTGCACCATTTCGCCTTCCAGATAGCTGGTGCGAATCCCCGCTTCGTGCAGCCAGCTCACCAGCTCATGCAGACGCTCACGCTTGCGCACGAACACGATGCTGCGTGTCACTTCCGGCTGCTTCAGCAGATGGATCAGTAGCTTGGTTTTGTGCTCAAGATCGTCAGCGCGGTAGTACCACTGCTGGATCTTTTTACGCTCGCGACGGCTTGGATCCGCTTCCAGCTCAACCGGATCGTTCAGCAGACGTTCGGCGAAATCGCAGATGTTGTCGCCTTCCAGCGTGGCGGAGAAGAGCAGGGTCTGTTTGCGCCAGCGCGTTTCAGCCGCGATGGTTTCGATATCCTGGGCGAAGCCCATATCCAGCATACGGTCCGCTTCATCCAGCACCAGCGTTTCCACGGCGCGGCAGTCGAAGTTCTCTTCTTTAATATACTGCAGCAGGCGGCCGGTGGTCGCGACCACGATATCCTGGTTTTCGCTGAACACTTCGGCATGGTTCATGTAGGCCACGCCGCCCGTGATGGTCGCGATATCCAGATGGGTATGTTTTGCCAGCTCACGCGCATGTTCGGCGACCTGCATCGCCAGTTCGCGGGTCGGGGTCACAATCAGGATGCGTGGCGGGCCAGATTTCTTGCGCGGAAAATCAAGCAGGTGCTGCAGCGCCGGTAACAGATAGGCGGCGGTTTTCCCGGTCCCGGTAGGTGCCGAACCCAGAACGTCGCGGCCCTCCAGCGCGGGCGGAATTGCAGCAGCCTGAATCACTGTTGGACGCGTGAAGCCTTTTTCCTGCAACGCTTGTAGCAGGCTTTCGTCGAGTTCGAGTTCGGAAAATGTGGTTACTGTCATGGTCTACCTCAGTTTGGGGCGCTGATTATAGACAGATCAGACTGAATCTTCATCTGTTAATCCGTTTCCGCTGCGCCTGGGGTTGTCTGCCGCGTGAATTCCCTCTGTTGCCACGTTACACTCATGCGCTGCCGGACGGCAGGAAAAAACGATGGTAGTGACGAATGATGCAGGATAAGCCGCGTGAACGGCCACAGTTAAACAAGAACGGTTTTACCTTTAAACAATTTTTTGTCGCGCACGATCGCTGTGCGATGAAAGTGGGAACCGATGCCATTCTGCTCGGGGCCTGGGCACCGGTGGCCGGGGTCAGACGCATTCTGGATATCGGCAGCGGCAGCGGGCTGATTGCCCTGATGCTGGCGCAGCGTACACCGTCGCAGGTGCTGGTCGATGCGGTTGAATTAGAGCCTGAGGCCGCGCAGCAGGCGCAGGAGAATGTGCAGCAGTCGCCGTGGCCTGAACGGATCCGGGTGCATCAGCACGACATTGCCCGCTGGGCAGAGGAGTCCACCGCGCGTTATTCCCTCATCGTCAGTAACCCCCCTTACTTTGCGCCTGGCGTGGCCTGTTCTACGCCAGCGCGGGACAGCGCCCGCGCCACAGCCTCGCTCGACCATCAGACGTTACTGCGCAGCGCGGCGTTACTGATTGAGGAGGAGGGGATGTTCTGCGTGGTGCTGCCTGCCGCCATCGGCCAGGATTTTATCGCGCTGGCAGAGGCGGATGGCTGGCATCTGCGTTCGCGCCTGGATGTGGCGGAGTATGCCCATCGTCCGCCGCACCGGGTTGTGCTGGGCTTTTCGCCGAAGCCTGGCGAAACCCTGCTGGAGCGGCTCGCTATCCGCGCAGCAGACACCCACTATTCGGATGAGTGGTGCAGCCTGACGCGGGCATTCTATCTCTTTATGTAGCCGGGCGGCGTCAGAATTGTCGGTCGCGCCTCTGGCAGCAGGTTCGGGTAGTCGCGGATATAGTGCAGGCCGCGACTCTCTTTTCGCTCCAGCGCACAGCGCACCATCAGATCCGCCACCTGAACCAGATTCCGCAGTTCCAGGAGATGATTGGAGAGGCGGAAGTGACGGTAATACTCATCGATCTCCTGCTGAAGCAGGGTGATGCGGCGCAAAGCCCGCTCCAGTCGCCGCGTCGTACGCACAATGCCGACATAATCCCACATGAAGAGCCGCAGCTCATGCCAGTTGTGCTGGATGACGACGCGCTCATCGGCATCATCGACCTGGCTCTCATCCCAGGCGGGCAGGGTGGTCACAGCGTCTATGCCAGGCAGGCTCTGGATCAGCGCTTCGGCGGCTGACAAGCCATAGACCAGGCACTCCAGCAGCGAGTTAGAAGCCATGCGGTTCGCACCATGCAGGCCGGTGTAGCTCACCTCACCGATGGCATACAGGCCGCTGACGTCACTCTGCCCATGCTGATCCACCATCACGCCGCCGCAGGTATAGTGGGCGGCTGGCACGATCGGGATCGGTTCCCGGGTCAGGTCGAAGCCAAAGGTCAGCAGCTTTTCATAGATCATCGGGAAGTGGGCGCGCACAAACTCTTCCGGCTGGTGGCTGATATCCAGATACATGCAGTCCACGCCCAGCCGCTTCATCTCATGATCGATGGCACGTGCGACGATATCGCGCGGAGCCAGCTCGGCGCGCTCATCAAAATCGGGCATGAAACGGCTGCCATCGGGACGCACCAGCCAGGCGCCTTCTCCGCGCAGGGCTTCAGTCAGCAGGAAGTTCTGCGCCTGGGGATGAAACAGGCAGGTGGGATGAAACTGATTAAATTCGAGGTTGGCGACCCGGCAGCCCGCACGCCAGGCCATCGCGATGCCGTCACCGGAGGCGACGTCAGGATTCGTGGTGTACTGATACACTTTGGCGGCGCCGCCAGTCGCCAGCACCACCGCCCGCGCCTGACAGGTTTCCACCTGCTCGCGGTTACGGTTCCAGATCCAGGCACCCACCACCCGGCGCGGGCCAGGCAGGCCGATTTTATCGGAGAGAATCAGATCGACCGCGTTAGTGCGTTCCAGAATGCGGATGTTGGGATGGCTGAGCGCCTGGCTTACCAGCGTGGTTTCAACCGCATGACCGGTGGCATCGGCACTGTGCAGAATACGGCGATGGCTGTGTCCGCCTTCGCGCGTCAGGTGATAGCGCATCTCGCCTGAGGCCTGCGGATCGAGATCAAAGGCAACGCCATTGTCGATCAGCCACTGCACGCAGTGCCGCGCATTACTGGCGATAAACGAGACCGCCTCCCGGTCGCACAGTCCGGCGCCGGCAATCAGCGTATCTTCTATATGCGCTTCAATACTGTCGGTCTCATCGAACACCGCTGCAATGCCGCCCTGAGCATAAAGCGTAGAGCCTTCATTAACCTGCGCTTTGCTGAGCACCGTGACCTGATACTGTTTCGCCAGGCGCAGCGCTAAAGAGAGGCCCGCCGCACCGCTGCCCACAATCAATACATCACACTGATAATCCGGATTCGCATTTGTCATGGTGTTTAATTTACTAAACAAAGATTGCCCTGAGCATAAGCCCTGAGCCGGTCGCTGTGAAGTATTTTAAACAAAAGTTCGCAGATTCACGGTGTGAATTCAGAAAAATTACCGATAATCATTAAGTTATAAACAGTACAATTTGAGCTCTGTTTTCTATACCAAACTTATTATCGGCGGAGGATTTAATGATGAAAAAGCTGTTGTCATAGGTTACTCTGCCTGCGATTTGCGCTCCTTACACTGAACGAAAACGAACAACCTGTGTAATCAATTCCGGAGCGGCAAATATCAGGTCGGGAAGTGAACTTCGCACCACATCACAACTCTAAGCGCATGCTTGCTCAGAACCAATGAGATGTGCTGGCAGTTACTTTATGCGTAAGAAAAGTTTGGGGAGACATTACCTCGGATGAGCGAGCAGTTAACGGATCAGGTTCTTGTCGAGCGGGTTCAGAAGGGAGATCAAAAAGCTTTCAACTTACTGGTGATTCGTTACCAGCACAAAGTGGCGAGCCTGGTTTCACGCTATGTACCTTCAGGCGATGTGCCTGATGTCGTACAGGAATCATTTATCAAAGCGTATCGCGCACTGGATTCATTCCGTGGCGATAGCGCCTTTTATACCTGGCTGTACCGCATTGCGGTCAATACAGCGAAAAATTACCTGGTTGCTCAGGGGCGTCGTCCGCCATCCAGCGATGTGGATGCGATTGACGCAGAAAATTTCGAAAGTGCGGGTGCATTAAAAGAAATTTCGAACCCTGAGAACTTAATGTTGTCTGACGAATTGAAACAAATTGTCTTTCGTACCATCGAGGCGCTACCCGAGGATTTGCGTATGGCAATCACCCTCAGGGAACTGGACGGCCTGAGCTATGAAGAGATCGCCGTCATTATGGATTGCCCGGTAGGCACTGTTCGATCACGTATCTTTCGTGCGCGAGAGGCTATTGATAACAAAGTTCAACCGCTTATCCAACGTCAGTGATAACGGCTACTGGAAGGGTACATAGGCATGCAGAAAGAAAAACTTTCCGCTTTAATGGATGGTGAGACCTTAGATAACGAGCTGTTTTCCGCCTTATCGAAGGACGCAGAACTGCAGAAAAGCTGGGCAAGCTATCACCTGATCCGCGATACCATGCGCGGTGACGTGAGTGAGCACCTGCATTTCGATATCTCTGCGCGCGTCGCTGCTGCTATCGAAAAAGAACCGCTGCGTTCTGTCACAACGCTGATTCCTGAAGCTCAGCCAGAACCTTCCCGCTGGGAAAAAATGCCGTTCTGGAAAAAAGCGCGTCCGTGGGCAGCTCAGCTGACGCAGGTGGGTGTGGCAGCCTGTGTGTCACTGGCCGTCATCGTGGGTGTTCAGCACTACAATCAGCCTGAGGGTAGCGCGACTCAGACCTCTGACTCGCCGGTGTTCAATACGCTGCCGATGATGGGTAAAGCGTCGCCGGTCAGCCTGGGCGTGCCGTCTGATGCGTTTGACACCAACAGTTCTAATCAGCAGGTTCAGGATCAACGTCGTCGCGTCAATGCGATGCTGCAGGATTATGAACTGCAGCGTCGTCTGCACGCTGATCAGCTGCAATTCGAAACCGATGCCCCTAAACAGGCACAGGTGGATGTTCCCGGAAACCAATCTTTAGGACAGCAGCAGCAGTAATGAAGCCGCATTGGTATGCTGTTAGCCTGCTGGCAGGCAGCCTGTTGTGGTCATCTGTCTCCCCGGCGCAAACTTCGGCGTCCGGGGCGCTATTGCAGCAGATGGAACAGGCAAGCCAGAACCTCAACTACGAATTCGCCTATATCAACGTCTCCCGCATCGGCATCGAATCGCTGCGCTATCGACATGCTGTGATCGATAACCGGATATTCGCTCAGCTGCTGCAGATGGACGGGCCGCGTCGGGAAGTGATCCAGCGCGGCAACGATATCAGTTACTTCGAACCTGGCCTCGATCCCTTTTCGCTTCCCGGCAATCACATCATTGACGCACTGCCGTCTGTGATTTTTGCTGACTTCAGCAAGCTGGCCAGCGCCTACGATTTTATTACCGTAGGGCGCTCGCGCATTGCCGATCAGATGTGTGATGTGCTGCGTATCGTTTCACGGGATGGCACCCGCTACAGCTATGTGGTCTGGCTGGATGTCGACACCAAACTGCCGCTGCGCATTGACCTGCTTGACCGTGATGGTGAAACGCTGGAGCAGTTCCGCGTGATCAGTTTTGCGGTGGATGAGGGGGTGCGTAACCTGATGCAGGGGCTGGAGAAAGCCAATCTGCCGCCGTCGCTGTCGGTGCCGAAAGGGGATGCGGTCACGCTCACCTGGCAGCCAGGCTGGATCCCGGCCGGGATGTCACTGGTGTCGCAGAATCGCCGTTCGCTGCCGGCGCTGAACAAAAATATGGAATCGAAGCTCTACAGCGACGGCCTGTTCAGTTTTGCGATCAACGTGACGCCGGCGGATAAAACCAGCCTTACCCAGACATTGCGCACTGGGCGTCGTACGGTTCAGACTGTTGTGCGCAATAATTACGAGATTGCGGTGATTGGCGAGATACCGCCTTCAACCGCTAAACGTATTGCGGACAGCATCGACCTGGGATCACAGAAATGATGAGAGAATGGGCCACCGTGGTGGCATGGCAGGATGGCATCGCCACGCTGCACACTGAAGCAAAAAACTTCCTGCAACAGCTGCCAGGCGCGCAAAGGCTGTGGCAGTCATATGCTGAATAAACTCGGCCCGAAAAATGCGCACGTGATGCAGATCGCCAGCAGCGAGCCACTGCAGCCGGGGCAGCGCATCGAACTGGGCATCAGAGAGAGCAGCCTGCTCGGTTCGGCGCTGCTGGTCTACATGACGCCGCTGCTGGGCCTCTTTCTGGTGGCGGGTCTGTTTCAGTCGCTGTTCAGCAGCGATCTGGCGGCGGCCTGCGGTGCACTGCTGGGCGGCGTTGGCGGCTTTATTATCGCCAAAGGCGTTTCACTGAAATTTGGCGATCGCGAAGCCTTTCAGCCGGTGATCCTCAACATCGCGTTACCTCCCGATGCGCTGCGTGTCGAAAGCGAAGCGTAACGCACGTCCAGGCCGCGCACTCCGCGGCCTTTGTCCGTTCTGCCCTGCGCAGATATCTGTTTCGCTTCCACCTCGTTCCATTCTTTTATGCGCGGCGTTAACAGTGTAATATGCGTCGTCATTAATGAGGCTGACAGGATTGTGGGTAAAGAGCGATCTTCCTGAATGTGTCTGTGCTCAGGTTTTCAACTGAATTTTAAGCGAAGATATCCCTATAAATGAAGCACATAAGAAATTTCTCCATCATCGCTCATATCGACCATGGTAAATCCACGCTCTCTGACCGCCTTATTCAGATCTGCGGTGGCCTCACAGACCGTGAAATGGCTGCGCAGGTTCTTGACTCTATGGATCTGGAGCGTGAGCGTGGCATCACCATCAAAGCACAGAGCGTCACACTCGACTACCATGCGAAAGACGGCGAAACTTACCAGCTCAATTTCATCGACACCCCGGGTCACGTAGACTTCTCCTATGAAGTGTCCCGCTCACTGGCTGCCTGTGAAGGGGCACTGCTGGTGGTGGATGCCGGTCAGGGTGTTGAAGCGCAGACACTGGCGAACTGCTACACCGCGATTGAGATGGATCTGGAAGTAGTGCCGGTTCTGAACAAAATCGACCTGCCGGCTGCCGACCCTGAGCGCGCGGCGCAGGAGATTGAAGATATCGTCGGCATTGATGCCGCCGATGCGGTGCGCTGTTCTGCCAAAACCGGCGTTGGCGTGCCTGACGTGCTGGAACGTTTAGTGCGCGATATTCCGCCGCCGGAAGGCGATCCGGAAGCGCCACTGCAGGCACTGATTATCGACTCCTGGTTTGATAACTACCTGGGCGTGGTCTCACTGGTGCGTGTGAAAAACGGCACCATGCGCAAAGGCGACAAGATTAAAGTCCTGAGCACCGGCCAGACCTACAACGCGGACCGTCTGGGCATCTTTACTCCGAAACAGGTCGACCGTACCGAACTGAACTGCGGTGAAGTGGGCTGGCTGGTCTGCGCCATCAAAGATATCCTCGGCGCGCCGGTGGGCGATACCCTGACCACCGCTCGCAACCCGGCTGACAAAGCGCTGCCTGGCTTCAAAAAAGTGAAGCCGCAGGTTTACGCCGGTCTGTTCCCGATCAGCTCCGATGACTATGAAGCCTTCCGTGATGCGCTCGGCAAGCTCAGCCTGAACGACGCCTCGCTGTTCTATGAGCCAGAAAGCTCAACGGCGTTGGGCTTTGGTTTCCGCTGCGGCTTCCTGGGTCTGCTGCACATGGAGATCATTCAGGAGCGTCTGGAGCGTGAATACGATCTCGACCTGATCACCACCGCGCCGACGGTTGTGTATGAAGTCGTGACCACAAGCGGTGATACCGTCTATGTCGACAGCCCCTCTAAGCTGCCGCCACTGAACAACATTGAAGAGCTGCGTGAACCGATTGCGGAATGTCACATGCTGCTGCCGCAGGAGTATCTGGGCAACGTCATTACGCTCTGTATTGAGAAGCGTGGCGTGCAGACCAACATGGTTTACCACGGCAACCAGGTCGCGCTGACCTACGAAATTCCGATGGCAGAAGTGGTGCTCGACTTCTTTGACCGTCTGAAGTCGACCTCACGCGGTTATGCCTCGCTGGATTACAACTTCAAGCGTTTCCAGACCTCTGACATGGTGCGCGTTGACGTTCTGATCAACTCTGAGCGTGTGGATGCGCTGGCGCTGATCACGCACCGCGACAACGCCCCTTATCGCGGCCGTGAACTGGTTGAGAAGATGAAAGATCTCATCCCGCGTCAGCAGTTTGATATTGCGATTCAGGCCGCCATTGGTAACCACATCATCGCACGTTCAACGGTTAAACAGCTGCGTAAAAACGTGCTCGCCAAATGTTATGGCGGTGACGTCAGCCGTAAGAAGAAACTGTTGCAGAAGCAGAAAGATGGTAAGAAGCGAATGAAGCAGGTTGGCAACGTTGAGCTGCCACAGGAAGCGTTCCTCGCCATTCTGCATGTCGGTAAGGACAGCAAATAAGGATTTCCAATGGCTAATATGTTCGCCCTGGTTCTGGCGATAGCGACGCTGATTACTGGCATCGTCTGGGTAATTGATCGTTTCAAATGGGCGCCGGAGCGCCGTGCAAAGCAGGCCGCGGCGCAGGCGCAGACCGGCAATGCACTCGACAGCAAAACGCTGGCGAAGGTCTCTTCACAGCCTGGCTGGGTGGAGACCACCGCCTCTGTTTTCCCGGTGCTGGCCGTGGTGTTCATCGTGCGTTCGTTTATCTACGAACCGTTCCAGATCCCGTCTGGCTCGATGATGCCAACCCTGCTGATCGGTGACTTTATCCTGGTGGAGAAGTTTGCCTACGGGATTAAAGACCCGATCACCCAGACCACGCTGATCCCAACCGGTCAGCCGAAGCGCGGCGATATCGCGGTCTTTAAATACCCGAAAGATCCGAGCCTGGACTACATTAAGCGCGTGATTGGCCTGCCGGGCGATAAAGTCATCTATGATCCTTACAGTAAGACGCTGACGGTGAAACCGGCCTGCGATGAGGGCAAAGCCTGTGACTCTGCGCTGCCGGTGACCTACACCAGCGTTGAGCCAAGCAAGTTTATCCAGACCTTCAGCGGCTTTGATGGCAACGAAACCGGTAACGGTTTTTATCAGGTGCCGCAGGGCGATACCCTGCGCGGCGGACTGCGCCTGGGCACCCGTAAAGAGACCATCGGAAGCGTAACGCATGACATTCTGCTGGTAAACGAAGCGCAGAGTCAGGCAGGCATGTATTATCAGCAGCCGGGCCAGCCGCAGGCGACCTGGGTGGTGCCGAAAGGGCAATACTTCATGATGGGCGACAACCGTGATAACAGCGCCGACAGCCGCTACTGGGGCTTTGTCCCGGAGCGTAACCTGGTCGGTAAAGCGGTCGCTATCTGGATGAGCTTTGAGAAACAGGAAGGCCAGTGGCCAACCGGCGTACGATTCAGTCGTATCGGCGGTATTCACTGATAAAATTGTCTGATTAACAGGCAAAACGGGTGGCCTCCTTTGGGAGGCCACTGCACACCAAACGGAACGTGCTGGAAAGCCAGCCCCGTTTGGTATGCAGAGTCACAGACGCAACAAAGAACTGGAATCGCATGAACCCCATCCTGATTAATAAGCTTCAGCGCAAACTGGGCTACACTTTTACTCATTCGGAACTGTTACAGCAGGCCCTGACACACCGCAGCGCCAGCAGTAAGCACAACGAACGCCTGGAATTTCTTGGCGATTCTATTCTTAGCTATGTGATTGCGAATGCCCTTTATCATCGCTTCCCGCGGGTTGATGAAGGTGACATGAGCCGCATGCGCGCCACGCTGGTGCGCGGCAATACGCTGGCTGAAATGGCGCGCGAATTTGACCTCGGTGAATGCCTGCGCTTAGGGCCGGGCGAGCTGAAAAGCGGCGGCTTCCGCCGCGAATCGATTCTGGCCGATACGGTCGAAGCGCTGATTGGCGGCATCTTCCTCGACAGCAGTATCGAACGGGTAGAGCAGCTGATCCTCGACTGGTACCGGACACGCCTTGATGAGATCAGTCCGGGCGATAAACAGAAAGATCCCAAAACCCGCCTGCAGGAGTATCTGCAGGGACGACACCTGCCGCTGCCCAGCTATCTGGTGGTGCAGGTGCGTGGCGAAGCCCACGACCAGGAATTCACCATTCACTGTCAGGTGAGTGGCATGGCCGAGCCGGTTGTCGGCGTCGGCTCCAGCCGTCGTAAAGCTGAGCAGGCTGCCGCTGAGCAGGCGCTGATCAAGCTGGGCCTCGAATAGCACTCCGGCATACCGGCGTCTGCGGACGCCGGATGCGCTAAGACACATTGCACTCTTTCGGCGCCACAACAGGCGCTGAATAACTCAGGATTCGAATGAGCGAAAACGTTACCTATTGCGGCTTTGTCGCGATTGTTGGCCGACCTAACGTCGGTAAATCCACCTTACTGAACCAGCTGCTGGGGCAGAAGGTGTCGATCACCTCGCGTAAGCCGCAAACCACGCGCCACCGCATCATGGGCATTCACACCGAGGGCGAATATCAGGCGATCTACGTCGATACCCCCGGTCTGCACATGGAAGAGAAGCGCGCGATTAACCGCCTGATGAACCGCGCCGCCAGCAGCTCTATTGGCGACGTGGAGCTGGTGATCTTCGTGGTGGAAGGCACCCGCTGGACGCCAGACGATGAGATGGTATTAGGCAAGCTGCGTGACGGCAAAGTGCCGGTCGTCCTGGCGATCAACAAGGTCGATAATATCCAGGACAAGAGCGTGCTGCTGCCGCATCTGCAGTTCCTGAGCCAGCAGATGAACTTCCTCGACATCGTGCCGATCTCTGCCGAAAGCGGCAAAAACGTCGATACCATTGCGGCGATCACCCGCAAGCATCTGCCGCAGGCCGATCATCACTTCCCGGAAGATTACATCACTGACCGCTCCCAGCGCTTTATGGCGTCTGAAATCATCCGTGAAAAACTGATGCGCTTCCTGGGCGCTGAACTGCCTTATTCCGTCACGGTGGAGATTGAACGCTTCGTAAGCAACGAGCGGGGCGGTTACGACATTAACGGTCTGATTCTGGTCGAGCGCGAAGGGCAGAAGAAGATGGTGATTGGCAACAAAGGGGCCAAAATCAAAACCATCGGCACCGAAGCGCGCAGGGATATGGAAGAGATGTTCGAAGCGAAAGTGCATCTCGAACTGTGGGTGAAAGTGAAATCCGGCTGGGCAGATGACGAACGTGCTCTGCGCAGCCTGGGTTATACAGACGATCTCTGATCTGATGGAAGGCTGGCAACGCGCTTTTGTGCTGCATAGTCGCCCCTTCAGCGAAACCAGCCTGCTGCTCGACCTGTTCAGTGAAAATGAAGGGCGGGTGCGGGTTCTGGCCAAGGGCGCACGTTCCCGGCGCTCACAGCTGAAGGGCGCGTTACAGCCTTTTACCCCCCTGCTGGTGCGATGGAGCGGGCGTGGTGAAGTCAAAACCCTGCGTAACGCCGAAGCGGTGTCGCTGGCACTGCCGCTCAGCGGCATCACCCTCTACTGCGGTCTCTACGTAAATGAGCTGGTCTCTCGCGTGCTGCAGCAGGAATCGCCTTTCCAGGAACTCTTCTTCGACTACCTTCACTGTCTGCAGGCGCTAGCCTCAACGCACGGCAAGCCCGAACCGGCCCTGCGCCGTTTTGAGCTGGCGCTGCTCGGTCACCTGGGCTATGGCGTCGATTTCCTGCACTGCGCAGGCAGCGGCGAGCCAATCACGGATAACATGACCTACAGCTACCGCGAAGAGCGTGGCTTTATCGCCAGCCTGGTGCTCAATCAGCGCAGCTTTACCGGCCGCGAACTGCGTGTCCTCTATGAACGCGACTTTCCCGATGCGGAGAGCCTGCGCGCCGCGAAGCGTTTTACCCGTATCGCCCTGAAGCCCTATCTGGGCGGCAAGCCGCTGAAGAGTCAGGAGCTGTTCCGTCAGTTTATCCCGAAGAAGAAGCCCGAACAGACAGATGAATAGCGCTGGTCGTACCGCCTGCTGACCTGGGCGCGGTACACTCAACACCCCGATGGAAAAGAAGTGAGGATAGTCATGGCTGAGTTGCTGTTAGGCGTCAATATCGATCACATTGCCACGGTGCGAAACGCCCGTGGGACAAATTATCCCGATCCGGTGCAGGCGGCGTTTATTGCTGAGCAGGCGGGCGCAGATGGCATCACGGTGCATCTGCGGGAAGATCGCCGCCACATCACTGACCGCGACGTGCGTATTCTGCGCGACACCATCCAGACCCGTATGAATCTGGAGATGGCGGTGACCGATGAGATGATCGGTATCGCCTGCGATATTCAGCCCCATTTCTGCTGCCTGGTGCCGGAAAAGCGTCAGGAAGTCACCACTGAAGGCGGCCTGGATGTGGCAGGGCAGCAGGAGAAGATCACTGCGGCGGTACGACTGCTGAGTGATGCGGGCATTCTGGTGTCGCTGTTTATTGATGCCGACCACCGCCAGATCGAAGCTGCCGTTGCCAGCGGTGCGCCCTATATCGAAATTCACACCGGTGCCTACGCCGAAGCACCGGAAGGGCTGGCGCGCGAGGCGGAACTGGCACGCATCCGCCACGCCGCGACCTTTGCTGCCAGCCTGGGGCTGAAGGTGAATGCCGGTCACGGCCTGACCTACCACAACGTCCTGCCCATAGCGGCACTGCCGGAGATGCATGAGCTGAATATCGGCCATGCGATTATCGGTCGTGCGGTGATGAGTGGCCTGCCGGAAGCGGTCAGAGAGATGAAACAGCTGCTGCGTGAAGCCCGTCGCTGATGGCTATTCTGGGACTGGGCACGGACATCGTTGAGATCGAACGCATTGCCGGGGTGATTGAGCGCTCCGGCGATCGTCTGGCGCGTCGGGTGCTGAGCGAAGCCGAATGGCAGCAGTATCAGGCCCATCAGCAGCCGGTGCGTTTTCTCGCCAAGCGATTTGCGGTGAAAGAGGCGGCGGCTAAGGCCTTTGGTACCGGCATTCGCGGCGGCCTGGCGTTTAATCAGTTTGAAGTTTACAACGATGCGCTGGGAAAACCGGGATTACGCTTCTTCCAGCACGCGGCGGAAGTGGCACAGCAGCTGGGCGTCAGCCGGGTACACGTGACACTGGCAGATGAACGTCACTACGCCTGCGCCACGGTGATTATCGAAAACTAGCCGTGCAGCAGCACAAACTTCTCCCACAGCGCATCGCGTGATTCGGTGTGCTGTGGGTTAACGATGATGGTGTTATCGATAGGGCAGACCTGCTGACAGGTTGGCGCCTCATAATGGCCGACACATTCGGTGCAGCGGCTGACATCTATCTCATAGATCGCCTCGCCCAGTGAGATCGCCTGATTCGGGCACTCTGGTTCGCACATATCGCAGTTAATGCATCTGGACGTAATCAATAACGCCATGTTTCCCACCTGATAACAACAGAAAAAGCGCGGGTATTATACGCGCTCCCGCTGATCAGACCAGCTTTTTCACCAGCGCCTCGCTGTGGCGAATGTGGCTGGAAGCGCGCTCCGGATCGTTTTGCACCAGCGCCATAAACAGCAGATCGGTCAGCGCAAGCTGGGCCGTCGTCGAGGAGATCGCCGCGCTGCGGGTACTCTGCTCTTCCGCCACCGTATAGAGGCAGTAACTGGCGCTCTGCTGCAGCGTATTCGGGGTAAAGCCGGTAAAGGCGACCACATCCGCACCCACCTCAGCGGCCTCCTGCGCGGCCAGATTGATCTCGCGCCGTTCACCGGTATAGGAGATGGCGAGCAGCACATCGCCTGGCCCCATTGCCTGGACGCTGGCCAGCAGGGCGTGCATATCCTGCTCCGCCACGGCATTGATCCCGATCTTCATCAGCTTCCAGGAGAAGTCTTTTGCCACCAGACCTGACGCCCCAATCCCCACCAGCAGAATACGCCGGGCATTCTTCAGCAGCTGCAGCACATCATTGAGCTTCTCTTCGCTGTTGATATCCAGCGTGGCCCGGATCGCCGACAGCTTTTCGGTCAGCAGTTTTTCACCCACCATTTTGAGCGGGTCGTCGCTGAGAATATGGTTATGCACCGTGATGGCATCCTTGTCCGCCAGTGACTCACTCAGCGCCAGCTTCAGCGCCGGAAATCCTTTGTATCCCAGCTTCTGCGCAAACTTCACCACGCTCGACTGGCTGACGCCGGACTCCTCCGCCAGCTTCTGCGAGCTGAGATGACGCGCCCTGTCAGGTTGCGACAGTAAAAAATCGGCCAGCCGACGCTCGTTCAGTGCCAGACGTGGATAAAGCTGGCGAATGCGCAGCAATGAACTCATGCCCAATCCTCATCATTCAGGGGATAATCGGAGAAGAATAAACTATTCATCAGGCATTGTAGTCATCGGAATTAAAAATGACACTCATCGCCGTTACGCCTGATGATGGCTACACTACTCTTTATGATTCCGGAACCAGACCCGAAGGAGAGTTGTTTGACCAGGGGAACACAACGTCGCATCGTATTTTTCGACCTGGATGGCACTTTGCACCAGCAGGACATGTTCGGCACCTTTATGCGCTATCTGCTGCGCCGGCGACCACTTAATCTGTTGCTGGTGGTGCCCCTCCTGCCGGTGGTGGGGATCGGCCTGCTGTTTAAAGGCCGGGCGGCCCGCTGGCCAATGAGCCTGCTGCTCTGGTCGATTACCTTTGGCCGTTCAGAGCAGACATTGCTGCGTCTTGAGGCGGAGTTTGCCCGGTGGTTTCGTCAGCGGGTTACCGCCTTTCCGGTGGTGCAGCAGCGCCTGACCGACTACCTCGGCAGTGATGACGCCGACGTCTGGCTGATCACCGGATCGCCTCAGTCGCTGGTGGAGCAGGTCTACTATGACTCCGCCTTTCTGCCGCGCGTGAAGTTGATTGCCAGTCAGATGCGGCGCGGCTGGGGGGGACGGGTGCTGGCCATGCGCTGCCTCGGCCATGAGAAAGTCGCCCAGCTCGAAGAGAAAATCGGCACGCCGTTGCAGCTCTACAGCGGCTACAGCGACAGCAAACAGGATAACCCGCTGCTGTTTTTCTGCCAGCATCGCTGGCGCGTGACACCGGCAGGTGAGCTGCAACAGCTGGAATAAGTTTCGGCACCCGTTATAATGCGCCGCTTTTCTGTCGCCCGGAGTGGTCTGCATGAAACAACAAGATGAATACTGGATGCGCCATGCGCTCAGCCTGGCACGCCGGGCCTGGGAGCAGGGCGAAGTGCCGGTGGGGGCGGTGCTGGTGCAGAATGACCGGGTGATCGGCGAAGGCTGGAACCGGCCCATTGGCCAGCACGATCCCACCGCCCATGCGGAGATCATGGCTCTGCGCCAGGGCGGCAAAGTGCTGGAAAATTACCGTCTGCTGGAAACCACCCTCTATGTGACGCTGGAACCCTGCGTGATGTGCGCCGGGGCGATGGTGCACAGCCGGATTACCCGGCTGGTCTATGGCGCGCACGATCTGAAAAGCGGGGCGGCGGGTTCGCTGCTGGATGTGCTGGGTCACCCTGGTATGAACCATCAGGTTGAGTTAGCGAGCGGCGTGCTGGCGGAGGAGTGTGCTGCGATGCTGAGCGACTTCTTTCGTATGCGTCGCGAAGAGAAAAAAGCGTTGCGTCAGGCGCAACGCCAGAGTTAGTTCATGGCGATCTTCGGCTCCACCGCCGGATAGCCTTTGGCCAGTTCGGCCTCGGCTGCTGCCTCCGCCGCCTGGCGTGCCAGGCGCTTCTCCTGCTCCTGCAGATAGCCCACCAGACTGATCTGATACTTGCGGATGTTCTCCACATAGTTATAGGCCTCATGCCCGCGCGCATAGCCGTAGGTCGTCTGGGCGTAGTAGCGTTTCTGGCTCAGCATCGGTAACCGCAGCTTCACATCTGCCCAGCTGTCCGGATTGCCACCCTGACGGGCCGTGAGTTTCCGCACATCCAGCATATGGGCGTAGCCCATGTTGTAGGCGGCCAGCGCAAACCAGATGCGCTCATCTTCCGGGATGGTCTGTGGCACTTTCGACATCATATCCTGCAGATACTGACTGCCGCCGCGAATACTCTGTTCAGGATCGGTGCGGTCGCCCACATCCAGGCTCTCTGCGGTGTTGCGCGTCAGCATCATCATGCCGCGCACGCCGGTAGGGGAGGTGGCCTGAGGATTCCAGTGTGACTCCTGATAGGAGATCGCCGCCAGCAGCCGCCAGTCAATGCTGGTGGCGTACTTCTCAAACAGCGGCTTGATGTCGGGCAGCGTGTTATCGATCGCGCGCAGGAAGGTGCGGGTATCGACATAATCGAAGGTGCCGACGTGGCCGAGATACTTCTCCTCCAGTCGCGCCATCGCGCCTTCTTCACCCATGCCATTAAAGAAGTCGAGCATCGCGGCATTCAGGCTGTCATCGTCGCTGTGCCGCACATACCAGGTGACCGGCTCCTCATCAGTCACGTCGAACGCCACCGCCAGCTGCGGGTAGATACGCTGCAGCAGGGCGATGGTGACGGAATCACCAATGGTGTAGTCGAGCTTGCCGTCTGCCACCGCTTCCAGCAGGGCTTTCGGGCTCTGGTCGGTGGAGATGGCCCAGTCCAGGTCGGGGAACTGATTGGAACGGGCACTCTTCAGCGTGGAGAGGTAAGCCGATCCGGACGCAACCGTTAACCGCCCCTTTAAGTCACCGAGGTTTTTGGGGCGAGGCTTATCCACGCGGTAGACCAGCTGCTGCGATACGTTGTAGTAACCCGGCCCGGTCTGATAACGGGTCAGGCGTTCGCTGTTGTAATTCAGGCCAGCGGCCAGCAAATCGGCTTTGCCATCATCCAGGTCATCAAACAGATCGCTCAGATTAGGGCGCACCGTGACCTTGAGCTTGACGCCCAGATAATCAGCAAAACGTTTTGCCAGCTCATAATCCATACCGGCCGGAGATTGATTGACGGTGTAGTAAGTCAGGGGGGAATTGATGGTACTGACGCGCAGCACTCCCCGTGATTTAATCTGTGAAATCGTGTCCTGCCCACCCCCATACCAGGGAATGGATGGCCACAGCGCTAACGCTAACAGCACGGCAACCAGACCGATAAACAGATAATTAAATTTTAGGCGTTTCAAATAGTTATCTCTCGCTGGCTCTAAGGCCTCTGTCTTTTAAAGGCAGTATTTGTCTTCTTTGAACTCCCAGAGCGAGGGGCATTTTGCGCAACAAAATGACGCTGAGCAACTTTTATAGCAGCTTTTGCGCAAATTTCAGGCAAATCCGTGTCGCCAAAAATTGTGCGCAAACGGTTTCGTCGCGAAGGCGCTTTCTCTATAATACGCCCCGTTTTCCCTGTTGCGCCCAATCAAGCGTCGCCCGGCGCCCTGACGAGAGACTTATGTAATGGAAATTCTGCGTGGTTCGCCCGCCCTGTCGGCATTTCGTGTAAACAAACTGCTGACCCGCTTTCAGGACGCTCATCTGCCGGTGAGTGATATTTACGCCGAGTACATCCATTTTGCTGATGTCAGCACGCCGTTAAGCGCAGACGAACAGAGCCGTCTGCAGCGCCTGCTGAAATATGGTCCCTCTCTTGCTGAACATGCCCCGCAGGGCCGTCTGCTGCTGGTGACCCCGCGTCCCGGTACGATTTCGCCCTGGTCATCCAAAGCCACCGACATCGCCCACAACTGCGGCCTGCCGCAGGTTCGCCGCCTCGAACGCGGCCTGGCCTTTTATGTGCAGGCCCCGCAG
The DNA here is from genome assembly GCF_000255315.1 of Pantoea sp. Sc1. NCBI lineage: Bacteria > Pseudomonadati > Pseudomonadota > Gammaproteobacteria > Enterobacterales > Erwiniaceae > Pantoea > Pantoea sp. Sc1. Next base: position 1,159,550 of record NZ_AJFP01000001.1, read on the forward strand.
CTGACCGAAACGCAGTGGCAGGCGCTGAGCACACTGCTGCATGACCGGATGATGGAAACGGTCTTCAGCGATCTGGCGCAGGCTGAGCAATTATTCGCGCACCATACGCCGCAGCCGGTGAAGAGTGTCGATCTGCTGGGTGAGGGCCGTCAGGCGCTGGTTCAGGCGAACACCACGCTGGGTCTGGCGCTGGCGGATGATGAAATCGACTACCTGGTGACGGCCTTTACCGCGCTGGGGCGCAACCCCAACGATATCGAACTTTATATGTTTGCTCAGGCGAACTCTGAGCACTGCCGTCACAAGATCTTCAACGCCGACTGGATTATCGACGGCGAAAAACAGCCAAAGTCGCTGTTTAAGATGATCAAAAACACGATGGAGCAGACGCCGGACTACGTGCTCTCTGCGTATAAAGATAACGCCGCCGTGATGGAAGGCTCCGAAGTGGGCCGCTTCTTCGCTGACGCCGGAGAGAGCGAATACCGCTGGCATCAGGAAGCGGCGCACATCCTGATGAAGGTGGAAACACACAACCACCCGACGGCCATCTCACCGTGGCCAGGCGCCGCGACCGGTTCCGGTGGCGAAATCCGTGATGAAGGTGCAACCGGACGCGGCTCCAAGCCGAAAGCGGGCCTGGTCGGCTTCTCCGTTTCTAACCTGCGCATCCCGGGCTTTGAGCAGCCGTGGGAAGAGGACTTCGGTAAACCGACTCGCATCGTCAGCGCGCTGGAGATCATGACCGACGGTCCTCTGGGCGGGGCGGCGTTTAACAACGAATTTGGTCGTCCGGCTCTGAATGGCTACTTCCGTACCTACGAAGAGCAGGTCACCAGCCACAACGGCACCGAACTGCGCGGCTATCACAAGCCGATTATGCTGGCAGGCGGCATCGGTAATATCCGTGCCGACCATGTGCAGAAAGGCGAAATCAGCGTCGGTGCCAAACTGGTGGTGCTGGGCGGCCCGGCCATGAACATCGGTCTGGGCGGCGGTGCCGCGTCATCAATGGCCTCGGGCCAGTCTGATGCAGACCTCGACTTCGCCTCCGTTCAGCGCGATAACCCGGAGATGGAGCGCCGTTGCCAGGAAGTGATCGACCGCTGCTGGCAGCTGGGCGATGAGAACCCGATTCTGTTTATCCACGACGTGGGCGCGGGTGGCCTCTCCAATGCGATGCCAGAGCTGGTCAGCGACGGCGGACGCGGCGGCCGCTTTAATCTGCGTGACATCCTGAGCGATGAGCCGGGCATGAGCCCGCTGGAAGTGTGGTGCAACGAATCACAGGAACGTTATGTGATGGCCGTGGCTCCGGATCAGCTGGCGCAGTTTGAAGCGATCTGCCAGCGCGAACGCGCCCCGTTTGCGGTGATTGGTGAAGCGACCGAAGAGCTGCACCTGAGCCTGGAAGATTCGCATTTCAATAATAAGCCGATCGACATGCCGCTTGACGTTCTGCTCGGTAAAACGCCGAAGATGACGCGGGATGTGGTAACGCAGCAGGCGCAGGGCAACGCGCTGCAGCGTGACGGCATTACCCTGGTTGATGCGGTCAACCGTGTCCTGCATCTGCCAGCCGTGGCGGAAAAAACCTTCCTGATCACCATCGGTGACCGCAGCGTGACCGGCATGGTGGCGCGCGATCAGATGGTCGGACCGTGGCAGATCCCGGTCGCCAACTGTGCCGTGACCACCGCCAGCCTCGACAGCTATCACGGTGAAGCCTTTGCCCTCGGCGAACGTTCGCCTGTTGCACTGCTCGACTTCGCCGCCTCGGGCCGCCTGGCCGTGGGTGAAGCGCTGACCAACCTGGCGGCAACCCAGATTGGCTCGCTGAAGCGCGTGAAGCTTTCGGCAAACTGGATGTCTGCAGCCGGTCATCCGGGTGAAGATGCCGGTTTATATGCGGCGGTGAAAGCGGTCGGCGAAGAGCTCTGTCCGGCGCTGGGGATCACCATCCCGGTCGGTAAAGATTCGATGTCGATGAAAACCCGCTGGCAGGAAGGCACCGAACAGCGTGAGATGACCTCTCCGCTGTCGCTGGTGATTACCGCGTTTGCCCGGGTCGAAGATGTGCGCCGCACCGTTACGCCGCAGTTGCAGGCCGACCGGGATAACCTGCTGCTGCTGATCGATCTTGGCAATGGGGCAAATACCCTCGGCGCAACCGCGCTGTCTCAGGTCTATCGTCAGCTTGGCGACAAGCCTGCGGACGTGCGCGATGCCACTCAGCTGGCGGGCTTCTTTAACGCCATTCAGGCGCTGGTGGCTGAGCAGAAACTGCTGGCTTACCACGACCGCTCAGACGGGGGTCTGCTGGTGACCCTGGCCGAGATGGCCTTTGCCGGTCACTGCGGCATCGACGTTGACATCGCCGCGCTGGGTAACGATGCGCTGGCCGCACTGTTTACCGAAGAGCTGGGCGCCGTGATTCAGATTAACGCCGCCGATCGTGCTGCGGTTGAGCAGATCCTTGCCGATCACGGCCTTGCCGCCTCAACGCATCTGCTGGGCAGCGCGCAACCGGGCGACCGCTTCGTGATCCGTGCCGGTGAGAGTGCCGTCTACAGCGAAAGCCGGACCACGCTGCGGACCTGGTGGGCAGAGACCACCTGGCAGATGCAGCGCCTGCGTGACAACCCGGCGTGCGCGGATCAGGAGCATGAGGCGAAGAAAAACGACAGCGACCCAGGCCTGAACGTTAATCTGACCTTCGATCCGCAGGAAGATGTTGCGGCACCGATGATCGCTACGGGTGCGCGTCCACGGGTCGCCGTGCTGCGTGAGCAGGGGGTCAACTCCCATGTGGAAATGGCTGCGGCTTTCGACCGGGCCGGATTCACCGCCATTGATGTGCACATGAGCGACCTGCTGGCCGGTCGTCGCGGTCTGGAAGAGTTCCAGGCGCTGGTTGCCTGTGGTGGCTTCTCCTACGGTGACGTGCTGGGCGCTGGCGAGGGCTGGGCGAAATCGATTCTGTTCAACCCGCGCGTGCGTGATGAGTTCGAAACCTTCTTCCACCGTCCGCAGACCCTGGCGCTGGGCGTCTGTAACGGATGCCAGATGATGTCGAATCTGCGTGAGCTGATCCCGGGCAGCGATCTCTGGCCGCGCTTTGTGCGTAACCAGTCTGAGCGCTTCGAAGCCCGCTTCAGCCTGGTCGAAGTGGCCGCCAGTCCGTCACTGCTGCTGGACGGCATGGCTGGCTCGCACATGCCTATCGCGGTTTCCCACGGTGAAGGCTTCGTTGAGGTGCGTGATGCGGCGCATCTGGCCGCGCTGGAATCGAAAGGTCTGGTGGCGCTGCGCTTCGTGGATAACTTCGGTAAGGTGACCGAAACCTATCCGGCTAACCCGAACGGCTCGCCAAACGGTATCACGGCCGTGACGAACGAAAGTGGTCGCGTCACCATCATGATGCCGCATCCGGAGCGCGTATTCCGTACCGTCAGCAACTCCTGGCATCCGGCAGAGTGGGGCGAAGACAGCCCGTGGATGCGTATTTTCCGCAACGCGCGCAGACAGCTGGGTTAATCTCATCCGCTGCATTAAAGAGGAGGCCTCCGGGCCTCCTCTTTTTTTGCCCCCTGTTGGCAAAAGGCGACAGAGCGGTAAGGAGAATGTCGCTTTCTGGCGACATCTATCCTGCTGATTTTATTAGATTGCTGAACAGGGGTGATTTTATGTCGCTTTCGGACGACACTCCGCCCCTGTCATCATCAGACTTTTCGCACGGGGAGGCGGGCTAAGGCAGGCAATATGCTGAAAAATATAATCATTTATTTTCTGGCACGGAACTTGCTATAATCCTGCAGCTGCTCATTCACCTGTTTATGATTGCCCCGCCTGGCGGAAAAGAGCTCATAAAGCCCGAATGACGCACCAAACGGAGCCTGCCGTCCAACTGACCGATAATCGCTTGCGTTATCAAACACCGGACGTAACGTTGAGTAAGGCTCCACCCATTCTTACACGAGGCATTGCGCGTCGTGTCCACGGCAGGCCACTGAGCCTGCCGTTTTCTTTTCTTCCTCTTTCTTCCGTCAGCAGAGTCCGCTAGCATCCTGTCAGCACTCTTTTAAGGAAGCGGCCGCGTGAAAAAATGGCGTTTATTTCCCCGTTCTCTGCGTCAGCTGGTGCTGATGGCTTTCGTGCTAGTGTTGCTGCCTTTACTGGTGCTGGCCTGGCAGGCGTGGGAAAGTCTCTCTGCGCTAAGCGAGCAGGCCGCTGACACCAACCGTAATACGTTTACCGATGTTCGCCGCAGTGAGGCGATGGCGCGCACGGCGGTGGAGCTGGAGCGAAGCTATCGTCAGTATTGCGTGCTGGACGATGCCTCACTGGCCCGCCTCTATCAGACCCAGCACACCCGCTACAGTCAGATGCTGAGTTCGCACAGCGCCAGCCTGCCGGAACTGCCCGTCTTTCAGACGCTACAGGCCACCCTGCCGCTGCTGACGCCACTGAAATGTGACAACGGCAATCCGGTGCCGGTTGCCGCGGAGGCGCTGGATCGCTTTTCAGCCACCAACGCGCAGATGGTGCAGGACACGCGTGAAGTGGTGTTTGCGCGCGGCTTACAGCTGCAGCGCGAAATTGCCGATCGCGGCCAGTTTTTCGGCTGGCAGGCGCTGATTCTGTTTATCATCAGCCTCGCGCTGATGACGCTGTTCACCGGCATGATTATCGGACCGGTCAAGCGTATCGAGCGGATGATCAACCGGCTGGGAGAAGGGCGGGAGCTGGGGAACAGCGTGAAGTTTCGTGGCCCGCGTGAGCTGCGGTCGCTGGGACAGCGCATCGTCTGGCTGAGCGAACGGCTGGCCTGGCTGGAAACGCAGCGCCATGAATTTCTGCGCCATATCTCTCATGAACTGAAAACGCCGCTGGCCAGCCTGCGCGAAGGCACTGAACTGCTGGCGGATGAGGTGGCTGGCTCGCTGAATGCCGATCAGAAAGAGGTGGTCGCTATCCTCGACGGCAGCAGTCGCCATCTGCAGCGCCTGATTGAACAGCTGCTTGATTACAACCGCAAACTGGCCGATGGCCCGATTCGGCTGGAGCCGGTCAGCGTGGTGGATGCGGTCGGGTCGGTGGTGAACGCGCATGCACTCTCGGCCCATGCCAGAATGATGCAGACGGTGGTCGACCTTAAAGTCAGCCACTGTCTTGCTGAACCCACGCTTCTGGTGCGGGTCATCGATAACCTCTACTCGAACGCCGTGAACTACGGCAGCGAATCCGGTACCATCTGGCTGCGCAGTCAGCAGCAGGGGGATCGGATCTGGATTGATGTCGCCAACAGCGGCACGCCGATCCCGCCGGAGGAGCAGGCCATGATTTTTGAGCCGTTCTATCAGGGCAGCCAGCAGCGTAAAGGGCCGGTCAAGGGCAGCGGGCTGGGTCTGAGCATTGCCAAAGATTGCCTGCGCCGGATGCAGGGCGACCTGACGCTGGTTGCCTGCGAACAGGCGGATGTCTGTTTTCGAATTGAACTGAACACCACAGCCGGGAACGTCTGACTGATGAAATATTTACCCGCTTTGCTGCTGAGCACGCTGGCGACGCTGCTGCTCAGCGGATGCACCACCGCACCGGCCACCTCCTCTCTGCCGTCTGGTCATCAGGTGGCGGAACCGGAGGTGACGGTCGCTGACTACCTGGCGACCCGCTGTAACGATCTGTGGCCGATAGAGAAGAGCGCAGCGCTGAGCAATCCTCTCTACTGGATGCGGGCGATTGACTGCGCGGAACGCCTCTCTCCCGCCGAAGCGAGAGCCGAAGCCCACCGCTGGCCGGCAGAGAGCTGGTCGCGCGCGTTCAAGCAGGGCGTGCTGATGGCCAATGGCAACGTGACCCCCGTTGAACGCCGTGACTATGTGGCAACCCTGGATCGCTACAACAGTGATTTTCCGCCGTCCGTGCGCCCGCTGATTCAGCTGTGGCGCAGTAACCAGACCGCGCAGCTTGACCTGAGCGAAGCGCGCACCCGCTATGCGCATCTGCAACAGAGCAGCGACCTTCAGCAGGAGACGCTCCGCCAGCAGATGGTTAAACAGCAGCAGCAGCTCAGCGATACCCAGCATAAGCTGGAGCGGCTGACGGACATTGAGCGTCAGCTCTCCTCGCGCAAAGCCCCGGATGTCTCTGAAAACGGCCACGGCACCGCGCTGCCGCAGGATGAGGAGCAATAATGGTCAGACAAGCGGCAAAACTGCTGCTGGTGGATGACGATCCCAGCCTGCTGAAGCTGCTGGGCATGCGTCTGAGCAGCGAAGGCTATCAGGTCACCACCGCAGCCAGTGGACCAGAGGCGTTGCGCCTGCTGCAGAAAGAGAAGATTGAGCTGGTGATCAGCGATCTGCGCATGGATGAAATGGATGGCCTGGCGCTGTTTGGCGAGATTCAGAAACGCCATACCGGTCTGCCGGTGATTATCCTGACCGCACATGGGTCGATCCCGGATGCGGTTTCCGCTACGCAGCAGGGGGTGTTCAGCTTCCTGACCAAACCGGTCGATCGCGATGCGCTCTATAAAGCGATTGATGAGGCGCTGGCCCAGCAGGCACCGGTCAGTGATGACCGCTGGCGGGAGGCGATTGTGACCCGCAGCCCGCTGATGTTAAGGCTGCTGGAGCAGGCCCATATGGTGGCGCAGTCGGACGTCAGCGTGCTGATCAACGGACAGAGCGGCACCGGTAAAGAGATGCTGGCGCAGGCGATCCACGCCGCCAGCCCGCGCAACGGCAAGCCGTTTGTCGCCATTAACTGCGGCGCGCTGCCGGAGCAGCTGCTGGAGTCGGAGCTGTTCGGTCACGCCAAAGGTGCCTTTACCGGCGCGGTCAGCGCCCGCGAAGGGCTGTTCAAAACCGCGGGCGGCGGCACGCTTTTCCTGGATGAGATTGGAGACATGCCGCAACCCTTGCAGGTCAAGCTGCTGCGGGTGTTGCAGGAGCGTAAGGTCAGGCCGCTGGGCAGCGATCACGACAGCGAGATCGACGTGCGCATTATCTCCGCCACCCACCGCGATCTGCCGAAGGCGATGGAGAAAAAGGAGTTTCGCGAGGATCTCTTCTATCGTCTCAATGTGGTGAACCTGAAAATTCCGGCGCTGCATGAGCGCACCGAAGATATTCCGCTGCTGGCTAATCATCTGCTGCGTCAGGCTGCGGAACGCCATAAACCGCAGGTGCGCAGTTTTTCAGTCGATGCGATGAAGCGTCTGATGGCCGCCAGCTGGCCTGGCAACGTGCGTCAGCTGGTTAACGTGATTGAGCAGTGCGTGGCGCTGAGTTCATCGCCGGTCATCAGCGATGCGCTGGTGGAGCAGGCGTTAAGCGGTGAAAACAGTGCGCTGCCCACCTTTGCTGAGGCGCGCAATCAGTTTGAGCTGAACTATCTGCGTAAGCTGCTGCAGATGACGAAGGGCAACGTGACCAATGCCGCGCGACTGGCTGGACGCAACCGCACGGAGTTCTATAAGCTGCTCTCCCGTCATGAGCTGGATGCCAGTGATTTCAAAGAGTAGGGCAGGCTGAGACGGGCGAGCGGCAGGTTGCCTGCTGAGGCCCGGATCGTGGCCGGGCATGCTCCCGGCGCTGACAGCGCTTGCGGCAACCTGAAGAATCCCGGATATTAGCGCCCGACAGCGCCAGCAACATTTATACTTGATAAACCCTCTGACCATGGAGGGAGTGAAAAAGGGTCTGACATGAAAAAGATTGATGCGATTATCAAACCATTCAAGCTCGATGATGTTCGTGAAGCCTTAGCGGAAGTGGGCATCACCGGGATGACCGTGAGTGAGGTTAAAGGCTTTGGTCGCCAGAAAGGGCACACCGAGCTGTATCGCGGCGCAGAGTATATGGTCGACTTTTTGCCGAAAGTGAAGATCGAGATGGTGGTGGGCGACGATATCGTTGATACCTGCGTCGAGACCATTATGCGCACGGCGCAGACCGGCAAAATCGGTGACGGTAAAATCTTTGTCTTTGACGTTGCGCGCGTGGTGCGAATCCGTACCGGCGAAGAGGATGAAGAGGCAATCTGATGCCCTGCTGCGCCTTGCGTATATCCGCTGCTGCCAGCATTACCCTGCATCGTTCAACAGATTAAGCCCGCACTGCGGGCTTTTTTACGCTCATTACATGCCTTTATGCGGGCCAAACAGTTCGTAATGAATGCGTGTGTCTGCCACGCCGGCATCCCGCAGCTGCGCCACCACGTGCTCCATAAAAGCCAGCGGACCGCAGAGATAGAAGTGGGTGGCGGGTGAGGCCAGCCGTGCAGAGAGGGCGGTGAGATCCATCACGCCCTGAGCATCATAGTGTCCGGCATCCTCAGCTGCAGGCTCGCGATACCAGACCCGGTGGGTGAAATCGGCCAGCTGGGCGCCTGTCGCGGCCACTTCATTGCGGAACGCATGCTGTCTGCCGTTCTCTGCCGCGTGCAGCCAGCTGACCGGCGCGCGATGATGACCGGCGGCCAGCGCATGCAGCATCGCCAGCATCGGCGTCTGACCCACGCCCGCGGAGATCAGCGCCACCGGCGTAGCAGGCGTCACCTCAAGGAAGAAATCCCCGTGCGGCGCAGTCAGCTGCAGCACATCACCTTCGCAGGCATGCTGATGCAGCCAGCCGGAGACGCTGCCCGCGGCTTCACGTTTCACCGCGATACGGTAATCTCTGCCGTTGCTGAGGTGAGTAAGCGAATACTGACGGATCTGACGATGGTCGAAACAGGCGGGCTGCAGATGAACGGTCAGATACTGACCCGGTTTAAAGGCCGCTACCGGCCCCCCGCCAACCGGCGTCAGGGTAAAGCTTTTGATCACCTCGCTCTGCTGTTCAATCGCGCTGATGCGAAACGCACGGGTGCCGCGCCAGCCACCGCGCTGGTTCTGTGTCGCCTGATAAATCTCCTCCTCACGCTGGATGAACAAATCCGCCAGCACGCCATAGGCCCGTCCCCACGCGGCCAGCGCCTCTTCACCCGGATTCAGCAGCTCGCGCAGCGTTGCCAGCAGATTCTCCCCGACGATAGCGTACTGCGCAGGCTGAATATTCAGGCTGGTATGCTTCTGCGCAATCTTCTCTACGGCGGGCAGCAGTACGGCCAGATTCTCCAGATTCGCGCCATAGGCGCAGAGGGCGTTAAACAGGGCTTCGCGCTGAGCACCGTTGCGCTGATTGTTCATGTTGAAAACGTTTTTCAGCTCCGGGTGGCGGGTCAGCATGCGTTCGTAAAAGTGCGCGGTCAGCTTCGGACCGCAGGCGGCGACGGCAGGGAGGGTCGATTTAACAGCGGCGATTGTCTGTGCATCAAGCATATCAGTGACCTCATTTTAAAGTTGCATTTTAAATGCATCTTAATACCGTCTCGCTTCTGCTGTAAACCCGCCGGTCAGTTTTCACCGGCTGCCGGTGGCAACTTTTCCGTGCATCCGGAAAAAAGCGCCTGTTATCAGACGCGGATTCGGCGGGCCGGAGAGGGGAGAAAAGGTGTAAAAAAGCAGTGCCACCCGTCAGCCAATCGTTTGCGTAAAAAGAGGCGGTTCACCCTACCTTCACCTGTTAAAACGGTTTACACTGTTGGCCTTCGCTCCCAGAGGGGGCAAATACCGTCAGAAAGTTAGCTGAGTCAGGAGATCCGGATGTTAAAGCGTGATATGAACATTGCCGATTATGATGCCGAGTTGTGGCAGGCGATGGAGCAGGAGAAAGTGCGTCAGGAAGAGCACATTGAACTGATTGCTTCTGAAAACTACACCAGCCCGCGTGTTATGCAGGCGCAGGGTTCTCAGCTCACCAACAAATACGCTGAAGGCTATCCGGGTAAACGCTACTACGGCGGTTGTGAATACGTTGATATCGTTGAGCAGCTGGCGATCGATCGCGCAAAAGCGCTGTTTGGTGCCGACTACGCTAACGTGCAGCCTCACTCCGGTTCACAGGCAAACTTCGCCGTCTACACCGCACTGCTGCAGCCGGGCGACACCATCCTTGGGATGAACCTGGCGCACGGTGGACACCTGACTCACGGCTCACCGGTTAACCTCTCCGGCAAACTCTATAACGTGGTTGCTTACGGTATCGATGAAACCGGTAAAATCGACTATGACGAGCTGGCTGAACTGGCGCAGACCCACAAGCCAAAAATGATCGTGGGCGGCTTCTCTGCCTACTCCGGCGTCTGCGACTGGGCAAAAATGCGTGAAATCGCCGACAGCGTCGGTGCCTGGCTGTTCGTCGACATGGCGCACGTTGCCGGTCTGGTCGCGGCTGAGGTCTATCCGAGCCCGGTTCCGCATGCGCACATCGTCACCTCCACCACCCACAAAACCCTGGCGGGTCCGCGTGGCGGCATCATTCTGGCGAAAAACGGCGACGAAGATTTCTACAAAAAGCTCAACTCTGCGGTCTTCCCGGGCGGTCAGGGTGGTCCTCTGATGCACGTTATCGCCGGTAAAGCGGTAGCCTTCAAAGAGGCGATGGAGCCGGAGTTCAAAACCTACCAGCAGCAGGTGGCAAAAAACGCCAAAGCGATGGTAGAGGTGCTGATTGAGCGCGGTTACGACATCGTCTCTGGCGGAACCCATAACCATCTGTTCCTGATCGATCTGGTGAGCAAAAACATGACCGGTAAAGAAGCGGATGCCGCACTGGGCCGTGCCAACATCACCGTCAACAAAAACAGCGTGCCAAACGATCCGAAGAGCCCGTTTGTCACCTCGGGTATCCGTATCGGTACCCCGGCCGTCACGCGTCGTGGCTTTAAAGAAGCAGACGTGCGTGAACTGGCTGGCTGGATCGCGGACGTGCTGGACAACGTCAACGACGAAGCGACTATTGAGCGCACGAAGCAGAAAGTACTGGAAATCTGCGGTCGTCTGCCGGTCTACGCTTAATCGCTAACCTGTTGTAAGACACCACAAAAAGGATGGCATCTGCCATCCTTTTTTATTGCCTGTCCGGTGGCGCTCTGCCAGAGTAGCGCCCACCTGTGCTGCAAGGCAGCAAACCTGCTGGAGGGAATATGGCAATCGGCTCCGCCAGATGGCTCGGACTGGGCTACTTCACTTACTTCTTCTGTTACGGCATCTACCTGCCATTCTGGGGCGTGTGGCTGAAAGGCACCGGTCTGGATGCAGAAAAAATCGGCCTGCTGCTGGGCTGTGGCATGGTGGCGCGCTTTGTCGGCAGCCTGCTTATCGCGTCTCAGGTCAGAAATCCTGCCCGGCTGATTACGGCGCTGCGGCTGCTGGCCCTGATGACCTGCCTGTTCATCATCGGATTCTGGGTGGGTGAGCAGTGGATGTGGCTGATGGCGGTGATGATTGGCTTCAACCTCTTTTTCTCCCCGCTGGTGCCGCTCAGCGATGCGCTGGCCGCCACCTGGACACGGCAGATTGGTCTGGCTTATGGACCGGTGCGACTGTGGGGATCGCTGGCCTTTGTGCTCAGCTCAGCGTTAACCGGTGTGCTGGTCAGCGCCTGGACCTCCCAGGCGATTCTGCTGCTGCTGTCGCTGGGCGCGGTCAGTATGCTGGCCGGCATGATGCTCACCCCCGTCACGCAGCCACAGGGCGATGAGCGCCAGGGTGCCGCAGGTGGAGGCTGGCAGGCGTGGCGGGCGCTGCTGCGTGAGAACGCCGTCTGGCGGTTCATGCTCTGCGTGACGCTGCTGCAGGGGGCGCACGCCGCCTATTACGGCTTCAGTGCTATCTGGTGGCAGGAGAGCGGCTACTCCGCCTCGACGGTGGGCTATCTCTGGTCGCTGGGCGTGGTGGCGGAAGTCGTGGTCTTTGCCCTGAGCAACCGCCTGTTCCGTCGCTGGAGCGCCCGGGATCTGCTGCTGCTTTCAGGCATCTGCGCGCTAATCCGCTGGAGCCTGATGGGAGCCACTACCACACTGCCGCTGCTGATAGTGGCGCAGATCCTCCACTGTGGCAGCTTCACCGTCTGTCATCTGGCGGCGATGCGCTTTATTGCGGCGCGGCAGGGAGCCGAAGTGATCCGGCTGCAGTCGCTCTACTCCGCCCTGGCAATGGGCGGCGGGATAGCGGTAATGACCATGATCTGTGGCGTGCTGTTTACCCATCTGCAGGGCCACCTTTTCTGGGTCATGGCGCTGGTGGCGCTGCCCGCCCTGTTCCTTCGTCCCGGCTACGACTCCAGTAAATAACGAATACGCTGCTGATGGTGTAACGTCAGCGGCAGTTCGGCGTGCACCAGCGGCGGCGAGAAGAGAGGCAGCGAAGTAGGGTAGGGCGAGATGATGATATCGACATCACGCGGTGCGCCCTCCTGCTGAAACTGTCTGATATCCTGATAGGTAATATTGATCGGCAGCAGCGTGATCTCGCGGATCTGCTGCTCCACATCCTGCTCCAGCTGCGTATCATCCCCCGTCAGAATCAGCACCTGCTTCTCCTGCAACGCACTCTCCTGCATCAGCCAGGCACCGAAGATAATGGTCATTAAACTCACTTCTTCCGGCGTAAAAGCGACACTGTAGTGCTGTTCAAACGGCTGTAAGGCCTGCTGGGTGGTGCGCAGCAGACGGGGATAGAGGCGGCTGACATCCAGCGCGACGCTGTTGTCGATACCGATATGGAAGTGGGTGCGCTCCAGCGCCTGGGCCAGATGCGGGTAGAGCTGGTTCAGCAATCCGTCGCGGTCAGCAAAGGTAACACCGGCGCACTGTTCGAAGTCATTGATCAACTGCTGCGTCGCCGTCATTAACTGCTGCTCGGCAGGATGATGAATGGCATGGGTCAGCGGCGTATGGATCTGGCTGAAGAGCAGCGTCCAGAAATCCGCTTCGCTGATCGGCGGGGCCAGGTGGCAGCGTTTGCGCCAGTGGTGAATCACATCCTCGGCAGCCTGCCGCTCTGCCTTATGCAGCAGCCAGTGACGCTGCGCCTCACTGAACAGCACCGGCTGGCGCTCGCATAAGCCATATTTCATAAAAATCTGCAGAAAAAGGCGGTCACGCTCGCTGAAATCCCGCTTCAGGCGCAGGCCGCAGTGCTGGATCAGTGCCTGCAGATTGGTCTCATCCCACAATGCTTTCTCAATCTTCATCACCTTCAGGCGCTGGCGCAGCGGGGCGGCAAAATGCGCGCAGACAAACTCCTGCGACAGACGCAGACTGCGCCGCAGGTTGTGCAGCAGACAGAGTCGCCGATTCAGCTCTGTGCCATGAAGACGAAAACTGCCGTCCACCATCTGGTGCAATTCCAGCTGGTGATATCGCTGTATCTCATGACCGACATCCGCGATATCCTGTCGGGCAACGGCAGGATCGACGCCATTAAGCTGGCAGACTTTCTCAAGTGTGAGCGCGGATGATGGCAGAAACAGCAGCAATAAAAGGTGGCACTGACGCTGTGAACGGGTGAAGAGTGGTGCCAAAGGGGTAGCAGAACTCATCAATCAGATTTCCAGCAGGCTATTTTGAGCTAAGAATAGTCAACCGCGTCAGCGCCTGTGCGCTTTGCGCGGTTTATTTGCCGGAGGTTTAAGGCGGGTCACAAAATTTTGTTACTTATAGATTCTTTTCATCGGGAACGTTACTTTATAACATTATGAAACGCGCACTTTTAACCTTACTGATGGCACTAAGTCCGGCTGTCGTGGCTCACCCTCACAGTTTCATCGACATGAAAACCGCGCTGGTGGCACAGGGTGATACCTTTACCGGTTTAAAGATGACCTGGACCATGGATGAAATCACCTCCGCCGATCTGCTTTATGATGCAGGCGACGCCAGACCGGGCAGCGTAGTGTGGAAAAAGCTGGCGGCGGGCGTGATGGCGAACGTTCTTGGCCAGCACTACTTTTCTGAAGTCTGGCATAACAAACAGCGGGTAAAGTTTTTGAATCTGCCAACGGAATACAATCTGTCACGCAATGGCCACAAGGCGGTGCTCGAATTTATTCTGCCGCTGGCGGAGCCGCCGACGCTGACCGGACAGCACTTTGAGATCCTGACCTTCGATCCCACCTACTTCGTCGATATGTTCTATGACAATCCCGGCGCCTTAACACTGCCGCCTGCACTGCAGGGGCGCTGCCGCTTTACCCTGACGACACCGAAACCCAATGATTCGCTGAAGCAGTATGCGCTGTCGCTGGATAAAGCCGATGCCCCCGCAGAGGAGATGGATCTGGGCCGCCAGTTTGCTCAGACGGTGGGGCTGACATGTCAGTAATGTCCACACCGGGGCGGGGATCGCGGCTCTGGCCACTCTGGCTGATGGCGGCGCTGCTGCTGAGCGGCGGACTGCTGGTCTGGATCTACTGGTCACAGATTCTGCTGCAGAGCGTGTTGTGGCAGAAAGATCTGCACCGGCAGATGACGCAGCTGTTGCAGCAGGTGGCTGAGCAACCCCACCAGGCCGGTCTGTCGCTGGTGATTTTCAGCCTGCTGTATGGCGTGCTGCATGCGCTGGGGCCGGGCCACGGAAAAGTGGTGATCGCCACCTTTCTGGCGACCCATCCTGCCAGAGTGAAAACCAGTATCAGGCTGACGCTGCTCGCCTCACTGTTGCAGGGCTCGGTAGCTATCGGGCTGGTGACGGTGATGCTGGTCATACTGCAAACCTCGTCGCGGCAGCTGCACCTCAGCAGTTTCTGGCTGGAGAAGGGCAGCTATCTGCTGGTGATCGGTCTGGGTGTGCTGATGGGCTATCGGGCGCTGCGTGCCCTGTGGCGGGCTTTGCGTCCCCGGCCTGCGCCGCTGTTTCGCGCCTTCCAGCCCCATCATCAGCATGATGCGCAGTGTGGATGCGGACATGCGCACCTGCCAACACCGCAGCAGATGCAGGGAAGTGTCAGCCTGAAAACTCAGCTGCTGGTCGTGGTGTCGATGGGATTACGCCCCTGTTCCGGCGCGATCATGATGCTGCTGTTTGCCAAAGTGATCGGCGTTTATGGCTGGGGCGTGCTCTCGGCTGCGGTGATGGCGCTCGGCACGGCCCTCACCATTTCCGCCATAGGCGTGCTGGTTCAGCAGGCGCGCTCGGTGGCGCAACGGCTGGCGCAGCCCCGCGAAACGGCGGGCAGCGCGCGGCTGCTTATCCCGCTGCTGACCCTGACCGGCAGTCTGATTTTAATCGTCGCGGGTCTCGCCCTGTGGCAATCAGCCCAGCTGACGCTGGGCGGTGGTATCCGCCCTTTCTGAATTAAAAACGCAGCGGGAATAAAATAACCGCTGCGTTCTTCTCTTCGCTAATCCGCTTTAAATTCACATCTTTATTATTTTCTCACGCCGCTTTAGTGGAGAAGTGACTATTTCCTGTCTACGCTGTTAATACCAAATCGGCACGTCGCCGTCGGGATGATAAAAGATCAAAGCAGCTTTCTTTTTTGCGAGGAGTATATTTCATGGCTGATACCCGTATTAATAATGGTTATACCGAAACGCTGGCGACCGGGCCCGCAGGATTACCGTTAAAGCGTATTTCCTGGAGCGCCGTATTTGCCGGTGTTATCTGCGCGCTTATCGTTCACATCATTCTGACGCTGCTGGGAACGGCGATCGGTGCCACCACCATTGATCCGATGAAAGAACAGAATCCTCTGGATGGCCTTGGTACGGGCGCACTGGCCTGGACGGCGATTGAGATGCTGGTTGCCATTGCGGCGGGTAGCTATGTGGCAGGACGTCTGGCGCAGCGCGAAGGCGCCATGCACGGTTTACTGATGTTTGGCCTTAGCACAATTTTCACTATTTACCTGGCAGTTACGCTGGCTTCCAGTGTATTAGGCGGCGCGATGAATATTGTAGGCTCCGGCTTCCAGGCGCTGGGTAATGGTATTTCCGCAGCGGCACCTTCGGTAACGCAAATGGCAAAAGAGAAGCTGCAGGAAAATAATATTAATCTGGATAACCTGCAGAGCGAACTGGAAACCACGCTGCGTCAGACCGGTAAGCCGGAATTACAGCCAGAGAATTTAAAACAGGATGCGAATAACGAAGCGCAGAATGCAGAGAATCAGGCGAACAACACCGCAAACCATCCGCAGACGGCCGATACCGATCTGGCTAACTGGTTAAAAGGTGTGATGGACCGTCATTCTGATACGCTGCAGGCCGCTGACCGTGATGCGCTGAAAAATATTATCAAGGCGCGTACCGGTAAAAGCGATGAGGAAGTGGATCAGATCGTTGCCAAAACCGAGCAGAGCTATCAGCAGGCCGTTCAGAAGTATCAGGAACTGAAACAGCAGGCTGAGCAGAAAGCGCGTGAAGCTGGCGAAAAAGCGGCCGCCGCCACTGCAAAAGCGAGCTGGTATGCCCTGATTCTGCTGATCATCGAAGCCGTGCTGGCGGGTGTGATGGGTATGGTGGGTCGTCGCACTCAGCCTCGTCAGGTGCTGGCGCACGAACGTCGCTAATCCCCTGTAACAGGCAATAAAAAAGGCGGCTGAGAAGCCGCCTTTTTTCTGTCTGAGACTTAGCGCTTTAACGCTTCGCTCAGCTCATCACGCATGGAGGAGAGCATCGCTTTCACCACGCGCGGGTTACCGGCAACGATATTACCGGAGTGCATATAGCCATGGTTACCGGTGAAGTCTGTCACCAGACCGCCCGCTTCACGAACCAGCAGTTCACCCGCCGCAAAATCCCACGGCTTCAGGCCGATTTCAAAGTAACCGTCCACGCGACCGGCGGCCACGTAGGCCAGATCCAGCGCAGCTGAACCGGTGCGGCGGAAATCGGCGCACTGCGTAAAGAGTTTGGTCAGGATGTTCATGTAAGCCGGTGCATGCTGCTTCATCTTGAACGGGAAGCCGGTTGCCAGCACGGTGCCATCCAGATCGCGGGCAATGCTGCCGCGCAGACGATAGCCGTTCAGCTGGGCGCCCTGACCGCGTGAAGAGGTGAAGAGCTCATTGCGCATCGGATCGTAAACGACCGCGACTTCAGTGCGGCCTTTGATGCGCACAGCGATAGAGACAGCGAAGTGGGGCAGACGTTTGATGAAGTTTGAGGTGCCATCCAGCGGATCGATAACCCATTGAACGTCCTGATCTTCGCCCGCCAGCTCACCGCTTTCTTCGGTGATGATGGTGTGTTTCGGGTAAGATTTACGAATGATTTCGATAATCAGGCGTTCTGCTTCACGGTCAACATTGGTTACGAAGTCGTTGCTGCCTTTCTGGCTGGCTTCGACGGCGTCCGGGGTTTCATAATATTTGGCAATTAAATTTCCGGCCTTGCGCGCTGCGCGCACGGCAATGTTGAGCATTGGATGCATCGGTATCTCTCGCTGGATGTTAAAGAACGGGGAAAACGGCGCGGAGTATAGCAGTGTGTTCGGTAAATGTCCTGCTTTATGTTAGGATTCTCCCCACTGATTTTACTGACCCGTTTCTGAGTATCCCTAATCATGCTGCAAAATATTCGTATCGTTCTGGTTGAGACCTCTCACACCGGTAACATGGGCTCCGTTGCGCGCGCCATGAAAACCATGGGCTTAACCAACCTCTATCTGGTGAATCCGCTGGTCAAGCCCGACTCACAGGCCATCTCACTCGCGGCGGGTGCCAGCGACGTTATCGGCGACGCGAAAATCGTTGACTCGCTGGATGAGGCGATCGCCGGCTGCAGCCTGGTCGTGGGCACCAGCGCCCGTTCCCGTTCACTGCCATGGCCGATGCTGGATGCGCGTGAGTGCGGCGTGAAAAGTGTGGAAGAGGGCCAGCAGGCACCGGTCGCGCTGGTCTTTGGGCGTGAGCGCGTCGGCCTGACCAACGAAGAGTTGCAGAAGTGTCATTATCACGTCGCGATTCAGGCTAATCCGGAGTACAGCTCGCTGAATCTGGCGATGGCGGTGCAGATTATCGCCTATGAAGTGCGCATGGCATGGTTACAGTCGCAGGAGCAGGCCAGCCCGGCACCGAAGTATGAAGAATCGCCTTATCCGCTGGTCGACGACCTGGAGCGCTTCTATCAGCATATGGAACAGATGATGCTGAACAGCGGCTTTATCCGTGAAGCCAATCCGGGTCAGGTGATGAGCAAACTGCGCCGTCTTTATACCCGCGCGCGTCCGGAACGCGATGAACTCAACATTCTGCGCGGCATGCTTTCCTCCTTTGAAAAGCCAAAAAGCGATAAAAAATAAGCGGTTAATAGTTGACTGAATTACCAGGTTAAATAGTTGAGTGTTTTACCAGGTTAAATAGTTGACCAATTTACTCGGGAATGTCAGACTTCAGAGCATCTGTTGCTAATCCTCCGATAACCGGACGCTATTGAGGTCGTATGCTATGAGACTGACATCCAAAGGACGTTATGCCGTTACCGCAATGCTGGACGTTGCCCTTCACTCCCATGAAGGCCCGGTCCCGCTGGCTGATATTTCAGAGCGTCAGGGCATTTCGCTCTCCTATCTGGAGCAGTTATTCTCGCGGCTGCGCAAAAACGATCTGGTCTCCAGCGTCCGGGGACCGGGCGGCGGTTATCTGCTGGGCAAAGCGTCCAATACCATCTCTGTCGGTGAAGTGATCACCGCCGTGGATGAGTCTGTTGATGCAACGAAGTGCCAGGGGAAAGAGGGCTGCCAGGGCGGCGAACGTTGCCTGACCCACGTATTGTGGCGCGACCTGAGCGTGCGCATCAGTGACTTCCTGAATAACATCACGCTGGCTGAGCTGGTGAACAATCAGGAGATCCTGGATGTCGCCGACCGGCAGAATGCGATTGATAATCGCCGCTTCCAGAGCCCGCGTACTCAGGAAATCAACATCAATCAGCGCGCCTCGTAATCCCCCCTGTTGCGGCCCTTACTGCTAACGCGGTCAGGGCCGAATCTGCTATAAAGACGTATGATTTTTTATACGGAGCTGTAGCGCAATGAAATTACCGATTTACCTGGATTACGCCGCCACCACGCCGGCCGATCCGCGTGTGGCCAGCAAAATGATGCAGTTTCTGACGCTGGATGGCACGTTCGGTAACCCGGCCTCGCGATCGCACCGTTTTGGCTGGCAGTCTGAAGAAGCGGTCGATGTTGCGCGTAATCAGATCGCCGAACTGGTCAATGCCGATCCGCGTGAAATCGTCTTTACCTCAGGCGCCACCGAATCTGACAACCTCGCGATCAAAGGCGCGGCCCACGCCCATCAGGCGCGCGGCAAACATATCATCACCAGCCGGACCGAACACAAAGCGGTACTCGACAGCTGTCAGCAGCTGGAACGTGAAGGCTTTGAGGTCACCTGGCTTACGCCAGGCAATGACGGCATTATCTCCCCTGACCAGCTGCGGGCGGCGCTGCGCGACGACACCATTCTGGTCACCCTGATGCACGTCAATAATGAAACCGGCGTGGTTCAGGATATCGCTGCCTTTGGTGAACTCTGTCGCGAACGTGAGATTCTGTTTCATGTGGATGCGACCCAGAGCGTCGGCAAGCTGCCTGTCGATCTCGGCATGCTGCCGGTGGATCTGATGTCCTTTTCTGCTCACAAACTCTATGGCCCGAAAGGCATCGGCGCGCTCTATGTGCGGCGGAAACCGCGCGTGCAGATCGCCGCCCAGATCCACGGTGGCGGGCACGAGCGCGGTATGCGATCCGGCACCCTGCCGGTTCATCAGATTGTCGGGATGGGGGAAGCCTTTCGCATCGCAGCTGAAGAGCGCGAAACCGAGATGGCGCGTCTGCAGGCGCTGCGTGAGCGTCTGTGGCAGGGCATCAGCGCACTGCCGGGCGTGACCCTTAACGGCCATCCTCAGCAGAGCGCGCCGAATATTCTCAACGTCAGTTTCGCTGACGTTGAGGGTGAATCATTGATCATGGCGCTGAAAGATCTGGCGCTCTCTTCTGGCTCGGCCTGTACCTCCGCCAGCCTGGAGCCGTCCTATGTTCTGCGGGCGCTGGGGCTGAGTGAAGAGCTGGCGCACAGTTCGCTGCGCTTTTCGCTGGGACGCTTCACCACCGATGAAGAGATCGACTATGCCATCGCGCTGGTGCAGAAATCCGTGACGCGTCTGCGGGCATTAATGAAATCCTGACCCCCTCAGAATCCGGAAACGGCACCTGTCACTGCACTTCGCTGGCATCACCCGACGGAATCTGTTATCAGGTCTGTCTGCGGATTGCATTTAACATCTTATTAAAGCCGTTATAACAATCAGGCTGGATGAAACAGATAACGATTATGGAGCTTTTCGATGACCACACAACCGATGAACATCACGCTTAGCAGCCAGCCCGCCGATGCGCGCTGGGGCGAAAAAGCGATTCTCAGCAGCAACGACAGCGGCATGACGCTGCATCTGACCGGCGCGGATGCGCTGAACACCATTCAGCGCGCGGCGCACAAAATCGACAGCCAGGGGATCCGCCACGTGGCGCTCACCGGAGAAGGCTGGCACCTTGAGCAGTGCTGGGCATTCTGGCAGGGCTTCCGTGGCCCGAAAGGGCAGCGTCAGGTGGAGTGGCCGGCGCTGGGCGAACATGAGCAGGCGGAGTTTGACCGTCGTCTGAAAGCGATCGACTGGGTCCGCAACGTCATCAACCTGCCTGCAGAAGATCTGGGGCCGGAACAGCTGGCACACATGGCGATCGATCTGATCAGTGAAGTGGGCGGCAGCGCCGTCAGCTATCGCATCACCAAAGGTGACGATCTGCGCGAGCAGGGCTACATGGGCCTGCACACGGTAGGACGTGGCTCGAATCGCCCGCCGGTTTTCCTGGCGCTGGATTACAACCCGACCGGCGATGAGAGTGCGCCGGTCTACGCCTGTCTGGTCGGTAAAGGCATTACCTTTGATACCGGCGGCTACAGCCTGAAGCAGAGCAGCTTCATGGATTCGATGAAGTCAGATATGGGCGGAGCGGCGACCGTCACCGGCGCGCTGGCGCTGGCGATTTCCCGTGGCCTCAACAAGCGCGTCAAACTCTACCTCTGCTGTGCCGACAACATGGTCAGCAGCAACGCCTTTAAACTGGGCGATATCATTCGCTATCGCAACGGTAAATCGGTGGAAGTGATGAACACCGATGCGGAAGGACGTCTGGTTCTGGCCGACGGCCTGATCGATGCCAGCGAACAGAATCCGACGCTGCTGATCGACGCTGCTACCCTGACCGGCGCAGCCAAAACGGCGCTGGGTAACGATTACCATGCGCTGTTTACCTTTGACGACGTGATGGCGCAGTCGCTGATGGGCAGCGCGGTGAGCGAGAATGAACCTTTCTGGCGTCTGCCGCTGGCAGAATTCCATCGCAGCCACCTGCCGTCTAACTTCGCCGACCTTAACAATATCGCCAGTCCTTCCCATGCGGCGGGTGCCAGCAGCGCGGCAGCGTTCCTGTCCCACTTCGTCAGCCACTATCAGCAGGGCTGGCTGCATATTGACTGCTCTGCGACCTATCGCAAAGGCGCGGTCGATCAGTGGGCCGCAGGCGCAACCGGCCTGGGCGTGCGCACTATCGCCAACCTGTTACTGAAATAAGCTGACCCCAGCGGTGGCCGATGCCACCGCGATGCAGAGAGCAACTATGAACCGTCTTGAAGAGGTGCTGAAGCTGGCCGCAACTGAGCCAGCCCATCGGCCCGAATTTTTTCAACTGCTGCTGGAGTCCGATGTCTGGGTACCGGGTGAAAGCACCCAGCCACAGCTCGATGCCAGTACGCCGGTTGATCTGCAGCACTGGGAAAAAGAGGATGGCAGCAGCATCATTCCTTTTTTCACGTCGGAACAGGCGATGAGCGAAGCCGTCACGGGTGAACAGGCCTGGCTGCGTCTGCCGGTGCGGACGCTGTTTGAGATTACGCGCGGCGAAACGCTGTTTCTCAATCCAAAACTCCCTTCCGGCAAAGAGTTTACCCCGGCAGAGATTACGCATCTGCTGGCGGAGCAGGGCAGTGCGCTGAGTCAGCAGACCGTGCTGGAAGGCGGGCACGCCCTGCTGCTCTCTGAGGTGGCCGAGCCGCCTGCGCAGATGATCGACTCGCTGACGCAGCTGTTCAGCAAGCACAAGGAGGTGCGGCGCGCCTTTGTCGCCAGCATTCGT
Source organism: Pantoea sp. Sc1 (assembly GCF_000255315.1). Lineage (NCBI taxonomy): Bacteria > Pseudomonadati > Pseudomonadota > Gammaproteobacteria > Enterobacterales > Erwiniaceae > Pantoea > Pantoea sp. Sc1. The sequence goes on from NZ_AJFP01000001.1 coordinate 1,181,589, forward strand.
GAGCAGGCCGACGAAGCACCTAATCTGCTGATTGGTATCGAAGCGGACAGCAACATTGAGGCGATCATTCAGGCGGCGGGCAGCGTGGCAACGGATACGCTGCCGGACGATGCGCCGATTGATATCTGCGAAGTTACCCTGCAGGACCGCGGTATCAGCCACTTCTTTACCGCGCACATCACGCCCTTTTATGAACGTCGCTGGGGCAGTTTCCTGCGTGACTTCAAGGGCAGCGAGCGGATTATCTGACGCAGTTAAAAACAGGCGGCTCATGGGCCGCCTGTTTTTTATTTCGCAATCGGTAAGTCGTCGCGACTGCCCCATTCACCCCAGGAGCCGTCATACAGCGTGACATCCCGCGCCCCCAGCGCCGTCAGCGCCAGGATCACCACCACCGCCGTGACGCCAGAGCCGCAGCTGGCCACTACCGGTTTGCTGATATCGACGCCGGCGTCAGCAAACAGCTGGCGCAGCGCCGCCTCCGGCTTCAGTTCTCCCTGCTCTACCAGACTGTTCCACGGCACGTTCAGACTGTTGGGAATATGCCCGCGATGTAATCCGGGACGCGGCTCGTCCACTTCCGCGTTGAAGCGATTGGCCGCACGTGCATCCACGATCTGTGCGCCGCCTTCATGGCTGATCAGCAGCACGTCCGTCAGACGTTTCACCCGGCTTTCATCCGCCTGAGCCTCAAACTCGCCTTCCGGCAGGCTGACCTCGCCGGTTTCCAGCGCAAAGCCTGCTGCTTTCCAGCCCTGCAGCCCGCCCGCCAGGATCGACACCTGCGCCACCCCAAAGGTCTTCAGCATCCACCAGGCGCGTGGCGCGGAAAAGAGATTGCCTTCGTCATAGACCACCAGGTGTTTATCACTGCTGACGCCCAGCTCGCGCATCGCCACGGCAAAGCGTTCGGCGCGCGGCAGCATATGGGGATAGGGGCTGGTGTGGTCGGACAGCGCTTCGATATCGAAGTAAGGGGCGTCGGGTAAGTGTCCCGCCAGATATTCAGCCTGAATATCACGCACGGCCTCCATGCCGGGTGGCAACATGCGCGCATCCAGTACCTGAAGCCGCTCATCGTCATAGTGCTCTTGTAACCAGTCGGCGGACACAAACAGTGGCGTCGTCATAACAACCTCATCTCTGCAATCTGTGATAGCAGTGTCGGGGAATGTGGAGACCATCTCAAGCGATGCGTTAATAAAATGGGGCAGGGGAGGAGAAAAAGCCTGGCGTGCTGCTCAGGAATCGTTCGTCAGGCCAGCAGCACCGGCGCTTTTTCAGGCAAAATCATAACGGAGAGGCGTCTGCGTCGACTCAGATCAAGAATTTTCAACAAATTAGGGATCTCTGATAGGCAATGCCGCACTCAGCCCCTATAATCGGCGCCGTTTATTGGCCGGGGGCTGCGCCGCCGGTTTCTTCAGGACGTCAAGACAGAGGTCATCATGGCAATCGAACGTACTTTTTCTATCATCAAGCCAAACGCCGTCGCTAAAAATGTGATTGGTGCTATCTACAACCGTTTTGAAAGCGCTGGCTTCAAAATCGTTGGTGCAAAAATGCTGCAGCTGAGCAAAGAGCAGGCTGAAGGTTTTTACGCTGAGCACCAGGGCAAGCCATTCTTTGATGGTCTGGTTGAATTCATGACCTCTGGCCCGGTTGTCGTTTCTGTACTGGAAGGTGAAAATGCCGTTCAGCGTCACCGTGACCTGATGGGTGCGACTAACCCGGCAAACGCACTGGCTGGCACCCTGCGTGCTGACTACGCAGACAGCTTCACCGAAAACGCCACGCACGGTTCAGATTCTGCTGAATCCGCTGCCCGCGAAATCGCCTATTTCTTCGGCGAAAACGAAATCTGCCCACGTACCCGTTAATCGCCTGGCGATAAACAGCAGGTCGGCTTTACAAAAATCTGCCTGAGGGAGCCACTCCCGCCTGTTATCAGGCCGCAGATGTTGTACAATATTGCGCCTTCATTGACTTCGCTTAATGAAGGCGCAATTTTTTTCACCTATCCCTGAACAGCGCCATAACGTGTAACAACGAGGCCAGAGAATATTATGTCCGAACAGATTGTGACGTCCGCGTCCGCATCCCCCATTGTCGTTTCCCCTAAAAGCCAGAAAATCAACCTGCTGGATCTCAACCGTCAGCAGATGCGCGAGTTTTTCCAGTCGCTGGGCGAAAAGCCGTTCCGTGCCGATCAGGTCATGAAGTGGATTTACCACTACTGCTGCGACGATTTCGAGCAGATGACCGACATCAACAAAAAGCTGCGTAACCGGCTGATGGAGCTGACGGAGATCCGCGCACCGGAAGTGGCTGAAGAGATGCGCTCCACTGACGGCACCATTAAATGGGCCATCCGCGTGGGCGATCAGCTGGTGGAAACGGTCTATATCCCGGAAGGCGACCGCGCCACGCTGTGTGTTTCTTCGCAGGTGGGGTGTGCGCTGGAGTGTAAATTCTGTTCGACCGCACAGCAGGGTTTTAACCGTAACCTGCGGGTGTCAGAAATTATTGGTCAGGTGTGGCGTGCGGCGAAAATCGTCGGCGCAGCAAAAATCACCGGCCAGCGTCCTATCACCAACGTGGTGATGATGGGCATGGGTGAGCCGCTGCTCAACCTCAATAATGTGGTTCCGGCAATGGAGATCATGCTGGATGACTTCGGCTTCGGTCTCTCCAAGCGTCGTGTGACCCTCTCTACTTCAGGTGTGGTGCCTGCACTGGACAAACTGGGCGATATGATTGATGTGGCGCTGGCCATTTCACTGCACGCGCCTAACGACAAGCTGCGTGATGATATTGTTCCGATCAACAAAAAGTACAATATCGAAACCTTCCTGGCAGCGGTGAAACGCTACATTGGCAAATCTAACGCCAACCAGGGACGCGTGACCATTGAGTACGTCCTGCTGGATCATGTCAATGACAGCACCGACGATGCGCATGAGCTTGCCGCATTACTGAAAGAAACACCGTGTAAAATCAACCTGATTCCGTGGAACCCCTTCCCGGGTGCTCCTTATGGCCGCAGCTCAAACAGCCGCATCGATCGCTTCTCCAAGGTGCTGATGGACTACGGTTTTACCACCATTGTGCGTAAAACTCGTGGCGACGATATTGATGCCGCCTGTGGTCAGTTAGCGGGTGAGGTGATCGACCGCACCAAGCGTACGCTGCGTAAAAAAATGGCGGGTGAAGCCATCTCTGTGAAGGCGCTCTAGAAGCGTGACAGAGAACGTTTCCTGACGTGAAGACGCGTGGCAGGCTGCAGCCTGTCAATGTCAGGCAGAGGGAAACGATCGTGCGTAACGGATTACCCGCCAGTGTACTGGCGCTGTTTGTTGTAAGCGGGTGTGTCAGCCAGCCGCGCTCATCCGGTGCTGAAGAGGTGCGTCTGCAGTTAGGGATGCACTATCTGGCGGCGGGTGATTATGCCGCCGCTGAGCGAAACTTTCTGCGCGCACAGGCCGCCGCGCCAGAGGATTACCGGGTCTCGCTTGCGCTGGCACGACTGGCGCAACAGCAGGGCAATCAGACAGCAGCCCAGGCAGGGTTTATACTGGCACAGCAGCAGGCCCCGGATAATGGTTTTGTTGCTAACAATTACGGTGCGTTTCTCTGCGCTTTAGGGCAGTATGACGAAGCGCATCAACAGTTTAGTCGGGCAGAAACCGCTCCGTCGTCTGATGCACGCAACGACGCGCTTGAACTGGCAGGTTTTTGTTACCTGCAGGCGGGGGATGTTGTTGCCGCCCGCAGGACGCTACGCCGGGCCATTGAAGCCGACAGGCGAAAAGCTGATTCGCTGCTGGCGGAGGCTGAAAAGCAGATGGCTGAAAACCATCTGGCGAGGGTGCAGATTTTGCTCGACGTTTACCAGCTACAGTTGCCCGAAACGGCACGCAGTCTGGCGTTACACTTACGTTTCGCCGCGCTACAGGGAAATGCCGCAGACGTTTCACGTTATGGCGACCAGTTAGCGCGACGTTTTCCGCAATCGATACAGTACCAGCGTTATTTAGCTAATGAATACTGAAGCCACTCAAGAAAACTCTGCATTACATTCAACAGGTGATCGCCTGCGTCTGGCCCGTGAGCAGATGGGGCTGTCACAGCAGAACGTCGCTGAACGTCTGTGTCTGAAACTCTCTACCGTGCGTGACATCGAAGAGGACAAATCGCCTGCCGATTTAGCCTCGACGTTCCTGCGCGGTTACATCCGCTCTTATGCGCGTCTGGTGCACATTCCTGAAGAGGAACTGCTGCCGATGATGGCGAAACAGACGCCGGTCCGGGCGGCAAAAATCGAGCCGATGCAAAGTTTCTCCCTGGGCAAGCGCCGCAAGAAACGCGACGGCTGGTTAATGATTTTTACCTGGCTGGTGGTGTTCGTGGTGATTGGCCTGACCGGCGCCTGGTGGTGGCAGAATCACAAAGCGTCGCAGGACGATCTGGTGCCGATGACCGACCAGAACGGCAGCAGCGGCGATAGCGGCCAGTCGATTCCGCTGGGTGAGACCAGCGGTGACAGCGCGGCGCCAGCCGCGCCTGACGAAAGTAATACGGCCGCCAGCGACAACAGCGCGACCAGCACGCCAGCCACCTCTGCGCCGGCTGCCAGCACCACCACTACCCCAGCCACAACGCAGACCGACAGCAGCAATGCTGTCGTGTCACCGAGCCAGGCGCCACAGGACACCACATCGGCAGCACCGGCCACGACTAACCCTGCCACCAGCACGACACCACAGATGCCGGTCGGCGCTGCCGCAGTCAGTGAACCGGCGGCCGACCCGAATGCGGTGGTCATGAACTTCACCGCCGACTGCTGGCTGGAAGTGAGCGATGCCACCGGCAAAAAACTGTTCAGCGGCATTCAGCGTAGTGGTGGTAAACTGAGCCTCGCGGGCACACCTCCGTATCGTCTGAAAATTGGCGCGCCGTCCGCGGTTCAGGTGCAATATCAGAATCAGCCCGTTGATTTAAGTCGTTTTATCCGTAATAACCAGGTTGCTCGCCTGACGTTGGGTGCGCAATAACAGCGTATCGCGTACCGGGCAATTGTGGAGAAGAAATATGCATAACGAAGCACCCATTATCCGTCGTAAATCCAGACGCATTTACGTCGGCAAGGTGCCGGTCGGTGACGGCGCACCTATTGCCGTCCAGTCGATGACCAACACCCGCACCACTGACGTGGAAGCGACGGTAAATCAGATCAAAGCCCTTGAGCGCGTCGGTGTCGACATCGTTCGTGTCTCGGTGCCGACCATGGATGCCGCAGAAGCGTTCAGGCTGATCAAACAGCAGGTGAACGTGCCGCTGGTTGCAGACATCCATTTTGACTACCGCATCGCCCTGAAAGTCGCCGAATATGGCGTTGACTGCCTGCGCATCAATCCCGGTAATATCGGGAACAATGAGCGTATCCGTATGGTGGTTGACTGCGCGCGCGACAACAATATTCCGATCCGGATTGGCGTTAACGCCGGTTCGCTGGAAAAAGATCTGCAGGAAAAGTATGGCGAGCCTACGCCGCAGGCGTTGCTGGAATCGGCCATGCGTCACGTCGATCACCTCGACCGTCTTAACTTCGACCAGTTTAAAGTCAGTGTAAAAGCCTCTGACGTTTTCCTGGCAGTGGAATCTTATCGCCTGCTGGCAAAACAGATCGATCAGCCTCTGCATCTCGGGATCACCGAAGCGGGCGGGGCGCGCGCTGGCGCAGTCAAATCGGCGATTGGGCTGGGTCTGCTGCTGTCAGAAGGGATCGGCGACACGCTGCGTATCTCGCTGGCGGCCGATCCGGTTGAAGAGGTCAAGGTCGGCTTCGATATTCTGAAATCACTGCGTATTCGTTCGCGTGGGATTAACTTCATCGCCTGCCCGACCTGTTCACGTCAGGAGTTTGACGTGATCGGCACCGTCAACGCGCTGGAGCAGCGTCTGGAAGATCTCATCACGCCGATGGATGTCTCCATTATCGGCTGTGTGGTCAACGGACCGGGCGAAGCGACGCTCTCGACCCTGGGCGTGACCGGTGGCAGCAAGAAGAGTGGTTTCTACGAGGATGGCGTGCGTCAGCGCGATCGTCTCGATAACCATGACATGATCGATCAGCTGGAAGCGCGCATTCGTGCCAAAGCGTCGATGCTGGATGCCAGCCGCCGTATTGACGTGCAGCAGCTGGAAAAATAATGGCGTGCGCAGCCTGCGTGCGTGACTTTTTTGACTGAACCTGTGCGGTTTCATCCTCATAAGGTATGATGCCGGACAGGTTTTTTTGCATTAAGAGATTTTAACGTGGCGAAGAATATTCAGGCGATTCGCGGGATGAACGACTACCTGCCTGCGGATACCGCTCTCTGGCAACGGATTGAAGGCGTACTCAAGCAGACGCTGGCGAGCTACGGTTACAGCGAAATTCGCTTGCCGCTGGTGGAGCAGACCCCACTGTTTAAACGCGCCATCGGTGAAGTCACCGATGTGGTTGAAAAAGAGATGTACACCTTCGAGGACCGCAATGGCGAAAGCCTGACGCTGCGTCCGGAAGGAACCGCAGGCTGCGTGCGAGCCGGTATCGAGCACGGTTTACTCTACAATCAGGAGCAGCGCCTGTGGTACATGGGGCCGATGTTCCGCTATGAGCGTCCGCAGAAGGGCCGTTATCGCCAGTTCTACCAGATCGGCGTCGAAGTGTTTGGTCTGCAGGGACCGGACATCGATGCGGAGCTGATTATGCTCAACGCCCGCTGGTGGAAAGCGTTAGGCATTGCCGACCACGTTCGCCTGGAACTCAACTCCATCGGCTCACTGGAAGCGCGTGCGCACTACCGCGACGCACTGGTCGCCTTCCTCGAACAGCACAAAGAGGTGCTGGATGAGGATTGCAAACGCCGCATGTACAGCAACCCGATGCGCGTTCTCGACAGTAAAAATCCCGATATTCAGCAGCTGCTGAATGATGCGCCGCAGCTCGGCGACTATCTTGATGACGAATCACGCGACCATTTCAGCGGCCTGTGTGCCCTGCTGGATGACGCGGGCATCCACTACACCGTCAATCAGCGTCTGGTGCGCGGCCTGGATTACTACAATCGCACCGTGATTGAGTGGGTCACCGACAGCCTGGGTTCACAGGGTACCGTGTGCGGCGGCGGTCGCTATGACGGCCTGGTAGAGCAGCTCGGTGGACGTGCCACCCCTGCGGTGGGCTTCGCGATGGGCATGGAGCGTCTGGTGCTGCTGGTTCAGGCGGTGAATCCGGAATTTGAACCGACGAGCAATGTGGATGTCTATGTTATCGCTTCCGGTCAGGGCGTGCAGTCCGCTGCGATGCAGCTGGCTGAGAAATTGCGCGATGAAGCGCCAGAGCTGAGGCTGATGACTAACTTTGGCGGCGGCAACTTCAGGAAGCAGTTTGCCCGCGCTGACAAGTGGGGCGCTCGCGTCGCGCTGGTGCTGGGCGAGGATGAAGTCAAAGCCGGTCAGGTCGTGGTGAAAGATCTGCGCCGTGGCGAGCAGCAAACGCTGGATCAGGCAGAGGCTGCTGCTGTATTGCGCACGCTGTTACAGGCGTAACACAGCACCAACCATAGAAAGGAGAAGGATTGCGTGGAAGTGTATAGCAATGAGAACGAGCAGACCGAAGCGCTGCGCAACTTTTTTACCAGCAATGGTAAGGCGTTAGCCATTGGCGTAGTCATCGGCATTGCTGCGCTGGGTGGCTGGCGTTACTGGAGCAGTCATCAGGACGATACTGCGAAAACGGTATCGGCCCAATATCAGCAGCTGACCACCGCCATGCAGGCGGGCAAACCTGAGACGCTGGAAGCGGTCAACCGGTTTGCCAGCGAAAACAGCAACACTTATGGTGCGCTGGCGGCGATGGATCTGGCGAAGCAGTATGTGGATGCCGGTCAGCTTGATAAAGCCGCAGCACTGCTGCAAAACGGACTGAAAGATACCAAAGATGCCAATTTGCAGGCGGTCATTAACCTGCGTCTGGCTCGCATTCAACTGCAACAGAATCAAGCGGATGCGGCGCTTAAAACCCTTGACGGTGTGAAGGGTGATGGCTGGACAGCCATTGTGGCCGATATTCGCGGCGAAGCGCTGCTGGCCAAAGGCGACAAGCAGGGCGCGCGCGATGCCTGGAGTAAAGGGGTGGAATCTGACGCCTCTCCGGCATTGAAGCAAATGATGCAGATGAAGATGAATAACTTAAGCTAAGCCAGTCAAGAGAGAGCGCATGGAATTACGTAAATACCTGCTGCCGGGACTGATTTCAGTCACTTTGCTCAGCGGTTGTTCGCTGTTTAGCGGCGAAGAAGATGTAGTGAAAATGGCCCCGCTGCCGAAGGTGGAAAATCAGTTTACGCCAGAGAAAGTGTGGAGCACCTCGGTCGGCGATGGCGTGGGTGATTTCTACTCCAATCTGCATCCTGCCTGGCAGGACAGTACGGTCTTCGCAGCCGACCGCTTTGGTATCGTGAAAGCGCTGGATGCCGCGGACGGTAAAGAAAAATGGAAAGTCGATCTCTCTGAGAAAACCGGCTTCTTCTCGAAAAATCGCTCAGCCCTGTTATCGGGCGGCCTGACGGCGGATGGCGATCGGATCTATGTCGGCAGCGAGCGCGGTCAGGTTTATGCCCTGAACAGCAGCGATGGCGGCCTGGCCTGGCAGACGAAAGTCGCCGGTGAAGCGCTGTCACGTCCGGTGGTCAGCGATGGCCTGGTGCTGATCCATACCAGCAACGGCATGTTGCAGGGTCTGGACCAGAGCAGCGGGGCGGTGAAGTGGAGCGTTAACCTGGATATGCCTGCGCTATCACTGCGCGGTGAATCGGCTCCGGCTGTTGCGTTTGGCGGGGCCATTGTCGGTGGTGACAACGGCCGCGTCAGTGCCGTCGTGCTGAACCAGGGGCAACTGATCTGGCAGCAGCGTATTTCTCAGGTCAGCGGCGCAACCGAAATCGATCGTCTGAACGATGTCGATACGACCCCGGTTATCGTCAACGGCGTGGTTTACGCGCTGGCGTACAACGGCGACCTGACAGCGCTGGATCTGCGCTCCGGCCAGATTCTGTGGAAACGCGAAATCGGCGGTGTGAAAGATCTGATTGTTGATGCCGGCCGCATCTATCTGGTCGATCAGGATGACCGTGTGATTGCCCTGAACGCGGACGGTGGCGTCGCTATCTGGCGTCAGAGCGATCTGCTGCATCGCAACCTGACTTCACCGGTGCTCTACAACGGCTATCTGGTGGTTGGCGACAGCGAAGGGTATCTGCACTGGCTGAACACCACCGACGGTCGTTTTGTCGCGCAGCAGAAGCTGGACAGTTCCGGTTTCCAGACCGAGCCCGTGGTCGCCAGCGACAAGCTGCTGATCCAGTCGAAAGATGGTGAGGTTTATGCGATTACCCGTTAACGGGTAAACGTCCGGCAGGTGAAATCCTCCGTTCCGACGGCTCCTGATTTAATCAGGGGCCGTTTCGTTTTTAGTCAGGCATGGTATTCTTTGCGCCTTAAGCCTGAACTTAACGGCCAGAGCCGTTATAATCACGCCATTCGGGCGATTCATTTTTTATTGAGGCATTTTGTTATGGTACCTGTGGTCGCGCTGGTTGGGCGTCCCAATGTGGGAAAATCTACGCTATTTAACCGCTTAACCCGCACTCGTGATGCGCTGGTAGCGGATTTTCCCGGACTGACTCGCGATCGCAAATATGGTCGCGCCGAAGTGGAAGGGCGCGAATTTATTGTTATTGATACCGGTGGTATCGACGGCACCGAAGAGGGTGTTGAAACGCGGATGGCCGAGCAGTCACTGCTGGCGATTGAAGAAGCGGATGTCGTACTGTTTATGGTCGACGCGCGTGCGGGCATGATGGCCGCCGATCAGCAAATCGCTAAACACCTGCGTTCCCGTCAGAAAGCCACTTTCCTGGTGGCGAACAAAACTGACGGGCTCGATCCGGATCAGGCGGTTATCGACTTCTACTCACTCGGCCTGGGCGAGATCCACGCCATTGCGGCGTCGCACGGTCGCGGTGTCACCAGCCTGATTGAAACGGCGCTGCTGCCGTGGATGGAGACGGTTGAGCCGGTCGAACTGACCGAAGAGGAAGAGAACCAGGCTTACTGGGCGGCGCTGGACGCCGAGGAGATCGCTGAGCAGGAAGCCGCCGAGGAAGAAGAAAACTTCGACCCGACAGGTTTACCTATCAAGCTGGCCATCGTGGGGCGTCCTAACGTAGGTAAGTCAACGCTTACTAACCGTATCCTCGGTGAAGACCGCGTAGTGGTCTACGATATGCCCGGTACCACCCGCGACAGTATCTATATTCCGATGGAGCGTGACGGACGTGATTACGTACTGATCGACACCGCCGGGGTGCGTAAGCGCGCCAAGATTTCTGACACCGTAGAGAAATTCTCGGTGATCAAGACGCTGCAGGCGATTGAAGATGCCAACGTGGTGATGCTGGTCATCGACGCCCACGCCGGTATCTCGGATCAGGATCTCTCCCTGCTGGGCTTTATTCTCAACAGTGGCCGCTCGCTGGTGATCGTGGTTAACAAATGGGATGGCCTGTCGCAGGAAGTGCGTGACGAAGTGAAAGAGACGCTGGACTTCCGTCTGGGCTTTATCGATTTCGCCCGCATCCACTTTATCTCTGCGCTGCACGGCAGCGGCGTGGGTAACCTGTTTGAATCGATCACTGAAGCCTATGACTGTTCGACCCGGCGCGTAAACACTTCGCTGCTGACGCGCATCATGAACATGGCGGCAGACGATCACCAGCCACCCCTGGTGCGCGGCCGTCGCGTTAAGCTTAAGTATGCCCATGCCGGTGGTTACAACCCGCCCATCGTGGTCATCCACGGGAATCAGGTGAAAGATCTGCCAGATTCTTACAAGCGCTACCTGATGAACTATTTCCGCAAATCCCTGAATGTGATGGGAACGCCAATCCGTATTCAGTTCAAAGAGGGTGAGAACCCTTATGAAGGCAAGCGTAACCTGCTGACGCCGACGCAGCAGCGTAAACGTAAGCGTCTGATGGCGCATATGAAAAAGAATAAGCGTTAATGAGAAGAGGGCCATGAGGCCCTCTTTTTTTGTGCTGAACACGCTGCTCAGGAGGAGAAAGTGACTATTCACTGCGAAAAATGTCAGCAGCCACTGCGGCTCAGCGACGGCGAATTTATCTGTGACCGCTGCAGTGCGCACTATCCGGCGCAGCCCGTCTGTCCGGACTGTCACCAGCCACTGACGGTACTGAAAGCCTGCGGTGCGGTCGACTATTTTTGTCAACATGGCCACGGATTGATCTCGCGCAGGCGGGTGCAGTTTCAGCCGTCCACACCGTAAGATTTGGCTATGATTAAACGCACCGGTGAACCCGACCCGCCCGCCGTTTTGTAGCAAAAATGCTATTACGTCGTAACAAATGAGTTGTATATGTTCACTCGGTTATGTACCAGGTGGTACAATCCTGCCGCGTCGTGGGAGGGGCCAGCCACATCTGTAGGCTTCCGGCCCTCAGATTCTTACGGACGCGGGTCTGTTTATAATTGATTTGAAACAGAACGGGGCTCTGCGCAGAACGTTTAAGGCGCGGAGTCCGGACGGCACCTGTCCGGACATTCTGTTTATTCAGGAGAGATAGTTTATGGCTGAAACATCCTCCCGCTCCGCCAGGGGGTTGGGAATCGCATCCGTGCTGCTCGGACTGGTGCTGCTTGCTACCGGTCTGTTCTTTGCAATCGGTGGCGGCAAACTGGTTGCGCTTGGCGGCAGCTGGTACTTTTTGATTGCAGGGATCGTCATCGTACTTTCCGCAATTCAGTTCTTCCGCCGCAAATCGTCGGCAGCGGTTCTTTTCCTGCTGGTCTTTATCGGCACGCTGATCTGGTCGCTGTTTGATGCCGGGCTGGATTTCTGGCCGCTGGTCTCACGCCTGATGGTGCCAGCCGGACTGACACTGCTGGCCTTCCTGATCTGGCCTTCACTGCGTAAGCATGAAGGTAAGCCCTCACTGGCAAAACCTTCCTATACCTTCTCCGCACTGCTGGCCGCAGGCATGGTGGTCACGCTGGTGCAGATGTTCCAGCCGCATCCTACCGTGGCCGGTAATGGTGAAGAGCTGCCGCTGATTCCGGTCGATAAAACCAAACAGCAGAAAGACTGGGATAACTACGGCAATACGCCGCAGGGCAGCCGCTTTGTGGCGCTGGACCAGATTACCCGCGACAACGTGAAGGATCTGAAAGTTGCCTGGACCTTCCGCACCGGTGACACCCCGATCAGCCCGACCGGTAACGGCGCAGAAGATCAGCAGACGCCGTTGCAGATTGGCAACACGCTCTATCTCTGCACCCCACACAATAATGTGATTGCGGTGGAAGCGAACAGCGGTAAGCAGATCTGGAAACGCGAAATCAATGCGCAGGCTGAAGTCTGGCCGCGCTGCCGTGGTCTGGCTTACTTTGACGCGACGAAACCGCTGCAACAGCCGGACAAGCCGGGGTCAGTTCCGGTAACGGCCGTTACCCTGCCTGCCGGTGACACCTGTCAGCGTCGTATTCTGATGAACACCATCGACGCGCGTCTGATTGCCATCAACGCCGACAACGGTGAGTTCTGTGAAGACTTTGGCGATCACGGCATTGTCGATCTGAAAGCCGGCATCGGTAAGGCGCCAGACCCGCAGTATCAGCTGACCTCAGCCCCTACGCTGGCAGGCACCACTGTCGTGGTTGGCGGACGCGTGGCGGATAACGTACAGACCGATATGCCGGGCGGCGTGCTGCGTGGATTCGACGTTATTACCGGCAAGATGCGCTGGGCGTTTGACCCGGGCAACGTTGACCCGAATGCGATCCTGATGCCGGGCAAGGAGTATACCCGCAGTACGCCAAACTCCTGGGCACCGATGTCATACGATCCGACCATGAACACCGTGTTCATTCCGATGGGCAGCTCCTCTGTTGACCTCTGGGGCGCGAACCGTACCCCACTGGATCACAAATATGGCGCATCCGTGCTGGCGCTGGATGCCACCACCGGTAAAGAGAAGTGGGTCTATCAGACCGTGCACAACGATCTGTGGGACTTTGACCTGCCGATGCAGCCAAGCCTGATCGACTTCCCGCAAAAAGATGGCAGCACCACGCCAGCGGTGGTGATCGGCGGTAAAACCGGCATGATCTTTGTGCTCGACCGGATGACCGGTAAGCCTTTGACCAAAGTCGAAGAGCTGCCGATGCCGCAGGGCCATATCCCGAACGAGCAGTACACCAAAACCCAGCCACACTCGACCGGCATGCCGCAGATTGGCAACCAGACGCTGAAAGAGTCTGACATGTGGGGAGCGACGCCGTTTGATCAGCTGGCCTGCCGTGTTGCCTTTAAATCGATGCGTTATAACGGCCTGTTCACCGTACCGGACACCGACAAGTCGCTGAGCTTCCCGGGCTCGCTGGGTGGAATGAACTGGGGCAGCATGTCGACTGACCCTAACAATCATCTGCTGTTCGTTAACGATATGCGTCTCGGCCTGTGGGTGCAGATGATCCCGGCTGACACCAACAGCATTTCACGTGGCAGCAACGGTGGCGAAGCGATCAACACCGGTATGGGTGCAGTACCGCTGAAAGGCACGCCGTACGCCGTAAACAAAAACCGCTTCATGTCTCCGCTGGGCATCCCTTGTCAGAAGCCGCCATTTGGTACGCTGTCGGCGATCGACATGAAAACCCAGAAAATCGTCTGGCAGGTACCGGTTGGTACCGTGCAGGACACCGGACCGTTTGGTATCAAAATGGGCGTGAAAATGCCGATTGGTATGCCGACGCTGGGCGGAACGCTGGCAACGCAGGGTGGCCTGGTCTTCATCGCCGGTACCCAGGATTACTATCTGCGCGCCTTTGATTCTTCAACCGGTAAAGAGGTGTGGAAAGCGCGCCTGCCGGTCGGCAGTCAGGGTGGCCCGATGAGCTACGTCTCACCGAAAGATGGTAAGCAGTACATCCTCATCTCGGCAGGTGGCGCACGTCAGTCACCGGATCGCGGTGATTACGTGATTGCTTACGCGCTGCCAGACAGCAAGTAACCATGCATAAGGAAAAGGGCCGACATTGTCGGCCCTTTTTTTGCTTATTTGCCGTCGCGCCACAGCGCCTGCAATTCGGGAGGGGCGACCTGTTCCGGGATCAGCAGCACAATGGTGCCGACCTCACGGCGGGTCGCGTACTGGATCTGAATACGAAAATAGCGCTGATCGCCACTGCCCACCTGCGCGGCTTTCTCCTCGGGTTCGCCCAGCGGCATCGCCTGTTCCAGCGCATGGCAGACGCGCTGTTTTTCAGGCGGTGGCAGATCGCCCAGCATAAAGCGACGCTCGGCGCGCAGCCCCGGAATAAAGGCCATGCCGCCTTCACGCGCGACGATGACCGTAGCGTCATCGGTGAGTTCGGGCAGTTCACTCATAGCACGCCAACCTCCTTCCACGCCTGTTCAATGGCACGGCCGACCGACGAATTAAAGCGCTTTTCACCGTGCTGAACGGTGAAGCGGGCAAAGGTCTTAAAGTCCGCATCCTGAGGCAGTTCGTCGTCACACAGGGTGTCATACCAGGCGTAGCCTGCCTGCTCCCAGGCAAAGCCGCCCAGCGCGGTGGCCGCCAGATAAAATGCCCGGTTAGGAATACCGGAGTTGATGTGAACTCCGCCATTATCTTCACGGGTTTTCACATAGTCATCCATGTGCGCCGGTTGCGGATCTTTACCCAGCATCGGATCATCGTAGGCGGTGCCGGGTTCAGACATTGAACGCAAACCGCGCCCATTGATGCCGCTTGCCAGCAGGCCTTCACCGATAATCCAGTCCGCCTCTTCGGCGCGCTGTTTCTTGCTGTACTGTTTGACCAGGGAGCCAAAGACGTCAGACAGGGACTCATTCAGTGCGCCCGCCTGCTCAAAGTAGATCAATCCGGCTTCATTTTCCGTGACGCCATGCGCGAGCTCATGTGCCACCACATCAATCGCAATGGTAAAGCGATTAAAAATTTCGCCGTCACCGTCACCAAATACCATCTGCTGACCGTTCCAGAAGGCGTTCTGATATTTTTCCCCGTAATGGACGGTACCAAGCAGCTTCAGCCCCTGATTATCCAGCGAGTTACGCTGATAAGCCTGCCAGAAAAAGTCATAGGTGACGCCGAGGTAGTCCCAGGCTTCTTCAGCCGCCACATCATCGCTGGCGGGCTGGCCCTCCTGTCGAATCAGCTTACCGGGCAGGGTTTCTCTGCCCTGGGCATCATAAATTTCCCGGTCCACATGGCCGCCCGCAGCCGTTTTAGCCACGGCGGGCTTTTGCCAGTGTTCTGCCATCAGGTGCTGAACGTGGGTGAGGGTGCGACGCGCCTGCGCCTGCTGGTGACCTGAACCGTGAGCAATGATCTTACGAAGGATATAGGGAGGAATAACGCAGTAAGCCATCTGAAACTCCTTGGCAGCTGAGAAAGAGGTACCGGAGAGTATAGACCCGTCAGGCAGACAACTTTGACAGGCTATCTGAAACCCCCTGGCAGCAGAGATGTACCGGAGAGTACAGACCCGTCAGACAGACCACGTTGACAGGCCATCTGAAACGCTCTGGCAGCAGAGATGTACCAGAAAGTATAGACCGGTCACGGCGAATGCACGCGGTAAATGAGACCAGCCATAACTGGAAAGGAAGGGCGATGAGAGCGGAGCGGGTCAGGAGGCGGTTTTGCGGCGACGCTTTTTCTCAGGCAGTAACTGTGTGACCTGGCTTTCGACCCAGCCATCATCCAGACGGGTGCGCAGCAGGTCGCCGCTCTGCAGCTGCGCCGTTTTTTTCACCACCTGTCCGGTGGTGTCGGTCGTGACGCTGAATCCGCGTGCCAGCGTGGCCAGGGGACTGACGCCCTCCAGTTGCGCTACCAGCTGACCAAACTGCTGTTTTCCGCTGCTCAGCTGAGTGGTCATACTCTGCTGCAGGCGGTAGTGCCAGCTTTGCAGCTGCTTCTGCGCTTCGAACAGGCGCGGCTGCGGCTGTTGGGCACTGAGCCGGTGCTGCAGGCGATCCTGCTGACGGGTAGCGTGACGCAGACGGGTTTCCATCGCATCCCCCAGACGCTGCTGCAGGCGGAACAGGGCAGTCTGCTGGCGGGCCAGACGCAGCTGCGGATGCTGCTGCTGCAGGCGATGCTCCAGGCGGCTGTAAAGCCGCTGCTGGCGCGCCAGATAGTAATCCATCGCCATCTCCAGCCGCTGCTGCTGTGACTGCAGCTGACGCAGCAATTCAAGCTGATTGCGGCTGACAATTTCTGCTGCGGCCGACGGTGTGGGCGCGCGTAAATCTGCGACGAAGTCGGCAATGGTGACGTCGGTTTCGTGTCCGACTGCGCTGACGATGGGAATGCGGCTGGCAAAAATCGCGCGCGCTACCCGTTCGTCGTTAAAGCTCCACAAATCTTCCAGCGACCCGCCGCCGCGCCCGACAATTAACACGTCGCATTCATTGCGCAGGTTAGCGACTTCAATCGCCCGGACGATAGCCGCAGGCGCATCGACACCCTGCACGACAGTAGGATAGATGACCACAGGCAGGGAGGGATCGCGGCGATGCAGCACGCGTAACACATCGTGCAGGGCGGCGCCGGTCGCCGAGGTGATCACCCCGACCTGACGCGCTGGTTCCGGCAGCGGCTGCTTATGCTGCGGGTCGAACAATCCTTCGGTCGACAGCTTTGCCTTCAGCAGTTCAAACTGCTGCTGCAACAGCCCTTCGCCCGCCGGATGCATACTCTCGGCAATCAGCTGATAGTCGCCACGAGGCTCGTAAAGGGTGATGCTGGCGCGCACCAGCACCTGCTGGCCGTGCTGCGGACGAAAAGTGACGCGACGATTGCTGTTGCGGAACATGGCGCAGCGAACCTGAGCACCATCATCTTTCAGCGTGAAGTACCAGTGACCGGAAGCAGGCTGAGTAAAATTGGAGATCTCGGCGCTGATCCAGACCAGGCCCATCTCTTTCTCCAGCAGCTGACGCACTGTCGTATTGAGACGGCTGACGGTAAAAATATTGGCGTTGGATGGCAGCGACATGTGACGAAGATCAAATTCCAAATCAGCAGGTTAATTCACCGATACTACAGGGCTGCCAGTGCGGATCAAGAGTTTTTCGTAAATAATAGTGGAGGCAATCGATTACGGCCTGTATAATGCCGCGGCAATATTTTATCTAATCTCAATCACCCGAGGTGGAGTATTGCCATGTTAAGAATCGCTAAAGAAGCACTCACTTTTGACGACGTTCTGCTCGTTCCTGCTCACTCCACCGTCCTGCCTAATACGGCCGATCTCAGCACACAGCTGACCAAAAACATCCGTTTAAACATTCCTATGCTTTCCGCTGCCATGGACACCGTGACCGAAGCGGGTCTGGCAATTGCGCTGGCACAGGAAGGCGGCCTTGGCTTCATCCATAAAAATATGTCGATTGAACGCCAGGCGGACGAAGTGCGCAAGGTGAAGAAACATGAGAGCGGCGTCGTGACTGAACCGCAGACCGTACTGCCGACCACCCCACTGGCTGACGTCAAAGCGCTGACCGAGCGCAACGGCTTTGCAGGCTATCCGGTGGTTAACCGCGACAATGAACTGGTCGGTATCATCACCGGTCGTGACGTGCGCTTTGTGACCGATCTCTCCCAGCCTGTTTCCGCGGTCATGACCCCGAAAGATCGTCTGGTGACGGTGAAAGAGGGTGAAGCGCGTGATGTCGTGCTGCACAAAATGCATGAAAAACGCGTAGAGAAAGCGCTGGTTGTGGATGACAGCTTCCATCTGCTGGGCATGATCACCGTTAAAGACTTCCAGAAAGCCGAACGTAAGCCTAACGCCTGTAAAGATGCGCAGGGCCGTCTGCGTGTGGGTGCCGCTGTCGGTGCCGGTGCAGGCAACGAAGAGCGTATCGATGCGCTGGTTGCTGCGGGCGTTGACGTGCTGCTGATTGACTCTTCTCACGGTCACTCTGAAGGCGTGCTCTCCCGTATCCGTGAAACTCGTGCTAAATATCCGGACCTCGAAATTGTCGGCGGTAACGTCGCTACCGGTGCCGGCGCACTGGCACTGGTTGAGGCCGGCGTCAGCGCGGTCAAAGTCGGTATCGGCCCTGGCTCTATCTGTACTACCCGTATCGTCACCGGTGTCGGTGTTCCGCAGATCACCGCCGTCTCTGACGCTGTAACCGCACTGGAAGGTACCGGTATTCCGGTCATCGCCGATGGCGGTATCCGTTTCTCCGGTGATATCGCAAAAGCGATCGCGGCGGGAGCCTCCTGTGTCATGGTGGGTTCAATGCTGGCGGGCACCGAAGAGTCTCCGGGCGAGATCGAACTCTACCAGGGTCGTGCATTTAAATCCTATCGCGGCATGGGTTCACTGGGCGCGATGTCCAAAGGCTCTTCAGACCGTTACTTCCAGACCGATAACGCCGCTGACAAGCTGGTGCCGGAAGGCATCGAAGGCCGCGTGGCCTATAAAGGCCGTCTGAAAGAGATCGTCCATCAGCAGATGGGTGGACTGCGTTCATGCATGGGCCTGACCGGTTGCCCGACCATTGATGACCTGCGTACCAAAGCGGAGTTTGTCCGCATCAGCGGCGCTGGCATCAATGAGAGTCACGTACATGATGTGACCATCACCAAAGAGTCACCGAACTACCGTATGGGCTCGTAATTCCGATTTCCCGCCCGGCTTAAGCCGGGCGCTTTTATTTATTAAGTCACCGTTCTGGAACCCCCTCAATGACGACGGAAAATATCCATAAGCATCGCATTCTGATTCTCGATTTCGGCTCGCAATATACTCAGCTGGTGGCACGCCGCGTGCGCGAGCTTGGCGTTTACTGTGAACTCTGGGCATGGGATGTGAGCGAAGAGCAGATTCGCCAGTTCAACCCAAGCGGCATCATCCTTTCCGGCGGTCCGGAGAGCACCACCGAACTGAACAGCCCGCGTGCGCCGGAATATGTCTTTAATGCTGGCGTGCCGGTACTGGGCGTCTGCTACGGTATGCAGACCATGGCGATGCAGCTGGGCGGCGCCGTTGCCGGTTCGAACGAACGCGAGTTCGGTTATGCGCAGGTTGAAGTGACCACGCCAAGCGCTCTGGTTCGCGACATCGAAGATGCGATCAGCGCGGCCGGTAAACCGCTGCTGGATGTCTGGATGAGCCACGGCGATAAAGTCACCGCTATCCCGGCTGACTTCGTAACCGTTGCCAGCACCGAAACCTGTCCGTTTGCCATCATGGCGAACGAAGAGAAGCGTTTCTACGGCGTGCAGTTCCATCCGGAAGTGACCCATACCCGTCAGGGCCTGCGGATGCTTGAGCGCTTCATCATCGACATTTGTGAATGTGAAGCCCTGTGGACGCCAGCCAAAATCATCGAAGATGCGGTAGAACGTCTGCGTGAGCAGGTAGGAAATGACAAAGTTATCCTCGGCCTGTCTGGCGGTGTGGATTCATCGGTAACGGCGATGCTGCTGCACCGTGCCATTGGCGACCGTCTGACCTGCGTGTTTGTAGATAACGGTCTGCTGCGTCTGAACGAAGCGCAGCAGGTGATGGATATGTTTGGCGATCACTTTGGTCTCAACATCGTCCATGTCCCGGCTGAGCAGCGTTTCCTGGACGCACTGGCGGGTATTGATGAACCTGAAGCCAAGCGTAAAACCATTGGTCGCGTCTTTGTGGAAGTGTTTGACGAAGAAGCGCTGAAGCTGGAAGACGTTAAGTGGCTGGCGCAGGGCACCATCTATCCGGACGTGATCGAGTCGGCGGCATCAGCCACCGGTAAAGCGCACGTCATCAAGTCGCACCACAACGTTGGCGGCCTGCCGAAAGAGATGAAGATGGGCCTGGTTGAGCCGCTGAAAGAGCTGTTCAAAGACGAAGTGCGTAAGATTGGTCTGGAGCTGGGCCTGCCGTACGACATGCTGTTCCGCCATCCGTTCCCGGGCCCGGGTCTGGGCGTGCGCGTGCTGGGCGAAGTGAAGAAAGAGTATTGCGATCTGCTGCGTCGTGCCGATGCTATCTTCATCGAAGAGCTGCACAAAGCGGATCTCTACAACAAAGTCAGCCAGGCGTTCACCGTCTTCCTGCCGGTTCGCTCGGTCGGTGTGATGGGCGATGGCCGTAAATATGACTGGGTGGTTTCACTGCGCGCGGTGGAAACCATCGACTTTATGACCGCTCACTGGGCGCATCTGCCGTATGATTTCCTGGGCCGCGTCTCTAACCGCATCATCAATGAAATCAACGGGATCTCCCGCGTGGTGTATGACATCAGCGGTAAGCCACCGGCGACGATTGAGTGGGAGTAATCGGCCTGTAGCCGGTTAACCCTGACGATGTTCAAGCCCGCTTCTCAGCGGGCTTTTTTCTGCCCTGGCTGCCCGCCGATCCGCCGTTTTAACCTTTCAGCACATCCGCACCCGAACCTGGTGATTTTCTGTTCACTTTGCCACAAATTGCGCTATTCTGCTGGTCAGCAAAAGCACGTCGGGCTTCCTGTCTGACGCCCGCTTTTGACTCGCCGCTTTTACCGATTATCCATATCTCAAAGCCGCCGCTTACGGAAACTGCCTTCTCTCCAGGCATTTCCTGATTCTGACGCCACCAGGAATGTTGTCATGCTCTCACTCAAAGTGTTCAGCCTGTTTTTTGTTGTCGTATTGCTGCTCTCTCTGGGAGCCAGTATCGCCCAGGCAACCCGTCACAACGAAACCGCAGAGCGGGGCGGCTGGTGGTCGGCGCGACGCGATTCAGCCGGTATTGCGCCCGACCCGCGCGCCTTCGCTAATCTGGCTATCGTGCAGGTCTATGCCGCGCCCACCTATGGCTGGAAAGGGCGAGTTGCGGTGCATCCCTGGATTATCTTCAAACGTGCCGGTGAAACGCACTACAATCGCTATGAAGTGATCAGCTGGGGCAGTGGCGATAAAGTGCGTCACAATACCAATCTTCCCGATGGCTACTGGTATGGTGCAAAACCGCGGCTGCTGGTGAACCATCGCGGACCCGAGGCAGAAGCGATGATCCCGCAGATTGAAGCGGCTATTCAATCCTATCCCTGGCCGACGACCTATCACGCGTGGCCGGGGCCCAACAGCAATACTTTCCTGGCGCACATTGGTCGCGAAGTCCCGGCCTTAAAACTCGATTTGCCTGCCAATGCCCTGGGCAAAGATTACCGGCCACTGTGGCGTCCGGTCGGGCTGCCACCATCCGGGCGAGGTCTGCAGGTATCGGTTCTGGGTGTGGCGGGCGTCACGCTCGGAGCGGAAGAGGGGTTCGAAGTGAATCTGCTGGGTCTGAACATGGGCCTCGACTTTACCCCGTTCCGCCTGCGGTTGCCGTTTATTGGCGGGCTGGGTAACGATAACCTGCAGCAGGATAAGCCCTGATCGTCTGGCCCCGCTAACGGGGCCGGTTTGTTTCAGCACACGCCAAAATCACCCTCTTCGTGATAGAGGTTGACGCTCTCTGCCTTCACTTCAATCTCTTTTTTGGTCGCATCATCCACCCGTGCGCAATACAGGGTGTCACCTTCAACGCGCAATACCTGCATTTTAGGGCCACCGGTTTTCGACTGAACAAAATCCTCTGCTTTAAACATAGTTTCTCCGTCGTGAGTCGTAATTGCTGCCAGCATCGCGCTGACATTTTTTGCGTAACGTTTTCCAGTGTAGATCCTGACCGTTTTACTGTGTGAAAAAGTCTGCGCATGCTCAGCCGTAAAAGAATATTTTTATCGGTTGTCAGTTGACAACTTATTAGTCCGGCGGGAGGATAGGGAGGACGTGCGTAAGGAGAGGCATATGGAATATTGTTTTACATTACGGTTCAGCCTGCCGGAAGGGCATGCGCCGGCAGATGAGATGATGGAAGTGCTGGCCGCAGCCGGCTTTGACGATGCGCTGATCGGTCTGGGGTTGCCGGGGCGAATCGCACTGGAGTTTACCCGGGAGTCAGGCTCCGCGACGGAGGCACTGGCAGAGGCAGAAGCGGCGGTACTGCGCGCGATACCGGGTGCCACGCTGGTGGAAGCGGCGCCTGACTTTGTGGGACTGACTGATGTAGCCGAGCTGATCGGCATGTCGCGCCAGAACATGCGCAAGCTGATGCTCAGCCACCGCCCGCCATTTCCGCTGCCGGTGCATGACGGCAAAACCGCCATCTGGCACCTGGCGGATGTGCTGGAGTGGCTGAACCAGCGCGGTAACTATGTGCTGCCGGTGGCGACCCGGGAACTGGCGCAGGTGACGCGCCAGCGTAATCTCAGCGGGTCACTGCAACGCTACGGTCTGCTCGCCTGAGGGTCAGTGCGTGGTCAGAAACAGCGTCGCCAGTCCCAGGAAGATAAAGAATCCGCCGGTGTCGGTGATGGCGGTAATCAGAACGCTGGAGCCGACGGCCGGATCGCGCTTCAGTCTGGTCATCACCAGCGGTACCAGTACGCCCATCAGCGCCGCCAGCAGCAGATTAAGCGCCATGGCTAGCATCATGACACCGCCCAGCGCCATATTGTCATACATCAGCCAGGTGATGCCGCCCATGATGCCGCCCCAGAAGAGACCGTTGATCAGTGCCACGCCCAGTTCACGGACAATAAGAAACGAGAAGTTACCCGGCTCCACCTGATGCAGCGCCAGTGCGCGCACAATCATGGTGATCGTCTGGTTACCGGTATTGCCACCGATCCCGGCCACAATCGGCATCAGTGTCGCGAGGGCGACGATTTGCGAAATGGTCCCTTCAAACAGCCCGATAACGCGTGAGGCAACAAAGGCGGTACAGAGGTTGATCGCCAGCCAGGCCCAGCGTTTACGGACTGACTTATGCACCGGGGCAAAGACATCCTCTTCCTGACTGATACCACCCATCTTACGGATATTGCTTTCGTTTTCGGCGTTAACCAGGTCGATGATATCTTCAATGCTTACACGGCCAATCAGTTTTCCTTTTGCATCGGTAACGGCGGCAGAGATGAGGTTATAACGCTCAAAGGCGCTGGCGGCGTCTTCAGCCTTGTCATTAAGCTGGAAGGTGGTGGGGCGTGCGTTCATCACCTCGCTCACCAGCGTTTTGGGCTTATTCAGCAGGATATCGGTCAGCAGCAGTTCACCCAGCAGCTGATTATCTTTATTCGTGATGAAGAGCTTATCGGTGCCGCCCGGCATACTTTTGCGCTTGCGCAGGAAACGCTGCACCGTCGCCAGCGTGACATCTTCACGCACCGTCAGGATGTTGAAATCCATCACCCTGGCGACGCGGTCGCGGTCAAACTGCACCATGCTGAGCATCCGGGCGCGCAGGCCAGGTTCCACGGTGGCCAGCAGGCGTCCGGTCAGGTCACGCGGCAGATAGCGCGCCAGCCAGACCTGATCGTCGATATCCAGCGGCTGGATGGCGCGCAGGATATCGCGGTCGCTCATCTCCTCCGTGAGGCTGGCCCAGACCGTTTCTGACGCTTCGACCAGCACGTGACCGCGCCGCTCGTTTGGCACCAGCCGCCACAGCGCCTGGCGCTCCTCTTCCGGCAGGGCTTCGAGAATATCGGCAAGGTCAGCGGCATGCAGCTGAAGAATATCCTGTTCCAGCGCTTCACGCTGGGCCGCATTTTCACGTTGCTGTTCAGGCGGCTGATCGCCGGATTTCTCCAGCAGGGCATCAACCAGATCGTGTTCATTGAGCAGCAGCGTCAGAATGCGATGACGGGTTTCACTTAAACGTTGAGAGTGAGAGGCAGACACATTGGATCCCTTTAGTCTGAAAGCACCAGCACGAAGTGTAGCGTTTCGCCTGAAAAAGGGATGCAAAAAAGCGTCCGAACGGTCGGATAACGTTTTAAATTCAGTTCAGAAGGGGACTGTGCGTTAGCGGGTATCGCCTGATGTCACTGTAACCGGTCCAGGCGTCGCTTTCTGTTGCTGATGATGTTCGAAGGCAGCAGGCAGGATGAAAATCAGGCGACTAAAGAGAATGATAAAACTGATCAGCAACACGATGCGGGTCATGGTGCCGGTTTTCTGACGTCTTCGGGGAGAAATAGCGCTGTTCACGCGGGGTGGTTCCTGTAGTGACCCTCATCGGGGCGATTGCAATATTTAGTCACAGTCGCCCGATGAAATCAATCGCTGTTGAAAAAAACAGCAGATAATGATCAGTAACTCGCTTTCTGCGCCAGCAGCGTGGCAAAGCGGCAGGTGATGCGCTGGCCGTTTTCATCTTTACGGTGCAGCTGGCCGGGATGCTCGTTGTACTTCACGATGTGCCAGTTGCGATAGTAGTGACTGAGTTCACCCGATTTAAACGCAAAGGAGAAATCAGCCGGGCAGGGCATATCGTCCGTGTTCATCGCCGCCACAATCAGGTTAAAGCCATATTTCACCGTGCAGGCCTGCATGTCCGCAATCAGCTGTGGAATGGTCTGCGGCTGCAGAAACATCATCACCACGGTCGACAGCACAAAGTCATAGCCGCCATTAAAGCGCGTCGTGTTCAGGTCATGCTGCGCGGTGTGGATACCGCTGAGGTTTTCCTGCGTCACAATCTCCTGCAGGCGCGCCAGACTTTGTGGATTGTGATCCCACGCCGTCACGTCAAATCCCTGCTGATTCAGAAACAGCGTGTTACGGCCCACGCCACAGCCAAGATCCAGCGCCTTGCCGACGGTGAGCTGGGGCAGCGCCGCAACCACTTCAGAGTGAGGCGGAGTCAGGCCATAGGTTTCGGCGAAGTAGTTTGCGCCTGAAAGCAGTGTGGTTGGTTGTGTCATAGTCATCAGTTCAGTTAAAAGGGCGCCAGGCGCCCATAAGGTCAGGCTTCTTCTTTAAGGATCAGTTTCCATCCCGTCACGTCATTCCAGTAAACCTGCTCACGTTCGAGATCGAGCTGAACCAGGTTGTTCTGACTGAAATAGCCTGCCGGGAAGGTCAGCGTCCAGTGGCCGTCATCACACTTCAGGCTTAACGCATCCGGGCGCGTCGTGGCCTGGCGCTGATTATTGAGCAGCGTACCCAGGCGCAGCAGGAAAATCAGCGGGATAAACTGCTTTTTCTTGAACAGCGTGACGCGCGGCAACTCATCGAGTTTAATCGCTTTGCGATGGAATCTGACCAGCGCAGCCAGCAGCATCTGCTGATCCTGATTGAAACCGGGCAGGTTGGTGTTTTGCAGGATGTAGGCGGAATGGCGCTGCAGCGCGCTATGGTTAATGGTCAGGCCCACTTCATGCAGCATGGCCGCCCACTTCAGCAGCGCAGCCAGTTGCGGATTGGCCAGCTTTGGATTCTGCTCGCTCCACTGCACATAAAGCTGCTCGGTGGTGTCAAGCACGCGTCGCGCCTGATCGCTGTCGATGGCGTAGTGATTCGCCAGACTCTGTGCGGTCCGGCTGCGAATATCCTGATGGCGGAAGCGGCCTTCCATCTCATAGAGCACGCCTTCACGCAGCGCACCGTCAGAGAGGCGCAGCTCGCGGATCGCCAGCGCATCAAATACGCCACAGAGAATCGCCAGTCCCGGCACGAAGACGTTTTTGCGCTCTTCAGAGAGGCCCGGCAGGCTCAGTGCCGCAAAGGATTTATGCTTCATCACCTCGTCATAGAGCTTGTCGAGACGCTCAGGGGTGATCAGCTTCTCTTTCTCATCCATCGCCTGCAGCACTTCACAGGCGGCTTTGATGGTTCCGGACGCCCCCAGCGCATATTTCCAGCCATGCAGACGATACTGCCACGCCAGCGTTTCCAGCTTCTGCGCGGCCGCTAAACGGGCACGACGGAAGTTTTCACGGCTGATTTCCCCCTTAGGGAAATAGAGCTGGGCGAAACTGACGCAGCCCATGCGGCGGCTCTCAACCAGCTGCGGTTCAAAATCCTCGCCAATCACCAGCTCGGTTGAGCCGCCGCCAATGTCGATCACCAGCTTGCGGCCTTTTTCCGGCTGCGTATGCTCCACGCCCATAAAGATCAGACGCGCCTCTTCATGACCTGAAATCACCTCGATCGGGTAGGGGATCACCTCAGCCGCCCGCTGCAGGAAGGTTTCGGCGTTTACCGCCTCACGCAGCGTATGGGTGCCGACAATCGTCACGTTGCTCGGGCTGAACCCCTGCAGGCGCTCGGCGAACAGCGCCAGGCAGGCTAAGCCGCGCTCCATCGCCTCTTCGCTGAGTTTGTGCTGAGCATCCAGCCCGTCAGCCAGATGGACGCGCTGCTTCAGGCGACCCAGCACCTGCATCGCACCGTCGACGACCCGCGCAATCACCATATGGAAACTGTTCGAGCCCAGGTCAATCGCCGCAAACTCCTGGGGTTTAGGCGTACTTTTATGAGAAATTGGCATAGGATTTAGTCAGGTTGTTCCAGTTTCTTGATGTAATCATAGATGGCCAGCTGCGAGCGCACTTTACGGCGATTGCCTCGCTGGACGTAATGGTTACTCAGCTCTTTGTCGACGATGCGGGCTTTCACCGTATCACTCAACTGAATGGCAATAATGTCGAGTATGCGTTGCCGGATGCGTGGATCGAGAATCGCCACCGCCACCTCGATACGGTAATCAATATTACGCGTCATCCAGTCAGCGGAGGAGAGGAACACCTTCTTATCGCCGCCATTCTCAAAAATATAGACGCGATCGTGTTCCAGATAGCGGTCAACAATACTGATGACGCGAATGTTCTCGCTGATCCCCGGCAGATCCGGGATCAGTGAGCACATGCCACGCACCAGCAGATTGACTTTTACCCCTACGCTGGAGGCTGTATAAAGCCGATCAACCAGCCCTTTGTCCACCAGATTGTTTATTTTCAGAGTAATGCCGGAGGACTTCTGCTGCTGGGCATTGGCGATTTCGGTGTCGATCAGTTCATACAGCATCCGGCGTGAGTTCTGCGGAGACACCATCAGGTGATCAAACGTCACGGGCCGGTAGGGGTTCTCAATAAAATTGAACACCCGACGCACTTCGTTGGTGATACGCGCATCGGCGGTCAGCAGGGAGTAGTCCGTGTAGAGCCGGGCGGTCTTCTCGTTAAAGTTGCCGGTGCCGATGTGGGCATAGCGCACAATCTCTTCCCCTTCACGGCGTGAAATCAGGAACAGCTTGGCGTGGATTTTCAGGCCAGGGGCGGAGAAAATCACATGCACACCGGCTTCGGTCAGGCGTTTAGCCCAGTAGATGTTGGCTTCTTCATCGAAGCGCGCCTGCAGCTCAACCACCACCGTGACCTTCTTACCGTTATACGCGGCGTGGATCATCGCATCCATGATGCGCGAGTGTTTGGCGACGCGGTAAATATTGATTTTGATCGCCAGCACGCTCGGGTCAAACGATGCCTGACGCAGCAGCTCCAGCACATGCTCAAAGGTGTGATAAGGATAATAGAGCAGCACGTCGCGGTCGCGGATCGCATCAAAGCCGTTGCGGTAGCCGTCAAAGCCGATGTGGCGGATCTGCGGCAGCGGACGATTTATCAGGTTGTTTTTGCCGACGTTCGGGAAGCCGATGAAATCTTTAAAGTTGTGATAGCGACCGCCGGGCAGAATCGAATCGAAGTTAGAGATAGAGAGCTTGTGGCACAGCAGTTCAACCATCGCCTCCGGCATATCGCGCTGATAGACGAAACGCACCGGCTCTGCCGTCAGTCGCTGCTTCAGGCTGGAGGACATCAGCTCCAGCAGGCTCGACTCCATCTCCGTCACCAGATCGTACTCGGCGTCACGCGTCATTTTCATGGAATAGGCGTTGAGCGCGTCGTAGTCGTAAAAGCCTTTGAAAATATCATCCAGGCAGTAACGTAAAATGTTGTCGAGCAGGATCATCGGCTTACGGCGACGCGGTGGCTCCGCCGGAAGATTGATAAAGCGCGGCACCTTGTCGGACGGGATCTCCAGCAGCGCATAGCGGATGTCGTCACCCCGGATAATCTCGACTGCCAGGTAGGTGTAGTCATCTTTAAGAAACTCGGTCAGGTCGGTTTCATGGGTGATCAGAATCGGCGAGATGTGCTGACGCAGCTCATGCTTAAAGTAGTGACGCAGCCACGCCTGCTGATTGGGCGACAGCTGACGTTCGTTGATCAGGAAGATCTGGTTGCGTGCCATCTCCAGCAGCAGCTCGTTATAGAGGGCATCGAACTCCTGATCGGACTTCATCACCCGCTGCTGAATTTTCTTAAACAGATGACGTGGCGTACTGGCGGAACCCTGCTCTTCACCAATCAGAATACGGCGTTTCAGGTCGGCAAAACGCACTTTATAGAATTCATCGAGGTTGTTGGAGTAGATACCCAGAAAGCGCATCCGCTCAATCAGTGGATTGCTTTTATCT
Organism: Pantoea sp. Sc1; assembly: GCF_000255315.1. NCBI lineage: Bacteria > Pseudomonadati > Pseudomonadota > Gammaproteobacteria > Enterobacterales > Erwiniaceae > Pantoea > Pantoea sp. Sc1. The sequence continues at coordinate 1,210,047 of NZ_AJFP01000001.1, forward strand.
GCCGCTTCCTGCAAAACCCGTTCATTAAAGGATAACCAGCTCAATTCTTTTTCAATATAAAGCTTTACCTGACCCATTCTCACTCCATTTAGCGGTTGCAGGACTGAAGATCCAGTGTCCCTGAACATTATGGCGAGAGTATGGCAGCGTTGTCCAACGCCAGGAGTTGTCTTATCAACCCGCTACGGGCAACATAGCGGCTTATTTCAGCCTGCTGCCGGAACCGCATGAGCGTAAACCACATTCCTGTCCAATTCAGCGATCGTAAGCGTCGTGCCATTGACCGCCTGACGCGGCGGCTGGTCACCTGCTGCGGCGTGGCGATCCTGCTGCTGATGCTGCTGCTGTTCTGCTGGCTGATTGGAGTGGTACTGCCGCTGTTTACGGCGCCGGGTCTGCAAATCGCCTCCAGCCAGCAACTCTGGGATCGTGCGCCTGCATTAGCGATGGGCAATCAGGGCAAGGTCGGCTGGCGTATCAGCGATCGCGGCGCGGCGCGCTTTATTCCGCTGGATGGGCAGCCTGCAGAACCGGCACTGGCGCTGACGCCGCCACCGGGTGCGATTGTGCAGAGTGCCGACGGGCAGACGCTGCTGCTCAATATTGAGGGAGCGCTGACGCTGCTGCAGCCCACAGCCGACCAGCAGTGGCGCTTTCCGCTGGGCGACAAACCCTTTCATTTACCCGCTGGCGCGGTGACGAAGATGGCGCTGGCAACCCGCCATGCCGATCAATGGCGTATCGCGGCGCTCACCCAGGCCGGACTTCAGGTGCTGACGATCGGCACCGATCGTCAGGCTGCTATTCTCTCGCTGCCTCAGCGTCAGCTTGATCTGCTGGCGCTTTCACCGACAGGCGATCTGCTCTACACCACGGAAGGCAATCTGCTGCGCGTCTGGCAGTTGGGTGATGCACAGGCGTCATTACGCGAAACGCACACCCTGCCGCAGCCGCCGCAAAGCCTGCACCTGCTGGTGGGCGGTGCAAGCCTGCTGATTCAGGATCGCAGCGGCGTGACACAGTGGTTTGCTGTGGCCGGCGAGCAGGGGCCGCGCCTGCAGCGCATAAAGACCTTCGCGCAGAGCGACGGTGAGACGCTTCTGGTGACGGAGCCGCACCGTCGCGTGTTCGCCACACTCAGCAGGCAGGGGCTGCTGCGGCTGTTCGCCAGCAAGCAGAGCGGCCCGATACTGGAGCGTCAGCTGGCGCCCGGCATCGTACAGGCGCAGTTTTCACCCCGCGGCGACAGCCTGCTGATTGAGCGGCCCGGACACTGGCAGATGCTGCGGCTCGATAACCCGTGGCCCGACGTCACGTGGCGTAATTTCTGGCAGAAAATCTGGTATGAGAACTATCCCGCGCCGGACTGGGTCTGGCAGTCGACCGCCGCGGGCGACGGCTATCAGGCAAAGTTCAGTCTGGTGCCGATGGTGACGGGCACGCTGAAAGCGGCCGGGTTAGCACTGCTGTTTGCCACGCCGCTGGCGCTGGCCGCCGCCATGTACACCGCGTGGTTTATGGCCCCCGGCCTGCGACGCTGGGTGAAACCGGCGATAGAGATGATGGGGGCGCTGCCGAGTGTGGTGGTCGGGCTGATTGCCGGACTCTGGCTGGCGCCGCACATTGGTCAGGCCCTGCTGGGGGTGCTGCTGCTGCCGCTCACCCTGGCGGGCGCGCTGCTGCTGTGCGGGGTATTCAGCGCCCGCTTACCGCCGCGCTGGCGTCAGCCCGGTCGCGAGGTGCTGATTCTGCTGCCGCTGCTGCTGTCAGTGACGCTGCTGACGCTATGGCTGCCCGCTCGGTTTATGCCGGATGCCGGCGACTGGCTGCCGCATTATGAACAGCGAAATCTGCTGGTGGCCGCGCTGGCGATGGGCTTTGCACTGGTGCCGCTGATCTTTACCCTCTCGGAAGATGCGCTCTTCAGCGTCCCTGCGGCGCTGGGACAGGGCTCGCTGGCGCTGGGCGCGACGCCGTGGCAGACGCTGACCCGCGTGGTGCTGCCCGGTGCCTCTGCCGGTATTTTTGCCGCGCTGATGGTCGGTCTGGGGCGCGCCGTGGGAGAAACCATGATTCTGCTGATGGCGACCGGCAACACGCCGCAAAGTGAAGGGGGCCTGTTCAGCGGCCTGCGTGCGCTGTCCGCCAATATCGCTATCGAGATGCCGGAAGCGGCGGCGGGCAGTGCTCACTACCGGGTGCTGTTTCTCAGCGCTCTGCTGCTGCTGCTGTTTACGCTGGTTATCAACACCATTGCAGAGCTGATCCGTCAGCGGCTGCGTCAGCGATACAGTCAGCAGGAGGAGCAGGCATGAAGGTGATGCGCCAGAACGATCGCTGGCGGTGGTTAACCGCCGGCGCGGTAGCCGTCTGCCTGCTCGCCTTTACGCTGCTGATTGGTTTGCTGGCCTGGCAGGGGGTGCATGCCTTCTGGCCGCAGCGCGTTGACCTTTACAGCTTCAGCCAGCCGGACGGCGGCGAGACGCGCCTGCTGGGTGAAACGCTGGAGCATCAGCGGCACTTTCCCGCCCCGGCCGATGAGCAGGGCAACCAGGGGGAGAAGGTTCATCGCTATCTGATTAAGACCGGTAACCGGGAGTGGGATGCGCCCGATTTCCGCGTGGTTTACAGCCGTCAGGCGGCGCAGGTCACTCAGCCCGCCGATGTCATGGTGCTGCAGCGGCGCGGCCACGGTCAGGCCTATGGCTGGTTTGTCGGGCTGCGTGAAGACAATGAAGAGTTAACCGCCAGAGACCCGGATGCGCTGCTGCATCAACGGCTCGGGCAGGTGCAGACCCTGGTGCGCCAGGCCAGCCAGATCCGCCGCGTCGATATGGCGCGTCTCAACAGCCAGCGGGAGCAGTTAGACGAGCAGGCGGAGGCACGACGGGCCGCCGGACGCTTTGATCTGCAGACCGAGTCGGAATTTCAGGCCAATCAGGCCGCCCTGCAGCGCCGTTTCAATCAGCTGAGTGAGACGCTGGCCTCTCTGCAGCAGCAGAGTCAGCGCGATCTGCTGATCCTGCGGGATGTACACGGCACCGAACATGCGATTCCGCTGACCGACATTGTGGACAGCTGGAAGCCCAATGCGATGACGGCAGGCGGCAAAATGCTGCATTTCCTGCATCAGCTGTGGCGCTTCGTCAGCGACTCCCCGGCGGAGGGCGAGAGTGAATCGGGCGCGTTTCCGGCCATTTTCGGCACGGTGCTGATGGTGCTGCTGATGTCGGTGGTGGTGATGCCGTTGGGCGTGATCGCGGCAATCTGGCTGCATGAATATGCCGGACGTCATGCGCTGACCCGGCTGGTGCGGATCGCGGTGGTCAATCTGGCGGGCGTCCCCTCGATTGTCTATGGCGTCTTTGGCCTGGGCTTTTTCGTCTGGCTGGTGGGCGGCACGATCGACCAGCTCTTCTTCGCCAGCGCACTGCCCAATCCGACGTTTGGCACGCCAGGGCTGCTGTGGGCCTCACTGACGCTGGCGTTACTGACGCTGCCGGTGGTCATTGTCGCGACCGAAGAGGGGCTGTCCCGTATTCCCAACAGTCTGCGACAGGGTTCGCTGGCGCTGGGCGCAACGCAGGCGGAAACCCTGTGGAATGTGGTGCTGCCTATGGCGGTGCCCGCGATGCTGACCGGTCTGATCCTGGCGGTGGCGCGGGCGGCCGGGGAAACCGCACCGCTGATGCTGGTGGGGGTGGTAAAAATGGTACCGGAGCTGCCGGTAGACGCGGTGTTTCCTTATCTGCATCTGGATCGCAAGTTTATGCATCTGGGCTTCCAGATTTACGATCTGGCGTTTCAGAGCCCGAATATTGAAGCTGACCGGCCGCTGGTGTTTGCCACCGCGCTGCTGCTGGTGCTGATTATTCTGTCGCTTAATCTGCTGGCGATGGCCCTGCGTCACCGTCTGCGTGAACGCTATCGCCTTATGACTCAATAACAGGCTATGACTATGACGTCCGACACGGATATGGCGCTTACCGTTAACCATCTGTCGCTGTGGTATGGCGAGCGCCAGGCGCTGCAGGATATTTCGCTGCAGGTGCCGAAAAACAGGATCACCGCACTGATTGGTCCCTCAGGCTGTGGTAAATCGACGCTGCTGCGCTGCTTTAATCGCATGAATGATGTGATCGATCACTGCCGGGTTGAGGGAGATGTGCTGCTGGGCTCGCTGCCGATACTGCGACCGGAGCAGGATCTCTCCGCGCTGCGGCGTCGGGTCGGGATGGTGTTTCAGCGGCCGAATCCGTTTCCCAAGTCGATCTATGAGAATGTGGTTTACGGGCTGCGCCTGCAGGGGGTACGCGACCGGCGGGTGCTGAACGAAGCCTGTGAGCGTGCGCTGCGTGCGGCGGCGCTCTGGGGCGAGGTGAAAGATCAGCTGTCTCAGAATGCGCTGACGCTCTCGACCGGACAGCAGCAGCGGCTGGTGATTGCCCGCGCTATTGCGATTGAACCGGAGGTTCTGCTGCTGGATGAGCCGACCTCTGCGCTGGACCCCATCTCGACGCTGGTGATTGAAGAGCTGATGACCACGCTGAAGCAGCATTTTACGCTGGTGCTGGTGACGCACAACATGCAGCAGGCCTCTCGCGTGTCAGATTACACCGCATTCATGCATCAGGGCGTGCTGGTGGAGTTTGATGAGACCGACCGTATCTTCACCGCGCCGAAACAGCGCCGGACCGAAGATTATATTACGGGGCGTTACGGCTGAGTCCGCAACGGGAAAGGGGCGCTCTGTCACCGGCTCAGGGGGCCTGTGTCCTGCGTAAAGACGCAAAAGACGCCCTCCATGGCGGGCTCAGCGCGGGCCCTCCATGGCCCGCTATGCTTTACTCCGGACACAGGCCCCCATCGCTTCAGGTTTAACAGCCGTCTGTGGGCGTTCCCGTGTATCAGTCGTTAGCATAGCCCTGCGGTGGCAACGGTTCGCCATCCAGCCAGGCCTTACCGTCACGCATCGCCAGCCGTCCCTCAACAAACCAGTCGATGACCAGCGGATAGATGGCGTGCTCCTGATGCTGCACCCGCTCCGTGATCTCCGCCTCCGTGTCGTCGGCAAAAATCGGCACTTTTGCCTGCAGGATCACCGGCCCGCCATCCAGCTCGTCAGTGACAAAATGCACTGACGTGCCATGCTCGCTGTCACCGTTCTCCAGCGCCTGACGGTGCGTATGCAGGCCCGGATATTTCGGCAGCAGGGAAGGGTGAATATTCAGCAGGCGATCGTGAAAATGGGCCACGAATGCACTGCTGAGAATACGCATATACCCCGCCAGGACGACAAGGTCGGGCGAGTACGCTTCAATCTCAGCGATCAGCTGGCGATCAAAGGCGTCCCGGTCGGTGAAATCGCTGGCGGCCAGCGCGTGAGCCGGGATGCCCGCCTCACGCGCCCGCGTTAAGCCAAAGGCAGCGGCGCGGTTGCTGAACACGGCAGCCACGCTGCCGTGAATGCGCCCGCTGGCGCTGGCGTCAAGGATGGACTGAAGATTGCTTCCGTTGCCGGAGATCAGTACAACCAGCTTTTTCATCCGTTGATGACCACTCGCTCTTCCGCCTCTGACGCTTTGATCACGCCGAGCTTCCAGGCTTTCTCTCCGGCCGCTTCCATCAGCGCAATCGCTTTATCCGCGTCGGCCGGGCTCAGGGCGATGACCATCCCGACGCCGCAGTTAAAGGTACGGTACATCTCGAAACGGCTGACGTTACCGGCCTGCTGCAGCCAGCTGAAGACGGCCGGCCACTGCCAGCTCTTCTCATCAATCACCGCCTGGGTGTTGTCGGGCAGCACGCGTGGAATATTTTCCCAGAAGCCGCCGCCGGTCAGGTGTGCGATAGCATGCACATCGACCTGTTCAATCAGGCTCAGGATATTTTTCACGTAGATGCGGGTCGGTTCCAGCAGATGATCAGCCAGCGGTTTGCCTTCCAGCTGTTCGGTCAGCGGATCGGTGTTGCTGACTTCCAGAATCTTGCGCACCAGCGAATAGCCGTTGGAGTGCGGGCCGCTGGAGCCGAGGGCGATCAGCACGTCGCCATCCTGCACCTTGCTGCCATCAATGATTTCTGATTTTTCCACCACGCCCACGCAGAAACCGGCCACGTCATAATCTTCGCCGTGATACATGCCTGGCATCTCGGCCGTTTCACCGCCGACCAGCGCACATCCTGACTGCAGACACCCTTCGGCGATGCCGGTGATCACCGCAGAGGCAGTGTCCACGTCCAGTTTGCCGGTCGCGTAGTAATCCAGGAAGAAGAGCGGCTCAGCACCCTGTACCACCAGGTCGTTAACGCACATCGCCACCAGGTCAACACCAATGGCGTCGTGACGTTTGAGATCCATCGCCAGACGCAGCTTGGTACCAACGCCATCGGTGCCGGAGACCAGCACGGGTTCACGGTATTTTTGCGGCAGCGCGCAAAGCGCACCAAAACCGCCCAGTCCACCCATCACTTCCGGGCGACGCGTCTTTTTCACTACGCCTTTAATACGGTCAACCAGGGCATTACCAGCATCAATATCAACACCGGCGTCTTTGTAACTGAGAGAGGTTTTGTCGGTCACTGCGAGGTCCCCACGCGAGTTGCGGTTGGTGGTTAAAATAAAGCGCGGCAATTCTAACAGTGCAGGCAAACGTTTGCGAGTCCGGGATTGCGCATCGGACAATTTTCATTAATCCTTGTTTTATCCCGGCCAGACTCGCGGCTTTGCGCAAGGACAGGTGGCGCAGAGCGGAAAAGGCGGTATAATCCCGCGATTTTTTTTAGCTCAACTCATTCCGGGAGAACACCAATGAAGATCGTGGAAGTCAGACACCCGCTGGTCAAACATAAACTGGGCCTGATGCGTGAGCATGATATCAGTACAAAGCGCTTTCGTGAGCTGGCGTCTGAAGTGGGCAGCCTGCTGACCTACGAAGCGACCGCCGATCTGGAAACGGAGCGCGTCACCATTGAGGGCTGGAACGGCCCGGTTGAAATCGATCAGATCAAAGGCAAAAAGATTACGGTGGTGCCGATTCTGCGTGCCGGTCTTGGCATGATGGAAGGGGTTCTGGAGCACGTTCCCAGCGCCCGTATCAGCGTGGTTGGGGTTTACCGTGATGAAGAGACGCTGGAGCCGGTTCCCTATTTCCAGAAGCTGGTTTCTAACATCGAAGAGCGCCTGGCGCTGGTGGTAGACCCGATGCTGGCGACCGGGGGCTCAATGATCGCCACCATCGACCTGCTGAAAAAAGCGGGCTGCACCAGCATTAAAGTGCTGGTACTGGTTGCCGCCCCGGAAGGGATCGCTGCACTGGAGAAGGCACACCCTGACGTTGAGCTCTACACGGCGTCCGTGGATCAGGGACTGAATGAGAAGGGTTACATCATTCCCGGACTCGGCGATGCCGGGGACAAGATTTTCGGAACCAAATAAATCGCATAGCCGACCAGAGAGTCGGCTTTTTTTTGCAAAAAAAACTCTCCGACCGGGGCGGGTTTGCCGCAGGGCTGACCCGCGTGCCTGAGGCTGTGCCTGAAGCGCGCACCCGCGGGGAAGATAACATAAGGGGATAAATGATGACTCGTCGCGCCATTGGCGTCACTGAACGACCGCCGTTACTGCAAACCATTCCACTCAGCCTGCAACACCTGTTCGCCATGTTTGGTGCCACGGTGCTGGTGCCGATTCTGTTTCACATCAACCCGGCGACGGTTCTGCTGTTTAACGGCGTCGGCACGCTGATCTACCTCTTTATCTGTAAGGGCAAAATCCCCGCCTATCTCGGTTCCAGTTTCGCCTTTATCTCGCCGGTACTGCTGTTACTGCCGCTGGGCTATGAGGTGGCGCTGGGGGGATTTATCCTCTGCGGGGTGCTCTTTTGCCTCGTGGCGCTGATTGTTAAACGCGCGGGAACCGGCTGGCTGGACGTGATGTTTCCGCCAGCGGCAATGGGCGCGATTGTCGCCGTAATCGGTCTGGAGCTGGCGGGCGTAGCGGCCAATATGGCGGGCCTGCTGCCGGCAGAAGGCAGTGCACCCGACAGTAAAACGGTGCTGATTTCGCTGGTGACCCTGGCCGTCACGGTATTTGGTTCGGTGCTGTTCCGCGGCTTCCTGGCGATCATCCCTATCCTGGTCGGCGTGGTGGCGGGTTATCTGCTCTCCGCGTTTATGGGCATCGTGGACTGGCGCGGCGTGGTCAATGCCCCCTGGTTTGCTTTGCCGACCTTCTATACGCCGCGCTTTGAGTGGGTGGCGATGCTGACGATTCTCCCCGCCGCGCTGGTGGTGATTGCCGAACATATCGGGCATCTGGTGGTCACGGCTAACATCGTGAAGAAAGATCTCATCCGCGACCCTGGCCTGCATCGCTCAATGTTCGCCAACGGCTTATCGACGGTGATCTCCGGCTTCTTTGGCTCCACCCCGAACACCACCTACGGCGAAAACATCGGCGTCATGGCGATTACCCGTGTCTACAGTACCTGGGTGATTGGCGGTGCGGCGATTCTGGCGATCCTGCTCTCCTGCGTCGGCAAACTGGCGGCGGTGATCCAGGCGATCCCGGTGCCGGTTATGGGCGGCGTGTCGCTGCTGCTGTATGGCGTGATCGGCGCATCGGGTATCCGCGTCCTGATCGAATCGAAAGTCGATTACAACAAAGCGCAAAACCTGATCCTGACCTCGGTGATCCTGATCATTGGCGTCAGCGGCGCGAAGGTGCACATCGGCGCGGCAGAGCTGAAGGGCATGGCGTTAGCGACGATCGTGGGCGTCGGACTCTCATTGATCTTCCGGGTGATCTCGCTGCTGCGTCCGGAAGAAGTGGTACTGGACGCCGAAGAATCCCGCGAGCCCTGATCGCATCGTGACGGACAGGATCGGGGCAGGGACGCCCCATTCATCTCTTTCTGAAAACTGTGGTAGACTTCCCCCGATTTTTTGCTTGTTCTCTTGCTGAGGTGCTTCTGAACACGCCGGCACAATTGTCATTGCCACTCTATTTACCTGACGATGAAACCTTCGCCAGCTTCTGGCCGGGGGAGAACCCGTCGCTGATTGCCGCGCTGAAAGGCGCTCTCAGCCAACAACATGGCAGCTATCTCTACTTCTGGTCACGCGAAGGCGGCGGGCGGAGTCATCTGCTGCACGCCGCGTGCGCCGAAATGTCCGCACGCAGTGAAGCGGTGGGGTATGTGCCGCTGGACAAACGCACCTGGTTTGTACCGGAAGTGCTGGAGGGGATGGAGCAGCTGTCACTGGTCTGCATCGATAACATTGAGTGCATTGCCGGTGAGCCGGAGTGGGAGATGGCGATCTTCGATCTCTATAACCGCATTCTGGAAACCGGCAACACGCGGCTGTTCATCACCGGCGATCGTCCACCGCGCCAGCTGAATCTGCAGCTGCCGGATCTCGCCTCGCGCCTGGACTGGGGGCAGATCTATCGCCTGCAGCCGCTCTCCGATGAAGATAAACTGCAGGCGCTGCAACTGCGCGCCGGGTTACGCGGCTTTGAGCTGCCGGAGGATGTGGGACGTTTCCTGCTGAAGCGACTGGATCGTGAAATGCGCACCCTGTTTGAGACGCTGGATCGGCTGGATCGTGCCTCGATCAGCGCCCAGCGCAAGCTCACCATCCCCTTCGTTAAAGAGACGCTCGGCCTTTAAAGAATGTCGAGCACCGCTTCCGGCGGACGTCCGATTCGCGCCCGATCGCCCTTGATCACAATCGGCCTTTCAAGCAGTTGCGGATGGGCGGCGAGCGCGTCCAGCAGCGCACTTTCCTCTTTATCACTCAACGCCAGTTCGCTGTAGAGCGCTTCTTTCGTCCGCATCAGCTGGCGTGCGCTCTGCATCCCCAGCTTCTGCAGCAGACTCTGCAGCGTCTCGCGGTCAGGCGGCGTCTGCAGATAGAGCACCACTTCCGGTGTCAGGCCGCGGGCGTTCAGCAGGGCCAGAGTTTCACGGCTCTTGCTGCAACGCGGGTTGTGGTAAATCGTCACCATGTCAGGCTCTCCCTTTCCGGCTGTTATGCTCAGCCTTTCTGATATTGTTTGAAACGCTGCTGCAACTGACGCAGCTGATCGATACGGGCATCGTAGCGCGCCTGTTTCAGGCTGCCGAGCGGCACCTGGGCGCTGGCGCTACTCAGTGCGCTAATCGCCTGATCGAGCTGACCATTCAGTGCCAGACTCTCGGCCCGCGCTGAGAGCTCCTCATCATTCAGCCCCTGCTGAGCAGAAGCCTGCGCCAGTAAATCCCAGCCGTTGGGATCATCCTTGTTTGCCCAGGTGTAGCGATTCAGAATGCGGCTGGCGCTGGCATATTGTTTCGCTTCTACATAGGCATTCGCCAGGTTGAGCTGCACCACCGGGCTGTTTTTCGCCCCGGTAGCCGCGGTGAGCAGGGCAATCGCCTGCTGCGGCTGGTTCAGACCGATATCGATATCGGACATGATGTCGAGGAACCAGACATTACCGGGCTGCTTCGCCAGCAGCGGGGTCATAATCCGCTTCGCGTCGGCAAAACTCTTCGCCTGCAAAAACTGTATCGCTTTGCCATATTGTGAGGCCAGCTGCTCACGCGAATTGCCGCTGGCATACTGGCTCAGCAGTTCGTCAGTAAGCTGATTGCGCCCGGTGGAGTACATGCCCAGCGCCCGGACCTTCGCCAGATAAAAATCTTCCGTCGACTGCACGACTACTGGCCGCATCTGGTTGGCGCGGTTTCGGGCATCCGCCAGACGGCTGTCGGGCAGGGGGTGCGTCAGCAGAATTTCCGGTGGCTTTGACGAGAAGCGGCTCTGATCGGCCAGCTTCTGCAAAAAGTTCGGCATCGCCTGCGGATCGAATCCGGCGCGCTGCAGCACCTGAATCCCGATGCGATCTGCCTCCTGCTCATTGCCCTGGGTAAAGCTGATGATCCCCTGCTGGGTGCCCGCCAGCGTACCGGTCAGTGCGGCCATGCCCGCCTGCGGACTCGCCATCGCCAGCAGAATGGAGCCCAGCGCACCGACCCAGGTCAGCGGCGCATTGCGCTTCTGATCTTCCATCGCGCGCGCCAGATGGCGCTGGGTAACGTGAGAAATCTCATGCGCCATTACCGACGCCAGCTGGCTTTCATTCTCGGTAAAGCGGAACAGCGCGGAGTGCAGCACCACATTGCCGCCAAAAAAGGCAAAGGCGTTCAGCTCATCGTTCTGTATCAGAAAGAAGTGGAACGGCGTTTTCACCGAGTCAGCGTGCGCAACCAGGCGCTGGCCGAGCTGATTGATGTACTGATTAAGAAGCGGATCGTTGATCAGCGGTGCGCTGGCGCGAAGCTGGCGGACATAGAAGTCGCCCATCTGCAGCTCCTGATTAATCGACAGCGTCGAACCGGCCGTGGTGCCAATATCGGGAAGAGAATCACTGACATCAGCGTAAGCCGGTGACAGCGTGGACAGAATGAGCGTCGGCAGAAGCGCGGCGATCAGCGTTTTTTTTAACCGGTTCAACATGCCTTAATCCTGTAGAGAGGCTCTGAAAAGAGACAGGTGCGCAGCGGGTAGGTTCCCTTTTCCGCAGATAACGACGGTTTGCGCCTATCTTAACCAGTGCCCGAAAAGAAAGAAATGCTGTTTTCGGGGCCAGCCGGCGGCGCGGTTTGTGCAAGATCAGCGAATATGACGAAAAAATTTGAACATCCCTGAAACCTAAACCGTAGTTAAACGGATAAGCCGGGGCAGGGGATTGCCCGCGGCGGCGCGCAATTATACAACGGCTTATTTACCCTGCTGATTGAGTCCGGCATGAATAAAGCAGAATCTTCTGTCGGTCTTCTGACGTTAATCCGCATTCCTTTTTAAAGTTATGTAAATTCACTCAAAAAAACTGAATATGGCATGATTTTTTCCAGGCCAAATCTGAAAAAAACAGCGAAACGCATGGGTTTAATCCTTTTTTTACATTGATAAATTCAATCGTTATTCCGGCCATATTTGTTTTTTTCTATTTAACGCTGGCTGTTATTTTTTAAATCTTTCCCCTGTCGCCATAAATAAGGCGGCCCTTATCGCGGGCCAGTGATAAGAAGACGGTTTTTAGTCGCTAATGAAATTTTTCGATTAATTCAGGCGGTGAATCATTTCTGCTGTCATCAGCAGCGTGCCTGCCCGCCTTTCCTTCAGGAGAGAATCACGTCCGCGCTGTGATATAGATAGCCGACCTGATTCAGTCCTGAATCGGCCAGAGATTATTTGCCGGAGAGAAGTGTTATGCGTTCAGCTATTTCGTACGCGTTAATCGCCATTATCGGTGGCGTAGTGGGTGCGGCTGTTACACAGAGTGGCACTATTTATGACAAAGTCACACGCCATTTTGCCTCAGAGCCTCAGGAACCCGCCGGATTCTGGAGTACACCGGCGATTGAAGGCTACGGCAAAATTCATTATGAGCCTGATGCCGCTTTTAAGCCGGTGCCGGGTCTGAGCAATAAAATCGTTTTCCAGATCACCCGCAGCGATGGCGCGATGACCGCACCCAATCTGGGACTGGAGCGCGTCGCGCGGGTAGTGAATCTTTATATCGCCTCTGGCGTTCCGGCCGATCAGCTGAAATTTGTGGTTTCGGTTACCGGTGACGCGACCCCCGCCATGCTGGATAACGCCCATTTCAAACAGTTTTATGGCATCGACAATCCCAACCTGAAGCTGATTAACGAGCTGAATCAGGCGGGCGTCAAAGTCTCCGTGTGCGATCAGTCGGTGGCCTTCCACCACTATCCCAACAACTGGATTGATAAATCCGTTGTGCATGCGCTTTCCAGTCCAACCACGGTCTCAACGCTGCAAAACCAGGGGTATGCGTGGCTGGCAATGTAATTAACGTTTTATTTAATCGGGAGAATATCTGATGCGTCCAGCAGCTTTAGTGGTGGTGGCAGCCGTCGCGGGATTTATTGGCGGCAATGTTTTACAGCTGCCCGCTTTATTTGGTAAGGCCAGCGATAAACTGGCGGAGAATAAAACCGAGCCTGCCGACTTCTGGAGTACACCGGCAATTGAGGGGTATGGCAAAATACATTATGTCGATACGCCAGCCTTTAAACCCGGCACAACGACGGGCCTGAGTAATAAAATCGTCTTTCAGATCAACCGCAGTGAAGGGGATATTCGTAAGCCGAATCTCGGTCTGGAGCGCGTCGCGCGTGTAACCAACCTCTATTATGCGGCGGGTGTTCCGCTCGACCAGCTGAAATTTGTGGTATCCATTAACGGCGACGCGGTTTCATCTGCCCTGAATAATGCGCAGTTCAGCAAAGCCTACGGTGTCGATAACCCGAACCTGAAATTAATCAGCGAACTGAAAAAAGCGGGTGTGCAGGTCACTATCTGTGACCAGTCAGTGGCGTTTCATCAGCTGGAGCGTGACTGGATCGACCCGATGGTCACCCACACGATCTCCAGCGGCACCACAGTCGCCACCCTGGAAAACAGCGGTTACGCCTTCCTGATGCTCTGATCCTCCTGACAGCGGCATCATCGCCGCTGTCATCTGCTGTGCTTTGCTTTTCCTGTAAGGCGGACCGGCCTTACTCCTTTCTTCTCACCGGATGCGCCCTGTCGCTTCAGGCTGGCCTTAATTGCCGCGGCTCCTACGATAAAACGTCATGTTTACCGGAGTTCGGGACCACTATCTATCGTGCTTTTTCCCTGTCGGCAGAGAAGCCCTGATCATTAAATCAGTGCCAGGATAATTTGTATTTAGTCGGCTGAAATTTGTCTTAATGCTGCTCAAAAAGGCCAGCAGGGTGTAGACTTAAGCCCGGATTATCAGCTGGCTTTCATTAAAAAAATAATCAGGCATTCATGACATGACTTCCTTCTTCGGGGCGGTAACGCCATGCTAAAGCTGTTTCGGCCTAAAGCCGATTTGCGCAATCTGATCGCCCTGTTGGTCATTGTCAGTATTGTCATTACGCTCGCCAACACACTTTACGCCACCTGGCGGGTGCAGCGGCAGGTGCTGATCGATTCCACGCTTGAAGCTAACCGCGCCTATGCTGCCAAGCTCGCCTCTACCAGTGAAATCTTTTTTCAGCTGGCGCAGTCACAGCTGCACTTCAGCGCCAATCAGCTCAGCCGTGACTTCAATAATGATGCGTTGCTGAGCAGTGAGGTCAACCGCCTGCGTGAGCAGACTACCAGTTTTAACTCGGTGGTGGTGGTAGACGGGCAGGGCGTGGTCAAAGCGATCTCGCCTGAGTCCCTGACCCTGAAAGGCATGCATCTCACCAGTGATGCCTCGCGCGAAGCGCTGACGCTGCGGCAGCCGGCAATCAGCAAACCGACGCTGTCACCGGCTAATAATCTGCTGGTGTTTGTCTCGTGGCCGATCTGGAGCGAACAGGGCGACTATCTGGGCTACGTCGGCGGCACCATCTATCTGAAAAAGAAAAGTATTCTGAATGCGCTGCTGGGTGAACAGTTCTACCGCGATGGCACCACGGTCTATGTGCTCGACAGTAATAATGAGGTGCTGTATCACCAGAATCGTCAGCTGGTGGGCAAAACCCTGCCTGCTATCGTCAGTCCCAACGGTGAGGAGACTAACGGCTCGCTGATGATGACCGGTGCGGGAGAATCCACGCAGCTGGCCGGCTATGCCGTCGTTCCGACCACCGGCTGGACGGTGGTGGCCCTGAAGCCCATCAATGCCACGCTCGACCCGCTTTCCGGGCTGTTAATGAAAGTGCTGAAAAACTCGGTGCCGTTTGCGCTGCTGACCCTGCTGGTGGCTGTGGTGCTGGCGCGACTGATCGCCCGCCCGCTGTTTCAGCTGGCGCGCAAAGCCAGCCGGATGGATGCGCAGGGCGTCTCTAAGGAGATTGGCGGTATCAGCGCCTGGTATTTTGAGGCCGCACAGGTGAAGCGCGCGCTGCTCACCGGTATCGGCCTGGTGCAGGATAAAATCGGCCGTCTCAGCTCAGAAGCGCAGACCGATCCGCTCACCCAGCTGCTGAATCGCCGCGGGCTGAACGCGGTCCTGGAGTATTACCGCACGCTGCGCCAGCCTTTCGCGGTGCTGGCGCTGGATATCGACCATTTCAAAAACGTTAACGACAGCTGGGGCCATGACGTCGGTGATCGGGTGATTCAGCAGGTGGCCAGCACGCTGCGTGCCAGCGCCCGTCACTCGGATGTGGTGTGCCGCAACGGTGGGGAGGAGTTTCTGATGCTGCTGCCAGGAACGTCGCTGGATGAAGCGCAGGTCATCGCAGAGCGGGTGCGGCAGGGCATTGCAGAAGCCTGGCTCAGGGATGTGGGGCGGATTACCCTCTCTATCGGCGTCGCGGCCTGGAAAGGAACGCAGGATGCCGGGCTGGAAGTGAGCCTGAAACAGGCGGATGCCGCGCTTTATGAGGCAAAGAATGCCGGGCGCAACTGCGTTATCGTTGTCCGATCTTAACGGTTCGGGAAGCGGGGAGGGCGGGGAAAGAGAAAGAAGAAGGGCGCGGCACCCAGGCTACCGCGCCCTTACGATCAGGCGGACTTAACGTAATCCAGCACCATGTCGTGGTGATTCGAGGTCTTGAAGTTATCAAACACTTTCTCAACCTTGCCCTCTGCATCCACCAGGAAGCTGATGCGATGAATGCCGTCATAGGTTTTACCCATAAACGTTTTTTCACCCCAGACGCCAAACGCCTGGCAGACTTCATGGTTTTCATCTGAGAGCAGGGTAAAGTTCAGCAGCTCTTTTTCCGCAAAACGTGACAGTTTTTCCGGTTTGTCGGTGCTGATACCCAGCACTTCCACACCCGCTTTTTTCAACTCATCCATGTTGTCACGCAGACCGCACGCCTGCACGGTGCAGCCTGGCGTCATCGCTTTCGGGTAGAAGTAGACCAGAACGCGCTGTCCCTGGAAGTCGGTCAGATTCACTTGTTCGCCGTCCTGATCGGGCAGGCTAAATGCGGGTGCGGTGTCACCGGCTTTCAGTGGATTCATCACATCTCTCCATTTTTTTATTCAGGCTGTGGGTAATACACCATCCAGCGAAAAACAACCAGAGGGAACGTTACCATCAGGGGGTATTTCACCACATAGCCGGTCACGTTTCAGTGGCAGTAATGTGGAGAAATAACTCCGGTTTATTTGCAAAGTTTAGCGCACCGCGCTGACAGATTCGCTGCTGTCGGCGTCTGACACACTGTAGAGGCGCAGCGTGCCCTGGGCATTCAGCTCCTGACACAGCGCATTGAACGCCTGCTCAAAGGTGGTGCCGCTGGTGCGTGTCGGACTGTGTGCCGTCATCTGAATATAGAGTGTCGGCGGCAAACTCTGTTGCGCGGGGGTGATGCGCGACACCAGTTCCGCCACGTTCATCTGATGCTTATCAATGAGATCGGTAAAGCGCTCGATGATGTGCGGTGAATCGGCGACCTCAACCTGGATAAAGGCGGTATCCGGCATCGGCGGGCGTAACCGCGCGTTGGTACGCTTCATGACGATCAGCAACTCCAGCTCTGCCCCTTTCAGCGGCAGCGTCGATTCAATCAGCGTGATCGCATTCCAGCTGCCGGACAGCAGCATGATAAACGTGAACTCATCCCCGAGCATGGCAAGACGGCTGTCTTCAATATTGCAACCACAGCTGCTGACGTGTCGGGTAATGGTGTTGACGATACCCGGACGGTCAACACCGAGGGCGGTGATCACCAGATGATGGGGCTGAGATTGCGACAAAATGGCTTTTCCTCTGCTTTCGCTAATAACCATAAGGTAAACATAAAAAAACTGCTGACAAGCGCGGGAATGGCGTGGCTTGCTTGCTTTTCCCTAAGCGTAAAACGTACCATGAAGCACTTGTTTGTCGAGGGGATCGCCAATGTTTACGGGAAGTATTGTTGCACTCGTTACGCCAATGGATGACAGCGGTAATGTCTGCCGGTCGAGTCTGAAAAAACTGATTGATTATCACGTCGCCAGCGGCACCGCGGCGATCGTTTCCGTCGGCACCACAGGCGAGTCTGCCACCCTGAGTCATGAAGAGCATGGCGATGTGGTGATGCTGACCCTGGAACTGGCCGATGGCCGTATTCCGGTAATTGCCGGAACCGGGGCTAATGCCACCGCTGAAGGCATCTCCCTGACGAAGCGTTTTGAACATTCCGGCGTGGTGGGTTGCCTGACCGTCACCCCTTACTATAACCGCCCGACACAGGAAGGGCTGTTCCAGCACTTTAAAGCGATTGCTGACAGCACCAGCCTGCCACAGATGCTCTATAACGTTCCCTCACGTACCGGTTGTGACATGCTGCCGGAAACCGTTGCCCGCCTGGCCGAAATCAAAAATATTATCGGAATCAAAGAGGCAACCGGGAACTTATCGCGGGTTAGTCAGATCCAAGAGCTGGTTAATGAAGATTTCATTCTGGTGAGTGGCGATGACGCGACGGCACTGGACTTTATGCAACTGGGCGGCAAAGGCGTCATCTCGGTGACCGCGAACGTGGCTGCGCGCGAAATGGCGGAAGTCTGCCAGCTCGCACAGCAGGGCAATTTCGTCGAGGCACGCCGCCTGAATCAGCGTCTGATGCACCTGCACCAGACGCTTTTCTGTGAACCCAATCCTATCCCGGTGAAATGGGCAGCGAAGCAGCTGGGATTAATCGCTAACGACACGCTGCGTCTGCCAATGACGCCACTGACAGCAGCCAGCCAGCCGAAAGTGGAACAGGCGCTGGTGAAAGCGGGTTTGCGATAATTTAGGGAGTTTGAATGAATTACTCAGTAAAGCGGTCAACAATTGCCACAGTGGTGGGGCTTTCTACCCTGATGCTGTTGTCGGCCTGTTCAACCGATCAGCGTTATAAGCGCCAGGTCAGCGGCGACGAATCCTATCTTCAGGCCAGTGAACTGCATGAGCTGAAAGCGCCTGCCGGGATGATCCTGCCGGTGCAGCGTGGCGACTATGATGTGCCCCGCACCGCCAGTCAGGGCCCTACCGGCAAGCAGCTGGACATCCGTCCGCCAGCACAGCCGCTGGCACTGATGAACGGCACCCGCGCGCAGTTCAGTAACAACACCGGCGCGCTGATCATTGATAACAGCCGTGGCTCGGTCTGGTCGCAGGTCGTCAATGTGGTGCAGTCCTACAAATTCCCGATCGCCTCCCGCAATGATGCCGGTCAGCAGCTGACGACCGACTGGGTTCAGTGGAACCGTGCGGATGAAGATCAGCAGTACCGCGGTCGCTACCAGATCAGCGTGCAGTCGCAGAGCTATCAGCAGCTGCTGACCGTGCGTCTGCTGGAGCTGCAGCAGGATGGGAAAACCATCACTTCACCTGCCCAGATCCAGCGTTACACCGCGCAGATGCTGAATGACATCAGCACCGGCATGGACAAGATCGATACCGCCAGTGAAAACGCGGCATCCGGCCGGGTGAACGGCGCGATCGATGTGCAGAGCGGTGCCGATGATACCGGTCTGCCTATGCTGATCCTGCGAACGCCTTACAACGTGGCCTGGCAGCGTCTGCCAGACGCAATGAAACGCGTTGGCATGGAGGTGACTGACACCACCCGCTCCACCGGCAGCATGAAGGTGACCTACAAGTCACTGAGCAGCAGCGACTGGGATTCCGTGGGCGCGAAAGATCCGGAATTGCCGAACGGCGATTACAAAGTGCAGGTCGGCGATCTCGACAACCGCACCAGTCTGCAATTCATCGACCCGAAAGGGCATGTGCTGACCCAGTCGCAGAACGATGCGCTGGTGGCCGTGTTCCAGGCGGCGCTGAACAAATAAAGTTGCCTCAGGCCGGAGATTCTCCGGCCTTTTTATTTTGTTTTTGGCATAATAGCGCGCGGCGAAGTAAACGATTGCGTCAAGGCAATCGCCGCAGCGGCGCTGGCCGCTGAACACCCGTTATTTCAAGTCTGGAGTGAACAAGATGCAAAAGCGAGCTGAGTTGTATCGCGGTAAAGCGAAAACCGTATACAGCACCGATAACCCGGATCTGCTGATACTCGAATTCCGCAACGATACGTCAGCAGGTGATGGCGCCCGAATCGAGCAGTTTGATCGTAAGGGAATGGTTAACAATAAGTTTAACCACTTCATCATGACCAAATTGCAGGAAGCGGGTATCCCGACCCAGATGGAAGCGCTGCTGTCCGATAACGAGGCGCTGGTCAAGAAGCTGGAGATGGTACCGGTAGAGTGTGTGGTGCGTAACCGCGCCGCAGGATCGCTGGTAAAACGTCTGGGCGTGGAAGAGGGCATGGTGCTTAATCCGCCGCTGTTTGATCTTTTCCTGAAAGATGATGCAAAGCATGACCCGATGGTCAACGAATCCTACTGCGAAACCTTTGGCTGGGTCAGTAAACAGAACCTGGCGCGGATGCAGGAGCTGACCTTTAAAGCTAACGAGGTGCTGAGCAAGCTGTTCGACGAGGCGGGACTCATTCTGGTCGACTTCAAACTGGAGTTTGGTCTGTTCAACGGTGAAGTGACGCTGGGCGATGAGTTTTCCCCGGACGGTGCGCGCCTGTGGGACAAAGAGACGCTGGATAAAATGGACAAAGACCGTTTCCGCCAGAGCCTGGGGGGTGTAGTGGAAGCCTATGAGGCGGTGGCACAGCGACTGGGCGTTAAACTCGACTGAGTCTGACGACCGTGCAGAACATAAAAAGGAGAGCCCCGGCTCTCCTTTTTTCATTTTGGCGTAAAGCTGGTGATTGCTTCGTCGCACAACTAAAATCATGCCATCTGAAGATTATCAAAGGGAGTAGAGCATGCGCTGGCAAGGGCGTCGCGAGAGCGACAATGTAGAGGACCGTCGCGATCAGTCATCCGGTTTTGGCGGCGGCGGACGCCAGATTCGTCTGCCACGTGGTAAAGGCGGCATCGTGCTGCTGATTGTGGTGGCGGTAGCAGGCTATTACGGTTACGACCTTACCGGACTGCTGACCGGCGGCGACGTGGCACCGACCAGTCAGCAGCAGCGCAGCGTCAGCGCCAATGATGATGAGGCGGCGAAATTCACGAAGGTGATTCTGGCTACCACTGAGGATACCTGGGGCAAACTGTTCCAGCAGATGAACAAGCAGTATGTGGCCCCGAAGCTGGTGATGTATCGCGGCGCAACCCGCACCGGCTGTGGCACCGGCCAGTCCGTGATGGGACCGTTTTACTGTCCTGCTGACCAGACCGTCTACATTGACCTCTCCTTCTACGACGAGATGAAGACAAAACTGGGCGCGGGCGGAGACTTTGCTCAGGGGTACGTGGTCGCTCATGAAGTGGGTCACCACGTGCAGAAGCTGCTGGGCATTGAGCCAAAAGTGCGTGAAATGCAGCAGGGCGCCAGCCAGACACAGGTCAATCAGCTCTCCGTCAAAATGGAACTGCAGGCTGACTGTTTTGCCGGTGTCTGGGGACACTACATGCAGAAGGAAAACATCCTGGAAGCGGGCGACCTGCAGGAGGCGCTGAATGCTGCCGAGGCGATTGGTGATGATCGCCTGCAGCAGAAAGGTCAGGGGCGCGTGGTGCCGGACAGCTTTACCCACGGTACCTCTGAGCAGCGCTACACCTGGTTCAAGCGCGGATTTGATGGTGGCGATCCGGGACAGTGCAACACCTTCGCCAGCAACTGATGTCTCTGCCACAGCAGACGCAGCTAATGCAGCAGGCCGGTGTCCGTCGTCTGGCGGTGATCAGCGGCGACCCGGCCTGGTGTGTGAGGCGGGCCGCAGAGTGGCGTGAAATGCTCCCGGGCGACTGGCTGCAGGTGAGTCCTGAACCGCTGTTTACAGGTTCCTCTGATGCTCCCGAACCGCATAAACCGCCCGGAGCGCTGCGAACGCTGCTTGGCCGCGAGTTTCATCACGCCATTTTTGACGCCCGACAGGGCTTTCATGCCGAGGCTTTCGCTGCGCTGGCGGGGACGCTCAGCGCCGGTAGCTGGCTGTTACTGCTGGTGCCGCCCTGGGGGCAGTGGTCGCAGCAGCCTGACGCCGATAGCCTGCGCTGGGCAGATGTTGCGGAACCGATCGCGACGCCCGGTTTTGTTCGCCATCTGCAACAGCTGATAATCGGCGATAAGCAGGTGCTGCTGGCGCGTCAGCATCATCCTGACCGTTTTCCGCCTCCACCGGACTGGCCGCACTGGCACTGTCAGGCACCGCAACAGCAGCAGGCGATACTCGATCAGCTGGCGACGATGCCTTCCGGCGTCGCGGTTCTGACGGCCGCCCGCGGACGGGGCAAATCGGCGCTGGCGGGCATGCTGGCCCGGCAGAGCGGGCAGTGTCTGGTGACCGCCCCGGCCAGAGCCTCCACGGAAGTGCTGGCGACCTTTGCTGCTGAGGCTTTCCATTTTATGGCCCCGGATGCCCTGCTGGCGTCGGATCCCGTACCAGCGGCGTCGTGGCTGATCGTGGATGAAGCGGCGGCCATCCCGGCTCCGCTGCTGCAGGCGCTGGTCAGCCGCTATCCCCGCGTCCTGCTGACTACCACCGTGCAGGGCTACGAGGGGAGCGGGCGCGGGTTTATCCTTAAATTCTGTGCCGGGCTGCCGCAGGCACGCTACTTCACGCTGGATGAGCCGCTGCGCTGGTCGCGTCACGATCCGCTGGAGCAGTGGCTGAATGCGGCGCTGCTGTTTGAGGATGCTGCTGCCACAACGCCCGCTTCTGCCGTGACGCCACACCCGGTCCCGCGTCACGATTTCCCTATGCTGGAGGCCGCCTATCGTCTGCTGACCAGCGCGCATTACCGCACCTCGCCGCTCGATCTGCGCCGCCTGCTGGATGCACCGGGTATGCAGCTGTGGCGGGCAGGGGAGCCGCCGGGTCTGCAGGGGGCGCTCTGGCTGGTGGAGGAGGGCGGGCTGGAGCCCGCCCTGGCGCAGGCGGTCTGGGCGGGCACCCGGCGACCGCGCGGCAATCTGGTGGCGCAGTCACTGGCCGCACACGCGGGTCTGGCTGAGGCGGCGACCCTGCGCTCGCTGCGCATCAGCCGGATTGCCGTGGCGGCGGAGAGCCGCCGTCGGGGAATGGGGCAGCAGCTCGTGGCCGCCGCCGCCCGCGCCGCCGCCGATCGCGACTACCTCTCGGTCAGCTTCGGCTACACTGAATCTCTCTGGTCATTCTGGCGCGCCTGTGGTTTTACGCTGGTACGGATTGGCAGTCAGCGTGAGGCCAGCAGCGGCTGTTATGCGGCGATGGCCATCCTGCCCTGTTCTGCAGCTGGCGAGGCATTGCAGCGTCGCGCGGCAGAACAGCTGGCGCGTGACTGGCCGCTGTTACGCCAGCACATCGCGCTGGAGCTGCAGCTTGAGGCGAAGTGTGATGATGGATGGCGTGCGCAGGACATCCCGCTGGCCGCGGGTTTTGCCTGGGCGCAGCGCCCACTGGAAGCGAGCCTGCCGGTGTTGCAGCGTCTGGTGGCGGCCAGTGCGGCCCCAGACTCACTGCTGGCCGCAGCGGTAAGCACACCGGATGCGTTAAGCGGGCTGGCACACCAGGCGGGCATAAGCGGACGCAAGGCGCTGATTACAGTACTGCGTCAGCAGGCGGCAGCTGCACTGGAGAGTCTGGGCATTCGGCAGGATGCGCTGCACCCGTCGTTGAAATAATTCGACCAGCGGGTTCAAATAATCCTCATATCATTCTTTGCCAGCTGGCGTAGAGTGAATAACGGAGGTCACTATGACACTGAAATATGTAATCGTTCAACAACCTGCCACCACGGCTCAGCTGTTTCTGCTCTACCATGGCGTAGGCGATAACCCGGATTCTATGGGTGAGATTGGCAGCTGGTTTGCCCGGACATTTCCTGAGGCGCTGGTGGTTTCTGTTGGCTCGCCGGCTGCGGGCCGTCAGTGGTTCAGCGAGGCTGAACTGCACGATATGACGCTACAGCAGCGGGTTAACGCGGCGATGCCACAGTTTGTAGAATCCGTGCGTCACTGGCAGAAAAAAAGCGGTGTGCGCCCGGAAGCGACGGCGTTAATCGGTTTTTCCCAGGGCGGCAGTATGGTGCTGGAAGGGGTAAAAGCCCATTCCGATCTGGCCGGCCGCGCGGTAGTGTTCAACGGCCGGTTTATTACCCTGCCGGAGAAAGCCAGCACCCGTACCACGGTTCACCTGATCCACGGTGATTATGATGAGCAGATTCCGGTGTTTCATGCGCAGCAGGCGGAGCAGCGACTCACCGCCAGCGGGGGCGACGTCACGCTCGATATCGTCGACGATCTGGCGCACGCTATTGATGACCGCAGCATGACGCTGGCGCTGAATCATCTGCGCTACACGGTGCCAAAACGCTACTTCGATGAAGCGTTAAGCGGGGCAAAACCCGGTGACGATGATGTCATTGCGATGATGTAAAAATGCCCCTGCAGAGCAGGGGCATTTTCGTTACTTCTTCTTCGGCCAGTCGTCTTCGTCATCCCACTTATCGTTAAAGTCACGGTGGGGCGGCAGGTCAGGTTTGTTATCCATGAATTTTTTATGGTCGATCCGTTTCAGATCTTTATAGACATTCATCAGC
Organism: Pantoea sp. Sc1; assembly: GCF_000255315.1. Classification (NCBI taxonomy): domain Bacteria; kingdom Pseudomonadati; phylum Pseudomonadota; class Gammaproteobacteria; order Enterobacterales; family Erwiniaceae; genus Pantoea; species Pantoea sp. Sc1. The sequence goes on from NZ_AJFP01000001.1 coordinate 1,233,600, forward strand.
ACGCCAACCATCAGCAGGATCACCAGGATCCACCAGTAATCTTTGATAAATTCCATTTGCTGCTCCTTAACATCGCCATCAGGCGATCAGTTGTTCCATGATGCGTTGGTACATCCGGCTTAGCATCTGCAGGTCGGAAGCTTTCACACACTCATTGATTTTATGAATGGTGGCATTCACCGGCCCCAGTTCCACCACCTGCGCTCCCATCCGGGCGATAAACCGGCCATCGGAGGTGCCGCCCGTCGTCAGCAGCTGCGGCTTAATTTCATTATAGTGCGCTACCGCTTTCACGACGGCATCAACCAGCTTTCCGCGTGAGGTCAGGAAGGGCTGACCTGAAAGTTTCCACTCAATGGTGTAACGCAGCTGGTGACGATCCAGCAGTTCTGCGACCCGCTGGCGGATCATCTCATCGGTGAGTTCGGTGCTGAAGCGGAAGTTGAACTGCACAAACAGCTCGCCGGGGATCACATTGTTGCTGCCGGTGCCCGCCTGGACGTTGGCAATCTGCATACTGGTGGCCGGGAAGAACTCATTACCCTGATCCCACTCCGTCGCCACCAGCTCATTCAGGGCAGGCATCGCGCGGTGAACCGGGTTGTCAGCCAGATGCGGATAGGCAACGTGACCCTGCACGCCATGTACCATCAGGTTGGCGGTGATCGAGCCGCGTCGGCCATTTTTTACCACGTCACCCACCACTTCGGTGCTGGAAGGCTCACCGACCAGGCAGTAGTCGAGGCGTTCCCGGCGCGCCATCAGCCGTTCCACCACTTTCACCGTGCCGTTGGCACCGCTGGCCTCTTCGTCAGAGGTGATCAGAAAGGCGAGTCGCCCTCTGTGATGGGGACGGGCTGCCACAAAACGCTCGGCCGCGACGACCATGGCCGCCAGCGATCCTTTCATGTCGGCCGCACCGCGACCAAACAGCATGCCGTCGCGGATGGTGGGTTCAAACGGCGGGTTAATCCAGCGGCTGGCATCGCCCGGCGGTACCACATCGGTGTGACCGGCAAACGCCAGCGTTTCCCCTTCGCCACGGGTGGCCCAGAAGTTCAGGGTATCGTCGATGTTCATCGTCTCAATCTGAAAGCCAATGGCTTCAAGACGGGCGATCAGCAAAGCCTGACATCCGGCATCATCGGGGCTGAGAGAGGGACGACGAATAAGCTGCTGCGTCAGCTCAATGACCGGGCAAAACATATTATGGCTTCTCCTGAATAGCATTCTGATAGGTGGCTTCGCTGAAACCGGCGAGCAGGCTGCCATCCGGGGCGCGCAACAGCGGACGCTTAATCATGGCGGGATGCGCCAGCATCAGCGCTTTGGCGCTGCGGGCATCGGTCACCGCGTCGCGGTCAGCCTCGGGCAGTTTACGCCAGGTAGTGCCGCGGGTATTGAGCAGGGCTTCGTAGCCCAGCGCATCGATAAATTCCTGCAGCAGTGCATCGCTCAGGCCGTCGGCCCGGTAATCGTGAAAGTGATAATCAACGCCTGCATCTGTTAAAAAGCGCCGGGCTTTTTTTATGGTGTCGCAATTTTTTATCCCGAACATCACCCACTGCGTGCACATCGCCTGATCCTTATTGTTATGAAGCGCGTTAAGCTGAAAAAGCAGCCAAAGCGCGAGTTTAGCATAGTGTGATCCGTTGCGGCATCTGCCCCGACGGCTGATCGTGCGTAAAGCGAGCCTCAGGCAGAGGATCATTTCCCCCCGGGTAAACGCTATCAATTCAGCGGGCAATCATTACCCTGCTCATCATTTCGCGATTAAGAATTTCGCCATGTTGAAAAAATCGTCTACCGCTGGGTTAATAGCGAAATATTTCCTGCATAGTTAGGAGGTTGCTGAAATGTGCGTCAGCTTACAAAATCCGCAATATTCATGTTTTCATCGCTGCTGCCGATAGTGATAACAGGTGTAAACGTATTCACCTGGCGAAAAAAAACGCGTAATATTGCCAGCACAATAAGAGAGGGCATTATGATTGACACTGAAATGGGAACCTGGAAAGAATTCATCGAAGCGATGTTACGCAGCAAGTAACACGTGGAGATTAAAGCAGGACATTCCCGCTTGCTGACATTCTTACCACACACAGAAATAAGGCGGCCGCTGATCTCAGGGGCCGCTTTTTATTGGCTCCGCATTCAGTCATGCGGCTTCTCTTTCAGCGGGAAGCGACGGCGTACCAGCACAAAGAACAGCGGCACGAAATAGATCGCCAGCAGCGTCGCGGAGATCATGCCGCCCATCACGCCGGTTCCCACGGCATGCTGGCTGCCGGAGCCTGCTCCGCTACTGATCGCCATAGGCAGCACGCCAAAGATAAAGGCCAGTGACGTCATGATGATGGGCCGCAGGCGCTGACGCGACGCCTCCAGCGTAGACTCCACCAGCTCACGCCCTTTGCTGTTCATCTCACTGGCAAACTCGACAATCAGGATGGCGTTTTTCGCCGACAGGCCGATCACCGTCAGCAGGCCCACCTGAAAATAGACATCATTTTCCAGCCCGCGCAGCCAGGTGGCGATCAGCGCCCCGACGACGCCGAGCGGCACCACCAGCATCACCGAGAAAGGAATAGACCAGCTCTCATAGAGCGCGGCCAGGCAGAGAAAGACCACCAGCAGCGAAATGGCATAGAGCGCCGGGGCCTGTGAGCCGGAGAGGCGCTCCTGATAAGAGGCGCCACTCCACTGGAAGCCGACACCCAGCGGCAGGGCGTTAACCAGCTTCTCCATCTCATCCATGGCAGCGCCGCTGCTCACGCCACTGGCGGCTTCGCCCACGATCTCCAGCGATGAGTAGCCGTTATAACGCTCAAGGCGTGGCGAACCGGTCTCCCAGCGGCTGGTGGCAAAGGCGGAGAAGGGCACCATTTTGCCGCTGCTGTTGCGGACATACCATTTGTCAATGTCGTCCGGCAGCATGCGGAACGGAGCGGCGGCCTGCACATAGACCTTTTTCACCCGGCCGCGATCCAGAAAATCGTTGACATAGCTGGAGCCCCACGCGGTGGTCAGGGTGTCGTTGATGGTATCCAGTGACACGCCCAGCGCCTGCGCTTTGCGCGCATCCACATCGATCTGCAACTGCGGGCTGTCATCCAGGCCATTGTGCCGCACCCGCGACAGCGCCTTATCGTTGCCCGCCATCTCCAGCAGCCTGTCGCGCATCGCCATCAGCTGGGTATGACCGATGCCACCGTGATCCTGCAGCTGCAGGTCAAAGCCGGAACTGCTGCCCATACCGGTGATCGCGGGGGGACTGCTGGCTATCACCCGGCCCTCTTTGATCTGCTGAAAAGCTCTGGTCGCGCGCTCGATAATCGCAAAGGAGGTGCGATCGTCACCGGGCCGCTCCTCCCAGTTTTTCAGCCGCACAAACAGACGCGCGACGTTCTGTCCGTTGCCGCCCGGGCCTGCACCGATGGTGGAGAAGACCGACAGTACGTTCGCTCTCTCCTGAGTCAGATAGTAGTGCTCCACCCTGGCGACCACGCGAGCGGTCTGTTCCAGCGTCGAGCCCGCCGGCAGCTGCACCTGCGTCAGGAATACGCCGCGATCTTCCAGCGGCAGAAACGAGGTGGGCAGGCGCAGAAACAGAAAGGCCATCAGGCCGATAAGGCCGAGATAGAGCAGCAGCCAGCGACCGCCGCGGCGCAGAATCGCCGCGATCCCGCGCTCATAGCGGTCAGCATTGCGGTTGAAGTGACGATTGAACCAGCCAAAAAAGCCGCGCGCCGCATGCTGTTCGCCCTGTGCCACCGGCCTGAGCAGCGTGGCGCAGAGTGCCGGCGTCAGGATCATCGCCACCAGCACCGACAGCACCATCGCCGACACGATGGTGATGGAGAACTGACGGTAAATCGCGCCGACGGTTCCGCCAAAAAATGCCATCGGCACAAACACGGCTGACAGCACCAGCGCGATACCGACCAGCGCGCCCTGAATCTGGCCCATCGATTTCCGGGTGGCGGCCCGCGGCGAGAGTCCCTCTTCGCGCATGATACGTTCCACGTTTTCCACCACCACGATGGCATCATCCACCAGTAACCCGATCGCCAGCACCATGGCAAACATGGTCAGGGTGTTGATGCTGAATCCGCAGGCGTAGAGCACGCTGAAGGTGCCAAACAGCACCACCGGCACCGCAATGGTCGGAATGAGGGTGGCGCGAAAATTCTGCATGAACAGATACATCACGCCAAACACCAGCACGATCGCCTCCAGCAGCGTCTTCACCACATCGGTAATTGACGCTTTAACGAATGGCGAAGTTTCATAGGCCACTTTTGCTTCCAGCCCGTGCGGGAAGTAGTGCGACAGCTCCTCAATGCGCGCCCGCACCAGCTTATCGGTGTTCATCTCGTTGGCGCCGGAGGCGAGCTTTACCCCCAGCCCCGAGGCGGGCTGACCATTGTAGCGGCTCAGATAATCATATTTCTCCGCCCCCAGCGCCACGCTGGCGACATCGCCCAGCGTCACCACGGAACCGTCAGGATTGTTCTTCAGGGTGATGGCCCGGAACTGCTCCGGGGTCTGCAGCATCGACTGCGCATTGACCGTGGCGTTCAGCGCCTGCTTCTCCACCGAGGGCAGGCCTCCGACCTGACCCACGGCAACCTGTGTGTTCTGCGACTGAATAGCGCTGACCACATCCCCGGTGGTCAGGGCATAGGCGATCAGCTTGTTGGGATCGAGCCAGATGCGCATCGCATATTGCGAGCCGTAGGCGTCCACCTGGCCGACGCCATCAATGCGGCTCAGGGGGTCCTGAATGTTGCTGGCGACATAGTCTGCAATATCCTGCTTATCCATGCTGCCATCGGTGGAGACGAAAGCCACCATCAGAATGTTACTGTCACCGGTTTTGTTCACCGTGACGCCCTGTGACTGCACCGCCTGTGGCAATTTGCGCAGCGCAGACTGCAACTGGTTCTGCACCTGCTGACGCGCTTCATCAGGATCGGTTCCGGCGGTAAAGGTGAGGGTGATTTGCGCCTGGCCGGTGTTGCTGCTGTTGGAGGACATGTACATCAGGTTATCGATGCCGGTCATGTTCTGCTCGATCACCTGGGTGACCGTGTTTTCCAGCGTCTGGGCCGATGCGCCCGGATAGTTAGCGGTGATACGAACATTGGGCGGGGCCAGGTCGGGGTACTGCTCAATGGGCAGTGACCTGATCGACAGCGTGCCGCACAGGCACAGCAGAATCGCCAGCACCCAGGCAAAGATGGGGCGGTCGATAAAGAAATTCGACATTAAACCGACACTCCTCACGACAGTTAAAATCGACCAGGCCTGCCCGCTACGGGCGCACTGACAGACAAATCGGATGTGCTTTGCCACGATTCGCCGCCGCCATTCACTCTACGTGCGGCAGCGGGGGAAATCGTGGAGAAATTGAGGAGAAAGTGTAAATTCGTTGGCTATTTGCGGCTTTCCAGCCACATCACCGTGGCGGCGACGCGCGAACGCACATCCAGCTTGCGCAGCAGATTGCGGATATGCACTTTTACCGTCTCTTCCGAGATGTGCAGAATAGCGGCAATCTCCTTATTTGACAGGCCGCGCGCGACCTCCTGCAGCACATCCCGCTCGCGATCGGTGAGCTGACGCAGCGGATCGGCGCTGTGCTGGCGATTCGTCAGATAGCCGGCGACGCCTTCACTGAAGACTTTTTCGCCTCGCGAAGCCTGCAGAATATGCGCCAGCAGGATCTCCGGTTCGCTGTCCTTGAGCAGATAGCCATCGGCACCGGCATCCACCATCGCAAAAATGTCACTGCGGGCATCAGAAACGGTCAGCACCAGAATGCGGGCGCTGATCCCTTCATGGCGCAGCGCCTTCAGCGTGTCCAGCCCGGACATGCCTTTCATATTCAGGTCGAGCAGAATGATGTCGGGCTCCTGACGGCGCGCCTCGGCCAGCGCCTCTGTGCCGTTATTCGCTTCGGCGACCACCGTCAGTTGCGGCTCCAGCGCCAGCAGCTGACGAATACCGCGACGCATCAGCGGGTGGTCATCCACAATCATCAGGGTTAATGCGGGTTGTTGCATAGTCTCTCCGTTTATCGGTTCAGTGAAACCGACAGTCTGTTCTGGCGAGTAAACCAGGCGGCGGCCCGTTACTCCAGCGGGCGGGCAGGCTGCGGCGGAAAGCGCAGTTCGACCCGGGTGCCCCGCGGTTGCGCGTGGATGGTCAGATTGCCGCCCAGGCGCTGAGCGCGTTCCGCCATAATGGTCAGGCCATAGTGGCCGGGGGGTTCGTCGGTGCTGTTCATGCCCACACCATCGTCCGTAATCGTCAGTAAGTGCTCACCTTTTTCACTGTGCTGATACTCCACCCGGATGACCTCTGCGCTGGCGTGACGTATCGCGTTCAGCAGCGCCTCACGGGCGATCTGCAATACATGCACCTGCTGCTGCGCTTCCAGACTCAGCAGCCCGGTCTGATAGTGAAACTGTATCTCTGCGCCACTCTTCTCCTGCAGCGAGGCGATCATCGCCTGCATCGCCGCGACCAGATCTGCCTGCTCAATGGTCAGGCGGAAGGTGGTCAGCAGTTCACGCAGCTGCCGGTAGGCATCAGCCAGCGCCCGATCGAAGTCGGCAATGATAGTGTGCGCTGCGCTATCCTCTTTATCGACGGTGCGGCGCAGCAGGGTCAGCTGAATGCGTAAAAAGGAGAGCGACTGCGCCAGCGAATCATGCAGTTCACGGGCGATGGTGGTGCGCTCTTCGATCAGCAGCATCTGCTGATACTGCTGCTGCGCCTGCCAGATCCAGATAGCGCGTCCGAGCATCGCCGCGAGGCTGCGCATCAGCTCATCCGGGGGAGAGGCACCGGCTGTCTGCCAGCGCAGCTCGCCCATCGGCTGATCGGCCTGCCGGACCGGCAGCCGCTGCCACTGACCCCCGGCCTCTTCATCACCGGCGCAGAACTGAAACTGATCGCTGTCGAGCCGGATAGCCGTCAGTTTTTCACGCGTCAGCACGCGGCTTAAGACGGCTTCAAACAGGGCCGGATGCAGCGGGCTGGCCGTCAGCATCTGTGAGCTGTCATAGAGCAGAGACAGGGTGCGGTTCGCCTGGGTTAAATCTTCGGTCTTTTCACGCACCGTGCTTTCCAGCAGCTTATAGTGCGAGTGCAGGCGTGCCGCCATGCCGCTAAAGGCGTGAGACAGTACCCGCAGCTCATTCTGCTGTTCGACCTGCAGCGGCGGAAAAGCAAAATTGCCGCTCTCAACGTAGCGACTGGCGGTGACCAGCGCATTGAGAGGCCGTACCACCTGCAGGCGGGTAAAGCGAATCGTCATCAGCGCCAGTGCCACAATCGCAATCACCCCCACCAGGCTGCTGCCCGCCACCAGATGCATTTTCAGCTCGGTGTAACGCTGTAAGCCCAGCACAAAGCGGTCGATCTCGGCGACGTAAACCGGGATCTGATGTTGCCAGGTGACGGTATCGCCCTGCAGCAGCTGCTGTTGCAGGTCGGGCCAGGCGGCGCGCAGACGTTGATAGCGAGTACTGACTTCACGCGGAACCCAGGGGCGATCCAGCTTCTGAAACACCGGGGAGTCGAGCGTCTGCTGATAGAGCGCCAGATGCTGCGGCAGATTCTGCGGCTGACGGCTGGCATCCCAGGCCATGCGGTAACTCTGCATACGCAGTGAACCGGCCAGATTGATCGCCTCTGCGTCGCGCTGACTGCTGAGCAGCGTGACCAGGGCCAGACCTGTTGTGAGCAGCGACAGCAGGACAATGGCACTGAGCGCCTGCGCGATGCTTTGAGTTACGGAACGTTTAACAATCACATGAATGGCCCTGTGGTGAGTGCGGGATTATAAAAGAGCAATCCCCTGACGCAAATGATCCTGCTGCGGTTTATCGCACCCGTCGTGTCGGACCGAACAAAAAATGACCGCAACTGACAGTTCCCAGGATCGACGACGGTTCTGTGGTTAAAAAACAAACAGCTTTACACCGCACCGATGTTGCTTTTCATTGCAGCGCTAATAATTCTTCCAGTCACTGACTTACCCCCGATTACAGATTAAGGAGCATCCCATGAAAAAACTGAATGCTGTTCTGGCGGGCGCCTTACTGACTACCGCCTCATTTGCCACTTTCGCTGCTGCACCGGTCGATCAGGCCCAGGCGCAGAACCTGCAGAGCATTGGCAGCGTCTCGGTCTCCGGCGTGCGAGGCTCGCTGGATGATGCCAGCCGCCATCTGTCGCAAAAAGCGGAAGAGATGGGTGCCAGCCACTACCGTGTTATCGGCGTCGATAACCCAGGCGACTCCAGCCTGTGGAGCGGCACCGCAGAGATTTATCGCTAGCTATACCCTCCTGTTTCCATCCCTGTAGCTCTTACCGGCCTGAAAATGGCCGGTTTTTTATTTTTGTGCATCATGACGGATTCTTACAAATCAGCCTGTGCATCCGCCCGGTATATTTTGCTTCGTTCCTGCATAACGGGTAGGATTCATCGCCGTAAATTCCCGCCTTGCCTGGCACTCACTCACAGGCAAGCGCACAGAGGAAAATACCCCATAACTCAGGGCATGACACCTGCATGGGGGAAGCGACGACTGATGGTCAGGACAAACAGGAAAGCTATGAAATCTAAAAAGAAAACCCCAGGCGAGTTGCGCGCTGCGAAACGACGCTGGCTCAATTCTCATGACGCGGGCTACCAGAAGGCTATGGGTAACCGGCACGTACAGATGATCGCAATCGGTGGTGCCATCGGCACCGGTTTGTTCCTGGGCGCAGGTGGCCGTTTGCAGGCTGCGGGCCCCGCCTTAGCCATCATCTATCTGGTGTGTGGCATTTTCTCCTTCTTTATTCTGCGTGCGCTGGGTGAGCTGGTGTTACACCGTCCCAGCAGCGGCAGCTTTGTCTCTTACGCCCGTGAGTTCCTCGGCGAGAAAGCCTCCTACGTGGCGGGCTGGATGTATTTCGTCAACTGGGCCATGACCGGTATCGTGGATATCACCGCCGTCGCGCTCTACATGCACTACTGGGGCGCGTTTGGTGATGTGCCGCAGTGGGTCTTCGCCCTGGGTGCGCTGGCGATTGTTGGCACCATGAACATGATCGGCGTGAAGTGGTTTGCCGAAATGGAGTTCTGGTTCGCGCTGGTGAAAGTGCTGGCCATCGTGGTCTTCCTCGTGGTGGGCGTGGTGTTCCTTGGCACCGGCAAACCGCTGGATGGCAACAGCACCGGCTTCCATCTGATTACCGACAACGGCGGCATCTTCCCGCACGGCTTACTGCCTGCGCTGGTGCTGATTCAGGGGGTAGTGTTCGCCTTTGCCTCGATCGAACTCGTCGGAACGGCGGCGGGCGAATGTAAAGATCCGCAGACCATGCTGCCGAAAGCCATTAACAGCGTGATCTGGCGTATCGGTCTGTTCTACGTCGGTTCGGTGGTCCTGCTGGTGCTGCTGCTGCCGTGGAACGCCTATCAGGCCGGTCAGAGTCCGTTCGTGACCTTCTTCTCAAAGCTGGGCGTACCTTACATCGGCAGCATCATGAACATCGTGGTGCTGAGCGCGGCGCTCTCCAGCCTGAACTCCGGCCTCTATTCGACCGGACGTATTCTGCGTTCCATGTCGATGGGCGGTTCTGCACCGAAGTTCATGTCTAAGATGAACGGTCAGCAGGTGCCTTATGCCGGGATTCTGGTCACCATCGGCGTTTATGTCATTGGTGTGGTGCTTAACTACTACGTGCCGTCGCAGGTGTTTGAGATCGTCCTGAACGTCGCCTCACTGGGTATTATCTCCTCCTGGGCCTTTATCGTGGTCTGCCAGCTGCGTCTGCGTAAGGCGATCAAAGAGGGCAAGGCGGATGATGTGAGCTTCAAGCTGCCGGGCGCGCCGTTTACGTCCTGGCTGACCCTGCTGTTCCTGTTCAGCGTGCTGGTGCTGATGGCGTTCGACTACCCGAACGGCACCTATACCATCGCCTCTATTCCGCTGATTGCCGTGGTGCTGGTGCTGGGATGGTTTGGCGTGCGTAAGCGAGTTAACGCTATCGCCGAAACCGAGCATGATCATCATGAAGAGGAGGCAAAGCCGACCCAGCTGGCGGATGAATCCTCCCGCTGATCGCCATTGCCATCATCAGGCCAGCCTCCGGGCTGGCTTTTTTTTGGGCGCAAACCGGCGCCGCGAATTAGGATAGTTTTCCCGCCTCCTTGCCCCTATGATGAAAGGCTCCCTTTATGCGGTAGCGGAGTCTGCATGTCGTTTAAGATCAACATCATCAAAGATAAACTCCTGTCTGAAAACTGGTTTGTGCTGCGTAACTACACCTATGAGATAACCGACCGTCAGGGTGAGGTGATCCGCCACAAGCGTGAAGTCTATGACCGCGGCAACGGGGCGACCATCCTGCTCTATAACCGTGAAAAAAACAGTGTGGTGCTGACGCGCCAGTTCCGCATCGCCACCTACGTCAACGGTAACGACAGCGGCATGCTGATCGAAGCCTGCGCGGGTTTGCTGGATGATGACACGCCGGAAGATTGCATCCGCAAAGAGGCCATTGAAGAGACCGGCTACGCCGTGGGTAAGGTGGAAAAACTCTATAGCTGCTACATGTCACCGGGCGGCGTGACCGAGCTGATTCACTTTTTCGCGGCGGAATATCACGACGCGCTGCGTGACAATGCGGGCGGGGGCGTTGATGATGAGTCGATTGATGTACTGGAGCTGCGCTTCCCGGATGCGCTGGCGATGGTCGCCGATGGCCGCATTCGCGACGGTAAAACCATTATGCTGCTGCAGCATGCCCGTATCGCAGGCTGGCTGACACCATAATCGTGCCCTGAACGGCCCGCCGCGCGACAGCCCGGGATGCAATGCGGACACTGTCTCCAGGTTATGCACGCTTTTTAAGCAGTTAACTGCGCTTTTTGCACGGGTTCACAGAATGCGAACCCTGTCTGGCCCATTGATGCGCTATCCTCTCCACTCTGGGTTTTTGGGGATCGATTTTCTTAATGTCGTACTGGATGAAATCGCTGTGGCTGTCGACGTCTCTATGGGTGACCTGTGTTCAGGCGGAACCGTTGCAAAAGTCATTCAACGACTGGCAAATCACCTGCAACAACGAAGCCTTCTGCGTGGCCCGCAATATCCCCGGCGATAAAGGGCTGGTGATGACGATTTCGCGCCATGCGGGCGTTAACGATCGCCCCTTACTCCGCATCGACTACGGCAGTGCCTATACCGGCGCGCTGCCTGGCGGCCCGCTGCAGGATAATCTGCTGCTCGACCAGCGGCGTCTGAAACCGGACCTCAAACACTGGACGGCAGAACCGCACCATCTCGCCACCAGCAATGCTATCGCCATTGATGAATTTCTTGATCTGGTGATGGAAGCCAAAACCCTGCAACTGACCTACGATGCCAGTGCCGCGATCTCCCTGCGCGGTATGAAAGCTGCACTGCTGCTGATGGATGACAGGCAGGGGCGGGTGAACAGCATGAGCGCATGGATTAAACGTGGCGACCGCGCCAGCTGGGAGGTTCCGCCGCCGCCAGCATTGCCACAGCTGCCTCCCGCCGTGAGGCCGCCTGCGCCCCTGACGCGCGAAGAGACCAGCGGATTAATTGATTACGGCACCTGGCGCATCAATACCGACTCCTGCTCACTCGACCCGCTGCGGCGTGAGGTCAGCGTTGCGCCTCTCACCGATCAGCATGCGCTGTTGCTGGTCAGTTGTGAAATGGGGGCATATAACGTCATCGATCTGGCGTTTGAAGTGACGCGCAGCCCGCCCTACGTGGCCCGGGGCATCACGCTGACGCTGCCCTTTACTCCGCCGAGAGCGAGTGACCGCCAGCTTGAGCTGATTAACGCTGAGTATGATGCGGCCAGCGGCCAGCTTTATACTTTTGGCAAGGGGCGGGGGCTCGGTGACTGTGGCAGTGCCACACGCTGGCAGTTTGATGGTACCCGCTTTGTGCTGGCGGAATATGCGGAGGAGTCGACCTGCGATGCCTGGCACAGCAGTGATGACTGGCCAACCCTGTGGGTCAGCCAGTCAGACGGTGGCGTCCAGCAGCGTTAGCGGATGACCTGCACCATCATCGGAGAGCCGGTCTGGTTGCCGACCAGCTCAGCCAGCATGTTGTTTACGCCGTCGCTCATTGGCGTGAAGCGGGTCAGCGGCGAGCGCGTCACCACGACAAACACGCCCACGTTATGCTGCGGCACCATCGCCATATAGGTAATGAAACCCCCGCCACCGCCGGTTTTCTGAATAATCCCGGGACGACCATTCTTTGGTCCCATGTAGACCCAGCCCATCCCCAGCGCATCCGCTTTCCCTGGCACATCCATGCCTTCCACGCGGGTCAGCTGATCGCGGCGATAGATCAGCGTTTGCAGCCGATCGATCTGCGGGGTGCGATGGTTAACCGACGAGTTAAGGAACTGCTGCATCCAGCGGCCCATATCATCCGGCGTGGAGTAAACGCCGCCGCTGCCAATCGCCGCCAGGGTGTTGTTGCAGGGGCTGGCCCCTTTCTCAGCCACCATCAGGCGACCACACTGCTCAGGCGAAGGCGTAAAGGTGGTGTCTTTCATACCCAGCGGACGGGTGATCAACTGCTGAAACAGGGCCTGGTAGGGCGTGCCCGCCGCGCGCGACAGCGCATCGCCCAGCAGATCGTAACCCAAGTTGGAGTAGGCGGCACTGCTGCCCGGTGCGGCTTTGAGGTTCGCCCGTGACAGCCACGTCCAGCGTTCACTGCGCGTCGGCCAGACAAACACCGGCCGCTGCGCCTTGCCGCCAGGCTGTTCACGCGGCAGTCCGCTGGTATGGGTGGAGAGGTTGATCAGACGAATGGGCTGTCCGTTATAAGCAGGCACGCGGCTGCCCGGCGGCGCATATTTACTCAGCGGATCGTCGAGGCGAATCTGTCCGCGCTCCGCCAGCTTGACCATCACTTCACTGGTCATCAGCTTACTCAGCGAAGCGATACGAATCAGCGAATCTTTTTGCGGGCGCACATTGTTGCCTGGCCGGGTTTCACCAAAGCTGGCGAAGACCCGCTGATTGCCATCAATCGCGACCAGTGCCATACCGGTTGCACCGCTGCCATAAAAGATATGCTCCGCATAGCGGTCAACAATCTGAGAGGCGAGCAGCGGATCGGGCGCGACCTGCGCCATGCTTTTTAATGGAAGCAGTGAAACCATCAGGGCCAGAAAATAGGGTGTGCGCATGTTCAACGGAAATGGCTTCGCTATAGAGATCGGAGGAGATCTGCCTTCACGCATCGGACAGACGCGGGCAGCACATCGCGTTATTCCGGCAGAAGAGCAGCAGGAACAGGCGGGCAGCCAGGGCGCAGGCAGCATTAACTATGACGGCTCTATAGTAATCAGTTTGTGCGGGGCGTGAAGAGGGGAGACGAGATTTTTTTCTGTTTCGGGCTATGTGATGAAATGGCCCTTCCCGGTGTGCCGGGAAGGGCAAAAGCATTACACCGGCTTGAGTAATGCTTCAGCGTGACTGACGATATTCTCTACCGTGAAGCCAAACTCCGGGAACAGCTTGCCAGCTGGCGCTGATTCACCAAAGGTGGTCATACCGACAATCGCGCCTTCCAGACCCACATACTTGAACCAGTAGTCGGCGATTCCGGCTTCCACCGCCACGCGCGCCTTCACGCCGACAGGCAGAACGGATTCGCGGTAGGCAGCATCCTGCGCATCAAACAGGTCAGTTGAAGGCAGTGAAACCACCCGCACCTTGTGACCGCCTGAAGTGAGCTTATCGGCTGCACCCAGGGTGATCTCAATTTCTGAACCGGTGGCAATCAGGATCACTTCGGGGGTGCCGTCGCAATCTTTCAGCACATAGCCGCCGCGTTTGATGTTCTCGATCTGCTCCGGGGTACGTTCCGGCTGCAGCAGATTCTGACGGGAGAGGATCAGCGCAGTCGGGCCATGATGGCGTTCGATAGCCGCTTTCCACGCCACAGCCGTTTCCACCTGATCGCACGGACGCCATACGCTCATGTTGGGCGTCAGACGCAGGCTGGCGATCTGCTCAACGGGCTGGTGGGTCGGGCCATCTTCGCCCAGACCGATGGAGTCATGGGTGTAGACCAGAATCTGTCGCGCCTTCATCAGCGCCGCCATGCGTGCTGCGTTACGCGCATATTCGACAAACATCAGGAAGGTGGCCGTGTAGGGGACGAAACCGCCATGGTGCGCGATACCGTTACCAATCGCCGTCATCCCGAACTCACGCACGCCGTAGTGAATGTAGTTGCCGGCCGGATCTTCTTTGATCGATTTGGAGCCAGACCAGATCGTCAGGTTACTGGGCGCCAGGTCTGCAGAACCGCCGAGGAACTCCGGCAGTAATTTGCCGTAGGCTTCCAGCGAGTTCTGTGAGGCTTTGCGGCTGGCAATTTTCTGCGGGTTAGCCTGCAGCTCCTGAATGAAACGGGTGGCTTCGCTTTCCCACGTGGACGGCATCTCGCCATTCATGCGGCGCTCATACTCTTTCGCCAGCTCAGGATGTGCCTCTTTATAGGCTGCAAATTTTGCATCCCAGGCTTTTTCCCGTTCCGCACCGGCGGCTTTGGCATCCCACTGCTGGTAGATTTCAGCCGGGATCTCAAACGCCGGATAGTTCCAGCCGAGTTGCTTGCGGGTCAGGGCGACTTCTTCCTCACCCAGCGCTGCGCCGTGCGACTCCTCTTTACCGGCTTTGTTCGGGGAACCGAAACCGATAATGGTGCGGCAGATAATCAGCGAAGGCTTATCGGTAACGCTTTGCGCCTCTTTGATCGCCTCGCGAATGGCGTCCGCGTCATGGCCGTCGATGTCGCCGATGACGTGCCAGTTGTAAGACTCGAAGCGCTTATGGGTGTCGTCGGTAAACCAGCCTTCGGTTTCACCATCGATCGAGATACCGTTATGGTCATAGAAGCCGATCAGTTTGCCGAGACCCAGGGTGCCCGCCAGGGAGCAGACTTCGTGCGAAATCCCTTCCATCAGACAGCCATCACCCATAAAGACATAGGTATGGTGGTCGACAATCTCATGATCCGGACGGTTAAACTGCGCGGCCAGCGTGCGCTCTGCAATCGCCAGACCAACGGCGTTCGCCAGACCCTGACCCAGCGGGCCGGTCGTTGTTTCCACGCCCGGCGTGTAGCCGATTTCCGGGTGGCCCGGCGTTTTGGAGTGCAGCTGACGGAAGTTTTTCAGCTCTTCAATCGGCAGGTCGTAACCACTCAGGTGCAGCAGGCTGTAGAGCAGCATTGAGCCGTGGCCGTTGGAGAGGATAAAGCGGTCGCGATCAAGCCAGGCGGGATTGGTCGGATTGTGCTGAAGGAAGTCGCGCCACAACACTTCGGCGATATCGGCCATTCCCATTGGCGCACCGGGGTGGCCGGAATTTGCCTTCTGAACCGCATCCATGCTCAGTGCACGAATCGCGTTTGCCAACTCTCTGCGTGAGGACATAAAGTTCTCCCTTGTTATGCATCAGGGCGGGAAAGTCCCGCCCGACTAAAATGAGGACTACAGACGTGCGGCCAGTACATCTTCCAGCTTCTGCTGGTCAACAGCGAACTGGCGGATACCATCAGACAGTTTCTCAACCGCCATCGGATCCTGATTATGCTCCCAGCGGAACTCCGCCTCGGAGAGCGGTGATGGCTGATGGAAGCCTTCGGTAGACGGCTCCAGCTTGCGCTCCAGCGGCGCGTCGCTGTTCTGCAGCTCTTCCAGCAGGTTAGGGGAGAGCGTCAGGCGATCGCAGCCCGCCAGCGCCACAATCTGCTCCACTTTTCGGAAGCTGGCACCCATGATGATGGTGCTGTAGCGGTGCTTTTTGTAGTAGTCGTAGATGCGACGCACGGATTTCACGCCCGGATCTTCATCCGCCACGTAGGGTTCCATCGGCTTGCGTGAGTTATACCAGTCGTAGATGCGACCCACGAACGGCGAGATCAGGAACACGCCCGCTTCCGCGCAGGCACGCGCCTGCGCGAAGGAGAAGAGCAGGGTCAGGTTGCAGTGGATACCATTCTTCTCCAGCTCTTCCGCAGCGCGGATACCTTCCCAGGTTGAAGCCAGCTTAATCAGCACGCGTGAGCGGTCGATACCCTGCTCTTCGTACATCCGAATCAGTTTTTCTGCTTTGGTCACACACATGCCACGATCGAAGGAGAGGCGCGCATCCACTTCGGTCGAAACACGGCCCGGTATGCTTTTCAGGATTTCCATACCGAGATTGATTGCCACTTTGTCGCTGGCGTTGATGATCTGGGTCTCTTTGCTGCCGCCCTGTTTTTTAGCGTACTCAATCGCGTCATCCATCAGGTGTTTGTACCCTTCAAGACCGGATGCTTTCAGAATGAGTGAAGGGTTGGTGGTGGCGTCTTCCGGGTGGTAATGACGAATCGATTCGATATCGCCACTGTCCGCCACCACGGTGGTGAACTGTTTTAGGGCTTCTAGCTGGTTCATCTCTAAACTCCTTGAAAAGAAAAATGAAAGCGAACAGGGATCACCTCAGGCCTCGCAGCCGGTCTGTGGCATGTGCTGCTAGCGGGAACGCGAACCCATAACATTGCAACAGACACTTTCTGATGAAAATGCGGTTTCTCTGATTGTTGCGCTGCGAGGCGGTGCGAAGGAGCCGTCATGCGGTGTAACCCGAGGGGTGCGCCATATTCCACCCTTAAGCATAGCAGTCGGGGAAAATGACGCAGGCAACACTGTAGCAATCCGTGCCCTCTCCGCATCAAAGCGGCGTGACGACACTCACTCTCGTCATACGCCGGGAGCAGATAACGGTGCGGTGAATCGGAAAGTAAAAACGCGGGGACGGTAAAAGCGCTGCCACAGTGAAATGTGGCGGGGCAGGCTGAATGCTAAACAGGGGGGATGTCTGAGCCTCCCCGGGAGAGGCGTTTTAAAACAGGCCGCGATGAGAGTACAGGCGGCCCGAATTCCGCGCTGCGCTATTGCCGCTCAAAAAATTGCGCCAGCGTTATTTTGGGGTGCGGGTAGTAAAATTTATTATGCGTCAGCGGGATATACATCCCTTCGGGTTCACCCGGCATAAAATAGTTGCCCTGCCAGCGGTTCGGTTCACAAACCGGCCCGTCGTGATAGACGGTGCCCAGCGGCGCATAAGTGACATCCCGACCGAAAATAGAATAGACGGCGGCATCGACAAAATTGAAAGATTCCGGAACGCCACGCAGATGGGTATCCTGAATCAGTAAGCTGTGCAGTTTATCTTTGATATAAAAGAGGCTGCCGAGGTCACGAATCACCTGTTCGAAATCGTGCGCGCCATCATGATGAATGATGACGTTTCCGCCTTCTTCTTTCATCAGCACATCCCTGACATACTCCGGAAGGGTGCCATGGTACATCCTGACCCGGCTTTCGACGGTTTCCGGATAGGCTCTTCTTGCGCGCTCTCTGGCGAACTGTAAATGGTCCGGGCTGATGTCGATCAAATCGAGTTCAATACCCAGATAGTGTGCACAGCCAGCCAGAACAGAGGTGCTGCCTCCCATAAAGACGCCCACTTCAACGATTCTGCTGACTTCACCCAGTGCCGACTTAATGGTATTAAAAATATCAAAGTAATATTTCCCGGAGCATTGATCTTCGTAGTGACCTTCAGTCGCCGCTCTCTTTGCGATGATGTCGTCGAAGATAATATTTCTGCCCAGCCAGGGAGAAAGGTCGGGTTTGAAACCACTGTATATTTCGATGTTAAGCCGTTCCGCTATTTCCGCAAAACTCAGTGTTTCAAGGTTTTTATCGGGGTCTGTGAATGAAGCCATCATTGGTGTCCTTATCCTGAATATGGCCTAGTGTATCAATGAAATTCAGGGCACTAATGAATGAGAAACAAACGGAACTGAACCCTTTTTATCGGTTATCAGGTCGGGTGGGAGCGGCAGGAAGATGAACGGTTTCAGGCGGTTGAGACAGCGTAATGAACCGCAACGCAGGCAGAGAGCCACGTTGCGGTCCGGGGGATTATGACGGCAGATTGAGCCAGTTCTTCACCGGCAGGAAGTCGCGATAGAGGGCCGCTTCAGGCGAGTCTGGTTCAGGCTGATAATCATATTCCCAGCGCACCAGCGGCGGCATCGACATCAGGATCGATTCCGTGCGGCCGCCGGTCTGCAGGCCAAACAGGGTGCCACGGTCCCACACCAGATTGAACTCCACATAACGCCCGCGGCGGTAGAGCTGGAACTGGCGCTCGCGATCGCCCCATGGATGATCTTTGCGGCGTGCCACAATCGGCCGGTAGGCATCAATAAAGCCGCGTCCCACCGCCTGCATAAAGCTGAAGCTCTGCTCAAAATCGGGCGTGTTGAGATCGTCAAAAAACAGGCCGCCAATGCCGCGCTGCTCATCGCGGTGTTTCAGATAGAAATAGTCGTCGCACCACTTTTTATATCGCGGATAAACGTCGTCGCCAAAAGGCTGACAGAGGTCGGCGGCAGTCTGATGCCAGTGCAGTGCATCTTCTTCGAAGCCGTAGAACGGCGTGAGATCAAACCCGCCGCCAAACCACCACACCGGATCGGCACCGGGTTTCTCCGCGATAAAAAAGCGCACGTTGGCGTGGCTGGTGGGCACATAGGGATTGTTCGGGTGGATGACCAGCGACACGCCCATCGCTTCAAAGCTGCGGCCCGCCAGTTCCGGACGGTGCGCCGTAGCCGAAGCCGGCATCTTATCGCCATGCACGTGCGAAAAGTTTACGCCCGCCTGTTCAAACACCGCACCGTTTCGCAGTACGCGGCTCTGACCGCCGCCGCCGCCCGGACGCTGCCAGCTATCTTCTGCGAACGCTGCGCCGCCATCTTCAGCCGCCAGCTGGTTACAAATCTCATCCTGCAGAGCGAGCAGGAATGCTTTTACGCGGGAAATATCAGCCATCTTTTCGCTTATCGTCGGTTTTAATTTAGGGCGATTATACGCAAAATCGGCCTGCTTGCATGAGTGCGGCTATCCAGGCAGGCATACAATGGGAAATTTTCATGTCTGAAGAACCCTTGCAGAATTTTATAAAAATGGGTGAAGCGCTGCGCAAAAATCCATCGGCCGCGGAGGAGTTTATTAATGCTATCGAAAACTATTAGGCTAATCCGTAAGCTGATAGCCGAGGTGTCAGGCGGACTTGTGCTTATGGCGATAGTGATTGGCATATTTCTGACCGCAACGCTGAATGAAGGGGCGATGCGTATTGTCGGGCCGCTGCTGGTGCTTGTTGCTGGTCTGGTGATTTATGGGCTGACTTATCTTATCGCGGATAAGTCTGACCGCCGATAACCCTCTGCCACGATTAACTTCCGGCAGAGAGGCAGACAGAAGGCCGTTAATACGGCCTTACTTAAAACATAATTCAGGATGGTCTCCGCCGCTCGCTTCGCCTGAACGTTACGTCGGATGGAGCATTTCTCAGGTTCACATGCGTTTATTCAAGCTTCTGCACTGAGTCATTGTTACTTTCCGCATCAGGCATTACGGCGATCAAACTCATCAAAGTAGTTGACGATGCCGCTGGCAATGGCGGCGGCAATTTTCTGACGAAACGCCGTGGTGCCGAGCAACTGCTCTTCGTGCGGATTGGTAATAAAGGAGGTTTCAACCAGCACCGAAGGAATGGAGGGCGACTTCAGGACCGCGAAAGCAGCCTGTTCCGTGTGCTGGCTATGCAGATGATGAACCGGGCGAATCTGATCCAGCACATGTTTGCCCAGCGTCAGGCTGTTTTTGATGGTGTCGGTCTGAACCAGATCGAACAGGATCTGCTGCAGATAGTGATCCTGCTGCTGCGCCTTCACGCCGCCCAGTTTGTCCGCATCGTTCTCACGCTGAGAGAGATAACGCGCCATTGAACTACTGGCACCGCGATTGGAGAGCGCAAATACCGAGGCGCCGCTGGCATCGGGGCTGGTAAAGCCGTCGGCATGGATCGACATGAACAGATGCGCGCCATGCTGATGAGCAATCTCCACCCGCTGGTAGAGCGGAATAAAATGGTCGCTGTCACGGGTCAGACGCACTTCAATGCGCGGATGGCTCTGCAGTTGCCGTTTCACGTTACCGGCAATCTCCAGCACGATGTGCTTCTCTTCTGAACCCTCCTCGCCGACCGCGCCGGAGTCGATGCCCCCGTGGCCGGGATCAATCATCACAATGCGCTTTCCGTTACTGGCTGGCGGAGCAGGGCGTGCATGGCGGCCTGTTCCTGTAAGCGCTGAAGGCTCTCTGGCCTGAACCGCGCGCGGCGATAAAACGGCCAGAGCCAGACCGGAAAGGAGTAACTGACGGCGATGAATCAAACGTTTAAGCAGGTGCATGTGCGGGTCCGGTAACAGAAATCCTGCCGGTGTTATAGCCTAAGGCTCTGTTGTCTGCGATCACATAACCATTTCAGGGCATTACTTTGTATTGCAGGCCGCGAACAGAAAATTTGCGCTTTTTTATTTGCCGCCGTTCAGCCGAGGGTTGCGTGCGGCAGAGAATGCGTGATAATCAGCAAATTGTGCTTAATTGCAGGTGAAGAAGATGGAAATCCGCACCTTCCGCCAGGAAGATTTTGAAGAAGTGATCACCTTATGGGAACGTTGCGATTTGTTACGGCCCTGGAACGATCCGGAGCTGGATATCGAACGCAAAATGCATCACGACCCCGATCTCTTTCTGGTCGCTGAAGTCGGCGGCGTGGTCGTCGGCACCCTGATGGGGGGCTACGATGGTCATCGCGGTGCGGCCTATTATCTGGCGGTGCATCCTGACTATCAGGGACGCGGCTTTGCGAATGCGCTGATGAATCGTCTGGAGAAGAAGCTCATCGCTCGCGGCTGTCCGAAGCTGCATCTGATGATCCGCGAAGAGAACGATCAGGTGGTGGCCTTCTACGAGAAGCTCGATTATGAGCCGGTCGATGTGCTGCTGTTTGGCAAACGTCTGATCGAAGATCGTGAATACTAAACCGTCCCCTGACTATCAGCCGGACCACTATGACGCCAGAGGGCAGCTGCGGCTGCCGTTTCTTTTTTGGCTGATCCTGTTACTGCAGGCGCGCACCTGGTTACTGCTGGTGATGGCCGGGGCGTCACGGCAGCAGGGTAACGATCTGCTGGCGCTCTTCTATCCGGATCGCCAGGCGTTCTGGATCGGTCTTGCCCTGGGATTACCGGCGCTGGCAGGTCTGCTGCTGACCGGTTACCGGCTACGGCTGCCGCGACTCTGGCAGCACTGGCGCAGCGTGCTGTCGCTGTCATTTTTAGTGAATCTTATCTGGCAGGGGCTGCAGTTTGTGCAGGGTGATCTGCTCAGTTCGCCGCTGCCCTTGTTGCTGACGCTGTTTGACCTGCTGGCACTCATCTGGCTGCAGACTGACCGTCGCTGCCGCGACTGCTTTCTGCCTGAACATCATCTTAAATAAACTTTTTGGCGCTTTGCGACTCCAATCAGTTCCGCCTTCCGGCATCGTATTTACAGGAGTTCTCATGAAAGCTGTTCGTTCCACGCTACTGATCGCCGCCGTTGCACTGAGCGGCTGTGCCAGTTCGGGTTCCGGCACTGACAGCAGCCAGCAGGCCAGCTGGTGGAATCCGCTGACGTATCACTGGTCCTCGGCGCTGCCGTGGAACTGGTTCGGTTCATCGCTCACCGCGACGGAGCAGGGCGTAGGCGGACTGACCGCCTCGACGGCCATGAAAGAGGAGGCGATCAAAGCCGGCCTGAATGGGGATTACACCCTGCGCCAGGGCATGCGTGGCGAAAACGGTCAGGTGGTTGCGTTCTGGCAGGCGCTGGATGACGACAAGGTGAAGCTGGTGATTTACGGGCAGTCGCAGGTTGAACGCATTGAGGTGATGGACAGCCAGATTGCCAGCAGCGACGGCAGTAAAGTGGGCGATGCCTTCAGCAATAAGTTCACCAAAGCCTTCAGCAACTGCACCCTGGCCAGCGGAACGGATGCGCGAGACGTAGCATGCCGGGCCCCTGGCAGTCAGCATCTCACCTATCTCTACCATGGCGACTGGCATGGACCGGAAGGACTGATGCCTTCTGACGACACGCTGAAAACCTGGAAACTCAGCAAAATCGTCTGGCAGCGTTAACACTGCCTGCTAAACGCCATGCGCTGACGCGCCTGGTCACCCCCGCAGGCTGGTGCTCAGCGGGGGTTATCCTCTCTGCGGCTTTTGCTGATTTCTGCATAAACTCTGCCGCTGTCTTATGCTTTTTTCGACTTTGAAATCATCAAACGATATATAAAACCGTTACTGGTTTTCCCTGAGTTATAAATAAACTGATGTTTCAGCGGGTGAGATCCGCATCAAATTTTTTCAGGGTGCCAAATGACATTACAAGCGATGAAAAAAGTCGTGAGCGGTATCGCGTTGTCGCTGAGCCTTGCTGGCGCAGCCAATGCCACTGAACTTCTTAACAGCTCTTACGATGTGTCCCGGGAGCTGTTTGTTGCCCTGAATGCCCCTTTTGTTAAACAGTGGGATGCCAGCCATCCTGCCGACCCGCTGACCATCAAAATGTCCCATGCCGGTTCATCTAAACAGGCGCTGGCTATCCTGCAGGGACTCCGCGCCGATGTTGTCACTTACAACCAGGTGACGGATGTGCAGGTCCTGCATGATAAAGGCAACCTGATTGCCGCAGACTGGAAAAGCCGTCTGCCAAATAACAGTTCACCGTTCTATTCCACCATGGCGTTTCTGGTGCGCAAAGGAAACCCAAAGCAGATTCATGACTGGTCAGATTTGACCCGTAACGATGTGAAGCTGATTTTCCCTAACCCGAAAACGTCCGGCAATGGTCGCTATACCTATCTGGCCGCCTGGGGGGCTGCTGATAAAGCGGACGGTAACGATCAGGCTAAAACCCGTGCCTTTATGACGCAGTTTCTGAAAAACGTTGAAGTTTTCGATACCGGGGGCCGTGGTGCGACCACGACCTTCGCTGAGCGTGGTCTGGGCGACGTGCTGATTAGCTTTGAGTCGGAAGTAAACAATATCCGCAATCAGTACGGCAAAGATGAGTATGAGGTGATCGTGCCGAAAACCAACATTCTGGCGGAGTTCCCGGTGGCGTGGGTAGATAAAAACGTTGCCGCTAACCATACCGCGGATGCGGCCAGTGCCTATCTCCGCTACCTCTACACACCGGAAGCGCAGACGATTATTACGCACTACTACTATCGCGTGAACAATCCGCAGCTGATGGCAGAGCAGAAGGATCGCTTCCCGCAGACCAGCCTGTTCCGGGTTGAAGAGGCCTTTGGCGGCTGGGACAACGTGATGAAAACGCATTTCGCCAGCGGCGGTGAGCTGGATAAATTGTTAGCGGCGGGGCGTGGATAATGTTTGCAGCAAGTCATAAACGCGTGTTGCCCGGCTTTGGACTGAGCCTGGGCACCAGCCTGCTTTTTACCTGCCTGATTCTGCTGCTGCCCATCAGCGCCGTGATCATGCAGCTGTCACAGATGACCCTTCAGCAGTACTGGGATGTGGTGACCAACCCGCAGCTGGTTGCGGCCTACAAGGTTACGCTGCTCTCCGCCGGTGTCGCCTCGCTGTTTAATGCGGTGTTCGGCATGCTGATGGCGTGGATCCTGACCCGCTACCGCTTCCCGGGCCGCACGCTGCTGGATGGCCTGATGGATCTGCCGTTTGCGCTGCCGACCGCCGTTGCGGGCCTGACACTGGCCGGACTCTTTTCGGTCAACGGCTGGTATGGACAGTGGTTTGCTCATTTCGATATCAAAATCTCCTACACCTGGATCGGCATCGCCATCGCCATGGCTTTCACCAGCATCCCGTTTGTGGTGCGCACGGTACAGCCGGTGCTGGAGGAGTTAGGCCCGGAGTACGAAGAAGCCGCTGAAACGCTGGGTGCCACACCGTGGCAGAGCTTCCGTCGGGTTGTGTTACCGGAAGTCGCTCCCGCGCTGCTGGCGGGCACGGCGCTCTCCTTTACCCGCAGCCTGGGTGAGTTTGGTGCGGTGATCTTTATTGCCGGTAACATCGCCTGGAAAACGGAAGTGACCTCGCTGATGATTTTTGTCCGGTTGCAGGAGTTTGACTATCCGGCCGCCAGCGCCATCGCCTCGGTGATCCTGGCCGCCTCGCTTATCCTGTTATTTGCGATTAACACCTTACAGAGCCGCTTTGGCCGTCGACTGGGAGGTCACTAATGGCTGAGGTCTCACAACTGAATCATGCGGATCGCCAGCCGGTGAACTGGGGCAAATGGCTGCTGATTGGTATCGGTGCGCTGCTCTCTATTCTGCTGCTGCTGGTGCCGATGATCTCCATCTTCTGGGAGGCGCTGAATCAGGGGCTGCTGGTCTCCCTGAGCAACTTGGCTGACCCCGATATGCTGCACGCCATCTGGCTGACGGTGATGGTGGCGCTGATCACCGTTCCGGTTAACCTGGTGTTCGGCACGCTGCTCGCCTGGCTGGTGACCCGCTTTACCTTTCCGGGGCGTCAGCTGCTGCTGACCCTGTTTGATATTCCGTTTGCCGTGTCGCCGGTGGTGGCCGGTCTGATGTATCTGCTGTTCTGGGGCGTCAACGGTCCGGCGGGCGGCTGGCTGGATGCGCATAACATCCAGGTTATGTTCGCCTGGCCGGGCATGGTGCTGGCGACCGTGTTTGTGACCTGTCCGTTTGTGGTGCGCGAACTGGTGCCGGTGATGCTGAGCCAGGGCAGTCACGAAGATGAAGCGGCGGTGCTGCTGGGCGCTTCAGGCTGGCAGATGTTCCGTCGTGTGACATTGCCGAACATTCGCTGGGCGCTGCTGTATGGCATCGTGCTGACCAACGCCCGTGCGATTGGTGAGTTTGGTGCGGTCTCGGTGGTATCGGGATCGATTCGCGGTGAGACCTATACGCTGCCGCTTCAGGTTGAATTATTGCATCAGGATTACAATACGGTCGGCGCCTTCACCGCTGCCGCGCTGCTGACCCTGATGGCCATTGTAACGTTGTTTCTGAAAAGTATTGTGCAGTGGCGTCTGGAGCAACAGCACAAGCACCTGCAACAGGAGGGAAATCATGAGCATTGAGATTAACAAGATCAACAAATCCTTTGGTCGCACCTCGGTGCTGAACGATATCTCTCTGGATATTGCCTCGGGTGAAATGGTGGCGCTGCTTGGCCCATCCGGCTCCGGTAAAACCACGCTGCTGCGCATTATTGCCGGGCTGGAGCATCAGAACAGCGGCCAGATCCGTTTTCATGGCAACGATGTGAGTCGTCTGCATGCGCGCGATCGTCAGGTTGGATTTGTTTTCCAGCACTATGCGCTGTTCCGCCATATGACGGTGTTCGACAACATCGCCTTTGGCCTGACGGTGCTGCCGCGTCGGGAACGTCCTTCTGCGGCCGAGATCAAACAGCGTGTTACCCGTCTGCTGGAGATGGTGCAGCTGGCCCATCTGGCGAACCGCTTCCCGGCTCAGCTGTCGGGCGGGCAGAAACAGCGTGTGGCGCTGGCGCGTGCGTTAGCGGTAGAACCGCAAATCCTGCTGCTGGATGAACCTTTTGGCGCGCTCGATGCGCAGGTGCGTAAAGAGCTGCGTCGCTGGCTGCGTCAGCTGCATGAAGAGCTGAAATTTACCAGCGTGTTTGTGACCCACGACCAGGAAGAAGCGATGGAAGTGGCAGACCGCGTGGTGGTGATGAGCCAGGGTAATATCGAGCAGATCGGCACGCCAGATGACGTGTGGCGCGATCCGGCAACCCGCTTTGTGCTGGAGTTCCTGGGTGAAGTGAATCGCTTTGATGGTGAGATCCACGGGTCGCAGTTCCATGTCGGCGCGCATCACTGGCCGCTGGGGTATACCTCGGCACATCAGGGCCCGGTTGAGCTGTTCCTGCGTCCGTGGGAAATCGACGTGTCCCGCCACAGCAGCCTGGAAACCCCGCTGCCGGTGCAGGTGCTGGAAGTGAGTCCGCGTGGACACTTCTGGCAGCTGGTGGTGCAGCCCGCTGGCTGGCAGAGCGAGCCGTTTTCGCTGGTATTTGAAGGTGAACAGACCGCCCCGATTCGTGGCGAACGCCTGTTTGTTGGCCTGCAGCAGGCGCGTCTCTATAAGGGTGATACCCCGCTGCGCGCTGTTGCCTTTGCCCAGAGTGCCTGATATTTTCTGATCAACACCGGGCGGGAGTGTGACTCCCGCCTTTTTTTTGCCTTCTGTTTGCATTAAGCCAGGAACCTTACCGTGACGACTCTTGAAAATACCATCGGCAATACCCCGCTGGTCAGGTTACAGCGCCTGACGCCCGCTAACGGCAGTGAGGTCTGGCTTAAGCTGGAAGGCAACAATCCGGCGGGTTCGGTCAAGGATCGTGCGGCCTGGTCGATGATCAATCAGGCGGAGCTGCGGGGGGATATCACGCCCGGCGATCAGCTGATCGAAGCCACCAGTGGCAACACCGGCATTGCGCTGGCGATGATCGCCGCGATGAAAGGCTACCGTATGCGCCTGCTGATGCCGGACAACATGAGTCAGGAGCGGCAGGATGCGATGCGTGCTTATGGGGCAGAGCTGATACTGGTGCCGCGCGAGCAGGGAATGGAAGGGGCGCGCGATCTGGCGCAGGCGATGGCGGCACGCGGCGAGGGCCGGGTGCTGGATCAGTTCAACAATCCCGATAATCCGCTGGGCCACTATCAGACCACCGGCCCGGAGCTGTGGCAGCAGTCGAATCAGCGTATGACCCATTTTGTCTCCAGTATGGGCACCACCGGCACGATCACCGGCGTGGGACGCTACCTGAAAGAGCACAACACCGGCGTGCAGGTCATTGGCTTACAGCCCAGCGAGGGCAGCAGCATTCCGGGCATCCGTCGCTGGCCGCTGGCCTATCTGCCGGGGATCTACCGTCCCAATCTGGTGGATGACGTCATCGATATGACGCAGAAGGAAGCGGAGGAGACCATGCGGGCGCTGGCACGCCGTGAGGGCATCTTCTGTGGCGTCAGTTCAGGCGGCGCGGTGGCGGGTGCACTGCGCATCGCCGAGGCAAATCCGGGAAGCGTGGTGGTGGCGATCGCCTGCGATCGCGGCGATCGTTATCTCTCGACCGGTCTCTATCACGCGTAACCGCTGTAGATGCGAAACCTGGCCTGTGAAGCGTCTGCTGCCCACAGGCCTTTTTTTTGCCCGGTTTACTGTGCCAGCGAGTGTGAATCTGTAAGGATCACGTAAATCAGGCTGCGCCGTTCAGCCGCACAGGTGAAAATAGCGCCCGTTCTCCGGAGAAATGACCATGAAAATTCTGCTTGTTGATGATGATGTAGAGCTCGGCACGATGTTAAGCCAGTACCTGATTGCGGAAGGCTTCGATGCTCAGCTGGTGCTGACCGGCAGCGCCGGGATTCAGGGCGCGCTCTCCGGCCAGTTCACCGCGATGATCCTGGACATCATGCTGCCCGACATGAGTGGCATTGACGTTCTGCGCCAGGTGCGTCAGAACAGCCGCATACCAGTGATTATGCTGACCGCCAAAGGCGATAACATTGACCGCGTAATCGGTCTGGAGATGGGGGCCGATGACTACATGCCCAAGCCCTGCTATCCGCGCGAGCTGGTGGCGCGTCTGCGGGCGGTGCTGCGGCGTTTCGAAGAGCAGGCTCCGCAGCCGGATAGCCAGGAGCCGCTGCGCTGGGGGGCGCTGACCCTCAATCCCGCCACCCGTATCAGTGAATGGCAGGAGAAAGCCTTCGATCTCACCGCCTCGGAATTTAATCTGCTGGAACTGCTGATGCGCGCTCCGGACAGGGTGGTCTCAAAAGATGAGCTGTCGGAGAAGGGACTTGGTCGCCCGCGCGAGGCGTATGATCGCAGCGTCGATGTGCATATCAGCAACATCCGTCAGAAGCTCAGTGCCTTAACCGCTGACAGCATCACGATCGAAACCGTTCGCAGTATCGGTTATCGCATTCGATGAGGCACTACCGTGGACGCCTGTTCTGGAAGATCTTTATCGGCTTCTGGATCGTCTTTGTCATCATCAGTCAGCTTATCTGGCTCGGCTTTTCGCTCTCCGGTAGACGACACGAGCCGCCTGAGCTGGTGGCGGTCCGCCGCGTGGCCGATCTGCAACTCACCTCGGCGGCGACGGTGCTGGCGCAGAACGGGCCTGAGGCGCTGAACGCGATGCTGTCGGGCTGGGACAAACGTGACCGGCAGTTTTTCCACATCCTGCCACAGGCGCAACCGTCGCCTGCACAGGCTAACCCGGATGGGGAGGCGCATCGGCCCGCCGAAAGTAAACGCTGGGTGCGCGGCGCCGATGGAAAAGGGTATCAGCTGCACTATGACATCGATGGCATGCGAAAAGAGAGCATGATGAACAGCATGCCGCGCAAATTCCTCAATATCCCTGAACCGATGTTTGTTTTCGCCGGTTCGGTAGGATTACTCTTCAGCCTGCTGCTCGCCTGGAATCTGACGCGACCCATGCGTCAGCTGCGCGAAGGGTTCTCCCGGGTCGCAGAGGGCGATTTAAGCGTGCGGCTTTTTCCGGTGATGCGTAAACGGCATGATGAGATTTCTGATGTCGCCCGGGCCTTCGATACCATGGCTGAGCGGCTGGAGACCCTGGTCCACGCGCGCGAAGAGCTGCTGCACGATATCTCACACGAGCTGCGTTCACCGCTGGCGCGCCTGCAGCTGGCGACCGGGCTGGCCAGACAGACGCCAGAAAATGTGCACAGTTCGCTCGATCGTATCGACGAAGAGGCGCGCCGGCTGGATAAGATGATCGGTGAACTGCTGACGCTGTCGCGCGCTGAGCATGAAAGTATTCCGGATGAGCAGTACTTTGACCTCACCGGCCTGCTGGAGGCGGTGATCACCGATGTCCGCTATGAAGCGCAGCTCCCCGGTGTGCAGGTGGCGTTTCAGGTGGACAATCGGGCCGACTACACCGTGCGTGGCAATGCCGAACTGATACGGCGCGCCACCGAGAATGTGTTACGCAACGCGCTGCGCTTTTCCCTGCCAGGCCAGCGGATCGAGGTTGAACTGCGCACCGCGCAGCAGTGGCTGGAAATTCAGGTGCGCGATCAGGGGCCGGGTGTCGATGAAGAGAAACTCTCCAGCATCTTTGACCCGTTTGTGCGGGTCAACTCACCGCTGATGGGAAAGGGCTATGGCCTCGGGCTGGCGATCGTCCGCAAAGTGGTGCTGGCGCATCAGGGTGAAGTCGAGGCACGGAACCGGCCGGAAGGAGGGCTGGAACTGACGCTGAGGCTGCCGCACTGGCCCTCCTGAAAAGCGCAGAGAGCAGAAACGAAAACGGCACCCGAAGGCGCCGTCAGAGCAGGAACAAAGCCTTATTTTCTGATGCGAATCACCGGCGTTTCGCCGACGGTGACCTGGCCAGAGAGCTTAATCAGTTCCTTGATTTCATCCATGTTGGAGATAACAACCGGAGTCAGGGTTGATTTCGCTTTCTCTTCCAGCAATGGCAGATCGAACTCGATAACGACGTCGCCTTTTTTGACCTTCTGGCCTTCTTCAGCGATGCGTTTGAAACCTTCACCTTTCAGTTCAACCGTATCGATGCCGAAATGCACAAACAGCTCAATGCCGTTGTCCGATTCGATTGAAAAAGCATGGTTGGTTTCAAAAATCTTACCGATAGTGCCATCCACCGGCGCAACCATTTTGTTGCCAGTCGGTTTGATCGCGATACCGTCGCCCACGATTTTTTCTGCAAACACCACATCTGGTACGTCTTCAATATTCACAATTTCGCCTGACAGAGGCGCTACGATATCGATTGTCCCAGCGCTATCCGTTTTTTCGCCAAAAAGTTTAGAAAACAAACCCATGATCTTCTCCTAAGCAGTAATTTGGGGCCAGCATCATGCAGATTAGCAGAGCGTTTTTTCTTTAATGAACTTGTTCACCAGGTTCATTAAATCTTCCGCTGTCGGTTGAGCCAGTGCCTGCTCTGCCAATGCCTTCGCATCTTCAAAATTAGTATTACGAATGATTTTCTTGATGCCAGGGATAGAAATGGCACTCATGCTGAACTCGTCCAGCCCCATTCCCAGTAACAGTAGTGTAGCACGTTCATCACCTGCCAGCTCACCACACATGCCGGTCCATTTACCTTCAGCGTGAGATGCATCAATGACTTGCTTAATTAAGTTAAGCACAGACGGCGTCATTGGATTGTACAGGTGCGAAATCAAATCGTTACCACGATCGACCGCCAGAGTATACTGCGTCAGGTCGTTTGTCCCAATACTGAAGAAGTCGACTTCTTTCGCCAGATGACGTGCAATCACCGCTGACGCCGGGGTTTCCACCATAATACCGACTTCGATGGACTCGTCGAACGCTTTGCCTTCTTCACGCAGCTGCGCTTTCAGCAGTTCCAGTTCCGCTTTCAGCGAACGCACTTCTTCAACGGAAATGATCATCGGGAACATAATGCGCAGTTTGCCGAAGGAGGAGGCGCGCAGGATAGCACGCAGCTGCGCATGCAGAATCTCTTTGCGGTCCATGGCGATACGGATAGCGCGCCAGCCGAGGAAAGGGTTTTCCTCTTTCGGCAGGTTCATGTAAGGCAGATCTTTGTCACCGCCGATATCCATGGTACGGACGATAACGGCCTGTGAACCCATGGCTTCAGCGACGGCTTTATACGCCTGGAACTGCTCTTCTTCGGTCGGCAGCGCGTCACGGTCCATGAACAGGAACTCGGTGCGGTAAAGACCCACGCCTTCTGCGCCGTTGCGCTCTGCGCCGGCGACGTCGCGCACGGTGCCGATGTTGGCGCAGACTTCAACCTGATGACCATCCAGCGTGACCGCAGGCAGGTCTTTCAGCTTGGCTAATTCGTGTTTTTCCGACAGATACTGGTTCTGTACGGCTTTCAGCTCTTCCTGAACGGCGTCAGAAGGATTGACGTGAATCGCATTGTTCACACCATCCAGGATCAGGAAGTCGCCGTTTTTAACCGTGACGGTGACATTGCCGGTGCCGACAATGGCTGGGATCTCCAGCGAGCGCGCCATGATTGAGGTATGGGAGGTACGGCCACCCAGATCGGTAATAAAGCCCAGCACCTTTTTCAGGTTCAGCTGTGCGGTTTCTGACGGCGTTAAATCTTTTGCTACCAGAATGGATTCATCCGGAATGGCGCTCAGGTCAACGATATGCAGACCGAGGATGTTTTGCAGCAGACGCTTACCGATGTCGCGCACGTCAGCCGCACGCTCTTTCAGGTACTCATCGTCTAACTCTTCCAGCGCTTTCGCCTGACCATCGATAACCGAGTCGACAGCAGCATCGGCAGAGGCGTGATCTTTTTTGATCAGGTCGATGATTTCCTGCTCCAGCTCTTCATCTTCCAGCAACATAATGTGGCCTTCGAAGATCGCAGCTTTCTCTTCACCGAGGGTTTCACCCGCTTTGACGCGAATCGCTTCCAGTTGCTGTGCCGCTTTACCGCGACCATCGAGGAAGCGCTGAACTTCCTGCTCAACCTGGTCATCAGAAATTTTTTTACGGTTGATGACGATCTCGTCTTCTTTCAGCAGCAGTGCTTTGCCGAAAGCGATACCTGGTGATGCTAAAATGCCTGAAATCATAACGCTACCTTTTAATCACGATGGCTGATGGGACTCTTTGCGGTGCCATTGTCGCGGGACACGTACTCTACGAAAGCAATAACGCGGACAGATTGTCCGCGATCAAGATGTTTGCACTCAATGGCGCAGAGGAGTCGATTGGCTGGAGAGCTGAGCGGAGATTACTCCAGTTCAGCCATCAGTTTGACCAGATGCTCAACTGCTTTCTGTTCGTCTTCGCCTTCTGCTGACAGGGTCACAACGGTTCCCTGCGTTAAACCCAGTGTCTGCAGCTTGAACAGGCTCTTGGCGCTGGCAGATTTACCGTTAGAGGTCACAGTGATTTCTGACTGGAAAGCTTTGGCTTCTTTAACGAATTGCGCTGCTGGGCGAGTATGCAGACCGTTTGGTGCAGTAATGGTAACTTCTTGCTGGAACATTCTATTTCCCCAACGTTATCAGAATGAGTGTTATGGATCTAAAGTCTAGCCTGGAGCCTTCACTTTAGCCTGTGTCGGTGCGCGGGTATAGCTTCATGCTGACCCAGGACGCGCATGCGTCAAATCGACATTCCGTTGCGTCGTAAAACCGATTCTACACGTCACCGGTTAATTATGCCGTGATTCGCCGTTTCACTGAATCCGTAAATCGATTCAGCTTGATCCACTTCAAACGCGGATTAATTTCAGGCATCGAAATAATTGGCAGTCTAAATACCAGAGCGGCGTCACTGAAATCAATCTGCCGGGTGGTGAAAGTGAGATCTGCGCCACAAAAAAGCACCCAGGCGGGTGCTTTTTGCGGCATTTTCAGACTTTCTGCCCCGACTACTGCAGCTCTTTTTCTGTAAAGAGATCGGCGAACAAAGCGGTACTCAGATAGCGTTCACCTGAGGAGGGGAGAATCACCACGATATTCTTGTTGGCGAAGGTTTCCTCTTCCTGCAACTTCAGCGCGGCGGCGACCGCAGCACCGGAGGAGATACCTGCCAGAATGCCTTCCTGCTCCATCAGCAGACGCGCGGTGCTGATCGCTTCCTCATTCGTGATAGCCACAACCCGATCAACCAGATTCAGCTCTAGGTTGCCCGGAATAAAGCCTGCGCCGATCCCCTGAATTTTGTGAGGGCCAGGCTTGATCTCCGCTCCTGCCAGGGCCTGAGCAATGACCGGCGAATCGGTTGGTTCCACCGCGACGGTGATCAGATCTTTTTTGCCTTTGGTGTTCTTGATGTAGCGGCTCACGCCGGTCAGCGTACCGCCGGTGCCGACACCAGCAATAAAGACATCCACTTCGCCGTCGGTATCTTCCCAGATTTCCGGGCCGGTGGTCTTTTCATGGATCTCCGGGTTAGCCGGGTTGCTGAACTGCTGCAGCAGGACATATTTATCCGGGTCGCTTGCAACAATCTCTTCAGCTTTGCCGATAGCCCCTTTCATGCCTTTGGCACCTTCAGTCAGGACCAGATTCGCGCCCAGCGCTTTCAGCAGTTTACGACGCTCAACGGACATCGTCTCAGGCATGGTCAGGGTCAGTTTATAACCGCGCGCGGCGGCCACATAGGCGAGGGCAATCCCGGTATTGCCGCTGGTCGGTTCAACCAGTTCAATACCCGGTTTCAGAATACCGCGTTTCTCTGCGTCCCAAATCATATTGGCACCGATACGGCATTTTACGCTGAAGCTCGGGTTACGGGATTCAACTTTCGCAAGGATGCGGCCGTTACCGATGCGGTTCAGTCGAACCAATGGCGTATGACCAATTGTCAAAGAGTTGTCTTCGTAGATCTTACTCATAGCCTGTCCTTAACTGTATGAATTATTGGGAACCCTATGAGCATACCTGTTCTGCCTGGGGGCGGAAGGAAAGAAATCGCATATCTATATGTCACCCGGCAATAAGCCTTGTTAAAAAGAGCATAAGGCGCGCTGATATATTCAGCGCACTTCCTGCCGCGCCAGTTGCTGCCGGTAGCGATCGACCCACATCGCTGTGGCCCCACAGACGGCCACTGGCATGATGACCAGGTTCAGCACCGGGATCATGGTAAACAGACTGGTAAGCGCACCAAACTGCATATTGGCGGTTTTATGCCGACGCAGGGCGTTACGCATCTGCTGAAAAGGCACTTTGTGATTATCGAAGGGGTAGTCGCAATACTGGATCGCGAGCATCCAGGCGCTGAACAGGAACCACAGTACGGGCGCAACCGTCTGGCCGAAACCCGGGATAAAGTAGAGCAGCAGCAGTCCTACCGCACGTGGCAGGTAGTAGCCCAGCTTTTGCAGCTCGCGCTTCATGATGCGCGGCACATCTTTGATCAGACCCGCCCAGTCGCTGTCAGGCAGCGGTTTACCGGTCAGGCGTCCCTCAAGCTGCTCGGCCAGCAGGCCGCAAAACGGTGCGGCGATAAGGTTAGCGAGGGTGGAAAAGAAGTAGCTGAAGACCAGCACAATCGCAATCACCGACAGTGGCCATAACAGATAGCTGAGCCACTGCAGCCAGTCCGGAATCGAGGCCATCAGTCGCGGGATCCAGTCACCCAGACGGTAGAAAAGCCAGATGAATGCGCCACCCAGCATCAGAATGTTGATCAGCAGCGGCATGACCACAAAGCGACGAATGCCAGGCAGACGCATCAGTTTCCAGCCCTGGCTGAAGTAGTGTATGCCGTTAAAATCTGAGACGGACTTCTCAAGGGCCATATAGGCAATTCTCCTGAAGGTAATAGGGCGGGCCCACTATAACCTGGCTTTTTCCCCAGGCCAGGTGCCGTTTGGGTAAAAAAACAGCGAAAAAGCGTGGGTTGCCTATCTTATTTGTTAGAAAATAGTGCACAGACTTGCACTTGTGTAGCAGGGCAAATACAGTTAGAGGATAAAGTTTGCCGCGGTGGCAAGGTATTGGAACAACAGAGAATACAATGATGCAGGATTTGCGTCTGATATTAATCGTTGTTGGCGCGATCGCCATAATAGCGCTCCTTCTTCACGGACTGTGGACCAGCCGTAAAGAGCGTTCGTCAGTGTTCCGCGATCGCCCGCACAAACGTCTGAAACAACGTGATGAACATGATGAACCGGACCTGATCGACGACGAAGATGATGGCGTCGGCGAGGTTCGTGTTCGCGCTGAGCGCAGCAACCATCAGGAACCGCGTTTCGATGATATTCGCGAATCCCAGCCGGTTGCGCCGCGTAAGCCCGCGCCTGCTGAGCCTGTACGTCAGCCTGCGCCACGACCTGCTCCGCAAGCCGAACCGGAAAGCGACCCGCTTTTCAGCCCCGCACCGCAGCCTGCTCCTCAGCCGCGTCCGGAACCGGCTCGTCAGCAGCAACAGCCTGCGCCTGCTTTTGTCGCACCGCCTGTGCAGGCCGATCCGCTGCTGGATCTGGACCCGCTGGAATCGGTGCAGCCCGCACCGCAGTACCAGGCTGAACCCGAGCCGCAGCCTGAAATCACTCAGGCGCCGGAACCGACTCCCGTTCCGCCGTCTGCACCTGCCGCACCGGCAGAGAAGCCGAAAGAAGCCGTGCTGGTTCTGCACGTTGCCGCACACTCGGGTGGCGAACTCAATGGTGAGGCTCTCCTCCAGGGGATTCTGCAGGCGGGCTTCCAGTTTGGTGAGATGAACATCTTCCATCGCCATCTCAGTCCGGCAGGCAGTGGTCCGGTCCTGTTCAGTCTGGCCAATATGGTCAAGCCTGGCTCGTTTAACCCTGACCTGATGACAGATTTCAGCACGCCGGGTATCTCCATCTTTATGATGGTGCCTTCCTATGGCGATGCGAATCAGAACTTCAAGCTGATGCTGCAGTCGGCACAGCGCATCGCTGATGATGTTGGCGGCGTAGTGCTGGATGATGAACGTCGCATGATGACGCCGCAGAAGCTGGAAACTTACAAGGCGCGTATTCGCGATGTGGTCGGTGTCTGACCACGGCGCAAACCGCTATCTGAACTGTTAAAACAAACCCCCGCATGTCGGGGGTTTTTTATCTGATGGGGCTTTATGAAATCCGTCCAGGATCACATCACCGAACTGCGCACTACGCTGCGTCATCACGAATACCTCTATCACGTCATGGATGCACCGGAAGTGCCGGATGCCGAATATGATCGCCTGATGCGTGAACTGCGCCAGCTGGAAGCGGATCATCCCGATCTCATTACGCCGGACTCACCAACCCAGCGCGTCGGCGCTGCGCCGCTGACGGTGTTTGAACAGGTTCGCCATGAAGTCCCGATGCTGTCGCTGGATAACGCCTTCGATGAAGCGACCTTTATGGCCTTCAACAAGCGGGTGCGCGATCGGCTGAAAAGCAGTGAAGAGATTACCTACTGCTGTGAACTTAAACTCGATGGCTTAGCGGTCAGCCTGATGTATGAAAACGGGCTGCTGGTTCAGGCCGCAACGCGGGGAGACGGCACCACCGGCGAGAATATTACCGCCAACGTGCGCACCATTCGCGCTATCCCGCTGCGTCTTAAAGGTGACAACATCCCGGCGCGGCTGGAAGTGCGTGGCGAAGTCTTTATGACGCAGCGCGGCTTCGAAAAGCTGAATGAGGAAGCGCGCCGCACGGACGGCAAAGTCTTTGCTAACCCGCGCAACGCAGCGGCAGGTTCGCTGCGTCAGCTTGATCCGCGCATCACCGCAAAACGTCCGCTGACCTTCTTCTGCTACGGTTTCGGCCTGCTGGAAGGCGGCGAGATGCCGCACAGTCACATGGCACGCCTGCAGCAGTTCAAAGCCTGGGGGCTGCCGGTCAGCGACCGCATTAAGCTGGTGCATAATGCGGAAGAGGCGCTGGCTTTTTATCACGACGTTGAGCAACAGCGCCCCAGTCTCGGATTTGATATCGATGGCGTGGTCATCAAAGTCGATTCACAGGCGCAGCAGGAACAGCTGGGCTTTGTGGCGCGTGCGCCGCGCTGGGCGATAGCCTTTAAATTCCCGGCGCAGGAGCAGCTGACCTGGGTGCGGGATGTCGAGTTCCAGGTTGGCCGCACCGGGGCTATCACTCCTGTCGCCCGCCTGGAGCCGGTGCAGGTAGCGGGTGTGATTGTCAGCAACGCCACGCTGCACAACGCCGATGAAATTGCGCGGCTGGGACTGCGCATCGGGGACCGGGTCGTGATTCGCCGTGCAGGCGATGTGATCCCGCAGGTCGTGAATGTGGTCACCGCTGAACGTCCTGAAGAGACGCGTGAAGTGGTGTTTCCTGCTCACTGCCCGGTCTGTGGTTCTGAGGTGGAACGGGTCGAAGGTGAATCGGTCACGCGCTGCACCGGCGGTCTGATTTGCGGCGCGCAGCGAAAAGAGGCGCTGAAGCATTTTGTCTCGCGCCGGGCGCTCGATGTCGACGGCATGGGCGATAAGATTATCGACCAGCTGGTGGAGAAAGAGTATGTCTCGACCCCCGCCGATCTCTTCCGTCTCACGGCGGGTAAGCTGACCGGGCTGGATCGCATGGGGCCAAAATCGGCGCAGAACGT
The DNA here is from genome assembly GCF_000255315.1 of Pantoea sp. Sc1. Taxonomy (NCBI): domain Bacteria; kingdom Pseudomonadati; phylum Pseudomonadota; class Gammaproteobacteria; order Enterobacterales; family Erwiniaceae; genus Pantoea; species Pantoea sp. Sc1. The sequence continues at coordinate 1,270,770 of NZ_AJFP01000001.1, forward strand.
GGTGGATGCGCTGGAAAAAGCGAAGTCGACGACGCTGGCGCGTTTCCTCTATGCGCTGGGGATCCGTGAAGTGGGCGAAGCCACCGCCGCCAATCTGGCAAACCACTTTGGTGAGCTGCAGAAGGTGATGGATGCCGATCTGGAGGCACTGATTGCCGTGCCGGATGTGGGCAAAGTCGTCGCCGCGCACGTTCGCAACTTTATGGAAGAGGAGAGCAACCGCGAGGTCATCCGCCAGCTGACGGACGATATCGGCGTTCACTGGCCGGCTGTTGTGGTGGTGAAAGCTGAAGAGATTGACAGTCCGTTTGCCGGGAAAACCGTGGTGCTGACCGGTTCGCTGTCGCAGATGAACCGCGACGATGCCAAAGCACAGCTGATCGCGCTGGGAGCTAAAGTCAGCGGCAGCGTGTCGAAGAAAACGGATCTGCTGATTGCCGGTGAAGCGGCGGGTTCCAAGCTAGCGAAAGCGCAGGAGCTGGGCATCGAGGTGATCGATGAAGCTGAAATGATCCGTCTGCTGGGTGCCTGAGATGGATAAGCATCAGCTGGTGGCGATAGCGAACACGGCGATGCCGTTTGGGAAATATAAAGGGCGGATGCTGATCGATCTGCCTGAACCCTACCTGCTGTGGTTTGCCCGCAGTGGCGACTTCCCTTCCGGCCAGCTGGGTGACCTGATGCAGCTCACGCTGACAATAAAAATCGAGGGTCTGGAGGGGCTGGTGAAGCCGCTTCAGACCCGGAAATAACGTGGCCCGCACAGGCGGGCCATGCAGACTATTTCTGCGACTCCATCACGGAGGTTTTCACCTCTGAAGCCTGCTTTTTCTCACCGCTCTTCTTGTAGCGTCCGGCGATGAACGAACAGACCATCAGCTGAACCTGATGGAAGATCATCAGAGGCAGCACGATAATCCCCACGGTACTGGCCGGGAACAGGATATTTGCCATCGGTACCCCATTCGCCAGACTCTTCTTCGATCCACAAAACAGCACCACAATCTCATCGGCGCGTTTGAAGCGGAACAGGCGCGAAGCCAGCAGGTTGATAATCAGCACGGTGGCCAGCAGCAGAATGGAGCCCGCCACAATCCAGAGCAGGGTAATCACGCCCACGCGATGCCAGATGCCGTTCACCACCGCCTCACTGAAGGCACTGTAGACCACCAGCAGAATCGAGGTCTGGTCAGTTTTGCCAATCAGGCTGCGGTGCTTTTCAACCCAGCCGCCGATCCAGCGGCGTGAAAGATGGCCCAGTATGAACGGCACCATCAGTTGCAGCATAATCTTACCGATCTGCTCCAGACCGTCAGTCGGCGCGCTGCTGTGGATATCCATCACCACATTCACCAGCAACGGGGAGATGAAGACCCCCAGCAGGCTGGATGCCGAGGCGCTGCACACGGCGGCGGCGACGTTACCGCCGGCCATCGAGGTAAATGCGATGGCGGACTGCACGGTGGCAGGCAGGATACAGAGATAGATAAAGCCGGTATAAATTTCCGGACCGACATCAACCGGATGCCACCAGACCAGCAGCATGCCCAGCGCCGGAAAGAGCACAAAGGTGCTGAACATGATCCAGAGATGCAGCTGCCAGTGGCTGCTTCCCGCAATGATCTTCTCCCGCGACAGCTTGGCACCGTGCATAAAGAACAGCAGTGCGATAGCCGCGGTGGCGAGGTAGCTGAAGATATCGACGTAGATCCCTCTGGCAGGCAGGAAGGTGGCCAGCAGCACGGTGATGATGAGCTTAACCATCATCGGATCAAGTTTTAAAAATCCCATTGTTAAAATCCGGTAAATTTTTCAATAGGCCGATTGTGCGGGAATCATTTTTAGAAATAAAATTGATTTATTGCATTAATCTATGAGCATAATCGATGAATTATACCCTGCGTCAATTGCGGACTTTCATTGCGGTGGCACATTACGGTGGTTTCAGTCAGGCGGGGCAGGCGATAGGCCTGAGCCAGTCGGCGGTGAGTCACAGCATTAAAGAGCTGGAGGCGGAAACCGGCGTGCGGCTGCTGGATCGCACCACGCGCGAGGTGATGCTGACCGAGGCAGGAAAACAGCTGGCATCCCGCATGGAACGTCTGCTGGAGGAGATTAATACCACGCTGCTGGATATCCGCAGCTTTGGCGAACAGCGCAGCGGCACCGTGCGGGTGGCAGCCAGCCAGACGATTTCCGCGCATCTGATGCCTCAGTGTCTGGCGGCCAGCCAGCAGCACTTCCCCGACATTAAAGTGATACTGCACGACCGCGCGCAGCAGTGGGTGCTGCAAAGTGTGCGAAACGCCGAAGTCGATTTTGGCATCGTAATCGGGCCGCTGCGCGACAGCGATTTTGACACGATTGCCATTCTCGATGAGCCTTTCTTACTGTTGTGCCGGGATGATGATCCGCTGGCGCGGGTGGACAGGGCGGAATGGTCGATGCTGGAGGGGCGCACGCTGGTGTTGCAGGATTATGCATCCGGCAGCCGGGTACTGATTGATGCAGCCATGCAGCAGCAGAATATTCAGGCAGAGGTAGTGCAGGAGATTGGTCATCCTGCCACGCTGTTTCCGATGGTGCAGGTAGGGATTGGTATCAGTATTCTGCCCGCGCTGGCATTACCCCTGCCGGCGGATCGCGCGCTGACCGTGCGGCGGCTTTATCCCGAGATCAATCGAAGTCTGACCCTCATTAAACGCAAAAACCGCTCGCTGACGCCCGCCGCCGAAGCCATCTGGCAGGAGGTGCGCCAGCAGGCGGCGCTGCTGGCGCAACAGCGGGCCATTACGCCCGCGTTTTAGATATAGACATCGACATTATTTTTGTCAGTCGGGCGGTTAATCCCGTTCGCCTTGCTTTCACTGACCGGATTAACACTGTCGCTTTTCTGCTGCGCCTTTTCGGCCTGCTCAGCCTGCTTCTTTTGCAGCTGAGCAATCTGCGCTTCCAGCATGGTGATCTGCGACTGGTACATCTGCGCTATTTTAGATTTCTGGTCTTCGTCAAGATCGTGGTTGTCGGCCAGCTCTTTGACTTTTTTCATCACGCTCTGAATCTGTTTATTCAGTGCGGCGATCTGCGAGGCGATACTGCCGCCGCCGCTGTCACCGCCACCTGACATAACTTTTAAAACTCCGGCTATTGAGGACATCATTTTCTCCCTGTAGTTCGTCTATAAGGTTATCGGCGCAGGCAGGAATAACTGAAGTGTCAAAAAGAGCAGGGGAGTAAAAAAGCAGATTCTTCTTCTGAAAGCCCCTTTCTGAGGGGAGTCGTCATTCAGGCTGAGCCTGGCGCAGTAAAATAAACGTGGTACTCAGGCAGCCAGAATAAGTGAAGGGCGGCAGAAACGAAAAAAGCGCCTTAAAGGCGCTTTTCTCTGAATTGGTGGGTCGTGCAGGATTCGAACCTGCGACCAATTGATTAAAAGTCAACTGCTCTACCAACTGAGCTAACGACCCGAAGTGGTGGGTGATGACGGGTTCGAACCGCCGACCCCCTCCTTGTAAGGGAGATGCTCTACCAACTGAGCTAATCACCCACTTCGTACTTCAGTAGTGCTAACAGGCAAGATATGGTGGGTGATGACGGGTTCGAACCGCCGACCCCCTCCTTGTAAGGGAGATGCTCTACCAACTGAGCTAATCACCCATATCTTCATACCTGTTCACTGCGGGCACCCTGTTAAGAGTGGTGGGTGATGACGGGTTCGAACCGCCGACCCCCTCCTTGTAAGGGAGATGCTCTACCAACTGAGCTAATCACCCCCGCTGTGTGGAGTCGCATTATAGGGATAGTTGATTTTGAGTCAACGCTTTTTAAAACATAAATGTTCGTTCGGTTTATTTTTAAACATCCTGTCGCGCTTTTAGCCAATATGCTGGTTTTACTGGCAGAAAAGCGCCTTTTCACGGCCGGCAACCGGCCGGCATCCATTGAGGATTCATGGGCAGATGCTAGAATGTGCCCACTGTTTTTCGCGTCTAACCTGTTTTTTGTCATCCAGACAACGAACCCGCGCATCTAAGGCAATACTCAATGAAAATCAAAACACGCTTCGCGCCCAGCCCGACCGGCTACTTACATGTCGGTGGCGCTCGTACCGCACTTTACTCCTGGCTTTTTGCCCGTCACAACCAGGGCGAGTTTGTGCTGCGCATCGAAGACACCGATCTGGAGCGCTCCACGCCGGAAGCCATTGAAGCCATCATGGATGGGATGAACTGGCTGAGCCTCGACTGGAATGAAGGCCCTTACTACCAGACTAAACGGTTTGATCGCTACAACGCGGTCATTGATGAAATGCTGGAAGCGGGCACCGCCTATAAATGCTACTGCTCTAAAGAACGTCTGGAAGCGCTGCGTGAAGCGCAGATGGCCAATAATGAAAAGCCGCGTTATGACGGCCGCTGCCGTGACAGCCATGAACATCATGCCGATGATGAGCCCTGCGTCGTGCGCTTCCGCAATCCGCAGGAAGGCTCGGTCATCTTTGATGACCAGATCCGTGGCCCGATTGAGTTCAGCAACCAGGAGCTGGATGACCTGATCATCCGTCGCACCGACGGTTCGCCAACCTACAACTTCTGCGTCGTCGTAGATGACTGGGATATGGGTATCACCCACGTTATACGCGGTGAAGACCACATCAACAACACGCCTCGCCAGATCAATATCCTTAAAGCGATTGGTGCACAGGTTCCGGTCTATGCGCACGTTTCGATGATCCTGGGCGATGACGGTAAAAAACTCTCTAAACGTCACGGTGCGGTAGGGGTTATGCAGTATCGTGATGATGGCTACCTGCCGGAAGCGCTGCTGAACTACCTGGTGCGTCTTGGCTGGTCACACGGCGATCAGGAAATTTTCAGCGTAGCTGAAATGACCGAGCTGTTTACCCTGGATGCGGTCAGCAAGTCTGCCAGTGCGTTCAACACTGAGAAACTGCAGTGGCTGAACCATCACTATATTAACGCGCTGCCGCCTGAATATGTGGCGACCCATCTGCAGTGGCATATTGAACAGCAGAATATTGATACCCGCACCGGCCCGGAACTGGCGAAGCTGGTTGGCCTGCTGGGCGAACGCTGCAAGACGCTGAAAGAGATGGCGGAATCGTGCCGCTACTTCTATGAAGACTTTACCGAATTTGATGCGGATGCCGCGAAGAAACATCTTCGTCCGGTGGCGCGTCAGCCGCTGGAAGTGGTGCGCGATAAGCTGGCCGCAATCGCTGAGTGGAACGCTGAAAACGTGCATCAGGCTATTCAGAGTACGGCAGATGAGCTGGAAGTCGGGATGGGCAAAGTCGGCATGCCGCTGCGTGTTGCGGTGACCGGTGCTGGTCAGTCTCCGGGTCTGGATGTCACCGTGGAGGCGATTGGCCGCAGCCGCAGCGTGGCGCGCATTGAGCAGGCTCTGGCCTTTATCAGTGAGCGGGAAGCGCAGGCTTAATTTACACAGCCGGAAGCATCACGCTTCCGGTTTCTTTACTCCTGGCTGATGCCCAGTCGCTGCAGCACGCCTTTTATCCCTTCACGTAAGATTAACGCAGTGAACTGATCCTGCTCTTCCTGACTCATTTGCTGGACGGAACTTATTAATAACGCAGGTAACGAATTGGCTGCGGCACCGTAGGTTGCCACCGGTTCGTGGAGATTGCGGGTAGACTGTATAAAACTTTTCACACGCTCATCAATATGGATGAGACGCGCTTTGCCGCCTTGCACACCGGGCTTCGGTGTCGTCGTCCAGTTCTCACGCTTAATCCATTTATTCACCGTTTGCCGACTGTAACCCGTTTCTGCAGCCAGCTCTTCGGGAGTAAGCCATTCCTTTTTCACGATGCTATCCCTGTTAAATACATTAGCGGTACATATTACAGCAAAACCTAACGCGTGAAAGTAACTGAAGCAGAAATTGCCTTTTGTCGCTCGACAAAAGGCAAAAGAGGATTATTGCGGGTTGCTGGCAGGTTCAGCGGCAGGACGGAAGGCAAGGAAGTAGGCCAGGCCGACGAAGACGGCGCCCCCTACGGCATTGCCTGCGAAGACGGCAACGAAGTTGGGGAAGTATTCCGCCCAGCTCAGCTGACCGGCAAAAATGGCGGCCGGAATAATGAACATGTTCGCGACGACGTGCTGGAAGCCGATGGCCACAAACGCCATGATCGGGAACCACATGCCAAAGATTTTGCCCACCACATCTTTACTGGCAAACGCCAGCCAGACTGCCAGGCAGACCAGCCAGTTGCAGCCGATGCCGGAAATAAAGGCGTGCAGGAAATCGGCGTGAACTTTTGCCGAGGCGATGGCTACGGTCTTCTTCAGATAATCGCCTTCGGTCATGCCCAGGATGTGGCCAAAGAACCAGGCGACAGCTACGCTGCCGAGGAAGTTAGCCAGGGTTACCCAGAACCAGTTGCGCGCCACGCTCATAAAGCTGATGCGGCGGGCGAACCAGGCGACAGGCAGGGTCATCATATTACCGGTCAGCAGCTCACCACCGGCCAGTACGGTCAGAATCAATCCGACCGGGAAAACGGCTGCGCCGAGCAGGCCGCCAAAGGAACCCCAGTCTGCAGGCAGGGAGTTAATGACATGAAGATCCAGCAGGAAGCCGGTCGCGATAAACGCGCCCGCCAAAAAGCCGAGAATCAGAAGGATGCTGACAGGCACACGGCTTTTAGCCACGCCTGCCTGGATCGCCAGTTGTGCGATTTCTTTAGGTGTATGCAGCGACATAGTATCTCAGTAGTTTTTTTATGAATAATGGGACGATAAACGCCTGGTGGACGCGCGGCGCGCGGGAGAGGGGCCCGGCATCCGCTAAATTAGCGGGCTAAGTTTTGCATGCGTAAAAGATGAAGACAAGAAAATTCCTATAACATATTTAACCATGAATTAACCTGACATCAGGGTAAATAACAGCCATTGTCCCCGTATGAGGTCAGCGTCACGGTTTTCCGCTGCGCCATGCTGCTGAAACTTCGCAGGTTGCCGCCTTTTTCAGCGATCAAACCGAGAATGTGATTTTGCCGTTGACACCCCGAGGGCGGTTTCATATTATGCCGTCCGTCGCTTAACACGACAGTTTTTCGGTTCGGGGCTATAGCTCAGCTGGGAGAGCGCCTGCATGGCATGCAGGAGGTCAGCGGTTCGATCCCGCTTAGCTCCACCAAACTTCTTCCCAAAAGTTTGGTACTGAAAAACGATTCCAGATGTGGGGGTATAGCTCAGCTGGGAGAGCGCTTGCATGGCATGCAAGAGGTCAGCGGTTCGATCCCGCTTATCTCCACCATTTTCTGACACATCGCTGTCAACATCCTTTCTGTAGTACGCATTCTTCGCCTTTTCTGCGAGTCTCATTTTCTGTTGCTGTTTCTCCCGCTTTACCCTCGTTAACGCTTTCCGCCATCAGGGTTGTTCTGCGCCATGCTGCTGTCCCGGACATGCTGCGCGGCTTCTGCACGGCTGTTAAACAAAGAGGACAGGCCTGAGCAGGCGGGCGGAAGTCGAGCGAAGGAGATAAGTTAAAGCGATGCAGGGAAGAGAAAGGTAAGGCAGAAGAGAAGGGCGAGACCGGCTCGCCCTCTGAAACTTAAAACGCCAGCACCAGCCCGGCGATAGCGGCGGAGAGCACGCTGACCAGCGTAGAGCCGTACAGCAGCTTCAGGCCAAAGCGGGAGACCACGTTGCCCTGTTCTTCGTTCAGACCTTTAATCGCACCGGCCACGATGCCGATGGATGAGAAGTTAGCAAACGATACCAGGAACACCGACAGGATACCTTCTGAGTTTGGCGACAGCTGACCCGCAATTTTCTGCAGATCCATCATGGCAACAAACTCATTGGAGACCAGTTTGGTCGCCATGATACTGCCAACCTGCAACGCTTCACCGGACGGCACGCCCATCATCCACGCAAACGGATAGAAGACAAAGCCAAGCACGCCCTGGAAGGTGACGCCGAAGATGAGGTCAAACAGCGCATTCAGGCCTGAAATCAGCGCGATAAAACCAATCAGCATGGCCGCAACGATAATCGCGACGCGGAAACCCGCCAGAATATATTCACCCAGCATCTCAAAGAAGCTCTGACCCTTGTGCAGATCCTGCAACTGGAGGTCTTCTTCGTTCTCAACGCGATAAGGGTTAATCAGCGACAGCACAATGAAGGTGCTGAACATGTTGAGCACCAGCGCCGCGACCACATACTTTGGCTGCAGCATGGTCATGTAGGCACCGACGATAGACATCGAGACGGTCGACATCGCGGTGGCTGCCATGGTGTACATGCGGCGGTTAGACATTTTGCCGAGGATATCTTTATAGGCAATGAAGTTTTCTGACTGTCCCAGAATCAGAGAACTCACGGCGTTGAAAGATTCCAGTTTTCCCATGCCGTTCACTTTCGACAGCACGGTGCCGATACCGCGAATTACCCACGGCAGGATACGGAAATGCTGCAGAATGCCGATCAGCGCAGAGATAAAGACGATAGGGCAGAGGACGTTCAGGAAGAAGAAGGCCAGACCTTTGTCGTTCATGTTGCCAAAGACAAAGTTGGTGCCCTGGGCAGCATACTTCAGCAGATGGTCAAAGAAGCCTGCGAAACCTTTGACGAAGCCCAGTCCCGCTTCTGAGTTCAGGAAGAACCAGGCGAGGACTATTTCAATCACAAGTAGCTGTATGATGTAGCGGATGCGAATGCTTTTACGATCGTGACTGACCAGCAGGGAGAGTATCCCGACCACCACCAGTGCCAGAATAAACTGCAAAATATGGGACATAGTTGCTCCAAATTTGAGGAGGATTGTATTTTGCTGCGTATTCTATGTAACGCGTTACTTAAAAACGAGATCTGAACCACAATATAAGTATTCGCTATCGCTATATTTTCCAGAAAAGTTTCCGTGATCACGTCCTGTTTACAAATCATTTACCTCTTATAACCACATAATTATTGTCTATATTTTACACAGAGCGTAAAGTGACATGCTTGCTCACATTTTTAGCAGTCACTTCCTTTGCTGTAATGTATAGCAATGGCTATACTTTATAGCAGTATCTATTACACCGATAACAATAAACGAATTTCACTTGCTCATGCCAACCCCTAAGCTGCCGGGGCAGGCACATGTTCAGACAGGGTACCGGATATGTTTGAAAGTCGTACCGCCGAGCGCGCCGCTCGCGGAGTCAGAAAAGTCAAACTCGCACTGCTGGGGCCCGCCTTTATCGCCGCTATCGGCTATATCGATCCGGGCAACTTTGCGACCAATATTCAGGCGGGCGCCGCTTACGGCTATAAGCTGCTGTGGGTCGTGGTGTGGGCAAACGTCATGGCCATGCTGATCCAGCTGATGTCCGCCAAGCTGGGTATCGCCACGGGTAAAAACCTCGCTGAACATATCCGCGATCGTTTTCCCCGGCCCGCCGTCTGGTTCTACTGGGTGCAGGCAGAAATTATCGCGATGGCGACCGACCTGGCGGAGTTTATCGGGGCCGCGCTGGGGTTCAAACTGCTGCTCGGCATCTCGCTGATGCAGGGCGCGGTGCTGACCGGTGTCGCCACGTTCCTGATCCTGATGCTGCAGAGCCGGGGGCAAAAGCCGCTGGAGCTGGTGATAGGAGGGCTGCTGCTGTTTGTGGCGGCGGCCTATATCGTTGAACTCTTCTTCTCTCAGCCTGACGTCAAAGAGCTGGTGACCGGGATGGCACTGCCCGCGCTGCCGACATCCGATGCCGTCTTCCTGGCGGCCGGTGTGCTGGGCGCCACCATCATGCCGCACGTTATCTATCTGCACTCAGCCCTGACGCAGGGTAAAAGTGAGGACAGCAAAAGTCAGCGTTACTCCTCGACCAAGCTGGACGTGGCCATTGCGATGACGATTGCCGGATTCGTCAATCTGGCGATGATGGCGACTGCGGCAGCCGCCTTTCACTTCAGCGGTCACAGTAAAATTGCGGAACTCGATCAGGCCTACCTGACGCTGCAACCGCTGCTGGGTCAGGCAGCGGCGACGGTCTTCGGTCTGAGTCTGGTCGCCGCGGGATTATCCTCGACCGTGGTGGGCACCCTGGCGGGACAGGTGGTGATGCAGGGCTTTATCCGCTTCCATATTCCGCTCTGGTTACGCCGCACCATCACCATGCTGCCCTCGTTTATTGTCATCGCGGCAGGCTGGGACCCAACCCGGGTTCTGGTGATGAGTCAGGTGCTGCTGAGTTTCGGAATTGCACTGGCGCTGATCCCGCTGCTGGCTTTTACCGGCAATCGCGAGCTGATGGGGGAGGATATGGTTAACTCCCGCCTGATGCAGAACACCGGCCGCCTGATTGTGCTGCTGGTGATTACGCTGAACCTCTATTTGCTGGTGGGAGAGGCGCTGGGGCTGTAACGCGCCTGACTGACAAAAAACGCCCGGTTATGCCGGGCGTTTTGTTTAGTGACGATCGTGGCCGTGCGGGCCCGGTCCGTGAGGCCCGAACCCATGCGGCCCCGGACCACGACGGTCATGATGATCCCAGTCACGATCGCGGCGATGCTGATGTTCCCAGCGACGCTCACGGTCGCGCTCATGCCAGCGACGTTCACGCTCCCACTGCTGATGACGCCGCCACTCTTCGTGGCGCCACCAGCGGCGTTCATTATAAGAATAACGATCGTTCCACCAGCGCGGTTCACGCCAGCGACCGCCATCCCAGTAGTAGCCACGGCGATCGCGGTCACCCAGGTTCAGGGTTACGCCGGGGGCCAGTGTAATTGAGGCTCCAGAGGCCTGGGCGGTCTGGTGTGCCAGTGGCGACAACAGGGCCAGCAGGGCAGCAAATATCAGGGCTCTTTTCATTTTTTTCTCCTCATCAACAGTCTGATGCTGTTGCGGCGCAGTCTGTGCCTGCGGATTGCTGTTGTTACCGTATCATTGTGTCGGAAGATTGTGAGGAAATTGGGGAGAGAAAGGGGATTGAGACAATTCTGGCCCTGAAACTGCCCGGTGAGCACCGGGCAGGGCAGGGATCACATCAGGGCCGCGTCAATGGCTGCCAGCTCGTCATCGCTGAATTCACGGCGGGCCAGCATCGCCACGGCATCATCAATCTGCGCCGTTTTACTGGCACCAATCAGTACTGAGGTGACGCGCTCATCGCGCAGCACCCACGCCAGCGCCATCTGCGCCAGCTTCTGCCCGCGCTGCTGCGCCAGGGTATCCAGCCTGCGCACCCGCGCCATTTTCTCCTCCGTCAGCTGCTTCTCATTCAGGAAGCGGCTGCCGCTGGCCACACGCGAATCGGCCGGGATGCCCTGCAGATAGCGATCGGTGAGGACGCCACCCGCCAGCGGGGAAAAGGCGATACAGCCGACGCCCGCCTCGCCGAGCGTCTGAATAAGTCCCTGCTCCGGTGTGCGTTCAAACATCGAATAGCGCGGCTGGTGGATCAGACAGGGCGTGCCGAGATCGCGCAGGATCGCTATCGCGTCAGCCGCGAGCCCGGCCGGATAGTTCGAGAGGGCGGCGTAGAGCGCTTTGCCCTGACGCACCACATGATCCAGCGCGCGCATCGTCTCCTCCAGCGGGGTGTCCGGATCGGGGCGGTGATGATAGAAAATATCCACATACTCCAGTCCCATTCGTTTCAGGCTCTGGTCCAGACTGGCGACCAGATACTTACGCGATCCCCAGTCGCCATAAGGCCCCTGCCACATGGTGTAACCCGCTTTAGTGGAGATAATCAGCTCATCGCGATGCGCCCGAAAATCTTCCCGCAGAAGCCGGCCGAAGTTCTCCTCTGCCGAGCCGGGCGGCGGACCATAGTTATTCGCTAAGTCGAAGTGCGTAATGCCACGGTCAAAGGCATGGCGCAGCAGTTCACGGCTGTTATCGACGCGGGTGCTGTCACCAAAGTTATGCCACAGCCCCAGCGAAATGGCGGGCAGCTTAATGCCGCTGCGGCCGCTGCGCCGGTATTCCATCTGCTGATAACGGTCGGGATGGGGGAAAGAGGACATTCAGCGCTCCTGAGTAAAAACGGGAAGATGTGCCAAAAGTCTATCAGTGTATACGGTTACACTTGGTGGCAATGCGCACCAGTTCGCAATTTTACAGAATATTCCGCCAGCGTAACGCCCGCTTTCCGCACATTGCGGCGGCTGAAAGCTACCCCTTTTCTCGCTAATTTCAACGGCTGTCAGATACTTAAGCCGACTCTTCCCTGAAAGGAATGCGCGATGTCTACATTTACCGTTGGCGATTACCTGCTAAGCCGTCTGCAGGAGATTGGTATAGAGCATCTGTTTGGTGTGCCGGGCGACTATAACCTCCAGTTTCTTGATCGGGTCATTGCCCATCCCACCCTCAGCTGGGTGGGGTGCGCCAATGAACTTAACGCAGCCTATGCGGCGGATGGTTATGCGCGCTGCAACGGCGCAGGGGCACTACTGACCACCTTTGGTGTCGGCGAGCTGAGCGCAATCAACGGCGTCGCAGGCAGCTATGCTGAATATCTGCCGGTCATTCACATTGTGGGTGCGCCAGCGACAGGCGCACAGTCGCAGGGCGACTGCGTTCACCATTCGCTGGGCGATGGCGATTTTCAGCATTTTGTTCGCATGGCCGGGGAGGTCAGCGCCGCAACCGCCCGGCTTACCGCGAACAACGCCACGGCTGAGATTGACCGGGTGATAACCCATGCGCTGCAGGCTCGTCGTCCGGGTTATCTTTCGCTGGCGGTTGACGTCGCGGCGACGGAAGTCCCGCCGCCCGCCCGGCCGCTGATTATCCGGCAAACCTCTTCGCCCGACGTCCGCCGTGCTTTCCGCGCTGCGGCGGAGCGGATGCTGGCTTCGGCGCAGCGCGTATCACTGCTGGCGGATTTCCTTGCGCTGCGCTGGCAGCAGCAGGCAGCACTGGCCGCGCTGCGTGAACAGCGTGCGATACCCTGCGCCACGCTGCTGATGGGTAAAGGCGTACTGGATGAACAGCAGCCGGGTTACGTCGGCACCTATGCCGGTGAGGCGAGCGCCGGACAGGTGCGTGAACAGATTGAGCAGGTGGACGTGGCGATCTGCGTCGGCGTCCGTTTTACCGATACGATCACCGCGGGCTTCACGCAGCAGTTCGCCCCGGAGAAATGTATTGACCTGCAGCCACACAGCGCCCGCGCAGGCTCGGAACAGTTTGCGCCGCTGTCGATGGCCGATGCGTTAAGCGAACTCCAGTCGCTGTTCGCGCAATATGGGCAGCAGTGGCAGAGTGGCGACACGCCCACCGTCGCACAGCCCGAAGCGCCAGCGGCGATCATCAGTCAGCAGGCGTTCTGGCAGGCCATGCAGTCATTCCTGCAACCCGGCGACCTGATTCTGGCCGAGCAGGGGACGGCAGCCTTTGGTGCAGCGGCCCTGCGACTGCCTTCACAGGCACAGCTGGTGGTGCAGCCATTGTGGGGCTCGATCGGCTATACTCTTCCGGCAGCCTTTGGCGCGCAGACGGCCGCGCCGGATCGCCGGGTTATCCTGATCATCGGTGACGGCTCGGCGCAGCTGACCATTCAGGAACTGGGCTCAATGCTGCGTGACCAGCAGTCGCTGATTATCTTTCTGCTGAATAATGAAGGTTATACCGTCGAAAGAGCGATTCACGGTGCAACTCAACGTTATAATGATATTGCACAGTGGAACTGGACCGCCTTACCGCACGCTTTCAGCCTGCAGGGCCAGGCGCAGAGCTGGCGCATCAGTGAAACGGTGCAGTTAAACGAGGTGATGGCGCGGCTCTCACGGCCTCAATGGCTGTCGCTGGTTGAGGTGGTGATGCCGAAAGACGATCTGCCGCCGCTGTTACGAAAAGTCACGGCCTGCCTGAATCAACGCAACGGCGGCTAAGATTCAGATAGTTGCCGCTGTGCAGGGTTGACTATCGCGGTTAGGCTGTAGCACACCTGAGTAAGACGCTCACCAATCGCACCGGTGAGCGTTGTTGTTTTATGGGCAGAATTTTATAGTGTCCTCCAACTCTTAAGACCCCAAGCGGAGCAACAGAAGAATGACAACCTATGCCTTGGTCGGCGATGTCGGCGGGACTAACGCGCGCCTCGCCCTGTGTGAGGTGGAAAGCGGCAGCATCTCCCAGGCCAAAACATTCTCAACATCAGACTACGACAGCCTCGAAGCTGTCATCCGCCACTATCTTGATGAACAACAGCAGGATGTTAAAGATGGCTGTATTGCCATTGCCTGCCCGATTACCGATGACTGGGTTGAAATGACCAACCATGACTGGGCGTTTTCGACGCGCAAGCTCAAAGAGAACATCGGTTTTGAACACCTGGAAATCATTAACGACTTCACGGCCGTCTCAATGGCGATCCCGATGCTGACCGCTGACAACGTGATTCAGTTCGGCGGAACTGAACCGGTAAAAGATAAACCTATCGCGATTTATGGTGCCGGTACCGGGTTAGGCGTCAGCCATCTGGTGCATGTGGACAAGCGCTGGGTAAGCCTGCCGGGCGAGGGCGGCCATGTCGATCTGGCGGCCAACAGCGAAGAAGAAGATCAGATTCTGGAAGTGCTGCGCGAAGAGCTCGGCCATGTTTCCGCCGAGCGCGTGCTGTCGGGTGCCGGTCTGGTTAACCTCTATCGCGCGATTGTTAAAGTGGACAAGCGCGTGCCGGAGAACCTGAAGCCGAAAGATGTCAGCCAGCGTGCGCTGGATGACAGCTGCACCGACTGCCGTCGTGCGCTGTCGATGTTCTGCGTCATCATGGGCCGTTTTGGCGGCAATCTGGCGCTGAATCTCGGCACCTTCGGGGGCGTCTACATCGCAGGGGGCATCGTGCCTCGCTTCCTGGAGTTCTTTAAGGCGTCCGGGTTCCGCGCCGCCTTCGAAGACAAAGGGCGTTTCCGCGACTATGTGGCCAGCATCCCGGTCTATATGATTACGCACGATCAGCCTGGCCTGCTGGGCGCGGGCGCGCATCTGCGTCAGACCCTGGGTCGCGAAATCTGATCCGGCTTCCGCTCGTGCACGGTATCTGACTGTGCGCGAGCGGGTTCCCGGCTTGATCGGGGCGGGCCCGGGCACGCCTTATCCGCCTTACGACTCCCTTCCCGGAGACGCTTTTCCCCGGCGTCAGAGCCGCATT
Source organism: Pantoea sp. Sc1 (assembly GCF_000255315.1). NCBI lineage: Bacteria > Pseudomonadati > Pseudomonadota > Gammaproteobacteria > Enterobacterales > Erwiniaceae > Pantoea > Pantoea sp. Sc1. The sequence continues at coordinate 1,285,921 of NZ_AJFP01000001.1, forward strand.
AACTGTCGAAACAGCTTGACCTTGCTGCGACTGACCGGCACCTGAAACTCCAGATCGCGCAGTTTCAGCAGATAGGTATTGTTAAACCAGGGTTCGATTTCGCGAATTTTGTTCAGGCTGACGCAGTAAGAGCGATGGCAGCGGAAAAACTGCTGCTCCGGCAGGCGGGAACAGAACTCGGTAATGTTCATCGACATCACATAGGATTCACGCCGGGTGTAGACGAACGTCAGCTTCTCATGTGCCTCAACGTAGTAAATATCATTCACGTCCGTGACGATGATGCGCTCATCTTTGACCAGATTGACCGTCTGCGGGGCGGGTGTGGCACTGAGGTGGCTGACCGCCTGCTGCGCCTGTGCCGTGGCTTCAAGCTTGTTCAGCATGGTGACAATCCGTGATTCCTGATAGGGCTTGAGAATGTAGTCAAACGCCTCCAGCTCAAACGCCTCCACCGCATGCTCTTTCCAGGCGGTAATGAAGACAATCAGCGGCTTGTGGGCAAACTGATGGATGTTCTGCGCCAGCAGCATGCCATCCAGTGAAGGAATGTTGATGTCGAGAAAGATCACATCCACCCGATGCTGTTGCAGATACTTCAGCACGTCGAGGCCATCATCAAAGCAGGCTTCAATTTCGATTTTGCTGTGATGCTGGATCATCCAGCTCAGCTCCTGCTGCGCCAGGAATTCATCTTCCACAATAATGGCTTTCATAACAGATTCTCCGCCAGCCGCTGGCCGTTTTTACTGAGCGTAAAAGAGATTTCCGTGCCCGGCTCATGCCGCACAATGCACAATCCCTGACCCGACAGCAGTTTCACCCGGTGATGCACGTTGAGCAGGCCGATTTTATTGCCGGGCATGTCGTTGCGCGCCACCCGGGCCATCACCTCCTCGCTGATCCCCTTGCCGGTATCCCGCACCGAAATCCGCACCTGGTCGCCCTGATCCCGCACGCTCAGCGTCACCACGCCTTTGCCTTTACAGGGCTGGATACCGTGCACAATGGCATTTTCCACCAGCGGCTGAATCAGCAGGCTGGGCAGCAGAAAGTGCAGATCTTCATCGACGTCATAAATCATCGTCAGCTTGTCGCCAAACCGTGCCTGTTCAATGGCAATGTAATCTTTGACCTGCCACAGCTCTTTGCGGATGTCGATCAGCTCATCGTCGTTCAGCTCCAGGTTGTAGCGCAGATAGCGCGACAGGTTAATCACCAGCTGGCGGGCGGTATCGGGATTGAGCCGGATGGAGGAGGAGATCGCGTTCAGAGCATTAAACAGAAAATGGGGATTTATTTTGCTTTGCAGCGCGCGCAGTTCCGCTTTATTGGCCATTTCGCGCAGCTGCTCGGCGCGCGACACCTCCAGCTGCGTAGAGATAATCTGTGACAGACCGATCGCCATCTCTTTCAGCGAGCCGGTAATACGATGCGCACGACGGTAGTAGATTTTCAGCGTACCGGTGACCTTGCCCTTTTCCCACAGCGGAATCACAATCATGGAGTGAATGTCTTTGGTGCGATGGGCTTCATCATTGTTTTTGATGATAATTTTACCGCTGGCGATCGACTGCGCGGTGGTAGGACTGATACCGTCATCCCCGTGCTGATAGTTATGTTCGCCATAGCCAACATAGGCCAGAATCTGCTTTTTATCGGTCATCGCCACCGCATCGGCTTTGATTTCCCGCCGGATAATGTCACAGATGTTGCGCAGTGAGTCGCTGTTAACCTGACGAAACAGCGGCAGCGTTTTATTGGCGATCTCCAGCGCCAGCTTGGCCTGCCGCGCGGCAATCGCCTCTTTTTCCCCTTCAACGCTCTGCACCAGCAACACAATCAGGCCGATGCTGGAGGCACCGAGGATCATCGGCAGGGCGATTTCCGACACTATTGCCAGGCCGAGCGATGTGGGGCGCGCCCACAACACAATCAGCACCATCGTCAGGGCTTCACACAGCATCCCGCCGACGATACCGGCACGCCAGCGATGCTCTTTCAGAACCCGCCGGTTAATGCCACCCGCCACAACACCGGCAATGATGCTGGTAATCAGGCAGGGAACAGAGGTCACGCCGTGGATATCGATCAGAAAACGGTGCAGGCCGGCGATGATGCCGGTGGCGATGCCGACCCAGGGACCAAACAGGATGCCGCCCGCCATCACGGCGATCACCCGCACGTTCAGCAGCGACCCATCCACGTTGACCCCCGACCAGGTGCTGAACAGGGCAAACAGGGAGAAGATCGCGGTGACCGCTATCTTCTCTGCGCGGGTATGTTCATCTTTCTGCAGCAGCTGACGAAACGGACGGGTGCGCGTCAGGAAAAACAGGCAGATCAGCATCAGGGCGGCGCGGTCAAAAACGGCCAGCAACATCGTGAAGTGGGAGGGCACAGGCGGCTCGTCGGCAAGGGAAAGTGACCCTATGATAAAAAATGTGATCGCGAACCGCCAGCCTCCTGGTGAATCGTGCCGGGCATTCCTGCTGCAGGTCAATTTTTAAGGGGATGCGGCTAAAAGAGGAAAGCCTGAGCGCAATAAAGGGGAACAGTTTTCCTGCCGGTTAACGCTGGTCGCTGGAAGGCCGTTTTGCTATGTTGCGCGATAACGCGTGCCAGCGATCGCCGGTAAACCGCATCACCCGGGAGCAGCAGATGCAACTTGTCACCACCCGTTTAACCCTCACCCGACTACAGCCAGAAGACTGGCAGCTGTTTCGCGCCGTCCATGAAGATCGCGACACCATGGCCTGGGTGAGTGAAATCCCTGATGAGGCGGATATCCGCCAGCGTTTCACGTCGCGTCTGGCACCCTGGCAGCCCGGGAGCTTTCATATGCTCTGTCTGGTTGCGCGGCGGCGGGATAACGGGGAGCCGATTGGCCTGTTTGGCTGTAGCCCGGAGTGGGAGCCGCATCGGCAGGCAGAAGTGGGCTACATGCTGCTGCATCGCTACTGCGGTCAGGGATTTGGCAGCGAGGCGCTGGCGGCCCTGTGCCAGTTTTTACTGGAGGCTGATTTCCATAAACTTAAGGCGCTGGTGGTGGAAGGTAACTGGGCCTCGCGCCGTATTCTTGAGAAGAACGGTTTTCAGCTGGAGGGGACGCTGCGGGATAATTATCTGCTGAACGGCTGTTGGGTGAACGACTGGCTGCTGGGACGACTGAATCCGCAGCAATAAAAATATTTTCTGCCATGCTCGACAAAATGATCCTCACCACGTTATGTTCATAACGGGTCACCGCAGTGACCCGCGTCGCTCGGACGGTCCGGGCGCTTACGTAATCCAGAGGACACTATGGCTGATAACAGCACACCCCGTCGTTTCTCGCGTATTGAACGTTTACCCCCTTACGTTTTTAATATCACCGCTGAACTGAAGATGGCTGCGCGCCGGCGCGGCGAAGATATCATCGACTTTTCAATGGGCAATCCCGATGGTCCGACCCCACCGCACATCGTCGAAAAGCTCTGCCAGGTGGCACAGCGTGATGACACCCACGGTTACTCGACTTCCCGCGGCATTCCGCGTCTGCGCCGGGCCATTTCCCGCTGGTACGCCGATCGCTACCAGGTCGAAATCGATCCGGAATCGGAGGCGATTGTCACTATCGGCTCTAAAGAGGGGCTGGCGCATCTGATGCTGGCAACGCTGGACCACGGCGACACCGTGCTGGTGCCGAACCCCAGCTATCCGATTCATATCTACGGCGCGGTGATTGCGGGTGCGCAGGTGCGGTCAGTGCCGCTGGTGGCGGGCGTTGACTTCTTCAACGAGCTGGAACGCGCCATCCGCGAGAGTTATCCCAAGCCAAAAATGATGATCCTCGGCTTCCCGTCCAACCCCACCGCCCAGTGTGTGGAACTCGACTTTTTCGAACGGGTCATTGCGCTGGCGAAACAGTACAACGTACTGGTGATCCACGATCTGGCCTACGCCGACATCGTCTACGACGGCTGGAAAGCGCCGTCAATCATGCAGGTGCCGGGGGCGCGTGATGTCGCCGTGGAATTCTTTACCCTGTCGAAAAGCTACAACATGGCAGGCTGGCGCATCGGTTTCATGGTGGGCAACAAAGAGCTGGTTGCCGCACTGGCGCGTATCAAAAGCTACCACGACTACGGCACGTTCACACCGCTCCAGGTGGCGGCGATTGCTGCGCTGGAGGGCGATCAGCAGTGCGTGCGCGACATCGCCGAACAGTACAAACGCCGTCGCGATGTGCTGGTGAAAGGTCTGCATGAAGCGGGCTGGATGGTGGAGAATCCGAAAGCGTCCATGTACGTCTGGGCAAAAATTCCGGACCACTATGCGCATCTGGGATCGCTGGAATTTGCCAAACATCTGCTGCAGGAGGCAAAAGTCTGTGTCTCACCTGGTATCGGATTTGGCGACTACGGTGATACGCACGTGCGTTTTGCGCTGATTGAAAACAGCGATCGCATACGTCAGGCGGTGCGGGGGATAAAAGCGATGTTTCGTGCCGACGGCGTGTTGCCGGGCAGCATGAAACTGCAGGAAGAAGAACGCTGACAGCCAGCAAGGGCGACGTTATCGTCGCCCTCTGGCGGCACTGTCACGCCGTTACTTCAGCAGCAGAACGAAGGTTCCGAACCAAAGTAATGCGAAAAAAGAAATTCCCATCAAGGCATATTTCACAAAGCAACTCCTCTGAGCGGTTACGATGATGGCGATCCCAAACCAGTGCAACGCGAACAGATGTGGAAAAGAGAGCGCCATAAGCGGCAGGGTCTTCTCTTGTCCGGGTCGATCTGAATAACTCAGAACAGGATCGAGCGCTAATTTACGCGTAATCCCGCCCAAATGAAATAGGTCCGTTCTGAGATATTGCTCACAATATTACGGTACGTCGATGTCCGGGATCGCAGACATGCCGACACGCAACTGGGCCAGATTGGGTTGGTCACTATCCAGCACAATTTTGACCGGCAAACGCTGAACCACTTTAGTGTAGTTGCCGGTAGCGTTATCGGGAGAGATAGCGGAAAAAGTTGCGCCGGTTGCCGGTGCAATGCTGTCCACATGGCCGGTGAACATCCTGCCCGGCAGGGCATCTACCCGAATCTGCACCCGCTGACCGGGACGCACATCGCTGAGCTGCGTCTCAAGGTAGTTCGCGGTCACGTAGGTTTGCTGCAGCGGGACCACCGCCAGCAGACGGGTTCCGGCGGAGACATAGGCGCCTGTCCGCACCGCACGCTGACCGACCATGCCGTCCACCGGGGCGACAATACGCGTGTAGGAGAGATTCAGACGGGCCTGATCGACGCTGGCCTTCGCGGCAGCCACATCCGCTTCCGCCGACCGCACCGCTGCCTGGAGAACCCCCACCTGTTTAACGGCTGACGCCAGCGCGGCCTGACTCTGGTGAACTGCCGCCAGGGCTGAGCGCTGAGTTGAGCTCGCTTTTTGCTGATCGTCGGCTGCGACGGTGCCGCTCTTATAGAGGCGGTTGTAGCGTTCCGCGCTCTGACCGGCATACTGTGCTGACGCCTGACTGGCCGCTACGCTGGCTTTTTGTTGATCGATCACGGACTGCTGCTGTTCAAGCTGCGCCTGACTGCTGAGCAGCTTCGCCTGGCTCACCTGCAGGTCAGCGGTGGCGCTCTCCAGCGCCACGCGATAGTCACGATCGTCCAGCGTGGCCAGCAGCTGGCCTGCTTTAACCTGCTGATTATCCTGAACCTGCACGCTGCTGACATAGCCCGAGACTTTCGGCGCCACTAGCGTGTAATCGGCATTGATGTAAGCATCGTTGGTGCGGTGATCGTTGCCGTTCATCAGTGACCAGACGACAAAGGCCATGACCAGCAAAATCACCAGCAGCAGAGTCAGCAGCAGGGTTCTTTTCATTTCAAAAGCACGCATATTCAGTTATTCCGGGAAGGGGGTTGAATCAGAGTCTGCGGCGGCCAGACCCGTTTTGGCAGGATGGCGGTCAACAGCAGCAGGCAGGCGGCAAAGCCTGTCAGCATCAGCCAGCTGTCGCTCAGGCCCAGCACCGTTGCCTGATGCCGCACCAGGGTGGCGAATCCACTCAGATTCGCGCTGGTACTGATGCTGCCGTCAGGCAACAGCGGCAGGCTGCTGCTGGCCTGAGCGGCAGCCGGGGCGGTCATCAGCCAGCTGCGGCTGGCCGCCTGGTCAATCAGCACGCTGGAGTGAAACTGCTCGCGGTGAGTCAGGAATACTTCAACCAGTGTGGAGGCTGCGATGCTGGAAAAGCCGCGCACCGTATTAAACATCGCCGAGGCAAAGGGGCCTTCGGGTGGCGCCACGACGCTGGTGGCGCTCATCAGAATCGGCAGAATGATCATGGGTTGTCCGAACGCCTGCAGGATCTGCAGCAGCCAGAAATTCTGTCGCGCCCAGTCGCTGGTGATCTGTGTGCCCAGCAGACAGGCAACCACCAGCAGGCCGACGCCCGCTGTCAGCATCCAGCGGCAGTCGACCCGGCGAATATTCAGCAGGGCGGCAATCAGCGGCGCGATCAGCAACTGCGGCAGGCCGACCGTCAGCGCCAGCGGGGCAAACTCCAGGGTGCGAAATCCGCTGACCTGAGCAAAATAGGCGGAGGGCAGGGCAGAACCTGAGAGTCCCAGGATCAGCACGCAGGCCAGGCCCAGCAAGCCATGCGCCAGATTGGGCCGCCGGAGCATCTGCAGCTTAAACAGCGGCAGCGGGTGAAACCACTCGTTAATCAGAAAGACCAGCAGCAGCGGCAGAGCCGTCAGCAGCATCCCGGTAATCAGCGGCGAATTGAGCCAGTCGAGGCGCTCCCCCTGGGTCAGCACCAGCACCAGCAGCGCCACCCCACTGCAGCCGGTCACCATGCCGAACAGATCGATCTGCTGAAAACGTTCGGGACGCAGCGGGTCCTGCGGGATCCCGCGGCTGATCAGCAGCATGGCAATCAGCATGCCGGGCACCACCTGCCAGAAGACCATCATCCAGCTGACGTGATCGGTCCACAACGCGGCGAGCGAGGCCGCCATGTTGGGACCGAACGTCGCGGTCAGGGCATAGCCCGCCAGGCCAAAGAGTTTAAACGGGGGCGGCAGAAAGCGCAGGGCGACCGTCATCAGCATCGGCGGTAATGCGCCGCCAAAAAGTCCCTGCAGAACGCGCAGGCTGATAAACAGCATTGGGTCAGGCACCAGCGGCAGCAGAATGCCGGTCAGCATAAATCCCGCTGACACGCCGAGCGTAAAGCGTCGCAGCGACAGCGTGACGGCAAACCAGGGCGCAATCATCATGGCAGCGACTTCGGCTGCCTGATAACCGGAAATAATCCAGCTACCCTGATCGACACTGATACCGATTGCGGCACGAATATCGGCCAGCGCAATATCACTGACGCGATCGTTCAGTCCGGAGGTCAGGGCGGCGATCAGGACACCGACTAAACCCAGCGCCAGACGCAGCGTAAAAGGGTGGGGGCCGGCACAGCGGCGGACCTGGCGTTCATAGCAGGCTATCTCGTTATTATGATGCAGTGTATTGCGATGTGATACAGCCGGTAATATTACATCCCGGTATGCTGTATTGCAATGTGGTACAGGCTGTAAAAAGTGCGGCAATCGGGTTACAGTAAGGCAGCTCAAACAGGACGACGCTATGGCACATCACCCCTCCAGCCGCGAGGATGAAAAAACGGGCGGTATACAGGTCATCGCCCGTGCGGCAAAAATTCTTAATGCGCTGGGCCAGCAGCCGGGCGGCATGAGCCTCGGCGAGATCGCGCAGGCGGTCGAACTGCCGCGTTCAACGGTGCAGCGCATTGTCGCCGCGCTCGACAGCGCAGAGCTGGTGCGCAGCAGCGGGGCGGGCGGACTGCGGCTGGGGCCGGCACTGCTGAAACTCATCTCCAGCGTCCATACCGATGTCGTAGACCTGGTCAGCCCGCTGCTGGAAAAACTCTCCTCCGATACCAACGAAACCGTCTCACTGGCACGCGCCAGCGGCAGCCAGCTGGCGATTGTTCATCACGTGGTGGCATCGCGTGAGCTTCGTGTCGTTCCGCATATGGGACTTAATCTGCCGCTTTACAGCACATCCGGGGGGCGGGCACTGCTGGCGCTCGAGTGTGACAAAGATGTGCGAACCATTGTCGGCGATGACTGGCAGGAGTTAACGGATATGACCGTGAAAACCCTGCCGCAGTTGCTGCAGCTGCTCGGGGAGGTTCGCGAAACCGGCATTGCCGTGGATCGGGGCGAAACGCTGGAAGGGGTCTCTACCATGGCGTTTGCGCTGGATACGCTGTTTGGTCGTTTTTCTGTCTCTTTGCTGGTGCCCTCTGCACGTTTTCTGCGACACGAAGCCCGCTTTCGTGACGAGATGCTGAAGTGTAAAGAGGCACTGGTACGTGAAATCGGCAAAGTTGCCGCGATAGAAGGATAAGCATCTGATGAAAACCCTGCTGATGGCCATTGATCACTCTCCGGTAGCGGAGAAAGTGGTCGCCTTAACCATTGAAGAAGCGCTGGCACATCGTGCGGAAGTGGTGGTGCTGTGCTGTATAGATCCTGCCTACTCCGCCTGCAATCAGCCGATGGAAATCGACGCGGGTGAAGATCCGGCCGATTTTGTGGCCGCGCAGGATGAGCAGAACACTGCGGAGCTGGTGGTGCGCCATGCGCTGGCACCGCTGCTGCGCGCCGGCATTACGGCCCGAGGCATGATTCTGGCCGGTGACGCGGCAGAGTCTATCGTTGCCCAGTCGCAGCAGCTCAAGGCCAGCATGATCATTATGGGGCGTCGCCATCTCTCCTCTTTTAACCGGTTATTGAAAGGCTCCGTCAGCGCGTCGGTCATTGAACGTGCGCACTGTCCGGTGCTGATCGATGTGCGTAAGGATTAATCCCGCCGCATGAATGGGCTGCTTTTTATTACGCTGGCGGCGTTTGCGCTGCTGGCGCTGATCATTATTGTTCTGATCAAAACGACCCGGCTGCGTTTGTGGCAGGGGCTGGTTCTCTTTCTGCTGCCGCTGATACTGGCGAATCTGGTCTGGTTCAGCTGGGTCGCCCCGCATCGGTTGCAGGCCAGCCAGCATGAGCAGGCGGTGAAGCAGCTGGCAACAATGCCGGGCTACCGGGTGCTGCAGACGCAGGAACCGGCGCTGTGGCTGCTGCTGACCCAGGAGCTGACCCGCCGCATCCGGGCCGGAGAACCGGCTGAGCAGGCGACGGGCGAACTGCGCGGCTGGCTGATCGAGGTGATTAATCAGCGGCTGATGCGCGGAACGGATCAGGCGGTTGTTAACTATATCCGCGTTTCAGTCGAAGAGATGAAGGCGCTGAACAGACTCGATCCGGGCCTCTGCTTCCGTTATCTCTATCCGCAGGTGAGCGGAGGCATCAATTTGCTGACCACGCTGCCACCTTCCCTGAATCGCAAGGAGGCGGATGCGATGGAACAGCTGCTGCTGAACAGTCCTCCGCCCGATCAGCCACTGGATAAGCCGCTGGCACAGGCGGATCTGCAGAACATCGTCGGTCGCCTCTATCAGCAGTGGGGCGAAAAGCTGCAGCAGCTGAATATGCCTGCCGACACGGCGGTAGACCGTTCATCGCTGTGTGCCATGTCTATCGATCTCTACAGTGCCATTCTGGCATTACCTGACAAGCGCGCCGCTAATCTGTTACGTAGAATGATTGCCCTGACCGGTCAGTAACGGATGGCCGGAAGCGGGCAAAAAAAAGCCCGCTAAGCGCGGGCAGGGAAGAGAGGAACAGATTCTTATTTTTGGCATTTCCTGGTGTGGTGCAGTCTTTCGTTGGGTCTGACTGCATCCTGTCATGTCTGGTACGATAGCGATAGCCGTTTAATCGTATCGCATTAATTGGCAAAATCTTCTAAGGTTTCGATTTTTCGCGCATTAATCCTATGGATGCGTGACAGGCCGCGTCATACACTGCGCGGCAAAGTGAGGACAACGAAATGAAAAAATTAATTACCGGCGCACTGGCGCTTATTCTGCTGAGTGGATGTACCTCCAGCAAACCCGGGGCATTTGAACGTGTTGACGAAGATCCCAGCTCAAATACCGTTCAGTATCGGTTTGACCCGCTGAAGGTCAATCGTGATGCGATGGATATTGACCTGGCGAATTACTGCAGCAACAAAGGATTTGATAAAGTGGAGGCGCTGCCGGCACAGGAAAGTCATATTCCGGGGCTGAAGAAAGCGTGGTTCCAGTGTAATTACGCCATAAAAAGCTAAATAAAAAAGGGCGGGATAATTATCCCGCCCTGACGATGTTATATTTTTATTTTATGCTGTGTGACATCTTTGCCCGTTAATGGCGATGGTGACCGCCATGATACCCTCCGTGATGACCTCCGTAATAGCCTCCGTGATACCCGCCACCTCCATGGTGCCAGCCGTTGTCGTGCCTCGGGCTGATGATACAACCGCTTAATAAGGTCATCAGCGTTACCACCGAAGCGACTTTAATTAATCTCTTCATCGGAAGCGTCTCCTCTTTTCCAATGACTATGACATTACGACGGAAAAGTGGAGTGAGAATGCAGGCTTTGTAGAGTTATTTAAACAGATATGACGGAATATTTCAGCGCGGTCTTTTCTGCGGCGGCTGAAAATAAAGAAATCAGAATGGGCTGAATAATAAACACTATCAGAGAGAATCTTCTTAAAATCAAGCGAAAATAATTCTCATATGACCGTTTTTATCACTACATTATTAGCAGGTCAGTTTAACGGGAGAAAAACATGGCACATGAAGTAAGACATATTCTGGCATTACAGGCTGAGCTGGGCGAATGTCCGCTCTGGTCAGTGGAAGAACAGGTGTTGTGGAGTGTCGATATTCTGGCACCGGCGATTCACCGTTTCGACCCGGCCAGCGGTGAACTGCAGACTTTTCCGCAGGCGGAAGAGGTAGGCTGCATTGGTCTGCGCGAGCAGGGTGGACTGATCGCCGCCTTGCGTAACGGTGTCTGGCTGCTGGACGCACAGGGCCGGCCTGAGAAAAAGATTGCCGAAAATCCGGGTGACGCGCCGTTAAGCCGGTTCAATGATGGACGCGTCGATCCCTGGGGCAATTTCTGGTGTGGCAGCCTGTGGGAGCCGCAGGATAAAAATGGCGGCCTGCTTTGCCGCGTCACGCCCGACCTGACGCTGGAGGTGAAAGCGCGCGACATCAAAATCTCTAACGGGCTGGCTTTCTCCCCCGATCGGCGCTGGATGTATCACAGTGACACGCCGAACGAGACCCTCTATCGCTATCCTTTAGATGAGCAGGGGGAACCGGGCGAGCGTACGGTATTCCGGCGCTTCGATGCGAAAGGGGGACTACCGGATGGTGCTGCGGTGGATAGCGAAGGATTTTACTGGTCAGCCCAGTTCGATGGCGGACGTGTGGTGCGTATCGACCCGCAGAGCAGTGAAATCGTCGATGAGATCCTGCTGCCGGTGAAGTGGCCAACCATGGTGGCCTTTGGCGGCGCCGACCTTAAAACGCTGTTTATCACCAGCTCACGGGAAGATCGAACGGAGGAGGAGCTGGCGCGCTATCCCCTGTCGGGCGATCTCTTTGCTGTGGACGTGGCCGTGGCGGGTGTGGCAGAGCCGCGTTTCCGCGGCTGAGGATGAACGGGCCGTGGCAACACGGCCCGACAGGATCAGTGACGCTGCAATACCGGTGCTGGCGCAACCGTACGCTGTGGCAGACGGATAGTGAGTGACAGGAACAGGGAGATGACCAGCAGCGTCATAATCAGGCTGAATGTCACCGTGAAACCGCCAAACAGTGAGGCAACCAGTGAGCCCAGTACGCTGCCGATGCCAAAGCCGAGATAGAGCAGGCCATAGTTTTTGGTCAGGTTGTTAAGGCCGAAGAAGTCACTGACCAGCGAAGGGAATACCGTGATGGTTCCGCCAAAGCTGAAGGCCACACAGGCGAGCGACAGGAAGAAAGTGCTCTCATTCATCCGGGTGAAAAGCAGCACGCTCATCCCGATCAGCGACACTATCTGCGCCAGTGAAATCACCCGGATGCGCATCATCCGGTCGGACAGCACGCCCAGCACCAGACGACCGCTCAGGTTAGCGATGGCGATCACGGTGACGGCACTGGCGGCAGTCTGGGTGGTCAGATGCACCAGGCCTTCACCAATGTCTTTAGCCACCCCGATAACATAGAGACCACTCATGCAGGCGGTCAGGAACATCAGCGCCAGCATCCAGTACTGCGGCATACGCACCGATTGTGCCAGCGTATAATCACGCGCCTGTTGCTGACCTCGCTGGCTGCTGCTGTTTTCCTGCAGAGGCGCATCGCGCATCAGCAAAGCCCCCAGGATAATCATCGACATGGCCAGCACGCCCCAGATCATAAAGGTCTGCTCCAGACCCACCGAGGCCAGCAGAGCGCCGCAGATGAACTTGAATCCCAGACTGCCCAGGCCATATGCGCCAATGGCACAGGCAGAGATCATCCCTTTGCGCTCCGGGAACCACTTCACGCAGTTTGACAGCGTCATCAGGTAACCCGCCCCATCGGCCAGACCCACCAGCAACCCGGCGCTGAAATAGAGCATCATCAGGTTATCAGCCTGCGCGGTCAGCCAGAAGCCGACCGCCATTAGCACACCGGCTCCGATTGTGACGCGGCGCACGCCAAAACGTTCCTGTAATTTACCGGCCAGTGACGAGGCAATTGCCAGCCCCAGACTCAGCAGGCCAAACGAAAAAGCCACCTGACTGATCGGTGCATTCAGCTTGTGGGAGAGCTGGCCGTTGAAAAGACTCCATGTGTAGACTGACCCCAGCGCGAACTGAGTGATTACGGTGCCGAACAATGTAAGCCAGCGGGAACGCTGGTATGAAGCCTGCTGCGTCTGGTTCATCATTTATCTCTCCCGTCCGGGAATCTGGAAACTGCGGTCAGAATAAAGCAGTAACGCGCGCGCAGGCGTAGCAAACGCATGAACGGAACGGATCAGGGAATGAAATGCCATCCAGCGGGTATGAATGGCATTGTGCACTCTCTGTGAGGTCGCGCTGAAGGTAACCAAAGCGGCAACCTGATGAGTAAGCGTAATGAGCGGTAAGATAATGTTTCACACTGCTGTTTCTGTAAGCAGGTTTCCGGATCTTTTGCCAGGATAGGGGTTCACTCAACAGGAGGAAATATGAAAGACCGGACATATGAATCCACTACCAGTGAAGATGAAGTCTGCTGCATCATCGGTCAGGCCGTGGTTGAACTCAGTACAGAACAGCAGCCTGTGACGAAATCGACGCTGGCACTCAAGCTGCTGTCGATGGCTGACCGTGACGGTGACGATGAGCGTGTTCTGCTCTACTGGATTGCGCGCAAAGCGATCAATCAGCCGCAGCAACTCCTCCCGCAGTCGTGGGCATAACAGCCAGCCCATGCGGGCGCTATGCCCGCATCTCTGTCAGACGGTCGCCCGGCTAACGCTGAGCGGCCAGCGGGCAAACATCACGACATTGCCCAGCAAAATCATGACAAGGCCAGGGATGGCACTGGCGTGCCACTCATATCCCTCATAGCGGGTTGACAGCGCCAGCGCGACCAGCGGAAACAGCACCGTCGTATAGGCCGCCCGGCTGGCACCGATGCGACCCACCAGCGTAAAGTAGGCACCAAACCCCATCACCGATCCCACAATCGCCAGATAGCTTACCGCGCCTGTCCACTGCGCGTTCCACGTCGGCTGCAGTGAAACCCCCTGAAGCAGTGAAACCAGCGCCATCATTAACGCGCCGTACAACATGCCATAGCTGTTGGTGGTCAGCACGTCACGATGCAGACGCTGATGCCGCTGACTGATCATATTGCCGAATGAGAATCCCAGCGTGCCCAGCGCACTTAATCCAATGCCCCATAGCAGGCCCGCAGAGGTCTCTGTGTTGCGCAGATCGTGCCAGAACAGCGCCACAATGCCTGCCATACCCAGCACCATAGCCGGAAGCAGTCGCGCAGAAGGGCGCTGACGGAAAAATATCCAGCTGTTAATGGCGTTATAGATCACCGCCATGGAGAAGATGACCGACTCCAGACCACTGCTGATATATCCCGAAGCGTAATAGAAACAGACAAAATTGAAGCCAAACACACAGCAGCCCTGCAGCAGACAGAAGAGATGATCGCGCAGGGTCAGCTTATCCAGCCGCTTGATCAGCTTAAGCAGAAGCAGCATCACCACCGAGGCCAGTAAAAAACGCCAGAAAACCGCGACGGTCACCGCGCTGGCGCCCGCAGACTGTTGCGCATAAATCGCAATCCAGGTTGTGCCCCAGATCACCACCACAGAAAGATATAAAAACAGGTTCATGGCCTGAATCTCCACGTTAAAACGCGGAGTCTGCCCCGGTACGGCAATCAGGTCTTACAGCGGATTGCGCGGAGTTTGCAAAATCTTGCGCATTTTTCTGTGTCGTCCCGATGTGACCTGTTTTCTGTCCCGCGTTGTCCGTAAACTGGCACTCTGTTCAACCTGAAATGCGACCCCGATGCCTGTTTATCAGACTTTTGAAATGCTGCAGCGCCAGAAAGCCCAACTGCGTGATCAGGTGCAGCTTCACAGCGGCATTCAGCTGGCCGCCTGGTTTAACAGTGGCGATCGTGTCACCAACTTCAGCGATCACCACACGCTGAGCCTCTATGTCGCGGGGGGATATGACACCTGGCACAAAACTGCGCATGGCTGGCGCAACGGTGGGGCACCGGATCGCTTCTGTCTGATGCCTGCCGGCACCGAGTCGACCTGGGACCTGCGGGCCGATCTCGCCTTTGTCCATCTCTACTGCAGTGAGACGCAGCTGCGACAACTGGCTGAGCGGGTATGGGATCGCAGCCCGGCACAGTTAACCCTGCATGAGAAAATCTTTTCTGCTGACGACCGTATCACGCAGCTTTACCGGCACTTTCTGCTGAGCTGCGACTGGCAGCAGCCTGCCAGTCAGGTGATGCTGAGCAGCGCCTCCACCTTACTGCTGACTCACCTGTTGCAGCACTACAGCGACGTGCAGTGGCAGCTGCCCCAGGTGCGGGGCGGCCTGGCACCGGCGGTGTTACGGCGGGTGCTGGACTTTATTGAAACGCATCTCGACCAGCCTTTAACCCTGGCGGTGCTGGCACAGGAAGCGGCGCTCAGCGAGTTTCACTTTGCCCGCATGTTCCGGCACACCACCGGCGCAGCGCCACACCAGTTTGTGATGCAGCGTCGGATGGCACGCGCACACGCTTTGCTGGCACGTCCCGATCTGACACTGACTGAAATTGCCTTTCAGTGTGGTTTTCACTCTTCCGCGCATTTCAGCCATCGGTTCCGCCAGGTTTATGGCATGACGCCCTCCGCCTGCCGTCGGGCGCAGAGCTGAAGGCGGTTTTTAAAAACGTTTTAAATGTTCTCCGGCCGCGTTTTAAAGAGTGCGTGAATCGGTATCTTCTGGTGGCGTAAATCACCGCGCTGGCTGGGTGGGGGGGAGGGTTTAAATCTATTCTCACCAGCGGTTCCTGCAATTATCGCATTAAATCAGGCACGCTTTGTCTTAATAAAATTCGATGTCATTCTGGACATCTTTCTTAGGAATATTCCACAGTTTCTCCTGTCAGCCCGCGTTATAACGTCCGACGTTTCTGTCCGCC
Source organism: Pantoea sp. Sc1 (assembly GCF_000255315.1). NCBI lineage: Bacteria > Pseudomonadati > Pseudomonadota > Gammaproteobacteria > Enterobacterales > Erwiniaceae > Pantoea > Pantoea sp. Sc1. Next base: position 1,301,594 of record NZ_AJFP01000001.1, read on the forward strand.
TTTATATCTTCTGTTCCAGAATGCTCCTTCAGTCAGTCAATGACTCTTTTTGGTGTGGCTGTATTGATGCAAATCAATGCCATAACCATTTACGCGTAATTTTTCGTTCGTTTTCACTGCAGCGACATAAATGTTTATTTAATTGCTCACTTCTGGCTCAAATCGCTGGTATGGCGACAATCACCGCTATTAAAATTCAGCAGAAAATTCTTAATATATTGAGTAAATAGCGTAATGATCTTAATATTTGATCTTATCTCGATCATTATTCTATTATCGTGCGTCTATAGCTTTAGTCTGAAAAATCCATGTAGCGATAATCTGAGGGATGATGAGATGTCGGATAGTTTCCAGAGTGAAGTGCCTAAGGCACGTATTAATTTGAAACTCGATTTGCATACGGGGGGCGCAAGCAAGAAAACGGAACTCCCCCTGAAATTACTGGTGGCGGGTGACTTCAGTCATGGTCAGGAATCTGAACCCCTGTCTGAGCGTAAGAAAGTTAATCTCAACAAAAATAACTTTGACGCAGTGCTTTCCGAATATTCCCCAAACGTCAATCTGACCGTTAAAAACACACTTGCCGGTGATGGCAGTGAGGAAAATATCACGCTGACATTCCAGAGCATGAAGGATTTCACCCCGGAACAGGTTTCACGGCAAATACCCCAGCTGAAAGCCATGCTTTCCATGCGCAATTTACTTCGCGATTTAAAAGCCAACCTGCTGGACAACCAGGCATTCCGAAAAGAGCTGGAAAAGATTCTGCTCGATCCGGCATTGAGCGCAGAACTCAGAGCCGAACTCTCCGCCCTGGCCCCGAAACAGCCATAACGATCACGATGCTTTAACGGATTAATAAGGAAGATGCTGATGTCTGTAAAAAATGAGAATGCCGCGGGTGGCGAGAGTGTCGTGCTGGAACGTCCTGTTGCCGGTGGGGTATATGCCTCCCTGTTTGAAAAAATCAACCTGAACCCGGTGTCTGAATTGAGTGCGCTGGACATCTGGCAGGACGCGCAGGCGATGTCAGATGCGACCGCGGATGAGCGTCTGACTGCCGGGATGCAGGTGTTTCTGGAATGCCTGACAAAGTCGGGCTCAAAAGTCGAAAAGCTTGACAAAAACCTGATTGACCACCATATCGCAGAACTGGACTATCAGATCAGCCGCCAGCTTGATGCCGTGATGCATAGCGAAGAATTCCAGGCAGTGGAAAGCCTGTGGCGCGGCGTGAAATCCCTGGTTGATAAAACCGATTTCCGTCAGAACGTGAAGGTTGAACTGCTGGATATGTCAAAAGAAGAGCTGCGTCAGGACTTCGAAGACAGCCCGGAAATCATCCAGAGCGGATTGTATAAGCAAACCTATATCGAAGAGTATGATACACCGGGTGGCGAACCGATTGCCGCGCTGATTTCCGCTTATGAGTTTGATGCGTCTGCGCAGGATGTCGCGCTGCTGCGCAACATCTCCAAAGTCTCTGCCGCAGCACATATGCCGTTTATCGGCTCGGCTGGCCCGAAATTCTTCCTGAAAGATTCGATGGAAGAAGTAGCTGCTATCAAGGATATCGGTAACTACTTTGACCGCGCGGAATACATCAAGTGGAAATCCTTTCGCGAGACGGACGACTCCCGCTACATCGGTCTGGTCATGCCGCGTGTGCTGGGCCGTCTGCCCTATGGCCCGGACACTGTGCCTGTTCGCAGCTTCAATTATGTTGAGGAAGTGAAAGGCCCGGATCACGACAAATATCTCTGGACCAACGCCTCTTTTGCTTTTGCGGCAAACATGGTGCGCAGTTTTATCAATAACGGCTGGTGTGTACAGATTCGGGGCCCGCAGGCCGGTGGTGCGGTTCAGGATCTGCCTATTCATCTGTATGACCTTGGCACCGGCAATCAGGTGAAAATTCCGTCCGAGGTCATGATCCCGGAAACCCGCGAATTTGAATTTGCCAACCTGGGTTTCATTCCGCTGTCCTATTACAAAAACCGCGACTATGCCTGCTTTTTCTCGGCGAACTCCACTCAAAAACCTGCGCTGTATGATACGGCAGATGCGACGGCCAACAGCCGTATTAATGCCCGTCTGCCCTACATCTTCCTGCTGTCGCGTATTGCCCACTATCTGAAGCTGATTCAGCGTGAAAACATCGGCACCACTAAAGACCGTCGTCTGCTGGAGCTGGAGCTGAATACCTGGGTGCGCAGTCTGGTCACGGAAATGACCGACCCAGGCGACGAGCTGCAGGCCTCTCACCCGCTGCGTGACGCCAGAGTGGTGGTGGAAGACATTGAGGATAACCCCGGCTTCTTCCGCGTGAAGCTCTATGCCGTGCCGCACTTCCAGGTGGAAGGGATGGACGTCAACCTCTCACTGGTTTCTCAGATGCCTAAGGCCAAATCGTAAGCTAAGGCAGGAAGCCAATGAAAACGGAACAGCCGTTATGGGGCCGGGGGCAGATGATCTCACCCCAGCATTTCCAGCAGCAGGCCGCGTATGCGGCCTGGTCAGCGGAATGCATCGCCCGACTGGGGCTCTCCCATCCCTGGGGGGTGATTGAGGCAACTTTTGAACCTGACGCATTAAAACTGGGCCGCCTGCAGGCCAGTCATCTGCACATCCGCTTTCCCGACGGCACGCTGGTCGACACGAATAGGGGCGATGACCTGCCACCGGTGCTGGCGCTTGAAGGGGAATCCCGGGATGTCGGGGTGGTTCTGGCGCTTCCGCTGATGCGGGCAAACGGGGGCAACTGTCTTAAGCCTGATGAGGTAGCCGATCGCCCGGTTCGTTATCGTCAGTGCTGGCGGGATGTTCGCAACCTCTTTGGGGAAGATACCCGTCAGATTGCGGTGATGCAGCCCGCGCTGACGCTGCGTTTTGCTCATCAGAACAACAGTGATTACCTGACCTGCCCGGTCGCCCGTCTGCAGCAGGATTCGCAGGGCCGCTGGACACGCGATGATGCATGGCCGGCGGCGCGGACATCAAAGGGTCCGTGGACGTTCAGGATCGAGACGGCAGCATTGAAGTGGTTGCACAGCAGCATAACCTCTACATCCCGACCGACAACAACACCGGCAAGCTGACCGGCACCCGTATTCACACCCCGTTCCTGTTTACCAAGGAGATCGACTCCTCCAGCCCCTATCTGTACAAGGCAGTGACCACCGGGCAGACCCTCAAATCTGCTGAATTCAAATGGTACAGGATCAACGACGCGGGCCAGGAAGTGGAGTACTTCAACACCAGACTGGAAAACGTGAAGGTGGTGAAAGTGAACCCGGTGATGCACGACATCAAAAATCCGGCTTTCGAGAAGCACAATCATCTTGAGCAGATTGAATTGCGCTACGAAAAAATCACCTGGACCTACAAAGACGGCAACATCATTCATTCCGACTCCTGGAACGAACGCGCCACCGCATAAGTCACGAGCGGGCAGAGCTTCTCTGTCCGCTCTTTTTGCTGAGCGTCTGCCTGTGCGGGCGCTCAGCAAAAAACATCACATCCCGGAAACAGACCTCATGGGCCTCGGTAACGGCCAGGGGCGGTAGCGTGCCTGAACGGTCCTCAACAGTGAGCAAGCAAATATGGAAAACCCGGCAATCCTTCTTCGACGTCTCAACCCTTACTGCGCCCGTGCGATGGAAGGGGCAGCTTCCCTGTGTCAGATTCGCGCCCATGCTGAAATCCTGCCGGAGCACTGGCTGCTGAAACTGCTGGAGCAGGGTGAAGGTGATCTGACGGTGCTGGCCCGCCGCTATGAGTGGGATATGGACGCCATCTGGCAGGATTTGCTTGCCTGGCTGGATAAGCAGCCGCGTTCAGTACGCCAGCGTCCTCAACTGTCTGACACCATTCAGACATTGCTGCAGCAAGCCTGGCTGATTGCTTCTCTGAACGGTGAGGAACAAATCCGCAGCGTCCATCTGCTAATGGCGCTGGCAGATAAACAGAAACTGGTGCGCTGTGACGGGCTGTGGCCACTCCTGACACTGGGCCAGAGTCAGCTGGAACGTCTGCGTCCGCTGCTCGATGCACAGTCGGACGAACGCCCGGAACTGCAGCAGGAAGCGGAACTTGCGCAGAGCCACAGCGGCGGGATGGAATTTGTCGGCCGTCCGGTGGGTGCCGAGCTGAAAGAAGGCGAGCTGAGCCCGGCGCTGCAGAACGCGCTGGATAAATTCACCCTCGATGTCACTGCGAAAGCGAAAGAGGGCAAAATCGACCCGGTGTTTGGCCGTGATACGGAAATCCGCCAGATGGTGGACATTCTCTCGCGCCGTCGCAAGAACAACCCGATTCTGGTGGGCGAACCGGGTGTGGGGAAAACCGCGCTGGTGGAAGGCCTGGCGCTGCGTATAGCCGAAGGCAACGTGCCGGAATCTCTCAGGCCGGTTGTTCTGCGCACCCTGGATTTGGGGCTGCTGCAGGCGGGCGCGGGCGTGAAAGGCGAGTTCGAACAGCGTCTGAAAAACATCATCGACGCGGTGCAGCAGTCTCCGCTACCGATTCTGCTGTTTATCGACGAAGCCCACACCATTATCGGTGCCGGTAATCAGGCGGGTGGCGCGGATGCCGCCAACCTGCTGAAACCGGCGCTGGCGCGCGGCGAACTGCGCACTCTCGCCGCGACCACCTGGAGCGAGTACAAACAGTACTTCGAGCGCGATGCCGCGCTGGAGCGTCGCTTTCAGATGGTAAAGGTCGACGAGCCGGATGATGAGACCGCCTGCCTGATGCTGCGCGGTCTCAAATCCCGCTATGCCGAGCACCATAACGTGCATATCACCGATGATGCAGTGCGCGCTGCGGTCACGCTCTCCCGCCGTTATCTGACCGGTCGCCAGCTGCCGGACAAAGCGGTCGATTTGCTCGACACCGCCGCCGCCCGCGTGCGCATGAGCCTTGATACCGTTCCGGAGCAGCTGACCCGCATTCGCGCGCAGATTACTTCGCTTGAAATGGAGAAGCAGGCACTGCTGGAAGATATTGCTTTTGGCAGTCAGAGCCACAGCGAGCGTCTGACGCTTATCGGGCAGGAAGAAGTACAACTGATCCTCAAACTTGATGAGCTGGAAACCCGGCACGGTCAGGAGCTGAAAGTCGCAGAGCAGTTGCTGCAAAGCCGCCAGGACTTCTCCCGTCAGGGCGAAACTCACGCGCTGCAACAGCAACTGAACGGAATGCAGCACAGCAATCCACTGCTCTCGATCGATGTGGACGTGCGCACCGTTGCCACCGTCATTGCCGACTGGACAGGCGTGCCGCTCTCTTCGCTGATGAAAGACGAACAGACCGAACTGCTGAGCCTGGAGAAGGAAATCGGCAAACGCGTGGTTGCCGGCGCACGCAACGTCGACAGCCTGCTTAATCAGCAGATTCTGCCGGTGCTGAGCCAGCAACTGCTGACCCACATGGCCGCGAAGCAGAAACCACACACCCTGACGCTCGGCTGGAGCGACGAAGAAGGTATCTCGCTGGACTTTAACCGGACTGAGGGAGAGAACGTATGAGCAGTCATCCCCCGATCAGATTCAGTCATAACCACCACATGCTGGCAGTGAAAGGCTGTACGGCGGAACCTGACGTGCTGGCCTTTGAGGGCGATGAGGCCTTAAGTAAACCGTTCAGCTACCGCATTGAATTCACAAGCTCTGACCATGCCATCAGCAAAGAGATGATGCTGATGAAAACCGGCTCGCTGACGGTGCAGGCCCCGGTGGACCAGGGTTACGGCATTAAAGTGCAGCAGGCCGTGCGCACCCTTCAGGGGGTAGTGACCGGCTTTGAACGCCTCAGCACCTCAAAAGATGAAACCCATTATGCCCTGACACTCCGGCCACGCCTGGCGCTGCTCGACCGTTCGCACCAGAACGCCATCTATCAGGACATGTCGGTCCCGCAGATTGTGGAAAAAATCCTGCGCGAGCGTCACAACATGCGCGGCCAGGATTTTCTGTTCTCGCTGTCAAAAGAGTACCCGCGCCGTGAGCAGGTGATGCAGTACGGTGAGGATGACCTGCACTTTATCACCCGCCTGCTGGGTGAAGTGGGTATGAGCCCCGCCTGAAAAAGATAGACGTTGTTCTGCTTGAGCAGCACGTGCCCGGCGAACTGCGCTATGCCATTGATGCAGAGCTGAAAGGCGTCGGACTTGTCCGCTACGGCACTGAGTTTATGCCCGAGGGGCGGGTGCTGTTGAGGCACCTGAAGCAACATCACTATCTCGACACCACAACCCGGATCTGAGGCCAGAAAGCACCATGTCTCTAAAAACACAGTTCCTCAAAAAACTGCAGGACAGGCAACGTGACCCGGTCTCATTTACCTGTAAAACGCAGGCTGATATAGCGGCATTCCGCCTGCGAATGACACAGCTTCAGGAGCAGATGGATATATGGCTGACAGATACCGGCCTGCATGTTGAAACGCAGTCCGTGTCCGTCACGGACCTGCTGGTCGACAGCGGAGCGTTTGAGATTGCCAGTATCGTCCTCCATATCGACAACCGGTCTGTAAACTTTGTGCCGGTATTCCTGTACGGTCAGGGCGTAACAGGATGCGTGGAGGTGACCTTCCGGGATGGCGTGCAGGTGACGCCATTGGGACGACTATTCATGCGGTCAGTTTCGGTGAACGACTGGACCTTTGCTCCGTCTGGTGATCTCTCCCGTTCCGGGCAGGGGTTTAACGAGAGCACATTTTTTAGCCTGATTATTGCGCTCCTGCAGTAGCGTCTGAGGCTGTAAAAGAGTGCGTGATTTTTAAACCTGTTAATTGCCTGAAATCCTCCCTGCCATTTAAACGAACATCTTTCATCCCTTCAGATCTACCCAATGGACAACTGGTCATGAATGACACTTCCCCGCGAAAAATCAAAACCGGCGGTGATCCGCGCACGCTGCCGGATTACAGCGCCCTGCGCGATGAACTCGGTAAGCTGACACATCCGGCGCGCCCGGATGTGAACTGGCAGTATGTTGAAAAGCTCTGCCTTTCACTGTTTGAGCAGAACGGCGTGGAATTGCAAACGGCAGCCTGGTATACGCTGGCGCGTGCGCAACTGGCTGGCTTATTCGGGCTCAATGAAGGGCTGACGATAATCGAGGCCCTGGTCAGACATCAGTGGGGGGCGCTGTGGCCTCAGCCAGTCCATGCCCGTATGGAAATCCTCAGCAGTCTGAGTCACCGTTTGCAGCAACGAATGCGCTCGCTCCCGTTAAATTACAGCGACCTCAGCCAGCTCTATCGGGCGGAGCAACTGCTTACCGGACTGGGAGAGGTACTGCAGCGTCTGGAGCTTAAGCATCTGAGCCAGCTCGATACGTTGCGTACTCAGATTCACATGAGTGCTGTCCGGCTGGAAAATAGTGATGGCACGGCCTGCACCGCGCCGGACACTCAGCCAGATACCGTATTGCCTGCCACCGTGATGAAGGAGGCGACAGCCGCCTCAAAGGAGCCTGCCGGTTGCCGGTCTGATGATGCTCAGGGCAGGGCAGTGAAGTGGATATATGTCGCGCAATCGGAACCGCAGCCGAACGTGGACGTGCTGGCCGCTGCGCCCGTCCCGGTTAACAGATGGACATTCTTTGCTGCCGGGATGTGCGCCATGCTGATGATATGCATGGCGGCAGGGTGGGCATGGCATTCTCTGAACCGGTCCGAACCCCTGAAGGTCCGGTTTGCCGCATCGCTGGCACCGCTACCTTCACCGCTTGCGCCGGAAGATCTGGAGCGGTTACGCCGGCAACCGCCGCTACCCCAGTCTCTCATTACACAAACGGAGCAGCAGCTGGCCCGACTGGACAGATTGCCTCCTGACTGGAGTATCGCCTACAGCCGGACACTCACAGAGCAGGCTCAGGCGCTGTGGCCGGAGCAGGGCAAATCCCTGGCAGATCAGTGGCAGCAAAACCTTAACGCGGCCGTGTTGTCGCCAGAGCAGCGCAATGGCTGGGATCAGGGGATGACAACGCTAAAAAACCTGAGCAACAGGCTGAACGGGCTGGATCAGCAGAAAGGCAAATACATCACGGTGAGTGAGCTGAAATCCATCGTTTTTACTGCGATGCACTCATTTAACAGATCGATACCCGCTGAAGAACAACTGCGCGTATTGTCTCAACAACCGGCTGGTGCGCCTTTGCCTGCGGCAGCCCGCGCGCAGCTGGAGATGCATCTGAAACAGTTAACAGCCAGCTATGCTGAAATAAAACAGAATGCCGCAGAGTAGTCGCAGGCGCGAAAAGGCGGTGTGATTAAGTCCGCTATAAGCATGGTGACCGCGATGCAGTCAGCGCGGATGAATGTTCTGCAGACTTTGCTCAATGCCTGCCCGAGTGACATTCCGGAAATCGTATTACCGGGTCAGAATCGGTGTGTGACGAAACGTCATGGACAGCATTCTGACCCAATTACCCGTGAGGAGTTATCGCGCCGGTAAAAAGCAGGTTTTGTAATGCGGGCAGGTGTAAAGGAGAGGGCAGATATTGTCCCCTGCAGGAATCGAACCTGCAACTAGCCCTTAGGAGGGGCTCGTTATATCCATTTAACTAAGGGGACAGCGGCACGCAGTATAGCGAAACAGGCGATGAGATTCATCAGGTCGCCGCGCGTTTGCTCATTACGTCAGCAATGTCGCTGTTCAGCCTCTCTTTTGAGACCACTTTTTTCATGCAGGGGCCAGATAACACGTGCAGCGCAAATCCTTCTGCGCTGCACTTTTTTACCTGACGACAGTTATTCAGCACCTTCCTCTTTTTCTCCGCGCTCTTCACGCTCACGACGCTTCTCCTGCCTGCGCTTTTCCGCCTTCGCTTTGGCGACCGCCGCTTCACTCATGTCATTACGGATCTGTGCGTGACTGATCAGCGCAAAAATCAGGGTGCCGCCGGTGATGTTGCCGAGCAGGGTAGGCAGGGCAAACGGCCAGAGGAACTCATGCCAGCTGATGCTGCCATTGAAGACCAGATAGAGCACCTCCACCGATCCCACCACGATGTGCGCCAGATCGCCCAGCGCAACCAGCCAGGTCATCATGACAATGACCACCAGTTTGGCCCCGCCCGCAGAGGGGAACATCCAGACCATGGTGGCGATAATCCAGCCGGAAATGACGGCGTTGGCAAACATCGAGCCGGGCGAGTTCTCCATCACTTTCATGCTGATGTCGGTAAAGGCCTGACGGGTCGCCTCGTCAAAAATGGGCATCTCGTTAAAGGCCAGCGCACCCAGTGCCGTACCGATCAGGTTACCCAGCAGGACAATACCCCATAACCGTAACAGCAGACCGCCATTACCCCAGGTCGGTTTGTGCATGACCGGCAGCACTGCCGTGACGGTATTTTCGGTAAATAACTGCTGGCGCGCCATAATGACGATGACAAAGCCAAAGGTGTAGCCGAGATTTTCCAGCAGAAATGCACCCGGCACGCCATCAAGGTGGACCTTAAATATCCCCTTCGCCATCAGTGAGGCACTCATGGAGAGGCCTGCGGCAATGGCTGACCAGAGCAGGGCCATCCCGTCACGCTCCAGCTCTTTCTCCCCATCCTGACGGATCTCTTCATGGATCGCCGCGGCGCGGGAGGGTAATGCCTCCTCATCGACTTCGATGTCAGTGCCCTTGTCCTTCTCTTCGCTATCGACGTCGTTAGGACCCTGTTCATTACCTGATGAAGGCTTCATATTTTCTCCTGGTGATAGTGCTGTGGCGTAATAAGCGTAGCTGTTTTTTATTTGCCAATTATGTAACGAGCGATGCGAATAAGCGTAACAAGCTTTTTCATACCTGCATTTTTATTCAGACTCAGCGCCAGACCGCACGAATAAACCCCTGACAGCGCGCCTGAGCAGCGGCTCAGACTTCGGCCCTTAGCAACATTGTGGTAATATCCCGGCCACTTTTAGCTGGTGCGATTCCCCCCTCGATGTTGGAAATCATTACGCTCACTTGTGCATACGATGAACGCGCGCTGTTTCAGCAGCTCTCATTTCGCGTCTCTGCCGGTGACATTGTGCAGATTGAAGGCCCCAACGGTGCCGGTAAAACCTCGCTACTGCGACTGCTGGCGGGGCTGAGCCGTCCTGAGCAGGGTGAGATACGCTGGCAGCAGCAGCCGATCCTGCGGCAGCGCGACGCCTGGCATCAGGCAATGCTTTATCTGGGCCATCATCCCGGCGTTAAAGGCGTCCTCACGCCGCTGGAAAATCTGCGGTTCTACCATCCTGACTGCAGTGACGCGCAGATTTTTGCTGCGCTTGACAGTGTCGACCTCACGGGTGACGAAGAGGTGCCGGTAAGCCGGTTGTCGGCGGGTCAGCAGCGTCGCGTCGCGCTGGCGCGCCTCTGGCTCAGCCAGGCCCGCGTCTGGATCCTGGATGAGCCGCTGACCGCCATCGACAAAGCGGGGGTTGAAAAATTAATGGCCAGATTTGCCGCCCATGCCGATAACGGGGGCGCCGTGATCCTGACAACCCATCAGGATCTACCCGCTGCGGCCGCGCGGGTGCGTAAAATTCGCCTTGGCGATGCGGAGGCAAGCTGATGCTGTTTCGCCTGATTCAGCGTGAATTGCGTATCGCCTTTCGTGGCGGCGCTGATGTGGTCAATCCGCTGTGGTTTTTCCTGATTGTGATTACCCTGTTTCCGCTGGGTATCGGACCTGATCCGCAGCAGCTGGCGCGCATTGCGCCGGGTGTCGCCTGGGTGGCGGCGCTGCTGGCGTCGCTGCTGGCGCTGGAGCGCCTGTTTCGCGACGATTTCAGCGACGGTTCGCTGGAGCAGCTTCTGCTGCTGCCTTCGCCGCTGCCGGTGACGGTCATCGGCAAAGTCGTGGCGCACTGGCTGATCACCGGTCTGCCGCTGATTATCCTGTCGCCGCTGGCGGCGCTGCTGCTGTCGCTGGATTTCAATGGCTGGCGGGCGATGGCCCTGACGCTGCTGCTCGGCACGCCCACCCTGAGTTTTCTCGGTGCCATCGGCGTCGGGCTGACGGTGGGATTACGCCGGGGCGGAGTATTGCTCAGTCTGCTGGTGTTGCCGCTGGCGATTCCGGTGTTGATCTTCGCCAGTGCCGCGATGGAAGCCGCCAGTCAGGGCCTGCCGATGGGTGGCTATCTGGCGATTCTTGGCGCGATGCTGGCAGGCAGCGCCACGCTCTCGCCGTTTGCCACGGCGGCGGCGTTACGGATTACGTTGCAGTAACCGTGCATAAAAAGACGCGGCCTTTTTTATCGTTAATGTGAGCATTTGATATGTGGAAAGCGTTACATCAGCTGGCCCGGCCCGAACGGCTCTATCAGCTTTCGGGGCGCCTGGTGCCCTGGTTTGCGATAGCAGGCGTGGCGACATTACTGCTGGGCTGGATCTGGGGATTTGGATTTGCTCCCGCTGACTATCAGCAGGGCGACAGTTTTCGCATCATGTATATCCATGTGCCCGCTGCCATGTGGTCGATGGGCATCTATGCCGCCATGGCCGTCGCGGCGTTTACCGGTCTGGTGTGGCAGATGAAAATGGCCGATCTGGTTGCCGCCGCCATGGCACCCGTGGGCGCGGTCTTTACCTTTATTGCGCTGGTCACCGGTTCCGCGTGGGGCAAACCGATGTGGGGAACCTGGTGGATCTGGGATGCACGCCTCACCTCGGAGCTGGTGTTACTTTTCCTCTATATGGGCGTGATTGCACTCTGGCACGCGTTCGATGACCGCCGCACCGCAGGCCGGGCCGCCGGCGTCCTGATTCTGGTCGGCGTGGTCAACCTGCCCATCATCCACTTCTCGGTGCAGTGGTGGAATACCCTGCATCAGGGCTCGTCCGGCATCCTTCAGCAGGCGATTGCGCCGGTGATGCGAACGCCGCTGCGCTGGGCCATCCTCGGTTATCTGCTGCTGTTTATCACGCTGACGCTGATGCGGCTGCGCAACCTGATTCTGTTAACGGAACGCCATCGCCCCTGGGCTCTTGACGTCGCAAAACGGGGAGAGCAGAAATGACGCCGGCCTTTTCCTCCTGGCACGCCTTTTTTGCCATGGGCGGCTACGCCTTTTACGTCTGGCTGGCGGTGGCCTGCACGCTGCTTCCGCTGGCGGGACTGACGCTGCATACCCTGTTACTGCGCCGCCGCCTGCTGGCGGAGATCCGCCAGCGTGATGCGCGTGAACGTCGCATCCGGGCAGCTAAATCCAGAAAAGCCGCGGCTGAAGCGGCAGGAGAGAGTGTGTGAATAGCCGTCGACGCAATCGCCTCTGTGCGGCCGTTGCGATTCTGCTTGGCCTGGGCCTGGCCACCGCGCTGGTGATGTATGCGCTGCGCTCAAACATCGATCTGTTTTATACCCCGGGTGAAATCCTCTATGGCAAAGGCGAGGCGCATGAGAAGCCGGAGGCGGGCCAGCGGCTGCGCGTCGGTGGCATGGTGATGCCCGGCAGCGTGCACCGGGACCCGAACAGCCTGGCGGTAACGTTCAAACTTTATGATGCGCGCGGCGTCGTCAGCGTCAGTTTTGAAGGCATCCTGCCGGATCTGTTCCGGGAAGGGCAGGGCGTCGTGGCGCAGGGCGTGCTGGCGGACGGTAACCAGATCGTTGCCAGAGAAGTGCTGGCCAAACACGATGAGAAATATACGCCGCCGGAGATAGAAGACGCAATGAAAAGCAATCACAACGGCCCGCAGTCACAGTATCAGGCGGGAAATAAATCATCATGATGCCGGAAACCGGGACTTTTCTGCTTTGTCTGGCGCTGGGGCTGGCGCTGCTGCTCAGCAGCTATCCGCTCTGGGGCGCAATTCGTCAGGATGCGCGGCTGATGGCGATGGCGCGCCCGCTGGCCTGTGGGCTGTTTGTCTGTATCGCTGCGGCCTTTATGCTGCTTGTCTGGGCTTTTATCTCCAACGATTTTACCGTGGCCTATGTTGTCACCAACTCCAACAGCCTGCTGCCGGTCTACTACCGCATTGCCGCCACCTGGGGCGCGCATGAGGGATCGCTGCTGCTATGGGTGTTGCTGCTCAGCACCTGGACCTTAGCCGTGGCGATCTTCAGTCGCGGTATGCCACAGGACGCGCTGGCGCGCGTACTGGCGGTCATGGGGATGATCAATCTCGGCTTCCTGCTGTTTATCCTGCTGACGTCGAATCCGTTTGCCCGCACGCTGCCCGACTTCCCTGTAGACGGGCACGACCTGAACCCGATGCTGCAGGATATCGGCCTGATCTTCCATCCGCCGCTGCTCTACATGGGTTATGTCGGGTTCTCGGTGGCCTTTGCGTTTGCCATCGCTTCGCTGATGGCCGGACGGCTCGATACCGCGTGGGCGCGCTGGTCGCGCCCCTGGACCACCGCGGCCTGGGTCTTCCTGACTATCGGCATTGTGCTGGGCTCGGCCTGGGCCTATTACGAACTGGGCTGGGGCGGCTGGTGGTTCTGGGATCCGGTAGAGAATGCCTCGTTCATGCCGTGGCTGGCGGGCACGGCGCTGATCCACTCGCTGGCCGTCACCGAAAAGCGTGGCACCTTTAAGGCCTGGACCGTGCTGCTGGCGATCACCGCCTTTTCGCTCAGCCTGCTCGGCACGTTCCTGGTGCGCTCCGGCGTGCTGGTGTCGGTCCACTCGTTCGCTTCCGATCCGGCGCGCGGCATGTTTATCCTCGCGTTTCTGGTGATTGTCATCGGCAGTTCGCTGCTGCTCTATGCGATCAAAGGGGGGCAGGTGCGGAGCCGGGTACAGAACGAAACCTGGTCACGGGAATCCTTTCTGTTGGGCAACAATGTGCTGCTGATTGCGGCCATGCTGGTGGTACTGCTCGGCACGCTGTTGCCGCTGGTGCACAAGCAGCTGGGACTGGGCAGCATTTCGGTGGGTGAGCCGTTCTTCAATACGATGTTCAGCTGGCTGATGGCGCCGTTTGCGCTGCTGATGGGGATCGGGCCGCTGGTACGCTGGCGGCGCGATGAACCGCAGAAACTGGCCAAACGGCTGGCGCTGGCGCTGCTCGTTACCCTGGCCTGTTCGATGATGATTCCCTGGTGGCTGCAGGATCGCATTGCGGCGATGACCGTGGTGGGCTTACTGATGTCCCTCTGGATCATTGTGCTGACGCTGCTGGAACTGCACGAACGCGCCACGCATCGCCATCCGTTTCTGACCGGGCTGCGTCACCTCTCCCGCAGCCACTGGGGCATGGTGCTGGGCCACCTTGGCGTCGGGGTCACGGTGATTGGTATCGCCTTCAGCACGCAGTACAGCGTGGAGCGTGACGTACGGATGCGGGCGGGGGATAGCGTAGACATCCATCACTATCACTTTGTCTTCCGCGGCGTGCAGAACCTGCAGGGGCCTAACTACAGCGGGGGCATGGGGATTATCGATGTCACGCGCAACGGAAAACCGGAAGCGACGCTGCAGGCGGAAAAACGCTTCTATACCGCGGCCCGAACCATGATGACCGAAGCGGCGATTGATGGGGGTTTCAGCCGCGATCTCTATGCAGCGCTGGGCGAGGAGCTGGAGGATGGCGGCTGGGCGGTGCGTATCTACTACAAACCCTTTGTCCGCTGGATCTGGGCTGGCGGCGTACTGATGGCGCTGGGGGGCCTGTTCTGCCTGTGGGATCCCCGCTATCGCTCGCGCAAAAAAGCCGCACGTGAGGAGCGCGCATGAACAAGAAAATCCTGTTTATCCCGCTGGTGCTGTTTCTGCTGCTGGCAGCGGCGCTGCTGTGGCAGCTGACCCGCAATGCGGATGGCGACGATCCGACCCGTCTTGAATCGGCGCTGATCGGTAAACCGGTGCCGCTGTTCCGGCTGGAAGCGCTCGACCAGCCCGGCAAAACCTACGACCAGCGCGTGCTGACCGATGGCAGGCCGATACTGCTGAACGTCTGGGCAACCTGGTGTCCGACCTGCCGCGCCGAACATCACTATCTGAATACGCTGGCGGAGCAGGGCATTCGGGTGGTCGGCCTGAACTACAAAGACGATCGCCATAAGGCGGTTAACTGGCTGAACACGCTGGGTAATCCCTACGCCCTGAGTCTCTACGATGGCAGCGGCATGCTGGGACTCGACCTCGGCGTTTATGGCGCACCGGAAACTTTTCTGATCGACGGTAAAGGGATTATCCGCTATCGCCACGCCGGCGATCTCAACGCGCGCGTCTGGGAGCAGGAAGTGAAACCGTTGTGGATGAAATACAGTGCGGAGGCGGGATCATGAGATCGCTGTTACTGATCTGTGGCCTGCTGTTCAGCATCAATCTGTGGGCGACCATCGACACACTGCAATTTGACTCTCCGGCTCAGGAGGCGCAATACCGTGACCTCACCGCATCACTGCGCTGTCCGAAATGTCAGAACAACAGCATCGCCGACTCGAATGCCATGATTGCCGCCGATATGCGGCTGAAAGTTTATGAGCTGATGAAGCAGGGGCAGAGCTGCCAGCAGATCGTTGATTATATGGTGGCGCGCTACGGCAACTTCGTCTCTTATTCGCCACCACTGACCCCGTCAACGCTGATCCTGTGGGCTGGCCCGGCGCTGTTTGTGCTGCTGGGTGGCGCGGTGATTATTCTGCGCAGCCGTCGGCGTCACACCCACAGTGCGCTGGATGACGCTGAGCAACAGCGTCTCGATGCCTTACTGAAGTCAGACAGGAAGCCGTCATGAGTGCATTCTGGATTACCCTTTTTCTGTTACTGCTGGCGGCGTGCACGCTGTTCCTGGCCGCAGGCTGGCGGCAGCGTCATGCCAGCCCGGGCGACCGCGATCGCCTCAATCAGCGCTTTTACCATCAGCGGATCGATGAGCTGGCGCAGGATGAAGAGCAGGGCGTTGTTGCTGAGCGCCCGGTAATGGAGCGCGAGTTACAGCAGACGCTGCTGGCCGATATCCCGCCGGCGCAGAGCCTCCCGTCCCACAGCAGCAGCCGCTGGATTTTGCTGCCGGGCCTGCTCGTGCTGATTGGGGTGTCGCTGGGAACCTATCTGAAAACCGGCGGCCTGACGCAGTACACCGGCTGGATGCAGGTGCAGCAGGCGTACCCTGCGCTGCGTGCGCGGCTGATGGACCCCGGCGCCAGACCGCTCAGCATGGAGGAGCTGGCACGTTTAGAGCTCGGATTGCGTACCGCCCTGCAAACGGAACCGGATAATCTGGCCGACTGGACCATGCTGGGGCGGCTTGGCATGGTGCTGAATCAGGCTGATATCGCCAGTCAGGCGTTTGAGCATGCGTTACAGCTCTCACCCAACGATATGACGCTGAAGCAGGATTATGCAGAGGTGCTGACGCGCTCTCCCGATCCGCAGGATAACCGTCAGGCGTCACTGCTGCTGCGCGCCCTGCTGAAAGCGGAGCCGCAAAACCCGCGTACGCTTGGTCTGCTGGCATTTAACGCCTACGGCCAGCAGCAGTACGATCAGGCGATTGAGGCCTGGCAGGCCCTGCTGAACGTGCTGCCTGCCGGTGACACACGACGCGCGATGATCGCCCGCAGCATTGAGCAGGCGAGAAGCGATGCCGGAGAGCAGAGCCGTCAGCTGGCGCTGACCGTGCGGCTGACCCCGCAGGCAGAAAAAATGTTACCGCAGGACGGAGTGTTGTATATTTCGGTTTCTGACGGGACGTCACCGGTGCCGGTGGCAGTGAAGCGCATGCCGCTGAGCCACTTCCCGCTGTCGCTGACGCTGGATGACAACAATGCCATGATGCCGGATCGCCTGCTGTCGGCGCAGCATCAGGTCGCGGTTCGGGTGCGTATCTCCCGCGACGGCAGCGCCACCCCGCAGCCGGGTGACTGGCTGGGTGAGAGCGCCGTGACGCCCTGGGATGGTCATCAGCCGATCGCGGTAGAGATTAATCAGCAGCTTCCCTGAACGTCATCAACGATCCTGTTCAGGTCGCTGCGTGCCATTGCCTGCTGCCTCTGGCATAAAGTCAGCTATGCTCATCGGGTAAGCCGATTCGACGCCGGGCTGTGCCTGAACGATGGGTAGCCCTTTTTCATCCGCACAGGGAGATTGGAATGAATTATCGCCTGACCAGCCTGGCTGTGGCCAGCGTCCTTCTGGTAGGTTGTGCCAGTTCAAAGCCGTCAAATAGCGATCCTGCGCAGCGCAGCGATCCGTTCGAAGGCTTTAACCGCACGATGTTTAACTTTAACTACAATGTGCTGGATCCCTATGTGCTGCGTCCGGTCGCTGTCGCCTGGCGCGACTATGTGCCGGTGCCTGCACGAACCGGCCTGAGCAATTTCCTCGGCAACCTGGAAGAGCCCGCCAGCATGGTTAACGCCATTCTGGTCGGTGACGGACGCGATGCGGGTATCCACTTCACCCGTTTCTTCCTGAACAGCGTGCTGGGTCTGGGTGGTTTCATTGACGTCGCCGGTAAAGCCAATCCGGAACTGGCGCGTGAACAGCCGCACCGTTTCGGCACCACGCTGGGCCACTATGGTGTCGGCTATGGTCCTTACGTTGAGCTGCCGGCTTACGGCAGCTTCACTATACGGCAGGATGGCGGTGACTACGTTGATACCCTCTATCCGATCCTCGGCTGGCTGACCTGGCCGATGTCGATTGGTAAGTGGACGCTGGAGGGGATTGAGACCCGCGCGCAACTGCTGGATTCCGATGCGATCCTGAAGCAGCAGAGCGATCCGTACGCCTTTATCCGTAACGCCTACTTCCAGCGTCACGACTTCCTGGCGCGTGGCGGCAAACTCAAGCCGGAAGAGAATCCAAACGCCGCTGCGATTCAGGATGACCTGAAGGATATCGACGCGCAGTAAACGCAGGACGCAGGCTCCCTGAGCCAGCATGCGATTCAGGGCGACAAAAAAGGGCGACTCAGTTGAGTCGCCCTTTTTAATTGTGCTATCCGGTCAGAACTTGTAGTTAAAGTTCGCGCCGTAAAGCCAGGCCTTGCCTTCTGAGTTAAAGGTATAAGGACCTTCTTTCACCGTCACTTTCTGTCCGTGCATATAGGAGATGCCCAGATCGACCGAGGCGTTATCATTGAAGGCGTACGACGTACCTGCACTCAGCCACAAACGATCCTGATCCGGGATGGAGATAGAGCGTTTATCGGCTGGCACCGGGCTGTCATCAAATGCGATACCGGTGCGGAACGTCCAGTTGCTGTCGTAGAAATAGGTGGTGCCCAGCGCGATACGGTAGGCATCGTGGAAGCTTTCATCTTTATAGAACAGCGTCTGGCCCTGAGAACCGGTGGCTTTCAGCTCCTGGAACTGACTCCAGCTGGTGTAGGCCATGCTGTAGTGAACCGCCCACTGCGGAGCCACTTTATGCCAGCCCGACACTTCCCACATCTCCGGCAGATTCAGGGTTAACGCGCCCGGAACCGTCGTGCCGTTGGTACCAAAAGGCACGCCTGACACTTCCGGGTTGTTGACCGCATTCAGACGGGAGGGCAGATTACTTTTGTAATCGCCATCAAAGTCGATCTTCACCTCTGAACGATAGCTGAAGCCGAAGCGGTTATTTTCATCCACTTCATACAGGATACCGGCATTCCAGCCGTAGCCCCACTCGTCGCCTTTCAGATGGGCAACCTGCGTATCAGCCGGCACGCCCAGTCTCGCGCCTGATTCACCGGCATAGCGTTCAATTTTCGCTTTGGCATAAACCGCATCAAAACCGACGCCCACGCTGAAGTGCTCATTGAACCGGTAAGCGGTGCTGAGGTTTAAGTTGCCGGTCATCAGGTCCGTTTTACCGCCGTAGCCGCCAGCGGTGTAACCATTATTAAACTCTGTTGCTAAGCCATAGTTAGAGGTTGCCGATGCGCCAATCCACCACTGATCGTTGATGGGCTGAACGTAATGAATATTGGGTATCCACTGATTCGGGGCGATGTTGCTGGCATCCAGGCTGCGGCCCGTCGGACTGCGGCCCGTGATATCCACATCCGGATCAATATAAACCGCACCGATGGAAAATTCCGGGCGATCCATTAACGCCATCGTTGCCGGGTTACGGCTGGCGGATGCCGCCGTATCGCCCATTGCCCCTTCGCCTGAGTAGGCGCGACCTAAACCAATCGTAGAGAACTCATTTAACTGAAACCCAGCTGCGTAAACGTGTGAAGAGACAAGCGCCACTGCAGCCGCCACGGCTGACTTTGCGAACAGGTTCTTATGGTTCATGACCACAACCTCATGTGAATTATTATTTAACGCTATAACGTCGCGTAACAAAGGACGGCGGATTGTAGGGACTGACGGTAAACGCACATATCAGACCAGTGCGGAGAGTATAGGTCCGACCTGTGTGCAAGTTGCAATATTGTTTTTAAAATATTTCAGAGTTGATCGCTTAAAATTCGATCTGCATAACAAAAAGCACCCTGATGAAGACAGCATACCGATTCCAGTTTGTTCTGGATCAATTTTTATTGTGATATTCGTCACTTAGCCACAGTCGCGTGGCGCATCTTATCGCAAGCGGGTAAAATTCCGGCCATAAAATCGCTTAACTCACCCGAAGCCGGGGCAGGAGATAAAGATGACTGATGCCATTAAAAAATGCAGTGCGACCGAAACCGCTGCCTGCTGCTGCGTTGATGTCGGCACCGTAATGGATAATACCGACTGCACCGCCAGCTGGTCAGAGTGGTTCCCGCAGCGACAGGATGCGGAAGCCAAAGCCGCCCGGCTGACTGAGCGTGCCCGTCAGGTGGAATCGGAACCCTGTGTGATTGACGTCCGGTTCAGCGATGTCGATCAGGGCGTGCAGCTGGATATCGATTTCACCTTCAGCTGCCAGGCTGAAACCCTGATTTTCCAGCTCGGCCTGCGTTAGCGCCTCTTACGCCGCCTCAGCGCGGCGTTTTTCAATTTCGTGTTTCCCTTCGCACTTTTTCCTTTCTGCTATTGGCGGCTCACCCGCTTGTGGTTAACACTGATCAGGTCAGACCTCTTCAGGCAATGATGCCACAGTCCCGGCTACAGGTGAGAACAATGAGCAAAGCGCAGCCGCTGCTGACGCGTGATGGCGAACGCATCGTAATTACCCACGGGTTACGAACCCCTTTCTTACGCCAGGCGACCGGCTTTCATGGCATTCCCGCCATCGAGCTGGGACGGATGGTGGTCAGTGAATTAATGGCGCGCAGTGAGTTACCGGCTGACGTGATTGAGCTGCTGGTATTTGGTCAGGTGGTACAGATGCCGGAAGCGCCAAACATTGCGCGTGAAATTGTCTTAAGCAGCGGGCTGAATGTGAATACCGACGCCTACAGCGTCAGCCGTGCCTGCGCCACCAGTTTTCAGGCGGTGGCGAATGTGGCAGAGAGCCTGATGGCGGGAACGGTTTCTGCCGCTATTGCCGGCGGGGCAGACTCCTCGTCAGTGCTGCCGATTGGGGTCACTAAAACGCTGGCCCGTGCGCTGGTGGATCTCAACAAGGCCCGCAGCCTGGGGCAGAAACTGCATATCCTTAAACGGCTGCGTCCGCGCGACCTGCTGCCGGTGCCGCCTGCGGTGGCGGAGTACTCGACCGGCCTGCGGATGGGGGACACGGCCGAGCAGATGGCGAAAAGCTACGGTATCACCCGTGAGGCTCAGGATGCGCTGGCGCTCCGTTCCCATCAGCATGCCGCCAGAGCCTGGCAATCCGGGGTACTGAATCAGGAAGTCATGGCAGCCTTTGTACCGCCATGGAAAACCGCAATCGATCAGGACAATAACGTGCGGATGAACGCTAAAGCAGAGGATTACGCCCGACTGCGTCCCGCCTTTGACCGCCAGCACGGCAGCGTTACCGCCGCCAACAGCACGCCGCTGACGGATGGCGCGGCAGCCCTCATTCTGATGCGGGAAGGGCGCGCCAGGGAACTGGGCGTCACGCCGCTGGGCTACCTGCGCAGCTACGCCTTTACCGCCATTGATGTCCAGCAGGACATGCTGCTGGGGCCAGCCTATGCTTCGCCGCTGGCGCTGGATCGTGCCGGGGTGAGCCTGGCCGATCTGACGCTGATAGATATGCATGAGGCGTTCGCGGCCCAGACGCTGAGCAATCTGCAGCTGTTTCGTGACGAGCGTTTCGCCCGTGAGGTGCTGAACCGGCCGCATGCGCTGGGCGAGGTCAACGAAGAGCGTTTTAACGTGCTGGGCGGTTCCATCGCCTATGGACATCCTTTTGCCGCCACGGGCGCGCGTATGATTACCCAGACGCTTAATGAACTGCGCCGCCGTGGTGGCGGGCTGGGACTGGTCACCGCCTGCGCGGCGGGTGGTCTGGGTGCGGCAATGGTTCTGGAGGCCGAATAATGGAGCAGAATGCCTTTCAGCTGACGATGCGACAGGATCACGTCGGCATTATCACGATTGATGTCCCTGGCGAGAAGATGAACACCCTGAAAGCGGAATTTGCTGGCCAGATTGCCGCCATCATTGCGGAAGCGCGACGCGATCCGCAGCTGGCGGGACTGGTCCTGATCTCCGGCAAAACGGACAATTTTATCGCGGGCGCGGACATCAGCATGATTGACCGCTGCCAGAGTGCGCAGGAAGCTGAAGCGCTGGCGAAGCAGGGCCAGGAAGTGATGGCGATGATCGACGCGCTGCCTTTTCCGGTGGTGGCGGCCATTCACGGGGCCTGTCTGGGCGGTGGGCTGGAGCTGGCGCTGGCCTGCGATGCGCGCATCTGCTCGCTGGATGATAAAACCCGCCTCGGCTTGCCGGAAATACAGCTCGGCCTGCTGCCTGGCTCTGGCGGGACGCAGCGACTGCCGCGTTTAATCGGCGTTCAGCAGGCGCTGCCGCTGATGCTGACCGGCAAAAGTCTGCGCGCGAAGCAGGCGCGAAAGCTCGGCGTCGTCGATGATGCGGTTCCCCGCCCGATCCTGCTGGAGACCGCGATTGCGCGGGTGAAAAAGGGCAAGGTCAGCGGACGCGTCCTGCCGCTGCGCGATCGGCTGCTGCATGGCCCGGTCGCCCGCCAGGCGCTGTTTGCGCTGGCGACACGCCAGACCGCGGCGAAAACGCAGGATAACTATCCGGCCGCCAGACGGCTGATTGAGGTGGTGCGCATCGGGCTGGAGCAGGGCAGCCGCGCCGGCCATGATGCGGAGGCGCGCGCCTTTGGCGAACTGGCGATGACGCCGGAGTCCGTTGCGCTGCGCGGACTCTTCTTTGCCACCACGGCGATGAAAAAGGAGCGGGGCGGTGAAGCTGAACCCGCGACCGTGAAGCGTGTTGCGGTGCTGGGCGGCGGGCTGATGGGCGGCGGTATTGCCAGCGTCACTGCGATCAACGCCGGGTTGCCGGTGCGCATCAAAGATATCAGCCTGGAAGGCGTCAGCCATGCATTAAAAACCAGCTGGGATCTGCTCAGCAAAAAGGTCCGTCGTCGTCAGCTGACCCCGGCAGCGCGCCAGCAGCAGATGGCGCGCATCACAGGTGGCATCGATTATCAGGGGTTCTCGCAGCGCGACGTGGTGATCGAAGCGGTGTTCGAAGATCTTGCCCTGAAGCAGCAGATGGTGCACGACGTCGAGGCACACTGTCAGCCGCATACCCTGTTTGCTTCCAACACCTCTTCGCTGCCGATTGCGGATATCGCCGCCGGGGCGCAGCGTCCTGAGAATGTCATCGGGCTGCACTATTTCAGTCCGGTGGAAAAAATGCCGCTGGTGGAGGTGATCCCGCATCTGAATACTTCGGCCTCGACGCTGGTTACCGTTGTGGCACTGGCACGCAGTCAGGGCAAGACGCCGATCGTCGTCGCAGACAAGCCGGGTTTCTATGTCAACCGCATCCTGACCCCCTATATAAATGAAGCGATGCGCTGTCTGCTGGAGGGGGAGCCAATTGAGCACATCGATCGGGCGCTGGTGAGGTTTGGTTTTCCGGTTGGTCCGCTTCAGCTGCTTGATGAGGTCGGCATTGATGTCGGCAGCAAAATCAGCCCCATCCTGCATCAGGCTTATGGTGAACGCTTTGCCGCACCCGCCGCGTTTGAAGCGGTGATCAGGGATGGCCGTAAGGGCCGTAAAAATGGCCGGGGTTTCTATCGTTATGACCTGCCGCGCTGGCAGCGTAAAAAACCGGACGCCTCGCTTTACAGCCTGCTGAAGGTCACGCCGCAGGCCAGGCAGAGTGGGGCACAGATTGCAGAACGCTGTGTGATGATGATGCTGAATGAAGCCGCCCGTTGTCTCGATGAGCAGGTGATTCGCAGCGCCCGGGACGGCGATGTGGGGGCGGTGTTTGGCATCGGCTTTCCGCCTTTCCTGGGCGGGCCGTTCCACTACATGGATAAACTGGGTGCGGCGGAAATGGTCAGCCGGCTGAACCGTCTCGCGCAGCAGCACGGTGAGCGATTTGCCCCCTGTGAGGCGCTGATTCAGGCGGCTGCGGAACAGACGAAATTTTACATTTCTCTGTGAAATGGAATAACGGCTCCGATTCAGCGGGTTAGAAAAGCGCCGCCCGCGTGTGCGGCGCAGCATGAATCTGAGAAGTGCTTATTTAATAAACAACCGGTTGACTATACTGAAGCCATTAGGGTAAAACACAGCGTTCATTCGCAGAGTGAAGAGTCTGACGCGTCGCGTCGGGCGATATCGACAAACAACAGCGGTGCTTTATGCAAGTTTTTATCATGCGTCACGGCGATGCGGCTCTGGAAGCAGCAAGTGATTCAGTCAGGCCTTTAACCTTATGTGGCTGTGATGAATCGCGTCAGATGGCCCACTGGCTTAACAGCCAGACGCCGGACATCGAGCGTGTCCTGGTCAGTCCCTATCTACGCGCGCAGCAGACGCTCGCTACCGTGCGTGAAGCCTATCCCCTGCCGGAAGGCCAGGATGTGTTACCGGAGTTAACGCCGGGTGGCGATCCGGGCCTGGTCGGCTGCTATCTGCAGGCGCTGGCGAACGAAGGGGTGAAATCGGCGCTGGTCATCTCCCATCTGCCCCTGGTGGGCTACCTGGTTTCCGAACTCTGCCCGCAGGAAACTCCACCGATGTTTGCCACTTCCGCCATTGCCTGCGTCGAGTTCGATCCGGCAGAGAGTGCCGGTAAACTGCTGTGGCAGGTCAGTCCGAAGAAGCTGGCGAAAGCCATCTGACGACGAGGGGCCGATGACACCGGCCCTGTCAGGGCAACTCAGGCGGTTGCCACTCCTCAATCTCAATCAGCACCAGCAGCGCAGCATCACCGCCGAACATTTTCGGCGCCTGATGAAACGCCATGACCCACGGATGCTGGGCCAGCCACAGCGGCGTCTGCTGTTTCAGAATATGTTTTCCATGTCCGGTCATGACGCTGGCGCAGAACAGATGTTCACGGCGGCAGGCGGCGATCAGTGCGCCCAGCTCCTGCTTGGCCTGCATCTGCGTTAAGCCGTGCAGGTCGAGAAAAATCTCCGGGGTATAGTCGCCCCGGCGCAGTTTTTTCAGCTCAAAATGGCTGACATCGGCGCGCACGTAACGGGTAGCCCCTTCGGTCGAGAGCAGGGGCTGAAACTCATCCGAAAAGTAATGGCTGTTGTCCGCCTGCTCGGAAAGCAGACGTTTTACCGGAATCTCGCGGGTTTTTACCGGCGCTTTATGGACATAAGTGTCCTGTTTTAACTGACGTGTCCCCGTCATTAACTGGCGAAACAGCGCCTCATCATCCGGGCTTAGCGGTGTTTTTTTACTCATGGCAGGTCAGTCTTATCAGAAAAGGCTGTCACACAGCAGAGCCGATACCTTACCGTTAAGTGTCATTAATTGTCAGCTTTTTCACCTCGCTGCGCTGAATTCTCCCCGGCTTCATGGCACACTATCGGCCGATTTAGCAAAAGGCCTGCGGAGGGCTACGTGGACAAAATTTTCGTCGATGAGGCAGTGAACGAACTGCACACCATTCAGGACATGCTGCGCTGGGCGGTAAGCCGCTTTTCCGCTGCCGGAATCTGGTACGGACATGGCACAGACAATCCCTGGGACGAAGCCGTTCAACTGGTCCTGCCGTCTCTCTGGCTGCCGCTGGACATTCCGGAAGATATGCGCAACGCGCGTCTGACCGCCAGCGAGCGTCTTCTGATCGTCGAGCGCGTCATTCGTCGCGTTAACGAGCGTATTCCGGTCGCCTACCTGACCAACAAAGCCTGGTTCTGCGGTCACGAATTCTTTGTTGATGAGCGCGTGCTGGTGCCGCGTTCACCGATTGGCGAACTGATCGAGAACCGCTTTGCCGGTCTCATCAGCACGCCACCCGCGCATATTCTGGATATGTGCACCGGCAGCGGCTGCATCGCGATTGCCTGCGCTTACGCCTTCCCGGAAGCGGAGGTTGACGCCGTCGATATCTCGACCGGCGCGCTGGCAGTGGCCGAGCAGAATATTGAAGAACATGGCCTGATCAATCAGGTCACGCCGATTCGTGCCGACCTGTTCCGCGAACTGCCGCCGCTGAAATATGACCTGATCGTCACTAACCCGCCTTATGTGGATGCGGAAGATATGGACGATCTGCCCAATGAATATCGCCACGAACCGGAGCTGGGTCTGGCGGCGGGCAGCGATGGTCTGAAGCTGGTGCGCCGCATTCTGGCCTGCGCGCCTGATTATCTCAGCGAGCAGGGCGTTCTGGTCTGCGAAGTCGGTAACAGCATGGTGCATATGATCGAGCAGTATCCCGATGTGCCCTTTACCTGGCTGGAATTCGACAACGGCGGTGACGGTGTCTTTACGCTGACGCGCCAGCAGATCGTCGACGCACAACACCATTTCTCCTTTTACAAAGACTAAAAGTGGGGCGAAGCCTCGCCCGCCGAACCCTGACAAGGAAACAGCATGGCCGGAAACAGCATCGGACAATTTTTTCGAGTAACTACCTTTGGCGAGTCCCACGGTCTTGCGCTGGGCTGCATCGTTGATGGGGTGCCACCGGGCATCCCCCTGACCGAAGCGGATATCCAGCATGACCTCGACCGTCGTCGTCCTGGCACCTCGCGCTATACCACGCAGCGTCGCGAGCCGGATCAGGTGAAAATTTTGTCCGGTGTGTTTGAGGGTGTGACCACCGGCACGTCTATTGGCCTGCTGATTGAGAACACCGATCAGCGGTCGCAGGATTATGGCGCGATCAAAGATCTCTTCCGTCCCGGCCATGCCGATTACACCTACGAGCAGAAGTATGGTCAGCGCGACTACCGTGGCGGTGGCCGCTCTTCGGCGCGTGAAACCGCGATGCGCGTGGCCGCCGGTGCGATAGCGAAGAAGTATCTGCAGATGAAACATGGTGTGGTGGTGCGCGGCTATCTGGCGCAGATCGGGGATATCGCCTGTGAGCTGAAAGACTGGAGCATCGTGGAAGAGAATCCCTTCTTCTGCCCGGATGCGGAGAAGCTGGAGGCGCTGGATGAACTGATGCGCGGCCTGAAAAAAGAGGGCGACTCCATCGGGGCTAAAGTCACGGTCATGGCTGACAACGTGCCGCCTGGCCTGGGTGAGCCGGTCTTTGACCGTCTGGATGCCGACCTGGCGCACGCGCTGATGAGCATCAACGCGGTGAAAGGGGTGGAGATCGGTGACGGCTTCGCGGTGGTCAGCCAGCGCGGCAGCCAGCATCGGGATGAAATCCGTCACGATGGTTTCCAGAGTAACCACGCCGGCGGCATTCTGGGCGGCATCAGCAGCGGCCAGACCATCAGCGCCAACCTCGCAATGAAACCGACCTCCAGCATCACCGTGCCGGGTAAAACCATTACCCGCGACGGCGAAGAGGTGGAGATGATCACCAAAGGCCGCCACGATCCCTGCGTCGGGATCCGCGCCGTGCCGATCGCCGAGGCGATGATGGCGATCGTCCTGATGGATCATCTGCTGCGCCAGCGGGCGCAGAACGGTGACGTTAACAGCACCGTGCCGCGCTGGTGATGGCATGAAGGCACTTCTGCTTACTCTGAGCGCGCTGTTGTTCAGCGCCTCCAGCCTGGCGGCGACGCCGTGGCAGCGTATTCAGCAGCCGATCAGCGGCGCACCGCAGTCCATCGGCGGCTTTGCAAATGGCTGTATTATTGGCGCCCGGGCACTGCCGCTCAATTCACCCGACTATCAGGTGATGCGTCAGGATCAGCGTCGTTATTTCGGTCATCCCGATCTGATTGCGTTTATTCAGCGGCTGACGACCCGTGTGCACAACCTGCAGCTGGGTAATGTTCTGATTGGGGATATGGGTATGGCGGCTGGCGGACGTTTCAGCAGCGGTCACGCCAGCCATCAGACCGGGCTGGATGTCGATATCTGGCTGCAACTGCCGAAAACCCGCTGGACCGCGCAGCAGCTGCTGAAGCCGCAGCCGCTGGATCTGGTCGGGCCGGGTGATAAAAACGTGATTGCGCGCCACTGGCAGCCGGAAATCGACAGCCTGATTAAACTGGCGGCGAAAGATGATGATGTCACGCGCATCTTCGTCAACCCGGCGATTAAAAAGCAGCTTTGTGCGGATGCCGGTGCCGATCGTGACTGGCTGCGCAAAGTGCGCCCCTGGTTCGCGCATCGGGCGCATATGCATGTGCGGCTGCGCTGCCCGACCGGCAGTATCGGCTGTGAAGATCAGCCGCCACCGCCTCCGGGCGATGGCTGTGGCGCAGAGCTGCAGAGCTGGTTCCTGCCGAAGCAGCCCGGATCGGGCGCGCCGGTGAAACGTGAACCGCCGCCGTTACCGCCTGCCTGTCAGGCTCTGCTGGATAAACATCTACTGTAAGGGATTCCATGGAGTGGTTCGTGGTCAGTCCGCTGCTGGTCGGGCTGCTGTTTCTGATTGCCATGCTCGCCGGTTTTATTGACTCAATTGCGGGTGGCGGGGGGTTACTGACGGTGCCGTCGCTGCTGGCGGCGGGTCTCTCACCGGCTCAGGCGCTGGCGACCAATAAACTGCAATCGGTCGGCGGGTCGTTCTCCGCCAGCCTCTACTTTGTGCGACGCGGCGCAGTTAATCT
This sequence comes from Pantoea sp. Sc1, assembly GCF_000255315.1. Classification (NCBI taxonomy): domain Bacteria; kingdom Pseudomonadati; phylum Pseudomonadota; class Gammaproteobacteria; order Enterobacterales; family Erwiniaceae; genus Pantoea; species Pantoea sp. Sc1. Next base: position 1,329,572 of record NZ_AJFP01000001.1, read on the forward strand.
GAGTGAGCAGTGGCTGAATATCGCCATGACGCTGCTAGGGTCCGTGCTGGGCGCGGTGCTGATTCAGCGCCTGCAGGCGGACTTTCTGCGTCAGATGCTGCCGCTGTTTTTGATCGCGATTGGCTTATGGTTTCTGCTGATGCCGCGTCTCGGTGAAGAAGACCGGGCGCGTCGCCTGCACGGCCTCGCCTATGCGCTGGTCGGGGGCGGTGCCGTGGGCTTCTATGACGGATTTTTCGGGCCGGGCGCGGGCTCTTTCTATGCGCTGGCCTTTGTCACGCTCTGCGGTTACAACCTGGCGAAGGCGACAGCCCATGCCAAAGTTCTCAACTTCACCTCTAACGTGGGCAGTCTGCTGTTCTTTATGTTCGGCGGCAAAGTGGTGTGGGGAACAGGCCTGATTATGATGCTCGGCGCGTTCTGCGGCGCGCGTCTGGGCGCCCGGCTGGTGCTGAGCCGCGGGCAGAAACTGATCCGCCCGATGGTGGTGATTGTCTCTGCCGTAATGAGCATAAAACTCCTGTGGGACAGCCATGGCAGCGCCGTGATGGCGTGGCTCTCCACACTGCAATCGTAACTTTTTACGTGATAACGTCATGAACCCGACCCATCATTATGAACAGCTGATTACGCTGTTCGATCGCTGCTTCAGCGATGAATTTCAGACACGCCTGATTAAAGGCGACGATGAACCGATCTATCTTCCTGCTGATGCAGAGTCGCCGTGGAACCGGGTGGTTTTTGCCCACGGCTTTTACGCCAGCGCCCTGCATGAGATCTCTCACTGGTGCATCGCCGGTGAGGCACGCCGTAAACTGGTCGATTTTGGCTACTGGTACTGCCCGGATGGCCGCGATGCGCTGACCCAGAGCCAGTTTGAAGCCGTTGAAGTGAAGCCACAGGCGCTGGAGTGGATGTTTTGTATGGCGGCGGGCTTTCCCTTCAACGTCAGTTGTGACAATCTCGACGGAGATTGTGAGCCGGATCGCATTGCGTTTCAGCGTAAGGTACATGCTCAGGTCATGAGCTATCTGACGGCGGGTATTCCCGCGCGTCCCGCGCGTTTTATTACCGCCCTGGCGGAATTTTATGGCAGGCCTTCATTAACAGCGGCGCAGTTTCCCTGGCCGGACGATCTGTGATGCAGGATGACATTATCAAAAGAGGAATTGAGATGATCGCAGAATTTGAAGCGCGTATCCTGGCCCTGATTGACGACATGGTCGAGCATGCCAGTGACGATGAACTGTTCGCCAGCGGTTATCTGCGCGGGCATCTGACCCTGGCGGTCGCTGAAGTGGAGCAGCTGGATGAGCATACGCCAGAAGCGCTGCAGGTTCAGGTGACCCGCAGCCTGCAGAACGCCATTGCCGCAGGCGAACTCTCACCGCGCGACCAGGCGCTGGTGGTCGGCATGTGGGACAACCTGTTTGTTCAGGCGCGCCAGCTCTCCGCATGATGTGACAGGGCGGTAAGCGCCGCCCTGCAGACCCGCTTTATACCGCTTTTCCCTTCAGCAGTTTCCTGACCCAGTAGCGATTCGGATTGAGTGCCGCCAGCGTGGTCGCATCCAGCGGCTGTGGCTCTCCCGCCAGCTGGGCGGCCAGCACCTCGGCTGCCAGCGGTGCGCTGCACAAGCCGCGCGAACCCAGCGCACCAAACAGATAAAGTCCCGGCAGATCGGGCGCGTCACCAATCTGACCGCCTGCCGCAAGCCGGGCCGGTAAATCGGCATACTGTGCCAGCGTCGCGGCATAATCGGGCACGCCGCCTACCATCGGCAGGTGATCGCGCGTGGCGCAGCGCACGCCCATTCTGGCTTCTCCCTCACTGACATCCACCGTTTCCGCCCAGCGGCTGTCAGGCAGACAGTGCAGCAGTCGACTGCGATTCTCCTGCTGATCCGCCTCGCGATAACGCGTTGCGGTTTCACCACGATGGTAGCTGGCACCGATACAGTGGGTACCAAACTGGGTGCTGACCGGCGTCAGATAGCCGTCGTAACAGAGCACGGTCTGCAGCGCGCTGAGGGCAGGCGTGGCGGGAACATGGCTCACCTGACCCGCTACCGGGTAGGCTGGCAGCGGGGCGCTTTGCGCAAAGTCGGCGATCGCGTGACCATTTGCCAGGACCACCGCGGAATGATGAACCGCCGGGCGGTCGCTGAAGGTCAGCGTCCAGCCATCCTCCTGTTGAGAAAGCCCGCTTACCCGGTGCAGCCAGTGAATGCGTAAGCCCTGTGTCTCGCCATGGGCGAGCAGCGCGGTGGTCAGCTCAGCCGGTGAGAGCCAGCCGCCCTCCGGATAGAAAATGCCGCCGCAGCCCAGCGCTACCTTCGCCCGGTTTTCCGCCTCTGCGACATCGACGCCGCAGGCGAGGGTTTCAGGCAGATCCATCGCCAGCATCTGTTCGATCTTTTTGCGGCTCTTTTCATCCCAGCCCAGTTGCAGCACGCCACTCCACTCATGCTCAAAGGTGACCCCGCTCTGGTCGTAGAGTCGCCGGGCAAAGCTGAATGCCGCCGGGAAGAAGGTGGCGAGGGCCGGGTCATGCTGATTGAGCAGCGGATAGAGTGCGCCCTGCCGGTTACCGGAGGCACCCAGCGCGGGCGCCGCATCGGCGCAGTAGAGCGTTACCCGCCAGCCTCGGCGCAGCAGCGCCAGCGCCAGGGTCGCGCTGGCTACGCCGCCGCCAATCAGGGCAACTTCCTGCTGCGCCGCCGGATGGCGATGATACCAGGGCTGCGTGCCGGGGAGCAGAGGCGCATCCTGCAGGCTGCCGCACAGCATTTCGCGTTTCGGGCCAAATCCTTTGCGGCGGGTGACGTCAAATCCCGCCTCCTGCAGACCGCGCCGCACAAAACCTGCAGCAGTAAAAGTCGCGAAAGTCCCCTGTGGACGCGCCAGCTTCGCCATCATGCTGAACAGCGCAGGCGTCCACATATCGGGATTCTTTGCGGGCGCGAAGCCATCGAGGAACCAGGCATCGACCTGACGATGCAGGCTCTCATCCACCTTTTCCATCAGCTGGTTGATATCGCCCAGCCACAGATCCAGCGTGATGCGCCCGCCGTCAAACAGCAGTCGCTGGCAGCCGGGCAGGGCAGCCGGCCACTGGGCCTGCAGCGCTTCTGCCCAGGGGGCAAGTTCGGGCCAGTGCTGATGCGCCGCGATCAGATCCGCGCGGGTTAACGGAAATTTCTCAAAGCTAATGAAATGCAGACGTTTTACTGTCGCACCAGGCTGTTCACGCTGAAAGGCGTCAAAGGCCTGCCACAGAGTAAGAAAATTAAGGCCGGTACCAAACCCGCTTTCCGCCACGATCAGCAGATCGCGCGGATGCGCCGCAAAACGCTGCGGGAAACCGTTGCCGCCAAGGAACACATAGCGTGTCTCTTCCAGACCATTGTCGTTAGAGAAATAGACGTCGCCAAACGCTCGGGAAACAGGTGTACCCTGTTCATTCCAGTTTAGCTGCGCATGTTTAACCGGGGTTAATTTCACGGGAAAGGCTCGTTTTTCAGGCAGTGGCGCGATTTTAACGACCCAGGTCACATGACGCAAATTTACAAAAGGAAATAGCTGATCGGACTTGTTCGGCGTACAAGTGTACGCTAGAGTGCATGCCAATTACGAAGAAGTGGATGAGGAAGATTGAATGAAACGTGCTGTGATTACTGGCTTAGGGATCGTTTCCAGTATTGGTAATAACCAGCAGGAAGTGCTGTCATCTCTGCGTGAAGGACGCTCTGGCATCACCTTTTCTGAAGAGATGAAAGATTCCGGCATGCGTAGTCACGTCTGGGGTAACGTCAAATTAGATACCACCGGCCTCATCGATCGCAAAGTTGTGCGCTTTATGAGTGATGCGTCCATCTATGCTTATCTCTCCATGGAAGAAGCGATTAAAGATTCCGGCCTGACTGATGAAATGTATCAGAGCAACCCGCGTGTAGGTCTGATTGCAGGTTCAGGCGGTGGTTCCCCGCGCTTCCAGGTCTTTGGTGCTGATGCAATGCGCAGCCCACGCGGCCTGAAAGCGGTTGGCCCTTACGTGGTCACCAAGGCGATGGCTTCTGGCGTCTCTGCCTGTCTCGCCACGCCATTCAAAATTCATGGCGTAAACTATTCGATCAGCTCCGCCTGTGCCACCTCTGCGCACTGTATCGGTAACGCCGTTGAGCAGATTCAGCTGGGCAAACAGGATATCGTTTTTGCCGGCGGCGGCGAAGAGCTCTGCTGGGAAATGGCCTGTGAGTTCGACGCCATGGGCGCGCTCTCTACCCGTTACAACGACACACCAGAAAAAGCGTCACGCACCTATGACAACGAGCGCGACGGTTTTGTTATCGCCGGTGGCGGTGGCATGGTGGTGGTTGAAGAGCTGGAGCATGCGCTGGCTCGCGGTGCACACATCTATGCCGAAATCGTCGGCTACGGTGCGACCTCTGACGGTGCAGACATGGTTGCGCCTTCAGGTGAAGGTGCGGTGCGCTGCATGAAGATGGCAATGAACGGCGTCGACACGCCAATCGACTATCTGAACAGCCACGGTACCTCTACGCCAGTGGGCGACGTGAAAGAGCTGGGTGCGATTCGTGAAGTGTTTGGCGAGAAAACCCCTTACATTTCAGCAACCAAAGCAATGACCGGTCACTCACTGGGTGCGGCTGGCGTGCAGGAAGCGATTTACTCGCTGCTGATGCTGGAGCATGGCTTTATCGCGCCAAGCATCAACATCAACTCACTGGATGCAGCTGCCACCGGCATGAACATCGTGACTGAGCCGATGGAAAAAGAGCTGACGACCGTGATGTCCAACAGCTTTGGTTTCGGTGGCACCAACGCCACGCTGACCATGCGTAAATATCAGGCGTAATCTTTTACGTCAGCACGCTGAAGGGCCGGCTTTGCCGGCCCTTTTGTTTTCTGGCTTGCGGTAAAACGGCGCCGGCCAGATTTATCCCTCCCGCTGCAGCAGCCTCAGCAGTTTATCGCACCCTCCCACAATCTCATCAGGCGTCAGCGCGGCGAAGCCGAGTATCCAGCCCTGCTGAGACGCGGAGCCGGCATAGAGCGGGCTGAGACGAGGCAACAGCAACCCCTGTTGTGCCGCGAGCGCGGTTAAACGCGCTTCATCCTGTTCAACTGTCACCGTCAGCTGGAGTCCGCCGCCACTGGCGATGGGCGTGATCCACGGTGAGAGGCGCTGCGCAATCTGCTCCAGCAACCGATCGCGGCGGCTGTGATAGAGCTGACGCATCAGCCGCAGATGAGTGGCAAAATGTCCCTGCTGCAGAAAGGCCGCGGTAATCGCCTGAGGCAGCAGGGCGCTGTGTCCATCCAGCACGCTGCGAGCCTGGCCCAGAGGGGCAATCAGCGCGGGAGGCACCACCATCCACGCCAGACGCAGTGAAGGGAACAGCGATTTCGAAAAGGTGCCGAGCGTAATGACCCGCTGATGACGGTCCAGTCCCTGCAGCGCAGGAATCGGGCGCTCGTCATAATGAAACTCGCTGTCGTAGTCATCTTCAATCAGCCAGCTTTGGTTGCGCTGCGCCCAGGCGAGCCAGGCGAGACGGCGGGGCAGGCTCAGCGTTACCCCGGTCGGATAGTGGTGTGAAGGGGTCAGATACATCAGCTTTGCACTGCCGTGACCCGGCACTGCGCCTTCGGCATCGACGGTTATCCCGTGCACCTTTGCGCCTGCGGCGAGCAGCGCGTTTCGTGCGCCGGGATAGCCTGGCTCCTCTATCCACACATCATCTCCGGGATCGACGAACATCATCGCCAGTAACTGTAGCGCCTGTTGCGAACTGGTCAGGATAATCACCTGCCCCGGCTGGCACTGCATACCCCGCGAGAGCGCCAGATAATCAGCAATCGCACTGCGCAGCGGCAGGTAGCCGCAGGGATCGCCATATCCCATGGCGGCGCTGCCCAGCGAACGCTGCACGCTGCTGCTCAGGCGTCGCCAGCTGTCATGGGGAAAAGCGCGTAACTCCGGGGAACCGGCGGCAAAGGCGTGAGGAAACGGGGGATCCTGACAGCCTCCGGTTGCCAGCACCTGCTGACCCCGCGCTGAGAAACGGGCGGGCTGAACGCGTGCCGCTGAAGCGGTGCCTGCGGGAATCGTGATGGCCACAAACGTTCCGCGACCGATCTCGCGTCGCAGATAGCCTTCGCTCTCAAGCTGACCATAGGCGGCTTCCACCGTGACGCGTGAAATCCGGAGATCCTGCGCCAGCTGGCGACTGGAGGGCAGCTGCTGACCGGCGTGCAGATGATGCCGGTTAATGGCCAGCCGCAGGGTGGTGCAGAGGCGCTCACGCACGCCGCCGCTGGCCTGATGCTGGAAAAGCTGCAACAGTGGAGAACTCATATGGGTCTTATTCCTGGCGCAAAATGGGTATCAGCAGGCAGTCCACTCTGCCGTAAACTGCACGCTCACTTCAACAGGAGAATCGCGATGTCATCTGTATTACATTTTCCCGCCGCCACGCCGCAGCAAAGCCTCGACTATCTGCAGGCAAAACTCGCTTATTATACAGACGCCTGGGATCTGGCGGAGGATCTGGCCCGGAATCTGCCTGGCATTCAGGTGATCGATGCGCGCGCACCAGCGGCTTATCGCGCCGGCCATATCAGCGGCGCGATTAATTTTCCCCACCGTGAGATCAATGCTTCCAGCTGCGAGCCGCTCGACCGCGACCGCGTTTATGTCACCTATTGCGACGGCATCGGCTGTAACGGCTCGACGAAAGCGGCTCTGAAGCTGGCGGAACTGGGATTTCAGGTGAAGGAGCTGACTGGCGGGCTGGATTTCTGGAAACGGGAAGGTCATCCGCTGACCTGGGGGGCGGCACCGGGCGAATGGCCCGTTACCGCACCCGATGCATCCTGTGGCTGCTGACCTAGAGCACCAGCCAGAGCAGAAGGGTGATCACCACCAGCGCAACAAACAGACCCAGCAGGGGACGCTGCGCCAGGGGCTGCAGCGGTGACGGCAGCGAGGCGACAAAGGGCGACCAGATTGGCTGCGGTTTGATCTCACTGGCGGCCAGCGGCTGTTCGTGAACTTTCTCGGCACGATCGGCGCGACGGCTGAACAGGAAGTTCAGCAGATCCTGCGTCTGCGTCACGGTTAGCACCGTCTGCGGTGTGGCCTGAAAACGCTGCTGGCTGTACTCCTCCAGGCTATGCCGCTCGTGCTGATCCAGCGGCTGTTTCAGCGAGGCTTCCAGCAGCTGTAAGGTCGGTGCGCTGTGCTGACTCAGCGTCTGACGTACCTGCAGATACTGGGTGAGCAGCGGGAAATGGCGCGAGGGGATGGGATCGCCGCTGGTCAGTCCGACCAGTTTCAGCGCCGCCGTCCAGAGTTTGCCAGTCGGTTCTCCGGTGGCGGCGGCCAGTCGGACCACCTGCTGATTGAGCGTCTGATGCTCCGCCGGGAGCAGGGTCCGATCGCTGACGCGGCTCTGCTGCGGCTGCGGGATCGCCATCTGCCCGTTCTGCAGCATCGTCAGAACCTGACGCAGCTGGTCCTGGCTCAGCGAGCTCAGAACGGTCTGACCAAACTGCTGGCGGATAAAGTCACTCACCGCCTGACGGTTATTGCCCTTCGGCAGCAGTTCTGTGAGCTGAGTCATCAACTGACGCGTGGCATGGCCATTCTGCGCCTGAGTCAGACGACCATTGAGATACTGCTCCGCAGCCGGAAAGTGACGCGACTGCAGCTCCGCCTCACTCTTCACGCCCACCTCATGCCGGACGCCCGCCCAGAGTTCAGGTGCCTTCAGATTGCTGAGCGATAAGATACGCACGATCAGGCGTTCTAATGTCGTGCGCTGAGCCGGGGAGAGGGGCTGTTCACCCGCCACAGAACCGTGACGTGTTACGCCGGTTTGCGGATTAAGAGATGAACGATCGCCGACCGGCACACCGGGGCCGCTGAGAGGTTGCATGGCGGATTCCTTGGGAAAACAGAACAGCGTCGGGTGCGCCGGAAAAAGAATAGGCCATGATAGCAAAAGCCCCCGCGAAATCCCACGGGGGACGCACAGTTCAGCGTGAGATTTACTCTTCAGCCAGTCTGAGGCGATAGCGACGCCAGCGTTTCCAGATCGGTGGCAGAACCAGCACCGAAATCGCCAGCACCAGCAGCACTTTGCAGATAGGACTTTCCCACAGAATAACCAGGTTACCGTTACTGATTGAGAGGGCACGACGCAGGTTCTGCTCCAGCATCTCACCCAGCACAAAGCCCAGAATCAGCGGCGACATCGGAAAGTCCATCTTGCGCAGAATATAACCAAAGATTCCCAGGCCGACCATCAGGAGCAAATCGAAGGTGGTGCTGTGCACGGCATAGACGCCCACCGCGGAGATGGCGGCAATGGCCGGCACCAGGAACCAGAGCGGAATGCTCAGCATCCGGGCGAAAACATTGATCATCGGAATGTTCATCACCAGCAGCATAACGTTGCCAATCAGCAGTGCCGCGATCAGACCCCAGACGATATCTGGCTGCTCAACAAACATCGCCGGACCTGGCGTGATGTTATAGAGCGTTAAAGCGCCGACCATCACCGCTGTGGTGCCGGAGCCGGGGATACCCAGCGTCAGCATCGGGATAAAGGAGCCACAGGCTGAGGCATTATTTGCCGCTTCCGGTGCGGCCACACCGCGAATATCCCCTTTCCCGAACTGTTCACTGCCGCTGATTTTTTTCTCCGTCATGTAGGCGATAGCGCTGGCAATGGTCGCTCCGGCGCCAGGCAGAACGCCGACAAAGAACCCCAGAAAAGAGGAGCGTAGCGTCGCGCCTGTGGCCATCGCCGCCTCCTTCATGTTGAACATCATGCGGCCGCTTGCCCGCACCGCTTTCTGGCCGCTACTGGTCGACTCGAGCATCAGCAAAATTTCACTGACCGAGAACAGACCAATGACAACGACCACAAACTGAATGCCGTCAGAGAGATGAACGCTGTCAAACGTGAAGCGATAGACGCCGGTATTGGCATCCACCCCGACCGTGGCCATGCCCAGGCCAATGAGCGCCGAAAGAAAAGATTTCAGCGGATTGTGGCTCATCATGCTGCCCAGGCAGGCGATGGCAAACACCATCAGGGCAAAGTACTCTGCCGGTCCAAACGCCAGTGACCAGCTGGCCAGCAGCGGGGCGAAGAGAATAATGCCGACGATAGCAATCGTGGAGCCAACAAACGAGCTGACCGCCGAAATGGAGAGCGCGACGCCCGCTTTGCCCTGCTGCGCCATCGGATACCCATCCAGCGCGGTCATGATTGCGCCGGCATCGCCCGGGACGTTGAGCAGAATGGAGGAGATGCGCCCGCCATACTCACAGCCGATATAAACCGTGGCCAGCAGAATCAGCGCCGACTCGGCCGGCAGGTGCAGCGCAAAAGCCAGCGGCATCAGAATGGCTACGCCATTGATTGGCCCCAGGCCAGGCAGCAGGCCAACAATGGTGCCGATAAAGCAGCCGATCAGGGCGATCAGCAGATTCTCTGGCGTCATGGCGACGGCAAAGCCCTGCATTAAAAAGGACCAGGTATCCATGATGCTCTCCTTAACTCAGCCAGCTGCCGACCGGAAGGGTGACTTCCAGCAGACGGTCAAATGCGTAAAACAGCGAGCTGCCCATCACCAGCCCGGCCAGCGCGGCGGCCCACCAGCGCGCCCCAAACAGCAGGCCGATGCCAAAGGTCAGCAGCGTCGTACAGATGGCAAAGCCCAGCGTCTCAAACAGCCAGCCATAGAGCATCATCATCAGCGCAAGCGCTACCAGCCGTTTCAGCGTGCCAGCTGCGGGCCACTGAATGGTGTCCGGTTTCCGAAAGAGCATCAGCAGGGCGCAGATGGCCATCAGGCCAAGGATTGCCATCGGGAATGGACGCGGCCCCACGGGTTCGTAGCTGTATTCACTCTGAATCTGCCAGGCCATCACCATGCCGCCAAGGCAGAGCGCCAGCCACAGGCTGGCAAAAATGCGATCGCTCATCATCTGCTCCCGTTATTTGGCCAGACCAAAGGATTTGGCCTGCTCACGGTAATCCGCCACCTGCTTCTTCACGTAGCTGTCGAGTGCCTGGCCTGTCAGGTTAAATTCGAACAGTCCGCGCAGATCACGCTGCTTTTTGAACTCCGGCGTCTCAGCCATTTTTTTAAAGGCCTGTTCCCACCACTGATAATCCGCATCACTGACTTTTGGACCGAGGTAATAGCCACGAATAATCGGCCAGACGATATTGAAACCCTGCTCTTTTGCCGTGGGCACCCCGGCCAGCTGACCCGGCAGACGCTGATCGGACATCACGGCCAGCACCCGCATTTTGCCGCCCTGCAGATACGGCACCATCTCACTCATATCACCTGAGACCACCTGAATATGGTTTCCGAGCAGGGCGGTTACCGGCTCACCGCCGCCTTCAAAGGCGACATAACGCATTTTGCGTGGATCGATTCCCGCTTCGCGCGCCAGCAACGCCGTTTTCATCCAGTCCTGACTGCCTATTGACGCACCGGCACCGACCACCACTTTGGTCGGATCGGCTTTCATCGCCGTCATCAGCTCACCTAACGTTTTCCACGGTGCATCCTCACGAACGGCCACCATGCCGTAATCTGTTCCCACCGCCGCCAGCCACTTAACGTCGTCCACGGTATAACGACCAAACTTACCCTGTGAAAGGTTCAGCAGTGAGCCGCCAGAGAAGGCGACAACGGTGCCCGCTTCAGCCGGCCGCTGGGCAATAATCGCGTTGTAGGCCACCGCGCCGACACCGCCGGGCATGTAGGTGACGCGCATCGGCGTCTTAATTTGTCCGGTTTCCTGAAGAGAGACCTGCAATAGCTTGCAGGTGAGATCGAATCCGCCACCCGGTTTAGCTGGCGCGATACATTCGGTGCGACCGGGCTCCCCGGCGGCAAAGGTGGGTGTTGCCATCAGCGACAGCAGGGTAGTGGCAAGGGCGGTATGGATGATTTTTTTCATCTTATGCTCCATTCATTCTTCCAGAGTGTGATTGCCGCTGAAACATCAGCGTTACCGAATTGTTAAAACAGTTACCTTTCATTTACCTTTCAGTGCGCGGATTTAATAGCAGGATGTGATATGCGTCTCTTACTGGTTGAAGATACGGAAGAGCTGGCACGCTGGCTGGAAAAAGCCCTCACACAAAAAGGGTTCGCCGTCGACCGGGTCGCGGATGGAATGGCGGCCGACCATGCTTTGCAATGTGAAGCCTATGCACTGGTCGTGCTCGATATTTCACTGCCACGCATGGATGGACTGGAGGTGCTGGCACGGTTGCGGCGACGCGGACAAAGTGTGCCGGTATTGCTACTGACTGCACGCAGTGCGCTGGACGATCGTGTTCGGGGTCTGAACCTGGGGGCAGATGACTACCTGACGAAACCCTTTGAAATGGATGAACTCGAAGCGCGGTTACGGGCGCTTCTGCGACGCAGTCAGAGTCAGACATCACAAAACCAGTCACTGGGTCAGCTGGTGCTGGATGGCGAAGGCTATTTTCTGCTGGCAGACAGACCCCTGGCGCTGACGCCGCGGGAAGCAAGCATCCTGACGACACTCATGCAGCGGCAGGGCAGGCCGGTTTCGCGTCAGTCACTGTACGAGCAGACCTTTACCCTGTCAGATGAAGCCAGCCCGGAGAGTATCGAGCTCTATGTACATCGGGTGCGTAAAAAGCTGGCAGGCAGCAACGTGGCGATCGTGACCCTGCGCGGGCTGGGTTACAGCCTGGAAACGCTCTCATGCGGCTGATTCATTCGTTGCGGGGTGAGCTGCTGGCATGGTTTGGCCTGCCACTTTTACTGCTCTGGGCGCTCTCAGTCTATACCCACTATCAGAGCGGGCTGGCGGCCGCTAATCAGGCTTATGACCGTTCGCTGCTGGCGTCAGCGCGAACGGTGGCAGAGCGGCTGGTGGTGCGGGAACAGCATCTGGAGGTTGATGTGCCGTGGGTTGTGCTCGACAGCTTCGAACGTAACATGAACGATCAGCTCTTTTATCAGGTGATTTCACCGCAGGGAAAAACGTTATCAGGCTATAACGATCTGCCGCCCATACCCATCACCAGCAAAATGTCGAACGCTTATCCCGCACTGGTGCATTTTTATGATGGACGCTATCACCAGCATCGGATTCGCGTTGCGGCATTATGGCAGCCGGTGAGCGAAGCGGGAGTGGATGGCATGGCGCTGGTGCTGGTGGCGGAAACCATCAACTCACGTCAGGAGTTTGCCCGCCAGCTAATGCAAACTGCGCTGATCAGCCAGAGCGGACTGGTTCTGATGACACTGCTGCTGGCCAGCCTGATGCTGCGTCGGGTTTTGCGCCCGCTGCGGCGGCTGTCGCGTATCGTGTTGCAGCGCGACGGTGGCGAATTAACGCCTCTTCCCTCCTTGCCGTGGTCAGAACTGCAACCGCTTATCATCGCCTTTAACCGCTATCTTGCCCGACTGCGGGGACTGCTGGCGCGCCAGGATCGTTTCAGTGCTGACGCGGCACATCAGCTGCGCACACCGCTGACCATCCTCAAAACGCAGGTCAGCGTCGCGCTCAGCAGTGAGCGCCCTGAAGCCTGGCAGGAGAGTCTGCTCGGGATGCGTCATACACTGGATGAGACCATTATTCTGACCGATCGGCTATTACAGTTAGCCCGCATCAAAGCGCGTCACGGCGAGGATAAACCGATGACGCGGGTTGATTTAGCGGCTATCGTGCGTGATGCCTGTTTCAGCCGCTATATGGCGGCCCGTACCCGGCAGATCGATCTGGGTTTCGAAGGGGAAGAGAGCTGTCTGGTCAGGGGCGATGGTGTGCTGATTGGCGAACTGTGCGCCAACCTGCTGGACAATGCGATTAAATATACCCCCTGTCGCGGCATTGTCACCGCGCGGGTGATTGTGGGGGGCCTTGAAATTGAGGACAGCGGGCCGGGCATTGAGGGGGCGGAGCAGCTGAAGGCGTTACAGCCTTTTCAGCGGCTGGACAATGTCGGTATCCAGCCGGGAGCCGGTATCGGTCTCGCACTGGTGCAGGATATCTGTGCCTGGCATGGGGCAACCATGCACCTGGATCGCAGTCCGCTACTGGGCGGACTGCGGGTGACCATATTATTTAAAGCTCACGCAGGTTAACCGATTTACACCGGGTTAAGGGCGTGCGCAGTCGCTGCGCCAGGATCACCCCGCCCAGCGTCAGCCCTCCGCCGATCCAGTGGTAGCTGTGCAGCTGCTCATGAAGAAACAGCACGGCGATAAGCGCCGTAAACAGCGGCGTCAGATTCATAAAGATGCTGGTGGTGCTCGCGCCGAGGCGCTGTACCCCGTGGATCCACAAAAATGGCGCGATAAGGGAGGCGAACAGGCCAGCAAACATCACCAGCGGCAGGTTATGCCGGTCAAGCGAGACATCAGGTGCCAGCAGAAAGCCGGGCAGCAGCATCAGGACACCAGCCAGAATCTGCACATAGAGGCTGTGCCAGATGGGCAGCGGCAGCGCCCAGCGCTTAGTCAGCACGCCGTAAAGGGCATAGGCGGTGGAAGCCGCCAGCATCATCAGCTCCCCTTTACCCAGTCCGTGATGCAGCAACTGCATCACGTCGCCCTCACTGACCAGCCACACCAGACCGCCAAAGGAGAGGATGCTGCCGAACAGGATGCCGGATGTTGGCGCAATACGCAGGATTACCACGCTCAGCAGGACGGTAAGCAGTGGGATCAGCGCGCCGATGATCCCCATGAAGAGGGCGCTGACACTGTGCGCCGCGTAATAGGCGAGGCTCTGGTAGAGCACCATGCCAAGCAGACCGAGTATCGCTAGCCGCCAGAGATGAGGCTTAATCGCCTGACGGGCGCGCCACACACCGGGCAGCACAAACGGCGTCAGCACCAGCAGCGCCAGCAGCCAGCGATAGAATGAGATGGCTGCCGGATCGATCGCGCTGGCCGACAGTTTGCTGACGATCGCGTTGATCGACCAGATCATCACCGCACCGAGCGGATAGAGAAAAAACATACGGACTCTCCTGAATCATGATGCGACGCAGTGTACGCTTGTCCGGTTTTATCCAGATAGTTAATATCGGACAAAAATTTTAACAGAGCGGACAGAATGACTCTGAAAGTGACTTACCAGCCGCCCGCCGACGTCTCGCAGCTGCGCTACTTTATGCGCTATGAACAGGCCAATGCCCGCACGGAATATCTGCCGCATGCCCATGCCTGGGGCCAGCTGATTCTGGTAAAGAGTTACGTGCTGGAGATGCAGGTAGAGGGTGAACGCCTGCTGACCCCGGCTGACATGCCGGTCTGGATCCCGCCGGGGCAGCAGCACAGCAGTTATAACCATCGTCAGGCGCAGTTCCGCACTTTTAATCTGGCGGCCCCGCTTTGCGCTGGTCTGCCGCAGCAGGCCTGCCTGATGCGAATCGACGCGATTGCACATGCCATCCTGGATACCTTTGCCGATCAACAGCTTGAACAGCCCCAAACCGAAGCGCAGTGGCGGCTGTGTGAGGTACTGCGCGATCGCCTGCTGCTGGCGGAGGTGCAGGAGAGTTATCTTCCCACCTCTCAGGATAAATTTCTGGCGCCGGTGCTCCATGCCCTTGAAGCCTGCCCGGGGGATAACACCACCCTGGCAGGCTGGGCGGCGCGGGTCTTTACCACCGAACGGACGCTGGCGCGGCGCTGCCAGCAGCAGCTTCACATGACGTTTGGCGAATGGCGGCAGCGGCTGCGCTTTCTGCGCGCTATCGTGCTGCTGGAGCAGGGCGAAAGCGTGCAGAGTATCGCCCATGAGCTGGGATACAGTTCCGCCTCGGCGCTGATTGTGATGTTTCAGCAGCAGGCGGGCACCACGCCGGAGCGCTACCGCGCCCGGTTAGGCTAACGCGGTGCTTTGTGCCAGAATAATTGCCTCTCATGCAACAGACAGGAAAGCCGTGGTGAAAATTCTGGTCGATGAAAATATGCCTTATGCCCGTGAGTTGTTCAGCCGGACCGGCGACGTGGTCGCGGTACCGGGACGTCCGCTGCCGGTGGATGAACTGGCCGATGCCAGCGGGCTGATGGTGCGCTCAGTGACGCAGGTGAATGAGGCGCTGCTGGCGGGCAAGCCGGTGAAGTTTGTCGGCACCGCCACGGCGGGCACCGATCATATCGACGAGGCCTGGCTGCAGCAGGCCGGCATTGCGTTTTCTGCGGCGCCCGGCTGCAACGCCATTGCGGTGGTGGAGTACGTTTTCTCCGCGCTGCTGCTGCTGGCGGAACGTGATGGTTTCCAGCTGCGCGATCGCACGGTCGGCATCGTGGGTGTCGGCAACGTCGGTGGACGGCTGCAGAAGCGCCTGGAAGCCTGGGGCATCAAAACCCTGCTGTGCGATCCGCCGCGCGCCGATCGCGGTGACGAAGGGGATTTCCTGTCGCTGGAGGCGGTGACCGCGCAGGCCGATATCCTGACATTCCACACGCCGCTGTTCAAAGAGGGGCCTTATAAGAGCTGGCACCTGGCCGATGCCGCGCTGCTGATGGCGCTGAAGCCCAACACCATTCTGATTAACGCCTGTCGCGGCCCGGTGGTCGACAACGTCGCGCTGCTGGAGGTGCTGAAAATGCGGCACGACCTCAGCGTGGTGCTGGATGTCTGGGAGCCGGAGCCGGACCTCTCTCTGGCGCTGCTGGACAGGGTCGACATCGCCACGCCACACATTGCAGGCTACACGCTGGAAGGCAAGGCTCGCGGCACGACCCAGGTGTTCGAAGCCTGGTGTGACTTTATCGGTCAGCCGCAGCAGGTGCCGCTCAGCACCCTGCTGCCGGAGCCGGAATTCAGTGAAATCACCCTGAATGGTCCGCTGGATCAGCCAACGCTGAAACGCCTGGCGCATCTGGTGTATGATGTGCGCCGCGATGATGCCCCCCTGCGAAAAGTGGCGGCGCAGCCCGGCGAATTTGATCGCCTGCGTAAGCAATATCTGGAGCGCCGTGAGTGGTCATCGCTGCGGGTGAAGTGTAATGACGCCACCGCGGCTGAGATGCTGAATCAGCTGGGCTTTAACGCAATCCACTCTCCGGCGTAACCGGCGCGCGATGCCGCAGTGAACGCAGGCGGCGCTGCCGCGTGCCGGGTTAAGGAGGGGGATAAATCTGAATCCCTGGGCGGTGAATATCACCGCCTTCTGTTTTTATGTCATTGTCTGGAGTAAACCAACATGTCTGACGGCTGGAATATTGCGCTACTGGGCGCGACAGGCGCAGTAGGGAACGCTGTACTGGAACTGCTGGCGGAACGCCAGTTCCCGGTTGGTGAATTGTATCTGCTGGCCAGCGAAAATAGCGCGGGCGAAAACAAACGTTTCGAGGGCCGCACGTTGCGGGTCGAAAATGCTGAGACGTTCGACTGGTCGCAGGCGCAGCTGGCCTTTTTCGTCGCGGGGCGTGACGCCTCAGCCCGTTTTGCGGAGGAAGCGGCCAACGCCGGGTGTCTGGTCATCGACAGCAGCGAGCTGTTTGCGCTGGAGCCGGATGTGCCGCTGGTGGTACCGGATGTGAACCCGCACGTGCTGGCGGATTACCGTAATCGCAATATCATCAGCGTGGCGGATAATCTGGTCAGCCAGCTGCTGACCGCGATTAAACCGCTGGTCGATGCGGCCGGACTGAGCCGCCTGCAGGTGACCAATCTGATCTCGGTCTCCAGCTACGGCAAAGTGGCGGTCGATGCGCTGGCCGGTGAAAGTGCCCGCCTGCTGAATGGCATCCCGGCCGACGATCACCATTTTGGTCGTCAGCTGGCGTTTAACCTGATGCCGCAACAGGCGGATGCGGAAGGCAGCGTTGAGAGTGAGCGCCGGGTGGTTGAGCAGGTGCGTAAAGTGCTGCAGGACGAAGGCCTGCCGATTGCGGTCAGCAGCGTTCAGGCGCCGGTCTTCTACGGAAATGCGCAGATCGTGCACATTGAAAACCTGCGTCCGCTCTCGGCGGAGGAAGCGCGTGCCGAACTGGCGCTGGCGTCTGACATTCGCCTCAGTGAAGAAGATGAGGTGCCGACGCCGGTTACGGATGCATCAGGCAACGGCGAGCTCAGCATCGGCGCTGTGCGCAACGATTACGGTATTCCGGAGCTGCTGCAGTTCTGGTCCGTGGCGGACAACATCCGTTTCGGCGGCGCGCTGATGGCGGTGAAAACCGCAGAGAAACTGGTTCAGGAGTACCTGTAACCATGTCCGAAGGTCAGATGCAAAAACTGGCGCTCGGCATTGAGTATGACGGCAGTCGTTACTACGGCTGGCAGCGCCAGAATGAAGTCCGCAGCGTGCAGGAGAAGGTTGAGCGTGCGCTGTCGAAAGTCGCCGATCATCCGGTCAGCATCTTTTGTGCCGGCCGGACAGATGCCGGGGTGCACGGCACCGGGCAGGTAGTCCATTTCGACACCACGGCGCAGCGGCCTGACGGCGCCTGGACGCTGGGCGTCAACGCCAATCTGCCACCGGACATCGCCGTTCGCTGGGTGAAAGCGGTGCCGGAAGATTTCCATGCCCGCTTCAGCGCCACCGCCCGCCGCTATCGCTACCTGATCTACAATCAGCGTCTGCGTCCGGCGGTGCTGGCGCAGGGCGTGACGCACTTTTACCATCCTCTGGATGCGGAAAAGATGCAGCGCGCCGGGCAATGCCTGCTGGGCGAGAATGATTTCACCTCATTCCGCGCGGTGCAGTGCCAGTCGCGTACGCCGTGGCGCAACGTGATTCACCTCAACGTGACGCGTCAGGGCCCTTACGTGATTGTGGATATCAAAGCCAACGCCTTTGTGCATCACATGGTGCGCAATATCGTGGGCAGCCTGATGGAGATAGGCTGCGGCAACAAGCCGGAGTCATGGATGGCAACGCTGCTGGCGGCGAAAGATCGGACGTTAGCGGCCGCTACAGCCCGGGCAGAAGGGTTGTATCTGGTGGCGGTGGATTATCCATCCCACTTTGCGTTACCACAGCCGCCGATGGGACCCCTGTTCCTCGCGGATTAATTCACTTTCAGGACATTAAAGGGCACGCTATGGAGTTCCTCCATTTTCTGGTTGATTTTATTCTGCACATTGATGTGCACCTTGCCGAGCTGGTTGCTCAGTACGGCGTCTGGATTTACGCGATTTTGTTCCTGATTTTGTTCTGCGAAACCGGACTGGTGGTGACGCCCTTCCTGCCGGGCGACTCCCTGCTGTTTGTCGCAGGCGCGCTGGCAGCCCTGCCGGGGAACGATCTGAATGTGCATCTGATGGTGGCGCTGTTAGTGACCGCCGCGATTCTGGGCGATGCGGTGAACTACACCATTGGCCGGCTGTTTGGCGAACGGTTGTTCAGTAACCCGGACTCGAAGATTTTCCGCCGCAGCTATCTGGATAAAACCCATGCGTTTTATGCCCGTCACGGCGGAAAAACCATCATCCTGGCGCGCTTTGTGCCGATTGTCCGCACGTTTGCGCCGTTTGTCGCCGGTATGGGCCATATGTCCTATCGCCACTTCGCGCTGTTCAACGTCACCGGTGCGCTGTTATGGGTCCTGCTCTTCTCCTATGCGGGCTACCTGTTTGGCGATCTGCCGGTGGTGCAGGAAAACCTGAAGCTGTTGATTGTGGGCATTATCCTGGTCTCCGTCCTGCCGGGCGTCATCGAAGTCTGGCGTCATCGCCGTCAGGCTAAACAGCAGAAGCTGCCCTGAGACTTTGCTCAGGGATAAGACCAGATTTTTATCCACAGTCTGAACAGGTTGTGGTTTAATGAGCGACATTTACCGTCTGCTGAAGCGGTTTTCAGCAGTATCAAGACGACTGGACCAGGTCAGTTTTAAACAGAAAGGTCATCAATGAGCTGGATTGAACGAATTCTTAATAAAAGCACCACGACGCCTGCGCGCAAAGCCAGTATCCCGGAAGGGGTCTGGACCAAGTGCGACAGCTGTGGCCAGGTTCTCTACCGCGCCGAGCTGGAGCGTAATCTTGAGGTCTGCCCGAAGTGTGACCATCACATGCGTATGCACGCCCGTGAGCGTCTCGGCAGTTTCCTCGACCAGGGCACCCTGGTTGAGCTTGGCAGTGAACTCGAGCCGAAAGATCTGCTCAAGTTCCGCGACTCCAAGAAGTATAAAGATCGTCTGGTCGCCGCCCAGAAAGACACCGGCGAAAAAGATGCATTGATCGTGATGAAAGGTCAGCTGCACGGCATGCCGGTTGTTACGGCCGCCTTTGAATTTGCCTTTATGGGCGGTTCAATGGGCTCTGTGGTCGGCGCGCGTTTTGTCCGTGCGGTTGAGCAGGCGTTAGAAGATAACTGTCCGCTGATCTGCTTCTCCGCCAGTGGCGGTGCACGTATGCAGGAAGCGCTGATGTCGCTGATGCAGATGGCGAAGACCAGTGCGGCGCTGGCGAAAATGCAGGAGCGCGGTCTGCCTTACATTTCCGTGCTGACTGACCCGACCATGGGCGGTGTTTCCGCCAGTTTTGCCATGCTGGGTGACCTCAACGTGGCGGAACCGAAAGCGCTGATCGGCTTTGCCGGCCCACGCGTTATCGAACAGACTGTGCGTGAAAAACTGCCGCCAGGCTTCCAGCGCAGTGAGTTTCTGATTGAAAAGGGCGCGATCGACATGATCATCCGCCGTCCGGAAATGCGCTACAAACTGGCAAGCCTGCTGGCAAAAATGATGAACCTGCCGGCACCGCTGCATGACGGTGAACAGTCCGCCCCTGCGCCGACTGAATCGGAAAGCAACGAGGCCTGACAGGAGATAGAGAGGCGCGTCCACCGCGCCTCTTACCAATGCACCGTATACCGCAGCAGCAGTCTGCCGGGTATCAATAAGCAAAACGGGACATATGGACAATCTTCACCTTCCTCAAGCCACGTCGCCTTTGGCCACGTGGCTTTATTATCTTGAGCACCTGCATACCCAGGCGATCGAACTGGGTCTGGATCGCATTCGCCAGGTGGCACAACGTCTCGACCTGCTGAAACCCGCCCCCTTTGTTTTTACCGTCGCCGGTACCAACGGCAAAGGCACCACCTGCCGCACGCTGGAAACCCTGCTGATGGCCGCAGGCTATCGGGTTGGCGTCTACAGCTCACCCCATCTGGTGCGCTACACCGAGCGCGTCCGGGTTCAGGGAGAGGAGCTGAGCGAAGCGCAGCACTGCGCCAGCTTTGCGGAGATTGAAGCGGGACGGGCAGACATTTCACTGACCTATTTTGAATTCGGCACGCTCTCCGCGCTCAATCTGTTTCGCCAGGCGAAGCTGGATGTGGTGATCCTCGAGGTGGGCCTCGGCGGACGACTGGACGCCACCAATATCGTTGATGCTGATGTCGCCATCGTCACCAGCATTGCTCTGGATCATACCGACTGGCTTGGCCCGGATCGCGAAAGCATCGGGCGGGAAAAAGCGGGTGTGTTCCGGGCAGGCAAACCGGCGGTGGTCGGTGAGCCGGAAATGCCGCAGAGTATCGCCATGGTGGCGCAGGAAAAGGGCGCTAAGCTCATGCAGCGCGACCGTGAATGGTCCTTTCATGCGCAGGCGGAAAGCTGGTCGCTGCGGGATGCGGCCGGTGAACTGAACGATTTGCCCCTGCCGCAGGTGCCGCTGCCCAACGCGGCGACGGCACTGGTGGCACTGCGCATGTCCGGGCTGGCGGTCAGCGAGGCGCAGATTCGCGCCAGCCTGCCGCTGGCGATGCTGCCAGGACGTTTTCAGACCATCAGTGAATCCCCGCGTGTGATTCTGGACGTGGCGCACAACCCGCATGCGGCGGGCTATCTGGCTTCACGACTGGCCGCCCTGCCGGCACGCGGCAAAGTGCACGCGGTTGTGGGTATGCTGCATGATAAAGATATCGCCGGAACGCTGGCGGCGCTGGCTCCGGTGGTGGATGCCTGGTACTGCGCGCCACTCGATGGCCCGCGCGGTGCCACGGCGGAGCAGCTGCTGAGCAGCCTGCCGCAGGGCGAGGCGTTCAGCTCGGTTGCACTCGCCTGGCAGCAGGCGCGTCAGCAGGCCGCGCCGCAGGACGTTGTGCTGGTTTGTGGGTCATTCCACACCGTGGCGCAGGTCATGGAATCGATTGAAACGGAGAAAGGACGTGGCAAGTAAGTTTCAGAACCGTTTAGTCGGCACGATTATTCTGGTCGCCGTTGGCGTGATTGTCCTGCCAGGGCTGCTGGATGGTCAGAAAAAGCATTATAAAGAGGAGTTCGCCGCGATTCCGCTGGTGCCAAAACCGGACGACCAGCAGGACAGCGAAATGGTGCCGCCGGTCACGCAGTCGCTGCCGTCGCAGCCGCCGGAAGGGGCGGGCAATGCGGTGAGCAGCAGTAACGGCAGCGGTAAAACCAATGTGACGGCAGAACAGGGCCGCACTCAGCCGGAAGAGGAGAGCGATCCGGCTGTGGTCTCGCCGCCGCCGGTTCATCAGTCTGCGCCTGCGCAGACGGTCACGAAGCCGAAGGTCACCGAGCAGCAGAAAGCCAGAGTAACCGAGCAGCCTAAGCCGAAGCCTGTGGAACAGCAGAAGCCGAAAGTGGCAGAGCAGCCGAAGCCGAAGCCGGCTGAACAGCCAAAAGCGGTTGAGCAGCCGAAGGAAGAGACGGCGCCGAAAGCGGCAGAAACCACCGCGCCGGCAGGGCAGGCTTACGTGGTGCAGCTGGGCGCGCTGAAAAACGCCAGCAAAGTGAACGAGATCGTGGCACAGCTTCGGCTCTCGGGCTATCGCGCCTTTACCGTGCCGTCAACGCCGGTGCAGGGGCAGATTACCCGTATTTATGTCGGGCCGGACGCCTCTAAAGCTAAAATGCAGAGCGCAGTGGGCGAGCTGAAAAACATCTCCGGACTGGGCGGTGTGGTGAAGCCTTACAGCGCCCGTTAATCGGGTGATTGGCGCTGCCGATAGCAGTAACAGGCAGCGTCTTTTACCGGCTGGCGCGTTCATTTATAGCGCAGCGTGACGGAAAAAGTGACGATTTTCAACGGCATGAACGGCTGAGAATCACCCGGGCGATAGCGAATTTTTTTATCGCCTTTTTTATGGATGCAGAAAAGGAAAACCGCTACGCAAACGTTTTCTTTTTCTGTTAGAATGCGCCCCGAACTGGATGCAGGGGTGCAATTGCACTGGCGCTGGAAGAGTTCATGATCTGGATTGATTACGTCATTATTGCGGTAGTTGGTTTTTCGGCTCTGGTCAGCCTGATTCGCGGGTTTGTCCGGGAAGCCTTATCTCTTGTTACCTGGGGATGCGCGTTTTTTGTCGCCAGTCATTACTACGCCTACCTTGCAGTCTGGTTTACAGGTTTTGACGACGAACTGGTTCGTAACGGTATCGCCATCGGTGTGCTGTTTGTGGCAACCCTGATAGTCGGGGCCATAGTGAACTACGTTATCGGCACGCTGGTGGAAAAAACCGGCCTGTCGGGAACCGACCGGGTGTTGGGAGTCTGTTTCGGGGCGTTGCGTGGTGTGCTGATTGTGGCCGCTTTGCTGTTCTTCCTTGATACATTCACTGGCTTTTCCAAAAGTCCGGACTGGCAACAGTCTCAACTCATTCCCGAGTTCAGTTATATCATCAGGTGGTTTTTTGATTACCTGAAAAGCACGTCGAGTTTTTTACCCCGGTGATGTGACCGGGAGTGCGGCTTAATGAGGAAATGACAACATGTGCGGTATTGTCGGTATCACCGGTTTCATGCCGGTCAACCAGTCGATCTATGACGCGTTAACGGTGCTCCAGCACCGCGGGCAGGATGCCGCAGGCATTTGTACTATCGATGCGCTGAAATGTTTTCGCCTGCGAAAGGCAAACGGCCTGGTCAGCGACGTTTTCGAAGCACGTCACATGCAGCGTCTGCAGGGCAACATGGGCATTGGTCACGCGCGTTATCCTACGGCAGGAAGCTCCAGTGCCTCTGAAGCGCAGCCTTTCTACGTCAACTCGCCCTATGGCATCACTCTGGCGCACAACGGTAATCTGACTAACGCCCATGAACTGCGTAAGCACCTGTTCGAAAAGGGCCGCCGTCACGTTAACACCACGTCAGATTCTGAAATCCTGCTGAACATCTTTGCGCAGGAACTGGATCGCTTCCAGAACGATCCGCTGGAAGCTGACAACATTTTTTCTGCGGTTGCAGCCCTGCATCAGCAGGTGCGCGGCGCTTACGCCGTCGTGGCGATGATTATCGGACACGGCATGGTCGCCTTCCGCGATCCTAACGGCATTCGTCCGCTGGTCCTCGGCAAGCGCGTCATCGCTGACGGCCGTACCGAATATATGGTTGCCTCAGAGAGCGTGGCGCTTGATACGCTGGGCTTTGAGTTCATCCGTGACGTGGCGCCGGGTGAAGCGGTTTATGTCACTGAAGAGGGCCAGCTGTCGACCCGTCAGTGTGCTGAAAACCCGAAAAGCAATCCGTGCCTGTTCGAGTATGTCTATTTTGCACGTCCCGACTCGTTCCTCGACAAGATTTCGGTCTACAGCGCCCGTGTCCGTATGGGCACCAAGCTGGGCGAAAAAATTGCCCGCGAGTGGGAAGATCTCGATATCGACGTGGTGATTCCAATCCCGGAAACCTCAACCGATATCGCGCTGGAGATTGCGCGTATTCTCGATAAACCCTATCGCCAGGGCTTCGTGAAGAACCGCTACGTCGGCCGCACCTTTATCATGCCGGGCCAGCAGTTACGTCGCAGCGCAGTACGTCGTAAGCTCAACGCGAACCGCGCGGAATTCCGTGATAAAAACGTGCTGCTGGTGGATGACTCCATCGTGCGTGGCACCACTTCCGAGCAGATCATTGAGATGGCGCGTGAAGCGGGCGCAAAACGGGTTTACCTGGCGTCAGCGGCCCCGGAAATTCGCTTCCCGAACGTCTACGGCATCGATATGCCGAGCGCCACGGAGCTGATTGCCCATGGCCGCGAAGTGGAAGAGATCCGTCAGCTGATCAAAGCGGATGCGCTGATTTTCCAGGATCTCAACGATCTGATCGAAGCGGTGCGTGAAGAGAATCCGGATATTACCCAGTTTGAATGTTCGGTTTTCAACGGCGTCTACGTGACCAAAGATGTCGATCAGCAGTATCTGGAGTATCTTGAGTCGCTGCGTAATGATGACGCGAAAGCGCTTCAGCGCCAGAACGAAGTCGAGAACCTCGAGCTGCACAACGAAGGCTGATATCCCCGACAGGCGGACAGCACAGAACAGGGCGGGAGCAATCCCGCCCTGTTTGTTTTCAGAAATCGTCCGGCCGCGTTATGATGGTGCATTAGCGGAGACAAGGTTGGACTATGAAACGACTCATCATTGGCATCTCTGGCGCAAGCGGGGTGATCTACGGCGTGCGCATGCTGCAGGTGTTGCAGCAGGTGGAAGAGGTGGAAACGCATCTGGTCATGAGTCAGGCGGCGCGACAGACGCTGGGACTGGAGAGCGACTACTCGGTTCGCGACGTACAGGCGCTGGCCGATGTGGTGCACGACGTGCGCGATATTGCCGCGAACATCTCCTCCGGGTCGTTTAAAACACTGGGCATGGCGATCTTACCCTGCTCGATGAAAACCCTGTCAGGCATCGTTCACAGCTACAGTGACTCCCTGCTGACCCGGGCAGCGGACGTGGTGTTAAAAGAGCAGCGTAAACTGGTGTTGTGCGTGCGCGAGACCCCGCTGCATGTCGGTCATCTGCGCATGATGACCACGGCGGCCGAACTGGGGGCTATCATTATGCCGCCCGTCCCGGCGTTTTATCACCGTCCTGATACCATCGGGCAGATCATCGACCAGACCGTTAATCGCGTTATCGATCAGTTTGATATCGACCTGCCGGAAGATCTGTTTATGCGCTGGCAGGGTGCATAAAGTTCCGCGGGCGCACTTAATTAGTGCATAAGCGCGCCCCGGATCACTCTTCGTGCATCTGACGCACCAAAAGTTAACATCATCGCTTTTTCTCTTTTACTTCACTGCTATATTCCCCCCTATAAACAGGCGGTTTTCACCGCACTGGCGTCACGCTAACTGCGTGGATAACTTGCAGATCTGGCATGAAACATGCAGATTAATTAGCGCATTCACATCACGAACCACATAACAAAAAGCACTTCACTTGAGGGTAATCTATGAAAAAGCGTGTTCTGGCTCTTTCCCTGATGCTGGGCTTATCCAGTGCTGCCAGCGTCTTTGCGGCGGTTCCGGGGTCAATCCGCATCGGTACAGATCCAACTTACCCACCGTTTGAGTCGAAAAACGCGCAAGGCAAGTTAGTGGGCTTCGATATCGACCTCGCTAACGAAATCTGCAAACGTATCCATACCCAATGTACCTATGTCGAAAGTGATTTCGATGCGCTGATCCCTTCACTGAAAGCGAAGAAAATTGATGCCATCATCTCCTCACTCTCCATCACAGCAAAACGTCAGGAAGAGATCGCCTTCTCAGAAAAACTCTACGCCGCCAACGCACGTTTAGTGGCACCGAAGGGATCAAAAATCGAGCCGACGATTGAATCGCTGAAAGGCAAAAACATCGGTCTGCTGCAGGGCACCACACAGGAAACCTATGCCAATGAGAACTGGCGGCCAAAAGGGGTGACGATTACGCCTTATGCGAACCAGGATCTGGTCTATCAGGATCTGAATGCAGGCCGTATTGATGCCGCTTTCCAGGATGAAGTCCAGGCCAGCGAAGGCTTCCTGAAGCAGCCGGTGGGCAAGAACTACGCGTTTGCCGGTCCGGCGGTGAAAGATGACAAGATCTTTGGTGTCGGAACAGGCATGGGGCTGCGTAAAGATGACAGCGAGCTGAAGGCCGCTATCGACAAAGCCTTTACTGATATGCGTAAAGATGGCACCTACGACAAGATTGCGAAGAAATACTTCGATTTCAATGTGTACGGCGACTAACCATCCTGTCGCTTTATCCTCTGGCTGCTGAAGCCCGCCGGAACGGACGGCTTAACGCCGCTGTGCCCCGGGGGCGGATGGCAGAGACGCCAGAGTGATAAAGCTAAACTGCCCGTCGATGTCTGGCGGGCAGCGTTTTGTTTTCACCCCACGACAGGACCCTTTCGATGCTGTATGGCTATTCTGATGTAATTCTCAGGGGCACACTGGTGACGCTGGAACTGGCGCTCACTTCCGTGGTGCTGGCAGTGCTGCTGGGGTTGATCGGCGCAGGCGCGAAACTGTCGCGCAGCCGGCCTCTGGCGATGATTTTTGAAGGCTACACCACGCTGATCCGTGGCGTGCCCGACCTCGTATTAATGCTGCTGATCTTCTACGGTCTGCAGATTGTCCTCAACCAGATCACCGATGCGCTGGGCATGGCGCAGTTTGATATCGACCCGATGGTCGCCGGTATCATCACGCTCGGCTTTATCTATGGTGCCTACTTTACTGAAACGTTCCGGGGTGCCTTTATGGCGGTGCCGAAAGGGCAGATTGAAGCGGCCACCGCGTTTGGTTTTACCGGCGCGCAGGTGTTTCGCCGCATTCTGTTCCCGGCCATGATGCGCTATGCGCTGCCCGGCATCGGTAACAACTGGCAGGTGATCCTGAAAGCCACCGCGCTGGTCTCGCTGCTCGGACTGGAAGATGTCGTGAAGGCGACGCAGCTGGCCGGAAAAAGCACCTGGCAGCCGTTCTATTTCGCCATCGTGGCGGGCGTGATTTACCTGCTGTTCACCACGCTGTCGAATGGCGTGCTGTGGTGGCTGAACCGGCGCTATACGGTAGGCGTGAAGAGGGCGACTTATGATTGATATTATTCAGGAATACTGGAAATCGCTGCTCTGGACAGACGGTTATCGCTTTACCGGCGTGGCGATCACGCTCTGGCTGCTGATCCTCTCGGTCGCCATTGGCGGATGCCTGGCTATTCTGCTGGCGATTGCGCGGGTTTCCCCTAATCGCTTTATCAGTTTTCCGGTCTGGCTCTTTACCTACGTGTTCCGTGGCACGCCGCTCTACGTGCAGCTGCTGGTGTTTTACTCCGGGATGTACACGCTGGAGATTGTGAAAGGCACGGAGCTGCTGAATGCCTTTTTCCGCAGTGGCCTGAACTGTACATTACTCGCCTTTACGCTTAACACCTGCGCCTACACCACGGAGATCTTTGCCGGGGCCATTCGTTCGGTGCCGCACGGGGAGATTGAGGCGGCGCGGGCGTATGGCTTCTCGACCTTTAAACTCTATCGCTGCATCATTCTGCCGTCGGCGCTGCGTACGGCGCTGCCAGCCTACAGCAACGAAGTGATTCTGATGCTGCACTCCACGGCGCTGGCCTTCACCGCGACGGTGCCGGATCTGCTGAAAATCGCGCGGGATATTAACTCCGCGACCTATCAGCCGTTCACCGCCTTCGGCCTGGCAGCGGTGTTATACCTGATTATCTCTTACGTGTTGATCAGCCTGTTCCGCCTGGCGGAACGCCGCTGGCTGGCCCACGTGAAACCCTCTTCATCGCATTGAGTAGAACTATGGCTGACAATAAATTAAGCGTCACCGAATTGCATAAACGTTACGGTGAACATGAAGTGCTGAAAGGGGTCTCGTTAACTGCTAAAGCGGGCGATGTGATCAGTATCATAGGATCGTCCGGTTCAGGGAAAAGTACCTTTTTACGCTGCATCAACTTTCTCGAAAAACCGAGTGAAGGCAGCATCGTCGTCAACAACCAGCAGATCAACTTAGTCCGTGACAAAGATGGTCAGCTGAAAGTGGCTGATAAAGAGCAGCTGCGCGCATTGCGCACCAGCCTGACCATGGTGTTCCAGCACTTCAATCTCTGGAGCCACATGACGGTGCTGGAAAACGTGATGGAAGCGCCGATTCAGGTGCTGGGACTGAGCAAGGCGGAAGCGCGTGAACGGGCAATCCGCTATCTCGATAAAGTCGGCATTGACGCACGGGCACAGGCGAAGTATCCGGTTCATCTCTCGGGTGGTCAGCAGCAGCGTGTCTCGATTGCGCGTGCGCTGGCCATGGAGCCGGAAGTATTACTGTTTGATGAGCCGACCTCGGCGCTCGATCCGGAGCTGGTAGGCGAAGTGCTGCGCATCATGCAGAAGCTGGCAGAGGAGGGCAAAACCATGGTCGTTGTTACCCATGAGATGGAGTTCGCCCGCCACGTTTCCAGCCACGTCATATTCCTGCATCAGGGCAAAATCGAAGAGCAGGGAGCGCCTGCGGAGCTGTTCGGTAACCCGAAAAGCCCGCGACTGCAGCAGTTCCTCAAGGGATCGCTGAAGTAACGGATAGCGGGGCGGACAGATGCGGGAAGCAGGGCATCGGCGTGACGTGCCCTGCGCCGGTACGCTGCCTGCCCGCTGCGTCACGTCTGCAGTAACTTCAGCGCCGTGTCCTCGTCGGTCACCAGACCCGATACCCAGCCGCCCTGTAAGGCGGCCCGGATCGCCGGGTACTTGCGTTCGCTACCGGCAAAGCCAATGATTTTGCGCTGTGTCTGGCTTTCCAGATGCACGCTGGTCAGGAGTTCATCCGTTTCCCCCCACACGCGTTCACCCTGCTGATTGAAAAAGTGACCGAGCATCTCGCCTGCGACGCCACGCGCATTCAGCGCCTCAACCTGCGTATCGGTAATAAATCCCTCGGCGTTCAGCGGACAGCCTGGCATCACTTCGCCAATCCCGACAAAGGCTACGTCTGCCCGTAAGGCGCGTTCGGTGACGCGCTGATACACCTTATGCTGCACCCACATCGCTTTATCTTCAGGCGTGTCGGCGTAGAGGGGGGCCGGAATAAAGAAATACTTACCCTGCATCTTTTCGGCCATCTTCAGCGGGACATCATAGCGTGTCCCGGAATCATCCCGCGCGATGGCGCCAATCATCGAAACGCAATGATGCTGCGGGCGATCCACCCAGGGCAACGCGTCGATGATCGAGCGTAAGGTTTTACCGGAACCAATGCCAAAGACCTGTGGCGCTTCCTCACTGATGAACTGCGCCATTACCGCCGCCCCTTCGACGGCCAGCATTTGCTGAATGGCATCCTCGTTCAGACTGGCCGAGGGCACGACGCGACAGAGTTCCAGACCAAACTTCTCCTGGACCTCACGCGCCAGCTGCAGACAGTGCGTGACGGGATGATCGATTTTTACGTTCACCATGCCCATTTCACGAGCACTGGATACCAGACGCTGCGCCACCTGGCGCGACAATCCCAGTGCCTGCGCAATCTCCTGCTGTGTCACGCCCGCAACGTAATACATCCATGCGGCACGCGCGGCCAGCTCCTGCTTTTTCTCTTCTCTGCTCATCACGCTGTTCCGTCGAATTCAGAGAGACATCTTAACGCGAGCCGGGCAAAAAGCGCTAACCGGGCAAAAGCCCAATAAAAGAGCAAAAGTATTATTTGTGACAGAGCTCGCAGAAGGATCCGCGTAATGAACACTATGCTAACGGCTATCGGGCAAATGCCCCTCACCGTGGCAAATGTTTAATTGAGGCGATTATGACCAATCAATCCGTGTGGATGCATATCGGCGCAGGATCTTTTCATCGGGCACATCAGGCGTGGTATCTGCATCAGCTGCGTAAGCAGGGCGACGAAAGCTGGGGCATCGCGCTGGGCAATATCCGCCAGGACGCCGCGCCGCTGCTTGATCAGCTCGCGCAGCAGCAGGGCGAATATGTGCTGGAAACCGTAACGCCCGAAGGTGAGCGCGACTATGAGACCATCACGTCGCTGCGCAAAATTTTGCCCTGGGATAGCGACATCCGCGCGCTGATTGAGCAGGGCGCCCGTGCGGAAACACGTGTGATTAGCTTCACCGTGACAGAAGCAGGTTACTACCTGACGCCCGCGTTTACGCTGGATCTCAGTCAAGCGGACGTGAAGGCCGATCTGGGTGGCGATATCCGCACCCTCTACGGCGCACTCAGCCGCATTCTGACACAGCGGGTTGCCGGGGGCGGGGCACCGGTCACGCTGCTGAACTGCGACAATCTGCGCCACAATGGCGAGCGCTTTCGTGACGCCTTCCTGACGTTTCTGACGGCCAAAGGCGATACCGCGCTGGCCGACTGGGTGCGTGCACAGACCCGCTCACCGAATACCATGGTCGATCGCATCACCCCGCGGCCCACCCCGCAGGTAGCCGAACGCGTGCAGGCGGCGACCGGCAGGGAGGAGGGTGCCGCAGTGATGGCCGAATCTTTTATTCAGTGGGTCATTGAGGATGATTTTATTGCCGGACGCCCGGCACTGGAAAAGGTGGGCGTTGAGCTGGTGGAATCGGTGCTGCCGTGGGAAGAGGCGAAAATTCGCATCCTTAATGCGACCCATGCCGCGATTGCCTGGGCGGGCACGCTGATTGGGCTGAACTATATCGATGAGAGCACCCGTCATCCGGCCATCTATCAACTGGCGCACGACTACGTGACCCAGGATGTCATTCCCTCACTGTCACCCAGCCCGCTCGATCTGGCGGATTATCGCGATGTGGTGCTGGCCCGCTTCAGTAATCCCTATATTCAGGACACCAATCAGCGCGTCGGTGCCGATGGCTTGTCCAAAATTCCCGGCATGGTGACGCCAACCCTGCAGGCGTGTTACCAGCGCGGCGTGCAGCCGGCCGCAACGGCGGTGATCCCGGCACTCTTCTTCCTGTTTATGCAGCGCTGGGCCAGTGACGACTTACCCTATCCCTATCAGGATGGTGCGCTTCAGGCCGAAACGCTGCGTAAACAGTTCGCCAGCGCCGATCCGCTCCGTGCGTTCCTGAGCGATCACGCGCTGTTTGCGGAACTGGCGTCCGATAAGGCGTTTCATGAGCTGGTGACGCGCCAGGTGGCGAATCTGCAGCAGTGGCTGAAGCAGCCTGAACTGGCGGCGGTGTAATCATGTATCTCGGTATTGATATCGGTACCTCAGAGCTTAAAGCGCTGATCGTGAACACGCAGGGTGAGATTGTGGCGTCTCAGCACGCCACGCTCAGCGTGCAGCGTCCGCATCCTCACTGGGCAGAACAGGAACCTGAACGCTGGTGGCAAGCCTGCTGTGAGGTTCTGGCGGGATTGCGTCATCAGTCTCCTCAGGCATGGGCTGAGATTCGCGCGATAGGATTGTCCGGTCAGATGCACGGGGCCGTGCTGCTGGATGCCGGAGGCAGGGTGCTGCGTCCATGTATCCTGTGGAACGACACGCGCAGCGCACCACAGTGTGAAAGGCTGGCGAAGCAGCATCCCCGGATGATAGCGATCAGCGGCAATATGATTATGCCTGGCTTCACTGCACCAAAGCTCTGCTGGGTTGCGGAACATGAGCCAGAGATCTTCAGCCGTATCGATAAGGTGTTGCTGCCGAAAGATTACCTGCGCTGGCGTCTGACCGGACGCTTTGTCACTGAGCCTTCAGATGCTGCCGGAACGCTGTGGCTCGATGTATCCCGGCGTGACTGGTCGGACGAACTGCTGGCCATCACCGGACTGACGCGTGCCGCCATGCCTGAACTGGTGGAAGGCAGTGCAGTAAGTGGACATCTGCAGGCGACACTGGCGAGCGAGTGGGGCTTATCCACCTCAGTCACGATTGCAGGCGGCGGCGGGGACAATGCCGCGTCGGCCGTCGGGGTAGGCGCGGTGAACGCCGGGGATGCTTTTATCTCACTGGGGACGTCCGGGGTGATTTTTGTCGTCAATGACCGCTTACAGGCGGACCCGCAATCCGGGGTGCACGCCTTTTGCCATGCGCTACCGGGCCGCTGGCATCAGATGAGTGTGATGCTCAGCGCCGCCAGTTGTCTGCGCTGGCTGTGCAATCTGCTGTCAGTGAGTGAAAGCCAGCTGATGGAGGAGATGGCTCAGCTCAGTGATGAACAGCTGCGCAGTGCCCCGATTTTTCTGCCCTATCTCTCCGGGGAGCGCACCCCTCACAACGATCCTGACGCCTCTGGCGCTTTCTTCAATCTGCGCCATGAAACGCCGCGCGCCCTGCTGGGCTATGCGGTGATTGAAGGCGTGGCATTCGGACTGGCTGATGGGGCAGAGGCGCTCGGCGAGGCCCGGCACCCCATTCAGCAATACAGCCTCACCGGTGGGGGCGCGCGCAGCACGCTGTGGGCGCAATTGATTGCCGATGTGCTGCAACTGCCGGTTGTTACTCACCCGGCCAGCGCCTCTGGCGCGCTGGGGGCGGCACGTCTGGCGTGGCTGGCTGATGGCGGTGCTGAGCATGAGGTGTGCCTGAAGCCGCCAGTCCAGGCGCGCTATCAACCGGACGACGCTCGCGCAGCCGTACTGCAACAGCGGCTGCGTCTGTTCCGGGAACTCTACATCCAGCAGCAACAGGTGCGTAACCTGCTGCCTGCATAAAGACTAACCAAACAGAAGGTGATTGTGATGCAATCGAACGAATACTGGTTTGGCTTACCGAAAAAGATGTTCTGGGGCTTCCTCGCTATCGCCATCTTTATGGCGGGTGATGGCTTTGAAATGGCGTTTCTGTCACGCCATATCACCGACATGGGCTTTTCGCCCGCGCAGTCTGCCGTCGTGTTCACCTTCTATGGTCTGGCAGCCGCGCTGGCAGCCTGGGCATCGGGTGTGGTCGCCGAGCTGATCACGCCGCAGCGCGCGATGATGATTGGCTTTGTGCTGTGGATCGTCATGCATGCCCTGTTTATGTCACTTGGGCTTGGGCTGCGTAACTATCCCCTCATGGTGCTGTTTTACGGCATTCGCGGGCTGGCTTATCCGCTGTTTATCTACTCTTTCATGATGATGCTGGTGCAGGTCTTACCGCGCGAGAAACTGGCGGCGGCGACCGGCTGGTTCTGGGCGATGTATTCAATCGGCATTGGCGTGGTGGGCAGCTATCTGCCCAGTCTGACCATTCCGATGCTGGGGGAGACCGGAACGCTGTGGCTGGCCATCATCTGGGTAGCCTGTGGCGGGATTCTTGCCTGGTTCAGCCTGCGCAACGTGCCGGTAGATCGTTCCCGCGTGAATCTGCCGATGCGTGACAAGATGACAGAGATGTCGCGTGCCGTGACCATCCTGTTCACCAATCAGCATGTCTTTTATGCCTGCCTGATTCGCATCATCAACACGCTGTCGCTGTTTGGTTTCGCCATTATCATGCCACTGCTGTTTGTCGACCGTCTCGGCTTTACCATCTCTGAATGGCTGCAGATCTGGGCGGTGTTCTTCTTCGTTACCATCTTTACGAATATCTTCTGGGGCCTCACCGGTGAGAAGCTGGGCTGGATCCGTCAGGTACGCTGGTTTGGTTGCCTGGGAATGGCTATTTCCAGCCTGACCTTCTACTACCTGCCGCTGTATGCGGGGCATAATTTCTGGGTGGCATTAATTCCTGCGGTCATGCTGGGGATCTTTGTCGCCGCGTTTGTGCCGATGACCGCCGTCTTTCCGACGCTGGAGCCGCATCACAAAGGGGCAGCGGTCTCGATTTACAATCTCTCCGCGGGACTCAGTAACTTTGTGGCACCGGCTATCGCCTCTGTCATGCTGCCATTCTTCGACATCGTCGGAGTGGTATGGGCCTACACCGCGCTGTATGTGTTCGCTGGCGTGCTGACCTTTATTATCCGCGTGCCACAACCGGGGCACACGCGGGAAGAGAAGGCGATGCAGTCGCGGGTCGCCGGACAGCGAAGCTGATTACCCCTGCGGCGGCCCCGGGCCGCTGCAGGATTATCCTGCGACATCCTGCAAGGCTTCCTGCAAATCGTACCAGCGGAAGCCGAAACCAGAGGCTTCCAGCCGCTTCGGCAGCACATGCTGACCGCCCAGCACCAGCACCGACGACTCCCCCATCATCAGCTTAATGGCGCTGGCGGGCGTGCGCATAAAGGCCGGACGATGCATCACCCGCCCCAGCGTGGCGGCAAACTGCTCATTGCGCACCGCGTAAGGAGCCACCATGTTGAACGGGCCGTGCAGATCCTCATGATCCAGCAGCCAGAGAATCGCGTTGACCATGTCATCGATATGGATCCACGGCATATACTGTTTGCCACTGCCGATCGGTCCGCCCGCGCCAAACTTAAACGGCAGTTTCATTTTACTGAGTGCGCCGCCTTCACGAGCCAGCACCACACCGGTGCGTATCAGGCAGACGCGGGTACGTTCACTCGCGGCGCTGAGTGCCAGCTGCTCCCAGCGGGCGCAGAGCTGATGGGTAAACTCATCATGGCCCTCATCCTCTTCAGTCAGCACCAGATCGCCGGTATTGCCATAGAAGCCGGTTGCCGAACCGGAAATCAGGACGGCGGGTGGCGTTGCGCTGGCATTAATCAGTGAGGCAATCTGCTCGGTGATCTGCCAGCGGCTTTCGCAGAGCTGCTGTTTATGGGGTTCTGTCCAGCGTTTATCGGCAATGGGTTCGCCCGCCAGGTTAATCACGGCATCAATGTTATTGAGGTTTGTCTGCTGCGCCAGACCTGACCAGAACGCCACGCTCTCGCCCAGTTTTTCGCGTGCGCTGACGATATCCCGCGTCACGACACTGATCTGATGCCCCAGCTGTTGCAGCCGTGGAATCAGATGACGCCCAATCAGTCCCGTGCCACCGGTAATAAGAATGTGCATGTTGCGGCTCCCTTTGTGTTTTTGTTATCTGCTCCTTTCAGCATAGAAGAGCGGAGCCACTCTGAAGTGCCTCGCGTCGCGCTTTGTTATTCCGGCGTGAGAGGTCGGAGCAGCTCAGCGTTGCCTTCACAAAAAAAAGTCGGTAAACATGATGCAACCCTGACAGCCAATCGAGGTAACCGATGAATTATCCGCCCATTGTCCTGTGGTCAGATTCATCATTTTTCAGTCCTTATGCCATGTCCGCCTATGTTGCTCTTACCGAAAAAGGGGTGCCTTTTCAGCTGAAACGCGTCGATTTATCGCAGAATCAGCAATATGCGGAGGCCTATCGGGCGCTGTCACTGACCTGCCGTGTGCCAACGCTGCAGATTGACAGCTTTCTGCTGAGCGAGTCTTCCGCCATCAGCGAATATCTGGAAGAGCGTTTTCCGGCGCCTGAATTTGAGCGGCTCTATCCCCATGACCGCGAGAAGCGCGCCCGCGCCAGAGAGCTTCAGGCCTGGCTGCGCAGTGACTTTATGTGGATCCGCCAGGAGCGCCCGACGGAAGTGCTGTTTGCCGGTGAACGTTTTGCGCCACTGACGGCGTCAGCACAGCAGGCGGTCACTAAACTGATTGCAGCCGTCGAGCGTCTGCTGCCGGAAGGGCAGCAGAACCTGTTTGGCGAATGGTCCATTGCGGATACCGATCTGGCGGTGATGCTCAACCGGCTGGTATTGCATGGCGATCCCTTACCGACACGTTTGCAGCACTATGCTGAATTTCAATGGCAGCGAGCCTCAGTCCAGCTGTGGTTAGCAGAAAGTGGTAAAAATCGATAACTGTCAGGGCTTGCTCAGGCTGACGGAAGTGATTACCTTACGCCACATTAAAATAACAAGTGGCAAACTGCGTGCATCTGGGCACGCCAAACAGGAAAGGGTTACGGATGGTGGATCAAACTGCGGGTGACGGCATCGAGTGGGTCGATATTGTAAGCGAAGAGAATGAAGTCGTTGCTCAGGCGACACGTGCGCAGATGCGCGCTCAGTGCCTGCGTCACCGCGCCACCTATATCGTGGTTCATGACGGTATGGGCAAGATTCTGGTTCAGCGTCGCACGGAAACAAAAGATTTCATGCCGGGCAAACTCGACGCAACGGCGGGTGGCGTGGTGCAGAGCGGTGAGGATATGCTGGAGTCTGCGCGTCGCGAAGCTGAAGAGGAACTGGG
This sequence comes from Pantoea sp. Sc1, assembly GCF_000255315.1. Lineage (NCBI taxonomy): Bacteria > Pseudomonadati > Pseudomonadota > Gammaproteobacteria > Enterobacterales > Erwiniaceae > Pantoea > Pantoea sp. Sc1. The sequence goes on from NZ_AJFP01000001.1 coordinate 1,365,450, forward strand.
CATTGCCGCCGTGCCTTTTGCTGAGCATGGCAAATTCTACTTTGAAGATCAGCACTGCCGCGTCTGGGGTGGCCTGTTCAGTTGCGTGTCCCACGGGCCTTTCGCGATGCAGGAGTCCGAGGTCGATGAGATTTTCTGGATGACGCCCGACGAGATCACCGCCCGCTGCGATGAGTTTACTGACGATTCGCTGAAAGCGCTGTCGCTGTGGATGAGTCGTAACGGCGATAGCCGCGACTGAGACGGTTCCGGCGCCTTGCCTCAACGGGCAGCGCCGAATCGCACGTTTGCGGATTAAAAAAAAGGCATGCCCCGGGGCATGCCTTTTCTGTTCTCACCTGGCGCTTAGCCTTCAGCCTGCTGTGACTGAATGGCGGTCAGCGCGATGGTGTAGACGATGTCGTCGACCAGCGCGCCGCGCGACAGGTCATTGACCGGCTTACGCATCCCCTGCAGCATCGGCCCGATCGAGATCAGATCGGCGGAACGCTGAACCGCTTTGTAGGTGGTGTTACCGGTGTTGAGATCCGGGAAGATAAACACGGTGGCGCGACCCGCAACCTGTGAGTTGGGCGCTTTTGATTTTGCCACATCTTCCATGATCGCGGCGTCATACTGCAGCGGACCATCGATCACCAGGTCAGGACGTTTTTCCTGCGCAATCCGTGTGGCTTCACGCACTTTTTCCACGTCGCTACCTGCACCGGAGGTGCCGGTGGAGTAGGAGATCATCGCCACACGCGGGTCGATACCAAAGGCTTTGGCAGAATCGGCGGACTGAATCGCGATTTCGGCCAGCTGCTCAGCGGTAGGATCCGGGTTAATCGCGCAGTCACCGTAAACCAGCACCTGCTCAGGCAGCAGCATAAAGAACACCGATGAAACCAGTGAGCTGTTCGGCGCGGTTTTGATCAGCTGCAGTGGCGGACGAATGGTGTTGGCGGTGGTATGAACCGCACCGGATACCAGACCATCCACTTCACCGCTCTCCAGCATCATGGTGCCCAGCACCACGTTATCTTCCAGCTGCTCCTGCGCGACAACTTCGGTCATACCTTTGTTCTTGCGCAGCTCAACCAGGCGCGGCACATAGTTTTCACGAACCTGTTCCGGGTCAACGATCTCAACCCCTTTGCCCAGCTCAACCCCCTGAGCCGCCGCAACACGCTGGATCTCATCCGGGTTGCCTAACAGCACGCAGGTGGCGATACCGCGTTCAGCACAGATAGCGGCCGCTTTAACGGTGCGCGGCTCATCGCCCTCTGGCAGAACGACGCGTTTGCCCGCTTTACGCGCCAGCTCGGTCAGCTGATAGCGGAAGGCCGGTGGTGAAAGGCGACGGCTGCGTTCTGACGTGGCGGTCAGCGACTCAATCCAGTCAGCGTTGATGTAGCTGGCAACATACTCCTGCACTTTCTCAATGCGCTGGGTGTCATCAGCCGGGACTTCAAGGTTGAAGCTCTGCAGGCTCAGGGAGGTCTGCCAGGTATTGGTTTTCACCATAAATACCGGCAGGCCGGTCTGGAAGGCGCGATCGCAAAGACGGGCGATGCGATCGTCAATCTCGTAGTTTCCGGTTAGCAGGATAGCGCCGATCTCGATGCCGTTCATGGCGGCCAGACAGGCGGCGACCAGCACATCCGGGCGGTCTGCGGAGGTGACCAGCAGAGAGCCAGGACGGAAATGCTCCAGCATGTGCGGGATACTGCGGGCGCAGAAGGTTACCGATTTCACCCGGCGGGTCTGAATCTCACCTTCGTTGATGATGCGCGCACCCAGGTGGCGGCACATGTCGATCGCGCGGGTCGCAATCAGATCAAAGCTCCAAGGCACGCAGCCCAGAACCGGCAGCGGGCTGTCTGAGAAGAGCTGCTTAGGATCGATATTGGCGATGCTGGCTTTCGACGAATCATCGAAGATCTCTGACAGGTCAGGGCGGGTACGTCCCTGATCGTCAACCGGCGCGTTCAGTTTATTGATGATCACGCCCGTGATGTTTTTATTCTTCTGACCGCCGAAGCTGCTCTGGGTCAGCTCAATGCGCTCTTTCAGCTGGGCCGGTGAGTCATTACCCAGCGCCATCACAAAGACGATCTCGGCATTCAGCGTTTTGGCAATTTCATAGTTCAGTGCGTTGGCGAACTGATGCTTACGGGTCGGCACCAGACCTTCAACCAGCACCACTTCCGCATCCTGCGTGTTGGCGTGATAGCGGGAGATGATCTCCTCCATCAGCACATCCTGCTGGTTCGATCCCAGCAGTGATTCCACACGGGACATCTGCAGCGGTTCGGCGGCAGGAATCGAGGAGTTCTTGCGAATGATGGTGGTGGTTTGATCCGGGGTATCGCCGCCGGCACGCGGCTGCGCAATCGGCTTAAAGACGCTGAGGCGGACGCCTTTGCGCTCCATGGCGCGGATAACGCCGAGGCTGACGCTGGTCAGGCCGACGCTGGTGCCGGTCGGAATGAGCATAATTGTACGTGACACGTTTGAACCTCTCAGTAATGGCAGGGTGTCAAAAACAACTCCGTCAGCCTGAGCTGACGGAGAGAAGGGGTTATGCAGTCAGACGCGCGGCGTCCTGGGCGATGACCAGCTCTTCGTTGGTCGGAATCACCAGGGCCGGACGGGTGCCTTCTTTATTGATGTGGCCAGATTTACCGAAGCGCGCTGCAAGGTTGCGATCATGATCAACCTCAAAGCCCAGCAGCGCCAGTTTTTTCAGTGAAAGTTCACGCACCATCGCCGCGTTCTCACCGATGCCGCCGGTGAAGACCACGGCATCAAGACGACCGTCCATCAGCGCCGTGTAGCTGCCGATATATTTCGCCAGGCGGTGGCAGAACACATCCATCGCACGTTTCGCATCTTCTTTCGTCGCGTAGTTATCTTCCACGTAGCGGCAGTCGCTGGTGACTTCGGTCAGACCTAACAGGCCGGACTCTTTGGTCAGCAGTTTATTGATGGCGTCAACGCTCATGCCCAGGGTGTCGTGCAGGAAGAAAACAATCGCCGGGTCGATGTCGCCACTGCGGGTGCCCATCACCAGCCCTTCCAGTGGCGTCAGCCCCATGGAGGTATCGACGCACTCGCCATTACGGATGGCAGAGACAGAACCGCCGTTACCAAGATGGCAGGTGATGATGTTCAGTGATTCAAGCGGTTTATTGAGCATTTTGGCCGCTTCGTGTGTCACATAGAAGTGGCTGGTGCCATGCGCGCCGTAGCGACGCACGCCGTGCTCTTTGTACAATTTGTAGGGCAGGGCGTAGAGGTAAGACTCTTCCGGCATTGTCTGATGGAAAGCGGTGTCGAATACGGCGACATTCTTATCTGACAGGTGCGGGAAGTTCTTCATCGCTTCATCAATCCCGATCAGATGAGCCGGGTTATGCAGCGGGGCAAAGGAGGAGGCGTCTTTGATGCCCTGAATCACCTCTTCAGAGATGATAACGGACTGAGTCAGCTTTTCGCCGCCATGAACAATACGATGACCGATTGCAGCAATTTGTGCCGAAAGCTCTGGTTTTTGTGCCAGAATGGATTTAACGATGAAGTTCAGCGCTTCGCTATGCGCTGCACCGGCACCGAGAGGCGCTTCCTGTTTTTCGCCGTCCAGTTTCCATTTAATACGTGCTTCAGGAAGGTGGAAACATTCTGCCAGGCCCGACAGGAACTCTTCGCCGCTGGCAGGGTTGAGGATGGCAAACTTAAGGGAAGAGCTGCCACAGTTCAGAACCAGAACTAACTTACTCGACATGGAAGTACCTATTTTTTGAGAGTGGCTAAATAAAACGCAATCAGACTAACAGCGTAGCCCATGAAAGCTGGTAGATTAATGACAAACATCATGCGGTAGACAGAAATCTGCATTTCCGCAAAAAATTTCGGTAATCTTACGCAAAAATTTGAAGATCGCCTTGTCGAAACATGGCTCAAGCCTCTTCCCAACGGCATCCCGCGCCCGGAAAGGTGTTGAAACGGCGTCAGAATAGCTGGAGTCATCTTTAAAGACAAAAAAAATTGAAGGATGTCACGTAAAGTTGTGTGGTTATAACTTTTTTTTAATGTTTGCAGGATTAGTTGAGGTGAGCCATGGCGAATGAATCTGGCAGTACCAATTGGTTTCAGATGTTTCAGCGCGGTCAGCACTACATGAAGACCTGGCCTGCTGATAAGCGCCTGGCCCCCGTGTTTCCGGAAAACCGTGTTTCATCCGTGACGCGTTTTGCCATTCGCTTTATGCCTCCCCTGGCGATTTTTACCCTGACCTGGCAGATCGCGATGGGTGGCCAGCTTGGCCCGGCCGTGGCGACGGCGCTGTTTGCCTGCAGCCTGCCGATGCAGGGGTTGTGGTGGCTCGGTAAGCGTTCTGTCACGCCGCTGCCGCCGACGCTGCTGAGCTGGTTTCATGAAGTCCGCGCCCGACTGGAAGAGGCGGGACAGGCTATCGCGCCGGTAGAAGGCAAACCGACCTATCAGGCGCTGGCCGACCTGCTGAAACGTGCGTTTAAACAGCTTGACCGCACGTTCCTCGACGATCTCTGACCCTCTTCAGGCGGGCGGTAATTTAATTACCGCTAACCCGCAACCAAATCAAAGAAAGGCGATACGGCGATTTCCGTATCGCTAACGCTATGCAATCATTTCCTCCTTGTCGATTAACTGAGCGGTCGCCGACCGGGAGCGAATGATGGAAATGACCCATGCACAGCGTTTAATTCTTACCAACCAGTACAAAATCATGGCGATGCTGGAGCCGGAAAATGCTGAACGTTTTCGCCGTTACCAGACCATCATTGAGCGCGGTTATGCACTGCAGATGCGGGAGCTGGATAAAGAGTTCGGCGAACTCAGCGAAGCAACCTGCCGGACGGTGATCGACATTATGGAAATGCATCACGCGCTGCACGTCTCCTGGTCAAACCTGAAAGAGAAAAGTCAGACGGATGAGCGCCGTCTCGCTTTTCTCGGTTTTGATGCCGCGACAGAAGCCCGCCTGCTGGGATATGTGCGCTTCATGGTCAACACGGAAGGGCGCTACACCCACTTCGATTCCGGCACCCACGGCTTTAACGCGCAGACCCCGATGTGGGAAAAGTATCAACGCATGCTGGCTTTATGGCAGACTTGTCCGCGCCAGTACCATTTGAGTGCCAACGAGATTGCACAGGTTATTAATGCATGATGAGGAGAAGCGCGTGACCTACAGAGGTTTTCTTTTTGATTTGGACGGCACGCTGGTCGATTCGCTGCCCGCCGTAGAACGCGCCTGGAGCCAGTGGGGTGCGCGTCATGGTATTGCTGCCGATGAGATCCTCGATTTTATTCATGGCAAACAGGCCATTACTTCTCTGCGTCATTTTATGGCAGGCCAGCCGGAAGAGGCGATTCAGGCGGAGTTTGTGGCGCTGGAGCAGGCGGAAGCGGCGGACACCGACGGTGTGCAGGCGCTGCCGGGTGCCAGAGCGCTGCTGGAAAGGCTGAACGCGCTGCAGATCCCCTGGGCCATTGTCACCTCCGGTTCGGTGCCGGTTGCGCATGCCCGACATAAAGCCGCAGGCTTGCCGAAACCTGTGGTGTTTATTACTGCGGAGCAGGTGGCAAAAGGTAAACCGGAACCCGATCCCTATCTGCTCGGGGCGGAGAAACTGGGCTTAGACGCCGCAGCCTGTGTGGTGGCAGAGGATGCCCCCGCCGGCATCGTATCCGGACTGGATGCAGGCTGCGCGGTGATCGCCATCAATGCTCCGGCGGACACCCCCCGGCTGGATGAGGTGGCGCTTCGCCTCAGCTCACTGGCATCACTGGTCGTGACCCGTGAATCTGACGGCAGTTTTACCTTCAGCCAGCAGGCGTAAGGGAGGGGCCGGCGGTCACGCCGCCGGGCTCAGAGTGGCGTATCCTGCGAGATTTCATCCAGCGACAGGCTGAAGCTCGGAATAAAGACCTCAACGAAATAATCCATCTCAGGCGAACGCCGTTGCGCCAGCGTTGTCTCCAGTCGCGCTTTCGCCAGTAAAAACTCATTGTTCCCGGCAGAGAGTTCCTCAAGACACTTAACATAGGCGCAGAGCGCATCGGCCTGCTTGACGACGGCCTGCTCCTCTTCACTGTGCAGGTGCTCATCGATTAACGGGCGATAGATCGCCTGAAACTCTTCCGGCAACATCTCAATCAGCTTCTGCTGCGCAATTTTCTCAATTTTTTTATATTCGTGCGCGATCTGCGCGTTGTAATACTTGACCGGTGTGGGCAGGTCGCCGGTCAGCACTTCGCTGGCATCATGATAGAGCGCCAGCATGGCGATGCGATCGGCATTCAGCGATCCGCCGAACTTAAGGTTTTTGATCACGGCCAGGGCGTGCGCCACCATGGCAACCTGCAGGCTGTGTTCAGACACGTTTTCGGTGCGCACGTTGCGCATCAGCGGCCAGCGGTTGATCAGCTTGAGACGGGAGAGATGGGCGAAGAAGTGACTTTGAGTCATGCGCGTTCCTGTTAGCCGGCAGGGGAGAGACAGGCTCTCCCCAAATAGCTTCAGTATACGCGGGCGGGATTACTGACGATAGCCTTGCAGGAAACGGCCAAATTTATTGATGGCCATTTCCAGATCGTCCACGCGCGGCAGCGTGACGATGCGCAGGTGGTCGGGCGAGGGCCAGTTAAATGCGCTGCCCTGAACCAGCAGGACTTTCTCCTGCAGCAGGAAATCCAGCACCATCTTCTGATCGTCGAAGATGTTGAATTTTTTAGCATCGATTTTCGGAAACATATAGAGCGCGCCCTGTGGCTTCACACAGCTGACGCCCGGAATATCGTTAATCAGTTCCCAGGCGCGCTGACGCTGCTCGTAGAGACGTCCGCCAGGCATGATAAATTCGCTGATGCTCTGGTAACCGCCCAGCGCCGTCTGAATCGCATGCTGCGCCGGCACGTTAGCACAGAGACGCATTGAGGCGAGCATCTCCAGCCCTTCGATGTAGCCTTTAGCATGTTTCTTCGGCCCGTTCAGCACCATCCAGCCCTGACGGAAACCGGCCACGCGATAGGTTTTGGAGAGGCCGTTAAAGGTCACGGTCAGCAGATCCGGTGCCAGCGCGGCGATGCTGTGATGCTGTGCCTCATCATAGAGGATCTTGTCGTAGATCTCGTCGGCAAAAATGATCAGGTTATGCTGACGGGCAATCTCAACCACTTCCAGCAGCAGCTCTTTGCTGTAGACCGCACCGGTCGGGTTATTCGGGTTGATAATGACGATGCCGCGGGTGCGGGGCGTAATCTTGCTGCGGATGTCATCCAGGTCGGGGAACCAGCCTGCGGACTCATCACAAAGATAGTGCACAGCTTTCCCGCTGGAGAGAGAGACGGCCGCCGTCCATAACGGATAGTCGGGAGCCGGGACCAGCATTTCGTCACCGCTGTTCAGTAACGCCTGCATCGCCTGCACGATCAGTTCTGACACACCGTTGCCAATGTAGATATCTTCTACCGTGACGTCGCGCATGTCGCGCGCCTGGTAGTGCTGCATAATCGCTTTGCGGGCAGAGTAGAGGCCCTTGGAGTCGCAATAGCCCTGGGCGCTGGGAAGATTACGAATCACATCGACCAGAATCTCGTCCGGCGCTTCAAAGCCGAAAGGCGCCGGGTTGCCGATGTTCAGCTTAAGAACTTTGTTGCCTTCTTCTTCGAGGCGTTTTGCCTCTTTCAGTACCGGACCACGGATGTCGTAACAGACATTGTCGAGTTTCCCGGATTTATCAATTTGAAAAGTCATTGTTACCGCCTTAATGGGCAGAATCCTTTTGGCTGCCACAGAAATCAAACCAGCACAATGTACTCTCCTCAGGATAACAAAAGAAGGGTGCCGTCCGGTTTTGGCGGGTTCAACACCTTTTTGCCCGGCGCATAGCGTAAAAATTATTTACCACGGCTTTAGCTGGTCAATAAAACCATAAATAAGGGTAAGGTCAGGTTTTTAAACTGATGAATAGCGTGGCAGGGGCGGGGCTGCGGTGCGCGTTTTCTCAAAGCGGACCGTAAATAATCTGAAGCGGTCATTTTTCCGCCGCGGAAATATACCCCAGGAGAAATAGTTAAAGGATATTTTATGAATGCTCATTTTGTGGACGATTTTGCGGCCTCGTTAATACTTACGCCTTAACGCTGCTTAAGAGTATCCGGTTTAAGGTGTTGTGATCGCCGGAAAAGGTCCAAAAGCAGAGGGTAAAAGAGGCATCAGATTGAACTATTGTGGGCAGCAGTTAACAGTTTCTCACTAAATTTCAGAGCGATGAAGGCTTAAAAAGTGATCAATAATGTGGCATAAGGGTCTGGAAATGCCTTTGCCGCAAAATTTACAGCGCTTTTCACAAAATCATTTCCATTTTGAAGTCAAAAATGATTAAGTATAATTTATTATTTAATGCACTTTACCGCTTTGTCCCGCCAGCCCGTAAAGTGTGAATTTCGTCCTGTCCGGTTCTTTTCGGCAGGATCACGATTATGACGCAGCTTCCTGCATTCGCGCCCCCCGCGCTTTCGGTTCAGACGTGGTCTTTTTCACGACAGCGTATGACCCATCAGGTGAGTGAGCCGTGCGGAATCCGCACAAGAGATTTTTTGTGCCAGTCTTCACACAGGACTGTCATTAAGCACCATTACTGCTTATCACTTTGATAAGCTTGTAATAACACCAGGGTAGTAGTTCGTAAAATCTTATAAGTGAAGAAAAAAACATGACTAATGCAAATCGTCCGATACTGAATCTCGACCTCGATCTGCTGAGAACTTTCGTTGCCGTTGCGGATTTGAATACCTTTGCAGCCGCCGCTGCAGCGGTCTGCAGAACCCAGTCAGCAGTCAGTCAGCAGATGCAACGTCTGGAACAATTGGTAGGTAAAGAGCTGTTTGCCAGACATGGACGTAACAAACTGTTAACAGAGCATGGAATTCAGCTTCTGGGCTATGCCAGAAAAATTCTGCGTTTTAATGACGAAGCCTGCACCTCACTGATGTACAGCAACATTCAGGGCGTACTGACTATCGGTGCCTCTGATGACACCTCAGACACGATCCTGCCATTCCTGCTGAACCGTGTGACCTCGGTGTATCCGAAGCTGGCTATCGATGTGCGGGTTAAACGTAATCCTTTCATGATGGAAATGCTCAACCAGGGTGAAGTGGACCTGGTTGTGACGACCTCCAGCCCGGGTAATTTCACCTATCAGGTGCTGCGGACATCACCGACTTTATGGTACTGCGCTGCGGATTATATCTTCCAGCGTGGTGAAGCAATTCCACTGGTGCTGCTGGATGAGCCAAGTCCTTATCGTGATATGGCCATCGACCATCTTAACGAAGCCGGCATTCCGTGGCGGATCTCCTATGTCGCTTCAACCCTGGCTGCTGTACGCGCCGCGGTAAAAGCGGGTCTGGGTGTGACAGCCCGTCCGGTGGAGATGATGAGTCCGGAACTGCGTGTGATGGGTGCGGCGGAAGGGCTGCCGGTGCTGCCTGATACGCAATACCTGCTGTGCCGCAATCCGGATAGCGATAACGAACTGGCACTGGCGATCTTCAATGCCATGCAGTCCACTAACGATCCCTACAATCTGAGCAATAATCCCGATGGTGCATTGTTGCTGGATGACGAAGAGTAGTTTCGCTTACGTATTGCACTCCATACCAGCGTGACTGTCTTAATAGACGCTTATAAATCGCCTCTCGATTTCCGAACCGGACGAGAGGCTTTTTTTTGTCTGATGCACTTCAGACGCCCATCCGCACACGTCCTGTCCCGCTGATTCACGTCCTTTTCAGCCTCACACCGCTCTCTACTGAAACCTGCCAGTCATAAACCCGCTATTTTGTTCCATGATGTCTCATTTGAGGTGGATAAAATTGCGGCAAAAAGGGCAAAACTGTGTTCCTGATCAAGAAAATACCCCTGGTAAGGGGAAGGAAAACAGCGTGAGACCTGTCAAAATATGATTGTTAAATGCACGATCCATGCGTGTGAATACCCGCTACACTAAAATTAACCCTACAGACTGAAGCGATTTAGCTGGAAAGCGGGGCATCATTTGTTAATAATATGATGCAGGTGTGAAATAATGTTTGGATACTTTTGTCAAAGTTGACAAAAGGTTATAGAAAGGAGTAAAAAACCCCATAAAATTGCTGCTTATTGACAAATAACAGCGACGTTTGAAAGGTTTTTACCCTTCCCTTGAATCGATGTGGTCAGTTTGCTGCGGGAAACGCGTGCAGGATGCCAGCGCCACTTTTGATGAGTAAGCAATGAGTATGTCAACTACCACCGAAATCATCGCTCAGCACTGGGCGTTTATCGTATTTATCGTTATTGCCTTTGGCCTGTGTGCTTTCATGCTGACCGGAGGATGGCTGCTCGGCGGCAAAGCACGCGCCCGCTACAAAGACACGCCATTCGAATCGGGCATCGAATCCGTTGGTGATACCCATATCCGCCTCTCGGCGAAATTTTATCTGGTTGCGATGTTTTTCGTCATTTTCGACGTCGAAGCCCTCTTTTTATACGCATGGGCGACCTCAATCCGTGAAAGCGGATGGATCGGCTTTGCGGAAGCCGCAATTTTCATTTTGGTGCTCCTGGCGGGGCTGGTCTATCTGGTGCGCATCGGCGCGCTGGACTGGGCGCCTGCCCGCCGTCGCGTAGTGGTGAAAACCACTACGGTCAGCCACACCAAACCTCACAAGCAGTAAAAGAGAGGCAATAAGATGGACTATACGCTCACCCGCATAGACCCGAACGGTGGTGAGAACGACCGTTATCCTCTGCAAAAGCAGGAAATCGTCAGCGATCCGCTGGAGCAGCACGTTCATCGCAGCGTCTACATGGGCAAACTCGAAAATGCCCTGCATGACATGGTGAACTGGGGACGTAAAAACTCCCTCTGGCCCTACAACTTTGGTCTCTCCTGCTGTTATGTAGAGATGACAACGTCGTTCACGGCCGTGCACGACGTGGCCCGTTTCGGCGCGGAAGTGATGCGTGCCTCGCCACGTCAGGCTGACTTTATGGTCATTGCCGGTACCCCCTTCACCAAAATGGCCCCGGTCATTCAGCGTTTGTACGATCAGATGCTGGAGCCAAAATGGGTCATTTCCATGGGTGCCTGTGCCAACTCCGGCGGCATGTATGACATCTATTCCGTTGTGCAGGGCGTGGATAAGTTCCTGCCGGTTGATGTGTACATTCCTGGCTGCCCGCCTCGTCCTGAAGCCTATATGCAGGCACTGCTGCTGCTGCAGGAGTCGATCGGTAAAGAGCGCCGTCCTCTCTCATGGGTTGTCGGCGATCAGGGCGTTTATCGCGCCAACATGCAATCCGAGCGGGAAAGAAAGCGCGGCGAGCGCATCGCCGTCACTAACCTGCGCAGCCCGGACGAAGTCTAAAACCGTACGGATGGAAAATCGCGCCTGCAGCAGAACATCACAATTTAATGCATGGCCCCATCCTGACGCCTTCATTTGAGTGCCTGAGATCAGGCCGGAATGGTGAGTAACGTATGACAGATTTGACCACGCAAGATCTCGCTCAGCCGCTATGGCAAACCCGTGATCACCTGGACGATCCGGTGATCGGCGAGTTGCGTAACCGTTTTGGGCCGGACGCCTTCACTGTTCAGCCTACCCGTACCGGTATTCCGGTTGTCTGGGTAAAGCGTGAACAGATACTGGAAATTACCGAGTTCCTGCGTAAATTGCCGAAGCCTTACGTCATGCTGTATGACCTGCATGGTGTGGATGAGCGTTTACGTACCCACCGTGCAGGCCTCCCTGCTGCGGATTTCTCCGTTTTCTACCACCTGCTGTCGATTGAACGCAATCGTGACATCATGCTCAAGGTGGCCTTATCTGAAAACGATATGCATCTGCCGACGCTTACCCGGCTTTTCCCGAATGCCAACTGGTATGAGCGTGAAACCTGGGAGATGTTTGGCGTCACCTTTGATGGGCACCCGCATCTGACGCGCATCATGATGCCACCTACGTGGGAAGGCCATCCGCTGCGCAAAGATTATCCGGCGCGCGCCACGGAGTTCGATCCTTTCACGCTGACGAAGCAGAAAGAAGATTTAGAGATGGAGGCGCTGACCTTTAAGCCTGAAGACTGGGGCATGAAGCGCAGCACCACTAACGAAGATTTTATGTTCCTCAACCTCGGGCCTAACCACCCGTCAGCGCACGGTGCGTTCCGCATCATCCTGCAGCTGGATGGCGAGGAGATTGTCGACTGTGTTCCGGACATCGGCTATCACCATCGTGGTGCCGAAAAGATGGGCGAGCGTCAGTCGTGGCACAGCTACATTCCCTACACTGACCGTATCGAATACCTGGGCGGCTGCGTCAATGAAATGCCGTATGTGCTGGCCGTTGAGAAACTGGCCGGGATCGTGGTGCCCGATCGCGTAAACGTGATCCGCGTGATGCTCTCTGAGCTGTTCCGCATCAACAGTCATCTTCTCTATATCTCGACCTTTATTCAGGACGTCGGTGCGATGACACCGGTGTTCTTCGCCTTTACCGATCGCCAGAAAATTTATGACGTGGTTGAAGCCATTACCGGCTTCCGTATGCACCCCGCCTGGTTCCGCATCGGCGGGGTTGCCCACGATCTGCCGCGCGGCTGGGAACGTCTGCTGCGTGACTTCCTGGACTGGATGCCGAAGCGCCTGAAGGAGTATGACAAAGCCGCACTGCGCAACAGCGTGCTGGTTGGCCGTTCCAAAGGCGTGGCCGCTTACAACATGGAAGAGGCGCTGGCATGGGGCACCACCGGTGCCGGTCTGCGTGCCACCGGTCTCGACTTTGATGTACGCAAATGGCGTCCTTACTCTGGCTACGAAAACTTCGATTTTGAGATCCCGGTCGGCTCCGGCGTCAGCGATGCTTACAGCCGTGTCCAGCTGAAGATGGAAGAGATGTGGCAGTCGCTGCGCATCCTTGAGCAGTGCCTCAACAACATGCCAGAGGGACCGTTCAAAGCGGATCACCCGCTGACCACGCCGCCACCGAAAGAGCGCACGCTGCAGCACATCGAAACGCTGATCACACACTTCCTGCAGGTGTCGTGGGGGCCGGTGATGCCAGCCAATGAATCTTTCCAGATGATTGAAGCGACGAAAGGGATCAACAGCTACTACCTGACCAGCGACGGCAGCACCATGAGCTACCGCACCCGTGTGCGTACGCCGAGCTTCCCGCATCTGCAGCAGATTCCTTCGGTAATCCGTGGCAGCCTGGTATCCGACCTGATCGTTTACCTGGGCAGTATCGATTTTGTTATGTCAGACGTGGACCGCTAATTATGCACGATCAACACATTGCCATTAAAACGATCGACCCTGATGAGGTCTTCGTGCTGAGCGCGGAAGAGCATCACGCCATTGAGCACGAAAAACACCACTATGAAGATGCGCGTGCAGCCTCCATTGAAGCGCTGAAGATCGTGCAGAAACAGCGTGGCTGGGTACCGGATGGTGCCATCAACGCAATTGCCGACGTCCTCGGGATTCCGGCGAGTGATGTTGAGGGTGTGGCGACATTCTACAGCCAGATCTTCCGTCAGCCGGTAGGGCGTCATGTGATCCGTTACTGCGACAGCGTGGTCTGTCACATCACCGGCTATCAGGGCATCCAGGCCGCACTGGAGCAGCAGCTGAATATTAAACCGGGTCAGACCACAGCTGATGGCCGCTTTACGCTGCTGCCGACCTGCTGCCTGGGGAACTGCGATAAAGGGCCGACCATGATGGTGGACGAAGATACCCATGTTCATCTGACGCCGGAAGGCATTCCCTCTTTGCTGGAGCAGTATCAATGACAATCAAACAGATCATTCGTACTGCTGAAACTCACCCGCTGACCTGGCGGATGCGCGACGACAAGCAGCCGGTCTGGCTGGACGAATACCGCAGCAAAAACGGCTATGCCGGTGCGGAAAAAGCGCTGAAAACCATGTCGCAGGATGAGATCGTCGCGGCAGTCAAAGATTCCGGCCTGAAAGGGCGCGGCGGTGCAGGCTTCTCGACCGGGCTGAAGTGGAGCCTGATGCCGAAAGATGAGTCGATGAACATCCGTTACCTGCTGTGTAACGCCGATGAGATGGAGCCGGGCACCTATAAAGACCGCCTGCTGATGGAGCAGATGCCGCACCAGCTGGTCGAGGGGATGCTGATCAGCGCCTTCGCTCTCAAGGCTTACCGTGGCTATATCTTCCTGCGTGGTGAATATATTGAAGCAGCGGTGCATCTGCGCCGCGCGATTGCCGAAGCGACCGAAGCGGGCTTTCTCGGCAAAAATATTCTTGGCACCGGCTTCGACTTTGAGCTGATCGTCCACACCGGCGCAGGACGTTATATCTGCGGCGAAGAGACGGCGCTGATTAACTCCCTGGAAGGCCGCCGTGCTAACCCGCGTTCCAAACCGCCCTTCCCGGCGAGTGCCGGTGCGTGGGGCAAGCCGACCTGCGTGAACAACGTGGAAACCCTCTCTAACGTCCCGGCGATCCTGGCCAACGGCGTAGAGTGGTACAAGAGCATCTCAAAAAGTGAAGATGCCGGTACCAAAATGATGGGCTTCTCCGGGCGGGTTAAAAATCCTGGCGTCTGGGAACTGCCATTTGGCATTACCGCGCGTGAAATCCTTGAAGATTACGCGGGCGGCATGCGCGACGGACTGAAGTTCAAAGCCTGGCAGCCCGGTGGCGCAGGCACCGACTTCCTGACAGACCAGCATCTGGATCTGCCGATGGAATTTGCCAGCATCGGCAAAGCAGGCAGCCGACTGGGCACCGCCCTGGCGATGGCCGTCGACCACGAAATCAATATGGTCTCGCTGGTTCGCAACCTGGAAGAGTTCTTTGCCCGTGAGTCGTGCGGCTGGTGTACGCCGTGCCGTGACGGTCTGCCGTGGAGCGTAAAAATTCTGCGCGCGCTGGAGCAGAAGCAGGGGCAGCCAGGGGATATCGAAACCCTGCTGCAACTCTGCCGTCAGCTCGGTCCGGGTAAAACCTTCTGTGCGCATGCCCCGGGCGCGGTCGAGCCGCTGCAGAGTGCGATTAAATATTTCCGTGAAGAGTTTGAAGCCGGCATGGCGCCGCAGGTCTTTGGCAATACCCGCTCCATTGGCGGGATCCAGCCAAACCTGCTGAAAGCGCGCTGGTAATTCGCCGCCGCACACGGAACAGGCCTGGTGCCGCCGCCCCGACAATGTCGTGCGTCGGGGCAAGAATATGATTAACGCTCGTCTCTGACGAGCCTTACGGAAGCATGTCACTATGGCTACAATTCATGTAGACGGTAAAGAGTATGATGTGAACGGAGCGGACAACCTGCTACAGGCGTGTCTCTCTCTGGGCCTTGATATTCCTTACTTTTGCTGGCATCCGGCGCTGGGAAGCGTCGGGGCCTGCCGCCAGTGTGCGGTAAAGCAATTCCAGAATGCCGAAGATACTCGCGGTCGTCTCGTCATGTCCTGCATGACGCCGGCCTCTGACGGCACATTTATCTCCATCGACGATGGCGAAGCGAAAGAGTTCCGCGAAAGCGTGGTGGAGTGGCTGATGACCAACCACCCACACGACTGTCCGGTGTGTGAAGAGGGCGGTAACTGTCACCTGCAGGATATGACAGTGATGACCGGCCACAGCTTCCGCCGCTATCGCTTCACCAAGCGCACCCACCGTAATCAGGATCTCGGCCCCTTCATCTCGCACGAGATGAACCGCTGTATCGCCTGCTATCGCTGCGTGCGTTACTACAAAGATTATGCCGATGGCAAAGATCTGGGCGTCTACGGCGCACATGACAACGTCTACTTCGGTCGCCCGGAAGATGGCACGCTGGAAAGCGAATTCTCCGGTAACCTGGTCGAAATCTGCCCGACCGGCGTGTTCACCGACAAAACGCACTCCGAACGCTATAACCGTAAATGGGATATGCAGTTCGCGCCGAGCATCTGCCAGCAGTGCAGCGTGGGCTGTAACACCAGCCCGGGTGAACGTTATGGTGAGTTGCGCCGTATCGAAAACCGTTACAACGGCACCGTTAACCACTACTTCCTCTGTGACCGTGGCCGCTTTGGCTATGGCTATGTGAACCGCAAAGATCGTCCGCGTCAGCCAATGCTGCTGCGTGGCAACGACTGGGTGACGCTGAACGCCGAGCAGGCGGTCAACGCCGGGGCTGATTTGCTGCGCCAGGCGAAGAAAGTGATCGGTATCGGCTCACCGCGCGCCAGCGTTGAAAGTAACTTTGCCCTGCGTGAACTGGTCGGGGCGGAGAACTTCTCAACCGGTATACCGGCAGCTGAGCAGGCCCGGCTTGAACTGATGCTGAAGGTGCTGCGTGAGGGGGGGATTTACACCCCTTCGCTGCGTGAGATTGAAAGCTACGATGCGGTGCTGGTGCTCGGTGAAGATCTGACCCAGGTCGGCGCACGTGTCGCGCTCTCCGTCCGTCAGGCGGTGAAAGGCAAAGCGCGTGATATGGCCGCGGCACAGAAGGTGGCTGACTGGCAGATCGCCGCGGTCCTGAACATCGGTCAGCATGCGAAACATCC
Source organism: Pantoea sp. Sc1 (assembly GCF_000255315.1). Classification (NCBI taxonomy): domain Bacteria; kingdom Pseudomonadati; phylum Pseudomonadota; class Gammaproteobacteria; order Enterobacterales; family Erwiniaceae; genus Pantoea; species Pantoea sp. Sc1. Next base: position 1,382,061 of record NZ_AJFP01000001.1, read on the forward strand.
GCTGTTTGTCACCCACGTTGATGAAACCCGTCTGGATGATATCGCCGCATGGAGCTATCGTGCGCCGGTTGACGATCAGGCGCGTCTCGGTTTCGCCATCGCCAGTGCGCTGGATGAATCCGCGCCTGCGGTGACCGATTTCGACAGCGCACTCAGCGCCAGAATGGATGTGGTGGTTCAGGCACTGGCGGGCGCGAAAAAGCCATTAATCATCTCCGGTACCCATTCCGGCAGCAGTGCCATGATTGAAGCCGCCGCAAACGTCGCCAAAGCCCTTAAGGCCCGCGGTGCCGATGTCGGCATTACGTTGCTGGCTGGCCACGCCAACAGTGTCGGACTTGGCCTGATCGGCGGCAATCCACTGGAGCACGCGCTGGAGCAGCTGTCAGGCGGTGAAGCCGACGCGCTGGTGGTGCTGGAAAACGATCTCTATCGCCATGCGCCCAAAGCGCTGGTGGATGCGGCGCTGGCTCAGACCACGAACGTGATCGTGGTGGATCATCAGCGCACCGCGACCGTGGAGAAGGCGGGTCTGGTCTTATCGACCGCGAGCTTCGCCGAAAGCGATGGCACCTCTGTTAACCATGAAGGCCGCGCGCAGCGTTTCTTCCAGGTTTACGATCCCGCTTATTACGACAACAGCGTCGTGATGCTGGAGAGCTGGCGCTGGCTGCACTCGCTGCACAGCACCCTGGAAAGCCGTCACGTGGACTGGACTCAGCTCGATCACGTTATCGATGCCGTGGTCACCCGTCTGCCGCAGCTGGCCGGCATTAAAGAGGCGGCGCCTGACGCCAGCTTCCGTATCCGGGGCCAGAAACTGTCACGTTCGCCGATCCGTGCGAGTGGTCGTACTGCCGCACGCGCTAACATCAGCGTCCACGAACCGCGTCAGCCGCAGGATCAGGACACGATGTTTGCCTTCTCGATGGAAGGGAACAACCAGCCGTCGGCCCCGCGTTCTCAGATCCCGTTTGCCTGGGCACCGGGCTGGAACTCCCCTCAGGCGTGGAACAAATTCCAGGCCGAAGTGGGCGGCAAACTGCGTCATGGCGATCCGGGCGTGCGCCTGTTTGAAGCCAGCGCCGGTCAGTTACCCTGGTTTACCCGTGTGCCTCAGGCCTTTGTCAGTGAAGGGCAGTGGCGTGTGGCGCCGTGCTACCAGCTGTTTGGTAGTGAGGAGATGTCGCAGCGTTCCCCGGTTTTCCAGCAGCGTATGGCGCAGCCTGCTCTGGTGATCAACCCGGACGATGCGGCGAAGCTGGGCGTCAACGATGGCGCAGCCGTCGAGTTCAGCTGTGCCGGTGAGACCGTGCGTCTGCCGGTGCGTTTCTCGGCGTCACTGCAGGCGGGACAGATTGGTCTGCCGCTGGGCATGCCAGGCGTTCCGCCATTCCTGGCGAACGGTAAAATCGACACTCTGCAGGAGGCGGCGCAATGAGCTGGTTAACACCGGACGTTATCGACATTCTGCTGGCCATTGTTAAAGCCATCGTCATTCTGCTGGTGGTCGTGGCCTGCGGCGCGTTCATGAGCTTCGCCGAGCGTCGTCTGCTCGGCCTGTTCCAGAACCGTTACGGACCGAACCGCGTAGGCTGGGGCGGGTCACTGCAGCTGGTGGCGGACATGATCAAAATGTTCTTTAAAGAGGACTGGGTACCGCCGTTTACCGACCGCTTTATCTTTACTCTGGCACCGGTTATCGCCTTTGTTTCGCTGCTGCTGGCCTTTGCTATCGTGCCGGTTTCACCGACCTGGATGGTGACCGACCTGAACATCGGTCTGCTCTTCTTCCTGATGATGGCAGGTCTGGCGGTCTATGCGGTGCTGTTTGCCGGCTGGTCGAGTAACAACAAATACTCGCTGCTGGGTGCGATGCGCGCCTCGGCGCAGACCCTGAGCTATGAAGTGTTTCTGGGGCTGTCGCTGATGGGCGTAGTGGCGCAGGCGGGCTCGTTCAATATGAACGACATCGTCAACAGCCAGACGCATCTCTGGAACATCATCCCACAGTTCTTCGGTTTTGTGACCTTCTGTATTGCAGGTGTGGCGGTGTGTCACCGTCATCCCTTTGACCAGCCAGAAGCGGAACAGGAACTGGCTGACGGTTATCACATCGAATACGCCGGGATGAAGTTCGGCCTGTTCTTCGTCGGCGAGTATGTGGCGATTACCACGGTTTCCGCCCTGATCGTCACGCTGTTCTTTGGTGGCTGGCATGGACCCTTCCTGCCGCCGTTCATCTGGTTCGCCCTGAAAACGGCGTTCTTTATGATGATGTTCATCCTGATCCGCGCCGCGCTTCCGCGTCCACGCTACGACCAGGTGCTGTCATTCGGCTGGAAAGTGTGTCTGCCGTTGACGCTGCTGAACCTGCTGGCGACTGCCGCAGTGATTCTCTACACAGCGTCGTAAGGGGTTAACAAATGACTTTGAAAGATATTGTCGTCGGTTTTGGCACGACAGTTCGCAGTATCTGGCTGATAGGGCTGCACGCCTTTGCCAAACGTGAAACGCAGATGTACCCGGAAGAGCCGGTTTATCTGCCACCTCGCTATCGCGGCCGTATCGTGTTAACGCGCGATCCGGATGGGGCAGAGCGTTGCGTGGCCTGTAACCTGTGTGCGGTTGCCTGTCCGGTGGGCTGTATTTCGCTGCAGAAAGCGGAAACCAAAGATGGCCGCTGGTATCCGGAGTTTTTCCGCATCAACTTCTCACGCTGCATCTTCTGCGGCATGTGTGAAGAAGCCTGTCCGACCACCGCGATTCAGCTGACGCCCGATTTTGAACTGGGCGAGTTTAAGCGTCAGGATCTGGTGTATGAGAAGGACGATCTGCTGATTTCGGGACCGGGTAAATATCCGGAGTACAACTTCTACCGCATGGCAGGTATGGCGATTGACGGTAAAGATAAAGGCGAAGCGGAAAACGAAGCGAAGCCAATCGACGTCAAAGGCTTATTACCTTAAGGAGCAAGGCATGGAATTTGCGTTTTATCTTTGCGGACTGGTGGCGGTGCTGACGACGTTGCGCGTCATTACCCACACCAATCCGGTACATGCGTTGCTGTACCTGATCGTTTCGCTGTTATCGATCGCCGGCGTCTTCTTCTCAATGGGAGCCTATTTTGCGGGTGCACTGGAGATCATCGTCTATGCCGGCGCGATCATGGTGCTGTTCGTCTTCGTCGTGATGATGCTGAACCTGGGCAAACAGACGCAGAAACAGGAGCGCGAGTGGCTCAGTCCCTCACTCTGGATCGGTCCGGGCCTGGTGTCATTGCTGCTGCTGGTAGTGATGGTCTACGCCATCCTGACCGCCAATGACCAGGGTATTGACGGCACGATCATCGACGCTAAAGCGGTCGGTATCAGCCTGTTTGGTCCATACGTCCTCGCGGTAGAGCTGGCGTCGATGCTGCTGCTGGCCGGTCTGGTCGTGGCCTTCCATATCGGTCGTGAAGAGCGCCAGGGTGAAGTCCTGAGCAACCGTCCTGCTGACGCCGCACAGGCGAAAAAGGAGAGCGCATGATCCCGTTACAACATGGATTGATTCTGGCTGCCGTGCTGTTTGTCCTTGGACTCACGTCGCTGGTTATCCGCCGCAATCTGCTGTTTATGCTGATCGGCCTGGAAATCATGATCAACGCCGCCGCGTTAGCCCTGGTGGTTGCCGGGAGCTATTGGGGTCAGGCCGACGGACAGGTGATGTATATCCTGGCCATCAGCCTGGCGGCAGCGGAAGCCAGTATTGGTCTGGCGCTGCTGCTTCAGCTCTATCGTCGTCGTCAGACGCTGAACATTGATACTGTGAGCGAGATGCGCGGATGAATCTTCTCTATTTAACTGTCTTGTTTCCGCTAATCGGCTTTCTGCTGTTAGCGTTTTCCCGCGGTCGCTGGTCAGAGAACCTGTCGGCCACGATTGGTATGGGATCGGTAGGCCTGGCGGCCCTGACCACAGCGATGATCGGTTTCGACTTCTTCGCCAACGGTCAGCAGGCTTATACCCAGTCGCTCTGGACCTGGATGCATGTCGGCAACTTCGACATGAAGGTGAACCTGGCGCTGGATGGCCTGTCGCTGACGATGCTGTCTGTGGTAACCGGTGTGGGTTTCTTCATTCACATGTTTGCTTCCTGGTACATGCGGGGTGAAGAGGGCTACTCCCGCTTCTTCGCCTACACCAACCTGTTTATCGCCAGCATGGTGGTTCTGGTGCTGGCCGATAACCTGATGCTGATGTATCTGGGCTGGGAAGGGGTAGGGCTCTGCTCCTATCTGCTGATCGGTTTCTACTACAGCAATCCGGAAAATGGCAAAGCGGCGATGAAAGCGTTCATCATCACCCGCGTGGGCGACGTCTTCCTGGCATTCGGCCTGTTCATCCTCTACAACGAGCTGGGCACGCTGAACTTCCGTGAGATGATGGCGCTGGCACCGGCGCACTTTGCCGCAGACAACCACATGCTGCAGTGGGCAACGCTGATGCTGCTGGGTGGCGCGGTCGGTAAATCGGCTCAGCTGCCGTTGCAGACCTGGCTGGCAGACGCCATGGCCGGTCCGACACCGGTTTCAGCACTGATCCACGCTGCGACCATGGTCACCGCGGGCGTCTACCTGATTGCCCGCAGCCACGGTCTGTTCCTGCTGACGCCGGAAGTGCTGCATCTGGTAGGGATTGTCGGGGCGATAACCCTGGTGCTGGCGGGCTTTGCTGCGCTGGTACAGACCGATATCAAACGCGTGCTCGCTTACTCCACCATGAGCCAGATTGGCTACATGTTCCTGGCACTCGGTGTTCAGGCGTGGGATGCGGCGATTTTCCATCTGATGACGCACGCCTTCTTTAAAGCGTTACTGTTCCTCTCCTCTGGTTCGGTCATTCTGGCCTGCCATCATGAGCAGAACATCTTCAAAATGGGCGGCCTGCGTAAAAGTATTCCGCTGGTCTACACCTGCTTCCTGGTGGGTGGCGCGGCCCTGGCGGCCCTGCCGCTGGTCACCGCGGGCTTCTACAGTAAAGATGAGATCCTGTTTGGCGCACTGGCTAACGGTCACATCAATCTGATGGTGGCCGGACTGGTCGGGGCATTCCTGACCTCAATCTATACCTTCCGTATGATCTTTATCGTGTTCCACGGCGAAGAGAAAATTCATGCGCATGCCGGTAAGGGGATTACCCATCATCTGCCGCTGATTGTGCTGCTGCTGCTCTCCACCTTTATTGGTGCGCTGATCACGCCACCGCTGGCGGGTGTCCTGCCAGCCAGTGAGTTCGGCGAAGCGGGCAAAGTGGGACTGGAAATCACCTCAGGCGTTGTCGCGATTGTCGGCATTCTGATCGCTGCCGCGCTGTGGCTGGGCAAACGTGAACTGGTCACCCGGATTGCAAACAGTGCACCTGGCCGTTTCTTCGGCACCTGGTGGTTTGCTGCCTGGGGCTTCGACTGGCTCTACGATAAAGTGTTCGTCAAACCTTACCTGGGTATTGCGTGGCTGCTGAAGCGCGACCCACTGAATGGCCTGATGAACCTGCCTGCACTGCTGTCACGTATTGCCAACAAAGGTCTGGTCGTCAGTGAGAATGGCTACCTGCGCTGGTACGTTGCGTCAATGAGCGTGGGTGCCGTGCTGGTGCTGGCTCTGCTGCTGGTGATGTAAAGATTGATGAGCGGGGCAGGTTAGTTAATCTGCCCATTGAGAATGTCAAAAATTGTCCTGAGCAAGGGCGTTATCGTCGCAGCCAGTTTGGTTTCCGCCAGCGCGCAGCAACCGCAGCATACTGAAGTATGTGAGGATTGCGAGCACTGCCGGGAAGCAAAATGGCCAGTAAGATAGCCCGAACTAAGACAAAGAAAAGGGAAGTGTGCCGTGTTATTACCTTGGCTAATTATCATACCCTTCGTCGGCGGTCTGATCTGCTGGCTGACCGAGCGCCTCGGCGCGAAGGTGCCACGCTGGATCGCGCTGATCACCATGGGGCTGACGTTGGCGCTTTCACTGCAACTCTGGTTGCAGGGAGGCTATTCACTGACGCAGGCAGCGGGCATTCCGCAGTGGCAGTCAAGTTTCTCCGTTCCGTGGATCCCACGCTTCGGCATCAGCTTCCATTTAGCTATCGACGGTCTGTCGCTGCTGATGGTGGTGCTGACCGGCCTGCTCGGTCTGATGGCGGTGCTCTGTTCCTGGAATGAGATTGAAAAGTATCAGGGCTTCTTCCACCTCAACCTGATGTGGATCCTGGGCGGCGTCATCGGTGTGTTCCTCTCCATCGATATGTTCCTGTTCTTCTTCTTCTGGGAAATGATGCTGGTGCCGATGTACTTCCTCATCGCGCTCTGGGGTCATAAAGCCTCCGACGGCAAAACCCGTATTACCGCTGCAACCAAGTTCTTCATCTATACCCAGGCGTCAGGTCTGGTGATGCTGATTGCGATTCTGGGACTGGTTTTTGTCCACTTCAACGCAACCGGCGTCTGGACGTTCAACTATGAGCAGCTGCTGCAGACGCCGATGACACACGGTGTTGAATATCTGCTGATGCTGGGCTTCTTCATCGCTTTCGCGGTGAAAATGCCGGTGGTGCCGCTGCACGGCTGGCTGCCGGACGCGCACAGTCAGGCGCCGACGGCGGGTTCTGTTGACCTGGCGGGTATCCTGCTGAAAACCGCAGCGTATGGCTTACTGCGTTTCAGCCTGCCGCTGTTCCCGAACGCCTCGGCGGAATTTGCGCCTGTTGCCATGTGGCTGGGTATCATCGGGATCTTCTACGGTGCCTGGATGGCGTTTTCGCAGACCGATATCAAGCGTCTGATTGCCTACACCTCGATTTCGCACATGGGCTTTGTGCTGATTGCTATCTACACCGGCAGCCAGCTGGCGCTGCAGGGTGCGGTGATCCAGATGATTGCACACGGTCTCTCGGCTGCCGCGCTCTTCATCCTGTGTGGTCAGCTGTATGAGCGTCTGCATACCCGTGATATGCGTCAGATGGGTGGACTCTGGTCACGCATCAAATGGATTCCGGGCCTGTCGCTGTTCTTTGCTGTCGCCAACCTGGGGATGCCGGGTACCGGTAACTTCGTCGGCGAATTCATGATCCTGACGGGCAGTTTCCAGGTGGTGCCGACGATTATCATCATCTCCACCTTTGGTCTGGTGTTCGCCTCTGTTTACTCGCTGGTCATGATGCAGCGCGCCTACTACGGCGAAGCGAAATCAAAAGATCCGCTGCCAGGCATGTCACCGCGTGAGTTCATGACCATCGGGGTTCTGGTGGTCCTGCTGGTGCTGCTGGGCGTCTATCCACAGCCGATTCTGGATACTTCGCACGCTGCCATGAGCAATATTCAGCAGTGGTTTACCGCTTCAATTTCAACTACAAGGCCGTAATTCGCCATGACAATAACTCCTCACCAATTGATTGCGTTGCTGCCGCTGTTAATCGTCGGATTGACGGTGGTGGTTGTGATGCTGTCCATTGCCTGGCGACGCAACCACTTCGTTAACGCCACGCTAACGGTCGTTGGCCTGAACCTGGCGCTACTGTCGCTCTATTTTGTCGGTCAGGTCGGCGCGATGGATGTCACGCCGCTGCTGCGTGTCGATGGCTATTCGATGTTCTACACCGCGCTGGTGATGCTGGCGAGTCTGGCGACCTGCACCTTTGCCTATCCGTGGCTGGCCGGTTTCCCGGACAACAAAGATGAGTTCTACCTGCTGGTGCTGATTGCGGCCCTGGGTGGCATCGTGCTGGCCAGTGCCAACCATCTGGCGGCGCTGTTCATTGGGATTGAGCTGCTGTCGCTGCCGCTGTTTGGTCTGATCGGCTATGCGTTCCGCCAGAAACGTTCGCTGGAAGCAGCGCTGAAATACACCATTCTTTCCGCGGCGGCCTCCTCGTTCCTGCTGTTTGGTATCGCGCTGATCTACGCCGACTCCGGTAACCTGAGCTTCGTTGCGCTGGGTCAGAGTCTGACCGGCAGCATGATTCAAGAGCCCCTGCTGCTGGTTGGGCTGGGCATGATGATCATCGGTCTGGGCTTCAAACTTTCGCTGGTTCCGTTCCACCTCTGGACGCCTGATGTCTATCAGGGTGCGCCGGCGCCGGTGTCGACCTTCCTGGCGACCGCCAGCAAGATCGCCATCTTCGGTGTCATCATGCGTCTCTTCATGTATGCGCCGGTGACCGACAGCGAGGCCGTTCGCACGGTACTGGGCCTGATCGCCTTCGTATCGATCCTGTTCGGTAACCTGATGGCGATTTCGCAGAGCAACATTAAGCGTCTGCTGGGTTACTCTTCCATCGCCCACCTGGGTTATCTGCTGGTGGCGCTGATTGCGGTGAAAGATCATGAGCTGTCGATGGAAACGTCCGGGGTTTATCTGGCCGGTTACCTGTTCAGCAGTCTGGGCGCGTTTGGTGTGGTCAGTCTGATGTCCAGCCCGTACCGTGGCCCGGATGCGGACTCGCTCTACTCCTACCGTGGCCTGTTCTGGCATCGTCCGATTCTCTCTGCGGTCATGACGGTGATGATGCTGTCGCTGGCGGGTATCCCGATGACGCTGGGCTTTATCGGTAAATTCTACGTCATCGCTTCCGGCGTCAGTGCACACCTGTGGTGGCTGACCGGCGCCGTGGTGGCGGGCAGTGCGATTGGTCTTTACTACTATCTGCGCGTCACGGTCAGTCTTTACCTCAGCCCGCCGGAGCTGCACACCCGTGATACGCCAGCTAACTGGGCATTTACCGCCGGTGGTGTGGTCGTGCTGATCTCCGCCATTCTGGTGCTGCTGTTAGGGGTTTACCCGCAGCCCCTGATCAGACTGGTGATGATGGCTCAGCCGCTGATGTAAGCGGATTGACACTCTGATGAATCAGGCCTTCGGGCCTGATTTTTTTGTCTGCCATTGACCTGTCATCTGTAAACCGCGACGTTATGACCTCGTCGCTATAACCCATCCGGCCTTCTCAGGAGAAATCATGGATATTTGCTGGCTCGATAAACACCATCGTGAACTCACGCCCGCCGAACTCTATACGCTGCTGGCGCTGCGCAGTCAGGTCTTTGTGGTGGAGCAGCAGTGCGCCTATCTGGATGTGGATGGCAGAGATTTACAGGCAGAAAACCGCCATCTGCTGGGGATGGCCGGTGACCAGCTGGTGGCCTATGCGCGCCTGCTGTCTCCGGAGGAGGCCTCTGGCCCGGTAAAAATCGGCAGGGTGATTGTGTCAGATCGGGTGCGCGGTGTGCAGCTGGGACGTCGTCTGATGGAGCAGGCGGTCAGCCGTTGTCAGCAGCACTGGCCGGGCCGCGACCTGTTTCTCTCTGCGCAGGCGCATCTGGAGAACTTCTACGGGCAGCATGGTTTTGTGGCGAAAGGGGAGGTCTATCTGGAAGATGGGATCCCCCACGTCGATATGCTGAAGGTCGCGCCATAAAAAAGGCGAGGCCGGAGCCTCGCCTGTTGACATCAGCCGACCGTCATCTGGCGGTCATCGACATATTTCCGCTGATCCGGCGCAGGCGGGAAGTATTGATAGAGCCAGGTTTCGCTCAGCGTCTCCTCTTTGGTGCGCAGGAAGAGGCGCATCTCGACCGGCGCGGTCGAGTCGCTGTTCGGATACCAGTCAAACAGAATGCGATAACCCTTCAGCGGATCGACATACAGAATCTCGACCTGTTTCACGCTACCGGATGACACGGTAATGACCGGCTCGATGCCTTTCGGCGCGGCAGCCTGCAAATCACCCCCGATGAAATCAATGGCGAAGCGACGGCACCAGGTTTCCGGGAAGTGTTCGCCAGGCGCCCAGCCTTCCGGGAAACCGCCGATACCGGTGCGGGTGGCGTCAACGCGCGCCAGACCGCTGCGCACCGGCGGCAGACCACTCCAGTAGAGCTTGTAGGAGAAGTTCAGCTCGCTGCCCGCTTTGACCGGTTCTGCGGGTTGCCAGAAGCAGACCACGTTATCCAGCGTTTCGCCAGTCGTCGGGATCTCCATCAGGTTAATCGCACCTTTGCCCCATTTGCCGACCGGCTCAACCCACAGGCTCGGACGCTTGTCATACCAGCCAATCACATCCTGATAATCTTTAAAGTCGTGATTAAGCTGGAGCAGGCCAAAGCCACGCGGATTCTCATCTTCGTAGGCGTTGAACTGGAGTCGCTGCGGATTGTTCAGCGGACGGGCAATCCATTCCCCTTTACCGGTCCACATCGCCAGGCGATCGGAGTCATGGATTTGCGGATGGTAGGTGTTGCACATGCGGCGTTCATTCGTGCCGCAGCTGAACATGCTGGTCATGGGCGAGATGCCAATCTGGCGGATCTCTTTGCGGGCAAACAGGTGGTTTTCCACCTCCATCACCACGCGTTTCTCTTCGCAATGGATGATGAACTTGTAGGCACCGGTGACGCTCGCGCCATCCAGCAGGGCGTAGCAGGTAAAGGTGGTATCTTCCGCCTTTGGCGTTTCAAACCAGAAGGCCGTGAAATCGGGGAACTCTTCCTGACCGTTGCTGAAAGTGTTAATCGCGACGCCACGTGCCGAGAGGCCGTACTGATAGGTATCGTCAACCGCACGGAAGTAGCTTGCGCCGAGGAAGGAGACGATATCCCGGCGAGCCAGTTCCGGTTTCTTAAAGGCGCGGAAACCGGCAAAGCCCAGGTCGGTTTTACCCTCCAGCTGCTTTGTATCGACCTTCGCATCGTTATAGTTAAACAGTTCAGGACGGAAGTGGATTTCGCGCGCCTCGCGGCTGGCACTGTCAACCGAGAACATGCGGATGCGGCGCTTGAAGCCCATGCCGACGTGGAAGAACTGCACGTCCAGCTGACGGTCGGGCAGGTTGTTCCAGAGCGAGTGGTTCGCGTCATACTGAATTTCGTTGTACGCCTGCGGCGTCAGCGTTGCCAGTGTCTCCGGCAGTGCGCCTGGCGCGCCGCCCCAGGGTTGCTTCGCCAGCGCGGCCGCTTTTTTCTTCAATACGTCGAAATCGAAGCGTACTGCGGTTCCGTCAGCAATGCCATCTTCTGCCCAGGCGGATTGCGCAAACAGCGTTGACAGGCCGGTCATGCCGCTGACGGCGGAGAAGGCCATTGACGCTTTCATAAACATTCTTCGATTCATGCCAGAGATCATTCCTTAGCTGTTCGAGGGTGTCGTGACTGTCGTGCAAAATGCACTTTCATGGCCCGATAATCACAGGCAACAGAGGGGTACGACAGCAGGGTAACTGGAAAATTCAGTTCCGTTAAAATTTATCAGATTAATCAAAGAAGCGAAGCGAAATTGCGTCTCTGCCGCTGCGTCTTACGCATCTTTGCACGGGGAAGGGCGCGCTGCCTGACGCTGCCCCGGTTAACAAATGAAAAATCAGGTGATTCCTGGCGCAGGAAATCGGCAGAGCGTCAGATTGTGGCTATAGTTAATGAACTGCTTTGCAATTCACACGGAGGAAACGATGGTAAACCAGACAAATCAATTCGAAACGGGCCTCGATGACGATATTGCGTTACTGACGGAAACGCTGGAAGAAGTGCTGAAGGCATCCGGTGATCCGGCTGACCAGAAGTACATCGAGCTTAAAAGCAAAGCCGAGCAGGCGCTGCACGATGTGAAATCCCGTGTCAGCCAGGCGTCCGATAGCTACTACTATCGTGCAAAACAGGCCGCTTACCGTGCCGACGATTACGTGCACGAAAAACCCTGGCAGGGTGTTGGCATCGGCGCTACCGCCGGTCTGATCCTGGGGCTGCTGCTGGCGCGTCGTTAATCGCGACGCCCTGACAGTCATCAAACGGCGGGTCTCACCCGCCGTTTTTGTTTTTCCTGAACGTACTGCCCGCCTCCGAAAACCCTCGTTTTTCTCTTTCCGGCCTGAAGCGCCCTGTGCTCTCAGTGGGGAATGCGCATTGTGTTTCTCTGATGGAGTTCCTAAAGTAAAGCAAACGTTAAAAAGGAGAATGCGACGTGATCAGAGTAGAGATGCTGTCAACCGGGGATGAGGTGCTGCATGGCCAAATCGTCGATACCAACGCGGCCTGGCTGGCGGATGTGCTATTTCAGCACGGCCTGCCGATGACCAGCCGCACCACGGTCGGGGATTCTCTCGATTCGCTGATCGCGACGCTGCAGGCGCGCAGTCACGAGGCGGATGTGCTGATTGTGAATGGCGGGCTGGGGCCGACCAGTGACGATCTCAGTGCGCTGGCGGCGGCTCAGGCCTGTGGCGTGGAACTGGAGATGCAGCAGGGGTGGCTGGAGCAGATGGAAGCCTGGTTTGCCAGCCGGGGACGGGTGATGGCGGCGAGTAATCGCAAGCAGGCCGAGATCCCGGCCAATGCAGAACTGATTGATAATCCGGTCGGCACCGCCTGTGGCTTTGCCCTGCAGCTCAATCGCTGCTGGATGTTTTTCACGCCCGGCGTTCCCTCTGAGTTTAAAGTTATGGTGGAGCAGCAGATCATTCCGCGCCTGAAGGCGAAGTTTACGCCGCCCGAGCCGCCGGTCTGTCTGCGACTGACGACCTTTGGTCGCGGCGAAAGCGATATCGCCGCCGAACTGGAGTCGCTGCCGCTGCCCGAGGGTGTGGTGATGGGTTATCGCTCCTCCATGCCGATTATCGAGATCAAACTCACCGGCCCGGCAAGTCAGCGTGTGGCGATGGAGCAGGCGTGGCAGCAGGTTCGGCTGCTGCTGGCGGAATGCACCATTTTTGAAGGCACCGAAGGGTTACCGTCCCTGCTGGCCCGTGAACTGACGCAGCGCGGTGCAGCGCTGGCGATCAGTGAGCAGTACACCGCCGGACTGCTTTACTGGCAACTGGCTGCCGCCAGTGTGCCGTTGCGCGGGGCAGACATTCTGCCTTCCCGCCCTGAGACGCTTGAGCAGCAGGTTACCCGCACCGGCCAGCTCGCCGCGCAGCAGCAGGCGGCGCTGGCGCTCTCTGTCGGCAGTCTGGATCAGGAAGAGATAGCGATTGCCCTGCATACTCCGGAAGGCAGTGTCGGACAGCGGGTGAAATTCAGCACCGGCCGTCATAACCTGGAGACGCGGCAGAAGGTGGTGGCAATGATGGCGATGAACATGCTGCGCCGCTGGTTGCACGGCAGCGAAGTCAGCACCGGTCACGGCTGGATTGATGTGGTTGAAACTATCAGACAGTGAGAACAGGGAAAATAAAACGGGCGCCTGAGGCGCCCGTTTTATTCTGGCTGCTGGCCAGATTAGCCCAGATGGCTGCCAGATCGAGCCTGCGCAGGGAACCCGGTCAGATCGGAAAGACGCAAACAGCGTCATCCCTGACAGCTCGGCCCGCGCCGTCCATGGCGCGGGACGCTTTCCTTTTCTGACCGGGTTCCCTGCGCTTTTACATTGCCATTGCGGTGAGTTTCACCCGCATTCAGGCAGCGTCGCAGTCAGAGAGATAGCTACCTCAGTTACAACTCAAGCTCAATCTCGCCTTTGGCTTTGCAGCAGCAGGGCAGGATCTCATCCTGTTGCACAAAGGCCAGCGGTTTCTGCGGGTAGTGCACTTCACCCTTCAGCAGCCGCATCCGGCAGGAGCCGCAGTAACCTTCGCGGCACTGGAACTCAACGCAGAGATTGTTGGCTTCCAGCAGCGTCAGCAGATTCGTGTGCTCGTCCGTGCATTCCAGCCGGGTGCCGGAGCTGCGCAGAATAACAACGTCGCGGCTCATGATTACAGCTGGAAGTCGTCGAAGTCGTTAGCGCCCACTTCAGAGTCAATCTGACCCACCAGATAGGAGCTCACTTCCACTTCCTGCGGCGCAACCTGAACGTTGTCAGACACCAGCCAGGAGTTGATCCACGGAATCGGGTTTGACCGCGTCTGGAACGGCAAATCAAGGCCTACCGCCTGCATACGGATATTGGTGATGTACTCAATGTACTGGCAGAGAATATCTTTGTTCAGGCCGATCATTGAGCCGCCGCTGAACAGATAGTCTGCCCACTCTTTCTCCTGCTCGGCGGCCTTCTTAAACAGCTCGAAGCACTCATCACGGCACTCTGCCGCAATCTCTTTCATCTCCGGATCGTCTTCACCGCTGCGCAGCAGGTTCAGCATATGCTGGGTGCCGGTCAGGTGCAGCGCTTCATCGCGGGCGATCAGCTTGATGATTTTGGCGTTGCCTTCCATCAGTTCACGCTCTGCGAAGGCGAATGAACAGGCGAAGCTGACATAGAAACGGATGGCTTCCAGCGCATTGACGCTCATCAGGCAGATATAAAGCTGCTTCTTCAGGGCGCGCAGGCTGACGACAACCGTTTTGCCGTTGACCTGATGCGTGCCTTCACCCAGCTGATGCCAGTAGTTGGTCATTTCAATCAGGTCGTCGTAATAGCGTGAGATATCCTGAGCGCGCGCCAGAATCTGCTCGTTGGTGACGATATCGTCAAACACCAGCGCCGGATCGTTCACGATATTACGGATAATGTGGGTGTAAGAACGGGAGTGAATCGTCTCGGAGAAGGCCCAGGTTTCGATCCAGGTTTCCAGCTCAGGGATCGAGATCAGTGGCAGCAGCGCGACGTTCGGGCTGCGGCCCTGAATCGAATCCAGCAGCGTCTGATACTTCAGGTTGCTGATGAAGATATGCTTTTCATGTTCCGGCAGCGCCTGATAGTCGATACGGTCGCGGGACACGTCGACCTCTTCCGGACGCCAGAAGAAAGAGAGCTGCTTTTCGATCAGCTTTTCAAAGATGTCATATTTCTGCTGGTCGAAGCGCGCCACGTTGACCGACTGACCGAAAAACATCGGCTCTTTCAGCTGATCATTTTTGTTCTGTGAGAAGGTGGAGTAAGCCATAAAAGTTGTCCAAAAAAAGAGGAAGCGAAGTGGCCTCGTGAAATGAATGAGGCGGGAGAATCTCCCGCCTGGCCATTAGATTTTACAGGCGCCGCTCTCGCAGCCATCATCCTGGATAGAAGGTGCCAGGTCATCCTGAGCATCTTCCGCACCGTCACGGGTGTTCTGATAGTAGAGCGTTTTCACGCCGAACTTGTACGCCGTCAGCAGATCTTTCAGCAGTTGTTTCATCGGCACTTTACCGTTGGCAAAGCGGGATGGATCATAGTTGGTGTTAGACGAAATCGCCTGGTCGATGAATTTCTGCATCAGACCCACCAGCTGCAGATAGCCATCGTTGTTCGGCATTTCCCACAGCAGCTCATACTGATCTTTCAGGCGCTCATACTCCGGCACCACCTGACGCAGGATGCCATCTTTCGACGCTTTGATGCTGATGTGACCGCGTGGCGGCTCAATGCCGTTGGTGGCATTAGAGATCTGCGACGATGTCTCAGACGGCATCAGCGCTGACAGCGTCGAGTTGCGCAGGCCGTGAGTTTTGATCTCTTCACGCAGGCTTTCCCAGTCGAGATGCAGCGGTTCGTTGCTGATCGCGTCCAGATCTTTTTTGTAGGTGTCGATAGGCAGGATGCCCTGCGCATAGGTGGTTTCGTTGAACCACGGGCAGGCACCTTGCTCTTTCGCCAGCGCGTTTGAGGCTTTCAGCAGGTAATACTGAATGGCTTCAAAGGTCTTGTGCGTCAGGCCATTAGCGCTGCCGTCGGAGTAGCGCACACCGTGCTTCGCCAGGTAGTAAGCGTAGTTGATCACGCCGATACCCAGGGTACGACGACCCATCGCGCCACGCTTCGCTGCCGGGATGGGGTAATCCTGATAGTCGAGCAGGGCGTCAAGCGCACGCACCGCCAGGGTTGCCAGCTCTTCCAGATCGTCGAGGCTGTCAATCGCACCCAGGTTGAACGCAGAGAGCGTACACAGGGCGATCTCACCGTTCTCGTCGTTCACATCTTCCAGCGGCTTAGTCGGCAGCGCGATCTCCAGGCAGAGGTTAGACTGGCGAACCGGCGCGATGCTGGCATCAAACGGGCTGTGCGTGTTGCAGTGGTCGACGTTCTGAATGTAGATACGGCCGGTTGAGGCGCGTTCCTGCATCATCAGAGAGAAGAGATCGACCGCTTTGACACGCTGTTTGCGGATGCTCTGATCCTGCTCATATTTGGTGTAAAGGCGCTCAAACTCATCCTGATCGGCGAAGAAGGCGTCATACAGACCCGGGACATCAGACGGGCTGAACAGGGTAATCTCTTCCCCTTTCAGCAGGCGCTGGTACATCAGTTTGTTGAGCTGCACGCCATAGTCCATGTGGCGCACGCGGTTGCCTTCAACACCACGGTTGTTTTTCAGCACCAACAGACTTTCGATTTCCAGATGCCACATCGGGTAGAACAGCGTAGCGGCACCGCCGCGAACGCCGCCCTGAGAACAGG
Organism: Pantoea sp. Sc1; assembly: GCF_000255315.1. Classification (NCBI taxonomy): domain Bacteria; kingdom Pseudomonadati; phylum Pseudomonadota; class Gammaproteobacteria; order Enterobacterales; family Erwiniaceae; genus Pantoea; species Pantoea sp. Sc1. The sequence goes on from NZ_AJFP01000001.1 coordinate 1,398,391, forward strand.
ACTTCACCGCAGTCTGGAAATGTTTGTAGAACGGGATACAGCCGGTGTGGAACGCTTCACCGCCGCGGATCGGGCTGCCCAGCGCACGGATGCGACCGGCGTTGATGCCGATACCGGCACGCTGAGAGACATATTTCACGATCGCGCTGGAGGTGGCGTTGATTGAGTCCAGGCTGTCGCCGCACTCGATCAGGACACAGGAGCTGAACTGACGCGTCGGGGTACGCACGCCCGACATGATGGGTGTCGGCAGGGAGATCTTAAAGGTCGAAACCGCATCATAGAAACGTCTGATGTAATCCATGCGGGTGTCGCGCGGATAGCCAGAGAAGAGGCAGGCGGCGACCAGGATGTAGAGGAACTGCGCGCTCTCGTAGATTTCACCGGAGACGCGGTTCTGCACCAGATATTTGCCTTCGAGCTGCTTTACGGCAGCATAGGAGAAGTTCATGTCGCGCCAGTGGTCGAGGAACTCGTCCATCTGCGCAAACTCTTCCGGGCTGTAATCTTCCAGCAGGTGGCGGTCATATTTGCCGAGGTCCACCATTTTGACGACCTGGTCATAGAGCTTTGGTGGCTCAAACTGACCATACGCCTTTTTGCGCAGGTGGAAGATTGCCAGGCGGGCAGCCAGGTACTGATAGTCAGGGGCATCGCGAGAGATGAGGTCTGCTGCGGCCTTGATGATGGTCTCATGAATGTCAGAGGTTCTGATGCCATCATAGAACTGAATATGGGAACGCAGCTCCACCTGTGACACTGAGACGTTGTTCAGCCCTTCAGCTGCCCAGTCCAGCACACGGTGAATTTTGTCGAGATCAATGCGCTCCTGGCGGCCATCGCGTTTAGTAACGAGCAGACTCTGGTTCATGTCGCGTTTTTACCTTTGCGTGAGTATCCAAAAATTAAAAGAAATCCCGGTTTATACACAGCATATTCATTGTGAATAATATGTGGATAAACACAACATCTAGGGGGTGATGGGAAAACCTGCAACTACATGGAGGCATATTTTAGTATTTTGCGGCGGGTTAACAAGAGCAAAAAATGATGACGGGAGGGGTTGTAATTCTGGCGAAAATTCTTAGCCCACGCCTTATAAGGCCTGACACCCTGTCAACCCGATCACACTTTTTTTTGTTAATTTGATCGGACGCGTATTTCTTATTCAATCCTCAGATGTGCGCAGAAAAAGGGATGAAAATTGCGCAAAAGCCGCTAGCGCTCTGCGGCTCTGGCAGAAAAGGCGGACGGGCAGGTGAAATCTGTCAGGGCCAGCCTGAGCTAAGTGACTGGCAGATATCAGAATGGTGTGGTGGTCTGAGCGGCTGCGCGGGGAGAAGGCCCGCCGGAGAAAGAGGCGGGCCAGAGACTTAGCGGGCGCGGTGGGTGTGCACCATATAATTGACGTCGGTGCCGGGTGCCAGTTTGAAGCGGTTGGTCACCGGGTTGTAGTGCAGGCCAATGATGTGACGTTCACGCAGGGTGGTTTCATCGACCCAGCCGAGCAGCTCAGAGGGACGGATAAACTTTTTCACGTCATGGGTGCCGCGTGGCACCATGCGCAGCACATATTCTGCGCCGAACACCGCCAGCAGCCAGGCTTTGGGATTGCGATTCAGCGTGGAGAAGAAGACCTCGCCGCCCGGCTTAACCAGCTGCGCACAGGCGTGTACCACCGAGCGCGGGTCCGGAACGTGCTCCAGCATCTCCATACAGGTCACCACATCATATTTTCCGGCGTTCTCTTCCGCATGCGCTTCGACGGTCTGCTGCACGTAGTCCAGCGTGACGCCGCTCTCAAGGGCATGCAGACGTGCGACCGCCAGAGGTTCCGCTCCCATGTCCAGTCCGGTCACTACCGCACCTTCGCGCGCCATGCTCTCGGCTAAAATGCCGCCGCCGCAGCCGACGTCGAGCACGGTTTTACCGAACAAACCGTTGCTGTGCTCCGCGATATAGCCCAGGCGCAGCGGGTTAATGCGGTGCAACGGTTTAAATTCACCCTCCAGATCCCACCAGCGCGAGGCAACGGCCTCAAACTTGGCAATTTCCTGTGCATCGACGTTCTGCTGATGATTCTGCGGTTGTGCATTCATTGAATCGTAACTCCTGACAAAATGTCCCCACAGTATAAACGCTTAACCGCCGATGGCACACCTTTCAGGCACAAGGAAAAGCGGGTGAAATCGGTGGTTAACGTTCACCAGAGCATTGCAGTGTGATATACTTTCGCACCTTTAAAATCCGGGATTAAGTAGAGGGATAGCGGCTCCATGAGCGACCTTGCGAGAGAAATTACACCGGTCAATATCGAAGAAGAATTAAAGACTTCTTACCTCGATTACGCCATGTCGGTCATCGTTGGCCGAGCTTTACCCGATGTGCGTGACGGCCTGAAGCCGGTGCATCGTCGCGTACTCTTTGCGATGAGCGAACTGGGTAACGACTGGAACAAACCCTATAAAAAATCTGCCCGCGTCGTCGGTGACGTTATCGGTAAATATCACCCGCATGGTGATTCCGCCGTTTACGACACCATTGTACGTATGGCCCAGCCTTTCTCCCTGCGTTACATGCTGGTGGACGGACAAGGCAACTTCGGCTCCATCGATGGCGACTCTGCCGCGGCGATGCGTTATACCGAAGTTCGCATGTCAAAAATCGCCCACGATCTGTTAGCTGACCTGGAAAAAGAGACCGTCGATTTTGTGCCGAACTATGACGGCACAGAGCAGATCCCTGAAGTTCTGCCGACCAAAATCCCTAACCTGCTGGTTAACGGTTCCTCCGGTATCGCCGTGGGGATGGCAACCAATATTCCGCCGCATAACCTGCGCGAAGTGATTAACGGCTGCCTGGCCTACATTGAAGATGAGAACATCAGCATTGAAGGGCTGATGGAGCACATTCCGGGACCTGACTTCCCGACCGCCGCCATCATCAACGGCCGCCGTGGCATTGAAGAAGCGTACCGCACCGGACGCGGTAAGATTTATATTCGTGCGCGTGGCGAAGTGGAAGCGGATGCCAAAACGGGCCGCGAGACCATCGTCATTCACGAGCTGCCTTATCAGGTCAACAAAGCCCGCCTGATCGAGAAGATTGCAGAGCTGGTGAAAGAGAAGCGTGTCGAGGGCATCAGCGCGCTGCGCGATGAGTCTGACAAAGACGGCATGCGCATCGTGATCGAGATTAAGCGTGATGCGGTCGGCGAAGTGGTGCTGAATAATCTCTATTCACTGACTCAGCTGCAGACTTCGTTTGGTATCAACATGGTTGCCCTGCATCAGGGTCAGCCGAAGATTATGGCGCTGAAGGAGATTCTGGAAGCCTTTGTTCGCCATCGTCGTGAAGTGGTGACGCGCCGTACCATTTTTGAACTGCGTAAAGCCCGTGACCGTGCGCATATCCTTGAAGGTCTGGCGATTGCGCTGGCGAATATCGATCCGATCATCGAGCTGATCCGCCGTGCGCCAACGCCGGCAGAAGCAAAAGCGGGTCTGATTTCGCAGGCGTGGGATCTCGGTAACGTGTCAGCGATGCTGGAGCGTGCCGGTGATGACGCCGCCCGTCCGGAGTGGCTGGAGCCGCAGTTTGGCATCCGCGACGGTCAGTACTACCTGACCGAGCAGCAGGCTCAGGCGATTCTGGATCTGCGTCTGCAGAAACTGACCGGCCTTGAGCATGAGAAGCTGCTGGATGAGTATAAAGCGCTGCTGGATCAGATCGCCGGGTTGCTGCTTATTCTGTCGAGCGCTGAGCGTCTGATGGAAGTGATCCGCGAAGAGCTGGAGCTGATGCGCGATCAGTTTGGTGACGATCGTCGCACCGAGATTACCGCGAACAGCGCGGACATCAACATCGAAGACCTGATCAATCAGGAAGACGTGGTGGTGACGTTGTCGCATCAGGGCTATGTGAAGTATCAGCCGCTGAGTGACTACGAAGCGCAGCGTCGTGGTGGTAAAGGCAAGTCAGCGGCACGCATCAAGGAAGAGGACTTCATTGATCGTCTGCTGGTAGCTAATACCCACGATACGATTCTCTGCTTCTCCAGCCGTGGCCGTCTCTACTGGATGAAGGTTTATCAGCTGCCGGAAGCGAGCCGTGGTGCGCGTGGACGTCCAATCGTCAACCTGCTGCCGCTGGAAGCGAACGAGCGTATTACGGCGATTCTGCCGGTTCGCGAGTATACCGAAGGCTTCAATATCTTTATGGCGACCGCGCTGGGCACCGTGAAGAAGACCGCGCTGAAAGAGTTCAGCCGTCCGCGCAGCGCCGGCATTATTGCCGTGAATCTGCGTGACGACGATGAGCTGATCGGTGTGGCGCTGACCAACGGTAATGACGAAGCGATGCTGTTCTCCGCCGCCGGTAAAGTGGTGCGCTTCGCCGAGAGCGCTGTGCGTGCCATGGGCCGTACAGCGTCAGGTGTTCGCGGTATCAAGCTGGCTGAAGGCGATCGCGTAGTTTCTCTGATTGTGCCGCGTGAAGAGGGTGCGATTCTTACCGTGACGCAGAATGGTTACGGCAAGCGTACCGCCAACAGCGAATACCCGACCAAGTCGCGTGCGACGCAGGGTGTGATTTCAATCAAGGTGACCGATCGTAACGGTCCGGTGATTGGCGCTGTTCAGGTGGTGGATAGCGATCAGATTATGATGATCACCGATGCCGGTACGCTGGTGCGTACCCGCGTTTCAGAAGTCAGCATCGTGGGTCGTAATACCCAGGGTGTGATTCTGATCCGCACCGCAGAGGATGAGAATGTGGTCGGATTGCAGCGTGTCGCCGAGCCGGTTGAAGAGGAAGAGCTGGATTCAATCGACGGCAGCGTGGCGGAAGGCGAGGATGATATCGCGCCTGAAGCGGATTCTGATGATGAAGAGATTGCACCGGAAGCGGAAGACGAAGACGACGCGGCTGAAGACGACGAGTAAGTTGTCTGGCATAAGCTGAGGTTCGTTGCAGAAACGGCAGGTCAGGGGAAACCCGGCCTGCCGTTTTTTTTGCAGGGGCGTTTGGCCGCAGATGGGTGTGGCGGTGAGGCCGCTGCGATCGAAAGACCTTTCTCGGCGGGATGTGGTGTCGCTTCAGGCCGCTGCGATCGAAAGGCCCGCCATGCCCGATCGCAAAGGATTCCCGCATCCCTGCGGATCGGCCACGCCATCCCTGGCGTGGACGCTTTGCTCTTCGGGCATGGCAGGCCTTTCTCGCCGGATAGGGTGTCGCTTCAGGCGGGTGAGTGCGCGGGCGGGAGGATGCGGATTCTTGTGGGTGTGGCGGTGAGGCCGCTGCGATCGAAAGGCTTTTCTCGGCGGGGTATGGTGTCGCTTCAGGCCGTTGCGATCGAAAGGCCCGCCATGCCCGATCGCAAAGGATTCCCGCATCCCAGCGGATCGGCCACGCCATCCCTGGCGTGGACGCTTTGCTCTTCGGGCATGGCAGGCCTTTCTCGCCGGGATAAGGTGTCGCTTCAGGCGGGTGAGTGCGCGGACTGGAGGATGCGGATTCTTGTGGGTGTGGCGGTGAGGCCGCTGCGATCGAAAGGCCTTTCTCGCCGGGATAGGGTGTTGCTTCAGCTTTTTCTCGCCGGGATGTGGTGTCGCTTCAGCTCTTTCTGGCTGGAAAACGGTTTCGCTTCAGGCGGGGGATGGGGGACGTCAGGCGTGGCGGCAAAAGCTGTCCGAAAAGCGTCCCAAACTGCCTGCCGGGCCTTCCGCTGGCTGGCTTTTTTCGCCCGATGAAGCTAGTGTATGGGCAATAAAAATTGATGATGCGACTAACCTTGCCAACTGCGAGTTCCCTTTGAAATATCCTGTCTCTTTCCGCACTACGCTTCGCATCTCGCGCTATCTTTTCCGCGCGCTGGCGCTGCTAATCTGGACGCTGGGCGCTGTTCTTACCGCGTTTTACATCATCAGCGTGCTGCACAATAAAGAGACGCAGGTTCGTCAGGAGTTTGCCAGCAATTACGGCACGATACAGTGGTATGTGCGGCACTCCGCCGACATGATGCGGGAGCTGAAATATATCACGGAGAACCGGCTGACGAATGCCAGCAACGGCATGGATGCGCTGACCGGCATGATCCCGGGTAAAACGACCCAGCCGCAGTTTACGCCGCTATTTTCAGATGGCGACTGCACCGCCATGAGCAACACCTGGCGCAACTCGCTCGACTCCCTCAGTTATTACATCAACTACTGGAAAAGCAACTTCGCCTCCTCGTATGAGCTGAACCGGGTGTTCTTTATCGGAGGGGAAAGCCAGTGTCTGGCTGACTTTACGATTGGCAGCAGCACCGCCGATCGGGAGCGCAGCCTGAAATCGCTGCGTGAGAATGTGCTGCGCTACCGCAACAGCAACGAAGAAGAGCGCCGCAACCCGATGTACTGGATCAACAGCAGTGCTCAGCCGGGTGTCGGCACCTTCTACATGGTGGTGCCGGTCTACGTGGCCAATAAGTTGCAGGCGCTGCTGGGCGTCGAACAGAATATCCGCCTGGATGAGTTTATTCAGCCGGGCAGTCTGCCAATCATCGCCTCGATTACCGACGAAAATTATCGTCCACTGCTCAATTCGCGCCGGGGCGGGCTGGGCTTCTCGCTCGACAGTCTGCCCGATGACAAAACCTGGTTCGGTTATCTGAATGGTTACCGTCAGCTGGTGCTGAAAAAGCCGCTGCCGCCTTCCGATCTCAACGTGGTGTGGTCGATACCCACCGACGTGATGATGGATCAGCTGAAGCTGATGATCATCAATGCGCTGCTGCTCAATGTGTTCAGCGCCATTATTTTGTTTACGCTCGCCTGGCTGTTTGAGCGCCGTATGTTCCTGCCCGCCGAGGAGAATGCGCACCGGCTGGAGGAGCATGAGCAGTTCAACCGTAAGATTGTGGCCTCGGCGCCGGTGGGGATCTGTATTTTACGCACCAGCGACGGCACCAATATTCTGAGTAACGAGCTGGCGCACAATTACCTGACCCTGCTGACCCAGGAAGATCGCCTGCGGCTGAATGAGATTATCGGCGGCCAGCAGGTTAACTTTGTTGATGTGCTCACCGGCAGCAACACCAACCTGCAAATCAGCTTTGTCCATTCGCGCTATCGCAATGAAAACGTGGCGATTTGTGTACTGGTGGATGTGTCGGCCCGTGTCCGCATGGAGCAGTCGCTGCAGGAGATGGCCCATGCGGCAGAGCAGGCGAGCCAGTCGAAGTCGATGTTCCTTGCCACCGTCAGCCATGAGCTGCGCACGCCGCTCTATGGGATTATCGGTAACCTCGATCTGCTGCAGACCCGGCAATTGCCCAGCGGGATTGACTCGCTGGTGACGGCGATGAACAACTCCTCCAGCCTGCTGCTGAAAATCATCAGCGATATCCTCGACTTCTCTAAAATCGAGTCAGAGCAGCTGAAGATCGAGCCGCGTCCGTTTGCACCGCGTGAAATCGTGACCCACATCGTCGGCAACTATCTGTCGCTGGTGGTGAAGAAGCGGCTGACGCTCTACTGCTTTATCGAACATGACGTTCCGCAGGTGCTGGATGGCGATCCGCTGCGTCTGCAACAGGTGATCTCCAACCTGCTGAACAACGCCATTAAGTTCACCCACACCGGCTGTATTATCCTGCACGCCTACGTCTCGCAGGGCTATCTGGCCTTCCGGGTGCGCGATACCGGAGTCGGGATTCCGGCGAAAGAGCTGCCGCGCCTGTTCGATCCCTTCTTCCAGGTCGGGAATGGCGTGCAGCGTAATTTCCAGGGCACCGGGCTGGGACTGGCGATCTGTGAAAAGCTGATCAATATGATGGACGGCGACATTGAGGTCGACTCAGAGCCGGGCATGGGCAGTCAGTTCATTGTGCGTATTCCCGTCTACAAAGGGCAGAAGCCGTCGCTGATGCTGCTGGAGGATTTGCAGGAGAAGAAAATCTGGCTGGCGATGCGCAATGATTATCTGGCGGCGTTTATCACGCGTCAGATGCAGCAGCAGGGGATTCAGGTTGCGGATTATCACGGCAGACCGGGCCCCGACGATGTGGTGATGACCGATTACGAGCTGGAGATCGATCTACCGTTGCGGGCGCTGGTCACATTTGATGGATCGCATGTGGATATGCCGCGTGAACGTCAGCCTGGACGCTGGGTTCATTCGACCGCCACACTGCATGAGGTGCCGGCGCTGCTGGCGCGAATCTATCGCATCTCCCTCGGCCACGACGCGGCAGATGCGCTGCTGCTGGCTGGCCCGGTGGAAGAGAAGATTCACAACGATGACATCATGGTTCTGATCGTCGATGACCATCCGATTAACCGCATGCTGCTTTCAGAACAGCTCGGCACGCTGGGGTATCAGGTGAAAACCGCCCAGGATGGCGTCGATGCGCTTAACGTGCTGAGCCGCAATGAGATCGACATTGTACTGACCGACGTGAACATGCCGAACATGGATGGGTATCGCCTGACGCAGCGGTTGCGTCAGCTGGGGCATCTCTTCCCGGTCATTGGCGTCACGGCAAATGCGCTGGCCGAAGAGAAGCAGCGTTGTATGGACGCGGGCATGGATAACTGCCTGTCGAAACCGGTGACGTTAGATGTGCTGAAAAGCACGCTGGCAATCTATGCTGAGCGGGTGCGTAAAACGCGCATGAAGTAGGGCAGAGGGGAGGCGGTGCAGGCTGCACCGCCTCAGCGATCGATTAGTCTCTTTCGACCTGGGTCTGGCTGACAGAGGAGAGGTAGTTCAGCAGGGCAATATCGTTATCCACGCCCAGTTTCATCATCGCTGATTTCTTCTGGCTGCTGATGGTTTTGATACTGCGGTTCAGTTTCTTGGCAATTTCTGTCACCAGGAAACCTTCTGCGAACAGACGCAGCACTTCGCTCTCTTTCGGTGACAGGCGCTTGTCGCCGTAACCGCCCGCGCTGATTTTCTCCAGCAGTTTCGCCACGCTTTCCGGCGTATATTTCTTGCCTTTCTGCAGGGCTGCCAGCGCTTTCGGCAGGTCGGTTGGCGCGCCCTGTTTCAGCACGATGCCTTCGATGTCGAGATCAAGCACAGAGCTCAGGATCGCCGGGTTATTGTTCATCGTCAGAACAATAATGGAGAGATCCGGATAGTGGCGTTTGATGTATTTAATCAGCGTGATGCCGTCGCCATACTTCTCACCAGGCATTGAAAGGTCGGTGATCAGGACGTTAGCATCCAGCTTGGACAGATTGTTGATCAGTGCTGTTGAGTCTTCGAACTCACCTACAACGTTGACCCATTCAATTTGTTCCAGAGACTTTCGGATACCGAAAAGGACAATTGGATGGTCATCGGCAATAATTACATTTAAGTTATTCATCTTATTGGTTACCTTGCTGCAGCAGTTGATTGACGTAAGCGTCAATATCACTGGTGGTATTTGTAATGTTTGAATCGTCACACGCTTTAATGTGGTGTTCTAACTCTTCACAAAGCTGTTTGCCGGGAGACAGGTTGAGCATGGCAAACACGCCCTTCAGGCGATGCGCTGTCTGAGCAAGCGAGTCGTAGTCCTTTTCTGCTGACTCAGTATACAGTCTCTTCACATCAACCGGTACTGTCTCGGTAAACAGCTGGAAATAGCCGCCGCTCATCAATGGCGTGGCTGTGTCGTCTTCCCTGTCATTATCCATCACATCATGCGACAGTTGCTTCTCAATCAGGGCCAGCAATGCATCCAGCAGCGCATTACTGAGATTGAAATTGACCCGATACTGCTGGTCGTTCAGTGCATGATGACCGAGTTCATCTTCCGCCAGCAGCAGTGCCCAGCCGCTCAGCTTCGACGGATCGTCGGTTACCAGCACGTCGTGATCCTGTCCGGAAATACGCTCGTCCGGAGTGAGACAGCGCGCTCCCCAGTTTTCCAGATGGCGGCAGACGATTTTATGGACGTCCTCCACGGTGATCTCCACCAGGGCGGTGACCCCATCCAGAATTTTTTCCTCTTCTTCTTCCTGCTTCTGCTCCAGTGCCATCGGCAGCTGCATATTATAGCGGGTGCCGATATCCGCTTTCGCGACGATATCCAGACTGCCCCCCATCTGCTTGCAAAGCTGTTTACAGAGGAAGAAGGCCATGCCTGACGCCTGACCATATCGATCCTGGCTGGTGTCGCCCAGGAAGGGGAAGTCGACATTCGCCAGCTCATCCACGGTCAGGCCCGCGCCGGTATCAACCAGTTCGATGATGAGTCTATCGGCCTGTTTATTCGCAACCTTAACTTCCAGGGTAATTTTTCCCCAGCGGGTGGTGGTCAGCGCATAGTGCATCAGGGTGGTCAGCACCTTACGCAGGGCGCGACGGTCGCCAAAGCGCATCTCATCATTGGCCAGATGGTTATTGACCACCAGTGACAACCCTTTGCGACGCATCAGCGGCAGGCTTTCCAGTGCGATCTCATCCAGCAGTTCCTGCAGGTTGAAGATGGTGGCATCCGGTGACCAATCGTGCGCCTCCAGCCGGTTCAGCAGCACGATATCATCCACCAGCCGCGCCAGCCCCTGGCTCTCATCAAGCAGGTCGAGTACGGATTCATCGGCATCCCGCTGACTGAGCTGCACCAGCTGCGCCACGATCTTCTCCAGCGGCTGATTCAGCGCATGGCCAAGATTGTGCAGCAGCTGCTGACGCATCTGATGGTTGCGATCCAGAACCTGCTGCGCTTTCTGCAGCTTCTTGTTCACCAGCAGTTCGCGATCCTGGTCACGCATCATAAACAGCTGGGTATGGGGTGAGAGCACGCTACGGGCGTGGCGGATCTCATACACTTCGTTATTGATGGTAGCCTGCAGAACGCCCTGATGCTGGTCGGACATATTAATAATCTTCTGCAGATTGAGGTGCGGCAGAAGATGCTCTGCAATCTTGTTGCTCAGCAGGGTGCGGTTGCTGGCAAAGTCATAGACCAGCAGGCCCACCGGCAGGCTGCCCACAATCTCTTCATTCAGTACCCGAAGCGAGTCGAGTTCTGCGCTCTGGTTCTCACTGGGGCGCAGGGACTGCTGACGCAGCAGCATCACACCGCCCAGCGACAGCAGGAACAGCAGCAGGTTGATCAGCAGCGGCCAGAGCAGGTTGTGCAGCGTGTCGACGATCAGGCGGGTAATCGGCACCTGATAGACCAGCTGCAGCGGGGTGCTGGGCAGCGTGGCAGCAATCTCGACGTTCGGGTTAACCAGCGAGATGTGCGTATTTTCCACCTCCTGCTGTTCACTGCTGGCAGAGGGCAGTGAGCTGTCCTGGCGCAGCTGGAAATTCTCCAGCGGCATATTCTGCGGCACCAGATCGTTCACCGGCAGATCAAAGGCGACCACGGTGGCCAGGTGGCCCGGCTGATTAAAGGTGGTGCGCAGCGTGAAGTAGTGATCGTTCTGGAAGGCGAGGTGACGCAGGGGCGAGAAGCTCTCACGCTCGTCCAGCGCGTTTGCCTGCTGCAGCATTTCTGCGCGACGGCTGTCCACCATTGAACTGATCGCGCTCTCTTTGTAGCGCGTCGCCATATCCTTCAGCGGCAGCGTGGAGATCATGATCAGGCTATTGTCCTGACCATTCAAAAAGTACATCGACCAGGTCGGGTTTTCCGCGCCCCAGAGCGTATCCAGATAGTTGGACATCCGCATGGTCATATCCAGCGTGCTGCTGTCATGCGATCCGAAGATCAGCGCTTCGGTCTTGCGGCGGGTTTTTTCCAGATAGTAGACGTCAGGACGCAGGCGCGTCTCCTGCAGGCTGCTGCCCGGAGGCGTTCCTGCCGCACTGGTGGAGAGGTTTTCATAGATCTGCCAGGTGGCAAAGCGATAGGCGTCGATACGCTTCTGAACGTCGCGGGCCAGATCGTCCATGGCATAGCGTTTTCCGGTGAGCCAGGCATTCACGGAGTTCTGCACCATAAAGCCCAGCGCCAGCAGCAGCACCAGATTGAAAACCACAAAAAAGCGGGTGACATTGCCGGATGTCAGTGGAAACTTATACAACATAGCGTGTCAGGTACCTGAATTATCGCGCAACTCTTCGCGCACTGGCGGCTACCACTAACAGCAGCAGGGCGATCACTAAAAACGCGCCGCTGAGGCTGATCCATTGCGAAATGAATCCGATTAAAGCCGGACCTGAGAGAATACCCGCATATCCCAGCGTTGTCATGGCAGAAATCGCCAGGTTCGCGGGCATATCCCGTTGATTCCCGGCAGCATTGAACAACATCGGCACCGTATTGGATAAACCAAAGCCGACCAGCAGGAAAGCCAGCAGGGCGATCTCCGGCCACGGCAGCCACACCGCCAGCGTCATGCCCGCTGCGGCGGTCAGCGCCCCGGTTATCATGACCGGATAGCGACCAAAGCGCTGAATGATTTTATCGCCGCTGAACCGCCCCAGCGTCATTGCCACAGAGAAGGTGGCATAGCCGAGGCCGGCATAGGCCGTTGACATCGCCGGGTTCTGCAGCAGCAGCAGCGCGCCCCAGTCGAGCACCGCGCCCTCTGCCAGAAAGAGAATAAAGCAGAGCAGGCCGAGAAACGCGACCCAGCCACGGGGGATCACCAGCCAGGGCTGGTCGGGCTGATGGAGACGCTCATTCATTAAAACCGGGATGCGCCACAGTAAAAGCAGCAGCATCACGGCCATCACCACCAGCGTAGCGGCCAGCGGAGAGAACGACTGGCTCAGCAGCAGGCTGACCGTCCCCGCTCCCAGAATGCCGCCAAGGCTGAAGAAGCCATGAAAGCCGGACATCATCGGCTTACCCGCCGCCTGTTCAACCTGAACCGCCTGATAATTCATGGCGACATCCAGCATGCCCAGCCCGGCACCAAACAGCATCAGCGCGGCCGCCATCAGCAGATGCGAGTCCGCCGTGGCCAGCAGCGGCATCATGATCAGCACTAACAGAGTGGAGAAGCACATCACCCGACGGCAGCCAAACCGCGCAACCAGCGTGCCGGTGACCGGCATCGCCGCCAGTGAACCGATGCCGAGACAGAGCAGCAACGCACCCAGTGAGGCGCCGCTCAGCTGCAGACGATCACGGGCAAACGGCACCAGCGGTGCCCAGGCTGACATGCCTAACCCGTTGATCAGAAAGATGGTGCGGGTGCCCCAGTTCAGGCGGCTCTGCTGTTGATGTTGTTGTGCAGCGTCCAGTGCGGTCATAGGTCAGATTCATCAGTGATAAAGCGAAAAAGTGTAGCATCGGCCGGCAATCTATGGCCGTCGCGCCTCTTATCAGCAGGGGTGCAGCACCCTCATCAATATGACAAAACCGGGAGTTTACCGATTTTTAATGCGCTGCGGATTTTTTCCAGAACTTTCCTGGCAGGACGGGACGCCGCGCAGGTCGACTTAACTCAAATTTCAGTGCCGTTTTCAACGGGTTGTCTGCTTAAACGAAGCTGTCGTCCCGGTGGGAAATGCTGGCTGAATCGCATAACTAAAAAAATCTTTTCAGCGCCCTGAAGTTCTCAGAATGGCGATATTTTAGCCGTTTTGTGACATTTATGGAAACATCCCGCCACAAATTGACATGAAAAATCAAGGGCAAAGCGTTATTTCATGAACGTTTTATAGCAAGACTGACTTATGTAATAAAGATTAAATCATAATTAAATCTGTACATTGGTGTTGATTTTCAGCACGTTTAGGATAAAAGTTATTTTGTCAGAACCGCTACGTTTCGCGTCCGTCTGTACAACTTAATCTAACAATAAAAGCGTTGTTTTCTGCCCGGACCAGGATCTGCGGCACCGCTTGGCTTTGCCCTTACTACATACACCAGGTTAACGCGCCCGCTGTTTTTCAGTGGGTGGAACTAAGTGTGAATATCGTAAACGTAAAATAAATTTATGTTTACGGATTCAGTATATTAGCTAATCTGGTGGAGTAGAGGTTACAAATGGCAGAACTCACGCAAGGCCGTGTAGACATCATCTCGCGCGAAAACGGCACGCTCATCTCGCAGGCCACTCCCGGTTCATCACAATCCATTAACCTCACCGAGCCCAGCGTCGTGCGCATCAATGGCACCCGCGAACTGGTCACGCAATATGAGCGCCAGGGAAATGACCTGGTCCTGCACATGCGTGACGGCAGCACCGTCCGCTATCAGAAATTTTTTGTTGATGATGCCGAGGGTAATCACAGTGAGCTGGTGTTCGATGATGGGGTCAATCCACCGGAACATGCCCTGTTCCCGCAGACCGCAGAAGGCACTGAACTGGCCTCCGGTTCCGTCACACCAACCTACGAATCACTGGAGAGCGTCGAGCCACTGCTGCTGGCCGATAACACCAACGCCTCGATGGGTGTGATCACCGCGGGCGGTCTCGGCGTACTTGGCTTAGCCGGGCTGGCCGTGGGTCTGGGGGGTGGCGGCGGAGGCGGTGGCGGCGGAAATGACGGCGGCAGCGATCCCGGTACCGACCCTGGCACTGACCCCGGCACGCCAGGTACGCCAGGCAGCCCCGCCATCACGCTCAACACCTTTGCCGGCGATAATGTGCTGGATAATGCCGAAAAAACCACCGATCAGCTGCTGAGCGGTTCCACCAGCAATGTCGAAGCGGGACAGGTTGTCACGGTGACCCTGGGCGGCCAGACCTACAACACGACGGTGGGCGCTGACGGCAGCTGGAGCGTGACCGTGCCTGCTGCCGCGCTGGCGGCCCTGGCCGCCGGCTCTGCCACGATCGCGGTCAGCGTGACAAACGCAGCAGGCACCGCCGCCAGCGGGTCGCTGCCCATTACCGTGGCTGCTGCCGATCCGGGCACCCCTGCGACGCCCGGCATCAGCCTGAATCCTTTCGCCGGCGATAACGTGCTGGATAACACGGAAAAAACCACGCCGCAGACCTTATCCGGCAGCACCAGCAATGTCGAAGCCGGACAGATTGTTACCGTCACGCTCGGCGGTCAGACCTACAGCGGCACCGTTGCCGGTGATGGCAGCTGGAGCGTGACCGTGCCTGCTGATGCGCTCGCAGCGCTGGCATCAGGCACCACCACGGTGACGGCCACGGTCGCGAATCAGGCGGGTGCCTCCGCCAGCGGCAGCCTGAGCGTCAGTGTTGCAGCCCCTCTGACCCAGCCGGGGACGCCGGTCATTACCATCGATCAGTTTGCCGGCGATGACATTCTCAGTAATCCGGAGAAAAACAGCGCCCAGACGCTGAGCGGCTCTACCACCAATGTGGAAGCGGGACAGGTTGTCACGCTGACGCTGGGCGACCAGACCTACAGCGCTGTGGTCGATGCCCAGGGCAACTGGAGCATTACGCTGCCGTCTGCCGCGCTGAATGCCCTGGCCGCCGGAACGGTCACGATCTCCGCAGTAGTCACCACCCAGGCGGGCATTGAAGCCAGCGAAAACCGCGCGATCAGCGTCGATACGCCCGCCGTCCCGGGCGCGCCCGCCCTCACGCTGGATGATTTTACCGGCGACAATCAGCTGACTAACGCAGAAAAAACCAGCGATCAGACCGTGACCGGCAGCACCAGCAATATTGAAGCCGGACAGATTGTTACCGTCACGCTGGGCGGTCA
This sequence comes from Pantoea sp. Sc1, assembly GCF_000255315.1. Lineage (NCBI taxonomy): Bacteria > Pseudomonadati > Pseudomonadota > Gammaproteobacteria > Enterobacterales > Erwiniaceae > Pantoea > Pantoea sp. Sc1. The sequence continues at coordinate 1,413,967 of NZ_AJFP01000001.1, forward strand.
GAGCTACAGCGGCAGCGTGGATGCGCAGGGCAACTGGAGTGTCACGCTGCCCCAGGCGGCCCTGAGCGCCCTGGCGGCTGGTGAAACCACGCTGACGGTGTCAGTCAGCGATGCAGCCGGTAACACCGTGACCAGTAGCCTGCCGATTACGGTAGAGGCCCCGGTGACACAGCCGGGCGGCGTTACCCTGACCATCGATCAGTTCGCCGGGGATGACATCCTGAGCAACGACGAAAAAGGCACGGCGCAGACTCTCTCAGGCAGCACCACCAATGTCGAAGCGGGGCAGACGGTAACCGTTACCCTGGGGGGACAGACTTACCTCGGCACCGTGGATGGCAGCGGAAACTGGAGTGTGATTATCCCGGCCGCTGGCCTGAGCAGCCTGCCTGCGGGCAGCAATGCCATCAGCGTTACGGTCAGCAACCTCGCGGGGGTAACCGGCAGTGAAACCCGCGATATTGCGGTGGAAGCGCCCGCTACTGAACCTGGCGTGCCGGGGCTGATCCTGAATGATTTTGCCGGCGATAACCTGCTGAGCAACGACGAGAAGACGGTCGATCAGGCGGTCAGTGGCACCACCACCAATATCGAAGCCGGGCAGGTGGTCACGGTCACACTGGGCGGCCAGACCTACAGCACCACCGTGCAGGCGGATGGCAGCTGGAGCGTCACGGTGCCCGCCACGGCGCTCTCCGCGCTGGCAGCAGGCACGACCACGCTGACGGTTGCCGTCAGTAATGCGGCGGGCGATAGCGTGACCGCAACGCAGCCGATCACGGTAGACGCCCCGGCGACGCAGCCGGGGGCCGCCACGCTGACCCTTGACGCCTTTGCCGGGGATGACATCCTCAGCAACAGCGAAAAAGCCAGCGATCAGCTGCTGACCGGTAGCACCACCAATATCGCAGAGGGCCAGCAGGTTACCGTCACCCTGAACGGGGAAACCTTTACCGCCACGGTCGGCGCGGATGGCAGCTGGAGCCTCACGGTGCCGGCCAGTTCACTGGCGGCGCTGGCGGCAGGCAGCGCCACCCTGAGCGCCACGGTAACGGATCAGGCGGGAAACCCGGTCAGCGAAACGCGTGACTTCCTGGTGGAGTCCTCGGGCACCGCACCAGGCAACCCGACGCTGACCCTGAATGCCTTTGCTGAAGACAACGTGTTAAGCAACGAGGAGAAGCTGGAGGCGCAGGCCATCTCCGGCAGCACCACCAACGTCGAGGCGGGCCAGATTGTGACGGTTACGCTGGGTGGACAGAGTTACAGCGGAACGGTCAGCGCTGACGGCAGCTGGAATATTGCGATTCCGGCCGATGCGCTGGGCGCCCTGGCAGCAGGCCCGGCCTCACTGGTGGTGACGGTCAGCAATGCAGCCGGTACCTCTGTCAGCGACACGCTGGGCATCGTCGTTGAAGCCCCGGTGACCGAACCGGGCCAGCCGGTCATCACCCTCAATCAGTTCGCCGGTGATGATGTGCTGAGCAACGACGAGAAAGCCAGCGACCAGCTGCTGAGCGGCAGCACCAGCAATGTTGAGGCGGGTCAGGTGGTGACGGTGACGCTGGGCGACCAGAGTTACAGCGCCACCGTCGGGGCCGATGGCAGCTGGAGCCTGACCATCCCCTCCAGCGCCCTGGCCGCCCTGGCGGCGGGCAACGCGACCTTCAGCGCCAGCGTAACCACCCAGGCGGGTGTGGTCGCCAGTGAAGATCGGGTCATTGTGGTCGAAGCCTCACCGGAGCCGGGCGTACCAACGCTGACGATCGCTATTTTTGCCGGCGACGACCTGCTCGACAACAGCGAAAAAGCGCTGGACCAGACGCTGTCAGGCAGCACCAGCAACGTAGAGGCGGGCCAGACGGTCACCCTCACGCTGGACGGGCAGACCTACAGCACCACCGTTCAGGCGGATGGCAGCTGGAGTCTGCCGATCCCGTCCGCTGCGCTGAGCGCACTGGCGGCGGGCACCACAACCCTGGTCGCCAGCGTGACCACGGCGGCGGGCGTTTCAGCCAGCGGCAGCCGGGATATCAACGTCGCGCCTGCCGCAGGCGAACCGGGCGTGCTCACCATCGCTGAGCCCCTCAGTCTCGACGGTTTCCTGAACCAGCAGGAGGCCGACAGCGATCTGATCATCAGCGGCTCGGCACTGGGCGTTAACCCCGGCCAGACGGTGCTGGTGGCCTTCAACGACAACACCTACAGCGCGGTGGTAAACAGCAACGGCTTCTGGAGCGTCACCGTTCCGGCCAGCGACCTCACCGGCATCACCGACGGGACAAAACTCATCTCCGCAACGGCCACCGATGCCAGTGGAGCGCTGCTGACCGACGCCGCCCAGCTCAATGTGGTGGTGAACACGCTGCCGCAAATCACCCTGGATGAGAGTGCGATCAGCGATGGCATTCTGAATCAGGCGGAAGCGGGCAGCGACCTGACGATCGGCGGAAACACCGGTAAAGCCGTGCCGGGCCAGCAGGTCACCCTGGAACTCAACGGGAAAACCTACAGCACCACGGTGAATGAGGACGGCAGCTGGAGCCTGACGCTGCCCGCCGCCGTTCTCGCCTTACTGCCGCAGGGCGCTAACACGCTGACACTGACCGCGATTGATGAGGCGGGTAACCGTGTCGACCAGACGCTGGACTTCAGCGTCGATACCCTGCCACCGAATCTGATTGTGGCGGCGGTGGCAGGCGGAGATGGCATTCTTAACGGCGCTGAAGTGGCGGCGGGCGTGCCGGTCAGCGGTTCAGGTGCCGCGCCGGGCGACGTCGTCTCGGTCACGCTGAATAACCTGATCTACAGCGCCACGGCAGATGCACAGGGCAACTGGACGGTGGATCTGCCCGCGGAGGATCTGCAGACGCTGGCTGAGGGCAGCAGCTATACGCTGGTGGTCACCCTGACGGATGCCAGCGGCAATACGGTCAGCCAGTCGCAGACGCTGGCCGTCAGCACCCTGTCGCCGGACGTGTCAGTTAACGCGCCGGGCGGTGACGGTGTGCTGACCAGTAATGAACTGACCCAGCCGCTGCTGATCAGCGGAACCGGCACGCCAGGCGATCGGATTACGGTTGAGTTAAACGACAAAACCTACAGCGCGCTGGTTGACGACAATGGCAACTGGAGTGCGCAGGTGCCGGTGGCCGATCTGGGCACGCTGACCAGTCAGACCTACCCGGTGACGGTCACCGTGACCGATCCGGCGGGCAACAGCAGCGTCGAGAACACGTCACTGCGGGTTGCCACCGCAGTGCCTGCGCTGACGCTGGATGCGATCAGCGACGATGGCGTCATCAACGTCATTGATGCACAGCAGCCGCTGATCGTCAGCGGAAGCGGCGACGCGGGCGATACGATCAGCGTGACGCTGAATAACCAGACCTACACCGTCGTCGTGGCGGAGGGGGGCCGCTGGAGCGTCACCATTCCGGCATCCGACCTGGCCGCTGTTCCTGACGGAACACAGCCGCTGGCAGTGGTGGCAACGGATGGTGACGGGAATACCACGCTGATCAACAGTGCCCCGATCTTTGCGACCACGCCGCCGCAGCTGACCGTCTCCACACCGGGCAGTGATGGTTACATCAATATTGCGGAACATAGCCAGGATCTGACGATTGACGGACGCGGAGGCGTGCAGGGCGACACGGTTTCGGTGAGTTTCAATGGCGAAACCTACACTGCCACCGTGGATACCAGCGGCGCGTGGCAGGTTACGGTGCCTGCGGCGGTCGTCAGCCAGCTGGGCGATGCCCGCTATCCGGTGGATGTGGTGCTCAGCGACGCGTATGGCAACAGCAGCAGCGTCGCCTCCAGCGTGACGGTACTGGCGGCCGCATCGCCGGTGCTGACCCTGGATCCTGTGACCGGCGACAACCAGATCGACAGCGCGGAACAGCGTGTTGATACACTCATTACCGGCAGTGTGACCGGCGTACCGGCAGGCCAGCCGGTCGTGGTAACCATCAACAACCAGTCTTATGAGGGCGTGGTACAGGCAAACGGAAGCTGGAGCGTGACGCTGCCTGCCGGATCGCTGGGAGGCGCGGGCGACAAGCCCTTTACCGTGGCGATCACCGATGTGGCTGGCAACCCGGCGCAGCCCGCGCAGGGGCTGATCACCGTGGTCACCAGCGACACGCCGCTGCTGTCGATTGCACCGATAAGTGAAGATAACGCGCTGAATGCACTGGAAGCGCAGAGCGATCTGATCCTCAGCGGCAGTTCCGCCAGTCTGCCTGAAGGCAGCCCGGTCAGCGTGACGCTGGTGCCGGGCGGGACCGTTTACAGCACCACCATCGATCCGGACGGTAACTGGACGGTTACCGTGCCCGCCGCCGATCTGGCGAACCTGTCGCAGGGTGACACCACGGTGACCGTTACTTCCGGCGACGTGCAGAGCAGCCAGACGCTGCTGGTGGCAACCACACCGCTGGCAGCCCCGCAGATTGATACCCCCTTCACTGACGGCATCCTCAGCAATAACGAGGTCACCGCGCCGCAGACCCTGACCGGTTCCGTCACGGAAGGCCAGGCCGTCAGCGTCACTCTGGGCGGCGTCAGCTATCCGGCAACGGTCGCGGCGGATAACACCTGGAGCGTCACGCTGCCGCCGGAAGCGCTGCAGGCCCTTGCTCAGGGCAGCAACCCGATTACCGTAACGGTGAGCGATAGCGCGGGTAACAGCACCAGCATCAGTGAACCGCTGACGGTGGATACCGGCACACCGGCGCTGACCGTGAACCCGATTGCCACCGATGGCGTCATTAACGCGGCGGAAGCCGCCGCCGACCTGATCGTCAGCGGTACCGCTGCGCCGGGCAGCAGCGTCAGCCTTCTGCTGGGCGGCGAAACCTATAACGCCGTCGTGGCCGCCGATGGCAGCTGGAGTGCAACGCTGCCCTCCGACGATCTGAGTCAGCTGGCCGATGGCCGTTACGATCTCAGCGTCACCGTAACTACCGTGGGCGGCAACGTCGCCACCACGCCGGTGCCGGTTACCGTCGACACCAGCGTGCCGGACTTCAGCATCAATCCGCCAGCGGGTGATGGTGTGCTGAACCTTGCTGAACAGGCGGCCGGGTTCAGTTTCAGTGGTGCAGGCAGTGAGGGCGACCAGGTGAGCCTGACCCTGAATGGCGTGACCTACACCGGCACCGTCGGCGCAGACGGTCTCTGGACTCTGGCCGTGCCGCCTGCGGCACTGGCCGGTCTGGCCAGCGGCAGCAGCTATCCGGTTGTGGTGACGGTGACCGATGCAGCCGGTAACAGCAGCAGCCAGAACAGTTCGCTGACCGTCGACACGACGCCGCCTCCGCTGGTGGTTGCGCCGATCAGCGAGGATAACGCGCTGAGCGTCGGCGAACTGGCAGAGCCGCTGGTGGTCAGCGGCAGCGGACAGAACGGCGACCTCGTGACGGTTCAGCTTAATGGTCAGACTTACAGCACCACCGTCGCGGTGAACGGTCAGTGGACGCTGGAGATCGCGTCTGGCGATCTGGCAGCGCTGCCGTCCGGCCCGAATCCCGTCACGGTGACCGAAACGGACGCCAGCGGAAATCAGAGCAGCCAGGTGGTGGATCTCAATGTGGCCACCTCGCCAGCGGTGCAGCCGCAACTGAGCGTCGACAGCAGCACCTTTGCCGGTGACGGTATCGTCAACGCCGCGGAGCAGTTACAGCCGATTACCCTGCGCGGCAGCAGCCTCAACGTTGAGCCGGGTCAGCAGGTCACGGTTTCACTGAACGGCACCGATTACAGCGGGGTGGTTGAGGCGAGTGGCAACTGGAGCATCATTCTGCCAGCGGGCGCGCTGGCGGATCTGGGCGAGGGTAGTCAGACGCTGATTGTCAGCGTGAACAACGCCGTCGGTAACAGCGCCAGCGCGCCGCTTAACTTCAGTGTGGACAACACACTGCCCGCGATTGCGCTGGCACCCGTCAGCGACGATAACTATCTGAATGCAGGCGAGCTGAACGGCCCCGTCGTCGTCAGCGGCAGCAGCAGCGGTCTGCCTGCGGGAAGCCTGGTCACCGTTGACGCCAACGGGACGCCGTTCACCACCACGCTTAACGCTGATGGCAGCTGGAGCCTGACATTACCGGCAGGCACCTTCAGCGGCGTGGCTGATGGGCCGCAAACCCTGACCGCCACCGTCAGCGATGCAAACGGCCAGCCGCTGGCGACCACTGACACCACCCTGACGGTCGTGGCCAGCGCGCTGCCGGTCGCGACGCCGGGCGTGGCCTTTGATGATGGCATTGTGAATAGCGGGGAAGCCGCAACCGGGGGAGCTATCACCGGTAACACCGGCGTAACGGGTGACGGTCAGACGGTCACCATTACGCTGGATGGCGTCAGCTACAGCGGCACGGTCGATGCTGCGGGTAACTGGCAGGTCACGGTTCCGGCTGGCGCACTCACTGCGCTGCCGCAGGGCGACACGGCATACAACGTCGTGGTCAGTGATGTGGCGGGCAACAGCAGCCAGGCGACAGGCACGCTGCGGGTCGATACGCTGCCGCCGGTGCTGACCGTTGTCACGCCGTCCGACGGCATCATCAACGCCGCTGAAAGTCAGCAGCCGCTGACGCTGAACGGCAGCAGCGAAGCCAATGCCCTGATTGTCGCCAGCTTCAACGGCACCAGCCTGAGCACCACCGCTGACGCCAGCGGCAACTGGTCGCTGACGCTGCCCGCCACCGTCTACAGCGGGCTGGTTAACGGCAGCTATCCACTGACGGTTACCGCCAGCGATGCGGCCGGCAACGCCACCACCACCAGCCGCGATCTGGCGCTGAAAGTGGAGGCGGGCACGCTGCCGACGCTGACCCTGGATGCCTTTGCCGGCAACAATGTGGTCGATGGCGCGGAACGCCTCACCGACCAGCGGCTGAGCGGTACGACAACCAATGTTGAGGCGGGCCAGCTGGTGACCGTCACGCTTGACGGAACGGTCTACAGCGCCGCCGTCCAGGCCAGCGGGGCCTGGAGTCTGATTGTGCCAGCCGGCGCGCTGGCTGCGCTTGCCGATGGCAGCGCCACATTTACCGTTGCGGTCAGCGACGTGGCGGGTAACACCACCACCAGCAACCTCGCTTTCGACGTCAACAGCAACGCGTCTGGTCTGGCGCTGGATGCCATCAGCGAAGATAACTACCTCAATGCGCAGGAGCTGAGTCAGCCGCTGATTGTCACCGGCACTGCGGTAAACGTGCCGGCGGGCAGTACCGTCACGCTGCTGTTCAACGACACCGCTTACACCGCCCAGGTTTCGGCCAGCGGGCGCTGGAGCGTTATCGTTCCGGCGGAGGCACTGACGGCGCTCGCCGATGGACCTTACACGCTGACGGTCACCGCGACCGACAGCGGCGGAGCAACTCTCAGCAGCGAAGCCACGCTCAGCGTACTGGCGACCGGCCTGCCGGAACCGCTCATCGTCTCGGCGTTTGGTGATGGCGCGCTCAACAGCGGCGACGTTACCGCGGCACAGAGCCTGAGCGGCACCACCGGCGTAACGGGCGACGGACAGAGCGTCAGCGTGCTGCTGAATGGCGTGACCTACACCGGCACCGTCGACGGCAATGGCAACTGGCTGGTGACCGTTCCCGCGACGGCGCTGGCTGACCTGCCGGAAGAGACCCTCAGCTACACCGTCACGGTGCAGGATGCCGCTGGTAACACAGGCAGCACCCAGGGCAGCGTCACGGTGGATCTGACGCCACCGACGCTGACGCTGGCGGCCGTCGCGGATGATGACATTGTGAATATCGCAGAGAGCACCGGACCGATCGTGCTCAGCGGGACGACCAGCGCCGAAGCCGGACAGACGGTCTCCATCACCCTCAACAACCAGCGCTATACCACCACCGTGACTCAGGATGGCGACTGGAGCCTGACGCTGCCAGCCGGTGCGCTGGCCGGTATCCCGGCCGGGGCCTATACCCTGACGGTAACAGTCAGTGATGCGGCGGGTAATCCGGTGACGGAAACCCGCGACATTACGCTGGCGACCGGCGCGCTGTCGGTGACGATTGATACCCCGTTCGGCAACGGTTATCTGAACCAGAGTGAGACCGGGGTCAGTCAGACCCTGAGTGGCAGCACCGGCGTCACCGGTGAGGGGCAGACGGTCACCGTCTCCCTGGGTGGCGAAGACTATCCCGCCACGGTGGATGCACAGGGCAACTGGACGCTGACCCTGACGCCGGAGGCGGTGCAGACGCTGGATGAAGGGGTGAATACCCTGGTGGTGAATGCCAGCGATGGGGCCGGAAACAGCGGTTCGCTGACCAGTGCGGTCACGGTGGATCGGACGCCGCCTGCGCTTAGCCTGGACCCGATCAGTGGCGATAATATTGTTAACGCTCTGGAAGTGCTGGAAGCCGTTACCATCAGCGGCAGCGCGTCAGCGGAGGATGCCGGACAGACGGTCACCGTCACTTTCCAGAACAGTAATTACACCACTCTGGTGCTCTCTGATGGCAGCTGGCAGGTGACGCTGCCGGCCAGTGTGATGCAGGGGCTGACCGATGGCGGCTACCCGGTCAGCGTGACGCTGACGGACGCGGCAGGCAACAGCAGCAGCGCGACCGCCACCCTGACGCGTGATGCAGACAGTGCCGGCCTGCCGACCCTGACGATCGGGCCGATCAGCGGCGACAATTTCCTGAATCAGGCTGAGTCGCTGCAGGATCTGAGCATCAGCGGCAGCAGCACCAATCTGGCCGAGGGCCAGCTGGTCACAGTGACGCTGAACAACGTTCAGTACAGCGGCACGGTGACACAGGATGGCAGCTGGACGGTGACCGTGCCGGCCGCCGATCTGGGCGCGCTGCCGGATGGCGATCAGCTGCTGGTGGTGGTCTCTGCGGATGCCTCCGGCAACCCGGCCAGCAGCAGCGCCTCACTGGTGGTGCTGGCCAGCGCCCAGGCGCAGCCGACGCTGACCCTGGACGTGGTGGCAGGGGATGATGTGATCAATGCCAGCGAGGCCGCCGCGGATGTGGTGGTCAGCGGTAGCAGCACCCAGCTTGCAGCGGGCACCCCGGTGACCGTGTCGTTTAACGGCACGGACTATGTGACGACGCTGGACGCTGACGGCAACTGGACGGTGACTCTTCCCTCCACCGCCTTTGCCGGCGTGACGGCGGGCAGCACGGAGACCCTTACCGTGACCGCCAGCGACATTGCCGGGAATCCGGCCACCGCCAGCCAGACGGTGACGTTCAGCACCACACCGCCAGCACTGACGGCGATCACCGTCAGTACGGGTGACACCCTGAACTTTGCAGAGTCGCTGGAGGATATCAGCGTCAGCGGTTCCACCACGGGGGCCCTGCCGGTGACGGTGACGCTGAATAATGTCAGCTACAGCACCACGGCCGATGCCGACGGTAACTGGTCCGTCACCATCCCGTCAGCCGATCTGCAGCAGCTTGCAGATGGTGCTAACGCGATCGCGGTTTCCGTCACCGACGCGGCGGGCAATACCACCACGGATACCACCACCTCGCTGGACGTGGCGTTTAATACGCTGCCTGCGCTGACGCTGGATACGCCGTTTGGCGATGCGCTGGTCAGTGCTGCGGACGCTGCGGGCGCGCTCACGCTGAGCGGCGACAGCACCAATCTGCCGGAGGGCAGCCTGATTAGCATCACCATTGGCGGGCTGGACTTCAGCACCACGACCAATGCCAGCGGCAACTGGACGCTGAATCTGGCCGCGGGCGCGCTGTCAGGGCTGGACGATGGCGTGACCGACGTGGTGGTGACTGCCACCGATGCAGCAGGCAATCCGGCCCAGGTGACCGCCGGGGTTGAGATCCTGCAGGCTGCGCCGGATAACGCCACCTTTGACAGCACGTTGTTCGGCGACAACATCATTAACATCAGTGAAGCGGGTGTCGTTCAGCTTGTCACCGGGACATCGGACCCTCTCCCGGGCCAGACCCTGAGCGTGACGGTGAGCGATCAGAACATCCCGCTGTCCGTAACGGTGGATGCCAGTGGCAACTGGACAGCCAGCCTGACGCCAGAGGTGATCGCCAGCCTGGGGGCGGGTGAACAGACGCTGACTCTCACCACCACCGATCGGGCAGGCAATACCAGCGTCACGACCCAGACATTTGTCTCAGCGATTACGCCGATTGCGGCGCCCACGCTGGACACGCCCTTTACCGATGGAAGGCTCAATGCGGATGAGGCGGCCGCAGGGGGTTCACTGAGCGGCGCGGTCAGCATTGATAACGCGGCGTCGGTGACGGTAAATGTGAATGGCTCCGTCTACGCCGCCCAGCTCAGCGAGGATGGGACGCGCTGGTCGCTGGCGCTGTCACCGGCGCTGTTGCAGTCTCTGCCGGATGGCAGCTGGCCGGTGACGGTGACCGTCACCGATGAGGTCGGCAACATTGCCAGCACCAGCGGCAGCCTGCTGGTCGCCGTTAACGCGCTGCCGGACGTCACGCTGAACCTGCCGTTCGGGGATGGTGCGCTGAATGCTGAAGAAGCGCTCAGTGAACAGACGCTCAGTGGCACCACCGGCATTACCGGTGCCGGGCAGACGGTCTCGGTACTGATTTCAGGCTTTAACGGCGATGCGCCGCTGACGGCCACGGTGCAGGACGATGGCAGCTGGTCTCTGGCGCTGTCGCCTGCGCAGTTAAGCACCTTCACCAGCGGGGCGCACACCGTCACCGTGACCGCCACCGATGTCGCCGGTAACAGCGACACGACGGCGCTGAGTGTGGTAACGGAAGTGGCGGTGCCGGTGCCGACCTTCAGCCCGGATGCCTTTGGCGGCGACGGCCTGCTTAACATCAGTGAAGCGGCGGCTGGCGTGACCCTGACCGGCACCACCGGCAGCGTCGGGGCAAACCAGGCGGCCAGCATTACCGTTGATTTCAATGGCAGCCGTTATTCGGGTGTCGTTGACAGTAACGGGAACTGGCGCGTCACGATCCCTGCTAACGCGCTGAGTGCCCTGGATGATGGCGCGCAGACGCTGACGGTGAACGTGGTGGATGCGGCGGGCAACAGCGCCTCGGCGCAGCTGCCGTTCACCGCCGATCTCAGCGCACCTCAGCCTGTGCTCAATCCGGACTACTTCGGGGGCTATGTTAATGCGGCTGATGTGGCAGGCGGCATTACCCTGGGCGGCACCACGGGTGTCAATGAGACGGTGCAGCTCACGCTGGCAGGCACAGTCTATACCGCGACTGCGGATGAGAACGGCAACTGGTCGGTGCCGCTGACGACGGCGCAGCTTTCCGCGCTGGCAGATGGCACCTATCCGGTCCTCATCACGGCCACGGACGCGGCGGGTAACAGCACGACGCTTAACAGCGCCTTTGTGCTGGACAAAACCCCACCCGTGCTCACTGCCTCGGCGTTCACCGGCGACAACGTGCTGAACTACGCGGAGAGCATTCAGCCGCAGACGCTCACTGGCACCGCAACGGGAGCAGGGACGGGCGCAGTGGTCACCGTCTCGCTGAATGATACCCCGCTTGGCACGGCGATAGTGGCGGCCAACGGCAACTGGAGTCTGACGCTGACGCCAGAGCAGATGGCCACCTTCGGGCCTTCCACCACGCTGGCCTTGTCGGTGACCGATCTGGCAGGCAACCTCGCCACCGGCTCCGTTCCGCTGACGGTCGATCTGACCCCACCGCCAGGCCCGCTGGTGACACTGGGCACAGTGTCGGGCGATAACATCATCAGCACCCAGGATGTCGCGGGGGGGGTGGTGGTGAGTGGCACCTCGGCCAATCTCGGCACAGGGGGCACGGTGACGGTGCTGATCAATGGCACGAGCTACCCCACCACGCTGGATGCGTCAGGCAACTGGTCAACGGCGACCCTGCCGGTCAGCGCGTTTGGCGAAACAGATGGCAGCGCGACCGTCACGGTAAATGCGACGAACGGCACGGATACCGTCAGCGTCAGCAATAACATCGTGATTGACCTGACGCCACCGACGCTGAACCTGGATGCCTTTGCAGGCGACAATCAGGTCAACGGCAGTGAAAGTGCCACCAGTCAGACCATCAGCGGTACCGCCGATGTCAGCGAAGCCGGTCGCACCGTGCTGGTGACCTTTAACAACAAAACCTACAACGCGGTGGTGCAGGGGGATGGCAGCTGGTCGGCTACGGTGCCCGCCAGCGATATGCAGGCGCTCACCAGTGGCAGTTCGCTGCAGATCACCGCGCAGCTGGCGGATGTGGCGGGCAACGTGACCACGGCGACACAGACGGTCACCGTGGATACCGGGGCGCCCGTGTTGCAGGTGGATGCCCTGGCGGGCGATAACGTCCTCAATGCCACGGACCTGGTGACCACGCAGGTGCTCACCGGCAGTGCGCAGGGCGCAGAAGGTCAGACCATCGGCCTCTATCTGGGCGATGCCGCGCCGATTGCCACCGCCATTGTCGGAGCCGACGGCCGCTGGAGTATCGATCTGACGCCGGAGGTGCTGACGAACCTCACTGAGGGCGCGCTGGTCTTTGGCGTGCGGGTCAGTGACACCGCCGGGAACCAGACGGATGCCACGCTGACGGTCAACAAAGTGGTCAACAGTGCGCTGACGCTGGTCGTCGATTCGGTCTTCGGCGACGGCACACTCAGCGCGCTGGATACCACGGTGGCGCAGACCATCTCCGGGGTGGCGACCTCGGCGGGCGTGGGTGCGACGGTCTCCGTGGTGCTGGGCGGTACGACGCTCTCGGCAGCCGTGGGGCAGGATGGTAAATGGGCTATCGTGGTGCCGCCGTCGGTGCTGGGTCTGTTAAACGATGGTCAGCTGGCCGTTGACGTCACGCTGACGGATGCGGCAGGCAACACCCGTACCGTGGGTGAAACCGTCACCGCGATTGTCGATGCGGTGCCGGTCGTCGGCGCGCTCACCGGGCTGTTTGGCGGTGATAACCTGCTGAACATCGCGGAAGCCGCTGCCGGACAGGTGGTGGGTGGCGTCATCGACAATGCGGCGGTGGGTTCACAGGTCACCGTGACCCTGGGCAGCAGAAGTTACAGCACTACCGTGCAGGCGGGCGGTGCCTGGAGCGTTAACCTGCCGGCCAGCGATCTCACCTCGCTGCTGGATGGCAACCTGACGCTGGGCGTCAGCGTCCGGGATGTGGCGGGTAACGTCGCCTCCAGCAGTGCTACGGTCGGCATCTTCACCCAGACGCCATCCATCTCGCTGACTTCGCTGTTCGGGGATGGGGTGCTTAATCTGGCGGATATCGCGACCGGGCAGGTGATCAGCGGGGTGGTAAATAACGTCGCCCAGGGCAGTGTCGTCACACTCTCGGTGGGGAACAGCCAGCTGACGACTACCGTCGGCGCGGGCGGAGCCTTCAGCGCCACGGTCACACCGGATATCCTGGGCACCCTGGCGCAGGGGAATCTGACGGTAGGGGCATCGGTGACCGATGCGGCGGGTAACACCGCCAGCACCAGCGCCGGCATCCGCGTCGACACGCTGCTGCCGACCATCACCGTCAATCCGCTGTTTGGTGACGGTCTGCTGAACGTGGCGGATGCGCTGGTCACCCAGGTGATCGGCGGCGTGGTGGGCGGCGCGGAAGCGGGCTCGCGCGTGGTGGTCTCCGTAGGCGCCCAGCAGTTTGTGACGGCGACCGATGCGAACGGTAATTTTAACGTCTCGCTGACGCCGACGCTGCTGCAGGGCATTGCGGACGGCAATCTCACGGTGGGCGTGAGCGTCACCGACAGCGCCGGTAACACTAACAGCGCCACGGCGGGGGCACTGGTCGGCATTCACAACGTGCCGAAAGTGACGCTCAATCCGCTGTTTGGTGACGGGGTGCTCAACCTGGCCGAGTCGCTGGTCACGCAGACTATCAGCGGCACCGTCTCCGGCGTGGCCGCGGGCAGCAGCGTCAGGCTGGCGATTGGTAACACCACCGCGACCGCGCTGGTCAACGCCGACGGCACCTTCTCAACCACCGTCTCACCGGCCGTGCTCTCGACGCTGCTGAACGGTAACTTCACCGTCAGCGCCTCGGTCACCGATCCGGTCGGCAACGTCAGCAGCACCAGTGCAGGCGTTTCGCTGGGACTGGTTCAGCCGACCCTCTCGGTTAACACGGTATTCGGCGATGGCGTGCTGAGCGCGGCCGATCTGGCCTCAAACCAGACGCTGAGCGGCAGTTCCAGCCTCTCTGCGGGGTCAACCGTCAGCGCCACGCTGAATGGCATTACCTACACCACCAAGGTGGCCAGCGGCGGTAACTGGAGCATCAGCGTGCCGAAAGCGGATCTGGCTGCGCTGACGGACGGCAGCAAAACCGTGACGGTGACCGGCACGGATGCCTACGGCAACGTGGCGAATGCCAGCGGCTCGCTGAACGTCATCAGCCAGTCGACGCCGGTGGTGGCGATTACCTCGCTGTTTGGCGACGGCGCGCTCAGCGCGGCGGATGTGAAAACGGCACAGACCATCAGCGGCACCGCGAGTAACGCCGAGGGATCGGTGGTGCGGGTCACGCTGGGCGGCCAGACCTACAGCACCACGGTGAGCAGCAACGGCAACTGGAGCCTATCGGTTCCGGCGGCCAGCCTCGCCGCCATCGCGGATGGTCTGCAGACCGTGACGGCCAGCGTCACCAACGGCGCGGGCAGCAGCGGCACCATCTCCGCGTCGCTGGGTGTCGTCAGCCACACCACGCCAACGGTCAGCGTAAGCAGCTTCTTTGGCGGCGATGGCTACCTCAATATCGCGGAAGCCAGTGCGGCGGAAACCATCAGAGGCACCAGCACTAATGCGGCGGGCGGCACGGTGACGGTAAACGTGGCGGGTAACATTCTCACGACCACCATTGGTGCCAATGGCGCATGGAGCGTCAGCGTGCCGTCAGCGACGCTGAAAAGCATCCCTGATGGCAGCCGTCCTCTGACGGTGACGGTGACGGATATTGGCGGTAACACCGCCACCAGCACCAGCAGCTTTACCGCGCTGTCGCATAATCAGCCGGTCGTGGGGGTCGATCCGGTGCTCAGCCTCGTCGGTTCGCTGCTCACCGGTCTGGTGGTGCAGGGCGGATCGCTCAATGCGGCGCAGGGATCAAGAGTCAGCGTGACGCTGCTGCTCGCCAACGGCAGCAACGGCCCAACGCTGAATACCACCACCGACGCACTGGGGCGTTATGCCGTCAACTTCTCACCGTCACTGCTGTCGGTGGGTGGCCTGCTGCTGTCGCTCAACACGCTGGCAAAAGTGTCGATCACCGACGTGGCGGGTAACAGCTATACCACCACCAACACCCTGCTGCTGGGTTCTGTCCTGCCGGTCACCCTGGCCGCTACCGAGTCCGTGGCCCTGTTCTCGGTGGTGGATGACAGCGCCACGGTGGCCAGCACGGAGACGCAGCACAACAGCAGCACCAGCAGCGATGACGGCAGCGCCCATGTGGCCGTGGCCTCTACGCTGGTGACCGACGCGGATGTTGCGACGCCGGTCAGCAGCAGCCAGAGCGCCGTGGTCAGTGACACCGCGGTGGCTGCAGCCCCGGCCGAAGAGGCGGGTTACACCATTGGCGGGGTAGTCATTACGCTGGCGGATGGCAGCACGGCGCAGGGGGCCTCGGTTACCGGCAGCAGCGGCGCGGATACCGTGACGGTCAGTGACCTCAGCTTTACCCATATTGATGGCGGCGCAGGCACCGATACCCTGGTGCTGAACGGTGAGAACCTCACTTTGGATCTCACTGCGCTGGGCCTGAAAGTCGAACACATTGAAGTGCTCGATTTGGGTAAAACCGGCACCAACTCGGTGAAACTCGATCTCAATGAGGCACTCAATCTGACGGATAAACAGAGTGACGATTTGCTGATCAAAGGCGCGGACGGCAGTCAGGTGACTCTGGCTAACAGCAATGGCGGTATCTGGGAAGTGACCGGCGAACGGACGGTGGATGGCAGAGTCTTTGAGATCTACCACAACTCGGCGCTGACCAGTGATAACACCCTGGGGGATGTGCTGGTACAGCAGAACCTGCAGGTCCATGTGATGTAGCCACGACGTTGTCTGTCAGGCGGTTATGAGGCGCGGGTGCGAAAGCACCCGCTTTTTTGCGTCAGCCCCGTGATAATTTCACTTTCCAGATTTTCGCCACTATTCATTAGCGGAATGAAAGCTTAGGGTAGGCGCAGCAAACGGCGACACGCCGTCAATCATGCTTCTGATCTTATTTGACGCGTTATTCGCGTCCTGTTCATTACGCCCTGTTACCTGCGGGTAACCGGTTCAGACCAGCGGAAACGGGCAGCTTCGGCTGACTCACTACCACGTTGTCAGAGTCAGCTATCGGGTTATCCGACGGTTTTGCTCTGCGTTTCTGATCTGTTATGAACTGAGGTGACCGATGTCAACACGCGATACGTTTCGTACCACCCGGCTCGACGCCATTTTCCAGGCGGCAGTCAGCGACTTTGCCGTCGCCGACAGCGCCGTGCCCGCTGTGCCGCCCGTGGCGACGCCGCGCCTGAACCTGCCCATAAACCCGCTGCCCGCTGAAACTCCCCATACCCTGGCGACCGCCGACAGCGCCCGCACCGTCAGTGCGGTTGAGAGTGCGCCACCCGCAGCCCTGCGGCCCTACGAACCTGTCGCTGCCGATGGTGTGATCGCTGGCTGGGAAGCGCAAAAGCGGGTGCATCTGCGCGGCCGGGCTGAAGGCGAAGCGGGTTCGACCGTCACACTCACCTTCAACGACCAGAGCTGGTACAGCACCGTCAACAAGTGGGGCTACTGGAACGCCTCAATGCCGGCGGAGGCGCTGAAAGGGGTGCCGGATGGCAATCACACGCTGACGCTGACCCTGACCAATAAAGCAGGCCACAGCACCACGACTGAGGTGGGGTTTGGTCTCTATACTGACCGCACCCTCAGTCCGACCCTGACCATCGACACGGTCAGCGGTGACAATGCGGTGAATATCGCTGAAAGCATCTACGGCGTTGAGATCAGCGGCAGCGCAACCCACCTGCCGGTGGGGTCCGTGCTCAAATTAACCCTGGGCACGCAAACGACCACCGCGACCATGGGAAGGGATGGCAGGTGGTCTGGCACATTTTCTGAAAGCGATATGCAGGCGCTGCAGGATGGCGTCTACAGCCTGAAAGTGACCGCGACCGATCCCAACGGGAAAACCGCAACCGACTATCACGATCTGACGCTGATCACGCACCTGAGCAGCCTGCCACTTATTACGTTCGACAACGTGACGCCGGATGATGTGATCAATCTGGCGGAAACCCAGCAGGACCTGCTGCTCAGCGGCACCCTCTCGACGGTTATGCCGGGTCATCGGCTGGTGATCACCGGTGCGAATCAGAAAGATTACGCTGCCACACTGGACGAAAGCGGGCACTGGCAGGTGGTGATCCCGGCTGCAGAGGTGAACGCTTTCATCAACGTGGGTGAGATCCGCGCCTGGTCGATCGACGGGGCCAGCAACTACACCGACGTCACGCATGTGCTGAATATCCACACCGGGTTTATTCCGGTTTACACCGAGATGAATATCGGCGGTGACATGACGCTTAACTATCAGGAGGCGCAGCACGATCTGAGCTTCTACGTTGAGGGATGCAACACCGTTGAGATCAACGGCATAACTTACCAGCCCGATAGCGGGGGAATGGTGACGCTGACTTCTGCCGAGCTGATGGCGCTGGCGGATGGCCCGGTTGCCGCCACGTTTCATCGCTGGGATCAGTATGGCAACAGCGACAGCCAGACCCAGGATGCGCTCTTTACCGTCGCTGTGCATCAGCGGCCGACGCTGACGCTGGAGACCGCCTTTGGCGATAACGTCATTGATGCCGCCGATGTGAACAGCTGGCATCTGATTCAGGGCAGTTCCAGCCATCTGCAGCCGGGCAGCCTGGTGCAGCTGACGCTCGGTGACCAGCACTACAGCGCCAGTGTGAAGGTCGATGGCGGCTGGGCGCTGACCATTCTGGCCGGACAGCTGGCTCCGCTGGAGGAGGGTGACTACACGATGACGGTCAGCGGCCAGGACAGCGCCGGGAATCTGGCCACGGCCAGTCAGAGCGTGCGGGTGGCCTCCCATACGGAAAGCGCCGGCACATTGCCTGCGCAGACGGTGGATCGGCTGCTGGACAGTTTCAGCGTGACGGCGGAGCACGCGCCGGAGGCGCAGGCGTCCTCTGCGTCCGAAGGGGTGATCGTCTCTGGCATGCCCTACACCCTGGCCGATCACCTGTTACAGCATCCGGCAGCGCATCCCCTGGCCTGATGCGGAAACATTAAAAAAGGCAGGGCCTTCCGGACAGGTCTGTTCAGTCTGTCTGGAGTGGCTCAGGCTGTTAAGATGGCGTTTTTTTATGCAATCGGCAGAAAGATGAAAGATTTCATCAGTTTTTAACAGGACTCGGTGCAGAATATGATCTAATAATGTTAAGGGTTATTCAGACTCTGGCTTGTAAAACATAAATAAAATAACGCAATAAAACCTTTAAGTGCGCCGTAACGCCTTTTCTGTCTGCTTTGTTCACCAGGAAAAAAACCATGATCATAAGAACGCCTGTTGGTATGGATAATGAACAAAGCACGATTAACTTTTCTGATATGCGCCCTGAGTGGCGTGGCACTCCCGGCGGCCTGGGCCGCACCGTTACCGAAGGCGGAGTTTAACTGGCGCGCCGCGCCCAGCGAAGAGCAGATTGCCAGCTTAACGCTGCGCGACGCCATCCTCCGGGCATTCGCCCGTAATCCAAAAATCTCGGAAGCCGCGGCACAAATCCATGTCGGTGAGGGCGATCTCGACGCCGCCCGCAGTGCCTGGTATCCGCAAATCTCACTGCAGGGCGCGGCGGGGCGTTCGCATCAGACCGACTCCGCAGGCAGCCTGAACAATAATGGCTCCGGCGGCATCACGCTCAGTCAGCTGCTCTACGACTTTGGTCGCACCGGCAGTGCCATCGACGAGCAGCATGCCCTGTCAGATGCCTATCGTTACGGCCTGTTCGACGCAATGACCACCGTGGCGGAAGATACGCTGCAGGCCTATCTCGAAGTCAAACGCTATCAGGCGCTGGCTGAAACGGCGCACACCAATATCGCCTCACTGCAGCGGGTGCGGGATATTGCCGGACTGCGCGCCGACGCCGGACTCAACTCCCGATCCGATGTGCTGCAGGCGGAAACCCGCATCGCCGCCATGCAGGCCACGCTGGAGCAGTATCGCGCCCAGCTGCGCTCTGCCACGGCCCAGCTGACCGTGCTGACCGGCGTGGTGCCCGCCACGCTGCCGGAACTGCCGCAGGCGCTGCTGAAACAGCAGATTACCCTCGACAAAATCGCCTATGAAAGCAGCGCTGCGGTTCGCAGCGCCCAGTCTAAGCAGGAAGCGGCCCGCGAACGGGTGCGTCAGGCGCAGTCGGGTCACTGGCCGACGATCAAAGTGCAGGCGGGCCGGACCCGTTATGAAAACGATCGCCAGTCGTACTGGGATGACGAAGTGCAGCTTCAGGTGGAAGCTCCCCTCTACCAGGGGGGCATGGTGAATGCGAAAACGGCCTCAGCCGAGGGCGATCGGGAGGCGGCGCAGGCGGCGGTGCAGCAGGCCAAACTCGCCATCAATCAGAACGCCTCAACGGCCTATGCGGATATGATCGGCGCGCAGCAGCGGCAGGCTGCCGGAGAAGTGCAGCTGGCCAGTGCCGATCATACCCGCGCCGTCTACGCCGACGAATATCGCCTCAGCAAGCGCAGCCTGAACGATCTCCTGAGTGTGGAGCAGGATGTGTTCCAGGCCGACAGTTCGCGGATCACCGCGCTTTATGATGGCTGGGATGCCACCGTTCGCTACGCCGCCGCAGTCGACAATCTGCTGGATATCATGGGTATCGATCGCCAGCAG
This sequence comes from Pantoea sp. Sc1, assembly GCF_000255315.1. Classification (NCBI taxonomy): domain Bacteria; kingdom Pseudomonadati; phylum Pseudomonadota; class Gammaproteobacteria; order Enterobacterales; family Erwiniaceae; genus Pantoea; species Pantoea sp. Sc1. Next base: position 1,433,892 of record NZ_AJFP01000001.1, read on the forward strand.
AGCAGCGGCGATCTTCTTCCTTCGCTGCAATAGCGATAAGGCAATAATAATGAGTACAGCCACCCTGAACACTGAAAACTGGATTGCCGCCATGCTGCGCGTGGCCGCGCGATTCGGTAAACCGGCCGATGGCAAAACCCTGCGACAGCAGATGCGCTGGTTTGAACATCTGCCGGTGTCCCAGCAACTGGAGCGCCTCTCCGGTCTGCTGGGACTGCATCTGACAATGGTGCCCCAGAATAAACTGCGCTGGCGTCAGGAGATCACCCCTGTGGTGCTGGTGCTGGAAAATGCCAGCGTGGCGGTGCTGGAGAGCATCGATAAAGAGGGCAGCGCGCGCTACTGGCTGAGTGAAGGCGGCGACGTGGTGCGGGAAAGCCCGTTATCTGAACTGCTGGCGCGTGCCCAGGGGGATGTGGGGGTCACGGGCGTCGCGGCGCGGGGCCGGGATGCGCGCATTGATGAGTTTATCCAGCCCTATGAGCCGCACTGGTTCTGGAAAAACTTTCGTGGCATGGGACGCCGCATCACGGAGATTTCGCTGGCCTCGGTGGTCAGCAATGTCCTGGCGCTGGCCGGCATCCTCTTTTCGATGCAGGTCTACGATCGGGTGATCCCGGCGCAGTCGCAGTCGACGCTCTGGGTGCTGTTTGTCGGCGTGCTGATTGCGGCGGCTATCGAGTATCTGATCCGGCTGATGCGCACCCAGGTGTCGGACCTGATGGGCAAACGGATCGACCTGAAAGTCTCCGCCATGCTGTTTGCCCGCGCGATGAGTATCCGCAATGAAGCGCGGCCAAAATCGACCGGCTCGTTTATCTCGCAGCTGCGTGAGATTGACCAGGTGCGCGAGCTGCTGACCTCCACCACCGTGGGGGCGGCTGCCGATCTTCCCTTTGTTATTCTCTTCCTGTTTATCATGTCGTTTGTCGGCGGCTGGCTGGTTCTGATTCCGCTGGCGGCCATTCCGCTGATCGTGATCCCCGGTCTGCTGGTGCAGATCCCGATGGCGCGGCTGGCGAAAGAGGGGCTGCGTGAGGGGGCGCTGCGCAATGCGGTGCTGGTGGAGACCATCGAAGGCATTGAGGATATCAAGGCTCTGCAGGCCGAGCCCTATTTTCAGCGCCAGTGGGAACAGACGCATGAAGTCAGCGCTTCAATCAGCAATCAGCAGCGCCTCTGGGGTGCGCGTCTGACCGGCTGGGCGGCGACCGTGCAGCAGCTCACCTACGCGGGCATGCTGGTCTTTGGCGTCTACCTGGTGCTCGATTCGCAAATTACCACCGGGACCCTGGTCGCCTGTAGTCTGCTCTCCTCACGGACCATCGCCCCGCTGATGCAGCTGACGATGGTCTTCTCACGCTGGCAGCACGCCAAAATGGCGATGAAAGGGCTGGATGAGCTGCTGAAGAAGCCGCTGGATCAACCGGAAGCCAGCACGCTGGCGCACTGTCCGACGCTGACCGGCCATTACGATCTGCGCAATGTGCACTACAGCTATGACGAAGAGAATGAAAAAACGGTGCTCAGCGTGCAGCAGCTGCAGATCAAGCCGGGCGAGAAGGTGGCGATCCTCGGCAAGGTGGGGGCCGGAAAGTCGACGCTGCTGAAGATCCTGGCGGGTCAGGCACTGGCGACCCAGGGCAAGGTGATTGTCGATGGCGTCGACATCGAACGCATCGATCCCGTCGACCTGCGCCGTCAGCTCGGCTGGCTGTCACACGACTCCCGCCTCTTCTTTGGCACGCTGCGGCAGAACCTGATGCTGGGCAATCCCCACGCCAGTGAGCAGGAGATGCTGCAGGCGCTGCGCATCAGCGGCGCGCTGTCGCTGGTGCAGCAGGATGCCGCCAGCCTGGATCGCATTATCAATGAGGGGGGACGCGGACTGTCGGGCGGACAGAGACAGATGGTGATGCTGAGCAGGATGATCCTGCGTCAGCCGCAGGTGGTGTTGCTGGATGAGCCCACCGCGGCGATGGATGAACAGCTGGAGGAGCAGGTGATCCGGCAGCTGCAGGGCTGGATCAGCGGGCGAACGCTGGTGCTGGTGACTCACCGTCCGGCGCTACTGAAAATGGTCGATCGTATTGTCGTCATGGATAACGGCCGGATTGTGGCCGATGGCCCGCGCGACGACATTCTGCGCCGCGCGACGCCAACGGCGCCCGGTAAAGGAGGTGCCGCATGAGTCTGGTGATTGTTGATAAAGATCTTGCCCGCCATGAGCGCCGCACATCGGCGATTATCTGGCTCTGCACCGCCGCGCTGGCCCTTTTTCTCATCTGGGCGCACTTCGCCATTCTGGATGAGGTCACTGTCGGCACCGGCAAAGTCACCCCCTCCAGCCGCGCACAGGTGATCGACAGCCTGGATGGGGGCATCCTCAAGCAGCTTAACGTTCATGAGGGTGACATCGTTGAGAAAGGGCAGGTGCTGGCAACGCTCGATCCTACGCGCTTTCAGTCGAACTTCGGCGAGGCACAGGCGAAGGTGCGCACGCTGCGCGCCTCTGCCGAGCGGCTGGAGGCGGAGCTCTCCGGCACGCCGCTGACCTTCAGCGCAGAGACCCTTAAAGAGCCGCAGCTGGTGACGCGGGAACGTCAGCTCTATGAGTCGCGACGTCGCAACCTCACCGAAACGATCAGCAATCTGCAGCAGTCGCTGCGGCTGGTGCAGGATGAACTGCGGCTGACGGAGCCACTGGTGGCTAAAGGCGCGGCCGGGCAGGTGGAGGTGATTCGTCTGCGCCGTCAGGTCAGCGATCTGCGCGGCAAAATCGATGAGGCGCGCAATGACTATCTGGTTCGTGCGCACGAAGAGCAGGTGAAAAATAATGCGGAACTGGATGCGCAACTGCAGGTGGCCGCCGGCAAAGAGGATCAGCTGACCCGCGCCACGCTCTACTCGCCGGTGCGCGGCATAGTCAAAGATATTCAGGTTACGACGGTGGGGGGCGTACTGGAGCCGGGTGGCAAACTGATGGAGATCGTTCCGCTGGAGGATCAGCTGCTGATTGAAACGCGCATCAACCCGCGCGATATCGCCTGGATCCGGCCTGGCCTGGCAGCCATCGTCAAGGTGACGGCCTACGACTCCTCTATCTATGGCGACCTGCCGGGTGAAGTCGAGACGGTCTCGCCGGATACCCTGCAGGATGAGGTAAAACGCGATCAATATTACTACCGTGTCTACGTGCGCACCCGGAAAGCGGAGCTGACCAACCGGGCCGGGCGAAAATTCCCGATTGTGCCCGGTATGGTGGCCAACGTGGAGATCAAAACCGGTCAGAAATCGGTGATGGATTATCTGATTAAACCCCTGAATAAAGTCAAAGAATCGCTGCGGGAACGCTGAGACTTTTCTGAAGCCAGCATAACCGCCTGCTTAATTACGGTGATAAATTAACATGGCGGTTATTTCAGCATTCAGGCGGGAAAAGGGGGCGAAATTTACCACTCTGTGCGGTAACCGCCGGATGTTAATTTAACCCACTTAAGAAAGTTTACGCAGATATAGCGAAACGGTAAATCGCAGGCAAAAAAAAGCCGGACAAACTGTCCGGCGGGAAATAATAAGTTGTACATCTCATTCGGGGAGAATGAAGGTAATAATGGAATAAATGATGATAGCGGGGACTATTCTATTCTCAGATGCGTCATAAGTTTTATCATTCAGTGCTTCGGAATGATCTGAAATAACTCATTGATAAACAATGAATCTGAATGGGTTTAGCGATTTGTGCGGCAATTTTTATCGATCTGTGCTGGTTATTAGTTCCCCGAAATTTACAATATGAAATAACTGTTTCGACTTGTGTAACACTTTTGGAAATTTAGTAGCATTTTCCAGGTGGATTATTACCTGTTATAAAAGAACAATGGCCTGCCGGCTGAATTTTAAACATTCAGTTAGCAGTGGCAAATTATAAAGGCACATAACAGAGGGTAATAAAATGAAACGTCGCGTTCTCTCCCTGGTGATCCCTGCATTACTGGCAGCAGCAGGATCAGCAAACGCAGCTGAAATTTATAACAAAGACGGCAACAAACTGGATCTGTTCGGTAAGGTTGACGGTCTGCACTACTTCTCTGACAACGATGGCTCTGACGGTGACCAGTCCTACGTTCGTTTTGGCTTCAAAGGTGAAACGGAGATCAGCAACGAGCTGACCGGTTATGGTCAGTGGGAATATCAGGCTGCGCTGAACAACTCCGAGGCTGAAGGCACTGCCGACAGCTATACCCGCGTGGGCTTTGCCGGACTGAAGTTCGGTGATGCCGGTTCATTCGACTACGGCCGTAACTACGGTGTCGCCTACGATATCGGCGCATGGACCGACGTGCTGCCAGAGTTCGGCGGGGATACCTATGGCGCTGATAACTTCATGTTCCAGCGCGGCAACGGCATGGCGACCTACCGTAACAATAACTTCTTTGGTCTGGTGGATGGCTGGAACTTTGCGGTTCAGTATCAGGGCAAAAATGATAACAACACCGAGTCGGCTGGTGGCCGCGACGTGCTGGGTGAGAATGGTGACGGCTGGGGTCTGAGCACCACCTATGATCTGGGCTCAGGTTTCGGTATCGGTGCAGCCGCATTCCAGTCCGATCGCACGAACCGCCAGAATGGCGGATCAGAGGGTATCCTGGGACGGGGTGATAAGGCGGAAGTTTACACCGGTGGTCTGAAATATGATGCCAACAACGTCTACCTGGCGGCCATGTACTCACGCTCTTACAATGCCACCCGCTTCGGCGACAGCAGTGACAGCTCTTCAGCCTACGGTTATGCCGATAAAGCGGACAACTGGGAACTGGTTGCCCAGTATCAGTTCGACTTTGGCCTGCGTCCTTCTCTGGCCTACGTGACCTCACGCGGCACCGACGTGCAGAACTGGGGCAAACAGAACCTGAAAAAATATGTTGATGTCGGTGCGACGTACTACTTCAACAAAAACATGTCCACCTATGTTGATTACCAGATCAACCTGCTGGACGACAACGACTTCACCGACGCAGCCGGTATCAATACCGACGACGTGGTGGCACTGGGTCTGGTTTACCAGTTCTGAGTCAACAGGGAGCGCAGTTACCGCTGCGCTCCTGCGTGACCCTGTGGGCTGACCGCGTCAGCCTTGCGCCATTTTGCCGGTTCCGCCACCGTGGTTTCTGGCGATACCACGCTGCCAAACCGCGCACCTTCAAAGGCCACACCCGCCAGGGTGAAAGCTGAAAAGCTCAGCCAGTGCTGCCAGGCTGCCTGCCATCCGGAATTTTTCATTCTGCACCTCTCATCAGAGATAAACACTGTTTCAACTGTGCAGAATTCATGCCAGCTTAACCGCTCTCACAGCCACAGACTTTACGCCTGCTTTGATACACTTGCTGCGCCCGACGGGAGCAGGTTGCCCCACGCCGGTGCAGTGCAGCCTGTTAATGGCGCGGCCGGGAAGGGAGCATGTGACGATGACGACGCTGGTGCAGAACTTTATAGGTGCTGAAAACAAACAGCCCCAGGGCAATGGCGAGAATCAGATAGATCATCTGCTGCTCCTTTATTAAATGAATGTCGATCGCCTGATTAAAGGCGGGCAGAGGGTAGATGACGGGTCAAGTTTGAGGGGCTTAACAGAGAGATTCAACTCTCTTTAAGCGTCTTTACCCGAAGTTTATGCTTTGTAGCAGGTCGGAATAAAGTGTTACAAGTGAGGAAGGATGCGTTATCAGACTAATCTGCTGCTTACAGCAGTGCTGGCACTGTCATTAGTGGCCTGCGATAAACCTGCGGCTGAACCGGCGCTGGTGCTGGAAGGGAAAACGATGGGAACCGTCTGGCGGGTGAGCCTTGCGGGTGTCGATCAGGCGCGCAAGGCGGAACTGCAGCAGCGTATTCAGCAGCGGCTGGATGCTGACGATGCGGAACTCTCGACGTGGAAGCCGGACTCCGCGCTGTCACGCTTTAACCAAAGCCGCGATCTCACACCGCAGCCGGTGAGTGAAAACATGGCAGACATTGTCACCACCGCACTGCGGATTGGCCGTAAAACCGGTGGCGCGATGGATATCACCGTCGGCCCGCTGGTCAATCTGTGGGGCTTCGGCCCGACGAAACAGCCCGTCCACACGCCCGATGCTGCACAGATCGCGGCCGCCCGTGCGGAGACCGGTCTGCAGCATCTGCGGGTGGTGCAGGGCGCCGGGGGGCAGTGGCTGCAGAAAGATCTGCCGGGGCTCTATGTTGACCTCTCAACCGTCGGCGAGGGCTTTGCGACCGATCATCTGGCGCGACTGATGGAGCAGCTCGGCATCAACAACTATCTGGTGTCGGTGGGCGGCGCGGTGCTGAGCCGCGGGTTGAATGCGCAGCAGCAGCCCTGGCGGGTGGCGATCCAGAAACCTACCGACCGCGAGAATGCCGTTCAGGCGCGCGTGGATCTGCAGGGCCACGGCATCAGCACCTCCGGCAGCTATCGCAACTATTATGAACTGGACGGCAAACGGATTTCTCATGTCATCGATCCCGTTACCGGACGGCCTATTGAGCATAAGCTGGTTTCCGCCACGGTGATTGCCACCACGGCGCTGGAAGCGGATGGCTGGGATACGGGCCTGATGGTACTCGGCACGGAGAAAGCCAAAGCGCTGGCACTCGAACAGCATCTGGCGGTCTATCTGATCAGCAAACAGGGCGATAAATTTGTCAGCTGGATGTCGCCGCAGTTTGCTGCTTTCCTGATCCCCGCTGAAACGACCGGAGAACCCTGATGTTAGATCTCTTTAGTGAAGAGCAACCCTGGCAGGAGCCGCTGGCAGAAGGCGCCGTGATCCTGCGCCGCCGCGCGCGTGAGGATGCAGAAACGCTGTATCAGCAGGTGATGGCGATTGCAGAACAGAATCCGTTTGCCCATCGCATTACGCCCGGCGGGCACCGCATGTCGGTCGCGATGACCAACTGCGGCGACTTTGGCTGGTCGGTGGATTCGCGCGGCTATCAGTATGAGCAGCAGGACAATCTTAATGGCCGCCGCTGGCCCCCGATGCCGCCCCTGTTTCGCACCCTGGCGCAACAGGCCGCCCTTGAAGCGGGCTTTCCCGGCTTCAATCCGGATGCCTGTTTACTTAATCGCTATGAACCGGGCGCAAAGCTGACGCTGCATCAGGACAAAGATGAAAAAGATATGCGCCAGCCCATTGTCTCCGTGTCGCTGGGGCTACCGGCCGTGTTTCAGTTTGGCGGCTTTGAGCGTGGCGACGCTACCCAGCGGGTGCTGCTGGAACATGGCGACATTGTGGTGTGGGGCGGGCCGTCACGCCTGCGTTATCACGGTATCCTGCCGCTCAAGCCCGGCGTGCATCCGCTGGTGGGTGCCTGGCGTTATAACCTCACGTTCCGCCGCGCCTTCTGAGCCCTGGGGCACGAGGCGGCGTGGTGAGAATAACTATTGCTATCATTCCGCATCCCATTACACTGCAGGCTGTTTTTTGACTGCTGGATTGCCTGCATGACGTTGCTACACGTTGTTTTTCGCCAGTTCCGCTGGCCTTTCATTGGGGTGATTGCCCTGACGCTGTTAAGCGCAGTGCTGGGCATCGGGATGATCGCCTTCATCAACCGCGAAATGATCGTCGCCATTAACACCTCTTTTGCGGTGCTGCCGCAGTTCCTGTTGCAGCTGGTGGTGCTGATGGCGGTCACGCTCGCCTCGCAGCTGGCGCTAACAATGCTCGGCCATCAGTTTGTCTGGCGGCTGCGCGGTGAATTTATCAAACGTATTCTCGACACCCGGGTCGAGCGCATTGAGCAACTCGGCAGTGCCCAGCTGCTGGCCGGGCTGACCAGCGATGTGCGCGCCATTACGCTGGCCTTTGTGCGCCTGCCTGAGCTGTTTCAGGGCGTCATCATTACTCTCGGTTCGGCGATCTATCTCGCCTGGCTCTCTCCGGAGATGTTACTGGTGACCAGTCTCTGGATGGCCGTCACGCTGGTGGGCGGCTGGCTGCTGGTCTCGCGGGTCTATCAGCATATGGCGAAGCTGCGGGACATCGAAGATAGCCTCTATCGCGACTACCAGACGGTGATAGAGGGGCGTAAAGAGCTGCAGCTTAACCGGTCGCGCGCTCAGCAGGTCTACGACACGGTTTATCAGGAAGATGCCCGCGCCTGGCGTCATCATATTGTGCGGGCCGACACCTATCATCTCAGTGCGGTTAACTGGTCGAACATCATGACCTTAGGCGCTATCGGCATCGTCTTTTTTATGGCCAACAGCCTGGGCTGGGCTGACACGGCCGTCGCCGCGACCTTCTCCCTGACGCTGCTGTTTCTGCGCACGCCGCTGCTCTCGGCGGTCGGCGCGCTGCCTACGCTGCTCAGCGCGCAGGTGGCGTTCCGTAAGCTTAACGCCTTCGATCTCGCTCCCTATCAGCCCGGCTTCCACGCGCCAGCCGCCACCGCGGCGTGGCAGACGCTGGAGTTACGTGATGTCTCCTTCCACTACGGCGACAACGGCTTTAAGGTCGGGCCGATCAACCTGACGCTGCGCCGGGGAGAGCTGGTCTTTCTGATTGGCGGTAACGGCAGCGGGAAATCGACGCTGGCGATGCTGCTGACCGGGCTTTATCAGCCGCAGTCCGGCACGCTGCTGCTGGATGGCCAGCCGATCACGGCAGATGAACTCGATCGCTGGCGCAGTCAGTTCTCGGCGGTCTTTACCGATCTGCACCTGTTTGATCGGCTCATCGGGCGGGAAGGGGTTCCGGCCAATCCGGCGCTGGTTCAGCAGTGGCTGGAGAGGCTTAAGATGCAGGATAAGCTGAAACTTGCCGGTAATAAGGTGCTGAACCTCCGGCTGTCCAAAGGACAGAGCAAGCGCCTGGCACTGCTACTGGCGGTGGCAGAAGAGCGGGATGTGCTGCTGCTGGATGAGTGGGCGGCCGATCAGGACCCCCATTTCCGTCGCATCTTCTATCGTGAGCTGCTGCCGTGGCTGCAGGAGGCGGGCAAAACGGTATTTGCCATCAGCCATGACGATCACTATTTCATTCACGCTGACCGGCTGCTGGAGATGCGCGAAGGGCAGTTAACGGAGCTGACCGGTAATGAGCGCGACCTCGCCACGCTCGACTCGGTAAAACGCACCGACACCGGCCTTTAGCGGCAGATGGCAAAACTTAGCAAAAAAGTGTATTGGCAGGCCGCGCCTGAAAGCGGTTACTGTAGCGGACAGCAGAAACAGCGGTTTCTGCGATCCTGAAACTTCTTCTTTCGTCTGTGTTTACCCCCGGCTAAGCTGCGTTGTTTAGCCGGTTTTTTAAACCGGATGCACCACCTGCGTCATCACCAGATTTTCCCGCCACAAAAATGTCGCCTGTAATAATGTGCCCGCCGGAAATCGCTCACTGAAGTGCTGAGTCAGCCGCAGCGTGGCGTGCTGTCGGGCATGATCCACCGACACCAGCGCCGCCTGAAGAAAGTCCATCGGCTGATGCAGTTGGGGCCAGAGTGCCTTGTAAACACTCTCTTTCAGAGAGAACAGCAGGGTCGCGGCGGCACTGAAGCTGACCGGCAGCGACCGCAGCAGTTGCTGCTCCTGCGCATTCATCAGCAGCCCGGCCATGTCGTTTGCCGTCGTCTCCGGCATGATCTGTTCAACATCGACCCCGACAGCGCAGGACTGACGCGTTGCCGCGACGACCACAACGCCCGCGCTGTGTGACAGCGACGCCTGAATACCCGCCGGCCAGCAGGGAGAGCGGTCGGGGGCATTGTTCAGGATAAAATCAGGGATGCCCAGTTCTGCCATGACCGACCTCACCAGCATCCGGCTGGCCAGGTATTCGGCACGACGTTTGCGGACAGCCTGTTGCAGGCGGGCAGGCAGCGTGATGCCCCAGGCAGCAGCCAGTGCCTCATCGTAAGCGTGCGGATTAAAGTGACTCACCGCCAGCAGCGGATCGCTATGGCTCAGGTGCGAGGAGAGAATAAAGCCGCCTGCAACAGGCGGCAGCGGCAGGTCGGGATAGCGCATGCGGAACCATGATGGATGCCAAAACGGCATTAAATCAGGTGCATGCAAACAGGGCAAGCAGCCTGCCGGGATCAGTCGTTGGGCGGGATGGCAAAACTCTTCAGAGAAACAACAAAATGGTGATGACCTTTGCTGATACGCGCGCCGCGGTCGCACCAGTGGCTTGCCAGGCGAAAGAAATCGTCGCTGCCGATGTCATACGCCAGTTCCACTTTGCTGATGCCTGAGTGCAATAACGTTTCTGCATCTTTCAGGCTCTTTGCTTTAATCGCCATACACATTATCCGTCAGTTTCAGGGGAATTCAGGGTAAGGCGTTTCTGTGACATTTTTGTTTCAGTTTGATGAAAAAGCGTAGCGGGAGATGATTTCTGTGAGGCGGATCCACCTCTGCTGCAAGCCATAACTGGCTGATTGCAGAGATAATGTTAACGGCTGGCAGGATTAATCTGAATATACGAACAGGAACTACTCTGTCAGAAAAAGGCCGCGTCACGCGCGGCCCTGGTGGGTTACTTCTGGTCTGGCGGGGAAGGTTGCTTATCGCCTGACTCAGGTGCTTCTGTTGGATCGTCTTTTTCAATAAAGGTCATAAACTCTCCTCTTGTTACCCACAGGCTGTTAAGTATAGATCGGATTGGCGGGGACGCGAGGAAAGGGGGATTTGATCAAGTCGGCGGCATGACGACGTAAACGCAGGCCGCCCACTGTTGCTCTGTGCTTAAACCACATTGAATCTGATCAGGATTGCAATAAACGCTAACAGAAAGCAGCAAAAGAAACCGGCTAAAAATGTGTAATAAAGGGGTTTCAGGCTGTCGATCCTTTCCTGGTTTTTACGCTCACTGGCGAAGTCATAATTCTGGCTTTTCTGCTCTAAAAAGAAAATCTTCTTTTTATCTTTCAGTCGGATGAAGAACCAGGTCATTAGTGGTGAACCCAGATATCCCATATTACATTGAAAAAGATAAGGCGCAGGAAGTGTACGTCCTTTTTGGAAGTCTGAAATAAGACGTTGATATTGCGTTCTGTTGACCAGATATAAAATAAAACTTATCACCAGGCAACAAAAGGGAAGGATGATTAAAACCATCATGGCCGATTTCATTTTTATATTCCCATATATTGATAAATCGTATCCATCGCAGCGTCACTTGCTTTAGCACCTGCATAGCCAGCAGCCAGAGACCCTACAGCTGCACAGACTACTGCCCCTGTTCCTGCTGTGGCTATCCCAATTGCCGCACATACTCCTAGTCCAGCCGCTGAGCCAAATGCACCTGCTCCAACACCCGATAATGTTGATGCACCAAATTTACCATACTCTTTGAATGCAGTTCTTTTGCATTCGTTTTCGCGTCCCTTAACACAAGCATTGACGACATCGTTTGTTGTTCCAATAAACGAAAATCCAATGCCTATGTAGCCACCGGTTTTTAGAAATTTTGCTGCTTTTGCTGCATTACCAACATAATTTGAATAGCCTGGTATGCCCCCGAGTCCCGCAGTTGACCATTCATGCACCAGAGAACGGCTGGAGAGATTGAGTGCTCTACGCATATCCTCATAAGGTTTAAACTTCACTGTATAGCGGGTTAAAGATTTTAATAATGGCTTATTTACCAGTTCTTTTAATTGGTGAAAAAGTTGGTTACGTTCAATGAAAAATTGTTGACTGATTAGTGTACCCTGCATTCGAAACTGATTCTGATAACTCGTTTCGATCTTTTTTAAGGTATTTTCTATTTCTGAAAAGTACTTTTCGCCAATGTCTCCAACTGTGCTAAAAATGTTATCTCCTGATGTGGTGAGGGCAGCGATTAAACCGTAGTGTTGTTGTAAAAAGCTGGCTTCATCAGAGCTAACGCCAATAAACGCTCTGTTAGTTTTATGTTTTGCCTGTCGTAGAGCATTAAGCATCTGAAGGGTTGGCTTAGAGGCTGGGTCTATCACGATCGCTATCTGTCCCGGATTGAGCCAAAGAGTGTCTGCATTGTTTTGCTTGAAGATGCGGGCAGACTCTGAATGACTATCACGAAAAAGCATTCTGGTCTGGAAATCAAGGTTACCGGGTTGTTGAATGATGCAGTAGGCAGGTGCGAGGTTGCGTGACATTCCATTTCCTCCGATGAAATAGTAGACAGCTAAGCATATTGCCATATGATAGCATTTAATTCACCAATAATATTAAAAAATGTATGTAAATAAATATTATAATCCGGCATTTAAAGTTTTTCATTTAATTGAAGAGTGTTACTCTATAGTTTTTATTTAATTTTATAGTTCTCTCGAAATGAAATTTTTGGGTGTAGGTTATTAATTATAGATTTAAGTATAACTGCTGCTGTGCAAAACAACATCTGTTATCAAGTAGGTTTTTATAGGGCGCGCGAGATCAGAGCATGATATTCCTTGAGTATGAAAAGTATAGCAATTCTTTTAAGGCTCCTAATTAACAGCAGATTGCTGGAGCGATGTTAAGTCTTCATCCACATCGTGATATGAAGCAAAGAAATAAAAAATTAAAAGCTGCAAAAAAGAGAGAGGCTGAAGCGTATAATCCATAAATAAAAGAGCCAATTTTGTTATTAATCCTTTAACCTTTTTGGTGGGATTATACGACTCGAGATACAATGACTTTCACGATATTGCATTTGGCGAGTGCTAATAAAGGAATTAAGTGTGCAGATGTGGTGTAATTATTTAAATTGCCTTCGCCTGAAAAACCACATGAAAATATCATTTAACCTCTATTATATAAGATATTACTTGATGTCATTAGTCCATGAATGAAGCCAACCGTGATGCTCACATACGAAACTGTGAGGTGCAGTTAATTTTGAGTGCCAAAACCAGTATTGTTAAGTTTGGGCTAAGGTTATACATCTGACGGAAACTAAAAATAGTGAAAGCCGAGGTGCTCCACTCTCACCTGTAGCACTCTTCCTACTAAAAAAACTATTCTAGGGTAGAGACAAACAGATACCGTTTCAGTACGTTGTTTATACTGTATCACAGGCATTCAAGAGAGCTGAGAAGCGTGAAATTAACTGGTGTTTTTTTTCTCATCCTCAGAAACACTGCTATTATACTTTATGCCGAGAAAAGGCTAAACACAATTCAGTTATAGTGCATCTTTAGGAACAAAAGTATCGGCATGTTAACTCAGTATAGTCACTTGAAAGCAAGTCCTGTAGTAGATTTATTGGGATAACAAATATTAAGCAGGGCAGAAATTTCTGCCCTAAGCCAAAACCTACAGATTACTTAACTAACATCTTGTGCTATATTTATCTTGATAACATTCGCTACAAGCAGTAGTTGTCAGCTAATCAGTGTTCAAAAATTGGGGTTGATACGTGCTGAGACGCCAGCATGCTCCTTCAAAAGGTAAAGAAGCCCGCCTCCATCAATAAGTTCAATCGGTTTGTCTTCGCAGAACCGGTATGCATCTTTACCGTATTGACTCGTACATACCAGAATTCCTTTGTTAGCCCCTTCATTCATCATTGTTCCGTATAGATCCCTAACAGAACTGACACCGACAGTGTCTTTGTATCTTTTAGCCTGAATAACAACTTTGCCACCTAGAATTGGACGAGTATCAAATGCAACTGCATCAACACCTCCGTCTTTTGTACCTCTGGTGAGTTTTGTGTCTAGCCCCATTTGACTGAAAAGATTTGATACCAATACTTCGAACTCAGACGGTGAAAGCTCCATAAGGTTTGGTCTTATTTCAAGCCCAGATAGAGCATCGCCTTGCTCAATGAAGCGCTTGTCAACCATGTTGAACTCAATAATAGGTTTCACTGCTTGTAGTTCATCGGGTCGCCCTGAAACTTGTGCACCCAAACTTTTAAGACATGCAGTTTTTTCAACCCTTTCGAGTTTTATTTGCATGAAATCGTCTTTGTGAGCACGGGCAGATACCAATGTGACTTTTGTGTCATGCCCGCTCGTAGGATCGATAGTTTCAATTACACCGTTAAACAGAACTGACGTTAAAGCAGACGCCTTATCAGCTTCGAAAAGCTCATGCATTGTGCGTAGTGTGATTGCAGCGATGATGTTTTGATAAAGTTCTTTAATCTCACTAATCTTCCGTGCTTTCGCATCTATGACATCTCTTGTTTTGACATATCTGTATTCCAACTCACGAGGTACTATTGAAATTTCAGGTAAATTGTATTCAACCACCAACTCCTTGTTGCCGGGTAAGTATGCCAACCTAAAAGTTTGGGGAAAGCCGTCTTTAGGATACTCAGAGCGCGTCAACACCATTTCGCAATAAGCCAACACGCTGTCAGGATCGCAGTTAAGATAGTCTTGCTCAAACTGGTCAACTTCATCGTGTTGGTTTTTGATTTCTTGAAGGTAAGCAGTTCTACGAGTCTGATAATCAGCAACTAAAGAATCAAGCTCAATTTTTTGTTTTGATAGTTTAATTGCATAATCCTCCTTACTTTTAATGAACAATTCTTCTGCACTCTGCAAGTCTCGATAATATTTTTTCTTTACCCACGGGAAAATAGTCTTCCATAACGCCGGGACGTTCACAGCTTTCACCTCAGGCTCAGGGTCAGGTAAGAGATGTTTAGGTGTCTTAAAATCTTCAAATTTCGGGGTTTTTTTCAAAGCCGAAAAATCAATCGAATCGTCAAATTTGAGAGTGTGTTCCAGAAGTGTAGTAAGCGCGGTGATATTCTCGTTAAGCTCAGCGTTTAGATCTGACACTTCATCTTGCCGCTCTTCCAGATACATGATTTTTGATAACTTATCAGCCTCTTTTTGCTCACGAAGTCTTTGTGCATTATCACGCTTTATTTCACGCTCTATACGGCGAACTTCGGCATAATGTTGACGTTCTGATCTCTTACGCTCACGCTCTGCCGCAGCAGCGGCTCTGCCTGCAGCACGTATAAAACCTTTAAATCCTGATCTCCGTCCCATTCCAGTCCCCACAGACTCCAACCGAAACTTCGGTTTCTAACTAGTAAAGTTGCCTCAAGCAACCATCAATTTAATTAAACTACCCTTAATTTACTCTATAAGTATCAAATCAATCTATAGAATTTAAGAAAAAGCAATTGGCTGACATCTCAAAATTAGTAATCTTGTTGCCAGCTGACAGGTTCGATCTTAAGATAGATGAAAGATTAACCCCCATGAAGATGGGTAGAAGCGCGTAAACAAAAGCATGGAATATATAGCGTTTGGTGATGAAAGTGGTACTACAGGGAGTGACCGCTGTTATGGCATAGGTTTGCTGTGCATACGTAAGGACACACTTGAAATCTTCAATGAGCGCGTTTTGCGATTGAAGCATAAGTACGGCATTGTTGGCGAGCTAAAATGGTCAAAGATCAAAAACAGTGCGGGTCAGGCGAACATCTGCATTGAGTTGCTTCAAATGGTGCTAAAAAACTCTTGCTGCTTCCATTCAATCATTGTCGTCAAGAATATTTACCGTAACTGGCAGACTGACAAAGAAACGGCTTTCTATCAAACATATACAATGCTGGTTAAAAATACAGCACGTCAGCTAAAGAAGCCTCTTGAAGTAATCATCGATCAGAAAATTGACAAGTATAAGAAGAATGATGAAGTTACAGGCATCATTGCGAACAACATGCTTGCAATGGAAGGTGTCAAAAAATTAGTTCAATCAGTAACGATGCAGGATTCAAAACATCATCCTGGATTACAAGTCGTAGACATTCTCACTGGCGCTGTAAACTCTGGCTATTTGAAGTTTCTCAACCCACAATTAGAGTTATCTGTAGCAAAAGAAATCGCATTTAAGCGCATGGCTGCATTATTGGGTTGGGATGTCTTTCATTACGACACTTACCCAAACAAAGACTTTAACATCTGGCATTTTCCGTTAGAGATGAGAAGGGTGCCTGATACCATGCCAATTAGGGCTGACTACAATGTACCTCTTGTGCGTCGAGAAGAATTGTCGTGAGTTATTTAACGATTGGTCACTAATTTAAGTGTGAAAGATCAAATTGCATCGTCTTTCCAAAGATAAAAAACGAGGCGGTAATGATGACTGTAATCGCCGTGGTCACTCATCAAAAACTGCTATGACGGGGAAATTGGTTGGTCGGCACGAGAGGATTTGAACCTCCGACCCCGGACACCCCATGACCGTGCGCTACCAGGCTGCGCTACGTGCCGAACACTGGAGGGTTAGTCTACTGGTTATCGGCATGAATGCAAGACACCAGCTGACTATTTGCCTGATAATTAATCAGTTAGCGATAAAACGCTTCTCCTCAGTTAGTACCTGCAACAGCAACGTCAGTTCCGGCTTGTGATCTTTCAGCGCATTGCCCGCGGCATCATAAGCGCGATAGCTGCCGTTGTTGTTGAGCACCAGCGTCACCTGCGGCGTGGTGATCACCAGCTTGTTCTCTTCGCTGCTGGCGACCCAGTCATGGCGACGACGTGCAGCAAACAGATCTTCACCCTGCGAATAGTTCACCGGATTGGTTCGCACATGCAGCAGGCGCTGCATCAGCGTCGTCATCACATCCTGATGATCGGAGAGACGATCAACGGTCTGCGCGGGCGTATCAGGCCAGTGAATCACTAATGGCACCTGCAATGTCTGGCGATTGCCTGCGCTGTCAGGGTTACCCTCCAGCGCCAGACCGCGCTGCGCGGTGATCACCACCACTGTGTTCTTCAGCAAATCACGCGCCTGCAGGCTGCTCAGAACGGCATGAATCTGCTGATCGACGGCGGGTGCCTGACGCAGATAACTGCGCTGACGGGATTTGGCGCTGTCGCCGGTGACGTCAGGGCCGTTCAGCGCGATCCAGGAGAACCAGGGCGCCTGGGAACCTGTCTGCTTCTCCAGCCAGTTCTGCCATTGCGCGACGGTGCTGGCGTTCGGCTGGCTGGTCATCGCCGGCAGTGAATAGTCGGTCAGCAGCGCTTGTCGGTAGAGCGGCGGATTAAAGCCCTCAGAGGAGAACAGGCCAAACTGATAACCCTGCGTGCTCAGCGCGCCCAGCAGGGCAGACGGCGTACGGGATGCCAGAATACCGTTCATGTAGCTGGAGGAGATGCCGTAGAATAGGCCAAACAACCCTTTCTCCGGGGTATCTCCGGCGCTGTAGTGCTGCGTGAAACGCACGTTTTTGCTGGCAAACTGATTGAGTTGCGGCAGCGCACTGGCCATCGTGGCGTTATTCAGGCCATCCACGGTCAGCACCAGCAGGTTATTGCGTGTACCGCCATCGCGGAAGGTAATGTCGCTCAGCGGATATTCCACCGCCAGCGCTTCCGGGTCGCCCTGCTGAACCAGGCGACGCTGATACTCCTGCGCATCCAGCAGACCGTGACGCTCCAGGAAACGGCGGGCGGTCATCGGATAGGAGAGCGGCAGGTTAGCGCGCTGCATGGTTATCGGGCGATAGAAGTTGGCATCAGCCCAGATATACATCAGGTGGCTGGCAAAAAAGGCGCTGATAAACAGGGCCGCGAGCGGCTTACCAAATGAACGGCGATTCAAACTGCGCAGTTTCTGCCAGCTCCAGGTCGCAAACAGCATCTCGACCAGAAAAATCAGCGGCACGCTGATAAACATCAGCTGCCAGTCGCGTGCCATCTCGCTCTGATCGGGGTTAATCACCAGCTCCCACACCACCGGGTTCAGGTGAAGGTGGAAGCGGCTGAACACCGCGCTGTCGACCATGACCAGTGTCAGACCCGCGGTGGCGACCACCGCGGACACTACCCGCATCAGCCGTTGCGACATCACCACAAACGTCAGCGGGAAGATGATCAGCAGATAGGCGGCAAAAACGATAAAACTGAAGTGGCCAACCCAGCTGGTATAGGCGTAGATACGCCCCGCCAGTGAAGAAGGCCAGTCGGCGACCAACAGGTAGCGACTGCCTAAAATCAGCGCGAATAAGATATTAAACAGAGCAAACCAGTGCCCCCAGCTAATCATCTGGGAGACTTTTTCGCGGTAGCGCTGCCGGTTGGTTACCATATTATAAAATCAAATCAGCCAATTAGTGAGCGTTGTCGTCACGCACTGACGCCTGCAGGGCATCGGCGAAAGATCGGGCCAGAGAGCGACGCTGCGCCGGGGCAACATCGCTGTTAATCAGGTTAGTCACCATATTGCCCAAGACCATCAGGGAGAGGTCGGTGGGGGCCTTATCCTTCTGCAGGATTTGGGCCATTTCCGCGAGGAGTTGTTCCACGCGTTCGTCGCTGTAACGGGATGATTGTGGCATAGGGTCGTCTGAGCTCATTTCAAAAGGCGATATAGTACCGGAACAGCGTACTTTTTTCCGCAATTTTATCGAAAGTACCGCGTCCGCTTTACGTATGGAGTTGAAAGCCGATGCCGGCGGTGTTTGAATACGCGCCTGAGCTAAAAGGAGAGTCTACCATGAGTCTGGATATCGACCAGATTGCCCTGCATCAGTTGATCAAACGCGATGAAAACCAGCTTGAGCTGGCGCTGCGCGATTCGCTGCTGCCTGCCACCAACACGGTCAACGCGATGGTGGAGGAGTTACACCGGGTTTACAGCGCAAAAAGCAAAGCCTACGGCCTGTTTAATGCAGAAAGTGAACTGGCAGAAGCGCTGCGTAATTGTCGTAAGGGCAACGATGATTTTCTCGCCTTTAGCCGTGCCGCCACCGGCCGTCTGCGTGACGAACTGGCGAAATATCCGTTCGCCGAAAGCGGCGTGGTGCTGTTTATTCACTACCGCTATCTGGCCGTAGACTATCTGCTGATCGCCGTGCTGAACAGCCAGTCCAGCATGCGCGTCAACGAGCAGATGGATATCAGCAGCACCCACTATCTCGACATCAACCATGCGGATATCGTCGCGCGCATCGATTTAACCGAATGGGAAACCAACCCGGAATCGACCCGCTATCTGACCTTCCTGCGCGGCCGCGTCGGACGCAAAGTGGCTGACTTCTTCATGGACTTCCTCGGTGCCGAAGTGGGATTAGACACCAAGGCGCAGAACCGGGGACTGTTGCAGGCGGTGGATGACTACTGCAACGAATCCGGGCTGGATAAGCAGGAGCGGCAGAATTATCGCCAGCAGGTCTACAGCTACTGCAACGAGCAGCTGCAGGCGGGCGAAGAGATTGCGCTGGAAGATCTGTCAGGCGAATTGCCACCGGTGGGTGAAAAAACCTTTCAGGCCTTTACCCAGGAGCAGGGCTACGAACTTGAGGAGAGCTTCCCGGCGGATCGCAGCACGCTGCGCCAGCTGACGAAGTTTGCCGGCAGCGGCGGGGGACTGACCCTGAACTTCGACGCCATGTTACTGGGCGAGCGTATTTTCTGGGACCCGGCAACGGACACCCTGACAATCAAAGGCACGCCACCCAATCTGCGTGACCAGCTACAGCGCCGCACCAGCAGCAAATAAAAAAGCCGGGCTCAGCCCGGCTTTTTTGACGCTACGCGGCAATAACCTTTGGCAGCGACAGACAAAATAAAAGGGCCGGTTTCGCAACCGGCCCTTCTACGTTCAACAAGGCTCGCGATTACGCGCGAACGAAGTCGATGTGAAACAGTTTTGGCTTGAACGGGTGACGCTGAACAGCCTGAACTTTCACTTTGGTTTCTTTACCGTCAACAACCAGGGTCAGCACTTCTTCGTAGAAACCTGGTTTTGCCTGCAGGTTCATTACGGAGTCGTGATCCAGGTCGATGGCAACAGCCGCTTCAGAACCACCGTAGATGATGGCCGGGAAACGGTTTGCTGTACGCAGGCGGCGGCTCGCACCCTTACCCTGCTCTTTACGTTCTACTGCATTGATAGTGAACATTAATACGTCTCTTTATTTAATTCCTGCTACAGGCGACCCAGTAACAGGCAGGTTATTCAATTCCGCTGATGCACATGCAAAAGCGGGCGGCAGTATAGCGGTTATCCCTGCCGGGAGCAAACGATATAGCCGCCTGCCAGCGGCGCATCCGCGTCAGCGCAGCTCATTCGCGCGGCGGTAGCGGCCCTGATAATCAAACATCTTTTCACGGATCTGCCAGAACTGGCCTTTGGCCCTGGCCACCACAAAATCGGGATGACGCAACAGCGGCTGCAGCGCCAGCACGTCGGCGGCGGTCTGCCAGCCAAGCGGTACGCCGGGTGCGCGCTGATGCGGACGCATAAAGAGTTGCTCAAACGCTTTCCGCTGCGCGGGCGTCTGCAGCCGGAAACGTTCGCTGACGCTGGTGCCATCCTCGTCATGGTAGGTCGCTTTGAGCCACTCACCTTTGGCATCCGATCCCTGTTCCAGCGTCATGCCGCCACAGCGCAGCACCAGTGCATCCTTGAGTTTCAGTGCCGCTTTGAGCATATCGTCGGGATCGACCAGCACTTTATCGCACTGGTGACAGCGCCGGGCGGCGATATCATTTTCCGCGCCGCAGTCGGGACAGCTTTTAAAGCGGAAACGATAGTCGCACTGTTCGCGTTCTCCCTCATCATCTTCCAGCACCCCCTGACAGCGCCGGCCAAAATGTTCGATGACCATGCCATCTTCGGTCGCCTTGCCCCAGAAGGTATTGGCAAAGCCGCAGGCGGGGCAGAAAACCTGCACCGGCTGATTGTCGCTGGCCCCTTTCGGCGCGCCGACTTCCGGCGTGAAGAGGTCGTGGGGATTACCGGCATAATCCAGGATCAGGCAGTCGCGCTTACCAGGCGAGAGCCGCAGGCCGCGGCCGACGATTTGCTGATAGAGGCTGACCGACTCGGTCGGGCGCAGTATCGCAATCAGGTCAACGTGCGGCGCATCAAAGCCGGTAGTCAGTACCGCTACGTTCACCAGGAATTTCAGCTGCTGCGCTTTAAACGCCAGGATCAGGGCATCACGCTCGCGGGCGGGCGTTTCGGCGGAGACCAGCGCGCTGTTTTCGGGCAGCAGTTGCAGGATTTCACGCGCATGATCCACGGTGGAAGCGAAGATCATCACCCCCAGCCGATCCTCAGCGAACTCCACAATCTGACGGATGATATGGGGCGTCACGCGCTGCTGCTGTTTCAGTTCGCGATTCAGATCGGCTTCGCTGAACAGGCCGTTCGACTGCGCCGTCAGGCGGCTGAAGTCATACTGTACCACCGGCATATCCAGCCGCTCCGGCGGCACCAGGAACTGATGCTTGATCATGTAACGCAGCGGCAGTTCATAGATGCAGTCGCGGAACAGCGATTTCTCGTCGCCCCGCACCATGCCGTGATAGTGAAACTGATAGATCCAGCCTTTGCCCAGCCGGAACGGCGTGGCAGTCAGGCCGAGTAAACGGAGCTGAGGATTGTGCTGGCGCAGATGACTGAAGATCTGCTGATACTGGCTCTCTTTGTCATCGCCGATGCGATGGCACTCGTCGACAATCACCAGTGAAAAGGCGCTGTCGAACTGTTCGAGGTTACGCGCGATGGACTGCACGCTGCCAAACACCACTTTGCGCTGGCTCTCTTTACGCTGCAGTCCGGCGGCAAAGATGTCCGCCTCCAGCCCGTACGCTTCATATTTGCTGTGGTTCTGTGCCACCAGCTCTTTGACGTGCGCCAGCACCAGCACCCGGCCACGCGCCAGCCGTGCCAGCTCGGCGATCACCAGGCTCTTCCCGGCGCCGGTGGGCAGTACGATCACTGCAGGTTCCTGATGACGACGGAAATGCGCAACGGTGGCATTAACCGCATCCTGCTGATAGGGGCGTAAGGTAAAAGACATGGCGCTCACTTTTGCAAAACTGGCGGCAATTATGCCATGAAAGTCCGGTAAACGCGCTGTCAGGCGGACGCAGATCACGTTATACTTCCCGCACATTTTCAACGGTTAACCAGGCCGTTTCAGATTCCCTCCGCAGTAACAGGCAAAACGAATTCATGCGACTCGACAAATTCATCTCTCAGCAACTGGAAATCAGCCGCGCCATCGCTCATCGCGAAATCCGCGGCCAGCGTGTCACCGTGAACGGGGAGATCGTGCGCGATACCGCGTTTA
Organism: Pantoea sp. Sc1; assembly: GCF_000255315.1. Taxonomy (NCBI): domain Bacteria; kingdom Pseudomonadati; phylum Pseudomonadota; class Gammaproteobacteria; order Enterobacterales; family Erwiniaceae; genus Pantoea; species Pantoea sp. Sc1. The sequence goes on from NZ_AJFP01000001.1 coordinate 1,455,932, forward strand.
AACTGCTGCCCGACCACGAAGTCGCCTATGACGGCAACGTGCTGCAGATGCTCACCGGTCCACGCTACTTTATGCTGAACAAACCACAGGGTTACGTCTGCTCAACCGACGATCCCGATCATCCCACCATCCTCTATTTCCTCGAAGAGCCGATGTCTTTCAAACTGCACGCAGCAGGGCGTCTCGATATCGACACCACCGGACTGGTGCTGATGACGGATGATGGTCAGTGGTCACACCGGATTACCTCGCCGCGTCATCACTGCGAGAAAACCTATCGCGTCACACTGGAATCGCCGGTCAGTGACGATACGGCCGCGCAGTTTACGGCGGGCGTACAGCTGCACAATGAGAAGAGCCTGACCAAACCGGCACAGCTGGAGGTGATCACGCCGACCGAAGTGCTGCTGACCCTGAGCGAAGGGCGTTATCACCAGGTGAAACGGATGTTTGCGGCAGTCGGCAATCGGGTGGTTGAGCTGCATCGTGAGCGCATTGGCGACATCGTGCTGGATGCCGATCTGGAACCGGGCGAATACCGGCCGCTGACGGCAGAAGAGATCGCCAGTATTGGTCTGCCAAAAGAGTTACAGGCTAAATAAGCGGACGGGCTGCCAGCAGCCCGTGCCAGTCCCACAGGGCAGGAGAAGGTGTGCGTAAGGAAAAGAATTCGCCAACAGGTCTGGTCGTCATCCTCGGTCTGTTAGCCATGCTGATGCCATTGTCGATCGACATGTATCTGCCTGCCATGCCGCAGATTGCGCGTGAGTTTGGCGTGTCGGCGGGTAGCGTGCAGATGTCGCTGAATCTCTACATTCTGGGGTTCGCGATCGGGCAGCTCATCTATGGGCCGCTGGCGGACAGCTACGGCCGCAAGCCGGTGATTGCGCTTGGCACGCTGATCTTTGCCTGCGCCGCCGCCGCCTGTGCGTTGTCACAAAGTATTGATCAGCTGATTACCATGCGCTTTCTGCATGGGCTCTCGGCTGCGGCCGCCAGCGTGGTGATCAACGCCCTGATGCGCGACAGTTACTCGAAAGAGGACTTTTCGCGCATGATGTCCTTCGTGATGCTGATCACCACCATTGCGCCGCTGCTGGCGCCGATTATCGGCGGCTGGCTGCTGGTGCTCTGGAGCTGGCACGCCATCTTCTGGGCGCTGTCGGGCGCGGCATTAGTCACCACACTGCTGGTGACCACGCAGATCCGCGAAACCCTGAAGCCGGAGCAGCGCAAGCGGTTCCATCTGCGCACCACGCTGGGTAATTTCGTCACGCTGTTTCGTCACAAACGGGCCTTCAGCTATATGCTGGCGAGCGGCTTCTCCTTTGCCGGACTCTTCACCTTTCTTAACGCCGGTCCCTTTGTTTATATCGAACTGAATCACGTTTCGCCGCAAAACTTCGGCTACTATTTTGGCCTTAACGTGGTGTTTCTCTTCGTGCTGACCCTGATTAACAGCAGGGCTGTGCGCCGCTTTGGCCCGGTCGCGATGTTCCGGCTGGGGTTGCTGATCCAGTTCTCTATGGGGATCTGGCTGCTGCTGGTCAGCGCCTTTGACCTGGGCTTTTTGCCGCTGGTGCTGGGTGTCGCACTGTTTATCGGCTGTGTGTCGATCGTCTCATCCAATGCGATGGCGGTGATCCTGGATGCGTTTCCGCATATGGCGGGCACGGCCTCCTCTCTGGCGGGCACCCTGCGTTTTGGCGTCGGGGCTTTTGTGGGGGCGCTGCTGTCGCTGATGAGTTTCAACAGCGCCTGGCCGATGGTGGGCACCATCGCGCTGTGCGCGACGATTTCCCTGCTGCTCTTTTTCTACGCGTCACGTCCCCATCCTGCGTCCCGCTAGCCGGGCGCAGGGGTTTTTCCCCGTTACCGCTGGCTCTGTTAACGACCTTTCTGGTTATGTTTCTTTATTGTGAAAATCTTTAGCTAAAAAAGTAATCATATTGCGTCTAAAATGATTGTTAACGGCGTGTGAACGCGGTACATATAGCCAGAAGTGCGATGCGAGTCGCAAAAAATGCGCGCGGGCAGACGATTAACACTCGTCCGGACTCAGCGGTTGTCGGTCAGCTTTCAGCGTCGGTTGCTGTGTGTTGCGACATAAACTCATTCGGGGAGAGTAAACGATGCTGCAACTTTCAATTGTGCATCGCCTGCCGCAGCGTTTCCGCTGGGCCAGCGATCGCCACAGTGCTATTGAGCCTGATGAAGCCCTGGATGACCAGGAGTTCGTGGCGCTGCGTCTGATCAGCCACGATGGCATTCCGGCGTGGGAAATCCTGCAGCAGTTAAAAGAGGTGCTGGCAGAGATTCAGGTCGACTGTAAAGTGGCCGAATGTGAAGGGCAGCCCTGCCTGTTCATTCAGCGCCGTGACGAGAGTGCCACTAACTGCTGCCTGAAAAATCAGGGCGTGGCGATTGCCGAAACCTTTAACGCAGGCTGAGCCGGGACGACTGCAGCAGCTCGCGGGTGTAGTCGTTCTCAGGTGAAGCAAACAACTTTTCACACTCTCCCTGTTCTGCCACTTCCCCCTGACGCAGCACGATAAGCTGGTGACACAGGGATCGAACCACATCGAGATCGTGACTGATAAACAGATAGCTGAGCTGGCGCTGCTGCTGCTGCAGACGACGTAGCAGCGTCAGGATCTGTTTCTGCACCGTGCGGTCCAGCGAGGAGGTCGGTTCGTCCAGCACCAGCAGCTCCGGTTCCAGAATCAGCGCCCGCGCGATGGCGATCCGCTGTCGCTGCCCCCCCGAAAATTCGGCCGGATAGCGGTGGCGGCTTTCCGGGTCAAGTCCCACTTCTTCCATCACTGCGATGACGCGCTGCTCCTGTTCTGCCCGGCCGATAGCGGGCAGATGTACCGCCATGCCTTCGGCAATAATCTGCTGCACCGTCATCCGCGGATTCAGGGAGGAGTTGGGGTCCTGAAACACCACCTGAATGCGCTGGCGCAGCGGCAGCAGTTGCCGGCGCGTCAGCTGATGCAGCGGCTGACCATCAAACCAGACTTCCCCGCACGAGCGAATCAGCCGCAGCAGCGCCAGCCCGGTGGTGCTTTTGCCCGAACCGGACTCGCCAACCAGGCCCAGGCTTTCGCCGCGCCGCAGGGTAAAACTCAGCCCGGCGAGTATGAGCTTTTCGGCCGCCTGCCGCCGGAACAGTCCGCGCCGTAGCGGAAAACTGACCTGAAGCTGTTCGACCCGAAGTATCACCGGGGCGTCCGCAGGCAGCGGCAGCGCGGTTCCTTCCGGTTCGGCGGCCAGTAACTGCTGGCTGTAGGGATGCTGCGGCTGGTCCATCAGAACCTGACCGCGGTTCTGTTCCACGATGCGACCCTGACGCATCACGCTGACGCTATCCGCCAGCTGGCGCACAATATTCAGGTTATGGGTGATAAACAGCATGCCCATGTTCATCTCCCGCTGCAGTTCGCGGAGCAGCTTAAGGATCTGCGCCTGCACCGTCACATCCAGCGCGGTGGTCGGCTCATCGGCGATCAGCAGCTGGGGTTCGGTCAGCAGTGCCATGGCGATCATCACGCGCTGGCGTTCGCCGCCGGAGAGCTGGTGCGGAAAATCGTTGAGCCGGGCGGCAGGCTGCCGGATGCCGACCCGATCGAGCACGCTGAGTATCTCTCCGCGTGCCGCCGGACGACGCAGTCCGCGATGCAGCGAGAGCACTTCATACAGCTGCTTTTCCACGGTGTGCAGCGGGTTGAGCGACACCATCGGCTCCTGAAAAATCATCGCCATCTGATTGCCGCGAAGGGCACGCAGCCGCGCCTCCGGGACGCGCAGCAGATCTTCACCCTGAAACAGGATCTCGCCACGGGGATAAACCACCGACGCCTCATGCAGCAGTCGCATCACCGACAGCGCCGTTACGCTCTTGCCGGAGCCTGACTCGCCCACCAGCGCCAGGGTTTCGCCTGCATTGATGCGCAGGGAGAGATCCTCCACCACCGGGCGAAGCGCATCGCCCTGACGAAAGGCAATCGAAAGATCGTTGATGGCCAGTAAGGGTGTCGTCATTCAGGCTCCTTTGCCCGGATCGAAGGCATCGCGCACCGCTTCGCCAATAAAAACCAGCAGCGAAAGCAGGATAGCGAGCGTGAAAAAGCCTGCCAGGCCTAACCATGGCGCCTGCAGGTTATTTTTGCCCTGCAGCAGCAGCTCTCCCAGCGAGGGCGAGCCCAGCGGCAGACCAAAGCCGAGAAAGTCGAGTGAGGTGAGCGTGGTGATCGACCCACACAAAATAAACGGCAGAAAGGTCAGGGTCGCCACCATGGCGTTAGGCAGCATATGGCGCAGCATAATCCGGCCGTCGCTGACGCCAAGGGCCTGCGCCGCGCGAATGTAATCGAAGTTACGGGTGCGCAGAAACTCGGCCCGCACCACGCTGACCAGACTCATCCAGCCGAAGGCGACGGTGACCAGCAGCAGCCACCAGAAGCCGGGCTGGATCACGCTGGAGAGTAAAATCAGCAGAAACAGCGCGGGCATGCCGGACCAGACTTCAACCAGCCGCTGCCCGATCAGATCGATTCTGCCGCCGAAATAGCCCTGCACCGCGCCGACCACAATGCCAATTACGCTGGAGAAGAGCGTCAGCAGCAGACCGAACAGCAGCGAGATACGCGTGCCGTAAAGCAGCCGTGCCAGCACGTCGCCCCCGTTGGCGTCGGTGCCAAGCCAGTTCTGTGCCGACGGCGGAGAGGGGAAGGGCACCTGGGTCGCAAAATTGAGGGTGCTGTCGCTGAAGCGAATCGGCGCCCACAGGGCCCAGCCCTGCCGGGCAATGCGCTGCTGCAGCCACGGGTCCTGATAATCGGCGGCGGTCGGCAGCACGCCGCCATAGTCCGTTTCGCTGTAGTTAAACAGCAGTGGCAGCATCCAGCGCTGCTGGTAATGCACCAGCAGCGGCTTTTCATTGGCAATCAGCTCGGCACCCAGCGACAGCAGAAAAAGGACCAGAAAGATCCACAGCGACCAGTAGCCGCGCCGGTTATGGCGAAAGCGCTGCCAGCGCTGCTGAGTGAGGGGAGAAAGCGGCATCAATGGCTCCTGAAATCGATGCGCGGATCGACCAGCGTATAGGTCAGATCGCTGAGAATGTTCATCAGTAACCCGATCAGGGTAAAAATATAGAGCGTGCCAAACATGACCGGATAGTCGCGTTGCAGGGTGGCGTCATAGCCGAGCAGCCCCAGCCCGTTCAGGGAGAACATTACCTCGATCAGCACGGAACTGGTAAAGAACATGCTGATAAAGGTGGCAGGAAAGCTGGCGATGACCAGCAGCATCGCATTGCGAAACACATGATGATAGAGAATACGCCGCTCCGGCACCCCTTTGGCGCGCGCGGTCACCACATAGAGTTTGCGGATCTCATCCAGAAACGCGTTTTTCGTCAGCATCGTCAGCGTGGCGAAACCGCCGATCACCGTCGCCAGCACCGGCAACGCGATGTGCCAGAAGTAATCCAGCACCTGACCATACCAGGGCAGCGTGTCGTGCTGCGCAGAGGTGAGCCCGCGCAGCGGAAACCAGTCCAGATAGCTGCCCCCGGCAAACAGTACGATCAGCATGATGCCGAACAGGAAAGCCGGAACGGAGTAGCCCACAATAATCAGGGCGCTGCTCCAGATATCAAACGCAGAGCCGTTGCGCACGGCCTTGCGGATACCCAGCGGGATCGACACCAGATAGATAATCAGGGTGCTCCATAACCCCAGACTGATGGAAACCGGCAGGCTCTCTTTGATCAGCCCCACCACTGAGGCGCTGCGAAACAGGCTGTCGCCAAAATCGAAGCGCAGATAGTTCCACAGCATCTCGCCGTAGCGCTGCCACAGGGGTTTATCGAATCCGTAGCGCTGTTTGATCTCTGCAATTACCTCCGGGTCCAGCCCGCGTGCGCCCCGGTACTGATTGTCGGCAGGATTGAGATGACTGCGCGTGGCATGTGAACCGGCGCTGTCGGCGCCGCTGCCGGGCAGGCCGGTTGTCTGACCAAACTCAATATTAGCCAGCGCCTGATCGACCGGTCCGCCGGGGGCGATTTGCACAATAAAGAAGTTCAGCGTGATGATCGCCCACAGCGTCGGAACGATCAGCAGGACTCTGCGCAGAAAGTAAGCGGCCAACGGTGTCTCCTTAGCGTTTACTGGCCGGCAGGCGTCCGGCTTTGTGTGCGTCGTACCACCAGCTATCCAGACCGGTACTGTAGGCAGGCTTGCGGGCGGGATGGGAAAACTTATCCCAGTAAGCCAGCCGCTGCTCTGCGTTGTACCACATCGGGATCATATACGCATTCCACAGCAGTACCCGATCCAGTGACTGCGCCAGCGGCCGCAGCGCAGCGGGATTGCCCTGGTGCGCCACGATCTGCTGCACGAAGTGGTCAACGACAGGATCTTTCACCCGCGCGGTATTCCAGGAGGAGCTGATGTAGTCCGACTGCCACAGGATCTGCAGGCTGGAGGTGGGGATCGGCATCGCCTGATAGAGGGTGGCGATCATGTCATAGTCGCCTTCACGCCAGCGCCGCAGATATTGCGAGCTGTCGACCTGCCGCAGGTTCAGGGTGATGCCGAGCCGCGAGAGCGCGTGCTGGAACGGCAGTGCCCACTCCGTGCTGGTGCCGCCGCGCAGCAGCAGCTCAACGGTGAACGGCTGACCGGTTTTGTCATTGACCAGACGCTGATTCTTAATCTGCCAGCCCGCCTCTTTCAGCAGCGCGTATGCTTTTAACAGGCTGCCGCGGTCGTAGCCACTGCCATCGCTCGCCGGAGGCTGGTAAGGCTGAGTGAACAGTCCGGCGGGCAACTGCGCGCGCCACGGTGCCAGCAGGCCCCGCTGTTCCGCATCCGGCGCACCCTGAGCAGCATACTCTGTGTTCTGGAAGTAGCTGCTGGCGCGCTGCCAGGCACCGTAATAGAGCGCCTTATTCATCCAGTTAAAATCGAACATCAGTGAAAAAGCCTGGCGCACGCGACGGTCATGGAACAGCGGTTTCTCATTGTTAAACGCCAGCCAGCGGGTATCAGTAGCGGCCTCGTTGGGCGTGGTCTGCTTCACTATATCGCCCTCGTCGAAGGCGCGGCCGCGATACTGGGTGGCCCATTTCTTCGCTGAGACCTCCTCACGCCAGTCGTAAGCCCCCGCTTTAAAGGCTTCGAACGCCACGTTGTCATCCAGATAGTAGTCGTAGCGCATCCGATCAAAATTGAAGCGCCCGCGATTCACCGGCAGATCGGCGGCCCAGTAATCTTTGACCCGGCTGAACTCAATAAACTGACCCAGCTTCCAGCGGCTGATGCGATAGGGCCCGCTGGAGAGCGGCGGGGCGCTCAGCGGCTCATTAAACTGCTTATCTTTCCAGAATGACGCCGGAATGACCGGCAGCGTCAGCAAGCCCATCAGCAGATCTCTGTCCGGTTTAGTCGCGTCGATGCGCACCGTAAGATCGTTCAGCGCGGTCACCGTCACGCCGCGATAGGCCACACGGAACTGAGGCACGCCTTCGGTCATAAACTTCTGAAAGCTGAAAGCCACATCACGGGCCGTAATCGGTGAGCCATCGTGAAAGCGGGCGCGGGGATTCAGGCGAATCTCAGTCCACGAAAAATCGCTGGCGTAGCGCGCCGACAGGGCGATCAGCGGGTAGTAGCTACCCGGCTCGTCGTCTGAACTGGTGTAGAGCCCATCATAAAGCGCACCGGTATTGATACCCGGATTGCCGCGCGAGGCGTAGCGGTTGAAGTTGTCGTAGGTGCCAATGACCGCCAGGGTGATGCTGCCGCCTTTGGGCGCATCGGGATCGGCATACTCATAATGGCTGAAGCCGGGCGGATATTTCGCTTCCCCGGCCTGAGTAAAAGCGTAACTTTGCAGAACGGAGGCGGCCAGCAGCGGGGCGCTGAGTAGGGCACCTGTCAGCAGAAGTCCAGCGCGAAGCAGCATAGCGAATGCCCTCTCCAGTAAGTGTTCGGCTCCGCCCGGGCCAGGCCGGTCAGGCGCGATGACGCTGAAAATAGTCTATCAGCGTTTCCGGCCGCAGCGGGCGACTAAAGATATAACCCTGCAGGTGAGTCACGCCGCGATTGATCAGCCACGCCGCCTGTTCGCCCGTTTCCACGCCCTCGGCCACGCTTTTCAGGTTCAGCTTTTTTGCCAGCTGCAGCACGGTATCCAGCACCGGCGAGGTCAGCGTCTCGGTGCCGATACTCTGCACAAAGCCGCGATCGATTTTCAGGTAATCAAAGGCGTAGCGCTCCAGATAGATCAGTGCGCTGTGCCCGGTGCCAAAGTCATCAATGGCGATGCGGATCTGCTGCTGATGCAGCCAGTCAAACAGCTCGCCGACATTTTCGTCGCGCACCATGACGCGTTCGGTAATCTCGAACACATAATTAAAGTGGCCGGCCGGCATGCTCTCAAGCCAGTTCAGGACATCCTGACGGAAGCTGCGGTCGGCCAGGTGCAGGGGCGAAATGTTGAGGCTGAGGCTGGCATAACGGGGAACGGTGTGACAGAGCAGGTGCGCATCGCGGGAAACCAGCTGAAACAGATGGCGGGTCAGTGGAACAATCAGGTTTTGCGACTCGGCATACTGAATAAAGACATCGGGTGGAATCGGGCCTTCCGTCGGGTGCGTCCAGCGCAGCAGTGCCTCCATGCCATAAGGCTGACTATCGTGAGAAGTAACCAGCGGCTGATACTCCACGTGAAACTCGCCCCGCTTCATGCCCCGAATCAGCTCTCTGCCCGGACGCTGATAGTGGGCGAGCAGCAGCCAGCAGCCACCTGAAACCAGCAGTGACAGCAGCAGACCACTCAGCAGAATGTTCTGATAATCGCTGAAGGCGAGGGTGGAACCGTAGAGAACAAACTGCAGCGGATAGCCTTCCAGCGACCGCTGAAGCAGCGGTGTCGGCAGGTTCTCATTCTCCGTTACGCCATGCTGCCAGCTGGTCAGGGCACTGTGCTGTGCCACCAGAGCCATACCGGTAATCTCCGGATGCCAGGAGGCCATCAGCTGATAGGGGGCCAGGCTGATGTTGAGTGTCGCGAAAACGCCGGTCTGCAGATTGCCGGGATTCTTCACCCACAGGGCCAGGGCCGGTTTATCCGGCTGCAACGGCGTGCCCGGCATCAGCTGCAGATCGGTATCGCGCGAGATATCACTCTGGGGCGAAATCACATTGATCGGCAGACTGAAACTGCCGGTGGCTGAGGAGCAAAAGGCATTGCCATTATTCACCAGCAGGATGGCACGAAGATTCCCGGCAAAGGCGGCGCGTGAGGTCAGTTCACGATTGATGGTGTGGCAGGCATTATGGGTAAACGGGAGCAGGGGACTGAGGGTGCTGTTATACAGGCTGGCGAGCGTTTGCTGTAGTGCCGACCGGCTGTGCTCCAGCAGGCGCTGATGTTGCCGCTCGCGCTTATGCCAGGTGTGATGAATCGCCAGCAGCGTGAACAGGAGAAAGAATAGGCCGCCGACCATCGCGCTACGCCATGCGATTTGGTAAGGATAGGTGGCATGGCGCTGTAGCGCCCCCGACAGTGGCATGAGGAGCTTCCCCTGATCAAATTATTATTATGTTAATGCACACGACTGCTTCGGTTTAAGCGACCGAGAATATAACGAGAATGCCGGAGATGTCTCGTTATTAATCTGAAATACAATGCTTTTATCTGCTATGGCGAAGGCGGATAAAACAAAAGACGAAAAAAAACGCTGCGTAAGCAGCGTTTCATGTTCTCTGGCTGAGAGAAAATCGAATCTGAGGATCAGGACGGGTTACGACTCAGTACCCGGCGCCCTTCACGGTAACGCTTTTTCCAGTAGTCATCATTCAGACTGGAGATCATGACGCCACTGCTGGTTGAAGCATGAACGAAGTTATCGTTGCCCAGATAGATCCCGACGTGACGACCGGTTGAACCTGCGCGGAACATCACCAGATCGCCCGGACGCAGTTTACTGCGGGTAATCTCTCTGCCGGTGTCCTGCTGCTCAGAGGTGGAGCGGGGTAATTCTAAGCCAAACTGATCGCGGAAGGTGCGTTGTACAAAGGCGGAACAGTCGATTCCGCGTTTGGTATCGCCACCGAGACGATAGCGCACACCTTTCCAGACGGCGTATTGTTCCATGATGCGCGACTTAACGTCGACATTACGCACCATTTCTTCAAACTCATCCTGAGACGCCTGAAGTAAAAAACCATTCTGGTTGTTAACTTCATGATTCTCGTTATTCGCGTTCTGACTGCTATGGGTACTGCTACAAGCTGAGAGGAGGGTTGCCAGCACCAGTGCGGGCACAATCCGCAAAATATATCTCAGTATTGGTTGAGACTTGACCATTATTCGGGTTTTCCTTCGATGTCCTTACGACAGAATTGTCGCCAGCCAGATAACAAAACAGGGAGATTAATAAGCGAGACAGACTAAGACAAATCCTTAATGACTAAAATGTGTTAATGGACACATTTTTTCACGGTAAAAATCCGAATTTTCTGCCGCTAATGCCTCACAGGGACTGAGGTTAACTGATTACACACGCCGTGGCGAGTGCTTTTAATCAATTTTATATAGGTTTTTTTGATGTGAAATCAAACCGTAACACGCTGACTAATTTAGCAACAATTATGGGGAAATGATGGCGATAACAAGCGGTAAAAGGGGCGCCAATTCGGCGCATAGAAACGGATTCTGGAATTTTCTTTATTGACAGCGGCGGGTGACGACTATTTAACCACCTGGCGGGGTCATAACCTTTTCCTCTCGCTATTTTAATTAGCAGACTAATAATGATGAGCTGTTTTTTATTAGCGCGGGCAGTTAACATCCTGTCAAATAAACCGACCGCGCTTAACATTTACATCACGGGCTTATATTTTCCCGGTAATTTGCGATAAAACCAGTTAACCAGCGCGTCACTGGCAGGGGTTAAAAGCCACCAGCTCAGACCCACCAGAACCACGGACAGCGATCCCACGGCAATATCGGTAAACCAGTGCGCCCCGGCCATGACGCGCGGCAGAGAAAATAGCACCACAATTGCCAGCGCGATTAAAAAACGGCTGAAACCAAAATAACGCCAGATAAAGCAGGCGAAAATAATCAGCATCATGCCGTGGTCGCCAGGGAAGCTGTCTTTCGACGCATCTTTGGCGGGAATGCCGGTCAGCTCACTGACGCGATGCACGTTTTCGAAGAAGAGGGTCGGGCTGGAGTGTTTCACCGGCAGCAGATGCCCCAGCTGATTCAGCACCACGGCAGTCAGCAGCATGGTGATACCGATAGCCAGCATCCGGCGGCGTGCCTGAGGCGCTTCATGGCGCCAGATCGACAGATACAGCAGGCCCATCGCCAGCAGTGACACCACATCAAAGCCACGGAAGTTGGTGATAGCGACGATCAGCGCAAACAGCGGATGGGTCACCATCTGATTATTGAAGCCATAAAAAATCGATTTATCGATGCCGAACCAGAAACCATGCTGAGGCGGCAGATACCACGAAAGAAAGAGCACGACGCCCAGGGCATTCAGCAGCAGGATAGTAATAAGACGAATTGCGCGCATAAGTAAGCTCAATTAAAAAAATAACCGCCGACAATACCTCTGTTAGCGTAAACGGCACTTCAACAACGCCGATTGTAGCCGATTCCAGTCAGCCTGCTCAGAATGAATAATCTCGATGCGGCTGTCGGATGGCGTGGCGGCGAGTGTCTCACTCTGCAACTCTTTTGCCTGACGGTTAATACGCATTGTGCCTTCGCGGATGCGCATCACGCCTTTGATCCGATCCACCGGCGCCTGCCGGACCCACTCCAGCAGCGCAGCGGCGTCAAACAGTGTGTCACCATCAAACAGCCAGCCGCAGGCGCTATAGCCCTGTCCGTGGTTCAGCGCCCGCCGCCAGCGCGCCGCCCCTTCCAGCTGTAAGGCGGCCAGACCGCTCGCCGGTTTCGTCGTGTGAGGGTGATGGTGGTGTGGCAGGGGGAGTTCACGTGGCTGGCGCGGCGTATCAAGCAGGCCGGAGGGAATCCGGCCAAACTCGGTCGCTATCACCGGTCGTGGCGGCTGCATCTGCTGCTGCCAGTCAGTCAGACGCTGACGATCTTCGTCCTCCCAGCAGTCGCGCTTGTTGGCGATAATGATGTCGGCGGCGGCCAGCTGGTCGCGGAAGTTCTCATCGGCGACCACGCGCGGGTCGGCAAGCTGGCGCGCATCGAGTAGCGTCAGGGTGGCATTGAGTTGCAGCCACGACTGATAGACCGGCGCGCTGAGCATCTCCAGCACCTGGCGCGGATGCCCCAGGCCGGTCGGCTCTATCAGCAACCGGTCAGGCCTGCTCTTCAGCAGCATATTCAGCCCGACCTGCATGGGCAGGCCATTGACGCAGCAGAGACAGCCGCCAGGGATCTCTTTCAGCGTCGCGCCGCGATCCGCCAGCAGCGCGCCATCAATGCCGATTTCGCCAAATTCATTGACCAGCACGGCCCACTGTTCGCCTGCGGGCCTGGCGGCCAGCAGATGGCAGAGCAGGGTGGTTTTTCCGCTGCCTAAAAAACCGGTGATGAGATTAACGCGCGTCATGGGAAAAGCTCCTGCCGGGATAGCGTGATAATGTAATACTATAACATTATCACGATCGGTTTCCCGCCCTCGCTTACTCGGCGCGCCCCATATAGCGACGTTCGGCAATATGGATGCGGATGCGGTCACCGTTGCTCAGGTATTCCGGCACCTGAATCGAGAGGCCGGTGCTCATTCCGGCGGGTTTGGTGCGGGCGCTGGCTGAAGCACCTTTGATGCCCGGCGAAGTTTCAACGATCTCCATATCGACCGTCTGAGGCAGTTCCAGTGCCAGCACCTGGCCTTCCATCGTCAGCACATGGATACCCGGAATGCCTCCTTCCGGAATAAACAGCAGCTCTTCTTCGATCTGATCGCGTTTGAAGGTGTAGGGGGTGTAGTCTTCGTCATCCATAAAGATATATTCGTCACCATCTATATAAGAGAAGGTCACGCTGCGACGGCTGAGCGAAATCGCATCAATAATCTCGTCGCCCTTGAAGCGCTCTTCAACTTTTAAACCGGTGCGGACATCGGTAAAGCGCATTTTATAGAGGGTGGCGGCACCGCGTGCGCTGGGGCTCTGGACATCAATGTCCTTAACCAGCAGCAGTTTACCGTTGTGCGTGACGGCCATCCCTTTTTTGATTTCGTTGGCTTTTGGCATTGCTGTTCTCGCTATCTTGAGAGTGAAGTGCGCGCAACGTTACTCGCGCCGGTGAAAACTGGCAATATCGCGGGTGCGAAATTTTGCGTCAGGCCGCCGCATTCATGGTAATTGTCGCGCCGGACTGCTATTGTCGCCGCGACTTTCTTTGCCGGAGCTCAGCATGCAATGCCGTAGCCAGTGCGGTGCCTGTTGCACGGCACCCTCTATCTCATCCCCCATCCCCGGTATGCCCGACGGCAAGCCCGCCAACACCCCCTGCATTCAGCTTGATGCGCTGCTGCGCTGCAAACTCTTTGGTTCGCCCCTGCGTCCCGCCGTCTGTTCCGGGCTGCAGCCGCAAGCGAGCATGTGCGGCGACTCGCGCGAGCAGGCGATGACCTGGTTGCTGCAGCTGGAAGCGGATACGGCCCCCTGAGGCGCTGACGCAGCTGACGTTTTTCTGCCAGCGTCGTTGCCTTACAGCAACAGCTTCAGCCGGATCGACCTTTCTGCCTCACAACCGTCATGAAATGTGCGTAACATCAAAAATCTGCTACGCCGTTTGCGCATTTTCTTGCCTGCAGAATCGCGCTGTACCACAATCCCTGAAACGTTTCAGCGGTGGTCCGGCAACCTGTCCCTGACAGTGCGACGCAAAAATCTCCCCACCGGCTGAAACGATTCAATCTCAGCAAGCGAGGAGAATTATGTTCCAGCTCGAATTGCAGGCTATCCATACCGGAGCCAGCGCCCAGAATAAAGAAGAGGCCATTCGTCAGGTCGCTGCCGCGTTAACCGCGGCGGGCAATGTGACTGAAGGGTATGTCAACGGCATGCTGGCACGCGAACAGCAAACCTCCACCTTTCTCGGTAACGGCATCGCTATCCCTCATGGCACCACAGACACCCGCGATCTGGTGCTGAAAACCGGCGTTCAGGTGTTTCAGTTCCCGCAGGGCATTGCCTGGGGTGACGATCAGACCGCCTATGTCGCCATCGGCATTGCCGCGAAGTCTGATGAGCATCTGGCGCTGCTGCGTCAGCTGACCCACGTTCTGAGCGATGACTCCGTTGCCGAACAGCTGAAAACCGCCTCTGCTGAAGATCTTCGTGCGTTGCTGATGGGCGAGAAACAAGCCGCCGAATTCAGCTTCGACACCGCATTAATTACCCTTGACGTCGCGGCCAGCGACCTGATCACCTTACAGGCGATGAACGCCGGTCGTCTGCAATCCGCTGGCGTTGTGGATGCCAGCTATGTGGCGGATGTGGTTTCAGCCTCCCCGCTGAACCTGGGGCAGGGCATCTGGCTCAGTGACAGCAGCCTGGGCAACCTGCGCAGTGGCGTGGCGATCAGCCGTGCTGCCCATCCCTTCGACCATCAGGGCGAATCGGCTGCGATGCTGATCAGCGTGTCGGCAACCGATGAACGTCCGCTGGAGGTGCTGGGCTACCTGAGCGCCTTACTGCAGCAGGGGAAAGCCGATCGTCTGCTGAAAGCGGATGCCGCAGGCGTTTATGCGCTGCTGACCAGCGAAGTGGATGAGCAGGCTGACGTCCTGACCGCTGAATTCACCATCCGCAACGAACATGGCCTGCATGCCCGTCCGGGCACGGCGCTGGTCAGCGTCATCAAGCAGTTCAACAGCGAGATCACCGTGACCAACCTCGACGGCAGCGGTAAGCCTGCCAATGGTCGCAGCCTGATGAAAGTGGTGGCGCTGGGCGTGAAGAAAGGGCATCGCCTGCGCTTTACCGCCAGCGGCGACGATGCTCAGCAGGCGCTGAACGCCATTGAAGAGGCGATCAGCAGTGGTCTGGGCGAGGGGGCAGCATGAGCAGACGTGTCGCCACCATTACGCTGAATCCGGCGTATGACCTGGTGGGCTATACCCCTGAAATTGAACGCGGCGAAGTCAATCTGGTGAAAACCACCGGACTGCATGCGGCGGGCAAGGGCATTAACGTCGCCAAAGTTTTGAAAGATCTGGGCATTGACGTGACCGTCGGCGGCTTCCTGGGCAAAGAGAATCAGGATGGCTTCCAGCAGCTGTTCAGCGAGCTGGGTATTGCTAACCGTTTTCAGGTGGTGCCAGGCCGCACCCGCATCAACGTGAAACTCACCGAACAGACCGGCGATGTGACCGATCTGAATTTCTCCGGTTTTCAGGTGACGGGTCAGGACTGGGATCGCTTCACCACCGACTCCCTGACCTGGCTGGGCCAGTTTGATATGGTCTGCGTCAGCGGCAGTCTGCCGGAAGGGGTCGATCACGACGCCTTTACCCGCTGGATGACCGAACTGCGCACCCACTGCCCGTGCATCATCTTTGACAGCAGCCGTGAGGCGCTGGTGGCAGGACTGAAAGCCGCCCCGTGGCTGGTGAAGCCTAACCGCCGTGAGCTGGAGATCTGGGCCGGTCGCAAACTGCCGACGCTGCAGGATGTGATTGGTGCCGCGCACGAACTGCGCGAGCAGGGCATCGCCCATGTGGTGATTTCACTGGGCGCAGAAGGGGCGCTGTGGGTCAACGCCTCCGGCGAATGGATTGCCAAACCCCCGGTCTGCGATGTGGTCAGCACCGTGGGTGCCGGCGACTCGATGGTGGGCGGCCTGATTTATGGTCTGCTGATGCGCGAGTCCAGCGAGCATACGCTGCGTCTTGCCACTGCCGTGGCGGCGATGGCCGTCAGCCAGAGTAATGTTGGTGTATCCGATCGAACTCAGTTGGCCGCCATGATGGCGCGTGTCGACTTACAACCCGTTAACTGACAGCAGGAGAGCGATAATGAAAACGCTGCTGATAAAAGACCCTACACTGGGACTGGCTTCCGCTTACATGGCGCAACAGCGCCTGGCTGCTGCGGCAGCTGCTGCGGGCCTGACCCTGACTGAAAACCCTGCCGATGCTGAACTGGTGATTGTGCTGGGTAAAAACGTGCCGGACGACGCGGCGCTGAACGGCAAAGCGCTCTGGCAGGGCGATGTCCAGCTGGCCGTCCGTGAGCCGGAAACCTTCCTGAACCGCGCGAAAGCAGAAGCCAAGACCTGGCAGTCGCAGGCTGCGGTGGCGACACCGGCGGGCGCATCTGCTGCGGCTCCGGATCAGGCTGGCGCGCAGAAACGTGTGGTTGCCGTTACCGCCTGTCCGACCGGCGTGGCGCACACCTTTATGGCGGCAGAGGCGATTCAGGCCGAAGCAACCCGTCGCGGCTGGTGGGTGAAAGTTGAAACCCGCGGTTCAGTCGGGGCCGGTAATGCCATTACCCCGGAAGAAGTGGCGGCAGCCGACCTGGTGATCGTGGCCGCCGATATCGAAGTCGACCTGGCGAAATTTGCCGGTAAGCCGATGTACCGCACCTCAACCGGACTGGCGCTGAAGAAAACCGCCCAGGAACTGGATAAAGCGGTAGCCGAAGCGAAGCCTTATAAAGCGGCTGCCAGCGGACAGAGCAACGCCAGCGCAGAAGAGGAGAAAAAGCAGGGCGGCGCAGGGGCGTATCGTCATCTGCTGACCGGTGTCTCCTATATGCTGCCGATGGTGGTCGCAGGCGGTCTGAGCATCGCACTCTCATTTGCCTTTGGTATCACCGCATTTAAAGAGCCGGGCACGCTGGCGGCTGCCCTGATGCAAATCGGTGGTGGCAGCGCCTTTGCCCTGATGGTGCCGGTACTGGCGGGCTTTATCGCCTTCTCCATCGCTGACCGTCCGGGTCTGACCCCGGGTCTGATTGGCGGTATGATCGCCACCAGCATCAACGCCGGCTTCTTAGGCGGCATTATCGCGGGCTTCATTGCCGGTTATGCGGCGAAGCTGATCAGCGGCAAAGTTAAACTGCCGCAGAGTATGGAAGCGCTGAAACCGATACTGATTATTCCGCTGTTTGCCAGTCTGATTACCGGTCTGCTGATGATCTACGTGGTAGGCAAACCGGTTGCGGGCATCATGAACGGTCTGACCCACTGGCTGGCGAACATGGGCACCGCGAACGCGGTTCTGCTGGGCGCGATCCTGGGCGGCATGATGTGTACTGACATGGGGGGTCCGGTGAACAAGGTGGCTTACGCGTTTGGCGTTGGCTTACTGAGCTCGCAGACGTATGCCCCGATGGCCGCCATCATGGCCGCCGGCATGGTGCCACCGCTGGCGATGGGTGTGGCTACGCTGGTTGCGCGTCGTAAGTTCAACAAAGGTCAGCAGGAAGGGGGCAAAGCGGCGCTGGTTCTGGGTCTCTGCTTTATCTCTGAAGGTGCGATTCCGTTCGCGGCCCGCGATCCGATGCGTGTTCTGCCTTGCTGCATCGTGGGTGGCGCGGTGACCGGTGCCATCTCCATGGCGATTGGCGCAAAACTGATGGCGCCGCACGGTGGGCTGTTCGTTCTGCTGATCCCTGGCGCGATTACCCCGGTACTCGGTTATCTGATGGCGATCGTCATCGGCACCGCGATTGCGGGTCTGAGCTACGCGGTACTGAAACGTCCGGAAGAGCAGCTGGCGAAAGCCTGATACGCGGAAGTGAAATAAACAGGGAGCCAGATGGCTCCCTGTTTGCTTTGATACGGCTGCTTCCCTCGCTTTGATGTCATCACCGTCTGGAAAGCCTTCAGGCTCCTTTTCCTAGGCCTGCTGTTCGGCTTTCAGCCACGCAATCTCATCTTTCCAGATATCGGGATTGATGGTTTCCAGAATCAGCGGGATGCCATCGAAGCGGGGATCTTTCATCAGCCAGCTGAACACCGTCCTGCCGATGTTTCCTTCTCCCAGACTGTGATGGCGGTCAACGCGGCTGTCGAAGGCGCTCTTGGCGTCGTTCAGGTGCATGCCACGCAGATAGTGAAAACCGACGATGCGCTCAAAGCTGGCAAAGGTCGCTTCGCAGTCTGCCTCGGTTCGCAGATCATACCCGCCGGCAAACGCATGGCAGGTATCAATGCAGACCCCGACACGCGATTTGTCTTCGACATGCTCAATAATAGTGGCGAGATGCTCGAAGCGGAAGCCCAGATTACTGCCCTGACCGGCCGTATTTTCGATGACGGCGGTAACGTTCTGCGTCTGGTCGAGCGCGATATTGATCGACTCAGCGATGCGCTTCAGGCAGCTCTCCTCATCGATCTGATGCAGATGGCTGCCGGGGTGGAAGTTCAGCAGCGTCAGCCCCAGCTGATCAGCACGCCGCAGCTCATCAATGAAGGCCGCGCGGGATTTCTCCAGCGCCTCCTCAACCGGATGGCCCAGGTTAATCAGAAAACTGTCGTGCGGCAGGATCTGCTGTGATGTGAAGTGATAAGTCTCGCAGGCGGCGCGAAAAGCATCAATGACCTCAGTGGTCAGCGGGGCGGCCTTCCACTGACGCTGATTTTTTGTAAAGAGGGCGAAGGCGGTGGCTTCTAATTCATGGGCGCGGATCACGGCCTGATCCACTCCCCCTGCCGCACTGACGTGTGCGCCAATATATTTCATGCCTTTCTCCTGGGGCTATGCACGGATGAAACGGCATGATACCCGATGCGGTTAGCCCATGAAATGTTGCACCAGCAGATTGATCGCGCCACCGCCTGCGATTAGCCAGCCAAAGACCAGCGCACCCAGCAGCAGGGGTTTAACGCCCGCTTCACGCAGCGCGCTGAAACGGGTGGTTAAGCCCAGCGCGGCCATCGCCATCGCCAGCAGCAGGCCAGCCAGCTGATTCAGTGAGGCCACCAGCGCAGCAGGCAGCAGCTGCAGCGAGTTAAACAGCGCGACCGCAATAAACAGTAAGGCAAACCAGGGAAAGGTCACCGGCTGACGGGCGCGGCCCTGACGTCCGCCGCGCAGCATCGTCCCCAGGCAGAGCAGGAACGGGGCCAGCATCATCACCCGCAGCATCTTGGCAATGACCGCGCTGTTTTCGGCTTCCGGGCTGATACTGTGTCCGGCTGCCACCACCTGCGCCACTTCATGAATCGTGGACCCGGTGAAAACGCCAAACTGTGCAGCACTCAGAGCCGGAAACAGATGATGCGCCAGCGGCCAGAGCAGGGGATAGATGAAGATCGCCAGCGTGCCGAACAGCACCACGGTCGCGATGGCCACCGCGACTTTCGACGGCGCGGCTTTGACCACCGGCTCGGTCGCCAGCACCGCTGCCGCACCGCAGATGCTGCTGCCTGCCCCGATCAGCCAGACGGTTTCGCGATCCAGCTTCAGTAACCGGATACCCAGCAGACAGGTGATAAAGAAGGTGCTGCTCAGGGTCAGCGCATCGATCAGGATGCCGCTGACGCCGACATCGGCAATCTGCTGTAAAGTAATACGAAAGCCAAACAGGATAATCCCGAGCCGCAGCAGCTTCTGCTTCGCCAGCGCGACGCCGCTGTCGCAGTGTGACGAGAGAGGGGAACAGACGCTATTCCCGACCACGATGCCCAGCATGATCGCCAGCGTCAGTGAACCCAGTCCCAGCCCAGCGATTAACGGCTGTTGCGCCAGCCAGTTCGCCGCAGCGGCGAGCGCGGCGGTCAGCAGCAGACCGGGAAACAGGCGCACAACGGGATAGTGCGTTTTAACGATGCTCAGTTCGGCCATAAGGGTCACTCCTCTTCAGTGAGTGTCGATCATGGCGCGCACTGGCTTAAAAGTGAAATTGATAATATATTTATAATCAACCGGAATAAACGATAAGGCCGACATTATGAGCGTTTTGCGTCTGCGCCGCTGGGCAACGCTGATCAAGAGGGATGTGCTGGTACTCTGGTTCGCCTTTCGCGACCCGCGCACGCCCTGGTGGAACAAGCTGGGCATGCTGGGCCTGGTCGCCTATGGCGTCAGCCCGATCGATTTCATCCCGGATGTGATCCCGTTTGTGGGACTGCTGGATGACGCGGTCATCATTCCGACCGGTGTTATGCTGCTGCTGCGCCTGCTGCCGCGTGAGGTGCACATCAGCAGCAGCGAAAGGGCCGCATCACGGCGTTCCCGTGGCAAAAAAATCGCAGGCTGGCTGGTGGTAGTGGGGCTGATCTGGCTGGCGCTGATCATCTATCTCGTCAGACATTAACAGACTTAAGGATCGACGATGCACATTACGCTGCGGCAAATCGAAGTCTTTACCGAAGTGCTCAAGAGTGGCTCGACGACCCAGGCGTCGCAGCTGCTGGCGCTGTCGCAGTCGGCGGTCAGCGCGGCGCTGGCCGATCTGGAGAGTCAGCTTGGGGTTCAGCTCTTTGATCGGGTCGGTAAACGACTGGTGCTGAACGAACATGGCCGCCTGCTTTATCCCCGCGCCGTGGGTCTGCTGGAGCAGGCGGGGGAGATTGAGCAGCTGTTCAAAGAGGACAACGGGGCCATCCGCATCTTCGCCAGCAGCACCATCGGTAACTATCTGCTGCCGGGCATGATGGCGGCCTGGCGACGCGATTTTCCCGGCCTGCCGCTGGAGCTGAGCGTGGGCAACAGTCAGGATGCGATTCAGGCGGTCTCCGACTTCCGCGTCGATGTCGGCCTGATTGAGGGGCCGTGCCATATGACCGAACTGGTCAGTGAACCCTGGCTGGAGGATGAGCTGGTGGTGTTTGCCGCGCCGGATGCGCCTGTTCTGCAGCAGCCGGTCACCCTGAAAACGCTGGCGGACGCCCCCTGGATCCTGCGCGAACGCGGCTCCGGCACCCGTGAAATCGTCGATTATCTGCTGCTGTCTCACCTGCCGAGCTTTCAGCTGGGGATGGAGCTTGGCAACTCTGAAGCGATTAAACATGCGGTGCGCCACGGCATGGGGATCAGCTGCCTGTCGCGCCGGGTGATCGCCGATCTGCTGGAGGCGGGAACGCTGATCGAACTGGCGATTCCGCTGCCGCGCCTGACCCGGACGCTGTATCGCATCCATCACCGACAGAAGCATATTTCCAAAGCGCTGACGCGCTTTTTATCCTACTGCCGTGAGTGACCGCTAATAATTCGGGCGCGATCATGAACTTAACTAATAACAGCGTGGCTTCGCTATACAGAGGCGAGCTGGCTGCTACAATCTCGCCTCATTTTTACCCTTCGTAGCGTTTACACATGCATAATGACTCAAAAACAACACAACAACCTGCGTTACAGCGTGCACTAAAAGCACGCCATCTCACCATGATCGCCATCGGCGGCTCCATCGGAACCGGCCTGTTTGTCGCATCGGGTGCCACTATTGCTCAGGCCGGACCCGGCGGAGCACTTCTCTCCTATATGCTCATCGGTCTGATGGTCTATTTCCTGATGACCAGCCTGGGTGAACTGGCGGCCTTTATGCCCGTGTCCGGGTCGTTTGCCACCTACGGCGCAAAATATGTCGAAGAGGGCTTTGGTTTCGCACTCGGCTGGAACTACTGGTACAACTGGGCGGTAACCATCGCGGTTGATCTGGTGGCATCACAGCTGGTGATGAATTACTGGTTCCCCGACACGCCAGGCTGGATCTGGAGCGCGCTGTTCCTGGGCCTGATGTTCCTGCTCAACTACATCTCCGTCAAAGGCTTTGGTGAAGCGGAATACTGGTTCTCGCTGATCAAAGTGGCCACCGTGGTGATTTTTATCGTGGTTGGCGTGCTGATGATCACCGGCATTATGCGCGGTGCAGAACACGCGGGCTGGCATAACTGGCAGGTGGGCGAAGCGCCGTTTGCAGGCGGTTTTGCGGCGATGATCGGCGTGGCGATGATTGTGGGATTCTCCTTCCAGGGCACCGAGCTGATCGGTATCGCGGCGGGCGAATCTGAAGATCCGGCAAAAAATATCCCGCGTGCGGTGCGGCAGATCTTCTGGCGTATCCTGCTGTTTTACGTCTTCGCGATTCTGATTATCAGCCTGATCCTGCCGTACACCGATCCCAAGCTGCTGCACAATGACATCAACGATATCAGCGTCAGCCCGTTCACCCTGGTGTTCCAGAATGCCGGTCTGCTGTCAGCGGCGGCGGTGATGAATGCGGTGATCCTGACGGCCGTGCTGTCAGCGGGTAACTCCGGCATGTACGCCTCAACCCGTATGCTTTACAACCTAGCCTGTGAAGGCAAAGCGCCACGGATTTTCGCCAGACTCTCTAAAGGTGGCGTACCGCGTAATGCACTCTGGGCAACGACGGTGGTGGCGGGACTCTGCTTCCTGACCTCGAAATTTGGCAATCAGGAGGTTTACCTCTGGCTGCTGAATACCTCAGGCATGACCGGTTTTATCGCCTGGCTCGGTATCGCGATCAGTCACTACCGCTTCCGTCGCGGCTATGTCACTCAGGGACATGACCTGAACGCGCTGCCTTACCGCTCCGGCTTTTTCCCGCTGGGTCCGATTTTCGCCTTTGTGCTCTGCCTGATCATCACGCTGGGTCAGAACTATCAGGCGTTTCTCAACGACACCATCGACTGGTACAGCGTAGCGGCCACCTACATCGGCCTTCCGCTGTTCCTGATCATCTGGTTCGGCTACAAGCTGACGCGCGGCAGCCGTTTCGTGAAGTACAGCGAGATGGAGTTCCCGGTTCATAAAGATTAGTTCTGTGCGCTGACTCCTGCGCACGGTGCCTGCCACAGTTCTGGCAGGCCGCAGGAATCGTGAAGCGATGGGAGCCTGTGCCTGTAGCAAAGCATAGCGGGCCAGGGATGGTCCGCGCTGAGCCCGCCAGGGATGGCGGGTTTTGCGTCTTTGCGAAAGGCACAGGCTCCCTGAGCCATTCTCCCGCCTGCAACACCGTTTTTTACCCTTTTTTCACGTCTCGCTTATCTTCACGAATTGATAATTATTATCACCTGCACTATTGTGGCTGCGTTTTCTGACAGGATAGCCACACAGGGTTAAAACATGACTACCGAAACTTCGCTGCTGGCGGGAGAAGAGACGCGTCAGCACAGCATGCATAGCTACCACCGGGTGCTGCGTCGCCGCGTCATCTGGATCGGCGTGCTGCTGCTGGCCATTATTGCCTCGCTGGTCCTCGACTTCACGCTGGGTCCGGCCGGACTCTCGCTGGAGACGCTGTGGAATACGCTGCTCAGTCCCGACAGCGTCGACGCCGGAACCCGCGTCATCGTCTGGGACATCCGTCTGCCCTATGCCCTGATGGCGATTGTGGTGGGCCTGTCGCTCGGCCTCGCGGGCGCAGAAATGCAGACCATCCTGAATAACCCGCTGGCGAGCCCCTTTACCCTCGGTGTCTCCTCGGCGGCGGCATTTGGTGCCGCGCTGGCCATCATCCTCGGCGTCGGCATCCCCGGCATTCCTGACCAGTGGTTGATCTCCGCCAACGCCTTCGTCTTTGCGCTGTTTGCCGCCCTGATGCTGGACGGCATCACCCGCTGGACCCAGGTCTCCTCGGCGGGCGTGGTGCTCTTCGGCATTGCACTGGTCTTTACCTTCAACGCGCTGGTCTCCATGATGCAGTTCATCGCCAGCGAAGATACCCTGCAGGGGCTGGTTTTCTGGACCATGGGCAGCCTGGCGCGCGCCTCCTGGGAGAAGCTGGGCGTCCTGACCGTGGCGCTGGCGATCCTGGTGCCGTTCTCCATGATGAGCAGCTGGAAGCTGACGGCGTTGCGGCTGGGTGAGGATCGGGCGGTCAGCTTTGGCATTGACGTGCGTCGTCTGCGTCTGGCGACGCTGCTGCGCATCAGTATTCTCTCGGCGCTGGCCGTGGCCTTTGTCGGCCCGATTGGCTTTATCGGCCTGGTCGCTCCCCATATTGCCCGCATGATGTTTGGTGAAGATCACCGCTTCTATCTGCCAGCCAGTGCGCTGGTCGGAGCCCTGGTGCTGTCGCTGGCCTCGGTCGCGTCGAAAAACCTGCTTCCGGGCGTGATCATCCCGGTCGGCATCGTCACCTCACTGATTGGCGTGCCGTTCTTCCTGAGTATTATTCTGCGTCACCGGGGGACAGTGTGATGGAACAGGGTCTGACGTTACGCGGCTTCAGTGCCGGTTACCCAAAACATAAGGTGATTGAGAATCTCAACGTGGCGCCGCTGCCGCGTAGGGAGATCACCGTGCTGCTGGGGCCCAACGGCTGCGGCAAATCGACACTGCTGCGGGCCCTGGCCGGACTGAACAAAGGGCAGGGCGAAATGTGGCTCAACGGCGAGGATCTCATGACCCAGCCGTTTGCCCGCCGGGCGAAGAACGTGGTCTATCTGCCGCAGTCCCTGCCTGCAGGCGTGCATCTGCATGTGCTGGAGTCGATCATTGTGGCACAGCGCGCCTCCGGCGGCCTGCACAGCGCCAGCAGCGAAGCCGAAATCATGCACCTGCTGGAGCAGCTGGGCATTGCCCATCTGGCGATGCGCTATCTCGATCAGCTCTCCGGCGGACAGAAGCAGTTAGTCGGGCTGGCACAGTCGCTGATCCGTCGCCCTGAGCTGCTGCTGCTGGATGAACCGCTGAGCGCGCTGGATCTCAACTACCAGTTTCATGTGATGGATTTGGTGCGGCGCGAAACCGCCCTGCGCAATATCGTCACGGTGGTAGTGGTGCATGATATCAATATTGCGCTGCGCCATGCGCAGCATGCGCTGATGCTGAAACAGGGGGCACTGGTGGCGCAGGGGCAGCCGGATAAGGTGATTACGCCCGCGACCCTGGCGAAAGTCTATGGCGTCGATGGACGAATCGAGCACTGCTCGCGCGGCATTCCGCAGGTGATGATTGATGGCCTGACCGGTCCGGCGCTGGTCTGACACAACGGCGGGTCGTTACCGGCCCGGCATCGTGCAAAAAAGTTCAGGGCCGCAGTTGCGGCCCTGATTTTTTACGCCAGAAGATGCTGCGCGTGGAAGCGCAGATGATCTTCCACAAAGCTGGCGATAAAGAAGTAGCTATGGTCATAGCCCGGCTGAATGCGCAGCGTCAGCGGGAATCCCACCTCACTGGCCACGCTTTCCAGCCGCTCCGGTTGCAGCTGGTCGGCCAGGAACTGATCGCTGTCGCCCTGGTCGATCAGGATCGGCAGACGATGCGCCACCTCCGCCATCAGCTGACAGCTGTCATATTCCCGCCAGGCCGCCGGGTCATCGCCCAGATAGGCCTGAAACGCTTTCTGACCCCACGGCACCTGCATCGGGTTTACAATCGGTGCGAAAGCCGACGCCGAAGCAAAGCGGTTGCCCAGACGCAGCGCCAGCATCAGCGCACCGTGTCCGCCCATGGAGTGACCCATGATCGACTGACGGTCGCTGACCTTAAAGTTATCCGCAATCAGCGCAGGTAACTCGCTGCTCAGGTAGTCGAACATGCGGAAATGCGCGGCCCATGGCTGCTGGGTGGCATTGAGATAAAATCCCGCTCCCTGACCCAGATCGTAGCCCTCATCGTTGGCCACCTCATCGCCGCGCGGGCTGGTGTCCGGCATAATCAGCACCAGACCCAGCTCCGCCGCCACCCGCTGCGCGCCCGCTTTGGTGGTGAAGTTCTCGTCGTTGCAGGTCAGCCCGGCCAGAAACCAGACCACCGGTGGCGGCGCATCGCCCTGCGGTTCAGGCAGATAGATGCTGAAGGTCATCGGGCAGTTCAGCACGACCGACGCATGACGCCAGCGCTGTTGCCAGCCGCCAAAAATACGGTGTTCTTCCAGTAGCTCCAGAGTGGATGCCATAACGCCTCCTGATTACCTGTTGAAATGCACAACCGAGCGGATCGATTTTCCTTCGTGCATTAAATCAAAGGCGTCGTTGATCTCTTCCAGCGGCATGGTGTGGGTGATGAAGTCGTTCAGGGCAAATTTACCGTCGAGGTAATCCTGCACGATACCCGGCAGCTGTGAGCGGCCTTTCACGCCACCGAAGGCGGAGCCGCGCCAGACGCGCCCGGTCACCAGCTGGAACGGACGGGTAGAGATCTCTTCACCGGCACCGGCTACACCGATAATCACGGACTCGCCCCAGCCTTTGTGGCAGCACTCCAGCGCAGAACGCATGACGTTGACGTTGCCGATACATTCAAAGGAGAAATCCACGCCGCCATCGGTCAGCTCAACAATCACCTCCTGAATCGGCTTATCGTAATCTTTCGGGTTGATCAGGTCAGTGGCACCCAGCTTGCGCGCCAGGTCGAATTTACTGGTATTGATGTCGATGGCGATGATGCGGCCGGCTTTCGCCATTTTGGCACCGATAACGGCCGACAGGCCAATGCCGCCGAGGCCGAAAATCGCCACGGTGTCGCCTTCTTTCACTTTGGCGGTGTTCATGACCGCGCCCATGCCGGTGGTGACGCCACAACCCAGCAGGCACACTTCTTCCAGCGGCGCTTCTTTACTGATTTTAGCCAGTGAGATCTCCGGAACGACGGTGTACTCCGAGAAGGTCGAGGTGCCCATATAGTGGAAAATCGGTTTGCCATCTTTAAAGAAGCGGGTGGTGCCATCCGGCATCAGACCTTTGCCCTGGGTCGCACGGATCGCCTGACAGAGGTTGGTTTTACCCGACAGACAGTACTTACACTTGCCGCACTCCGGAGTGTAAAGCGGGATGACATGGTCACCCACTTCCACGCTGGTCACGCCTTCGCCTACGGCTTCCACGATGCCGCCGCCTTCATGGCCCAGGATCGCCGGGAAGACGCCTTCCGGATCGGTGCCGGAGAGGGTGTAGGCGTCGGTATGGCAGACGCCGGTCGCGACGATACGCACCAGGACTTCGCCTTTCTGCGGTGGCATCAAATCCACTTCTTCAATTTTCAGCGGTTCGCCAGCAGCCCAGGCAACGGCGGCACGGGTTTTGATCATTTTCATGCAATCCCTCTTCCAGTCAGATTGTGACGCACGGTGGCGCCAGGTGGTCGTGATTAATCAGAGCCAGGCTCTTAAACATAGCGCGGAACGCTTATTCCGCCGCCTGTAAGGGGTAGATCAGCTCATCATTGAGCGGCCGATCGTCAAATTTTTCGATAATCAGGTACTTCAGCGCCTCCACGTTGGGAGTAAAGGCGTCCCGTCGCCACATCAGCCAGGTGGCCGTATTGCGATAAGCAGGGGGGAGGGTGTGCGCCTGCACCCGTGAACGGTCCGGCATCTGTTTCAGCACCGAGGCCGGGATCATGGCGACGCCCGCACCGCCCGCCACGCAGGCCAGCATGGCGTGATAGGACTGAATCTCCATCACATTGTCCGGCGCGGTCTGGCTGTCGCGATACCAGCTCTCCAGCTTCACCCGATAAGAGCAGCTGTTGCGGAAAGCAAACAGGGTATCGTCCTGCACATCGCGGGCGGTGGTGATAGGGGCATGATCCAGCCCGGTAATCAGCACCATCTCCTCGCGAAACGCGATGCAGCCGTTCAGGTCATCATGCGCCACCGGGCCATCCACCAGCGCCGCCGCCAGGGTGCCTTCACGCACCCGATCGATAATTTCGCCCGAAGTGCCGGTAATCAGCGAGAGGGCAACACCGGGAAAGCGCTGGTGATAGGCGGCCAGTAAACCGGGCAGGCGGGTGGCGGCGGTGCTCTCCATTGAGCCGAGCGCAAAGTTACCCGCCGGTTCACCGGTGCGGGTCATGCTCAGCGCTTCTTCGCTCAGGGCCAGAATGCGCTGCGCATAATTGAGGAAGTTATGGCCCATCGGTGACAGGCGAATGCGCTGCTTCTCACGAATAAAGAGGTCCACACCCAATTCTTCTTCCAGCTGACGCAGCCGCGTGGTGAGATTAGAGGGTACGCGATGCAGCTGTTCGGCGGCGCGTGCCAGGGAACCCGTTTCGGCGACGGAACAGAACATACGTAGTTGTACTAAATCCATATCTTCTCTTCCTGTAAACAAGTTGGTCATGATTATTCACTTTTCGTGAGTGTAAACATCCTGCAAGCTGTTAGCAAGTCAGAAAAGATCCCAGCCCGAAACCACAGGAGTTCAGCCATGGCGTTACGCGTCGCGCTCAGCGCGTTCTTAACTTTGTTTGTCGCGATGGGTATTGGCCGGTTTGCCTTTACGCCGCAGGTGCCACTGATGATTCAGGCGCACCAGCTGACCCTCACCAGCGCCAGCCTGGTGGCCGCACTCAACTATCTTGGCTATCTCTGTGGCTCGTTCGATGCCATGCGGGCGCACAAGCGGGTGGAGCTGCGCCTGACGGCGGGCATATGGGGCGCGGTGATCCTGACGCTGCTCTCGGCCTGGGCCAGCGGGCCGTGGCTGCACGGGGCCATTCGTTTCCTGATCGGCTGGGCTAGTGGCTGGGCGATGGTGCTGGTGGCCGCCTGGAGCAATGAACAGCTGCATCGCCATGGCCGGGCGGGGCTGTCGGCGGCCGTGTTTGCCGGGCCAGGCTGCGGCATCTTTGTCAGCGGCCTGCTGGGGGTGGCGCTGCACACGCTGCAGATCTCTGCGGGGCTGGCCTGGGCCGCCTATGGCGCACTGGCGCTGCTGCTGGTGGCGCTGATTGCCCGTAATCTGCCCCGGCGTGGCGAGCTGCATCGCCCCGATCAGGCCCCGGAGCCGCTGGTGCTGGACCGCAACCTTAAACGGCTGGTGCTGAGCTACAGTCTGGCGGGCTTTGGCTACATCCTGCCTGCGACCTTCCTGTCGCAGATGGCTGCCGTGCGTTTTCCGGATGGCGCATTCGCCCAGTTTGTCTGGCCGATTTTTGGTGGCGCAGCGATGGTGGGGATCCTGCTGGGCATCCTCACGCGCCACCTGGGGCGCAGCCACGTCCGTCTGGCGCTGGTGCTCTGGGCGCAGGCGCTGGGGGTCTTTGCGGCGGCGCTGCTGCCGGGCTTCAGCGGCCTGCTGGTGGGCGCATTGCTGGTCGGCGGCGGCTTCCTCAGCGTGGTGCAGCTGTCGCTGCTCTGCGCGCGTGAGCTGGCCCCCAATCATCTGCGCTATATGGCTGGCCTGCTGACCACCGGCTATGCCGTGGGACAACTGGTGGGCCCGCTGCTCTCGTTTCTCTCCACCGCCTTTTTACACCGGCTGGAACCCGCCCTGTGGGTGGCCGGCGCGAGCCTTATCTGGGCGGGCCTGCTGGTCTGGCGGCGGAGCCGATAAACGCTTTCTTCACCAATCTGATTGATTGCTGGATTCCCCGCAAAGAAAGTTTCACAATACGCGCCTGATTACAGGGCCCGCCGCAACAGCCGACGGGCGCAACACCCAGCCGGAGAAGAGTACGATGAGCACCCTAAGTCAGGAAGCTGCCCTGGTTCATGAAGCGCTGCTGGCGCGTGGCCTGGAAACGCCATTACGCGCCCCGACACGCGACATTGATGACAACACGCGCAAGAGCCTGATTGCCGGGCACATGACCGAAATCATGCAGCTGCTGAATCTGGATCTTGAAGATGACAGCCTGATGGAAACCCCGCATCGCATCGCGAAGATGTATGTGGATGAGGTCTTTTCCGGTCTCGATTACGCCAACTTCCCGAAAATCACCGTCATTGAAAACAAGATGAAGGTGGATGAGATGGTGACCGTGCGTGACATCACCCTGACCAGCACCTGTGAACACCACTTTGTGATTATCGATGGTAAAGCGACCGTCGCCTATATTCCCAAAGACAAGGTGATTGGCCTGTCGAAAATCAACCGCATCGTGCAGTTCTTTGCACAGCGCCCGCAGGTGCAGGAGCGTCTGACACAGCAGGTACTGGTTGCCCTGCAGACCCTGCTTGGCACCAACAACGTGGCCGTTTCCATTGATGCGGTGCATTACTGCGTGAAAGCGCGCGGCGTGAAGGATGCCACCAGCGCGACCACCACCACCTCACTGGGCGGCCTGTTCAAGTCCAGTCAGAATACCCGCCAGGAATTTTTGCGCGCGGTACGTCATAGTTGAGTTAACGGCGGGCGCATAATGCTGCCCGCCTCAATGGGGCAGGGTGCCGCATGCAACGCTATCACGCGCTGGATTTTATTCGAGGCTGTGCCATTCTCGGCATTCTGCTGCTCAATATCGTCGGCTTTGGTCTGCCCTCTGCGGCCTACCTGAATCCGGCATGGCAGGGGAGTGTCGCCCTCGCTGACGCCTGGACATGGGCCCTCTCCGATACCTTTGCCCAGCTCAAATTCCTGACGCTGTTTGCACTGCTGTTTGGTGCCGGTCTGCAGATGCAACTGCCGCGCGGCAGTCGCTGGCTGACTGCCCGGCTGTCACTGCTGGTGCTGATCGGTTTTCTGCACGGGGTGTTTCTCTGGGAGGGGGACATCCTGCTCGATTACGGCATCATCGGGCTGGTGGTGTGGCGGGTCGTGCGCGATGTCCCTTCCACCCGCAGCCTGATGAATACCGGTATTCTGCTTTACCTGGTGGGCTGCGGTGTGCTGCTGGTATTCGGCTCGATCTCCGATCCTGAGCCGACCCGCTCCTGGCTGCCCGGCGCGGCCGATCTGCAATATGAGCGCTACTGGAAACTGGCCGGCGGCTGGGAAGCGATTCAGAACCGGCTTGATCACCTCTCATCGGGACTGATGGCGCTGGCGGCGCAGTATGGCTGGCAGCTGGCAGGCCTGATGATGATCGGTGGTGCGCTGCTGCGCAGTGGCTGGCTGACGGGCCAGTTTCCCCTGCGGCACTACCGTCAGGCCGCCGTCGTGCTGCTGACGGCGGGATTCTCGATCGCGGTGGCCGGTGTCGCTGCGCAATGGCTGTTACACTGGGAGTTCCGCTGGAGCGGCTTTTATCTGCAGACCCCGCGCGACCTCGCCAGCCCGCTGATCAGCCTGGGCTATGCGGCGCTCTGTCTGGCCTGGTGGCCGCAGATTTCACGCTGGCGGTTCAGTTATGCCATTCAGTGTGTCGGGCGCATGGCGCTGACCAACTACCTGATGCAGTCGCTGATCTGCACCACGCTGTTCTACCGCTTTGGCTTCTACATGCACTTTACCCGGCTGGAGCTGGTGCTCATGGTGCCTGCGGTCTGGCTTATCAATATCCTCTTTTCACTCATCTGGTTACATTTCTTCGCACAGGGCCCGCTGGAGTGGCTGTGGCGGCGGCTTACCCAGCTCTCAGCCGGAAAACCCCGCCTGTCCGACCACGCCAGATAATGACCGCCATCACAAAGGTTACAGAATTGTATGTAACCGCTTTCATTGATGTGACGCAATTCACGCTGCACATCGCCCGCCCCTGACAAAATAGCGCCGGTGTTCAACCCGGCGTGATGCCCTCTTTTTCCTTTCTGGAACTGCTGCATGATAACAATTCGTGATGTTGCCCGTCAGGCTGGCGTCTCAGTGGCGACCGTATCGCGCGTCCTCAATCAGAGCAGCGCCGTCACCTCTGATACCCGCGACGCGGTGTTACAGGCGGTTGAGGCGCTGGGGTATCGTCCTAACGCCAACGCACAGGCGCTGGCGACTCAGGTCAGCGACACCATCGGGGTGGTGGTGATGGATGTTTCCGATCCCTTTTTTGGCGCGCTGGTTAAAGCGGTGGATACCGTGGCGCAGCGCGTCCATAAGCATGTCCTCATCAGCAACTCCTGGCATCAGGAAGAGAAAGAGCGTCATGCCATTGAAGTGCTGATCCGCCAGCGTTGCAGCGCCCTGGTGGTGCACGCGAAAACGCTTTCAGACGCGGAGCTGGCAGACTTTATGCAGCATGTGCCGGGCATGGTTGTCATCAACCGCGTCATACCGGGATTTGAGCAGCGCAGCGTCAGTCTGGATAACGTCGCCGGTGCGCTGATGGCCTCCCGGACCCTGATACAACAGGGGCATAGCCGCATCGGCTATCTCTGTTCCAGTCATCCTATCGAAGATGTCGCCCAGCGCCGCGAAGGGTGGATGCAGGCGATGGCAGAGCAGGGCATCCGGCCGCATGAGAGCTGGATTGCCAGCGCAGAGCCCGACATGCAGGGCGGCGAAGCGGCGATGGTGGAGCTGCTGGGGCGCAATCTCAATCTCAGTGCGGTATTTGCTTACAACGACGGCATGGCAGCGGGCGCGCTCACGGCGCTGAAAGACAACGGCATTCAGGTGCCACAGCATTTTTCTGTCATTGGCTTTGATGACATCCCCATCTCGCGTTACACCGACCCCCAGCTTACCACTGTGCGTTATCCTATTGTTTCTATGGCAAAAATTGCGACAGAGCTGGCACTGCAGGGGGCGGCAGGCCTGCTGGATGACACCGCCACGCACATCTTTATGCCGACGCTGGTGCGGCGTCATTCAGTCGCGCAGCGGCAAAATGTGGAGTCCGTCACTAATTCAGGCGATTCAGCCATGTAACCGCTTTCAATCTGTGATTACATTCACAGTTAATTAACATTGCTCTCACTATGATGGCAGCGTCTTACCGGACTGAAACATTATGTAACGCCAGTGTAACGGCATCAGTTGTGGTCTCAGTAGCCGGTTAACGGGTTCATCCCCTCTTCACGGACGTGTTCAGGCACAGGGAAGTCAGGTTTTAGACGGCGTCAGCGGTAAGCGGCAAATTGCGCAGACTGCCCCGCCGATCTGTTTTACCGATTGCTTTCGCGCCACGTCGCGCGGCAGCGCTAAAAAGACCCTGCATAATAAAACCGGAGATACCATGAATAAGAAGGTTTTCACGCTTACCGCACTGGTTGCCAGCATGATGTTTGGTGCAACCGCTCACGCAGCTGACACCCGTATCGGCGTGACCATTTACAAATATGATGACAACTTCATGTCAATGGTGCGCAAAGACATTGAGAAAGAAGCGAAAACCCTTGGCGGCATTCAGCTGCTGATGAATGACTCGCAGAACGACCAGTCCAAACAGAATGACCAGGTTGACGTACTGATGGCAAAAGGCGTGAAAGCGCTGGCCATTAACCTGGTTGACCCGGCTGCTGCGGCCGTGGTGGTCGACAAAGCGCGCGCGAATGACGTGCCGGTGGTCTTCTTCAACAAAGAGCCTAACGCGAAAGTGCTGGCCGGTTATGACAAAGCCTACTATGTCGGGACCGACTCTAAAGAGTCCGGCATCATTCAGGGTCAGCTGATTGAGAAACACTGGAAAGCGACCCCGGCCTGGGATCTGAACAAAGATGGCACCATCCAGTTTGTGCTGCTGAAAGGTGAGCCAGGCCATCCTGATGCGGAAGCCCGTACCAAATATGTGATCGATACGCTGAACAAAGATGGTCTGAAAACCCAGCAGTTAGCGATGGATACGGCGATGTGGGATACCGCACAGGCTAAAGATAAGATGGATGCGTGGCTGTCAGGCCCGAACGCGAAGAAAATCGAAGTGGTGATTGCCAACAACGATGCGATGGCGATGGGTGCCGTTGAAGCGCTGAAAGCGCACAACATGACCTCTATCCCGGTCTTCGGCGTCGATGCCCTGCCGGAAGCGATGGCGCTGGTGAAATCGGGTGCGCTGGCCGGTACCGTGCTGAACGATGCGGAAAACCAGGCGAAAGCCACGCTGGATATCGCCAACAACCTGGCTAACGGCAAAGCCGCGACCGAAGGTACGAACTTCAAGATGGTGGATAAGATCGTCCGCGTACCTTACGTTCCGGTTGATAAAGAGAATCTGGCTCAGTTCCAGAAGTAAGTTCGATTCCGGGCGCGACCCCTGTCGCGCCTTTTTTATGTCACCACCGTTTTTTAGCCAGGTAAAATATGGCCAGTGATAATACGACCGCGCAGCGAGAATATCTGCTGGAGATGAAGGATGTCTCAAAATCATTTCCCGGCGTTAAAGCGTTAGATAATGTGAATTTAAAAGTGCGGCCTCACTCTGTTCATGCGTTAATGGGCGAGAACGGTGCCGGTAAATCCACCTTATTAAAATGCCTGTTTGGTATTTATAAAAAAGATTCCGGCAGTATCCTGTTTCAGGGTAAAGAGATCGACTATAAAAGCTCCAAAGAGGCGCTGGAAAATGGCGTGTCGATGGTACATCAGGAATTAAACCTGGTCCTGCAGCGCACCGTGATGGACAACATGTGGCTGGGGCGTTATCCGCGCAAAGGCTTCTTTGTCGATCAGGATAAGATGTATCAGGATACCAAAGCTATTTTTGACGAGCTGGATATCGATATCGATCCGCGCGACAAAGTGGCGAATTTGTCTGTATCGCAGATGCAGATGATTGAAATTGCCAAAGCGTTCTCTTATGACGCAAAAATTGTGATTATGGATGAGCCTACCTCCTCGTTAACGGAGAAAGAGGTTAATCACCTGTTCACGATTATTCGTAAGCTGAAAGATCGTGGCTGCGGCATCGTCTATATCTCTCATAAAATGGAAGAGATTTTCCAGCTGTGTGATGAGATTACGATTCTGCGTGACGGACAGTGGATTGCGACTCAGTCGCTGGAAGGGCTGGATATGGATAAGATCATCGCGATGATGGTCGGCCGTTCACTGAACCAGCGTTTTCCTGACCGTACCAACGTGCCGGGGGAAACCATTCTTGAGGTGCGGAATCTGACCTCTCTGCGTCAGCCTTCGATTCGTGACATCTCATTTGATCTGCGTAAAGGGGAGATCCTCGGCATTGCCGGGCTGGTGGGCGCCAAACGTACCGATATCGTCGAAACGCTGTTTGGCATTCGCGAAAAATCGGGCGGCACCATCAAACTGCATGGTAAACCGATTAATAACCACAGTGCGAATGAAGCGATTAATCACGGGTTCGCACTGGTGACGGAAGAGCGTCGCTCAACCGGTATTTATGCTTATCTGGATATCGGATTTAACTCTCTTATCTCGAATATTAAAAAATATAAAAGCAGTATGGGGCTGCTGGATAATAAACGCATGAAAAGTGACACCCAGTGGGTGATCGATTCCATGCGCGTAAAAACGCCGGGCCACCATACGCAGATTGGTTCGCTTTCGGGCGGTAATCAGCAAAAGGTGATTATTGGCCGCTGGTTATTGACCCAGCCTGAAATCCTGATGCTTGATGAACCAACACGCGGTATTGATGTTGGTGCAAAATTCGAAATTTACCAGCTGATTGCTGAGCTGGCGAAAAGAGAGAAGGGCATCATTATTATCTCATCCGAAATGCCGGAGCTGTTAGGCATTACCGATCGTATTCTGGTAATGAGTAATGGTCTGGTAGCAGGCATAGTTGATACCAAAACGACCACGCAGAACGAAATATTGCGTTTAGCGTCATTACACCTTTAATGAAGCAAGGGCTGTTAACATGAAAGCGACTACAAAAAAGAATGCGCTAACCTGGTTAAAAGAGGGCGGCATTTATGTCGTGCTGCTGGTATTGCTGGCTATTATTATTTTCCAGGACCCGACATTTTTAAGTTTAATGAACCTGAGTAATATCCTGACCCAGTCTTCAGTGCGCATTATTATTGCACTGGGTGTAGCGGGCCTGATTGTGACCCAGGGTACTGACCTGTCAGCCGGACGTCAGGTTGGTCTGGCGGCGGTTGTGGCAGCGACGCTGCTGCAGTCGATGGACAACGCGAACAAAGTGTTCCCGACGCTGGATACGGTGCCAATTCCGCTGGTTATCCTGACCGTGTGTGTGATCGGGGGAGTGATTGGTCTGGTGAACGGTGTGATCATTGCCTATCTGAAGGTGACGCCTTTTATCACCACGCTGGGCACCATGATTATCGTTTACGGTATTAACTCACTCTATTACGACTATGTGGGTGCGTCACCGATTGCCGGTTTTGATGCAGGCTTCTCGAAATTCGCTCAGGGCTTTTTGCGGTTTGGTGATTTTAAACTGTCGTTCATCACGTTCTACGCGGTGATTGCGATTGTGTTCGTCTGGGTGCTGTGGAACAAAACCCGTTTCGGCAAAAACATTTTCGCTATCGGGGGTAACCCGGAAGCGGCGAAAGTGTCAGGTGTGAACGTGCCGCTGAACCTGATCCTGATTTATGCGCTGTCTGGTGTGTTCTACGCCTTTGGCGGGATGCTGGAAGCGGGTCGTATCGGTTCGGCGACTAACAACCTCGGCTTTATGTATGAGCTGGATGCGATTGCAGCCTGTGTGGTCGGCGGCGTCTCGTTCGCCGGGGGTGTGGGTAGCGTGGCGGGTGTGGTAACCGGTGTGTTGATCTTCACTGTTATCAACTACGGTCTGACCTATATCGGCGTTAACCCTTACTGGCAGTACATTATTAAAGGCGGCATCATCATCTTCGCCGTGGCGCTGGATTCACTGAAGTATTCGCGTAAGAAGTAACGTTCTCTGGTGCGGAAAAAGCGACCTTCGGGTCGCTTTTTTTATGAGGATGGCGCTGGGCGGTTGATGTGAGACGGAGTATGCGAAGGGAACAGGGTCAGATCGGAAAGACGCAAAAGCTGTTGTCCGTGACACGCTCGGCCTGCTTAAAGGCTGAGGTTATTGCTTTGAGACGGAGCCTGCGCAGGAAACAGGGTCAGATCGGAAAGCCGCAAAGGCCGTCATCCATGACACGCTCGGCCTGCTTAAAGGCTGAGGTCATTGCTTTGAGACGGAGCCTGCGCAGGAAACAGGGTCAGATCGGAAAGACGCAAAAGCCGTCATCCATGACACGCTCGGCCCGCGCCGTCCATGGCGCGGGACGCTTTCCTCTTCTGACCCTGTTCCCTGCGCGTTGAGCTTAGTGGTTGCTGTCAGAATTCACTGAGCCTTTAACATGAATGCCAGACTGCAACACGGTGCTGGCAACTGAGCTATTTCCGTAACTTCTGTTCCAGCTCCAGCAGCTGTTCCGGCGTCACAGCAGGATAACTCTGCGCATCATCCGGAACGGTTCGCACGGCGGGAATGGGCACCAGCGGGCCAAGGAAACGGGGTTCTCGCTTGAGCAGGAAGAGGTCTGCCAGCGCACCCAGCCGGGCCCCCACTTCACGGAAGCGCACGCTAAGCATGTTCTTCGGCGAGGGCACGGCATAACACTGCGCCTGAATGCCCAGCTGCAGGGCGATGAAGAGCGCGCGCTCACAATGAAAACGCTGCGTGATGATAATGAAGTCGTTGGTATCAAAGACCTTACGGGTACGCACGATCGAATCCAGCGTGCGGAATCCGGCGTAGTCGAGCACGATATCGGCCGGATCGACGCCCGCTTTGATTAAATCACGGCGCATTGTCATCGGCTCGTTATAACTCTGCAGCGCATTATCCCCGCTCAGCAGCAGATAATTGACTTTACCGCTGTTGTAAGCGTTTAGCGCACCCTGCATACGATAGAGGTAATACTGATTAATTACGCCGGTGCGGTAATATTTTGCCGTTCCCAGTACCACGCCCACCTGACGATGCGGCAGAGAAGAGACATTTTCGTAGATGAAAGGCGCCGTTTTCCAGCTGATCCAGCGATCGAGGCCGAGCGCAGTTGCCACCATCACTAAGATGATGAAAAGCAGACCAATGAAAACGCGTTTCAGCATGCGCCTGGAGACTCGGTGTCAGAATGTTGAGATGGCACAAGGCTACTTGAGGCGTCGCAGCGAAGCAAGTTACTGCCGGCTGGCTGTGCGCTTTTTGAACACTGCCGGACCCTATCAGGTCCGGCAGGCTGAGGATTAAATCGAGGTACGGCGATAGTGACGGTACTGCGGCAGCCAGAAGTTGTTGGCAATAGCCTGTGACAACACATCTTCTGAGGTCACCACGGCAACGCCCGCCAGCTGAGCGGCTTTGCCCACTTCCATCGCAATGATCTTCGACACGCCCTGAATATCTTTGATCTCGGGCAGTACCGGGCCTTCGCCTTCGTTGACCAGCGGAGAGCAGTCAGCCAGTGCGCGGCTGGCGGTCATCAGCATGCTGTCGGTGACGCGGCTGGCGCCTGAGGCAATCACACCCAGACCAATTCCCGGGAAGATGTAGGAGTTGTTGCACTGCGCGATCGGATAGGTTTTACCGTTCCAGCTTACTGGCGAGAACGGGCTGCCGGTGGCGACCAGTGCTGCACCGTCAGTCCAGGCGATGATATCGGCTGGCGTCGCTTCCACGCGTGATGTCGGGTTCGACAGTGGCATCACGATAGGGCGCTTACAGTGCTTGTGCATTTCACGGATGATCTCTTCAGTGAACAGACCCGGCTGACCGGAAACACCAATCAGGATATCGGGCTGGGCATTGCGCACTACGTCCAGCAGCGAGATTGAGTCGCTGGCGACATCCCAGTTCTGCAGGTTTTCGCTCTTCTGCACCAGCTTGCTCTGGAAATCGAGCAGGTTAGGCAGTTTGTCAGTGAGCAGACCAAAACGATCCACCATCATCACCCGGCTACGGGCTTCGTCGTCGCTCAGACCTTCAGATTTCATCTGCGCAATGATCTGTTCAGCGATACCACAACCCGCGGAACCGGCTCCCAGGAAGACCACTTTCTGCTCGCACAGACGGCTGCCGGCTGCGCGGCTGGCGGCGATCAGCGTGCCGACGGTGACGGCAGCAGTGCCCTGAATATCATCGTTAAAGCAGCAGACCTCTTCGCGATAGCGGTTCAGCAGCGGCATCGCGTTCTTCTGGGCGAAATCTTCGAACTGCAACAGCACCTTCGGCCAGCGGCGCTTAACGGCCTGAATGAACTCATTGACGAAAGCATCATACTCTTCGCCGGTGATACGCGGATGACGCCAGCCCATATAGAGCGGGTCGTTCAGCAGCTGCTGGTTATTGGTGCCGACATCCAGCACGACCGGCAGGGTGTAAGCCGGGCTGATGCCGCCGCAGGCGGTATAGAGTGAAAGCTTACCAATCGGAATCCCCATTCCGCCGATGCCCTGGTCGCCCAGACCCAGGATACGCTCGCCATCGGTCACCACAATCACCTTCACATTCTGTTTGGTGGCGTTCTGCAGCATATCTTCGATGCGATCGCGGTTCGGGTAGGAGATGAAAACGCCACGCGCACGACGGTAGATTTCAGAGAAGTGTTCGCAGGCTGCGCCGACGGTCGGGGTGTAGATGATGGGCATCATCTCTTCGAGATGGTTATCCAGCAGGCGGTAGAACAGCGTTTCGTTCGTGTCCTGGATGTTTCGCAGGTAGACGTGCTTATCGTTATTGTTTTTGAAGTCCTGGAACTGACGCCAGGCGCGCTTTGCCTGCTCTTCAATCGATTCCACCGCTTCAGGCAGCAGACCATTGAGGTTAAATTCGTTACGTTCTTCGAGGGTAAAGGCGCTGCCTTTGTTCAGCAGGGGAAATTCAAGCAAAATCGGGCCAGCATATGGGATATAAAGCGGGCGTTTACTTTCGTAGTCGAGTTCCATGCGGTGATGCTCCGGTTGCAGTGTTGTCTGGCGTCACGCCGGAAAGGTAGCGCCAGTTTTCTTACCCGTTATAGCTCAGACTGCAGGCCTGTAGCGGCAGGGTCACCGCTGCGGGAAAATTCACGACCGTGCTGCCATCCTGCAACCTGAATTATTCAGAGTAATTTGTCATGACGTGAATTCTGGCGCCAGATCCTATGAAATTTCCCGCAGAAGTACAGCGTTTGTTCATAAAAGCTCACAAAACTGTGGCCTTTCTGACAGCCGGTTATGCTTTGTTCAGCGTCACATGCAGCAGCTCACTGCAGCCAAATGTCTGCAGCGTGGCTTGCGTGGCGGCAAACTGGCTCAGCGTGGCATTTTCTGCTTCCGCTAATACCGCTCTTTTTATCTGACGGACATCGCCGCCCTGCATGTTCAGCCGCACCAGCGCCGCCTGAAGGGGCGGGAAGCTGGGATTAAACGCGGCGTTTTCCGCATAGCGGCCGGTGACAATTGAACCGCTCACGGTCAGCAGCGCAACCCCGGCGTGCGACTGGCTGTAGGGGGCGTGACTGGCATTGGCGGCGGCAACGGCCGCCTGCACCAGTTCGTCACCCGCAGCGACGTAGCCGTGGTCAACGCGGTCCATCAGGAAAGTGCTGATGTCGAGGTCGCGCGGGCCAAACGCATCCGGCAGATAGTCAGCCAGTGTACTCACCGCGCGCTGCGGCAGGCTGATACGAATAGCGGTGCCGCTGTTCAGCTCGTTCATAAACTGGCGGCAGTGACCGCACGGCGTGTAGTTGACGGTGATGCTCTCCAGCTGCGGCTCGCCACACAGCCAGGCGTGGGTAATCGCGCTCTGCTCGGCGTGAACCGTCTGCTGCAAAGGGGCGCCGACAAACTCCATGTTGGCCCCGAAGTACCAGGCACCGCTGACGCCACGGGCAATCGCGCCGACGTTGAAGTGGGACACGGTGGCGACAGCGCAGGCCGCTGCCAGGGGCAGCAGCGCCAGCGCCAGCGTATCGGCGTCCATCTGCGTCTGTTGCTGCAGTGCAGCGACCTGGCTGGCGCTCAGTCGCGCCTCAAAGTCAGGATCGTCCAGCAGGGGAGCCAGCGCCGTTTGCAGCGTTGATGGCAATGCCTCAAAAGCGGAGAGGAAACGGGATTGCATGAGAGCCTCATTAAATTCAGCAGGGCGACGTGCCGGTCACGGGTTTATATGTGATCCAGGTCGCTCTGACAATGTAACCTGTGTTGCATGTTTCAACTTTGCGAGATCTCTCGCAAAGTTTTAGCCAAACCAGTGCAGCAGCAGCGGAAAAACAAAGGGGGCCAGCAGTGAGGTGATGATGCCGCAGATCACCAGCGCCAGCGAGCTGAAGGCGCCCTCCTGAAAATCGAGTTCGGCTGCACGCGCCGTGCCGAGTGCATGTGACGCATTGCCAATCGCCAGACCGCGTGCGGCTTTAGACTTCACACCGAGCAGGTTCAGCACCATATGACCGAAGACCGCACCCAGCACCCCGGCGATCAGCACACAGATGGCGCTGATGGCCGGAATACCGTGCAATGAACCGGAGACGGCCATGGCAATCGGTGTGGTCACCGATTTCGGCACGATAGTGGCCGCAATTTCGGGCGTCGCCCCCAGCCAGAGCGCAATGGCCGTGCCCGAAGTCATGGCGGTCAGGCTGCCGATAAAGCAGACGCCGATAATGGATTTCCAGCGGGCGCGGATCTGATGGATCTGTTCATAGAGCGGCAGTGCCAGGGCCACCACCGCCGGTTGCAGCAGCTGATTGAGAATCTGGCTGCCAGCGAAATAGCGCGAGTAGGGCAGCTGCAACAGCAGCAGTATCGGAATAATTATCGCCATCGCGACCAGCAGCGGATTGAGCAGCGGGAGCTTCAGCCGTATTGCCAGTTTGCGCGCCAGGAAAAAGGCCGCCAGCGTCAGCGGCAGTGACCACCAGATTTCACTCATCGCCCGACTCCCCGGCCGGCTTCCGGCTGTGCAGCTTGTGGGCGCTCACGCCGACAATCGAGAGCACCAGCAGGGTGCTGACGACACAGGAGATCACGATAGGGCCAAACTGCGCGGTCAGGACATCGGTGTAGTTCATCACCCCGACGCTGATCGGCACAAACAGCAGGGCCATATAGCGAATCAGCAGATGACAGCCCGGTTTCACCCAGCTTACCGGCAGGATTTGCGACGCGAGCAGGGCAAACAGAATTAACATGCCGATAATGCTGCCGGGCAGGGTAATGGGCAGCAGCGAGGCGATGCCGATTCCGGCATACAGGCAGAGATAAATGATGATAAAGGCGCGCAGATAGCGCCCGCAGACAGACAGCACGGTGAGCATGGCAGGCTCCTGTTTTTACTGAGCTTCATCATACGCATTAACCGCTTAGCGTGCTAGCGATCACATTTATGCGCCCGAAAGCGGCAGGAGAGGAGGTTGCGTTCACCTGTGCAGGAAGAGAGCGTGCGTGGCGGATATAAAAAAACCCTTCGCACCTGCAGAGGCGCAAAGGGTTTCAGTCCGGAACGGATTCCGTCAGCCGCGGGTTACTTAACCGGCATACCCGGTACCGCACCGCTATCCACGGAGAGCACGAAGAGATCTTTGCCGCCCGGTCCTGCTGACAGCACCATGCCTTCAGAGATGCCGAAGCGCATCTTACGTGGTGCGAGGTTGGCGACGATGATGGTCATTTTACCGACCAGCACTGACGGATCAGGATAAGCGGCGCGGATGCCGGAGAAGATCTGACGTTTTTCCCCGCCCAGGTCAAGTTGCAGACGCAGCAGCTTGTCTGAGCCCTCAACCAGTTCCGCCTGCTCAATCAGCGCCACGCGCATATCCACTTTGGCGAAATCGTCGATGGTGATGGGCTCACCGACAGGTGAATCTGCCAGCGGGCCGCTTGCGGCCGGTGCAGCTGCGGCGGCAGCATCCTCTTTTGAGGCCGCAATCAGTCCCTCAACCTTCGCCATTTCAATGCGGCTGTAGAGCGCTTTAAACGGCGCGACCTGATGATCCAGCAGCGGCTGGGCGATAGCATCCCAGCTCAGCTCGCACTTCAGGAAATCTTCGGCGCGTGCGCTCAGGGAAGGCAGCACCGGCTTCAGCCAGGTCATCAGGATGCGGAACAGGTTGATCCCCATTGAGCAGATAGCCTGCAGGTCGGCATCGCGGCCTTCCTGCTTCGCCACCACCCATGGTGCCTGCTCATCGACATAGCGGTTAGCCAGGTCGGCCAGCGCCATGATCTCACGAATCGCACGGCTGAACTCTCGGCTGGCCCAGGCTTCACCAATCTTCTCTGAGGCATCCACGAAGGTCTGATAAAGGGCCGGATCGGCCAGCTCAGCTGCCAGTTTGCCGTCAAAGCGTTTGGTGATAAAGCCCGCGTTACGTGACGCCAGGTTAACCACTTTGTTGACGATGTCGGCGTTCACGCGCTGAACAAAATCTTCCATGTTCAGGTCGATATCGTCGATGCGTGAAGAGAGTTTCGCCGCATAGTAATAGCGCAGGCTGTCGGCATCCAGATGCTGCAGCCAGGTGCTGGCCTTAATAAAGGTGCCACGCGACTTCGACATTTTTGCACCGTTGACGGTGACATAGCCGTGCACAAACAGGTTGTTTGGCTTGCGGAAGTTGCTGCCTTCCAGCATCGCGGGCCAGAACAGGCTGTGGAAATAGACGATATCTTTACCGATGAAGTGGTACAGCTCGGTGGTGGAGTCTTTACGCCAGAACTCGTCGAAGTCGATG
Organism: Pantoea sp. Sc1; assembly: GCF_000255315.1. Lineage (NCBI taxonomy): Bacteria > Pseudomonadati > Pseudomonadota > Gammaproteobacteria > Enterobacterales > Erwiniaceae > Pantoea > Pantoea sp. Sc1. The sequence continues at coordinate 1,499,077 of NZ_AJFP01000001.1, forward strand.
TCGCCGCGCTTATCGCACAGGTTTTTGAACGAGCCCATATAGCCGATAGGCGCATCCAGCCAGACGTAGAAATATTTGCCCGGCGCACCCGGAATTTCAAAACCGAAGTAAGGCGCGTCGCGGGAGATATCCCACTGCTGCAGGCCCGACTCAAACCACTCCTGCATTTTGTTTGCAACCTGATCCTGCAGTGCGCCAGAACGGGTCCAGGCACGCAGCATCTCGCTGAAGGAGGGCAGATCAAAGAAGAAGTGTTCGGAATCACGCAGCACCGGCGTCGCACCGGACACCACGGATTTCGGATCGATCAGCTCTGTCGGGCTGTAGGTCGCGCTGCAGACTTCGCAGTTGTCGCCATACTGGTCAGGTGATTTACATTTCGGGCAGGTGCCTTTCACAAAGCGATCCGGCAGGAACATCCCTTTTTGCGGGTCATACAGCTGCGAAATCGTGCGGTTCTTGATGAAACCGTTCTCTTTCAGGCGACCGTAGATCAGCCCGGCCAGCTCACGGTTTTCGTCGCCATGCGTTGAGTGATAGTTGTCATAGCTGATATTGAAACCGGCAAAGTCCGTTTCATGCTCCTGTTTCATTTCTGCAATCATCTGCTCCGGTGCAATCCCCAGCTGCTGCGCTTTCAGCATGATAGGGGTACCGTGCGCATCGTCGGCGCAGATGAAATAAACCTGATTGCCACGCATTCGCTGATAACGCACCCAAATGTCTGCCTGGATATGCTCGAGCATGTGGCCGAGATGGATTGATCCGTTCGCGTAGGGCAGGGCGCACGTTACCAGAATTTTTTTAGCGACTTGAGTCATAGTTTGCGTAGCTTTCTGTTGATTGAAAAAACGGGCTTAGATGGTAACTGAAGGCTTCTCCTGCGTAAACACAAGGGATTCATCCCGCCAGTCGCCGCGAATCCATGTGCTTCTGATATCATTGAGGTTACCTCGCTGAAAACAGCGTAAGCAGAGCATAAATAAGGAGTGAGGGATGACAGCACAATCCCGGGAACCGCATACGCCAGAAGGGCTGCGCGCCATCGTGGCTGGCGTACTGAAACGCTTTGAGCATCCGACCCTGCACCAGAACCTGACCGCGCTGAAGGCGCTGCATCATGTGGCGCAGCTTGACGGTACGCTGCACATTGAAGTGATGATGCCTTTTGCCTGGGCCAGCGGGTTTGACGCCCTGAAAGAGCAGGTCAGCGCCGAACTGCTGCGCCAGACCGGCGCGCGAGCGATCGACTGGCGGCTCAGTCATGATATTGCCACCCTGAAGCGAGTGAAAAATCAGCCGGGCGTAAACGGCGTGAAAAATATCATCGCGGTCAGCTCCGGCAAAGGGGGCGTCGGCAAATCGAGCACTGCCGTGAATATGGCGCTGGCGCTGGCCGCCGAAGGCGCGCGCGTCGGGATCCTCGACGCCGACATCTATGGCCCGTCAGTGCCGAACATGCTCGGCACGCAGGACCAGCGGCCGACTTCGCCGGATGGCACCCATATGGCCCCGATTATGGCGCACGGGCTGGCAACGAACTCGATTGGCTATCTGGTCACCGATGATAACGCGATGGTGTGGCGCGGCCCGATGGCCAGTAAAGCGCTGATGCAGCTGCTGAACGAGACGCTGTGGCCGGAACTGGATTATCTGGTGCTGGATATGCCTCCGGGTACCGGCGACATTCAGCTCACGCTGGCGCAGAACGTGCCGGTCACCGGCGCGCTGGTGGTCACCACGCCGCAGGATATTGCCCTGATTGATGCCCGCAAAGGGCTGGTGATGTTTGAGAAGGTCAATGTTCCGGTGCTGGGCGTGGTGGAAAATATGAGCCTGCATATCTGCAGTCAGTGCGGCTATCACGAGCCGATTTTCGGCACCGGCGGGGCGCAGAAACTGGTTGAGGATTACCAGACGCAGCTGCTGGCCCAGCTGCCGCTGCACATCGACCTGCGCGAGGATCTCGATGAAGGCGAACCGACGGTGATCCGCCGGCCAGACAGCGATTTTACGGCGCTCTATCGCCAGCTGGCCGGACGCGTCGCCGCCCAGCTTTACTGGCAGGGTGAGGTGATCCCTGGCGAGATCGCCTTCCGCGCACTCTAAGCCCGACCCGACCCGCTGGCATAGGCCGACGCCAGCGGGTAGTGCATCAGCACGTAGCCGCCATGCTCCCCTTCACCTTCCGAAATCATCTTCCAGCCATGTTTCAGGTAAAACGCCTGGGCTGCTTTGTTCATCTGCAGACACTTCAGCGCCCCGGTTGAGGTGAAGCGCGCCTGGACGTTCTCCAGCAGGGCACTGCCCACGCCGCGCCCCTGCCAGTCGGGATCGACATAGAGACTGTGCAGAAAGTTGTCGTTCTCCAGCAGTCCGGCAAATCCGACGCGCTGCCCCTCAGCCTCGGCGACCAGCACCGTCTCCCCCAGGATCACCCCATCAAAATCTTCCAGCTGCCATTCGCTGCCATCCAGCCAGCGCCAGTTATGTCGTCGCACCGCGAGAAACAGCGTTCGCAGGAAAGGACGATCGGCTTCAGTAAACGGACGTATCTCCACAGCTCTGCTCCCTTTTTATCCGGTCTTACAAAACTAGCAGCGATTCGGGAAGAGAGGGGGAAAGACAAAGCGGGTTTAATGTCATGAAAATCGCTGTACACTGCCCGGCGGGCCAGAGAGCATCAGGCTCTCAGCGTTTGATAGCTTTCGTTAATCAGATTGATAACGTCTGCATATTAGATGTTGGCCCGAAAATTATGTAACCTGCATCACATATTTTAACGGAGGCCACAGATGTCTATTATCAATACCAAAATCAAGCCGTTCAAAAACGCAGCATTCAAAAACGGCGAATTCATCGACGTAACCGAGAAAGACGTTGAAGGTAAATGGAGTGTGTTCTTCTTCTATCCTGCTGACTTCACCTTCGTCTGCCCGACCGAGCTGGGTGACGTGGCTGATCACTACGAAGAGTTCCAGAAACTGGGCGTAGATATCTACTCCGTTTCTACCGACACCCACTTTACCCACAAAGCCTGGCACGGTTCTTCTGACACCATCGCGAAGATCCAGTATGCGATGATCGGCGACCCGACTGGCGCGCTGACCCGCAACTTCGAAATCATGCGTGAAGCAGAAGGTCTGGCTGACCGTGGTACTTTCATCGTTGACCCGGAAGGCGTTATCCAGGCTATCGAAATCACCGCTGAAGGCATTGGCCGTGACGCCTCTGACCTGCTGCGCAAAGTGAAAGCGGCTCAGTACGTTGCTTCTCACCCAGGTGAAGTCTGCCCGGCGAAATGGAAAGAAGGTGATGCAACGCTGGCTCCATCTCTGGACCTGGTTGGCAAAATCTAATCCCGCTTCGGCCTTTCGACCATTCTCCAATCGGGTGCCACGGCACCCGATTTTTTGACCAGGATATCACTATGCTCGACACAAATTTGAAAACGCAGCTCAAGGCTTACCTTGAGAAATTAACCAAACCTGTTGAGTTGATCGCCACCCTGGATGAGGGGGCAAAATCAACCGAGATCCGTGAACTGTTGGTTGATATCGCCGGTTTGTCTGACAAAGTCAGCTTCCGCGAAGAGAACGATCGTCAGGTGCGTAAGCCCTCGTTTCTGATCACTAACCCAGGTTCGAACAGCGGCCCGCGTTTTGCCGGTTCACCTCTGGGTCACGAATTTACCTCACTGGTGCTGGCACTGTTACAGACCGGTGGGCATCCGTCTAAAGAAGCCCAGAGCCTGCTGGATCAGGTTGCTGAGCTGGACAGCGATCTCCATTTCGAAACCTACTATTCACTCTCCTGCCACAACTGTCCTGATGTGGTGCAGGCGCTGAACCTGATGGCGGTGATTAACCCGCGCATCAGCCACACCGCAATCGACGGTGGCCTGTTCCAGAATGAGATTCAGGAACGCAACGTGATGGGCGTGCCAGCGGTTTACCTTAACGGTAAAGAGTTTGGTCAGGGTCGCATGAGCCTGGCGGAAATCGTCAGCAAAGTGGATACCAACGCGGACAAACGCGCAGCGGAAGAGCTGAACAAGCGTGACGCGTATGAAGTTCTGATTATCGGCAGCGGCCCGGCGGGCGCAGCAGCAGCCATCTACTCCGCGCGTAAAGGTATCCGTACCGGCCTGATGGGCGAGCGTTTCGGTGGGCAGGTGCTGGATACGGTCGATATCGAAAACTATATCTCTGTACCTAAAACCGAAGGTGCAAAACTGGCAGGTTCACTGCGTGCACACGTTGATGATTACAATGTGGATGTCATCGACAGCCAGAGCGCCATTAAACTGATCCCGGCGGCGAAAGAGGGCGGACTGCACGCCATCGAAACCGCCTCTGGCGCCGTACTGAAATCACGCAGCATCATCCTGGCGACCGGCGCACGCTGGCGTAACATGGGCGTGCCGGGTGAAGAAGAGTATCGCACCAAAGGTGTTACCTACTGCCCGCACTGTGATGGCCCGCTGTTTAAAGGCAAGCGCACCGCGGTCATCGGCGGCGGTAACTCCGGCGTGGAAGCGGCAATTGATCTGGCCGGTATCGTGGAACACGTGACGCTGCTGGAGTTTGCTGGTGAGATGCGTGCTGACCGCGTGCTGCAGGATAAACTGCGCAGCCTGAAGAATGTTGATGTGATCCTGAACGCGCAGACCACGGAAGTGAAAGGCGACGGCAGCAAAGTGACCGGCCTGCACTACATTGACCGTACGACGCAGACCACCCATGAGCTGCCGCTCTCCGGTATCTTTGTCCAGATCGGTCTGTTGCCGAACACCCCATGGCTGGAAGGCGCGGTTGAGCGCAACAAAATGGGCGAAATCATCATCGATGCGAAATGCGAAACCAGCCTGAAAGGCGTCTTCGCAGCAGGCGACTGCACCACCGTGCCGTACAAGCAGATCATCATTGCCAGCGGCGAAGGTGCGAAAGCGTCACTGAGTGCCTTTGACTATCTGATCCGTACCAAAACGGCTGAGTAAGTTTCATCAGCCTGGCAATAAGCCCTTCAGCCCCAGTGCTGAGGGGCTTTTTTTATGCGCCTGTTAATAGCCCGCCAGCGTCATCAGCATCATCCATACCGGCGTCGTCACGGCCGCAAACACCGTAGAGAAAAGCATACTGGCCGCCGCCGGGCCGGTAATGACATTGAATTTCTGCGACATCAGATAGACGTTAACCCCGACCGCCATCGACCCCAGCAGCACCACCACTTTACTCTCCAGCGGAGGCAAACCGGTCAGCCACGCGATAGCCCATACCGTCATCGGTTGCAGAACCAGCTTCAGCAGGCAGATCGTATAACTCTCTTTTAAACCCTCCCGCACCCGATAATGTGCCAGGCTCATGCCCAGCGTGACCAGCGACAGGGGGGCCGCCAGCGAGGCCAGCATCCGCAGCGGTTCAGCGGCGATCTGCGGCAAGGGGTGCTGCAGAAAGCTCCAGGCCGTGCCGCTGAGAATGCCGACGATGAGCGGATTTTTCAGCACGCCGATCAGGGTGCGCCAGAGACCTGTCAGGGAAAAGCTGCCCTGTTTTGCCCACTCGACCGAAACGGTCAGCAGGGTCCAGAGGATGAGGCTGTTAAACACCAGCACCAGCGCCACCGGTGGCAGCGCTTCTGGCCCGAGCAGGACGGTAGCCACCGGGATCCCCAGCATCACGTTGTTGGAGAAGATCCCCCCCAGCGCAAAGACCGAGGCGGCCACGCCGTCAAGCTGAAACAGCCGTGTCGCCAGCAGGCGTCCCACGATAAACACCAGCAGGCAACTGCCAAAAAAGGCCAGCAGCAGGCGCGCATCCACCGGCGGGCTTTGCGAGAAGGTACTCATCACCCGAAACAGCATGCAGGGCAGCGCAACGTTAAACACAAAGCGGTTCATGCCTTCGCTGATGCTGGCAGGCCATTTTCCGAAGCGTGTCAGCCCATATCCGAGCAGGATCAGGATAAACAGCGGGGCTGACAGGTAAATCTGATGGCTCAGGCTTTCAAACAGCAGTGGCATAAGAGGCGTCTGGGTAAACCATGGATAGTTATCAGACTAACAAATCGCTAACTAACTGTTAACTCATCCCTGCTTTGGAACAGGCCGTCGGGCGGGCTGTCAGCCTAACCAGCGACGCGCCTGCTGGTCACTGATGTCCCGGTAATAAACACGATGGATAGTTTCGCCGCAGCCCGCACAACGGGCCGAAATATAGGTGGAAAGGTAATGTCGGCCATTAGGGGCGATGGCGCCCTGGCGTTCGATTTGAATATCCTGCCATCGATGGCGGTGAGGAATAAGCGCTGACAATCGCATCATACATCCTGAGTAGTATGAAGTTCCGCTTCAGGAGTCGATAACTCCATGAAATAAAGTGTTTTTTTACAACGGTGTTTCGCGCAGGTTAATTATTATGAAATGGTCAGAGTCCGAGCGATGGCCAGGGCTCATGAGGCCTGACAGCAGAAGTACCTCTTAAGAGGTATCCCTGAGGCCCGCAGCATTAAGCCTTTTTTTGCACCATGGAACGTTGATCGGGATCATGCGTAAGGTTCCGTTCCGGTCATTTCGCTGGCGGCTGTTGCTTGCTTTCAGAGAACGGCTTGCCTATGCTGCAAACCGTAATTCGACTCGGGGTGCCCTTCTTTGTGAAGGCTGAGAAATACCCGTATTACCTGATCTGGATAATGCCAGCGTAGGGAAGTCTGATGCCTGACCGCATTCGCCTTCTTGTCCGCCGGTTGGGAGCTACGATGATACAGCCATCTCAACACCTTTCTGCCGCGCAGTTCGCGCCCCTTCTGCACACCTTTCGCCGTCAGTCACCGCTGGTGCACTGCATGACGAATGACGTGGTGCAGAACTTTACCGCCAACGTCCTGCTGGCACTCAATGCGTCACCCGCGATGGTGATCGATGCTGACGAAGCGGCACAGTTCAGCGGCTTTGCGGATGCCCTGCTGATTAATGTCGGGACGCTGACGCGCGAGCGTCAGCGGGCGATGCAGGCAGCGGTTAACGCGGCGCGGGAGGCGGGCACGCCCTGGACGCTCGATCCGGTCGCTGTCGGTGCCCTGACGCTGCGCAGCGACTTCTGCCAGCAATTATTAAGTCAGCAACCGGCGGTGATTCGCGGCAATGCGTCAGAGATTCTGGCGCTGGCGCAGCAGGCCAGTGGCGGACGCGGCGTGGATACGCTTCACCCGGCAGATGCGGCGCTCGACGCGGCGCGGCAGCTGGCGAAAGAGTGGAACACGCGGGTCATCGTCACCGGTGAAGTGGACTACGCAACCGATGGTCAGCGCACTTTTGCCATTCGTGGCGGCTCTCCCATGCTGACGCGAGTCGTGGGAACCGGCTGTGCGCTCTCGGCGGTGGTGGCCGGGTTCAGCGCGCTGCCCGGCGATGGCCTGCTGAATATTGCCGCGGCCTGTCAGGTGATGGCGACAGCCGGTGAAAAGGCAGCGGGGCAGGCGAATGGGCCCGGCAGCTTTGCCACGGCGTTTCTGGATGCACTCTGGACCCTGGAGGGCAATCATGAAACGCATTAATGCCCTGACCATTGCCGGCACCGATCCCAGCGGTGGCGCAGGGATCCAGGCCGATCTGAAAACGTTCTCGGCGCTGGGCGCTTATGGCACCAGCGTCATCACCGCGCTGGTGGCACAAAATACGCAGGGCGTGCAGGCTGTTTATCGCATCGAACCGGACTTTGTCGCCGCCCAGCTCGATTCTGTGCTGAATGACGTGCGTATCGACAGCGCGAAAATCGGCATGCTGTCAGAAACGGCTATCGTGGAGCAGGTGGCGGCGCGGCTGAAGCAGGCGGCGATCCCTTTTGTGGTGCTGGATACCGTGATGGTGGCGAAAAGTGGTGATGCGCTGCTCTCACCGGACGCCGTCGCCAGCGTTCGTGAGCGGTTGCTGCCGCAGGTTTCGCTGATCACTCCGAACCTGCCAGAGGCGGCGGCCCTGCTGGGTTGCGCCATTGCCACCGATGAGACGGAGATGCGCGAACAGGGGCGGGCGTTGCTGGCGCTGGGCTGTCAGGCCGTGCTGATGAAAGGAGGGCATCTTACGGCAGCGGAGAGTCCCGACTGGCTGATTACACCATCGGCAGAGCAGCGGTTCAGTACAACGCGCGTGAAGACCCGTCATACGCATGGCACCGGCTGCACGCTGTCGGCGGCACTGGCCGCATTGCGTCCGCGTCATGACGGATGGGAGACGACGATTGAGGAAGCGAAAAACTGGCTGCAGCAGGCGCTGATGCAGGCGGATTCGCTGGAGGTCGGCAAGGGCATCGGGCCGGTTCACCATTTTCATCAATGGTGGTAAGAGAGACTGCCCGTCTCGCCCGGATAATCAGGCGAGGCGGGCACCCCGCGGGAGGGATTCAGGGGGCTTCAAACCAGGCGCTGTTGCGCTCAGCAATCGGGGTGATGGAGAAGATCATCTCCTGCAGGTGATGACGCATGGCCGCTTCGGCGGCATCGGCATCGTGCTGTTTCAGCGCGGCATAAATCTCTTCATGCTGCTCAATGACCTTTTCCGGCGGTGAGACTTCACTCAGCGTCAGGAAGCGCACCCGATCCATCGTCGCTTTGATATTCTCGACCGTTTCCCAGGCCAGCTTGCAGTCAATGCTTTCCGCGATCAGACGATGAAACTCATCGTCAAGCGTGAGGAACGCCTGGCTGTCATGCCGCTCCGCCGCCATCCGCTGCAGTTGCAGATTGTGCTCCAGCGTCATCAGCGCCGAATCACTAATCTCCAGCGCGGCACGACGAACCACCGACACTTCCACCGCCTCACGGATAAAGCGGCCATCCGCGACCCGCTTAGCGGAGATTTTACGCACGAACGTGCCGCGCTGCGGCAATACCTGTACCAGTCCGGCTTCCGCCAGCTTGATAAACGCTTCGCGCACCGGCTGACGTGAGACGCTGAAGCGTGCGGAGACCTCTTTTTCAGAGAGCAGCGAACCTGGCTGAATCGCGCAGGTGACAATATCTTTGCGCAGATAACGGTAAATCTGCTGATTGACCGGTTCGCTGGTGGTAATGGTATAGGCGCTCGACATGCAGCAATATCCCTATTACGGCTGGCAGACGCCAGCGCGTTGGCAAAGTGTCAGTCTAATCAGCACGCTGCGTCTGCGCCAGCGCTTTATTGTCCCGCCTTCAGCCGCGATTCAGGCACTGATGCACTGTGGCACGCGCGCCCTGGCTGGTCAGTTGCTGATACCAGGCCGTCAGTCGGGCGACCACGTCGTCGTTCTGCAGCAAATCATCGCCAAACACTTCGCGGAGGGCGAGCAGCGCCCGCACGCGCGCTTCACCCTCTTCGCTGGCGGCAACGCACTCCGCCAGTTTTTTCTGCATCGGATCACGGATCTCAATCGGCTGGCCCTGTTCATCAACGCCGCCCACATAGCGCATCCAGCCCGCGACGCCGAGCAGCAGCAGGTCGCAGCGGCTGCCACGCTGCAGGTGCCAGCGCAGACTGTCGAGCAGGCGCTGCGGCAGTTTTTGTGTGCCGTCAGTGGCGATCTGCCCTGTGCGATGTTTAATCGCACGGTTTTCATAGCGGGCGATCAGCGAATCGGCATAGGCATTCAGATCCACGCCCTGGGTGCGCAGCGTCGGGGCCTGTTCATCAATCATCAGTGAACGGGCGGCGGCGCGGAAATGGGGATCGGCCACACAGTCGCTGATGTACTCATACCCCGCCAGAAAGCCGAGGTAGGCCAGGAAAGAGTGACTGCCATTCAGCATGCGCAGTTTCATCTCTTCATAGGGCAGTACATCACTGACCAGTTCCGCACCCGCTTTCTCCCACGCCGGGCGACCATTAACGAAGTTATCTTCTATCACCCACTGAAAGAAGGGTTCTGCTTCAATCGCGACCGGATCTTCACATCCCAGACGCTTGTGCAGCGCGGCCAGTGCGGTGTCGGTCATGGCCGGAACGATGCGGTCCACCATGGTGGAGGGAAAGGTGATGTGCTGCTGAATGTACTCTGCCAGCGCAGGATCCTGACGCTCCGCCAGCTGGGTCGCTACATTGCGGGTCACATGCCCATTCTCCGGCATGTTGTCACAGGACATCACGGTGAAGGGCGGTAATCCCAGCTCGCGGCGACGGCGGATCGCCGCCAGAATGACACCGGGCACCGTGCGGGGGGCTTGCGGATTCTGCAGGTCATGGACGATATCAGGATGATCGCTGTTTAAATTGCCGCTGGCGGGCAGATGGCAGTAACCCTTTTCGGTCACGGTCATGGAGACGATGGCGATATCCGGCTGGCTCATGGCGTTGATCACAGCTTCGATACCGTCTTTGTCGCCTTTCAGGGCACTGGTGATGACGCCGATCACCCGGGTCTGCTGAGACCCATCCGCCAGCTCAGTGAGGGTGTAGAGCAGGTCCTGCTGGCGCAGCGCCGTAATCAGTCCGGTGCTGTTCATGAGATTGACCTCACAGTAGCCCCAGTCGCTGCCCTGTTCTTCGGCCAGCCTGTCGCTGCACATCGCCTGATGTGCGCGGTGAAAGGCACCAAAACCGATGTGTACCATGCGGGTCTTCAGTTTGCTGCGGTCGTAGGAGGGGCGTTTAACCTCAGCAGGCAGGCGATCAATCTGTAACATAATCCGTCCTTTTGAAAAGCGGGGCGCTCAGCGCCCCAGTCAGCGTTCTGTTAGCGGAACAACACTCAGACCGAAACCGGTTTGTCCTGGGTTTTCGGACTGCGAATCACAAACAAGACCAGGAAGGCGCCCAGCGCGGCGACACAACCGGCCAGCACGAAGGCGCTGTCGAATTTGCCGGTGTGCTGAACAATAAAGCCGGTGACAATCGGCCCGATGATGCCGGAGAGGCTGCCTGTCAGATGGATGAAGCCGCTGATGCTGCCGATGCGACTCTTATGTACCACATCCTGAATGATGGCCCAGTAGATCGCGCCGGTGATGTAGAGAAAGAAAATCGATACCGACATCATCATCACGGCAGGCACGACCTCTTTTATCGTACCCGCCAGCGCCACGCAAATTGCCGCGGCCAGCAGTGAGACCACCAGCACAATTTTGCGTGACAACAACAGCTTGCCGGTGATGTTAAAGATTTTATCGGAGATCCAGCCGCCCAGCGCCAGACCGACGAAACCGACGATCCACGGGATCATGGTGGTGATACTCATCGATTTAATATCCAGGCCGTGTGCCTGCACCAGATAGGCCGGGAACCAGCTCAGGAAGAAGAACAGGATGTAGTTGTAGCAGAAGAAGGCAAACGCCGTGACCAGGATAATCGGCTGGCGCAGGTAGTAACCAAACGGATGAGCCGTTTCTGACAGGTCTACCTCATCGTTCGGGCTGGTCGCCTTGAGGCGTTCGATCAGCAGCCGCTCTTCTTCAGTGACGCGCTTGCTCTTCGCCGGATTGTCCGCCGCGAAGAAGAGCCAGAATGTCATCCAGACCAGCCCGATGCAGCAGACAATCACAAACGCCGGACGCCAGCCGTAAGCCAGGGCCAGATAGCCAATAATCGGACCGGCGACGGCACCGCCCAGCGGCGACCCGGCACTCAGTAAGCCCATGGCCGTTGCGGCCTGTTTTTTCGGGAACCAGCCGTTAATCGCTTTGTTAGCCGAGGAGCAGATGGGGCCTTCTGCCATGCCGAACAGCACGCGCAGGATCAGCAGCGACCAGAAGCCGGTGGCCAGCGCGGTCATACCGCAGAAGATGGACCACGCGGCCACCGCTACGGCCAGCACAATCTTAGGGCCAAAGCGGTCGGTGGCGAGGCCGCCGACAAAGTTGAACAGGGCATAGCCAAAGAAAAAGCTGCCGAAAATCATGCCGAACTGCTCTGCATTGATCGCCAGATCTTTTTCAACCAGCGGAACCGTCAGGGAGAGCGCGACACGATCGAGGTAATTGATCATGTAAACCAGAAACAGCAGTAAAACGAGGGTCCAGCGCAGATTCTTGAACATAAAAACTCCGTGATCTGTTTTCTCTTTTTAAGTGTGCCAGCGCGAACGCTGGCTCAGGACACCTGGTGTTCAGCAACGCATTACCCCATCTGAAGGATCACTTTGCAGCAGGTGCGCGGATCTTTTTCGAACAGGGTCATCGCGCGCTCAATCTCCTGCAGGGGGAAAGTGTGTGTGACCAGTTTTTCTGGCTGGATTAACCCTTTTTCTATCCAGTCGATCACCTGCGGAAAGCGGTTGCTGTTCAGACGTGAGGTAAACAGCGACAGCTCTTTACTGGTCAGGCTCTGCTGAGTAAGGCTGCAGGGTTCACCGGAGAAGCCGAGCAGGCCGATACGCGCCGCCGGTGAGGCGAGCGCGACGGCTTCCGCCAGAATGGCGGGATGGCAGGCCGCATCAATAATCAGCGTGGGCTGCACGCCCTCCAGCTGCGCTGCCAGCGGGATCGCGCTGTTGTCGAACAGCTGGTCGGCACCACTCTGTTCAGCCAGCGCCAGACGTTCCGGCAGCCGATCCACCACCATTACCTTTTTCACCTTATAGACGCCTTTCAGCACCTGAATCGCGGTCAGTCCCATCGGGCCAGCACCATAAATCAGCGCCACGTCGTCCGGCTGCGGCCTGAGAAAGGCCGTGATATTGGCCGCGATGGTAAACGGCTCGACCAGACTGGCGAGCTGGTCGGGAATGGTGTCCGGCAGGCGCCAGGCATTGTTTGCCGGTGTCAGCGCATACTCACTGAAACCGCCGTCACGATGCACGCCCGTCACCTGCAACGTGGTGCAGACGTTGGGGCGGCCCACCGAGCAGGGATAGCAGTTGCCGCAGCTTACGACCGGATCGACGGCAACACGTTCACCCAGACGGGCAGTATCAACACCGTCACCGACCGCATCGATCACGCCGAAAAATTCGTGACCAATCACCCGTGGATATTTCGCAAAGGGATTATGGCCGTGCCAGATATGCACATCTGAGCCGCAGATGCTGGCATAGGCCACCTTCACCCGGACTTCCCCTGGCGCAGGCTGCGGCAGGGGACGTTCAGCGACGACCAGCCTGCCCGGTTCTTCAATTACAACGCTTTTCATAACAGTCTCCTTACCAGTTCCAGAGGGTGCCATCTTCAAGACGGGCGACCGGCAGATAGGCGGGTTCATAGGGATATTTCGCCGCCAGTTTTTCGTTGAAGTCGATGCCGAGGCCCGGCTTGTCGCCAGGATGCATATAGCCCTGGTCAAAGGTCCAGCTGGCGTCAAACAGCTCCATCATCTGCTCAGAGAAGCCCATATACTCCTGCACGCCGAAATTGGGTACCCAGAGGTCGAAGTGCAGCGCCGCGGCCATGCAGATTGGGGAGAGGTCAGAGGGGCCGTGTGAGCCGGTGCGCACCTGATAGAGCGACGCAAAATCAGCGATGCGTCGCATGCCGGTAATGCCGCCCGCGTGGGTAATGGTCGTGCGGATATAGTCGATCAGCTGCTCTTCAATCAGCTGCTTACAATCCCAGATGCTGTTGAACACTTCGCCCACCGCAATCGGTGTGACGGTGTGCTGGCGAATCAGGCGGAAGCATTCCTGATTCTCAGCCGGCGTCGGATCTTCCATCCAGAACAGACGATAATCTTCCACGCTTTTGCCAAAACGCGCCGCTTCAATCGGCGTCAGACGATGATGCATGTCATGCAGCAGATGCTCATCGAAACCGAACTTATCGCGGATCGCGGCAAACAGTTTCGGGGTGAAATCGAGGTATTTTTCCGTTGACCAGAGCTGCTCTTCCGGCCAGTTACCTTTGGTCGCCGGTTCATAGGCCAGACCTTTCCCTTTCGCCATGCCGTAGGTGGTCTTCATGCCCGGAACGCCGCACTGGGCGCGAATCGCCTTAAAGCCCAGCTCTTTGTGCTTCGCGTAGTCATCCATCACTTCATCGATGGAGTGACCGGTGGTGTGGCAATAGACCATCACGCCCGTGCGGGAGGCGCCGCCCAGCAGCTGATAAACCGGCATGTTGGCCGCTTTGCCTTTGATATCCCACAGCGCCATATCGACCGCCGAGATCGCAGACATGGTGACCGGGCCACGACGCCAGTAGGCCCCTTTGTAGAAGTATTGCCAGATGTCTTCGATCTGATGCGCATCGCGGCCGATCAGCTGCGGGCAGACATGATCTTTCAGGTAGGAGGCGACCGGCAGTTCCCGGCCATTAAGGGTTGCATCACCAATGCCGGTCAGGCCCTGATCCGTGGTGATTTTGACGGTGACAAAGTTTCTGCCTGCGCAGGTTACAAATACTTCTGCCTTTACAATCTTCATCCTGTTTGCCTTGAGTCAGCCTTCGATGATGAAAACGTACGCGCATTAATACTACCATACAAGTTAAAAGGACAGAGTTGTGAAGCCAGTCACATGCTGTTTTTATCGCCAGAAAAAGCGTGAGAAAACAGGGGTGTATGTGAATAAAGGTAACATCAGGAGGGGCGGCAGAAACAAAAAAGGGGGCGCAGCCCCCTCAGCATCAGGAGAGTAAGGCACACTGCGGAGGCAGACGGCAGCTCAGCGCGCCTGCCATTACCTCAATCACAAATTCGCGTCCGGAGAGGGGTTCACCATCCAGGTTAAAGGTCATCTCATGAGGCGAGCGGATCGTCAGTGATTCCAGCTGCGTGGTGACGATGCCGGGATTGTCATCATCGCCGGTCAGGGAATGGAACAGGGTCGGCAGCAGCTCCTGCGCGGTGACGATGCTGACATCAAGCCGCCCGTCGTCAATCAGGGCAGAGGGACACAGTCGCTGTCCGCCGCCTGCCTGACGCCCGTTTCCGATGCCGATCACCAGCGCATCACCCTGCCAGGCAAAATCGGGACCGCTGATCTCACAGGTGTCGGGTTTCAGCGTGTCCATGCGCATCAGGCCGTGAATAAAGTAGGAGACACCCCCCAGCGCCGATTTCAGCTTTTCCGGGGTTTCTGTGGTGATCCGGGTGCCGAAGCCGCCAGTCGCCATGTTAATGAAGTAGTGACTCTGGTTGACCCGGGCCAGATCGATGGCACTCGCTTTGCCCTGAATCGCCAGCCGCAGTGCCGGCTCCATCTCTTCCGGGATACCGACGCTGGTGGCAAAGTCGTTGGCGGTGCCCAGCGGCAGAATGCCCAGCACCGGGCGATGTTCCGCTTCCGAAGCCGCCAGCGCCGTCGCAACTTCGTTGATGGTGCCATCGCCGCCACCGGCAACGACGGTAGCAGCCCGCAGCTGGATCGCCTCTTTGACATAGCGATCGCCGTCGCCTTTCTCAAAGGTGACGCGCACCGCAATCTCAAAGCCTTCTTCCCGCAGGGTCGTGATAGCATCGCGCAGATCGTCATTACCGGCGCCTTTCCCATTCAGGATGAGCAGCGTAAGCGGTTTATTGTCCATTGTGCGTTCCTTGATGATCTACAGAGTAGGAGGGGGAAGGTATAACACAGCTTCCAGCACCAGATTATTGGCGAAAGCATGAAAAAAGAAAACCCGCACGGGGGAGCCGGGCGGGTAAATGAGGTGGTTCCTGGTAAATCTGCCGTTTGTTGTTACTCGTTAGCAGCAGGCGGGACTATAAAGCAGCCCGGCGCAGGGGTCTGTGATCCTGTTCTGATTTCATCAATTTGTTTCCGTTGGTAAACGATTATGAGGCGCCCGGGTATCTTCGCCGTGATCGAAGTTACGCAGCAGCAGCGCAAAGCGCAGATCCACCGCCTCAGGCACCCGCAGCCAGACGCGATGACCGTCACCCGGTGCCACGTCGGTCGGTTCGCCACGGCTGTCCTGCAGCGCATCGAGCTGGCACTGCAGGTTGCCGTCGGGCGTCATGATCTCCACGCTGTCGTGCAGCATGAACTTATTTTTTACCGCCACTTCGGCCCATTCGCCCCGGCGTTCGCCGGTAAACTCGCCCACAAACTGCTGACGATCGGAGACGGAAAAGCCCTGCTCATAGTTCTGGTAGCTGTCGTGAGTGTGACGACGCAGAAAGCCTTCGGTATAGCCGCGATGTGCCAGACCCTCCAGGGTGAGCAGCAGTGACGCATCAAAGGGTTTTCCCGCGGCGGCATCGTCAATCGCGCGGCGATACACCTGGGCGGTGCGTGCGCAGTAGTAGTAGGACTTGGTGCGCCCCTCAATCTTCAGCGAATGGACGCCCATCTCGCTGAGCCGCTCCACATGTGCCACCGCACGCAGATCCCGCGAGTTCATGATATAGGTGCCGTGCTCATCTTCGAACGCGCTCATCACTTCGCCGGGTTTCATCTTCTCTTCCAGCAGGAACACCTTGTCGGTCGGCTGACCGATGCCCAGCGCTGGCGTCACCTCCTGCACCGTCACCGGCTGGTGGATGCCGACAATGTTGCCCACCTCATCCTGCTGGCCTTCCGCCACTTTGTATTCCCAGCGGCAGGCGTTGGTGCAGGTGCCCTGGTTCGGATCGCGTTTGTTCATATAGCCGGAGAGCAGGCAGCGGCCGGAATAGGCCATACAGAGCGCACCATGAACAAAGACTTCCAGCTCCATCTCCGGCACCTGCTGACGGATTTCGGCGATCTCCTCCAGCGACAGCTCGCGCGACAGAATTACCCGGCTCAGCCCCATCTGCTGCCAGAACTTCACCGTGGCCCAGTTGACCGCATTGGCCTGCACCGAGAGGTGGATCGGCATCGCCGGAAAGGCCTCACGCACCAGCATAATCAGACCCGGATCGGACATAATCAGCGCATCAGGCTGCATCGCCACCACCGGCGTTAAGTCACGAATAAAGGTTTTCAGCTTGGCGTTGTGCGGCGCGATGTTGACCACTACGTAGAATTTTTTGCCCAGCGCGTGCGCTTCGTTGATGCCCAGCGCGAGATTTTCGTGGGTAAATTCATTATTACGCACCCGCAGGCTGTAGCGCGGCTGACCGGCATAGACGGCATCGGCACCATAGGCGAAGGCGTAACGCATGTTTTTCAGCGTCCCGGCGGGGGAGAGCAGTTCAGGTTTCATGGGGTTCTCACTGATGTCAGGTCAGTATGCCGCCAGAGGCGGCAGCGGCAGGGCCGTGAAGCCCTGCAAAAGGTGCGGAATTGTAGGCAGTGAGAAAAGGGAAGTAAATTGATCGGGATCAAACTAGATCAAATGACAGGCATCCGCTTCCCAGCGATAGCCCATGCCGTAGACGGCACGGATAAAGGGTTGCTCGCTGTCGAGATTCTCCAGCTTGCGCCGCAGATTCTTGATATGGCTGTCGATGGTGCGATCGGTTACCACGCGGTAATCATCATAGAGATGGTTCAGCAGTTGCTCGCGCGAAAAGACCTTGCCCGGTTCCAGCGACAGGGTTTTCAGCAGACGAAACTCGGCCGGGGTTAAATCGAGCGGCTTATCACGCCAGCTGGCCGAAAAGCGGCTCTCATCGACTCTGAGCAGCGAACTGCTCTGCGGCTCTTCCGCCGAACGTTTTACCCGGCGCAGAATAGTCTTAACCCGCGCGACAACTTCCCGCGGGCTGAAGGGTTTGCAGATATAGTCATCGGCACCCAGCTCCAGCCCCAGCAGCCGATCGATCTCCTCGGTGCGGGCGGTGACCATAATAATCGGCAGTTCCGAATGACGGCGGATTTCCCGGCACAGCGTTAAACCATCGGTGCCCGGCAGCATCAGGTCCAGCAGCATCAGGTCGGGTGGGGTCTGGCGCACATAATCCAGCACGCCGTTGCCGTCGGCGATGTGATGGGTGCGGTAATTGGAGGCGTGCAGATAGTCGATCATCAGCTGCGCCAGTTTGGGCTCATCTTCGACCACCAGAATCAGCGGGTCGTGGTTTTCCAGGCTCATAAGCGTCTACGCAAGGGGAACATAGCGCAAGTGTAGCGCGATTTTCAGTCCACCTAAATCAGAGTGCGACGCAGAGATATCGCCGCCGTGCGCGTCTGCAATGTTCTTACAGATGGCGAGACCGAGTCCCGATCCGCCGCTGGCCCGATTACGGGAGCCTTCGGTGCGGAAGAAGCGTTCAAAAATCTGCGCCTGATGTTCCCGCTCTACGCCCGGCGCGCTGTCATCAAACTCTACCCGCCAGTGCGGTGCCTGATACTTCAGCGTCACCTCAACCCGGCCTCCGCTGTCGGTGTAGCGCAGGCTGTTCTCCAGCAGGTTAGTGAAGAGCTGCATCAGGCGATCGGGATCGCCGAAGAAGGGGGCATCGTCGGGCAGGTTCAGCTTTAACGTCAGGCCATGCGCGCGGTAGCGTTCGGCAAAGCTGCCCGCCGTGACTTCCAGCAGTTGTACCAGGTCGGTCGCCTGTTTGCGGTAGGCCAGGGCGCCCTCATCCGACAGCGACAGCTGATGCAGGTCATCCACCAGCTTGGTCAGCACCACCACTTCACTCTGCAGCGAAGCGATCGCTTCCGGCGTCAGTTTGCGCACGCCATCCTGCATCGCTTCCAGTTCACCGCGCAGAATGGCCAGCGGCGTGCGTAACTCATGGGAGATATCCGCCATAAAGGCGCGGCGCATGCTTTCGTTTTTCTCCAGCGAGCTGGCGAGAAGGTTAAAGTCACCGGCCAGCTGGCCCAGTTCGTCACGGCTGCTGACTTCAACGCGGGTGGCAAAGTTGCCCGCGGCCAGATGATGGGTGCCGTCGACCAGCCGTTTGACCGGGGCCAGCAGCCCGCGCGCCATCAGCCAGGTGGCCAGCGCCGCCAGCAGCGTCGAGAGGCCAACGATAATCCAGCTGGTGCGGCGCTGCTGCTGATCGAAGTTAATGTCGGTGCTGCGCGTCAGCCGCTCCGGCGGTGAGCCGATAACCCAGCCGACCACCTTACCGTTGCTGGTGGTGATGTTGCGTCGCGTGCCCTCGGGCGGCACCGGCGTGGGCGGCCCGACCAGCACCCTGTACTGCTGGTCGAGGATCCAGAACTGGGTGCGCCAGCCATGCGGCGGCAGCTGACTGTTGCCCGGATTCTGCTCCAGCGAACGCAGCATGGTGAACACCAGGCGGTCGTTGTGGCGCAGGAAATCCCAGTTGCCGTGCTGCTCATACTGATCGGCCAGCGCATCGCCGAGCAGGCTCAGGCGCTGCTGATTGCCGCGCTTGATATAGTCGACAAAGCCATGCTCAAAGCTGAGGCGGACTCCCCAGTGCATGGTAATCAGTACCAGCATGCAGGTGGCGAAAATCGCCATAAACAGTTTGGCCCCGATACCCAGGCGCAGGTTAACTCTCATTGTTTTCTCCGGCGTCGCAAATCGACGTTGCTGCTCACCTGCGGCGGAACGCGCCAGAAGATCAGCGCGGGCAGGATAATAATCAGTGACATGCACAGGTAGGTGTAAATAAACATCTGATGTTCTGCTGCGCTGTTGGCTGCGCCCTCCTGAGCAAAGGCGCCCAGCAGCAGCCCGGCGACGGTGACGCCAATACTCATCGACAGCTGCATAATCATCGACAGCAGGCTGTTTCCGCTCGACGCCAGCGTGTCCGGTAGTTCTTTCAGCGTCAGCGTGTTCATCGAGGAGAAGCGAATGGCGTTGACCATGCCCTGCAGAAACAGCACCAGCGGCAGCAGCCAGACCCAGCCCAGGATCGCCACCAGCGGAAACAGCAGCACCACCAGCGCCAGCGCCACGGTCGACATCACCAGCACGTTGCGGTAGCCATAGCGATTAACGATGCGCACCACAATACGCTTCATCCCCATGTTGCCCAGCACCATCGGGATCATCATCAGACCGGCGTGGAACGGGCTGTAGCCCATGCCGAGCTGGAGGAAGATGGGCGTCATAAAGGGCAGCATGCCGCTGCCGATACGGCCGGTAAAACTGCCCAGCAGGCCGATAGCGTAGAGGCGGTTATCAAACAGCTTCAGGCTGAACAGCGCGTTATCATTGCCGCGCGCGTGCATCAGGTAGAACAGCAGCGAGAACAGGCCCGCGAGGATCATCGCACCCAGCAGCAGGGCGGAGCCGCCGCTGCTGCGCTGACCGTCCAGCGCCAGCGTCAGGGTTGCCATACCGGCGGCCAGTAGAAAAAAACCGGCAAAATCGAAGCGGCGGGTCTGCATGCTGTAGTTGGGCATCAGCATCAGGGTGGCAATCGCGCCGGCGATGCCGACCGGGATGTTGATCAGGAAGATCCAGTGCCAGCTGGCGTATTCGACCAGCACCCCGCCCAGCGCCGGGCCCAGCAGCGGGCCAATCTGGCCGGGCAGGGTGACAAAGGTCATGGCGGACATATACTGCTCACGCGGAACGATTTTCATCACCGTCAGTCGCCCCACCGGCACCATCATGGCACCACCAATCCCCTGAACCACCCGCGCCAGCACCAGCTGATCCAGCGTGCCGGAGAGGGCACACAGCAGCGATCCCAGGCTGAACAGCAGGATCGCGCTGAAGAAGATATTGCGCACGCCAAAGCGATCCGCCAGCCAGCCGCTGACCGGCAGCATCACCGCCACGGTGAGGACGTAATAGACGATCACCGCATGCATGTGCAGCGGGCTGACGCCCAGATCGTGCGCCATCGGCGGAATAGCCGTATTCACGATGGTGGTGTCCAGCGTCTGCATAAAAAAGCCGATGGCGACAATCCACAACTGCCAGCGGACGTTAGTGCTTTGCGTACTCATCCCTTCCCCCGATTCAGCCGATCTGCCCGGTGGCCTGCCGCAGCCTCAGGCGTTACGTCTGCGGTGCGGCTGACCGCGACCGCTTTCTGCGCCGCAGCTTATCCATCATCAGGTAGATCACCGGCGTGGTGTAGAGCGTCAGTAACTGACTCATCACCAGACCCCCTGCAATGGTAATCCCCAGCGGCTGACGCAGTTCCGCCCCGTCGCCACTGGATAACACCAGCGGCAGCGCGCCAAACAGCGCCGCCAGTGTGGTCATCATGATCGGCCGGAAGCGCAGCAGACACGCCTGGAAAATGGCATCCCGTGCGCTGAGCTGGCCGTTGCGCTCAGCTTCCAGTGCAAAATCGACCATCATGATGGCGTTCTTTTTCACGATACCGATCAGCAGCAGAATACCAATCAGGGCAATCAGGCTGAAGGGCGTATCAAACAGTTCCAGCGCCAGCAGCGCGCCCACGCCCGCCGAAGGCAGTGTGGAAAGGATCGTCAGCGGATGCACATAGCTCTCATAGAGGATCCCCAGCACGATATAGACCGCGGCAATCGCCGCCAGCATCAGCCACAGCTGGCTGCTTTGCGACTGCTGAAACACCTGCGCCGTGCCGGCAAAGCTGCCGCGTACGCTGGAAGGCACGCCCAGCGCGGTCATGGTGCGCTCAATCGCGTCAGAGGCCTGTGACAGCGAAACCCCTTCCGGCAGATTGAACGAGATGGTCGAGGCGGCCGACAGCCCTTCATGGTTCACCGACAGCGGGGCATTGGCGGGCTGCCAGTGAGCGAACCACGACAGCGGAATCGCTTTGCCTTCGCTGTTTATCACAAACATCTGTGACAGGGCGCTGATATCCTGGGTATAGCGCGGATCCACCTCCATCACCACTTTGTACTGGTTAAGCGGCTGGTAGATGGTGGAGATCTGCCGCTGACCAAAGGCGTTATTTAACAGCGCATTGGCTTCGGAGACATCGATGCCCAGACGGGCCATGCTTTCTCGATCGTAGGTCAGCGCCATCTCGCTGCCTTTATCCTGCTGATCGGAGTTCACATCCGCCAGCTGCGGCAGGGCAGAGAACGCCTGACGGATTTTCGGCTCCCAGGTGCGCAGCGCGTCGAGATCGTCCGACAGCAGCGAATACTGGTATCCGGCGTTCGACTCCCGGCCGCCGACGCGCAGATCCTGCACCGCATTCAGATAGAGGCTGGCACCCGGCTCTTTCGCCAGCTTGTCGCGCAGCCGGGCGATAACCGCCTGCGCGTTCTCTTTCCGCTCAGAGAGCGGTTTCAGGGAGATAAACATGGAGCCGCTGTTGGTGCGCATGCCGCCGGTAAAGCCCACCACGCTGTCCACCGCCGGGTCAGCTCCGACGATCTCCATGAAATCCTGCAGCTTACTGCGCATTGCCTGAAACGAAATGCTCTGGTCGGCGGAGATAAATCCGGCGAGTCGCCCGGTATCCTGTTCCGGCATAAAGGTTTTCGGGATTGAGACAAACAGCCAGCCGGTCAGGGCAATCGTGGCGAAAAAGAGCAGCAGCACCCAGCGCGCATGGTTCAGCACCACGCTTAACGATCGGCCATAGCCCTGCTGAATCGCCATCAGCAGCCGACCTGCACCGCGCCGGCGCGGCTGGCTGCGTGGCGCGTGAGGCTTCAGCAGATACGCGCACATCATCGGCGTCAGGGTGATCGAAATAACCAGCGAGATGGCGATCGCCACCGACAGGGTAATGGCAAATTCCGAGAAGAAACGGCCAATCAGCCCGCCGATCATCAGCAGCGGCAGGAAAACCGCAATCAGCGACAGGCTCATCGACAGCACGGTAAAGCCCACTTCGCGCACGCCCTTCAGCGCGGCGGCCAGCGGTTTCATACCCGCTTCCACATGGCGGGCGATGTTCTCCAGCACCACGATCGCATCGTCCACCACAAAGCCGGTGGCTATGGTCAGCGCCATCAGCGACAGGTTGTTGAGGCTGAAGCCGCACAGGTACATGGCCGCGAAGGTGCCAATCAGCGAGACCGGCACGGCGATGGCGGGGATCAGCGTGGCGCGCCCGGATCGCAGGAACACGAACACCACCAGAATCACCAGCCCGACGGCGATTAACAGCGACTGCTCCACTTCATGCAGCGAAGCGCGGATGGTAGGGGAGCGATCCTGGGCAATCTGCAGGTCGATGGCGGCCGGGATCACCTCATGCAGCAGCGGCATCTCGGCACGGATGCGGTCAACCGTCTCAATGACGTTCGCGTCAGGGGTTTTGCGGATCAACAGCAGCACGGCCGGTTTACCGCGTGACATCCCGGCGTTGCGTACGTCCTGAACCGAATCTTCCACGGTCGCCACATCAGACAGCTTCACCGCCGCGCCATTTTTATAATGCACGATTAGCGGCTGATACTCGCGGGCGGTCTGCAGCGCGTCATTGGTGCGCAACTGCCAGCGCTGCTGTGAATCATCCACTGCGCCCTGCGGGCGGCGCTGGTTGGCGTCTGAAATGGCGGTACGCACCGCATCCAGCGAGACACCCTGATTAAACAGCGCCTGCGGATTCAGCGCCACGCGCACGGCGGGCAGCGAACTGCCCCCCACGGTAACGTCGCCGACCCCCTGAATCTGTGACAGCTTCTGCGCCAGCTGCGTCGAGGCATAATCGTAGAGCTGGCCCGGATTGTAGGTATCCGAGGTCAGCGTCATGATCATAATTGGCGCATCAGAGGGGTTCACTTTGCGGTAGGTCGGACGTGAGGGCATGCCGGTCGGCAGCAGGCTTTGCGCCGCGTTCAGCGCAGCCTGCACGTCGCGCGCGGCACCGTTGATGTCGCGGTCGAAATCGAACACCAGAATGATGCGGGTACTGCCCAGCGAGCTCATGGAGGTCATTTCACTGACGCCCGCGATACGTCCCAGCGATCGCTCCAGCGGCGTGGCGACCGACGACGCCATGATCTCGGGTGAGGCCCCCGGCAGCGAGCCGGAGATGACGATCACCGGAAAATCGACCTGCGGCAGTGGGGCAACCGGCAGCAGCCGGAACCCCAGAATTCCGGCCAGCGCAATGGCCAGCGTCAGCAGGGTGGTGGCGACGGGCCGGTGAATAAACAGGGCAAAGAACTTCACTCTGCGGCCTCCGTGCGGCCGAAGCGGCGGCGGGTGGCGTGCGCCAGGCGATCAAACAGCAGGTAGATCACCGGCGTGGTGAACAGCGTCAGCACCTGACTCAGAATCAGGCCGCCGACCATCGCAATCCCCAGCGGATGACGCAGTTCCGCGCCGACGCCGGTGCTGAGCATCAGCGGCAGCGCACCCAGCAGGGCCGCCAGCGTGGTCATCAGAATCGGACGGAAGCGCAGCAGTGAGGCCTGATAGATGGCGTCATAGGGTTTCATTCCCTGTTCACGTTCGGCCGCCAGCGCAAAGTCGATCATCATGATGGCATTCTTTTTCACAATACCGATCAGCAGGATGATGCCGATGATCGCCACAATATCCAGCTCGTTACCGCTGAGCATCAGTGCCAGCAGCGCGCCGACACCGGCCGTGGGCAAGGTGGAGAGGATGGTGATGGGGTGGATAAAGCTCTCATAGAGCACGCCCAGCACGATATACATCGCGACAATCGCCGCCACAATCAGCCAGACGGTGCTGCTCAGCGCCGCTTCGAACGCCAGGGTGCTGCCCTGGAACTGGGTCATCATCTCCGCCGGCATCCCCAGATCTGCTTCAGCCTGCGACACCGCTTTCACCGCATCTTCCAGCGAGTAGCCGTCAGCGACGTTGAAGGAGAAGGTCGCCGAAGGAAACTGGTCGAGATGGCTGATGCTGAGGGGCGCATGGCGCTGTTCGATGCGGGCAATGGCGCTCAGCGGCACGCTGCCGCCGTCGGTGCTGTTCAGGCGAATCGCGTCCAGGCTCTGCAGGCCCGGCGTGGCGTGATTGTCCTGCTCCAGCACCACGCGATACTGATTGGCCTGGGTGTAGATGGTGGAGATCAGCCGCTGGCCGAAGGCGTTATAGAGCGCATTATCGACATCCGCCATGCTGATGCCGAGGCGGCTGGCGCTGTCGCGATCGACATTGACGTAGGCTTCCAGCCCCTGATCCTGCCAGTCGCTGCTGACATCGCGCAGCTGCGGCAGGGTTCTGAGCCGGTTCAGCAGGGCGGGCACCCAGGTGCTGAGCGACGACAGGGAACCCGACTGCAGCGTGAACTGATAGGGGGTGCGGCTCGCCTGCGTATCGATAGTGAGATCCTGCACCGCCTGCAGCCACAGCTGGACGCCCGGCAGCTGACTGACCTGCTGTTGCAGGCGCTGCTCGATTTCAGGAATGCGGTCGTCGCGCTCATCCAGCGGTTTCAGGTTGATCTGCAGCCGCGCGCTGTTCAGCGAGGCGTTGGTGCCATCCACGCCGACAAAGGAGGTCAGGCTCTGCACCGCCGGATCTTTCATGATGACCGAGGCGACGTCGCGGGTGCGCTGCGCCATGCTGGCGTAGGAAACGGACTGGGGAGCCTGCAGCGTACCCTGAATAATGCTGTTGTCCTGCTGCGGGAAGAAGCCTTTGGGAATGACCATCCAGAGCACCAGGGTCAGAACCAGCGTGCCCAGCGCCACCGACAGCGTCAGCCAGGGGTGATTCAGCACCCGGCTCAGGCCGCGACCGTAAACGGCCACGATGCGGTCAAACATCGCTTCACTGGCCCGGGAGAAACGGTTCTGTTTACGCAGCGACTCTGCGCTCAGCATTCTGGCGCACATCATCGGCGTCAGCGTCAGCGAGACCACGGCAGAAATCAGAATCGCCACTGCCAGCGTCACGGCAAATTCGCGGAACAGGCGGCCAATCACATCCCCCATAAACAGCAGCGGGATAAGCACCGCAATCAGCGAGAAGGTGAGGGAGATGATGGTGAAGCCGATCTCGCCAGCCCCTTTCAGCGCAGCGGTGAGCGGCTTTTCTCCTTTCTCGATATAGCGTGAGATGTTCTCAATCACCACGATGGCATCGTCGACCACAAAGCCGGTGGCGATGGTCAGCGCCATTAGCGTAAGGTTATTGATCGAAAAACCGAGGAAATACATCGCGGCAAAGGTGCCGATCAGCGACAGCGGCACGGCGACTGCCGGGATTAGGGTGGCCGGCACATTGCGCAGAAAGAGGTAGATAATCATCACCACCAGCGCCATCGCCAGCATCAGCTCATGCTGTGTGTCACTGACCGACGCGCGGATATTGGTGGTGCGGTCGGTGAGCAGTTTCACCTCCACCGATTTTGGCAGCGTCGCCGTCAGCGCAGGCAGCATGGCGCGAATGCTGTCTGCGGTGGCGATGATATTGGCTCCGGGCTGACGCTGGACGTTGAGCACAATCGCCGCATCGCGGTTAGCCCACGCACCCAGCCAGCTGTTTTCCGCGCCCTGTTCGATGGTCGCCACGTCGCCAAGCCGCACCGGTGCGCCATTTTTGTAGCTGATAATCAGCTGGCGGTAATCCTCGGCAGATTTCATCTGGTCATTGGCTGACAGGGTGACTGAGCGGGTCGGGCCATCCAGGCTCCCTTTGGCGGAGTTGACGTTGGCATTGCTGATCGCGGTGCGCACGCTTTCGCTGGTCAGACCCAGCGCCGCCAGCGCCTGGGCATTCATTTTTACCCGCACGGCCGGACGCTGACCGCCTGACAGGGTGACGAGGCCGACGCCGCTGACCTGAGAAATCTTCTGCGCCACCCGCGTTTCCACCATGTCCTGAACCTGCGTCAGCGGCATGCTGCTGGTGGTGACCGCCAGCGTCATGATCGGCGGATCGGCCGGGTTCACTTTGCTGTAGACCGGTGGATTGGGCAGATCGTTGGGCAGCAGGTTGGTGGCGGAGTTAATGGCGGCCTGCACCTCCTGCTCCGCCACATCCAGCGGCAGCGACAGCTGGAACTGCAGGGTCACAACCGAGGCGCCTCCCGCGCTTTGTGACGCCATCTGTTTCAGGCCGGACATCTGACCAAACTGGCGCTCCAGCGGGGCGGTAATGGAAGAGGTGACCACATCCGGGCTGGCGCCCGGATAGAGCGTGACCACCTGGATGGTCGGATAGTCCACTTCTGGCAGGGCCGACACCGGCAGGAAGCGATAACCCAGCACCCCGGCCAGTAAAATCGCAATCATCAACAGCGTGGTGGCAACCGGACGCAGAATAAACTGCCGTGACGGCCCGCCACTGTGATCGGGAGGCATGACCTGCATTACTCACGCTCTCCTTTTGACGGCAGGGTGGCCCGGCTACTGCCCGGTGCACTGCTCTGGGCGGTCACGACCTCGACTTTCGCACCTTCAGTCAGGCGATCCAGACCGTCGGTGACGACACGCTCACCCGCTTCCAGACCGGCGCTGACCACCACCTTCTGGCTGTCCTGCAGCCCGGCCATCACGCTTTTCTTACTGACCTTGTTGTCGCTGTTGACCACCCAGACAAAGTGGCCCTCGTTGCCCATCTGCAGCGCGGCAGGCGGGATCACAATCGCATCCTGCAGGGTGTTGACCTTGAGGCGCACATTGACGAACTGGTTGGGGAAGAGCGTGTCATCCTGATTGTCAAAACGCGCTTTGATTTTGATGGTGCCGGTGGTGACATCAATCTGGTTGTCCAGGCTCAGCAGCTTACCGCTGGCAATCAGATTCTGGTTACTGCGATCCCAGGCTTCCACCAGCAGTGGCTCACCGCTTT
This sequence comes from Pantoea sp. Sc1, assembly GCF_000255315.1. Taxonomy (NCBI): domain Bacteria; kingdom Pseudomonadati; phylum Pseudomonadota; class Gammaproteobacteria; order Enterobacterales; family Erwiniaceae; genus Pantoea; species Pantoea sp. Sc1. Next base: position 1,526,452 of record NZ_AJFP01000001.1, read on the forward strand.
TCTGCGCTTTCAGAATCGGCGTGATGCTGTTTTCTGCCAGGGTAAAGACCACATTGATCGGCTGCGTCTGGGTGATGATCACAATGCCGTTGGTGTCGCCGCTGGTCACGTAGTTGCCGACATCCACCTGTTTCAGACCAACCCGACCGGCAATGGGTGCGGTGATCCGACTGTAGGTGAGGTTAAGCTGCGCACTGGCGACATTGCCCTCATCGGCTTTCAGCGTGCCGAGCGTTTCGCTGACCAGCGAGCGCTGGGTATCCAGATCCTGTTGCGACACCAGCGACGTTTTCGCCAGCTTTTCATAGCGTGCCAGGTCCCGGCGGGCGTTAGCCAGCGTCGCCTGATCTTTCGCCAGCTGGCCCTGCGCCTGCGTGAGGGCTACCTGATAAGGTCGCGGATCGACTTCCGCCAGCAACTCGCCCGCTTTGACCTGCTGACCTTCGGTAAAATGGATCGCCAGCAGATCGCCATTCACCCGGCTGCGCACCGTGGCGGTATTGGCGGCGGTGACGGTGCCGAGACCGCTCAGATATTGCGGCACGCTCTGGCGGGTCGCTGTAGCGGCCTGAACCGGTGCCAGCGAACGGCGTGCGCCGTCATCGCCACCCTTACCGCGTGGGGCTGGCGAGCTACTCTGGCTGCTCTGCGGCTCAGCGGGGCGCTGCCAGACGTAATAGCCGCCAGCGGCCACGGCGATCAGGGCCAGCACGATCAGGGTTTTTTTCATAACAGGATGTCGGGTGCTCATGATTGTTGATGCTCTCCAGCAGTGACGTAGTCCCAGGCGCAGGCATCAAAGGGGGAGCCTGCAAACGACAGAGTGTAGTCGCCTCTGACAGGCAGAAATTGAAGGAATTAAGGATATCTGTCAGGACGGCGTAATTATGCCTGTTCTTTCATTAATCGCAGCACAATCGTCATTAAGCCATGAAAATCCCTTTGCTATGCTGAGATAAAGACCCTTTATCAGGCAAATAAGGAGCAGAGGATGAGTCAGAATCAAACCCGGCAGTTAGGTGACAGTGGTATCGCGGTGCCGTTACTGACGTTTGGCGGCAATGTATTTGGCTGGACGGTGGATCAGCCGACCTCCTTTTCGCTGCTGGATGCGCTGGTGGAGAAAGGACTCTGGTTTATCGACACCGCCGACGTTTATTCCCGCTGGGCACCGGGTAACAAAGGGGGAGAATCGGAAACCATTATTGGTGAGTGGCTGAAAAAAAGCGGTAAACGTGACCAGATCGTACTGGCGACCAAGGTCGGCATGGAGCTGTCACCCGAGAAAACCGGGCTGAAGCCGCAATATATTCGCCAGGCGGTCGAAGATTCACTGCGCCGGTTACAGACTGACTATATCGATCTCTATCAGGCGCATCGCGACGACCAGGATACGCCGCTGGCCGACACCCTGAGTGCCTTCGACAGCCTGATCCGGGAAGGGAAAGTGCGCGCCATCGGGGCCTCTAACTACAGTGCGGCGCGGCTTGAGGAGGCATTGCAGGTGAGTGAGAGCCAGGGGCTGGCGCGCTATGAGACCTTACAACCTGAATATAACCTCTATGACCGTCAGCCCTATGAATCGGAGCTTGAGCCGGTGGTCATGGCACAGGGTCTGGGCGTCATCAACTACTACTCGCTGGCGAGCGGTTTTCTCAGTGGCAAATACCGTGATGCGGCTGATGCCGGAAAAAGCGCACGGGGGCAGGGCGTGGTAGAGAAATACCTCAATCCGCGCGGATTGCGGATTCTCGACGCGCTGGATGCTATCAGCGAGGCGCATCAGGTGACGCCGACGCAGGTCGCACTCGCCTGGCAGATTGCCCGTCCCGGGATTACCGCGCCGATCGTCAGCGCCACCTCGCTTCAGCAGATCGATGACCTGGTGGGGGCGACACAGCTGACCCTGACCCCAGAGCAGATTGCACAGCTGGACGAGGCCAGCCGCTGATTCAGGGGGCGCTAGCGCCCCTTTATCGATTACGCCTGTCAAAAAATGCGCATTCTGCCCGCAGAGTATCCATTCAGCGATCCCGATCACAAATGCGTTAATAAACTGATGTTTCAGGAAATTATGCGCACGTATTTACAAAAACTGAAGTTTATCCAGCACTATCCTCTGCGCGTCACTTCCTGTCACTCACATAAGAAAACGCACCATGAAAAACAGACAAGCAGAGCACGCTTTTCCGCTGCGCCGTGTGGCAACCGGCACCCTGATCCTGGCTATTCTCTCCGCGCCCGCTATGGCGGCTGACGCTCTGAGCCCGGATTCCGAATGGATGTTTGGTGACTGGGACGGTTACCGAACGCAGCTGCAGGACGAAGGGATTAAGTTTGACGTTAACTACACCATGGAAAGTGCCGCCAATCTGGGTGGCGGCGCAGATACCAACACCACCATGCGCTACAGCGATCAGTGGACGTTTGGCACCAACTTCGACCTGGAAAAACTGCTGAACTGGCAGGATGCAGAGTTTCAGATGACCGTCACTAACCGCGACGGACAGAATCTCTCTGAGCAGGTGGCGGATAAACGCACCGGTATGCTCTCATCGGTTCAGGAGGTGTACGGTCGCGGTCAGACCTGGCGGCTGACGCAGTTCTGGTTGCGCAAAGGGCTGTTCAACGATGTGGTTGATCTGAAAGCCGGGCGGGTCACCGTGGGCGAGGACTTCGATAACTTCGACGGCAACCTGTTCCAGAACCTGGCGCTTGGCAGCGGCCAGGCGGGTAACTGGCGCGGCGACCGCTGGTTCAACTGGCCGGTCTCGCAGTGGGGCGGTCGGGTAAAAATCAATATGACGCCTGAGCTGTTCTTCCAGGTAGGTTTCTACAACCAGAACCGCGCCAACTACGATCGCGGCGATGGCTTCCGGCTGGATACCAGCAACTCTGAAGGCAATCTGGTGCCGGTCGAACTGGGCTGGAAACCGACGTTCGGGCCGGAGAAATTACCGGGTAACTACCGCATCGGCTACTACTACTCGTCAGTGGATGGCGATGTTTATGGCAGCTGGCGCAACGGCGGCTATCAGGATCAGGCTCACGCCTATGGCGGCTATCTGCTGTTACAACAGCAGCTGACCGCGCAGGATGGCGATGTGAATCGCGGTCTGGGCGTGCGGGTGCAGGCTGTGATGAACGATCACAAGACCTCGAAAACCGATAACTACCAGTCTGTCGCCTTTACCTGGACCGGTCCGTTTGATGCCCGTCCGCAGGATGAGATTGGCGTCGGCGCATCACGCATTCATGTGAACAGCGACTATACCCGCTCACTGCGTCAGCAGAATCAGGCTAATGGTGAGAGCCGCTTTGACAGCCCGACCTATCTGCCGATTCAGGAAGGGTCAGAGTACAACTATGAGGTTTACTACAACGCCAAAGTGACGAACTGGATGTCACTGCGACCTAACCTGCAGTATGTGGTGGCACCGGGCGCGGTGAGTGAAGTCAAAGATGCCTTTATCGGCGGTATCAGCGCCAATATTGCCTTCTGATCCTCAATAACACCTGAACAGAGGACTCTCAGACGTAAAGCGATGGGAGTCTGCGCCAGTAGCAAAGCATAGCGGGCCAGGGATGGCCCGCGCTGAGCATGCCATGGATGGCATCTTTTGCGTCTTTGCGAAAGGCGCAGGCTCCCTGAGCCTGCTCTCAGTTATCCGCAAACAAAAACGGCACCCTCAGGTGCCGTTTTTAGTATTACAGTGCCAGCCTAGCGGAACAACACCTCTGCCCAGCGGGCCAGACCGGCCGTGACCGAGGCGAAATCATCGCCACCGGCAATCGGCGTGTCGGGCAGCGTCTGCTGCAGCGCCGCGCGCAGCAGAGGCGAACGCGCACTGCCGCCGGTCAGGTAAATGACATCAGGCTTAATCTGGCTGGTGGCTAAGGCGAGCTGCACCTGCTCCAGAATTTTCTCCAGCGGCTGACTGATCGCCTCCTGCAGCTGACCCACGCTCACGTCTGTCTGCAGCGCGGCGGCCACGAAGTCGAGTGAGGCGGTATGCAGCGGAGCGTCTGACAGCGCAATCTTGCTCTCTTCCGCCGCGCGCACCAGGCGGTAACTCAGCTTCTGCTGCCACACTTTCAGCAGACGCGCCACGATGTCACCCTGTTCTGCGTCACGCACTAAATCCCGCAGCCATTTCCCGCAGGCGGCGCTGTAAAAGTCGCTCTGCGCCGGCACATCATTGATGGCAATCGCGTTCCACCACGGCAGCGCGGGCAGGGCGGTGCCCTTCTGAGTGTTGCCGCCCAGACCCAGCAGCGGCATCAGCGTCTTAAAGGCCAGCATGATATCCAGATCGTTACCCCCGACGCGACAGCCACTGTGGCCCAGCAGGCTTTCACGACGGTCGGCTCTGTTGCGCCATTGTGGGCCCATCAGCAACATCGAGCAGTCGGTGGTGCCGCCGCCGATATCCACCACCAGCACCCGCGTCTCCTGCTGCAGGGTCGCTTCGAAATCGAGTCCGGCGGCGACGGGTTCAAACTGAAACTCAACGTCACGGAATCCGGCGCGGTGGGCGGCACGCAGCAGGATACCCTCTGCCTGCTGGTTCGACTCATCGCTGCCCAGCCCCTGGAAGTTGACAGGGCGACCGATCACCGCCTGATCGAGGGTCTGCCCGAGCTGGCTTTCACCCTGCTGGCGGATGTGCAGCATCATGGCGCAGACCAGATCTTCAAACAGGGCGATCTGCTGTGGCTTCAGGCCACTGGCACCCAGAAAGGATTTGGGGGATTTAACGAACCAGACATCTTCGGGATCGACCATGTAGTGCTGCAGGGCGGTCAGACCAAACTGCACGCTGCCGGGCTGAACCTCGATATCCTCTTCGCGGTTGTAACGCAGCGCGCGCTGCAGCAGCGCGGTGGTTTCACTGTCAGGGGTTGCCACCTGATGATGGCGATAGAGCCATTCGCTGACCGACTCGCGGGTCGGTGCACAGATCATTGACGGCAGCAGACGCTGACCCTTTTCCAGCGTTAACAGACGCGGCGAGCCATTTTCGCTCACTGCAATGGAGCAGTTAGCCGTGCCGTAATCGAATCCTATGAACATTTTCGCCCCCATGCCGGAAAAAAGGGGGCGACTTTAGCGCAGCTTCAGCAGGGTGGCAAGCGGCCAGCGCGGGAATCAGCGGATAGCAAAGAGGCGATCTTCCGCCAGGGAACGGAGCGGCTGACGCTCGGTTACCGCGCTGCCCCAGACGCCATCGACGTCAAGATCAGCCAGCGTGCTAAGCACCGCCGGAACGGAAACCGGACCCGCCAGCACCGAAATATGGCGCTGCGTTGCCTGGCCCTGAATGATGGTCAGCAGCATCTCATCCATCAGGCTGGTGTGGGCGTTAGCAACCAGTTCCGGTGCCAGCACCAGGTAATCGACCACTTCGTCACTCAGCAGATTAAAGGCGTCCAGATTGCGGCCAAAATGATGCAGCGCGATGCGACAGCCACACTCACGCAGCTGCAGCAGCGCGGTATAGAGCCGATCGCTCTTACTCAGTACGCTGGCGGCCGGGAAAGCAAAACCACAGCGGCTGCTGGCGAGACCTGCAGCGACAAAGCGCTGACAGAGTTGCTGCACAAAAGCGGCGTCACCGAGCAGCTCTTCACTCAGCGGCAGGATGACCGGGATCCCTTTTTTGTTGAGCGTCCCGACGTCCTGGCGGAAAAAGGCCTCGATGATATTGCTATCGAGCCGGCGACGCAGCGTTTCATCCGGCAGGTTATGACGCAGCAGGGTTTCATCCACCAGTATCCCCTCCGCAGTCAACAGCTGGACCTCCAGCAGCCAGATAAAGGCTGACTGAGGCGTTTTGGGCGGGGCGACAGCCCAGGCGGGCAGCTCAATTTGCAGCGCATCAATCATCGCAGCATCCACTCCCTGCGGATTGCCCGGCAGCGGCAGACGATGCTGCTCAAAGACGACCAGCCGTCCGCGCCCGCTGCGTTTGGCGTTGTAGCAGGCGATGTCTGCCTGCGACAGCACATCACCGCTGATGCAGTTGTCGGCGGAAATCTGTGTGACGCCCGCGCTCGCCCCCACCTGATAGCGGCGTTCCTGCCACTGGAAACGATAGTCGTTTACGGCGGCCACAATCCGCTGCACCACGTCACGCGCCTGGTCAACCTGACAGTCGGCCATCAGCAGGGCAAACTCATCGCCGCCCAGTCGGGCCAGGAAATCACTGCTGCGCAGATGGTGCTGCATCAGCTCTGAAAGTTCCCGCAGTAACGCATCGCCGGCGGCATGGCCGGCGCTGTCATTGACCGCTTTGAACTTATCCAGGTCGATGAACACCAGCACGTGCTGATGATGATGTTCAGCCGCGTCAAACAGCAGTCGCTTAAGCTGCAGCTCAAAACTGGCCCGGTTAGGCAGACGCGTCAGGGTGTCATGAAGCGCGCTGTAGCTCAGGCGCTTCATCAGTTTTCGCGACTCGCTCACATCCTGAATAACCATCACCGCGCCCTGTTCAAGACCCGCTTCGGAGCGCAGTGGCGTAATGCTGTAGTGAATATCGATATGGCCGCCATCCGGGGTGTGCAGCACCAGATCTTCATCCAGATCGGGGGTGATTTTTTCCGGCGGTAACTGGCACAGCAGCAGATTCTCCACCTCAGGGCCGGTCTGTCCCTGGGTGATGTGCAGCAGCTCGCTCAGCGGCTTGCCGGCGGCCTGCTCCTGAGACCAGCCGCTCATCTTCTCCGCCACCGGATTCATAAAGGCCACGCGCATCGCTTCATCGGTACTGATCACCGCCTCGCCGATCGAGTCCAGGGTGATCGCCATGCGCTCTTTCTCCTGAAACAGCGCTTCATTGAGATTACGCAGCGGCGTAATGTCCTGACAGATGCCGAGCATACGCTCGATACGGCCCTCTTTACTCAGCTGCCGGTTCGCCTGCGTGCGGATCCAGCGCTGACCCTGCGCGTCCACGATGCGATACTCCATATGGAACGCACTGCGCAGCTCTATCGCCTGCTGCACCGTCAATGCGGCATATTCGCGATCGGCGGTATGCAGCAGATGGAGCCAGAGGTCATAGCTGGGCGACTCGTGCGGAGCCAGACCAAACAGGGCGTACATGCGCTTGTCCCACAGCATCTCGCCGGTCAGCAGGTTCCACTCCCAGACGCCGATGCCGCCCGCCTCATTCGCCAGCGTGATGCGCTCCATCAGGCGTCGGTTTACCTGCTCGCTCTTTTTGAGCTCGGAGATGTCGATGATCTGCGCAATAAAATAGAGCGGTGCCGTGTCGCCGTCACGCACCAGCGACACCGTCAGCCGCGCCCAGACGATCTCGCCATCCTTGCGGAAATAGCGTTTTTCAAAGGTGTAGGTATCAATCTCACCTTCCAGCAGCTGGTTTACCTGCTGCAGGTCGAGAGCCAGATCGTCGGGATGGGTAATCTGCTGAAACGTCAGCCGCTTCAGCTCCTCCGCCGGATAACCCAGGATCTGGCAAAGCGAACGGTTCACCTGCAGCCAGTTACCCTGCGGCGCGACCAGCGCCATACCGATCGCGGAGTACTCCATCGCATGACGGAAACGGGTTTCACTGTCGGTGATATGCAGCTTTTCGCGCCGGAACGCATCCATCACCAGCGACATAATATGGCTGGGGATCAGGACCAGCAGGAAGGGTAACCAGCTGGAGACCGGGCCCAGCGCGGTGTTGTTATTCACCACGCTGACCAGGTTACAGGCCAGCAATAATGCGATAAAGCTGGCATTGAGGAAGAACAGCACAAACGCCTGCAGCTTAGGCAGGCGAACGGCGCACCAGAAGAGGATCACCACGATAAAGGTAAAGGGCCACGGCATAAAACGCAGTGCCAGGTAGCTGGCGCCTAAAGTGATAAGCAGCGTCAGCACACACTCCGCCGGACGCAGATCGCTGAAGTGCGCGCGCCGCAGCGGCCACGGCATCAGCAGTAACATCGGGCCTAACACCAGCATGCCGATGATTTCAGAGATCACCCAGGTATAGAAGAAGGGAAACGACGCATGCCCGCTGACCCTGAGCATCCACAGCGCCATCAGCCCGCCGAGCAGCGGGGTCACAATGCCCACCGACAGCACCAGCCGTGCCCAGTCGTGCAGCGAATTCAGCGGCGCGCGCCGATCGAGCAGGGCGCGCAGCAGCATCCCGCCCACGCCCGCCTGCACCAGGTTGAGCAGGGCGAATTTAATGTTAGAGAGGGCAGGGCCGATGACGATGGCATTAGCGGCTGCGGTGCCAAGCACGCAGGCCGTCAGCAGCAGCGGCAGCTGACGTAGCGGGCAGCGAAACACCACAATGGTCATGAAGGTGGTCGGGAACCAGAGCGGTGAAATTTTCACGCTCACCACGATCAATTCAAGACAGAACAGCGTCAGGACAAATACCACACAGCCCAGAAGCAGGGCCGAGAGCCAGCGGCCAGGTGTGCTATTTTGCGGGGCAAAGATCTCAATCGTCATGCAGACTTCCGGCAGGGTGCAGGGCTCCGCAATGGCGAATCAGGCACCAGTCATTCTCTGACTGCATGCTAGCACATTCGGCAAAGAAAAAAGGGAGGAAATCGAGTTTGCCCGTTATTCAGCGAATTGACGGGCAGGGAAATATCGATGGGCAGCCTGTTGATTACTGGCGAAAAAGATCGGCCCGGGTGTAGGGTTTTTCCAGACCCGCCAGGCTGGCGGAGAAGCGCTCCAGAAACTGCTGGGTAGTGGCAACGCGACCGTGACTCATCAGGACAAACGGCACGAGCAGCGCGGCCCCGATTTGCGGCCAGCTGAAGCCCTTTAGCGCGGTGCGGCGCTGGGAGATCAGAAACGCGGTGCTCAGCGTGAAGCCCAGCAGCAGACCGGTCGCCACCTCACTTTTCGAGTGTGCGTGGATAACGAGACGGGAGAAACCGACCATCAGCGGGATCAGATAGCCAACGCCAATCGCCGCCACGCGCAGCAGCGCAGGCCAGCGCCCGGAGATCAGCCACAGCATCACTGGCCACAGGGTGGCAGACATGGCGCTGTGACCGCTGAAGCCGGTAAAGTTGAAGCGGGCGCTGCCGATGCCAAAGCCAAGAAACAGAATTTTAGAAAGGCTGACGGTCAGACCGGCCAGGCCAAATGCCACAATCCAGTAAAACACCGTAAGACGGTTATCACTCTTCCACGGCAGAATCAGCGCAATAATCACCGCTGTCGGAATCAACAGCATGCTGTCGCCAAAATAGGTCAAAGTCTTCCAGTGCATACAACTCCTGATGCATCATTCGGTCGTCACGTGCGCGACACGGGTTATCTGAACGGCCCGCTGCGCAGGCCATTTTTTTCTGAGTAGGGGGTGACACTAGTTTATCGGTGAAATGAGTGGCGTCCAAAGGAGAAAGTCTGAAAAGTCGCAGACGCCATTTCTCTGGCATCAAAAGGCCGAAATCCCTATACTTAGCGCGAACACACCCTCTCCATTTCGGCCCGTCAGCTGCCCGCGTAATGTGTGACCAGTGGCAGGCTCCAGTTATCAGGTCTTAAAAAAGTATGACTGACAAGTCCCATCAGTGCGTGATTGTAGGCATTGCCGGCGCTTCCGCATCCGGTAAAAGTTTAATTGCCAGCACGCTCTATCGTGAAATCCGTGATCAGGTTGGTGGCGAGCATATCGGGGTTATCCCGGAAGATGCGTATTACAAAGATCAAAGTCACCTCACCATGGAAGAGAGGGTTAAAACCAATTATGACCATCCGAGCGCGATGGATCATGATTTACTGCTGCAGCATCTGCAGGCGGTCAAAGCCGGGCAGGATATTGAGCTGCCGGTGTATAGCTATGTCGAGCACACCCGCACCCAGGAAACGCAGATCCTCAAGGCGAAGAAGGTCATTATCCTTGAGGGGATCCTGCTGCTGACCGACGCGCGCCTGCGCCAGGAGCTCAACTTCTCCATCTTCGTGGACACGCCGCTCGACATCTGTCTGATGCGCCGTATGAAGCGTGACGTCAATGAGCGTGGCCGCTCCATGGATTCGGTGATGAGCCAGTATCAGAAGACCGTGCGTCCGATGTTCCTGCAGTTTATCGAACCGTCTAAGCAGTACGCGGATATCATCGTGCCGCGCGGCGGCAAGAACCGTATCGCCATCGATATCCTCAAGGCGAAAATCAACCAGTTTTTTGAATAGTTCACGTCCCTGAGGACGTGAGGCAGACCGGCGGCAGGCACGCCTGCCGGTTTGCTACACTCATGTCATGGAGTTACCGCAATGAGATTATGCGATCGCGATATCGAAGCCTGGCTGGACAGTGGCAAGCTGGCGATTGAGCCGCGTCCGCCGGTCGAGCGCATCAACGGCGCCACGGTCGATGTGCGCCTGGGCAATCAGTTCCGTACCTTCAGCGGTCATACCGCAGCCTTTATCGATCTGAGCGGCCCGAAACAGGAAGTGAGCGCGGCACTGGATCGCGTGATGAGTGATGAGATCGTGCTGGCGGATGGCGAAGCCTTTTTCCTGCATCCGGGTGAGCTGGCCCTGGCGGTAACGCTGGAGTCGGTGACGCTGCCGGACGATCTGGTGGGCTGGCTGGATGGTCGCTCTTCGCTGGCCCGGCTCGGACTGATGGTGCATGTCACGGCGCACCGCATCGATCCCGGCTGGCAGGGCCGGATCGTGCTGGAGTTCTACAATTCCGGTAAACTGCCGCTGGCGCTGCGTCCCGGTATGCTTATCGGCGCGCTGAGTTTCGAGCCGCTTTCTGGCCCGGCTGCGCGCCCTTATAACCGTCGTGAAGATGCCAAATATCGGGGTCAGCAGGGCGCTGACGCCAGTCGTATCGACAAAGACTGATCTGAGGGTTTGATGAAAAGAGTGATAACCACGCTGGCCATCCTGTTAGTGGTGGTCGTAACGGGAATGAGCGCGCTGGTGCTGCTGGTCAATCCCAACGACTTTCGTGCCTATATGGTGCAGCAGGTCGAACAACGCAGTGGTTATCAGCTTCAGGTCAGCAGCGATCTGCGCTGGCACGTCTGGCCGCAGCTGAGCATTCTCTCCGGCCGGATGAGTCTGACCGCGCCCGGTGCCAGCCAGCCGCTGGTCTCGGCCGACAATATGCGGCTGGATGTGGATCTCTGGCCGCTGTTATCCCATCAGCTGAGCGTCAGCCAGGTGATGCTGAAAAATGCGGTGGTGCGCGTCACGCCAGACAGCGCTGCCCGGCTGAGCAAAAATGCCCCCCAGGGACCCCGTGATGCCGATCCGGTTGCCCCCTCCGGCGGCTGGTCGTTTGACATCGCGAAACTGCGGGTGGCAGACAGCCTGCTGATCTGGCAGCAGCCAGGCGGCGACGAATACAATTTCCGCGATCTCAACATGAACATGGAGCAGGACGCGAGCAAGCAGGCGACGCTGGCGCTGAGCACCACGCTGATGCGCAACCAGCGCAACGCCACTGTCACCCTCAAAGGTCAGCTGGATGCCGCCCAGTATCCTCATCGTCTCACCGGCCAGCTCCAGCAGTTTGATTACACCCTTTCCGGTGCCGATATCCCGCCTCAGGGCATTAAAGGTTCGCTGACCCTGCAGGGCGAATGGAATGGCGACCGCCAGCAGTTTGCCTTCAGCAACCTGCAACTCACGGCTAATGACACCACGCTGACCGGTCAGGGTGAGGGCCATATTGCGCCGCCGCAGCGGCTGGCGCTGGATCTGAAAGCGACCACGCTGAACCTCGATAATCTGCTGAACGGTGCCCCCGTTGCCGAGACGCCCGGCGTGCAGCGCGCGACCGTCGCACGGTCGCCGGTGATTGCTGCGCCGCGTGAAACCCGCAATGCCGACTCCCCGCTGAACGAGATGGATCTGGCCCTGAAATTACAGGCGGACAGTGCGGTCTGGCGCGGACTGTCGCTCACCGGCCTCACCGTCGATGCCAGCAACCAGCAGGGGCTGATGACCCTGAACACACTGCGCGGCAAACTGGGCAATGGCAGTTTCTCGATCCCTGGCAGCATTGATATCCGTCAGCCGGAGACGCAGGTGGCCCTGAAGCCCCAGCTCCGGCTGATTGCCATTCAGCCGCTGCTGAAGGCATTTGCGCTGCCGGAGAGTCTGCAGGGCAATCTGAGTCTTGATGGCGAACTGGCCGGCGACACGCTGAATGTCGAGGCGGCCAAACGTCGCTGGCAGGGCAGGGCGACGATCAGCGCCAGTAACCTGAAGCTGGCTCAGATTAACCTTCAGCAGATGGTGCAGCGCGCCGTGGCGCGGGTGAGCGACAAAGTCAGCAATACAGAGAAGGCCGATGAAGGCATTGAGTCGATCAGTGCGCAGGTCGCCCTGAATAAAGGTGTGCTCAGCTTCAGCGACATCGAAGGCAATGGTCAGGATCTCGGCTTACAGGGCGCGGGCAGGGTGGATCTGGCGCAGCGTCAGCTGGACGTCACGCTGGGTCTGAAAATCAGCGGCTGGCAGGGCGACGACGCGCTGGTGAAGACGCTCTCTGCTCAGCCGATTCCGCTGCGTATGTATGGCGACTGGGACAGTCTGCAATATTCACTGCCGGTGGATGCCGTGCTGCGTGACCGGTTGCAGAGTGAAGCGAAATCCCGGCTCAATCAGTGGATCGATCGTCAGAAAGATGACGAGAACAAACAGAACCTGAAGAAAATCCTGCGCCCGTAACGGGCGCAGGTTCTTACACCCCCTCAATAACAGGGGGCTGGAAGAGGATCTCCACCTTCTGAACCCGGTGGTTTTCAACCTGCAGGGTTTTCAGCTGATAGTCGCCCAGCTGCAGCGCATCGCCGGCCTGCGGGATGTGTTGCAGCTTATCCATCAGTAATCCTGCCAGCGTATGATAGTCGCGCTGTTCATCCAGCGGCAGCTTCACATAGAGCGCCAGATCTTCCAGTGGCATGTGGCCGTTAGCCACCCAGTGGCCTTCAGCCAGAATCTGAATATCGTAACGGGCGTCGATTTCACCGGCTTCGTTCGGCAGATTGCCGGCGATGGTTTCCATCACATCACTCAGGGTGACAACGCCCTCCACCGAACCAAACTCATCCACCACAAAGGCGAAGTGCGTGTGCGCCTGGCGAAACTGCTCCAGCGCCTGCAGCAGCGTCAGGCGTTCAGGAAATACCAGCGGCTGGCGGATCAGGGCGCGCAGGTCGAGCGACACGTTGTGCAGTGACTGATGCAGCAGATCGATGACGTGAACCACACCGAGCGGTTCGCTGGAGTGGTCGGTAATCAGGATTCGCGTGTGCTGATTGCGGTCGAGGCGTGACATGATCTCTGCCGGGTCGTCACTGAGATCGATATGTTCGACGTCATGGCGCGAGGTCATGATGCTGTTGACGTGGCGCTGACCCAGGCCCAGCACCCGGGCAATCATCACCCGTTCCTGCCGGTTAAACAGCATGCTGTCATCGCTGTCTGCAATCAGTGACGAGGTCTTTGCGTCCAGCTCCGCCGGTTCTGCCGCGCCACGCAGCAGTCGCAGCACCGCCTCCGCCGTTCGCTGACGCAGCGGGCGGCCCGCCGAGAGGACCCGCCTGCGGTTGAAGTGAGCCAGCTGGTTCAGCGCCTCAATAATTACCGAGAAGCCAATCGCAGCGTAGAGATACCCTTTCGGGATCACAAAGCCAAAGCCTTCAGCCACCAGACTGAAGCCAATCATCAGTAAAAAGCTTAAGCAGAGGATGACAATCGTCGGATGGCTGTTCACAAAGCGGGTTAAGGGCTTACTGGCCAGCAGCATCAGCAGAATGGCAATCGTAACCGCAATCATCATAACCGGCAGGTCGTTGACCATCCCGACGGCCGTAATCACGGCATCCAGTGAAAAGATGGCGTCCAGCACCACAATCTGCGCCACCACCGGCCAGAATTTAGCGCCGCCTTTTTGTTGACCGCTCTCTTCATCAAGGCCTTCCAGCCGCGCATTCAACTCTGTTGTGGCCTTAAATAGCAGGAAAATCCCGCCTGACAGCAGCAGCAAATCGCGCGCACTGAAGGGATGGCCCGCCAGCGTAACCCAGGGTTCCTTCAGCGTAACCAGCCAGGAGAGCGAAGCCAGCAGCAGCAACCGGCACAGCAGCGCCAGCAGCAGCCCGATCACGCGTGCCCGGTCACGAAGGGGTCCGGGAAGCTTTTCAACCAGAATGGCGATGAAGATCAGATTGTCGATACCTAAAACCAGTTCCAGAACGATTAGCGTTACTAATCCTGCCCAGAGCGAGGGATCCGCCATTACGTCCAGCATCTCGTGTTCACCTGAATATTTTAAATTGCGTTTTCTCTGATGATAGTGGAGTGCGAAGCCCGGTACAAATGGCAGGGCAGGGGCGTTGCAGCCGGATAGCCCGGATTTATCGTGCAAAAGATGAGCATAACGGTGTGACGGTTTGATTAACTCTGCAGAGGGGAGGGGAGATAATTCTTACTCATTCTGCACCGTGAAAACGATATTCACCTGCGGGGCTTATGCGATTTATCGCAGCGGGAGTATGGCATTAATCCGAATTATTACGAAAGGATTGCACTGCCTGTCTGGCTTCAATACTAATCGCTGGTAGTCTTTTTCCTAAAATAGTCCAGGGATAGCGGGACCTGCTTGTAAACAAGCCAGTAATAACTAGTATAGCAACAAGTTAGCAAACTCTTCCCCAGAGTCGTAATTTGCGTACCAATTCGACATTAATCGCAATGTCCGGATTGCGTAATTTGAGCGCGAACGTCTGTATGATGCGTTCCGGTAACGCTGACGCATTATGGGGAGCAATATGAATGATGGCAGCGATATTGGCAGCGACAGCCAAGGGCGGTAGCGTGCCTGAATCGTGTTTTTCGTTGATAAAATGAGCAGCGCTGGCGGTGATTAAAGTCAGAGTAATCTGTTGGTATTCATCACAATATTATTGGATTTATGGTTAAGATCATGGGCGTAAACGCCGCAGGAGCTCCCCTTAGAAACGGCTCAGTCTGAAGAGGCTTCATCGTTCAGCGATTAAACAGGCGATAGCCGTTGCGGGTTAAAGGAAATAAAATAAAGAGTTAAATATGCGCGATACACAATTTACGTTTAAAAGTCTTATTACCAAATTAACGCTGGCCTGTTCAGATTTAATTTGTTTCAACGCAGCTTTATTTATAGCGATGATGCTAATTAATGTTCAGTCAGATTCGCCGCTGGCAGATATTTCTGAAAAAGAAATGAATCTACAAATTGCCACGCACATTTGTCTGTCAATTATTTGCATCGGCTGGTTCTGGGTAAGACTTCGTCACTACACTTACCGCAAACCTTTCTGGTTCGAATTAAAAGAAGTTTTTCGTACCATTCTTATATTTTCTGTTATTGACCTGTCGATTACCGCGCTGTCGCAGTGGCAGATGTCGCGTTTTGTCTGGCTGCTGACCTGGGTACTGGCGCTGATTTTCATTCCAACCTGTCGCGCCCTGGCAAAACGTCTGCTTAATAAAAATGGCTTGTGGAAAAAACAGACCATTATTATTGGCAGCAGCAAAAATGCCCACGAAGCCTGGCAGGCGCTGCAAAGCGAAGAGGTGATGGGCTTTGACGTGGTGGCCTTCTATGACGTTGATGGAACCTGCCCGCAGGAGATCATGAATGGCGTGCCGGTGCTGCGCGACGAGCAGGAACTCTGGCATCTGGCCAGCAGTGAAACCCAGTTCATCGTGGCGGTGGAGTTTGAGCAGAGTCAGTACCGCGATATGTGGCTGAAGTCGCTGGCGATGCACAACTGCCGTTCCGTCTCCGTTATCCCGACCCTGCGCGGTGTGCCGCTCTACGGGACCGACATGGCCTACATCTTCAGCCACGAAGTGATGATTCTGCGTGTTCAGAACAACCTGGCGAAACGCACGTCGCGCTTCCTGAAGCGGACATTCGATATTGTCGGTGCGCTGTCGATTATTCTGATGCTGATGCCTGCGCTGCTGGTGCTCGGCTTCCTGGTTGGCCGTGATGGTGGACCGCCGATTTATGGTCACGAACGTGTAGGAATGAATGGCCGTAAATTTAAATGCCTGAAGTTCCGCTCGATGGTGATTAATTCCAAAGAAGTGCTGGAAGAGGTCCTTCGTACTGACCCGATTGCACGTGCGGAATGGGATAAAGATTTCAAACTTAAAAATGATCCACGTATTACTAAAGTGGGCCACTTCATTCGTAAAACCAGTCTGGATGAGTTACCTCAACTCTGGAATGTGGTGCGCGGTGATATGAGCCTGGTCGGTCCTCGTCCGGTCATTGAAGATGAACTCTGCCGTTATGCTGGTGATGTTGATTATTACCTGATGGCTAAGCCAGGCATGACGGGATTGTGGCAGGTCAGCGGTCGTAATGATGTTGACTATGAAACCCGCGTCTATTTCGACTCGTGGTACGTAAAAAACTGGTCACTGTGGAATGACATCGCCATTCTGTTCAAAACAGTGGGTGTCGTCCTGAAACGTGACGGTGCGTATTAAGTGTGAGTCGAAAGGAGTGCGTTAACGCGCACTCAGAGGTGTTGTGCCGTTGTCAGGCGTGTCGTTGTTGGCGCCATCGTCAGGGATATCGTCGTGCATTATTAGTCTACTATGATGCACGGCACGCAGATTCGCCCTGACAGATGGCGACAACGTATAACAAGTGGAGCAAGGATAATGAACGACAGGTTCAGAGCTTAAGTCAGGCAGGATTTACTTTTTTGTTGGACGCTTACACAGCGGCGGTTTCGCCTCTATCAATAAATAACTGATAGCGAAGATCTAAATGATTACAATCAAAATGAAATTGATACCCTTGCTGGTATCCGCCACATTCCTCAGCGGGTGTACGATCGAACCAGGTCAGCGCCTTTCTACGTCGGGAAAAGATGTCATTGAGCAGCAGGATAGCAACTTTGACATCGACAAATACGTCAACGTCTTTCCGTTAACCCCTTCACTGGTTGAGAAGATGCGTCCTAAGCCACTGGTGGCCCAGGCGAACCCGACTCTCCAGAACGAAATTCAGAATTACGAATACCGTATCGGTGTGGGCGATGTCCTGACCATCACGGTCTGGGATCACCCGGAGCTGACCACCCCAGCCGGTCAGTATCGTAGCGCCAGCGACACCGGCAACTGGGTACACTCAGACGGCACCATCTTCTATCCTTACATCGGTCGTGTGCGTGTCGCGGGCCGTACCGTCGGCGACGTTCGTAACGAAGTCGCCCGTCGCCTGGCACAGTACATCGAAAGTCCTCAGGTTGATGTCAGCATCGCCTCGTTCAAATCACAGAAAGCCTACGTGACCGGTTCTGTCACCACTTCAGGCCAGCAGCCGATTACCAACGTGCCGCTGACGATTCTGGATGCGATTAACGCCGCGGGCGGCCTGGCTGCCGATGCAGACTGGCGTAACGTCGTGCTGACGCACAACGGTCGTGAGCAGCGTGTCTCTCTGCAGGCGCTGATGCAGAATGGCGACCTGAGCCAGAACCATCTCCTCTATCCGGGCGATATCCTCTACGTTCCGCGTAATGACGATCTGAAAATCTTCGTCATGGGCGAAGTGAAGCAGCAGGCGACCCTGAAAATGGACCGCAGCGGCATGACGCTGGCGGAAGCGCTGGGTAATGCGGCCGGGATGGATCAGACCACCTCTGACGCCACCGGTGTCTTCGTTATCCGTCCACTGCACGGTACCGATCGCAGCAAGATTGCCAACATCTATCAGTTGAACACCAAAGATGCGGCATCCATGGTGATGGGCACCGATTTCCAGCTTCAGCCTTACGACATCGTTTATGTCACCTCTACACCGCTGACGCGCTGGAACCGTGTGATCTCGCAATTACTGCCAACCATTGCGGGTATCAACGATGTGAGCGAGAGCGCGCTGCGTATCCGCAACTGGTCGAACTAAGGTCTGACCATGATTACGTCCGTGTTAGTCGTTTGCGTCGGCAATATCTGCCGCTCTCCCACCGGAGAGCGCCTGTTTAAACGCGCGCTGCCCGATTTGGATGTTCGTTCTGCTGGCCTGGGGGCGCTGGTAGGCCACCCGGCCGACCAGACAGCCTCTGACGTCGCCGCTGCGCAGGGTCTGTCGCTGGACGGTCACCAGGCGCAGCAGCTGACGGCCGAGATGTGCCGTCAGGCCGATCTGATTCTGGTGATGGAAAAGCGACAGATTGAACAGGTGAATCGCATCGACCCCGCTGCGCGTGGCAAAACCATGCTGCTTGGGCACTGGCTCAATCAGAAAGAAATTGCGGATCCGTATCGAAAAAGCCGTGAGGCCTTTGAAGAGATTTACGGGTTACTGGAAAACGCTACCCAGAAGTGGGTCAACGTATTAAGCCGATAGTTGGGATTATCCATGAATATAAAAAATAAGGTCAGAACCGCGCCGGGAGAGGAGTCGAATGGATGGGATCTGGCGCATCTTGTGGGACAGCTAATTGATCATCGCTGGATCATTGTTGCCGTTACCGCTTTTTTCATGCTGGCGGGAACACTCTACACACTGTTTGCGACACCGATTTACAGCGCAGATGCGCTGGTTCAGGTTGAGCAGAAGAACGCCAGCACCGTTCTGAACGAAATTGACAGCATTCTGCCACCGACACCGGCGTCTGATACCGAAATCGAGATCCTCGAATCCCGTATGGTCATCGGCAAAACGGTTGACGATCTGGGTCTGGATACCGTGGTTGAGCAGAACTACTTCCCGGTTATCGGTAAGGGTCTGTCGCGCCTGATGGGAAATAAACCTGCCAGCATCGCGATTTCCCGCCTGGAAATCCCACGCACCATCGACAAGCGTAACGTGGAACTGGAAGTGACCGGCCCGCAGAGCTACACCGTTTCTAAAGATGGTGATGAGCTGTTCAAAGGTAAAGTCGGCCAGCTGGAGTCGCACGGCGACGTCACCATGCTGGTCAGCGAGATCCACGCTGACGAAGGCACCAGCTTCACCGTCACCAAGCTGAACGACCTGCAGGCGATCCGTTCTGTTCTCTCCAACCTGACCGTAGCTGACAAAGGTAAAGATACCGGCGTGCTGGGTCTGGAGTACCTGGGTGAAGATCCGGAGCAGATCAGCAAAGTCCTGAATCAGATCGTGAACAACTATCTGCTGCAGAACGTTGAGCGCAAGTCTGAGCAGGCCGAGAAAAGTCTGGAGTTCCTGCGCACTCAGCTGCCTGCCGTTCGCAGCAAGCTGGATGATGCGGAAAACAAACTGAACGCCTTCCGTCGTCAGAACGAATCGGTTGACCTGTCACTGGAAGCGAAATCTGCCCTGGACTCCTCTGTCAGCGTGCAGAGCCAGCTGAACGAACTGACCTTCCGTGAAGCGGAAGTCTCTCAGCTGTTCACCAAAGATCACCCGACCTACCGTGCGCTGCTGGAAAAACGTAAAACGCTGGAGAATGAGCAGGCTCAGCTGAACAAGAAAATCTCTGGCATGCCTCAGACTCAGCAGGAAATCCTGCGTCTGACCCGTGACGTTCAGTCTGGTCAGGAGATCTACATGCAGCTGCTGAACCGTCAGCAGGAGCTGGGCATCAGTAAAGCGAGCACCGTGGGTGATGTCCGCATCATCGACAGCGCGCAGACAGCAAACGCGCCGGTTGCACCGAAGAAGATGCTGATCATCGCCGCTAGCCTGATTCTGGGTCTGTTCGTGTCGGTCGGTCTGGTTCTGCTGAAAGCGCTGCTGCATCACGGCATCGAGAACCCGGATCAGCTGGAAGAGCTGGGCATGAATGTCTATGCCAGCGTGCCTCTGTCAGACTGGCAGCGTAAGAAGGATACCGAAGCCCTGGCGCGTCGCGGCAGCAAGGTGAAAACCGACCCGCACGAAACGCTGCTGGCGCTGGGTAACCCGACTGACCTCTCTATCGAAGCGATTCGTAGTCTGCGTACCAGCCTGCACTTCGCCATGATGGAAGCGAAAAACAACATCCTGATGATCACCGGTGCCAGCCCGGGTATTGGTAAAACCTTTATCTGTGCCAACCTGGCGACCCTGGTCGCGAAAGCGGGTCAGCGTGTCCTGTTCATCGATGGCGACATGCGTCGTGGCTACACCCACGAACTGCTGGGCGCGGATAACAAATCAGGCCTGTCCAACGTCCTGTCCGGTAAAACGGAGTTCAGCCCGGCGTTGATTCAGCAGGGTGTATACGGTTTTGACTTCCTGCCTCGTGGTCAGGTGCCACCGAACCCGTCTGAGCTGCTGATGCATCGTCGCATGGGTGAGCTGCTGGACTGGGCGAGCAAGAACTACGACCTGGTATTAATCGATACGCCACCTATCCTGGCCGTTACCGATGCGTCAATTATCGGTAAGCTGGCAGGCACCTCGCTGATGGTGGCGCGTTTCGAAGCCAACACCACGAAAGAAGTGGACGTCAGCTTCAAACGCTTTGCCCAGAACGGTATTGAGATTAAAGGTGTGATCCTCAACGCCGTGGTGCGTAAAGCGGCCAACGCGTATGGCTATGGTTACGACTACTACGCCTACGACTACGGCAAGACCAACAAAAGCTGATCATTGAGTAAGCAACAGGGGGCGGTCTGACCGCCCCTTTTTATCGTCCCTTTGAATGACGACACGCATCAATTGACACAGGTTATTCTGTCCGGACCCGGAAAAGCGATAAAACGATAAATCGCATGGCGAGCGTCACTCAACAGACTTCATCTCCAGCAGGGCATCGCCCGCACGTCATTTATGATCGTGCTCTCTGGCTCGCGGAAAAGCCGGCCGGGAAGGCGAAGCAGGATGATTGCTGGCATGAGAACTTGTGGAATTAAGGAATCACACCATGGCTCCCTATTGGTATGTATCAGGCTTTTTACTACTGCTTGCGCTGTTTGAAATCGCGCTAAAAAAAGACGAACGCACAAATCATATTCTGACCTGGCTGCTCTGTGTGGCCGCCATACTGTTGATTGTTTTCGGGGGGATTCGCGGTCTTGGCACCGGCATGGATGATTTCCAGTACCGGAGTTTCTTTGAAGACTTTGTCAGACGTATCGAGATTAACGGCTTCTTTAAAACCGTCGCATTTTTCCGTTATGAACCGCTGATTTTTGCGATCGCCTGGCTGACCAGCCTGTTTTCGCACAACGCCAGCATCTTTCTGTTTGTCTTCTGTGCGATTGCCGTTTTCATTAACACTTACTTTTTCCGGAAGATGTCACCCTATCCGGTGCTGGCGCTGATGCTCTATTCGGCGCACATCTTTATCAACAAAGACATCAACCAGATTCGCTTTGGCCTGAGCTCGGCGCTGTTCCTTGGCGTCCTGTGGTCGATCTATCTCAAGCGCTACTGGTGGGCGTTTGCCTTCTTCGTGCTGTCGTTCACCAGTCACAACACCGGAATCATGGTCGTGACGCTGGTGCCGTTCCTGTTTATTCGTGACTGGCGCTGGTGGCCGGTGATCATCATCGTGGCCAGCCTGCCGCTCTCCGTCGTGGGCGGTTCCAGCTTTATTGCCCTGATTGCCGGACATCTGGGATCGCTGGGTGAGAGGGCGTCGGGCTATAACAATGACCCCTCTTATGCGATGGGTGGCAGTATCCTGGCGGTGTCGAACCTGAAAAACATCATGCTGGTGTTTGTGTTTTTCTATTTCATGCTGACCGATGAGCTGAAGCGCGAAAATTACGCCCAGTATCGTCTTAACTATCTGCTGATTTTAAGTTTTGCCATCGGCGGCGCGATCAGGATCTTCCTGTACAACTTCCCATCCGGTTCGCGTCTGTCTAACTATCTGCAGCAGGTTGAACCGATCATCCTGACCTCGCTGATTTATCAGGCCAGACGGTCATGGAAACCCGCGCTGTTTGGCATGCTGGTGTTCTTCCTGCTCTATTACCTCTACTACAACACCATTTCAACCAAGCAGGCGGTGACCGGCTATGAAGTGGCGCGGGAGTTTTGGTTGATTCACTGATTAACGGGCGGCTGGACTCTCCAGAGGCAGCCGCCTGTCAGATCCCCGGTTTTTCTTCGACGGTTGTCGACTGAACTGTTTATTTTTGAATTATTTTGATGAGGTGCTGGCCATGAAGGACATTCGTTTCTCTATCGTAATTCCGGCTTATAACGCGTCAGAATCGATTGTCACGACGCTGGATTGCGTTAAAGCTCAAACGTATCGCAATTTTGAGGTCATCATCGTTGATGATAAGTCGGCAGATGCCGCCGCGCTGGCGGACGTTGTTCGCAGCGAACGTTATCAGGAGCTGGATATCAATCTGGTGCTCTCTGAGGTGAAACTTAACGGTGCCGGTGCGCGCAACAAAGGCATTGAGCTGGCCACCGGCGACTATGTCAGCTTCCTGGACGCCGATGATGAGTGGGCCGCTGACAAACTGCAGCAGGTGAGCGAGAAAATCGCGCAGCTGGAGGGGCAGGGCAGACAGAAATTTGTCATCTTCAGTCAGGTCAATATCTATCAGGATGGATCGTTCCTGAAAGTAATGCCGATGCAGCCACCAGGCAAAAACGAAACCGTCGCCGAGTATCTGTTCGGCTGCTACGGCTTTATCCAGACCAGCACCATCGTGCTGAAGCGGGAAGACGCGGCAAAAATTCAGTTCGATACCCGCTATATCCGCCATCAGGATTATGATTTCTGCATTCGTGCCGACCGCATGGGCTATGACTTCGTGATGATTGCCGCGCCGCTGGCGAACTATCATCTGGTCACCAAATTTGGCTCGAAGCACAAAGGCGAATCGGTGAAATATTCGATGTTCTGGCTTGATACCATGAAGCCGCATCTGACCCCGCGTGATATCCACACTTACAAAGCCTTTAAGCTGCCGCTGCGCTACAAGATGGATGGCAAGTCGCTGATGGCGAGCCTGAGCTTTGCCCGCTACTTCTTCCTCACCAACAAAGATAACCGTGCCTATTTCATGAACCGGGTCAAAGACAAGGTCAGAGCACGTTTCGGTGGTGAGAAAGCGATCTCCTGACGCGCGGCGCGTCCCGCTCTGCTCCTGATATCAGGAGCCACTCTCTTTTCATTTAATTCAGGGTTGAAGATGAAGACTTCTGTTGGAACCGTTGGCATTGTGATGCCTATGTATAATGCCCGTAAGACGGTATTACGCGCCGTGCAATCGGTGATCAACCAGCACTATACCGACTGGCACCTCTATCTGGTCAACGATAAATCCACTGACGACTCGCTGGCGTTTGTGCGCGAGCACTGCCAGGACCCGCGCATCACCATTCTGGACAACGCGGTCAACATGGGCGCAGCAGAGACCCGTAACGTCGGGCTGCGTGCGGCTACGGAAGAGATCATCGCCTTCCTCGACAGTGATGATGAATGGCATGCGGATAAGCTGACTCAGCAGGTGGCCGCCATTGAGGCCGGTGATGATTTTGTCATTACCGAGTATCACTACAAAACCCGCAAGGCTGAGCACGACATCACCTACGGCAAACCTTATCTGCAGCAGGAAAATTTCGTGAAAAAGCAGTATCGCGTCTGCTTCTCTTCCGTCTGCTTCCGCCGCCCGCCTCAGGGACTCCTCTTCCAGCGCAAAGGGCACGAAGATTTCCTGTTTCTCTATGAATTGTTCACCCGCTACAAGCAGGCACGCGTAATTCAGACGATTCTGGTCAACTATTACGAGTTAGGGGATTCCCTTTCACGTAATAAGAATAAAGCGGCCCAGTGGCACCTCGAATTATTAAGAATTATCTATAAAAACAATCCTTTAAAAATCTATTACTATTACGCCTGGTATATGGTGAATGGTGTGCTGTTTACCCTTAAGCATCGTTAAGCCCGTCGGCAGGATTGTCTTTAAAATTTGAGGTGGATAGCGTTTCATGAAAAAAATTGTCCTGGTGATCAAAGATGCTTACTCCTATGCGGGCACCGAGAACATCTGTAACTTTATGTCAGAATGTCTTGGCGAAACGCATGACGTCACCATCTACTCGCTGGAAGGCAGCGGAAAAACCTTCTACCCGTTTGAGCATGTTAAAGAGATTGTCAGCTTTGAAGGGCAGAGCAACCCCATCAAAAGCGCGGTTGCCCGAATCCATGAAGAGGGTTTCGACACCGTCTTCCTGATCAGCATGGGCCGCCTGAGCGTGATGTTCGCCTTCTGGAATCTGCTGCTGATGAAGAAGAAGCGTGGCAAAGCCTACGCCTGCGAACACATCGCCATTAACTCCTTCAGCAAACCGATTAAGTTCCTCAAGTTCCTGCTGCTGCGCTACTACGACCGCGTGATTGTTCTGACCGACAAAGATCATCAGGTGTTCAGCCGCTGGCGCATTCCCAGCATGCAAATCCCCAATCCGGTGGTTTACAAAGGCTATCAGCGCCAGACCCGCTCCCGTCAGGCGCTGGCCGTCGGACGTCTGGATAACCAGAAGGGGTTTGACCTGATGCTGGATATCTGGCGTGACTTTGCCAGAAAACACCCGGACTGGACGCTGGTGATTGCCGGTGACGGTGAACTGCGTCAGCAGCTGCACGATCAGGCGGCAGTGCTGGGGATCACCGACAGCGTGAAGTTTGTCGGCAAGGTCAGCAACATCAATGACTACTATCGCGACAGCGACATGGCGCTGATGACCTCCCGCTATGAAGGATTGCCGCTGGTGCTGCTGGAAGCCAAATCCTGGTCACTGCCGGTCGTCGCCTACGACTGCCCGACCGGGCCTCAGGAGATCATCAACCACGGCGAAGATGGTTTCCTGGTGCCCATGAATGACAAAGCCACGTTTCTGGCGCGAATGGAGCAGCTGGCGACAGATGATGCGCTGCTCTATGCCATGAGCGAAAAAACGAAACAGACCGCGCTGAAATTCGACGGTAATCAGATCAAAAAAAGCTGGCTGTCATTGGTTTAACCGGAGCTGGAAACGCTCACTTGCGACGTGCCTCAGGGACACCGCCATGGCCAATGGCCTTATTGACTACGGGAATTGATGCATGAAAAGAAGAGAAGTGTTACAGACCGCCGCCTCCGCTCTGGTGGGGGCTCTCTCCGTGAGCACCTTTTCCAGCTACGCTGCTAAAAGTAACGGCATTGCCCTGAAACCGGTTGATGCCACCGCCGTGCCGAAAGGAGATGTGCCGATCCTGACGCCGGAAAATGTCTATGCGATGCCACCGCAGTTCTGGCAGAGCTTTGAGGGTAAGCTCTGGATTGGTAAAGCCGGCGTGGATGCCAGCAAGCCTGGCAACCAGATTCCGGTCTTCCTGCGTGACGCCAGCGGTAAAGTCTCCGAGATTGCTCAGCCTATCGCGCTGAACAAGGGCAACTTTGCGCAGTTTATCCAGGATAATGCTGCGCTGATTGCCGATCCTTCGCATTCGATGACGGTAGAAGATAATAACGGGCAGACCCTGTTTAACATCGCGGATGTCAGTCGCCCGGGCGCCGCTGATTTCAGTCAGCGCCTGTCACAGCCGGCGGGTTATCAGCTGATTGGCGAGATCCCGTCCGTGGCGGAGTTACGCAAGACCCGTCCGCTGTTTGAAGGGGCCAAGATCAAACTCAAAAGCTGGCACGAGGGACGGGAAGTAGGCGGCGGCGAGTTCGTCGGCAGCTTCCAGCCCGCGCAGAATGATGGCGGCGTCAACTTTGCCGGTGACGGCTTTCACTGGCGTCGTGTGGTAGACGATTTCAACCGTCTGACGCTGTTTGATTTCGGTGCCATCGCCGATGGGAAAACCGATACGGCACCCGCCATTATGGCGATGTTCCAGTGGTCGCAGCAGGCGAACCAGCAGATCTGCGTTCAGTTCCCGGCCGGGACCTTTATGGTCTCCGCCTGCAACCTGGGCGACAAGTATCTCAACTTCTTCCGCATGTCCGGTGCGATGGTCAACTTTGGTTACTTCCCGGCGACTACCCTCGTTTCCGATGGTAAGTCAGAGTTCGTCTTCCAGATGAATGCCCGCCGGGTTGAGCTTTCCAACCTGATCTTCAACGGCAACAGCGATAAGAGTCCGAACCAGCAGGGCTTTTTCCATAACATCTGTCCGGGCGGACAATATTTCCGGGGTGCCTGCCTGCGCTTTAACGCCGTCGGCGGTACCGCGATCAGCCTGCAGGATACCCTCGATTGTAAAATCGACCAGTGGTACGCCTCCCGCTGCAGCGGCGACGTCATCAAATCGGGCTGGTCAGGACAGAAGCAGGGCAAATGGGACCACAGCACCGCTATCGAGCTGTCGAACTTCAACGCGCAGTATTGCCGTGGGGGCAAAGTCCTCAACCTGCCGCGCTGCGGTCAGTCGATTATCCACAACGGCTGGATTGAGCACTGTGACAACCCGGGCGATCTCTCCAACGGCCAGTGGATCGTTGATGCGCTGAGCCTGGAGGATTGTAAGAACCCGCTGATCGCCCACAACACGCGTCTCAATATGCGCCAGACCAGCCTGCAGTCGGGCAGCTGGATCGATAACTCGATGCAGGGCGATCGTCTGCTCAGCATCTGGGAGATGGGGTCGACCCGCGTTGAATCTTACGGCGTCGCGCTGGATGGCAGCCTGAAATACAACTACATCACCTCGCGCTGGCGTCTGGAGAACAACACCAACCAGGAGACCTGGTTTGATCTCGGCAGCCTCTACTCACCCACGGTGGGCGACTCCTGGGAGATCGAAATCTTTGGTCAGGCGCAGTTCAGCAACGGCAGCGGCGACAAGCCCCTGATGAACCTGATCAGCGACAAAACCACCGGTGGCCGGGCCGTGATCCACGTGCAGCGTAAGAAAGACCTCTCTGAAGCGAGCTGGTCAGCCGAAGGCAGCAGCCCGGTCCTCGATGTGCGCTATGTCGCTGAACATGACACCGACGTTCGCCTCTTCGTCAAACTGGCGGGCTGGACGCCGTCGGCCGCCGTGCTGGTGAAAACCACCGGCAAGGATCGCTTTGTTACCGGTCGCTGCGCGCGCGTTAACGCGCGGATGGAGCCAGGCAATCCGCCGGCGGGCGATAAGACCAAACGCGCGCCGCAGCGCTTCAGTCTGCACAACGGCAAAGCGGGTGTCGGGGCCAACGAGCAGGGCGACCTGCTGATGGCATCGCGTCCGCTCTCTGCCGACCAGGTCGATACCAGCAAGCCGGAAGGCTTTGTTTCCGTGGTCATCAACGGGAAACAGGTTGCCCTGCCTTACTTTGCCATTAAGTCATAACCCTTGCATGACGGCCGCCACAACGGAGGCGGCCGGTTTTAACAGGAGCGGTACCTTTGGGTGCGTTATCCCGTAAGCATTATTTTGAACAGAGCTCATTTTGCCCATGACGGATCCGGGCGGCTTACAGAATTAAAAAAATTTATTCGGAGTTGTTATGAAAATTTTATTGGTGGGTAACCATACGTGTGGGAATCGTGGGGATGGCGCGATTCTTCGTGGACTGATTGATTCAATGAAGTCTGCACGCAGTGATTTAGACATTGATGTGATTAGCCGTTATCCAACCAGCTCCGGTTATCTGCTCCAGCAGGATATTCAGCAGGATGCGCTGTTTCTGCATAACAGCAAGTCAGGCAAAGGTCTGGTCGGTTCGTTTAAGCGTAAAGTCGCGAACCGTCTGATGCCCGACATCATGATGGCGCACCTGGGCAAGGGCGGCGTCTTTAAGTCGTTTGCCGTGCCACCGCACCTCAAAGCCTTTACCGAAAGCCTGGCGAAATATGACGCCATTATTCAGGTTGGCGGGTCATTCTTCGTCGATCTCTATGGCGTCACCCAGTTTGACCACGCGCTCTGTGCGCTGATGGCGAAAAAGCCTATTTACCTGATTGGTCACTCGGTGGGTCCGTTCCAGAACCCGCGCGTCAATGCGCTGGCGAACTTTGTTTTTGACCGCGTTAACAGCCTGGTTCTGCGTGAGTCAGTCAGCCTCGATCTGATGAAACGTGATGGCGTGACCAGCTCGAAAGTCGCAGCCGGCGTCGACACCGCTTTCCTGGTGCGCGCGCGGGAAGTGGAAAATCCGAGCCATAACCTGCTTCACTGGCAGGGGATTATCAGCAGCCGTAAAACCATCGCCATCACCGTGCGCGAACTGGCTCCGTTTGATAAACGTCTGGGCGTCACACAGAAAGAGTATGAAGCAGCCTTTGGTCGGGTGATCAATGCGATGATCGCAGAAGGCTACCAGGTCGTGGCGTTCTCCACCTGTACCGGCATCGACAGCTATGCCAAAGATGACCGCATGGTGGCGCTGACCCTGCGCGATCACGTGGAGCAGCCTGAGCATTACCATGTCATCATGGATGAGTTTAATGACCTGGAGCTGGGCATCCTGCTGAGCCACTGCCATCTGACCATTGGTACCCGCCTGCACTCGGCGATTATCTCCATGAATTTTGGCACCCCGGCCGTGGCGATCAACTATGAGCACAAGTCGATGGGTGTGATGAACCAGCTGGGTCTGCCGCAGATGGCAACCGATGTGAAAAGCCTGATGGATGGCTCGCTGATCGACAAGGTGAAGAGTGTGCTTGCCGACTACGACAACATTAAGCTGAAGGTCAATACGGCCGTTGCGAATGAAAGGGAAATTGGCAACCGGATCACTGAAGAGATTCTCAAAGTATTAGGGTAATGTGATGAAACTGACTTTTTTCACCATGCGTTTCCCGGTTGCCTCTGAGACATTCGTTCTGAATCAGGTAACCCATTTTATTGATGCCGGTTACGAGGTGGAGATTATTTCAGTCTTTCCCGGCGATTTAGTGAACCGGCACGCCGCGTTTGATGAGTATGGTCTGGCGGCGAAGACGCATTATCTGCTGCCGGAAGAGAAGATTTCGATTGTCGATAAGCTCAACCAGCGCATCAGGCTGGTGCTGCCAAACGTGACCAAACCGTCGCTGCTGCGTTCGCTGAACATGCGTCGTTATGGCGCGCAGTCCAGCAAGCTGCTGCTGCCGTCGATCGTGGCCAACGCGAAGCAGACGTTCACCGCGGATGTTTTCCTGGTGCATTTCGGCTATGCCGGTGCGCTGGCGAATAAGCTGCGTGAGCTTGGCGTACTGAAGGGCAAGCAGGCGACCGTGTTCCACGGTGCCGATATTTCCCGTCGTCACATTCTGGAAGAGCACAAGCTCGACTACGTCAACCTGTTCCGCCAGAGCGAACTGATGCTGCCAATCAGCCACCTGTGGGAAAACAAGCTGATTGAGATGGGCTGCCCGCCGGAAAAAATTCATGTGACACGCATGGGGATTGAGCCAGAGAAGTTTAATTTCCAGCCGCGTCAGGCATTTCACAAGCCGCTGCGTATCGTCTCGGTGGCGCGTCTGACCGAGAAGAAAGGACTGGATGTGGCGGTGAAAGCCAGCGCCATCCTGAAGCAGCGTGGCGGTCAGTTCCAGTACACCATCATCGGCAATGGCGATCAGGATGAGATGATGCGTGATTTCATCGCCCGCGAGGGGATGGAAGATTGCGTCAGTATGCCGGGCTTCAAACCGCAGGAGGAGATCCGTCGCGCACTGAGCGAAGCGGACATCTTCCTGCTGCCCTCCAAAACTGCCGCCGATGGCGACATGGAAGGGATTCCGGTTGCGCTGATGGAGGCGATGGCGGTCGGCCTGCCGGTGGTCTCCACCTTCCACAGCGGTATTCCCGAACTGATTGAGAACAACGTCTCCGGCTGGCTGGTGGAAGAGGACGATCCCGAGGCGCTGGCAGAGACGCTGCTTAAGCTCTCTGAGGGCGAAGTGGATGTGGCCCCGGTGGTCGCTGCTGCGCGGCATAAAGTTGAGACGGAGTTCAATCAGCATATCGCCTATGGCGAACTGGCACAGATTCTGGAGCGACTGGTGTGAGTGGATTTAAGTCACAGGCGATTTGGCTGTTTGGCAGCACCTGCTTTTCTGCGGTGCTGCAGGTTGCACAGCTGAGCTTTCTCGCCCGCAAACTGGAAACCCACGAGCTGGGACTGCTGGCCATCATCAACGCCATTCTGGCGGTGGCGGGTGTCCTGCAGGATATGGGGATGAGCAGTTATCTGGTGCATCGCCAGAACATCACCCGCCGTGAGCAGAGCACCATCTACTGGGTTAACGTATCACTCAGTCTCTGCACCGGCCTGATCATGCTGCTGATCGCTTTCCCGGTGGCCTGGTTCTATCACCTGCCGGAGCTGACGGGGCTGATCATGCTGACCAGTCTCAACTTCCTCGTGCTGGGACATCTGTCGCAGTATCAGGCGCACTACATCAAGACCAAGCGGATGGTGTCGCTGGCGAAGATTGAGATGGGCACCAAGCTGTTTGCCTTCCTCTGTGTGGTGGCAATGCTGGAGTTCACCTCACTGACCGTAGCGGCAGCGATTCTCGGCCTGTTCATCAATGCCTTTACCCGTATCCTCTGCATGATTGCATTGGGTGAGAAGTCATGGCGCCCGACCTGGGAGTTCGACAAAGCGACCTTCTTCGGGGCGATTCGCTACGGCAGCTACCAGCTTGGCTCCCAGACCATTAATCAGCTGCGCACCCAGGCGGATGCGCTGGTGGTCGGTAAGGTGATGGGCGCAGAGATGCTGGGTGTCTACTCGCTGGCGAAAGAGCTGGTGCTGCAACCGCTGAAACTGGTGACGCCGGTCATCAACCGTCTGGCGCTGCCGCGCTTTGCTGAGAAACAGCACGATGCCGAGCAGCTGAAAAAGCTGTTCCTCAAGGGCACGCTGGGGATCATGCTGTTCAGCAGCGCGATGTATCTGGTCATTGGCATCTTCTCACCAGTTATCGTTCGTATACTCTATGGCGCGTCACACGAGCAGGTTTACCACCTGATCCCGCTGATGCTGCTGTTCGGTATGCTGCGGCCGATGGGGGGACTGACCGGTGCCATTTCGCAGGCTAACGGACGCACCAACGTCGAGTTCTACTGGAACATCGTGGCGAGTATCGTGGTGCTGGGTGTGCTGGCGACCACCTTTATCTGGCCAAACGTGCTCTATGTGGCGCTGACGCTCTCCATCTCGCAGATCCTGATCTCGGCGCTGGCCCACCCGTTCTTTATCAAGCCGGTGATTGGCATTCGCTTTATGCCCTATGCCCGGCAGTGGGTGGCGGTGTCGGTGGTCTTTGTCGGCCTGATGGTGCTGGTGAACCACTTCAATCTGTTCATCATGCCGGAGTGGTTTGAAGGCTGGCTGTAATCATCTCACAGCGATATTAACGGGTGACCTCAGGGTCGCCCGTTTTCATTTATGGCTGGTCTCAGCCATGCAACGAACAGTGCTGCAGATCACAGTAGCAATATGCGATTACTGATTGTCTTTACTCAGTTTATGGTATCGCGTGCAATGGGCAAAATGCCGAATTTCTAAGTTATGACAGAGAGTTACTGTCCGCTTTTCAGATAAAGATTATACTTGCTCTTCCGGCCGATCCTGCATAATCGACCCACATCTTCATTTTATTAAACGGAATAAATATGACCAAGCTTAAAGCAGTAATCCCGGTTGCGGGCCTCGGTATGCATATGCTCCCTGCGACTAAAGCCATTCCGAAAGAGATGCTGCCTGTCGTCGACAAACCGATGATCCAGTACATCGTTGACGAATGTGTTGCCGCAGGTATTAAAGAGATCGTGCTGGTCACGCATGCATCGAAAAATGCGGTCGAGAACCACTTCGATACCACTTATGAACTGGAAGCGCTGCTGGAAGCGCGTGTGAAGCGTCAGCTGTTGAGCGAAGTGCAGTCTATCTGCCCGCCAGGCGTAACTATCATGAACGTGCGCCAGGCACAGCCGCTGGGTCTGGGCCACTCGATTCTCTGCGCCCGTCCGATGATCGGTGATAATCCGTTTGTCGTGGTGCTGCCGGATGTGCTGCTGGACGATTCCACTGCTGACCACCTGCGTTATAATCTCGCCGCGATGGTTGCCCGCTTTGAAGAGACCGGCCACAGTCAGGTTCTGGCACAGCATATGCCTGCCTCCGACCTCTCTGAGTACTCGGTGATCACCACTGAAGAGCCGATCAACAACCCAGGCGATATCAGCCGTATCACCAACTTTGTTGAGAAGCCAGAGCATCCGGCTGAGCTGAACTCTGACCTGGCTGCGGTAGGGCGCTATGTGCTCTCTGCGGACATCTGGGCTGAACTGGAGCGCACTGAACCGGGCGCCTGGGGCCGTATCCAGCTGACCGATGCGATCGCCAGCCTGAGCAAAAACAAACCTGTTGATGTTTCACTGCTGACCGGCCACAGCTTCGACTGCGGTCGTAAACTGGGTTACATGCAGGCGTTCGTCTCTTACGGACTGCGTAATAACGCCCAGGGCCGCGATTTCCGCGAAGCGATTCAGAACATCCTGGCAAAACAACAGTAATTACTTTGCCGCGCACTGCGCGGCAGCTTACAAGGAGTGCACATGGCTATTTTGGTAACGGGCGGGGCAGGCTATATCGGTTCCCATACCGTACTGGCGCTGCTGCAGCGCGGTGATGATGTGGTGGTGCTGGATAACCTCTGCAATGCCTCACGCGAAGCGATCAACCGCGTTGAAAAGCTGGCGGGGAAGAAAGCGACCTTCGTCGAAGGCGACATCCGTGACCGCGCCTGCCTGCGCGACCTGTTTGCCTCAAACAGCATTTCCGCCGTCATCCACTTCGCCGCGCTGAAAGCGGTCGGAGAGTCGACGCGTATGCCCCTGGAGTACTACGAGAACAACGTTGCGGGTACGGTAGTGCTGCTGGAAGAGATGCGTAACGCCGGCGTGTGGAACTTCATCTTCAGTTCGTCTGCCACCGTTTATGGCGCGGATGCACCGGTTCCCTATGTGGAAACGACCCCGATTGGCGGCACCACCAGTCCTTACGGCACTTCTAAGCTGATGATCGAGTTCGTCATGCGCGACTTTGCTAAGGCAGAGCCGAAGTTTAAGGCGATTGCGCTGCGCTACTTCAACCCGGTTGGCGCGCATGAGTCAGGCGAAATCGGCGAAGACCCGACCGGGATCCCGAATAACCTGCTGCCCTACATCGCACAGGTCGCGATTGGTCGTCTGGAGAAGCTGGGTGTGTTTGGCGGTGACTACGATACGCCAGACGGCACCTGCCTGCGTGACTACATCCATGTGGTCGACCTGGCTGAAGGACACCTGAAAGCGCTGGACCATCTGAGCAAAGTTGAAGGTTACACCGCCTTTAACCTCGGCGGCGGCAAAGGGTTCTCGGTTCTTGAGATGATCAAGGCGTTTGAGCAGGCCTCCGGCAAAGCGATTCCATTTGAAATCAAACCGCGTCGTGACGGCGACCTGCCTGCCTTCTGGGCGGATGCGTCCCTGGCGAACCGTGAGCTCGACTGGCGCGTGACGCGCGGCATCGATGAGATGATGCGCGATACGTGGAACTGGCAGAGTAAGAACCCGGATGGGTTCCGGTAGTTGAAAAAAGGCGAACTGAGGTTCGCCTTTTTTAATGTTTACATTGAAATATCTTATCGACCCTTTCTCACTATTCTGATTGTCTCGTTCTGGCACATCAGTAACCATCCCCTGCGTCAGTTAAGCGCTCATAAGTTGAACTAACACCTGTTAAACAAACGCATTTTATTCGTAATACCTATACCTGAGTGATAGAATTTGCGATTGTTGAATGATAAACCCACTTAAACAGTTTCATTAATAAAGTGATATCAATCAATGAAATGCTGATAGTGAAGCGAGTGCTCAGTATCAGCATAATCATTCGTCTGAAGACAATCAGCATTGTGGGAGCTGTAACCCAGGGGCGGTAGCGTGCTCTGGACGCATATGATTGTCTGCATTTTATACAGGCACCCATGCCTCAGATAGCTTGTCAGGAATAAACACGTTATGAAGATACTTATCACTGGTGGTGCAGGTTTTATCGGTTCGGCAGTTGTCCGTCATGTTATTAACAATACGAATGATGAAGTTATAAACGTTGATAAACTGACTTATGCAGGCAACCTGGAGTCCTTAAAAGACGTCAGCGACAGCTCCCGCTACACGTTCAGACAGGTTGATATCTGTGATGGACAGGCTGTCACTGACGTACTGAATGAATTTCAGCCAGATGCGATTATGCATCTGGCCGCGGAAAGCCATGTCGACCGTTCAATCACTGGTCCGGCAGAGTTTGTTCAAACTAACGTGGTAGGCACCTATGCTCTGTTAGAGGCGGCACGTCATTACTGGAGTGCTTTACCTGAAGCACGAAAAAATGCCTTCCGTTTTCACCATATCTCGACGGATGAAGTTTATGGTGATCTGCCGCATCCGGATGAAATGGATGGCGAGCTGCCATTGTTTACCGAAGAGACGCCTTACGCGCCGAGCAGCCCTTACTCCTCGACTAAAGCTGCCAGCGATCATCTGGTTCGCGCATGGGGCCGCACCTACAAGTTGCCGGTGATTGTCACTAATTGCTCAAACAACTATGGTCCTTATCACTTCCCGGAAAAACTGATCCCACTGATCATCAGCAATGCGCTTGAAGGCAAACCACTGCCAATCTACGGTAAAGGCGATCAGATCCGTGACTGGCTCTATGTTGAAGATCACGCGCGCGCACTCTATACCGTGGTGAAAAATGCAAAAACCGGAACTACTTACAACATCGGTGGCCATAACGAAAAGAAAAACATTGATGTAGTGCTGAAGGTCTGCGAATTGCTGGATCAACTGCGTCCAAAAGCGACCCCGTACAGTGATCAAATCACCTACGTTCAGGATCGTCCGGGACACGATCGTCGTTACGCAATCGATGCTGCTAAGATTGAAAAAGATCTGGGCTGGAAACCGGAAGAGACCTTTGAAACAGGTCTGAAGAAAACTGTCGAATGGTACCTTAACAATTCACAATGGGTTGAGCATGTGAAGAGTGGTGCCTATCAGAACTGGATCGAACAAAACTACGAGAAACGTAGCTAATGGATATTCTGCTTTTTGGTAAGAACGGTCAGGTTGGCTGGGAGTTACAGCGTGCGCTTGCGCCGCTAGGCAACCTCATCGTGGTTGATCGGCACTCCCGTAACTACTGTGGCGACTTCGAAAATCCCGAAGGCGTAGCTGACACGGTGCGGAAGATTAAACCCGCTGTGATCGTTAATGCGACTGCCTATACTGCGGTGGATAAAGCGGAATCAGAACAGGATAAGGCTCGGCTGGTCAACGCAACCTCAATCAGGGCAATCGCAGAGGCCGCCGAAGAAACTGGCGCGTGGTTGATTCATTACTCAACCGACTATGTGTTTGATGGATCAGGTGAGAAACCCTGGCGTGAAGACGATGCAACAGCTCCGCTGAATGTCTATGGTCAGACCAAGCTGGAAGGGGAGCAGGCCATCGTCAGTAACATGACGAAATACCTCATCTTCCGCACCAGCTGGGTGTATGCCGCAAAAGGAAATAACTTCGCCAAAACTATGCTTAAGCTGGCAAAAGATCGCGATGCATTGTCTGTGATTAACGATCAGTATGGCGCGCCAACAGGGGCAGAACTTATTGCTGATAGTACTGCTCACGCCATCAGAGTGGCGCTGGGTAACAGTGGCGTTGCTGGCATTTACCATCTTATTGCAGCAGGTGAGACCACCTGGCATGCCTATGCCACTAAAGTGATTGAGTTTGCGAAAGCACAGGGTGTTGAGCTTCAGGTTCAGACAATTAATGCGGTGCCTACCAGTGCATTCCCGACACCGGCTAAACGCCCGGCTAACTCAAGACTTAGCACAGAGAAGTTCCAGCAGGCCTTTGGTCTGACACTGCCCGACTGGACTGTGGGCGTCGAACGTATGTTGCTTGAAACTCTTATTTAATAGCAGCAGGCCGCATAAGCGGCCTGTCCAATTAAGGTGATATTGTGAAAAAGAATAAAGGTATTATTCTCGCTGGTGGCTCAGGAACACGCCTCTACCCGGTAACGATGGCAGTCAGCAAGCAATTGCTTCCGGTCTATGATAAGCCAATGATTTATTATCCACTCAGCACATTAATGCTGGCTGGCATCAATGACATTCTGATTATCAGTACCCCGCAGGACACGCCGCGCTTTGAAAGCCTGTTAGGTGATGGTTCCCAATGGGGCATTTCAATTCAGTATAAAGTACAACCAAGCCCGGATGGACTAGCTCAGGCATTTATCATTGGTGAAGAGTTCATTGGTGACGACTCAGTCGCGCTCATCCTTGGCGACAATATTTTCTATGGTCACGACCTCTACAAGCAACTTGAAGCCGCATCTACTAAAGAAGATGGAGCTACTGTTTTTGCGTATCATGTTACCGATCCTGAGCGCTATGGTGTTGTCGAGTTTGACAGCGAAGGTAAAGCGATTTCACTGGTAGAAAAACCTGAGCATCCCCGCAGCAACTATGCGGTCACCGGTCTTTATTTTTATGATAACAGCGTAGTGGAAATGGCAAAAAACCTTGCGCCATCCCCGCGTGGTGAACTTGAGATCACCGACATCAACCGTATCTATATGGAACAAGGCAAGCTTTCTGTCTCGATTATGGGACGTGGTCATGCATGGCTGGATACCGGAACGCATCAGAGCCTGATGGAAGCCAATAACTTCATTCAGACTATTGAATCACGACAGGGCTTAAAAGTTGCCTGCCCGGAAGAAATCGCATTCAGAATGGGTTTCATTAATAAAGAGCAATTACAGGAACTCGCTAAGCCTTATCTTAAAAACGAATATGGCAAATATCTGATGGCTCTGGTTGAAGGACGTTTATAATGAATATTGTTGATACTAAAATTCCTGATGTAAAAATCATTGAGCCAAAAGTGTTTGGTGATGAGCGTGGTTTTTTCCTGGAAAGCTTCAATCAGTCAATTTTTGATAAGGCCGTTGGTCGGCATGTCGACTTTGTTCAGGACAATCACTCAATGTCCAAAAAAGGCGTGTTGAGAGGCCTGCATTACCAACTAGGCCCTAATGCACAGGGTAAACTTGTGCGCTGCGTTGAAGGTGAAGTATTTGATGTAGCTGTAGATATCAGGCGTTCATCAGAAACATTTGGACAATGGGTTGGCATACATTTAAGTGCTGAAAACCACCGCCAGCTCTGGATTCCAGAAGGCTTTGCTCACGGTTTCATCACACTTACGGATCGTGTGCAGTTTGTTTACAAAACCACAAATTATTATGCGCCACAGTCAGAAAGAAGCATTTTGTGGAATGATCCGCAGATAAATATTGAATGGCCTGAAGTTGAAGAAATGACTTTGTCTGGCAAAGATAAAGATGGCGTATTGCTTAATAACGCAGAAACTTTTGATTGAGATGGATAAAAAATCAAGTATCGCAGTTCTATTATGTTCCTACAATGGAAGTGAATATATACGGCAACAGATTGATTCGATAATTAATCAGTCTGAACCGAATTGGACAGTGTTTGTCTCAGATGACGGATCAACTGATGGGACTCTTGATATATTGCAGTCTTATAGAGACAAGTTGGGCAGTAAGCGTTTTATAATCATTAATGGTCCAGGCAAAGGATTTGCCTGGAACTTTTTATCATTGCTTGAAAAGTGTGGGGATCATTTCGACTATTACGCCTTCAGTGATCAAGATGATGAATGGATGCCCAATAAACTAACAAAGAGCGTATCCGTTCTATCAAATTATGATTGCGATGCTCCGTCTGTATACTGTGGACGAACATCACTGGTCGATGAAAATGGACTCTCCCTGGGAGAGTCACCACTATTTAGTAAGCCTGCATCATTCAAAAACGCCCTTATCCAAAGTATAGCTGGAGGCAATACGATGGTATTGAATCGAGCAGCCAGGAATGTTATTAACAAAACATCCAAAGACGTGAGGATTATATCTCATGATTGGTGGATATACATAGTCATCACAGCAGTTGGTGGTAATATTTATTACGATCCAAAACCTACAATAAGTTATCGACAACATACAAATAATATTGTTGGCTCTAATTTAGGTTGGATTGCCAGATTTCAACGCATTTCGGGTCTTCTGGATGGGCATTTTAAAGAATGGATCGATTCAAATATCTACGCTTTAAATAAAACTGACATCAATATTACCGCTGATAATAAGCACTATCTTGAGATGTTTAATGATGTCAGGAATAGCAATTTATTTAAAAGACTGTATGTATTCAGGAAGTTAGGAATGTATCGTCAAACAATTTTAGGCACTTTAGGTCTATATGTTGCTGTTTTCCTGAAAAAATTGTAATCGATAGACAAATTGATTCGTAAAAAGGTGAAATTTTGCAGCAAATTACTAAATATGATACGTCACTATGGTCATTATGCAAAAATACATATAGTAATAGAAATATTATTTTCGAAATGACCAAGCGTGATGTAATTAGTCGTTATAAAGGCTCGGTGATGGGCATATTTTGGTCATTCATAAATCCTGTTTTTATGTTGGCTGTATATACACTTGTTTTTTCTGAAGTCTTTAATGCTCGCTGGGGGAATGCTGCGGCAAATGAGTCTAAGGCACAATTTGCTATTATTCTTTTCGCTGGTTTAATTGTACACGGTATATTTGGTGAAGTGCTTACTAAGTCACCTACACTGATACTTAATAATGCCAACTATGTCAAAAAAGTAGTTTTCCCGCTTGATTCGTTTCCGGTAATAGCATTGCTATCCTCTTGCTTTCAGGCTTTAATAAACATATTTGTGCTGTTGCTGGCATTTCTGTTTGCCAATGGTTTTATACACTGGACGGTAGTATTACTTCCCATTGTTTTTATCCCTGTATTAATTTTAGTATTGGCACTGAGTTTTTTGATTTCTTCACTGGGCGTTTTTATTAGAGATTTAGGGCAGTTCATAACGTTACTAATAACGGTGATACTTTTTCTATCACCTGTATTTTATCCGCTTTCTTCTGTGCCTCAGAATTATCAAGTCATTATCTTGTCTAATCCATTAACATTCATAATAGAACAAACGCGAGAAGTTGTTATTTGGGGTAGGCTTCCTGATTTCAATGGGCTGCTAATATACGCTTTTATTTCAACAATAACATTATGGCTTAGCTACTTCTGGTTTCAGAAAACACGTAAAGGATTTGCTGATGTTATCTAAAGATAATGCATTAGAAATAATCGATGTTAGCAAATGCTATCAAGTATTCGATAGTCCTGTCAGAAGACTCAAGCAGTTTATTGTGCCTAATATTGAACGCAGGCTTGGTAAAGTTCCCCGGGTGTATCATGAAGAGTTTTGGGCATTACAGGATATAAGCTTTAATTTACCGAAGGGCGAGACGCTTGGTGTTGTCGGTCGGAATGGTTCAGGTAAATCGACATTACTTCAAATTATTGCAGGTACATTATCCCCCACGCAAGGGACTGTAAATATACAGGGTCGTGTTGCAGCACTGCTTGAATTAGGTGCTGGCTTTAATGGTGACTTTACCGGGCGTGAAAATGTCTATCTGAATGGAGCACTTCTCGGTCTGACCAAAGAAGAAATTGATAGCAAATTGGATGATATTTTATCTTTTGCCGATATTGGTCATTTTATTAATACACCAGTCAAAACCTATTCAAGCGGAATGATGGTCCGCCTGGCATTTGCTGTACAGGCCCAAATCGATCCTGAAGTATTGATTGTTGATGAGGCATTAGCCGTTGGAGATGCTAAGTTTCAGGCAAAGTGTTTCGCCAGACTTAAGCAGCTCAAGAATAATGGCACATCTATCCTTTTTGTTTCACATGCGACTGAACAAATTATTACTCACTGCGATAAAGCTATCTTACTTAATGATGGATCGATTGTAGACAATGGTGCTCCAAAGGATATTGTTAATCAGTACTTGGATCTCTTATTTGGTAAGTCATCGTCAGCTAACACAAAGCGAATTAAAGAGGACATTCACCTTAAATCAGCCAGCAAGATTGAGAAAGATCAGACTGAAAGATTTAATGAAACACAGGAGGTTGAGCCTTTAGTTATTTTAAAAGAACATGGATTTGAAACTCGTAATAATTACAATTCTAATGAGTTTCGCTGGGGTGACAGAGCTGCTGAAATTTTGGACTTCTCGCTGGTACAAGGCAAGAATGTATATCCATTTAGCGTGTCTGGCAATAATAACTTAAAATTTAAGTTTCTTGTTGAATTCAAGTTGACGATTTTCAGGCCTATTTTTGGTTTTGCAGTTAAAACTAAAGATGGGGTAACAATTTATAATACAAATACAAATATATTAGAAGCTCCTTTTATCGAAGTTGGAGAAGAAGGAAAGTCATATACAGTTAATATTGAATTACCAATGCGTCTTTTTCAGGGGGATTATTTTATTTCAATAGGTCTAGCCAGCTATAATACATCAGGAGAGGTGGTTCCGCACGATCGCCGATATGATTCAATTCATATTACAGTAGAACCAACCACAGATTTCTTAGGTCTGGTAAATTTAGAGGCTTCGATTAATTGTGAATAAAGAAAAACTTGCAACGGTATTATCATCAACTGGATTTTTTTTGATACTGAGCTCAATATCTGGACTGAAAAAGACCAGCAAGAATTCAATTATAATGATGGCGATTATCACGAAAACTATATTTTAGATGTTGTTACAAAAGCTCAGGATTGTTCTGTGCTTTCTCAAGAACTTGCTGGTTATATTAAAGACTGGCCTTCACAATATCATTTGACATCCAAAAGGTCTAACTTGCTCAGGCCTTTTGGGAAAAGCTTTAAGGGTAAACGTGTACTTGAGATCGGATGTGGTTGTGGTGCAATAACGCGCTTTATAGCTGAAGCTGGTGCTGAAGTTATTGCCATTGAAGGCAGTAAAAGAAGAGCATCAATAACACGTAATCGCTGCAAAGACTTATCAAATGTTTCTGTAATAAATTGTTCCAGCGAGAAAATTCCAGACATTGGCGATTTTGATTACGTTTTACTGATTGGTGTTCTTGAATATGCTCAATGTTTCCTGGGTAATGAGGGTCAATTATCACTTTTATCCTTCTGCAAGAAGAGATTGAAATATGATGGTTCATTATTTGTAGCGATTGAAAACCAGCTCGGCATGAAATACTTATCCGGAGCCAAGGAAGATCATTTGGGTATACCTATGGTAGGTATCAACAATGCCTATCATGCCAATGGCGTACGGACTTTTGGTAGGGTCGAATTGATCCAAATGATGAAAAATGTAGGATTCAGCAATGTTGAGGAGTTTTTGCCTTTCCCTGACTATAAGCTTCCTACTTTGGTTATAACTCCTTATGGCCATCAAAAGCGAAGTTCAGTAATTTACCCTTTAGTAAGTGAAGTACATCATAAGGATGCTCAGGCACCTGATTCTTATACATTCTCATTAGAAGAATCAACGAAAATAATCTGGAATAATAAGCTTTCTTCAGATTTGTCAAATTCATTTTTAATGATAGCCTCAGTGTCAGATATAAGTCACGAAAGTGATAATACATTAGCTTGGTATTATTCTGATGCCAGGATTAATGATAGTCAGAAGAAAATAAAGTTTTTTGAGGTTAATGGTAATTATAAGATTGAAAGTTACAAAATCTCAGGAGAGTTCATCAGTGACGAGCCTTTTTATCAAGGTGAAAGCTTGTGGCTGAGTCTGGTTAGTATTATAAATAAACATGGCTGGCAATTAAATAGTGTTATTGAATGGGCGAGACTTTGGATTAGTAAAGCACTCGTCACTGGAAACGATACAGATTCCTGGACATGGAACACTGAGCTTCCGCCAGAATACCTTGATGCAACTCCGTTTAACATTATTAAAACTGAGCAAGGCTATAAGATTTTCGATTTGGAACTAAGCTCTGATAAGCCATTAATGCTTTCCTATCTGGTTTTCAGAGGCGTATTCAACTCTCTTTTACGTGTAACGTCCATCGCTCCTACAAAAGAGCTATCAGATTTTAATGTATTTACCACTACTAAAATTATAGTAACAGAAATCTTCCCGGAACTGACTGAAGAGCATTTTAACGACTACCTAAAAGAAGAGGTTGCTCTGGTTTCGCAAGTTGTAAATGTTGACAATAATGATCTTTTCGAACGCTATAAAAATTCGTTTTTCGTTGTTCGTGACTTCTTAAATGATTATAAAAGTGAACTTGCCAGAGTTTATCATACTAATCAGGAACTCTCGTCAACTGTGACCAATGTTGAAAATCAAATTAAGGATGTTGAAAAGCAGCTTAAGGAGAAAGGTGAGGAGATATTTGGTAAAAATACTTTATTAGATATCAAAGCGAAAGAGTTGATCGATGTGCAAGAATCCTGTTCGAGGTTGCAGGAGCAAATCGACAACCTTCTTAGCGTTGCCGCTGAACAAAAATCCAGAGAAGAAAAACTTACGGAAGAGGTTAAAGTAAAAACGGATAAATTACAGAAAATCACTTCATCAAGAGCATGGAAATTAGCTTCATTTTTTAGTCGGTCTGCTAAGTCGCTCAATAAATATTAAACTGGCAATCTGAAATCAGATAAGGGTATTGACGTTGAAAATCTATCGTTTTGCAAAAAAGATGTTATCTTCCGGAGATCGCGATCTTTTAAAATATCGTATTAAACTGGTCTCCAGGCTTTATAAAGAAGAGGGAATTAAAGCTGTCTATAGCAGATTACATTCAGCCTATAAGAATAATAACCCTGGCAATTATGCTCATAATCCTGCTTCTACAGATACCTTTAATGAAACATCTATCAATGATAGGTCTTCGCTGATTGAGGCTTGGTTAAAAACTGACTTTAAAAAAGCCACATTAAAAGTTAATGAGCAAAGCCATTATGTTCCAAAGGCGCTGGATAGCCTTGAACATGTCGAGTTGCCTGTCAAAGTTATTGCTTATTATCTCCCGCAGTTCCATCCATTTAAAGAGAACAATGAGTGGTGGGGGGAAGGCTTCACTGAGTGGACGAACGTAACTAAAGCAAGACCGCAATATCTGGGACATCAGCAGCCTCGCTTACCGGGTGAACTGGGTTTTTATGACTTACGTTTACCACAGGTTATGCGTCAGCAAATAGATCTTGCTAAACAATATGGAGTTAACGGGTTTTGCTTCCACCATTATTGGTTTGGTGGCAAACGTCTGATGGAAACGCCTGTACAAAATTTCCTTAAGGATAAGACCCTCGATATTGATTTTTGTTTATGTTGGGCTAACGAGAACTGGACGCGTCGCTGGGACGGTCTGGAAAATGATGTTTTAATTTCTCAAAAGCACTCTCCTGAAGATGACATTGCTTTTCTGGATGACATTATGCCCGCTCTGAAAGATGAGCGTTACATCAGGGTAGATGGCAAGCCCCTGCTTATTCTTTATCGTGCAAGTTCACTTCCGGATGCTAAAGAGACGGGTAAACGCTGGCGTGAACATGCTGTCAAGAACGGATTGCCTGGTCTATATCTAGTAGTCGTCAATGCCTTTGACGTTTCAAGTCCAAAACCATTTGATTTTGATGCTATCGTTGAATTCCCACCGCATCAGGTTGGTGCTAAAGATATTACTGATAGCATCACGCCATTAAATAAAGGATTTACAGGCCGGGTATATGATTATGAAGAGTTAGCTTTAAGGGCAGGTAACATCGACAACGAGAATTTCACTTGTTTCAAAGCCGTCATGCCATCATGGGATAACGAAGCGCGAAAACCGACTCAGGGCTTCTCTTTCTATAATGCAAAACCCGAGCTTTATGCCAGGTGGCTCGATAGTGCGATCAAAACCACAATGAAGCGTAAACCTGAAGAGCGACTTGTCTTTATCAATGCCTGGAACGAGTGGGCTGAGGGCGCACACCTTGAGCCAGATCGCCACAACGGCTATGCTTATCTGCATGCTACAGCAAATATTCTCCGCAATTCACTGTCAAAATATGACTGCGACAATAAAGTCATATCTGAGGTTAATCAGGCGTTTTCACCCTGCCACAGTGCGGCAGTGATTCTGCATGCTTACTATGAAGATTTGGCTTGTGAGCTGGTTGAAAAATATATTAAGCAACATCAGGACAAGCTTGATTTAATTGTGACCATTCGTAGTGATGTCAAAATAGCTACACTGGAAAAAATCAAAAGCAACTTTTCGAATGTTTTCTTTATCCTCGTTGAAAACCGCGGACGTGATATAAGACCATTCATTCAGGCATTAAAAGTAGCCCAAGGCTTTGGTTATAAATTTATCTGTAAAGTTCATACGAAAAAATCGCCTCATCGTGTTGATGGCCAGCGTTGGAGAGAAAGTCTCTTTGATGATCTCTTATCTTCACAGCAAAAAGTATCAGCTATCCTGGCTAAATTCGAGTC
Organism: Pantoea sp. Sc1; assembly: GCF_000255315.1. Taxonomy (NCBI): domain Bacteria; kingdom Pseudomonadati; phylum Pseudomonadota; class Gammaproteobacteria; order Enterobacterales; family Erwiniaceae; genus Pantoea; species Pantoea sp. Sc1. The sequence goes on from NZ_AJFP01000001.1 coordinate 1,570,775, forward strand.
AGATAAAGAACTGGGAATTATAGCACCAGCAAACTCTATTACTGATTTGTCTGTTCCTGAAATAAATTTAGGCAACAGATTCTGGCTGGATAAACTTTTTGCCCGACTTGGATCACCTGAATTATCCAATGGTTATAATACTCATTTCCCAGCAGGCTCTATGTTCTGGTTCAGATTGAGCGCGCTGGAGTCCCTTACTAATAAACTTATCGAAGAAGATGAATTCGAGCTTGAAGCTGGACAATTAGATGGCACACTTGCCCACGCAGTGGAAAGAATTGTCGGCTCCGTAATATTCAAAGAGGGATATACCCTGAAAGATGTTCAAAGCCTGTAATTGAAAAAAGCGGCATAATCAATTCAGACCTATAAAGCAGAATTTACTAAACCTCCGGTGTTGACATACATACAATGAAAAAATTGTTGTTGTGTCACCATCGGAGGTTTAAATATGCTGATTTATACTATTGTTCCTTAGGGATATTTTATATTGTGGCAAGCTCAATTTTGCTCATATTATAAGGTTGTGTATGTTTGCTAAATCTTCAGTTAAGGTGAATGCAGCTATATTTACTTTAATGATCTCTTGCGCCTTTGTTTATATTTTAAATGCATGGTCACCTTCGTCTTATAGTCTCGCACTAAACGCTATCGGCGTAGGTTCAACTCCTGATTTCGGTCACGCCCGGCAAATCCGAACCGATGAATATTGGGTTCAGACTCCTTTGACTCAGGCTTTGGTCAATAACCATTTTCAGCGAATCAATACCACGTCTTTATATCAGGAAGATCTGAGGATTAACTATGGTCTGCCAATATTTGACTGGGGTATGATCTTTAAACCAACGCAATGGGGCTACACTTTTCTATCTGCACCATATGCATTTTCACTTTATTATTTTTCTCTTTTTGCCCTTTTTGTTATAGGTTACCAACTATTTCTTGAGAAATTAGGCCTTGAGAGAAAATCTGCATTTATTTTCAGTATTGCGCTTTACTTTTCGGGTGCGATACAAGCCTGGTGGACAGTAAACGCCTCAACGTTTGCTTTTTTTCCATGGGTAATGTTATCACTTTTAGCGATCAGGAGTAGTTTGTTGTATGGCATTGCCTTATTTTACTCTCTTGTTGCCTGGCAGTTCGGGAATCTATATCCCCCGTTTTCCTATGCGTTGGGTTTAGCGGGGCTGGCATGGTTATGGAAAGTGGCCGAACGTAAGGATCTTCGCCTGAACGTGCTGGTTGTTGCAACGCTGGCGGGGATTTTAGCCATTTTGACTGTCTGGTTTTATTTTTCAGACTATATACATATGATGAAAGATACCGTCTATCCCGGTATGAGGAGTGTGGGAGGGGGGTCTGCGTTAAGTGTACCCATGCTTTTCTCACTCCTGGTGCCTTCTGCGTGGTACGATTCAAACTTTGAAGTTTTGATTACCAGCGGGTCACCTAATATATGTGTAATATCCACCTTTTCAACGCTATTGCCATCCTTCCTTCTTTTCTTTACATTTTCAACATGGCGTTTTGATCCATCTTTAATTGCTGCCTCACTCAAAAAAAACTGTGTTCCTTTAATTGTTTTTTTGATTATGCTGTCATGGATCGTTATGACCATACCCGCTGAGGCTGGAAAATATCTTTTCCTGAATAAAGTTGTTCCTAACAGGCTATTTCTTGGTTTCGGATTATTAATCTCCATTTTGTGTGTCTCAAAGCTTGTGAAAGTCTCTATTAATATTTCCGTGCGTAAAGTCATATTGTACTGGCTGATATATCTTCTAGTCTGCCTTATAATTAAGCAATCTTTAGCTGCGATGAAGATGGATATCATTGCGGCAGCCGTAACCGCAACAACAATGATATTATTGATGAAATCCCGTCAGTCATTTTCATTAATATTAATCGGCGGATGTTGTACTTTTAGCCTGTCTACCTTCGCATTATTTAACCCTTTACAGGATGCGCGCCCAATTTTCGAAAAGCACGATACAGAATTGACACGGCAGCTCACTGAAGAACAAAAGCAGCACGGTTTTGTCTTAGGCAGCAACCTGCCTGGAGCCATTGCAAATGGTATTGGATTCCGGTCAGTCGCGCATGTGAACACAACACCGCGCCTTGATTTCTGGAAGAAAAAATTCGCAGATCTACCCGCTCCACTCTTCAATGGTATATTCAACCGCTACGCTCATATTCAATTGCATGCTGAAAATTATATTTCTACACCTTCAATAGATGTCATCAGATTGCCAGAGCGCTGCTTTTTAAACGGACTTGATTCTAAATGCGTCAATGTGGACTTTAAACATTGAAAAAAATATTCATATTTTTTACAGTAGGCGTTACTCAACTTCTTGTTGACACTTTGTTGTTTAGCCTCATTGTTAAATTAGGTATCGATTATGTGATTGCCAATTTTACCTCCAGAGCCTTTGCCGCAATCACTGGTTTCATCCTGAATGGTAAATTTACCTTTAAGAAGTCGTTGTCAGCGGCGGTGTTTATTAAATTCTGGTTTTATTGGTTTTTAATGACTGCCTTGAGTTCATTACTTCTTCTTTTTATTCGAAGCTTCTTTGCTACAGTAATTCCTGAAAGTTATGTTGCTGTTTGCTCGAAGATTACTGTTGAGTTTATCTTGTTTTTTATAAGTTATATTCTCGCTAAAGTCTGGGTATACAGAAAATGAATACACTTGATAAAGAATTTAAGGTTGCAGTAGTCATTCCTTGCTACAAAGTCAAAGAACATATATTGAGCGTTATCGAGAGAATTGGGCCTGAAGTCGACGCCATCTATGCTGTTGATGATAAGTGTCCGCAAAACTCTGGCGACTACATTACTGAACATTGTCATGATCCCCGCGTTAAAGTCCTTTTCAATGCAGAAAATCAGGGGGTTGGCGGTGCAGTACTTCATGGTTACCGGATTGGTCTTGAGGATGGGATGGATATTTTCGTCAAGGTTGATGGCGATGGCCAAATGGATCCATGTTTAGTTAAATACTTTATTAATCCCATTTTAAATAAAGATGTGGATTATACTAAAGGCAACCGGTTCCATGATATAGATACTTTAAAGCCAATGCCGAAAATCAGGCTTTTCGGTAATGCCGTTCTTTCATTTATGACCAAGTTTTCATCAGGGTATTATAACCTTTTTGATCCAACTAATGGTTATACCGCAATATCAGCTGTCGTGCTAAAAAAAATACCCCTTGAAAAGATTAGCAAACGATACTTTTTCGAATCTGACATACTTTTCCGTCTTAACATTGCCGGTGCTAAGATCTGTGACATCCCTATGGACGCCGTCTATGGTGACGAAGAGTCAAATTTAAATATCAAGAAAATAATGTTGCCTTTCCTGAAGGGGAATGTAAAAAACCTTTTCAAACGTATTTTTTATAACTATTTCCTGCGTGGATTTTCCATTGCTTCCCTGGAGCTGATTCTGGGTACGTTGCTATCTCTCTTTGGTGTTATTTACGGTATTAGCAGCTGGAGCGAATCAATATCTACGGGCTATCCTGCAACCAGTGGAACAGTTATGCTATCTGCTCTTCCTATCATTCTGGGTGTTCAATTTTTGCTCTCATTTATTCAGGCTGATATTGAAAACCAGCCAGCAATATCGTTGACCCGATTGTTATCCAATCATCGTTGACCCGGTTGTTATCCAATCGTGCCAATCACAGCGATCACAAGTTCCGGATTAATGTCAGCTATCGTAATATGGGTAGTTGCGTTAAAATAAACGACGTATTTGTTCACTGTACAAATAATGTATTGTGGGTGACCTTCAGACAGGAGTATGTAATGTCCAAGCAACAGATCGGCGTTGTAGGTATGGCAGTGATGGGCCGCAACCTGGCTCTTAACATTGAGAGCCGCGGTTACACTGTTTCAATCTTCAACCGTTCACGCGAAAAGACTGATGAAGTCATCGCTGAGAACCCGGGCAAGAAACTTGCTCCTTTTTACACCGTTGAAGAGTTTGTCGAATCGCTGGAAAAACCTCGTCGTATCCTGCTGATGGTTCAGGCGGGTGAAGCGACCGATAAGACTATTGCCTCTTTGACTCCACACCTGGATAAAGGCGACATTCTGATTGATGGTGGTAACACCTTCTACAAAGATACTATCCGTCGTAACAAAGAGCTGTCTGACCAGGGCTTCAACTTCATCGGTACCGGTGTTTCTGGTGGGGAAGAGGGCGCACTGAAAGGCCCATCTATCATGCCTGGTGGCCAGAAAGAAGCCTATGAGCTGGTTGCGCCAATCCTGGATAAGATTGCAGCACGTGCCGAAGATGGCGAAGCCTGTGTGGCTTACATCGGTCCAAATGGCGCGGGTCACTATGTGAAGATGGTTCACAACGGCATCGAATATGGCGACATGCAGCTGATTGCTGAAGCTTACGCACTGCTGAAAGGTGCGCTGGGTCTTAGCAATGAAGAGCTGGCTGAAACCTTCACCGACTGGAACAACGGCGAGCTGAGCAGCTACCTGATCGACATCACCAAAGATATCTTCACCAAGAAAGATGAAGACGGTAAATATCTGGTTGATGTGATTCTGGATGAAGCCGCGAACAAAGGCACCGGTAAGTGGACCAGCCAGAGCTCGCTGGATCTCGGCGAACCTCTGTCCCTGATCACCGAGTCTGTCTTCGCGCGTTATCTTTCTTCGCTGAAAACCCAGCGTGTCGCGGCGTCTAAAGTCCTGAGCGGACCACAGGCGCAGGCCTTCACCGGCGACAAAGCTGAGTTTATCGAGAAAGTTCGTCGTGCTCTCTACCTGGGTAAAATCGTCTCTTATGCGCAGGGCTTCTCACAGCTGCGTGCGGCATCAGAAGAGAACAACTGGGATCTGCACTACGGCGAAATCGCGAAGATTTTCCGTGCTGGCTGCATCATCCGTGCCCAGTTCCTGCAGAAGATCACTGATGCTTATGAAGCAGACGCGGGTATTGCTAACCTGCTGCTGGCGCCTTACTTCAAAGATATCGCGGATCAGTATCAGCAGGCGCTGCGTGATGTCGTTTCTTACGCCATCCAGAATGGTATCCCGACGCCGACCTTTTCGGCAGCGATTGCTTACTACGACAGCTATCGTTCAGAAGTCCTGCCTGCTAACCTGATTCAGGCGCAGCGTGACTACTTCGGTGCCCATACTTACAAGCGCATTGATAAAGACGGTGTGTTCCACACCGAGTGGTTAGATTAATCACTAAAAAGGGCTTCCCTCGGGAAGCCCTTTTTTTATCCCACCAGCAAATCCCCACTCCGAATCTCTTTCTCTCCCGCCAGCCTCACCACCAGCATACCTGCCGTGGCAAACCTCACCCAGTGCCGTGCATAGAGAATACCGCCATGCTCCGCCACCAGCGGGGTGATGTGGTCCGTCAGTGGATCGACAATCTCAGCCACTACCTCTCCCGGACGAATCTCTGCGCCCAGCGGTTTACGATGGAGGATCAATCCTGACACCGGCGAGTGAATATATTCACAGCCAGCCAGAGGTGTCGGTGGGTTTTTCAGGGCAGGGGAGGAGGCCGCAGAACCCTCACTATGGCGTTCTTTGATCACGCCAGTCTCTCCCGGCGCTTCAGCCGCATCGGGTACGGTTAAACCGATGGGGCCGTCATTGATGGCCACCACATCATCCCCGCCTGCGCTCGCCGGGACCAGCTCATCACCGCCAATAACGGGCGCGGCCACTTCCACAGAAATCGAAGGTTCGCTGTAGCCGATATACCCCCCCTCCTGCAACGCTGAAATAATGGCATCCGCATCCTTTTCCGCCTGCTCTGGCGAGACATCACGCACGCCTCTCAACTCCAGTGTCACCGGCAGCAGCCCGCGTGGCATCGGATACGCTTTGCCAAACCGCTCCGCCAGCGTCAGCCAGGGTTCGCAGCAGGCTTCATCAAAGGGTTCGCCGCCGGAGATTTGCGCCAGCAACTGCACTTCACTGCCCAGCCAGCGTGCCAGCGGCTCAATATCCGGCCACGCATGCGGGGTGGTGTAGAGATGCGGTACGGCTTCCCAGTCGCAGTGCAGGTCAATCATCAGATCGGCCTGGCTGGCCATTCGCATCAGCGTGTAGCGCTGTGCATCCAGTTCGGTCTTAGGGACGGTATCGCGGTAATGGCGATCGATCGCCTCGCGGATCAGGCTTCTGTTCTGCGATTCACTCTGGGTCAGGCTCTCAGCCAGCCCGGCCGCCAGGGTGGTGCCCAGTGAGGGGAAACGGCGATTAAAATCCTGACCGGAGAGGGTATGAAAACGTCCGAGGTGAGTACCGTGCCAGTGCTGGCCCAGTGCCAGAGGATTGGCAACCGGCACCAGCGTAAAGGCGGCTTTGAGTTGCCCGGCGGATTCCAGCGCCTGCAGCCGCTGCTTCAGGAACCACGCTACCGCCATCCCCGGCAGTTCATCGCCGTGTAATGCCGCCTGGATATAGACCTGACGCTCATGCTCCTGAGCAAAGTGAAAGCTGATGATTTCACGCTGGGTGCCTAAAGAGGCGCTTAACAGTGGATGATGTTGTTGATGCATACCGTGTTAATGTCCTTTAATCGGCAAAGGACGACAGCGCGCCGTCCCGAAAAGGTTAGAGTATAGTGCCGGATCGCGGTGAGGACGAAAATGGGGCCCGCGACACTACTGCTGAATAGAGATATCCGTGGCGAAGTAGCGCTTCTGAATCTCATCAAAGGTGCCGTTCTTTTTGATGTCGGCAAAGGCGTTATCCAGCGCGGTTTTCAGCTCACTGTCGCCTTTACGCAGGCCAATCGCCGTGCCGGGGCCGATGATCGGATCCTGAATAATCGGACCGGCCAGCTCAAACGCTTTGCCCTGTGGCTGTTTGAGGAACCCGATAGCCGCCTGTGCCGCATCGGTAAAGACCGCGTCCAGCCTGCCTGAAACCAGATCGCTTTCTACCTGTGCCTGATCGCCATAAGGCACCACGGTCACACCATGAGGCTGCCATTTCGCCAGGGCATAGCGCTCCTGAACCGTTCCCTGTTGCACGCCAACCGTTTTTCCTTTCAGAGACTCGACGGTGGGCAGGATGCCTGCGCCTTTACGGGCAATCAGTTGCGTATGGGTGTCGTAGAGCGGGACGGTGAAGTCAATCTGCTTCAGGCGCTCTTCCGTGATGCCCATATCTGACAGGATGGCATCAAACTTACGTGCTTTCAGCGCGGGGATCATGCCGTCAAACTGGCTTTCGACCCAGACGCATTTCGCCTGCATCTGTTTACAGAGTGCGTTGCCCAGATCAATGTCAAAGCCGACCAGCTTGCCCTGGGGTGTTTTAGATTCAAACGGCGGATAGGTCGGGTCAACCGCGAAACGCACCTGTTCAATTTTTGCCTGCGCGCCAAATGCACAGCCTGCCAGAAGGGTGAGAGCCAGCGTCTGACGCAGGCGTTGCGTGAAAATGTTCATGATTTTTCTCTTATTTTGTCGTGATGAAGGTTCATGAAGAGTAACGCCGGGCAGACGGGATAGCAATTAGCGGATAATGTTCACCACGCGAGCGCCGCTCAGCGCCCGGTAATCGTCGGTATTGAGGATCACCGATCGCGCCAGCAGGCCGGCGTTGAAGGCGATCTCCGGGTAACGTTCAAACAGGCTGGGATCCGCAATCAGCAGCAGGTCGGGATGAAAGCTGAATGGCGGGATAGCACCAAACACACAGCCGGTCAGTTGGTCGGTTTCTGCCGGACTGGCCAGTGACGCGCGTCGTCCGCCCACCGCGTCGGCAACCTTATTCAGATCGGCCTGCCGATCGGCCGGTAACACCGCCAGCACATGCTGTCTAACGCCGTTGCCTTTGACATGACAGACCAGCGCCTTCGCGCCCTGACCGATCTCGGTACCACGTATTGCTGCGACGGCCTCGCACTTACCGGTCGGCTCATGCTCCATCAGGCGGTAGCGTGCCTGATGCTGGTCGAGAAGGGCGATTAACTTTTCATGGGTGGTCATGGTCTTCTCCCGGGAAGATGGGCGGTGTTCACGAAGGGGGAGCGGTGCAGGATGTGAGAAGAATCCTGCTCAGAATCCGCATAAAAACGGTATTCTGAGCAGTATGTTGCACATTTACTGATGGCGGTCGCGCAGGTTATTGATCACCGTGCTGAAGTCGAGATCCTGATCCTGCAACAGCACCATCAGATGATAGACCAGGTCTGAGGCTTCATTGGTGAGCTCATGCCGGTCGTTGACGGTTGCCGCCAGCGCGGTTTCCACCCCTTCTTCACCCACTTTCTGCGCGATACGCTTGGTGCCGCTGGCGTAGAGGCGGGCGGTGTAAGAGCTCTCCGGATCGGCTGTTTTGCGCGAAGCGAGCAGCTGCTCCAGCTGGTAAAGGAAGGTCCACTCCGGTGCCGCGGGGGAGAAGCAGCTGCTGGTGCCCAGATGGCAGGTCGGGCCAATCGGATTGGCCAGGATCAGCAGCGTGTCGTTGTCGCAGTCTGGCGTAATGCTCACTACCTGCAGAAAGTTGCCGGAGGTTTCACCTTTGGTCCATAAACGGTTTTTGGTACGGGAGAAAAAGGTGACGTTGCCTTCAGCCAGCGTTTTTTCCAGTGCCGCCGGATTCATGTAGCCATGCATCAGGACTTCGCCTGAGACATTGTGCTGCACGATGACCGGCATCATGCCCTCTGTTTTGTCCCAGTCGAGCTGAGCCTGTTGTTGTTCGGTTAGCACGCGCGAATCTCCACTCCGTTGTCGATCAGGAAGCTCTTCAGCTCACCGATATTAATAATCTGCTTATGGAATACCGAGGCGGCCAGCGCCCCATCAACATTGGCTTCGGTAAAGGCTTCCAGGAAGTGCTGCATCGTACCTGCGCCGCCAGAGGCGATTAGCGGCACCTTGCAGACATCCCGCATTTTCTTCAGCTGCACCAGGTCATAGCCATTACGCACGCCATCCTGATTCATCATGTTCAGCACGATTTCACCCGCGCCCAGCTTCTGCACTTCCTGCACCCACTCCAGCGTTTCCCACTGGGTCACGCGGGTGCGCGCTTCGTCACCGGTGTACTGATTAACCTGATATTTGCCGCTGCTCTCATCGAACCAGGTGTCGATCCCGACCACAATACACTGCACGCCGAAACGATCCGCGAGGCGGGTGATCAGCGTCGGGTCAGCCAGCGCCGGTGAGTTGATCGAAATCTTATCCGCACCAAATTCCAGGATACGCGCCGCGTCTTCGGGTGTTTTGATACCGCCCGCCACGCAGAACGGAATATCGATGACTTCCGCTACCCGCGACACCCAGCTCTTGTCTACGACCCGGCCATCGGAGGAGGCGGTGATGTCGTAGAACACCAGTTCGTCGGCCCCTTCGGCGGCGTAGCGCTGGGCCAGCGGCACGATGTCACCGATGATCTCGTGATTACGAAACTGTACGCCTTTGACCACCTGGCCGTCACGCACATCAAGGCAGGGAATTATCCGTTTTGCCAGCATGAGATCGCCTCCGAAACAGTGAATTTATCTTCCAGCAGCGCACGACCGACAATGACGCCCTGAACACCGCTGCCGCGCAGGGCGGCGATATCATTAAGTTCGCCAATGCCGCCAGAGGACTGGAAGGCGACGGACGGGAAGCGTGCGGTCACTTCCTGATAGAGGGCGACGTTGGAGCCACTGAGGGTGCCGTCACGGGAGATATCCGTGCAGAGCACGTGCTTCAGGCCCACCTGCTGGAAATCGGTAATCACCTCTTCCAGCGTCACGCCTGCCGCTTCCTGCCAGCCGCTGATGGCCACTTCTTTACGGTTACTGGCGTCGATACGCACATCCAGCGCCAGCACGATCGCCTCAGCGCCAAACTCGGCAAACCACCGTTTGACCTCTTCCGGCTGTTTGATGGCGGTGGAACCCACCACCACACGACTGGCACCGGCTTCCAGCAGGGCGTGCACATCGTCACGGCTGCGGATGCCTCCACCGACCTGCACCGTCACATCCACCCCTTCCAGCAGGGTTTTCAGCAGGGGGATCTGACGCTTCGCCGGATCTTTCGCGCCGGTCAAATCCACCAGATGCAGAACGGTTGCGCCCTGACGAACGTAATCCTGCAGACGTGGCAGCGGGTCACTGCCGTAATCGCGCTGCTGCCCATAATCGCCCTGATGCAGACGAACGACTTTACCGTCGATTAAATCTAACGCGGGGATAATCATTACATCTCCAGGAAATTTTTCAGCAACTGTGCGCCCGCTTTGCCCGAACGCTCCGGGTGGAACTGGACGCCGAAGAAGTTATCCTTCTGCACCGCTGCGGTGAAGGGCTTCGCCGTAGTGACACTGTGCGATGGTGCTGGCGTTGGACCGGCATGGCGTAGCTGTGAACAAAGTAGAAATAGCTGCCATCGTCGATGCCGCGGAACAGGTGATTGCCCGCCTGCGCGGTAATCTGGTTCCAGCCCATGTGCGGCAGCGGCAGACCCTGCGTGTCCATCAACGAAACCGGTTCATCGATAATGCCCAGCGTCGGCACGCCGCCGTTTTCATCGCTGCCGCGTCCCAGCAGCTGCATTCCCAGACAGATCCCCAGCACCGGCTGGGTACAGGCTTTCACCAGATCGATCAGGTCACGCTCTTCCAGCTGCGTCATCGCCGCCTTCGCGGTGCCAACGCCCGGCAGAAACAGTTTGTCAGCGCGCAGGACCACATCAGGATCGCGGCTGACTTCCGGGCGGTAGCCCAGACGTTCAATCGCCCATTTCACTGATGAGAGGTTGGCGCACCCGGTATCCATGATCACCACGTTCATCACAGCACTCCTTTCGAGCTCGGCAGGGTATTACCCTCTACGCGAATCGCCTGGCGCAGCGTACGACCAAAGGCTTTGAAAAGGCTCTCGACACGGTGATGGTCGTTCTTGCCTTTGGTTTTGAGATGCAGGGTGCTCATCATGGCGTAAGAGAGCGAGCTGAAGAAGTGCTCGACCATCTCGGTGCTGAGGTCACCCACACGCTGGTAGTTGAACTCGGCTTTGAACTCGATGTGCGGACGGCCGGAGATATCGAGCGCACAGCGCGCCAGGCATTCGTCCATCGGCAACACGAAGCCAAAACGGCCAATACCGCGTTTGTCGCCCAGTGCTTTCAGCAGCGCTTCCCCCAGGGCCAGACCGGTATCTTCCACCGTGTGGTGATCGTCAATGTAGAGATCGCCTTTCACTTCAATGTGCATGCGGAAACCGCCGTGCACCGCAATCTGGTCCAGCATGTGGTCGAAGAAGCCCACGCCGGTATTGATTTTACTGCCGCCTTCGCGGTCCAGCCACAGTTCAACCCGAACCTGCGTCTCTTTGGTGTTGCGCTGCACCAGCGCATGACGATCGCGCTGGGTCAGACGCTGCTGGATGGTCTGCCAGCTCTGGCCATCTGCGCCGTAGCGGATAGCCTGAATGCCCATGTTCTCCGCCAGCTGAACGTCGGTCAGGCGATCGCCGATGACGTAGCTGTTGGCGGTATCGAGCGCGCCTTCCGCCAGCCACGCTTCCACCATTCTGGTTTTCGGCTTGCGGCAGTCGCAGTGATCGTCCGGCATATGCGGGCAGATCAGCACATCATCAAACGCGATACCCTGTGAGGTCAGCACCTGCATCATCAGATTGTGCGGACCATCGAAGTCCGCCTGCGGGAAACTGGCGGTGCCCAGACCATCCTGATTGGTGATCATCACCAGCCGATAACCGGCGGCCTGCAGCGCCAGCAGCGCCGGAATAACGTCTGGCTCGAACGCCAGCTTATCCAGTCGGTCAACCTGATAATCTTCAGGCGGCTCAGAGATGAGGGTGCCATCGCGGTCAATAAAAAGGGTCTTCTGGCTCATGCTTGCTCCACAGAAAAGGCTTGCAGCGCGGCGATCACTCGTTCGCACTCTTCACGCGTGCCGATGGAGATGCGCAGGCATCCCGACAGGCCTGGATTTTTGTTTTGATCACGCAGGATAATGCCCTGATCCCACAAGGTTTTGAAGACCCTGGGCGAATCGGTAAAGCGCGCCAGCACATAGTTGGTTTCACTGGGGAAAACCTGCTCCACGCAGCTGAGCTGAGCCAGTGCATCCAGCAGCCAGCCGCGACTGGCATTCAGCTGCGCCACATGCTCACGCATCAGGGCGATACCCTGCTCGCTGAGTGCCTGACCCGCAACGTCGGCCACGGGGGTCGCCAGCGGGTAGGGGGCAATGACCTTCATCAGCAGGTCGATCACCGGCTTATTCGCCAGCGCAAAGCCACAACGCAGGCCTGCCAGCGCAAAGGCTTTCGAGAGCGTACGCAGGATCACCAGATGCGGATAATCCTTAAGCCATCCGGTCAGGGTCGCCTGCGGGCAGAACTCAATATAGGCCTCATCGGCCACGACCAGCGCTTTTCCGGCGGTCATTGCCAGCAACTGACGGATATCTTCCTGATTGATCAGGTTACCGGTCGGGTTGTTGGGGCTGCAGAGATAAACGACTTTAACGCCTTCCAGCTGCTCTGCAATCGCGGGCAGGTTCAGCTGCCAGCCGTCCAGCGCGGGAGCGGTGCGGTATTCGATGCCGATGGTTTCGGCGCTGACGCTGTACATGCCATAGGTCGGTGGACAGAACAGAATCGCATCCTGACCCGGCTCACAGAAGGCGCGCATGATCAGTTCAATGGCTTCATCCGCGCCGCGGCTCACCAGCACCTGCTCGGGGGTTAAGCCTGCGTAGGCGGCGTAGCGCTCAATCACGATTTTCGGCTGACACTCGGGATAGCGGTTCAGCGTCTGCTGCGACAACTCAAACGGCACCGGCAGCGGAAACTCGTTGGCGTTAAGCCAGACATCGCCGTTACCACCCAGACGACGCGCCGACATATAGGGGGTCAGCGCGCGCACATTGGCGCGCGCCAGCTGCTCAATATCCTGACTCATGCTTGCTCCTTCAGTGCGGCAACGCGCAGGGTGACGGCATTCCTGTGGGCATCCAGCTGCTCAGCGGCGGCCAGGGTTTCAATCGTCGCGGCCAGGTTCAGGAAACCTTGCGGCGTCAGCTCCTGCACCGTCATGCGTTTCTGAAAATCGGCCAGTCCCAGGCTGGAACAGGTCGCGGTGTAACCGTAAGTTGGCAGTACGTGGTTAGTGCCTGACGCGTAATCCCCCGCAGACTCCGGTGACCAGTCGCCCAGGAAGACGGAACCGGCGCTGGTGATGGTGTCCACCAGATCGCGCGGCTGACGGGTCTGCAGAATCAGGTGCTCCGGGCCGTAGAGGTTAGAAATCGCCACGCACTCTTCAAGGTCACGCGCCACGATCAGGCGACTGCTCTCCAGCGCCTGACGGGCGGTGGCCGCACGCGGAAGCTGTGCCAGCTGCTGTTCAACCGCGTCCGCAACTGCCTCAGCCAGCTTCAGGGAAGGCGTCAGCAGAATCACCTGTGAGTCGGGGCCGTGCTCCGCCTGTGAAAGCAGATCAGAGGCGACAAACGCGGGCGTCGCCCCCTCATCGGCGATCACCAGCACTTCAGAGGGGCCTGCCGGCATATCGATTGCCGCGCCATCCAGGCGCTGACTCACCTGACGTTTTGCCTCGGTGACCCACGCGTTGCCCGGACCAAAAATTTTGTCCACGCGCGGCACCGTTTCCGTGCCGAAAGCCATGGCGGCAATAGCCTGCGCGCCGCCCACCTGAAAGACCTCTTCAACACCACACAGCTGCGCGGCATAAAGGATCTCATCGGCAATTGGCGGAGGTGAACAGAGCACCACGCGCCCGCATCCGGCGATGCGTGCTGGAGTTGCCAGCATCAGCACGGTTGAGAAGAGCGGAGCGGAACCGCCGGGGATATAGAGCCCGACCGATTTCACCGGACGGGTAATCTGCTGGCAGCGCACGCCAGGCTGTGTTTCCACATCCACGGGCGGCAGGATCTGGGCATTGTGGAAGGTTTCGATATTCTTCACCGCCACAGCCATCGCCTGCTTCAGCGCGTCACTCAGACGGGCGCTGGCTTCTGCGATTTGCTGCGGGGTCACGCGCAGATGGTCAACCTGCGCCTTGTCGAACCGGGCGCTGAACTGGCGCAGCGCCTCATCACCACCGGACTTTACCTGCTCCAGGACGTCGCGCACCGTCTGTGTGACGTTGTCAGAGGCGGCAATCGCAGGACGTAACAGCAGCGCCTGCTGCTGTTCCGGGGTGCACTGCTGCCATTCAATCGGGGTAGAAAAGGCCATGGCTTACTCCATCATCTTCTCAATTGGCAGCACCAGAATTGAACTGGCACCCAGTGACTTCAGTTTTTCCATCGTTTCCCAGAACAGGGTTTCGCTGCTGACCATGTGCATCGCCACGCGGCTGACATCACCCGCCAGTGGCAGCACGGTCGGGCGCTCTGCGCCAGGCAGCAGGCTGATCACCTCTTCCAGGCGCTCACTCGGCGCGTGCAGCATGATGTACTTCGATTCGCGCGCTTTGATCACGCCCTGAATACGGGTCATCATCTTGTCAATCAGCTCCTGCTTGGCGGCAGGCATCTCGCCGTCGCGCTGAATCAGGACGGCTTTTGAACGATAGATCACTTCCACCTCACGCAGGCCATTGGCCTCCAGCGTGGCCCCGGTGGAGACCAGGTCGCAGATGGCGTCAGCCAGACCGGCGCGGGTCGCAACTTCAACGGAACCGTTCAGCATACAGGTTTTGAAGCTGACGCCTTTTTTGTCGAGGTACTGCTTTAACAGGTGCGGATAGGAGGTGGCGATACGGGCGTTGTCGAGGCACTGCGGGCCGGTGTACTCGTCATCGGTTCCCATCGCCAGCGACAGGCGGCAGCCGCCAAAGTCGAGGCGGCGCAGGGTGAAATAACGCGGGTCTTCACCCTGCGCCCGGCGTGAGAGTAACTCCTCTTCCAGCACGTTCTCACCGATGATGCCTAAATCGACCACGCCATCCATGACCAGGCCAGGAATATCGTCATCGCGCACGCGCAGGATGTCGATGGGCATGTTCTCCGCAAACGCAATCAGGCGCTGTTGCTGAAGGTTGATTTTAACGCCGCAGCGCGCCAGCAGTTCGCGTGAATCATCACTTAAACGGCCAGATTTCTGCATAGCTATGCGTAAACGGGTGTTATCTAACATGGTTCCTGTCCTCTTAATCCTGTCCTGAATGTGTGGTTACGTCAGCCCATAAAAAAACCCCCGGAAGACGATCTTCCGGGGGTTCTCTTGCGTTCGCACCACTGGAAGATCTTGAAAGTCTTCCAGCACCAATCGCCTGAAAGACTAGTCAGGATGATGGTGGTGGTGATGGTTAAACTGAACGCGTGTCATAATAATCTCGTCGATGAATGAGTATTCATTTGTGGGGTTTAACCTAGCGAAGATGCGTGCCGTTGGCAACACTTTTTTATAGACCCGGTTCGGAAAGCACTGAAACAGGTTGTCCTGGTTTGCAATCCGGGGGCAAACTACGGTGAAGTCAGGGTGGATGTTTTACGTCAGGAGTCAATATGAAGAAGGTCGCGATTGTGGGACTGGGCTGGTTGGGCATGCCGCTGGCCACGGCGTTAACGGCGCGGGGCTGGCAGGTGACAGGCAGTAAAACTACGCCGGACGGTGTTGAGGCGGCCCGCCGCTGCGGCATTGAGGCCTTTCAGCTGGAGCTGACGCCTGAACTGGTGTGTGATGCCGCCGATATCGAACCGCTGTTCAATGTTGATGCGCTGATCGTGACGCTGCCCGCCAGCCGCACCGCAGAAGGGGGCGAGGCCTATCTGCAGGCGGTGCAGAATGTGGTCGACACCGCGCTGGTTTACAGGGTGCCACGCATTATCTTTACCAGCTCCACCTCTGTGTATGGCAGCAGCTCCGGGCCTAAGCGGGAAAACAGTCCGCTGACCGCCGAAACTGTCGCCGGAAAGACGCTGGTGAAACTGGAAAACTGGCTGCACGATCTGCCTGGCACCAGCGTCGATGTTGTGCGTCTGGCGGGGCTGGTCGGGCCCAAACGCCATCCGGGACGCTTCCTGGCGGGGAAACAGGATGTGGCAAATGGTTCGCAGGGCGTCAATCTGGTGCACCTCGATGATGTGGTTGAGGCGATTACGCTGCTGCTGCAGTCGCCAAAAGGAGGCCGGACCTATAACCTCTGTGCGCCTAAGCACCCCTCACGCGACACCTTTTACCCGGCGGTGACGCGCCAGCTTGGGCTGCAGCCGCCTCAGTTCGCGCCAGAGGCAGTGAAAGAGAGCGGTAAGCTGATTGACGGGTCGCGTATCTGCAGCGAGCTGGGGTTTGAATATCGCTATGACGATCCGGTGAAGATGCCGCTGGAGTAAGGCGCTGAACACCGTTTTGCGGGAGCCGACTGCTCCCGCTGCATCTTCTCCTGTTCTGACTGTGTGTTAGTTACAACATACTGTTGGCGGGATTCTGGGGTAAACCGTGCCCGTCTGAAATCCGGTAGTTCAGTCGGGCAGGCAGCAGTGACCGTCACTTACCTCATACCCCCAGCCGATCCCGCAGCGCATACCACACCGCGCCCATCGCTGTCAGTGGCACCTTAAAGCGTCTGCCGCCGGGGAAGGGCAGATGGGGCAGACGGGCAAAGGCGTCAAAACGCTCAGCATCGCCGCGTAAAACTTCACTGATCAGCTTGCCGGACAGATGGGTACAGGTGACGCCATGACCGCTGTCACCTTGCATGAAATAGACATTGTTCTCCAGCCGGCCAAACTGCGGCATGCGCGAGAGCGTCAGCAGGAAATTGCCGCTCCAGCTAAAGTCCAGCCTGACGTTTTGCAACTGAGGGAAGGTGCGGCGCAGTTTGGGACGGATCAACGCTTCAATGTCTGCCGGTTCCCGTGCCCCATAGACCACGCCGCCGCCATAGAGCAGCCGGTTATCCGCGGTCAGACGAAAATAATCCAGCAGGTAGTTACAATCTTCCACGCAGTAGTTGTTAGGCAGCAGCGACAACGCCTGATCGGGTGAAAGCGGCTCGGTAACCACAATCTGTGAACCACACGGCATGCTTTTCCTGCTCAGTCGCGGCTCAAGCTGCGGCGAGAGATAGGCGTTACCGGCGAAGATGACAAAGGTGGCGCTGACCTTACCGTGGGCGGTTTTTACCCGATTCGGTGAGCCATAAACCACCTTCAGGGCCGCAGACTGTTCGTAGATGCGCCCGCCATGTCGCCGTATCGCTTCCGCTTCGCCCAGCGCCAGGTTCAGGGGGTGCAGATGGCCGCCACGCCGGTCCAGCAGCCCGCCGACATAACGTTCGGTCGCCACTTCGCGGCGGATCCCCCGTTCATCGAGCAGCTCCAGTTCGTGATTGCCATACTGCTGCCACAGGGTTTTCTGTTTCTGCAGATGTGCCATCTGGCGTGTATTCAGGGCGGCAAAGATCCCGCCAGGCCGGTAATCGCAGTCAATCGCGTAACGATCAATGCGATCGCGGATGATCGCCGCACCCTCAAACATCATGCTGCCCAGCATGCGTGCGCTCTCTTTGCCATAGCGCTGCTCAATCACATCCACGTCGCGGCTGTAGGAGTTGACCACCTGGCCGCCGTTACGTCCGCTGGCACCAAAGCCGATGCGTGCGGCTTCCAGCACGACCACGTCATACCCAACTTCGGTCAGATGCAGCGCCGCAGAGAGGCCGGTAAAGCCGCCGCCAATAATGCAGACGTCACACTGGATGCTCTCCTGCAACGTCGGCCAGGGTTCATGGGCATTGGCGGTTGCCGCGTAATAACTCTCCACATAATTCATAACAACCTCCTGAATGCGCCTAAAAGTTAGCGGGCGTGTGGGCACTGACGATGCGACAGGGGATATCGGCACTGTTGGTGAAGCTGTGCGGTAAGCCGGTATCAATCACATAACTCTCTCCGGCGGAGAGATGAAAGCGCTGCCCGTTGATCATCAGGATAATTTCACCCTCCAGCAGCGTACCGGTCTCTTCACCAGGATGACGCAGCTTCTCACCGGTACTGGCACCGGGCTGGTAAGTTTCCAGCAGCATCCCCAGCGAACGCTGGGCTTTTCCGTTGTCGATCAGTTTCAGCGAGACCCCCTGACTGCCAATCTCCAGCAGTTCGCCGGGCCGGACGATAATTTTCGGCTCAGCATCCGGCCTGGGATCGGAGAAAAACTCCGACAGGGAGAGGCCATAGACCTTCAGCAGTTTCT
Source organism: Pantoea sp. Sc1 (assembly GCF_000255315.1). Lineage (NCBI taxonomy): Bacteria > Pseudomonadati > Pseudomonadota > Gammaproteobacteria > Enterobacterales > Erwiniaceae > Pantoea > Pantoea sp. Sc1. Next base: position 1,588,991 of record NZ_AJFP01000001.1, read on the forward strand.
GCAGGGTGCTGACCGCCGGGCTGACCTTATCCTGTTCGATGGTGCTGATTGCGCTGTGGGTCAATCCGGCCAGCTCAGCCACGCGGCGCTGCGACAGCCCCAGCGTCTGCCGGATCTCCGCCAGCCGCCGTCCCGGTGCCAGCGTGGCATCACTCATCGTCTTTTCCCCTGTGATAACGAATGGCAGCCTGAATAAATCCGCTGAACAGCGCGTGCGAGCCCGGCGTCGTTTCCGGCTGCCATTCGGGATGCCACTGCACCGCCAGGGCGAAAGGGTGATGACGCAGGCTCACGGCTTCGACCAGACCATCGGCTGCGCGCGCTTCGATGCGCAGCTGCGGTCCCGGCTCGCGGATGCCCTGATGATGCAGAGAATTGACCTCCAGGGTGCAGTCGGCAAACAGGGTCGCCAGCACGCCATCCGGTTCGACGGTCACCTGATGCACCGGCGCATACTGCTCAGCCAGGGGGCGCGTCTCATCTTCATGATGACGCTGAACGTCAGGCCGGGCGCTGAGATCCCGCCACAGGCTGCCGCCATTCGCCACCACCAGCTCCTGCAGTCCCCGGCAGATGCCAAACATCGGCATTTTGTGGCTGGTGGCCCAGGTGATCAGCTGAAAGGCGAGGCGGTCACGACCCGGATCGGCGTGCGGCTCCTCACCGGCCTCGCCATAGTGCCAGGGTTCGATATTGCTGGGACTGCCGGTCAGCAGCAGACCATCCAGCACAGCCATAGCGTTTTCTAATAGATGAGGGGCGTTAATCAGACTGTGGGGCAGGGCGAGCGGTACGGCTCCCGCCTGAACGAGTGCATCGCAATATTTGTTGTGCACCGTCTGAGTCGGATGACCGCCGGTATCCTTCTGGCACATCACTACGCCAATCAACGGCTTGTCAAAAATAATGCCCATCTCACGTCCTCGCTTCGCTGTTCGAAATATCTACCGAAAGGGCACGTCTGGCGGTTAAGTGTTCAATATTTTTTCAATCTAGCAATCTGCTGTTTGTTCTTCAAACAGATTTGTTACATTTGCACACTTTTTATGTTGGCGCTATGTTAGTGGTGTGGCCGTTATTTTGAGCATTACGCAAACCTTATAGGGGCGGGTGAGATCATGACTAACCTGGTAGAAGTGGAAGACTTCACGCTTCACAGTGAAGAGAAACGAACCAGCGCGTTCCAGCTTGAGGTGAAAACCTGGCTGGAGCGCCATCCTGAAACGCAGTATGTCGACATCCTGTTAAATGATTTAAATGGTGTGTTTCGCGGCAAGCGCATTCCGGTCTCCGCGCTGCCCAAGCTGGAAAAAGGGTGTTATTTCCCCGCCTCGGTATTTGCCATGGATATCCTCGGCAATACGGTGGAAGAAGCGGGACTTGGCCAGTCACTGGGCGAACCCGACAATCTCTGCCTGCCGGTCAGCGGCACCTTGGTTCCCTCCGCCTCCGATCCTCAACACATTGCACAGCTACTGTTAACCATGTGCAACCAAGATGGCACTCCCTTTGACGTTGAACCCCGAAATGTCCTCAACCGGCTGTGGCAACAGCTGCGCAACCGAGGCCTTTTTCCGGTGGTAGCGGTAGAGCTGGAGTTCTATCTGGTTGACAAAAAGCGCGATGCTGAAGGGTTTATCCAGCCGCCCTGTGCGCCGGGCAGTGATGAACGCAACATGCAGAGCCAGGTTTATTCGGTTGATAACCTCGATCACTTTGCGGATGTGCTGCGTGATATCGACGATCTGGCGCGTCAGCAGGGGATACCGGCCGATGGCGCACTGGCTGAAGCCTCGCCCGGACAGTTTGAAATCAACCTGCATCATACCCGCGACGTGCTGCGCGCCTGCGACCATGCGGTGCAGCTTAAGCGGCTGATCCGGCAGGTGGCGGAGAACCACGGTATGACCGCCACCTTTATGGCTAAGCCCTATGAAGAGTATGCGGGCAGCGGGATGCATGTGCACATCAGCATGCTGGATGCCGCCGATCATAACGCCTTCGCCTGTGACGACGGCAGTGATTCGCCGCTGATGAAGCGGGCGCTGGCTGGCATGATCGACCTGATGCCGGCGTCGATGGCACTGCTGGCGCCCAACGTGAATGCCTATCGCCGCTTTGTGCCGGATGCGTATGTGCCGTTACAGGCCTCATGGGGCCATAACAATCGCACCGTCGCGCTGCGTGTGCCGTGTGGAGATATCGACAATCATCGCATTGAGTATCGGGTGGCGGGGGCGGATGCCAACCCCTATCTGGTGGTTTCTGCTATTCTTGCCGGTATGCTGCACGGACTGGATACGCAACTGCCGCTGCCGCAGCCGGTGACCGGCAACGGGCATCATGCGGAAGGGCTGGCCCTGCCGATCCGGCAGAGCGATGCCCTGTATGAATTTGACAGCAGCTATCCGCTGCAGAAGTTACTCGGCGAACGCTTTGCCAGCGTCTGGCACAGCTGCAAACACCATGAGCTGATGCAGTTTGAACGGCTGATCACCGCCACGGAAATTGACTGGATGCTGAAAAATGCCTGACCGGGGCGTTAATCGCTAATCTGAATTGCTTTTTTTGCTTATGATGCCCCGACGGCTTGAATTTCTGCCCGTGGTTGGGCAGAATACGCGGCCTGCAAAATCAGACGATAACCGACGCTTTAAGCGCCGGTTATTTTTTTTGCATTCAGTTTTAACAGAGCATTTTTGCTGACTTAACCGAGGCCGGGCACGCACCCGGATAGATAAACACTGAAAACACGCACACGCGTGAGATTGAGGATTACAAAGATGGGGATGTTTACCACACTGCCAGTCAATGCTGGCACGCGTTTTCGTGATGATTACGGCGCCGCGTTAACCGCTAACCCTACTCCCTGTCGCTTGATGCGCAGTTGCCCTGTGACCCAGCCCAGCCAGGTTGTCGCACATGGGGGACTGAAGCATGTCGCTTAATACCTCCGCCGCACCGCAGCGTGCGCAACTCAAAAAAACGCTAACGTTACTTCCGGTCGTCATGATGGGCTTAGCCTACATGCAGCCTATGACCCTGTTCGATACATTTGGTATTGTTTCTGGTCTGACCGATGGTCACGTTGCCACTGCTTATGCTTTCGCGCTGATTGCGATTCTGTTCACTGCCGTGAGCTACGGTAAGCTGGTACGCCGCTTCCCCTCTGCGGGCTCCGCTTATACCTACGCTCAGAAGGCAATCAGTCCGCACGTCGGTTTTATGGTTGGCTGGTCATCTCTGCTGGACTACCTGTTCATGCCGATGATCAACATCCTGCTGGCAAAAAATTACTTTGAGTCGCTGGTGCCCGGCATCCCGTCGTGGATTTTTGTGGTACTGCTGGTCGGTTTCATGACGCTCTCTAACCTGAAGGGCATCAAAACTGTCGCCAACTTCAACAGCGTCATTGTGGTGCTGCAGGTTGTTGTTATGCTCGGTATCACCGGTATGGTGATCTACGGTGTGGCAAGCGGCGTGGGTTCGGGCACTCTGGTGAGCAGCAGACCGTTCTGGTCTGAGAATGCGCACGTGGTGCCGATGATTACCGGTGCGACGATCCTCTGCTTCTCGTTCCTCGGCTTTGACGGCATCAGTTCGCTGTCGGAAGAGACCAAAGATGCAGAACGCACCATCCCGCGCGCGATTTTCCTGACGGCGCTGATCGGTGGTGTGATCTTTATCGCGGCATCCTATTTCCTGCAGCTCTACTTCCCGGACATCAGCCGTTTCCAGGACCCGGACTCGTCACAGCCTGAAATCATGCTGTTCGTCGCCGGTAAAGCGCTGCAGGTCGGCATCCTGATCTTCTCGGTGGTCACGGTGCTGGCATCCGGTATGGCGGCGCATGCGGGCGTTTCGCGCCTGATGTATGTCATGGGTCGTGATGGCGTGTTCCCGGAGCGTTTCTTCGGTTACATCCATCCAAAATGGCGTACCCCGTCGCTCAACGTGCTGCTGGTGGGCGCGATTGCGCTGATGGCGATTAACTTCGACCTGGTCACGGCGACGGCGCTGATCAACTTTGGTGCGCTGGTGGCGTTTACCTTTGTGAACCTGTCGGTGATCGCGCAGTTCTGGATCCGTGAGAAGCGTAACCGCACGCTGAAAGATCACGTTCAGTATCTGCTGCTGCCGCTGCTCGGTGCGCTGACGGTCGGTGCGCTGTGGGTGAACCTGGAAGAGAGTTCTATGGTGCTGGGCCTGATCTGGGCCGCCATCGGGATTATCTACCTGGCCTTCGTGACCCGCAGCTTCCGTAATCCGGTGCCGCAGTTCAGCGAAGAGATTTAATCGCGAAGACGTTGCCGCCTTTCCGGCTCTTCCGGGAAGGCGGCAATAACCTAACCTGCCAGTACCAGCTCCCAGCTCCCCGCCTTTAACTGTTCCAGCGCCGCTTCACTCAACTTTTTGTCGGTAATGATCTGATCAAACCTCTCCAGCGGCAACGCCAGAAACGTTGCTATCCGGCTGTACTTCGAACTGTCACTGAGCAGCACGCGCTTACTGCTCACCTCGCTGACCGCCTGCTTCACGGTGACCTTATCTTCATCGGGCGTAAACAGGCCTCGCGGCCCCCAGCAGGAGGCAGAGATAAACGCGATATCAATCGCCAGATGACGCAGGCTTCTTGCTGCCGATTCGCCGACGCAGGAGCGGTTTTCCCGGCAGACCGTTCCGCCGGTGTGGATCACTCTGCACTGACTGCCCTCCATCAACAGATTCGCGACCATGAAATCGTTGGTCACCACCAGTAAATCATCACGATCCACTACCTCTCTCGCCAGGGCCAGCATGGTGGTGCCGGCATCCAGATAGATGCAGCTATTGCGGGGAATGTGCCGGGCGGCGGTGCGGCCAATCGCATATTTCTCATCGTTAAAGAGGGTACTTTTGGTGAGATGTGAAGGCTCAGCCGCCAGCCGATCGGCAGTGCGTACGCCGCCGGAGACTGACAGCACCGCACCCTGTTCCTCCAGTTTCTGCACATCACGACGTATCGTCATGTGTGAGACTCCCAGCCGCTCCGTCAGCTCGGCGATGCTCACCACACCACGATCGGCCACCAAGGCAAGGATCTGTTGATGACGTTCAACCGGAATCATACCTGCTCCTGCTATTTACCATTTTTTCACATTGTAGTGTATTTCATGGTTTATCAGAACAGATAATCACAGGGTCAGGGCTGAGAGTATGTTCAGATTCCCAGACATAAAAGGGAAGCCCGACTGTGTTAAAAATTGTTCTCTGACGAAGCTGTGATGTTTTTTGTGAGACGTGACACATTTTCAGCCGCCGGATGCTGGCACGATTAACAGTAACAAACAAATAATCACTTAATTTAACAGGGGGCGTAACGTGCCAGCGAAGAACATCTGTGTTATCGGGTTAGGATCCATGGGCATGGGGGCTGCACAATCCTGCCTGCGCGCCGGTCTCAACACCTGGGGCGTCGATTTAAATCCGGCCGCACTTGAGACGTTGCGACGGGCAGGTGCGCGCGATGCGCAGCCCTCGGCATCTGCCTTTGCTGACCAGCTCGATGCTGTTTTGCTGCTGGTGGTCAATGCACAGCAGGTGAACGCGGTTCTGTTTGGTGAAAATGGCCTGGCGGCAAAGCTGCGTCCGGGGACCGTGGTGATGGTCTCATCCACGCTGTCAGCCAGCGACGCGCAGCAGATTGAGCAGCAGCTGGCGCAGCATCAGCTGCTGATGCTCGATGCACCGGTCTCCGGCGGGGCTGCCAAAGCGGCCAGCGGTGAGATGACGGTCATGGCGTCCGGCAGTGAGGCGGCGTTTAGCCAGCTGCAACCGGTACTGGATGCGGTCGCGGCCAAAGTCTATCGCGTGGGCAGTGAGATCGGGGCGGGCTCCACCGTCAAAATTATCCATCAGCTGCTGGCGGGCGTTCACATCGCGGTGGGGGCAGAAGCGATGGCGCTGGCGGCACGAGCCGGTATTCCGCTGGAAACGATGTATGAAGTGGTCACCAACGCTGCGGGTAATTCATGGATGTTCGAGAACCGTATGAAGCATGTGGTAGACGGTGACTACAGCCCGAAATCGGCTGTCGATATCTTTGTGAAAGATCTTAACCTGGTGGCCGACACCGCCAAAGCACTGCATTTTCCGCTGCCGCTGGCCTCCACCGCGCTTACTATGTTCACCGAAGCCAGCAACGCCGGTTATGGTCGTGAGGATGACAGCGCCGTGATCAAGATCTTCAGCGGCATAACGCTGCCGCAGGCGAAGGAGGAGGGATGATGCGTCTTGGTGCAATCGCAGATGATTTTACCGGTGCCACCGACATCGCCAGCTTTCTGGTGCAGAACGGGCTGAGCACCATTCAGTTCAACGGCATTCCCGGCGGTGAAATCGCCACCGATGCCCAGGCGATGGTGATCAGCCTGAAGAGTCGCTCCTGTCCGGCAGAGCAGGCGGTTGCTCAGTCGCTGGCTGCGCTGGCATGGTTACAGCAGCAGGGCTGCCAGCGCTTCTATTTTAAATATTGCTCCACCTTCGACAGCACCGCCCAGGGCAATATTGGTCCGGTGACCGATGCCCTGATGAAGGCGCTGGGTGAGACGCAGACCGTTATCTGTCCGGCTCTGCCGGTCAATGGCCGCACGGTCTATCAGGGCCATCTGTTTGTTGGTGACCAGCTGCTGTCGGAGTCGGGGATGCGTCATCATCCGGTTACGCCCATGCGCGAGAGCAACCTGCTGCGTCTGATGGCATCACAGGCGACGGGCAAAGCCGGACTGATCGCGGCGGCACAGGTCGACCAGGGCGCCGACTCCGTCCGGCAGGCGATGCATCAGCTGGCAGAGCAGGGCGTCAGCTACGTGGTGATCGACACGCTGCATCACCAGCATCTGCTGACGCTGGGCGCGGCCCTCAGCGATCTGCGGCTGGTGACCGGCGGTTCCGGGCTGGCTATCGGTCTGGCGCGGCAGTGGGCGAGAGCCGGGGCGGATGCTCAGGCAGAGCAGGCAGGGCGTCCGCAGGGTGGGCGCGCCGTGGTGTTGTCCGGCTCCTGTTCGCAGATGACCTGCCGGCAGGTCAGCCTCTATCGCCAGCAGGCACCGGCCTGCGAAGTGCAGGTCGAACCCTGCATGCAGAATTCAGATGACTATGCCCGCCAGCTCTGTGACTGGACGGAAGCCAATAGCCAGCACTCTCTGGCTCCGCTGCTTTATGCCACCACCGACGCACAGCAGCTGCAGGCGATCCAGCAGCGCTATGGTGCGCAGCGCAGCAGTGAGGCCGTTGAGCAGCTGTTTGCCGCCGTGACGCGGGAGCTGAAACGGCGCGGCTGGCAGCGCTTTATTGTGGCCGGGGGAGAAACCTCCGGTGTGGTGGCGCAGACGCTGGGCGTGACCGCCTTTCACATCGGCCCGACAATTTCGCCGGGCGTACCCTGGGTGCGTGATATCCACCAGCCGCTCTCTCTGGCACTGAAGTCGGGGAATTTTGGCGACGAAGACTTTTTCCGCCGCGCGCAAACGGAGTTTACCTATGACTGAATCTTTCTCTTTAACTGAGCAGCAGGCGCGTGATGAGATGGTGCGGCTGGGGGCCTCATTTTTTCAGCGCGGCTATGCCACCGGTTCGGCGGGCAACCTCTCCCTGCTGCTTGAAGACGGTAATCTGCTGGCGACGCCGACCGGCTCCTGCCTCGGCGAGTTACAGGCTGATCGGCTGGCAAAAGTGACGCCGGAGGGAGAGTGGCTCTCTGGCGACAAACCCTCCAAAGAGATCGCTTTCCACCGCGCGCTCTACCTGAATAATCCCGACTGCCGGGCGGTGGTGCATCTGCACAGCCACTACCTGACGGCGCTCTCCTGTCTGCAGGGGCTGGACACGGACAACTGTATCCGGCCGTTCACCCCCTATGTGGTGATGCGTGTCGGGGATGTGCCGGTCGTGCCCTACTATAAGCCCGGCGATGGGCGACTGGCGGAGGATCTGGCGCGGCTGGCCCCCCGCTATCGCGCCTTTTTGCTGGCGAATCATGGCCCGGTGGTGGTGGGAAAATCACTGCAGGAAGCCGCCGATAACACGGAAGAACTGGAAGAGACGGCCCGGTTAATCTTTACGCTGGGTGACCGGCCCATTCGTTATCTCAATGCTGCCGAAGTGGCGGAATTAAGGAGCCGATAATGCCAAAGTTTGCTGCTAACCTGACCACCCTGTTTACGGAACTGCCGTTCGCGGAGCGCTTCGCGGCGGCGGCTGATGCGGGCTTCCGCGCCGTAGAGTTTATGTTTCCCTATGACTATCCCGCCAGCCAGATCAAAACGTGGCTGGATGAGCATCAGCTACAGCTCGTGCTCTTCAATACTGCTCCCGGCAACGTCGCAGCGGGAGAGTGGGGCGTCATCGCTATTCCTGGCCGGGAAGCGGATGCCAGAGCAGACATCGATCGCGCCCTGAGCTATGCGCTGGCGCTGAACTGCCCGCAGGTGCATGTCATGGCGGCCACCGTGCCGCCGGGGGCTGACCGTCAGCGCTATGCCGACACCTTCATTCACAACATGCGTTATGCCGCGGAGCGCTTCGCGCCACACGGCATCAACCTGCTGATTGAAGCCCTGAATCCGACCACCAAACCGGGGTATCTCTACGCCAGCCAGTATCAGACGCTGGAGATGGCAGAACAGATCGATCGCCCTAACGTCTTTACTCAGCTCGACCTTTTCCACGCACAACGTGTGGATGGCAATCTCACGCACCTGATTCGTCACTATGCCGGGCGCTATGCCCACGTGCAGATCGCCTCAGCACCGGACCGTCATGAGCCGGATGAGGGTGAAATCTATTATCCGTATCTCTTCTCGCTGCTGGATGAAGTCGGCTATAGCGGCTGGGTGGGCTGCGAGTATATCCCGCGCGGTCGCACTAACGAGGGGCTGGGCTGGTTTTCGCCCTGGAAGATAAAAGCCTGATTTAACGCGCTGTAAAAAACCGGTGTTCCGGCACCGGCAGGGAGCGGCTTGCCCTTTTTCCGGCCCTGCACCTGCTCTTCCTGTACCCCGATAACCTAAAAAATATAACACTTTCTGAGGCTTACTATGTCCACCGCACTGCTGTTAGCCATAGCGACCGCCAGCATTGTGATCCTGCTGCTGCTGGTGATCAAAGCTAAAGTCCATCCGTTTGTCGCCCTGTTAATTGTCAGTCTGCTGGTGGCGATCGCCACGGGCATCCCGGCCGAAAAAATCATGGAGACGATTGTTACCGGTATGGGGGGGCTGCTCGGTCACATCACCATTATTATCGTTCTCGGTGCCATGCTCGGCGCGATCATAGAAGCCTCGGGGGGCGCCGAGTCGCTGGCGCAGCGTTTCAGTAAGACGCTGGGGTTAAAACGGACCGTGGCGGCCCTGACCATGGCGGCTTTTATCCTCGGAATCCCGGTCTTTTTTGAAGTAGGCTTCATCATTGTTATCCCGCTGATCTATGGATTTACCAAAGTGGCGCGGGTCTCACCCCTGAAGTTTGGCCTGCCGATGGCGGGCGTGATGCTGACGGTGCACGTGGCGCTGCCGACCCATCCCGGTGCCGCCGCCGCCGCGGGGATCCTGCACACCGACATGGGCTGGCTGATGATGCTGGGTATCGCCATTTCGATTCCGGTCGGGATCATCGGCTACTACGTGGCGAAGGTGATGAACCGTCGCCACTATCATCTTTCAGTGGACGTGCTCGAACAGCTGCAGATGGCAAAACCCGAGGGACAGGAAAAGAAGAATGAGCCCGCACCGCCTGGCGCGCTGACCATCAGCGGGCTGATTGTGGTGCCGATTGTCCTGATTGTGCTGGGCACGCTGTCCCACACCCTGATGGATGAGGGCAATCTGCTGCGGAGCGTGATGACCGTAATCGGTACCCCACCCATTGCTCTGCTGATTGCCCTGGGGCTGGCGGCCTGGCTGCTGGGGGTACGACGTGGCTGGAGCAAAGATAAGCTGGAAGACCTGACCGGCCGGGCGATCCCCACGTCTGCCAGTGTGATACTGGTGGCGGGTGCCGGTGGCGCTTTCGGCAAAGTGCTGGTGGAGTCGGGCGTCGGCAAAGCGCTGGCGGTCACGCTTGAAACGCTGCATCTGCCGCTGGTGCCTGCGGCGTTCATCCTGTCGCTGGCGCTGCGTGCGTCACAGGGCTCCGCCACCGTGGCGATCCTGACAACCAGCGGATTGCTGACGCAGGCGGTGACCGGCGTAACGGACATGCAGCGGGTACTGGTGACGCTGGCGGCCTGCTTTGGCGGGCTGGGACTGTCACATGTCAATGACGCAGGTTTCTGGGTGGTGACGCGCTATCTCGGGCTGTCAGTGGCTGACGGTCTGCGCACCTGGACGGTACTGACCACCTTAATGGGGCTGAGCGGTTTTGCCCTGACCTGGCTGGCGTGGACGCTGCTGTAATCCACGACACAGCCCGGTGCCAGACCCGGCAGAGGATGCCGGGCGGCATTCAGGATTCAGGAGACCAGCTCCTGCGCGTAGAGATAGAGCGCTTTCAGCTGTCCGAGTTTTTCCGCATCGGCTTCATGCAGACTGGCGAGCGACTCCAGCTCCTGCATAAACGCCTGCACCCGATCGCTGTTAAGCACTTCACGCCGATGCTGCAGCCAGCGCTGCTGCTCGGCATCATCCAGCGTGCCGGGGAAGTTACGCGCCCGGTAGCGGAACAGCAGTTTCGCCACCCGCGCACTCTCAAAGGTCAGGTCCAGCGCAGGCAGATTCGCCGGGGCGGTCTGGCGGATGATGTTCATCCCCGCGCGATCTGCATCACTGAAGAAGCCATCATAGAGTTGCGTGTCTACGTCGTCTGATGGCGTAAACGGCTCTGCTTCGGCAAACAGCGTCACCAGTTTCTCCCGCACGTCGGGCTGCTGGCGCAGCAGGGCCAGATTCGCCAGACAGTGCTGACGATCGATGCCCAGCCGGGCAGCATCTTCCGGGCGCAGCGTGCTGGCCGGGGCCAGAACCGGACACTTATTGATATGCACCAGTTTAACCGGCACGGCCGGCAGATCGCCGAGATCGTTTTTCGGCGTATAGAGACGCTCACGCAGTGCAGCGGCATCCAGTTCCAGCAGCGGTGACATATCACCCGCCAGATCCACCACGATCAGCGCATTCCGGTTATCGGGATGCCAGGCCAGCGGCACAATCCAGCTGGTATTCCCGCGCGCGGCACCGAACATACCTGAGACATGCACCAGCGGCTTCATCTGCGGGATGTCGATCAGCGTCATCAGCTTGTTCTTGTTACGATGGGTGAACAAAAATTCAAACAGCTTTGGCTGTTTCTCTTTCACCAGCTTCGCCATCGCCAGCGTGGCGTACACATCGGACATCGCATCATGCGCATTTTCATGCGCTACGCCGTTGGCTTTGGTCAGATGCTCCAGCCGGAAGCTGGGAAAGCCTTCCTCATTCTCCGGCCAGTTGATCCCATCCGGCCGCAGCGCATAGCAGGCACGCATCACGTCGAGCAGGTCCCAGCGGGAATTGCCATTCTGCCAGCTCCAGCCATAGGGATCGTAGAAGTTGCGATAGAAGATATTGCGTGTGACTTCATCGTCGAAGCGCACGTTGTTGTAGCCCACCACACAGGTTTGTTCCGTGGTAAACAGGGAATGGATACGTTCAGCAAACTCCGCTTCATTCACGCCGCGCGTCATCGCCACCTGAGGCGTGATACCGGTAATCATCACCGCTTCGGGCTGCGGCAGATAGTCATCAGGCAGACGGCAGTAGAAGACTTCGGGTTCACCCACCGGATTAAAGTCACTGTCAGTGCGCAGCCCGGCAAACTGAGCAGGCCGGTCGCGCGACGGGCTGGTGCCGAAGGTCTCGTAATCGTGAAAGAGGAAGGTAGGTTGTCCGGGGTCGTTTTTCAATGTGCGTTACCGTTCGTCATTTTTCATTAACTTGCTGAGTTAAAACAATTTTCATCATTTCATTGCCTGGGTTTGTTCACATTTGCCTTTCGTTACTTTTCGCTGTTATACCGGCAACATCGTGTTCCGGATGCGTACCAGAAGCACATTTTGCTGTGTACCAGAAATTATTAAGGCGCTGAGTGACCCTTAATTACGCTCCCTACATGGTAAACCATAATCCGGCCCGGCTGAAATTTCAGATGCTGATGGGCCGGGGACACATATCGCCAAACAGGGGGATACTGATTCAGTATACCTACAAATTGAACGGTAAAAGCCCAGCGGCTAAGTTCAGTTGATATCCTGCACTTACTCTTCAGTATGCCTGCAATCGGATTAGAGCACTTGTAATACTGCGTGTATTTTGGTCGCAGATGCAGGGAGGCTGGTAGTGAAAAGGAGGATGGCGCGGTAATCGGTGATAGTTGGATGTGCGGTAGCGTGGTTAATAATACCCGTACTCATAAACCCTTTCCGATGCTATTGGCTTTACTTTTTATCTGCCAACATCAACCCGGCTTTCACCGGGTTTTTTATTAATTACGCCGTATGTCTTTCATTCCATGCATCTGCATATTGAATATTACCATCTACGATCTTCCACGTTATTTTTTCATACTGAATGCTCACGCTTTCAGTATGATTCATCTTGTTATTACCTTCAAGTTTAACATTAGGGACGCTACAATTAACGCCAGTGATTCTAACGTTTTCCATCAAGACGCTGTAATAACAAACTTCCTGGCCAGCATCGTTAATATTATAAAATTTTATCTCAGCACTTTTAAGTGTCTGGCCTGTGGCCGCAGCTTTATAGAGATAGGGCGTAGAGCTATCAACCTCTTTTTCTATCATCATGGGTGAATGCTGCCGCGTACCCGTTATTTTACCGTTTGCGCTGTCTACAGGCAGATTTATACCGTGGCTGAGCCCGATAATTTCGATACTACCATCACGATCTTGCACGTCAACGGAACCTTTAATATCTGCGCCGCCGTCGTCTTTGAGCCACATATAGGGAGGAATTGGCATTCTAAGAGCTCCTTAATCTTCTGATTAACTTCATTGTTACGATATAAAAAAGAGTGTTGATAGTCAGTATTATAAATAAGTCTATATATGAATAGGCATCATATATAGAATCAGCATTTTCATTATCGTTGATAATTAATGCTAATTTCCTGACCATTTCATAGTTAATGTAACATTCTGGCGAAGGCAAACCATGGCCAGTGCAAAAAAACAGCACTACAAAATAAGCTAATCTGACAAAACTACGGGCAAATTTTTTTATAGCCACCGGCCACCACCTCCACCCAGCCGCGTGCCATAAGTGACCGTTTACAGGGAACAGAAATAAGAGAAGTATTCATCAGAGCATTTCTGATCATTGCAAAATCTGAATTGTGTGCAATGGTAATGCAGCCCTTAGACACGGTTCCTGGATGGAGCCGGAAATTTCCCCGCTCAACCCCCTCTATCCATGTATAATCATCTATCGCCCAGTCATCGCGCCAGAGAGCAAACCAATCAGTTCTGCCGAACTCTCGACGACCCACCAGCTTATTCAGTCCATCATGGATTTCTGCTTTTTTTTGAGAGAACCAGTTACCTTCTCTGCGATCAACAATCCAGTATTTACCGGGAGGCGTGGGGCCAACGTCTGGAATAGCTGCGCAATTCGCATTGTTTCGATAGACGCTCAGCCCGGAGTGCGCCATAAAAACCCCAACGCCGTACAGATTAAATGGCGCGTAATCAGCGCCATTGAGAATCATTTTTCCATGTAGTGCCATGCTCAATCCCTTAGCAAAAAGTGAGAGTTAATTACTCACCGGATAAATCTCTGGGTGCCACCTGCTATAGCAAAGTAATTAACCTTAATAAAAATAAGGTCTTCAGGTTATATTGTAAACAGAAAAGTGATCTGATACGGGCTGTCAATACCTTTAAAATAACTGCACTTATGTTCTGCGCAATTAGGGGGGATAAGAGGTAAGCATAAGATTTGAAGTGAGACACTTCCGTATTTCTGTCCGCTCTCTGCGCCTCTGCACGCAGCAGGGTTAGTGAAGATGGTTGTCTGTTACACGCCTTGATGATTCAGCGTGACCGAACCACTTTAGCGGTTGCGGGCCTGTCTCTATGGTAAACCCTATTGTCACGCGTCAGAAGTTAAGGGCTGTCCCGAATAACGCAGAGGCACGCCGGTTCATACTTTTTTTCAATTTATTCAAACCTTCACAACGCTTTTGCCGTAAAACGTGCGGCTGTTTCCGTTTCGTTTTAGAAATTTTCTCTCCCGTGTAATTAAGGATGAAGTGTTGAAAAGGCGTCTGCTGTTCACCGTTACCGCTACTGTTTTTTGGGCCTCGCTGGCACAGGCCGATGCGATCCCGTTTCCTGTGACGCCGCCGGCAATTGATGCCGCTTCCTGGGTGCTGATGGATGCCATGACCGGGCAGGTTCTGACTGCCGGTAATCCCGATGAGCGCCGCAATCCCGCCAGCCTGACCAAACTGATGACCGGCTATGTGGTCGACCGCGCCATTGACCAGAAGAAAATCAGCCGTGACGACATGGTTACGGTGGGAAAAGATGCGTGGGCGGCCGGAAATCCGGTGTTCAAAGGCTCCTCGCTGATGTTCCTGAAGCCTGGCGATAAGCTGAGCGTCCGCGATTTAAGCCGCGGAGTCATCATTGATTCCGGGAATGACGCCTGCGTGGCCCTGGCCGACTATGTCGCAGGCAGCGAAGCAAATTTCGTCGGCATGATGAACCACTACGTTGAGAAACTCGGCCTGCAGAATACCCATTTTGAAACGGTTCACGGTCTGGATGCGCCGGGTCAGTACTCCAGCGCACTGGATATGGCGAAACTCTCCCGCGCGATTATTGACGGTGAGCCTGACTTCTACGCGATGTACAGTGAGAAGACCCTGACCTGGAATGGCATCACCCAGAACAACCGTAATGGTCTGCTGTGGGACAATAACCTGCATGTCGACGGGCTGAAAACCGGCCACACCGAAACGGCCGGGTTTAACATCATCGCCTCCAACGTGGTGGGTAAGCATCGCCTGATTGCTGTCGTGATGGGCGGGAAAAGCGCGAAAGGGCGTGAAGAGCAGGCGCGTAAACTGCTGGTCTGGGGCCAGAACACCTTCGATACCGTTCAGCTGTTCCACGCCGGTAAGAAGATTGGCAGCGAAAACGTCTGGTACGGCAATCCGCATCAGGTCGAGGTCGGCACTGCAGAGGATATCTATCTGTCGCTGCCGCGCAGTGAAGTGCAGAACGTGAAAGCGAAATATGTTATCGACCGCAAAGATCTGGAGGCGCCGCTGAAAGCCAATGAGGTGATCGGTGAAATTCAGGTGATGGATAAAGATCAGGAGATCGCCCACTATCCGCTGGTGGCGCTGAGTGCGGTTGAACCCGCCGGTGTCATTACCCGCCTGACCGACTATCTCAAACAGAAGTTCTGATCGGTCAATGGGCCACCACTGAAACGGGCAGCCTCTGAGCTGCCCGTTTTTACAGGTGAGCAGCTTCCCGTCTGATCCGGCGTCCGTCAAAGTTAACGAGCAGTAATAAATTGTTTTTAATTTACGGGCGGCAATGTGAGCCGGATGTTGATATTTGTAAGATAACGTCAAAATGGTCTGGAAATAGCGGGCGCAGGCTAAGCCTGAACCCCGTTCGGGGTTAAGATAGCGACAACATAATCCCGCAACCGGAAAGTCACTTTGCGTTCTGATAAACCCATTTCAAAACTGGAATTCTGGTTTTACCGTCACTATCGCGCCGTCCATGGCGTGCGCATTGCCATCGCCTTTTTGCTCTGCTTTATCTTTGTCCGGGCCACTCATATCCCTGAAGGCACCTGGCCCCTGATTACGCTGGTGGTGGTGATGGGGCCCATCTCTACGTGGGGAAACGTCTTTCCACGCGCCCTGCAGCGCATCAGCGGCACCGTAGCCGGCTCGATTTCCGGTCTGATTGCGCTGAAGCTGGAGCTGATCTCCATGCCGATGATGCTGGCCTGGTGCGGCATGATCATGTTCATCAGTGGTTTCCTGACGCTGGGCAAGCACCCCTATATGGCGTTGCTGATCGGGATTACGCTCAGCGTCGTCGTCGGGGCACCGACCGGTGACTTCACGATGGCGCTGTGGCGCGGCGGGGATGTGATTTTGGGGTCGCTGATGGCGCTGCTGTTCACCGCCATCTGGGCGCAGCGCGCCTATACCCACTGGCGCATCCAGCTCTCTGACACGCTGGCGGAGATGGCAAAAATCTACCACGCCGGTTTCTCACCCAATCTGGTCGAAAAGCCGCGCCTTAACAAGCCGCTGGGCAAGCTGCTGAGCAGCGTCATCAAAATGCGGGCGCTGCTGGAGCCGTCCAGCAAAGAGACGCGTATCCCGAAGTCGGTGCTTGAAGCCATTCAGACCATTAACCGTAATATGGTTTACACCATTGAGATGCAGATTAATGCCTGGTGGGCGTCGCGTGAAAGCCACCTGATTATGCTCAACGCACCCGCCTTACGCCGCACCCAGCAGATGACCGAGAACACCCTGCGGGCGCTGTCCGTCATGGCAATCGAGGGGGAAACGGAAGAGGTGGTCGCCAACAGTCACGAACTCACCGAAATCAGTGATGAACTGCGGCGTCTGATTGCGGAGGCGGGCAGCGACGCGCTGGAGGAGACGCCGATCTACGGCTACGTCTGGCTGACGCTGGAACTGGCGAAACAGCTGGAGCGGATGACCGATCTGATGCGGATGGCGCTGCGCAAATAATCACCTCAGACAATGACTTAATGTGAAACGGGGTTTCTTTGCGCTAAGATAAGAGCCAGTCTGAATTTAGCTGTGAAAATTGCTTACCTGGCGGGCTAGCCGCTAAGCTGATCGTTTTGACTCTCTCCCTGCGTCAGCAGGCTTAAAGAAAGGTGCCATCATGGAAAATGCCAAGCAGTCATTTCAGGACGTACTGGAGTTCGTGCGTATGTTCCGCCGCAAAAACAAACTGCAGCGTGAAATTGTCGACAACGAGAAGAAAATTCGTGACAACCAGAAGCGCGTTCTGCTGCTCGACAACCTGAGCGAATACATCAAGCCGGGCATGAGCGTTGAGGCTATTCAGGAGATCATTGCCAGCATGCGCGTGGATTATGAAGATCGCGTGGATGAGTACATCATCAAAAACGCCGACCTCTCGAAAGAGCGTCGCGAGCTGTCGAAAAAGATCAAAGCTATGGGCGTGGGTGAACATCCTAAAGCCTGATAGCCGATAACGGAGCGCAGCGGCTCCGGTTACTGAAGCTGACCCGCATCCACCCCGGTGGCGCGGGTTTTTTTATGGCAGCGGGAAAGCCTGGTGCTACTGGCCCGCCAGCCGACGGGCGATCGCCTGAAGCTGTTGGGACAGCGCGACTAAATCAAGCGGGTTATCGGCTGGCGGGGCGGTGGTTTCCCGGATAACCAGCGTGGTTTCCAGCGCAGCGTCAGAAACCTCTTCACCGCGCAGCCGGGCCAGCATCCGCTCAACGCTCTGCGCGCCCAGATAATGCAAATCCTGGCGCACCGTAGTCAGCGGCGGCTGATACCAGGCACTTTCCGCGGTGTCATCATAACCAATCACTGAGATCTCGCCCGGAATCGCCACGCCATACTGATGCAACGCCCGCATGGCACCCAGCGCCATCTGATCGTTCGCCACCAGCAGTGCCTGGGGCAGGGCGTCCGGCAGCTGCGACATCAGCGCCTGATAGCCCGACTGCGCGCTCCAGTCGCCGCGCAGAGAGCAGTGCGGGGTAAGCTGATGGTCAGCCAGCGCCTGAAGCCAGGCCGCTTCACGCTGACGCGCCGAGACCGACCGCAGCGGCCCGTTGAGCAGGCCAATCCGGCGATGACCCAGCGCCACCAGATGTTCAACCGCGGCGCGCGCGCCGGAGGCGTTCGGATACTGACACTGCGCCACCGCGGCACGCGGTTCGACATCCAGAAACAGCACCGGCTTACTGCCACACAACAGCTGAATCTGCTGCGCCTCATCTGCCGCCAGCGGCAGGTTGATCAGCAGTCCGTCGACCCGCTGCGCCAGCAGTTCATTCACGGTAGCGGCCGCATCATGACCGCTCTCCATCGCAATCACCAGATGATACCCCGCGGCGGCGGCCCGTTGCTGGATCGCCGAGGCGATCTGAGCCGGTGCCATCAGCGCCAGGTCGCTGGTAGCCAGACCCAGCGTGCGCGTCGCCTTGCCTGCCAGCTGCTGTGCCACGCGATTAGGCACATAATTGAGCTGCTGCATCGCCGCCTCAACCCTTTCCCGCGTGCGGGCTGACACCTGTTCAGAACGGTTTAAAACACGTGAAACGGTTTGGTATGAGACGCCGGCCAGTTGCGCGACATCATCAAGGGTCACGGAGCGGGAAGTCATTGCACTCTCCAAAAGATGAAGCGCCGAGTGTAACAAAATTTCCTGCCACACTGCTGCTGCTCATTACACATTCACTCTTTTGCCAGCCGGGACCCATGCGGCCCCGGTCAGAACGGATTACCGCTATCCGACTTAGCGCTGCTGCAGATAGACCTGCAGATTCACATCGACCGCGTTAAGCAGCGGAGTCATCAGACCTTTTCGTTTTGCCCGCAGCAGCAGGTCACCGATCACCTGATCGGCTTCGATATCAAATCCCTGAGTCAGGTCACGATACATCGAGGAGGTCATCGGGGTCTCCGGGTTATTCAGCAGTTCAAAAATGCGGGCGGTGACGGCCGGACGCGGCTGATACCCTTCGGCGGAAATCACCGCCAGAATCTCGCTGAAGATCCCTTGCAGCAGCGCTTCGCCGCCGCGGGTGGTCAGGATTTGCTGTGTATCGCCACGCGCCAGGCAGCAGACCGCCCCGAGCGTACTCAGCAGCAGCCACTTCTCCCACAGCTCATCCATAATGTTATCGCTGAAGCGGTTATCGACCTGACTGGTGCGCAGGGCGGCGTCAACCCGCTGCAGGCGCGCATCGTTATTGCCATCCAGCGCACCGTAGTAAAGCTGATGCAGCGGCGTCATCTGGATCACTTCACCGCTGTCACCCAGCGTGGCGTTGATTTTGCACAGGCCGCCTATCACCTTATCGTCACCGAAACGCTGCTGCAGTGTCGCGATGTGTCGCATCCCGTTGAGAATCGGCATGATCAGCGTGTCAGGGCCGACCGCAGGCGCGATATCCTCCATGACCTGTTCAAGCGCAAAACTCTTTACGGTAATCATGATCAGGTCATAGTGGCCGCTCAGCGAGCAGGCCTGGATCAGCTGCGGCTCCAGCTTTTCCGTTCCCTGCGGCGTCTGTAACACCAGTCCATTCATCTGCAGCTGCTGAAAACGGCGTTCGCGCACCAGAAACGTGACGTCCTGACCCGCCTGAGCCAGTCGGGCACCAAAATATCCGCCGGTCGCGCCGGCTCCTGCCATCAGAATGCGCATCTGCATCTCCCGTTGCTGAAAACCTCTACCTTAAAGCGGTGTGAGCGGGCTTACCAGTGCTGACGTCAGCAGAAAAGGATCGATGCGGGTCGTCACCGACGGGCAGAGCAGGGCTTCCGCTGACGGATCGGCGGGCCGGAAGGGCGTAAAACGTTAAAGCCGGGGGAGGCCCTGCGCAGCCGCGTCGTGCTCCCATTCCAGCACAATCTGATAATCGTCCCGCTCTGCCGGGCTGAATCCGCCGATCAGATTGTCGTCGCAGACGCCACGCCAGGCCGTCTCCTGCACCAGTTGATGCAGCGCCATCCGGAGATGTGCCAGCCGGGTGGAGGAGGTTGACGCTGCCGTGATCAGCGGCAGTCCGGGTGCCCGGGGTGTTTCACCGATTATATGCAGGCCATCCAGTGCTTCCGGTTCATAACGCGCCAGCAGCGCCCAGCTGACGCAGTCGATCGCAGCAATATCGGCATCGCCTTGCTGCAACGCAGCCAGCGACCGGCGATTCCCCCCGCTCAGGATGAGCTGAGAAAAGGTGACGCCCTGACGCGCCGCGACAAACCGCAGTGCGTTATAGCCGGAGTGAGAGTCCAGGCTGTTCGCCACCGCCCGCTGGTCAGTGAAATCGGCCAGCGTCGCCTGTTTATCCCGCGCCACCAGCCAGCTGCGATAGTCGCGACCGCTGCAGCCGGGCGCCCGATAGTGAAAGGTGCCGACAGGCTGGACCGCGGTAAGCCGGGTGACCAGTGGATAGCCACAGGTCTGACTCAGCAGCAGATGCGCATCCTGCCAGTGTGCCTGCAGGTCGTCAGGCCAGACCGGCTGCGCTTCTATGCCACGCCGCGCCAGCAGCGTCTTAATGGCCTGCATCAGCGCCCGGGTGGCGGGCGGGTGAATCGCATACATGGGCAGCGCGAGCCGGTTAGTCATCAGGTTTCTCCCGGTCAGGATAGGGTAGTCCCCCCGCGCGAAGATCGGGCTGCATCAGGGGATAAATAAGCAAAGCAGATAATCAGCCTGGCTATGTCGAAATTCCTGAATATAGCGCTGAAAGATATTGACTATCAGTTGCAGCGCGGAGGGCGTAACCTTTGCCTATCAGAAATTGCCTTACATCCACGGGCGTTTACCCCGTCAGGAGAATGACAGATGAAAAATATCGGCTTCTTATCTTTTGGTCACTGGACCCCCTCTTCACAGTCTGCCACCCGCACGGCGCAGGATGTATTACTGCAGTCGATCGACTTAGCGGTTGCCGCGGAAGAGCTGGGTGCCGATGGCGCTTACTTCCGTGTCCACCACTTTGCCCGTCAGCTCAGCTCACCGTTTCCGCTGCTGGCGGCGGTCGCGGCGCGCACCAGCCGGATTGAGATCGGTACTGGCGTAATCGACATGCGTTACGAAAACCCGCTCTATATGGTGGAAGATGCCAGCGCGGCCGATCTGATCTCCAACGGTCGTCTGCAGCTCGGTCTGAGCCGCGGCTCACCGGAGCAGGTGATTGATGGCTGGCGCTACTTTGGTTTTGAACCTAAACCAGGGGAAAGCGATGCCGATATGGGCCGTCGTCACACCGAGGAGTTTCTGGAGGTGCTGCGCGGGGAAGGCTTTGCTAAGCCGAACCCTCAGCCGATGTTCCCGAACCCGCCAGGACTGCTGCGACCAGAGCCGCTGTCTGAAGGGTTACGCGACCGTATCTGGTGGGGCTCCGGCTCCAACGCAACGGCGGAGTGGGCGGCGAAAATGGGCATGAACCTGCAGAGCTCGACCCTGAAAGATGATGAAACGGGCGAGCCGTTCCACATTCAGCAGGCGAAGCAGATCCGCGCCTACCGTGAAGCCTGGAAAGCGGCGGGGCATCAGCATACTCCTCGTGTCTCTGTCAGCCGCAGCATCTTTGCGCTGGTCAACGACATGGACCGCGCTTACTTTGGCCGTAGCGGCAACGACCGTGACTCTGTCGGTTTTCTCGATGAGAAATCCCGCGCCATCTTTGGTCGCAGCTATGCCGCTGAGCCAGAGGTATTGATTAAGCAACTGGCGCAGGATGAGGCGATTGCTGAAGCCGATACGCTGCTGCTTACCGTGCCAAATCAACTGGGTGTGGCTTATAACGCCCATGTGATTGAAGCGATTCTGAAGTACGTCGCCCCGGAGCTGGGCTGGCGTTAATGACCGGCAGCGCTCTCCTGCGGAGGGCGCTGCGGTTTTATCCCTGATCCGATCCCCTCGTCAGCCCCACCTCTTTTCTCTTCCGCTCTGCCTGTTCTTTTTTCTCTGTATCCCCACGCCTTTTCCAGGCTGTTCTGGCAACAGATCACGCACGCTTTATGTACCGGATTGCGTCACCGATCAGCAACTCTTTCATCAGCTGGTTGTTAAACGTGGTTTGTCAGAATAGTCTGATGAAGAACGGTGTCGTTTCGCTGAAGGTGACGCGGATAACAGCCGTTTGCCATCGTTGGGAGCTGTTAAATAAGACCTTATTCAAAGGGATAAGCTATCAATCATATAGGATAAGACAGGTGTGCCTTCCTGAAAATCCTCTATAGAGTAGCGATGAAAATACAAAAAGAGGTGTGACCATGAGCAATTCCATTGATGAAGATGCAAAAGATGCAAAGCCAATCGTCGAAGCCGACCGTGAAGCTGATCGCGAAGCACCAGCGGGCAAATGCCCCTTTCATGCAGGGAAGTCAGCGCAGCCAAATCAGGCGCCGGGCGGCGGAACAACGAACCGTGACTGGTGGCCTAATCAGCTGCGCGTTGACCTGCTGAATCAGCACTCATCCCGTTCAAACCCCCTTGATGAATCCTTCGATTACCGCAAAGAATTTGCAAAACTAGACTACTCAGCGCTGAAAGCGGACATCAAAGGGTTGCTCACGGAGTCACAGGCCTGGTGGCCCGCTGACTGGGGCAGCTATATCGGTCTCTTTATTCGTATGGCCTGGCACAGCGCCGGAACCTATCGCTCCGTGGACGGACGTGGTGGTTCAGGTCGTGGTCAGCAACGTTTCGCTCCGTTAAACTCCTGGCCGGACAACGTCAGCCTGGATAAAGCCCGTCGCCTGCTGTGGCCGGTAAAACAGAAGTATGGTCAGAAGATCTCCTGGGCCGACCTTTACATCCTGGCGGGTAACGTCGCGCTGGAAAATTCCGGCTTCCGCACCTTTGGCTTTGGTGCCGGACGTGAAGATGTCTGGGAACCGGATATGGATGTGAACTGGGGCGAAGAAGCGACCTGGCTGGAACACCGTCATCCGGAATCGCTGGCGCAGTCACCGCTTGGCGCGACCGAGATGGGTCTGATCTACGTGAACCCGGAAGGCCCGGAACACAGTGGCGATCCCGCCTCTGCCGCCCCGGCCATTCGTGCCACCTTTGGCAACATGGGCATGAACGACGAAGAGATCGTGGCACTGATTGCGGGTGGCCATACGCTGGGTAAAACCCACGGTGCCGCTCCGGCCAGCCATGTCGGTGTCGATCCGGAAACCGCTCCGATTGAAGCGCAGGGTCTGGGCTGGGTTAACAGCCACGGCAGCGGCGTAGGTGCCGATGCGATTACCTCTGGCCTGGAAGTGATCTGGTCGCAGACGCCTACCCAGTGGAGTAACTATTTCTTCGAGAACCTGTTCAAATATGAGTGGGTGCAGACGCGCAGCCCGGCAGGCGCTATCCAGTTTGAAGCGGTCAATGCGCCGGACATTATCCCGGACGCCTTTGACACGGCGAAAAAACACAAGCCGACCATGCTGGTGACCGACCTGACGCTGCGTTTTGATCCGGAATTTGAAAAAATTTCGCGTCGCTTCCTCAACGACCCGCAGGCGTTCAACGAAGCGTTTGCCCGTGCATGGTTTAAGCTGACGCACCGTGATATGGGGCCGAAAGCGCGCTACATCGGACCTGAAGTACCACAGGAAGATCTGATCTGGCAGGATCCGCTGCCTGCACCGGTTTATCATCCGACCGTCGCGGATATTGCGCAGCTGAAAGAGAAGATTGCCGCATCCGGTCTCAGCGTCAGCGAGCTGGTTTCCGTTGCCTGGGCCTCGGCGTCAACCTTCCGCGGTGGCGACAAACGGGGTGGTGCCAACGGTGCCCGACTGGCACTGCTGCCGCAGCGCGAGTGGGACGTTAACGCCGTTGCGGCGCGCGTGCTGCCGACGCTGGAAGCGGTTCAGCGTGAAGTGAACAAGGCTTCGCTGGCGGATGTGATTGTGCTGGCCGGTGTTGTCGGGGTTGAGCAGGCGGCGAAAGCGGCAGGCGTGACCGTTGATGTGCCCTTTACGCCAGGACGTGTCGATGCGCGTCAGGATCAGACCGACATTGAGTCGTTCAACCTGCTTAAACCGCGTGCCGATGGTTTCCGTAACTACGGCACCGGCTTCGGCAAAACCACCACCGAAAACCTGCTGATCGACAAGGCGCAGCAGCTGACCCTGACCGTGCCGGAGTTAACGGTATTGGTGGGCGGGATGCGTGCTCTGGGCGCTAATTTCGATGGCAGCCAGCACGGCATCTTCACGGACAAGGTGGGTTCGCTGAACACGGACTTCTTTGTCAATCTGCTGGATATGCGCACCGAGTGGAAGGCTGCCGATGCGAGCAACGAGTCCTTTATCGGACGCGATCGCGTCAGCGGTGAAACCCGCTACACCGCGACCCGCGCCGATCTGGTGTTCGGCTCCAACGCGGTGTTACGCGCCTCGGCGGAAGTTTACGCCAGCAGCGACGCCCGTGAAAAATTCGTCAAAGACTTTGTGGCCGCCTGGACCAAAGTGATGAATCTGGATCGCTTTGAACTCTGATAGCTGTAAAAGCTGAAACGTAACTGCACCCCAAAGGTCGGAGACCCGACTGAGTAGGGTGCAGTTTTTTTTTGCCTCTCATCTCAGGCTGGTCAGGATGTTCCGGTGAAAGGAGAGTGGAAAATTCCCGCCGGTGGCGTTGGATCCCGGTGCGGGGGCTTGAGTGGAATTTCAGAAACTGTACAATCCGGCTTTACTCAAATTAATTTTTAATTTACAGAACTCTGGACGCAGAAATCCACTTCAGTGCTTTTTTTATTTTTAGTGGCCCTGTAGATACTAATCGCTCCACCTGTCACTATTGTAAGCAACGTACATAAAAACCAGTAATCAGGAATGACAAAATAGTAGAACAGGAAAAGGCATATAACGATGACATGCGCACTGATGTAGCCAAGCTGGCCCCTGATGAATGCTGAAAAAAACCTCATCATTTCACCTTCTAAATTTTGAATAAATCAAGCCAGAAATAATAAGAGCAACCAAAGCTGAAAATAAAACCAACAGCGCAACAAGGGTTTCCAGAGAGGCATTAAGACCCAGGAAGCTTAACTTATCCATTAAACTGATAACAAAGTCAGCAGTCAATAAGCGGAATACAAATTCAAAGAGCAGCACAACTAAAATAATAAAAGAAAAAATAAAAGTAAGAGCAGTAAAAGTCCATTTCTTCAAAGTAAAATCCTCATGATATAGTATGCAAACTATCATGTACTTTTTACCACAGGAAAGGAAAGCCTACAATGTCTGTATCATCAATAGTGAAGTTCAGAATGAATAATGACAGGAGTGCAGCCGAAGCGCTCGAGCGGGCCATGTATGGGGTAGCGCAGAATAATAAAAGCGTGTTGCAGGATGTTAAATCAGGGGTTGAGAGAGCGTCGTGGTACAGCTCATGCCTTTTTGATAAGTACGCGGGCGAGTGCGCTATTCTTAAAGAAGAAGACAAACGGTTTCTGAAAAATATATTTGAAATATACAAAAGACAAGACATCATTCGTGATATGATGAAAATGTATTTTAACGAGGAGCTAAAAAATATAAGTAATAGCCAGATACAGTATCTTGATATGGTGCTGACAAAAAAGATAGCTGACTATTATGGCGGAAAAGCAACTAAAATTGCAATTGCAAATTCACTATCAATAGTCATAGTCAATTCCTTTAATTTCAAGGCTGAAGTAATGACGCAGTTAAATAACTATGCATTGCTCATCGTTACTGTGGCATCTCTTTATGGAAAGGTTCAGGTGGCTGCATTGGCAGCAAGGAATTTAAAAATAATATCCCCAGCACTTTATACGGTTCTCTATAATAATAATATGGAAATGCTCTACTTCCTTGTTAGTGAGAGAATAAATAAAGCCTTAATAAAATCTATGGGTTTGCGTGGGGAAGATCGTATTGTCTCAATTATTAAAAACCTGACGTAACAATAAAACCTTACTCTGAGTCTTACCCGGCAGAAGTCCTGCTACAGGTGTTTCTGACGAACGTCATATGCAGCCTGTGGCATCAGATTTTGTAAGCGACTGTGCGTCGGCTTTATGGCATCGCGGAATGGTCGGCGCATCGTCAGCATTAAGATTACTGAAGTCCGTCCTGTCAGCAATTCCGACAACGTTTTTTGTCAGGCAGCTGATGAGAACAGGTAAGCCGGGTCAGGTCAGGATCATTTTTATCCGTTAAAGAGGTAGCCTGGCATGGTTTAACAGCGGTGACTTTGAGAGGAAGGTGGGTGCGATCGTTATAAAGCAAAAAAGCAGATATCCGAAGATATCTGCTTTTTCTAATCTGGCTCCTCTGACTGGACTCGAACCAGTGACATACGGATTAACAGTCCGCCGTTCTACCGACTGAACTACAGAGGAATCGTTTGAACGGGGCGCATAGTAACGGCCACGCTGAGCCATGTCAAAGCTCTTTTTCATAAATCTGCGCGACTGCTGAAATAGTCGCCAGTACGGCGTTTAATACACCAGAAGAAGTCCGTCAGACGCTGAACGGGGTGTCACAGCCCGTGCGGCAGACTGAGGTATTTATGAGGTGTTTTACCGTTCTGCCTCTCTTGCCAGGCGGCACGAGGCGTGGTTTGCCCGGATAGTTTTTTACTGCCGTCACAAAGTTTTCATTACGCCTTTGTCAGCAGATAAAACGAAACGTAGATTTCATTTCAACCCTGAAATGAATATCCGGAGCTGAAATGAAACAAGTCCGAATCGGCATGATCGGCAGTGGTTATATCGGGCGCTGCCATGCGATTGCTTATGCTCAGGCCCCGACCGTGTTTGCGCTGAAAGGTGAGATCGTGCGGGAGATGCTGGCCGAGGTAAATCCAGAGCTGGCGGCCCGTCAGGCAGCCACCTTTGGCTTTGCGCGTTCCACGGGAGACTGGCGCGAGCTGGTCAGCGATCCCGCCATTGATGTGGTGGATATCTGCGCGCCCAATTTTCTGCACAAAGAGATGGCGCTGGCGGCGATACGCCACGGCAAGCATGTCTACTCAGAAAAACCGCTGTCCTTAAGCGTGGCGGATGCGCAGGAGATGGTAAGCGCTGCGCAGGCGGCAGGGGTGAAAACGCTGGTCGGCTTTAACTACATGAAGAACCCGACCAGCCAGCTGGCGAAAGAGATCATTGCCAGCGGAGAAATTGGCGAGGTGGTCCATTTTTACGGCACGCATAACGAGGATTATCTTGCCAGACCGGAGACACCGCTCGACTGGCACTGTCAGAAAGCGCTGGCAGGGCTGGGTGCGCTGGGCGATCTGGCGGCGCATATCGTCAACATGGCGCACTATCTGGTCGGTGATATTGCGGAAGTCAGCGGTGACATGATGACGGTCATCACCGCACGACCCGACCCGAAAGCGCCCGGACGTCAGTTACCGGTGGAAAACGAAGATCAGGCCAGTGCGCTGCTGCGCTTCCGCAATGGCGCGCACGGCGTCATTGAAACCTCGCGTATCGCCTGCGGCGCGAAAATGGGCCTGACCTATGTTGTGACCGGAACCAAAGGTACGCTGCGTTACACCCAGGAGCGCATGGCTGAACTTGAGCTTTATCTGCATGACGAGCCCGCCGGGCGACAGGGATTTAAAACGATCCTGACGGGACCCGCCCATCCCGACTATGCGAACTTCTGTGTTTCAGCCGGACATGGCATCGGCTTTAACGACCAGAAAACGGTGGAGGTCCGCGATCTGATTAACGGTATCGCGGCGGACGACCGCATGTGGCCCGATTTTACCGAGGGGTTACAGGTGCAGAAGGTGCTGGAAGCGATCGCGCACTCTGCTGAGCAGCGGCGCTGGGTGGAAGTGTAACGGCAGATCAGGAAGGGTGTCAGATAAGAAGGGGACAGGGCGGGAAGAGAGCTTCCCGCCCTTTAAGATCAGATCAGGCCGCTTTTCTCCCACCACAGCTTATCCAGCGCATAGAAGCGATCGCGCTGGCTCTCAGGCTGGTTAAGATCGCGCTTCCACGGCTTGGCCAGTATGTAATGCAGGTTTTTCACCTCATCGTCCTGCCAGAGCCCGCGGTGCTGGAAGGGCAGCGTTTTTAGCGCATTGTAGATATAAGAGAGTGGCTTCCAGCGGTCGGCAAAGATTTCATTCAGCAGATCCTGCTCCGAGAAAGGGTAGGCGCTCAGGTCATCAATGGCGGCAATACGTTTTTCCATCGCCTCAAACACCGCATTATCGGGCTTCAGCACCAGAAAACCGCCGTTAAGGTAGAGATCCACACTCTGTGGTGCTGTCTCACCGCGTGCCTGCCATGTGTAGTGGCACTGCTCCGGCTGCCATTCCGGCGGATAGGAGGCGATCTGGTTGGGATTGCAGCGGCAGGCGTGGCAGGCCGCCAGCAGATTATCACCCAGATCCAGGGTAAACAGCTCATCCATGTTCTGCAGCACGAGCATGTCCGCATCCAGAAAAACGACGCGCTCATAGTCCGTCAGTTGCCAGGCGCGCAGCTTGGTCCAGACCTCGCCGAACTGCGCCGAGGCGTAGTGCTGATCCAGATCTTCACGCGGATAGAGTGGCTCAACCGGCTCAATCACGCAGCCTGCATCCTGCAGACGCTGACAGTCCGCCTCAGAAATGGCGGGAGTCGTCATCACCACCAGTGGCCACTGGCTGTGGCTCTGTTGCAGCGAACGGTGCAGCGCTTGAACGCCCACCAGATAATCGGGTTGTGTTAACAGCGTTACCCAGGCAAACATGGCTTTCCTCAGTCAAAAAGTGGCGTGATGTAGTCGTTACCCAGTCGTCCCTGTGGATCGAGCTGGCTGCGCAGGGCGCGGAAGGCGTCCCATTGCGGATAGATCTCACGCCAGTTGTAGCGTTCTTCATCGTAATACTTGCCCCAGTGCGGACGTCCTCCCTCTTCGGCCAGCAGTTTCTCCACCTCCGTCAGGAAGTGCAGTCCCTCCTGCGACAGCGAACCATCGTCGGCGTAATAGACGACAAAGCCGAAAAAGCAGGTGGGCTGATCGGCGGCCGGGCTGAGCCAGGCCGAGGAGGCGCCGGTGCAGCGCAGGATAATCGGATAGTGCATATGCGGCCGGTTCTCTGCATACCACTGCTTTATCCGGCGGATGATGGCTGGCGTTTTTGCCAGCGGGACGCCGATCTCCACGTTGATCTGTGGCACCGCAATGCCCCGGCAGAAGAGCTGATAGATGTCACCGGTAACATCCGTGAAGTCGCGAAAACGGGTCACGGTGCGAAACTGCTTGCCGCCTTTACCCTGAATCTGGGTATCGCGGTGCATGTGCGCCAGGGTCTGATCGATCGTGTCGTTCAGACTGTCATCCGCTTCGCCCTCATGCTCGACCACTTTGCGCCCCTGCTGCTCATAGCGCTGGCGCTCCTCCTCGCTGGCTTCATGGGCGTTCCAGACATGCATCAGATTGTCGTCAACGAACCACCAGGCTTTGCTGAGAGGGTAGTCGTTGTTCCAGCGCAGCAGATCCTCTTCCAGCGTATCGGCAGAGACCGCATTCTTATGGCAGGTGAAGATGCGGTATGGCCCGGTGCGCAGCGTCACGGCGGTGACAATACCCAGCGCCCCCAGAGAGACCTGAGCTGCCGGGAAATCCGCGTCGCCCCGGACAAACTCGCGCACGCTGCCGTCGGCCAGCACCATGCGGATGGCCAGTGCTTCATCGGCAATCGAACTCTGCTGCAATCCCTGGCCGTGCGTGCCGGTGGCCATCGCCCCTGCCAGGGTCTGAATGGCAATCACACCCGGCGACGACGCCAGCATGCGGTTCATGCGGGTCAGGGTGCGATAAACCTGTTCCAGCGGGGTGGCACCCCCGAAGGTCACGCTATCCTCATCGCTGGCGAGCTGACCGCTGAGCGCGCTGAGGTCGAGCAGTAAATCATCTTCACTGACGTGCAGCATCCGTCCGGGGGAGAGCTTGCTGCCGATGACCCGAATCTGGCCGCGTGACTCCCGGATAAGCGTCTGTAATTCCGCTTCGCTGGCAGGGCGCTGAACCTGATGACGGCTGCCGATTTTAGCGTTCTGCGCCCAGTTCCAGAGCGCATCATCATCGGGTTCAACATGAGTCTGGCGAAGCGGATAGAGGCGTGCGTCTCTGCTCACAACAGCGTTCCTTTTATGGCAATTTAATGACGAATGTTTACTAAGCGTAGACCATGAGTAAGCGGAGCCAGAGCGGTGAGCAATTATTTGCGGATATAGCGCAGTGTGGCGGTGACAGCGAGCTGACGATTGCGCCGGATACTCTCTTCTTCGCTGTTATCCGGACTGAAGAGGGCATTGAAGGTGTAGCGGTTTGAGACGTGATGAACACAGATACTGCTGATCAGACGATGAACGTCGATGGTCTGCACATCGGCGATAAACACGCCCTCCTGCTGACCGCGGGCCAGGATGTCATCCAGCAGATCCAGCGCGCTGCGGTTAAGCGCTTTAATCTGCGGTGACTGCGTGATGTAGCGACCGCGCAGCAGGTTCTCACTGCAGACCAGCCGCATAAAGTCGGGATGGGCAACGTGGTAATCGAAGCTCGCTTCCACCAGGCGGGTCATGGCCAGCTCCGGCGTCATTGCGGCCAGGTTCAGATCGGTTTCATGCGCGCGTATCTGCTGATAGACCTGCTCCAGCACTTCGATGTAGAGCTGCTCCTTGCTGCCGAAGTGATAGACCACCATGCGTTTAGTGGTCTGAGCGTGTTCGGCGATCTGCTCCAGTCTGGCACCCTGCATACCAAACTCTGCGAAGGTTTTCAGTGCGCCTGCGATGATGCGTTTTTTCAGCCCTTCCGGGTCATTTTTGCGTTTCGTAATTTCGGACATGGTGCTCAATAAGGTGATTCTGACCGGGGAATGGTAGCACAGTGTTGAGGCGTAGCCCGCAATCGCGGCGTCAGCCTGGCACAGCCCGAAAGATTACAGGTATAATCCTGAACAATATTTAACAGATTCAGAGACGACAATGACAAAACTCACCTTACAAGAGCAGATGCTGAAAGCAGGCCTGGTATCCAGCAAAAAAATGGATAAGGTTAAGCGCACAGCGAAGAAATCCCGGGTTCAGGCGCGTGAAGCCAGAGCGGCGGTCGAAGACAACAAAAAAGCGCAGCTTGAGCGCGATAAGCAACTTAACGAGCAGCAGAAACTGGCCGTCCTGTCTAAAGAGTACAAAGCACAGGTCAAACAGCTGATCGAAATGAACAAAATCGAGGTGGCAAAAGGCGACATCAGCTTTAACTTTACCGACAACAACCTGATTAAAAAAATCGTGGTGGATAAGCTGACGCAGACCCAGCTGATTAATGGCCGTCTCGCGATTGCCCGCCTGACTGCTGACAAAAATGGTGAGAGCCAGTACGCCATTATCCCGGCCAGCGTGGCGGATAAAATTGCCCAGCGTGATGCCAGTGCTATCGTCCTGAACAGCGCACTGAGCGAAGACGTGCAGGACGAAGATGATCCCTATGCCGATTTCAAAGTGCCGGACGACTTAATGTGGTAACCGCGGACTGAGGCAGTCAGAAGGGGCTGGCGGCTGAGAAGTGTAGAGGCTCACCGCTGACCGGATGTGTAAACGCTAATCCACTGGCGTGCAGCATCAGCCTCTCCGCCTGCTCAGCGCCCGGCAGCACCTGCCCGCCATAGAGATCACAGCCCAGAATCGGGTGCCCCAGCTGCTGACAGTGAATGCGCAGCTGATGGGTACGCCCCGTTTCCGGCGTCAGCTCAACCCGTGTAGCCGCCACCTCCATTCCTTCTCGTCCCTGCCAGTGGCCGCGCGCGATAACCCGGAAGCGCGATCGCGCAGGCTTGCCCTGAAGCGGGCAGATTGTCATGCGGGGAAACTGCGCCGGATCTTTCGCGATGGCGGCATCAATCACACCTTCATCCTCAGCCAGATGGCCGCACAGCAGCGCCTGATACGTTTTGCTCACGCTGCGCTGGCTGAACTGCTGACTGAGCGCCGCGTTGATCGCTTTATTCAGCGCGACGACCATCAGTCCCGAGGTGCCAAAATCGAGCCGGTGCACCAGCGTACAGCCCGGAAACAGTCTGACCAGCCGGTGATGCACTGAATCGAGATTTTGCGGATTCTTACCGGAAAGGCTGAGCAGCCCGCTGGGTTTATTCACCACCAGCAGATGATCATCCTGAAACACAAAGGTGATCTCGTCATGGCAGGGCGGAGCAATAAACGTATCGATAATGGCAGACATAGTGAAACCGGACGATGAAGGGCAGAGGATCATAACCGATTGCGTGTTGAGTGACGACTCCCGGCCTGGCAGGGCAGAGACAAACTGAAGGGATGCCAAAAAAACATTTAGTATTTTGTTCAGCAACTTGCGCGATTTTTAGTGATAAATTCGGGCAGTTCTCCCTTTTACGACTACAGTCTCTGGTGAGGTTGTTTTCAATTCGTACCAATGGAGGATTTTCTGTGTTAATTCAAAACGACGAGAAAGGCCACGTAATTATTGGCGAAGCGGCACTGAGCCTTGCCCTGGGTGAGAAAGAAATCAGTATCGCATCACTCTTTACTCAACTGGGATACATGGCGAAATCCGAGAGCAACCCCGACCGGCTGACGCAAATCTCCGAGGCCAGAAGCTGGCTGAGCAGTTTTACGTCTCCGGCGATTGCCCAGCAACAGGTGCCGTATCTGCAGACACTTACAGGCCTGAACGACGAACTGAACTAGCTGTAACTGAACTGACACCAGTGGACGTAGTCCGGCTCCGGCCGGAAAACGACGAAGCGAATAACCTCACAGGTTGCGCGAAAGCGTATACCGGCCGGAGAAACTGTCATGGACGACACTCCTCTCGCCAGACCCTTTTTATCTCCCCACAGCCTGAACGATCCTCGCCCAGCCAGCCCTGTTGATCAGGACTGGCCAGCCGATACCCTGTTAAAAACTTTCCCAGCTGCTCTCTGCAGAAGCCTTAAGCGGCACGGCCGGAACAAGGCGAGGCGCTGAAGCCGGCGCGGGGCGGCTGACGGCGTGCTGAGCACCAGAGAGGCGGAACACCGCCACCGTTTTTTCCAGCTCCTCTGCCTGTGCTTCCAGTGAACTCGCTGCGGCAGAGGACTCTTCAACCAGTGCGGCGTTCTGCTGGGTCGTCGTGTCCATCTCGGCCATCGCCACGGCGATCTGGGAGATCCCCCGGTTCTGCTCGTCCGAGGCCGCAGCGATTTCGCCCATGATATCTTTCACCTGACTGACGGAGCGGACGATATCATCCATGGTGGACCCTGCGCGTTCTACAAATCCGGACCCTTCACTGACCCGGTCCAGTGACTCACGGATCAGCGTCTCAATCTCTTTGGCCGCCAGCGCGCTGCGCTGTGCCAGATTTCTCACTTCACCCGCGACCACCGCAAACCCGCGTCCCTGTTCACCGGCACGTGCGGCTTCGACCGCGGCGTTGAGCGCCAGGATATTGGTCTGGAAGGAGATGCTGTTGATGACGTGAATGATTTCACCAATTTTGCCCGAACTCTGGCTGATGTTGTTCATTGTCACCGTCACATCACGGATGATCTCGCCACCACGACCGGCATTCACTGACGCCTCTGTCGCCAGCTGACTCGCATGATGCGCATTTTCCGCATTCTGTTTAACCGTCGACGACAGCTCTTCCATACTGGCCGCGGTCTGGACCACGGCCGCAGACTGCTGTTCTGTACGGGAGGAGAGATCGGTATTGCCTGCTGCGATTTCCGCTGAGGCACGTGCCACGCTGCTGACGCCGTCACGCACGTTGGTGATGATGTTCTGCAGGCTGCTGTTCATGGCATCGACCGCCAGCATCAGCTGACCGAATTCATCGCCACGTGTTGTGGTCAGCGAGGTGGTTAAATCTCCCCCGGCAATACGCTGCGCGGCGCTCAGCGTCTCTTTCAGAGGCTGGGTAATGCTGCGGGTGATCCGCCAGGCGATCAGCAGACTCAGTACCACACAAATCAGTGCGGCAAAGGCAATGCGCCACTCTGCCTGTTTAATAAATTCCGCAGAGAGCTGTGACTGGAAAGCGAATGTATCGGAAACCGCCGCATTAAGACGCTCAGCGCTGGTGGTCAGACCCGCCGACTCACTTTTCTCTTTCTCTGCAGCATCGACATAGCGCATTAACGCCTCGCGCTGCTGCGCAAGGGTGCTGAGAACCGTGCGGGACACCTCGTTAATTGCAGGCTGTGCAAAGCTGTCCAGCTGCTCACTCAGCGTGGTGATCGCCGTGAACTCCTCAACAACCGACGCTCTGCTGGCCTCAGACGGTTTTTCCAGGAACGCCTGTTCAATGTTTGCGGCATCAAACAGCGCGGCGGCCAGACGCATGACCGGTAATCCGGCATCAGGGGTCAGTGCCAGATCCAGCGACTCCGACTGATGCGCAAGGGCAATCAGGGCGTCCGGTTTAATGGCATCAAAGGCGTGGGATGTGGTCTGTGCGGCGGTGACAAATTTCTGTCGCTGCTTCTGATAATCGTTAAGCAACTGCCCCATCAGCGCGACTTTCTGCTGACCGAGTTCGTCCCACTGAAAGCCACTGAGGCGTTGATACAGCGTATCCAACTCCTTCAGCGCCTGTACGTTACGGGCGGCAAATTCCGGATCTTTAGTGTACTGGTAGAGCGTGCGGTTAAGGCGCGCATTACTTAAGGTGTTTACCATCTGAACAGTGATGGTGCGTCGTGCCGAGTTATCTTTGATACGGCTGAAGCAATCGAAAGCGAGCCAGGTAATAGCCAGAGAGGCGGCGATGACGATGATAAAACCGGCACCCAGTTTTTTCCCAATTTTAATACCGGAGATGTGTTGAGCAAGGCCCATAAGTTTCACCTTTAATGAGGTTTCTGAAGCGGGAGAGAGGCGATTAAATAATCTCTGTCATCTTCTTCTTATCGTCAGGGTGGGGTGAAGCTTTAATAAAAATTATATATTTCAGTTTATCTTCTTAATTAGAGTTCCATTGTTTTTAAAGGGAATAATAAGCCTGCTAATTTGGGGTTGCTTGTAAAAAATATTGATTTCATTATTAAAAACAGAATTGTTTGCGCAAAATTTCTTTACGTTAACTGAAGAAGACTTTATTGATTAAGATCAATTTATT
This sequence comes from Pantoea sp. Sc1, assembly GCF_000255315.1. NCBI lineage: Bacteria > Pseudomonadati > Pseudomonadota > Gammaproteobacteria > Enterobacterales > Erwiniaceae > Pantoea > Pantoea sp. Sc1. Next base: position 1,623,887 of record NZ_AJFP01000001.1, read on the forward strand.
TAAACCTTAAAAAGTATCAGTCACCAGCAGAGGTGAATCTGTTGCACAGCAGTGATCAATGCAATGCTATTCATGCTCACTCTTTTGACTGTCTGACTCACTACGGTATTCACGGTTGGCCATTATTCCTTGCCTGTCACTTTCTGCACACCCACCCGACTCTCTGCATTGCCGGATTTCAGCAAAATATTGCCGTTTTAAGCATTTGTGATCGCTGTCTGTCTTCACTGAGAATGAGAACAGAAGGTTAAGAGGATGATAATAGTGCTGAAGAGCAGAGTTAATCCGCTCTTCAGGACTGACAATAAATCACGATGATTTTTCCCTCTGGGGGAACATTTTAATTATCAGGAGAAAGGTTCCAGTGAAAATTACAAAAGGCATAACCCTTTTCGCGTTCGCGATCGGTGCACACACCAGCTTTGCTGCCGAACCTTCGGTTCCGACCGAAATCAGTCTGCATGTCAGCGCCGATCCGGCGTTGAAAAGCCTGATACCTGATGATTTCCTTAAACGTGGCTACATCATCGCAGGCACTAACCCCAATACACCGCCGACAACATTTTACAAAGAAGACAACAAAACCCTCGCCGGTCGCGAAATTGACATCATGAATGCGGTAGGGGAGCGTCTGGGCATTGCCGTGCAGTGGCGTGACACTGGTGGGTTTGACAATATTATTCCCGGTCTGAAAACCGGACGATACGACGTGGCACTGTCAAACATCAACGCCACGCCGACCCGTCTGAAACAGATCGATTTTGTCGGTTATTACAACGCCAGCCTGCTCGGCATTATTGCGCGAAAAGATGCCGGCATTACGCCTTTCAAATCGCTCAGCGATGTCTGCGGGAAAGAGGTGGGGGCGGGATCCGGCACCACGCAGGTCACGCGGCTGGAGGAAGCCAGCAAGGCCTGCGAGGCGGCCGGTAAACAGCCGATCAAAGTAGCGATTTTCCCGGATCGCCCGGCGGGCGTGCAGGCCGTAGTCAGCGGGCGTGTTCCGATGTTCCTGGGGCCTTATGAAGGACTGCTGTGGCAGGTTAACGTCATCAAACCGCTGACCATGAGCGGAGAAATCACCGTCAGCGATGCCCCGGTCTCTGTCGCGTTTCCAAAAGCTTCGCCGCTGGAACCCGCCGTGCAGGCCGCACTGAACTCTTTAATTAAAGATGGCAGCTACCGGAAAATCCTCGATAAGTGGGGCATCGGTTTTGGTGCCGTGACCGAAGCCCGTCGCAACGAAGAGATTTTTAAATGAGTGAAATTCAGGACCATACCAACGAACTGAAAATCGTCGGTAAACGCTACTACGGACGCTGGCTGAGTGCGCTGGTCGTGCTGTTATGCCTGGCGGCGATGGCGCATTCTATGGTGAACAATCCCCGTTTTGAGTGGGGCGTGATAGCAGAAAACTTTACGGCTCCCTCTATTCTGCAGGGGGTGCTGATGACACTGCAGCTTACCGCAATTTCGGTGGTGCTGGGATTTGCATTTGGCACGCTGCTGGCGCTGATGCGCCTCTCATCCAATCCGGTGCTGGTCGCAGTGAGCTGGGCTTACACCTGGTTTTTCCGCGGCGTTCCGATGCTGGTGCAGCTGTTTCTCTGGTACAACATTGCCGCACTCTACCCCCGAATCGCACTCGCCATTCCGGGGCTGGGAGAGATCTGGAGCGCGCAGTCTAACGCGCTGGTCAGCCCCTTCAGTGCGGCGGTCATCGCCCTGGTGATGCATCAATCCGCTTATGCCGCAGAAATTGTGCGTGCCGGTATCCAGAGCGTAGGCAATGGCCAGATTGAAGCTGCGCGCGCGCTGGGCTATCGCCCGGCACAGATTTTTCGTCACACCGTGTTACCGCAGGCGATGCGTGCCATTCTGCCCCCCGCGGGCAACGAAATCATCGGCCAGCTGAAAACCACCGCAGTGGTGTCCGTTATCTCTCTGCAGGATGTGCTGTTTTCAGCGCAGATTATCTATCAGCGCACCTATGAAGTGATTCCGCTCCTGCTGGTCGCGACGCTGTGGTATCTGCTGATGACTTCGGTGCTGTCGGTGGGCCAGTACTATGTGGAGCGTTACTTTGGGCGTAGCGTCACGCGGCGTGAAAAGCGCCGTGCGTGGCTGGCTATGCCGCGCTTTTCACTGCCGAAAACGCAAAGGAGCGTAAGCAATGGCTGAAGCAATCGCCCTGCGCAGGGTCACCAAGCGTTTCTCCGGTGTGACCATCCTCGACGATGTAAATCTGGATATTCCTGCCGGATCGGTCACGGTGATTCTGGGACCTTCCGGCTCCGGTAAATCCACCCTGCTGCGCTGCATTAATCATCTTGAAAAACTGGATGGCGGCACTATCCGCATTGATGGCGAGATGGTGGGTTACCGACAGAAAGACCAGGCGCTGCATGAACTCAGCAGCCGTGCGGTTGCGCGCCAGCGTGCCGGGATTGGCATGGTGTTCCAGCAGTTCAATCTCTTCCCGCATCGCACCGTATTGCAGAACATCATTGATGCACCGATGCGGGTGAAAAAGCAGTCCCGCCAGCAGGCGACCAGTAAAGCACTGGCGCTGCTGAAGCAGGTAGGGTTGGCGGGGCGCGAAGCGGAGTGGCCGCAGAATCTCTCTGGCGGTCAGCAGCAGCGTGTGGCGATTGCCCGTGCGCTGGCGATGGATCCGGGCGTGATGTTGTTTGATGAACCGACATCCGCGCTTGATCCTGAACTGGTGGGAGAGGTCCTGCAGGTGATTAAGCAGCTGGCGCATTCCGGGATCACCATGGTCGTGGTCACGCATGAAATCGGCTTTGCCCGGGAGGTTGCAGACAATATTGTCTTTATGGAGGGCGGCAAAATTGTGGCGGCTGGCCCGACGCAGCAGGTACTCGACGATCCGGACAATGGACGTGTCAGAAACTTTATTGCAACGGTGCTCTGAGCACCGTTTCTTTTACAAAGGCAGAAATCAGGATGACGCAGAAATCGGTTATGCACAGCGCCCACTGGGGGGCTTTTCAGGCAAAGCGCAGTGGCGAACATCTGCTTATTGAGCCGTTCCGGAGCGATCCCGATCCGAGTCCGCTGTTGCAAAACTTTCATCGTGCGCTGAACCACCCGGCACGGGTGGCCCGGCCGATGATTCGACGCGGCTGGCTGGAAAACGGACCCGGCCCGGATCGGCGACGTGGGGCAGACGAGTATGTGACGGTCAGCTGGGAAGAGGCGACGCAACGTGTAGCACAGGAACTTAAACGGGTCGGAAATGCGTATGGGCCTGCAGGGATTTTTGGCGGCTCCTACGGCTGGTCAAGTGCAGGGCGCTTTCATCATGCGCAAAGTCAGGTGCATCGTTTTCTGAACACAACACTGGGCGGCTATGTGCGCTCGGTGAATAGCTACAGTTCCGGAGCGGCCTCGGTACTGTTACCCCACATTGTCGGCGACATGAATGAAATCGCGCGACGTGGCGTAAGCTGGGAGGAAATTGCGCATCACAGCGAGGTAGTGGTGGCATTTGGCGGGCTGGCGCTGAAAAATGCGCAGGTGGCCAGCGGCGGTCTGAGTGAACATACCGAGCGTGGGTTTATGCAGCAGGCGGCCCGGCGCGGCACACGGTTTATCTCAGTCAGCCCATTGCAAAGCGATCTGCCTGAGGAGGCGCAGGGCGAGTGGCTGGCACTACGGCCTGGCACGGATGCCGCATTTATGCTCGGTGTGCTGTCGGTGCTGATCGCCGGGGGATTAACCGATGAGGCTTTCCTGGCTCGCTACTGTGTCGGCTGGCCGCAGATGGTGGCTTACCTCTGCGGCAGAGAGGATGGCGTGGTGCGTGACGCGCAGTGGGCAGCCAGCATCTGTGGCATCAGCAGTGACCGGATAGCGCAGTTCGCGCGACAGCTAGCAGGTAAGCGCGTTCTGGTGACGGTGGCCCATGCCTTGCAACGCGCCGAGCATGGCGAACAGCCGGTCTGGCTGGGGCTGGTGCTGGCAGCGGCGCTGGGGCAGCCTGGGCTGCCTGGTGGTGGCTTTACCTATGCACTGGGGGCGCTGGGTCACTATGGCAAACACCATAACCTGGTCAGTTTCCCGGCCCTGCCACAGGGAAAAAATGGCATCGACCTCTTTATTCCGGTGGCCCGTATCGCCGATATGCTGCTCAATCCCGGCGCATCGTTTGATTACAATGGCCAGCGGCTGACCTATCCACATATCCGTCTGGCTTATTGGGCGGGTGGCAATCCTTTTCATCATCATCAGGATCTGGCCCGGCTGCGTCAGGCATTTTGCCAGCTGGATACGCTGATCGTGCATGAAAGTGCCTGGACCGCCAGTGCGCGTCACGCGGATATCGTTCTGCCCGCTACCATGACGCTGGAGCGCGAGGATATTGGCGGCGCCCCCACCGATCGCCATTTAATCGCCATGCATCCGGTTGCTGAGCCTTATGGTGAAGCGCGCGATGATTACACAATTTTTCGTGAGCTGGCCCGGCAACTCGGCAGGGAAGAGGCGTTCAGCGAAGGACGGGATGCGCGTGGCTGGCTGCAGCATCTTTATCAACAGCTCCGGGAGAAACTGGCTGCTCACCAGGTGCAGACCCCTGAATTCAGTGAGTTCTGGCAGCAGGGCATGCTGACGTTACCTCAGCTCAAAGACGGGGGACGAATGATCAATGCGTTTCGCGCCAATCCCGACGGCGCGCCGTTGCCAACACCCAGCGGTAAAATTGAGATTTTTTCGGCGAAGATTGCCAGCTTTGGTTATGAAAACTGCCCTGGCCATCCGGTGTGGCGCGAACCGCAGCAAAAACCCAGTACCGACTATCCCTTCTGGCTGATAGCCAATCAGCCTGCGACACGCCTGCACAGCCAGCTCGACTTTGGCGATTACAGTCAGGGGGCCAAACGGGGCGGGCGGGAGGTCTGCAGCCTGAATCGCCAGGATGCCGCCGCGCTGGGCATCGCGGAGGATGACATCATTGAACTCTACAACGAACGGGGCCATGTGCTGGCCAGCGCACGCCTCACGGATGGCCTCCTGACCGGCGTAGTTCAGCTGCCAACCGGCGCCTGGTACGATCCGATCGATCCCACGGCGGCCCGTCCGCTTTGTCGTCATGGTAATCCTAATGTCCTCACCCTGGATGTCGGGACATCATCACTCGCGCAGGGGTGCAGCGGGCAGATTACGGTGGTTCAGGTGCGTAAATATGCCGGAGAGGTGACACCGGTGCAGGCTTTCATCCCACCACACGGGTCGGTTCAGCGAGTCAGTGCCTGAGCCAGTTGCTGCAGATCTGCCGTTGAACGCAGTTCACTGGCGGCCAGCAGGTCAGGCGAGCGCCTTTTTAATGCCCGTTGCAGTTTACGGTTAACATCGACGCCCTCCGCCAGTGACTGCTGGCGCGTGCGGCGCTGATGGAGCCGGGTGCCATCCCTGAGTGTTAGTGTGACGTCATGAAAGCGCAGAGCAGGATTGATCGCATCGGGCGGCGCATTGTCATCCGGGGCGCGGCGAACCCGGGCGGCCAGTGGCATAATCTGATGATTGAGCGCGCCTTCGGCAAAATCTGACAGACGCAGATCGCCATAGATCAGCATAGCGGCAATCACATATTCCAGGCTGAACCGCGCTTCAAGGCCGTTAAGGGGATGCTGAATCGACGCGGCGATATCACCTCCCGGGGGAAAGGCAACGGTGATCGCTTCAATCTGATTCAGCAGGCTATCGAGCGGGTTTCCGGCTTCCAGCCACTGCTGACGCAGTATCCGTGCGGCCTCTGCCGCGCTGTGCGTTCCCGCGCAGGTCGGAAAAGGTTTAAATTCCAGGCCGGGCGAGCTAATCCGCCAGGGCATACCCCAGTTCTCCAGCAGTTTCTCCGGTTGTGCCTGACCGGCACTGGTGGCGGTCAGAAAGGCCTCCAGCACTCCCTCTTTACGGCCATCGATGCCGGCCAGCGTCAGCTGAGCCGCTACCACTGCGCGCTCTGCCGCGAAGCCAGCGTGCAGCGGTTTAACCGCGGAGCCAAACTGCGCACGCAAGCCACTCGCCTGCGTCGTGGCAATGCCCAGCAGAGTCGTGGTGGCAACGCTATCCAGCGCCAGCAAACGAGCCAGTGCCGCTGCCGCGGCCACGGTGCCCAGTGTCGCTGTATTGTGGTAGCCCAGCGCATAGTGCTGCTGGCTGACAGCCAGTCCGAGACGGCCCGCCATCTCCACGCCGCTGACATAAGCATCCAGAAACGCGTTCAGGCTTGTCGGCTGGTCGTGCTGCCAGGCGAAAAGGGCTGGCAGGATCACTACGCTGGGATGACCGCGAAAATCGGCATGAAAATCATCATAGTCCAGCGCATGCCCGGCATAGCCCAGCAGCAGCGCCTGCGAGCGCACGCTTCCGTCATGATACAGGGCGCGCAGGGCTGGCAGGCCGCTATCCGGCACGTCACCCTGTAATACCGGCCAGCTTACCGCCAGAAAATCCTGCACGCCTTCACGTGCGTGCCTGCGCGCAGTCGCATCAGGCTGGCTGTTAAGCAGTTGGTCCGCCAGTGCCGCACTCAGATTCATTGTGATCGCTCCGGGGAGATCAGTGCTGCCACTGCCAGGTCGGCGAGATAATGTGCTGTCGGCAGCAATACCGCATCATTGACGCGAAAAGCGGGATGATGCAGTGCATAAGGTTCACCAGTGCCCACCATGATGAAGGCGCCCGGCAGTTGCTGCTGATAAAAGGCAAAGTCTTCGCCGATCGGACTGGCTTCCACCACGCGTGCGCTGAGTCCGCTTTCCTCCGCCTGCCGTAATGCAAATGCCGCCCAGTGGGCATCATTCACCACTGAGGGTGGCCCGGCATGCCAGTTAAAGCGGACCTGAGCATCAAAGGCCGAAGCGATACCCGCTACAATACGCCTGAAGCGCTGCTCAAGCTGCTCACGCGTCTGTTGTGAGAATGTACGCACCGTGCCCTCCAGCCAGGCACTCTCCGGAATGACATTCCAGGTACTGCCGCTGTGTATCTGGGTAATGGAGACCACAGCGTTATCGGCAGAGGGGGCATTGCGGCTGATCAGGGTCTGCGCGGCTGAGATGATCTGCGCAGCGATAACAATCGGATCGTTACCCTGGTCGGGTTTAGCGGCATGGCTGCCCGTCCCGGTAATGGCGATGTCAAAACGATCCACCGCAGCGGTCAGCGGTCCGGGTCGGGTGCCGACTGCGCCCGCCGGCAGTGAGGGATCGTTGTGAAGACCAAAAATTGCGACGGCATTGTGCAGTGCGCCGCTGGCAATCACTTCAGGTGCGCCCTGACCAGTCTCCTCTGCAGGCTGAAAAAGAATCCGTACCCGGCCCGGCAGCGCGGATTCCTGCTGTTTTAACAGGATCGCCGCGCCCAGCGCCGCCGCGCTGTGAAAATCGTGACCGCAGGCGTGCATTACGCCGGGACGTTCGGATTGATAGCTGACGCCTGATTGCTCTTCGATCGGCAGCGCATCGATATCGGCCCGCAGCACGATTAACGGTCCTGGCGATTGACCAATCTCTGCGACCAGCCCGGTTTTCAGCGGCAGGTTAACAATACGTATCTGATGTTGCTCAAGTTGTTTACGCAGACGGGCTGTGGTTTCAAACTCCTGATTCGACAACTCCGGAAAACGGTGCAGTTCATGGCGAAGAGCGATCAGCTGTTCGCCCAGGGTTGCAGAGATATCACGACTCATAACGGCTTTCCTTATGCGGCTGTCTGGCGGCGAAGCCAGATATCATGTGCCGCCGGGTCCAGAATTTTTTTCATATAGAGGGTGAGGTGGCCTTTGCCAAGATCGCGGGTATGGATCGGCTGAAAGCCTCGCTTCAGGTACATCTCTTTCAGCCAGGGATGCTGGACGGCGGTACCGAGGGAGACCGCAGGCGCGCGCAGCTGACCTGTCAGAATCTCCCGCTCAAGCCAGTCCTGAATCTGGCGGCCATAGTGGTGACCGGAATGGTCGGGGTGGGCACCAAACCAGCCGATATGCGGCAGCCCAAAGGGACCCGGCAGCGGCCCCCAGGGATAGCGAACGGTGACAGAAGCAACCATCTCCTGGCTGGCATAGAGCGCATAGACGCCGTGAGACCGGAGATGCTGCTGTGCCATGCTGCGGTCGGCAGTGGCGGCATCAAAGTTAATACCCATAGCTTTTACGGGCGCGTACGCGGCATGCATCAGCGCCAGATACACGTCCACTTCATCCTCTCTGACCTGACGAAAATTGAGTTGCATAATCTTTACCGGAAAACCGCCCAGTGGACGGCTAATTAATTCAGCCAGAATGAGAGAGTAACAGTAAAATGCCGGGTCTCTATATGTGAAAAATAACTAATCTCATGCAGATTTGTGAATATGAATTCACCGGTTTTTGATTGATTAAATTGTTATTTACCGTACTATTTAAAAAAGAAAATATGAATAAAATTTTCTGATTAACTCACTGTAAATAATACGTTTATTCTTATATCTTTGACTCAGGATGCCGCTGTGTTAGCCATTATTTCTCCGCGTGCTTATTTGCATGAGGCGGGCCTGCGCAACCGCGTCGGTCAGTTAATTAAACCTTTCGCCACGCAGATTCATATTCTGACTTCACCCCATGCCTGGCAGGCCGTTAATCCGGAATTAAGTCAGAGTCTGGAAGCGGAAGGAATTCGCTTCCAGCTGAACTATTTACCCGGCGAATGTACTGAACAGGCTATCGCCAGCGTAAAGCAAGCTATCGAACAGCAGGGAGCAGAACTTTTACTCGCGATTGGGGGGGGCGGGTACTGGATGCAGCGAAAGCCGCGGCCAGCCAGCTACCGGGGCTGACGCTAATCAACTTCGCCACCCAGGCCGCCACCTGTGCCGCCTGGTCACCGGTAGCGATCATTTACAACGAGGCAGGCGGGCATCTGCGCAGCCAGCCTCTGGCAAAAATGCCTGAGCAGGTGCTGGTGGACAGTGAGGTAATTGCCCGTAGCGACGTACGCTACCTGAAAGCGGGGATCGTCGATGCGCTGGCAAAATATTATGAGTTTCGCCCCTATCAGCAGCACAACCCGGATGATCTGGCGCTGGATCTGAAGATGATGAGTGCGCGGCAGGCTCTGGACATTTTTCTGCAGCAGGGCGATGCCGCTCTTGCGCATTGCCAGCAGCAGCGGGTGACGCCGGAGCTGGTGAAGGTGGTTGATGCCACTATTGTGCTCGCCGGGCTGTCGAACAGCGTGCGCGACGTCCTGCCGACGCCGGGCTTCGCCCATGCCATTCATAATCGCCTGACGCACCAGCCTGAGTTGCATCACTGGCTGCATGGGGAAAAAGTGGGTTTCAGCCTGCTGGTGCAGTCACTGATGGAAAATGAAGGCGAAGCGGATGCGGAGTTGCTGGCTCTGCTACGCCACTACGATATGCCCTTGCGTCTGCCAGCCTTAGCAGGCGATCGTCAGACTGCTCTGCGCACCCTTGCCCAACAGGTAACGTTTCCCGTTGCTTCTGCAGAGCGCCTGCCGTTTAACGTTTCTGCTTGTGCTCTGGAACAGGCGCTCCGGGCAACCGATACCCTTTTTTAAGTGCGTGCTGCGGCGCGCCTTTTCACCCTAAAAACCAGGAACCGTTTATGAATGATGTAGCGTCTGTGCGTCGCCTGCGGCTCGGTCTGTTTGTTCAGCCGGTGGGTCAGCACGTCAGCGGCTGGCGGCTGACGGATCAGCTCGGCGATCCCACCGACATTGACTGGCTGATCACGCTTGCTCAAAAAGCCGAAGCGGGTAAGTTCGATCTCTTCTTTGTGGGTGATGCGCTGGCGACCAGCATGTATCGTCTGCCGTCGACGATGGCCCGTCTTGAACCGCTGACGATGCTGGCAGCGCTGGCGGTTAACACGAAACGTATTGGTCTGGCGGCGACCGCATCCACCACTTTCAGCGATCCCTTTACGCTGGCACGCAGCTTCTCATCGCTGGATCACATCAGCCGGGGGCGTGCCGCGTGGAACGTGGTGACCTCGTTCTCCACTGACGTTGCCCGTAACTTCAGCCGCAGCGATATGCCCGATCATGCTTCGCGCTACGCCCGGGCGCGGGAATTTCTTGAGGTGGCTTACAAACTCTGGGAAGGGTGGGAAGCGGACGCCGTTCAGCCTGACAAAACGACCGGAAGCTATTTTGTCGATGAGAAAATCAGGTCAATTAATCACCAGGGTGAGCATTTTCAGGTGCAGGGCCCGTTAAACATTACCCGTTCGCCGCAGGGACGTCCGGTCATTATTGAAGCGGGTTCTTCTGCGGATGGTCAGAAGCTGGCGGCAGAGACCGCAGAAGTGATTTTTACCGCCTCAGCTACCCTGGAAGAGGCGCAATCCTTTTATCGGTCACAGAAGGCGCAGGTGGTGGCTGCCGGTCGTCACGCAGATCAGGTGGTTATTATGCCTGGCGTAATGCCCATTATTGGCCGCACGCGCGAGGAAGCCAGAGCGCTGTGGAAAGAGCTGAATGCGCTGGTGGATATTGAGAATGGGCTGCGTCAGCTCTCACTGCGGTTCAGCATGGATCTCAGTCACTATCCGCTGGACGGGCCAGTGCCGGAGGTGCCGCTGGGCGAGGGGAATCAGAGCCGCGTCAAACTCATGACCGATATGGCGAAACGCGAGAACCTGACGCTGCGTGAGCTGGCCGCCATTGCTGCCGGTTCGCGCGGGCACCGCGTGATTGTCGGTACGGCTGAAGATATTGCCGACGATTTTCAGCTGTGGCTGGAGCAGGGCGGCGCAGACGGTTTCAACATCATGCCCGCCATCATGCCAGAGCAGCTGGATCTGTTTGTGGCGCTGGTCATCCCTGAACTGCGTCGTCGCGGGCTGTTTCGCGAGGAGTATGAGTTTGCCACACTGCGGGAGAATCTGGGACTGGCGGGGTTATAAAGAAGAGGATTCATCACCGCAGGCGGCCTGTTGTTTCTGCCGCCTCTCTGTCTAAAAGCCTTACTCAGATTTGCTCATATACGATATTTTTTAAACTCACCCTTACGCACGCGAGCTTACATGAATGTCAGACTATAACTTTTACACCAGGGGCAGACACACGGTTGCAGTGAATCGATCAGACGTCACCCGTGCCGTCGCGCTGACGGAGCAGGGGTATAAAAAACAGTTTGAGGAGGTCCGCGCCCCGGATGAGCAGCAGGCACTGACACGGCTGGCAGATATGCGCAGAAACCAGGATATCGATCAGCATAACTTCCTTGCCGGTGCGGCGACGATGCCATTGATCGGTGTACTGACCGCGCTGGCAACTTTTCTGTTCTGGCGAAAAAAGCGCTGAAGTGAACCGGCTTCATTTTGCAGAAGCCGGACTAAGAGAGAGCATAGCGTCAGTAAGAAGGCGCATATTCTGCAACCGCTTACCATCCAGTTTCAAACCTTCCTGATTTATAAGCCCGCTCAGTCAGCCCGATCGGGCTTTTTCATTTAGTGTAGCCATCCCCTGAGCCGCACCCTTATCTGATCCGGCGTGGGTCGCAAAACAGTGAAATTATTATGCGTTCTTCACTGCTAAGGCGGAATACCTCTCGCTGTTTGCGCCAGGGACGCATGCATTCCGGCTGATTCTGCATCACACACGATTATCGCTTTACACCTATATAGCCCCTGAACTATATTGATAAGGATATCTTGTGTGGATGGTTAAAACGACCGACAGGTTTGATCGCTGGTTTAGCTTACTTAATGACACCGACCGTGCCTGTGTGCTGGCTGCATTAATGGTATTGCGGGAGAAAGGGCCGGGCCTGGCAAGACCTTATGCAGATACGCTCAGAGGTTCAGCCTATATCAATATGAAGGAGCTGCGTATTCAGATCCGGGGCGATCCCATCAGGGCATTTTTTGCATTTGACCCGAATCGTACTGCGGTCGTGCTCTGTGCCGGAAATAAGGCCGGCAGCGACAAACGCTTTTATCGGGAGATGCTTCCGATTGCCGATCGGGAATTCACACACTGGCTGAACACCTTTAAATATAGGGAGTAACGTGATGGGCAGAACGCTGGAACAGCTTATTGCGGATGAAAAACCGGACGTCGTTGCTGACGCTGAGGGGAAGGCAACGGATATCCTTCTTAACATACACCTTGCTGAACTGCGCGAAAAAGTGCAGAAAACGCAGGTTGAAATGGCGGAAGCGCTGGGCATCAGACAACCTACCGTTGCCGGAATGGAGAAACCAGGCCGTGACCTGAAGCTCTCAACCCTGAAACGCTATGTTGATGCGGCAGGCGGTAAACTGCGCCTGGTTGTGGAACTGCCGGACGGCTCACACTACGGGTTTGAGGTGTAATCCTACCGCCCTGGATGACCTCCCGTATTGCCCGGAGAGAGAAAGCAAAAAGCCCGCTCAGGTTTCCCTGAGCGGGCTTTTCTGAAAGGCTGATATTTAGTTCGATGTAACCTGACTAATAATCACACCCTTAATACTTTTGTTTTCAAAAAATACTGGAGGCAGTTCATTTGAGTAAAATCGCCATAGTTTTTTATGTTAGTACAGTACTGGACTATATTTCCATCTGGTTTGTTCAGGAAGATTGACGAGATCTTTTCAAATGAAGCATCCAGCAAAGGCGTTCCCTTGATTGTAATGCTCAAATGACCCTTATAAGGAGAGCAGTTTCCTTGTTGCTCTGTCCTGGCAATGGCAATTGATGTTAAATCCCCATGTCCCATCTCATTATCAGAGATAAACCAGTAGTTAACACCTTCAGAAGCGAGGCACAGCCACGATGCATGGTTGTCTTGATTAACAGTCACGCCAGTCGTTTTTGCCATGTCTGTAAGCCTGCTAAATTCCATCGTATAGACATTATCTCCGACAATAATATCCGGCACTAAGCTTTTGTGAGTGTCGTGGTCAGAGATGGATGAATCGTCCTGGTAGTAGCTGGCACCAAAACCTTCCATCTGCGTAGCCGTCGCAACGCAGGATGTTACGCAAAGAGCAAAGAGGAGATATTTCATTTCACCTTTATCCTTTCCATGGGTCAGAGTGAGTAATGTTGCCATCCAGATATGCCACGTGATTTTCTCGTAAGCTAGATCTGCATATTCAAAATGAGCACATCTTCATAAATAAACCGGAATACCCCTTCGACAAACTCCCTTGTAAGGATAAAGAGAGAATTACCTTCCTGATTCTCTTAGAAGGTAAAATGTTAATCAATTACTAATTGATAAAAGTCAATTAAATGCTGAGTGATAGGAGAAGAAATAATAACAGACTCATATTAAGAGCATTTGCGCTTTCATTTTCTGTTACGCCCTGTATGAAAAACTTCTTTATCTCCCCTCGCCGGAAAGGCTCAGGTTTCAGGGCGCTTCCATACGGAATCACCCGAATCTTTTGACCATTTTATTTTCGTGTCAAAACCGGCGTTGGCCACTATAGCGAAGCAGCGTGTCTTATCACATCTGGCCTCTAGCTCTTCAACCTCTGGCTGCTTCTTTGCATGAGGGTCGATGCCTGGTGCAAGAAGCCTTATGGCCTCACCAGGCCGTTGCCTTGCACCAGCACGTGAAACAGCAGGGTAGACACTGTTAGAGAAGATATTTAGCTCTGATATCAGTCAGTGACATGAAAGCCTCCCCTCGTTTGTTGCTTAAAGGGGAAATCGAACCCGCATTACCAGCATTTTTATCATCAAAGGACAGGGCTTCAAGTGGTTTTTAGTAAACGAGGGTGAACGTGAAAGAAGGAGTAACCCATAGACAGAAAGCAAAAAGCCCGCTCAGGTTTCCCTGAGCGGGCTTTTCTAATTCTGGCTCCTCTGACTGGACTCGAACCAGTGACATACGGATTAACAGTCCGCCGTTCTACCGACTGAACTACAGAGGAATCGCTTGAACGGGGCGAATATTAGCGGCGCCGATCCCGCTTGTCAAAGCCCTGTTTAACGAAATGCGTTCGGATGCTCGTAAAAGCAGCGGATTGGTGAATTTTTCCCGAATCTGCTGGCTTTTCAAACTGCCAACAGGATCTCACTTTGCGGGCATTTCTCTGCAGATGTTAGAGGCATGTCAAAGTTTTGTTCTTTGCCGATGTCAAAACAGCCGTTTCAGTGCTTTTATGGTAAAAATTTCAAAACGAGATTTTATGGAATAAATAAACTGCTTAGCGTTACGGTCGCCACTTTCTCCGGAAACTGAAACGGCAGGTCGGAAGTAACTGTTTGCAGATCAAGTGATTGTGAAAAGGAGTGGTCGATCACAAAAATAGCCAGAAGCCGAAGTCTAACCTCAAAATTCCCGAAACAGACGCCAGACAGGCTGGGTGAATGTAAAAGATATTTTTCATTCGCGGTCACAGCCGCTGAGCAAGTTAACAAATAAGAAGGGTCCCTATGAACATCAAAAAAACGATTGTCGCCTCACTGTTAGCCTGCATGTTACCTGCCGCGGTTATGGCAAAAGATATTTCGGTCGGCGTCTCAATGGCGCTGTTTGATGACAACTTCCTCACCATTCTGCGCACGGCCATGCAGAAAGAGATGCAGAAAGATGGCGTTAAAGGGCAGGTTGAGGATGCAAAAGGCGACGTTTCACAGCAGCTGCAGCAGGTGCAGAACTTTATCGGTCAGGGTGTCGATGCCCTGATCGTCAACCCGGTCGACACCAACGCGGTAAAACCGATTATGGATCAGGCGAGCAAAGCGGGCATCCCGCTGATCTTTGTTAACCGCCGTCCAGGAGCTGAACTCACCGGCAAAATGGCCTATGTGGGTTCCGATTCAGAACTGGCCGGGCGGTTACAGATGGAAGCGCTGGCTAAAGCAATGAACGGTAAAGGCAACGTCGCCATTCTGATGGGTGACCTGGCGAATGAATCGACCCGCGACCGTACCAAAGGTGTGGAAGAGGTGGCCGCTAAATATCCTGGCATCAAAATTGTTCAGAAGCAGACCGCCAAATTTACCCGTAACGACGCGGTGGATGTGGTCAGTAACTGGATGACGGCCGGTGATGAAATCAATGCTATCGCGTCGAACAACGATGAAATGGCAATCGGTGCGCTGCAGGCACTGGGTAAAAACCCGAACAAAATCCTGATTGCTGGCGTCGATGGTACACCGGATGCACTGCAGATGCTGAAGCAGGGCAAGATGGTCGCCACCGTCTTCCAGGATGCGAAGGGGCAGGGCGAAGGCTCGGTGCAGACGGCGATCAAACTGGTGAAAGGCGAACAGGTCCAGAAAATTATCAACATCCCTTACCAGCTGATTACCAAAGAGAACATGGAGCAGTTTACCCAGCGTAACCTGAAATAATCGTTCCCGACTCAGCCTGACGGAGGTGATGTATGAACGCGTTTGCGCTTGAAGCCGAAGGCATCAGCAAGTTCTTCCCCGGCGTGAAAGCCCTCGACAACGTCTCGTTGCGGGTGCGTCCGGGAACGGTACATGCCTTGATGGGCGAAAATGGCGCGGGCAAATCCACTTTAATGAAGTGCCTTATCGGGATCTATCGTCCCGATAAGGGCACCATCAAAATTAAAGGGGAGCCGGTGCAGTTTCACGACACCATGGACGCGTTGCGTTCCGGCATTTCGATGATTCACCAGGAGCTTAACCTGGTGCCCTACATGACCGTCGCTGAGAATATCTGGCTGGGCCGCGAGCCGATGAAATTTGGTTTTGTCGATCACGCCCGGCTCAATCAGGTGACACAGGAGCTGCTCAACCGCCTGAACATCCGCCTGAAAGCCGATCGGATGGTGGGTGAACTGAGCATCGCCTCACAGCAGATGGTCGAGATTGCCAGAGCGGTCTCCTGGGACTCGGACGTCGTCATTATGGACGAGCCCACCTCCGCGCTTACGGAAACCGAAGTGGCGCATCTCTTCACCATCATTCGCGACCTGCGCGAGCAGGGCAAAGCGATCATCTACATCAGTCACAAGATGGATGAAATCTTCACCATCACCGATGAGGTCAGCATTTTCCGTGATGGCAGCTGGATCGCCAGCGACCAGACGGAGAAGTACACCCGCCAGTCGCTGATCACCCAGATGGTCGGGCGTGAACTGACTCAGCTGTTTCCGAAATTTAACAGCGCCATTGGCGAAGAGGTGCTGACAGTGCGAAACCTCACCTGCAAAGATCGTTTCACCGATGTCAGCTTCAGCGTGCGGCGCGGGGAGATCCTCGGCGTCGCCGGGCTGGTGGGTGCCGGTCGCAGCGAGGTGATGGAGAGTCTGTTTGGCATGGAGAGCTTCGACAGCGGGGAGATCTTAATTGATAGCGTACCGGTGACGATCGACTCGCCGTCCACCGCGATCGAAAAGGGCATGGCGTTCCTGACCGAAGACCGTAAGAAATCCGGACTCTTTCTGGTGCTTTCGGTGATGGAGAACATGAGCATCGTCAATATGCCGGAGTACAGCGGTAAAAGCGGCTTTGTCAGTCATGTGAAGATGGCGCAGGACTGCATGGACCAAATCCGCCGTCTCAATATCAAAACCCCGACCATGGATCAGATCATCAATAACCTCAGCGGCGGGAATCAGCAGAAAGTCCTGATTGCCCGCTGGCTGCTGGCTCAGCCGAAGATTCTGATTCTGGACGAGCCGACCCGTGGCATTGACGTCGGCGCAAAAGCGGAGATTTACCGCTTAATCAGTGAACTCGCCAACCGTGGCGTGGCGATCATCATGGTCTCCTCTGAACTGCCGGAAATCCTTGGCATGAGCGACCGGGTGATGGTCATGCACGGCGGGCGTATAACCGGCATCCTCGATAAAGAAGAAGCCGATCAGGAAACCATTCTGTCGTTGGCATCCGAATGAGGCGCGAAACCACTATGAGCAATATGAAAGTTACTGCCACCCCGGCAGCCCCGCAGCAACCCTCTTTTTTTGCCAGTCTGCGTCATAAGCTGCCGAAAGATACCGGCATTTTTGTGGTGATGGTGGGGATTGCACTGATTTTTGAAATGTTCGGCTGGTATGTGCGTGACCAGTCTTTCCTGCTCAACACCAACCGCCTGATCCTGATTGTGCTGCAGGTGGCGATTATCGGGATTATTGCCGTCGGCGTGACCCAGGTCATCATTACGACCGGCATCGATCTCTCCTCCGGCTCCGTGATCGCCCTGGCGGCGGTGGTGGCTGCAAGTCTGGCGCAGACCTCCGACAGTCTCTCACCGATGTTCCCGTCACTGGTCAATATGCCCGCGGTCATCCCGGTTGCTGCCGGTATCGGGGTCGGGCTGCTGGCAGGGCTGGTCAACGGGGTGCTGATTACCCGCACCGGTATTCCGCCCTTTATCGCCACGCTGGGTATGATGGTGTCGGCTCGCGGCCTGGCGCAGTACTATACTCAGGGCAATCCGATCAGCTTCCTCTCTGACGGCTTTACCGCGATAGGCCAGGGCGCCATGCCGGTTGTGATTTTCCTGGCGGTCGCGCTGCTGTTCCATATCGCCCTGAAACATACCCGCTACGGCAAATATGTGTATGCCATCGGCGGCAACATGACCTCGGCGAAAGTCTCCGGGATCAACGTTAATAAGTATCTGATCATTGTCTACACCATTGCGGGGGCCCTGTCGGGTCTGGCTGGTGTGGTTCTGGCGGCGCGCGTCAGCAGCGGTCAGTCAAGCATGGGGATGTCCTACGAGCTGGACGCCATTGCCGCAGCCGTTATCGGTGGCAGCAGTCTGATGGGCGGCGTCGGGCGTATCACGGGTACATTGATTGGTGCGGTGATCCTCGGCCTGATTAAAAGCGGATTCACCTTCGTGGGTGTCGATGCCTACATTCAGGACATTATTAAAGGGATCATTATCGTGGCCGCCGTCTCTATCGATATGCATCGCAACCGCAAAAAACGCTGACCGGCAACCGTTGCCCTCTTCAGCGACAGGGAGAGGGCAGCACCTGCTGTTTATTCATCACGGCGCTTCATGATAAGAAATCCCGCTGATAGCGGTTACATCGTTTTCAGGCCGGTTAAGCCGCGATGCAGGCCAGACAGGCCTTCAGCCGATGTCATGCCCTTTCACTGCACTAAAACTGTACAACCCGTCATCACTTTTCTGCACACCCGCCTCGCAGCAAATGCACTGTCACAGTGCGTCCGGGCGGCCTGGCTTCCCGGCTCAGCCATTCCCGATCCTTATTAACCCCTAAGAGGTAATCAGAAACGCTTATTTTCCGGGCCGTTAGGAAAAATCCCGAGCCTGGTCAGGGAGCGAGATTTAAACCTGGCCTGCATCTTGCAAAATCCCTCTCATCAGGCGAAGGACGCAGATCCTATTCGCTATTCAGGGCTAGTGACGGAGGCAAGATGAATTTAAGACGACTGAAATACTTTGTGAAAATCGTCGATATCGGCAGTCTGACGCAGGCAGCGGAAGTGCTGCATATCGCCCAGCCTGCACTCAGTCAGCAGGTCGCCACGCTGGAGAATGAACTGGATCAGCAGTTACTGATCCGCACCAAGCGGGGCGTCACGCCGACAGAGGCCGGTAAGATTCTCTACGGTCATGCGCGCACCATTCTGCGCCAGTGTGAGCAGGCCCAGACGGCGGTCATCAATGCCGGTCAGATCCTCAGTGGTCAGGTTTCAATTGGTCTGGCACCAGGCACCGCGGCCTCTTCGCTGACGATGCCGCTGCTGCAGACC
Organism: Pantoea sp. Sc1; assembly: GCF_000255315.1. Classification (NCBI taxonomy): domain Bacteria; kingdom Pseudomonadati; phylum Pseudomonadota; class Gammaproteobacteria; order Enterobacterales; family Erwiniaceae; genus Pantoea; species Pantoea sp. Sc1. The sequence goes on from NZ_AJFP01000001.1 coordinate 1,642,564, forward strand.
GTTCGCGATCAGTTTCCTGAAGTCCTGGTCTACCTGCACGAAAACAGCGGCAGCGTACTGAATGAGAAAGTGATGTCCGGTCAGCTGGATATGGCGGTGCTCTACGACCGCGCGCCCACAGCCGGGATCAACAGCATGCCGCTGATGAAAGAGGATCTCTATCTGGTGGGTGCCACCGACTGCCCGGGTGCCAGTGTCGATCTGGCGGATGTGGCGCAGATGAGCCTGTTCCTGCCGCGCGACTACAGTGCGGTGCGTAAGCGGGTTGATGAGGCGTTCTCCCTGCGTCGCCTGAGCGCCCGCATTATCGGCGAGATTGAATCGATTTCTACCCTGACCGCCGCCATTTCCAGCGGCATGGGCGTAACCGTATTACCGGAATCCGCCGCCCGTTCGCTGGTGGGGTCGACGGATGCCTGGATGGCGCGCATCAACAGTCCCTCACTCAGCCTGCCGCTGTCGCTGAACATCTCTGCGCGGTTGCCGCTGTCGCCTTCCGCACAGGCGGTGAAAAATATCCTGCTGTCGCTGCTGAACACGCCGCTGAACGAGGAGCGGGAGCTGATGTTAGTGAGTTAATACTGGGGGGCCTGCCAGGCGCGGGGCGTTTTCACCTGGCGGTGGGGTGCTCTGAGAAGGTTTCGCCCGCCAGGCGTGAGGGAGTTTCAGCCTGCCCGTGCAGGCGGACGCGTCAAGGGGCGGACGCCCGCCCCTTAACAATCCCGGCGTCCGGCAGCCTCCGCGCCCCGCGTTGCGGGGTGCCTTCGTCACGCCCTGCGGCCGACGGACCGTCCGGACTCGCCATCCCTGGCTCGTGCCGGCCTCTCGCCGACGTCCTGTCGGCTCATCCTGGCCTCCGGTTGTTCCTCAGCGCGCCGGATGCCTCTCCCACACCCCCGCCTTTGATATCTTCGTTTCTCCTGGACGGATAATTGTCTGCTGGTCTGAAAGCGGAAGCCAGTGACGGAATATCACCGCAATTCTCACCGCAATAAGAGAGCCACATAAAAAAAGAAGAGATAACAGCGGGGAGGGAGGCCGTCTGAGCCGCTGAGCGGATGAGGGATTTCAGGACGAGCGACAGGGATGTCGCGAAGAGGCAGGGTCGCGCCAGGGATGGCGCGTCCTGCCGGTCCGTGAGAAATCCGGAAGAAGCGAAGGGACCGCGGAGCGGCGGTGAGGCAGGCCGGAGCGCGGGGTCAAGGGGGCGCGGCGACTGGCGCCCCCTTGTCGGTCGCCTGCAGAGGCGAAGCTGGAACTGCCGGACTCATCCGGCGAACGAAACCTGCTCATATCCCGTTCGCTGCGCGACCCCACCACGCAACGAACACCACTCAAGCCCGGCCTGCCAGGCCAATCTTCTCAGCCCGTTCACGCAACAAACAACCCCCCTCCTTTATTCCCTAAAGTCATAAAGCCAAATTTTTTAGTATTTCCCGTTATCAATAATAGTTCTTACCATCACAGAATCAGATTATGTAAAGGGAGGTAAATACCGTGAATTTCCAGCAGCTTAAAATCATCCGCGAGGCGGCCCGCTGTGAATTTAATTTAACGGAAGTCGCTAACACGCTCTTTACCTCCCAGTCGGGTGTGAGTCGGCACATCCGGGATCTGGAAGATGAACTTGGCGTGGAGATCTTTATCCGCCGCGGTAAACGTCTGCTGGGGATGACCGAGCCGGGTAAGGCGCTGCTGACCATTGCCGAACGCATCCTGGATGAGGCGGGTAAAGTCCGCCGCCTGGCCGATGTGTTTACCAATGAAACCAGCGGTATCCTCACTATCGCCACCACCCATACTCAGGCGCGCTACAGCCTGCCGAAGATCATCAAAGCGTTTCGCCAGCTCTATCCGAATGTCCGGCTGGAACTCAATCAGGGCTCCCCGCAGGAGATTGTATCGATGCTGCTGGCGGGAGAGGCGGATGTCGGCATCGCCAGTGAGATGCTGGTCAACAACAGCAGCCTGGCGGCCTTTCCCTGGTTCAGCTGGCACCACGCCTTACTGGTGCCGAAAGGGCATGAGCTGGTACAGAACCAGCCCGTTTCGCTGAGCACCCTTAGCCGCCATCCCCTTATTACCTACCGGCAGGGCATTACCGGCCGTTCCCGGGTGGATCGCGCCTTCCAGAGCGCCGGTCTGAAACCGGACATCGTACTCAGCGCTCAGGACTCCGACGTGGTGAAAACTTACGTTAAGCTCGGATTAGGCGTCGGGATTCTGGCCGACCAGGCGTGTGAAACCGAAGAGAGTGAAGAGCTGGTGCGCATTGATGCCACCCATCTGTTCGATGCCAGTACCGTCTGGCTCGGCCTGAAGCGCGGTCAGCTGCAACGCAACTATGTCTGGCAGTTCCTGGAACTCTGCAACGCCAACCTGTCACTGGAGGAGATCAAGCGTCAGGCGCTCTCGTACAGCAGCGACGACGAGCCGGTTATCGACTTCCAGATTTAATCACTCCGCGCATCCGGCAGGATGCGCCGGGTTTCCCCCACGGCATAAAATTTCGAAAGCCTGCTTAAAACCTCTTCGCCAGCCTCTCTCTCACCCTGAAACAACATCCTGCACTCACCGGGCGCGATAAAGTGGAAGCAGCTCACTACAGGGGGATGTTATGTCGCAACTTCAACTCAACGACAGCGATCTGCTGCGCCAGCAGGCGCTGTTTGCCGGATGCTGGCAGGATGCGCAGCAGGGGGCCACGCTGCCGGTTACCAATCCCGCCACGGGTGAAACGCTGGCGACGATCCCGGCGCTGGGATACGCCGAAACGGAGCAGGCCATTGCTTATGCGGAAACGGTACGCATCAGCTGGGGCAGGACACCCAATGCCAGCCGTGCCGCGCTGCTGGAGAAGTGGCATCAGCTGATTATTGAGAATGCCGATGACCTGGCAATCATCATGACCGCAGAACAGGGTAAACCGCTGGCAGAAGCCAGAGGTGAAGTGCTGTACGGGGCCAGCTTTGTGAAATGGTTCGCCGAAGAGGCGCGCCGCATCTATGGCGATACCATTCCCGCGCCCAGCGAGGACCGCCGCATTCTGGTGCTGAAACAGCCGGTCGGCGTGGCCGCCGCGATTACGCCGTGGAATTTCCCGATTGCGATGATCACCCGCAAGGTAGCGCCTGCGCTGGCGGCTGGCTGTCCAATCATCGTCAAACCTTCAGAACTGACGCCGCTCTCCGCGCTGGCGCTGGCCGTGCTGGCAGAGCGCGCCGGTTTCCCGTCCGGGGTTTTGCAGGTAGTAACCGGCCTGCCCACGGAGATTGGCGCGGCCCTGACCGGGAGCCGCACGGTGCGCAAAATCTCCTTTACCGGCTCTACCCGGATCGGGCAGTTACTGATGCAGCAGAGTGCCGACAGCATCAAACGCCTGAGTCTGGAGCTGGGCGGAAACGCACCGCTGATTGTCTTTGAGGATGCCGATATCGAGGTTGCGGTGGCCGGGGTCATGCTCAGCAAATTTCGCAACGCCGGACAGACCTGCGTCTGCGCCAACCGTATTCTGGTGCAGCGCAGCATCTATGCGCGCTTTACCGCACGACTGCTGGAGGCGGTCGCCACCCTGAAAGTGGGCGATGGTTTTGCGCCTGACAGCACCATCGGCCCGCTGATCAATGAGCGCGCGGTGGAAAAAGTGAATGGTCATATTGATGATGCGCTGAGCCAGGGCGCCACCCTGCTGACCGGCGGCATCAGCCAGGGCAACGGTACTTTTGTACAGCCTACGGTTCTGGGGGAGGTGACCGACTCGATGCGCATCGCTCATGAGGAGACCTTTGGCCCGGTCGCGCCGCTGTTTATTTTTGACAGTGAAGAGGAGGCGATCGCCATGGCGAATAACACGCCCTATGGTCTGGGGGCCTACTTCTTTACCGAAAACATCCGGCGGGCGTGGCGGGTCGCGGAAGCGCTGGAGTTCGGGATGGTCGGCTTCAATACCGGTGCGATCTCCCTGGAAGTGGCTCCCTTTGGCGGGGTGAAACTCTCCGGCATTGGCCGGGAAGGATCACGTTACGGCATTGACGAATATCTGGAACAAAAAACGTTTCATATCGGCAGTCTGTGAATAACGAGTAATTAAACGCCAGCCGGGTTGTCCGGCTGGCGTTTTTTTTGGCGGCGATTCCGGATATTTTTTTTGGCGTCAACGTATCGGGTTTAAAACATAAGAAATGATCCGGGATGTGAAGCGCGTCAGTAAACCGGCGGGGCAGGCTGCAGTTAATCACCTGCCTTGCCCGGAATATCCGCTTTGGTGCAATTTCCGTGCAGGCTGCACCAGCAGAGCGCAGTATTTTTGTGAAGTAAATCATCTGTTTAATTGTTCGGCAATTCCGCAAAAAAACATCCGGCAATACGGCAGAAAATTTTTTTGCGCTGTTTTAAACGCATTTTTATTTTTTGCCCGGCTGGCATACTTTCTGCATTAGCTTATTACCCGCGCAGAAATCGGCGGCTAAAAAAACGAATTAACCAGCAACTGATGGGTTTAACAAATAAGGAATTATTCCATGTTAAGTTTCGACCCTGAAAACGTTTCTCTTCCGGCTGGCCATTATATTGGCGGCCAGCACGTGCAAGGCCAGGGCGCCCTGTCTGAGGTTAAACGCCCCTCAGACGGCCGGGTCTATGCGCAGCTACGGGACGCCACGCCAGAAGATGTCGATCACGCCGTGACCGTGGCGCATCAGGCGCTGAAAACCAGCGGCTGGTCAGGCTGCGCGCCACGGGAACGTGGCCGGGTTCTGCGCCGCTGGGCAGATCTGATAGAGCAGGATCCCCTGCTGGCCCAGCTGGAAGCGCTGGGATCGACCCGACCCATCAGCGACGTGGTGCAGCACGAAATCCCTTTCACGGCCGAAGCGATTCGCTTCTATGCCGAATGCGCCGACAAATACAGCGGCGATCTCTTTCCCACCCGCGACAGCAGCCTTGGCATGCTGATCGCTGAACCCTATGGCGTGATTGGCGCGATTACCCCGTGGAATTTCCCGTTGTCGATGGCGTCGTGGAAATGCGGTCCGGCGCTGGCGGCGGGCAATGCGGTGGTGCTCAAGCCGTCTGAACTGACGCCGTTCTCCACCGTGCGCATGGCCGAACTGGCGATTCAGGCGGGCTTACCGGCCGGGGTGCTGAACATCGTGCAGGGCAGTGGGGCGGTCACCGGCAGTGCGCTGGTGAAACACCCGCTGGTGCGCAAGGTCTCGTTTACCGGCTCGACGCAGACCGGTGCACGCATCATGAGCGACGCGGCACAGTTCGGCATGAAACCGGTCACGCTGGAGCTGGGAGGCAAAAGTCCGCAGCTGGTCTTTGATGATGCAGGCGACATTGAGGTGCTGGCCCAGCGCATTCTGCGCGGCTTCACCGCTAACGGCGGTCAGGCCTGTGTGGCGGGCACCCGCCTGATTGTGCAGCGCAACATCGCCGATCCGCTGGTTGAGCGGCTGGCGCAGCTCTGCCGGGAAGTGAAACCGGGCGTCACCTGGCAGGAGAGCAGCCGCTACGCGCCGCTGATTGATGCGCGCCAGGGTAACAAAGTCAGCTCGGTCATTGAGGCGGCGAAAGCGCAGGGCGCCGAGGTGATTGTCGGCGGCGCGCGTTTTGCCGACACCGACGAGGGCTGGTTCTGGCAGCCTACGCTGCTCAGCCACGTCACTCAGGATAACCCGGCGGTGCAGCAGGAGATCTTTGGCCCGGTGCTGACGGTGCAGACCTTTGATGATGAAGAGCAGGGACTGGCGATGGCGGCACATGCGATCTACGGCCTCTGTGCCGGGGTGCACACGCTGAGCCTGCCGCGTGCGCTGCGCGCCATGCGCGCCATTGACGCCGGCACCGTCTGGATCAACCGCTATGGCCGCTCCGGCGACTTCATCATCCCCACCGGCGGCTTTCTCGGCTCCGGCATTGGAAAAGATTTAGGGCGTCAGGCGTTTCAGGCCTGCCAGCGCCAGAAGAGCGTTCTTATCGATTTCTAAGCACAACTGACGACTATGAGGGTGTGACATGGCTCTGTTTAAACCGAAATTTATCACGTTCGACTGTTACGGCACGCTGATTCGCTTCGATATGGCCGGCGCCGCGCAGCGCTGTTTCAGCGACCGCGTCGACCCGGCCGACATGGACGCCTTTACCCGGGATTTTTCAGCCTACCGCCTGGATGAAGTGCTGGGCGCATGGAAACCCTACTACGACGTGGTCAGCAATGCGATTCAGCGCACCTGTAGAAAATGGGGCGTTCGCTGGGAGAAAGCCGACAGCGACTTTATCTACACCGACTGCGCGAGCTGGGGCCCGCATCCCGACGTGCCGGCCGGTCTGGCGAAAGTCGCCGAAGCGTTTCCGCTGGTGCTGCTCACCAACTCAATGAAAGATCTGATCCCGCATCATATCCCGCGTCTGGGCGCGCCCATCCACATGACCATTACGGCGGAAGAGGCGGGTGCCTACAAACCGCAGATGAAGGGCTTCGAGTACATGCTGGATAAGCTCGGCTGCGGCCCGGAGGAGATCCTGCACGTCTCCTCCAGTTTCCGCTATGACCTGATGACCGCACACGATCTCGGCATCAAAAACAAAGTCTGGGTCAATCGCGGCCATGAGCCGGCAAACCCCTACTACGGGTACACCGAAATCAACGACATCGGCGGCCTGCCTGGCGTCGTCGGACTCTGAGGAACCCCCATGAAACTGGAATCGTTCTGGCAGGCCACGGCTCCCGCCTTTACCGGTGCCGCCCGCGAACCGCTACCAGCCCACGCTGACGTGGTGGTGATCGGCGGCGGCTTCACCGGCGTCTCGGCGGCGCTCAGCCTGGCGCGCAGCGGAATCAGCGTTGTGCTGCTGGAGAGTGGCGAAGTTATGAGCCAGGCGTCGGCGCGCAATGGTGGCCACTGCAACACCGGTGTGGCGCAGAACTTCGCCGCGCTGGTGGCCAGTCAGGGCCTGGAGCAGGCCAGCCGCTTCTACCGGGCGTTTGACGATGCCGTGAGCTATGTCCGGCAACTGATCCAGGACGAAGCGATCGACTGTGACTTCCGGCTGTGCGGCAAGCTTAAGCTCGCCAGCAAAGCGTCACATATGGCCGGATTGCGGGAGGCTTATGAACTGATGCGCCGCACCGTTGACCCGGAGATCGCCCTGCTCGACAAAACGGCGGTGCGTGACGAGATCGCCAGCGATGACTTTCACGGTGGCCTGCTGCAGCAGCGTGGCGGTCAGATGCACATGGGCAAGTTTGGAGTTGGTCTGGCCGAAGCGGCCGCCCGCAGCGGCGCAAAAATTTTCCCCCATCACGCCGTGACGAAATTAGAGCGGCTCAAGGGGTATCAGCACCGGGTCCACACCGCGCAGGGCACGCTGCTGGCGGATAAGGTGCTGATGGCGACCGGCTGCTCCAACGTCGGTCCCTTTCCCTGGTTTCAGCGCCGCATCGTGCCGGTCGGCAGCTTTATTGTGGTGACGGAAGCGCTGGATCCGGCGCTGCTGCAACAGGTGCTGCCGCAGGACCGCACCTACGTGACCTCCCTGAATATCGGCAACTACTTCCGCACCACCGCCGATCGCCGGCTGGTGTTTGGCGGGCGCGCCCGGTTTGCGGTCAGCAATCCCACCTCGGACTCCCGCAGTGGCGAGATCCTGCGCCGGGCGATGACGCAGATGCTGCCCCAGCTCGGCCAGGCGCAGGTGGACTACTGCTGGGGCGGCATGGTCGATATGACGGCCGACCGTCTGCCTCACGCCGGTGAACAGGATGGCGTTTTCTACTCGCTGGGCTACAGCGGTCACGGCACCCAGATGTCGGTCTGGATGGGGCGGGTCATGGCCGACCTGCTGGCTGAAAAAGCGACGGACAATCCCTGGCAGCGTGAGACATGGCCCGCGCTGCCCGGTTATCACGGTAAGCCATGGTTTTTACCGCTCGCAGGACTCTATTACAAAGCAAAGGATCGCCTTTCATAACCCCCGTCGGAGGCTGGCTGCCAGGTTGCCAGCACCGTCAGAAAATGATCCCCGGTTCGCCTGACTATTGAGGGTACAGAGATGAGTAAATTTGATAATAACGACGCTGATGCGGTAAATCCGGCACTGACGCGCATGATCACTGAAGGCACACTGTCACGACGCAGCCTGATGAAAATCCTCTCCGCGGGTGCGGTGATGAGCAGCGGCCTGATCGGTTTTTCCGGGGCAGCACAGGCGGATGATAAGCCCGTGAAGGGCGGTAACCTGCGCGCGGCGATGTCGAATGCCTCGGCCACCGACACGCTCGACCCGGCCAAAAGTAACAACAGCGCCGACTATACCCGCCAGTTTATGTTTTACAGCGGCCTGACCGAGCTGGATAAAAATCTGATGGTGCAACCGGCCCTGGCGGAATCGGTGGAGTCGGGCGATGGCGTCACCTGGCATATTAAGCTGCGCAAGGGCGTGACCTTCCATGACGGCAAACCGCTGACCGCCAAAGATGTCATCTACTCACTCAGCCGCCACAAAGATCCGGCTATCGCCTCCATCGCTTTCAAGCTGGCCGACCAGTTCAAAACCTTCACCGCGGTCAGTGACAATGAGGTGCTGCTGGAGCTGAACAGCGCCAACTTCGATGTTCCTTACATGCTGGCCACGCCGCCGTTTTTAATCGTGCAGGATGGCACCAAAGATTTCAGCAAAGGGATCGGCACCGGGCCATTCATCTGCAAAGCCTTTATGCCCGGCGTGCGCGCCGTCGGCACGAAAAATCCCAACTATTACAAGCCGGGCCTGCCGCACCTGGATGAGGTGGAGCTGATAGGCGTCACCGACGGCGCCGCGCGCGTCAATGCGCTGATGTCGGGCGATCTGCAGATCGTCGCGGCCATGACCGCCGCCGACTGCAAGCGCATCAAAGCCAGCAGCGACTTCGGCGTGCTGGAGAGCAAATCGGGGATGTACACCAACCTGATTATTCGCACCGACGTGAAGCCGGGAAGCAACGAAGATTTTGTGCTGGCGATGAAATATCTGCAGCCGCGCGAAATGCTGGTGAAAACGGTCCTGCAGGGCTACGGCGACGTCAGTAACGACACCCCGGTGCCACCTTGGCATCCGCTCTACAACGCCGACCTGAAACCGCGCCCGCTGGATGTGGAAAAGGCGAAATTCCACATCAAAAAAGCCGGGATGGCCGGGTCAACGGTGGAGATTGTGACCACGCCCAACATTGAAGGGGCAACCGAAGGCGGTCAGATGATCCAGCAGATTGCGCGCGGAGCCGGGCTCAACATCAAAGTGCGACGCGTGCCGTATGACGGCTACTGGTCGTCGCACTGGACTAAAGATCCCGTGGGATATGGCTCGATAAACCCGCGTCCGACGCTCGACATGCTCTTCTCACAGTTTTATCTCTCTACCGCGCCGAGTAACGAGTCGGGCTGGAAGAATCCGCAGTTTGACCAGCTGGTCGTGGCGGCACGGGGGGAACGCGATCAGGCGAAACGCAAGCAGATGTATGGCGATATGCAGACGCTGATCTATGACCACTGCGGCACCCTCATCCCGACCTTTATCAGCTCCACCGATGGCTACAGCAAAAAGGTCAAAGGAGTGGAAGCCTGGCCGTCGGGCATGATGATGGGGTATCGCTTCCATGAGTTTGCCTGGCTGACCGCCTGATCCGGAACCTGAGTAAGGAGAACGCCGATGAACCGATATATGCTGTTCCTGATTGCCCGGCGAACCGGTGCCGGCATCCTGACGTTGCTTATCGTCTCGGCGGTGGTGTTTTTCATCACCAGCCTGCTGCCGGGTGACGCGGCGCAGATGATCCTTGGGCAGAACGCCACGCCGGAGACGGTGGCGGCGTTACGGCAGCAGCTGGGGCTGGATCAGCCTTTGCTGATGCGTTACGTCCACTGGCTGACAGGCATGCTGCAGGGCGATTTCGGCACCTCGTTTGCCAGCCATCTGCCGGTTGCACAGCTGGTGGCCCAGCGCATTCCGGCGACGTTTGAACTGGCGGGTATTACCACGCTGATCTGCGTGCCGCTGGCGCTGATCATCGGCATCATCGCAGCGATGAATCGCGGGTCACGGCTCGATCGGGCGCTGGTTATCGGCACTATGGCGACGGTCGCCGTCCCGGAGTTTCTGGTGGCGACGGTCGCGGTGCTGATTTTCGCCGTCAGGCTGCACTGGGTGTCGGCGATGTCGTTCGGCAGCCCGGACAGCGACCTGCTGAGTTACCTCAAAGCCTATGCGCTGCCGGTGCTGACGCTCTGCTGTGTGCTGGTGGCGCAGATGGCCCGGATGACGCGGGCGGCGATCATCAATCAGCTCGACAGCCCCTATCTGGAGATGGCGCGGCTGAAAGGGGTGTCACCGCTCAGAGCCGTGCTGCGTCACGCCCTGCCTAACGCGGTCGGCCCGATTGCCAACGCGATTTCACTCAGCCTCTCCTATCTGTTTGGCGGGGTGATCATCATCGAAACCATCTTTAGCTATCCCGGTCTGGCCAGTCAGCTGGTGGATGCCGTCAGCAACCGCGATCTGCCGGTGGTGCAGCTCTGCGTCATGCTGTTCGCCGCCTGCTATCTGGTGCTGCTGCTGCTGGCCGACATCCTGACTATCGCCTTTAACCCGAAATGGAGAAGCGCATGAATACTCTTCTGCTGCCCTGGCGTTTCTTACAGTCACTCTCCTGGTCTGGCCGGATGGGACTGCTGATCTCCCTGTTCTGGCTGCTGATGGCGCTGTTCGGCACCGCGCTGGCCCCGCACAGCATCGATGATATTGGCGGCGGGCCGCTGATGGGCGGGCTAACGGCGGACAACCTGCTGGGCACCGACTATCTTGGCCGCGATATGCTGAGCCGCATTCTCTATGGCGCGAAGTTCTCAATCGGTCTGGCGCTGAGCGCGGCGCTGCTGGCCAGCCTGGTCGGCACGCTGCTGGCGCTGCTGGCGGCGGTAACGGGACGCTGGCTGGAGGAGTTACTGGGCCGCGTCAACGATGCGCTGCTGGTGCTGCCGGGAAAAGTGCTGTCGCTGATGATCGTCGCCGTCTTTGGCTCGTCGCTGCCGATGCTGATCCTGACGGCGGTCTTTACCTACTGGCCGGGCGCATTCCGTATCGCCTTTGCCATGGCCAGCTCGCTGCGCAGCATGGACTACGTCCGCGCCTCCCGGCTGCGGGGCGAAAGCCGCTGGCATATCGCCATTCACGACATATTGCCCAACATGGTGCACCCGATGCTGACCGACTTTGGCCTGCGCTTTGTTTACATCGTGCTGCTGCTCAGCGGCCTGAGCTTTCTCGGCCTGGGCGTGCAGCCACCCTATGCCGACTGGGGCACGCTGGTGCGTGAAAACATGCAGGGGCTGTTTGACGGCTCACCGGCGGTGCTGATGCCCGCGCTGGCGATTGCCAGCCTGACCATTGGCGCCAACCTGTTTATCGACAGCCTGCAGGCGATGCGTCCGCTGACGCTGGCGAAGGAGGGAGCATGAACGTGACACCCCATACGGCCATGCCGGTGATTTCGGTCGATAAACTGCGCGTCACCGCGCAGACCGATCGCGGCGAAGAGATTGACCTGGTTTCCGACATTCACTTTACCGTGCAGAAGGGCGAGGTGCTGGCGCTGATTGGCGAGTCCGGCTCGGGTAAAACCACTATCGCGATGGCCCTGATGGGCTACGCCCGCAGCGGCTGCCGGATTGCCGGGGGCAATATTCACGTCGCCGGCACCGACGTCAGCAGCCTGACGCCAGGCCAGCTGCGCGCCTTTCGCGGTAATAAAGTGGCTTATATCGCTCAGAGCGCCGCCGCGTCGTTTAATCCGGGCATGAAAATCCTCGATCAGGTGATTGAGCCGGTGGTCATTCACGGCACCCTGACCCGCAAAGCGGCGCGGGAAAAAGCGATTGGCCTGTTCCGTGAGCTGGCGCTGCCCAATCCGGAGAGCATCGGTGACCGCTATCCGCATCAGGTGTCAGGCGGTCAGCTGCAGCGTCTGATGACGGCGATGGCGCTGATTGGCGACCCGGACGTGGTGATTCTGGATGAACCCACCACCGCACTGGATGTGACTACCCAGGTCGAGGTGCTGAAAGCCTTTCGCCGGGTGGTGGTGCAGCGCGGCGTCACCGCCATTTACGTCAGTCACGATCTGGCGGTCGTGGCGCAGATGGCCGATCGGATTCTGGTGCTGCTGCGCGGCAAAATGGCGGAATATGGCACGACCGCACACCTGATTGGCGCGCCACAGGCGGAGTACACCCGCCTTCTGATGGATGCGGCGCGGCAGAAAGAGCGGCCCAGCAGCTGGTGTCCCGCGGCGGCCGATATTCAGCCGCTGCTGGAAGTGCGCGATCTCTGCGCCGGTTATGGCCCGCGCGACAGGGAGGGCCACCCGAAGGTGCGCATCCTGGAAGACGTCAACCTCAGGCTATGGAAAGGGCAGGCGATTGGCATTATCGGGGAGTCCGGCTCGGGCAAAACCACGCTGGCGCACGCCATCGCCGGGCTCAACGCCCCGAGTCACGGCCACATCCTGTTTAACGGTCACTATATCGCGGGCGATATGCAGAAACGCCCTGACAACGAGCTGCGACGCATTCAGTATGTGTTCCAGATGGCGGATACCGCCCTGAATCCGGCTCACAGCGTTGAGCGCATTCTGTCGCGTCCGCTGACGCTGTTTCATGGTCTGAGCGGTGCGGCCCGTCAGCAGCGGCTCAATCAGCTGCTGGATCTGGTGCAGCTGCCGCGCAGCGTGCTGGGACGGCGTCCCTGGGCGCTGTCGGGCGGCCAGAAACAGCGCGTTAATCTGGCGCGCGCGCTGGCGGCTGAGCCCGATCTGATTCTGTGTGATGAGGTTACCTCGGCGCTGGACACCGTGGTGGCGGCCGCCGTGCTCGACCTGATCAGTGAACTGCGCCGGGAGCTGGGCCTCTCCGTGATCTTCATCAGCCACGACATGCATGCGGTGCGCGCCGTGTGCGACGAGATTGTGGTGATGAAAAGCGGGCGCATCGTGACCCAGCTGGCCCGCAGCGACTACGACAAGCCTACCAGCGAGCTCTACTTTGAGCGGCTGAAACGCGCTGTGCCGGAGCTGCGTCAGGGCTGGCTGGATGAGCATGAAGAGATTTTAAAAGCAGAGTAGGTGGCCGCTGGCGTCATGGCGTGCTCCTTTTCATTTACAACAGAGGTCGTTTTGTTATGCCTGCACCGATTCGTTATGTACAGGACAGTACGGACTTTCCCGACGCCGCCGATGTGGTGGTGATTGGCGCCGGTATTGCCGGGGCCGCCGCCACCTGGGAACTGGCGAAGCAGGGCGTTAAGGTTGTGCTGATCGAAAAAGGCCTGGTGGGCGCCGAGCAGTCGAGCCGCAACTGGGGCTGGTGTCGTCAGCAGAACCGCGATGAGCGGGAGCTGCCGCTGATCATCTATGCCCTGCAACGCTGGGGGGAGCTGAACGCGGAAACCGGCGAAGAGCTGGGATTCCGTCGCAGCGGGCTGGTTTACGCCACGCGGGAAGAGTCAGACATCGCCGCCTGGGATGCGTGGATCCAGATGGCTAAGGGGTATGGCGTCAACAGCTCGATTCTTACCGCTGAGCAGGCAAAAGCGATGACGCCCGGCAGTACCACCGCCTGGCGGGGCGGTCTCTCAGCGCCGACGGATGGCCATGCGGAACCCCGCCTGGCGGCACCGGGCCTGGTGACGGGCGCGATGAAAAAAGGTGCGCTGCTGTTTCAGCAGTGTGCGGTGCGCGGGCTGGATATCGCCGCGGGTCAGGTCAGCGGCGTCTGGACCGAACGCGGGCTGATCAAAACCAGCCGGGTGATCTGTGCTGCCGGGGCCTGGACATCCATGTTCTGCCGTCGTCACGGCATCGATCTGCCGCTGGGCAATGTCATCGGCACGGCCTTCCGCACGCAGCCGATAGAGCAGGCGATTGCGATGCCGCTCTATACGCCGGGCTTCGCCTGCCGCCCGCAGATGGACGGCAGCTATACCGTCTCGGTATCGGGGCGCGGACGGCTGGAGCCGGGTGCGCAGGGGCTGCGTTATGCGCGCCAGTTCTATCCGACATTTAAAAGCCGCCGCAAGAATCTCACCCTCAACCTTGGCCTGTCGCCCTTTTTCAAAGGCCCCGAAGCGATGGGGCGCTGGGCCTTTGATCGCCCGTCGCCGTTTGAGCGGGTGCGCATTCTCGATCCGGCGGCAGACAGCCGAATCGTGGAAGAGGGGCTGGCCGCGATGCGCCGCGAATATCCGGCGCTGGCGAATCTCAGGCTGGCCCAGGCGTGGGGCGGTATGATCGACAGTACGCCGGACGCCATTCCGGTGATCTCCACCGTGGCGAAACTGCCGGGGCTGGTGCTCTCGGCGGGCTACAGCGCGCACGGTTTTGGCATCGGGCCGGGTGCCGGACGCCTGGCGGCCGATCTGGCGACCGGGGCCACCCCGATTGTCGACCCTGCCCCTTATCGCTACAGCCGTCTGGTTGACGGCAGCGGATTAGACACCCCAGGCATGATGTAAGGAGAACGCAATGAGCCTGACACTACGCGCAATGACGCCAGATGATATCGAACAGTGCTACCGCATGACGCAGGCGCTGAAGTGGCCCCACCGACGCGAAGACTGGCAGCTGGCGCTGCAGCTGGGCGAAGGCACGGTGATTGAAGAGCAGGGCAGAGTGATTGGCAGCGCCGTGCTCTGGCGCTGGGGCGAACACGCCGCCACGCTGGGACTGGTGATTGTGGATAATCAGCAGCAGGGGCGGGGCCTCGGCAAACAGCTGATGCTGGCGCAGCTGGAAAAAGTCCCGGACGGCAACGTGCGGCTGCACGCCACCGAAATGGGCAAAGGGCTGTATGAAAAGCTCGGCTTTGTCAGCTGCGGCGAGATCCGCCAGCACCAGACCCGCGCACTGGCGTCACTGCCCGACGTGGTGATCCCGGCCGGGCTGCATCTGCGACCGGCGACCCCGACGGATCACGCCGCGCTGGTGAAGCTGGATCAGCAGGCGCACGGCATGCATCGTCCGGCGCTGTTCGACCATCTGCTGCGCGACTGTGAGACCCTGCTGTTACAGGACGATCAGCAGCAGATTCAGGGGTTCGCCAGCCTGCGCCGGTTTGGGCACGGCTGGGCGATTGGTCCGGTGATCGCCGCGGAGCTGCCGGTGGCACAGGCGCTGGTGGCAACCCTGATGCAGCCACTGCAGGGCCAGTTTCTGCGTATTGATACCGACGCCAGCCTGCCGCTGGCCAGCTGGCTCAACACCCTCGGGCTGGATCAGGTGGATGCGCCGACCACGATGGTCCGGGGCACTCCCTGGACGCCACAGGGGATGCAGGCCTTTGGCTTAATGACCCAGGCGATGGCCTGATGCATATCGTCTATAAATCGGAACCGGAACGGGGACGGATCTGGCAGCGCTGGCTGGCGGAGCATGCCCCCGACATTCAGCTGCATATCTGGCCGGAGACCGGCGATCCGGCAGAGGTTGAGGCGCTGGTAGCCTGGCAGCCCCCCGCCGATATTCCGGCGCTGTTTCCCCGGCTGAAACTGCTGTTTTCTGTCGGCGCCGGCGCCGATCAGTTTGACTTCAGCGCGCTGCCGCCCGATCTGCCGGTCATACGAATGATTGAGCCAGGCCTGACGCAGGGCATGGTGGAATATGTCACCTTCGCGGTGCTCGGGCTGCATCGTGACATGCCACGCTATCTTCATCAGCAACGCCAGCAGCAGTGGCAGCCGCATCAGGTGAAGCCTGCGGCTCAGCGGCGGGTGGGCGTAATGGGGCTGGGCGAACTCGGTCAGGCTGCGCTGCAGCAGCTGGTCGCACTGGGGTTTGACTGCGCTGGCTGGAGCCGCACACCGCGCCACGTGCCCGGCGTGCGCTGCTGGCACGGTGCCGGAGAGCTGGCGGACTTTCTGGCACACAGCGAGATTCTGGTCTGTCTGCTGCCTCTGACCGACACCACGCAGGGTCTGCTTAATCACACCCTGTTTACGCAGATGCCGCAGGGTGCGGCACTGGTGCAGGCCGGGCGCGGTCAGCAGCTTAATCATGACGATCTGCTGCAGGCGCTGGCGAGCGGCCAGCTCCGCGCCGCCGTGATTGATGTCACCGACCCGGAGCCGTTACCGCCTGACCACCCCTTCTGGCACCATCCCGCCGTGTGGCTGACGCCGCACATTGCCAGCCAGACACAGAATGAGAGCGCCATTGCGGCGCTGCTGGAGAACCTGCGCCGTTATCAGCGTGGTGAGCCGCTGCACGGTCTGGTCGACCGCTCACAAGGATATTGAGATGGAACATTTAGTGGCACTGCGCCGCGAACTGCATGCGCACCCGGAACTCGGTTTTCAGGAGCACCGCACCAGCGACAGGGTGGCGAACTTTCTGCAACAGCTGGGAATTGAGGTGCATCGGGGCATCGGCCAGACCGGCGTGGTCGGCATTCTGAAAAAGGGTAACAGCGAGCGGATGATTGGCCTGCGCGCCGATATGGATGCCCTGCCGATGCAGGATCAGAGCGGCACCGCCTGGCAGAGCAGCGTGACGCAGGTCAGTCACGCCTGCGGCCACGACGGTCACACCGTGATGCTGCTGGGGGCGGCAGAAAAACTGGCGCGCGACGTCAGTTTTGACGGCACCGTCTGCTTCATTTTCCAGCCCGCCGAAGAGGGGCTGGCGGGCGCGAAGGCGATGATCGACGACGGGCTGTTCAGCCGCTTTCCCTGTGAGGCGGTCTACGCCATTCACAACTGGCCGGAACTGCCGCTGGGCCAGGTGCAGACCCGGCCCGGCCCGATCATGGCGGCGGCAGACCGCTTCGATATCCGGGTGCTGGGCGGGGGCGGCCATGCCGCTCAGCCCCACCTGACCCGCGATACCCTGCTGGCGACCAGCGAGCTGGTGGTTCAGCTGAATACCCTGGTCTCACGCGCGCTCGACCCCTGTGAAACGGCGCTGCTCACTGTGACGCGGATGGAGGGTGGCTTTTCCCACAACATGATCCCGGCGGAGGCGAACATCACCGGTACGGTGCGCACCTTCAGCCCGACGGCACAGGCGACGATTGAAGCGCGACTGCGTCAGATGGCGGAACATGTCACCGCCGCGCATGGCCTGCATGCCGAGGTGCGCTATCTGCGCTACTACCCGGCGACCCTGAACAGCCCGGATGAGGCGCAGTTCTGCCTGCAGGCGCTGAAACAGGCGGGCATCGCCGCTGAAACCGCGCCGCAGCCCGCGCTCACCTCAGAAGATTTCGCCTTTATGCTGCAGGCGCGGCCCGGTGCCTATCTCTGGCTGGGGTCTGCGCCCTGCAGACCGTTACATCACGCCGCCTACGACTTTAACGATGCGCTGATCCCGCATGGCGTTAACGTGTTTGTCACCCTGATTCGTCAGGCGCTGGCAGAGAAATTTCCCTGCTGAAAGCAGCGGGATTTTGACAGGAAATGCCGCTGCCTGCGGAATTACGGCAGCGTCGGAAACCAACAGGTTGCGATACTTGAGCCAACCGAACGTTACGTGGATGAGGGTTTAAAATGCAGAATGTCATGGCAGAGCAGCAAGCATACTCCGATAACAACCTGTTACTGGATGCACGTGAGCAGAACGTGCCGCGTGGCGTCGTCACCGCGCATCCGCTGGTGATCGAGCGCGCCAGAGGCAGTGAAGTATGGGACGTGGAGGGCAATCGCTATCTCGACTTTGTCGGCGGCATCGGCGTGCTCAATGTCGGGCACAATCACCCGGCGGTGGTCAACGCCGTGACCCGCCAGCTCGGTCTGGTCTCGCACGCCTGTTTTCAGGTGGTGGCTTATCCGGGCTACATTGCGTTAGCGGAGCGGCTGAACCGGCTGGTAGGCGGAGACGAAGCCTACAAGAGCGTCTTTTTCACCAGCGGCGCCGAAGCGGTAGAAAACGCGGTGAAGATTGCCCGCGCCCACACGCAGCGCCCCGGCATCATCGCCTTTGACGGTGCATTTCATGGCCGCACCTTGCTGGGTGTCACCCTGACCGGCATGTCCGCCCCTTATAAACAGAACTTTGGCCCGTTCCCTGGCGAGATTTACCGGCTGCCTTTCCCCAATCCGCTGCACGGCATTACTGAGGCGGATTGCCTCAAGGCGCTGGAGCAGCTGTTCGCGGTACAGATCCTGCCTGAGCGGGTGGCGGCGATCATTATCGAGCCGGTGCAGGGCGACGGGGGATTCCTGCCTGCGGGCCCGGCCTTTATGCAGGCGCTGCGCCGCATTACCAGCCAGCACGGCATTCTGCTGATTTGTGATGAAGTGCAGTCCGGCTTCGGGCGAACCGGCACCATGTTCGCGTTCCAGCAGCTGGGCATTAAACCGGATTTGATCACGCTGGCGAAAAGCCTGGGCGGCGGCCTGCCGATTTCCGGTGTGGTGGGACGGGCGGAGATCATGGACGCGCCAGCGCCGGGCGGACTGGGCGGCACCTACGGCGGCAATGCGCTGGGGTGTGCGGCGGCGCTGGCGGTGCTGGATCTGTTTGAGCAGGAGAACCTGCTACAGCGTTCCTGCCAGCTCGGTGAACAGCTCAATGCCCGGCTGCGGCAGCTGGCGGATAAATATGCCTGCATCGGTGATGTGCGCGGCGTGGGCTTTATGCAGGCGGTGGAAATCCTCGATTTCGAAACCGGCCGCCCGGATGCGGCCCTGACGCAGAAGATCCTCGACAGCGCCTGTCAGGAAGGACTGCTGCTCATCAAGTGTGGTCTGCACCGTAATACTATCCGTTTCCTGGCCCCGCTGGTGACGACCGACTCCCAGCTGGAAGAGGCGCTGCATATCTTCGATATTGCGCTGGCGCGTGCCACAGGTCGTCTGGGTTAAACTGTGATTCCTCATTGATTTTATTGAAGTAATTTAAAAACCTCCTGCTGGTATAACCACTGCGAAGCGCTGGCGCATTTACCGTAAAGCGTGATATATCTTCCGGAGGTTCTGAACATTTGCTTAAGCGCCTGGCCCGTCAGGCCAGGTTATTGCCAGCCTGCAATACTGACGCCTGATGGGCCAGGCTCTGACAATGAGGGGTGCTATGAACGGCTTAATGAAACTCGACCGCATCGACATCAACATTCTGGTGCAACTCCAGAAAGATGGCCGTATCAGCAACGTTAACCTCGCCGACGCAGTAGGCCTTTCCCCCAGCCCCTGCCTGCAACGGGTCAAACGTCTGGAACAGGCTGGTTTTATTACCGGTTATGAAGCCCACATCAATCTCACCCGCATTACCGATTCTGTGACGGTCTTTACCGAAGTCACGCTGTCGGGCCATCGCCGCGAAGATTTTATGAAGTTTGAAACGGCGATGCGCAGTGTCGATGAGCTGATGGAGTGCCATCTGATCACTGGCGGCTACGACTATCTGCTGCGCTTTATTACCCGCAGCATTGAACATTACCAGGAAGTGATTGAGAAGATGCTGGATGCGCAGATCGGCATCGACAAATATTTCAGTTATATCGTGATCAAATCGCCCATCATGAAAAGCAGCGTGCCGTTGCGTTCACTTATCGACAAGCAGAACTCTGTCGAACTCGGGGCGTAGTGACCAGAGCCGGGGGCCGATCCTCTGCGCTTTTTACGGCAGAGGGTCACTACCGGCATGCACCGCACCCGGCGCAGACCGCGCTCCGGGGGCTGTGCAGACCTGCACGCTTTACCCGGATTTTTCCCTTACCCGCCCGTTCACTCTGCATCATGCATCGGCCTGACTCCCCTCAGCATAAAATTTCTTCCCGGCGCAAAATTCAGTCGCTGCATCCGGTTTCAGGGCGCGCTTCAGCCTCACCCGATCAGCGAACCCCCTTAGACTGTTTTTAACCGTTATCAGGAGTTGTTATGAGCTCATTACTGATTGCTGACCAGCAGTGGCAGCGCGATGCGTTCACCGTCTCCACCGACCGTCAGCGGCTCGACCTGGCGTGGATACACCACCAGCTGGCGGAGAAGTCCTACTGGGCACAGGGCCAGCCACGCGAGAAAACCCTGCGGGCGATCGCCGGTTCGCTGCCGTTTGGCCTCTATCACCAGCAGGCGCAGATTGGCTTCGCCCGTCTTATCACCGATTACACCCGCTTTGGCTGGCTGTGCGACGTCATCATTGACGAAAACTGGCGTGGACACGGACTGGGCAGCTGGCTGGCGACCTGCGTCCGTGATCATCCGGAGCTGCAAACGGTGCATCGCTGGATGCTGTCGACCCAGGATGCGCATCAGGTCTACCAGCGTCTCGGCTGGCGTGTGGTGCAACACCCCGGGACGCTGATGGAATTTCCCCCTCCCTGACTCAGGAGTTAACCCGAGATGCGATACCGCGTTGGCGTGGATATTGGCGGATCCTTTACCGATTTTGCCGTGCTCGATCAGCAAACGAACCAGATTCATACCCTGAAAGTCCTGTCGCGCCCGGATCAGCCCGGCAGTGAAATCAC
Organism: Pantoea sp. Sc1; assembly: GCF_000255315.1. NCBI lineage: Bacteria > Pseudomonadati > Pseudomonadota > Gammaproteobacteria > Enterobacterales > Erwiniaceae > Pantoea > Pantoea sp. Sc1. The sequence goes on from NZ_AJFP01000001.1 coordinate 1,663,059, forward strand.
CACCGGGCTGGCGCAGTTTCAGCAGCGTCAGGGGATCGACCCCGCGGAGATTGGCTACTTTACCCACGGCACCACGGTCGGCATCAACGCGGTGATCCAGCGGCGTGGCGTGCGGCTGGCGCTGTTCGCTACCGAGGGCTTCTGCGATGTGCTGGAGCTGGCCCGGCTGAAAATTCCCCATATCCATGACCTCTTTTCGCGGCGTCCTGCACCGCTGATCTCGCGCGACCGGGTTTTTGCCATCCGTGAACGCATGGACGCGCAGGGCAGGGTACTCCAGCCGGTGGACCGCCAGAGCGTACTCGACGCTATCGCGCAGGCACGCGCTGCGGGCTGCCAGGGCATCGTGGTCTCCCTGCTGCACAGCTATCGCAACCGGCACAATGAAGCGGCCGTGAAAGCGATTATCAATGAGGAGGCACCCGAGCTGCTGACCTCCTGTTCTGCCGACATCTGGCCCATTATCCGCGAATATGAACGCACCATTACCGCGACCATCAACGCCTACGTGCAGCCGATGGTGATCCACTACCTTGAATCCTTTGAGCAGGCGCTACAGCGGCTCGGCGTGCAGCCGCCGCCGCGCATCACCAAATCGAACGGTGGCGTCATGGGCGTCGACCAGGCGAAACGTGAATGTGTGCAGATGGTTCTCTCCGGCACCGCATCCGGGGTCATCGGGGCCAGCTATCTCGCCAGCGCCTGTGGGTTCGGCAACATTCTCAGCCTCGATATCGGCGGCACCAGTGCTGACGTGGCGGTGATCATCGACGGCAACGTGGCGCAGGGCAACGGTGAAATCATCGGGGACTTCCCGATTTACATTCCCTCCGTGGCCGTTACCTCGGTAGGCCAGGGCGGCGGCTCGCTGGCGTGGATTGACGGGCAGGGCGTGCTGCAGATGGGCCCGGACAGTGCCGGATCGCTGCCTGGCCCGGTCTGCTTCGGCCGCGGCGGCACGCAGCCGACCGCCACCGACGCCTTTGCCGCCTGCGGCATGATGGGGCACGGCGCGCTGGGCTACAACGCTGTCGCCGTCGATGTCGCGGCCGCCTGTGCCGCCTGGCAACCGCTGGCCGATGCCCTCGGCCTGACGGTGCAGGAGACCGCGCAAAACGCCATTGAGCTGGCCATCTCCGGTATGTACAGCGACACCAGCGGCCTGCTGTCACGGTTCGGCCTCGATCCGCGTGAATTCTGGTTCCTCGCCTTTGGCGGTGCCGGGCCGATGATGGGCTGTTTCCTGGCCCGTGAACTCAACCTGAAAGGGGTGATTGTGCCGCCGACGCCCGGGGTGCTGTCGGCGCTGGGCGGGCTGGTGGCTGACATCCGTAATGACTTTATCCGCACCCTCTACAGCGATCTGACTCCTGCCCTGGCCGACACCCTGGCCACGGAAGCGCAGGCATTGCAGCAGCGCGCCTGCAACTGGCTGACTGAGGAGCACGGCAGCGCGATGCCTTACAGCCTGCAGTTCAGCGCCGATATGCGCTATCAGGGACAGTCGTTTGAGATCGACGTGCCGCTGGAGGCAGGCTGGCTGAGGCAGGCCGATTTTACGGCGCTGCATGACGCTTTCGATCGCCAGCATCAGCAGCTGTTTGGTCACTGTGATCCGCAGGCCCCGGTGCAGCTGATTAACCTGCGGCTGGTAATCACCTCACCGACGCCGAAACCGGTTATTGCCCCGCTGGCCCCGGCGACGGAACCGGTGCCGGTGCTGAAGCAGACGAAAGCGTGGATTGACGGTGCCTGGCATCAGGTTGATCTGGTGCTGCGGTCCGGGCTGCGCGCCGGCCATCAGCTCAGTGGCCCGGCCATCATTGCTCAGGATGACTGCACCACCTGTGTGCCGCCCGGCATGGGCGTCACGGTCGACACTTTTGGCAACCTGCTGATTACGGCGAACGAGGCATAACATGGCGATTGACGGACGTAACTTACAGATCCTGGCGAACTACTGCGCTGCCGCCGCCGATGCGATGGCCTTTACGCTGATGCGCACTGCGCACTCCACCTTCGTTAAGGAGACGGAAGATTTCTCCTGCCAGATTGTCAGCCGCAGCGGGCTGGCGTTTGCCTCACCCCGCAGTTTTGGTGCGCCCTGGTACAGCGGCATCGACTATGCGCCGGTGCTGGCGCTGATAGAGGAGTACGCCGAGGGGGACATCTGCATCACCAACGATGCCTACGCCGGAAACGTCGCGACCCACTCCCCCGACATCCACATCTGGAAACCGGTGTTCCACCAGGGCGAGATTGTCTGTTTCGCGGTGGGACATATTCACAACACCGATGTCGGCGGGGCCGTGCCCGCCTCGCTGTCGCGTTCGCTGACCGACATTGTGCAGGAGGGGATTCGCATCCCGCCGCTGAAGATCATGCGACAGGGTCAGCTCAACGAAGAGGTCGCCAGCATCATGCGGCTCAACGTGCGGGTGCCGGACCAGAACTGGGGTGACTTCAAGGCACAGCTGGCCTCGGTCAACGTGGGCGAGCGGAAAATTCACGACATTATTGCCCGCTTTGGCATCGACGATTTCCTGCAGGGTATTGAAGGCATTCTGGATTACGCCGAGGCGCAGGCGCGCACGATCATCGCGACCATTCCCGACGGTGAATACTTTTATGCTGACTACGCCGATGAGGATGGCGAGGGTGGCTATCCCTGCCGCATCGCCGTCACGCTGCGGGTGCAGGGCGACCGGCTGGAGCTGGATTACACCGGCAGCGACCCGCAGCTGGCCTCGTCGCTGAACATGCCCACGGGCGGACGGGAGCGACATCCGCTGGCGCTGGTCGGTGTCACCTATGTACTCTCCACGCTGGATCGCTCCCTGTTGCTTAACGCGGGCACGCTGCGGCCCACCCGCGCCATTCTGCCGCCGGGCACGGTCATGAACTGCGAGGCGCCCGCTGCGGTAGGCATGCGCTCGCTGACCTGTGCGCTGTCGCAGATTGCCACCGTCGGCGTCTTCTCACTGGCGATGCCCGATCGTCTGCCCGCCAACTCGCCCGGCGGCAACTCGATCATGAATATCCGCACCCAGACGCACAACCGCAGCGTGGTGGCTTCGCTGGGCCCGGTGGGCGGCGGTGCAGGCGGCACCCCGCGTCACGATGGCCCTGACGGCTCCGGCGGTCTTTCCGCCTTCCTGAAAAACACCCCGATTGAGATTAACGAGGCGGAAGTCCCCATCCGTTTTCACCGCTACGGCCTGGCGCAGGACAGTGCCGGGGCGGGTCACTATCGCGGCGGCCTGGCGACAGAGATGGCGTTCGAGATCTTCTCGCCCAACACCACGATTACCGCGCGCAACCGCAACCGCTCGGTCTTCGCCTCGGCGGGCGTGGTGGGCGGACAAAGCGGGGCGCTCTCCCACTTCCAGACCCGGCGCAACGGCGAGGTCATCCGGCACGGCAACACCGATGTGATCCACTGCCAGCCGGGGGACGTGGTCGAAGTCCGCGGGCCGGGTGCCGGGGGCTACGGGCTGCCGTCACAGCGCGATGCGGAGGCGGTCCTGCAGGATGTGCGCTGCGGTTACCTCAGCCTCGACGCCGCCAGGGCGCAGTATGGCGTGGTGGTGGTGAATAACCGCGTGGATCGGGTCGCGACTGAGCAACTGCGTGCTGCCATGCCGCAACGGGTCACGCACCATTTTGAGCATGGCGAGGCGCGTCAGCGCTTTGAAAAACGCTGGACACCCCAGCGCTATCAGTCACTGACCACCTTTCTTGCCGCCGCGCCGGTCAGCTGGCGTCACTTCCTGAAAACCCAGGTTTTTCGGGCGGTCGCAGAGGCAGGCGAAACGGCGGACATGGCGCAGATATTCAGTGATTTGCGTCAGCGCTACCCGGCTATGGCGAACAATTAACGGCGATGGCGCATCGTCGACTACGCTTTAAGTCTGCATGGACTACAAGGGGAACCGCGACGATGAGCATGAAAACCAGTGATTTTTTTGTCCAGCGCCTGAAAGAGTGGGGTGTGAGCCGCATTTACGGCTATCCGGGGGACGGGATTAATGGCGTGCTGGGGGCCATTCAGCGCGCGAACGCCAAAGGGGACGGCATCGAATTTATTCAGGTGCGGCACGAAGAGATGGCCGCTTTTATGGCGGCCGGTCACGCGAAGTTCACCGGTGAGCTGGGCGTCTGCCTCTCAACCGGCGGGCCGGGTGCGACCCATCTGCTGACCGGGCTCTATGACGCAAAAATGGACCATGCGCCGGTGCTGGCGATTGCCGGACAGGCGGAAGCGACCGCGCGCGGGGCCAGTTATCAGCAGGAGATGAACCTGGACCGCATCTTCTCCGATGTGGCGAACTTCGTTCAGGAAGCCGCCACCCCGGCGCAGGTGCGTCACCTGCTTGATCGTGGCGTGCGGATTGCCAAAGCGCAGAATGGCGTGGCGGTGGTGATCCTGCCGAAAGATATTCAGGATGAAGCCTGGCAGCCGCCGCAGCATCTGCACGGCTTCACCCACTCCGGCAGTGGCTATCAGCGGCCGAAAGTGATCCCCTATGAGGAGGATCTGCAACGCGCCGCTGAGGTGCTCAACGCCGGTAAAAAAGTGGCGATTCTGATCGGGGCAGGCGCACGCAATGCCGCTGTCGAGGTGGTGCAGGTCGCCAATGTGCTGGGGGCCGGTGTGGCAAAAGCGCTGCTGGGCAAAGATGTGCTGCCGGACGATGCGCCCTTTGTGACCGGCTCGATTGGCCTGCTCGGCACCAAACCCTCATCCGATTTAATGCAGAACTGCGACACCCTGCTGATGATCGGCAGCGGCTTCCCCTGGACCGAATTTCTGCCGGAGGAGGGCAAGGCGCGAGCGGTGCAGATCGATATCGATCCCGCCATGCTCGGCCTGCGCTACCCCAGCGAAGTGAATCTGCACGGCGATGCGGCAGAAACCCTGCGCGCGCTGTTGCCGCTGCTGGAGCACAAAGAGGATCGCAGCTGGCAGGAAGGGATTGCGGTTCAGGTGCGTGACTGGTGGACGCTGATGGAGGAGCGCGCGATGGCACCGGCGAACCCGGTCAATCCGCAGCGGGTGGTGTGGGAGATGTCCCCGCAGCTGCCGGACAACGCCATTGTTACCTCTGACTCCGGTTCCTGTGCCAACTGGTTTGCCCGCGACTATCGCGTCAAACAGGGGCAGCGGGCCTCGCTCTCCGGCGGGCTGGCCTGCATGGGCGCAGCGGTGCCTTACGCCATTGCAGCGAAATTTGCGCACCCGGATAAACCGGTAGTGGCGCTGGTGGGTGACGGCGCCATGCAGATGAACAACATGGCTGAACTGATCACCATCCAGAAATACTGGCAACAGTGGGCCGATCCGCGCCTGATCGTCTGCGTGTTTAACAACGAAGATCTCAATCAGGTGACCTGGGAGCAGCGCGTGATGGAGGGCAACCCCCGCTTTGACGCCTCGCAGCAGGTGCCGGACGTGAAGTACGCGGAATTTGCCCGCTCGCTGGGCATGGTCGGGATTTTTGTGGATAACCCTGACGACCTCGTGGGGGCCTGGCAGCAGGCGCTCAGCGCCGATCGCCCGGTGCTGCTGGAGGTGAAAACCGATCCGGAAGTGGCGCCGCTACCGCCGCATATCACCTTTAAACAGGCAAAAGCCTTTATGGCCTCCATGGCGAAGGGCGATCGCGGCGCAGCGCAGATCATCAGCGACACCGCCAGCCAGCTGTTCCATAAAAGCACGAAGGGCTAAGCCAGGCGATGGCGCCTCGCTAGCCTTATCTGTCTCTCCCCGGATACGTTCGTATCCGGGTCTTATCGCTTCATCAAACGCAACAGGAGTCCTACTATGGCGGCTCAATCAGGCCCAGTCTGGTTTATATCGGGATGCTCGACCGGTTTTGGTCGGGAACTGGCGCAGCAGACTATCGCGCGGGGTTTTAACGTGGTGGTGACAGCCCGGAACCTGTCGGCCGTGGCCGATCTGGTGGAAGGTCATGATAATGCGCTGGCGGTCGCCCTGGATGTCACGCAGCAGGCGAGTATCGATCAGGCGGTGCAGGCGGCCATCGGTGCGTTCGGAACGATTGACGTGCTGGTGAACAACGCCGGATATGGCTATCAGAGTTCGATTGAAGAGGGGGTGGAGAGCGAAATCCGCGCCCAGTTTGACGCTAACGTCTTCGGTCTGTTTGCCCTGACGCGCGCCGTGCTGCCCGCGATGCGCCAGGCGCGCAGGGGGCACGTTATCAACATTACCTCGGTGGCCGGATTGATCGGCTTTGCCAGCTCAGGCTATTACGCCGCCAGCAAACATGCGGTGGAGGGCTGGTCCGATGCGCTGGCCCAGGAGGCCGGGCCGCTGGGCATTCATGTCACCTGCGTCGAGCCAGGCCCGTTCCGCACCGACTGGGCCGGACGCTCGCTGCATCAGACGCCAAGCACGCTGCCGGACTATGCAGAGACCGCCGCCGCGCGAATGAAAGCCACCGCCGACTACAGCGGCACGCAGAAGGGCGATCCGGCGCGCGCCGCCGCAGCGATGATCGCAATTACTGAACATGATCATCCGCCCCGGCATCTGGTGATGGGAGCCTGGGGCCATGACGCCGTGACCAGCAAACTCAAAGAGCGGCTGGCGGAAATTGAGGCGTGGAAACAGACATCGGTGGAGACCGATTTTCCGGAATCGCAGTGAGTTGCAGGTGGCATGAAGCCGCCGCGGTTAAACCAGAAGCGATTTAAAAACAGGAAAGGCCCGAATATGGGCCTTTAAGCGCTAATCGGGGATGTTAGCTTCCTGCCTTTCGCGCGCGTTCAGTTCTTTTAACTTACGGCGCAACAGGGCAGATGAGGAGCGTTTTCTCGCCTGAGCTAACTGGGCTTTAATGGCGGGTAGATCGGGCCTGTCCAGCCACTCAGCAATCAAAAGTGCCCTTAACTCCCTGTTCTCGGCATCAGCCGCATCTGTGATGCCATTGTGTTTATCGTAAAACGACATAGCAAGCTCTCCCTGTAGTCACTGTTTTATAAGCCTGGAAATAGTCCGGGATTAAAGGTTGCGGCGCTTTCTTCGGCAACCCGGTCCGGCGATTGTAGCGCAGTTCATTTTTTAAGCCAGGCAAAGCGTCGTAGATCTCCTCAAGGTGTGTCGGACGATTGCGGTCAACGATCTCTCCTGATGCAGCCTGGAAAACAAAACCGCCCACAAAGAAGCTTTCATGGTGTGCCATTAATGCCAGGAATACGCGTTTGATAACGACAGCACTGCCTAATCCTGCAAAGCTGATATGGCGGAAATCACCCAGGCATTCCATACCATCAAAGACGTCAAAACAAACTTCAGCCAGCCCGTTAACCGGAAAGGAAATCCCTGGTGGCATCCGGTATCCAATGCGGGTAAAGGTCAGTTCATCCATCAACTTACCCACGATGACGGTGTAATTGTTATTGCCGACAACAAACGCATAACTGTGATGAATACGCCGATCATAAATGAATCTTTTTCGCCTGATTTCGTAGTTTTCGAGATAAATATCTTCTTCAATGCGCACTTCTCATCCCTGTCGTAACTTATAAATCCCTGAAACCCGATTTTCAGTTCCTGCGCAGCACCGTCAAACATCCATGGTAAAAATAAGGTTATTCATTCCAGCATTTCAGCCGCCGTTGCGGATTAACAACACCGTTTTGTAAGCCAGCCCGCAAAACCATTCACCAGTCACGCCCCCTTATCGCGCAGCCCTGCGCCATCATCGTGCTGAAAAAATAAACAGGTAAGCCCGTCCGCCACCATAAGAATTCGATCTTGTATCCCAGGCCGTATTCCATCTGGCATCCCTGCTTCAGAGCGCCCGGCCTGGTGTCAGCTGGCACGGTTCATGCACTACCTGACGGGTACAATTCTGGCGAGGTAATCCATGTTTGACTCCTTATTAGACGAAGATGCCACCACGATGGCCGCACTTATCCGCAGCGGGGAGGTGTCAGCCTGCGAGCTGACCGGGGCCGCACTGGAGCGAATGGCGAAACGGGAACCGACAATACAGGCCTTTTGTACCCCCACGCCCGACCTGGCGATGGCGCAGGCCAGGGCGCTGGATGCCCGTCGCGCTCGCGGCGAGACGCTGGGTGCGCTGGCGGGGGTGCCGCTGGCGGTGAAGGATTTGATCTGCACGGCCAGTGTCAGAACCACCTCCGGTTCGGCGGCTTACCGGGATTTCGTGCCGGAAGAGGATGACATCACGGTAGAACGCCTGCTGGCCGCCGATGCCATTCTGCTGGGTAAAACCACCGCACCGGAATTTGGCTACAGCGCGGTCGGGCACAATCCGCTGTTTCCGTCGCCGCGTAATCCCTGGGATCCTGAGATGACGCCCGGCGGCTCCAGTGCCGGGTCCGGTGCGGCCGTTGCGGCGCGGCTCTGTCCGATTGCGCTGGGCAGTGATGGGGGTGGATCGGTTCGCATTCCGGCGGCGCACTGCGGCATCTTTGGTTTCAAGGCGTCGATGGGGCGGGTGCCGCTCTGGCCCGGCTGCCGCGATGAACGCTATCCCGGCGTGTCGAGCTGGGAGTCGCTGGAGCACATCGGCCCGATGACGCGCAGCGTGCGCGATGCCGCCCTGATGATGTCACTGATGGCGGGCCCGGATATGCGGGATCGTCACTCCATCCCCTGCAGCGACGTTGACTGGCTGGGCGCGCTCCGGCAGCCAGCCAGCAAACTGCGCATCGCGTTCAGCGCAGACCTGGGTTATGTCGCGGTGGACCCGGAAGTGCGGGCGGTGGTCAGTGCGGCCGTGCAGCGCTTTGCCGCTGAAACCGGCGCGGAACTGGAGCTGGCCAATCCTGGCTTCAGCGATCCGGCTGCCGCTTTCGGTGCGCTGGTGGCGATGGAGAGCGATCTCACCGGCATGCGCCAGATGATGGCGGAGCAGGGCAGCGCCATGTCACCCCATCTGATCGCCATGCTGCAGCGTGAGTGGCGGGCGGAAAACTTCACTGACGCTATCGCGGTGCGCAAAGCGGTCAGCAACAGCCTGTGGCGCTTTATGCAGCGTTACGACCTGCTGATCACTCCGACGCTGGCAGTGCCGCCGTTTCCGCTGGGAAGCCAGGGGCCGGAAATCATTGCGGGGCGTATGGTCCGCAGCGATCACTGGCTCTCATTCTGCTACCCGTTCAACTTCACCGGTCAGCCCGCGGCGTCGGTGCCCGCCGGTTTTACCGCCCGCGGCCTGCCCGTGGGTCTCCAGATTGTCGGACGGCATCTTGATGATGCCTTAGTGCTGGCTGCCAGTGCCGCTTTCGAGCGCATTCAGCCGTGGAATCACCTTCAACCGGGAATCACACAATGAAAACATCGTCTTCACCTGCGCTGGAGCAGGAGTTTGAACACCAGCCGGTGCCAGTGTCGCATCGTCACTCCACCCGCTCGGTCTCGGCTGTCTGGTTCGGTTTTCCGATGATCCTCACCAATGCGTTATTTGGCGGCATCATCACCTGGCATCTGGGCTTCTGGCCTGCATTGATCGCCATTTTGCTGGGGAATCTGGTGCTGTTTGCCTATGTTGGCGCGCTGAGCTGGTTCGCCGGAAACAGCGGCATGAATTTCGCCCTGCAGGCCCGGCGCACCTTTGGCAGCAAAGGCTATATCCTGGTCTCCGGTTTTCTCTCGACGGTGGTGATCGGCTGGTATGCCTTTCAGACCGGCCTCACCGGCACGGTGATTAATCAGACCTTTGGCTGGAACGCGCTGGCGGTGACGGCCTTTGCCATGCTGCTCTACACCGGCATCACCTTTCTGGGCGTGCGGGCGCTGTCGGTGCTGGGGATGATCGCCGCGCCGCTGTTCGTGGTGCTCGGCATCGTGGCGCTGTGGCTGATAGGGCGGGACCATGATTTCGCCGTCGTCACGCAGTGGCAGGGCAGCGCCAGCGCGGCGGGTGCCATGAGTATGGGCACCGCGGTCACGATGGTGGTCGCCGGTTTCGCCGACTCCGGCACCATGACCGCGGACTTTACCCGCTGGTCGAAGAATGGCCGCTCGGCGGTGATCGCGGCTTTTTCCGCTTTCCCGGTTGCCAACGTGATCTCTTACCTGTTCGGCGTGGTGATTGTGGCGGTGGGCGCAGCAGTTGACCCGCTGACCAACGGCGGAAACTTCCTGCCGATGCTGATGGGCCACAGCGCGTTTCTCTCGGTGGTCGCCTGTCTGTTTGTCTTTATTAACCTCGGATCGGTCTGCACACACTGTCTTTACAACGGCGCGGTGGGATTCAGTCATCTCTTCAGCAGCAAAATGCGGCTCTGGACGCTGATTCTGGGTGGCATCGGCGGCGTGCTGGCACTGGCGGGGGTCTGGTCTTACTTCCTGGAGTGGCTGAGCCTGCTGGGCATCGTGGTGCCGCCGTTTGGCGCAGTGATGATCGTGGATTTGATCTTTATGGCGCGTATCAGCGAACAGCGTCCGGCACAGCGTTTCCGCGGTACCGCGTTCGCCGCCTGGGCGATTGGCAGCCTCTGTGCGGTCATCGCTCATGTGGCCTTTCCGCAGTTCGGTGAAGCCGTCATTGGCCTGGTCACGGCCGCCCTCAGTTACAGCCTGATTAGCAAACTGCGCATGCCGCGCCCGGAAATGGAGAACAGTCATGCCCGACTACAGCGTTAATTCCACCCCCTACGCCTGGCCGTTCGATGGCCATTTTACCCCGGCTGACACTGCCCTGATCGTCATTGATATGCAGACCGACTTCTGCGGCGTGGGTGGCTATGTCGATAGCATGGGCTATGACGTCAGCCTGACCCGTGCGCCCATCGCCCCGCTGCAGCAGGTGCTCGCCGCGATGCGTGCACGGCAGTTTCCGGTTATTCATACCCGCGAAGGGCACCGGCCCGATCTCAGTGACCTGCCAGCCAATAAGCGCTGGCGGTCGCGGCGGATGAATGCCGGGATTGGCGATGTGGGGCCGTGTGGCCGCATTCTGGTGCGGGGTGAACCGGGCTGGGAGATTATCCCGGAGCTGGCGCCGCTGCCGGACGAAGTGGTGGTGGATAAGCCGGGCAAAGGCTCGTTTTACGCCACCGATCTGGAGCTGATTCTGCGCAGTCGCGGCATCCGCAATCTGATCCTGACCGGCATCACGACGGACGTCTGCGTTCACACCACGCTGCGCGAAGCCAACGATCGCGGCTTTGAGTGTCTGGTGCTCTCCGACTGCTGCGCGGCAACTGAACGGCGTCACCACGAGGCGGCGCTGAGCATGATCCATATGCAGGGCGGCATTTTCGGCGCGGTCGCCTCGTCTGCGGCGCTGCTGGACAGCCTGGGCGCATAGCGGTCTGACTCTGATACGGATAGCCCGGGCGCACCGATGCGTTAAGGCTATCCTCCCGGCCGTTACGCCTGCGGCGTCGTCTCTGGCGCGGCGGAGGTCATCAGCGCCGCAAGCTGATCGGCGGGCACCGCCTGACTGAAGAGATAGCCCTGCAACTGATTACAGCCTGCATCCGCCAGCGCCGACATCTGTCCCGGCGTCTCGACACCCTCCGCCGTCACCATCAGGCCCATGGCATGCCCAAGTTTCACCACCGACTCCACAATCGCCACGGAATTTTCTGCCACGCCCAGCGACTGGGTAAAAGAGCGATCGATTTTGATTTTATCGACCGGGAAGGTACTCAGATAGTTAAGGCTGGAGTAGCCGGTGCCGAAATCATCCAGCGCAATGCGGAAACCCGCTTCACGCAGCGCCACGATAATCGCGCGCGCCTCCCGTTCATCCTCAATCAGCACGCCTTCGGTGATCTCCAGCTCCAGGCGCTTCGGGTCGCCGCCGTGCTGGCTGACAATCGCCATAATCCGCTCGACAAAGCCCGCCGATCGGAACTGCACGGGCGAGACGTTGACCGCCACCAGCAGCGTCGGGAAACGCTGCTGCGTGGCACAGGCTTCAGCGAGCACCCACTCACCCAATGGCATAATCAGGCCGGTCTCTTCGGCAATCGCAATAAACTCACCGGGTGCGATCAGGCCGCGTGTCGGGTGGTGCCAGCGCAGCAGCGCCTCAATCCCGACCATCTGCTGACCGCCGATATCCATCAGCGGCTGATACCACACCTCCAGCCCCTGACGGCTCTGCAGCGCCGAGCGCAGATCCGCTGCAATCGCCTGGCGGGTGCGCACCGACTCATCCATCGCCCGTTCAAACTGCCGATATTTGCCACGCCCGCCGCTTTTGGCTTCATACAGCGCGATATCCGCTTTGCGCATCAGCTCCAGCCGATCGATACCGTCTCTGGGCGCGAGGGAGAGCCCGATACTGGCACCGCTCCACACCTCGCTGCCAAACAGCGTCACTGGCAGGGCCAGCTCGTCGACGATGCGCTGGGCCAGACTCTGCGCCTGGCTCAGGTTTTCGACATCCGGCATCACCACAATAAATTCATCGCCCCCGATGCGTCCCACGGTGTCGCTGGCGCGCACGATCCGGCTCAGGCGCTGCGCCACGGCGATGATCAGCTCATCGCCGGCGTGATGACCATAGGTGTCGTTAATGGTTTTGAAGCGGTCGAGATCGATCAGCAGCAGGGCCACCCGCTGATCGTGGCGCGTCGCCAGCGCCAGTGCCTGCGTCATGCGCTCTTCAACCAGCGCACGATTGGGCAGACCGGTCAGCACATCATGAAACGCCAGATGCTGCGCCTGCGCCTCTGAGGCGCCGAGCCGCAGCATCGACTGCGACAGGCTGACCAGCGAATGCCAGAGCCGCCACACCATATAGAGACACAGCAGGGAGATCGCCAGCACCGCCAGTCCGGTTGAGGGGCCAATGGTCCGCAGCATCTGCGCACCGGGACGGGAGGGAATCCACTCCAGATACCCCACCGGATCGCCCGCCTGCGCCACCAGCAGATAGCGCGCCGCGCTGCCTGGCTGCGCCGTGCCGTCCGTGAAGTGCAGATCCTGAAGCTGATTGCGTTCCGCCAGGCTCGCCAGATAGCCATCATCCAGAAATTTCAGGCTCACCAGCCGGAAACGGGGCAGGGTGCGGCTCTCCTGCTGAATATTGCCGATGGCCAGGGCGGCGGCACGGTTCGTGACCCGTGCATAGTCGGCCCTGTCCGGGCGCGCCGGATCGGTGACCAGCGTACTCTGCAACACCTCACCCGCCAGCGGATCGCTATCCGGCGCAGCGACCGGCTGGCCCTCGCGCCAGACTCTGACGATCTGGTTCTGCTGATCCAGCACCATAATCAGCTGATGTCCGAACATTTCGTAAAGCCATTCACCGATGTTCTCATCCAGCCAGCGGTCGCTGTTGCTCGCGGAGAGGTGCTGCTCAAGCGGCGCCCAGCGCGACAGGCTGTGCAGCTGGCGCAGATGTTCATTCAGGCTCTGCGAAAACGAGGCCTCAATCATCCGCTGCTGTTGCTGCCGGGCTTCGGCGTTAGTGAGCGAGGTGCCGATAAACAGCGCCGTGCCCGCACCCGCAAAGGTGAGCAGCAGGATGGCGACCAGCGGTACCAGCACTTCACGCAGAAAACTGCGGCGGAAATCAGCAGAAAGTTTAATGCTATTAATCATATTGTTGTTTTTCTCAGCGACGGCGGGGCACAGTTTAAAATTAGCAGACAAGACTCTGTCGTCTACATTTAGCGGGGGTTATAGTGAGTACGGCAGCAATTTTTGTTGTCCCAAAGGAACGAAAAGGGTCAGAAAAGCGAAACGGTTATATCAGGCGGGTTAATGATATTGGCCAGGGCCGCAGGCAACTTCTGTCACTGTCCGCCCTGGCTGAAAAGCAAAAGAGGCGCATCAGGGGCGCGGGCTGCCGAGGCTTTTCCTGTCAACTTTGCAGGTATGGTTCATACTTGAACCCATTGATTGTATTACAGACGGATGACCGTGAAGACAACGGTTACTGCATGTGTCACTTATCTGACAACCCGGTGTTGTCAGCTTACTAAAAGGGAAAATAATGCCATTGTTATTCGGTGAGTTATCTGGTTTCCCGTCGTGGGTACCTGTTGTATTACTCGTCTCGCTTTCATTTGTACTGGGTTTCCTGGGCCGTCTTATCCTGCTCGCGTTTATCCGCTACTGGCAGAGTCGCGACAGGAAGCTGTTCAAATCGCTGGAGAAGCACCTCAGTGGGTCGATGTTCTTTTTCATCCCGTTATTAATGATCAATGTGGGTCTTAATTACATTAACTTCCATCCTGACTCGCTGGATTTAATTACCAATATCATCAATGTCTTTATTATTATGTCGTTTTGCTCGGTATTAATACGACTGACCAATGTGGCGCAGGATATGCTTTATATCCGCTACGACATCAATATCTCTAATAATCTGCGCGCGCGTAAAATCCGCACACAGATTATCTACGTCAAAAAAGTGGTTATTGTCATTCTGGTGTTATTCTGCCTGTCGCTGATTCTGCTGAGTTTCCCGAGCGTGCGTAAATTTGGCACCACCATCCTGGCAGGGGCCGGTGTGGCGGGGATTATCATAGGTTTTGCGCTACAGAAGTCGCTGGTGAATCTGTTCGCCGGTATCCAGATCGCCTTTACCCAGCCGATTAAAATTGATGATGCGGTGGTGGTAGAGAAAGAGTGGGGCTGGATTGAGGAGATTAACCTGACCTATGTGGTCGTGCGGATCTGGGATCTGCGCCGCCTGGTGCTGCCGATCACCTACTTTACCGAGAATCCGTTCCAGAACTGGACGCGCAACAACGCTCAGATTCTCGGTTCAGTCTTTCTCTATGTGGACTACTCAATGCCGCTTGAGCCTCTGCGGACGCACTTTGAAAAGGTGCTGAGCGAAACCCGACTCTGGGATGGGGAAACTCAGGTGCTTCAGGTGACCGATACCACCGAGAAAACTATGACCATCAGGATGCTGATGACCGCGCAGAACTCGCCAATCGCCTTTGATTTACGCTGCTACGTGCGGGAAAAGATGATCGAGTTTATTCAGCAGAACTATCCGGAAAGCCTGCCGCAGGTGAGGGCATCGCTCACGGATAGCGGGCGTGAGAAGGGAGAGAGAGGAGTGGCTGAGCAGGTTTCAGGTATGGCGGAATGAGTGGTTTGGGCGCTTCAGAGAGGGTGACCGTCACCCCTGAATGACACAAATGAGCCGTAACAGGCTCATTTGTGCTTCTGGTTGCTTCGGGTGCCGATACCTGAGTGGCGGTGCAGAAAATTCACACCAGGCGGATGCACATCCCGTGGATACCGGACGTTTGTAAGGGTGTTACAAAGCGTAGCCACAGACCAGGTGCTGTAGGCAGGGTTGTGTCTGCTATGAGCGAGAAGCAGATTCTGGCAGTGTTTCCTACGCCTTTCGAACGAAGTCATATACATTTTATTAATTTGCCAGAAACCACCCAGAGTAAACGTCTGCTTACATATAGATATTTAAATACACATCTTAGTTACATTTTAAAGCATTTTTCATTATTCAGAGGTTGGGTTACTGTAAAAAAACAAATCTCCAAAATTTTATCCTGCCTTCACGGCAGATACCTTTGCATTTGTTTTTGACAAGAATGCAACAAATTTAATCCAAAGATAACAATAAAGTAATTTGGTTGTTTTATCAGCATTCTCTCAAATTAATAGCGCATTCATATCATCAGAAAAAGCTAATGTTACCGGTAACTCTGCCGATAGAAATTTTATCTTTTAGAGGGAGATTAAAATGTCGGCCATCAGAAAATTTAAACTTTCAAGAGTACTTCTCACCAGTGGCATATTCATCATCGTTATTCAGCTTTGCGTAGGATTAGTATTTCTCAACTATTTAAAGTCTGACAGAGATAATTTCAGAAACGCTGACGTTGTGAGTAAAAAAGTACGGCTTTTGAGCGACATCTGGACACAGTTAAACGAGGTGAGAGCAGACACTAACCGGATTGCTCTGTGGTTGATCAAAGATGGTCCGGGCAGTGAAAAAGTAAATTATTTTATTGCCCATGGAGAAAAGATCCTTAGTCAGGCAAGAAAAGATTTTTCCAGCTATCAGCAACTGGCTGATATCAGGGGAGTACCAGAAGATATACAAAAATCTCTCCAGAAAAGCTTTCAGGCATATTCGGCCATTTTGCAGCAGTCGTTAAGTAATGGCTATAAGAAGGATGCAAATCTTATGTTCTCGATTAATGCCGGCCCCTATAAGGATAAAATGCAAAGCGATTATGATGCATGGCGAAGCAGGGTGGCAGATATCAGCGTCCATATTTCCGAAAAAAGCAGCGAGACTTACTCTAAGGTGACTGTGTTTTTCTATGGAATGATAATTTTCAATCTCATATTTATGTTCGGACTTATCAGGGTGTTTAAAAACGTGCTTATCCAACCCCTGTCACAGGTGTATGCGCAACTGGAACGTATTCAGTCAGGCGATCTTACCAGTGAGGTTAAAACAGAATTCCCTCGCAAAACTGAAATAGGGGGATTATTCTTTAAACTCAGTGAGATGCAGTCAGGCCTTATCAGGGTAATTTCTGAGATAAAAGAGGGGTCACTGAATATTGTCAAGGGTATCAGTGAGGTGAGTTCCGGCAACAATGAACTTTCAGCCCGCACGGAACAGCAGGCAGCGTCTATTGTTCAGACAGCATCCAGTATGGAGGAAATGACTGTGGCGGTTAAAAATAACGCGCAAAACTCTGCTGATGTATCTGAGCTGATTAACGACACCAGAACAAAGTCTGAACAGGGTAAATCCGTAGTCCTGTCATTGTCAGACAGATTAAAAACCATGCAGGAAAAATCGTCAAAAATTAATGATATTACCGGCATTATTGAAAGCATCGCTTTTCAGACCAATATCCTGGCACTGAATGCGGCCGTTGAGGCAGCGAGGGCGGGCGAGCACGGGAAAGGATTCGCTGTCGTAGCCGGAGAAGTCAGGAATCTTGCGCAAAAAAGCTCATCGTCAGCGAAGGAAATCAGCGATCTTATTAGCGATTCAGTAACGGAAATTGAAGAAGGTGCAAAGCTATCTGATGTCGCTCAGGATTCAATTTCAGGCGTTTATGATGCGATACTGGAGATACATGATGTAATGCACAACATCAGAACCGCTACGGATGAACAAAGCAAGGGGCTTGAGCAAATTAATATTGCTATTTCTGAACTTGATACTGTTACCCAAAAAAACTCTGCACTGGCTGAAGAGACCTCATCAGCAGTAATGCTTGTTGAGAGTGAAACCGTGAATCTGAATCGTGTAGTTGATTCATTTAAAACCGGCTAATTCGATATGTCGCTTAATGAATAAATCAGATGGCGGGATATTCAAATGCTGAAAACAAGTTTTGAATATCCTTCCTTTACGTCAATAGTGACATTTACATTAAGACTGCTCAGCGCCTGTTTGCTGCCTGACGGCCGTTTCCGGCATCTTTCTCTGTCCGTATCCTGAAAAGACGTCCCTGATGATCCCGGCATGTTTGCATTATTACGCGGTAAGATCTGTTCTACGCGGATTAGTAAATGCAATGTTGGAAACGTCCGCTTCTGTCGTGGACAGACCGTTGCGCCGCAACGGCCGCTATGAGTTACTTCCGGTCATCACGCTCGTCTTTTTTCCAGCTTTTACAGGGGTTACAACTTCAGTAAGTTTTTCGTCAGACCTGCCAGCTTTAAAGATCGCAACGGCCTGACGCAGAAGGAAAGCTTGTTCCTCAAGGGCAGCCGCTGCGCTGGCCGAATGTTCAGTCAGCGGACTGATGGGATTTGAGGCTCCGGAACAAAACCCATTTCCGTATTCCGGTTTCGGATACTCAGGCGTACGGGCAGTTTGGAAACTCCATGGTGGTTCAGGTTTTTACTGCTGTGGAGCAGCTACTTTTGCCACTCATGGAACAACATCTTAGCCAAAAAAATTAGCGTCACAGGGCCATAATTTTTTTTAAGACCGCGCATTATGCTGTTTTGCGCTGAATCGCGTCCGCTGTCACCAAATTGTCATGCCCACTCCCAATACTCTTTTTATTTTTTGGGGTCGTTAGATGTCACTCCTTTCTGTAATCTCGTTACCGCTACGTTTACGCACGCGTCTTACCTGGCGTATGCCGCTTTGGCTCACCAGCCTTCGCAGCCAGTTTTTGCTGTTTATCGTGCTGTTTTGTTTACTGCAGTTCGCGGGCGTACTGCTGCTCAGTAATCACGTTAATCAGACGCAAATTTCACTT
This sequence comes from Pantoea sp. Sc1, assembly GCF_000255315.1. Lineage (NCBI taxonomy): Bacteria > Pseudomonadati > Pseudomonadota > Gammaproteobacteria > Enterobacterales > Erwiniaceae > Pantoea > Pantoea sp. Sc1. The sequence continues at coordinate 1,681,245 of NZ_AJFP01000001.1, forward strand.
GAGCAAGGCAATCAACTGCGGGAAAGGTTGGCCCTGCTGGATAAAGCACGTATCGAGTTGCTCACCGCCAGTGATAACAGCCACCGCGCCGGTATCTATTTAATGCAGGATCAGCAAAGCGGCTCGGTCGATAGCTGGAAAAGTCTGGCGACCGCCTCCAGGGATTCGTTAACAAAAGCCCAGTCGCTGTTCACTGCCTACCATGCTAAAGCGGACAGCCCCCTGGCTCAGGACTTCGCGATGTTAGCGGAAGGTTTGCAAGAGCAGTTGAAAGGGTTAGCGGCCAATGACATTAATGCCTTTTTTATTGTGCCGATGCAGGCATTCCAGCAGCAGTTTAACGATGCCTGGTTCAGCGAGCTTGAACAGGCCAACCATCAGTTGAGCAGCGTGAATCAACTTACCCTCAGTACACTGAAGCAGAGCCGCAATATGTCGCTGATCGTCAGTGCCATTTTGATGGCGCTACTGGTGCTGGCCTCCAGCCTGCTGATGCGCGGCGTGCTATTGCCGCTTCGACGAGCCAACCGACAGCTTGAACAGATTGCAACAGGCGACCTGGTACCGAACCATGAGACGCCGGGTCGCCAGTGTTTAGAGACGCGCCAGCTGTTTCAGTCGATCGAATCGATGCGCTTCGGTCTGCAGCAGATTGTCAGTGACATTAATAATGTTGCGGTCAGCGTGGCGGCCGGTGCAGAAGATATGCAGCAGCATAACGAACAGTTCATGCAGCAACATCAGGCGCAGAATGCCAGCTTCCACTATCTGTCACAGCGTTTATACCGCGTGTCTGAAGAAGTCGAAATTGGTGCACAGCTCTCGCAGCAGGCCACACAGGAGGCGCAGTCAGCTGATGCTCTGATGCGCAATTGCGTCACGGAAGTCGACAATATGGAACTTAAAATGCAACAGATCGTTGCTGCCTCGGGCGATATCGCCGGGATTGTCGCCATGCTGGATAGTCTGTCAATGCAAACCCGATTACTGTCGTTAAATGCCGCCATTGAATCCGCTCACGCCGGAACGTACGGCCGCAGTTTCTCCGTTGTCGCCAAAGAGATGGGACTGCTGTCGCAAAAGAGTGGTGAATCAACACGTCAGATTGATGGTTTAATTCAGCACACTCAACAGCATGTGAATGATGGTTTTGACAAAGTTAAGGCGCTGGAAGTGCTGTTCACGCAAATCAGCGGCGCGGTTTCGGGGGTAGTAGCACAGTTGGATGAGTTACAGCAAAATAGCATCGCGCAAAGTCATCGCGTCAGTAAAATTGCGCAAGAAGTGGTGGAGATGAGTAACCAGCTGCAGCAAAACGAAGCACTCAACGCCCATCAGGTCAATTCTGCTACGCAATTGCGTGAACTCTCTGATCGCCTTGCGCAGCGGGCACAGCAATTCCGCGTCGATGCAGCTTAAGTGCAGAGATAAAAAGCTCGTGAATAACGTAATACCTGTCAGTTAAGATCTTAATGGGGGCCGCAACAGATAACGTTGCGGCCTCTTTTTTACTGCCCTGGGGGAATGTCGCGTTATTCTTTCCGGCAGCGCCAGCCCTGAAGCCATCGCCATTATCTCTTCTATTATTCGCGGTATATTCCCCCGACAGCAGGCTCAGCTGACTTCTCAGATAAAGGGCAGATTTCTTAAAAAGGGGCTTCAAACACCCGGCCGTCCGACGGAGACCAGGGGTATCAAAAGCCACCACCAGAAAGTCCGGCACGCCATCAGTCACCTCCAGAGCATATCCCACCGGCCTCTTCACGCCGTACTGCGCGATATAAAACTCATAACCGCCCGGTACGCCGTACAGCAGGCCACCGTTGCAGCCGTTAATTTTCACATCGGGACGGGTGGGGGAGCAGCAGACGCATATAAAATTCAGCCGTGTCTTCCGCGATGGTATCACTGCAGACCGGGTTCCAGCATTTACTCAGGGCAGTCCCATCACGCCTTACCAGTCAAAATGCTTTCGCTTCCACAGGCTATTTATCAGTAAGCGTCGCACATTGACCGTGTTCACACTCGTATGGAGGTGTATCAGCTCAGACTTTAGCTGATAGGTTTTGTTGATTTGGCACAATTAATCAGTGAGGGGCTGTTGTGAGCGAAAAGCGGACGTCAAATGATAGCAGCAGGGACGTTCTGCCATAATAAATATAACAACCCGCTCGCGAACCCTTTTTGGTATTGCTTTTTCAGACAAAAGTGCAGGGCAGTATAAAACCGCCGTTTTTTACTGCAAGCAGCCTATCCACGTTTTACTTTTTTAACTGCCATTTTAACTAACCAATATATGGCTAAAGCGTAAAACGCGATAACGATCAAAAGGGAAAAGAACGTAACCGGATCCGTACCAGCTTCGTATACGTCATCCTGATAACTGCTGAAAATTTGGTGAGAATGCTCAACGAGCCACGCCGTCAGCGGATAGAGTGGCATCCCGTAACGCGAAACCATAAAGGCTACAATAAAGCAGACGAAAAAAACCGCTGCTTTTCTAGCGAATTTTGCAGTTTGCAAAGTTACTTTCTCCCTGAACGTCAACATAGCCGTATGCCATCAGGCTGTTTCTCGAACCCGGCACGCGAATTTTTTTTCTCCGGAGCAGCGCCTGTCTTACCGTATAGAAATCAGTACGCCGTACGAAGGTGATACACCCTTCACTTTCTCCGGAGCCGTCTGGACGAAGAGGATGCAGGCGGAAACCGCCGCGGGCAACGCCATTGATGAAGATGGAATCACTCATCGTTTCCGAATTAAACAGCGCAAACCACTCTGAATGATTTGAGCTGTTCCAGGTGTCGACGGCTCATCCTCTGATCCGGTTAGCGATACTGCCTTCAGGACGCGGAACAATCCAGTAGGGCCCGACCGGAATGGCACTGTCAGGCCTGTAGGTACAGTTTGGGTCATTGGTATAGGGCTTTTGGCCGGAAAAGACCGGAAAGGTACCCACGCCGTAAACGTGCAGCTTTGCCTCGCCACCGCCCTTAGTCAGATCGTCGTAGCTCATTCTCATTAACTGCATTAAACGCTCCCTGTAGGTTATAAGGCAAGCCAGTGAACCGGGCAATGTCATCATTCCACCCTGGAGAAGTTAACGGGCAGGCTGGCGCTTGACAGCCAGAACTCTTCTGCGAGCCAGACAGCGTTATTTATCATAAGACTGCTTGCCGCACTCCGTCAGGGTGACTCGGCGTAATCCTTGAACACAAATACTCACGTCCGCTTCTGGCACAACGCGGAATTCGGCAGGCTAGTGTCCGCTATGAGCGAAAAGTGAACGTAAACAGAGCAACTTCAGGGTGAATTTCGGGTTGATTCATTAAATGAAAGAGGAAGTATGGCAGGAGCGAAAACAGATACTGTATCTCATGGAGAAGCGCTCAGGAATGTGTTTTGGAATAGGCGCGCATAGTGCGATTTTTCATCAGGTGATAAGGTCGGGTTTCCCGGAAATTTATAAACAGGAGTGAACGTGGGCACGTTAGAGAAATATGAATGGCACAAGGATAACTATCTCGTAAGTACAGACAGGAAAAGGCTGGATGTGCAGGCCATCCATCGTTATCTGACGCGGTCGACCTGGGCTAAAGGGATTGATCGGAATATTGTCAGTCTATCAATCGAAAACAGCCTTAATTTTGGTGTTTATCACGATGACGCTCAGATTGGTTTCGCGCGTTTAATCACAGATTACGCTACGTTCGCCTACCTTTGTGATGTTTATATCCTTGAAGAATATCAGGGAGAAGGGCTAGGTAGGTGGATGATGCAATGCATACACCATCATCCTGTTTTCGAGCGGCTTCGCAGAATCATGTTGTTTACTACCACCGCTCCCTGGCTCTATGAAAAATTTGGCTATGAACCTGTTAATCGGGAAAACTATGCATGGAGTATCACAAGGCCTGACATTTATTCCTGTGTGAAAAAGTCTGGTTAACTGACCTGCTCTCTGTTGCTTATCTGCGCCTGTCATCAGAATGTCCGCTTTGAGTGAGAAGCGGACATCGTGTTTAAGGTAATATTGCCTAACTCAAATGACCGTTAGAAAACTAACGTTCAAGTAGATGTGTGGCAATTCCCCATCTGAGCGCCATGCATTTTCCATCCAAAAAATCGAAAACGGAGTAACTCGCATTGGGGTGAGCGTACCGGGTAAAGTTATCGATAGTCCCTTCTTTAAGTATTGCTAACACTCCCTGACTGACATGCCCATGCGTCACGATACACACGCACAGATGTTCTTTGGTGCCTTGCAGACCTTGTAAGAAAGTTATTACTCGTTGAGTTGCCTGTGCTAATGACTCTCCCTCTGGCGGACAATACTCTGCATCAAATTTGAATAACGCATTTGCATCTTTCGGATGGTGTTGAAGGAGCTGTGCCGTTGACATGCCTTCAAACTGACCAAATGCCTGTTCTTTAAGAGCAGTTTCAGCTACCAATGAGCAACCAAAGCACTCAGACAGGCTCTGTCCCATTTGCCAGGTACGACCAAGTGGAGAAGCGTAAACACGTTCAACCTGGTAATCACTCGCGACAAATGCTGCAAGTAAGGCTGATGTTTGGCGCTGCCCCCGGTGAGTCAACGTACTATCGCTCTGCCCCTGAATAAGACCTCTCGCAATCCACTCTGTTTCTGCGTGTCGAACAAGAATCATTTTCATCGTTGGTGCACCATGCATATTGTTGATTTAAATGTCCTGTAATAAACATACCAGCCAGCTGTAGCGGAATGCTTTCTGTTCCGGACTAAAAACAGGAAAAAATTTAGCTGAATGCAAACCGGGATGGCCTGTCTCACGAGGGATGCATCGAACGTAGATAATGTCCACTTCTGGCCCAAAACAGACCACGGCAGGCCAGAATCCGCTATAAGCAGGAAACCTGCGTCGCTGCTAAATGAGCTGGAACAAAGCTTTTGTGCTAGGGCGAGCGACAAGCACAGTCCGCATTGAAAAATATTTCTAATGTTTTCGCTTTCGCTGTCGATAACCTGATGGCTGGCTGAGTGATGATTTCACTCAGCATTTATTTGTACATTTCAAGCGATAAGGATATTTATGAACAAGCTTTGTGTTGCGGCGCTGTTGGCTCTGAGTTTAACCGGCTGTGCGCAGCAGACTTTCGTAATGAAACAGAATCAGGTTGGCGCGGCGACGAAAACCACCAGCCAGCCGTTCTTTGTTTCAGGTATCGGTCAGCGTAAGAGCATTGATGCGGCGCAGGTCTGCGGCGGTCAGGAAAAAGTCAGTCGGGTTGAAGTGCAGCAGACGTTTGTTAATGGCTTACTGAGCGTGGTGACGTTTGGTATCTACACGCCACGTGAAGCGCGCGTTTATTGCGCCATCTGATCATGCCTGAGGCCGGTTCGCCGGCCTCATTCTGCGCCTTTCATCAAATGATCAAGCTGCTGATAGCTGTCGCCATGTTCGCCCCATCAGACAGCCTCTGTCCCGGTAATGACACGCACGCACAAAGAGGTTAATTCACCGGGTCAGGTGGGTTGTTGCCGATCTGCGCATGGTGCGCAAGTTCATACTCTATGAACGCCTCAATCATGCTCCTGTACACCTTCGCAATAATGACCTCAGCAAGCCCTTTCTCCGCTGCGAGTCGGCAGACTTTATCAATGACCTGCTGCACCCGGTCTGGCGCGCGTACTGCGGCGTGATCGGCTTTGAACGTTGCCGCAGCTTTCACACATTCAGCACGCTGAGCAATCATGCTCACCAGCTGAACATCGATCTGATCAATCTCTTTTCTGACCTCTTCAAGTGTGGCGAACATCATTTCTGCACCTTTGAACTAGTACGATAGTTCGAAAAGATACAGCAGGTGTCGGCTGAAAACCAGCGGCAACGGGAAAAGGTAAGCCCGTCAGGCTTACCCCTCATTACCCGGCTCAGGCCACGTTATTGCGTCAGCGAGAAGCCCGCGTCAAAATGGTTTGCCTTGTTATTGAACTGCTCGATCCGGGTTGCCAGCTGTGAAATATGGTCATAGCTGATGCGTTTGAAAAAATCATTATCACCGCTGTTGTGCACCAGCTGCGTGAAGGCGGATAACCAGCCGGCGCTGCTCGCTGTGGTGTCAGTGATGCTGAGCATGGCATCCCGTTCTTTCTGCGTCGCATGCTCACCGTGACTGATGCTATCCAGCTGTTGCTCAAACTGCGTGACGCCTGCCGTGTCGCCGTACTGGCGGGCGATATCCAGTGAGCGCTGGGTAAGATCCTGCAGGACAGCATCCTGCGCAGAGGCCTTATCTGACACAAACTTTTCCACTTCACGGTAACTCTCAGCCTGCTGATCCGCAGGAACAAATCGCTCAACCAGTTTATTTAACATGCCCTGGGTGACGGCCAGATCCATTGAAAGCGTTGTGGAGTTACCGGAGCCGGTATAGGAGTGCAGGGCATCGGAAATCAGTCCGGACATATCGGTTTCAGAAAGAGAGGAGTGGGACTGTAAAGCGGAAAACCAGGTATCGATATCGTTGGTAATGCCGTTCGTCGTGCTGCTGTTTTTTTCGATAGTGCTGTTGCGTATCTGAATCACCTCTTTCAGGTTTTTATCTATTGCCTCCTTGCTGAGCTGTGTGGTCGAAGAAGGGGCATCTGCAATCAGCCTGTTTACCGTCTCCCGGGCAAGCGGAATAGTTTTGGGCATACTCTCCTGCTTGCTGAAAACGTCACTCTCTTTAAACCCGTTATCGATTGAGCTAATCATTACTCTCTCCATGTTGTGTGAAAGAAGCCTGATAATAATATCGGGTGTTCATAAGAAAACTTGACGCTTAACGGACAGAAGAGGGAAGCAGATTTCATCTGTTCAGTCAGTGATTATCTGAGATCAACGGATAATCAGAAGGTTAACGCGTTTAAGTGGCGATGCGCGGTTCAGGGACATTCGCCGAGATGATCCAGGCACCATTCCCACACCGCCTGCGCAGCCCTGCCAGGCAGATCCGTACGTTTGCGCACCAGATAATAGTCACCTGCGCTATCGCCCGCGTCAGCCACCACGACCAGCCGACCCGCTTTGATATCGGCCTGCACAAAAGCCCGGCTCGTCAGCGCCACGCCCTGTCCGGCCATCGCGGCATCCAGTGCAAGGGTGGTCTGGTTAAAGCGGGCGCCGGGCAGCTTTCCCTCCTGCTGCAGGAAGCGTGGCCAGCCGTCATGCGCGTCATGCAACAGCGGAAGCGACGCGATCTGACGGGCGGTCAGCGGCAGGCTGAGCCCCTCCAGCAGATGTGGGCTGGCAACGGCGATCAGATGCTGACGAAACAGCAGCGCGCTCTCCAGAGTCGCGGGCAGGGCAGTTCGTGACAGCCGCACCGCGATATCCACCTGGTCACGGGAAAAATCGGACAGGGCCTCGGTGGCGACGGTGCGCAACTCAATGTCAGGAAGATCTGCCTGAAGCTGGCCCAGCCGGGGGATCAGCAGTCTGGCGGCGACGGTCGGCGTCACGCTGATCGTCACCACGTCCGGGCGCGCCAGCAATCGGTCCGTTGATTCGACCAGCATATCAAACGCGCGCGTCACGTCAGCAAGCCAGGCTGCCCCCTGCGGCGTCAGCGAAAGCCCGCGCGCAAGCCGGTTGAACAGGCGGATGCCCAGATGATCTTCCAGTGCGCGAATCTGCTGCGCAACCGCCCCCTGCGTGACGCCCAGCTCCGCCGCCGCCGCCCGGAAACTCAGCTTCCGGCCAGCGGCTTCAAACGCCCGCAGGGCATTCAGTGAGGGCAGACCGCGACGTGAGAGTGGCATAGTTATCCTGTAGTTTTTCTACATGCTCAGAGGTTTATTTATCGCGCGATAATACATCGCTTTCCTGCGAAGATGCGTTTTTCACAGCAAAAGGAGCAAAAGATGACCGCAGAAAAAGTCGCCATCATTACGGCTGGTGGATCGGGCATGGGCGCAGCCGCCGCGTGCAGGCTGGCGGATGAGGGATACCGCATCGCAATCTTATCCTCTTCCGGTAAGGGCGAGGCGCTGGCGCGGCAGCTGGGGGGAATCGGTGTGACGGGTTCCAATCAGTCACAGGCGGATGTGCAGCAGCTGGTAGAGCAGGTCATGCAGCGCTGGGGACGGATTGACGGCCTGGTCAACTCGGCGGGTCATGGCCCACGAGCCGACATTCCCGACCTGACGGATGACGCGTGGCAGACAGGCATGGAGGTCTATTTCCTCAGCGCCGTGCGCATGGCGCGTCTGGTGGCGCCAATCATGGCAGCCCAGGGCGGCGGGGCCATCGTCAATATCTCTTCGGCGTGGACCTTTGAGCCGACAGAGATGTTCCCGACCTCCGCCGTGTTTCGCGCCGGTCTCGCCAGCTTCACCAGACTCTTTGCCGACCGCTATGCCGCAGACAACGTCCGGATGAACAACGTACTGCCCGGCTGGATTGATTCGTTGCCCGCCACCGACGAACGCCGCCAGAGCGTGCCGATGAAACGCTACGGCAAGGCTGAAGAGGTGGCCGCCACGATCGCCTTTCTGCTGTCCGAAGGTGCCGCCTACATCACCGGGCAGAATATCCGGATTGATGGGGGACTGACCCGCAGCGTCTGACACGCCATTCCCACGTTCACCGCACCTTCACCCCGCCGTCACGCTGCTGTCATCTGAAACCGTCAAGGTAACGCCATCCCGCAGTGATTTTTCACTGCGTTCCCACTCCGTAACCCGTGAGGATTTCATCGTGATGGAGTTATCCAGACATCCGACCACTGTCTACCAGGCGGTTGCCGCGCAGCTGGAGCAGGCGCTGAAAGAGCGTTACCGCTGCGGCGACTATCTGCCTTCCGAACAACAGCTGGCCGACCACTACGAAGTGAATCGCCACACGCTGCGCCGGGCCGTCGATGAGCTGGTGCAGAAAGGGCTGCTGCAACGCCGTCACGGCGTGGGCATCCTGGTGCTGATGCGCCCGTATGACTATCCGCTGCATGCTCAGGCGCGCTTCAGTCAGAACCTGCTGGAGCAGGGGAGTCACCCGACCAGCGAGCGGCTGCTGGCGGTGCTGCGTCCGGCCAGCAGTGACGTGGCCAGTGCGCTGGGCGTGAAAGAGGGCGACAACGTCATTCATCTGCGTACCCTGCGCCGCGCCAACGGCGTGCCGCTCTGCCTGATTAACCACTTCCTTGCCGACCTCAGCTGGTGGCCGCAGCTTCAGCGCTTTAACAGCGGCTCGCTGCACGACTTTCTGGTGGAGCACACCGGCAAGCAGTTGGTGCGCACCCAGACCCGCATCAGCACCCGCCGGGCGCAGGCGAAGGAGTGCCGTCAGCTGGATATCGCACTCCATGCGCCGCTGCTCTGCGTGCGGACCCTGAACAAAACCGCAGATGGTGCGCTGGCAGAATACTCCGTCAGCCTGACCCGCGGTGACATGATCGAACTGACTCTGGAGCACTGATGGAACAGCAAACGGATCGCCAGCGCTGGCTGTCGGTGCTGGCACACAGCAACGCCGCGCGGCTTGAAGCGCACTGGCAGGCGCTGAATCTTCACCCCGAGTTTACCCTGATCCGCCCGGCCGAGATCGGCATGACGCGGCTGCAGGCGCGAATGGGGGCCACCGGGAAACGCTTTGTGATGGGGGATGCCACGGTGACCCGCGCCGTGGTGCAGCTGAGCGACGGCACCCTGGGATACAGCTACCTGTTAGGACGCGACAAAGCGCACGCCGAGCGCTGCGCCCTGCTGGATGCACTGTTGCAGCAGCCGGAAACCCGGCCGCTGCTGGAAGAGAAGATTATTACCCCGCTGGCGGCGTGGCGTGATGAGCAGCGACAGCTGCGCGCGCGCGAAATCGCCAGCAGCAAAGTGGATTTCTTTACGCTGGTTCGCGGAGATAACTGATGACTTTACTGGCAAGTTTTAACCACCCTGTTGCGGACGCGCAGCGCGCCTTTCGCCGCATCCTGAAGGCGATGAGTGAGCCGGGCGTGATGGTCTCGCTGCCGCTGCAGCAGGGCTGGGGTGCGCTCTCGCCGGCGGCCACGGCGCTGCTGCTGACGCTGGTCGATCAGGAGAGTCCGGTCTGGCTGGATGCGAAAATCGACAACGAACAGCTGCGCAACAATCTGCGCTTCCATACCGGCGCGCCGATCACCACCCGGCAGGATGCGCCTTTTGCCCTGAGCCATGCGGCGGCGCAGCCCGACCCGACGGCGTTTGCGGCGGGGGATAACCTGTCACCGGAAAAAAGCACCACGCTGATTATCGAAGTGCCGTCGCTGAATGGCGGTCTGACGCTGCGACTCTCCGGCCCCGGCCTGCGCGAAACCCGCGCCATTGCGCCGCAGCTGCCGGAGAGCGTGCTGGACTATCTGCGCACCCGGCCGCATCCGTTTCCGCAGGGGGTGGATCTCATCTTCACCTGCGGCGAAGCGATCATGGCCGTGCCGCGTACCACCGTTGTGGAGGTGTGCTGATGTATGTCGCGGTAAAAGGGGGCGAAAAAGCGATTACGCATGCCCACCAGCTGCAGGCCGATCTGCGCCGTGGCGATCGGGCCGTGGCTGAACTCGGCTGCGATCAGGTGGCGCAGCAGCTGGGTCTGGCGGTGGATCGGGTGATGACCGAAGGGGGGATGTACGATCCGGAACTGGCGGCGCTGGCGATTAAGCAGGCCAGCGGCGACCTGGTCGAAGCAATTTTTCTGCTGCGCGCCTATCGCACCACGCTGCCACGGCTGGCGGAGAGTCGCCCGCTGGCGACCGGGACGATGCGTATCGAACGCCGCATTTCGGCGGTCTATAAAGATCTGCCGGGCGGCCAGGTGCTCGGCCCGACCTCTGACTACAGCCACCGTCTGCTCGACTTCACGCTGCTGGCCAATGGCGAAACGCCTGCCGCGCCGCGGGATGATCGGCCGGTCGCGGAAAGCTGCCCGCACATGTTCAGCATGATGAGCCGCGAAGGGCTGGCGGCCGCGGAGGAGGATGACGGCAGTGAGCCGACCGATATCACCCGCGAACCGATGGCGTTTCCCGCCTCGCGCGCGGCACGGCTGCAACAGCTGGTGCGCGGCGACGAAGGCTTTCTGCTGGCACTCGGCTACTCGACGCAGCGGGGCTATGGGCGCACCCACCCGTTTGCCGGGGAGATCCGCACCGGCTATGTCAGCGTCAGCATCTGTCTCGAAGAGCTGGGCTTTGAACTGGATATTGGGGAAGTGCTGCTGACCGAGTGTGAGATGGTCAACGGCGTGGCCCACCGCGAAGATACCGCGCCGCACTTTACCCGGGGTTACGGGCTGGTCTTTGGCCGGGCGGAACGCAAGGCGATGGCGATGGCGCTGGTGGACCGGGCGCTGCAAAGCCGCGAACAGCAGGAGCGCATCACCAGCCCGGCGCAGGATGAGGAGTTTGTGCTGTCGCACGCCGACAACGTGGAAGCGGCAGGCTTCGTCTCCCATCTCAAGCTGCCGCACTACGTTGATTTTCAGGCGGAGCTGGCGCTGCTGAAACAGCTGCAGGATGACTATCAGGAGCGCAACCATGGCTGAACTCACGGGTTACAACAACGGTTATCTCGATGAGCAGACCAAACGCACTATTCGTCGCGCCATCCTGAAGGCGGTGGCGATCCCCGGCTATCAGGTGCCGTTTGCCGGGCGCGAGATGCCGATGCCTTACGGCTGGGGCACCGGCGGCATCCAGATCACCGCCAGTGTGATTGGCGATCAGGATGTGCTTAAGGTGATCGACCAGGGGGCTGATGACACCACCAATGCGGTGTCGATCCGCCACTTCTTTCAGCGGGTCAGCGGTGCGGCCACCACCGAACGCACCAGCGATGCCACGCTGATCCAGACGCGTCACCGCATCCCGGAAACGCCGCTGGAGGAGGATCAGATCCTGATTTTCCAGGTGCCGATCCCGGAGCCGCTGCGTTTTATCGAACCGCGCGAAACCGAAACCCGCCTCCTGCATGCGCTGGAGGAGTACGGCATCATGCAGGTGAAACTCTATGAAGATATCGCCCGCTATGGCCATATCGCCACGACTTATGCGTACCCGGTCAGGGTCAACGGCCGCTACGTGATGGACCCGTCACCCATCCCCAAATTCGACAACCCGAAAATGGACATGATGCCCGCGCTGCAGCTGTTTGGTGCCGGGCGTGAAAAGCGCATCTACGCGCTGCCGCCTTACACCCGCGTCGAAAGCCTCGATTTCGACGATCACCCGTTTACCGTGCAGCAGTGGGATGAACCCTGCGCGTTGTGCGGCTCGCGCCACAGCTATCTCGATGAGGTGGTGATGGACGATCAGGGCACGCGGATGTTTGTCTGCTCCGACACCGACTTTTGCCACCAGCAGCAGGAACAGCAACATGCACAGTGAACAGCCGCTGCTTGCGGTCAGCCAGCTCACCCATCTTTATGCGCCGGGCAAAGGGTTTGAGCAGGTCAGCTTTGATCTCTATCCCGGCGAGGTGCTGGGCATCGTCGGTGAGTCCGGCTCCGGTAAAACCACGCTCCTGCACAGCCTCTCGGCACGCCTCGCACCGCAGCAGGGCACGCTTCTCTATCAGGGGCGCAGCCTCTGGCAGATGAGTGAAAGCGAGCGCCGTCACCTGCTGCGCACCGAGTGGGGCGTGGTGCATCAGCATCCGATGGACGGCCTGCGTCCGCAGGTCAGCGCGGGCGGCAACATCGGCGAACGGCTGATGGCGACCGGCGCGCGGCACTATGGCGACATCCGCGCAACGGCGAGCCGCTGGCTGCAGGCGGTGGAGATTGACCCCGGCCGCATCGACGATCTGCCCACCACCTTTTCCGGCGGCATGCAGCAGCGTCTGCAGATCGCCCGCAACCTGGTGACGCAGCCACAGCTGCTGTTTATGGATGAGCCGACCGGCGGGCTGGATGTCTCGGTGCAGGCACGCCTGCTGGATCTGCTGCGCACCCTGGTGCGGGAGCTGAACCTGGCGGTGGTGATCGTCACCCACGATCTCGGCGTGGCGCGCCTGCTGGCACATCGTCTGCTGGTGATGAAACAGGGGCGGGTGGTGGAGAGCGGTCTGACCGACCGGGTGCTTGACGATCCTCATCATCCTTACACACAACTGCTGGTCTCTTCGGTGCTCAATTAAATGACGACTATCAATCCGCGTCTGCAGGTCGGAAACCTGTGTAAAACCTTTGTGCTGCACAACCAGAACGGCGCGGCGCTGCCGGTGCTGCACAACGCCAGCCTGACGGTGGGCGAGGGCGAATGCGTGGTGCTGCACGGTCACTCGGGCAGCGGCAAATCGACCCTGCTGCGCGCGCTCTACGGTAACTATCAGCCCGACAGCGGCTATATCCGGGTCGCGCACCAGGGGGAATGGGTCGATATGGCGCAGGCCCCGGCGCGGCAGATTATCGCGCTGCGCCGCGACACGCTGGGCTGGGTGAGTCAGTTTCTGCGGGTCATCCCGCGCGTGCCGACGCTGGAGATTGTGATGCAGCCACTGCTGGAGCGCGGCGTCGACCGCCGGTTCTGCGAAGTGCGCGCCGCCGAACTGCTGAGCCGGCTCAACGTGCCGCAGCGCCTTTGGTCGCTGGCACCGTCCACCTTCTCCGGCGGAGAGCAGCAGCGGGTGAACATTGCGCGCGGCTTTATCGCTGACTATCCGGTGCTGCTGCTGGATGAACCCACCGCCTCCCTCGACAGCGTCAACAGCGCGGCAGTGGTGAGTCTGATTGAAGAGGCGCGCGCCCGGGGTGCCGCCATCGTTGGCATTTTTCACGATCGGGCGGTGCGCGAGCAGGTGGCCGATCGGCTGCATCTGATGCACCCCATTGAGACAGGAGCGCAGGCATGATCATCAACAATGTCAGACTGGTGCTGGAAAATGAGGTCATCAGCGGGTCGCTGGAGTTCCGCGATGAGCGTATCAGCAGCTTCAGCGAAACCCGCAGCCAGCAGCCGGGCGCGCTGGACGGCGAGGGGGCCTGGCTGCTGCCGGGGCTGGTGGAGCTGCACACCGACAACCTCGACAAGTTTTTCACCCCGCGACCCAAAGTGGACTGGCCTGCGCATTCGGCGATGAGCAGCCACGATGCGCTGATGGTCTCCAGCGGCATTACCACCGTGCTGGACGCCATTGGCGTCGGCGATGTGCGCGACGGCGGTCACCGTCTGGAGAATCTCAGCAGGATGATCGACGCCATCCGCGACAGCAACCGCAAAGGGCTGAACCGCGCCGAGCATCTGCTGCATCTGCGCTGTGAACTGCCACACCCGACCACCGCGCCGCTGTTTGAGGCGCTGATGGGCACGCCGGAACTGGCGCTGGTCTCGCTGATGGATCATTCGCCGGGGCAGCGGCAGTATGCGTCGCTGACAAAATATCGCGAATATTACCAGGGCAAATACCAGCTGAATGACGCGGAGATGGATCAGTTTGAGCATGAGCAGCTCACGCTGGCGGCGGCCTGGTCGCAGCCCAATCGTCAGGCAATCGCCGGACTCTGCCGGGAACATGGCATCGCCATTGCCAGCCACGATGATGCCACCGCCGCGCATGTGGAGGAGTCCCATGCGGCGGGCAGCCGCATCGCCGAATTTCCCACCACCCTGGAGGCGGCACGCGCCTCGCGCTATCGCAACATGCAGGTGCTGATGGGGGCGCCCAACATCGTGCGCGGCGGCTCGCACTCCGGCAACGTCGCCGCCTGGGAGCTGGCGTCTCACGGCCTGCTGAACATTCTCTCCTCCGATTACTACCCGGCCAGCCTGCTGGATGCGGCGTTCCGGCTGGCTGAGGATGAGCGCAACACGCTCGGCACGGCGCAGGCGATTGCGCTGGTCACCTGCAATCCGGCCCGCGCGCTGGGGCTTGAGGATCGCGGGGTGATAGCCGAAGGGTGTCGCGCCGATCTGGTGCTGGCGCACACAGCACATGGCTACCCGCATGTGCGCCACGTCTGGAGCAAAGGCCGGCAGGTCTACTGATGGCGCGGCTGATCTGGCTCACCGGTCCCTCCGGCTCAGGCAAGGATAGCCTGCTGGATGCGCTGCGGGCGGCACCGCCGCCGCGCCTGCTGATCGCCCATCGCTATATTACCCGCGCAGCGGATGCGGGCGGTGAAAACCACGTGGCGCTGACCGAGGCGGAGTTCGCCCGCCGCGCGGCGCTGGGGCTATTCGCAGTGAGCTGGCAGGCGCACGGTTTCAGCTATGGCATTGGCTGTGAGACAGAGCAGTGGCTGCTGCGCGGACAGAACGTGGTGGTCAACGGCTCGCGGCTGCATCTGGCGCAGGCGCAGGCCCGCTTCGGTCCGCAGCTGCTGCCGGTCTGCCTGCAGGTCACACCAGCGGTGCTGGCGGCGCGCCTGCGCCAGCGCGGACGGGAAGATGAAGCGGCAATCGCCCGGCGACTGGCGCGCGCCGCCCAGCCGCAGCCCGATGGCTGCCTGATCCTTAACAACGATGGCGCGCTGGCAGAGACCGTCCGGCAGCTGCGTCAGATAGTGGAGGCGGCGCAATGAAACTCACTTTTCTCGGCACCGGTGGGGTGACCGCCGCGCCGCTGCCGGGCTGCGACTGCCGTGCCTGCCAGCGGGCGCAGCGCCATAGCGATTACGCCCGTGCGCCCTGCAGTGCGCTGATTGAGACCGGGCGCGAGCGCATCCTGCTGGATGCCGGCCTGCCACTGCTGGCGTCGCGCTTTCCGCCCGGATCGCTGACGCGTATTCTGCTCACCCACTACCACATGGACCATGTGCAGGGACTGTTTGCGCTGCGCTGGGGGCGGGGGGCACCGATTCCGGTCTGGGGACCGCCCGACCCGCGCGGCTGTGACGATCTCTATAAACATCCCGGCCAGCTCGACTTTCGTCCCGCCTTAACCCCGTTTGTGGCACATGCCTTTGGCGAGTTACAGGTGACGCCGCTGCCGCTTCAGCACTCGAAGCTGACGCACGGCTATCTGTTCGACTGGCACGGTCACCGGCTCGCCTGGCTGTGTGACACCTGCGGGCTGCCCCCCGACACCGCCGACTTTCTGCGTGGTCAGCCGCTGGATCAGCTGGTGATCGACTGCAACGACCCGCCGTCTGCCAGGCCGCGCAACCACAACGATGTCACCCAGGCCCTGGCCATTGTGGCGCTGCTGCGGCCGCGCCAGAGCTGGCTGACCCATCTCAGTCATGAGATGGACAACTGGCTGGCGGAAAATCCGCTGCCGGAGGGGGTGCAGGCCGCGCGTGACGGCCAGACGCTGCTGTGCGGCGCGCCCTGGCCTGTCACAGTTTGATCATCTGACTGTCATCCCGCTTTCATCGTGCCACGCCTTAATAACCGGCAGAACGCAATCAGAGATGACGGAGAACAGCATGGCACAGGCACTTCTGAAAACGGTGGTCGACCACGATCGGCCCCCGGTCAGTTTCAGCGGACAAAAAGTGTTGTCGGTGCAGGGATTGAGCAAAACCTACGGTGATACGCCGGTGCTGGATCGGGTCAGTTTCGATCTCCATGCCGGTGAGCTGGTGGCGGTGATCGGCCGCTCCGGCGCCGGGAAATCGACGCTGCTGCATATGCTTAACGGCACCATCAGCGCGACGGCGGGGGCGATTATCAGCCTGCATAAAGGGGAAGCCGAGCGTAACGTGGTCACCCTCAACAGCCGCCAGATGCGGGAATGGCGCAGTCAGTGCGGCATGATCTTTCAGGATTTCTGCCTGGTGCCGCGCCTCGACGTGCTGACCAATGTGCTGCTGGGCCGCCTGAGCCAGACCAGCACGCTGAAGTCCTTTTTTAAAATCTTCTCCGACCACGACCGGGCGCACGCTATCGAACTGCTGCAGTGGATGAACATGCTGCCGCAGGCGCTGCAGCGGGCAGAGAATCTCTCCGGCGGACAGATGCAGCGGGTGGCGATCTGCCGGGCGCTGATGCAGAACCCCAGAATCCTGCTAGCCGATGAGCCGGTGGCGTCACTCGATCCGAAAAACACGACGCGCATCATGGATGTGCTGCGTCAGGTCAGCGAGCAGGGCATCAGCGTGATGGTCAACCTGCACTCCATTGAGCTGGTGAAACGCTACTGCACCCGGGTGATTGGCATCCAGCGCGGCGTGGTGCTGTTTGACGGCCATCCTTCCCGACTGACTGACAGCCTGCTGCAGCAGCTGTACGGCGATGAACTTAACCAGATCCATTAACTTCCACAGCAAGAGAACAACTCCGAATGAAACTGACTTCTTTAGCACTACTGATCGGCGTTATGGCGTCGGGTGTCAGCGCAGCGGATGCGCCAAAACAGCTGAATCTGGGGATTCTGGGCGGTCAGAACGCCACCCAGCAGATTGGTGATAATCAGTGCGTGAAGACCTTCTTTGATAAAGAGCTGGGTGTGGATACTCAGATGCGCAACGCCTCTGACTATTCGGGCGTGATTCAGGGACTGCTGGGCGGCAAAATCGATATGGTGCTGAGCATGTCACCCGCCTCTTTCGCCTCGGTCTACCTGCAGGACCCGAAAGCGGTGGAGGTGGTCGGCATCGTGGTGGATGACAAAGACAACTCCCGCGGCTACCACTCAGTGGTGATCGTCAAAGCGGACAGCCCCTACAAAAAGCTGGAAGACCTGAAGGGGAAATCGTTCGGCATGGCCGATCCGGACTCGACCTCCGGCTTCCTGATGCCGAATCAGGCGTTCAAGAAGATGTTCGGCGGCTCGGTGGATGACAAATATAACAACACCTTCTCCAGCGTCACCTTCTCCGGCGGCCATGAGCAGGACATTCTGGGCGTGCTGAACAACCAGTTTGACGGCGCGGTCACCTGGACCTCGCTGGTGGGAGACTATAACAGCGGCTACACCTCGGGCGCGTTTGGCCGCCTGATCCGCATGGATCACCCCGACCTGATGAAGCAGATCCGTATCATCTGGCAGTCGCCGCTGATCCCCAACGGTCCGGTGCTGGTCAGCAACAAACTGCCTGCCGACTTTAAAGCGAAAGTGGTGGCGGCGATTAAAAAGCTGGATAAAGACGATCACGACTGCTTCGTGAAAGCGGTGGGCGGTAAGCAGCATATCGGCCCGGCCACCGTTGCCGACTATCAGAGCATTATCGATATGAAGCGCGACCTGATGAAAGGCAGCCGCGGCTGACGAACCTTCCTGACTTCCCCGCCTCGCGGGGAGAGTGGGACGCGGTCAGCGTCCCGCTGCTTTCACGCCGGAGATCCCCCTTGACCGACTTCGAACACTATTACCAGCGCATCCGCCGTCAGCAAAAACGTGACACGCTTATCTGGTCACTGCTGCTGGTCACGCTCTATCTGGCGGCGGGCAGGGTGGCAGAATTTAATCTGCTCACCGTCTGGCAGTCGCTGCCGCACTTCTTTGACTACCTGCATGAGATCCTGCCGGTGCTGCATCTGACGCTGCTGTTTGCCGACGGCAAAACAGAAGGCTCACTGGCCTACTGGGGTTACCGTCTGCCGATCCAGCTGCCGCTGATCTGGGAAACCCTGCAGCTGGCACTGGCGGCGACGCTGCTGGCGGTGGGGCTGGCGGCAGTGCTCGCCTTTTTCGCCGCCGACAATACTCAGACGCCGGTCAGCGTGCGGATGGCGATTCGCGCCTTTGTCGCCTTTCTGCGCACCATGCCGGAACTGGCGTGGGCGGTGATGTTTGTCATGGCGTTTGGCATCGGGGCGATACCCGGCTTCCTGGCGCTGGCGCTGCACACGGTGGGCAGCCTGACCAAGCTCTTTTATGAGGCGATTGAGTCTGCGTCGGATAAGCCGGTGCGCGGCCTGGCCGCCTGCGGAGCCAGTAAACTGCAGCGGATGCGCTTTGCCTTCTGGCCGCAGGTGAAACCCGCCTTTCTCTCCTACAGCTTTATGCGGCTGGAGATTAACTTCCGATCCTCCACCATCCTCGGGCTGGTGGGGGCGGGCGGCATCGGCCAGGAGCTGATGACCAACATCAAACTCGACCGCTACGACCAGGTCAGCATCACCCTGCTGCTGATTCTGATTGTGGTGTCGCTGCTGGATACGCTGTCCGGTCAGCTGCGTCGTCGTGTCACAGGAGAGCGCGCATGATCCGTTCCGTTCCCGCTATCGCGCAGCTGAAGCAGCAGCATCGCGAGTTGTTTGCCGCGCAGCCGCGCTATCTGCGTCGTCTGGCACTGATGGCGCTGGCACTCCTGCTCTACTACCTCTATTTCTTTACGGTGTTCGGGCTGGAGGGATCGCGCCTGCTGGCGGGCTGCCAGCAGCTGGGGCGCTACTTTATGCGGATGTTTGTCTGGCATGACTTCATGAACTGGCCCTTCAGCTACTATCTGTCGCAGGTCGGGATCACCCTGGGGATCGTGTTTGCCGGTACGCTGACCGCCTCGCTGATTGCGCTGCCGCTGTCGTTCCTGGCGGCGCGCAACGTGATGCACGATCGCGCCGCGAAGCCGCTGGCGTTTCTGATGCGGCGACTGTTCGACCTGCTGCGCGGCATTGACATGGCGATCTGGGGGCTGATTTTCGTCCGTGCGGTGGGCATGGGGCCGCTGGCCGGGGTGCTGGCGATTATCCTGCAGGATGTCGGCCTGCTCGGCAAACTCTACGCCGAAGGGCATGAGGCGGTCGAACGTTCACCGGGCCGCGGGCTGGGGGCGGTGGGCGCTAACAGCCTGCAGAAACACCGTTTCGGCATTTTCACTCAATCCTTTCCGCAGTTTCTGGCGCTGAGCCTCTATCAGATCGAGTCCAACACCCGCTCTGCGGCGGTGCTCGGCTTTGTCGGCGCGGGCGGGGTAGGCCTGGTCTACGCCGAGAATATGCGGCTCTGGAACTGGGATGTGGTGATGTTCCTGACGCTGATTCTGGTCGGGGTGGTGATGGTCATGGATATCATCTCCAGCCGCCTGCGCAAACGCTATATCACCGGGAAGCCGGTGCCGCTGTGGCAGCCTGCTGCGCGCGATTAAGCCGTTCGCTGCGCTGCCAGGCGCGCTGTAACGCCTGCACCAGCTGCGCCTGCTGCCAGGGCTTGCCCAGCCGCTCACACAGCGGCAGCGTGACCGGCTGGTGGCGCAGATCCTGACCGCTGATTAACAGCGTGGCGAGATGCGGCCAGTTCTGCTGTGCCTGACGCACCACCTCCGCCCCGTTGATTTCGCCGGGCAGCATCAGGTCGCTGATCAGCAGGTCGATATCGGGTGTCTGGCGCAGCAGCGCCAGCGCCGCTTCGCCGTCGCCACACTCCAGCGTCAGATAGCCCAGCTGGTGCAGATGTTCGCACAGGGTCTGCCGCACCGCCGGTTCATCATCCAGCACCAGCACCAGCCGGTTGCTGGTCACCGCCGGAGGGGCTGGCGGGGGAGGCGGCGCGACCGCTGCGGCAACCGCCTCCTGCGCGCGCGGCAGCAGAAGGCGCACCGTGGTGCCCTGGCCCGGCGCGGTTTCCAGCTCGATCTGACCGCCCGACTGCCGCACAAAACCGTAGACCATTGACAGGCCCAGCCCGCTGCCGCTGCCGGTGGCCTTAGTGGTAAAAAAGGGCTCGAAAACCTGTTCACGCACCTCCGCCGACATGCCGCAGCCCGTGTCAGTCACCTCAATTGTGACCCGGTCACGTTTCTCACTCCCCTCGATCCGTCGCTGATTCCAGATGCGCAGCCGGATTTCGCCGCTTTGCTGCTGCATCGCATCGCGGGCGTTGACCACCAGATTCATCAGCGCGTTCTCCAGCTGACCGGCATCAATCCACGCGGGCCAGCCGGGACGCTGCGCATCAATAATCAGCTGCTGTCCGAGCAGCAGCGAGTGCTGTAATAATCCCTGCAGGTTGTCCACCAGCGTGACCACCGACACCGCGCGCGGAAACAGCGCCTGCTTACGTGAAAAGGCCAGCAGCCGCTGGGTCAGCTGGGCGGCGCGGTCGGCAGCCTGGCGCGCCCGCTCAATCCGGCTGGCGAGCGGGCCGGGCATCAGCTGCCCTTCGGTCAGCGCCAGGCTGCCGATAATCACCGCCAGCAGATTGTTGAAGTCGTGCGCCAGGCCGCCGGTCAGCTGGCCCACCGCCTTCATCTTCTGGCTGTGCTGCAGGGCCTCCTCCAGCGTTTTGCGCGAGGTGCGATCAAGGACGGTGTTCACCATGCCGCGCCGGGGGATCGGGCTGAAGCGCAGCTCCAGCGTCCGGCCATCGGCCAGCCGGATCTCCTGCGGTTCGCCGGGATCGTGCAGATCCCCCGCCAGCGGAGCCAGCAGCTGCTGATAGTGGACGCCGCGATGGATCTCGCGCGGCGCGATGCCGAGCAGTTCGGCATACTGCGCGTTCCACACCACCAGCTGACCCTGATGGTCAAACAGGGCAAAGCCGTCGCGCATCGCCAGAAAGGTGGACTCCAGCTGGCTGCTCTTCTCTTTCAGCAGGCGTGAGGTGTGTGCCAGCGAGGCGGTATTGCGGGCAAAGACGTTGAAGGCCCGCGCCAGTTCGCCCAGTTCGTCGCGGCGCTGCAACCCCGGCACGCCGACGTTCTGCTCACCCTGCGCCAGCCGCGTCATGGCGGCGGCAATCGCCGTCAGGCTCGACCCCAAATTGCGGTAGATGTAGATCCCGGCATAGCCGGTGATCGCCAGCGCCAGCAGCACGAAAAGGGCGATAAAGCCGATGATGGAGTCCAGCTCGCGGTGGGTCGCCAGGGTCCGCGCTTCGCTCTGCAACGCCACCTGCTGCACCGAGGCACGGATATCCTCATTCAGCATCGCCACCAGCGCCTTAATCCGGTAGGTGGCGTAGGCGATCGCCAGATCGCTCTGTTCCAGTGCCTCCGCCAGCGGCAGCAGGCGCTGCTGGGTCGTCAGCAGTCGCGCAATGTTTTCGCCGGTAACGCCCGTCAGCGGCACGCTGCGCCACTGCGTCATTACCTGCTGCAGTTGCTCAATCACCGCAATCGGTGAGGGCGTACGGATGGCGATGCTGAGCAGCCGCTCAGTCTGCTCGCGCAGGGCGCTATCCGGCGCGCGCTGCGATTCCCGCTGCAGCCGCTGACTGATGTGGCCGAGCAGAATCTGCGACTGCCACAGGTCACTCAGCATGTTATTGCGCTGCAGGTGGCGCTGATGACCGGTGAGCAGCAGGCGGTTAATCGTCTGCTCCAGCTCCAGGCTGCGGGCGCGGATACGGGCGATGCGCTCCGGCTGACGCGCGGCCAGCGGGGCGCTGGCGAGCAGGCTCAGCGACTGCTGCAGCGCCTGCTGATTCTGCTGAAGCCGCTGTGATTCGCTCTGATACTCCAGCGCGCCCACCACCTGCGACAGCCGCACGGCTGCCGTCGCCACATTGGCGGTATCACGCGCCAGCGCCAGACTGCCGTTCATGTCCGCCAGCGTCTGCGCCTGTGCCTGCTCCTGAATGGTACCGGCATGGCGAAAACCGACGATCGCCACCACGCTGACCATCAGCGTGACGGCGACCACCAGCAGGTTGAACATCAACAGGCGGCCCCGCGCGCCAGCCTGCCACGGATACGTGCGCTGCATCTCACGCCCTCTTTATCACGGCAACGATGGGCCGAGTATAGGAGCGGGTAGTCGGGTGAATATGACAAATATGAATGGCCGCTGACATTTTCCATTTATCTGGCGTTGCTTAACTGACGGCTATCCACAGTCCGCAGGAGCGAGGCGATGACAGCCACACCGATACTGGAAATGCGCGGCATTACCCGGCGCTTCGGCAACTTTTACGCCCTGAAGGGGGTGGATCTTACGGTCTGGCCCGGTGAGGTCCATGCGCTGATGGGGGAGAACGGCGCGGGTAAAAGCACCCTGATGAAGATTCTGGCAGGGGCCTACAGCGCCAGCGGCGGAGAGATTCTGATCGAAGGCGAACCGCGGGCGCTGAAAGGGCCGAAAGCGGCGCTGGCCGCCGGGATCACCCTGATTTACCAGGAGATTAATCTGGCCCCCAACCTGACGGTGGCAGAAAACATTTTTCTCGGCAGCGAAATCGCCCCCGGCGGGCTGGTGAAGCGGCGGCAGATGGCGGAGGAGGCGCAGCGGGTGATTGACCGGCTTGGCGCGCAGTTCAGTGCCTGGGATGTGGTCAGCCGCCTCAGCATTGCCGAGCAGCAGCAGGTGGAGATCGCCCGGGCGCTGCAGCGCAACAGCCGCATCCTCGTGATGGATGAGCCGACCGCCGCGCTCTCAAACCGCGAAACCGAACAGCTCTTCGCGCTGATCAAACGGCTGCGCAGCGAGGGGATGGCGATTATCTACATCAGCCACCGCATGGCGGAGGTGTATGAACTGTCGGATCGCGTCAGCGTGCTGCGCGACGGCGAGTATGTCGGCAGCCTGACGCGCGATCAACTCAACGCCAGTGAACTGGTGCGGATGATGGTCGGACGGCCGCTCAGCGATCTCTTTAATAAAGACCGGTCGATTCCGCTGGGTGATATCCGGCTGGCGGTGAATCACCTGACCGACGGCGGCAAAGTGCACCCCAGCAGCCTGGCGGTGCGCGCCGGTGAGATCGTGGCGCTGGCGGGGCTGGTCGGCGCAGGCCGCAGCGAGCTGGCGCAGCTGATTTTCGGCGTTCACAAGCCGAAGGAGGGCGAGATCTGGATCGACGGCGAGAAGGTCACCATCCTCTCACCGCGCGATGCGATTGCGCGCGGCATCGGTTTCCTCACCGAGAACCGCAAAGAGCAGGGGCTGTTTCTGGAGATGGCGGCGCAGGAGAACATCGTAATGGCGACGCTGGAGCGGGATGCCAGTTACGGCATGCTCAACCGCCGCAAAGGGCAGACCATCGCCAGCGAGGCGATTGCCTCCCTGAATATCCGCGTGCCGCATGCGCAGGTCCGGGCGGGCGGCCTCTCCGGGGGTAATCAGCAGAAGCTGCTGATCTCACGCTGGGTGGCGATTGGCCCGCGCATCCTGATCCTGGATGAACCGACGCGCGGCGTCGACGTCGGGGCCAAAAGCGAGATCTACCGCATGATGCAGGAGATGGCGCGGCAGGGCGTGGCGATTCTGATGATCTCCAGCGAACTGCCGGAAGTGGTCGGGATGAGCGACCGCGTTTACGTGATGCACGAAGGCACCATCGTCGGTGAGCTGGAGGGCAGCCACATCAGTCAGGAAAATATTATGACGCTGGCAACCGGTGCGCACAGCGCAGCAGCAGGCGGAATCTGAGGAGATCACCATGACACAACTGGCCCGCACCCCCGCGCCCACGCTGAAACGCGCCCTGATGGGCGATCTGCTGCAGACGGTGGGGATCCTGCCGATTCTGATCCTCATCGTGGCGGTTTTTGGCTTCGTTACCCCCAACTTCTTTACCGAAGCGAACCTGCTGAACATTACCCGTCAGGCGTCGATCAATATCGTCCTGGCGGCGGGGATGACCTTTGTCATTCTCACCGGCGGCATCGACCTGTCGGTGGGGTCGATGCTCGGCACCACGGCGGTGGTGGCGCTGGTGGCTTCGCTCGACCCGATGCTCGCCTCCATGACCATTCCGATGGCGCTGGGCGCGGGTCTGGTGATGGGGCTGTTCAACGGCGTGCTGGTCGCCTGGGCTGGACTGCCGCCCTTTATCGTCACCCTCGGCACCTATACCGCCCTGCGTGGTGCGGCCTATCTGCTGGCGGATGGCACCACGGTCATCAACTCCGACATCAATTTTGAGTGGATTGGCAACGGCTACCTCGGCCCGGTGCCATGGCTGATTGTGATTGCCTTCGCGGTGATCGCCCTCTGCTGGTTTATCCTGCGGCGCACCACGCTGGGCGTCCATATCTATGCGGTCGGCGGCAACATTCAGGCGGCACGACTCACCGGCATCAAGGTGGGCGGGGTGCTGCTGTTTGTCTACGGCATGAGCGGCCTGCTCTCGGGGCTGGGCGGTCTGATGAGCGCCTCCCGTCTCTACAGCGCCAACGGCAACCTCGGCGTCGGCTATGAGCTGGATGCGATTGCCGCGGTGATCCTGGGCGGCACCAGCTTCGTCGGGGGCATCGGCACCATTACCGGCACCCTGATTGGCGCGCTGATTATCGCCACGCTCAACAACGGTATGACGCTGATGGGCGTCTCCTACTTCTGGCAGCTGGTGATCAAGGGCGCGGTGATCATTATCGCCGTCCTGATCGACAAATACCGTACCCGTCATCATGTGAGTTAAGGCTGAAAGGCGGAGGCGCAATGTCGCCGCCGCCTCTGTAAAAACGCCATTAAGCGGTTGGCACTCTGATAACAGCAGGAGAAGGTCTATGCGTTTTAATCCGATTGTAACCGGGCTGCTGGCGGCAACGCTGTTCAGCGCCGGGCTGGCTCAGGCAAAAGAACTCAAATCCATCGGCGTCACGGTCGGCGACCTGGCTAACCCCTTCTTCGTGCAGATCACCAAAGGGGCGGAGATGAAGGCGCGTGAGCTGGCGGGGGACAAGGTCAACGTGACGCTGGTCTCCAGCGGCTACGATCTCGGCCAGCAGGTGGGGCAGATCGATAACTTTATTGCGGCAAAAGTGGACATGATTATCCTGAATGCCGCCGACTCGAAAGGCATTGCCCCGGCGGTGAAGCGGGCGCGTGATGCCGGTATCGTGGTGGTGGCGGTCGACGTGGCGGCCGATGGGGCGAATGCGACCATTACCTCCGATAACACCCAGGCGGGCGCGATGGCCTGCAAATATATCTCTGACCGCCTGAAAGAGAAAGGCAACGTGGTGATCATCAACGGCCCGCCGGTGTCTGCGGTGCAGAACCGTGTTGAAGGCTGCATGAACGAACTGAAAACCCATCCCGACATCAAGCTGCTCTCTTACAACCAGAACGCCAAAGGCAGTCGTGAAGGGGGACTGGAGGTGATGACCGGTCTGCTCTCCGCTAACCCCAAAATCGATGCGGTGTTTGCCATTAACGATCCCACCGCCATCGGCGCGGATTTAGCCGCGAAACAGGCGCAGCGCAGCGAGTTCTTTATCGTCGGCGTCGATGGATCGCCGGATGGTGAAGAGGCGCTGAAGCGCAAAAACTCCCTGTTTGTCGCGACCCCGGCGCAGGACCCGCAGGTGATGGCGGCGAAGGCGGTGGAGATTGGCTACGACATTCTGCAGGGCAAACCGGCACCCGAAAAGCCGGTGCTGATCCCGGTGAAGCTGATCGATCGTGACAACATCGGCAGCTATCAGGGCTGGACGGTGAAATAGCCTTTAATGCGGCACCCTCCGGGTGCCGCTTCAGGCTGAATCTGCCAGCTACGCATAACTTTATCGCGCAGGGAACACGGGCAGAGGAGGAAAGCGTCCCGCGCCAGGGACGGCGCGGGACGAGTGGCCAGGGATGGTTTAAACGACTTTCCGATCTGACCGTGTTTCCTGCGCAGGCTCTGTCCTGCAGCTAACCGGGGCAGACTTTGTCAGCACCCTCAGGAGGCCACCATGCAACGTTCAGAGGTCAATCACTACCTGCAGCAGACGCACGAATTTTTCCGCCAGCAGGATGTGCATCTGCCGCCGTGGGCCGATTTCCGATTACGTCAGTGGCGGGCGCAGTCACCTGACGCGATGGCGGAGATTCTGGCACTGCGGCTGGGCTGGGATCTGACCAGTTTTGGCGCGGACGACTTTCTGCAGACCGGGCTGACGCTGTTTACTCTGCGCAACGGTTCGCCCGGCGGACAGCCGTGGCACAAACCCTATGCGGAGAAGATCCTGCACGTGCGAGACGGGCAGCTGACGCCGATGCACTATCATCCGCGCAAGATGGAAGACATCATCAATCGCGGCGGCGGGAATCTGATTGTCGAACTGCATAACCGCGACGGCGCGGCGCTGGCTGACTCGCCGGTCACGGTGTCGCTGGATGGTCTGCGCCAGACCCACGCTGCGGGTTCGCAGCTGCGGCTCTCACCGGGTGAAAGTGTGACCCTTGAGGCGGGCCTCTGGCACAGCTTCTGGGGCGAACCGGGTTTTGGCGACGTGCTGGTGGGCGAGGTGTCGATGCCCAATGATGACGAAAACGACAACGTGTTCCTGACGCCACTGGCCCGCTTCAATCCGCTTGAGGAGGATGAAGCGCCGCGCTGGCTGCTCTGTAATGACTACGCCCGCGGCTTTACCTGACCCTCCCGGACGCTGATCATCCCTTCGCATGGTCTCCGGGATCGGACTGCCTCATCTTTCTTATACTGCGGGCAGGCGGTTCACCAGACAGCCGTGCGTACTCGCGGGTAAACTGCGTCAGACTTTCATCGCCCACATCCGCCGCCACGGCGGCGACATTGCCAGGACGCAGCGCGATTCAGGCGATCTGGCTGGTGCGCGGGGCGGTTTCAGGTTTCATTACGTCAGCCGAAAAGACATAGCCCAGCCCGCGAATGGTGCGAATCAGATCGGGCTGATGCGGGTTGATTTCGATTTTGCGGCGCAGGCGCATGATCAGCACGTCGATGGTGCGGTCAAACACATCCAGACTTTCGCTGTGGGTCAGCTCCAGCAGCTGATCGCGGGTCAGCACCTTGCGGGCGTGACGCACCAGCGCCCGCAGCAGGCTGAACTCGCCCTGGGTCAGCGGCACCAGCTCGCGCTGCGGATTGAACAGCTGGCAGCGACTGTCGTCCAGCTGCCAGCCGCCGAATCGCCAGCCCGCCGGTTCCGGTTCGCTCTGGACAGGGCGTCCGCCGCGCCGCAGGGCCGCCCGGGTGCGCGCCACCACCACGCGCGGATTAAAGGGTTTGGCGATGTAATCATCGGCGCCCATCTCCAGGCCGACCACCATCTCCGCTTCGGAACCCATACCGGTCAGCATGATCACCAGTACTTCGGGACGCTGACGCTGCAACTGCTGCAGCACCAGCAGTCCGTTGGTGTCAGGCAGCATCATATCCAGCATCACCAGCGTGATCTCCGGGTGCGTGCTGAGCATCAGCAGCGCCTCTTTTCCCTGATGACAGCAGTAGACCTTTAACTGATGTTCACCTAACGCATCCTGCAGGACGTCGCAGACAGCAGGATCATCATCCACCACCAAAATCGCTGGCTTCATGGCGCGGCCTCAATGTTACGAAAGAGTTAATTCAGGAGTCTACACAGGCCAGAAAAGTGCGCTGAGGCAGCGTGCTGAAACGTGACACGCCTCGCCCGTGAGTGTGCGGAAGCGTGCGCTGGCGCAGAGTTTTGCGGGGGTGACACAGGGAGGCAGGAAAACGATTGCGCATCCTCGGTGCATTGCACCATAATCGCGCCTCGTTTTGGTTCGGAATTCTCTGAGGGGGCATCCGGCTCTGCCAGGTAATCGATTGCGTCGGCAAGTGGCATGGCAATTGCTTTGGGCAGTGGGTCAGTCAGGGATTTCAGACGATTCCGGCAGGTCAGTATGCAGCGGCCGGTATCCGCGTCCCGAAAACAGAATAATCAGCATGCAACCCCCTTTGGCAAGCGAGACCCACACCGGTGCGGTCTCCTGTATCGAGAGATGATGATGTTAGAAAAACTATTCAAACTCAAAGCGCATAACACGACGGTTCGTACCGAGATTATCGCCGGGATCACCACCTTCCTGGCGATGGCCTATATTCTGTTTGTTAACCCGAGCATTCTGGGCGCGACCGGCATGGATAAGGGTGCCGTATTTGTCGCGACCTGTCTGGCGGCGGCGATTGGCTGTGCGCTGATGGGGCTGATCGCTAACTACCCGATTGCACTGGCACCGGGCATGGGACTGAACGCCTTCTTCACCTACACCGTCGTACTGCACATGGGCTACACCTGGCAGATTGCGCTGGGTGCGGTGTTTCTCTCGGCAGTGATATTCTTTGCGATGTCGCTGTTTAAAATCCGTGAGTGGATTATTGCCAGTATTCCGCTGCCGCTGCGCGCGGGGATTGGGGCCGGTATTGGCCTGTTTCTGGCGATCATTGCGCTTGAAGGCGCAGGCATTGTGGTCGATAACCCGGCGACGCTGGTGGGCATTGGCGATCTGACAAAACCGGGTCCGCTGCTGGCGATGCTTGGCTTTGTGGTGATTGTGGTGCTGGAAGCGCGTCGCGTAACCGGTGCCGTGCTGATCGGTATTCTGCTGGTAACCTTTATCTCTATGGGCATCGGCCTGTCGCCGTTTGCCGGGGTCTTCTCTGCACCACCATCGATCGCACCGACCTTTATGCAGCTGGATATCGCTGGCGCGTTTAACGTCGGCCTGGTCAGCGTGATTTTTGCCTTCCTGTTTGTGGATGTGTTTGATAACACCGGCACCCTGCTGGGCGTCACCAAACGCGCCGGTCTGGCGGATGAGCAGGGTAACGTGCCGAAGATGGGCCGTGCGCTGATTGCTGACAGTGCGGCTGCGCTGTTTGGTTCACTGCTGGGCACCTCAACCACCACCAGCTATGTGGAGTCGGCGGCGGGCGTGAGTGCGGGTGGCCGCACGGGCCTGACGGCGATCGTGGTCGCCGTGCTGTTCCTGCTGGCGCTCTTCTTCTCGCCGCTGGCCTCCAGCGTGCCGGTCTATGCCACCGCGCCCGCGCTGCTGTTTGTGGCCGTGCTGATGACATCCAGTCTGGCGGATATTGACTGGAAAGATATCACCACTGCTGCCCCGGTGACGGTTACCGCGCTGACCATGCCACTGACCTATTCCATCGCCAACGGTATCGCCTTTGGATTTATCACCTGGACGCTGGTGAAGCTGCTGAGCGGTCGCGCCAGAGAGGTCAATGCCGCGCTGATTATCCTGTCGATTCTGTTTGTAATTAAGCTGGGCTGGCTGAGCGCCTGATGGTGGCCTGGCGGCCGGGGACGTTTCACCTGGCGGTTGGGAGTTATCACCTGGCGGTGGGCTGGCTCTGAGAGGGTTTCGCCCGCCAGGCGTGAGGGAGTTTCAGCCTGCCCGTGCAGGCGGACGCGTCAAGGGGCGGACGCCCGCCCCTTAACAATCCCGGCGTCCGGCAGCCTCCGCGCCCCGCGTTGCGGGGTGCCTTCGTCACGCCCTGCGGCCGACGGACCGTCCGGACTCGCCATCCCTGGCTCGTGCCGTCCTCTCGCCGACGTCCTGTCGGCTCATCCTGGCCTCCGGTTGCTCCTCAGCGCGCCGGATGCCTCTCCCCAGACACCCCCGCCTTTGATATCTTCGTTTTTCCTGAATGGAGCGTTGTCTGTTTGCACCGAAGCCAAAGACATTCTTTAAAACTCACCGCAGTAAAGTTCTTAACAGTAGAAGAAGAGATAACAGCGGGGAGGGAGGCCGTCTGAGCCGCTGAGCGGATGAGGGATTTCAGGACGAGCGACAGGGATGTCGCGAAGAGGCAGGTTCGCGCCAGGGATGGCGCGTCCTGCCGGTCCGTGAGAAATCCGGAAGAAGCGAAGGGACCGCGGAGCGGCGGTGAAGCAGGCCGGAGCCCGGGGTCAAGGGGGCGCGGCGACTGGCGCCCCCTTGTCGGTCGCCTGCAGAGGCGAAGCTGAAACTGCCCAACCTGTTGGGCGAACGAAACCTGCTCAGACTCCGCCCGCGCAGCGAACCCCAAGCCCGGCAGCAACACTCTTACCGGAAAGGCGGCTCATTAAACGTCCGCAGCTTCCGCGAATGCAGCTTGTCACCCTCGGCGCGCAGCAGTTCTACCGCGTGGATACCAATCTGCAGATGCTCCGAAATCGCGCCTTCATAGAAGCGGTTGGCCTGACCCGGCAGCTTGATTTCACCGTGCAGCGGCTTATCGGAGACGCACAGCAGCGTGCCGTAAGGCACCCGGAACCGGTATCCCTGAGCGGCAATGGTGGCGCTCTCCATATCGACCGCCACCGCGCGGCTCAGGTTAAAACGCAGCGCCGACGCAGAGTAGCGCAGCTCCCAGTTGCGGTCATCCGTGGTCACCACGGTGCCGGTACGCAGCCGCTGTTTGACCTCTTCACCCGGCATGTTGCTCACCGCTTTGGTGGCGTCATACAGTGCACGCTGCACCTCGGCGATGCTCGGCACCGGGATGTCAGGCGGCAGTACGCTGTCGAGCACGTGGTCGTCGCGCAGATAGGCGTGAGCCAGCACATAGTCCCCAATCCGCTGACTTTCGCGCAGACCGCCGCAGTGACCAATCATCAGCCAGGCGTGCGGGCGCATGACCGCCAGATGATCGCAGATGGTCTTGGCATTCGACGGGCCAACGCCGATGTTAATCAGCGTAATGCCACGACGGTTGGGTGAGGTGAGATGCCAGGCGGGCATCTGGTGCTTCTTCCACGCCAGATCGGAGAGCATCGCCTCGCTGTCAGCCGTGTCGGCCGTCAGCACCACGTCCCCGGCGCAGGCCAGGCTGTCGTAGGGTGTCTCCGGGTCGCGCACCTGCTCGATCGCCCAGCGGACAAACTCATCAACATAACGGGTGTAGTTGGTGAACAGCACAAACGGCTGGAAATGTTCCACGCTGGTGCCGGTGTAGTGGCGCAGACGGGCCAGCGAGAAATCGGTGCGCAGCGCGTCGAAGTGGGAGAGCGGGAACTGAGCGTCGGCGTGGAACAGCCCGTCGGTGGTCTCATCCCCAATCTGCGACAGCTCGGTGGTCGGGAAGTGGCGTGCGATTCCGGCGCTCATGGTGCGATCCAGCGAGAGATCGGAGCCGTCAATCACGTAAGGATAGGGGATCTCCTGGCGGGAAGGCACCACGTCAATCTCCAGCTCATACTCCTTCTCCAGCATCGCCAGCTGTTCCGCAATGTAGTGGCGCAGCAACGCCGGGCGGGTAATGGTGGTGCTGTAACTGCCGGTATGCGTAAAGCGTCCCCAGGCGCGCGTGCGATTCTGCTGCGGGCCGTCACCGCGCCAGGTGATGCGCAGCTCCGGGTAAACAAACAGTCCCTGCTCCCGGGCGTCGGCATCGGGCAGCGTGCCGTTTTCGGTAAAGGTTTTAATCGCCGCACGCAGTGCATTGACCGCGCCACTGTAAAGGCGTTCAAGTTCATCCAGCGCCTGCTGGCTGGTCAGGTTTTTCCGTAATGTCGGCATGGTTTCTCCTTCCATTTTTTTCCGCAGTTTGCCCCAAGCTTAGCGGGTTTGTTGCAGAGATTGGTGAAGAATGTGTGATCGCCTTTTTTTTGCGCGAACCCGGCGGATAATCTGAGCAGCGTGACCGGATGCGCCCGTGAGCGGCGCTAAAAGCTCATAAGAAAATCTTCACGATCCAGGCCGGGGTTTTGTTTACGCTGCCCGCATTATAAAGGCGAAAAGAGGGCAGAATGGGTATCCGCTCGCTCGCGCTGTGCGTTCGTAACGTCGGGGAAGTAAACAGGATTGCTACAGCGGGCAGGGCGACGGGGCAGAAAATGCCGTGACAGCCCGAAAAAGTTTGTAACGATGATTAATTTGTCCCGGAAAGACTTTGCATATTTCTCTGCCCACTATCATCATTAGAACTCCTGTCCAGTCTCTTCTGATTTGGTAATCCTTTGCAAAATCCCGGCGTAGCAGTGATGCAGGCGATCAGGCGCACGGCGTGGTACCCGAAACGTCGCGCTTATCGCACGCTCTACTGGCGTGAAATATCGCCATTAGCAGTGCCTATCTTTTTCGAGAACGCCTGTGTGCTGTTGATGGGCGTACTGAGCACCTTCCTGGTCAGCTGGCTGGGCAAAGAGGCGATGGCGGGCGTGGGCCTCGCCGACAGCTTCAACATGGTGATCATCTCGTTCTTTGCCGCCATCGATCTCGGCACCACGGTGGTGGTAGCGTTCAGCCTGGCTAAACGCAACGGCAAGCGCGCCCGCGCCGCCACGCGTCAGTCGCTGGCCATGATGACGATACTCGCCTTCGTATTGGTGATCGCCATCGAGTTCTGGGGGCATCTGATTATTGATGCGATTGCGGGATCGGCCGAACCCAAAGTCAAAGCGCTGGCGCTGAGCTACCTGCAGACCTCCGCCTGGAGCTATCCGGCTGCCGCCATTACCCTGATTGGCAGCGGGGCGCTGCGCGGCGCAGGCAACACCAAAATCCCGATGCTGATTAACGGCGGCATGAATATCCTTAACATCATCATCAGTAGCGTGCTGATCTACGGCTGCTTCTCCTGGGACGGTTTAGGGTTTATCGGTGCCGGGCTGGGGCTGACCATTACCCGTTATATCGGGGCAATCGCCGTGATTTACGTGCTGATGATCGGCTTTAACGCCTCCCTGAAAATCACCCTGTCGAGCTATTTCCGGCGCTGGAACAGCAGCATCCTGATGGAAGTTTTAGGTATCGGCGTGCCTGCCAGCATCGAGTCGGTGCTGTTCAACGGCGGTAAACTGCTGACCCAGGTCTTTGTCGCCGGGATGGGCACCAGCGAGATTGCCGGTAACTTTATTGCCTTCTCGGTGGCGTCGCTGATCAACCTGCCGGGCAATGCGCTAGGGTCCGCATCGACCATTATTACCGGCACCCGGCTGGGTAAAAATCAGGTCTTTCAGGCGGAGCGCCAGGTGCGGCATGTTTTCTGGCTGGCGACGATCTGTCTGAGCGCGATAGCGCTGATGACGGTGCCGCTGGCCGGATTGCTGGCGCGCTTTTACACCAGCGATCCCGAGGTGATAAACGTGACGAAACACCTGCTCTGGCTCAATGCCCTGTTCATGCCGCTCTGGGCCGCCTCCTGGGTGTTGCCCGCCGGACTCAAGGGCGCACGCGATGCGCGCTACACCATGTACGTGTCGATGTTCAGTATGTGGGGCGCGCGCGTGGTCGCGGGCTATCTGCTCGGCATTGAACTGGGCATGGGCGTCACCGGCGTCTGGCTGGGGATGTTCCTCGACTGGACGGTGCGCGGCGTCTTCTTCTGGTGGCGACTCAACAGCGGCAAGTGGCTCGATCGCTATCGTCAGATGCTCGCTAAAATCGGCTAGCGGCCTGCTCACGCCTTCTCCGGTGCGGGGAAGGCGTGGCGCATTCCGGTCTGAAACACTTCCGCCGTCACATCTCCAGACTTTTACGCTACCGTTCAGGCAGTTGCACAATGCGCGACGCGCCCGGTCTGGCTATCGTCCTTCGGATGCCCGGACCCGATAATCAGAAAGGTGATTCTATGAACCGTTTTAAAACGGCGCTGGCACTTTTGCCGCTGCTCTGTAGCCCGTCAGTATGGGCAACGACCTTTGTTTATGTTTCGAATGCGGAGTCGGGCACCGTCTCCCGCTATACGCTTAATGAGGCCACTGGCAGCCTGCACTGGCGCGGCGAGACCCCCGCCGGGGGAAAGATTATGCCGCTGGCGGCCAGCCCGGATGGCCAGCACCTCTATGGCGCACTGCGCAGCCCACCTTACGCCATCGTCAGCTGGCGCGTGACCCGTCCGCATGGCGATCTGCAGAGAATGGCGGTGACACCGGTCGCGGCCAGTTTTCCGTGGATCACCACCGACAGGCGCGGTCACTTTCTGCTGGCGGCCTCCTATGACAGCGATATCGTCACCAGCAACCGGATCGATAACCAGGGCAGAGTGACGGAGCAGGTCACGGGCGAGGTGAAGACCGGGCCGCACGCCCATTCCGTGATCACCGACGTCAGCAATCACGCCCTGTACGTCGGCAACCTGGGCACCGATCGGGTGCTACAGTATGCCTTCAGTGACGATGGCGTCATCACCCCGCTGGGTAAAGGGTTCGTTCAGGGCGAGAAAAACAGCGGGGCGCGGCATTCGGTGATCTCACCGGATAATCGCTTTGTCTATAACCTCGCGGAGATGAGCGGCACCATCACCCAGTTCCGGCGGGCGGCGGATGGCTCCCTGACGGCGTTGAAACGCTGGCCGAATGCGGTGGCGAAGCGCTATAACCTGCAGCACGGCGAGCAGCGCCCGGCGGGCTACAGCGATCCCACGCCACGTATCTGGGCGGCAGACATTCACATCACGCCGGACGGGCACTTTATCTATGTGACCGAGCGGACATCCAGCACCGTCAGCGGCTACCGGGTCGATAAAGCGTCTGGTGAGTTAACGCTGATCGGCAGCTGGCCGGTGGAAAAACAGCCGCGCAGTATCGCGATTGATGCACAGGGAAAATGGCTGATCGTCAGTGGAGAGAAAAGCGCAGTGATAAGCAGCTACGCCATCGATCCCGCCAGCGGCGAGCTGAAACGGGTGTCAGAAGCTCCCGCCGGTAAAGGGGCTAACTGGGTTACGCTCATCGCGCAGTAAAGCGGCGCCATCCGGTTGGTGGCTGGCCGGGCAGGGCGCGTTATGCCAGTTCCGGCATAAGCAGTGCAGAAATTTTTGGTTCAGATCCGGCGGATAAGCAGGTTTACTCAGGGCATCAACTGATGCGGAGAGTCTGAGATGAAACAGAAACTGAAAGCCTGGTTTGAACAACTGCTGAGCGGCCCTGCGGCGGATGACGCCGGGCGCGATATTAACGTCGAACTGCTGCTGCCGCTGAGCCAGCTCTATGGGCTGGAATATTACCCGGCGGTGCATCGCTACCATGAAAAATAGTGGTTGTTCTCTTCCCGGTTAAAGGCCCGCTTACTGAGCGGGCCTTTTTGCGTCTGGTGAACAGCAGAAACTTTTCCGTGTTGCGGGCTCAGCGGGATGGCGTATCAGATAAACCGTTTTTCGATTAAGTACAAATCTTTTTGGTGCGAAGCGTTTGCTGCTGATGAATCCCTACACAGGTAGTTGAGTCTATCTAATCACGCACGCCACCATCACGTTGGTTGACGGAAAGAAGCAGACTAATTTCCTGGCTTACACTATGTGTGGGAGCCGGTAAGCTATGTTTTAAAAATGATTCTGAAATCCTACCAACAAAAGCTGAAACAATCAGTCTGAACAGGCGTATTCAGGGTTAACTATGTCTATAGAAGAGGTAAGAAAGGTTGACTCGATTGGCATCCCGTATGATAACCAGGAGACTGTATCCAGATAATTTCGGACCATCTTGCCCGGAACGCGCCTGGTGAAGAGCCATTTGATCAGTAAACCCCCTGTTTCAGGATGAACAAGGCGGAAGAATATAAATTTTCCTGGGTAGCTGAATTTGAATAATTTATAAAATTACGTCACCATAATATTCAGTGCTTTTTTACTTGCTACTCCAAAATCCAGAAGATAAAAGCCTGCCACTACTACGAGGCTTTTATCTTCCTTTTATCTCATCCTCAATGCATCAACTGGCTAATCACACCGGTCACGTCGAATTTTTTGTTAACGACACCTTCCGCTGAAGCCTTGTCCACCAGCTG
The DNA here is from genome assembly GCF_000255315.1 of Pantoea sp. Sc1. Taxonomy (NCBI): domain Bacteria; kingdom Pseudomonadati; phylum Pseudomonadota; class Gammaproteobacteria; order Enterobacterales; family Erwiniaceae; genus Pantoea; species Pantoea sp. Sc1. Next base: position 1,717,440 of record NZ_AJFP01000001.1, read on the forward strand.
AGGCAGGTATTTCACCAGCAGATTCAGTGCATCATCGGTGTTGATACCCATCCGCGCAGCCAGTTGCTCAATCGCTTCTGAGTGAATCATCTTCTGCACCATGTCACGGCTCAGGGCAACATTCTCCTCATTGCCGAGCCAGGAGTTCACTACCTCACTGTACTCACCACTCTGAAGATGGTTCACAATCGCGTGTAAACCGCCTTGCTGCTCAACCCACTCCAGCACACCTTTCACTTCCTGACTGGTCTGATTATTCAGGCCGCACATGGCCAGCACCTGATCCAGTAAAACCATTCCGTTATTCCCCGATTTAAAAGATTTCAAGACTGCCTGCAGGCTCTGATTTTATGAATGATGAACAGCACGATAACTGATCCCGCTGTCGCAATAGCAATGCTGTATATATTGAAACCGCTGACCTTGCCAAAGCCCAGAAAGGTGCTGACAAACCCGCCAGTCAACGCACCCACAATACCGAGTATCATGGTCATGAAAATACCCATATGTTCCTTACCCGGCATAATACATCTGGCGATGATGCCGGCCAGCAACCCAAATACTACCCATGACAATAGACCCATTTCCTGCATCCTTTATTTTTTATTAATCCTATCAGCGTTTAACTGTGGTTTAATTCGTCAATTAAGAGCGGTTGTATCGTACGCCGCCTGCCTTTTATCTGGCAATGATATTTTCTTAATTAAATTAAACGTATCGGAAACAACGGGAGAAGAATTATGAGCATTCTGGATAGTATTAAAAATATAGGTGAGGAGTTGTTAAATACCGATAATAAGAATGTTGAAAATAAGCCTGATATCACCGCAGCAGGCAAGCGAACCTACACGGTAAAATCCGGTGACACGCTCAGCGCCATTGCAAAAGCATTCTACAGCGATGCCTCTCATTATATGAAAATCTTCGAGGCCAACAAAAATATTCTCAGCAGTCCGGATAACATCGTGCCAGGTCAGGTGTTGATTATTCCGGAATAATCAGCAGCCAGCAGTTCACAGAGCGTGGCCTGCTGGTATTTATTTGCCGCTTACAGTGATAAAGGATTTCTGACAGGGCAGAGAGCATTTACGGTGTTCTGGTTTAGTCAGCGTTGCGAGAGAACAGGGCTGTTGAAGTGAACAAAGAGTGGGGCATCTGAAAAGCAAAAAAGCAGCTATCCGGGGATAGCTGCTTTTTCTAATCTGGCTCCTCTGACTGGACTCGAACCAGTGACATACGGATTAACAGTCCGCCGTTCTACCGACTGAACTACAGAGGAATCGTTGGAACGAGGCGAATATTAACGGGGTCGCCCCGAGGTGTCAACAGCAAAAAATACATTATCATTCAACTGGCTAGGATTAACACAAAGCGATCGCGATTTAAGCAATTTGTACGCTGTCAGTGGCGATTCGGCTCAGGGGATCCTGCTGATAGAACTGACGCAGATGCTGATACATGGCCGGAAAGCGCTCAGCCAGCAGAACCGGAGCGGTAAAAAAGTATTCGGAGAGTACGGCGAAGCACTCAGCCGGATCGCTGGCGGCGTAGGGATCGATAGTCGCCGCCTGTTCACCGACCAGCTCGACTTCACTCTCTATCTCCGCCATCGCAGCATGTAAATCCTTTTCCCATTGCGCCACGTCGCGCAGCGGGATCACCGGCACGCCGCTGGTGTAGCCACTGCCGCGCGCATCAAGTTTGTGGGCGACTTCGTGGATCACCAGATTGAAGCCAGAGAGATCGAAAGAGTCCTGAATATCGAGCCAGTTAAGCACCACCGGCCCCTGCGTCCAGCTCTGACCGGCGTGAACGGCAGGCGCACTGTGAACCAGCCCATCCTCATCCTGCCACTGATCGTCCACCTTAAACGGCTCTGGATAGATCAGCACATCATGAAAACCGTCCAGCCACTCCAGACCCAGTTTCAGCACCGGCAGAGAGAAGAGCAGGGCGATGCGCACGCTGCGCAGTTCATCCAGCGCTGTTCCTTCCAGCGGCACCAGCTTCTTCTGTTGCAGGAAGCGTTGCGCCAGCGCTGTAAGCGCCTGCTGTTCGTCTTCACTGAGCAGGCTGAAGATAGGCTGGGCCAGCCCCTGCTGCCAGGGCAGCGCAGCCAGAAGGGTGTCGTTTTGCGTTTTCCAGGGCCATTTAAACATCGCAACTCCTGCACAGAACCGGACTCTTTCGCTATCCTGACGCGCCAGATATAAAAATGCCAGCATCGAATGCTGGCACCTTTGATCCGGCTGCAGGCCTGAGGGCTGTCTATTCAACCCGTTAGCGCGGCCGTTGTCTGTGATACAGCCCGCAAAGCGCAGGGCTGAATGGCTAGTTGCGACCCACCCGCTGAAACTCAATCACCCAGACCCAGGGATTCACTTCCCAGCTGGTCGCGCCATACTGTTTTTGCCAGGCTTTGCGATAGGCCTCTTTCGGCGATTCTGAGTTCACGTTCATGGTGAAGAAGTTATTGAGGAAGTGCGAATCGGTCTGTACGCCCTCCGCCATAATGTCATCTTCGCTGATATCCTGAATCTTCTCAGCGCGAACGCCGGTGATCTCCAGATTGATGCGGCTGGCCCAGCGCGGCATGTGGATGGCGGTCTGCCAGCCAAACTCTTCCGCTTCCGGGGTGCTCATCGCGTGCTGACCCAGCTCATTGCTGTCGGCGCGGTACTGACAATATTCCGGCAGGCGGAACGGCGTCGGGTCACGCTCATATTCGGCCAGATCGTTCTCCGGCACCATCGGACCGCGCCAGGTTTCACGTACCCACAGCAGATCACCCGGTTTACCATAAGGACAGTGATAGCTGATGTCGCTCATCGACATCAGTTTATAGCCGTGCAGATGATTCGCACTGACATCAAAAGCGTGTACGCCTTCATGATGATCCTGACCCGGACCAAAAGCCTGAGTTTTCATAATGCGCCGGGTTTGCGTTTGCTGGCCAACCAACAGGGCACGGACACGCTGTTCGGAAAAAAGAATCGGCCGTTCTTTCATGGAATACCTCTTGTTATTAGTAAAACCCGGTTACTGCTGTATACGTCCATTTGCTTCACATCTCATAACTATCATAAAAGCTTTAAATCATTTTGCTTAATAATTTGTCGCCTGACAGTCACTTTAAAATTGTCACAGAGGTAGTCAGTATTCCGCAAAATGCAAAAAGTGCACCAGAGCTTATCATGCAACCTTCGCCAGACGACGAATAGCCGGGATACAGTACGTTATAACGGTAAAAATGGGAACCTTTTCAGATTTTTTCCCCTGTCAGCGGCCACACTTTTACAAATAATGACGTGACAAAAGCCTCTTCCGTACCCTCTGGCAAGGCTATCCTGTTCAGATTAAACATTACCCCCGTTAAACTAATCTTCTTAGCCACAATTTATTAAGGAAAGGCTGAAAACCGATGAAATTGCGGTTATTGTCTGACAGAGATGCTATACAGATGATCCAGATCTCATTTTTCTGCCGGAAATTGCTGGCAGCCCCGCTCTTATCAACCGCTCTGTAAAAAAAATGTCATTAGCCAGTCGCTATGATGGCCTGACGTTCGCGCACCGATCACGACAGAGAACTGCTGTCGATCACCACAGGGAGATAGACTATGTCACTTACACTCTGGCAATCCCGTTATGAAAGCTGGTTTCAGGCGAACTGGGTCCATGACGACGGCGCGCACGATATCGCCCATCTGCGCCGTGTCTGGATGAGCGCACAGCGTATCCTGAACGGTACTCCCGCTGATCCGCTGGTGGTGCTCACCGCCTGCTATTTTCACGATGTGGTCAATCTGCCGAAGAATCATCCGGAACGTCATCTGGCCTCCACCTATGCCGCCACGGAAACCCAGCGCATCCTGCAGCAGGATTTCCTCGACTTCCCGGCTGAAAAGATAGAGGCGGTGATGCACGCTGTGAAAACCCACAGTTTCAGCGCCGGTATCCCGCCTCAGACCCTGGAAGCGAAAATCGTTCAGGATGCTGACCGGCTGGAATCGCTGGGCGCCATCGGTCTGGCTCGGGTTTTCTATACCGCCGGGGCCCTGAACCGTCCGCTGTTCGACAGTCAGGACCCGCTGGCAAAAGATCGCGAACTGAATGATGCGCTGTGGACGCTGGATCATTTCCAGAAAAAGCTGCTGCGTCTGCCGGAAACGATGCACACGGAAGCGGGGCGGATGCTGGCTGAACATAACGCAGATTTCCTGGTGCGCTACATGGCGAAACTCTATGCAGAGCTTCAGGGAAATCTGGTGGGAATGGACGAGGCCGTACTGCGGGATTTCACGCCGCTGCGCAGTGAATATTAAATTTTTATGACAGTATGTTAATCGAAACGGTCATCCGGTAGCGTGTCAGCAATAACAAAAAAGGAGCTGCCTGATGACCGAAACTGTTAATTTAACGATTAAAATTGATCCTGAATTAAAAGAAACGATTAAACAGCTGGCGCTGGAAAACCAGATTTCCATGAGTCAGGAGATTGTGCAGCGGTTGCAGGCCAGTCTGGAAACGCATCCGCATCCGGCGATTGATAATCAGGACACTACCGAAGCGGCGGCGGAAGCCTCAGCCGCTTCTGATGCACAGGCCGATGGATTAAGCGCCAGCGAACTGAAACAGATACGGTTGCTGCTGAAAAAGCAGAGCAAGAAGAAGAAATAAACATGAAACCCGTCGCCAGACGGGTTTTTCTTTTCAGGAATCAGGGTTTCAGCTGACGGATATGGGGCAGCAGCAGCTGCGCTACCGCGGCGAACACCGGGACCACCACCGAGTTACCAAACTGCTTGTAAGCCTGCGTGTCTGAGACCGGGATGCGGAACGGCTCGTGGCCCGGTACATCAAAGCCCATCAGCCGCGCACATTCGCGTGGTGACAAACGGCGCGGTCTGCGCGCCATGTTTGCGGCATCGTGAAACTCCGCTTCCCCCAGCGCGCTGTCCCAGCCGCGGTCAATCAGGATCTCCGAGCCATCTTTATAGTAGCGCGCCGACAGGGTGCGCACGCAGCAGTGCGGATTACGCGGATCGTTGAGGCCAAAGCCAAAGCCATTGCCTTTCGCCTTATGCTTTTTCGCATACTGATAGAGATAGCGCCAGAGCACCGGCGAGAGGATATATTTGTCATCCGGGTCGCTCTCCAGCAGGCTCTGCAGCGCAGGGACCTGAGCCGGGAAGAAGCGGCGGATATCGCGCAGGGTGAAATCCTGTTTTTTCAGGTCACGGCGGATCCCGACCAGCACAATCCGTTCGCGATGCTGCGGCAGGAAATGACGCGCATCGATCACTTTGGCATCCGGGCTGGTGTCACCGGCATCCGCGACGTCATAGCCCAGTTCATCCAGCGTCTCCATGATAATGGCGAAGGTGCGGCCCTTATCGTGACTCTTGAGATTCTTCACATTCTCCAGCACGAAGAAGGGCGGTTTCTTCGCGGCAAGGATGCGCGCCACGTCGAAAAACAGCGTCCCCTGCACCTGGCATTCAAACCCGTGTGCGCGGCCCAGCGCATTCTTTTTGCTGACACCCGCCAGTGAGAATGGCTGGCAGGGAAAGCCCGCCAGCAGCACCTGATGTTCGGGGATGGCAGCATCGATAGCGCGATAGATCGCCTCATCGTCGCTCAGGCCCGCTGGCTGTGTGACCTCACGGATATCGGTATTGAAGTGATGCTCCAGCGGATCGCTGTAGTGGTTAGCTTTATAAGTGCGAACCGCCTCTTTGTTCCATTCACTGGTGAAGACACACTTACCGCCTATCGCCTCAAATCCTTTGCGAATGCCGCCAATCCCGGCAAAGAGATCGATAAAGCGAAATTCAGGATTATCATAATGGGCGGGCCGGGCCGGCAGCAGGTCCTGCAGCAGAAGCTGTTCGGCTTCACTCAGCGGCGGCACGGCGCATTTGCCCTGGCGGATCCGGTTCAGGAGCGCAGGGCTCCACCGGGAGAAACCCGCCTGCTGCAGGCGGGCCGTAAGATCACGAACCGAATAGATTGCCAGGACCTGCTGTAAGCGATCGGACGCTTCAGGAAGTGAATGTGCAGCAGAAAGTGGTTCAGCGAGGGCGGCGGGATGCATGCGTTTTTCCTTAACAGTGAGGCGCCTATGCTATCACTCCTGAGGCAGTGAGGAAATTGCCCCGATGTGCCCTGAGCCGGCGCGCCGGAATCGTCTGTTTTTACGGCGCACGTTATGAAGGTTCGGTTGCCAGCTTTCGCTTTTCGTGGCGCAGACTAAAGTTGAAGAACCAGCAAAAAAGGAGAGGCTATGGCTGATGTTCACTCCAGCGAAACACGCAGCAAAAATATGCGTGCCATTCGCGCTCAGGATACGGCCATTGAGCAACGTATTGCGCTGTTGCTGAAAGACCGGGGATTCAGCTTTCGTGTGCAGGATAAAAACCTGCCGGGACGGCCCGATTTTGTTCTCAACGACCAGCAGGCGATTATTTTTGTTCATGGCTGCTTCTGGCATCGCCATCACTGCTACCTGTTTAAACTGCCGGCTACCCGCACAGAGTTCTGGACGGGCAAGATTAACAGCAATGTTGAACGTGACCGGCGCTATGTGCAGCAGCTGCAGGCGAGTGGCTGGAAAGTGTTGATCATCTGGGAGTGCGCGCTGCGCGGCAAACTGCGGCTGGCGGATCAGGATCTGCTGGAGCGGCTGGAGGAGTGGCTGCTGGTCATGCCGGAGAGTGCCGAAATCGACCATCAGGGCATTCATCATTACAACGCTGATTGCTAATCAGAGTCATAATTGATTAGATCGACCTTTTCTCCGTGGCCAGGAAGGAGCCTGAGATGAGCAGCATAAAACTGACGGTAAAACGCCTTTACCAGCTTCGCGACGAGCGGATGGTGAATACCCGCGCCACTGCGCGGGTCTACAGCGGCGACAGGCTGATTGCCACGGAGGAGATCACCGGCATGACCGAAAGCCCGGTCAGCAAATACCTGCATGCTGAAGGAACAGCAGGCGAGACGATTCGGGTGGAGTGGGAATGTGAGGGCATCGCCGACATGACCGTAACGGAAATTGAGCGCTGCCCATGTTGTCAACATAACGAACCAGACTAAGGATACAATTTTGGCGGGAACCAGTTTACTGACTTTACTTGATGATATTGCAACACTTCTGGACGATATTTCCGTCATGGGGAAAGTGGCGGCGAAAAAAACGGCCGGCGTGCTGGGCGACGATCTGTCGCTGAATGCCCAGCAGGTCACCGGCGTGAAAGCCAACCGGGAGCTGCCGGTAGTATGGGGCGTGGCGAAAGGATCGTTTCTGAACAAACTGATCCTGGTGCCGCTGGCGCTGGTTATCTCTGCGTTTGCGCCCTGGCTGATTACGCCGCTGCTGATGCTGGGCGGGGCCTATCTCTGCTATGAAGGGGTCGAGAAGGTGATGCACAGCCTGCAGCATGACAAGCAGAGCAAATCGCCGGAGGCGCGCCAGCAGCGGCTTGATTCACTGGCGAAGCAGAACGCGGCAGAGTTTGAGAAAAAGAAAATCAAAGGCGCAGTGCGCACCGATTTTATTCTGTCGGCCGAAATCGTTGCCATTACCCTGGGCATCGTTTCCGAATCGCCGCTGCTCAATCAGGTGATTATCCTGGCAGGCATCGCCATTCTGGTGACCATTGGCGTCTACGGCATCGTGGCGGCCATCGTAAAAATTGATGATCTGGGCTTCTGGCTGCGGGAGAAATCGTCGCGCGTTGCGCAGGGCATCGGCAGCGTGCTGCTGGCGGCGGCACCCTGGCTGATGAAGATCCTTTCGGTCGTGGGCACCATCGCCATGTTCCTGGTGGGCGGCGGCATTGTGGTGCATGGCATTACGCCGCTGCATCACCTGATTGAAGAGGTCAGTGCTGGCTTCAGCGGCTGGATTGCGACGCTGCTCAGCAATGGCGCGAACCTGGTGCTCGGTTTTATCATTGGGTCGATCGTGCTGTTAGTGGTCAACCTTATTGCCAGAGTGCGTGGAAAATCGGTATAAAGCGCACTGCGATTTACGGTCAGGAGAATGACGATGAACGACGATATGTTTGAATTTGATATTGACGCACAGCTTGAGCAGGCGGAAGCGAAAGCAGAGAAAAAAGCCAGCGAAGTGCCGGACGATCTCGGTGATGAAGCCGATTGCGAAGGCTGTAAAATCTGACGTCAGCGTCGGTTCCTCATCAAAGCGGATAATATTTTTTATCCGCTTTTTTATTTTCAATATATCCATCTGCTTAATTCCGAATTTGCCCTTTTTATGCGTGCCTTAACAGGCAGGAACCGCATTCGCCTGCTATAAAGAAAATAATCACTCAGGTTAATAAAAAGGAGCGCAGCATGGTTTTCGCAATCAGTGAAGAGGTTCAGCACAAGGAAGAAGGGCACACCATGGTGGTGACCGGCTACGCCAGTGGCATGGTCGAGTGTCGCTGGTACGACGGCTATGCGGTGCGCCGTGAAGCCTTTCGCAGCGATGAACTCTGCGCGCTGAATCCTGAGCAGCAGCTGGCGAGCTGAATCGCAGGCGGGCAGCGCGCCGCGAAGAACGGGCCTGTCAGGCTGCGGCGCTTTATCCCTGAAAGGCCTGCCATTTCGCAGGCCTCTTCTTCTATCCTGAAGCTTTATCGAGGCTCTGCGCCTCCTCCTTGTGAACGCGGACACAATCCCTGTGCCGCTCCTGCTCAGACGTTACCGTCGTTATCCTCCTCTACCGCCTGATAGATACGCTGCAGCACGTCAGGAAACGCTGACTGGACGCGGCTCCAGCTCGGAATAAAGGGCTTGTCGTTGGGACGCTCGATAAACGCCTGACCCGCCTCCAGAATCGACTGTGTAAACATCTCGACCGCCGCCTCTTCCACATGCTGATCGAACTTCAGGCCATTCATGACCGCTTCGTGGTTGTAAGTCTCCATCATATCCAGCGCATTACGGTAGTAGGTCGCTTTCAGCACCCGGAATGAGTCGCTGGTGAGCGGAACGCCCATGGTGGCCAGCTTACGCAGCAGTGACTGAACAATGTCGCTGCTCATTCGCTTCAGGCCGCCTGTGCCATCATCCTCGGCCAGCGGCTGATGTTTGTGGTCATAGTTATCGGCGATCTCGACCTGACACGACTGGCGGGTAGTGTAGTTGCGGTAAATCTCCGACAGCACGCCGATCTCCAGTCCCCAGTCGCCAGGAATTTTAATGCCGTTGAGGACATGGGTGCGCATGGCAAACTCGCCGGAGAGCGGATAGCGGAAGCTCGACAGGTAATCGAGATACTCTGAGTGGCCATAGACTTTCTGCAGCGAGCGCAGCAGCGGCCCGACCAGCAGGCGGCCCACGCGGCCATTCAGCTTGCCGTCGGCCACGCGCGCATAGAAGCCCTTACAGAACTCATACTGAAACGCCGGGTTCGCCAGCGGGTAGAGCAGACGTGCCAGCATGCCGCGCTCATAGGTGACGATATCGCAGTCATGCAGGGCCACACAGCTGGTGCGGTCGGAGGCCAGCGTGTAGCCGGTACAGAACCAGACGTTGCGTCCCTTACCCGGATTGGTGGGGGAGAGCCCCTCTTTATCCAGCTCCGCATCGATCGCCTTCAGGCGCGGGCCATCGTTCCAAAGGATACGGTGGCGCTGCGGCAGCCGGGAGAAGAAGTCGCGGGCAAACAGGAACTGGTCGCGGTCGGCCCGATCCAGCCCGATCACAATTTCATCCAGGTAGGGCACCTTCGCCAGCTCATCGACGATATTGGTCAGTGCCGGACCTTCAAGTTCGGAAAACAGCGACGGCAGGATCAGCCCCATTTTGCGTTTGCGGGCAAAGCGAACCATCTCTTTTTCCAGCGACTCCACGCTGCGGTGGGTGAGGTTATGGAAGTTGGTGATTACGCCATTCTGATAAAAGTCACTCATCGCTTCATCCTTTTCATGCCCGTGGGCAGCTCATTGAGGTTGAGTCAAAAAATAGTCGAGCCCTTCACGCCAGCCTTCAGGGCCGTGGTGAGCGGTGTGATAAACCTGCTGCTGATCGGTGCGGCTGAGGGTCACCGGCGTTTTACTGTAGCCTTTGATGACGACCGCATAATCCACCGCATCCAGCATCGGGGCGTCGTTTGGCCCATCCCCCAGTCCGATAGTGACGCGTGACTCGCCGGGAGAGTGTGCCAGCAGCCAGCGCAGGGCTTCGCCTTTGCCACTGCCTGCCGGCATCACATGCCAGAAACGGCCGCCCTGAGTGAGCGCCAGCCCTTCTGCATGCAGTGCCTCATGAAACCGGTCAAAGGCCTCATCGCTGTCGCGCCAGACCACCACTTCTGACGCATCCCGCTGACGGGAGAGGGCCGCATCCGCTTCACTCAGACCGGTCATGGCGGCCACCTCCGGATCGGAGAAGTCGTGAAATCCGGTGAAGCGGAAGTGGCTTTTCAGTCCAGCCAGACGCTCACAGAGCGCCTCATAGCTGAGGGCGCTATCAGGCAGACGAATCCGTTGCTGATCCAGGGTCTGCACCACGGCACCGTTTTCCGCAATAAAGGGGGAACCGGCGATGCCGAGCTTTTTCTGCAGCGGGACAATTTCAGCTGCGGTCTTGCTGGAGCAGATGACCAGCGGCACCGCATGCTCCCGGAGTGTGGTCAGCCATTCCGTAGCCGCATCCCAGCGATAGCTGTGATGGTCGAGCAGTGAACCATCCAAATCGGTAATTACCATTAAGGGGTGCTGAAGATCGGGCATGAACAGGCTCCTTTCATCACGTTCGCCGCTAAAGCAGCGATTTTTCAATATTATAGTTGAATATGGCGCACACTTTTTTTCCTGCCACACCGGCCAGAAATCCAGGATTATTCTTAAAAACAGGCCCGCAGGAAAGTGGGGGATGCAGGAATTGTGCAGGGCTAAGTGACTGTGCAGCGCGGTGTTTTTAACCTGTATCGCGTCAGCGTGAGTGGGGCGGTTGCAGAAACGTGCATATCTGATACTTGTTCAGTTCGGGCAATCAGGTATTCTGCAACGGTGTTAAGAATTCCCTGGTGTAACGAATTGAATTTTTACCCGGCTTCCATGCCGGGTATTTTTTTGAAATCGATTTCAGCGGTTAGCTTCACAGGCGCGACAGTCACTGATGTCGATCTCAAACGCCTCCCCCAGTTCGGCGCCGGAACGAAAAACCTGACCATCAATCTCGCGTCGTGGCGACGGTCCTGCTTCCATAGCGTCCCGTATCTCACCCGACGTTCTGGCCTGAATCGCCGCCAGTAATCCTTCCATATCTACTCTGAGTTCGGCTGGCTGCGCCGCGCTGTCGTGCTTTTCCTCTGTCATTTTCAGACTCCTGAGAGCAAACAGAACTGTAAGTATAGAAGGCGGCAGAGAAAGGCGAGGAAGGGTTAATCGCAGATCAAAAAAAGCCCGCAGAGTGCGGGCAAAATCCTTGTTATTGCAGGAATGCTGCGCTGCCGGGGGGGCGATGCAGCAGGGAGAGTGTAACGGTCAGGCGCGTAAGAAATCCTGCCGTGCACTGTTAAAGAATCGAAAAAGGGCATCCTTACTCAGATTTACCTGACTTTTCCTGTTAACAGAGTAGATTCAGCTATAATTGAGAATAAAGCTGAATTTTTTCAATACCTAAAGGAATGGTTATGGACCTCTTAAGAATTATTATCGCTATCCTGCTGCCCCCACTGGGCGTGTTCATGCAGGTCGGGTTTGGCGGCGCGTTCTGGCTGAATATCCTGCTGACCCTCTGTGGTTATATCCCCGGCATTATCCATGCCGTATGGGTCATTGCCCGCCGCTAACGCGCTGCATCCCTCAGGTTCTTCGGTTAGACTGTACGCAGTAAATCATCAGGAGAACCGACATGAAGGTAAATGACCGCGTCAGCGTCAGAACGGATGGCGGCCCGCGTCGCGTGGGCACCATTCTGGCGATGGAGCCGTTCAACGAGGGCACAATGTTTCTGGTTGCGCTCGAAGATTATCCGCTGGGCATCTGGTTTTTTAATGAGACGCATCAGCCGGATGGGATCTTCGTTGAGCCTTACCACGACGCCTGAGCCTGACGCGCATAAAAAAGCCGCCTTTCCGGCTCCCGGAGGCGGCTTTTTGCACATAAAGGGGGCCTGAGCGCTGTCGCCCGCGACCCTGCTTAATGACTCAGAAGGTTTCCCAGTTTTCGTTGCTGCCAGCCAGCGCCGGGCGGGGCGCGACGGCCACCGTTTTAACCGGCGCAGCCGGACGGGAAGCCATCGCGGTGGCCGCCGGTGAAGCCTGCAGGCGGAAGGCGGCGACGGCCTGGGTCAGTTTACCCGCCTGATCCTCCAGTGACGCGGCGGCGGCTGTCGCTTCTTCCACCAGCGAGGCGTTCTGCTGAGTGACGTTATCCATCTCGGTCACCGCCTGGCTGACCTGCTGAATCCCGCGGCTCTGCTCGTCGGAGGCGGCCGCAATCTCTGACATAATATCGGTCACCCGACGCACCGCCTCGACAATCTCACCCATCGTATTCCCGGCTGCGCCCACCTGCTGTGAACCGTCATTAATCAGTGCGACCGACTCGGCAATCAGGGACTCTATCTCTTTTGCCGCCTGCGCACTGCGCTGAGCCAGATTCCGCACTTCGCTGGCGACCACCGCAAAGCCGCGTCCCTGTTCACCGGCACGCGCCGCCTCGACGGCCGCGTTCAGCGCCAGGATGTTAGTCTGAAACGCAATGCTGTTGATGACGTTAGTGATCTCCGCAATCTTCTTCGAGCTGCCGGAAATATTGGTCATGGTTTTCACCACACCGCTGACCAGCTCGCCGCCGCTGCGGGCCTTGCCGGAGGCATCGGCAGCCAGCTGACTGGCGTGATGCGCGTTCTCCGCATTCTGCTTCACGGTGGCGGTAAGCTCTTCCATGCTGGCCGCGGTCTGTTCCAGCGCGGCGGCCTGCTGCTCGGTGCGGGAAGAGAGGTCGGTGTTACCGGCGGAGATTTCGCTGGACCCCTGATAAATGGCGACAGCGCCTTCTCGCACCGTTCCAACCGTGGTGACCAGTGCCTGCTGCATCAGTTGCAGGTTATGGATCAGCGTACCGATTTCACTGCGCCCACAGGGCAGGGGAGCGGAGGTCAGATCGCCCTGCGCGATGCGTTCGATGCGTTCCACTGACTGCCGTAAAGGATTGATCACAATCCGCCGCAGGAAGACAAAGGTCAGCAGAACCAGTACCAGTGCGGCCACAAACGCAACCCCCATTGCAATAAAACCGATGCGTGACTGCGCATCGGCTTCAGCGGTAATGGCATTCGCCCGGTCGGTCCGGATTTTAATCGCCTTCAGCAGCACCTGATTATATTCATCATCCAGCTTGCGGGTGACATCCGTCTCCTGAGCAATGATCCCCTCAAAGCTGCCCTGCTTACCGGCATTGATCATCGGCAGCAGGCCTTTAGTAATGTAGTTATTGAAGCGTGCCTGCAGCGTGGCATCGAGTTCGGTATCAGAGGGCGACTTCACCTTACGCGCTTCATAGACCGCAAAGCCCTCTTTGGCCTGCTGGATACGTTTTTCGGCTGCCGCGACGTTCGCGCGAAACTCATCCATTTCGCCAATGCGGGCGGCCGCACCGGCCTGAATAATCGTCAGTCGTGCCGTACGCAGATGGTTTGAACTGTTGGCGAGCCCCATACGAACCTGAATTTCATCGGTGGCATCATCGAGGGAGTGATTGCTTAAGGTAAGAAAGTAACTGGCGACGCCAATACAGAGTGCAAACAGCAGCAGAATGCCGCCGAAGATGAGGCTAAACAGCGGTACCAGGCGGAGGTTCTGCCAGATGCCCGCGCTTTTTTGTCCATCATTATCTAATGCAGTGTTCATATCCTTGCTCTCTCAGGGCTGTTGTTATAAGGCTTAACATCGGCAAAGGAGAGTAAAGACTTAGCGGTAAGAGTGAGAGGTGGCTCCCAATTCTGAGCAAAAAAAACCGGCCCATCGGAGCCGGTTTTTCTGGTTTAACCATCAGCGAATATTAACGTAAATACCCGAGGTCACATTATCGGTTAAACGCACCACATGATAAATTACCTGTTTATTATGGGTTTTGATTTTGCGTTTAATATTACCTTTGTGTGACGATACCGTTTTGGCCTTAATTTGCATTTTATCTGAGATCTGAATAGTGTCATGACCTGACATCCACATTTTCAGCATGTTTGACTCGGTCTGGCTCAGCGTCAGCGGGTGAACATCCATGCCCGAAGAGATGCGCGCAGACTGGTTGAGTTTCTTCTGCAAATAGGTACTGAGTAAGGAATCCAGGGTCGACGTTTTCATCGATTTTGATGTAATAATCAGGTTCTTACGAACGTAGAGATATTCCTCAAAATGGATATTGCTAATCGCCATAAAGATAAAGAAGAGTGTATCGGGATGCTGCGTAATAATGCTGCGGATACGCTCACTGGAATCGGATTCATGAATGAAACAATCTTCATTAATAAATACGACACCAGGATTTAATTGCTCACATTTCTGCTGTAGTTGCTCAATGTCGGAGACGGAAGAGATATTTTTCTTCTTAACTCCTTTCAAAGACATGTAGTCTGTTAATCCCAGGCGTGTGTAGTTGCAGGAATCCATAATAATAGTTGGCATAATAGCGACCCTCACCAATTTGTTATCCGTTTAAATCAACGATGAATACGCGTTGCGATACGAGAGAGATTTCTTAGGTACTTTTTTATTCTGCTCGTGCAGTGTGGTAACAGGCAATCGCCCGTAAAAGTCTTCATCCCTGACCCGTTCTGCAAAAAATTTGTGCTGCCCTGACGTCACACATTCTCCGACTGTGGCGGGGAGTGCCAGTGAAATGCCGGAGGTTAAGTATTACTCAATTTTTGGGAGCCTTGTCACTATCCCTGAAAACCCGGAGTTTTCTGATAGGACAATTCTCAAAAACATTTGTTTTACGAAAGTGTGATGTCTCAGCGTGCGTTGACAATGCCGGAAAAAACATTTTTTAACAAGAAAAATTCGTTAAAGTTTTTTTCTTCGCAATTTCAATGATTTGACCGATTTGCCTGCACATTCACAGTCTGAGAGCTTCTGTGAACCACCCAACTAAAATACGCGAAGCCCGGTTTAATAAGAATTATTTTCAGACTCTCAGCACATTTATCAGAATATCCTTAGTTGCATTCTGGAAAACATGGTTCGGAAAATGCACGGATGGTTTTGCGATACTTAAGTGTGGTGATGGAAAGATAGTTAGAAAGTTAATGTTCAGGTTCGGGATAGTTCTGTCAGGAACAGGGCGAGTAAATCAAATACTTCACCGAACAAATGCTCACAGAACGGGGCGAGAAGGGGCATCAGCAGGCTGATGGTTAAAATTCCGACTGATAAGGTAATCGGGAAGCCGATTGCGAAGATCGATAACTGTGGTGAAACGCGGTTTAACAAACCCAGTACCAGATTTAGCATGAGTAACAAAACGATTAAGGGCAGCGCTAACATCATGCCATTAAGGAAAATTAATCCGCCCGATTTCACCAGCGCCATAAAAGCATTGGCATTCAGCGGGTGACCGCCAATCGGCAGGGTATGAAAACTGTCCGCCAGTAACGACATCAGCCACAGGTGTCCGTTAAAGGTCAGGAACAGTAACATCGCCAGCATGTCGAGAAAGCGGGCCAGCACCGGCATGTTCAGACGGCTGCCGGGGTCGAAAAAGGTGGCGAACGACAGACCCATCTGCAGGCCAATCACTTCCCCGGCGCAGCGCACGGCTGCGAAGGCAAACTGCATGGTGAAGCCCAGTGCGATGCCAATCAGCATCTGCTGGATCAGCAGCCAGAATCCGGCAGGGGAAAAGAGCGTGACATTAACAGCAGGCAGCAGCGGCATCAGCAGCCACGTGATCATCACCGCCAGTCCGATTTTGACACGCTTACTGACGGAACGTTCACTGAGGATCGGTGCGGTGGCGAACAACGCCATGATACGCACCAGTGGCCAGAAGAACTGGCTGACCCACTGAACCAGCTGGCTGCTGTCGAGAGTAATCATCAGCCGATGATGTAAGGCAGGTTAGTAAAGACGGTGCGGATATAGTCCAGCAGCAGATTCAGCATCCACGGGCCGGCAATAATCCCGGTGGTCGCCACCGCCAGGATCTTGGGAATAAAGGATAAGGTCTGTTCGTTGACCTGGGTTGCCGCCTGGATCAGGCTGATCAGCAGGCCGCTGACCAGCGCAGCCAGCAGCAGCGGGGCGGCCAGCATCAGGGCGACGCGCATCGCTTCCTGTCCCATTACCATTACTGATTCGGGTGTCATGTGTTGCTCCGGGAAGAAAAGGGGATCAGGAGTAGAAGCTTTGCGCCAGTGAACCGACCAGCAGCTGCCAGCCATCGACCAGAACAAACAGCATCAGTTTAAACGGCAGTGAGATGGTCGCGGGCGGCACCATCATCATCCCCAGCGCCATCAGCACGCTGGCGACGACCAGGTCAATGATCAAAAACGGGATAAAGACGGTAAAGCCAATCTGGAACGCGGTCTTCAGCTCGCTGGTCACGTAAGCGGGCAGCAGAATGCGCATCGGCACGGCTTCCGGACCGGCAATCGGTGCCACGTTTGCCAGCCGGGCAAACAGGGCTAAGTCCGCTTCACGCGTCTGGCGCAGCATAAAATCACGCAGCGGCTGGGCTCCTTTCTCAATCGCCACATCCATGCTGATCTTGTCCTGACTGAAGGGCAGATAGGCATCCTGATAAATCCGGTCAAAGGTCGGCGCCATGATAAAGAAGGTCAGGAACAGCGACAGGCCAAGCAGCACCTGATTCGGCGGGGCCGAGGGCGTGCCCAGCGCGTTACGCAGCAGACCAAACACAATGATGATACGGGTGAAGCTGGTCATCATCAGCAGCACCGCCGGAATAAAGGTCAGCGCCGTGATAAAGACCAGCGTCTGCACCGGCAGCGACCAGCTCTGACCGCCATTAGGCAGCGAATGACTCACCAGTCCCGGCAGCTGGGCATGGGCAACCGGTGCCAGTAACAGGAGTGGCAGTAAAGGAAGCAGTCGACGCATCATGGGTTTTTTCCGGGACGTTTAACCAGGTTCTGTAACAGCTGACGAAAATCCTGTGGTGTACTGTTGACCGGCGTCACTGACGCCGGTTCACCCGGCGGCAGGGTGTGCAGGTGAGTAATCTGCTGTGCGGTGATGCCCAGCACCAGACGGGCATCGGCGGTATCCACAATCACCACCCGCTCACGCTGGCCCACGGAGACGCTGGCTGTGAGCTTCAGCTCCTGGCTGCTGACCTTTTTCGGCGCGAAGCCGACACGGCGTGCCAGCCAGGCGCAGGCCAGAATCAGTAAAATAATTAACGCTAATACGCTGCTGACCTGAGCCAGCATCGAGCCGGTGGAGATCGCCTGGGCCTGAGGTGCAGCCGGTTGCAGCGTTTGATTCTGGCTGGTCATATTCAGCGACTCAGACGACGCATACGTTCAGACGGGGTGATGATATCCGTGATGCGAACGCCATATTTGTCGTTCACGACCACGACTTCACCCTGAGCGATCAGGTAGCCATTAATCAGGATATCAAGCGGTTCACCCGCCAGGCCATCCAGTGACACCACGGAACCCTGCGTCAGACGCAGCAGCTCTTTGATGGTCATCTTGGTGCGGCCCAGTTCCACGGTGAGCTTCACCGGGATATCCATAATCAGATCGATGTCCTGCAGTGAGCCTGCCACATTCGGGCTATCGAATGACTTAAAGACGTCATCGGTTTGCGGCGCGCTGCTGCTGCTGCCGACCTGCTCATTCATCGCTTCAGCCCACAGATCGTCCGCAGAGATATCGTCAGACGGTTTATTACTGTCAGTCATGGGGCTGTTCCTCGTTCAGCGAATTCAAAATCGGGTTAATCAGGTGTTCGACACGGAGCGCATACTGGCCGTTCATCGTGCCATATTGGCTGGTTAAAACCGGGACGCTATCGACATGGGCGATAATGCGTTCCGGCTTCTCAATCGGCAGCACATCGCCGGGTTTCAGCTGCAGGATCCGTGACAGACGCAGCGAGGTTTCGGCAAAGTGAGCGATCAGTTCCAGCTCAGAGTGCTGCACCTGTTTTACCAGGTTGTCACGCCAGTGGTTATCTTCCTGGCGGGAGTTTTCGAGCGGTGGGTTCACCAGCAGCTCGCGCAGCGGTTCAATCATTGAAAACGGGATGCAGATATTAAACTCACCCACCAGGTTACCAATCTCCACCTGGAACGGCGTGTTAACCACGATATCGTTCGGTGAGGTGGTAATGTTGGTGAACTTTACCTGCATCTCTGAACGTACATATTCGACGTCCAGGGGATAAATCGCCTTCCAGGCGTCGCTGTAACCATCCAGCGCCAGCTTCAGCATGCGGCGAATAACCCGCTGCTCGGTATGGGTGAACTCACGGCCCTCGACCTTAGTCGGGAACCGTCCGTCGCCACCAAACAGGTTATCAACGGCGATAAAGACCAGGCTGGGTGAGAACACCACCAGCGCGGTGCCGCGCAGCGGTTTCAGGTGGATCAGGTTCAGGTTGGTTGGCACCGGCAGATTGCGGGCAAACTCATGATACGGCTGAATCTTGATCGCCCCGACGCTGACATCCGGGCTACGGCGCAGCAGGTTAAACAGCGCCATACGGAAACTACGGGCAAAACGCTCGTTAATGATCTCCAGCGCCTGTAAACGCTCGCGCACTACGCGGCGCTGGGTGTTCGGGTCGTAAGGACGAATATCGCCTTCCGGCCCGCTTTGTTTCTTTTCTTCTTCCGCGCTGCCACTGTCGCCGTTTAAAAGGGCGTCAATTTCAGCCTGGGAGAGAATGCTATCGCCCATTGATTCACCTCAAAATGAAGGCGGTAAACAGCACGTCGTTTACAGCCTGCGGAGGTTGACCTTTCACCAGCGGAGGTGTCAGCGCCTGTTTGATTTGTTCAACAAGCGCCTGTTTTCCCTGCTCTGTCGCCAGGGCCGAAGCACTCTGACGCGAGAGCAGCAGCAGCAGACGGCTGCGCACCTCAGGCAGATAGTCATTCATCCGACGACGGGTATCCTCATCGGCCAGACGCAGGGTAAAGCCTACGTACAGCACGCGGTCAGGATCGTTGTCGGGATTGACCAGGTTAACCGTAAATGTATCAAGTGCAAAAAAGACCGGAGCGGGAGGCGGTTCAACTTTCGCCACCTCAGGCTTATCGCCCTCGTGTTTGTTCATCATTCGCCAGACTGCATAGCCTGCCACGCTGCAAGCGGCCAGCGTCACAATGAGCAACACCGGTATTAAGAGTTTACGTTTGCGGCCTTTAGCTTTCGCGTTATCAGACATGGTTGCAGTTACTTCCTGTGAATTATGGGCAAGCCTCTCGGCTCACGGGACAGATTATCCCGCGTCTTAAGTCAAACCAATGGGCAGAATAGACGCGGGTTTTACGCTTACCTTCAGCGTTTATCGCTGTCAGGCAAAAGTGTCGACGGCGCTGTTACCGCTGACGCGAGCCTGAAGGGCGGCGGGGACGGCAATCGGCGTAATGTCGGTGTCACTGTCCTGGGGGAGGGAGAAGCGGCCATGCTGTCCGTCGCGGCGCGCCTCCTGTTGATTCTGGAAGCTCTGGCTCTGCGCGGAACTGTCACTGCTCACCTGACTCTCGCCCAGGTTGATACCGCTCTCTGCCAGCGCGCTGCGCAGCTGCGGTATCGCGGCTTCCAGCGCCGATCTGACGTGGCTGTGGCTGGAAACCAGACTAATTTGTGCCTGGTCGTTATCCAGTTTCAGGCTGATCTGGATAGCGCCGAGGTCTTCCGGATGTAAACGCAACTCCGCGTTCTGCTGGCCGTTGCGACTGAACATCACAATCTGCTGACTCAGCGCCTGCTGCCACTCGTCGCTGCCCAGCTGCGCATTCAGCATCGGCGTTGAGGGGGTGCTGCTGGTCGCTGACGCGGTCACCGGCGCGGGCAGGGTGCTGGCGCTCGTAATCGGGCCGCTGATGTTCAGACCAGTGTCGCTGGCGCTGCTGTGCGCCGGGGCCTGATCATCCTGCTTCATCATCGCACTCAGTGCCTGCTGGAAATGGCTGTCTGAGGCCAGGTTCAGGCTGCTGTTGCTGCTCTGCGCGGTGCTGCTGCTCTGCGCGATGCTGCTGCTCTGGCTCGCCGCAGGCGCGTTCAGCGCCGCACCTTTTATCTCATGCTTCTCATCTTTACCCGGCGCAGTGCTCTGCGATGAGCTGCTCTCCGGTGTCGTGTTCAGCATCTGCGTCAGCGCGGTCAGCATTTTACGGCCGCCGTCGCTCTGGCTGATTACCTCACCCGATTCACTGATGACGGGCGGTGGCGCGCTGGCTGTCGCCGTGGCCCCACCCGGCAACATGGCGAACAGCGCCTGCACATTCTGCAGCTCGCTGGCGCTTAAGGATGCCGCGTCCAGGCTCTCTTTATCATCGGCTGATTTTGACCCAGCTTTAATATTTTCCGGTTTCAGCAGGGCAGCCAGGGCAGCAGGATTATCCCGTGTTGCCAGCAGCGCACTGAGCGGAGAAGCAGGTCGACGCTCATCGGCCATTTCTGCTTTGGCGTCAGCGGATTGCGCCGCTTTTCCCTGCTGTTTTGCCAGGCCAAGCAGCTGGTTTCCCAGCGCGGTCAGAAAGTCCTGTGGCAGGGCATCTGACCCTGCCGCAGCGTCGGTTGCGACTGATGGTTCTGCGTCGGTTTTAGCCGTCGCTTTCATGGCAATGTTTGGCAGCGTAATCATTCGCCTCTCCTCAATGCGGCCCTTTGGGCAAATTCGTCCATCCGTTTCTGGTCGAGACGGTTTTCCTGTCGTAATGCATTTTCCGCTGCCCGCGTGATCAGGGTCTGATAGGCGTTCAGCCGCTGCTGTTTGTCACGCCAGTTGATCAGCGCCTGCTCCAGGCGCTGATTCCAGTTATTAAGCTGATTACGGTGCTGCTCAATCGCTTTTTCCAGCGTCTGAATAAACTGGTGATAGTTGGTCCAGCGGGTGCTGGCAATGCCGCTCGACATGTCATCATTAAGTTTGTTGCGATATTCATCCTGATAGTCGAGCAGCATCGTCAGCTGCTCGTTGGCGGCATGCTGGCCGCGGCGCATATCGCCCAGATAGATGGCGGCCCGTTCGAGATCCTGCTCCGCTAAGTCGCGCAGCGTATCGATAGCATTTGCCGTTTTCATAGCCATTACCTCGCGTTAATCAGGTTGAGGCGCCAAACAGCGCATGGAGATGCAGGCTGGCGTCGTCATAATCGCTGCGCTCAAAGATGCCCTGTTGCAGGAAAGCTTCCATCTGCGGATAGAGCCGGATGGCTTTATCCAGCATCGGGTCGCTGCCGGCGGCATAGGCGCCCACGCTGACCAGATCGCGGTTACGCTGGAAGCTGGAGAGCAACTGCTTGAACTGGCGCACCTGGGCATAGTGGTTCTCATCGATCAGCGAGGTCATCGCACGACTGATCGACGCTTCAATATCAATGGCCGGATAGTGACCCGCTTCACCGAGCCGGCGCGACAGCACGATATGGCCGTCGAGAATCGCACGCGCGGAGTCTGCAATCGGGTCCTGCTGATCGTCACCTTCGGTCAGGACGGTATAGAACGCGGTGATGGAACCGCCGCCGTCGATACCGTTACCGGCACGCTCAACCAGCGCAGGCAGTTTGGCGAACACGGAAGGCGGATAGCCTTTGGTTGCCGGGGGTTCACCGATCGCCAGGGCAATTTCACGCTGCGCCATGGCGTAGCGGGTCAGGGAGTCCATAATCAGCAGCACATGCTTGCCGCGGTCGCGAAAATCTTCCGCGATACGGGTCGCGTAGGCGGCACCCTGCATACGCAGCAGCGGTGAAACGTCTGCCGGGGCGGCGATGACCACCGAACGGGCGCGACCTTCAGCCCCGAGAATGTTCTCGATAAAATCTTTAACTTCGCGACCACGTTCGCCAATCAGGCCAACCACGATCACGTCCGCTTTGGTGTAGCGCGCCATCATGCCAAGCAGCACGCTTTTACCCACGCCTGAACCGGCAAACAGGCCCATACGCTGCCCGCGACCCACCGTCAGCAGGGCATTTATGGCACGCACGCCGGTATCCAGTACGTCGGTAATCGGCGTACGCTGCAGCGGGTTAAAAGGCGGCGTGATCAGCGGGGCGCGATAGCCGGTATCCGGTGATGGCAGACCATCCAGCGGCCGGCCACTGCCGTCGAGTACGCGGCCCAGCAGTTCGGGGCCCAGCATCAGCTGTTTGCCCGCCTGCGGATTGTCGCCGCTCTGGCGCGCATAGACCCGCGCGCCGGGTAAAATGCCGTCCACCTCTTCCAGTGGCATCATCAGCAGCTTCTGACCGTTGAATCCCACCACTTCGCTTTCGATTTCGCTGATGTTTTTGCCATCGTTGCGTTCAATGATGCAGGTTGCGCCCAGCGGCAGCTGTAAGCCTGTGGCTTCCAGCACCAGGCCGGTGGCGCGGGTCAGACGGCCATAACGGCGTACCGGCTGCACCTGGGAAATGCGTTTTTCAAAGGCATCCAGCGAGCCCAGCCAGCGGTTCAGACGGGTGGTCATCAGATTTCTCCCGGTGCGGCGAGGCGGCAGAGTTCCTGCCAGCGTGTCGCGACGCTGGCATCCAGATCGCCATCTTCCGCGCTGAGTTTGCAGCCGCCAGGGTGCAGGGTGCTGTCAGCGATCAACCGCCAGCCGTGCAGATCCAGCGTCGGACCCAGGGTCTGTTCAATGCGCTGCAGATCGTCAGGGTGAACGCGCAGCTGAGGTTTGCCGCTGAACATCGGTTCCTGTTGCAGTAAACCCTGAATCTGACGCAGCAGGGCGGTGCCATCCACCGTGGTGGCCTGGCCAATCACCGAGCGCGCGGCTTCCAGCGCCAGCTGCATCAGGCGGGCAGCGATGACGCTGTCCAGCGACTCCAGCGTGTTCTGAAACTCGGTGACCAGCTGGGACATCCGCGCCTGCAGGGGGGCCTGCTGCTGCTGAGCATCGGCCAGACCCTGCTGAAAACCGGCGTCGTAGCCCGCTTTCTGGCCTTCGGTGACGCCCTGCTGAAAGCCTTCGTTGTAACCCTGACCCTGCGCCTCTTTGCGCATCTGCTGCTGCAGACGTTCAAGATGCTGCTGCTGCTCATCAACGCCGTCATCAGATTCAGCGATCTCCGGCAGTGCCTCCGGTTCAGGCTCATCAAAACGACCCAGATCGGTAGGCTGCCACAGCTGCCACGGGCGGGCAGAAAATGCATCAGACATAGGTTTCCTCGCCACCACCAATCACCATCTCGCCAGATTCGGCCAGGCGGCGAACAATCAGCAGGATTGCTTTCTGTTCGTTCTCTACAGCAGACATCCGCACCGGACCGCGGTTGGCCAGATCGTCGCGCAGAATGTCGGCCGCACGGGCTGACATGTTTTTGAGGAACTTCTCGCGCAGCGGCTGTTCGGCCCCTTTCAGTGCCACCAGCAGCTGCTCGGACTCCACTTCCTGCAACAGGCGCTGGATACTGCGGTCGTCCACTTCCACCAGGTTTTCGAACAGGAACATCTCGTCGATAATTTTCTGCGCCAGCTCGCCATCGAAGTCGCGCACGGCTTCGATAACCGCCTCTTCCTGCTGGGTTTTCATCAGGTTGATGATCTCGGCTGCGGTTCTCACGCCGCCCATCTTCGCACGCTTGAGGTTGGTGCCATCCAGCAGGCCGTTCAGCACTTCGGTCAGTTCGGCCAGCGCGGCAGGCTGCACCCCACCAAAGGTCGCGATACGCAGCATTACATCGTGGCGCAGACGCTCGTCGAACAGCGCCAGAATATCGGCCGCCTGACCCCGTTTGAGGTGAACCAGGATGGTGGCGATGATCTGAGGATGCTCGTCGCGGATAAGGTCGGCTGCTGCCTGCGGCTCCATAAAGTTGAGCGTTTCCATCCCGCTGGTGGTTTCCCGCGTTTCGAGAATATCTTCCAGCAGACTGGCGGCACGCTCCTCGCCCAGCGCACGGGTCAGCACCGAGCGCAGGTATTCGTTGGAGTTCAGGCTCAGCGCCGCAAACTGCTCGGCATCGGTTTCGAACTCACGCAGTATCTCGGTCAGCTGCTTGTGTGACACCTGACGCATGCTGGCCATCGCGGCGCTGAGGTGCTGTACTTCGCGCTGGTTCAGATGTTTAAACACTTCCGCGGCGCGCTCTTCGCCAATGGTCATCATCAGGATGGCGCTTTTTTCAGTTCCGGTCAGACTCATAGCTCTTTACTCATCCATTCGCGAATCACCAGCGCAACAACGCGCGGATCGTTTTCTGACATGTCGCGGATGCGTTGACTCATCACTTCTGCGCTCATGCGGTTGTTAGACTTACGTTCCTGCTCCAGCTCATCTTTGCTGAGCTGCACACTAAAGGCTTCCTCTTCTTCCTGCTGCGTGGCGCGGGCGGCAACGGCTTCGGCGGCGGCTTTCTCGGCAGCCTGCTTACGCACCAGATGCGGACGCACCATCTTGCGGTAGAGAATGAAGGCCACCAGTGCAATCAACAGCCATTTACCCGCACTCATCAGCTGATCAAAGAAGGACTGCTGCTGCCAGAAGGGCAGGTCGGTGCTCACCGGCTCAGTCGAGTTGAACTGCGAGTTCACCACGTTGATGCTGTCGCCACGTGTCTGGGAGTAACCCATCGCTTCACGGGTCAGATCTTCAATCTGCTTCAGCTGCGCTTCATTCAGCGCGACCGTTTTGCCTTTGTCGTCGGTACGGAAGTTCACAACCACCGCAACGGAAAGCCGCTGTACGTCACCCACGTTGAGTTTGGTATGACGAATGGTGCGGTCCAGCTCGTAGTTCACGGTGTCATCACGACGTGAGTTGGTCGGCGTCGCGCTGGCTGTGGCGGTGCTGGTGGTCTGGCCGGCGTTGTTCTGTCCGTTAGCATTCTGACCATTGGCGTTCTGGCCATTGGCCGCAGTGTTATTTGGCGTTGTGACCGGCGCTGAGTTAGCTGGCGCAGGCTGGTTAGAGAGTGCGCCCGGCACGCCACCCGGATACGGGCTGCCCGACTGATCGCTGGTGCTGGTCTGACGCGAGCGGATCGCTGTATTCGACGGATTCGCGTTAGGCTGATATTTCTCGTCAGTCTGCTCGCTGGTATCGAAGTTAATCTGCGCGGTGACCTGCGCATGCACGTTGCCCTGGCCCACGATAGGGTTCAGAATCGCTTCAATACGTTGCTGATAACGCGCTTCCACTTCAGAGGCATATTTCAGCTGTGCATCATTCAGATCGCGCCCGACTGAGTCGGAGCGGGTCAGCAGGCGACCGGTCTGATCAACGACCGTCACGTTGCCCGGCGGTAAACCGGCGACGCTGCTGGAGACCATGTGGACGATGGCCTGAATCTGGCCTTCATCGAGCGCACGGCCAGGCTGCAGCGTTAAGGTGACAGAGGCAGACGGGGCTTTCTGCTCACGCACGAACAGGGTCGGTTTTGGCATCGCCAGATGGACACGGGCGCTTTTGACCGGGCCGAGTGATTCGATCGTGCGGGCCAGTTCGCCTTCCAGCGCGCGCTGATAGTTAACCTGCTCGCTGAACTGGCTGATGCCGAACTTCTCTTTATCGAGCAGTTCAAACCCCACCGAGCCGCCTTTCGGCAGACCCTGCTGAGCCAGACGCAGACGCAGCTCGTGCACGTTAGCCTCAGGCACCATCAGTGCGCCGCCGTTTTCAGCGAAGCGATAGGGGATGTTCATCTGCGTCAGCTGCGTGACGATAGCCCCGCCATCTTCATCAGAGAGGTTGTTGTAAAGCACGCTGTAGCTGGGCTGCTTTGCCCACAGCACCATCGCGATGACGATCGCGATAACGGCGGCGGCGGCGACGATAAGAGGAATACGCGGATTGGCGCGCAGGCGAGCGAGCAGGTCACCGAAGCCTTTCTTTTCTTGATCTGTTGTGGCGGCTGTACTCGCATTCATGACCGATTCCTGCCTGACGTAATTGACCGGGTAAGTTGAGATGGCAAAACAGACTCCCTGACCTGCGTAGATAAAATTTCCACTTCAATGCCAGGCATTATTAGGTGATAAGCAAAATTCGATGCGTGGATAAGGTAGGTTTTTTGCTGTCATTTAGCGCCTTTGTCTCATTGACAACGTGTTAACTTTTGCCCACAGAAAAAATCCCACCCTCTTTTATAAGGTATCGTTCATGTCTATTCAGGCTATTGACGGCGTACTCCAGCAGCTTCAGGTCACCTCACTGCAGGCCAGCAACCGCAGCAGTGAAGCTACAAATCAGATCGACTTTGGTGCAACCATGAAGGCCGCACTGGATAAGATCAGCGAAACGCAGACGACCGCCCGCACCCAGGCGCAGGATTTTGAGATGGGTAAACCCGGCGTGGCACTGAATGATGTGATGGTCGATCTCCAGAAATCTTCTATCTCCATGCAGATGGGGATTCAGGTCAGAAACAAGCTGGTCTCTGCGTACAGCGAGATTATGAACATGCAGGTTTAGGCGGGTAACTGTCTGAAGATGCTGAAGTTTATCATACTGCCACTTTGGTGAAGCACGTATGTAGCACAAGATCGCTCATTTTCGTGTTGATGAGTGATAGCTGGTCCGTGTTGTTCTCTGACATCCAGGCGCCATAAACCCGGTACACCATCTGCGCATCGGAGTGACCCATTTGCGATGCAACGTAGTTCGGGTTTGCGCCTGCTGAAAGAGCCCAGCATGCGAACGTGTGACGCGACTGATATGCTTTCCGGTGACGCAGGCCTGCACGCCTCAGTGCGCCGGTCCATATCTGTCCCAGTGACTCTGTTGAGTAATATGCTCCCGACCTCCCGTTGACTGCGTTCACGCTGGGATTAAAGACGAATGTCTTCTGCTCCTCTATTCGCTCGCCATACTCCCTGGTATGAAAAGTGAAAGAGGTCTGAGGATACATTCTGGTCAGCTCCCTTTGGTCACGCAGAATTTCGACAGCTGCATCCATCAGGCATATGACACGGTTACCTGCTTCTGTCTTCGGCGGCGTGAACAGACCCTGTGGCGTAAGGTTGCGGCTGACCGTCAGTTTTTTCGCCTCAAGATCCACATCCTCCCAGGCCAGAGCGCATATCTCGCCATGGCGTAATCCGGTCAGGATGGCAAGCGACCACATGTTCGCCGTCTGCGTGTTGAACATGCCGCGATGAGGCGAGGGTGCTCTTCCCGGGTAATCGGATCCGGACGCTTATTGGATTTTTTGAGAGGTTTTATTCCTGTCATAGGATTTGCCTCGATATATCCGTTGCCATGAGCAAAGGCGAAGATCGCTTTCAGGTCTGCCATGCTGTCATTGACTGTGGCCGCCGTCCTGCCTTTCTTTTCTATATTCATCTTCCTGCCGGTAAAGTAGCTGCCATTGAGAAGTTCAATGTGCAGATTGAGCAGGTCTTTTTGCATGACAGATCGGATGTCCTTTCCGTTGCCTATGACGTCCAGTGTGACTCTGACGCGGCGCTCTGTCGTGACATAGGAGCTATTTGCCCAATCAGGCTTTTTGAGTTTCAGCCATAAATCCGCCACCTCCCTGATAGCGATCGACCTGGATGAGCTAACTCAAATTCCCGGTCAGAATAACCCATGGTAATCCTCTTAATTTTTAATAATTTAGGTTGTAATTTCACTCAGCCACCTTACTCTCACCATCCGATCATCACCAGGAAAAAAACTGTTTATTGAGCAGCGTTTTTAAGTCATAAATTTGGATTAGTGCCATCGATGGCTTTGCTGCGCTCTTCAAGAAATCTTATCTGGCTGTAACTGACGCGCTGGCGAATGGATTCATAGGAGCGGTTTAGTCGCCGCGAGTTCTTTCTGAAGGCCTATCTCATTGGGTGACCAGAGGCGGCCAAGAGTTAACTGATTGCCACGACGCCGGTATTCCTGAGTCTGCAATTTCATCTCCTATACAAGACATTTTTAGATGCGCGCTAATCCTGCACCACGGCACCAAAGCGGCCGCGCAGCTCTGTCCGATAGTCGTTTCAGAAAACATCAGACTTCATCACAACGATACGTGGCAGCAGCGGATAGAAGGCTGCATGCCGTGCGTATTCCTTTGTGGTGCGCTCCCTGCGCCGTGCTTCCAGTGATTACTTTGTGCGTGATTCAGTCCGGCACCGCTCACCGTACCGGGCGGTAATCTGCTGCTGTGCGTCCTGCATAGCCAGCCGATGCAAACGCTGTGATTGCGTTTCATCAGGGCGTGCAGAGTCCGCCTAAGGTTTGGTGAGGTTCATGTCGGTGCCTTATTGGTGGTTTAAATCAGAATTGAATATCTTCGTCAAAGTCCATCGGTGGTTCATTGTTCGCTGGTGAAGTAGATGGCCCAGCCTGCTGCTGCGGTCGATGCTGCTGATTTTGCTGCGGTCTGTTTCCCTGACCAACTTCCTGCTTGCCGCCACCAGCATCAACTTATCGCCTGGCTTCATCGTTGAATTTAACAGCTTCCCGCCATGAGTTGACGAAAAGCCTTGGTCTTCCTCAGTATCGCTACAGCATCATGTATGCGAGCACAGGGACGATCAACACGTCCGATGTGACTTCCAAGACATTCCTCAATCTTGAGCATGCAGAGAAAGATGCTGCAAGCGAGATCAAAGGAATGATGCGGAAGTTCCGGTTTAAGAATGCTATTACCGAAAGGGGTGCTCACAAAGCCCATTGCTACTTTAGTTTAGGCGCTCAGTATGTTCGTGATGTGCTGGTTAAGCATGGACTGGATCCTGAAATGTACGCCTTCCTGTGCTATGACAAATGGGAAAACGAGTATGAGGATATGGAGGTTTAACGGGAAGTCACAGGAAAAGCTAATATAAAAATTATCATAAATGGCGAGCAGGTTGGGACGCGCCGTGTTTGTATTACTTATATGGCAAAGATTACTGAGCATCATGCAACGGGTGAGAAAAAGTTGATGCGTAACGCAGGTGAGCTGTTTGGAATCAGGGATGACGAATTAATCTGTTTCATCATTTCAACGATGTAAAAAAAGCCCGGAGCTATTCCGGGCTTAACTTACTAATCTTTTGAGGGAAGCTTATTAAACACCATATACATAATTACATAGATTACAGATAGGTCGAAAATGAATACAACCCTAAAACTTGAAGCATAAACCGTAGGGCTCAAGCCCATCATCACCACTGACGCAATACCCAAAATGAAAATCACTGGCATGTTTATCAGATCTTCTATTGAGTTACATATTGAGGTCATAAGCGAGATGCATGTGAACAATAAAAATAACGAAAAAACATAAGGGAAAAAGAACTTTATATCAGCAACGTTCCCGAAATCCAAAAATTCAAAGTGAGTAAAGGCTTTCAACGGATAACTGTATCGGGTAAATATAAAGAATAATGCAAACTTGAAGGCCAGCGTAGCCATGCATAGCATTTGCAAGCCACTGATATTTTTCTTTTGCAGCAGAATGCAGGCAACGAGAACAGCCATCAGCACCAAAAGCAGAACATTAGGTTCAGTGAGGTGTGAGCTGAGCCTGTCAAATCCCAGAGCTACTTTATCAATGATATTGAAATTCGGAAAATCAGGGAACCAGCGGGAAGTTTCTTTATAAAACCGCTCACGATTACCAGGTGCCGTAAGTGCAAAAGCTGTTGTTAATGCGGCAGCAATAAAGTAAATCGCACTGTACTTACCATAGTCTTTGCGAGCATACGTGATTGCAACGATTGCCGGTACAGCAAACAAGATTGAGTAAATTTCATTGAAGCATGCGAAGATCAGGAGAACCAAAGCTAAAGCTTTAGTCCAGACCGGGCCGCTTCTGTGATAGTAAAATATAGCCAGTGAAAGTAACCCTGCAGCAATCGGCTGGAGGTAGTTGTAGGAGCCGGTTACCCACCAGGCAGCCTCACCCATGACGTCACCGTTGATGAGCAACAGAAGGGTTATTGACATGCAGAAAGAGAGCATTCCTACCTTGCGCCCCCTTGAAGACAGAGAAACCAGTGATGCTGCCATCACGCACAGTGAAAGTGGGATTACGAGCTTGAAGAACCAGGGGTGGTTAATCGTCAGAACCATAATTCCTTCGATAAGGATTCTTCCTGTCCATGTATGATAACGAATATCGAGGAATTCAAAAAGGCTACGATTCAGCAGCGCATCACTAAAGTACTTATCATCATCCGCGCCCCAGGTGTGAAGGCTTATGGCGATGAAAACCAATATGGTTGCAACGTATATAAAGCCAAGTATCTTTAATGGCCTTAAGTTATTTACAGTCATGTTTCACCACGTATACATTGTTGTCTTTGCTAATTTGTATGAAAGCTTTGATGGATTTAACGTCCTCGCCAATATTTATTGATGAGGAAAATCCTGACTTATCGTAAAGCCCTGGCTTGTTCATGTAAGCGCTGACATCCACTCTTTTGATCTGACCAGTGTGCAACTTGTAGGTATTCCCATCAATTTCTGCAAAGACCATAATATCGCCGACGCCTTCTTTAAGTGTTGCCCATCCGCGAATGGTTAGTCTGCCATGTTGAAACTCACACTGATCCACGTTGAACATTACATTTGTATTGTCTGCAGTTGGCGTTGATGGGTTCGCAATAACTACTTTGTTGAACGACTTATAAAATGCGAACGGAACCGCAACTGATATCACCATACCAAGCCAGAAGATATAGCGTGAAAGCTTGTAATACTTCCCTTTACTCATCACTTTTCGCTCTCTTTTTTCTTAACATAGCGAGGTCGCTGTTTAACCTCGGTATAAATACGACCAATGTATTCACCCAGGACGCCAATGCCAATCAACTGTATGCCGCCCAGGAAGAGTATGGAAACCAGAATCGAAGGGTAGCCTGCTACCGGGTTACCCCATACCAGCTTATCGATAATCATCCAGACACCGTAAAGGAACGAGAGCGCAGCCACGCAGAACCCGATATACGTCCACATTCGAAGCGGGACGGTTGAGAAGGAGGTTATCCCCTCCAAGGCCAGATTCCATAGCTTCCATCCATTGAACTTTGTGGTGCCTGCTACGCGCTCCGCACGCGCATATTCTACGATCTCGGTTTTTCCGCCAACCCAAGACAGAATGCCTTTCATGAAAAGGTTTTTTTCAGGCAGTGTCTTTATATGCTCAACCACATCACGGGACATCAATCTGAAATCACCAACGTTTTCCTCAATCTTTGGCGAACTGATTTTGTTGTGCAGCCTGTAGAACCACTCAGCAGTCTTACGCTTCATATGACCGTCAGTGCTTCTGTCAATACGCTTTGCCAGAACCATATCAGCGCCAGATTGCCAGCGCTCTACAAGCTGAGGGATAACTTCAAGAGGATCCTGCAAATCAACATCGATTGGGATGATCGCATCACCGGTTGCACATTCTATGCCTGCGAATAATGCAGGTTCTTTTCCGAAATTCCTGGTAAAGAATACGTTCCTGACTAATGGGTCTTCCTCCTGCATATCCTTCATAAGCTGCGCCGTGAAATCGGTGCTACCGTCATCTACGAAGACAATTTCGATTTCGTATGGTTTCAGGAATTCCTTTTGTCTGACTGCGCTGTAAAAATGCCTTATTGCATCTTCTTCATTGTAGACGGGAACGACTAACGAAATTTTCATTCTTTCTCTCTAAATATTACATATTTCGAATAAAGGAAGCCGCATACAAGGCTGATACCTGAGAACAACACTAGCGTTACGATCGGGTTTATTTTTAGCCTGTCACCATATCCTCCTACGAGCGTAGCAACCATGCCCATAAAGAATACGTACATCATGTATCGGAAGGTTGTGGCCTCAGCGCTGAAAGTCCATTTGGCGTTGGCGAAAAAGGAAAACGTAACTGCAACGCAGAAGGCGATGAAGTTTGACAATGACTGGGCTTGGCCGTTCTTTATACAGATAGCAAACACGACCCAGTGAATCAGCGTGTTGAGAACCCCAATCGTCATGTAGCGGGCAAATAATTTAGCCATTTGGACACCTGAAAATTTTGATACGGGATTTTGTCATTGCGATAGGGGATGATCAAGGAATCGATCATTTGCGCGAGGCAATAAAAAAATTCGGCGACCCGGCAATGATTCAACCGCGCCTCTCTGAGCAGGCTACGGGATGGTAATTTGAGGTTAGTCACTCGCAACCGAAGCCGACAGCCTGAAAATTCAGCGCCATCAGCAGCTTTACAATGTTGCTTCCCGTCTCGCCTTGATCAAATTCATCGATTGAAATTTCTGTTTATCCACACAGTATTTGTCAGAGAAAGATTTGTCATGCTGCGTGACTATGAGATTAAAGACGCATTCGTAAACGCCATAAGGCGCATCCCGGGTGGTGGCGTCACTGTCACCACTCAGGAGTTTGTTCGTCAACTGGAGTTGCTCAACTGGCACCTGAGCCTGCGTGAGACCAGTCAATGGATAAAGTCGTATACATCGACGTTCCGGGACGAGTCTGCTCAGGAGGGTCAAGCTGAGACTTACAAGAAGTTCAACCCGAACGGGGGCATTTAACATGGGATTTCCATCTCCGGCCATTGACTACTTAGAGCCACGCCTCGCGTTGAACAATATGCTCATGCCTCATCCTTCCAACATGATGCTGATTGAGACGCCGGATGGGTTTGTGCTTGTTGATCACACTATCACCGCAAAGCCAGGGGAATCTGTGGGCTTCCAGTTCGGAGACTATCCACAGGTTGGGGGATTGTTCAATACGGGAATAATTACTCAGGACGGCGAGACGATCGACGGAGACGGGCCTGAAGGGATTGTCGAACAGGGAAAAGTCATAGCTGAGGTTAAGGCTTTGCATGAGCCCTACCGGCCGACCATTTAGAAGTAGCACACATGTAGCACAAAAAAATACCGCAAATCACCTCAAAACCACCACCACGGCAGTTTGTGACTTGCGGTATGTCTCTGTAAAACCACGCCTCAACGTACAGCAACCTGATATGCTAAATATTCAAAGTGAAATCATCAATATGCAGGTGTAGCAAAGCTGAACCGGCTGGACGGGTAAAAGCAGCGTGTGAAGGTTGAGGTCACATAACGGATCTCCCTCCCAGGTCTGCACAGAAGGGTGGGGCTGAGGGCAGTGGCATCAGCAATCGCGCCACCCTTCGCTATACTCCTTCACATCCCGGGCGGCGAGGGAGGAAACACGGTTTCCCCTGTATCGCTGCTCTGTTTCCCTTCGCTCCAGCAGGACGCCAGCATTATGAATAAAAGAGTTACCCTGATAGCCTGTCTGTTCGCCTTGTCAGCCCCCGCCTTCGCTGCCACGCAGTGCGGGCCGTTCTATCTGAAAGCGGATAAAAATCACTGGTTCTCCGTCAATGGTGAACGTGCGAAAACGCAGAAAGTGACGTTCAGTAAGGAGAAGGGGGATTACGAAAACGCAACGGTAAAGCTGCGGGCTAAAAACGCCCGGGCGCCGGGCATGGTTGATTTAGAGCAGACAACGCGCGCGGGGAAAGCAGAGCTCAGGGCTGAAATCGTCCGAACCAGCCAGAATCAGATTCGGATACGCGGATCTTACGATTGTGTACAGGCGGAGTAAGCCGGGCTGCCATAGCCGCCTCTGTTAGCATGTCGCCGCTTCCGGTGGTCAGCATCGGACAAAGAGCGGCACATGATGCCTGCGTGCAAACGCCATGATCAAGGCCAGGCTATCAGACTATCGTGATGTCCGGCACGCTGTGACCATATCTGAAATCGCGGCCTGAACGTCAGATGCCTTCGGGTCAGCGTAGAAGGTGGCACTGGTCTGGTTGCGGCTAAACCTGTCAATCTCGACCCACGCGACCGTTTCGCCATCCTGTTCAAGGTTAAATCTTTTTGTTCCTCCCGGCAGCGGATCATCCTGCGCCAGGTAAAGCTGCCGATTCTGTGCCGCCTCACTCAGGCAGGACTCAAGCTGCCAGGGATGCCCGTCAAAATACGCCATTTTTACCTGAGGATGCAGTCCGACGCGTCCCATGTCCACGCATCCGCTCAGCAGAATCAGGCTCAGGGCAATAACGCTTTTTTTCATTCCAGACACTCTCATCGTTGCTGACGCTCTGCGCCGTGACAAAGAAAACGGCTCCCTGTCATTCCGGACAGATAATAGCGAATTACACAATGATAATCCGGCTGCATCACGATATTCGTGTGCTGTTAAGGCGTCGTAAAGAGAAGGGGGAAAGCGGGCAGCGCATCAGACGCGTTAATCTTCAGCGGTCAATTACAGTGGGGAGGGCGACAGAGAGCGTGACAGACCAGCGCGCCCGGAGGACGCGCCTCACAGGAGTTACTGCGCCTTGAAAGGATCTTTCTTATCATCCTGGCTGTCATCATTTTTGCGCGGCACTTCCCCGTGATCTTTTGGGGCATCCGTCGCAGGGTGATCATCTTCCTCATAAGCGTTGCCCACGTGCGGCGCTGCTTCCGGCAGACTCTTGCTCACCTCACCTTCATGCTTACGTTCTTCGTTCGTTTTATGCTTAAACATCATTCGCTCCTTTTGGTTCCCAGTGCTGTAAGTCTAGACCAGCGCTGAGATCTCGCCTCCGGCCCTGTCAGAGACATCGACGTAAAAGGATCTCTCTTCACTGCGGGTAACGCCAGCACCAGGCTGTCAGTAACTTCGATTAAAAAATTCGATTGAACTGATTAATAAAAGGCATATAGTGAGCTGCGTTACCAGGAGATAGAGATTATGTTACGAGATCATTTAAAGATTGAAGCGGAAGACCAGTTAATCGAGCAGCGGTCGCTGAGCCTGCGAAATCGGGGTCAGGAAGAGGTCACCGAGTGGATTATTGTTAACCGCGAAGGGATTAAAAAGGGCGGCGTCACGCTGTTCGATAAACTCACAACCCGCCGTTCATGGCCGGTCAGCTACCGGATTATGCAGACCGATCTGCAGGGTAATGTGGTTGTTGATCGGCTGACCGACGCACTCTGATTTCCCGACATATTGTCACTACGGTTAAATGCAGAACCGATAACCCGCACCCGGCGGGTTTTTTTATGGCTGACGAAAGCGGCGCAGTTCGACCAGTGTACCAATCAGCTTCAGGTTATCGCGCCGGGAGTGCAGCTCAGGGAAATTGATATTGACCGGCGCGAGCTCAAACTGCGTGACACCCTCTTCACTGCCTCGCTGACGCCAGGTTCGCAGCAGAGCGACCTGTTGCTGTAGCGCCAGCACGCTGTCGCCAGGCTGCGGTGACAGGCTGGGATCGATAATCACCACATCATCGCGCAGAATCGCCGGTGCCATCGACTGATCCTCTACCCGAAGGGCAAAACTCTGCTGAGACAGCGCCATATCGTTATGCATCAGACGATCCTGCCGGACAGAACCGACATCACTCAGCCATTGCGCCACATCGCGCTGCGCCAGCAAAGGAATCTGGTGCAGCCCGGCCCAGGCACTTTCGCTGAAAACAGGACCATCACCCTCTATCAGAAAGGCCGGTGCGCAGCCCAGTGCTTCAGAGAGCCGAAGCAGGTTTTCGCCACGCGGCAGGGTCTCCTCTTTTTCCCATTGCGAAACGGCCACATGGGACACGTTTACCTGCTGCGCCAGCTGTTTCTGCGTTAACTGCAGTGACTTGCGTCGGAGTCGGATGCGATCACCCAGGGTTTCGTTTTTCATCTGCTTGACTTTTTGGTTAAGAGTGACTTAAGTATACTTAAACCTGGTATTTAAGCAATCTTAAATTCGTGGGGGAAAAGGTGGCTGTTAAGCATGCCGTGAGTTCCAGAGACCTTACCGGAAAAAGGGGTGTGGCATGGAAAGTAGTCTGATTACCAGTATGGGTGCGTTAGTTCTGGGTGGGGGCGCCGCAGCACTTTTCTGGAAACCGTTGTTGGCGGGTATCGCCTCAATCGTGACCAGTAATCGGGCAGGCGGCGAAATTATTACCAGTTACAAAGAGCAGGTAGTGTTGCTGAAAGAGAGCAATGCGCTGATACGGGAGGAGAATGATGAGTTACGCGAACGGCACGACAGAAATCTGCGGCGTATTGCCACGCTTGAAACCGATCTCCGGTTAATCAAAAACGCAGTGGGTATTTTACTGGCAATGACCGAAACCGATCAGAACGATAAGTTTCGTAATGAAATTGATCGGCTTATCTCAACTCTGGAGGATCGCAGCGATGACACCGATAAATAGTCCTTTGACTGTTCTGACATACCGGCGAAAAGTGATTCTTGGCGGGATTCTGCTGAGCTGTTCGATGATCTGCATCCTGATGACCATCATTTTTCTCTATGTCAGCAACACCGCAAATAAACGGGTCGAGGAGATCCGGGCGGATTACCGGGTCATCGCCGCCCGCCGTGAGGACAAAGTCGATCTGCTCACGGATCAGGTTGCGGCGTTGCAGCATAAGCTTGATGCGCTGCCCGATCGCACAGCAGATAAAACGGTCAACAAAGTCAAAGAGGTGGTAAAAGAGGGCGATTTACCTTCGGCCGAAACGGGGCAATAGTCGTAACTTCCGATTATTCCTAGGGCGGCTTCGCTATTATCGACTACGTTTAAATCTCCGGGCGACATTTTCTATCTTAAATGCAGGCCCGCTGATTGGCTGGTTGATGAACCGCAAAGCCTAATCACTTTGGAAAACTGACCAGAAGGAAAATTAGCATGAGCGATTCAACTGAAACCAAGACCAAAAACGATTATCTGCGTGACGTAGCGTCGCAGCTGAAAGAGATGCGCCACTATGCGCAGACCAACACTGAAACCCTCTCCAGCCACTGGTTAGCCTTTGATGCCGGTGAATATAAAGATAAGACCAACGCTGACCGAATCGACGCGTTGCTCAACAAACAGGGTAAGCTGCTGGACGACCTGGATGCCGCCATTCAGGATATTGAGATTGAAATTAATCACAGTGAGCAGGAGAGCTGATTCCTCTCCCGCTGACTGATGCGGTGGCCGATCAGGGATTAATCGGCCACCAGCCACATTTCCGCTTCGTCGAACATCTCTTCCACGATACGCGCAACCGTCGCTTTATCGTTCTTACTCAAATCTGTGTCAATCGCATTACGCTCCATCGGCTTAACCTTAACTTCAATGTCAGGAAAGACCCGATGCACCCGCTTTTCCAGCTCCTCAAGAATCATCTCGCGAGCACCCGGTAAACCGGCAACGTTGCGCTTGTCATAAATCAATTCAACAAACATGATGGCAATCCATTCAGGGCAAAATCGCTGATCTATAATACTGTAAATAAAAACAGTAGCAAGGTTGAGCGCCGGTTTTGACGCAAATTTTTATGCCGTCCGGGCCGCCATCTTCAGCTGGAAAAATGCGCGCGCATCGCGACATAATGGCGGCTTACTCTTCAGGAGGCCTGCGCGATGCGACAACTGGTAATCGATATTCTGCTTAAGCTGGCGAAAATGGATGTGGATGCGAAAGAGCTGACCGCTCAGATTGAAGCCCAGTCGCTGCTGGTTGCGGCGCTGCTGGTACAGGCAAAACAGGATAACTCCCTGACCATTACCGAAACCGTACAGGATGCGATTGTCACCGCGTCCCGCTCGTCAGCCGAATTTATGCAGTCCGATGTTGATCTGCTGCTGACCCACATTAATCGTCTGCTGGCCGTGGCCAGCTATGTTGAGGTGAAGGGCAGGACCCCCTGAACGCGCGGGCAGGGTGAAACTGACCTCTGAAGAAGATTAACCGGCACGCGTCTTCAGAGGTCGCCTCAATCAGAGCTCGTTTTTAATGCAGAACTCTTCCCAGCTCATCCCCAGTGACGCAGCATGCGATTTGAGATAAGCCTCGATAGCTTCAGCCGCCACCGCTTTATCCGGCTCAGCGAGCTGGATAGAAAAAATCATGCCATCCAGATTCTTCTGACGCAGGAAGGCCGCATAGATGCGTTCAGCATGCCATTCGCGCAGCTCTCGCAGTGAGAGATTGGCCGCGCGGGCATCGCTCTCAGTCAGTTCATCAAGGGCAGCCTGAAAGTCCGGGTGGGCGGTAAAAAACATCTCGCGTGCCTGCGCGTAGTAGGCTTCTGGGGTTTTCATCATTCTGTTCCTGAAAGTCTGTTGCAGCGCGCCAGTGTAACGGGTTGTCTCACGGTTGTCAGGCATCGTCGCGCCGGAATGTCGCGGCGGGGGCCGCTCGCAGACGGCCGCGCCGGGAATGACCGGTAACGGATAAGGTGAGAAATGGACTGCAATCCGGGGGGAGCAGCAGCCCGAACCGTCAGATATCTTGCGCAGCGCGGGGAAAAAATTATAACGTAGCCGCCATTAACGCGATTTTAGGGATTAAACATGAAAAAGTGGATGCTGATTGCGGCGCTGGCACTGGGTGGCTGTGCGCAAATCAACGATTATGAAAATGCGGTGCAGACCCCGGCACCTGCCGATTTGCAGGGCAACTGGCAAACCGTCGGACCGCAGAGCGGTCTGATCAGCGGTCAGGCGACAGGCAGCATCATTATTAATGCGGATGGCAGCACGCTGGATTGCCGTCAGTGGCAGCGGGTGATCGCCAAGCCCGGCAAGCTGACCCGACTGAATGGCGACTACGTTAACGTGACGCGTCAGCTGCGTGTGATGCCGCTGGATGTCGACAATGGCGAGCTTAGCTACGATGGTCTGACGCTGCGAAAAGTGGCCCGTCCGACGGTTGAGTGTCAGCAGGCGCTGGAGGAGATGGCAAAGCAACCTAAAGCCACGGTGATCCAGAATATCGAACCCCAGTTGCTGCGTACATCGATTACCGAGCACAACGCTCAGTCATAACGCCACCTGTAAAAGAGCCCCGGCAGGGCAGAGCCATCCTGATGCTCTGACTGCCGGGGCTTCATACTGAGGTCAGCAGAAAATCAGTCCGCCACTACCCAGACGCTGACGCTGCCGCCGTTGCAGGCAAACACGGCGGTGCCGTGCTCATCGGCGGTGATTGTCTCTTCACGGTTACCCAGATAGTCGCGCCACACCTTACCGGCAAAGCCTTCACCCATGGGCACGCTTTTCTCACCCGCATCACCGTTTGACATAATCACCACGCAACCCGGCTGGGTTTCCGTGCCGCTGCGGCTGAAGGCGACACAGTTGGGATGATCAAAGTAGTCGGTCTGAACACCCCAGCCATACTGCTGCCGCGCCCGGATCAGGCCTTCGAGTTCCGGGATCACCGGCATCTCAATCTTGTGCGTTTCACCGTCGCCACCCTCATCTTCGTAGGTCGCGCCGAACAGGTCAGGATAGAAAACGGTTGGCACGCCCTGTTCACGCAGCAGGATCAGGGCATAGGCCAGCGGTTTGAACCAGGCTTCAACCGGCGCCTCCAGTGACTGCAGCGGCTGAGTATCGTGGTTCGCCACGATAGTCACGGCGTGCCACGGGTCAGCGACCACCAGAGAATTGGCAAAAATCTGGCTCATATCGTAGGCACTGCCTGCGGTTGACGCCTGATGGAAGTTCATATGCAGCGGGGCATCAAACAGCATGGTTTTGCCTTCCACCTGATGCACATACTCCTGCAGCTTCTCCGTTTCAAACGACCAGTATTCAGCGACGATAAACATCGGCTCTTCAGCCACTTCCTGAATATGGTCGATCCACTCCTTGTAGAACCACGCCGGGATATGTTTTACCGCATCCAGGCGGAAACCGGTGCAGGGAACCTGTTGCATGACCCAGCGCGCCCAGTATTTCAGCTCCTCTCTGACCGCATTGTTTCGGAAATCGATGTTGGCCCCCATCAGATAATCGAAATTACCCAGCTCGTTATCCACCTGGTCGTTCCAGCCTTCCGCGGTGTAATCGTTGATGATTTTAAACACACCGTTTTCGTCCGGATTTTCAATGTGGTCTACGCCGCTGAAACATTTGTGATCCCAGATGAATTTCGAATACTCCCCGGCGCGCGCCGGAAAGGTGAATTTCGTCCAGGCTTCACACTCGACGACCTCATCGTCAATTTCATCGCGGTTGTCCGGATTGACGCGGTTAACGCTGATCGCCTCTTTCTCGTCCGCGCCCATTTTGTGGTTCACCACCACATCGAGCAGCACCCCGATGTTATGGCTGCGCAGCGCCTCTGTGGCGGCCAGTAACTGCTGTTTGTCGCCATATTTGGTGGCAACCCCGCCTTTCTGATCGAATTCCCCCAGGTCAAAAAGATCATAGCTGTCGTAACCGACAGAATAACCACCCGAACCCCCTTTGTAACACGGTGGTAACCACGCCATCGTAATGCCAGTTTCGCTGAGCCACGCCGCGCGATCGGCGACTTCAGGCCACAGTTTGCTGCCATCCGGGTAATACCAATGGAAAAACTGTAATAACGTTGGGTTTTGCATGTACCGCTCTCCAGGGGGGATGATGAAAATCAAGTATGGAGTAAGCGGCAGAAAAGAGACGCCGCGCAGAAAAATAAATCTGGCGGCGTGGCAGAGCAGGGGATCAGGAGAGGGTTTCGCGGGGCACCATCACCACACCGCCCTGGTTACCATAGGCGGACATGACAGATTTCTGGCGGCTGCTCTGACCCACCAGCGCGGCCAGCTCATCCATCCGCGCCTGCAGCAGACGTTTCACTTCACTTTCGTTATCCAGGATATGCCGCAACACCGGGCGCAGCTGTTCCTGCGTCTGCGCCGATGGCGAGGCCTTATCTGTCGACTGGGCTAAATTCTGCACCGCGCTGACATATTCCATCTCCCTGCTGATCAATTCATCCCATTCGCCCTGTGCTGCGTGACGCAGCATGCCCTGGCTGAGATCGAGTAACTGTTGGTAAACGGCAATCAGATGCGGTGCAGTAGTCATTAAACGGCGTCCTGAATCAGGTTAGATTGAACCACTTCTTTCCACGCGTCCGCGATGTTGCGCAGCAGGCCTTCGACCTCCCCGACCGCTTCAACATCGTTGTGCAGGTTGGCCTGCAGCAGGCGACGCGTCATGTAGTTGTAAAGATCCAGCAGGTTATCTGCCAGTTCGTCACCACTGTTTTCAGCAAGCCCTTCTTTCAGACCAGCTTCGATAATATTGATAGCTTTAGAAATTGAGGTGCCTTTACCTTCAATATTGCCATCCTGCATAAACAGACGGGCGCGGATCAGCGCGCTCAGTGCGCCGTCGAACAGCATCACGACCAGCTGCTGCTGGCTGGCGCTCATCACGGCACTTTCGACGCCAATTTTTGCATAGGCTTTGGTGCCTGTAGCGGTGTACATGGTCACTCCTATGATTTTTCAGAAGAACTTGACGTATCGAACTGCTGCGTCAGATAGGTACTGGTTGAGTTCAGTTTACTGATCGCCAGATCCAGCTGGGTAAACTGCGTTTTATAGCGCGCGATATCTGCGTCGATGCGGTCGCTGGTGGTGTTATAAAGGGCGGTTAAGTTGTTCAGTGTTTTACTTACGCCATCGGTCGCGGCCTGAACAATCCCTTTAGAGGCCAGCCATTCAGTCAGTTTGCTGTCTATCTTCGCGCTGATGCCGGTCTTACCATCACCGACGATCATCTCTTTGACGCCAGCGGCATCTTTATCCAGGGCTGCACTCAGCTTGGTGGAGTCCAGCTTCAGTGAGCCAGTCGTAGGGTCCGTGGTGACACCAATCTGACCCAGTGACTTGTAGGCGGATGAGCTCTGCGCATTGGTCAGCATGCTCTTCAGCTGGGTTTCAATGGTGCGTAAGGTACTGTCACCCAGCAGGGCGCCATTGCTTGAGTCCTGCGCATCGCTGTTGGTGTCGACTTTGGTATATTTGGTCAGCGTGTTGAACTGATCCAGCAACGTATTGTAAGCGTCGACCCAGGTGCTGATGGCGCTTGAGGCTTTTGACGTGTCTTTCGTAATGGTCAGCGTCTGGTCGCCTACCGTCTGCGCGGTAAGATTCAGGGTAATTCCTTCCAGCGCATCGCTGATCTGATTGCTGCTGTTCTCAATCGCGATGTTGTTTACCGTCAGTTTAGCGTTCTGCGCGGTAACGCTTTGCGTCATCGCATTGCTGCTGGCGGAGGCGTCGTAGCCAACGATCCCCTGCAGCGTGTCATCTCCGGTCACGGCAATCGTTGATACCGCATTGTCGCTGCCGGTTTTATTCGCACTGACAGAGAGACGGAAGCTGCCATCCGAGACTTTGATGATGCTGGCAGTGACGCCAGCGTTGGCACCGTTAATGGCGTCACGCATACCGGTCAGGGAGGTCTGTTCGTTGGTCAGCGTCACGCTTTTGCTGGTGCCATCTTTCAAGGTAATGGCAATGCTGCGGCTGGACGCGGAGCTGTCACCCAGCGCGGCGGTGTTGCTGCTCTGCACCGCTGAGGTCAGGACCTGTGCCTGTGCCAGCTGAGTAACACTGATAGAGTATTTACCCGCCACGGTGCTGCCAGAAGTGGTGGCGCTGAATGCGCTGGAGCTGCTGGTCGCCGTCGTTGCAGTAAAGAGATCGGCGCTGTTGAGCTTACTGTTCGCCGTCTGGAACGTCGTCAGTGAGCTTTTCAGCGTCGCGTAGGCGCTGAGCTTAGCGGTATACGCTGACTGTTGGGTAGAAATCGGTTTCAGCGCGGCTTTTTCAGCGGTCTGCAGACTGTCAAGCATGGTACTGAGTGGCAGGCCGGAACCCACACCAAGGTTGGAAATACTAGCCATGTTAATTCCTTTATAAGGTCGACAGGGAAAATGAATACCTGGGTTATCGGCCTTGAATGCGGAAAGTTTAAAGGTATTTGCCTTAGTGTAATGAGTTAAACAGGCACTATAGAGAAGGGT
Organism: Pantoea sp. Sc1; assembly: GCF_000255315.1. Lineage (NCBI taxonomy): Bacteria > Pseudomonadati > Pseudomonadota > Gammaproteobacteria > Enterobacterales > Erwiniaceae > Pantoea > Pantoea sp. Sc1. Next base: position 1,760,326 of record NZ_AJFP01000001.1, read on the forward strand.
AATTCAGCGGTTAGAAAATTAATGAATCAGGTCTAAAGAAGTCGGAAAGGGTGGCGATAACCTCAAACGTGACAGGCAGAAGCAAAAAATTTCGCCTGGTACTAAAAAAATTCTAAAGGTTGTTTGACGGCAGACGATAACAACTTTGACGGCGCTGAAGCCGGCGGGTTGAAGCCCACACCTTAACCGAAAGACTTGATTAACAGGAAAATTTATCATGGCCCAAGTCATTAACACCAACAGCCTCTCGCTGATCACTCAGAACAACATCAACAAGAACCAGTCAGCTCTGTCTACTTCAATGGAGCGTCTGTCTTCTGGTTTACGTATCAACAGCGCGAAAGATGACGCTGCTGGTCAGGCGATTGCCAACCGTTTCACCTCTAACATCAAAGGTCTGACTCAGGCTGCCCGTAACGCCAACGACGGTATCTCTGCTGCGCAGACTACTGAAGGCGCGCTGTCAGAAATCAACAACAACTTACAGCGTATCCGTGAACTGACTGTTCAGGCTGCAAGTGGTACTAACTCAGATTCTGACAAATCTTCAATCCAGGACGAAATCAAATCACGTCTGGACGAGATTGACCGCGTTTCTGGTCAGACTCAGTTCAACGGCGTGAACGTGCTGGCTAAAGACGGCAAAATGAACATCCAGGTTGGCGCTAACGATGGCGAAACCATCACTATCGACCTGAAAAAAATCGACTCCAAGACCCTGGGTCTGGACAGCTTCAACGTCAACGGTCCTGCTGGTACCCCGACTGCAGCTGGCGCAACTGAGTTCAAAGCTGCTTACGGTTCTACCACTAACGTAACTGGCGCAACTGTTGCTGAATCAACTGCTAATGAGCTGTCTACCCGTCTGGGTGTGGCTGCTTCAGGTGTGGCTGTAGACTCTGGTACCGTCTACAAAGATGACAACGGCAAAATGTTTGCTAAAGTCACCGTAACTTCAGCAAGCGATGCTGAAACCAACAACCTGAAAGCAAATGGCTTTGACATCGCGAGCGGCGCTGCAAATGCTAAAACTTTCTATGTTGCTGTAGATCCACAGTCAGCTGATACCTCAACCACTACTGGCACCGCAGCGTTCAAACTGGACACGACTAACATGAGCCTGTCCAGCCTGACTTCAGGTGCATCAGCTAACCCACTGGCTAAGCTGGATGATGCGATTGCAAGCGTGGATAAGTTCCGTTCTTCACTGGGTGCGATTCAGAACCGTCTGAACTCAGCCGTGACTAACCTGAGCAACACCACCACTAACCTGTCAGCTGCACAGTCTCGTATTCAGGATGCTGACTACGCAACTGAAGTTTCAAACATGTCTAAAGCGCAGATCGTACAGCAGGCAGGTAACTCCGTGCTGGCGAAAGCGAACCAGGTTCCACAGCAGGTTCTGTCTCTGCTGCAGGGCTAATCATTCCCCTGAGGAATGGATGCAAAAACCCCGCTTCGGCGGGGTTTTTTTATGGGCGTAAAACAGAAGCGCCTGGCTGTTCTGACAGAATGGGCCCTTTTTGCTCTTTTACTTCACCGATTGAACCCAGGCACAAAGCCTATGCTAAAGCAAAATATGCGCTGCTCTTAGCCGGCTGTGACTAAGAGGAGTCAGTGAGAGAGAGCAAAATGCATCAACAAGACCTTGTCAGCATCATCATTACCGCAGACGTTGCCACCTGGTTTACTGAGGCGCTGGAGAGCGCGCTCAATCAGGATTATCAGCCGATCGAAATCATTGTGGCTGATTACAGTGACGCGCAATTCATTCATCAGACGCTGCAACGGTATCTTCCCCGGCACTGCGATGTTATCCGCTATTTAAAAACAGAAGGTACGGTCGTTCAGCTTCTGGAGGCAGCGGTTAGTGCTGCCCGTGGAAAATATATCAAGTTTCTCTCTGATGCCGATCTCCTTAAGCCTGACAATATCTCAACATGCGTTGCTGGACTGAAAGCCTTTCCTGACTGCCGGGTCGCGTTGACACGGCGTGAGCGGGTGGGGCCACAGGGTGAAAGGCTTGACGGGCTTCTCTCCACTTCCGCCCTGAGCCAGGAAAATCTCATTATCAATGGCAGAGATTTTCTGCGTAATCAGACGCTGAAAGCATACAGTCTGCCGGGTGAACTGACGGCAGCGTTGTTTTACCGCGACGACATCAGCGCCAGCCTTATCGACCAGGCGCTGCTTACTCAGGGTAATCCGGCACTGCAGGCCATTCCGGCACTGGCCTTCTGCTACAGCCTTCTGAGTCATACTCATCTCCTCTGGTTTTCTGCGCCTTTATGCTGCGTGCGTGCTTCAGATGTTGAGCGCCAGCCTCATCAACGCGAAAGTGATGAGCTTTTTACAAGCGGTCGTGAATATTTATATGAGCAAATCCGTCAGGAGAGCTGGTTCGGGGAGGCTGACCATGCGCCCCATCTGGCGCAGGTGGCCTGTTTAGATCAGCCCGATCACTTTAGTCTGAGAAATCTGGCGGAGGAGCAACAAAAGAATTTTACGCTGGATGTGCTGGCAGCCTGGCGACGTTCGCGCACGCTGAATGCCATGCAGCAAAACAGGTTAACGGATATGGCCGCCGCTAACGCCCATGATGTGAGCGTGATGGTGATCATCACCGTGACGGAAGAGAATGTCGCCGATCTGGAAACGCTGCTTAACTCAATCAGACAAGGTGAGAGAACCGGAGTCCGGTTCGAACCCGTCATCGTGACGCTGGACCTGAACTGTGTTGCTGACGCGGAATGCTATGCCGCGACGCAGCAGACTCGAATAAGCGTGATCAATCAGATTATCGACGCACGTCACGATGACTGGGTGATGTTTCTGGATGCCTCCTGCACGATGCATGATTCAGGAATGACCGCCCTCAGCGCCAGGCTGGTCGCGCAAAACAGTTATCTGGCGCTTTACGCGGATGAGTTTTTCTATATTGATAATGCGCCCGTGGGGGCAGCTTTCCGGCCTGATTTGAATCTCGATCTCTTACTCAGTTCACCGAAAACCATGGCGCAACACTGGCTGTTCCGGCGCGAATTACTTTTAGCGGCGGGGGGCCTGGATGCTGACTATCCGTCATCAGCGGAGTTTGATCTTATTGTTAAACTGATTGAGTCTCAGGGTTTCGAGGCCATCGGTCACGTGGCTGAGCCGCTGCTGACAGGGCAGCTTAAAAGCCGATCTATCCTGGAAGATGTGGCCATTCTTGAACGCCATCTGCAGAACCGTGGCTATCCCGATGGGCGGGCGGCGTTAGATAAATTTTTCAATTACCGCTTACGGTATAACCATCCTGATAAGCCGGTCGTCTCGATCGTTATCCTGGCGAACTGGCACCTTGCCTCACTGATTAGCTGTGTCACCACGCTGCTCGAGAAAACCACCTATCACCGCTATGAACTGATCATTATCTGCGATAACCAGGGAACGCCTGAGCGGGATAGATGGCTGTCCGATATTGGCAGCGTCGATCCTCAGCGGATAAAAACGGTAATGTTCGACGGCGGATTCAGTCACGGTGCCATGGCGAATCGTGCCGCTGAACTGGCCGTGGGTGACTATCTGCTGTTTATGCATTGTGAAATGGCGGTTACTGATGGCGAGTGGCTCGACAATCTTCTTAATCATGGGCAGAGGCCGGAAGTGTTTGCCACAGGCGCAAAACATCTTTCGTCTGACAATAAAATTCGTCATGCGGGCTATGTTCTCGGTGTTAACGGAGCGGTCGGTGAGGTTTTCCGTGGCAACGATGATAATGAACCCAATTATCTGGGACGCATGCATCTCGATCAGAATTACAGCGCGGTGTCTGGCGATCTGGTGCTGATGCGTAAATCTGTCTTTGACGAGCTGGGAGGATTTGACGACAACAAACGTCTTTATGGCGATGTTGATCTCTGCCTGAAGGCGCGCGAGCAAGGGTATCTGACGGTCTGGACCCCCTATGCCCGACTGCATCGGCCGGCTGCCCGCAAAAGTCCTTTCCCGGATGAAACGGTACACGCCTCCACGAAATTAAAGCAACTGGAAGAAGATAAGGTCTACGCGCAATGGATGCCGGTCATCGCCAGCGATCCTGCCTATAACCCGAATCTCTCCCTGAGAAGCCGGCATTTTGAATTAAGAAATGATGAGTTCAGCTGGCAGCCGCTCAGGGCAGAAAATCTGCCTTCATTCCTGGCGCACAATGCCGATATCTACGGCTGCGGTCACTACCGTATTACCCAACCGCTTAAAGCGATGATAGCGGAGGGCGTCGCTCAGGGTAGCAGCGGCATGACGCTGCTGACGTTAAGTGAAATGGGGCAGTTCAGACCGGACAGTCTGATTATTCAGCGTCGCTATTCACCGGCTTTTCACACCTGGATGGAACGGGTCGGTAAACTACACAACGTCTTTAAAGTGTTCGAGCTGGATGACTACATTATTAACCTCCCTATGAAGCATCATGGTCGTCAGGCGTACAAACAGGAGACGGCAAAATTAATACGCAAGAGCCTGAGCTTCTTTGACCGCTTTGTGGTGTCGACAGCCCCACTGGCGGAAGCGATGAGGGATATGCATCCGGATATCGTTGTCGTTAAAAACCGCCTGCCGTCAGAAGCCTGGGGCACACTGCAATCCCTGCGCAATCAGGGCAGGAAACCGCGTGTGGGCTGGGCCGGAGGGATCAGCCATCGGGGCGACCTTGAGATGATTTTTGACATCGTGCGGGAATTCTCGGGAGAGGTTGAATGGGTGTTTATGGGCATGTGCCCGGATAAACTTCGACCCTATGTGCACGAAATTCACAGTGGCGTCGATCTGCCTCTTTACCCGGCCGCACTGGCGGCACTGAATCTGGACCTGGCGCTGGCACCTGTCGAAGACAACATATTCAACGCCTGTAAAAGTAATCTGCGGTTACTGGAATATGGTGCATGCGGCGTGCCGGTTATCTGCAGCAACGTGGCCTGCTACCAGCAGGATGATCTGCCGGTCACGCGGGTTAATAACAAATTTATCGACTGGCGCGAAGCTATCCGCATGCATCTGGCCGATCCCGACGCCAGCGCAAAAATGGGCAGAGAATTGCAGGCCATCGTCCGGCGAGACTGGATGCTGACAGGCGAAAATCTGCGTTTATGGGCACAGGCGTGGCGGCCCTAATCAGTTTCAGCAAAAGATAATGTCGGGCTATCACGTCAGATAGCCTGTTGTAATGTCATGGTGACGCGGTCTGGAGATGCCATTAACGTGGCAGGCGGGAATGGTCATGTCTGAATTAAAACATCCGTATTATATTGTTTCACCTGACTATCGGGAGTCATCCGGTGGGATTCAGGCTTTGCACAAGCTCTGCCATCAGATAAACCTGCAGGGCGGTAACGCCTGGATGGTCGACTGCAATGTGATTAATGCCGCCTGGAAGACGCCAAGACTGGATGCGGAAACCTGGCGCCAGCATGAAAAAGCTCAGCTTACCCCCATCGCGGTCTACCCGGAGATCTATTCGGGCAATCCGCTTAACGCTGACGTCTGCGTGCGCTACATGTTAAATCATGAAGGGTTACTCAATGGAAACCGGTTAAACGAATCCGAAGAGGATCTCTTTTTCTGGTATAGCTCCCAACTGATTATCAATGAACCTGACGTTGATTTTCTGACGATGGTGGGGCCGGATTTAGAGCTGTTTTATGACGATGGCAGAGCAAAAACGACGACGCTTCTTTATCTGAATCGCGTGCCGGTAGAGAAGGTGGATTTTACAACCTTACCGGACAACATCGTCATCATATCGGTGAAGAATCCTCGTCCTCTGGCGGAACTGGCTGAGATTCTGAAATCGGCCAGCGTGATGTATACCTTTGAATGGTCCGGGACCTGTAATCTTGCTGCGCTTTGTGGAACGCCTGTCGTCTCAATGGTTGCACAGGGGTATGAGAAACTCGCGATCTCGGAGGCGTCGATTCGCGATATGGGAGGGGCCGGGGTCTGCTTCAGTGATGATACCGCTGAATTAGAGCGCGAGCGTGCCCGGCTCTGGAAAGTTCGCGACCACATGAGAAAATTTGAAGCGGATTTCTCACAGCAGCTTCGTCACTTTTTTATTAAAACGCAGACGGCTGCCGGTATTAAAAATGAAGAGAAGGTTGTCTCAACGCAAAACTGGCTTGCCGACTACCCGGTAAAAAATTACGCGCACAGCAGCGCAGAAACGGCTCTCTCTGTTCGCGTTATCATTCTGGACGATAATCCTGCCGTTGCGTGCGACAGCATACTTTCATCGCTCAGGTATGTGGGGCTGGAGGCTGAAATTTATGCTGTCGATGCCTCCGCTGAACAGGAGCAGGGCAAGGGTCACTTTAGCGGCTGGTTACATCAACTGCTTATCGAAGACCTGTGTGAATGGGTATTATTTCTGCGATCCGGTGACCTCATTTATCCGGAGCTGTTTTCCAGCCTTTGGCATTTCAAAGAGCAAACCGCGGCGTCACTGGCATTTTATTCTGACCGGGTTGTCCGGCAGGCTGACGGCCTGTGTGAGATGTTTTTACCCGATTTTGATCGGGATTATTTTCTGGCGCTACCCGAGCGATTTGCCCGAGGAGCCTTCTTCAGGCGCGAATTGTGTCAGGAGATTGTCCGCGCGCGAAATATTTCTCCTCACACTGTCGAAACAGCGTTTTTATTACAGCTGGTCAGTGCTGGCCTTGCTGCCGATATCCGGCACGTTCCGGTTCCGCTGATTCAGCTGTTATCAAAAGAACGTGAGCATACCTCTTTAAAGGAATCTCTGCTGGCTGAATATCTCGCGGGCAGCGAGTACAGCCAGGCGTCGGTTGAAAGAGAGGGCTCTGTTTTTACTGTCCGATACGGCACCAGCGGAATCAGTAAGTTAACCGTTATTCTTGTCGTGGAAGATGACATTAACCGCACTAAGCGAGCAGTAGCGACCTTTGTCGATACCGTTGTGGATGTCGACTATGAAATCATTTTTATTGATAACTGCTCAACGGACCCGGCGGTCAGAGAGTGGCTCTCCTCTCTGGCAACGATGAATAACGCTATCTTCAGGGTCTTTTTTGTAGACGAGAAAATTAATGCTGTCAGCGCCATGAATTATGGCATTTCAGTAGCGCGAGGCGAATTTACACTCTGCCTCTCTGCGGGTATTTATTTTAATCATACGCGCTGGCTGGAAGCCTTACTGGATCACTGTGGCCGCGCTGAACTCCTCGCCTGTGCGCCTTTTCTGGTCGACAACCGTGAAGATCTTTACTCTTCCGGACGAATTGATGGCGGCTTTCGCCGGAAATATGGTCAGGCTGAAACCGCATCGTCAACAGACTCGCCAGGCCAGGCTGACCGGGTTGCTCCGCAGCAACATCTGCTGCTGACGACTGAATGTATTATGATCCGTACCTCATCCTGTCAGCAGGCAGGAGGGCTGGATGAGCAGTTTGCGACTCTTCCTGAGGCCATCAGCGATCTGCTGTTGCGGGCTTCAGTGCCTGGCGTGGTTAAAATAGCGGTTCCGCTCTCCAGAGTCGGTTATGACGACGTACTGACGGATGTGTCGTTAGTTTCCGGAAATAGCCTTTTTACAGAGAAATGGCTTCGATATATAGCCCACGACCCCGCCTCGAATCCCAATATCAGCCGGAAGGAGGGGGAGGTTGTCAGGGAAAATAATCGTCCGCTGCTGGCCGCCAGATTAGGCTTTCCACTCAGCGCCTTATGGGTGTTTAATGCCGGCGACCATGACGAAGCTCAGCGTGTGAAAGAACTTTCCCGGCTGACTACAGCGTCGGACAGCCTGATTGCCGCACTGGACTGTCAACGCTCAACGCCTGTTGAACTTTATCGGCTGAACCCGGCGCATATTGTGTTCAGCGATAGCGTGGCGAGCCGCCATGCGCAGTTGATTAAAAACAAAGCAGCGCTTCCGGAGACCCGTTTCGTCGTTGAAGTCACCAGAGAGTCGTTTCGCAACGGGCAGTGTCCTGATGAAGGCCTGCAGCATGCTGATACGTTACTGGTCAGAAACAGTGCGGCGCTGACACTATTTCGTGATAAACACGCGGTGCTTCAGGCTGACAAACTCAGTACAGCATGGCAGCGGCTCGCTCCTCCTGAGGATCGTCCCTCTGAACATTCAGGCAAGCCCAGAGTGGGGGTGGTGCTGACAGATTTAATGACAGAAGACTGGATGCTGATTGACACCCTTATCAGAGAAATGAGTGAACGTGTTGACTGGATTATATACGGGGCCTGTCCTGATGCCTGGAAGCATACGGTCCACGAATATCATCGTAAAGTTCCGCACAGCAGGCTCCCGGCGATGTTTCAGTCACTGAAACTGGACCTGGCGCTGGCACCCCTTGCAGAGATACTTCCTAACCAGGCAGAAGGCCATCGGGTCATTGCGCAGTTAGGTGCCTGCGGTTATCCGGTGCTTGCCAGCGATCACGAGGCCTACAAAGCGATTGTCAGTGTTAAGCGCATTAAAAATAAAACGTCTCAGTGGCGATTTATGATTAATAAACTGATTAACAATCCCTCTATGATGCGAAGCCTGGGTGAGGCTCTGTATGAGGAAGTCAATGCATGCTGGATTCATCTTCCGGGTGAACGCCCCGCATGGCTGAAGACGCAATCCTCATAAATTCCGTCTGAGCGGCATGTAGCAAAGCCGCTCAGACGACATCGTTTTTTTGCAGAACCAGCCTCGGTCAGGCTGCCTGTACCTGCATCAAAACTACCCCCGCCCGTTACAGTTCCCGTCACGCTTGCCGATAACTCTTCACAGAACACTATAACTTTCGATGTTAACTTTTGTGGAGTGTCTATGCGCTTCAACTATGACCTGCTGCCGGGTGAGCGGCTGACGTTTGAAGAGATCGCCCGGCGTTATGCCCAGCAATACCCTGATGAAAAAGAGCTGACGGCACGTGCACTGCTGAGTCCCTCAACCGGGTTGCGAACCCTGAAGATACGCGCGGTCTTCGCCCAGGAAGAGAGCAACAGCCCGCTGGAGGATCTGCTTTTTATCTCCAGTGATAACGAGCGCAAGAATTACCTGCGCCGCTTTGAGCACTATCTGAAGCAGAATCTCTCTTTCCTCTATTTCCGCCGCAGCGAGAACGAAAAGCGCGACAACCTGTGGAAAGTGATGGGCAGCAGTCAGGTTTTTGCCATGATCGATCCGCAATCTGCTACGGCGCAGAATCTGCTGCAGAGTCGCGGCTATAAACTGGTGATGATGCATCAGGATGAGGATGAGGCCTACTGGCAGCTCTTTAATCCGCAGGCGAACCCCTGTTTTCCGCAGTCGCAGACTATCCAGTTTATCGTGGTGCTGAGTACGCCAGAGCACAAGGTGCCTGCGGCGGTGATGCCGGGGACGGAAGTCGGACGACGCGTCAAGGCGCGGGTGCTGCAGCGGGCCAGCCAGGCGGAGTTTATCGCCGGTGTAAAAGCCCGCTACGGTGCCTGTGTCATGACCGGCACAGAGCTGACCGAACGGCATAGCTGGCCCTGGGTCGAAGCCTGCCATATCGACACCCAGGAGAGCGATGACGGGCTGGTGGCGGACAACAGCATCGATAACGGCCTGTTTTTACGCAGTGATTTGCAGCGGTTGTTTATTAACCGATTGATTAGCATTGATGGTGAGTCGGGACAGATCACCGTGCATCCCGGCGAGGATGCACAACAACATATTTCGCCCTGGTATCAGGAACTGGATGGCCGGATTTGCAGCCTGTGGGCTGCGGTGCCACCCGCCACGCGGCAACGGCTGCGCGCCCGTCGATAATCCCCGCTGAAGAGTGCAGAAGGATCTGCATTCTGAAGTAACAAAAGTGAAATAGCCTCGTTTTACCCCGCCTATTCCTCCAATCGAAAACGCTACAGAATTGGATAATCATGCCGATAACATCATTAACGCAGGGTAGTCAACGTGAACGATTTCTATACCGCCGAAGGCGTGATGGACAAGCATTCGCTCTGGCAGCGCTACGTGCCGCTGGTGCGCCATGAAGCGCTGCGTCTGCAGGTTCGCCTGCCGGCCAGCGTTGAACTTGACGATTTGCTGCAGGCCGGGGGGATAGGGCTGTTGAATGCCGTAGAGCGTTATGACGCGCTACAGGGAACAGCCTTTACCACCTACGCCGTACAGCGTATTCGTGGCGCAATGCTCGACGAGCTTCGCAGTCGGGACTGGGCACCGCGCAGCGTGCGCCGCAACGCGCGTGAGGTGGCCGGAGCGATGCACAAGGTAGAACAGTCGCTGGGGCGTTCCGCCTCCGAGCAGGAAGTGGCGCAGCAGCTGAACGTTTCCATGGAGGAGTACCGGCAGATCCTGCTGGACACCAACAACAGTCAACTTTTCTCCTACGACGAGTATCGGGAAGAGCACGGCGACAGTGCGGAGCTGGTGACGGACGGCCATGAGGAGGCTAATCCGCTTCATCAGTTGCTTGAAGGGAGTCTGCGTGAGCGCGTCATTGAAGCGATCGAAGCGTTACCCGATCGTGAAAAGATGGTGCTGACACTGTACTACCAGGAAGAACTGAACCTGAAAGAGATTGGCGCGGTGCTTGATGTGGGTGAATCCCGCGTCAGTCAGCTGCACAGTCAGGCGATTAAACGCCTGCGGGCCCGGCTTACGGGAGCGCGCTAGCAGTATCAGTTCCTGGCGATTCAAAAATATAAGAAACCGGGGACTCAGTAATGGGAGCCAAGACCAAGGCCAGACCGTTAAGTCGTTATCTTAAAGACTATAAACACAGCCAGAGCAACTGTTCGCATTGTGGCAAGGTATTAGATCGAATGGCGCTCGTTTTTCGTGGTCAGATTATCAATAAAGAGGCCATCGCTCGGATGGACCAGATGATTGATGAACAACTGTGGCTGAAACTTCAGCCAGAGCTGACCGCGCTCTGTCGCTTCTGCAGCGATATTTTTTGCAATACTCATCCGAATTATTTCGACATTATGGCGTTCAAACAGTACCTGTTTGAACAGACAGAAATGAGCCCCAGCACGATTCGCGAATATGTGGTGCGGCTGCGTCGGCTGGATGAGATGCTCAAAGCCAAAAATTTCCCCGCCGACAGGCTTAAGGGAGAGAGCTGGCATCAGTGTCTGGAAAGCGATCTGCCGGATGCCGGAAATAATAATTACCGCATCGCGCTGCGCAAGTACGATCAATTCTTAGGCTGGCAGCAGGGGTAACCCTGGTCTGCACCGAGGGCTCCCCCGCGTGCCTGCGGCACGTTACTCTGTTATCCGCCTGCCGGGTAACGGAGAAGGGGGGAGCACGGCGCCGCTTCCTCACCGCATCGACGGTCACCTGAATCAGAGTGATCCTTTGCGCATCTTCTGCAACACTGTAAGGATAATTTGAATGCCCGAACGGAGGCAGCATTGTCTTTACATCTGTTACACCAATTCCCGCGTCTTGAACTGCTGGGCGCCTCGACACCGTTAGAACACCTGCCACGCCTCTCCGACTATCTGGGTCGCGATATTTTCATCAAACGTGATGACTTCACGCCAGTGGCGATGGGCGGCAACAAGTTGCGAAAACTCGAATTCCTGGCGGCCGATGCGCTGCGCGAAGGGGCGGATGTGCTGCTGACGGCGGGCGCGATCCAGTCCAACCATGTGCGCCAGACCGCGGCCGTGGCAGCCCGCCTCGGCCTGAAGTGCGTGGCACTGCTGGAAAACCCGATTGGTACCCACGCTGAAAACTACCTGAGCAACGGCAACCGCCTGCTGCTGGATCTGATGGATGCGGAGGTGATCGCCGTGGATGCGCTGCATAATCCCGCCGAACAGCTGGCTGAAGAGGCTACACGTCTGGAAGCGCAGGGATTCCGTCCTTATATCGTTCCGGTCGGCGGCTCAAATGCGCTGGGTGCGCTAGGCTATGTGGAGTGCGCCCAGGAGATTGCACATCAGAGCGAAGGCGTGGTGGATTTTGCCGCCGTCGTGGTGGCATCAGGCAGCGCGGGCACCCATGCGGGGCTGGCGGTCGGCCTGGAGCAGCTGCTGCCGGAAACCGAGCTGGTGGGCGTCACCGTTTCACGTCAGACCGACGCGCAGTTGCCGCTGGTTGAGCGGCTGCGTCAGTCGCTGGCAGCGTCACTGGAGGTGCAGGCAACGGCCCCGATCACGCTGTGGGATGAGTATTTTGCGCCCCGCTATGGTGAGCCCAATGAGGAGGGCATGGAGGCGGTGAAACTGCTGGCAAGGCTGGAAGGCATTTTGCTGGACCCGGTCTATACCGGCAAGGCGATGGCCGGCCTGATTGATGGCATCAGTCAGAACCGCTTCCGTCGCGAAGGCCCGTTGCTGTTTATTCATACTGGCGGCGCGCCCGCGTTATTTGCTTATCATCCTTCGATCTGAGACAAGCGAATAAAACAGTTTATACTCCGGGCGTTATCATTCCGGACTGGCAGCGACTCGCCGTGCTGCCCTTATAAAAACACACACACAATACTGTCAAAAATGGGGTAAATATGTCCTTTTCTCGTGCAGGTCGTCAGATGGTGATGGGCGTTATGGCCGTGGCGCTGATTGCGGGCGTCAACGTTAAAACCTTTGCAGCGGAAAATCTGCTGAACAAGATTAAAGAGCGCGGCACGCTGCTGGTGGGTCTGGAAGGCACCTATCCGCCGTTCAGCTTCCAGGATGAGCAGGGCAAGCTGACCGGTTTTGAAGTGGAATTTGCGCAGCAGCTGGCACAACACATGGGCGTTAAAGCGAGTCTGAAACCGACCAAATGGGATGGCATGCTGGCTTCCCTCGACGCGAAGCGCATCGATGTGGTGATTAACCAGGTGACCATTTCCGATGAGCGCAAGAAGAAATATGACTTCTCTACGCCTTACACCATCTCCGGTATTCAGGCGCTGACCATGAAGGCCAACGCCAGCACCATCAGCAAACCGGCTGATCTGGCGGGTAAAAAGGTTGGCGTGGGTCTCGGCACTAACTACGAGCAGTGGCTGCGTGAGAACGTTAAGGGCGTTGACGTGCGTACCTATGATGATGACCCGACCAAATATCAGGATCTGCGCTCAGGTCGTCTGAATGCCATCCTGGTTGACCGTCTGGCGGCGCTGGATCTGGTGAAGAAAACCGGCGATACCATGGCGGTAGCGGGTGACGCTTTCTCCCGTCAGGAAGCGGGCGTTGCCGTGCGTAAAGGCAACGACGATCTGCTGAAGGCGATCGACCAGGCCATTGCTGATATGCAGAAAGATGGCTCGCTGAGCAAGCTGTCTCAGAAATGGTTTGGCGCGGACGTGACGAAATAATGCAGGAAAGCCTTCAACTGGTGCTGGATTCAGCACCTTTTTTATTAAAGGGCGCGCTGTTCACGCTGCAGCTCAGCATCGGCGGGATGTTCTTCGGCCTGCTGCTGGGCTTTCTGCTGGCGCTGATGCGGCTGTCTCACTTCTGGCCGTTTCGCGTGCTGTCGCGGATCTATGTCTCGATTTTTCGCGGCACCCCGCTGATCGCGCAGCTGTTTATGATCTACTACGGCCTGCCACAGTTTGGCATTGAGCTGGACCCGATCCCCTCGGCGATGATTGGTCTCTCGCTCAACACCGCGGCTTACGCCTCGGAGTCCCTGCGTGGCGCCATCGCTGCGATTGAGCGCGGACAGTGGGAAGCGGCGGCGAGTATCGGCATGACGCGCTGGCAAACCCTGCGCCGGGTTATCCTGCCGCAGGCGGCGCGCACCGCACTGCCACCGCTGGGCAACAGCTTTATCAGCCTGGTAAAAGATACCTCGCTGGCCGCGACCATCCAGGTGCCGGAGCTGTTCCGTCAGGCGCAGCTGATCACCTCGCGGACACTGGAAGTCTTTACCATGTATCTGGCGGCTTCGCTGATCTACTGGGTGATGGCCACGGTGTTGTCTGCGTTGCAGAGTCGTCTGGAACAGCATGTTAACCGTCAGGATTCGGAGTCGAAATGAGTGCCATCGAAGTCAGAAAGCTGGTGAAATCATTTAATGGCCAGACGGTGCTGCACGACATCGATCTTGATGTGGCCGCCGGTGAAGTGGTGGCGATTATCGGCCCCAGCGGCTCAGGTAAAACCACGCTGCTGCGCAGTATTAATCTGCTGGAAGTGCCGGATAGCGGCACTATCCGGGTCGGCGAGATTACGGTGGATGCCGCGCTGGCGCAGAGCAAACAGAAAGAGCAGGTGCGTCGTCTGCGTCAGCAGGTCGGTTTTGTCTTCCAGAACTTCAATCTGTTTCCCCACCGTTCGGTGCTGGAGAACATTATTGAAGGACCGGTGATCGTAAAAGGCGAAGCGAAGGCGGAGGCCGTCGCCCGCGCACGCACGCTGCTGGAGAAGGTCGGCCTGCACGGCAAAGAGGGAAGCTATCCGCGCCGTCTGTCGGGTGGGCAGCAGCAGCGTGTGGCCATTGCGCGTGCGCTGGCGATGCGACCGGAGGTGATCCTGTTCGATGAACCCACCTCGGCGCTGGATCCGGAGCTGGTGGGGGAGGTGCTCAGCACCATCCGCGCACTGGCCGAAGAGAAACGCACCATGGTGATCGTCACGCATGAGATGAGCTTTGCCCGCGACGTGGCAGATCGCGCCATCTTTATGGATCAGGGGCGCATTGTGGAGCAGGGCGACGCGAAAGCGTTGTTCAGTAACCCGCAGCAGCCGCGTACCCGCCAGTTCCTCGACAAGTTCCTCAGTCAGTAATTCAGTGGCCTTCTCCGGAAGGCCGCATTGCTTTTTACTCCTCTCTGTTTAATCCGGAATAGGGCGCTGTCATGCTATTTCGGGTCGCCGTACCATAATGCGCTGATAAGCGGTTAAACCTTTTGCCACATCTGACAAATCTTTTCTTTTCATCAACGGCTGACTGGTTTTTATTTCTTCCGCTTTCTCTTATTTATCCCGTCAGTATTATCAAAGATTATTTTCCTTTAATTCATCGCTTCGGATGATATCGGGCGCAGAGCAGGGAAAATCAATAAGTGTAAGGAAACGTTCTGCTAAGTAAATAACGGTAACGTCAGGGCCAGATAATGGGTTTTAGGAGTTTCGCTACATTCAATGCGGCATCAATGGCGAATAATCGCTGGATAATCATAAAAGCCACAGAGATTTCCTCGCTTTCCTTTTCCGCATTCTGACCTACGCAGCAGGAGTCAATTAATGAGCCAGACGAAATCAGACCAGATATTGTGGGTAGACACCCTGAAGGGGGCCTGCATATTGCTGGTGGTCCTGTACCACACCGTGTTACCCGGTTTTGAAGGGACAATAAAATATCTCTCCGCCGGATGGGTCCCGGCCGAAATATGGATACAGTTTAATACGGTTCTGTCACCCTTACGGATGCCAGCCTTTTTCTTTGTTTCGGGATTGCTGGCCGCCAACGGTATTCTCAATCGGCCCTGGAAACAGGTATTTACCAGTCGTATTACCAATCTTTTTTATCTCTATATTCTGTGGGGCTTTATTCAGTGGTGGTCCATTATTGGTATCTCCACGGAAATTACCGGGCAGCGTATTTCACAGAACCTGAATGCTGCGTATGCCGGTTCGCTGTTTGAGTTTCTCAAGCTGACCTTTATGGCGATGAGTACCTCCTGGTATCTCTATGGCTTAGGACTCTATTTCCTCTGCGCTAAAATTTTCCGTGAATATAAGCTGGCCCTGGTGGCGGTGGCTATCCTGCTTAATTATCTGGCGGTCGAGAAAGTGATCCCGTTCTGGGGACCACAGAGCCTGGCCCAGTATTTCCTGTTCTTCCTGTTAGGCGCGTTCTGGAGCCAGACCATGCTGCGTCTGAGTGAATGGCGTCGTGAGAACGTCATGCCCTGGGCGATACTGGCCGCCGTGGCGGGTATCCATGTGATCTTCGGTCTGGATAAGAGTCTGTTCCTTTGTGTGCTGGCGGTGTTGTTCAGCATTGCGGCCTGTCGCTGGCTGAATCAGCATTTCAGCATGCGTTATCTCAACTGGGTGGGCCGCAATACCCTGCAGATTTATGTGATTCACCGCATCTTTATCGAGTTCTTTGGTATGTCTGCGATCCTCTTCGCGCAGCGGCATCACCTGTTTGAACAGGCGTGGTTTTCATTTTTCTGGGCCTGTTTCTATCCGGTAGTGATCGTGGCGCTCTGCTCACTCTGCTCCGTGGCGATCTGGTCGCTGACCAACCGCGGGGTGGGGCAGTCGCTGTTTCTGTTTCCGACGCTGCTTAAGCGGCAGCGGAATGCGGTTTCGCAGTAAAAGGGGGAGCGCCTGGCGGCGGGAGTGATTACCTGGCGGTGGGATGGCTCTGAGAGGGTTTCGTCTGTCGGGTGTGGGAGTGATTACCTGGTGGTGGGCTGGCTCTGAGAGGGTTTCGCCCGCCAGGCGTGAGGGAGTTTCAGCCTGCCCGTGCAGGCGGTCGCGTCAAGGGGCGGACGCCCGCCCCTTAACAATCCCGGCGTCCGGCAGCCTCCGCGCCCCGCGTTGCGGGGTGCCTTCGTCACGCCCTGCGGCCGACGGACCGTCCGGACTCGCCATCCCTGGCTCGTGCCGTCCTCTCGCCGACGTCCTGTCGGCTCATCCTGGCCTCCGGTTGCTCCTCAGCGCGCCGGATGCCTCTCCCCCGCCTTTGAAATCTTCTATTTTCTGATGTGAAGCATCGTCTGCTGGCCTGAAGGCTAAAGCAGTCTCCTAAACGCATCGCGATATGAGAGCCAGATAGATAGAAAAGTTAACAGCGGGAGGAGGAATCACGCCGCGGCGTCGGCTGAACCGGTGACACCGCGCACGGCGCGCCGGCTGTCGCCCGTCTGAGCCGCTGAGCGGATGAGGGATTTCAGGACGAGCGACAGGGATGTCGCGAAGAGGCAGGTTCGCGCCAGGGATGGCGCGTCCTGCCGGTCCGTGAGAAATCCGGAAGAAGCGAAGGAACCGCGAAGCGGCGGTGAGGCAGGCCGGAGCCTGGGGTCAAGGGGGCGCGGCGACTGGCGCCCCCTTGTCGGTCGCCTGCAGAGGCAAAGCTGAAACTGCCCGGTTTACCCGGCGAACGAAACCTTCTCATAGCCCGCTCGCGCAGCAAACCCCATCAGCCCAGCGTCCAGCTGAACGAAACCTGCTCAGACTCAACCCGCGCAGCGACCTCGCCGGCAACCCGCCCCCTTACCCGATAGTCATCAGGCTGGCGTTACCACCTGCGGCCGCGGTATTCACACTCAGTGAGCGCTCAATCAGCAGACGCTCCAGCAGCAGATTCGTCTCGCCGCGGGCGAAGCCCTGCACCGACACAATCGCGCCGTCACGCGCGGCAATCTGTTCGCACAGGGCGCGCAGCTGATCGGCGTCGCCGTGATAGATTACCGCATCAAACTCCGCCGTCAGCGGGTCTCGCGCCAGCGTAATGCGCGCTTTCACCGCGTCCGGCAGCGAGGCACGCAGGGTGCGATGCAGCTCATCATCCTGCCACAGCGCTTTACTGCCGACGCTGGTCACGGCCGCCAGCTGAATCAACGCATCCTGCTCGTTGTCAGCCAGGCAGAGCACCTGATCGCGTGGCAACAGCGAGAAGGTATTGCGCTCACCTGTCGGGCCGGGCAGCAGCCGTACCACACCGGCCTGGGCCAGCTGGTCATAGCGATCACAGAGTTCAGCCAGCGCCGGTTTATCTTTGGCCCAGCTGCTGAGTGCCTGATGCGGAGCCAGCAGAGCGTGACGCAGCGTGCTGTCAGCCGGGCGCTCCGCATCCTGGCGATCGAAGGTCAGACGCAGCGCGCCATCCGGACGATGCGCCAGCAGGCGGTAGAGATAGAGCGGACCGCCCGCTTTCGGACCGGTACCGGATAGGCCTTCACCCCCAAACGGCTGCACGCCAACAACGGCGCCCACCATATTGCGGTTAACGTAGAGGTTACCGACCCGGGCGCTCGCCGTAACCTGCGCAATGGTTTCATCGATACGGGTATGGACACCCAGCGTCAGGCCGTAACCGGAAGCGTTAATCTGCTCAACCAGCTGCGGCAGCGTGTTGCGGGTGAAGCGCACCACGTGCAGCACCGGTCCGAAAATCTCTTTATCCAGGTCGCTGACCTGATCCAGCTCAATCAGCGTGGGTTTGACAAAGGTGCCGCTGTTCCACTCTTTGCTGTCCTGCGGATTATCCTGCACCGCCTGATAGACCGTGAAGCCCTTGTTACGCATCGCCTGAATATGGCGGTCGATATTGGCTTTGGCTTCGGCGTCAATGACCGGGCCGATATCGGTGGAGAAGCGCTCCGGGTTACCCATGCGGCACTCTGCCATCGCACCGCGCAGCATTTTCAGCGTATGGTCGGCGACATCTTCCTGGATGCAGAGCAGACGCAGGGCGGAGCAGCGCTGTCCGGCGCTGTCGAACGCCGAGGCAACGATATCAACCACCACCTGCTCGGTCAGCGCGGAGGAGTCAACGATCATCGCATTCATCCCGCCGGTTTCCGCAACCAGCGGCACTGGGCGGCCGTGCTGGTCAAGACGACCGGCGAGATTACGCTGCAGCAGGGTTGCCACGGCAGTGGAGCCGGTAAACATCACACCGCGCACCCGGTTGTCGCCGGTCAGCTGTGCGCCAACGGTTTCACCCTGGCCTGGCAGCAGCTGCAGCACGCCTGGTGGTACGCCCGCATCCAGCAGGATCTGCACCGCCTGCGCGGCAATCAGCGGCGTCTGCTCGGCAGGTTTGGCCAGCACGCTGTTGCCTGCTGCCAGTGCCGCCGCAATCTGACCGGTGAAGATCGCCAGCGGGAAGTTCCACGGACTGATGCAGACCACCGGGCCCAGCGGGCGATGGGTTTCATTGTCGAAATCGTCGCGCACCATGCCGGCGTAGTAATAGAGGAAATCGACCGCTTCGCGCACTTCCGCGATGGCGTTGTTGTAGGTCTTGCCCGCTTCACGCACCAGAATGCCCATCAGCTTCTGCATCTGGCCTTCCATGATCTGAGCCGCGCGCTCCAGAATCGCGGCACGCTCCTGCGGCGGGGTGGCAAACCAGATTGGCCCGCTGTTCACGGCGGCATCCAGCGCCACAGACACTTCCTGCTCTGTCGCTTCACGCACCTGACCCACGCGATCGCCAGGCACGGCCGGGTTCATCACGTCGTGCAGCTCACCGGTGCCCGCTTCGCCATCGATCATCGGTTCGGCCAGGTAAGGGTGGGCGGCGCTGCTCAGCAGGGCGCTGGAGAGTGAGGCGAGGCGGTGTTCATTGGCTATATCCAGACCCGCAGAGTTGACGCGGTTCTCGCCATAGAGGTCACGCGGCAACGGGATCTTCGGATGCGGCAGGCCGATCGCGCCTTCGCTGGCCCCAAGTTTCTCAACGGCGAGCACCGGATCGGCAACCAGCTCGTCAATCGGCAGTGAGGTATCCGCGATGCGGTTAACAAAGGAGGTATTGGCTCCGTTCTCCAGCAGACGACGCACCAGATAAGCCAGCAGGGTTTCATGCGTCCCCACCGGCGCATAGATGCGGCAGGGGCGATTCAGCTTCCCGTCCGCCACTTTGCCGACCACCTGCTCATAGAGGGGTTCACCCATGCCGTGCAGGCACTGGAACTCATACTGTCCCGGATAGTAGTTGTTGCCCGCCAGCTGATAGATGGCTGCCAGGGTATGGGCATTGTGCGTGGCGAACTGCGGATAGATCAGGTTCGGCACGGAGAGCAGTTTACGGGCGCAGGCCAGATAGGAGATATCGGTGTAGACCTTGCGGGTGTAAACCGGATAGCCTTCCAGACCTTCCATCTGCGCGCGTTTGATTTCGCTATCCCAGTAAGCGCCTTTCACCAGACGGATCATCAGGCGGCGGCGACTGCGCTGAGCCAGGTCGATCAGCTCATCGATGACAAACGGGCAGCGTTTCATATACGCCTGGATGACGAAGCCGATTCCGTTCCAGCCTTCCAGCTCCGGCTCGAAACAGAGTTTCTCCAGCATATCCAGCGACAGTTCCAGCCGGTCAGCTTCTTCGGCGTCGATGTTGATGCCGATGTCATAGGAGCGCGCCAGCAGCGTCAGCGATTTCAGCAGCGGATAGAGCTCTTCCATCACCCGCTCATACTGCGCGCGGCTGTAACGGGGATGAAGGGCTGACAGTTTGATGGAGATGCCCGGGCCTTCATAGATGCCCCGGCCATTGGAGGCTTTACCAATCGCATGGATCGCCTGCTGATAGGAGAGCAGGTAGGCTTTGGCATCGCCTGCGGTGAGTGCCGCTTCGCCCAGCATGTCATAGGAGTAGCGGAAGCCTTTCTCTTCCAGCTTGCGGGCGTTCGCCAGGGCTTCGGCAATGGTTTCCCCGGTCACGAACTGCTCGCCCATCAGTCGCATCGCCATATCCACACCTTTGCGGATCAGCGGCTCGCCACTCTTGCCGATAATGCGGTTCAGAGAGCGTGACAGGTTCGCTTCATTGTGGGTTGAGACCAGGCGGCCGGTAAACAGCAGACCCCAGGTGGCCGCGTTGACAAACAGGGACGGGCTGCGTCCCAGGTGTGACTGCCAGTTCCCGTTACTGATTTTGTCGCGGATCAGCGCATCGCGGGTTGGCTTGTCGGGAATACGCAGCAGCGCTTCGGCAAGGCACATCAGCGCCACGCCCTCGTGAGACGATAATGAGAACTCCTGCAGCAGGCTTTGCACCATACCGGCGCGTCCGGTTGCACCTTTTTGGTGCCGCAGCTTGTCGGCAAGCTGATAAGCGAGCTGATGGGTTTTCTCTGCCAGCGGCGCTGGCAGGCGCGCCTGCTCCAGCAGCATCGGCACCGCATCCGTCTCCGGACGACGCCAGGCGGCGGTCACGGCGGAACGGGTCACGGACTGCGGTAAAATCTGCTCTGCGAAGTCAAGGAACGGCTGATGCAGCTCCTCTGGCTGGATGTCGTCAGACTCGGCGGCGACCTGTGCAGTGAGAGGGATCTCAGGCACGGCATCCCCGGTTTCCAGCTGGCCCAGGTAGTTAAAAATCGCCTGTTTGATCAGCCAGTGTGGCGTGCGGTCGATGCGCTGCGCGGCCAGTTTGATGCGCTCACGTGTCGCGTCATCCAGTTTTACACCCATGGTGGTTGTACCCATGACTTCCAGGCTCCTTAATAGTGGTTCGATACGGCGTGGGCTGCACTATCACTTAAGTTGCAACTTTGTGCAACCGTGTTAAATGTGAGCCAGTTAACACCCCTGTGACATCGCCAATTGTTAAATCTGACAATTCGGCACGGATATTGCTGCAAGATCCTCGCCAGGTTGGCAGACCCGATAAAATGCGGGTTTCCGGCAGGTTACACGGTGGTGCAACCGGATAACTGTGAGCGAGTGCAACCTCTGGACACTTTTTCACAACCGGTTAGTGAAATCACTGTAACGCCTGTGTTAAATCCATTGTGCGCGCCACGCCTTTCCGGCAGGATACCGCGCCGCTGGGAAATGACTGACGCCCTGACGAAAACAATCGGCCCGTCCTGCCCCGTTCCGGCAGGCGGGTAGCTGGCGATTTCTCTGGGATATCAAAAAATAAGTGGAGAGACAGATGAGTGTAAGTACACCAATGCTGGTGACCTTTGTGGTTTATATACTTGGGATGGTGTTAATCGGTTTTGTGGCCTACCGTTCGACCAAAAACTTTGATGACTACATCCTGGGTGGCCGCAGTCTGGGTAGTGTGGTCACCGCACTCTCTGCGGGTGCCTCAGATATGAGTGGCTGGCTGCTGATGGGATTGCCGGGGGCGATCTTCATCTCAGGGATCTCTGAGAGCTGGATTGCGATCGGTCTGACCATCGGTGCCTGGCTGAACTGGAAAATCGTCGCCGGCCGCCTGCGTGTTCAGACCGAACACCACAACAATGCGCTGACGCTGCCAGACTTCTTTACCAGCCGCTTTGAAGATCACAGCAAAATTCTGCGCGTGATTTCGGCCATTGTGATCCTGGTGTTCTTCACCATCTACTGCGCCTCTGGCGTGGTTGCCGGTGCGCGTCTGTTTGAAAGCACCTTTGGCATGAGCTATGAGACCGCACTGTGGGCGGGGGCGGCAGCCACCATCCTTTATACGCTGGTGGGGGGATTTCTGGCGGTGAGCTGGACGGATACCGTTCAGGCCAGCCTGATGATTTTCGCCCTGATCCTGACGCCGGTGTTTGTGATTATCGCGGTGGGCGGCTGGTCTGATTCGCTGGCGGTGATTGAGGCGAAAAGCCTGGAAAATCTCGACATGCTGAAAGGGCTGAACTTCGTTGCGGTGATCTCGCTGCTCGGCTGGGGCCTGGGGTACTTCGGCCAGCCGCATATTCTGGCGCGCTTTATGGCGGCGGATTCGCATCGCTCAATCCGCACCGCACGTCGCATCGGCATGGCGTGGATGGTGTTCTGTCTGGCGGGGGCGGTCGCTGTTGGCTTCTTTGGTATCGCCTACTTCCAGAACAACCCGTCGCTGGCGACCGGCGTCAACGACAACGCAGAGCGCGTCTTTATCGAACTGGCACGCATCCTGTTTAACCCGTGGATTGCCGGTATTCTGCTGTCAGCGATTCTGGCGGCGGTGATGTCAACCCTGAGCTGTCAGCTGCTGGTCTGCTCCAGCGCCCTGACTGAAGATCTCTACAAAGGCTTCCTGCGTAAAAACGCCAGCCAGCAGGAGCTGGTGTGGGTAGGGCGTCTGATGGTGCTGCTGGTGGCGCTGATCGCGATTGCACTGGCGTCTAACCCGGAAAACCGCGTACTGGGTCTTGTCAGCTACGCCTGGGCGGGCTTCGGGGCGGCCTTTGGACCGGTCGTGCTGTTTGGCGTCTGCTGGAAGCGCATGAACCGCAACGGTGCGCTGGCCGGTATGATTGTCGGTGCGCTGACCGTGCTGGTGTGGAAACAGTATGGCTGGCTGGGTCTGTATGAAATCATCCCAGGCTTCATCTTCGCCAGCATCGCGATTGTGCTCTTCAGCCTGATGGGACGTGAACCTTCAGCCGAAGCGCAGCAGCGTTTTGCCGCCGCTGAGGCGGAGTTCCAGACCAAATAAGCAGAGCGTCAGGAGTGAAGGCCCGTCCCGCAGGGGGCGGGCCTTTTTGTTACAAAGATAAAAGCCTCAGAAATGCAATTATCTCCATCGGCAACTTGTTTTTTTCGCAGCGATAATGATAATCGGTATCGTTTACACTTTACCTGAATTTACCGTTAATTGACGCTGCTTAACATTCAAGAGGCTGGCAATGTTCGTTCCCTTTCTCATCATGCTGCGCGAAGGACTTGAAGCCGCGCTGATTGTCAGCCTGATCGCCAGCTACCTCAAACGCACCCAGCGCACCCAGTGGTTTCCGGCCATGTGGGCAGGCGTCTTTGTCGCCGCGGCACTCTGCCTGGGGCTGGGTCTGTTTATCAATGCCACCACCGGCGAGTTTCCGCAAAAAGAGCAGGAGCTGTTCGAAGGCATTGTGGCGCTGATCGCCGTCGTGATCCTCACCTCCATGGTGTTCTGGATGCGCAGGGTGGCGCGCAATATCAAAGTTGAGCTGGAGCAGGCGGTCGACCAGGCGCTGCAACGTTCGGGCCGGGGCGGTCTGGCACTGGTGCTGATGGTCTTTCTTGCCGTGGCGCGGGAAGGCCTGGAGTCAGTCTTCTTCCTGCTGGCCGCTTTTACGCAGGATGTCGGTTATGCGCCGCCGATTGGCGCGGTGCTGGGGCTGGCGACGGCGGTGGTGCTGGGCATGCTGCTCTACTGGGGCGGTATCCGCCTGAACATGGCGCACTTCTTCCGCTGGACCAGCGTCTTTATTCTGTTTGTGGCGGCCGGTCTGGCCGCAGGGGCGATTCGCGCCTTCCATGAGGCGGGTCTGTGGAATCACTATCAGGAAGTGGCCTTCGATCTCAGCAATACCTTATCGACCCATTCGCTGTTTGGCACCCTGCTGGAAGGCGTGCTGGGTTATCAGGAGGCCCCCAGCGTCAGTGAAGTGACCCTTTACTTCGTCTACCTGATCCCGGCCCTGATTCTGTTTTTTATGCCTGCGCGTCCTGCTGCGTCGGCCACTGTGTAATACGACCTTTAACGGGCGCATCTTACGCCCGCAACGTGATAGGGAAAAAGAGATGACAATGCGTTTCCGCCGCAAGGCACTGCTGCTTCCTCTGCTGGCGATTTCTGCTTCTGCGGCGGCAGCCGTTCCTCAGGTTACCGTAAGCGTCAACGACAGGCAGTGTGAGCCGATGAGCTTAACGGTGAAGGCCGGTAAAACTCAGTTTCTGATTAAAAATAACAGCCAGAAAGCGCTGGAGTGGGAGATTCTGAAAGGTGTGCTGGTGGTGGAAGAGCGTGAAAACATTGCGCCGGGCTTCAGCCAGAAGCTGACCGCTAATCTGGAGGCCGGGGAATATGAGATGACCTGCGGTCTGCTGAGCAATCCAAAGGGCAAACTGATTGTGCAGGCGGGGGAGAGCGCGACGCCCGGCGCAACCTCCGCGCGGATGCAGCTGGAAGGCCCGATCACGCAATACAAAGCCTGGGTGACGGAGCAGGTTAATCAGCTGGTGAGCCAGACGCAGGCCTTCACCGATGCGGTCAAAGCCGGGGATGTCGAGAAAGCCAAAGCGCTGTTTGCCCCGACCCGCCAGTATTACGAGCGCATTGAGCCGATTGCTGAACTCTTCTCCGATCTCGATGGCAGCATTGATGCCCGTGAAGATGACTATGAAAAGAAAGCGGAGGATCCTAAGTTCACCGGTTTCCACCGTCTGGAGAAAACGCTGTTTGCGGAGAACAGCACTAAAGGGATGACTGGCTATGCCGACCAGCTCAACAAAGATGTGAAAGATTTGCAGGTGCGCATCAGTGAACTGGCCTTCCCGCCGGCCAAAGTGGTGGGCGGCGCGGCCGGTCTGATTGAAGAGGTTGCCTCCAGCAAGATCTCCGGCGAAGAAGATCGCTACAGCCGTACCGACCTGTGGGACTTCCAGGCAAATATTGATGGAGCTCAGAAAATCGTTGATCTGCTGCGCCCGCTGGTCAGCAAAGCCAATCCGCAGCTGCTGGCGAAGGTCGATGCCAACTTCAAAAAAGTGGATGCGATCCTGAGCAAATACCGCACGAAGACCGGTTTCGAATCGTATGAGAAACTGAGTACGGCTGACCGCAATGCGCTGAAAGGGCCTGTCACCGCCCTGGCGGAAGATCTTTCCTTACTTCGTGGCACGCTGGGTCTGGATTAATCATGAGTCGTAAGCCAGAGGACGCGCAGCAGCCTGCGCGTCGTCGTTTATTAAAAGGGCTGGGCCTGCTGGGCGGCGCCGCTGCCTTCTCCGGCGGTTGCCCGTTTCATGCCGCCGCCGCCGACACGTTTTCGCCGGGTACGGTGACGCCTCAGGCGCGGCAGCAAAAGCAGCCGTTTTATGGTCAGCATCAGGCGGGCATTA
Source organism: Pantoea sp. Sc1 (assembly GCF_000255315.1). NCBI lineage: Bacteria > Pseudomonadati > Pseudomonadota > Gammaproteobacteria > Enterobacterales > Erwiniaceae > Pantoea > Pantoea sp. Sc1. The sequence continues at coordinate 1,785,775 of NZ_AJFP01000001.1, forward strand.
TCACGCCACAACAGGCATCAATGATGCTGGTGGCGTTTGACCTGCTCAGCAGTGATAAAGCCGATCTGGTGCGGCTCTTCCGGCTGCTGACCCAGCGCATCGCCTTTCTTACCGCGGGCGGGCCGGCACCGGTCGTCACCAACCCGCAGCTGCCGCCAATGGATTCGGGCATTCTCGGCCCGACGATCGCGCCGGATAATCTCACCATCACCGTGTCGGTCGGCAGCAGCCTGTTCGATGAGCGTTTTGGTCTGGCCCCGCACAAGCCGAAAAAACTGCAGCCGATGACGCGCTTCCCTAACGATTCGCTGGATGCCGCTCAGTGTCATGGCGATCTGCTGCTGCAGATCTGCGCCAACACCCAGGATACGGTGATCCATGCCCTGCGCGATATGATCAAGCACACCCCCGACCTGCTTGGGGTTCGCTGGCGACGGGAAGGCTTTATCTCTGACCACGCGGCGCGCAGTCAGGGGCAGGAGACGCCGATTAACCTGCTGGGCTTTAAGGATGGCACCGCGAATCCGGATACGCACGACGCTGCCCTGATGAATCAGCTGCTGTGGGTGACGGCGGATCAGGATGAACCGGTCTGGGCACGTCATGGCAGTTATCAGGCGGTGCGGCTGATTCGCTTTCACGTGGAGATGTGGGATCGCACCCCGCTGGGCGAGCAGCAGACCATCTTTGGGCGCGATAAGCTGAGTGGAGCTCCGCTGGGGATGCAGCATGAGCATGATGTTCCTGACTATGCCCGCGATCCGGACGGGCAGGTGATTGCGCTGGATGCACATATTCGCCTTGCTAACCCCCGCACGCCAGAGACGGCCAGCAGTCTGATGCTGCGCCGCGGCTACAGTTACTCCGCCGGGATCTCGGCGTCAGGGCAGCTGGAGATGGGCCTGCTGTTTGTCTGCTATCAGCACGATCTGGAGCGCGGATTTCTGACGGTGCAGGGGCGACTGAACGGCGAGGCGCTGGAAGAATATATCCGGCCCTTTGGCGGCGGTTATTTCTTTGCGTTGCCGGGTGTCCCGGACGCCAGCCATTATTTAGCCCAATCCCTGCTGGAAGCCTGATTAAATTTCAACCACTGCGGACGGCCCGATTTCTGGCCGTCCGACTTTTCTTTCCCGTAACCTGACTGACTGAGTTTTAACTGAGAATCAGCCGGGGCTTTGCCGAATTAAAATAATACAAGTTACTGAAATTAATGGTTTTTAAGCGAAATGGTAAAATAAAGGCTTACCCGCGAATAGCAATTCCTTTGCCAGCAGTTAAAATTACTGTTGCAAAGGTTCAACAAAATGATGCACTTTATTAAACAGGCGTAATCGGACGTGTCGATGTATCACACTGGAGTTCGCGCATGGGTCGAGTCTTTTATGGAAAGTCATTGTCAGTAAATAGATTGCGCCTGACCGCGAGGGCCATTCTGCCTCGTTATTTCTTCCTTCCTTCAACCAACTCTTTTGTCTTACCGTTTCCTTTTTTATCCGGTGTTCAGCCACGCTTCTGCGCTGCTGCATACCCACTATCCTGTCCTGTCATGGCTTAAAAGGAAGCCAACTGAAACCTCTAAAGCGTTCACGTAATCGTAACGGGCCACCGGCCTGACACGGGAAATGAAACCAACTGAAAGGTGCCACTATGGGAAGACAGAAAGCAGTGATCAAAGCGCGTCGTGAAGCGAGAAGAGTGCTTCGCAATGACTCACGGAGTCATCGTCAGCGCGAAGAAGAGTCGGTCACTTCGCTGGTGCATATGGGCGGACTGGATTCGATTGGCATGGCACGCGATGCGCGCGACCGGCTGCCGATTGAAGCCCGGAATGAGGCTCAGGCGCACTATCTTAATGCCATAGAGACGAAGCAGCTGATCTTCGCAACCGGTGAAGCCGGATGCGGTAAAACCTGGATCAGCGCCGCGAAAGCGGCTGAGGCCCTGATTCATAAGGATATCGACAGGATTATCGTTACGCGCCCGGTACTGCAGGCAGATGAGGATTTGGGCTTCCTGCCCGGCGATATTTCTGAGAAATTCGCCCCTTATTTCCGTCCGGTTTATGACATTCTGGTTAAACGTCTTGGCGCATCCTTTATGCAATATTGTCTGCGTCCGGAAATTGCCAAAGTTGAGATTGCGCCTTTCGCTTATATGCGAGGCCGCACTTTTGAAAATGCTGTGGTGATTCTGGACGAGGCGCAGAACGTGACCGCCGCGCAGATGAAAATGTTCCTGACCCGACTGGGCGAAAACGTTACGGTCATTGTTAACGGCGATATTACCCAGTGCGACTTGCCCGCTGGGGTGCCTTCTGGTCTCGCAGACGCGCTGGCGCGGTTTGAAGAGGACGAGATGGTTGGCATTGTGCGCTTCGGCAAAGAGGATTGTGTGCGTTCAGCGCTGTGTCAGCGCACCCTGCACGCGTACAGCTAGTGTTCGATTGAGTAGAAGTGTAGCGCCCAAACCCGGCTCCGGCCGGGTTTTCTTATTATGGAGGGCAGGCTGCGCCCGCTGTCGAACCCCGGCGGGGCTTCTCACCCCCTCTCCGTGCAATATGCAAAAAAAAGCCTGAACTTTCGTTCAGGCTCTTCTTCAGAATGTGGCGGTGAGAGGGGGATTGATTCGCTTCGCTCACCCTGCGGGCAGCGTCGCAGGCTCCGCTGTCCATCGGGCTGCGCCCGCTGTCGCACCCCGGCGGGGCTTCTCACCCCCTCTCCGTGCAATATGCAAAAAAAAGCCTGAACTTTCGTTCAGGCTCTTCTTCAGAATGTGGCGGTGAGAGGGGGATTCGAACCCCCGATACGTTGCCGTATACACACTTTCCAGGCGTGCTCCTTCAGCCACTCGGACACCTCACCACATTTGTTTCGCTGACCGCGCTGGGTCAACGGGGCGGTACTATAGGGAGTCGGCTGAAAACGGTCAAGCACTATTTTTTCTTTTGATCTATTCGCTTAAGCTCTGAACGAATTGATTTATTCCGGCCTGAAACTGGCCATTTCTCCGCCTGATTTCCCGTCCTGTCCGCGCAGTGGGACAGAGCAGGGCAGCGGGCAGGACGACATCCTGAGCAACATCTCAAACCGGATGCCGTCCCGCGGATGGCTGAAATCAGCTCTTCACCCGGTTAGCGAAGCTTTTGCGCAGCTTCTGCAGCTTCGGCGGGATGACCGCCATGCAGTAGCCGTTGCGCTGGCCCGCGCCTTCCCAGTAATCCTGATGATAGGCTTCGGCAGGATACCACTCCTTCAGCGGCTCGATGGTGGTCACCACCGGCACATCATGGTCGGCCTGAGCACGTTCAATGGCGGCACGCGCTTCCGCTTCCTGCCCGGCATTAGCCGGGAAAATGGCGGAGCGATACTGGGTGCCGATATCGTTACCCTGGCGGTTAAGCTGGGTTGGATCGTGCGTCACGAAGCTGATATCCAGCAGGTCGCCAAAACTCACCTGCTCGGGGTCAAACCCAATGCGGATCGCTTCCGCATGGCCGGTCGCGCCGCTGCAGACCTGCTCATAGGTAGGATTCGGGCGCGCGCCGCCGGTATAACCGCTTTCAACCGACTCTACGCCGATCACATCCTTAAAGACCGCTTCGGTACACCAGAAACAGCCACCCGCGATAACTGCGTATTCGATTGCCATAATATTTTACTCCTGTCAGGTCGAAAGAGGTGAATGGGGGCGCAGCGGAGGGCTTTCAACTAGATCAGCATCTCCGGTTTAAAATCTCCGCTCTTATCCAGCATTTTATCGCTCATCACGCTGAAGCGGCCTTCGCCGGTGTAGTGCAGGGTCGCCGGGTATTCGGGCTGTTCGGCCACATGTGCCTTAACGATCTCAAAAATAAACAGGTTGTAGTTAGCCACCATCGAGTCGTCATAGAGCTGGCACTCAAAGCTGGCAAAACATTCGGCAATCATGGGGGCGTTGACCACCTGACCCGGCTCCGGCGTCAGGCCGAACGCGGCGAACTTATCCAGCTGGTCGCCGTGGCTGTTGCCGACCGCCACCACCTCATCAATCAGTGAAGCGGCCGGGATATTGAGGACGCACTGGCCACTGTTGCGAATCAGCGCGTGGCTGTGATTCATACCGGCAATCATGCAGCCCACCAGAGAGGGCGAGAACTCCAGCACCGTATGCCAGCCGAGCGTCATGATGTCCTGCTCATTGTTGTACTGCGAACTGAGCAGCAGCACCGGACCCGGTTCGAGATATTTACGGGCTTTACTGACCGGAAAGGCATATTTGTGCATGCGTTGGCTCATGGCTTAACTCCTTTGACGGAATGTCATCATTAAGTGTAGAGCACGCAGCGCATGCAGCAGGGGGCAAGGCAGAGGGGCGAGGGCGGGCAGCGCGGATATTTTTTCGCCCGCGCCGCGATCTTAATGTTTCCTTAATCTGCAGTCGCGATACTGGCGGCTCCTGTTGAGGAGGTTACTATGAAAACTGTGTCTGCTTCCCTGCCCGTTGCGGCTCCGCGTCCGCTGAGTGAATATGCTGCCCTGCTGATTACCGCAGCGACCCTTATTCTGTTCCTCAGTGCCTGGTTCAGCGCCTAACATCTGACCACGGCCCGGCAACCGCTTCTGTCCCGGCGGTTCTCCAGAAAAAACTGAAACCGGTGTAACTGGACGATACGGCTGACAATGCTCAGCCCAAGTCCGATGCCGCCGTAGCGGCTGTCCATGCGGATAAACGCTTTACTCAGCTCACCACTTTTACTCTCATCAATGCCCGGCCCCTGATCTTCCACCACCAGCATCGGTTGCGGAGACGCGAGTAGCTGGACAGTGATCGTACTGTTGTCCGGGCTGTAGCGATGGGCATTCTCGACCAGGTTGCGCAGCAGCATCTTCAGCAGCGTCGCATCCCCGCGCACAAACTGCTCCTCCGGCAGATCGAGCAGCAGCGTCTGCTGATGCGCCTCCAGCATGATACTCAGCTCCGCCTCCATCGGCAGGATCACATCTGCAATCAGTCCCACGTTCTGGTAGGTGCCGGAGGTAAAGGACTGGCCGGCGCGTGCCAGACTTAAAAGCTGCGAGACGCTGTGCGTCATCTGATCCAGTCGCTGCACCAGTGGCTGCACTTTCACATCGCTGTTGCGCTCGATTAACTCCAGATGCAGCCGTAAGCCGGCCAGCGGCGTGCGCAGCTCATGCGCCACATCGGCGGTGAACAGACGTTCACGCTCCAGGCTGGTGTTAAGGCGCGCCACCAGCTGATTGATCGCCAGGGTGACCGCCTCGATTTCATGAACCTGACTGTGGCAGGTGATGGGGTGGAGATTATCTTCACCCCGACTTTCCAGCTCACGCTGTAGCTGATAGAGCGGCCGGGTGATCCATTTCACCGCCTGGTAGCAGAGCAGCAGCGTCAGCGTAATCATCACCAGGCTCGGCACCGCCAGGCTGGCGACCGCTTCATGGACCTCGCGCTTGACGTGGCTGTCCATGTTGCGCTTCTGCAGCTGCGCTTCCACCAGAAACTGAATCTGCTCTTTACTCTCATGCCAGAGCCAGACCACGCTGATCACCTGAAAGACCAGCAGGATCAGGCCGATGGTCAGGATCAGGCGAAAGCGCATACTGCGGTGATCGAATCGTCCTGTCATGTTGCCTCGCGCGGGGTCTCCTGCGTGACCAGTGCATAACCAAATCCGCGTACGGTGCGGATGGCGCTTTTGCCGATTTTGTCGCGCAGATTATGAATATGAACTTCCAGCGTATTGGTCGACGGCTCGGTCTCCCAGTTATAGATATCCTGGTAGAGAATTTCGCGGTGAACCGGATTGCCGGCCTTCAGCATCAGCCGTGACAGGATCGCAAACTCTTTGGGGGTGAGATCCAGCAGCTCATCGCTGAGCGTGATCTGACGGTGGGTCATATCCAGCGCCAGCGCGCCCACTCTGACCTGACTGTCGCCCTGATTGACGTGGCGGCGGATCAGCGCACGGATGCGCGCCAGCAGCTCATCCAGCGAGAACGGTTTGATCAGATAATCATCGGCACCCGCGTCCAGTCCGGCAATGCGTTCGCTGATGGTGTCGCGGGCGGTGAGGATCAGGACCGGGGTCATCTTCTTCTGCCGCCGCAGACGGATCAGGAAGTGCAGTCCATCCTCGTCCGGCAGGCCGAGATCCAGCACCACCAGACTGTAGAGGCCGCTGGCATAATGCGCTTCCGCATCCCGAACGCTGGTGACGCCATCGCAGACATAACCTTCACCTTCGAGCGCCAGTATCAGGCCCTGCAGCAGCAGGGCGTCATCTTCCACTATCAGTATCTTCATTCGTGTTGGCTCCGACACGATGTCAAAATATCATCCGCAGGCACATATTCGTGGGTTGCGGTGCCGGTTAATCCCAGCAGCGTTGAGAACAGATTATCCTGTGAGAAATCGTCTGTCGCCGCCAGTTTATTCAGGCAGGTGCGGTTAACCGCATAACGCTGCTGATAATCCGGGGAGAGCCAGATCAGCAGCGGCACATGCTTCTGCGTATCGGGCGCTATCGCATAGGGCAGGCCATGCAGGTAAGCCCCGTTTTCCCCCAGCGACTCGCCGTGGTCAGAGAGATAGACCAGGCTGGTGGTAAAGCGATCCTGATGCGCACGCAGCACGCCAATCGCCTTATCCACGATGTGATCCACATTGAGCAGCGTATTGTCATAGGTGTTGATCAACTGCTGCTGTGAACAGTCCTGAATCTGATTCGTGTCACAGGTCGGCTCAAACTGACGGAACTGTGGCGGGTAGCGATGGCTGTAGGTCGGGCCATGACTGCCTATGGTGTGCAGAACGATAATCGCGTTGCCTTTTAGCTGGCTGATGTACTCATCCAGGCCGTGGAACAGCACGTCATCATAACATTCGCCCTCAATACACATGCCGGGCAGGTTCAGGCTGGTCATATCCTGATGCGGCACCCGATCGCATGCTCCTTTACAGCCACCGTCATTCTCATTCCACAACACGCTGACCCCGGCGCGCTGAATGACATCCAGCACCCCCTCTTCATGGGCCGCCAGCACATCATCATAGTGGGCGCGCGGCATGTTGGAAAACATGCAGGGTACGGACACTGCCGTCGCCGTACCGCATGAGGTGGTGTGCGGGAAGTAAATCACATCATCTTTCGCCAGCAGGGGATTGGTCAGCCGGTCATATCCGCCCAGCGAGAAATTCTGTGCGCGTGAGGTTTCACCCAGCACCACAATCGTCAGGTTCGGTTTGCCCCGGCTGTGGCTGGCGTCCAGATGGGCATCTTCACCGATCCGTACCAGCGGCACATTCTGCAACTCATGATGCTTATACCAGGAGAGCGTGGCGGCGATGCTGTTAGAGGGGCTCAGCGCTTTGACCAGCTCGCGGTTGTTGCGGAACAGCGAGGCGTAATCCTTATAGAAGAGCAGGGCGATCAGCGCGATCAGCGCCGCTGACAGCACAATGCTGAGCAGGCGTGCCAGCACCCCGCGCCACTGCTGCCGTTTTATCCGCGGCCAGAACATCATCAGCGCCATCAGCACGCCTGAGGTGAGCAGGGTGAGGAGCAGCTGCGGTGTCAGCAGGGCAAAAGACTCGGAGGCGGTGGTATCCATCATGTTGGTGATCATCGAGCGATCGATCACGATGTTGTAGGTATGGATAAAATACTGCGCCGACGCGGAGAGCAGAATAAAGAGCGCCGCCAGCAGGCGATCCAGCCAGAAAAATGAGGCCAGCGTAAGCACGATATTGATGACGCTGAAGGCGACCAGCGGCATGGATAAAAACACCAGCGTGGTATGCAGGCTCGTCAGCGGCATCACCGCCAGCACCTGACGGTAATAGACCAGATTAAGGAAAACCGCGATATAGATCGCCGCCAGGAGGAGCAGAGTCAGGCGGCTAATCAGCGGCCTCTTCAGTGTAAACGCCATGTGTGCAGGCACCCGAGGAAAGGAAAGTGTGCTGAGAGTGCGCTTTCAATATTAGGAATACCTTAAGAAGCTTAAGCTTCGTTTCAGGCCGCCGGGTCCCCGAAGCGAAACGGCCGCAGCTCCGGTCAGCACTGGCCCTGCGGGGCAGCGGGGGAAACAGCACGCCTCCTGTTTTGGCTACTTTTCTGCTTACTTAACCGCAGCGGCTGGCATGAAAAGTGCATCTTTCTGGCATTACCCCTATTAATGACTACACTTAATCTGAAGATGTTCTCAGTGAGTCAGTATTGTCAGCAATGCGTTTGCACGTTTGAGGAGAGTGACCTATCTATTTACCCAGCTTTGCCCCTCAATCACCGCTTTATCAGAATTTCCCGCTTGCTGACCTGACTGCGTCAGGACATTCTTGTTTCAACTCAATGTTTTATTAAATCTGATTTTCAGGAGAAGTGACGTGACCCAGGTGGAAGAGACACATCCCACGTATCCGGCATTACGCAGCGGACAGTACGCCTTCTTTTTTGATGTCGACGGCACGCTGGCAGCGATACAGTCCCGTCCCGAAGCGGTATTCATTCCTCAGCAGGTCATCGCACAACTGCAACAGCTTTCTGACCATTGTCAGGGTGCCCTCGCGCTGGTTTCCGGCAGACCCATTGCACAGCTTGATGCGCTGGCCGCGCCCTGGCATGGACCCGCTGCGGGCGTGCATGGTGCAGAGCGCCGCAATGCGCAGGGTGAGCTGCATCGCATCAGCCTGCCCGCCGAGGTCGAGCAGGCGCTCCGGCAGGAACTGCAGGATGCCATGGCAGGCTGGCCTGGTACGCAGCTGGAGGTAAAAGGCATGGCCTTTGCGCTCCACTATCGCCAGGCGATGCAGCATGAGCAGGATGTGATGCGACTGGCCGAACAGTCCGTGAAGCGTTTTCCCGGACTGGCTCTGCAGCCGGGGAAATGTGTCGTTGAAATTAAACCGGCAGGCATCGATAAGGGCGCTGCGATCAGCGACCTTATGCAGCAGGCCCCGTTTGCCGGACGTACCCCCGTTTTTATCGGTGACGATTTGACCGACGAGAAGGGCTTTGTGGCGGTTAACGCGCAGCAGGGCATCTCGATTAAGGTCGGTGAAGGTTCCAGCCAGGCCCATTATCGGCTTACTGATGTCGATGCGGTTTACGGCTGGCTGGAAAAAACATTATTACTATTAGAGCAAGACAACGTCGGTAAGGAGTTTAGGTTATGAGTCGTTTAGTGGTTGTATCTAACCGTGTCGCCATGCCAGATGGGTCTAAAACCAGTGCAGGCGGTTTGGCCGTCGGCATCCTCGATGCCCTGAAAAGCACGGGTGGATTGTGGTTTGGCTGGAACGGTGAAATCAGCGAGTTTTCTGGTGAAGAAGAGGAGCAGGTCAGCGTTCAGGAACATGAGGGCATTGAGTATGCCTCCTTCCCGCTCAACCAGAACGAATATGATCTCTACTATTGCCAGTTCTCCAATACCGTCATCTGGCCCGCTTTCCATTATCGTCTCGACCTGGTGCAGTTCCAGCGTGAAGCCTGGGAAGGGTATTGTGACGTAAACGATATGGTTGCGCAGCGTCTGAAACCGCTGATTAAGCCTGATGACATTGTCTGGATCCACGATTATCACTTTTTACCGTTTGCCGCCGCGCTGCGCCGTGCGGGCATTAATAACCGCATTGGTTTCTTCCTGCATATTCCGTTCCCGACCCCGGAAATATTCAATGCACTGCCGCCGCATAAAGAGCTGCTGGAGATGCTGTGCGAGTATGATCTGCTCGGCTTCCAGACCGAATCTGACCGCGTGGCCTTCCTCGACAGCGTCAGCCAGCTAACGCAGTTGCAGAATAAGGGCGATAAAAAGCACCGCGCCTTTGGCAATACCTTTATGACTGAGGTTTACCCTATCGGGATTGAGCCGGACAGTATTAAAGAGATGGCCGAAGGACCTCTGCCGCCTAAGATGGCGGCGATGAAAAAAGAGCTGGGTGATGCGCGCAACATTATCGCCTGTGAGCGTCTCGACTATTCCAAAGGTCTGCCGGAGCGTTTTCTGGCTTACGAAGCGCTGCTGGAGAACTTCCCGCAGCATCGCGGCAAAATCCGCTACTCGCAGATTGCCCCGACTTCGCGCGGCGATGTGCAGGCGTATCAGGATATCCGTCATCAGCTGGAGACCGAAGCCGGGCGTATCAACGGTAAGTACGGCACGCTGGGCTGGACCCCGCTTTACTACCTTAACCAGCATTTTGACCGTCGCCTGCTGATGAAAATCTTCCGCCTGACTGACGTCGGCCTGGTCACGCCGCTGCGTGACGGGATGAACCTGGTCGCTAAAGAGTATGTCGCCGCCCAGGACCCGGACGATCCCGGCGTTCTGGTGCTCTCCCGCTTTGCCGGGGCCGCCAACGAGCTGACCTCAGCGTTGATCGTGAACCCTTATGACCGCGATGAAGTGGCGGCGGCACTGGATAAAGCGATTACCATGCCGCGGACGGAAAGGATCTCGCGCTACAACGACATGATGGCGGTATTGCGTAAGAACGATATTACCGCCTGGCGTGAAAACTTCCTGAAAGACCTGGAAGCCATTTCCCCGCGCAGCGCTGACCACGGCACCGATAATAAGGTCGCGACCTTCCCGAAACTCGCCTGACCTCATTAACAACGGCGGCGATATCCCTGCGATATCGCCGCCGTTTTTCGCCCCACCGCTTTTCAAACCTTTCCGCAAGCACCACAACTTGTCTGATACGCCGTTTTCGGCGCATTTCGTCTGGCAGGCCGATCAGGGCGTGAGGCTGGCCCGATAAATGCAACCCACGCAGAAATCCCGCGCTGTAGGGCTTATCCGCTTTCTTTACCTTTTTAACTCAAGTTTTAGCCCGACGTGCCGATACTCATAGTGCCATCGTATGCGTACCCCTCAACTCATTCGGCTTTCTTATGTAAACCCTTGTTACATCAGGTGCCGGTTCCTTAGCGACCCCTTGTCACTGTTAACGCCAGGTTGTCAGAAGGCCTTCTCACAGCCGTTATACCCTGACGATTTATTTACATACCCGCAGCGTTGCTCCCCTTAAGTAACTAATTTCACAGCAAATACCCGGCCTGTATTTCAGCATAAAATGCTGATTACTCATCTTTAAATGGTTCTAAATAGGGTGTTAAAACGATTAACACCCATTATTCATTCCGGACTGCGCAAACCGTCGAATAACGCTGCTTTTACCCCCTATTAAACCTTTCTCAGGACAAATTGGACTTAAAATCGCTCTTTTTTGCTCAAAAAATGACCACTCGATAAGCAATGGTAAAGGGTTGCTGAAGAAATTTGCCTTAAAAGTGTGATCTGCGTCACACTTTATCTAAAATTTCTCCTGGCTGTCGTTGTAACCCGAAATCAGACGATATAGATTTGCGTTGTTTTCGGAATAGTCCTAAAAAAAGTAAGAAGGCGTCACGGAAGATGTCCGGAACTCGAAAATAAAATGGCATGGATTTTCGACCTTCGGTGGGTCTGAAACTCACAAAAAACAGAAGGCGAAAAACAGTGACATCAAATTTATGTGAAATTTTTTTGCCATCTTTTGATTTATCAAACAGCAGCTCGAACCGCAGATCTTATTCTGCGATACAGTTACGTCGCATCTCTCAGGATGGAAAATAATGGGCACCTCTGAAGTACTGAAACATATTTACGATCTCAACTTGTCTTATTTACTGCTTGCGCAGCGTTTAATTAACCAGGATAAAGCTTCTGCAATGTTTCGCCTCGGCATTGACGAAAAAATGGCGAATGCATTATCAGAATTAACATTGCCTGAAATGGTAAAAATGGCGGAAACCAATCAGCTGGTTTGCCAGTTTCGTTTTACCGACAGCAGCACGATTAATCGCCTGACGCAGGAATCCCGCGTGGATGATTTACAGCAGATTCATACCGGCATTTTATTATCCAGCCGTTTACTGCGTAATGCGTCTAAAGAAGATCTGCCTGCTAAAAAGAGAGCAATGTCATGAGTGAGAAAAGTATTGTTCAGGAAGCGCGTGACATTCAGCTCGCAATGGAGTTGATTTCGTTAGGTGCACGCTTACAGATGTTAGAGAGCGAAACCCAGCTGAGCCGGGGTCGTCTGATTAAGCTCTATAAAGAACTGCGTGGCAGCCCGCCGCCAAAAGGCATGCTGCCGTTCTCCACGGACTGGTTCATGACCTGGGAGCAGAACATCCACGCTTCCATGTTCTGTAACGCCTGGAAATTTTTGCTGAAAACCGGCCTGTGCAGTGGCGTCGATGCCGTCATCAAAGCCTACCGGTTATACCTTGAGCAGTGTCCGCAATCGGACGAGGGCCCGCTGTTGGCGCTGACCCGCGCCTGGACCCTGGTCCGATTTGTTGAAAGTGGCATGCTGGAACTGGCTGACTGCAAATGCTGCAATGGCAGCTTTATTAACCATGCACATCAGCCGGTTGGCAGCTTTACCTGCAGCCTGTGCCAGCCACCATCACGTGCCGTAAAAAGACGTAAACTTTCTGCAGAATCTGCCGATATGTTTCCACAACTGCTGGATGAACAGGTTAAACACGCCGTTTAAGTTTGTTCGCACTGTGGAAGCCATCCAGCAGCGGTTAATACCGCTGCTTTTTTTTGCTTCCGGTTTGAGAATAACGCCTGCGGCTCTCTGGCTTAACTTCCACCAACACGTTACGGACGTAAGGATTTTTTGTGCTGATAATTATAGGTTACCTGGTTGTTTTAGGCTCCGTGTTGGGCGGATATGCACTGGTCGGTGGCCATCTGGGCGCGCTTTATCAGCCAGCCGAATTATTAATGATCGGCGGCGCGGGTGCCGGTGCTTTTTTAGTCGGCAACAATGGCAAGTCGATTAAAAAGACCATGAAAGCGCTGCCGCTGTTATTTCGCGGCTCAAAGTACAACAAAGCGGTTTACATGGATCTGATGGCGCTGCTTTATCGTCTAATGGCCAAATCGCGTCAGCAGGGGATGTTATCGCTGGAACGCGATATCGAAGATCCCAGCCAGAGTGAAATTTTTGCTAATTATCCCCGCATTCTTGCCGATAAACAGTTAGTCGATTTCATTACTGACTATCTGCGTCTGATGGTCAGCGGCAACATGAACGCCTTTGAAATTGAAGCGTTGATGGATGAAGAAATTGAGACTTACGAACATGAGTGTGACGTACCAGCCCAGAGTATAGCGGCGGTGGGTGACGGACTGCCGGCATTCGGTATCGTGGCAGCGGTCATGGGCGTGGTGCACGCACTGGCGTCGGCCGACCGTCCGGCGGCGGAACTGGGCGCACTGGTGGCCCATGCGATGGTGGGAACCTTCCTGGGCATTTTGCTGGCCTACGGATTTATCTCTCCACTGTCATCCGTTCTGCGTCAGAAGTGTGCGGAAACCACCAAGATGATGCAGTGCATCAAGGTGACGCTGCTGTCGAGCCTGAACGGTTATGCCCCGCAGATTGCGGTGGAGTTTGGTCGTAAGACGCTCTATTCCGCCGAGCGCCCGTCGTTCAGCGAACTGGAAGAGCATGTGCGTAACGCTAAGAACCCGGCTAAACAGACTTCGGACGAGGCTTCATGAAACACGGCAATCGCCCAATTGTGCTGATCAAAAAGCGCAAACATAAAGGCCATGAAGGCAGCCACGGTTCGTGGAAGATTGCCTACGCCGACTTTATGACGGCGATGATGGCCTTTTTTATGGTGATGTGGCTGCTGTCGATCGCAAACCCGCAGCAGCTGGTGCAGATAGCAGACTACTTTAAAACGCCACTGAAAGTGGCGATCACCGGCGGGCAGCGCAGCAGCGACAGCGAAAGCCCGATCCCCGGCGGCGGGGATGATCCGACGAAAAAGATCGGTGAAGTGAACAAAAAGGTCGATATGGATGCGCAGAAACGTCAGCTGGATGAGATCCGTCTCAACCGGCTGCGGGAGAAGCTCGATCAGATGATTGAGGCCGATCCGCGTCTGAAAACGCTGCGTCCGCATCTGATTATTAACATGGTGGAAGAGGGGCTGCGTATTCAGATTATCGACAGCCAGAATCGCCCGATGTTTAAGACCGGCAGTGCCGAGGTGGAGCCTTATATGCGCGACATTCTGCGTGCGATAGCGCCGATCCTCAATGACATCCCGAACCGCATCAGCCTGGCCGGACATACTGATGACTTCCAGTATGCCGGCGGCGACAAAGGCTACAGCAACTGGGAACTCTCGACCGACCGCGCTAACGCCTCCCGCCGTGAACTGGTGATGGGCGGCCTGGACAGCGGCAAAGTTTTGCGGGTGTTGGGTATGGCCGACACCATGCGCCTGAAAAATCGCGGCGGGAATGATGCAGTGAACCGCCGCATCAGCCTGCTGGTGTTGAACCATGACACCGAAGCGGCAATAGAAAAAGAGAACGCAGAAAGTGATGCCGTCCAGATCAGCGATCCGGCGGCCATTGAAAAAATTACCGCACCGCCAGCACCCCAGGGCAGCGCGGTGAATACAGCAGCCCCCTCACAGCCGAGGTGATTCCCGTGAGTATGGACATCAGCGATTTTCACCAGACGTTTTTTGATGAAGCCGATGAGCTATTAGCGGATATGGAACAACACCTGCTGGGCCTTGACCCGCAGGAGCCAGATTCTGAACAGCTCAACGCCATCTTCCGTGCCGCTCACTCCATTAAGGGTGGGGCCGGAACCTTTGGTTTTACGGTATTACAGGAAACGACTCACATCCTGGAAAACATTCTGGATGGTGCTCGTCGCGGCGAGATGCAGCTCAGCACCGACATCATCAACCTGTTTTTGGAAACCAAAGATATTATGCAGGAACAGCTCGATGCATATAAAACCGCGCAGGAGCCGAACGCGGAAAGCTTCAAATATATCTGTGAAGCACTGCGCCAGCTGGCGCTGGAGGCTAAAGGTCTGCCGGCAGAACTGCCGGTCAGCGTGGTGCCTGTCAGTGAAGAACCTGTCAGCACCAGCACCAGCAGCAGTGGCCTGCGTGTTCAGCTGATCGACCTCAAAGAGAAAGAAGTCGATCTGATGCTGGAAGAGATGGGCAATCTCGGCACCCTGACCAACGTGCAGAAAGGCAGCACCACGCTGGATGTCTGCATCGATGGCGTGGGCAAAGATGACATCGTGGCGGTGCTCTGCTTCGTCATCGACGAAGCACAGATCCGCTTCCCGGAAGCGGACGACGCCGTTGCCGCACCGGTGGCGGCGGTTGCCGCGCCCGTGGTGGAAGAAGTCCACACGGCCAGCGTCACCGAACTGCCGGTGGCACCAGCGAAGCGTGAAAGCAAGCGCGCCGCGGCCCCGGCCAAATCAAGCGAATCCACCAGTATCCGCGTGGCGGTAGAGAAGGTTGATCAGCTGATCAACCTGGTGGGCGAGCTGGTGATCACCCAGTCCATGCTGGCGCAGCGTTCCGGCGAGCTGGACCCGGTCGCGCATGGCGACCTGCTGAACAGCATGGGTCAGCTGGAGCGTAATGCCCGCGATCTGCAGGAATCGGTGATGTCGATTCGTATGATGCCAATGGAATATGTCTTCAGCCGCTTCCCGCGTCTGGTGCGTGACCTGGCCAGCAAGCTCGGCAAAGAGGTTGAACTGACCCTGCTGGGCAGCTCGACCGAACTCGATAAGAGCCTGATTGAGCGCATCATCGACCCGTTAACGCACCTGGTGCGTAACAGCCTGGACCACGGTATCGAAACGCCTGAGAAACGCGTGGCGGCTGGCAAGGTTGCGACCGGTAACCTGACGCTCTCCGCGGAACACCAGGGCGGCAACATCTGTATCGAAGTCTCCGACGATGGTGCCGGCCTTAACCGTGAACGTATCCTGGCTAAAGCGCTCTCATCCGGCCTGCCGGTCAGCGAGAACATGAGCGATGAAGAGGTCGGCATGCTGATCTTCGCGCCAGGCTTCTCCACCGCAGAGCAGGTGACAGATGTTTCCGGACGCGGCGTTGGTATGGACGTGGTGAAACGAAACATTCAGGAGATGGGCGGTCACGTCGAAATCGCCTCGAAGCAGGGCAAAGGCACCACCATTCGCATCCTGCTGCCTCTGACGCTGGCCATCCTCGACGGCATGTCCGTTCGTGTGGCTGACGAAGTCTTCATTCTGCCGCTGAATGCGGTGATGGAGTCGCTGCAACCGCGCGCCGAAGAGCTGAAGCCGCTGGCGGGTGGCGAGTGCGTGCTGGAAGTGCGTGGCGAATATCTGCCGCTGGTTGAATTGTGGAACGTCTTTGATGTGCAAGGCGCGAAAACGGAAGCCACGCAGGGCATCGTCGTGATCCTGCAGAGCGCGGGCAAACGCTATGCGCTGCTGGTCGATCAGCTGATTGGTCAGCATCAGGTGGTGGTGAAGAACCTGGAGAGCAACTATCGCAAGGTGCCGGGCATCTCTGCCGCGACCATTCTGGGTGACGGTAGCGTCGCGCTGATTGTCGATGTCTCCGCCCTGCAATCTCTGAACCGTGAAAAACGTGTGGCCGGCGCTGCCGCCTGATTGAAAACGAAAAGGTAAATAACATGAATGGAATGGCAACCGTGACAAAAATTGCTGGCGAAACCGTAGGTCAGGAGTTCCTGGTTTTCACGCTGGGCGACGAAGAGTACGGCATCGATATCCTTAAGGTGCAGGAGATCCGCGGTTACGATCAGGTTACCCGTATCGCAAACACCCCTGACTTTATCCGTGGTGTAACCAACCTGCGCGGCGTTATCGTGCCGATCATCGATCTGCGCGTGAAGTTTGCACAGCCCGATGTGGAGTACAATGACAACACCGTGGTCATCGTGCTGAATCTGGAAAACCGCGTGGTCGGCATTGTGGTTGACGGCGTCTCTGATGTGCTGTCGCTGACCCAGGATCAGATCCGTCCTTCCCCGGAGTTCGCGGTCACCATGTCTACCGAATACCTGACCGGTCTGGGTGCGCTCGGCGAGCGTATGCTGATTCTGGTCGACATCGAGAAGCTGCTGAGCAGCGACGAGATGGCGCTGGTCGATAACCTGCGCGCGTAAGGTTTTCATCACGGGCCGGTCTTAACCGGCCCGTGATCATTCTCACCGGTAATTATCCCTTTCTGTTCAGATAATAAACACGTCTCCCCCTCTGATTTTTTGCCTCCTCCTGCCGATACTTCAGACGTCACCTCAAATCACTTACTTTTTTCAGGGTTAATCATGTTAACGAAAATCCGTGTTGTCACCAGTCTGTTGCTGGTGTTGCTGGTGTTTGGGCTTTTACAGGCCATCTCCGGTTCTGTTTTCTACTCCGCGCTGAGCCACGACAAGCAGAGTTTCGCGGTCTCCCAGCTGGCGGCCAAAAATACTGAGGCACTGAACGACGCCTATCTCAGCCTGAACCAGAGCCGGGTCCTGCTGACGCGTGTTCAGTTACGTTTCGCTACCAGCAAACTGGAGGGCAAAACTGCCGACGTCGCGGGGCTGTTTGAAGAGAGCAAAGGATTCCAGCAGTCGGCAGAGGGCTTTTACCGGCTGTTCAAAGAGACACCGGACACCCCGGGACAGAATCAGCAACTTAACAGCCAGCTCGACCAGCGCTACGCGGATTATGCCGGGGCGCTGGGTGCCATGCAGACGGCGCTGCAGGCGGGCGATCTCACCGCCGCCGGTAAAATTCCGGTCGCCCCCAGTCAGAGTGCCTTTTTAACCCTCTATCGCGAGTGGCGTGCCGATCAGAATCGCCTGGCTTCGCTGGGCGCAGAGGCGAACAGCGCGGCCTACAGCCGGATGATGTGGATCCTGGGCACGATTCTGGTCGCCGTGCTGGCGGTGATTCTGCTCTGCTGGTCCGGACTGCGTAAAATCGTTCTGACGCCGCTGAACGAGAGCATCGATCACATCCGGCATATCGCCCGGGGTGATTTAACCCATACCATCGTCGTGGAAGGGCGCAACGAGATGACGCAGCTTGCCGCCAGTCTGCATGAGATGCAGCAGTCGCTGGTGCGTACCGTCAGCCAGGTGCGCGATGGCTCAGATGCGATTTTCACTGGTGCCAGTGAGATCTCCGCCGGGAATAATGATCTCTCCGCCCGGACGGAACAGCAGGCCGCCTCACTGGAGCAGACCGCAGCCAGCATGGAGCAGCTGACCGCCACCGTGAAACAGAACGCCGAAAACGCGCGTCAGGCGTCACAGCTGGCGCTCAGTGCCTCGCAAACCGCAGAAAAAGGCGGCAGCGTGGTGGATGGCGTGGTGAAAACCATGAGTGAAATCGCCGGCAGCTCGAAGAAGATTGCCGACATCACCAGCGTGATTGATGGCATCGCTTTCCAGACCAACATTCTGGCGCTGAACGCCGCCGTGGAAGCGGCCCGCGCCGGTGAACAGGGACGCGGATTTGCGGTGGTGGCAGGGGAAGTGCGCAACCTGGCGCAGCGCAGCGCCCAGGCGGCCAAAGAGATCAAAGGGCTGATCGACGACTCGGTCAACCGGGTCAGCATTGGCTCACAGCTGGTCGGCACCGCCGGTGAAACCATGAACGATATCGTCAGCGCGGTGACCCGCGTCACCGACATCATGGGCGAAATCGCCTCGGCCTCTGATGAGCAGAGTCGGGGAATTGATCAGGTGGGGGAGGCGGTCACCGAAATGGATCGTGTCACTCAGCAGAACGCCTCGCTGGTAGAGGAGTCTGCGGCCGCGGCGGCCTCGCTTGAAGATCAGGCCAGCCGGTTAAGCCAGTCCGTATCGCTGTTTAAAATCAGACGCGACGCTGCCCCACAGACCCTGACGAAGCATGTGCCGATCGCCGCCCCCGTGACCGCGCAGCCCGCCTCACGCAAAGCCCTGACGGCACCGGTCAGTGACACCCACTGGGAAACCTTCTGACCGCTGACAGAACGTCACACGCCAGTGAAACGCACTGGCGATCCGTGCGATTTAACGCTGCGCATCCTGCGGGCTGCGCAGCGCCCTCCATGATTTTTCTGACTAAAGTCAAACTGATAGCCCCGCGCTGATAAAAATAATTACAAAAGCCATTTTCGGTCTTCAGGTGCCGAAAAGCGTTAATTAATCCCGTAATCACGCCGATATAGCCGCTGCACCTTAATCAACCTGCAGGGGAACGAGATGTTAAAAAAATAAAAGTGGTGACCAGTTTAATCGCCGTACTGGTTATCTTTGGCGCGCTCCAGTTAATGTCTGGCAGCCTTTTCTGGTCCGCTCTGAATAATGACAAAGCGGCTTTTGCACTGTCGCAGGTCTCTAACCGCAACGTCACCTCGATGACGGATGCCTATATCTCTCTGAACAACAGCCGCACCACACTGAACCGCGCCATGCTGCGGTTGCAGACCAGCATGGCGGCGCAGATGAACGGCGGTCAGCTGGATGATCTGATGAACCGCGCTAACAGTCAGTTAGCGGAAGCCGATCGTCACTTCAAAATCTACTACGATCTGCCTGCCACGCCGGGCCTGGAAGTGGCGCTGCGTGACAGACTCGAAGCGGATTATGCGCAATATGAAAAAGGGCTGAAGGGGATGGTGGCGAGCCTGCAGGCCCGCGATCTGGAAGGGATGTTCAAACAGAACATCGAGCAGAAGCAGGTTGCCATGCAGGAGAGTTACAGCGCATGGCGTGAACGTCAGACTGAGCTTTCCGATCAGGGCATGGCGCAGAACCAGCGTGCCTTCACCCAGATGATGTGGCTGCTGGGCGCGATTGGCGTTACGGTCATTGCCGTGATCGTCGCCTGCTGGTTTGGCCTGCGTCAGGTGCTGATTCAGCCGCTGCACCAGCTGCTGACTCAGATTCGCGCTATCGCGTCTGGCGATCTGACACAGCCGATTGTGGTTGATGGCCGCAACGAGATGAGCCAGCTGGCCGCAGGCATCCATGAGATGCAGCAGTCACTGGTGATGACGGTCGGCAATGTGCGCGACGGCTCTGATGCCATCTTTACCGGCGCCAGCGAAATCGCGGCCGGTAACAACGATCTGTCGGCCCGCACCGAAGAGCAGGCCGCCTCGCTGGAGCAGACCGCAGCCAGCATGGAACAGCTGACCGCCACCGTGAAGCAGAATGCGGACAACGCTCGTCAGGCCTCTCAGCTGGCGCTGACCGCCTCGGAAACCGCGCAGCAGGGCGGAAAAGTGGTCGATGGTGTCGTCAGCACCATGAAAGAGATCGCGGGCAGCTCGAAGAAAATTGCTGACATCATCAGCGTGATCGATGGCATCGCCTTCCAGACGAACATCCTGGCGCTGAACGCCGCCGTGGAAGCGGCGCGAGCCGGTGAACAGGGTCGCGGTTTTGCGGTCGTGGCCGGTGAAGTCCGCAGCCTGGCGCAGCGCAGCGCACAGGCCGCCAAAGAGATTAAAGGCCTGATCGAAGATTCCGTGTCGCGCGTCAACAGTGGCTCACTGCAGGTGGAAAGCGCCGGCAGCACCATGAGCGAGATCGTCGGGGCGGTCACCCGCGTCACCGACATCATGGGCGAAATCGCCTCGGCATCGGATGAGCAGAGCCGCGGTATTGAGCAGGTCGGACAGGCGGTGACGGAGATGGATCGCGTCACGCAGCAGAACGCCTCGCTGGTTGAGGAGTCGGCCGCCGCCGCCGCCGCACTGGAGCAGCAGGCCAGCGTACTGATGCAGGCGGTCTCCGTTTTCAAAATCTCCCGCGCCTGATTTTCCTTCCTTTGACTCTGGTGACGGCGTAAAGCCGTCGCCATCCATAAAGTTCCCTCACGTTGCGCCGATAAACAAAACGAATCGCAACCAATGAGGTGTTTATGTTTAGTCGAGTACGCGTTGTTTCCGGCCTGCTGTGTGTGCTGGCGCTGTTTGCGCTGCTGCAGCTGTTTTCCGGCGGAATGTTCTTCAAAACTGTCAGTTCAGATAAAGATAACTTTGCCTATAACCAGCGTCTGAATACGCTGCAGCAGGCTATGGGCACCTCATGGGTTTCGCTTGTTCAGGCGCGCAACACCCTCAACCGCGCCGGTATTCGTTTTCTGCAGGATGCGCAGATGGCGGGATCGGGTGCCAGCGTGAAAGAGCTGGTGGCACTGGCGGGTGAAGAGCTGAAACAGGCGGAAATCAACTACCAGATCTTCAACGATAACCTGTCGGAGAAGGGCAAAACGGCCGAAAACGTCCTGGCACTGCAGGCGAACTACAAGGCCTATCACGATGCGCTGGCGGAGCTGATGGTCTTCTTCACCACCGGCAACTTCAAGGGCTTTGTTGATCAGCCAACCCAGAGCTATCAGGACAAGTTCCAGAAAGATTACACCGCCTGGCTTGAGTACAACCAGGTCCTGGCGAAGCAGGGTGTCGAAGCTAACCAGCAGGCCTATACCCGTTCTATCACCATCGTGGTTGCCACGCTGGCGGTCACGCTGCTGATGATTATCCTCGTGTGGAATGTGATGCGCTCGGTGCTGATCCGTCCGCTGCGTCAGAGCATGGAACATATCCAGCACATTGCGCGTGGCGATCTGACTCAGCCGATCGAGATTAGCGTGCGAAACGAAATCGGTGAGTTGCTGACCTCTCTGCAGCACATGCAGCAGGAGCTGGTGCGTACCGTACGTACCGTGCGTGATGGCTCTGACGCCATCTACACCGGTGCCAGCGAAATCGCTATCGGCAACAACGATCTCTCTTCGCGTACGGAAGAGCAGGCGGCCTCTCTGGAGCAGACTGCGGCCAGTATGGAGCAGCTGACGGCCACCGTGAAGCAGAACGCCGAAAACGCCCGTCAGGCGTCCAAGCTGGCGCTGACCGCCTCTGAAACCGCGCAGCAGGGCGGCAAAGTGGTGGATGGCGTGGTCACCACCATGAAAGAGATTGCGGGCAGCTCGAAGAAAATTGCCGATATCACCAGCGTCATCGACGGTATCGCCTTCCAGACCAACATTCTGGCGCTGAACGCGGCGGTTGAAGCCGCCCGTGCGGGTGAACAGGGGCGCGGTTTTGCCGTGGTGGCCGGTGAAGTGCGCAGCCTGGCGCAGCGCAGCGCCCAGGCCGCAAGAGAGATCAAAGGCCTGATTGAAGATTCCGTGAGTCGCGTGAATACCGGCTCGGTGCTGGTAGAAAGCGCCGGTGACACCATGAGCAACATCGTCAGCGCGGTAACCCGCGTGACCGACATCATGGGTGAAATCGCCTCTGCGTCAGACGAGCAGAGCCGCGGTATCGACCAGGTTGGCCTGGCGGTTACCGAGATGGATCGCGTGACCCAGCAGAACGCCTCGCTGGTTGAAGAGTCAGCGGCAGCCGCTGCGGCGCTCGAAGATCAGGCAAGTCACTTAAAACAGGCGGTTTCAGTGTTCAATATTGGTAAAGAATTTGTCGCTCAGGCCGTTAACAAGACAACGGTGACAAAAACCCTACAGCTTGATGCGCCGTTAGCCGTTGGCCGTCAGTCTGCTGCGCGCAGTGACGACAACTGGGAAACCTTTTAATCGCCCGTCGTCCGGCCGCCGTTTTGCGGCCGGACATCGCAGCAGAGTTAATGTATTCAGTTCGGGCCAGGTGCAGAGATGAAAAAATCGACGATATTAGATCAAAATGAGACGACAACGCTGCTGTCACAGATGGTGCAGCGCCTGCCGCTCTCCGATGCGCATTTTCGCCGTATCAGCCAGCTGATCTATCAGCGTGCCGGTATCGTACTGGCCGATCACAAGCGTGAGATGGTTTACAACCGTCTGGTTCGTCGTCTGCGCACGCTGAACATCGACGATTTTGGTCGCTACCTGGCGCTGCTGGAGTCCGACCCGAACAGTGCCGAGTGGCAGGCGTTTATTAACGCCCTGACGACTAACCTGACCGCGTTCTTCCGTGAAGCGCATCACTTCCCGATTCTGGCGGAGCATGCACGTAAGCGTCAGGGCAACTTCAGCGTCTGGAGCACCGCGGCGTCAACCGGCGAAGAACCCTATTCGATCGCCATGACGCTGGCCGAAACGCTGGGGACCGGACCCGGCAAATTTCAGGTTCACGCCAGCGATATCGACACTCAGGTACTGGAAAAAGCGGTTTCCGGCGTCTATCGCCAGGAGGAGCTGCGCACGCTGTCACCGGCGCAGATGCAGCGCTTCTTTCTGCGCGGAACCGGGCCGCATGCGGGCATGGTGCGGGCGCGCCCTGAGCTCAGTGGCCTGGTCACGTTCGCCCAGCTTAACCTGCTGGCTAACGAGTGGGCGCTGCCGGGGCCGTTTGACGCCATATTCTGTCGCAATGTGATGATCTATTTCGATAAAGAGACGCAGGAGAAGATTCTGCGTCGGTTTGTCCCGCTGCTGAAGCCGGGCGGCATTCTGTTCGCCGGTCACTCAGAGAACTTCAGTCAGATCAGTAAAGAGTTCTGGCTGCGCGGACAAACCGTCTATGGACTGACGAAGGAAAGATGATGAGCAAAATCACCGTGATGTGCGTAGATGACTCTGCGCTGATGCGGCAACTGATGACGGAAATCATCAACAGTCATCCGGATATGGAGATGGTCGCTACGGCACCGGATCCGCTGGTCGCCCGCGATTTGATTAAGCAGTTCAATCCGCAGGTGCTGACGCTGGATGTGGAAATGCCGCGCATGGATGGCCTCGATTTCCTGGAAAAACTGATGCGGTTACGCCCGATGCCGGTCGTGATGGTCTCCTCGCTGACCGGAAAAGGCTCCGAGATTACGCTGCGGGCGCTGGAACTGGGGGCGGTCGATTTCGTCACCAAGCCCCAGCTCGGCATCCGCGAAGGGATGCTGGCTTACAGCCAGATGATTGGCGACAAGATCCGCGCCGCGGCCCGTGCCCGTCTGCATAACCGCGCCGCGATGCCGGCCCCGGTGACGCTGAAAGCAGGGCCGCTGCTGAGTAGTGAGAAACTGATTGCGATTGGCTCCTCTACCGGCGGCACCGAGGCGATCCGTCATGTGCTGCAGCCGTTACCGGCGACCAGCCCGGCGCTGCTGATTACCCAGCACATGCCGCCAGGCTTTACCCGCTCCTTTGCCGAGCGTCTGAACAAGTTGTGTCAGATCACGGTGAAAGAGGCGGAAGATGGCGAGCGTATTCTGCCGGGTCACGCCTATATCGCGCCAGGCGCGATGCATATGGAGCTGGCCCGAAGCGGTGCCAACTATGTCGTGAAGCTCAATGACGGCCCGCCGGTTAACCGGCACAAGCCGTCGGTGGATGTGCTGTTCAAATCGGTGGCGATCAACGCCGGACGAAATGCGGTGGGGGTGATCCTCACCGGCATGGGCAACGACGGCGCCGCCGGGATGCTGGAGATGAACCGGGCGGGAGCCTGGACCATCGCCCAGAGCGAGGCCAGCTGTGTGGTATTTGGCATGCCGCGTGAGGCAATTGCCACAGGCGGTGTGAATGAAGTCGTGGATTTAAGCAACATCAGCCAGCACATGCTGGCGAAAATTAGCGCCGGACAGGCATTGCGTATTTAACAGGCCCGTCCTGCCGGGCGAGACAACTCAGGAGTAGATATGGCTGATAAAAACATGCGCTTTTTGGTAGTAGACGACTTCAATACGATGCGTCGTATTGTCCGTAACCTGCTGAAAGAGCTGGGCTTCAATAACGTAGAAGAAGCAGAAGATGGTGTGGATGCCCTTGGCAAACTGAAAGCAGGCGGTTTCGACTTCGTCATTTCTGACTGGAACATGCCAAACATGGATGGCCTGCAGCTGCTGCAGACCATTCGTGCCGACGCGACGATGAGCACGCTGCCGGTGTTGATGGTGACCGCAGAAGCGAAGAAAGAGAACATTATCGCTGCAGCTCAGGCAGGCGCCAGCGGATATGTGGTGAAGCCTTTCACCGCCGCTACCCTGGAAGAGAAGCTGGGTAAAATTTTTGAAAAACTGGGCATGTAAGGAGATGTGATGAGCGACCTTCCGAAACCAACTATGGATGCCTCGGCACACGACATCATCAGTCGCATCGGGTCTCTGACCCGCATGCTGCGCGACAGCCTGCGCGAGCTGGGGCTGGATAAAGCCATCGCCGATGCCGCTGAAGCTATTCCTGATGCCCGCGACCGTCTGGATTACGTGGTGCAGATGACGGCGCAGGCCGCCGACCGTGCGCTGAACTGTGTTGAAGCAGCTCAGCCACATCAGGATAAAATGGAAGCCGGGGCAACTCAGCTGAAAGGGCGTTGGGATGAGTGGTTTGAGAACCCGATTGAACTGGGTGATGCGCGGGAGTTGGTGACGGATACGCGCGCATTCCTCGACGCTGTGCCAGAGCATACCTCCTTCACCAACAAACAGCTGCTGGCCATCATGATGGCGCAGGATTTCCAGGATCTGACCGGTCAGGTGATCAAGCGCATGATGGATGTGATCCAGGAGATTGAGCGCCAGCTGTTGATGGTGCTGCTGGAGAACATGCCGGAAGTCAGCGCAGAGAAGCGCCAGGAGGGCACCAGCCTGCTGAATGGGCCGCAGATCCACGCCGATGCACCGGGCGTGGTGGCGAACCAGGATCAGGTTGATGACCTGCTGGACAGCTTAGGGTTCTGACCCGATGTTGTCCGCCTGCGGGCGGGCAACAGCGCTGTACTGCCGCAAAACAGGGTCACCCTCCGGTGGCCCCGTTCCCCATTGCCAGATTCATCCCCGAAAGAACGCCCTTTTTCCCCATCTTATCTCCGCTTTGACTTAAGCCAGATTTGGCATCCTATGCTCAGAATTCCTGCCAGCTGAGGTTTGTCGTGGCTGAAGAAAGCGACGAAGACAAAACAGAATCGCCCACGGCCCACCGACTTGAGAAAGCGCGTGAAGAGGGCCAGATTCCGCGTTCGCGCGAACTGACGTCATTACTGATGCTGCTGGCCGGCATCATGATCCTGTGGGTAGGCGGCAACATGATGGCGCACCGGCTGGCCGCGATGGTGGCCACCGGCCTCCGCTTTGATCATGGCATGGTCAGAGATGACAAAATCATTGTCAGCCACATCGGCGGACTGATCACCCAGGCGCTGATGGCGCTGCTGCCCCTGATGGGCGGGCTGGTGCTGGTGGCGATTGCCGCCCCCATGCTGCTGGGCGGTATCGTGTTCAGCGGCAAATCGATCAAGTTCGACCTGAAAAAACTGAGTCCGATGGCCGGTTTTAAGCGGATGTTTGCCGCTCAGGCCTGGACCGAACTGTTTAAAGGCGTGCTCAAAACCATTCTCGTCGGTGCCGTAGGCTGGTGGTACATCTGGAGCCACTGGCCGGAGATGCTGCGGCTGATCAGCGAAGCCCCGGTCACCGCGCTGATCCACGGCATGGAGATGATCGCCGTCTGCTGTTCGCTGGTGATGCTGGGGCTGGTGCCGATGGTGGGGTATGACGTCTTCTGGCAGCTCTACAGCCACTTCAAAAAGCTGAAGATGTCGATGCAGGAGATCCGCGACGAGCATAAGCAGCAGGAGGGTGACCCGCACGTTAAGGGGCGTATCCGCCAGCAGATGCGCGCCGCCGCGCGCCGCCGCATGATGGCGGATGTGCCGAAAGCTGACGTGATCGTCACCAACCCGACGCACTACTCGGTGGCGCTGCAGTACAACGAGAAGAAGATGAGTGCGCCAAAAGTCGTCGCCAAAGGCGCAGGCGAGATAGCCCTGAGAATTCGCGAACTGGGCGCGGAGCACCGCATCCCGGTTCTGGAAGCACCGCCGCTGGCGCGTGCCTTGTATCGACACACTGAGATTGGTCAGCACATCCCCGGCGCGCTTTATGCTGCCGTGGCAGAGGTACTGGCATGGGTCTGGCAGTCACGCCGCTGGAAGCGTGAAGGCGGCCTGATCCCAGCCAAACCAAAAAACCTGCCGGTTCCGGCAGAGATGGACTTTGCAGGAGAGAGCAAAAACGATGGCTAACAACCTGGCCGCAAAACTACGTTTACCGGGCAACTTTAAAGAGATGCAGTGGCAGGTGCTGGCAGGTCCGGTGCTGATCCTGATGATCCTGTCGATGATGGTGCTGCCTTTACCGCCATTCATCCTCGATCTGCTGTTTACCTTTAACATTGCGCTGTCAATCATGATCCTGCTGGTGTCGATGTTCACCCAGCGGACCCTGGAGTTTGCGGCATTCCCGACCATCCTGCTCTTCTCTACGCTGCTGCGCCTGGCGCTCAACGTCGCGTCGACCCGTATCATCCTGATGGAAGGACACACGGGTGCCGCGGCGGCGGGGCAGGTGGTGGAAGCGTTCGGCCACTTCCTGGTGGGCGGAAACTTCGCCATCGGTATTGTGGTGTTTATCATCCTCGTCATCATCAACTTCATGGTTATTACCAAGGGTGCCGGGCGTATCGCGGAAGTTGGCGCGCGCTTTGTGCTGGACGGGATGCCCGGTAAGCAGATGGCAATCGATGCCGACCTCAACGCCGGTCTGATCGGCGAAGATGAGGCCAAGCGTCGCCGTGCAGAGGTGACCCAGGAAGCGGACTTTTATGGCTCGATGGACGGTGCCAGTAAGTTCGTTCGCGGGGATGCCATCGCAGGCATCATGATCATGGTGATTAACGTCATCGGCGGCCTGCTGGTCGGCGTGGTGCAGCACGGTATGGATGTGGGTCATGCCGCAGAAACCTATACCCTGCTGACCATCGGTGATGGTCTGGTCGCTCAGATCCCGGCGCTGGTTATCTCCACCGCGGCCGGTGTTATCGTTACGCGCGTCGCCACCGATCAGGATGTGGGCGAGCAGATGGTCACCCAGTTGTTCAAAGATCCGCGCGTGCTGATGCTCAGCGCCGGGGTGATCGGTCTGCTGGGCCTGGTGCCGGGCATGCCTAACTTTGTCTTCCTGCTGTTTACCGCGGCCTTACTGGGTCTGGCCTGGTGGCTGCGCGGCCGCGAAATGCAGCCGAAGAAGAAAGTGGACACTGCAGGCAGCATCAGTAACAAAGCGGCGGCGGACACGCCTGCCACCACGGAAGCCTCCTGGACCGATGTGCAGCTGGAAGACACGCTGGGCATGGAAGTGGGCTACCGCCTGATTCCGATGGTCGATCATCAGCAAAATGGCGAGCTGCTGGGGCGTATCCGCAGTATCCGTAAGAAGGTCGCTCAGGATGTCGGTTTCCTGCCGCCGGTCGTGCACATTCGCGACAATATGGAGCTGCCGCCTGCACGCTACCGCATTCTGATGAAAGGGGTGGAGATTGGCAGCGGGGATGCCTACCCTGGCCGCTGGATGGCGATCAACCCAGGCACGGCGGCTGGCTCGCTGCCGGGTGAAGCCACAGTCGATCCCGCCTTTGGCCTGGCGGCGGTCTGGATTGACAGCGCGCTGAAAGAGCAGGCGCAGATTCAGGGCTTTACCGTAGTGGAAGCCAGTACCGTCGTCGCGACCCACCTTAATCACCTGATTGGTCAGTACGCCAGCGAGCTGTTTGGTCGTCAGGAAGCGCAGCAGTTGCTGGATCGGGTGACGCAGGAGATGCCGAAGCTGACCGAGGATCTGGTGCCGGGTGTGATCACGCTGACGACACTGCATAAAGTGTTGCAAAACCTGCTGGTTGAGCGGGTGTCGATTCGCGATATGCGAACCATTATTGAAACGCTGGCGGAGCATGCGCCGGTGCAGAGCGATCCGCAGGAGCTGACCAGCGTCGTTCGTGTGGCGCTGGGCCGTGCGATTACCCAGCAGTGGTTCCCGGGTAATGATGAGGTGCAGGTGATCGGGCTGGACTCGACGCTGGAGCGGCTCTTGCTGCAGGCCCTGCAGGGCGGCGGCGGGCTGGAGCCGGGGCTGGCCGATCGGCTGTTAAGCCAGGCACAGGCGGCGTTGCAGCGTCAGGAGATGCTGGGCGCACCACCGGTGCTGCTGGTCAATCATCCGCTGCGTGCGCTGCTGGCGCGTTTCCTGCGCCGCAACCTGCCACAGCTGGTGGTAATTTCAAATCTGGAGCTGAGCGACAACCGCCAGATCCGCATGACCGCCACTATCGGAGGCAAATAATGCGCTGGCCAATCGCTCTGTTGTTGCTGCTGCCGCTGATGGCACAGGCGGCCGGCGGGGCCTGGAGTGGCAGTGCCAGCGGGCCACCGCTGGCAAACCGGGGCAGCTGGATGCGGTCGCAGCCGCTGACGCCCCCCACCGGTGTGGGCGGTGAGGTCAGCGTAATCAGCTGGCGTTATGAGCTGAGCCGGCCGGCGCCTTCCGGCCTGGAGGTGCGGCTCTGCGGCGTGCAGCGCTGCGCAACGCTGGAGGGGGCCAGCGGGGTGACGCGCGGGCTGGCCCATCTGAGTGCCGATGAACCGCTCCATATGGTGTTTGGTTTTGCCGGAAGCGGGGCGCTGCCACCAGGTTTGCGGGTGGTCAGCAGCGAAGTGATGGTCAACTACGAGTAGGGCGTTTACCGGAGAGCCTGAAAGAAGCCTGAGATCCGGGAGATGTGATATCAGGGCGCGCTCAGCGCGGCCCTGGTGTCCGTTGAAAGATTTGCCTGTAAACGCGCCGTCAGGGCGACGTTCTTCACTTTCACGCCACCTGATTCTCTTTCTGCGCCAGAAACGTCTTCAGCGGGGTTACGCGACTGATCTCCTCCTGAGCGCGTGCATCGTGCATCACTTCCCAGACATCAACACTGTTCTGCAGGTTAAGCCAGAACTCCACACTGGTCTCAAAGGCCGAAGCCAGTCTGAAAGCCATATCCGGTGTCAGCTTCCTGTTATTGTTCACCAGAGCGCTGACGGTGTTACGGTGTACCTTCAGCATCTCTGCTAAATCAAGGATTTTCAGGCCAGCTGGCTCCAGGTATTCGTAAAGTAACACGTCGCCAACAGTAGTCGGTTTTCGGGTCGCCTGATTCATATCGTTGCTCTCTTCATCTCTTTCAGCGTCTGATAATGCTGCCGGCAGGGTGGCAGCGTCCGACATCAGGATGTCTGGTGATTATCATTTGTGTCTTTTGTAGCTATGCGGGTCCAGTTAGAGATCAACAGCCTTACCGTCGATCCATTTGAAAATCAGCCGGTATTGCTCATTGACTCTGATTGCTGCATATCCTTTCAGGGGTGGGTTCAGCTCCTCATAACGATTGCCTGGTGGTGATCTCAGATCCTGATAATTTACCGCGGCATTAATAATATCGAGCTTTCTGGCCAGGGCTGATGAGAGTGTCATCGGGATTTTTCCGGAATGTTTCCCATATAAAAAAAAGTCCCTGAGCCATTCATCCCTGAAACTGTCGATGTTCCTTAACGTTGCCACATCATGACCTCCCTGTATCATGTTGAAATCAGCTTAGCGCACCGTTGCACAGTGCGCAAGTGCTAATCAGGGTCAGCCATTTACCCCCTTCATTCCCTCTTCAGAGTAGCGGCCACCTTTGACTTCGATCTGCTGATGCAGGCCATTCAGCAGCCGGACATCGGCCTCTTCCAGTTCAATCTCTGCGGCCCCGGCATTTTCATGAAGCCAGACGAGCTGCTTCGTGCCTGGGATCGGCACCACTTTTTCATACTGAGCCAGTAACCACGCCAGCGCAATCTGCCCGCTGGTGGCGTGATATTTCTCAGCCAGCGGCGCGATCGCGTTAAGAAGGCTGAGATTGTGGTCGAGATTTTGTTGCTGGAAGCGGTCATTATTTTTGCGGAAGTCGCCTTCAGTAAAATCGCTGTTGTTACGGTATTTACCGGTAAGAAAACCTCTGCCCAGCGGCGAGTAGGGCACCAGTCCGATGCCGAGCTGTTTCACCATTGGCAGGATCGCCGCCTCAATGTCCCGCGTCCAGAGTGAATACTCCGTCTGTAATGCCGCCAGAGGATGCACGGCATGCGCGCGCTTCAGCGTGGCGGCGGAGGCTTCGCATAATCCAATCTGTGCAATCTTGCCCTGCTGCACCAGACTGCTGAGGCACGCCATGCTCTCCTCAATCGGTGTCGCTGGACTGATACGATGCAGATAGAACAGGTCGATGCGCTCAACGCCCAGTCGTTTCAGCGACGCGTGGCAGCTGCGAATAATGTAGTCCGGCTCATTATTGATGGTGCGGGCATAAGCCTCATCCGCTGGCCGGGCGATGCCACATTTGGTGGCGACGGTAAATGTCTGCCGGTCGGCCTGGCTCAGCCCGGCAAGAAACTGACCGATCAACTGCTCGTTGTGGCCGCGGCCATAAAGATCGGCGGTGTCGATAAAGGTGATGCCGGTTTCGCGTAGCTGGTTAAGCAGCTGCAGGGCGTGGCGGTCGTCGGTCTGACCATAAAATTCGCTCAGCCCCATTGCGCCATAACCGATCGCGCTGACCTCCAGCCCCTGAGATAACGTGCGTGTTTTCATTGTCTCTCCTCGTGAGTGAGTCGCCATTGTTTCACTCATGCCGACAGCCATGAATTGCTGTTCTGGCAATACCAGAAAGGTATCAGGCAGGTGAATAAATAAGCGGGTAAGCGGCGGAGGAGGTTATTAATTGCACAACTGAAAACGGCGGGAATGGGTAATTAACGCTTCGTTTTGAGAGCAGCGTAAATATATTTTCGCCGATGAAGTGCGGCTGTTTTTAAGGGATGGCTTACTTTTGAGTGGATAATTTTTCCAGCGCTGCGAGAACCGCCTCGTTTTTTTCATCGGCACGGATAGCGGCATACACATCAATGGCCAGGTGCCGGGCCGCGCGTTCGCTCAGCGGCCGGTAGCAGAGTCCGGCCTGATTGAAGGTACATTTTGACCGGGGCATCAGGGCGAAACCCTTGCCTCTGGCGATATGGGATAGCATCAGCAGTGAATCTTCCGGCTCCCGCTGCCGTCTCAGCGTCACGCGAAGCGTAGCGAAGTAGCGCTCACATTTGTCGTAGAACAGCGGATTGGCACTGCGCGCGAACCAGAACAGGGGCAGGTCAGCCACGGCCTCAGGCGAAACCTGTTCCGCCCGGGCGGCAGGATGGGAGGCGGGCAGGACGACCAGCAGCGGCTCGCGGTAAACCCAGGCGTAGTGGACGGCCTCATCAGCCTCCGCGCCTTTTTCTCCGGTGAGGATTAAATCGAGCGTGTTACGGGCCAGGTTCTGCAGCAGCTGCGCGGAGGTCAGGCTGGGCAGCTCCATCTCGTCACTGGCATGAAGTGCAACGAGCTGCTGGTTAAGCGGCGTGATAGCTTCAAAGTTCAGCGTTCGGGTTACGCCGATACGCAGGCGCGAGGCAACAGGGCCCGCATCCTGGCTTAAGGCTTCGAGGGCGATGAGGATCGCTTCCGCTTTAGCAACCAGGGCCTGCCCGGCTTCGGTGAGCGTCACCTCATGGGGTGTCCGGCTGAAGAGCGGCTGTCCCAGCAGATCTTCCAGACTCTGAATCTGGCGGGTCAGGGGAGGCTGCGTCATTCTCAGGCGTTCAGCGGCCCGGCGAAAGTTAAGCTCATGCGCGACAGCCAGAAAGCATTGCAATTGCTTTACCGCAGGAAGGTGACGGCTGATGAGATGCGCTGCTACAGACATGAGGTCGTTCTGCCACTCAGAGAAGGGGGAATAAGGCAGGCGGGGTCAGCGACGGAGAGGGAAGGCCCTCTCCGCCGCGACGATTACATGCGCTCGACGGTGTCGATGCCCAGCGTATCCAGACCCTGCTTCAGCGTCTTCGCAGTCAGCGCAGCCAGCTGCAGCCGGCTCAGGCGGGTTGACTCTGACTCTGCCGTCAGGATCGGGCAGTGCTCGTAGAAGCCGGAGAAAAGACCGGCCAGATCGTAGAGATAGGCACACATCACATGGGGAGTGCCGTCACGGGCAACCTGAGTGATGATCTCTTCGAACTGCAGCAGGCGGGTCGCCAGCTGGGCTTCGCGCTCTTCGCTGATGACAATCTCTGCATCCAGCGAATCGGCATCAATACCCGCCTTACGGAACACCGAGAGTACGCGGGTGTAGGCATACTGCATGTAGGGCGCCGTGTTACCTTCGAAGGCCAGCATGTTGTCCCAGTCGAAGATGTAGTCGGTGGTGCGGCTCTTGGAAAGGTCAGCATATTTCACCGCACTGATCCCGACCACTTCCGCCAGCGTTTTGACTTCCGCTTCGCTCATCTCCGGGTTCTTCTCGCGCACCAGCGTGTAAGCACGCTGATAAGCTTCATCCAGAAGGTCGGAAAGCTTGATGGTGCCACCGCTGCGGGTTTTGAACGGACGGCCATCTTTGCCCAGCATCATGCCAAAGGCATGGTGTTCGAGCGGCACCGACTCGGGAACATAACCGGCTTTACGCACGATAGTCCAGGCCTGCACCAGGTGCTGATGCTGACGGGAGTCAATGTAGTAAAGCACACGGTCAGCTTTCAGGGTCTCATAACGATATTTCGCACAGGCGATATCGGTCGTGGTGTAGAGGTAGCCACCATCCTTCTTCTGGATGATGACGCCCATCGGCTCACCTTCTTTGTTCTGGAACTCATCCAGGAACACCACGGTCGCGCCTTCACTCTCCACGGCTAACCCTTTCTGTTTCAGGTCAGCCACGATGCCAGGCAGCATATCGTTGTAAAGACTCTCACCCATCACATCGTCGCGGGTCAGGGTGACGTTCATGCGGTCATAAATCTTCTGGTTCTGACTCATCGTGATGTCGACCAGCTTCTTCCACATCTCACGGCAGTAAGGATCGCCACCCTGTAATTTCACCACGTAGCTGCGTGCGCGCTCGGCAAACTCAGGATCTTCGTCATAGGTGCGCTTGGCTTCACGGTAGAAGGCTTCGAGATCGGCCAGCGCCATCTCTGCGTGATTCTCGTTCTGCTGCTTTTCCAGGAACGCGATCAGCATGCCGAACTGAGTGCCCCAGTCGCCGACGTGGTTCGCACGGATCACCCGATGGCCGAGAAACTCCAGCGTACGAACAGCGGCATCACCAATGATGGTGGAACGGACGTGGCCCACGTGCATCTCTTTGGCGACGTTAGGCGCAGAGTAGTCGACCACGATCGTCTGAGGCTCAGCCAGCTGCACGCCCAGACGCGGCAGACTCAGGGCTTCACGGGCATGCTTCGCCAGCCAGGCGTGATCAAGGAAAATATTGATGAAGCCCGGTCCGGCAATTTCGACTTTGCTGGCGATGCCGGTCAGGTCGAGATGCTGGATCACCGCTTCCGCTAATTGTCGCGGAGCCTGTCCCAGCTTTTTCGCCACGGCCATAATACCGTTGGCCTGATAGTCTCCAAACTGAACCCTGGCGGACTGACGAACCTGCGGTTCGCAATCGGCGGGTGCGCCGGCTAAAACCATTGCCTGACTGACTTTTGCGGAAAGAAGTGCCTGAATATTCACCGAGTTACCTTCATAAGCTGAACAACGCCCGAGCCTGCTAAGCCGGACTGTCATCATCTTGCCTGACAGCATCGCGTCACGGACGGGCAGAAACGGATGAGGCAGACAAAACGGAAAAAATGAGGGGGAAAGTATACGTGAAATGTCAGTGGGCGTCAGTAGCTGGATGAAGCGGGGAAACAGAGCCAGAGAAGATGTTTCCCGGAGGCATTAACGACGTCTCAGATGACGGCGGGGGTTCTTAACGCTTTTATCTTCACGCACCTTCCAGTGGCGGGAAATTGCAAATCCCATCAGTGCGATCAGGACAGCGACAACGATGAGCATAGACATAGAGCCATTCCTTTTGGTTGTGTTAGGTCAAATTTATAGGAAGGCAGGGAGAGCTGCAATTGATTGAGGTTGAAATGAGAGTTATCTTATTGTAATAAAGAAGTCTAATTTAATCATGTATTTAATATAACTTCATCAAGGAACTCATGGTCCTAAACAGGAGATAAATCCGAAATGAAAGATGTTATTATGCGGTTTTGCGTTAAATTTCCGGTCAAATAAGATGAATCTTATCATTTATTACGCTTAACTCCCGGCGCACAATAAAGCAGACTGGTCACAAAAGTTAAATAAAGAGAGAGGAATAAGGGTTGTGAAGCATACTTTTCCGGCAGAATTGGATGATTTAAAGTCAGATTTAGAGCGTTTTGAAGAATCGTTGCAAAACTTTGCGCAGCGCCTGGGTTTGTCTCTTTGCGATCATGAAATCGACCATATTGCGGTGCGCTGTCATCAGGACACCACGGCGGCACGCTGGCAGAAGGGTCTGCAGCAGATGGGCACAGAATTTTCCTCCGCCGTCATCAACGGGCGACCGATTTGTCTGTTTAAGCTCGATCAACCCTTAACCGTGGCAGGGTGTCAGATTGATGTGGTGGAACTGCCGTGGCCGGGTGAAAAGCGTTATCGCCATGAAGGCTGGGAACACGTTGAGGTCGTGTTACGCGGCGATCCGGAGTCGCTGGGCATGCGCGCAATGGCCTTGCTCTCTGACCCGGCACTGACGCAGCCGGGCATTTCGTTTAAAACCAGCGCGCCGAAGGGAGAGAATGAGCGTCTGCCCAATCCGACGCTGGCGGTGACGGATGGACAGACGACAATCAAGTTTCATCCGTGGCGACTGGAAGAGATTGTCGCCAGCGAGCAGAACTAAATCCGGGCGGCGACCGCGCGTTTCAGGCGGGCGACCGCCTCGTCAAGCAGCGCGCGCGTGCAGCCGAAATTGAGCCGGACAAACTGGTCATTGCCAAATTCCCGGCCTGCGGTTAAGCCCAGACCGTGTTTTTCGAAGTAGAGCGCCGGGCTGGCGACGCCCAGTTCGCTGGCGTCGATCCAGGCCAGGTAGGTGGCTTCCGGGGCGGCGAGTGACAGACCGGTCATTTTATTGACCTGCGACACCAGCCAGTCGCGGTTGCTGCGCAGGTAGAGGTTCTGCGCTTCCAGCCAGGATTCACCCTCGCGCCACGCCGCCGCCGCTGCCGTAATCGCCAGAATATCAACGTCAGGCACAATGCCGCGCCGCAACCGCGTAAAACGCGCGCGCAGTTCGGGGTTCGGAATAATGGCGATGGATGCGCCAAGCCCGGCAATATTAAAGGTTTTGGACGGCGATATCAGGGTTACGCTGCGCTGCGCGGCGTCTTCGCTCAGGCTGGCAAACGGGATGTGCTGAACACCCGGCTCCAGCAGCAGATCGCTGTGGATCTCGTCAGAGCAGACAATCAAATCGTGCTTCTGCGCAAAGGCGAGCTGCGCCAGCAGTTCATCCCGGCGATAGACGGTGCCGCCCGGATTCTGCGGATTGCAGAGCATTAACAGCCGCTCGCTGCCCGTCATCTCACCCTCGGCTGCCGTCAGATCCAGCAGCCAGCGTCCCGCGTTCAGGGTCAGCGGCAGATTCAGCTGAGCACGCTCCGCCAGCTTTGACGCCCCGCGAAACGGGGGATAAATCGGGGTCGGCGCTATCGTGCGTTCGTCTGAGGCCGTAAAGGCACGGACAGCCAGGTTCAGCCCGCTCACCACGCCGGGCAGTACCACAATCCACTCCGGATTTACGTGCCACTGATAGCGTGAGGCAAGCCAGGAGATCGCGCTGTCGATAAACTCAACGGGCGTGTCGCCGTAACCAAAAATCCCATGTTCGGCACGGGCTTTTATCGCGTTGATGATGCAATCCGGCGATCGGAAATCGGTATCCGCGACCCACAACGGCAGAATGTCCTGGTCCGCATATTTGTTCCATTTGAGACTATCGCTGTGACGGCGGTCTATCCGTTGGTCGAAATTGAATGTCATAGTTAACTTTCCCGGTAAACTCATTCCAGCAGCCAGACTAACTGATGAATCTGCCTTGAACCAGAGTCATGTAAAGGAGAAGAGAATGACCACACTGGAAATTTGCTGCTATGGCGTGGACTGCGCCGTGACCGCACAACAGGCGGGTGCCGATCGGGTTGAACTCTGTGCCGCCCCGCGCGAAGGCGGTCTGACCCCGTCTGCGGGGATGCTGAAGGCGGCCCGTCAGGCGGTATCGATTCCGGTTCATCCTATTGTCCGGCCACGCGGGGGCGATTTTTGTTACACCGCACGTGAATTTGAAGCGATGAAATCGGACGTGGCGCTGATCCGTGAACTCGGTTTCCCGGGGCTGGTGATTGGTATGCTGGATGAAGATGCCCACATCCATCAGGGGCAGATGCGTCAGATTATGGCGCTGTGTGACGGCCTGAGCGTCACCTTTCATCGGGCCTTCGATCTCTGTCACAGCCCTAAGCGCGCCCTGGAAACATTAACCGATCTGGGGGTGGCACGGATTCTGACCTCCGGGCAGCAGCAGAGCGCCGAAAACGGAATTGCATTACTCCGGGAACTTAATGAGACCAGCACGGGTCCTACTATTATGGCGGGTGCCGGGG
Source organism: Pantoea sp. Sc1 (assembly GCF_000255315.1). Taxonomy (NCBI): domain Bacteria; kingdom Pseudomonadati; phylum Pseudomonadota; class Gammaproteobacteria; order Enterobacterales; family Erwiniaceae; genus Pantoea; species Pantoea sp. Sc1. The sequence continues at coordinate 1,823,000 of NZ_AJFP01000001.1, forward strand.
TACGTCTCAGCAACCTGCAAAAGTTTCTCGATATGGGCATTCGCGAAGTTCACAGCTCGGCCAGTCGCCTGATGGCTTCGCCAATGCGCTACCGCAAAGCGGGTGTTTCCATGTGTTCAGAAGCCGAAACCGACGAGTTCAGCCGCTACTGCGTCGACGGCGATGTGGTTGAGGCGATGAAAAGCGTGATGCAGATGAGCAGCGTCCGGGTCGCCTGAGCTACAACAGATTTTGCCGCGCAGCACGCCGATCATTGACGTGGTGTTTGCAAGTACCAAACCCCAGTATGCTTGCTGGGGTTCTTTTTGTCTGAAACCTCTGCTCGCCCCGGTTCTCTGCCGCTTTTCATTCCGGATTGCTCATTATCTCACCTCCGCTTACTTCACCGGAAAAGACGATCATACCGTGCTTGAATTTATCGCCCGCAGCCGGTCAGCCTGACAGACATGAGCAGCCGTCGTTCAGATGAATTATTCACTGCCATCCAGGACTTTTACCGCAGAGAGCCACGCAAACCGCCGCGCTATCCGTTACGCTTAGATCACCGCACCGCTTGAGGCATAACTCCGGGCGGCAGCTTCAATTCGTCACCGGTTGCCACTGTTTTTCACGGCAGGGTTTACACTTACAGCAACGTTGCCCGGAACTGACCCTATGAATCGCAATCAGAGTGCCGCTCTCATCCTGTTGCTGACTGCGCTGTGCAGTGGCAGCGTGGCGGCCAGCGCATGCCGGCCGCAGAGCACAACCATCACCAACAGCAATAATCTGATTCTGCTCGGCGGCAATGCCAAAGGCGCAGTGAAGCAGGTGATTGCGGGGGAATTTGGCAAGGATGTGAATTCTCAAAAGCGGGTGCTGGGCCAGTTTGACGCCTGCGGCGACCTGACCGTGGCTGACGTCAGCTATGACAAAAATGAGCGCAACGTGATCCTCAGCATGGAGCAACACATTGCCAGGGTACAGGGCGGCTGGGTGGCGGAATATGCGTATCTGGTCAAAGTGCTGAAAGAGGGCAAAGAAGTCGTTGTTGATAACCGGCAGGGAACGATTAACTGGCAGAAAGGGGAGCATGGCAATATCACCAGCGCCTCTGACAAATTTATCAGCATGGGAAAAAGCGGTTTTACCGACACGACCTATCGCTATGATCGTCAGTTGCGCCTGGAGAAGAGCGTGGCGCGCGGCAGCGACCCGACGACCAACGGCGAGTTTCACTATCACTGGAATCCAAAGGGACTGGTGACGCGCACCACTTCCGCCCGCAGCACGGACAACTACACCTACGATCCGCAATGGCGTGAAGTGCGTCTGAACGGCACGGCCAGCACGCCGCTGAGCACGATCCGCTCGGTGGACGAGTGCCAGTCATGGGATGAGGTCGGTAACTGCACCCTGAGCTACCTGCATGAGACCGAAATCTTCACGCGCGGCACCATCGAACGCCACCTCAGTTCTGCCTATAAATATGAGTACTGGGATCAGCCTGCGGCGGAGGAGTAACGGGCGATCGGATCATCGCCCGTTGGCGGCTTATTTCACTGTCTGACTAAAGGCATCCAGCGCCAGCAGGGCGTTGGCAATATCTTCCGGTGACAGATGAGGATTCAGGTTTTTCAGCGTATCCCCCTCACTGTTGGCCAGAGCGCCCACTTTCACCAGATTCTCCCAGCTTTCATTTTCAAGATGCATCTCGCGGAGCGTGGTCGGCATGTTGATAGAGCGATAGAAACGGATGTAGCGCGCAATTTCCTCGTCCGGACGCTGCTCCAGCACCATCTGCGTCAGTGTGCCATAGGCAACTTTTTCGCCGTGGGTCAGATGATGAATTTCACCATCAATGGCGGTAAAACCATTGTGAATGGCGTGAGCGGCTGCCAGCCCGCCGTTTTCAAAGCCCAGTCCTGAGAGCAGCGTATTCGCCTCAACCACCGCTTCCACGGCGGGTGTAACCCGTTTTTCGCTCACGGCGATATAGGCGCTGTAACCCCACTTGAGCAGTGTTTCTTCGCAGGCACGGGCAATCGCCAGTCCGGCAAGGGTCGGATCGCCGTTGACCATGGATTTCGCATGGGAACGCGCCACGGCCTGCGCTTCAACCCAGGTGGCCAGCCCATCGGCAATGCCAGAGGCAAAGAGTCGCGCAGGCGCACTGGCGCAGACAGCCGTATCCACCAGCACCAAATCAGGGTTTTTGCTGTAGAAGCGATAGCTCTCAAATACGCCACTGTCAGAGTAGATGACCGACAGGGCGCTGCAGGGGGCATCGGTAGAGGCAATGGTCGGCACGATGGCTACCGGCTGCTGAAGTTCGTCCGCTACCGCCTTAACCGTGTCCAGCGTTTTGCCGCCGCCCAGCCCGACAATCACGTTACAACCCTGGCGCTTCGCCAGCGCACTGAGACGGGTGATCTCATTGCTGGAGGCCTCGCCGTTAAATTGCTGCCAGCTGAATTTCACTCCCGCGGACTGCAACGTCTGTTGCGTCCGTTCACCAATCAGCTTCCAGACAACCTCATCCGCCACCAGAAAAGCCTGATCGCCCAGTTCAGTCAGCAACGTTCCCAGCTCGTCCAGTACACCTGCGCCCTGCACATATTTACGGGGTGATGAAAAAATAAATTTACTCATAATCACGTCTCCTTAATATGAATAGCCCGACCCGATCCAGCCTGGCACAATCCGCCCGGGGTGGCAGCTGATCCCGCGCATTACGCTGTCAGGGCTGTTAAGCTGCCTGAACCCCCCTTACCGGGAGAAACAACGGAGAATCATTATGAGCGCCACGCTCTTTTCATTTCTGTTTGCGATAACCATTCTGACGCTCACGCCTGGGTTTGACACCGCGCTGGTGCTGCGAACGGCCATTGCGCAGGGCTGGCAGCGCGCCTGGGCGACAGCGCTGGGTGTGACGCTGGGTTGTCTGCTCTGGGGGATCGCCGTCGGGCTGGGGCTGGGGGCGCTGCTGATGGCGTCTGAGATTGCCTATAACCTGCTGAAATGGCTCGGCGCGGCCTGGCTCTGCTATCTGGGCATTCGGTTGCTGGTCACCCCGCGCCAGCAGTCGCCTGCTGTAGCTCAGCCCGCGGTTCGGCAGCAGGGCTATCTGGCCTGCTTCAGTCGGGGATTGATGGGCAACCTGCTGAATCCAAAAGTGGGGGTCTTTTACGTCACCTTTCTGCCTCAGTTCATTCCGGCCGGAGCGTCAGTGCCGCTCTGGTGCAGCCTGATGGCGCTGGCTCACATGCTGCTGGGGCTGGTCTGGAATGCGGTGCTGATTGGCGGCAGCCACTTTTTCGCCGGTCATCTGCAAAAACCTGCGGTGCTGAAGGTGATGGATCGTTTGACCGGCTGCGTGTTTATTGGATTTGCGGCGAAACTGGCCTTGTCCCGCCGCTGAGACGTCAGGGTTTGGTGGCGACCAGCACGGCACGCAGGGGCGCGGGGTAGCCCTCAATCGTTTTGCTGGCGTCATCGGGGTCGAGAAACTCTGCCAGGGATTCGCTGGTCATCCAGTCGGTCCGGCGCTGCTCTTCCGTGGTGGTGCGGGCAAAATCAACGATCCGCACATCCACAAACCCGCTTTTTTCCAGCCAGCTCTTCAGGGCCTCGGCTGACGGAATAAAGAAGACGTTGCGCATCTGGGCATAGCGCTCGCCGGGCACCAGAACCTGATTGACATCGCCCTCAATCACCAGCGTTTCCAGCACCAGTTCGCCGCCGCTGACCAGCTGGTTCTTGAGCTGTAACAGGTGATCCAGCGGGGAGCGACGATGATAGAGCACGCCCATAGAGAAGACGGTATCAAACGCCTGCAGTGCCGGTAACTGCTCGATCCCCAGCGGCAGCATGTGCGCCCGGCGATCGTCATTGAGCAGCTTGCGCACGGCTTCAAACTGCACCAGAAAGAGCTGCATCGGATCGATGCCGACCACCAGATGTGCACCGGCACCGATCATGCGCCACATGTGATAGCCGCTGCCACAGCCCACATCAAGCACGGTGCGGCCCGCCAGGGGGGAGATGTGCGGCAATACGCGCTCCCACTTCCAGTCAGATCGCCACTCGGTGTTGATGTGCGTGCCATAGAGGGAGTAAGGCCCTTTGCGCCACGGCATCAGGTTACGCAGTAATTTTTCAATGCCCTGACGATGGCGATCGCTGATGTCATCACGGTCGGCGGTGACGCTGTGCAGCAGGTCCAGCTTCTGGGGCGCGAGCAGCGGCAGATACTCCAGCGACTTGTACCAGTCGCGGAAGTGACCGTGCAGGTTTTCCCGCTGCCATTCGCTGATTTGAGCCGGTAATACTTCCAGCCACTTCGCCAGCGGGCCTACCGCAATATGCTGATAAAAACGGCCAAAGTCGATCATTTCAACGCCACCAGTGAACCAAAATTAAAGCACTGGAACCAGAGTTCGGCGTGCGGGAAACCAGCCTGCTTCAGGCGGGCTTTGTGGGCTTCTACGCTGTCGGTCAGCATCACGTTTTCCAGCATGCTGCGCTTCTGGCTGATTTCCAGTTCGCTGTATCCGTTGGCGCGCTTGAAGTCGTGATGCATGTTAAATAACAGCTCACCAACTTCCGCATCTTCAAAACTGAACTTCTCAGACAGCACCAGCGCGCCACCCGGTTTCAGTCCCTGCCAGATTTTCGTCAGCAGCGCCAGCCGTGCAGGCGGCTCAAGAAACTGTAACGTGAAGTTGAGCACCACCAGCGAGGCGTTCTCAATCTCAATATCGCGGATATCCGCTTCCAGCACCGTCACCGGCGTATCGGCGCGGAAGGCATCCAGATGACGACGGCAGCGTTCCACCATCGCGGGCGAGTTATCCACCGCGATGATCTCACAACCCGGCACATGAATATTGCGGCGCACCGACAGGGTGGCTGCGCCCAGTGAGCAGCCCAGGTCATACACCCGGCTCTGCGGGGTAACAAAACGTTCTGCCAGCATGCCAATCATCGAAATGATGTTGGAGTAGCCAGGCACCGAGCGCTGAATCATGTCAGGAAAGACTTCAGCCACGCGCTCGTCAAAAGTCCAGTCGCCCAGTTTTGCAATGGGCGCTGAGAAGAGTTGATCGCGGTCAGACATATCGAAAATCCGAAGAGACGACGGAAAGGGCGCTATTCTGGCAGAAAGTGGGGCAGGCTGCACCCCTTAACCCCGCCCCGCTTAATGGAGCGACAGCACCAGATCCCAGGGGAGATAGATCAGGTTAAAAATAACCATGCCGCAGAGGGAAAAGAGCGTCAGCATCATGCCATATTTGCGACCGGTCATTGCGCTGTTGCGTAATCCCCAGGCGTGCAGAAAGCGGCCGATGAAAAACAGCAGCGCGGTGAGATGCACCATCCAGATATCCGCGCCGTTCATCTCCATCACGACCAGCAGCAGCAGCGCCAAAGGGATGGTTTCGATGGCGTTACCGTGAATGCGAATCGCCATTTTCAGGTCGTGATAGCCGCCGTCGCCATACGCCACGCGATAAAAACGGCGGAAACGCACGACGTCCAGCGTGAATTTCATGATCAGTAAGGCACCCAGTACCACGTATAACGCGCTTATCATTGTCACTCCGGTACGCATTCAGAAGAGGGGCTATTCTATCCAGCGTTCGGCACGCTGTCCCGTATGGCGTTTAAAACAGTGATGCCTGCTGCGGCCAGTCTGGCCCGTCACCGATGGCCGGATCGATCTGTTGCAGCTGCGGCCACAGCGCCTGCACCAGTGGAAAAACCTGGCCCATATCGGGCGTGTGCAGAAACAGCATGGCGTCACCCTGCTGCTGCCACTCGGCCAGTTTGCTGCGCCAGATCTGAAACAGCGGCACACTCTCTTCCACGCTGTCGCTGCCGATAAAGCGCACCATCGGCTGTGATCCGGTGCGCAGCGCGTGGGGCGGCACCCGCGGCTTCTGCGCGCGGGCGGCCAGCGCGGCCGGACTCTGTGAGGTGGAAGCATGCACCGGACGGCTGTCGAGCATCACGCGATTGATGCCGCGTGCCAGCAGGCCACGGTTCAGCGCCCGCTCCGCCTCGCCTTTGGCAAAGAACGCGGGATGGCGCACCTCCACCCCGTAGTGAAAACGGCGTGGCAGGCTGTCGAGAAAACGCCACAGGTCATCGAGCTGCGGCGGGGAGAAGCTGGCCGGCAGCTGCAGCCAGTACTGACCGATGCGATCGGCCAGCGGCTCCATCAGGCGCAGAAAATCGGTCAGCAGATCGTCGCTGTGCTGCAGCGCCGCCTGATGGCTGATGGTGTTGGGAAACTTAAAGCAGAAGCGAAATGCCTCATGCGTCATGTCGCGCCAGCGCATCACCGTTTCAGCATTTGGCAGCGCATACAGCGTGGTGTTTCCCTCCACACAATGGAAATAGCGGGCATAGTCCGCCAGGCTTTCAATGCCCCAGCGTTTCCAGTGTGAGTGCTGCCACTGGGGCAGGCCAATACGCAGTGTCACGCGCGCTCCTCGCGGCCGGTTAAGATACCCTATTATCTGTCAGGCTCAGGCAGGGGGGCAAATGCACAGAGGAAATCGGTGCTTTGGCGCGGATATGTTTATCCTGCCTGGCTTTTTCCATTATAATGGCCGCCATTTTTGCGACAGCATCGCATCAGGTAACGCGGCCGGATGCTGTCAGCTGCAGCGGCGAAGTTAAAAGGATAGTGTTATGCGTACAGAATATTGCGGACAGCTCAATCTGTCTCATGTGGGTCAGCAAGTCACGCTTTGCGGCTGGGTAAACCGCCGTCGCGATCTGGGCAGTCTGATTTTTATCGACATGCGCGACCGTGAAGGCATCGTACAGGTGTTCTTCGATCCCGATCGTCAGGACGCGTTTAAGCTGGCTTCTGAACTGCGTAACGAATTCTGCATCCAGATTACTGGTACCGTGCGTGCGCGTGATGAGAAGAACAAAAACAGCGACATGGCGACCGGTGAAGTGGAAGTGTTCGCCCAGGAACTGACCATCATCAACCGCTCTGAACCCCTGCCGCTGGACTCTAATCAGACCAACAGCGAAGAAGCGCGCCTGAAGTATCGCTATCTGGATCTGCGTCGCCCGGAGATGGTGGCTCGTCTGAAAACCCGCGCCCGCATCACCAGCTTTGTGCGTCGCTTTATGGATGACGAAGGCTTCCTGGATATTGAAACCCCGATGCTGACCAAAGCGACACCGGAAGGTGCGCGTGACTATCTGGTGCCAAGCCGGGTTCACAAAGGGAAATTCTATGCGCTGCCGCAGTCACCGCAGCTGTTCAAACAGCTGCTGATGATGTCCGGTTTTGACCGCTACTATCAGATCGTGAAATGCTTCCGCGATGAAGATTTACGTGCCGATCGTCAGCCTGAATTTACCCAGATCGATGTTGAAACCTCGTTCATGACCGCGCCACAGGTGCGTGAAACCATGGAGCGTCTGATTCGCAACCTGTGGCTGGACGTCAAGGGTGTGGATCTCGGTGAGTTCCCGCAGATGACCTTTGCGGAAGCGATGCACCGCTACGGCTCCGACAAGCCGGACCTGCGTAACCCGATGGAGCTGGTGGACGTAGGCGACCTGCTGAAAAACGTCGAATTCCAGGTCTTCTCTGGCCCGGCCAACGATGAAAAAGGCCGCGTCGCCGCGCTGCGCGTGCCGACCGGTGCACAGCTGAGCCGTAAGCAGATTGATGAGTATGGCAAGTTTGTCGAGATTTACGGCGCGAAAGGCCTGGCGTGGATGAAGGTCAATGTTCGTGCCGATGGACTGGAGGGCGTGCAGAGCCCGGTTGCCAAATTCCTGAACGCGGAGATCGTTGAGGGCATCCTGAGCCGTACCGGCGCGCAGGATGGCGACATCATCTTCTTTGGTGCTGACCGCGCTAAAGTAGTGGCTGACGCACTGGGTGCCCTGCGCCTGAAGGTAGGTCGCGAGCTGAACCTCACCGACGAGAACGCCTGGGCACCGCTGTGGGTAATCGATTTCCCGATGTTCGAAGAGGACGAAGAGGGCGGTCTGGCCGCGATGCACCATCCGTTCACGGCGCCAAAAGAGATGAGCGCCGAAGAGCTGGCGGCCGATCCGACCCGTGCCGTGGCGAACGCCTACGACATGGTGATCAACGGTTACGAAGTGGGCGGCGGTTCTGTGCGTATCCACAACGGCAACATGCAGCAGACGGTGTTCAGCATTCTGGGTATTGAAGAGCACGAGCAGCGTGAGAAGTTTGGCTTCCTGCTGGACGCGCTGAAGTTCGGTACGCCGCCGCATGCGGGCCTGGCGTTTGGTCTGGACCGTCTGACCATGCTGCTGACCGGCACCGACAACATCCGTGACGTAATCGCCTTCCCGAAAACCACGGCTGCCGCCTGTATGATGACCGAAGCGCCAAGCGAAGCGAACCCGGCTTCCCTGCTGGAGCTGGGCATTCAGGTGGTTAAAAAAGAAAAGCTCGAGAATAAATAATGGGCTATAAACACCCGGTTTCAGTGCTGGTAGTGATTTCGGCGCGTGATAATGGCCGGGTGTTGATGCTGCAGCGGCGTGACGATCCCGCGTTCTGGCAGTCGGTCACCGGCAGCCTGGAGCCGGGTGAGTCTCCGCTGGCGACCGCCTGTCGCGAAGTGAAAGAAGAGGTCGGTATTGATGTGCTGGCGGAGCGTCTGGAGATGGAAGATTGTCAGCGTCAAATCGACTTTGAAATCTTTCCCCATTTCCGCCATCGCTATGCACCGGATGTCACCCATAATCACGAGCACTGGTTTCGCCTGCAACTGCCAGCGGAGCGCGATGTGAGGCTGACCGAGCATCTGGCCTTTCGCTGGCTGACAGCGGCGGAGGCGGCAGCATTGACCCGTTCATGGAGTAACCGCCAGGCAATCGAAGAGTTCGCCTGAAAACCTGTCGCCGCACGCTATTCCGGCGACGGAGAGATGATAAGTTGAATCGGGTGAGTGTTAACACAACGACACCACACTATTAAACAGTCGGGCGTCATCGCCGCCGCGACAATGTTCCCCGCCAGCAAGAGGGCACCCGCGGCAGGTTGACCGCGAGGATGACGCGCAGGCTCGCCCGTCACGGGCTGACAGGTTACGACCTGTCTGAGCTACGCCGGAGGACAGGATCGCAGCCAGATCGCCCGCACCCTGTAAAAGATCGGAGAGAAGAGAAAATGGCAGGACACAGTAAGTGGGCTAACACCAAACACCGTAAGGCGGCGCAGGACGCGAAGCGCGGCAAAATCTTCACCAAAATCATTCGTGAACTGGTGACGGCAGCCAAGCTGGGCGGCGGCGATCCGGGGTCTAACCCCCGTCTGCGTGCGGCGATGGATAAAGCGCTGTCTAACAACATGACGCGTGACACCATGGATCGCGCCATCGCGCGCGGTGTGGGCGGCGATGACAACGCCAACATGGAAACCATCATCTATGAAGGTTACGGTCCGGGTGGCTCCGCCATTATGATTGAATGCCTCAGTGACAACCGCAACCGTACCGTTGGCGAAGTGCGTCACGCCTTCACCAAAACCGGCGGCAACCTGGGAACTGACGGCTCCGTGGCCTACCTGTTTAACAAAAAAGGCGTCATCTCCTATGCGCCAGGCCAGGATGAAGATGCGGTCATGGAAGCGGCGCTGGAAGCGGGTGCTGAAGACGTGGTCAGCTACGACGATGGCGCGATTGATGTCTTCACCGCATGGGAAGAGATGGGCAGCGTGCGTGATGCACTGGAAGCCGTCGGCCTGAAAGCGGATACCGCAGAAGTCTCGATGATCCCGACCACCAAAGCGGAAATGGATGCGGAAACCGCACCGAAACTGCTGCGTCTGATCGACATGCTGGAAGACTGCGACGATGTGCAGGAGGTTTATCACAACGGTGAAATCTCCGACGAGGTGGCGGAAACGCTGTAATGGCGCTGACCATCACCGCTTCAACCGGAGAGGCGTAATGTCGATTATCCTGGGTATCGATCCCGGCTCACGCATCACCGGTTATGGGGTTATTCGTCAGACTGGCCGCCAGCTCACCTACCTGGGCAGCGGCTGTATCCGCACCAACACCGCCGAGCTTCCCGCCCGCCTGAAGCTGATTTATGCGGGCGTCTGCGAAATCATCACGCAGTTCGCACCCGACTACTTCGCCATTGAACAGGTGTTTATGGCAAAGAATGCTGACTCGGCGCTGAAGCTGGGTCAGGCTCGCGGTGCGGCGATTGTTGCAGCGGTCAACCACGACCTGCCGGTGTTTGAATATGCCGCCCGTCAGGTTAAGCAGACGGTGGTTGGGATCGGCAGCGCCGAAAAAAGCCAGGTGCAGCACATGGTGCGGACCCTGCTGAAGTTACCGGCAAACCCGCAGGCGGATGCCGCTGATGCCCTGGCCATTGCGATTACGCACTGTCACGTGGCACAGAATGCGACGCGGATGAGTGACAGCAAGCTGGTACTCACGCGCGGACGATTGCGATCCGGTTAACGGCCGCGGCACCGTCTCACTCTCAGGCTGGATATTCATCCAGCCTTTTTTATGTTATAAAATCCGCCACATTCGTAAGTTAAGGAAGCATTCAGGTGATAGGTCGTTTACGGGGCAACATTCTGGAAAAGCAGCCGCCACTGGTGCTGCTTGAGGCACACGGCGTCGGCTATGAAATTTACATGCCTATGACCTGTTTTTATGAGCTGCCTGAACTTCAGCATGAAGCGGTGATTTTTACCCACTTTGTGGTGCGCGAAGATGCCCAGCTGCTGTTTGGTTTTAACAGCAAGCAGGAGCGCACGCTGTTCCGCGAACTCATCAAAGTGAATGGCGTCGGGCCAAAACTGGCGCTGGCGATCCTCTCCGGCATGTCGGCGCAGCAGTTTGTGACCGCGGTGGAAAAAGAGGAGATCGCGTCGCTGGTGAAACTGCCCGGCGTGGGTAAAAAGACCGCCGAGCGTCTGGTGGTGGAGATGAAGGACCGCTTTAAAGGGATGCACGGCGACCTGTTTGGCGGTGATTCAGCCTTTACACTCACCACGCCAGGGCCGGAAGCGGATACCAACGATGCGGAAGCGGAAGCGGTTGCAGCGCTGGTATCACTGGGTTATAAACCGCAGGAAGCGAGCCGTATGATCAGTAAAGTCGGTCGACCGGATGCGGATTGTGAAACCCTGATCCGCGAAGCGCTACGCGCCGCCATTTGAGGTAAGTGATGATAGAAGCCGACCGTCTGGTCTCCGCTGCCAGCGTTAACGAAGAAGAGATTATCGATCGCGCCATCCGGCCAAAGCTGCTGAATGAGTATGTCGGACAGCCACAGGTGCGTGAGCAGATGGAGATTTTCATCAAGGCCGCGCAGCTGCGCGGTGATGCGCTTGATCATCTGCTGATCTTCGGTCCGCCGGGGCTGGGTAAAACCACCCTGGCGAACATCGTCGCTAATGAGATGGGCGTTAACCTGCGCACCACCTCGGGCCCGGTACTGGAAAAAGCCGGGGATCTGGCGGCGATGCTGACCAACCTTGAGCCGCACGACGTGCTGTTCATTGATGAAATCCACCGCCTCTCGCCGGTCGTGGAAGAGGTACTCTATCCGGCGATGGAAGATTATCAGCTGGATATCATGATTGGTGAAGGCCCGGCAGCGCGTTCGATTAAGCTCGACCTGCCGCCGTTTACCCTGATTGGTGCTACTACCCGTGCCGGCTCACTGACCTCGCCACTGCGCGACCGCTTTGGCATTGTGCAGCGGCTGGAGTTCTATCAGGTTAAGGATCTGCAGCACATCGTGGGCCGCAGCGCCGCCTGTCTCGGTCTGGCGCTGAGTGACGACGGTGCGTTAGAGATCGCCCGCCGCGCCCGCGGCACGCCGCGTATCGCCAACCGTCTGCTGCGCCGGGTTCGTGACTTCGCCGAAGTCCGGGCCAACGGTGAGATGAGCGGTGAAGTCTCCTGCAGTGCGCTTGATATGCTCAATGTGGACAGTGAAGGCTTCGACTATATGGACCGCAAGCTGCTGCTGGCCATTATCGATAAGTTTATGGGTGGGCCGGTCGGACTGGACAACCTGGCGGCGGCCATCGGTGAAGAGCGCGAAACCATCGAAGATGTGATTGAACCCTTCCTGATTCAGCAGGGCTTCATTCAGCGCACACCGCGTGGCCGTCTCGCCACGCAGCATGCTTATCGTCACTTCGGCATCACGCGCGAAGATTAAACGGCGGGCTTGCGCACCATGCTGAAGATAAACAGGATGGCGGCGCACAGCACCACTGACGGGCCGGCTGGCGTATCATAGAACGCGGAAAAGGTCAGCCCGCCGGTCACAGCGATGACCCCGATCACCACCGCGACGGCTGCCATGCCTTCCGGCGAACGAACAAAACGCCGGGCGGTCGCCGCCGGTATGATCAGCAGCGACGTGATAATCAGCGCCCCCACGAACTTCATCGCGACACCGATGGTCAGTGCGGTGATCAGCATCAGGATCAGCCGGGTGCGCTGAATATTGACGCCATCCACCTGCGCCAGCTCCGGGCTGATGGTCATCGACAGCAGCGATCGCCACTGCCATGCCATCACCAGCAGCACAACCACCACGCCACCGCCCATCATCCAGAGATCGTCTGGCGTCACCGCCAGCAGATCGCCGAACAGATAGGCCATCAGATCGACGCGCACATTCTTCATCAGGCTGACGACCACCAGACCCAGTGACAGCGCGCTGTGCGCCATGATCCCCAGCAGCGTGTCGATCGCCAGATGGGGGCGCCGTTCCAGCCAGACCAGACCCAGCGCCAGGCAGACCGTCACCAGAATGACCGCATAGTAAGGATTAACGTTAAACAGCAGGCCAAACGCGACGCCGAGCAGGGAGGCGTGTGCCAGAGTGTCACCGAAGTAGGACATCTTGCGCCAGACGACAAACGAACCCAGCGGGCCGGCAGCCAGCGCTAACATCACGCCGCCTATCCAGCCCGGTAATAACAACTCAATCATGATGAACTCTGTCCTTTGCGTAAAACGATACGTCCCTGAAGGTCGTGACGGTGATTATGATGGTGACGGTAGATCGCCAGCTCCTGCGCACCGCGCGGACCAAACATGGCGATAAATTCGGGATGCTGTGACACCGCTTCGGGGGTACCGGAACAGCAGATGTGGTGATTCAGGCAGAGCACTTCATCAGTTTTAGCCATCACCAGGTGGAGGTCGTGAGAGACCATCATCACGCCGCAGTTCAGTTCAACGCGCAGCTGATTGATCAGATCATAGAGGGCGACCTGACCGTTGACATCCACCCCCTGCGTCGGCTCGTCCAGCACCAGCAGCTGAGGCTGGTTGAGCAGGGCGCGCGCCAGCAGCACACGCTGCGTTTCACCGCCCGAGAGTTTCTGCAGCGGCGCATTAAGTAAGTGGCCCGCCTGCACGCGTTTCAGGGCGGGGAGGATCTCCGCCTGTTTACTGCCGCGGGTCAGACGCATAAAACGTTCGACGGTCACCGGCAGCGTCGGATCGATATGCAGTTTCTGTGGCACATAGCCAATACGCAGATCGGCATGGCGCTGAACCGTCCCGCTGGTGGGGGCGAGCAAACCCAGCACCACACGGACGAGCGTAGACTTACCGGCGCCGTTAGGCCCGAGCAGGGTGAGAATACGGCCAGGCTGCAACGCCAGGCTGACGCCCGATAAGACGTTGCGCTGGTTAAATTTTATCGAAACGTTATCAAGTGTGACAAGTGAGGTCATAGTATTTACAGGTTGCACAGAATTTCGAATGTTATAATATCACATTCCACTTCATGGTCACGATGGAATGACGCAATATGTTACATAATAAAAAAGGCGCAATTTTCGCCTTATCGGCCTTCGCTGTTTCAGCTTCGTTAACCCTTCCTGCAGAGGCCAACGTCGTCGCCTCATTAAAACCGGTCGGTTTTATCGCCGCAGCCATTGCCGATGGTGTTACCCCGGTTGATGTTCTGCTGCCAGATGGTGCCTCTGAACACGATTATGCCCTGCGCCCCTCTGATGCAAAACGCTTAAAAAACGCGGACTTAGTCGTCTGGGTTGGCCCTGAAATGGAAGCGTTTATGGCGAAGTCTGCATCTGAACTTCCGGCCAAAAAAAATCTCGCTATGGTCGACATCGACGGCGTAAAACCGTTATTGATTAGCGGCGGTGAAGATGAAGATGAACACGCAGCGGAAAATTCTGAAGAACAGGATGCCGATGCACATCACCATCATCACGGTGAGTTTAATATGCACCTGTGGTTGTCGCCAGAGATCGCGCGCAAGACCGCGGTTGCAATCCATGGAAAATTATTGGAACTTATGCCGCAAGATAAAGCCAAACTTGACGCCAACCTCCAGCAGTTTGAGGTAGCGTTGGCAGACACGGACAAACGCGTTAGCGCACAACTTGCTCCGGTCAGAAATAAAGGATATTTCGTTTTTCACGACGCTTACACGTACTTTGAAAAGCACTACGGTCTCTCGCCTGCCGGGCATTTTACCGTTAATCCTGAAATTCAGCCGGGCGCACAGCGTTTACACCAGATACGAACACAGTTGGTTGAGCAAAAGGCGGTCTGCGTCTTTGCTGAGCCACAATTCAGGCCAGCAGTCATCGATGCTGTTGCCCGCGGAACGCAGGTGCATAAAGGCACGCTCGACCCGCTGGGGACAGACATCAGTCTGGCAAAAGACAGCTATGTGAAATTCCTCTCACAGCTGTCGGGCCAGTATGAAAGCTGCCTGAAAGGAGCATGAGGAATAGGTAAAAGTGCAGCAGATAGCCCGCTCTGTCGCCCTCGCATTTAATAATTTGCCGCGCCCCCACCGCGTAATGCTGGGTTCTTTAACTGTAGTCACTCTGGCCGTCGCTGTCTGGCGGCCTTATGTTTACCATCCCACCGATGACGTGACGCCTATCGTCAAAACGATCGAGCTGGACAAAAGTGAACTTCGTACGCTGCTGCCAGAAGCCAGTGAGCCTATCGATCAGAGCACACCGGAACCGGACGAAGAGCTGCCTGCAGACGATGTCGACACCGACGTGCCGGATACGGCAGGCGTGCATGACTACACCGTCTCTTCCGGCGATACGCTGAGCAGCGCCCTGAATCAGTATGGCATCGATATCGCTGACATCAATGCGCTGGTGGTGAGCGACCGCGATCTGCGAAATCTGCAGGTGGGTCAGCAGCTGAGCTGGACGCTGGATGATGATGGCGGTCTGAAAACCCTGAGCTGGGAAATCTCCCGTCGTGAAACCCGCACCTATGAGCGCACCCCGAAGGGTGGCTTCAAGATGGAAGCGGAGATGCAGAAGGGCGAATGGCGCAACAGTGTCATGCAGGGCGAAGTGCGTGGCAGTTTTGCTGCCAGTGCCATGCGGGCCGGACTGAGCGGCGCTGAAGCAAGCGCCGTCATCAAAGCGATGCAGTGGCAGATGGACTTCCGCAAGCTGCGTGCCGGTGATCAGTTCAGCGTTCTCATGTCGCGCGAAATGCTGGACGGTAAAAGTGCACAGAGCCAGTTGCTGGGCGTGCGCCTGCGCAGCGGGGGCAAAGACTATTACGCGTTCCGTGCCGAAGATGGCAAGTTCTACGATCGCAGCGGCTCCGGCCTGGCGCGCGGCTTTATGCGCTTCCCGACGGTTAAGCAGTATCGTGTCTCCTCTAACTTTAATCCGCGCCGTCTGAACCCTGTGACGGGGCGTATTGCGCCGCACAAGGGCGTCGACTTTGCACTGCCGATCGGCACGCCGGTACTGGCTGTCGGAGATGGCGAGATCGTCGTGGCGAAAAATGGCGGTGCCGCCGGTAACTATGTTGCCATTCGTCATGGCCGTCAGTATATGACGCGTTATATGCACATGAAGAAAGTGCTGGTGAAGCCGGGTCAGAAAGTGAAGCGCGGTGACCGTATCGGCTTGTCCGGTAATACCGGACGTTCAACCGGGCCGCACCTGCATTTTGAAATCTGGATCAATAATCAGGCGGTCAATCCATTAACGGCGAAACTGCCGCGCATGGAAGGCCTGACCGGTAAAGAGCGCAGCGAGTATCTGGCGCAGATGAAATCCTGGCTGCCGCAGCTGGGCCTTAAGTAGCGATTTTCATCAGGTTGCACAAAAACCGACGGTTTCCCCGTCGGTTTTTTGTTATCCGGACCGTGATGATTGCAAATTTGTTTGCCGCCACTATCATTAGCCGGTCATTGCTTGAGGCGAGTGCATGGAAACCCGTAAAAAAATAACACTGAATTCATTCCCGTTTTTGAACGATCTTTTCTCAAACCGAAATACTGGGGCAGCTGGCTGGCGATTGGCGCACTGGCCGGTCTGGCTTATTTACCGCCAAAAGTGCGCGATCCGCTATTAAGCCGCTTAGGCCGGTTCGCCGGTAAGCTGGCAAAAGGTGCGCGTCGTCGTGCGCTGATTAACCTCTATTACTGCCTGCCGGAACTCAGCGAAGCGCAACGCGCCACGCTGGTGGACGAAATGTTTGCGACTGCACCGCAGGCGATGACGATGATGACCGAGCTGGTGCTGCGCGATCCGGCCCGCATTCGTCAGCGTGTCGAATGGCATGGTCGTGAAATTATCGACCAGATGAAAGCCGCGCAGGAGAATGTGATTTTTCTGGTACCCCACGGCTGGGCGGTGGATATTCCGGCCATGCTGCTGGCGTCAGAAGGGCAGAAGATGGCGGCGATGTTCCATAATCAGAGCGATCCGCTGCTCGATTATGCCTGGAACACCGCGCGTCGTCGTTTCGGTGGCCGGATGCATGCCCGAAATGATGGCATTAAGCCGTTTATCAGTTCGGTGCGCCAGGGCTACTGGGGCTACTATCTGCCCGATCAGGACCATGGCGCCGAGCACAGCGAGTTTGTTGACTTCTTCGCGACCTACAAAGCAACGCTGCCCGCAGTCGGGCGGCTGATGAAAGTGTGTCGGGCCCGCGTGGTGCCGCTGTTCCCGGTCTATAACAGTGAGCGGCATATTCTTGAAATCTATGTGCGTCCGCCGATGGATGATCTGCTCGAAGCGGATGATCATCAGCTGGCTCGCCGGATGAATGAAGAGGTGGAAATTTTTGTCCGCCCGCATCCCGAGCAGTACACGTGGATCCTCAAGCTGCTGAAGACCCGCAAAGAGGGTGACATCGAACCCTACTCGCGCAAAGAGCTCTATCCACGCAAATAGTCTGAAGGCCGCGCAAGCGGCCTTTTTTTATAACGCTTCGAGTTTGCTGCGACGCTTTCGCTCGCGCATAAACAGGATCACCAGACCAAACCACAGCACGCCACTGATAAAGTTGATCAGGCAGAACCAGAGTGTGCCACCGCTGAAGTAGCCACTCTTCGCCAGCTCAATCCCCACCGCCAGCGTCAGAATACTGATCATCCCCAGCATCGCCGCCACGCTGCCTTTACCCTCATTGCTGGCGTACAGCGTCAGGCGGTAGAGCCCGGCGTTCACCATGCCTGCACCAAAAGCGTAGAGGCTGAGACCGGCCGTAATCAGCAGATAGCCATGGCTGTTCAGCAGGCTCGCCACCAGCGCCAGGCTCAGACCGATCAGAATCGGCCAGGCAGCAAACTTCACAGGCTGCTCAATCGGCACGCGTCCCGCCAGCTTACTCAGCGTCAGGTTACCGGCGATCATCGCCAAAAAGACCGGAAGCTGCAGCAGGGCATACTGCATCCGCGACAGGCCTTCGTCATGCATCAGGATCACCGGCGAGAGGGCAACCCAGGTGAGGATCGGGATAAAGACCATGCCGATGGCAAAAGAACCGGACATCACCAGCCGATCCTTCATCAGCCGGCCATAGTTGCGCGCCAGACTGGGCAGGGCGATAGAGTGACTGCGGTCGCCCGCGGTTTCGGGCATGACCCGCCACAGCACCGCGAACGCCACCAGGCTGCAGGCGGCAAACAGCCAGAACATGCTGCGCCAGCTGCCGACGGTCAGCCAGGCAGCACCGGCCAGCGGGCCGGCCAGGGGAGCCAGCAGCGCCACGTTGGCCATCAGCGCCATCATGCGCACCGCCAGCGCCTCATCAAAGGCTTCCTGAATCGCGGCATAACCCACTGCGCCAATAAAGCAGAGGCTGATGCCCTGAACAAAGCGCAGGCTGACAAATTCCTCAATGGAGCTGACCCAGTTGGTCAGGATACAGGCGATGGCAAAAAACAGGATGCCGGCAAGCATCACCGGGCGGCGGCCAAACTTATCGGAGAGCGGGCCAAGCAGCCATTGCAGTACCACGCCGCCAATCAGGTAGGCGGTCAGTGAGGTGGAGACCCACTCCGGGCCGACAGCAAATTCGCTGGTGACGATCAGCATGCCCGGCTGGATCATGTCGTGAGCAATATAGGTGGCAAACTCAAACAGCACTAATGCCAGAGGGAAAAGCAGAATCCGGCCGGTCAGCTGGCTGATGGGGTGAAAACGGGCCATCTGGCCTCCTTGTCAGAAAAGAAAACGCGACTGGCTGGCAGTCGCGTTACTGATTCTACACTGACAATGTCAATCCGGGCTTAATTAATCCACGCGCAGCACGCGGCTGGTATTGGTCGTGCCGGTGGCACCCATCACATCACCCTGCGTCACGATGACCAGATCGCCTGATACCAGGAAACCTTTGTCACGCAGCAGATTGACGGCATCGTGTGCCGCAGCCACACCGTCGTTGTTGCTGTCGAAGTAGACCGGGGTGACGCCGCGATAGAGCGCGGTGAGGTTCAGCGTGCGCTCATGGCGTGACATGGCAAAAATCGGCAGGCCTGAGGTGATGCGCGAGGTCATCAGCGGCGTACGGCCCGACTCGGTCATGGTGATGATCGCGGTAACGCCCTGCAGATGGTTCGCGGCGTACATGGATGACATCGCAATCGCTTCTTCGATGTTATCGAACTGCACGTCCAGACGGTGTTTGGAGACGTTAACGCTCGGGATTTTTTCCGCGCCCAGGCAGACTTTCGCCATCGCCGAGACGGTTTCAGCCGGATACTGGCCTGCGGCGGTCTCCGCGGAGAGCATCACGGCGTCGGTGCCATCCAGTACGGCGTTCGCCACGTCCATAACTTCGGCACGGGTCGGCATCGGATTGGTGATCATCGACTCCATCATCTGTGTCGCGGTGATGATGGTGCGGTTAAGCTGGCGGGCGCGGCGAATCAACGCCTTCTGAATGCCGACCAGTTCCGGGTCGCCAATTTCGACGCCCAGGTCGCCACGGGCTACCATCACCACGTCAGAGGCGAGAATGATGTCATCCATCGCTTCCTGGCTGGCGACCGCCTCAGCACGCTCCACCTTCGCGACCAGACGGGCATCACAACCCGCTTCACGCGCCAGACGACGCGCCAGGTTCATATCCTCGCCACAGCGCGGGAAGGAGACGGCCAGATAATCGACCTTGATTCTGGCGGCGGTAATAATGTCCGCCTTATCTTTTTCAGTCAGGGCTTCCGCCGACAGGCCGCCGCCCAGCTTGTTGATGCCTTTATTGTTCGACAGCGGGCCACCCACGGTGACTTCGGTAAAGACTTTCATGCCCTGAACTTCCAGCACTTTGAGCTGCACGCGGCCATCATCCAGCAGCAGGATATCGCCTGGCACCACATCTTCCGGCAGGCCTTTATAGTCGATGCCCACCCGCTCTTTGTCGCCTTCGCCTTTACCCAGGGTGGCATCCAGCAGGAAGCGGTCGCCGATATTCAGGAAAACTTTGCCTTCTTTAAAAGTCGAAACACGAATTTTTGGCCCCTGGAGGTCGCCAAGGATCGCAACGTGGCGGCCCAGTTTAGCGGCTATCTCACGCACTTTATCCGCACGAAGCTGGTGATCTTCTGGCGTGCCGTGAGAGAAATTGAGTCGTACAACGTTCGCGCCCGCCGCGATGATTTTTTCAAGATTATTGTCGCGATCGGTGGCCGGACCGAGGGTAGTAACGATTTTGGTTCTTCTGAGACGTCTTGACATCGGGGACTCCGTAAACATTTAAGCGTGTCCGGATCAGTGGACACAGCATGGTTATCTATTCTATATGATCGACAGCGTGTGATACGACTCACATTGTAAATGTGATGTTAATTTTTTTGCGGTGCATCCTCTTTCCCTGGAGACTGCTTTTCGTAACGCGACGCTTTCAGCGCTTCTTTCACGCGCTTCAGGTTTTCGCGGAACGGCGCACCCCGTTCAAGGGTAAAGCCGGTCGCTAACACATCGATCACGGTCAACTGCGCCAGGCGCGATACCATCGGCAAATAGACATCAGTATCTTCCGGGACATCAAGCACTAAAGCGATGGCGGCTTCATCGGCAAGGGGTGAATCGGGAGAGGTGATGGCAATAACGGTGGAACCGTTTACACGGGCCAGGCGAGCCAGTTCTACCATATTTTTTGTGCGCCCAGTATGTGAAATGAGAACAAAAACGTCACCGGCTCGACTATTTATGCAACTCATGCGCTGGATCACAATATCGTCAGACCAGATGACAGGAATATTAAAGCGCAGGAATTTGGTAAAGGCGTCATGGGCCACCACGGCGGAGGCGCCCAGACCGAAAAAGGCGACTTTATCGGCCTGCGCAAGCTGAGTGACCGCCTGCTGCAGCCGCGAACTCTCCAGCTGATCCCGAACCCGCTGCAGACCTGCCAGCGCGGAGTCAAAGATTTTGTGGCTGTAGTTCTCCACGCTGTCATCCTCCTCCACACCCCGGCTCACCCAGTTGCTGCTCTGTACCAGGCTTTGCGCCAGCTGCAGTTTAAAGTCGGGAAAACCGCGTGCGCCTAAACGGTGGCAGAAGCGGTTTACCGTAGGCTCACTGACGCAGGCTTCGCGTGCCAGAGTGGCAATGCTGGCGTGCATCGCCGCCTGCGGCGCCGCCAGAATCTGCCGGGCGACTTTCTGTTCCGCTTTACTCAGCGAAACGAGCTGCACCTCAATTTTTTCCAGCATGTTCATAAGCCGATGACCATTATCATTTTTAGCAATTTCAGAAATCCCTGTCGTCAGAGCTGATTAACAGAGACTATATCGCGTCAGCGGGGGGCGGGCGCAGTGACGGACAAGCCGATTTGCATTTTTTTTGGGATACTTTGACCCCGGGCAAATTTCACTGACACCCCCGGATACAGAAAAAACCGACAATCCGCACGCGTCATCACACCGGTTTTGCTTATCCGGTACAGAGTTAATGCGGTTAGCCCGGCGAGTCGGTTTACCTGGCGCAGGGAAAAAAGTACATTGTGCGGAAAGAAAATAATAACCTGGACCCGGTGGCAGAGGATGCATCACCACCGGACTATCCTGCAACGAGGAGAGGAAAATGGCGGTAACACAAACAGCCCAGGCATGCGATCTGGTGATTTTCGGTGCCAAAGGCGATCTTGCACGCCGTAAACTGTTGCCTTCACTGTACCAGTTAGAGAAAGCGGGTCAGATCCATGAGGAAACCCGCATTATTGGTGTCGGACGTGCTGAGTGGGACAAAGCGGAATACACCAAAGTGGTACGTGAAGCGCTGGAAACCTTCATGAAGGAGAAAGTTGACGAAGCGCTGTGGGATAAACTCAGCAACCGTCTCGACTTCTGCAACCTCGATGTCAACGACACCACGCACTTCCCTAAACTGGGTAAGATGCTCGATCAGAAAAACCGCACCACCATCAACTATTTCGCTATGCCGCCAAGCACCTTTGGTGCCATCTGTCAGGGACTGGGCACGGCGAAACTGAACGCCAAACCGGCGCGTGTTGTGATGGAGAAGCCGCTCGGCACCTCACTGGAAACCTCACAGGAGATCAACGACAGCGTTGGCGAATACTTCGATGAGAGCCAGGTGTTCCGTATTGACCACTATCTGGGCAAAGAGACGGTGCTTAACCTGCTGGCGCTGCGCTTCGCGAACTCCATCTTCGTGAACAACTGGGACAATCGCACCATTGACCACGTGCAGATCACCGTGGCCGAAGAGGTGGGTATCGAAGGGCGCTGGGGTTACTTCGACAAAGCGGGCCAGATGCGTGACATGATCCAGAACCATCTGTTGCAGATCCTGACCATGATCGCTATGTCGCCGCCGTCCGATCTCAGCGCAGACAGCATCCGCGATGAGAAAGTTAAAGTGCTGCGCTCGCTACGTCGCATCGACCAGACCAACGTGCGTGAGAAAACCGTGCGCGGTCAGTACACCTCCGGCTTTGTACAGGGTAAAAAAGTCCCCGGCTATCTGGAGGAAGAGGGCGCCAACAAATCGAGCGCGACCGAAACCTTCGTGGCGATTCGCGTCGATATCGACAACTGGCGCTGGGCGGGTGTTCCGTTCTACCTGCGTACCGGTAAGCGTCTGCCAACCAAATGTTCTGAAGTCGTGGTCTATTTCAAAAACCCTGAGATGAACCTGTTTAAAGACTCTTACTCAGAGCTGCCGCAGAACAAGCTGACCATTCGTCTGCAGCCGGATGAAGGGGTGGATATCGAAATCCTCAACAAAGTGCCAGGTCTCGACCACAAGCATAAGCTGCAGACCACCAAGCTGGATCTGAGCTACTCTGAGACGTTTAACCAGTCGCACCTGGCCGATGCTTATGAGCGTCTGCTGCTGGAGAGCATGCGCGGAATTCAGGCGCTGTTTGTGCGTCGCGATGAAGTTGAAGCGGCATGGACCTATGTCGACTCCATCATCAACGCCTGGGCTGCGGATGGTGACTCGTCTAAACCATATCAGGCTGGCACCTGGGGTCCGGTGGCCTCCGTCGCGATGATTACCCGCGATGGCCGTTCCTGGAACGAGTTCGAATAACCGTCGTCATGAAGAAGCCCGCAACGCGGGCTTTTTTTTTGCCCCTCACCCGACTGGCGGAGGCAGATAAAACTGAACTGCCGTTTCAAAATGAGAGCAGGGTAATGGACGCTCCGGAAGCCGATCATGTATGGTAGTGTCATCATTACAGGGCAGGAGCCGAGGCTCCGTGACCGGGCTGCTAACCCGGTGTTATTAATCAAGGGGAACTGATGAAAAACTGGAAGATGAGTGCTGAACAGATTCTGACCACCGGGCCTGTGGTGCCGGTCATCGTCGTGAATAAGCTGGAACATGCCGTGCCGATGGCAAAAGCGCTGGTGGCGGGCGGTGTCCGGGTGCTGGAAGTGACGCTGCGCACGCCCGTCGCGATGGAGGCATTGCGTGCGATGATCAAAGAGGTGCCGGAGGCGATTGTGGGGGCGGGAACCGTCATCAATCCGCAGCAGCTTCAGCAGGTGACCGATGCCGGCGCGCAGTTTGTTATCAGTCCGGGGATTACGGAATCACTGCTGAAGGCCGCGGTGGAAGGGCCGGTTCCCCTGATTCCGGGTATCAGCACCGTCTCTGAACTCATGACCGGAATGGACTACGGTCTGCGCGAATTTAAGTTTTTCCCGGCCGAGGCGAATGGCGGTGTCAAAGCGCTGCAGGCCATTGGCGGGCCTTTCCCGCAGGTCCGTTTCTGCCCGACTGGCGGGATCTCTCCGGCAAACTACCGTGACTATCTGGCGCTGAAAAGCGTGCTCTGCATCGGCGGTTCCTGGCTGGTGCCGAATGATGCGCTGGAAGCGGGCGACTGGGATCGCATCACCCGCCTGGCGCGTGAAGCCGTTGAAGGCGCGAAGTAAGCTGAAGCGGTGAGCGTCTGCTCACCGCACGCTGTTACCCCTGAACCGTCACCGCTGCTGCGCTGGCAACGGCACGCGCAATGGCCTCATCCGTCGTCTCACCGCTCGCCAGCGCCACACCTAAACGACGCTGACCACTAATCTCCGGCTTACCGAACAGGCGCAGTTGCAGACCGGCACCCAGCGCCGCTTCGACGTTGACGAACTGCACATTCTGGCTGGTCAGTTGCGGCAGGATAACGGCCGAGGCGGAAGGACCATACTGACGAATTGCGCCAACCGGCAGACCCAGGAACGCCCGCACGTGCAGCGCAAACTCTGACAGATCCTGCGAAATCAGCGTAACCATGCCGGTATCATGGGGGCGCGGTGACACTTCACTGAACACCACCTCATCGCCACAGACAAACAGCTCGACGCCGAACAGACCATAGCCACCCAGCGCCTTAACCACCTGCGCGGCGACATCCTGGGCCCGCTGCAGCGCCACATCACTCATCTGCTGCGGCTGCCAGGATTCACGGTAGTCGCCATCTTCCTGACGATGACCAATCGGCGCACAGAAATGGATGCCGTCAACGGCACTGATGGTGAGCAGGGTGATTTCAAAATCGAAGTTAACCACGCCCTCTACGATGACGCGACCGGCTCCGGCGCGGCCACCCTGCTGCGCATAGTCCCAGGCGCTGTCGAGCTGGCTGGCGTCACGGATAAAGCTCTGGCCTTTGCCAGAGGAGCTCATGACCGGTTTTACGATGCACGGAAAGCCAATCTCTGCGGCGGCTTCGTCAAAGCGCGCTTTGCTGTCGGCAAAGCGATAGCGTGAGGTCGGCAGGGATAACTCTTCCGCGGCGAGGCGACGAATCCCTTCACGGTTCATGGTCAGCCGTGCGGCACGGGCTGTCGGGACCACGCGCTGGCCCTGCTGCTCCAGCTCAACCAGGGTATCCGTGGCGATAGCCTCGATTTCCGGCACCACAAAGTCAGGTTTCTCCTGCGCGATTAACGCAGCCAGGGCCGCACCATCCAGCATGTTGATCACATGGCTGCGATGCGCCACGTGCATGGCCGGGGCATCCGGGTAGCGATCGACCGCAATCACTTCCACACCCAGACGCTGACACTCCAGCGCCACCTCTTTACCCAGTTCACCCGAACCCAAAAGCATCACACGTGTTGCCGCCGGACGCAGCGCCGTTCCGAGAGTTGTCATACATTCACCTAAGCAGTCAAAATTCGCGCGCAAGTATAAACGAAAACGTTTGCGTTCTCACGCTTCGTCCGTATAACGCCGCCATTTGCCTTACTTTTCCCGCTCTGACGTTTCCTGACAACCCTTTCGCTAGGATAGCAGGCTGACATCGTGAACAGGAGCGGATGATGAACAACTGGTTGCAACAGATTCAGTCGGTACTGGCGAAGAAGGGCGGTGACGGTAAATCGGGCGGAGGCCTGAGCGATATGCTGGCACCAGGCGCGCTGGGGGGGCTGGCCGCGATGCTGATCAGCAGTAAGTCTTCCCGCAAACTGCTGACGAAATATGGCGGCCAGGCGCTGATTATCGGCGGCGGGGCGGCGGCGGGTGCGGTGCTGTGGAACAAATACAAACAGCGGGTCAGCGACGCGCATCAGAGCGAACCGGACTTCGGCGTGTCACAGACACCGGTCGATCTGCGCGCTGAGCGTCTGGTCACGGCGCTGGTGTTTGCCGCCAAAAGCGACGGACACATCGACGATCAGGAACGTGCCGCTATTGAGCAGAATATTCATCAGTCCGGCTACGGTCAGGATGCGGAAAAGCTGATCCAGAAAGCGATGAATCGCCCGCTGGATCCGCAGTGGCTGGCCGCTGACGTGAAGAATGAGGAAGAGGCACTGGAGCTCTATTTCCTCAGCTGCGCCGCCATTGATGTCGATCATTTCATGGAACGCAGCTACCTCTCTGCGCTGGGTGACGCGCTGAAGATCCCTCAGGATGTCCGCGACGGCATTCAGCAGGATATCCAGGCCGAAAAAGCCCGTCTTCTGGCCAGTTAACTTCTCTTGGCGGGCCTCAGAAGAGGCCCCGCCTGCCGCCGCTTCCTCGCTGCCCCCTGGCTTCCCGCCACTTAAGTGTTACGCTTACAGATCATGACGTTCACGGAGACGGATGGATGAAAGCTCCCATTGCAAAAAAAATTCCTCATGAAATGACGCTGCATGGCGAGACGCGCGTCGACAACTATTACTGGCTGCGCGACGATAAGCGCGAAAACAGCGAAGTGCTTGATTACCTGCGTGCCGAAAATAATTACGGCAAAAAAGTCATGTCGTCGCAGCAGCCGCTGCAGGACCGGGTATTAAAAGAGATCATCGACCGGCTGCCACCGGAAGATCACTCAGTGCCCTATGTTAAAAACGGCTACCGCTATCAGAGTCGTTATCAGAGCGGCAATGAGTATCCGGCCTATTACCGTCAGCCCGCGGCGAGCGAGGAGTCGGCGGAGTGGACCCTGCTGCTGGATGCCAACCAGCGCGCGTCACACAGCGACTTTTACACTATGGGCGCGCTGCATATCAGCCCGGACAACCGCGTGATGGCGCTGGCCGAGGATTTTCTCTCGCGCCGCCAGTATGGCATCCGCTTCCGCAACCTTGAGAGCGGCAGCTGGTATCCTGAAGTGCTGAGCAACGCCTCCTCCAGCTTCGCCTGGGGTAACGACTCCCGCACGCTCTACTACGTGCGGAAACACCCGCAGACGCTGCTCTCTTATCAGGTCTGGCGACACGAGCTGGGGTCGCCGCAGTCTGATGATCAGCTGGTTTATGAAGAGCAGGATGACACCTATCATCTGAGCGTCCACAAGACCACCTCAAAGCAGTTCATCATGATTGCGCTCTACAGCACCAACACCAGCGAGATTCAGCTGATCGATGCTGATTTCCCCGATGCGCAGCCGCATGTGTTTCTGCCGCGCCGCCGCGATCATGAATACAGCATCGATCACTACGAGCATCAGTTCTTTATCCGGTCTAACCGGGAAGGCGAAAACTTCGGGCTCTATCGCAGCCGTTATCTGGATGAATCCCGCTGGGAGACTCTCATCCCGGCGCGTGAAAACGTGGTGATGGAAGATTTCCAGCTGTTCCGCGACTGGCTGGTGGTTGAAGAGCGGCAGCGCGGCCTGACCAGCCTGCGCCAGATTAACTGGGCCAGCGGCGAAACCAGTGGCATCGCCTTTGACGATCCCACTTACGTCACCTGGCTGGCTTACAATCCGACGCCGCGCACCAGCAAACTGCGCTACGGCTACTCCTCAATGACCACACCGACCACGCTGTTTGAGCTGGATATGGACACGGGTGAGCGCCGCATCCTGAAGCAGAG
This sequence comes from Pantoea sp. Sc1, assembly GCF_000255315.1. NCBI lineage: Bacteria > Pseudomonadati > Pseudomonadota > Gammaproteobacteria > Enterobacterales > Erwiniaceae > Pantoea > Pantoea sp. Sc1. The sequence goes on from NZ_AJFP01000001.1 coordinate 1,850,031, forward strand.
CGCGGTCAAAGGGTTCAACGCCGACGATTACAAAAGCGAGCACCACTGGATAAAAGTCAGCGATGGCACCGAAGTGCCGGTGTCGCTGGTCTATCATCGCAGACACTACCAGCCCGGCCAGAATCCTATGCTGGTCTATGGCTATGGCGCCTATGGCAGCAGCATGGATGCCGATTTCAGCGTCAGCCGTCTGAGCCTGCTGGATCGCGGCTTTGTGTTTGCCCTGATTCAGGTGCGCGGCGGCGGGGAGCTGGGGCAGCAGTGGTATGACGGCGGTCGCCTGCTGAACAAAATGAACAGCTTCACGGATTTCATCGACGTGACCAATGCGCTGGTGGCGCGCGGGATAGGGCATCCGGAACGTCTCTACGCCATGGGCGGCAGTGCAGGTGGCTTACTGATGGGCGGGGTGATCAACATGGCACCGCAGCGCTTCCATGGCGTTGTGGCGCAGGTCCCTTTTGTGGACGTGGTCACCACCATGCTCGATGAGTCGATCCCGCTGACGACCGGCGAATATGATGAGTGGGGCAATCCCGGCGATCCGGAGTACTACCGCTACATCCGCCAGTACAGCCCCTATGACAACATTGAGGCAAAAGCCTATCCGCATCTGCTGGTCACCACCGGCCTGCACGATTCGCAGGTTCAGTACTGGGAACCGGCCAAATGGGTAGCGAAACTGAGGTCGATGAAAACCGATAATAATCTGCTGCTGCTCTGCACCGATATGGATGCCGGACACGGCGGCAAATCGGGGCGCTTTAAAGCCTATGAAGGGATCGCGATGGAGTATGCCTTCCTGCTGGGGCTGGCGCAGGGCACCCTACCCCCGGCAGAGGATTACTGAGGCTCGGTCAGGTATTTACGCAGCGCCTGCCGCAGTGGCGGGCGCAGATCGCTGACGTTATCCAGCATCCACTTCAGATAGCCCGGATCCTTGCGCGCCACCACCGCAATCGCCTGACCACGGTATTTGCCGAATGGCAGAATGTCGTCGCGCTGGGCCGCCGGTTGTGAGCGCACAATCATCTCCGAGGCGTTCCAGCCCGAAGTCTCCATAATGCGGATCAGCAGGGCCGCCGTCACATAGCAGTCATAGAGCGCGCGGTGCGCATGCAGATCGGCTGGCGGGGTAACATCCAGCTTCAGGGAATGACGCAGGGCCTGGTTGCCATATTTGATGCCCGGCCAGAGCTGACGCGCCAGCTGCATGGTGCAGATCCATTCGCCAAACATCTCCGGCAGCATCCGGCGGTCAAAGCTGGCGTTATGCGCCACATAGAAGGCACTGCCGTAGTAGCGCGGGATCGCCTCTTCGATGGTCGGTTTTCCGGCGACCATCGCTTCGGTGATGCGGTGCACGGCCATCGCCTGACGGCTGATGGGGCGGTCAGGCAGGATGAGATCGCTCATCGGATTCACAATCTGACCATCAACCACATCGACGGAGGCCACTTCCACCACGCCACCCTGCAGGCCGCAGGTTTCGGTATCTATGACGCGAAACATCATTGCTTCATCTTCGGTTCGTAAGGGAGGCGTGACAGGCTCAGTGACGCCTGGCGGTAATGCATCAGACGCTGACGAAACCAGTCACGCAGCGCTTCGGGCTGCTCCTGCACTACCATCTCGGCAACGACCGGCATGTTATAGCGCTCTTTAAACGCCACGCCCGCAGCCGCTAAATCGACATTTAACTTATCTTTCTCGTCCTGGGACAGCAGGGCAAGGTTATGGCTCATAATATTCTCCTGATGACAGGGGGCAAAAGTAATGTTTTCGCCGGTCTGAATCAAGGATTAAGGATCGCATTGCTGGCCTCGACAGTGCAAATGCAGCAGCGTATCCTTTTGCCTCGTTTATCGCCCTGGCGGCGGCTAAAAGGATGATCTGATGCAGAAAAAACACATTTCCCGCATGGTTATTACGCTGGTGGCTGCCGGTGCGATGGCATTCAGCTCGCTGGCAGCTGCGCATGCCCATCTCCGCGCCTCCACGCCGGCGGCCAAAGCAGAAGTAACAACCGCTACCGATGCGCTGACGCTGACTTTCACTGAAGAGATTGAACCCGCGTTCAGCGGCGTTACGCTGCTTGACGATCATCAGAAGCCTGTTGCGACGGAGAAGGCGCGCGTAGCGTCCGGCCACAAAGATCGGCTGATTGTCAGCCTGCCTCAGCCACTGAAAGCGGGGCGCTATCAGGTTAACTGGCATGTCCTGTCGGTGGATGGACACAAAACCGCAGGAAGCTACCGCTTCAGCGTGAAGTAAGCGTCGTGATAACCCTCTGGCCAGCGCTGCGTGCGCTCCATTTTGCTGCCGTGATGCTGCTGACCGCCAGCGCCTGCTACAGCGCGCTGCTGGCACCAGAACGTTATCGTCCACAACTGGCGCGGCGACTTAATCCGCTGGTAAACGGAAGTGCGTGGCTGGCCCTGCTCAGCGCGCTGGCGATGCTGGCCTGCCAGAATGTGCTGATGAGTGGCGACAGCGCCAATCTGCTTCAGCCTGACATCTGGCTGGCGGTGCTGGGCACCCATTTCGGTGCGGTGTGGCAGTGGGAAATCGTGTTCAGCGTGCTCGCCGTGTCGGCGTTATTACTGACCGCGCAACTGCGCCAGCAGGCCTTACTGCTGGCAGGCGTGCTGCAACTGGCCTGTATGGCCCTGACGGGGCATGCCGCGATGCGGGAAGGCTGGCCTGGCCTGCTGCATCAGATCAACCATGCGCTGCACCTGATTGCGGCAGCGTTCTGGGTGGGGGGACTTGTTCCGCTTCTGCTGCTGATGCGTGAAGCGCGCCAGATCGAACGCCGCACCTATGCGATCCGTACCATGATGCGCTTTTCGCGCTACGGTCATCTGGCGGTCGCGTTAACGCTGCTGACCGGCGGGGTGAACAGCCTGATGATCCTGGGCTGGCCGCTGACGTGGCACGAATCCCGCTATAGTCTGTTGTTGCTGGGGAAAGTGCTGCTGGTGACCCTGATGGTGGGAGTGGCGCTGATTAACCGTTACTGGCTGGTGCCGCGTTTCCGCGTCGCGGGTAGCGGCACCCAGCAAAAATTTATCCGCATGACACAGCTCGAACTGCTGCTGGCGTGTGGCGTGGTTGGGCTGGTCAGCGTGTTTGCCACGCTGTCGCCAGCCTGAATGTGATTTAAGAGAGAAAAGGGCAGTTATGTTGCTGAAGAAAGTGGTCCCCGCAATCCTGTTATTATCTGTATGCGGCCAGGCGCTGGCGGCACAAATCATTACCGTCAGCCGCTTTGAGATCGGTAAAGATAAGTGGCCGTTTAATCGTGAAGAGGTGATGCTGACCTGCGAGAAGGACGGTGCCATGTTTGCCATCAACCCGAGCACGCTGATGCAATACCCGCTGAACGACAAAGCGGATGCGCTGTTTAAGAGCAACCAGGTGAAAGCGCAGCCGATCAGCGTGATCCAGAGCGAGGATAAAGCGCATCCGGGCCAGATGATGAGCCTGCAGCCGATTGTTGAGCGCACTCAGGCGCTGTGCGGTAAGTAAGCCTGCCGGGTGCAGCATCACGCTGCGCCCGACTGTTTTTTGCCGTTGCGATCACAAACTGATCCTGTTTATGGCCCTGTGCCGTGCCTCAGCTGGCAATTCCTCTGCGCTGTTCTAATCTTAAGTTGCAAGGCGTTATCGCCTTCATAAATGCCAACTTTTAGCGCACGGCTCCTCGAGAGCCATTTCCCTGGACCGAATATAGGAATCGTATTCGGTCTTTTTTTGTTTAATTTATATTGAATTTTTCATCGGTGCGAAAAATATCCCGAACCTGTCCTGTTCAAATTATTCCCACCACTTATTTCTTACCCAATATATTGAGACGCTTTTTCGTTATAACAAAGTTATTTTTAGCGAAGAGTTTTTGCGCAAAATACTCCCCATATGCCACCTCATACCCTCGCCTGACAGACCTTAGTATATCGTGAAATGTTCAACGCATATGGCATAACCGTGCCCCGCTTTCTGCCCTCTGTCGTATTGACAGAAATTTTTCAGGTGACTGAGACCCACGTCTCACTTCAGGTGAAGATGGCTTCACAGCATCTCTGCCGACATTATCTGCGCTGGCTCAAGCTGTTTCACCCGTTGGCGCTGCACGACCCGAACGTTCCGCAGCGGACAACGAAGTCATCAGTCAGGCATCTTTAAAGATAAGGACATAGGTCTGATCAGACAGAAGAGGCACTTAGTTTTAAAGGTGTTCAGGGGGAAAGGGAAGGTGTGCGATCAAAGTTTGGTGATAAGCTATCAGGTAATGATCGTTTTATCTTCCTGTGGCACTATAAAACAGCCATTGTCATAAACGAGGGATTGAGTATGACTTCAGGAACAGCAGCGAGGCAGGAACCCGGACGTTACTATACATTTGAGTCGAGATTGCCTGAGGGCGTTTTTTTTGAGTTTCGCCCCAGCCATTTGCCCCGAAACGCAAAGCCTGTAACCGATGAAACCAGTGGTATGTGCATCGGATACACGGTCGCACAGGCCCCGGGATTATGGCAGGTTTATGATGTCCAGGGGCATTTTGTCAGGCTGGAAGAAGCACCACTTGAAACACCATTATTTGATCCAACTGATATTGCCCTTTTTGGATTAGGGGTTTTCCGTATTCTTCGAACGGGACGAGTTCTGTTTGAATCAGGGGCACGTGCGGCACTTTCAGCAAAAATTAGTCAGGGTACGGTATCTCTTTTGCGAGGGCGGCTAAAATTCGGTCTGCATGCGCGCAGTCTCAAAATGACGGAAGCAGCCGCAAAGCATATGTACGATCCTGCTCGATATGTTCCTTTGCAAATTCAGGAAAAAACTATTCGTTATGGCAAGCGCATGCCAGATCCTCGTGAAGGAGAAGGAATGTTCCGTTACGAAACAGATATCTATAAATTGCGCTTCGATAAGCACCGTCGGGAGTATGTTTATCAGAAGTACAGATTTGAGGTGATTGTCAGAGAATCTGACTGGACAATATCTCATTTTAAATATTTTTATTAACTAACAGGAACATTTCCATGTTTGATCTCAGGAGTGAAGAATTTACTTTCGTAATCGCGCCTTATGAACGCGTGGTGGTGAATGAAGTCGATCCTGTTAACCATAACTGGGACTGGATAAAGTCCTGGGTAGAATTCTCGGTAAGCGGCCTTAACGTAGCGTTTAAAACGGAATTTACCGTTGGAGAATTGAAACTATTGAAAAAAGAATTTTCAGCTTTCCAGCAGGCGATAATTAATCAGCAAAAGCTTAAATCGTTCACATATCAGAGTGATGTTCATCAGCTTGATATGATGGTGACAAATGAACACAGTATTGATAGTGTCACGATCGAATTTATTCTTCGCCCGGAGCCCCATGCCGATAGTGTTCAGGTTAAAGGCAGTTTTGGCCTTGATGAAACCTATTTTCCCGATATTTTGAAGCGACTTGATGAAATGATTAAATGGCAGAATTAGGCTGATTATTCATGACATCTGTTTCCTCTCATGCGTGAGAACTGTCACCGTGAATACTGCACGCGACGGGCTGATGGGTGATGCACAGGCCCGGCGTCCTTCCTCGGCTACGGATGCTCGCCAGCAGGAGTCACTGCATTCTTAATTTGTCTGGTTCACGATGACCCGTTCGCTCAATTGCCGCTTTTTGCTGATTTTATTGCGCAGGTCATTAATCCCCCCCTTTTCAGAATAATGATATTTTCAGCCTGCTCGCGGAATCATAAAATGCTGCTTTAACAGGGAGATATACCATGAAGAATGTTGTGCTAAGTATGCTTGCCAAGATTTCACAAATAGATGCAAGCACCAAACAACTCACCGCGCGCGTTGAGGCGCAGTCTCTGTTGATCAGTGCGCTGGTGCTCGCGGTAAGTAAGCAGGGCGGCGTAACGGAGATGATTGAGGGCGCGAACAAGGCGATCAACACGGTAATTGACTCCGCAGACTCAGATGAAATGCTCAAGTCTGATGCGGCGCTTCTTTTAAGCGAACTTCAGGATTTACTGATTATCTCCCGCGCGGTTGATGGCGCAGATGAAGAAATCAATCATGAGGCACTCAATGAGCTGGCCGGGGTGACCTCACCCGCACAGCTTCTTCAGGAAGATAACTGATTCGTTGCCTCTGGCCCGCCGCGCGCGGGCTTTTCAGTTCCATTTCTCTTTGAGCAACGCTCTCAGATCCCTTTCAGACAGGCCTTCCCCCAGGGTGAGATATTTCCAGTGCAGGGCAGGGCGTTAAATGAAGCGACAGGGCAAAAAAGGCTCTGTCATTATCAAAGGAACGTTATGCAGCGCAATCAGAGACACCCATGAAACGTGCATTATTGTGGCTGCTTCACTCTTTTTCAGATTGGATTGCTATTGCCGTTATTGTGGCGGGCATCTATCTCTTCATTAGCTTTGTGCCGCAGCATGCAACGCTGCTCAGTGTTGCATGGGTTGTCACCATTTCTTATCTCTATATCCGATACAGCCGCGGATAGTGATGACGTCCTGCGGGTAATCCGCTCTGATTCTTAGCCCGGGAACCACCCGGAGAGGACACATTGTCGTAACGTAGCAGGGTCAGAAGCACCGCAAAATCTCATCCGTAATCGCTTCACATTGACCATAGTCAATGTACTCTGCGAGCCTCCGTAAACGCGTAAATACGTTTATCCCGCGTATAAAAAAGCAGACGTACCCTGAGGCGGTGATATTCAACCAGGATGCGTTATGTTTTTGAAAAAAGTTATACCCTATCTAATTTTAGCGCTGGCAAGTTCAGCTTTGTCCGGCTGTGTGATGGCGGAAGGTGGTCATCATCATTATGGTCACGCTTCTGACTGGCATCATCATGGCCGACCGGCTATGCCAGATGCGTCGCAGCACATGGGGCCGCCGACTGCGGCATCCCGGCATATGGGCCCCCCGCCTGTCCGGAACCCCTCTCAGCATATCGGCCCGCCGCCGGCACCGTCCTCTGACAGCGGCATCCATCGCTGGCATGCATAAGCGCCACGCATGTGGCACCGCCTTCACAGAATGCAACACAACCTCACTGGCTCGCACCCAAAGCTCAACGGTCAGCTTGTTATCACGGCCGTTTAGCTTATTCTGAACGTTCAATCAAATGGAGGAACGTTTATGAAAGCGGCAATAGCAAATAGTGAACACCAGGTTGAAGTTGTTGAGAAGACACTGCGTCCTCTCAAAACCGGCGAAGCTCGGCTCAGGATGGAATGCTGTGGTGTATGCCATACCGATTTGCATGTGAAGAACGGGGACTTCGGCGATAAAACCGGTGTCACGCTGGGTCACGAAGGTATCGGGATTGTTGAGGAGGTTGCGCCGGATGTGACCTCTCTCAAGCCGGGCGATCGCGCCAGCGTGGCCTGGTTCTTCAAGGGCTGCGGTCACTGTGAATACTGTAACTCCGGTAATGAAACGCTCTGCCGGGAGGTGGTTAATGCAGGTTATACCGCCGATGGGGGTATGGCTGAAGAGTGTATCGTGGTTGCAGACTACTCGGTCAAGGTTCCCGAGGGGCTGGACCCTTTTGCCGCCAGCAGCGTAACCTGCGCCGGCGTCACCACCTATAAAGCGGTAAAGGTCTCTGAGGTCAAACCGGGCCAGTGGCTGGCGATTTACGGTCTCGGCGGGTTAGGCAATCTCGCCCTGCAGTATGCTAAAAATGTTTTTAACGCCAAAGTGATCGCCATTGATGTGAGCGACGGCCAGCTGGCGCTGGCGAAAGAGATGGGTGCCGACCTGGTGGTGAACTCCGCCAGTGAAGACGCGGCGCGCTTTATTCAGGAAAAAACCGGCGGGGCGCACGCAGCCGTCGTGACCGCCGTGGCCAAAGCGGCCTTTAACTCGGCGGTAGATGCGGTCAGAGCCGGGGGACGGGTGGTGGCAGTCGGACTTCCGCCGGAAGCGATGAGCCTGAACATCCCGCGTCTGGTACTCGATGGCATTCAGGTGGTGGGATCACTGGTCGGCACCCGCAACGATCTGGCGGAAGCTTTCCAGTTTGCGGCGGAAGGAAAAGTGGTGCCTAAGGTCACCAAAAGGAAGATTGGCGAGGTGAATGACATCTTCGATGAGATGATCCACGGCAAAATTCGCGGCAGGATGGTGATCGACTTCACCGGTCACTCTGCCTGATCAGGCGCACCTGACCTGATGCTGAAGCCCGCCCCGAGCGGGCTTTTTTGTGACTGAAGTGTTAAATGCCACGGGTTGTGCAGTTACCGCCTGGGTTAAAACATTAATAAGCACTGCTTTATGTTTCATGATGTTTTTTTGGCTTGCACTTTACCGGTAACATTATAGTTTAAGAGGTGATGTCGGATTACACACAACTGAAGGAGGGTTATTTATGGCGAAACATCATCTGCTCAAATCCATTGAAATTGCAGCCATTGTGCTGTTTGTCCTGATACTGGCGTATCTGGCGATCACCGGGATTTTGTCCTCAACAGGTATGGACCACGCCTGGCCTTACCCCACTAAGTAACTGAATGCGGCACCAGGGAAAATCATCAATATTATAAACAGATAACCCCCAGCACACACCTGTGAGGCGGAATACCGGGTTACACCAGACTGACCGAAAGCAGCGTGAGCTCTTCCGTGTCCAGTGACAGACTTTTTTTCGTTTCGAACATAAACTGTTCCAGCGCCTCTTCCACATCATCCCCTTCGATAAAGGCGTGCGTGGTGACATGATGTTCACCTTCCGGCTTAATGACGTAAGACACAAACCACTTTTTCTTCTGCATGATGCTTCTCCTTCTGATGCTATAACGCGTTAAGAGCGGGCAATCGGTCGCGTGCTGTCCGGCATGGCGAACAGCGTGCTGCCGCGCTTGTCAGGGCTGATGACAGGGTTTAATCCAGCGGTGCGGGATGGAGCAGGTCGATCACATCATCGATCTCGTTACTGGCCGCATGACGATCGAGGGCGACAGCGTAGTAGCGTCCTTTACAGTAGTGCCGGGTCACCGCGACGCGGTGGCCGGTATCGCTGTCCGCTTCGCCGCCGGTGGCGGTCTGCAGATGGGGCGGGATCACCAGCTCACTTTCAAGTTGATCGGCTTCAATGATTAACGCGCCACCGTCGCTGGACAACAGCAGATGCTGAATGCGCATAGATTTTCCTCTCCGTCGGATTGCTGACCGGGAAAGTGTAGTTCACTCCGGCAGGTGTGCAGGACGTAAGACGTGGTTCCCTGCTGGTCACGACATCGCAGGCCATAAAAAAGCCCCGCGAACGGGGCTTCTGAATCCATCTGTCACTCAGCTGGTCTGGTCAGCCAGCTTCGGGGCCAGAACGCGTTTACCCATCCGGATGCCGGGCTTCTCAACATATTTGTAGAGCAGCGATGCCAGCGCATAGGTCACCGGGATGGCGGAGACGCAGACAATCAGAAAACGCATCAGATCGCTTTTGAATTCTATATCGGTGTGATTCAGCAGCAGTGCGATCAATGGAATGACAATCAGCAGGTGCAGCAGGTAGACCGAGAACGAGACGTCGCCCAGCCAGGTGCTGAGACGGTTGTTCAGCAGCTTACGCGGCAGAGCAATCAGCTGCGCCATCCGGCTGCCCTGTGGATACTGCCAGAGAATGGCTGTCATACCGACGATCATCAGCGCTTCCATAATCACCTGCAGCTTGATGAACCCCAGACCCATTGCCACGCTGGCAACCGGTCCCAGCAGCGCAAAGGCGACGTAAAGCAGCGATTTGCGGCGAATGGCTTCTGCCAGCAGCATGCCCGACAGGAACATATTCAGCTTAATCAGGATCATTGAAGGCATCTCAAACGCCTCATAATAATCGGCCAGCAGATAGCGTCCGGCGCAGCAGAGCACCATGATACCGATCAGGGAGGCAGCATAGCCAAACCGCAGCGTCACCAGCATGATGAACGGGAACAGCAGATAGAACTGCATCTCCAGCCCGATGCTCCAGTCAGGCAGTACGGTGTTAAAGCCGTAATCGGGCAGCATGCCGAACAGGAAACTGAAGTGGGTCAGCACATTTGCCAGCGACTGGTCGGTGTAACGTGACGACTCGGTTGCCGTGCCGGAGTAGAAATGCGCGATGGTGTCACGCATCTCGCCAAACCACGGCCCGTAAATCAGGGCGATGATTAACAGCAGATAGTAGAGCGGCGCGATGCGGAAAAAGCGGCGGATCCAGAACTTTTTGATCGTTTCGGCGCTTTGCCATGGCTCTTTCTGCTGTCGCTCGACATAGTTTTTCGCCATCAGGTAGCCCGAAAGCAGAATAAACAGATCGACACCGATGCCAGGGGATGAAATCAGTGTGATATGGCAGTGAATCAGCAGGCTGATATGACCTACCAGTACCCAGAGAGAGGCGATGCCGCGTAATCCCTCAAGCTCAGTTGACCAACCTCGTGTTGCAGACATAACTCTTCCTCGTTTTTATCCGACCTTCGGCGCTCACTAAGCCTCAAGGCAACAGATATGTAAACGGCCCTTTACAAAAGTAAGAGGAATCTGAAGAAGAGAATGCTGAAAAAATCAACTTAAAAAGGGTAAAAACGCACAGAACGTTAAGGGCGCGCAGCCGCACACCCTTAACCATTATTACAGCCCGGAACCTCTGTCAGGCCAGTTTTAACAGGAGCATACCGGCCAGCAGCAGGCTCAGGCCGGCCCAGCCTTTGCGGTTAAGCCGCTGACCAAACAGTACCCAGCCCGCCGCGACGGTGGCGATAATGCCAAAGCCACCCCAGACCGCATAGGCTATCGACAGGTCGATCCCTTTCACCGCCTGGGCAAGCGCGCTGAACGCGAGTAGCACACAGCAGAGCGAAAGCAGCCCGAATAGACGTTTTTTGAATCCATCAGAATATTTAAGGAATATATTGGCGGCAATCTCCAGCAGGATGGCGAGTGCCAGCCAGGCCGCATGGACAAAATCAGTGATGACCATGGTTAACCTCCGCTGATGATTCGGTGCCGGTTTTGATCAGGACGATTCCAGCAATTAGTGTCATCAGGCCGCCAATTTTCAGCGGTGACAGCGACTCGCCAAACAGCTGCACGCTGAACAGCGTAATCAGCAGGATGCCGATACCTTCCCACAGGGCATAAGCCACGCCCAGGGCGATATGTTTGATGGCGAAACTCAGCAGAATATAAGAACAGGCAATCATAGCCAGCATCATCAGGTAGCCATACTGGCTGCCGCTGAGGCTGGACCATTTCATAAACAGCGTACCGATTATTTCAGTCACGATAGCAAGTGATAATAAAACCCAGGCGTACATGGGGATCTCCAGCAACGAATTAATGATGACCTGCCACGCGTGATTGCGCGCAGACTCAGAACCATATCGAAGCGGAAGGGGACTACAGGGCGTTACGCCAGTGCTTATCAGCGACGTTCCGGGCGGAAAGGAAAGCAGGGGAAATCAGGGAATAAAACACAAAAAGTTTGCGCATAAAGTTTACAACGCATCCACATTGTTGCTTCTCATCAGTGGACGGAAAGTGCCTCCGGTTATCTACACGCAGGATTTATAGCATCCGGCATATCGTGAAATCAACAGCAGATGCTGCTTTGTTTGATTTTGATTAAGGTTTGATGATTTGCGGATGCAGGTTTACGGAAAACAATGTGTGGCATGGGATGGGGGATAAAAAAAGCCGGGCAATAAGATGCCCGGCGAGATTTAAAGTGACGCTGTGACGATTTAGTCGCTGCGCTGTGGGGTGGTGCGCACAGGCGCCTCTCCGGCCACGTAGTAGGCCGCGGTGCTGCGCGGCAGCGGCTCGCGTCCACGGATCTTATCGGCAATCTTCTCACCGATCATGATGGTGGTGGCATTCAGGTTACCGGTGATGATCAGCGGCATGATGGACGCATCCACAACGCGTAATCCCTGCAGGCCATGCACCCGACCTTCGCCATCGACGACCGCCATCGGGTCGTTGCCCATTTTGCAGGTGCCGCACGGGTGATAAGCGGTTTCGCCGTGGTTACGCACGAACTCGTCCAGCTCCTCATCCGTCTGACATTCAATGCCCGGGCTGATTTCACGGCCGCGATACTTATCCAGCGCGGGCTGGTTGATGATCTCGCGGGTGATGCGAATCGCATCGCGGAATTCATGCCAGTCCTGCTCATGCGACATGTAGTTAAACAGAATGGCAGGATGGCGGCGCGGGTCGCGTGATTTCAGGCGCACATGACCGCGGCTGGGCGAACGCATCGAACCGACGTGACACTGGAAGCCGTGGGCATCAACGGCGTTGGAACCGTTGTAGTTAATCGCCACCGGCAGGAAGTGATACTGAATGTTCGGCCAGCTGAACTCTTCACGGCTGCGGATAAAGCCACCGGCTTCAAACTGGTTACTGGCGCCGACACCGGTGCCATTGAACATCCACTCGGCGCCGATTTTAGGCTGATTCCACCACTTCAGCGCCGGATAGAGGGAGACCGGTTCTTTACACTCATACTGCAGATACATCTCCAGATGGTCCTGCAGGTTTTCACCCACGCCTGGCAGGTCGTGAACCAGCGGAATATCAAACTGCTTCAGCAGTTCGGGCGAACCGACGCCAGAGCGTTGCAGGATCTGCGGCGAGGCGATAGCCCCGGCACAGAGCAGCACTTCACGGCGTGCGGTCGCTTTATTCAGGGTGTTGCTGTCACCCTGCAGAAACTCCACGCCCACCGCACGCTTACCGTCAAACAGGATACGGTCGGTGGTGGCATGCGTAATGATCTTCAGGTTGGCGCGGCCTTTAGCCTGATCGAGATAGCCGCGCGCGGTGCTGGAGCGGCGTCCCTGCGGCGTCACGGTGCGGTCCATCGGACCAAATCCTTCCTGCTGATAGCCATTGAGGTCATCCGTGCGCGGATAGCCCGCCTGCACGCCCGCCTCAATCATCGCTTCAAACAGCACGTTGTTGCCCGCTTTTGGCGTTGCGACGCAGACCGGGCCGTCACCGCCGTGGAAATCGTTCGGACCGATATCGCGGGTCTCCGCTTTGCGGTAGTAGGGCAGGCAGTCCAGATAGCTCCAGTCCTCTAACCCTGGCGCGCTGGCCCAGTTATCGAGATCCATGGCGTTACCACGGATGTAACACATCCCGTTAATCAGCGACGAACCGCCCAGGCCTTTACCACGGCCACACTCCATGCGGCGATTATTCATGTAAGGCTCAGGTTCTGTTTCATAGGCCCAGTTGTAGCGTTTGCCCTGTAACGGATAGGCGAGGGCGGCAGGCATCTGGGTGCGGAAATCAAAACGATAATCCGGGCCGCCCGCTTCCAGCAGCAGGACGCTGACGTTGCTCTCTTCGGTCAGACGGGTAGCCAGAACGTTTCCTGCGGATCCGGCGCCGATAATAATGTAATCAAATTCCATTCATCGTTCCTCAGGTTAAGGGTGATTAAAAGACTGACTGAAAACGCGTCAGCTCAACCTGCACTGACTTCACCTGGGTGTAACTCTGTAAGGTCATCAGGCCATTCTCACGGCCAATACCGGAGTGCTTGTAGCCTCCGACCGGCATCTCTGCGGCCGATTCACCCCAGGTATTGATCCAGCAGATGCCGGCTTCAATCTGGTGAATGACGCGGTGCGCACGGTTGAGATCCTGCGTCACCACTCCGGCAGCCAGGCCATATTCGGTGTCATTGGCGCGGCGGATCACTTCCTCTTCGCTGTCATAGCTCAGGATCGACATCACCGGTCCGAAGATCTCTTCACGCACAATCTTCATCTCATCACGGCAGTCGGTGAAGACGGTGGGTGCCACCCAGGCCCCCTGATCGAAGTCGCCGCCGGTCAGGCGTTTGCCGCCGCACAGCACGCGTGCGCCTTCAGCGATGCCCGATTCGATGTAACGCATCACGTTGTCGCGATGAGTGAAGCTGACCAGCGGACCAAAATTGGTGGCCGGGTCGCGCAGATCGCCAGCCCTGATGCGGGCAACGCGCTCGCTGATTTTTTCCTCGAAAGCCGCCTTCAGCGACGCGGGGACAAAGACGCGGGTGCCGTTGGTGCAGACCTGACCGGAGCTGTAGAAATTCGCCATCATGGCGATGTCGGCGGCCAGATCGAGGTCGGCATCATCAAAGACGATCAGCGGAGATTTACCGCCCAGCTCCATAGTGACCTCTTTCAGGGTTGATCCTGCGGCATTGGCCATCACCTTTTTGCCGCTGACGACGCCACCGGTGAAGGAGACTTTGTCGATACCCGGATGTTCGGTCAGCAGCTGACCGGTGACTGCGCCGAGGCCTGGCAGCACGTTGAAGACCCCATCCGGCAGGCCCGCTTCGCTGTAGATTTCCGCCAGTTTCAGGGCGGTGAGCGGGGTCACTTCACTCGGTTTAAAAATCATCGCGTTACCCGCGGCCAGCGCAGGCGCGGATTTCCACAGGGCGATCTGAATCGGGTAGTTCCAGGCGCCAATCCCGGCCACCACGCCCAGTGGTTCGCGGCGGGTGTAGACAAAAGAGGTGTCGCGCAGGGGGATCTGCTGGCCTTCGATGGCAGGGATCAGCCCGGCGTAATATTCCAGTACGTCTGCACCGGTGACGATATCGACAGCGGAGGTTTCGCTGTAAGGTTTACCGGTGTCGAGCATCTCCAGCTCGGCCAGCTCATCGTTACGCTGACGCAGAATATCGACGGCGCGGCGCAGAATGCGCGAACGCTCCATCGCGGTCATCGCGGCCCAGACCTTCTGGCCTTTTCTGGCGGCAGCAACGGCGCGATCGACATCTTCCTGGCCGGCGGCATGAACCTCTGCCAGTACGTCGCCGTTGACCGGATTGATCGTCTGGAACGTTTCGCCAGACGCTGCGGCCACATAGGCGCCATCGATGTAGAGTTTCTGCTCGTTGAATCGGGACATGTTTTCTCCTTCCGTTATTCGTGCTCGCCAGCCAGTTGCTGACGGATGAACTGGGTGGTCAGTGTGCGGGCGATGACCGGGTCAAAAGGCTTACCGCTCAGCGCTGCGCGCAGCCACAGACCATCTATCAGGGCGGCCAGGCCATGCGCGGCCAGACGCGCTTTTTCCAGCGGCAGCTGACGCCGGAACTCCACCGCCAGGGTGGAGTAGAGCCGCCGGCTGCTGACCCGCTCCAGGCGGTTGAGCTGGGGCTGATGCATGCTGCTTGACCAGAAGTCGAGCCAGGCTTTCATCGCGGCGCTGTGCACCTGGGTTTCATCAAAATTCCCGTCAACGATGGCACACAGTCGCTGTTCAGCCGGGGCATCGGCCAGCGGCCGTAACCGCGTCAGAACCGCTTCGCGCAGCTGCCGCGTCACATCACGCATCGTGGCTTCCAGCAGGCCGTTCTTATCTTTGAAGTAGTGACTGATGATGCCGGTAGAAACCCCCGCCCGCCGGGCGATCTGGGCGATAGTGGCATCATTGATTCCGACTTCGTTAATCGTACTCAGGGTCGCATCAATCAGTTGCCGACGTCGTATCGGCTGCATCCCTACTTTTGGCATAGCTCCGCTCCGGCTCCGCCCTCAAATTGAACCCCTATTTAAACTTTTTTGATTGCACGTTCAATATAAAAAGAAATTTTGTTAGTGTAGTGTTCTTTAAATGTAGCGTAAGCGAAACGGCAATGAGTGCTAAGCTCACTGTCAGCCGTTACGCTTAAACAGGAAGTGACAGAACGATAGGAGGCCGCACGGCCTGAACACCCCGTGAGCGGCAAATGTTATCCATTGCGTATTTTCAGGATATTAACCAGAGGTAATCGATGAATAATCCACCTGCCGGTGAAAAAGACAGACTCAATCCCGTTGTATTTTATACCTCTGCCGGATTGATTCTGACGTTTTCACTTGTGACGATTCTCTACAGTGAACTGGCCGCGAGCTGGATCCTCAAGGCGGTTAACTGGGTCTCCGCCACCTTCGGCTGGTACTACATGCTGGCTGCCACGCTCTACATTGTCTTTGTGCTCTACATGGCCTGTTCGCGCTTTGGCTCGATCAAGCTGGGGCCGGAGCACGCCAAACCGGAATTCAGCATCCTCAGCTGGTCCGCCATGCTGTTTGCCGCCGGGATCGGGATCGACCTGATGTTCTTCTCGGTGGCTGAACCGGTGACGCAATATATGCAGCCGCCGGAAGGGGCGGGGCAGACGCTGGAGGCGGCCCGTCAGGCGATGGTCTGGACGCTGTTTCACTATGGCCTGACCGGCTGGTCAATGTATGCGCTGATGGGGATAGCGCTGGGCTACTTCAGCTATCGCTATAACCTGCCGCTGACCATCCGCTCCGCGCTCTATCCCATCTTCGGCAAACGCATCAATGGCCCGATTGGTCACACCGTCGATATCGCCGCAGTAGTGGGTACGATCTTCGGTATTGCGACCACGCTCGGCATCGGGGTGGTGCAGCTTAACTATGGCCTGAAGGTGCTGTTTGATATCCCGGAAGGACTGACCGCGCAGACCGCGCTGATCATCCTCTCGGTGGTGATCGCCACCATTTCGGTGACCTCCGGCGTGGACAAAGGTATTCGTATCCTCTCCGAGCTCAACGTGGTGATGGCGCTGGGGCTGATCCTCTTCGTGCTCTTCTTCGGCAACACCGAATTTCTGCTGAATGCGCTGGTGCTGAACGTGGGGGACTACATCAACCGCTTCATGGGCATGACGCTCAACACCTTTGCCTTTGATCGTCCGACACAATGGATGAACAGCTGGACGCTCTTCTTCTGGGCGTGGTGGGTGGCCTGGTCGCCTTTTGTCGGCCTCTTCCTGGCGCGTATCTCACGCGGTCGTACCATCCGCGAGTTCGTGCTCGGCACCCTGATCATTCCCTTCACCTTTACGCTGCTGTGGCTGTCGGTATTTGGTAACGCCGCGCTCTATCAGATTATTCATGGCAATGCGGGCTTCGCTCAGGAGGTGATGAATCATGCAGAGCGCGGCTTCTACAGCCTGCTGGCGCAGTATCCGGCCTTTAAACTCAGCGCCTCTGTCGCGACGATCACCGGTATGCTCTTCTACGTCACCTCTGCAGACTCCGGATCGCTGGTGCTGGGGAACTTCACCTCACGTCTCAAAGACATCAACAGCGATGCGCCCAACTGGCTGCGTATCTTCTGGTCGGTGGCGATCGGGGTTCTGACCCTGAGTATGCTGATGGCGAACGGCATCTCGGCCCTGCAGAACACCACGGTGATCATGGGTCTGCCGTTCAGCTTTGTAATCTTCTTTGTGATGGCGGGGCTCTATAAATCGCTGAAGATTGAAGATCACCGTCGCGCCAGCGCCACGCGTGACACCGCGCCCTACCTGGCTCACGCCACCGATCGCCGCACCTGGAAAAAGCGCCTGTCGCGGCTGATGAACTATCCGGGGTCGCGTTATACCCAGCAGATGATGGAAAAAACCATCTATCCGGCGATGGAAGAGGTCGCGAAAGAGCTGGAGCTGCGGGGTGGCCGGGTGTCGCTGGAGAGCGTCGCGCCGGATGCGGCCAACCCGATCGGCTATCTGGATCTGCGCGTTCATCTGGGCGAAGAGCAGGACTTCATCTATCAGGTCTGGCCGCAGCAGTACTCGATTCCGGGCTTTACCTATCGCGCCCGCAGCGGTAAATCGACCTACTACCGGCTGGAAACCTTCCTGATGGAGGGCAGCCAGGGTAACGACCTGATGGACTACAGCAAAGAGCAGGTGATCATCGACATTCTGGATCAGTACGAGCGGCACCTGAACTTCATCCATCTCAACCGTGAGGCTCCGGGCAGCAATATCAGTTTCCCGAGCGCCTGATGCGAGGCCCGTCCGCACACTGCGGGCGGGCTTTTTTTTTGCCGTCAGCGGCAGGCAATGCCGCGCCGGACGCGGATATCGACTATCTTTAGGGCTTAACTGGCCTGATGCCTGAAGGTGTAGACAGGGAGTCATATGGGAAAAATATTCAGTACGTTTCTGCCGCTCTACACCACCACGCTGCTGATGTTGCTGGGCTCCGGTCTGCTGACCACCTATGTTTCACTCCGGCTGGCGAGCGAGCAGGTGAACGGGGCGCTTATCGGTGCCATCATCGCGGCAAACTATATTGGTCTGGTGATTGGAGGCAAAGTCGGGCACAACCTGATCGCCCGCGTCGGCCATATCCGCGCCTATGTCGCCTGTGCCGGGATCATTACCGCCTCGGTGATTGGCCACGGGCTGACCGACTTTATTCCGCTGTGGGTTTTTCTGCGTCTGATCATCGGGCTATGCATGATGTGCCAGTACATGGTGCTGGAGAGCTGGCTCAACGACCAGGCGGAATCCTCTCAGCGCGGCATGATTTTCGGCTTATATATGGTCGCGACCTATCTGGGGCTGAGCGGCGGTCAGATGGTGCTGAGCCTGCAGAGTGGCTTTGGCGTGAGTACGCTGCTGATCGTGGCGCTCTGCTTCGCGCTCTGTCTGGTGCCGATTGCGCTGACTACCCGTACCCACGTCAGGCCCATGACCCCCGCGCCGATGGAGCTGGGCTACTTTATCCGCACCATTCCCAAACTGCTCGGCACCACGCTGGTGACCGGCATGGTAATCGGGGCGTTTTACGGGCTGGCGCCGGTTTACGGCAGCAGCAAAGGCTTCACCACCAGTCAGACCGGCTACTTTATGAGCCTGACGATTTTTGCCGGTCTGGTTTCACAGTTCCCGCTGAGCTGGCTTTCCGACCGCTACGATCGTCAGCGGCTGTTATTTATCATCGCGCTGCTGTTTGCCGTCTCCTGCGTGCCGCTGATTATGCTGCCGCATCTTACCTTCCACTGGATGATAGGCATCGCCTTTGTGGCCAGTATGATGCAGTTCGCGCTCTATCCGCTGCAGGTTGCGCTGGCGAACGATCAGGTTGCCGCCGAGCGACGGGTGTCGTTAACCGCCTGTCTGCTGATGGCGTTTGGGATTGGTGCCAGCATCGGGCCGCTGGTGGTAGGGGCGCTGATGCAGCCGCTGGGCAGCAATATGCTCTATCTCTTCTTCGCCGTCTGCGCGCTGGTGACGTGCGGGCTGAGCTATGTGCGAACGCCACGTCCACTGCCGACAACCGAAGTGCCGCTGCCGCATGTGGTGATGCCTGATAGCCTGGCAACCTCACCGCTGGGTGCAGCCCTGAACCCGACGCTGGAAGAGGAGGTTATTCAGGCGTCAATGGGCGGTCAGGAACCGGAAGAGGAGAGCGATGAATCTGAAGAGCAGCCAGAAGCCGGGGAAGAGCCGGACGACCGCGCCACGGATAAGACGCAGCCCTAGCGCCGGGCCACAGTCTGCACCCTTGAGGCAGAATGTCCCGATCTGACCCCACTTTGTCTCTCCGCTGACTCGACAGCCGGGCCGCCACACGCGAAGCTGACGCATCATCCTGACAGGAGTGCCGCCATGCCTGAAGTTCGCCCCCGCTGTGAACGTTGTGACTGTGACCTGCCGCCATCTTCCCTGGCGGCACGGATCTGCTCATTTGAATGCACCTTCTGCGCGGAATGTGCCGAACACCTGCAGCATCGTTGCCCCAACTGCGGCGGAGAGATGGTGCGCCGCCCGGTGCGTCCGGCGGTGAAACTGGAGGCGTATCCGGCGAAAACGCGCCCCTGATCTGCCGCGGGGCCTGCCCGCTTTCCCACTGCGCTGCCGTTGCTTGTGTCGGTGCAGAGGCGGATCTGGCTATACTGTGCAGAGGCTTTAGCGACGCAGGCGGAGGATCAATGTCTTACCAGTTTCTGGAGGGGTCAGCGTGGCGGCATATCTGGGTCGTGGGCGATCTGCACGGCTGCCGCGCTGAACTGGATGCGCGGTTACAGCAGCATCAGTTTGATCCGCAGCAGGACCTGCTGATTGCCGTGGGTGACCTCATCGATCGCGGGCCCGACAGCCTGGGGTGCCTGGCGCTGCTGAAGCAGCCCTGGTTTCGCAGCGTGAAGGGCAACCATGAGGAGATGGCCCTGTCGGCGTTACAGGGTCACGAAAAGCAGCGCTGGCAGATGAACGGCGGCGGCTGGTTCTGGCGGCTGCGCGGCAGTGCTATCATTTCGGCGCGTCACGCGTTGCTGCGCTGTCGCGCTCTGCCGCTGATCGTGCATTTACAGCTGGGGGCGCGCACCGTGGTGATTGCCCATGCGGATTACCCGGCCGCGGAGTACGCCCTGGATAAACCGCTGGACTGGGAGCAGGTGGTCTGGAGCCGTCAGCGGCTGGAGGCGCTTCAGTCCGGCGCAGAAAGCGGCATCCACGGGGCAGATGCCTTTTATTTTGGTCATACGCCGCTGAAGGAGCCGCTGACGGTGGCCAATCTGCACTATATCGATACCGGTGCGGTGTTTGGCCATCATCTGACGATGGTTCAGCTGCAGTGACTTCAGCGGAACAGACGCCCGTCCCGCACCAGCTCGCGGGGGTAGCTGTTCTTGATACGGCTGCCGACTCTCTTTGCCAGCCCCAGCGGCTGCTGCTGATAAGTGACAATCATCTCATTACCGGCGGGTTCGCTTTCCGGATAGATATCCCGCCCGCGATACCACTCTTCTGCCTCTGCTGACGTCAGTTCGAAGGCGTGCTTCGCATCCGGTTGCGCCAGCGCGATGATCGCCTCATGCTGCCAGCGATAGCCTTTCGCGAAGGTTTCAGCCAGCTTCAGGCCAATTCTTGAGAAACGCACTCTGCCCAGCAGCGGGGTGACGGCCGCCGGGAACAGCCAGATCTCTTTATCACGCTGCCACAGCACCAGCGAATCGTCCCAGCGGAGTGAGACGGCGGCGGCGGCCTGAATGATGTCGCTCTCCAGCTTACGGCTGACGTGCGAGAAGGGCAGCTTGCCGACTTTATAGCCCGGTGCAGGCAGCGGATCGACCGACGCGGTTTTGCGCAACCGGGCCACAAAAAAGCCTTCGCTGTCGAACATCTGCGGGAAAACGTGCAGATAACCCTCTGGCGTCGCGGCCTGCTCCGCCCCCGCAAACAGTTCGTTGAGCGGCAGGATCTCCACGGCGTCGGGGTAACGCTGCAGCAGCCAGGCGATGACCTGCTGATTCTCAATCTGATTCAGGGTGCAGGTCGAGTAGACCAGCGTGCCGCCCGGTTTAAGGGCATGGAAGGCGCTGTCGAGCAGGTCGCGCTGGGTGGCGGCAATCTCTTCTGTACTGGCCAGCGACCAGTTTCTCAGGGCATCGGGATCTTTCCGCATCACCCCTTCGCCTGAGCAGGGGGCGTCAAGCAGGATGGCGTCAAACTGTTCCGGCAGCGCAGGACCGAAAACCCGGGCGTCGAAATGTGTCAGCGCACTGTTGGTGACGCCGCAGCGGGTAATATTGGCGTGCAGGACTTTCACCCGGCTGGAGGAGAACTCATTGGCCAGAATGATCCCCTGATTGCCCATCCTGGCCGCAATCTGGGTGGTTTTTGAACCCGGTGCCGCCGCCATATCCATCACGGCGCTGACCGCGGTCTGAGCGTCGAACAGGGCGGTGACCGGCAGCATGGAGCTGGCTTCCTGAATATAGAACAGGCCGCTGAGGTGTTCCGCGACGCTGCCCAGTGGCAGGCTCTCATCTTCCCGGCTGATCCAGAATCCCTCTTCGCACCACGGCACCGGCGTAAGCTGCCACTCATAGTCAGCGGTGAGACGCAGGAAGTCAGCCACGCTGATCTTCAGGGTATTCACCCGCAGCGTGCGGCGCAGCGGCTGCTGACTGATGGCGAGGAACTGCGCAAAGCTGGCCTCATCAGGCAGGCTCTGGCGCATTAAAGAGAGAAAATCGGCGGGGAAAAGCGAAGCAGCATCTGACACGGGCACATTCCAGTTAAGGCAAAGGCGGCAGTGTATCATGCAGAAAGGAAACGGGCAGCCAGGCTGTCCGTCTCAGGAGGAATAAGTCTGGCGCGGTTTTGAGCAGAGGCATACAGGCCGCTGAAAACGTGAAGCGATGGGAGCATACGCCCGGAGTAAAGCATAGCGGGCCAGGTATGGTCCGCGCTGAGCCCGCCAGGGATGGCGGTTTTTGCGTCTTTGCGGAGGGCGTATGCTCCCTGAGCCTGCTCGATGCAAAGCAACCAGGCGGGCAGCATCAGACTGCCCGCCTGACCTGACTTAGCGCGGGGACGGAATCGCCGTTCCCCAGTTGCGCCAATCCTTCGGCGCTTCATCCTGCAGCAGGAAGTGTTTATCCGGCGTCGCCTGCGGCGCCAGCGGCACTGTTGGCGGGGTGGCAAACTGGATGCCGCCGCGAATAAACTGCTGGAAGGTGCCGGTTTTCACCACGCCGCCAATCAGACCGAAGTCGAGGTTGTAGCCGGACGCCAGCCAGAATACCGAGTTATTCCGCACCAGATGCTGATACTTCTTGCTGATACGCAGGGCAATCTGCACGCGATCCGCCATATTGCCCAGCGACGTGCCGGTCACGGTGCCCACTTCCACGCCGCGGAACAGCACCGGGGTGCCCAGCGACAGCGAACCGGCTTCGGTGGCATCAACGTAAATATTCAGGCCATTCAGGTAGCGCGAATCGGTAATGGTGCTCTCCTGCAGCTCAAAGGTGCGCACGGCACCGCCTTTGCCCGGGTCCACGTTAACGTAAGGCTGCAACAGCGTTTCCAGATGATTCACACCCGTTGCGGAAATCTCTGGAGAGACCACCGAGAAACGGCTGCCGAGGCGGGCAAAATCATCCACATATTCGGGATAGAGCACCGCTTTGGCGACGACCTGATTGTTATCTTTACTGAGA
Source organism: Pantoea sp. Sc1 (assembly GCF_000255315.1). Taxonomy (NCBI): domain Bacteria; kingdom Pseudomonadati; phylum Pseudomonadota; class Gammaproteobacteria; order Enterobacterales; family Erwiniaceae; genus Pantoea; species Pantoea sp. Sc1. The sequence goes on from NZ_AJFP01000001.1 coordinate 1,872,808, forward strand.
GATAGCGACTCCACCTGGCCGACATTGATGCCCAGGTAACGAATCGGCATCCCGGCTGAGAGCTTGCTGGCGTCATAGGTGTGCAGGGTAATCTGACTGCCCACCGCGCGGGCGGCGGTTTCAGACGGGTAGAGCACACGCTTGACCCCTTTGGCCGACTTCGCACCGGTCATGTTGTCGAAGCTGATGGCACCTTTTAGCGCCCGGTTTAACGGCGATGCCTGAACTGTCAGGCCGCTACCGTTAAGACTGACGCGGGCGCCGCCCTCGGCCCAGAAGACGCTTTCGCTGGTCAGCAGCTTGCGATACTCCGGCTGGATGTGCACCGCAATATCAAAGGCGTCAGCGCGCGGCGTGACTTTCACAATCTCACCGACCTGAAACTTGCGGTACAGCACCACCGAACCCGCCTGCACGTCAGGCAGACTGTTGGCGGTCAGCGTCAGGGTGGTGGAGGGGCCATCACCGGTAATGCCTTCTTCCGCTTTTTCCGCATCGGCAAACAGCGGATAGGCGGTTTTCGGCTCGCCTTTCCTGCCCGGCTCCAGCCGGATGCCGCCATCGACCCATTCACGGGCGCTGGCACCTAACACCTGCATTCCGTCGAGACCAAATTTCACATCGAGCCGGCTGTTGACGATAAATTTGCTGTCCCCATGCACCAGGCTGCGATTCTCAGGATTCACCGCGACCACGAAATTGACGCCATTCTCATCCAGAGAGCGCGACATCACCTGACCGATCTGCATGCCGTGCAGCATCAGCGGCTGCCCCTGATCGATACCGTAGCTCTCCGGCGCACTCAGTCTGACCGTCAGCACGTTGGGTTTCTGCAGCAGCGTCTCATTTGACGCCAGCACGGTGTAGTGCTGCTGCGGCTCACCTTCGCCGGGAACCAGTTCCAGCGTGTTACCGGTCAGCAGCGCACTGAGGCTGGTATCGGTCAGGCTGATTTTCGGGCTGTGCATCTCAATGCGGGTGCCGCTGCGCATCAGACCGACCACTGACGGATCAATCGTCAGCTCGCCGGTCACCTTGCCGCCATCCTGCAGGTTGAGCTTAGTCAGCGTGCCGACCTCCAGTCCCTGATAGATCAGCGGCGTGCTGCCCGCTTTAAGGTTATTGCCGTTGGGCAGATCCAGGGTAATCAGCACGCCGCGCTGACTGTGCGCCAGGTCAGGGTAGAGCCGGTAGTTCTGCTCCGCTTTAGCCTCTCCGGCATTTTCCGGGGAGTCAAAGGCAATCGCGCCATTCACCAGCGCCGCCAGGCTCTCCAGCTGCACTTTGGCACCGCTCAGGCTGACATCAGCATTGACGCCGGAGACGTTCCAGAAGCGACTGTTGGTTTTCACCAGATGGGTGAAGCGACGGTCAATCAGCACATCAATCGCCACCCCGTCGGATTTGCTGTTGATGTTGTAGTCATAGACCCGGCCAACCGGAATCTTGCGGTAGTAGACCAGCGAACCGGTGTTAAGCGAACCGAGATCGGGGGCATGCAGATGGATCAGCAGTTCGCCGGTGTTCACCCGATATTTCGGCTGGGTATCGAGCGCGGTAAAGGCCTCGCTGGGTTTCCCTTTGCCGGGCATCATCCCGATATAGTTACCGCCGACCAGCGCATCCAGTCCCGACACGCCAGCCAGTGAGGCTTTCGGCGTCACCAGCCAGAACTGGGTGTCTTCACGCAGCGCGTCGCGCATATCGCTCTTGATGCTGGCTTTGATCTGAATGCGGCGATAGTCGTCGCTGAGATTAATGCCCTGCACGGTGCCCACTTCCACACCCTGATAACGGATCGGGGTACGGCCAGGCACAATCCCATCCGCCGTCTGGAAATTGATGGTGATGGTGGTGCCGCGCTCCTGGTAGTTGGTCCAGAGCAGCCAGCAGGCGATCAGCATCGCAATAATCGGCAGCAGCCAGAAGGGCGAAACTTTACGCTTATTGCGCAGCGTGGCGTTAGTCGGTGTAGTCGGCGTTTCCTGTTGCATGTGCATCCCAGAGCAGGCGGCTGTCCAGCCACTCAACAGACATAATGGTCAGGATAACGGCGGCGCCAAAAAAGAGCGCCGCCGGTCCCATGGTAAAAGCCAGCAGCTGATCGCGATTGACCAGCGACATGGTTAACGAAATGACAAACAGATCCAGCATTGACCAGCGGCCAACCCAGGTGACAAACCGCAGTAACCGGATGCGGGTGCGCAGCCCCTGTTCACAGCGGAAATGGATGCTGAGCAGCAGGGTCAGCATCACCAGCACTTTGGTAAAGGGCACCAGAATACTGGCGATAAACACAATCGCGGCGACCGGCACATTGCCTTCACCCAGCGACAGAATGCCCGAGAAGATAGTGTCCTCACGCCGTGATCCGTTGAGGTACACCACGGAAATTGGCAGCAGGTTCGCCGGAATCAGCAGCACAATCGAGGCAATCAGCGCCGCCCAGGATTTTTGCAGGCTGTGGCGGCGACGGAAGTCGAGCGGTGTGTGACAGCGCGGGCAGCGCCCCCGTTCGTCCGGCAGGCCGGTATGGTGACAGTTCAGGCAGACCTGCATCTCGTCACGCGCCATATTGCCGGGCTGCTGCGGATAGAAATGCTCCCACAGCTGCTCCATGTTGAGATGGATCAGCGTCAGCACGCTCAGCACCGTCAGGGCGATGTAAGCCGCCAGCCCATACCCAATCTCCAGCGAAGCATAGTCCTGCACCTTAATCGACGCCACGGCAATGCCGATCAGGTAGATATCGAGCATCACCCACTCTTTCAGCTTCTCCAGCATCAGCAGCACGGGCCGCAGGTTCATGCCCAGCCGGTGACCGATACCGAGATAGCAGATGCCGGCCACCAGGGTGATCGGCGCGCCCAGGGTGCAGAAGGCCACCATTGACGCCGTCAGGACATCTCCCTGCTGCGTCATCTGAATCACGCCTTCGAGCACGCTGGCATTGATGCGCATCCCCAGCAGACGGATATCCACCAGCGGCAGGGAAAACGCAAACGGCATCAGCACCATCATGGTGGCGGCCATAGCCATCAGACGTGTCATCGACCAGTCGTGACCGCTGACTATCCGGGCGTTGCAGCGCGGACAGTAGGCCGCCTGATGCGATTTCACATCCGGTAAGGAAAAAAGGGTATCGCATTGCGGGCAACGCTGATAACGTGCGTGAGGCAATGTCTGGCTGATAGCGTGAATTTTCATAGGGTGGTGCAATTTTCGCTCGTCAGAAGTAACAGATATCGGTCATTAAGACATTGTCTGTGTGCCTGTCTCGGGCATCACGCTTCGATCCACAGAATGCTAAGGTTATAGTAACTAACGCTATGATTCACCTTGTCGCTCTGGATAATTAAAACTTATTTTTAACGAACGGTCTCAATAAACCCGTTCAGATGTCATTGGTAACGGTTGAATAATGAACAAAACTGCCTTTTACGCCGATCTAAATCGCGATATGCGAGCTCTGCTGGCGGGCGAAACGGCGTTTCTCGCCGCGATGGGAAACTTTAGCGCGCTGCTGTATGAACGTCTCGATGGCGTGAACTGGGCAGGTTTCTACCTGCTGACGGAAGCCGATACGCTGGTGCTGGGTCCGTTCCAGGGCAAAATCGCCTGTGTGCGCATTCCGGTCGGTAAAGGTGTGTGTGGCACGGCGCTGGCAGAAGAGAAAGTGCAACGCGTGGATGATGTGCATGCCTTCCCGGGCCACATCGCCTGCGACGCTGCCAGCAACGCTGAGATTGTGATTCCTCTGAAAGTGAATGGCACTGTGGTTGGGGTGCTGGACATCGACAGCGTGGATTACAATCGTTTTGACAGCGATGACGAATCAGGGCTGGTCACACTGACTGATGGGCTTTGTGAAGTGCTTGCGAACAGCGACTTAGAAAAATATCTGCAGCTGACGCGCAGCTAATCGACTGGATCACATGGCATTTAGCGATGTTGTCATTATAATGTCGCCTGTTCATGCCTGCGCTGGTCGGCAAACCCGTTGTAATCAGGAAATTTCATGGAAAATCAACCTAAGTTGAATAGCAGTAAAGAAGTCATCACTTTTCTGGCGGAGCGCTTTCCGCACTGCTTTAGCGCTGAAGGTGAAGCGCGTCCGCTCAAAATCGGTATCTTTCAGGATCTGGTCGAGCGTGTTCAGGGCGAAATGAGCCTGAGCAAAACACAGCTGCGTTCCGCGCTGCGTCTTTATACGTCGAGCTGGCGTTATCTCTACGGCATCAAAGCCGGTGCTATCCGTGTCGATCTCGACGGTAACGCCTGTGGCGTGCTGGATGAGCAGCATGTCGAGCATGCGCGTAAGCAGCTTGAAGAAGCGAAAGCGCGTGTTCAGGCACAGCGCGATCAGCAGCGTGCCGCCCGTCGTGAAGCGGGTGAAAGCGAAGAGGGCGCGGCACCGCGTCGCGCGCGCAAGCCTGCTGCACGTAAGCCTGCCGAGGGCGACGCCGCACGCAAACCGCGTCCGCAGACTGCTGCACCGCGTGCGACCGCCTCACAGCATCGCAAACCAGCCCCACGTCCGGAGCAGGAAGCCCGACCCATCACTGATACCTCAACTTTGCAACCCGGCCAGAGTATTAAAGTTAAAGCAGGCAAAAGTGCGATGGACGCTACCGTTCTTGAAGTATCGAAAGACGGCGTTCGGGTCCAGCTCGCTTCCGGCATGGCAATGATTGTGCGCGCAGAACACTTGCAGTTCTGAAACGGAGGCTAACCCCGGCATGAACACCCTTTTCAAAGTTGGACTTATTGCGGGCCTGCTGTTAGCAGGCCCAACGTTCGGCGCGGAGAATATCACCCGCGCCGATCAGATCCCCCAGCTTCACGAAGACCCGCAGGACCCGACGGTCAGTGAGCGTGTCACCTCACGCTTCACCCGTTCCCACTACCGCCAGTTCGACCTGGATCAGAACTTTTCAGCGAAGATTTTCGATCGCTATCTGAACATGCTCGACTACAGCCACAATGTGCTGCTGGCGTCGGATGTGGCGCAGTTTGCCAGCAAAAAAACCACCGTCGGCGATGAGCTGCGCAGTGGCAAGCTGGACCTCTTTTACGACCTTTATAATCTGGCGCAGAAACGCCGTTTTGAGCGCTATCAGTATGCGCTGACGGTGCTGGCGCGTCCGATGAACTTCAGCGGCAATGACACCATCGACATTGACCGCGGCAAGGCTCCCTGGCCGAAAGATGAAGCCGAGCTGAATGCTCTGTGGGATGCTAAGGTCAAATATGACCAGCTGAGCCTGAAGCTGGCGGGTAAAACCGACCAGGAGATTCGCGACGTTCTGACCAAGCGTTATAACTTCGCGATTCGCCGTCTCGCCCAGAGCAACGGTGAGGACGTTTTCCAGCTGGTAATGAACGCCTTTGCCCGCGAAATCGATCCGCACACCAGCTACCTGTCGCCACGTAACACCGAGCAGTTCAACACCGAGATGAGCCTGTCTCTGGAAGGGATCGGTGCCGTGCTGCAGATGGATGACGACTACACCGTCATCAACTCGATGGTTGCGGGTGGACCGGCAGCGAAAAGTAAATCCATCACGGTGGGCGATCGCATCGTCGGCGTCGGTCAGCCCGGCAAGCCGATGGAAGATGTGATTGGCTGGCGTCTGGATGACGTGGTGGCGAAAATCAAAGGACCGAAAGGCAGCAAAGTGCGCCTTGAGATCCTGCCAGCCGGTAAGGGCACCAAAACCCGCACCGTGACGCTGACGCGTGAGAAAATCCGTCTGGAAGATCGCGCCGTCAAAATGAGCATCAAGAATGTCGGTAAACAGAAAGTGGGCGTGCTCGACATTCCTGGTTTCTATGTCGGTCTCACCGATGACGTGAAGGTTCAGCTGCAGAAGCTGCAGAAGCAGAACGTTGACAGCGTCGTGATCGATCTGCGGACCAACGGCGGCGGTGCGCTGACCGAAGCGGTTTCGCTCTCCGGTCTGTTTATTCCGAGTGGTCCGGTTGTTCAGGTGCGCGACAACAATGGTCGGGTGCGTGAAGACAGCGACAACGACGGCGTAGTCTATTACAAAGGGCCGCTGGTGGTGCTGGTTGACCGCTTCAGTGCCTCCGCCTCTGAGATCTTCGCTGCGGCGATGCAGGATTACGGTCGTGCAGTGATCGTCGGCGAGCCGACCTTCGGGAAGGGCACCGTGCAGCAGTATCGCTCTCTGAACCGCATCTACGATCAGATGCTGCGTCCGGAGTGGCCGGCGTTAGGCTCCGTTTCCTATACCATTCAGAAGTTCTACCGGATTAACGGTGGCAGTACCCAGCGTAAAGGCGTCACGCCCGATCTGCTGATGCCAACCGGGGTGGAAGCGGCTGAAACCGGTGAGAAGTTCGAAGATAACGCACTGCCGTGGGACAGCATCAAAGCGGCGACCTACGTCAAAACCGGCGACGTCAAACCGCTGGTGGCGCAGCTGACGAAGCAGCACGCTGAACGTATTGCCCAGGATCGTGAGTTCCAGTACATCATGAAGGACATTGCGCGTTTCAATGCCCTGAAAGATAAACGCAACATTGTGTCGCTCAACCTCGCTCAGCGCGAGAAAGAGAATCACGAAGATGATGCGTTACGTCTGGAGCGTATCAACGCGCGTTATCAGGCCGAAGGCAAAAAACCGCTGAAAAACCTGGACGAGCTGCCGAAAGATTATAAAGAGCCCGATCCTTACCTCGATGAGACGGTGAAGATTGCGAACGATCTGGCGCAGCTGGAGAAATCCCAGCCGGAAGCGCCCGCGGCGAAATAAGCCGCGGCTATGAGAAAAAGCACCGCCTGGCGGTGCTTTTTTTTGCCTGCGGGAGGGTCATTCCGCCGTAATCATTAGCCGCCGTAATCGTGCCAGCGTGACGGTCGGCGCAGCAGGCGTGACAAAATGTAAAGTTATGTCTTTTTAGGCACTTAAACGTTAAGGTCGCTTGAAAAGCGCCCCAATGCACATAGGATATCTATCCGCGTATAGGCGCGTGAACTACTGAGGAAGATTAACGATTATGATGCGTATTGCTCTTTTCCTGATGACCAACCTGGCTGTGATGTTGGTATTCGGGCTGATTCTCAGCCTGACAGGGATCCAGTCAAGCAGTGTCCAGGGCCTGATGATCATGGCAGGCCTGTTTGGCTTCGGCGGTGCGTTTGTTTCACTGCTGATGTCGAAGTGGATGGCACTGCGATCGGTGGGTGGTGAAGTGATTGAACAGCCGCGCAATGAAACGGAGCGCTGGCTGATGGAGACGATCGGCCGTCAGGCTCAACAGGCGGGCATTGCGATGCCACAGGTCGCGATTTATCACGCGCCTGACATCAACGCCTTTGCCACGGGTGCACGTCGTAACGCCTCGCTGGTAGCGGTTTCAACCGGTCTGCTGCAGAACATGAGCCGCGATGAGGCTGAAGCGGTCCTGGCGCACGAAGTGTCGCATATCGCCAATGGCGACATGATCACTATGACCCTGATTCAGGGTGTGGTGAACACCTTCGTGATTTTCGTGTCCCGCATTCTGGCGCAGATCGCGGCGGGCTTCATGTCCGGCAACCGTGACGATGGCGAAGAGAGCAGCAACGGCAACCCGCTGGTCTATTTTGCGGTGTCGATGGTGCTGGAGCTGGTGTTTGGTATTCTTGCCAGCATTATCACCATGTGGTTCTCCCGTCACCGCGAGTTCCACGCCGATGCCGGTTCAGCGAAGCTGGTCGGCCGTGAGAAGATGATTGCGGCGCTGCAGCGTCTGAAAACCAGCTACGAACCGCAGGAGCCGAGCAGCATGATGGCGTTCTGCATCAACGGCAAAGGCAAGTCGTTCAGCGAGCTGTTTATGTCGCATCCCCCGCTGGACAAGCGTATTGAAGCCCTGCGCAGCGGCCAGTATCTGAAATAGCCCTGAGCGGCATAAAAAAGGCGACCCCCGGGTCGCCTTTTCTTTTTCGGCCCTCAGGCGCGGTTCTGCGTCATCCGTGACACGCTGACCAGCGCCGCTACGGCGGCAAAACTGCCCGCCAGCAGCAGCGAGACGTGCGTGCCTTGCTCATCAAACAGATTAAACATCAGCGCGACCAGCGCGGCACCCGCACTCTGACCCAGCAGACGCGCGGTACCCAGCATGCCGCTGGCACCGCCGCTGCGATGACGGGGCGCTGAGGTGACAATAGTATGGTTGTTGGGCGACTGAAACAGCCCGAAACCGGCACCGCACAGCATCATGCGCCAGATGATATCGCCGTCGCCGGGATTGGCCGGCAGCCAGGCAAGCAGAAACAGCCCCAGCGCGAACATCGCCAGACCGATGCCCCCCAGCAGCCCGGCGTGCACCCGCCCAATCAGCCGGCCGGCAATCGGCGCAAACACCATGGTGGCCAGCGGCCAGGGCGTCAGGAGTAAACCGGTGGCCACCTCATCACGCTGCAGGACGTTTTGCAGAAAGAAGGGCAGCGACACCATGGCGAGCATCTGCGCGCAGAACGAACAGACCGACGTCCCCATCGACAGGCTGAAAATGGGGATACGCAGCAGGTCAACCGGTAACAGCGGCACCGTCATCGCGAGCTGGCGACGAATGAAGAACCACCCGACAACCAGCAGTCCGATCACTTCTGACAGCACCAGCAGGTGACTCTGACCCTGCGCAAAACCGCTCAATGCGGAGATGATCAGCCCAAAGAACAGGGCGTTCATGATGGCGCTGGGCACATCAAATTTCTGCGTAGTGGCTTTCTGCGGATTATCGGGCAGCGTCCGCAGCGCCAGCCAGAGTGCCACGGCACCCAGCGGGACGTTAATCAGAAACAGCCATTTCCAGCTCGCCACCGACAGAATGGCGGCCGCCACCGTCGGGCCCGCCGCCGTCGAAACCGCCACCACCAGCGAGTTGATGGCCATACCGCGCCCCAGATAGCGCTGCGGATAGATAATGCGTATCAGGGCGGTATTGACGCTCATCAGCGCCGCGCCGCCCAGCCCCTGCAGAACGCGGGCGCAGGTCAGCATGGTGAGTGAGGTGGAGAAGGCGCAGAAGACCGACGTCACAATAAACAGCGCCAGACCTGTCTGGTACACGCGACGATAGCCCAGCATGTCACCGAGGAAGGAGAGCGACAGCAGCGAGACGATAATCGCAATCTGATAGGCGTTCACTATCCAGATGGACTGCGCCGGGCTGGCGTTCAGTTCACGTGAGATGGTGGGCAGCGCCACGTTGGCGATCGCGCCATCTAATACCGCCATCGTGAGTCCGAGCGCGATGGTGATAATCGCCATATAGCGCTGAGCGCCGGGTAAACCATCCTGAGGAGGGGAGAGTGTCATAGGTTAATTACTAAAGAGGGTGAATATCATCATGCTAATGAAGTTGACGCGAAATTGCAGCGTCCGGAGGTGAAAAAGATCGCGTGACCGGCGACACCGGGGTGAAACCATTGCCGCTTTCCGCTGCGTCACTCTATACTGGCGTTCTGTCTTATTTCTGTAACTGATTGAACAAGGTGCGCGATGTCCTCTGCTGAAAATGGCAAACAGCCCGATTCCGTCTCCTCCGTGCTGAAAGTGTTTGGCATTTTGCAGGCGCTGGGTGAAGAGCGCGACCACAGCATCACTGAGCTGGCGCAGCGTGTGATGATGTCAAAAAGCACGGTCTACCGTTTTCTGCAAACCATGAAAACGCTGGGCTATGTCACCCAGGAAGGTGAGAGCGAAAAGTACTCCCTGACGCTCAAACTGTTCGAACTGGGGGCGAAGGCGCTGCAGAATGTCGATTTGATCCGCAGCGCGGATCTGCAGATGCGGGAGCTGTCGCGTCTGACCCGTGAGACCGTGCATCTGGGCGCGCTGGAAGAGGAGAGCATTGTCTACATCCATAAAATCGACTCGCTCTATAACCTGCGCATGTATTCGCGCATTGGTCGCCGCAATCCGCTCTATTCCACCGCGATTGGCAAGGTGCTGCTCGCCTGGCGCGACCGCGAGGAAACGGAAGAGATTCTGCGCCAGGTGGAGTTCAGACGCAGCACGCCGAATACGCTGACGAGCGCGGACGCCCTGCTGGCGGCGCTGGACGAGGTGAAGGCGCAGGGTTATGGCGAAGATAATGAAGAGCAGGAGGAGGGGTTACGCTGCCTCGCGGTGCCGGTCTTTGATCGCTTCGGGGTGGTGATTGCCGGCCTCAGCCTCTCTTTCCCCACGATTCGTTTTTCAGAAGAGGCGCGTCAGGATTATGTGGAGATGCTGCAGCGGGCGGCGCGAACGATTTCCTCGGAAATGGGCTTTCACGCCTATCCTTTCTGAACAGCGCGGGCCATGCGGCCCGCGCTTTTATCAGTTATCGATCACTTCTCCGCTTTTCTTCAGCAGCGGACAATCGGTTACGCCGACCACGCCGCTGTCCGTGTGCAGATACTGGGCGTTAATCACACCGCGTGCGGTAAGATAGCTGCACTGCAGGCCCAGTCCCGCTGCATTCTTAGTGCTGCCGGTTAACACGCCATAACCGGTAAAGAGCATCGCCAGCCAGATCACCGCCAGCAAGCCTACCATGCGAATAAACAGTTTCATTGTATCTCCTTGTGAAAGGTAACTCAGCGCTCCACCTGGTGCTGCCGGTCAGAATGATAGCAGCATGCCTGGCTTTTCGGCGGGAATCGATCAGAGATAACTGAAACGGCAAATTCTGCTTTGCCGTTAACCCCATTATCTTTTGTGATGGCGACAGGTAGAATACGCGGTTGTCGTGTTCTGGCGTTTTCACTTTGTTTTATGAGGCAGTTATGAATGAGTTAGCCGCAAATCCGGGCCCCCTGGTCAGCTATGGCCTGCTGGTCATCATTTTGATTGTGGCGTTTATCGCCTGGTTCTTCGTTAATCGTGCCAGCGTTCGAGCCGGTGAGCAGATCCGTTTGCTGGAATCGCTGCTGGAAGAGCAGAAAAAACAGAATCAGCTGCTGCGTCGTCTGATTGAGCTGCAGCCTGGCGCGGAGAGTAAAAAACCCGAGGATGAGCGGGAGAAGCGCGACTTTATCCGGTTAATCCCGGAACGTTAATCAGAACAGAGAGGCGGGATGAGCGGAAAGAATCCGTGGTATGACAGCAGTAAAGCGCACCATACGCCAGAGGGCTTCCGTAACCCAGAGCCGGAAGCGCGTCAGCCGGGCGATCTCCGGCGCTGGCGTCGGGAGCGAAAAGCGCAGGGTCTTCCGATGCCACCGCAACAGGGCTATGACGCTTTTGTTGAAGAGTGGTGGCAACCCGCCGATCTCAGCGGCAGTGACGATCGCCTCTGGTGGCTGGGCCATGCCGCCGTGCTGTTGCGGCTCAATCAGCGTTACATTCTGATCGATCCCGCCCTTTCATCCCGCGCCTCGCCGTTCTCTTTTGCCGGACCGCAGCGCAAAACCCCCGCGCCGCTCACCATTGCCGACCTGCCGCATCTGGATGTCGTGCTGATTTCTCACAATCATTACGACCATCTGGATCGGCCGACGGTCAAAGCGATCGTCCGGCGTTTCCCGCAGGCCACCTTTGTTGTGCCGCTGGGCCTGGCAGCGTGGTGCCGCGCCCGGGGAGTGCAGCAGGTACATCAGGCTGACTGGTGGCAGCAGGTCAGGGTGGGCGATCTCTGTTTTGATGCGGTTCCGGCGCGTCACTGGAGTATGCGGTCGCCCCGCGATCGCAACCGTTCGCTCTGGTGTGGCTGGGTCGTGCGTTCATCCTCCGTGCGCTTCTGGTTCTCCGGTGACAGTGGCTACAGCGACAGCCTGCTGGCGATCCCCGCCCGGCTTGGCCCCTTCAGCGTGACAGCCTTACCGATTGGCGCTTATGCACCGAAATGGTTCATGGCAGGCCAGCATATGGATCCCGATCAGGCCGTGGCACTCTGGCAGGCGGCGGGCAGACCGCTGACGCTGCCTATCCACTGGGGCGTATTTGAACTGGCTGATGAGGCACTGGATGCGCCTCCGCAGGAACTGGCTGCGGCACTGCGGCGGGCAGAGGAGGAGCAGGGCAGCTTCGCGCCCTGGCGAATAGGCGAAAGCCGCAGCCTGAATAATCCACCCCAGGAATAATCCTGGAGCCGGGGAAGACGGTTACACCGGCTTTTTTTAACAGAAATCTTTTTTTATCACATTGATGGTTAAATTTTTAATAAGCCGGATTCGCGCGGCTGCTTTTATTTGGAGCAGAGCTCAGAGCAGTTTCCTGTTTTTGGTGCAGGAGAGAAGATACCTGTACCAAATAAAAAGTGTCGTACAGGATTAACGTCAGGTTATTGCTGCTTCGCTTTCCTGTCGCTTCGCTTATCAATTCGCTTACTGCCATATTTGTGAAATATTAATTTCTTATGGTATCCATTGAGTTAGCCCGGACGAGAAGGCATCCGGAGGAAATGAACCTGCGGGTTCATTATATTTATGCCGGGTTTTAGCGCCGCGACAGAACAGGCTGTGTGAGCCCTCTGGCAATTGTGCGTGCTGCCTCTCTGAGACTTTAAAAATGGCTTGCCATTGTTTTTAGGATATGTGATAACAATTCGTGGGTTAAACGAGGTACAGTTCTGTTTATGCATGGCATCTTCAGTGAAGAAGTACGAGTAAAGACGTTGACGTTGAATACCGCTTCCTTGCCGAACCTTAATTAGTGCCTCATGCAGTAACGTCTCTGGTTTTTCTGTAAGACAGCCTTCGGGCTAAATAAACATCTAAAGGAATTTGCAAAATGGCAAAGATTAAAGGTCAGGTTAAGTGGTTCAACGAGTCTAAAGGTTTTGGTTTTATCACCCCTGCAGACGGCAGCAAAGATGTGTTCGTACACTTCTCTGCCATCCAGGGCAATGGTTTCAAAACCCTGGCTGAAGGCCAGAGCGTTGAGTTCGAAATTCAGGATGGCCAGAAAGGCCCGGCAGCTGTTAACGTCACTGCTATCTGATTCGACTCCGCCTCGGTGCATCGCACCCTGATATGGATTCTCAAAGCCCTGGCCGGTCGGCCGGGGCTTTCTTTATGCTTCCGATGCGTAAACGATAAGGTTACACTGCGCCGCGTTATCTGATGCCGGAGTCCCCTATGTCGTTGATTTGCCCGCTTTGCCACTCTCCTCTGACTTTCCATGCCCGCAGCTGGTCCTGCGAGAATCGCCATCAGTTTGATCAGGCGAAAGAGGGGTATGTCAATCTGCTGCCCGTTCAGCATAAACGGTCGCGTGAGCCAGGTGACAGTGCAGAGATGATGCAGGCTCGACGGGAATTCCTGCAGGCGGGCTACTATCAGCCGTTGCGTGAGCAGGTCGTCGCGCTGCTGCAACCGGTGCTGAACCTGCCGGAGAGCCAGATTCTGGATATCGGCTGTGGTGAAGGCTACTACACCGCTGAGCTGGCAGAGGCGGCAGGGGAAGGCGTACAGGTGTATGGCCTGGATGTGGCCAGAATGGCTATCCGCCTCGCCGCTAAGCGTTATCCCGCGGTGCGGTTCTGCGTGGCCTCCAGCCAGCGTCTGCCTTTTGCCGATGGCTCGCTGGATGCCGTGGTGCGGATTTACGCGCCCTGCAATGAAGCGGAACTGGCCCGCGTCCTGAAGCCCGGCGGCACGGTACTGACGGTAACGCCGGGACCGCATCATCTGCAGCAGTTCAAAGCCCTGATCTATCGTGACGTGCAGCTGCATGCGCCAGAGCAGAAAACCTACCCGGGCTTCCGGCAGGTGGCGCAGCATACGCTGCGTTATCCGATGGCGCTGACGGGCGGGGCCGCAACGACCCTGCTGCAGATGACGCCTTTTGCGTGGCGGGCGCGGGAGGCGGTCTGGGAGACGCTGCAGCAGAGCGAGTCGTTCAGTTGTGATGCCGACTTTACCCTGACGCAGTGGCAGCGCGACTAGCGCGCCTCAACCAGCGTATTATAGATGCGCTCCAGATCGTCGAGCTGCTGCACCGCAATCAGCAGCCGGCGCTGCTCCAGCTGAATGACCAGAATGCCATCCTCAGAGAGATTCATGCCCTGAATCCGCCGGTAATCAATCCAGACACCAGCATAAAATAACCCTTCGGCTTTCATCAGTAGCGTGGGCCTGCGCAGCCAGAAAAGCCAGAACGCCAGAAAGCTCAGCACCATCAGCAGGGTGGTGGTGAGCTGCGGGCCGTGATGGCTGATGTTGTTTCCCAGCAGAATCAGCAGCAGCCCGATGAAAATCAGGCTGTCGATTTTGTGCCGTCGCTGCAGGGCGACCCGTAAGCGGACAGGCCCGCGTCGACGCGGCAGAATCACCTCGTCATAAAGGGCGAACAGCAGCAGGGCGGCAATGCAGAGCGCGATAAGCGCATCAGTTAATGACATAACATCTGGCCTCAAACGGGGTGAGCTCAGCCGGTTGTGGCTCAGCTCACTACGCTTAAAAGCCGGGCGCCAGCGCGCCCGGCCGGTTGAGATTACAGACCGAGCAGGCCGATCCAGTAACCAAAAATACCGATGGCAAAGAAGCCGACGATAATCCACAGCGCGTTGACCTTACGGCGCAACAGCCACATACAGCCGAAGGTCAGCAGCAGCGGCACGATGCCTGGCATCAGCTGATCGAGGATCGACTGCACCGTGGTGACGGTGGTCTTACCGGTGGAGTCGGTGATACGCGACACCACCAGCGGGATGTTGACGTGCGTCCACTTGTTCACCAGCGCGCCCATCACAAACAGGCCGAGAATCGAGGCGCCCTCCGTGAGTTTCTGCAGGAATCCGCCGCCCATATCGCTGACGATATCGATCCCTTTGCGATAGCCATACGCCACGCCGTAGTAGCGGGTCAGCAGGCGTGCCAGGTTAAACAGCACAAAGAACAGCAAGGGGCCCAGCAGGCTGCCGCTCATCGCGATGCCGGCACCCAGCGCGGCAAACACCGGACGCACGGTGCCCCAGAAGATCGGGTCGCCGACACCGGCCAGCGGGCCCATCAGACCGACTTTCAGGCCGTTGATGGCACCGTCGTCGATAGGCGCGCCGTTGGCACGCTGCTCCTCCATCGCCATGGTAACGCCGAGCACCGGCGCGGCCACATAAGGGTGGGTGTTGAAGAACTCCAGATGGCGCTTGATTGCCTGCCTGCGCTCATCATTATTCTCCGGATAGAGACGGCGTATCACCGGCACCATTGAGAAGCAGAAGCCCAGCGCCTGCATACGTTCAAAGTTCCACGATCCCTGAAACAGGTTCGAGCGCATAAAGACGGCGCGGACGTCACCGGGTGTCAGTTTCTTTTCGACTTTCGTAATATCAACCATGTGATCACCTGTTCCTTAATCGAGTTCGTTATCAAGATCGTTCGCGGTCGCCGGGCCGGAAGGAGCCCCCGCTACACGGTTGTATTTCGGGCTGAGCTGAATGTAGAGCACCGCCATCACCACGCCAATGACCCCCAGCGCCACCAGGTTAAAGTTGGTAAAGGCCGCGGTGACAAAGCCGAGATAGAAGAAGGGCATCAGGTAGCCCGCGCGCATCATGTTGATGACCATCGCGTAACCGACCACCACAATCATGCCGCCCGCGATATTCAGACCATTGGTGACCACTTCAGGGATCGAACTGAGCAGAGCGTGAACCGCACTGGTGCCGACGGAGATCGCCACAATCAGCGCCGGGATAGCGATACGCATCGCCTGCAGCAGCAGGGCAGAGACATGGATCCAGGAGATAGCGGTGAGGTTGCCTTTCTCTGCGGCTTTGTCCGCGGCATGCTGGAAGGCGACAGTCAGGGTTCGCACGATGATGGTCAGCACTTGTCCGGCTGCGGCCAGCGGGATGGCCAGCGCAATACCGGCTCCCACACTCTGACCGCCCGCGATCACCAGAATGGTGGAGATGATGGAGGCGAGAGCGGCATCGGGGGCCACGGCGGCACCGATGTTCATCCAGCCCAGCGCAATCATCTCCAGCGTCCCGCCGATGATAATGCCGGTTTTCATATCCCCCAGCACGATACCAATCAGGGTACAGGCCACCAGCGGACGGTGAAACTGGAACTCATCCAGAATCGATCCCATGCCGGCAATACAGGCAACAATAAAAATCAGAATAATTTGTAGCGAGGTTATTTCCATCATACTTCTTGTCCTCAGCAGGATAGCGAAAATGAGCCCGGAAACGCAGGCGCAGCAGCTCTTCTGTTACGCGTTTACTTTCGCAATCAGATCCATCATTTTCAGTTTCTGATCGCTGGAAACCTTACGCACTTCCAGTTCGATATGGCGTTCATTCAGTTTGCGGAAGGCGGTGATATCTTTTTCATCCACCGAAACCGCATTGTTGACCTGGGTTTTTCCCTGACGGAACGCCATCCCGCCGATGTTGACGGTCCTGATATCGACACCCTGTTCCACCACGCGCAGAACGTCGGTGGGGTTGGTAAACAGCAGCATCACCCGATCCTGACCATACTTCGGGTTATTCCACACCCGAACCATCTTATCGACATCGACCACATGCGCCGTCACGCCGGGCGGCGCAACCTGCGTCAGCAGGGTTTTGCGGACGTGATCCCTTGCCACCTCATCGCTGACCACAATAATGCGCTGAACGTTCGTCTCTTTGGTCCAGCGCGTCGCGACCTGGCCGTGGATCAGGCGATCATCGATACGCGCCAGCCCGATCTTCATATGGTCGCCGGGGGCCATCGGCTTAGCCGGTTGCGCGGGCGCAGCCGGTTTTGCGGCGGCGGGCGCGGGCGCCTCCTCTTTGGCTTTCAGCGCTTTAACGCCTTCACGGCCGGTCTCAACCGCCACTGCCACCAGCTCGTCGAGCGTCGGGTTGTCATCGCGCGCCATCAGCGTTTCGACCAGCATCGGGATATTGACCCCGGCGATGACCTCATACTGCGGTTTATCCACCACGATACGGCTGGCCGCATTAAACGGACTGCCACCCCAGGTATCGACTAAAAAGAGTACCCCCTGCGTCGTATCCAGTTTTGCCAGCTGCGTTTCATATTTTTCGATCAGTGTTTCTGCATTTTCACCCGGCACAAAGTCTATCCAGCCGACGTTCTCCTGCTCTCCTAACAGCATTTCTGCCGTTTTAAGCAGTTGTTCCGCTGCCCAGCCGTGAGTACCAATTACAATCGCAATGGTCACGTGCTACCTCCGTTCACTAAAGAAGCTCATCTGAGTAAATGGCCCTGTCAGAATCGTTTCGGTTATTTTTAACAGGGTGCTGGCGATGACTGGCTGAGCGCCAGAAATCATCGGTTAACACCGTTAAGGCGGTTAGGTCGCGATTTATTTTAGTGATCGAAAAAATAAATTTTGTGACATTGGTCAGTTATTTACCCCACGGCAGAACGAGTGAATCGTTTTATGCATACGATCAACCTCGTTGCAGATTGTAAAAATAAGAAAATTTTTTGACGCCATTTACCGACCTGATACATTAGCCTTCTGTTTATTACTCAGGAGTGTCGGGCTTCAGCCCACCTTTATGGATCGTCACCGACGTCGCTTAATCTGTTCTTTGCGCCTGCTGGCGCGTCACCTTTCGCCTGACGGCGTTTTCTCTGTTTTCCCGACGACCCGGATGTCACGCCTCGCTGCGCCGACAGACACCGGCTTGCTCTTTTCCCTGTTCAGGAGTCATAAATAATGGAATTTTTATTCGACCCCTCAATCTGGGCGGGTTTACTGACGCTTGTCGTACTGGAAATCGTCCTGGGCATCGACAACCTGGTGTTTATTGCCATTCTGGCCGACAAACTGCCGCCGAAGCAGCGTGATAAAGCGCGCCTGATCGGCCTGTCGCTGGCGCTGGTGATGCGTCTGGGTCTGCTCTCGCTGATCTCCTGGATGGTTACGCTCACCACGCCGCTCTTCAGCGTCGGCGGTTTCAGCTTTGCCGGTCGTGATTTAATCCTGCTGGCCGGGGGCCTGTTCCTGCTGTTCAAAGCGACCATGGAGCTACACGAAAGGCTGGAGAACCGTCAGCTCGAGGGCGGCGGGAACCGCGGCTATGCCAGCTTCTGGGCCGTGGTGACACAGATTGTGGTACTGGACGCGGTCTTCTCACTGGATGCCGTTATCACCGCCGTGGGTATGGTGAACCACCTGCCGGTGATGATGACCGCCGTGGTGATTGCGATGGGTGTGATGCTGCTGGCGTCCAAGCCATTAACCAACTTCGTTAACGCGCATCCGACGGTGGTGGTGCTCTGCCTGAGCTTCCTGCTGATGATCGGCCTGTCGCTGGTGGCAGAAGGCTTTGGTTTCCATATTCCGAAAGGTTACCTCTATGCGGCGATTGGCTTCTCAATCCTGATTGAGCTGTTCAACCAGATTGCGCGCCGGAACTTTATCCGCCATCAGTCAAACCGGCCGATGCGTGAGCGCACCGCAGAGGCGATTCTGCGCCTGATGGGCGGTCGCAACCGCGCGCAGACGGCGAGCAGCAACAATGCAGGCAGCAGCGAAGAGTCTGCGCTGGCCGAGGCGATGCCGCAGGAAGCCTTTAAAGATGAAGAGCGCTTCATGATTAATGGCGTACTGACGCTGGCGTCCCGCTCGATCCGCAGCATCATGACGCCGCGCGGTGAGATCTCCTGGGTCGATGCGAACCGTCCGCTGGATGAGATTCGCGATCAGCTGCTGGATACACCTCACAGCCTCTTCCCGGTCTGCCGGGGCGAGCTGGATGAAATTATCGGTGTGGTGCGGGCGAAAGAGCTGCTGGTGGCGCTGGAGCATGGCGTGGATGTGGCGACGTTTGCAGCGAATACGCCTACCATCGTGGTGCCTGAAACGCTGGACCCGATTAACCTGCTTGGCGTGCTGCGTCGTGCACGTGGCAGCTTCGTCATCGTCACCAATGAGTTTGGCGTCGTGCAGGGGCTGATTACGCCGCTGGACGTGCTGGAAGCGATTGCGGGTGAATTCCCGGATGAAGATGAAACGCCGGAGATCGTGGCTGATGGGGATGGCTGGTTAGTGAAGGGCGGCACCGATCTGCACTCGCTGCAGCAGCTGCTCGACTTCCATGAACTGGTCGATCCGACCGAAGATCACGCCTCGCTGGCGGGTCTGCTGATTGCGCAGAAAGGGCAGTTGCCGCTTCCGGGCGACGTGATCGATATCAGCCCGCTGCACTTTCAGATTATCGAAGCGACCGACTACCGTATCGATCTGGTGCGCGTCACCAAAGATAAGCCACACGATGAGGATGAAGAGGCGTAACGCTTTTCGACGCGCGGTCCGTTACTGAGGCCGCGCTGACTCTCTCCGACAGCCGCTGCCTGACCGCCGCGGCTGTTTTTTTATCGGTGGCGGCAAAGCGCCAGGACACACCGCTTCCGACGCGTCCGGTTATGAGGACTGCCGCACCTCCAGCCGGTGCTGCGTCAGCCAGGCCGGAAAGTCCTCCAGCGGCATCGGGCGGGCGAAATAGTAGCCCTGCAGATGATCCACCCCGCGTTCGCACAGGTAGGCGGCCTGCTCAGCCGTTTCTACTCCCTCGGCCACCAGGCTGATGTTCAGGCGCTGCGCCAGGGAAATCACCATATCCGTCACCGTCGCGTTGATCGCGTCCGTGCCGATGGCCGCCGTGAATATCTTATCGATCTTCAGCACGTCAGGCTGCAAATCCTTCATATAGGAGAGTGAGCTGTGACCGGTGCCGAAGTCATCAATCGCCAGCCGCACGCCGATCTCGTGCAGTTGCGCAATCACCGACTGATCGACCACCGGCAGGGCATCCCGCTCGGTCAGCTCGACCACCAGTTTTGGCACCGGATTGGCAGGCCACCAGAGGTTCTGCAGATCCTGCAGGATGGCGCGGTCCCGGAAATGGCTGGCAGCGACGTTGATAGCGATATGGAAGTTGCGGTCATCCGGTAGCTGGGGTAACTGCCTGACCACCTCATTCAGCACAAAGCGGGTCAGCGGCTTAATCAGGTTCTGACGTTCGGCCAGCGGGATGAACACATCCGGTGCAATCCAGCCCTGGCGGGGGTTATGCCAGCGCAGCAGCAGCTCGATGCCGTCGCACTCGCCGCTGCTGCTGTTGATCAGCGGCTGACAGTAGACCATAAACTCATTAGCCGTGATGCCATAACTGATTTGCCAGCTCAGGCTCATCCGGTTTGCGGTCGCCAGCCAGACAATGTAGCCCATCAGCAGACTGAGCAGCAGCGCCAGCGGCAGTTGCGAGGGCAGGGTTGCCAGCGCCAGTCGGGTCGGTGAGGGGCCATAGAGCGTCAGAGTAAAGGGGTAACGCAGCGAGCCCTGCTCATAGCTCACCTCCTCTTCCGAGGGTACGGTCGGCTCAATAAGGGGATTACCATACTCCAGACTCTGGCCGTTGACGTTGAACACGGCACGTTCCACCCAGGGCAGCTGCGGTTCGAGCACATAGTTGCTCATCATCTCGATGTTAATTACCTGCAGAATCCCGGCGCGGTTATCGAGGCTTCTGGGGGTCCACAGCAGCAGAACCGGCGAGCCTTTCAGCAGATATTGGTCGGTAGACAGGGTCATGCGCTGGTTGTTAAAAGCTAAATCGGGGTAGGTCTGGCTGAAGGGGATGGCGCGAGGCCCGTAAATACTGGAGCAGTAGATACTGTCGTTATCCACCAGCAGAATCGCCCGGACGGTCTGCAGGGAAGAGATTTTTTCAATCAGCGGAAAGCGGACGTCCTGACAGGGGACGCCGACCAGACCCAGCGTGTTATTGGCGGATACCTCCAGCGGCGAGAACATCCGGTCAAAGCGCATAATCGCTTTGTCGGCAAAATCCATTGCCTGCTGCTCAATACGTGACTTCTCTTCGATATAGCGAAAGGCCAGCGTGAGTATCAGCACTACGGTGGCGATTGACAGTGCAATAAGCAAACGCTTTCGTCTGAATTGTCCAACAAATTGCTGGGCCATATACATCAGTATCCACCTTCCCTAAAGCCAGAAAAAAGCAAAAAATATCGGGGTTAATATCGGCACGGCCCCATTAAAATTGAGGCCGGAATGCAGAAAAGCGGGTCTGGATAGCTGCGCAGGCCGGACGGCTGCGCGGAAAATACTCTACCGTGTAAACCTGCGCTGAGATAGCGCAGGATGCGGATTTGATTACGTTTGCACGTTATTTGAACGTTTAAACGTTTCGCTTAATCACACTGTACTTTAATGGCCAGACCGCCGCGGGAGGTTTCACGATACTTGGCATTCATGTCTTTGCCGGTTTCATACATCGTCTCGATGACCTTATCCAGAGAGACGCGCGGCTCACTGGTGCGGCGCAGGGCCATACGCGCGGCGTTAATCGCTTTGACAGAGGCGATAGCATTACGCTCAATGCAGGGCACCTGCACCTGTCCGGCGACCGGGTCACAGGTCAGACCCAGGTTATGCTCCATGCCGATCTCAGCCGCCACGCAGACCTGCTCCGGGCTGCCGCCCAGCAGCTCTGCCAGCCCGGCCGCCGCCATGGAGCAGGCAACGCCGACTTCACCCTGGCAGCCCACTTCTGCGCCCGAGATGGAGGCGTTCATCTTATAGAGCACGCCAATCGCCCCCGAGGCGAGGAAGTAACGCAGGAAGATATCGGGCGTTACGGGTTCGATAAAGTGATCATAGTAGGCGAGCACCGCAGGCACGATACCGCAGGCACCGTTCGTCGGGGCGGTCACCACCCGGCCGCCCGCCGCGTTCTCTTCATTGACGGCCAGCGCAAACATATTGATCCAGTCGATCACAATCATCGGGTCGCTGGAGTGTTTGGTTGAGGAGGTGAGCAGGCGACGCAGCGACGCGGCGCGGCGTGGCACACGCAGAGGACCGGGCAGGACGCCCTCGGTATTCAGACCGCGATCGATACAGGCCTGCATCGTCTGCCAGATCGTGGCGAAGTAGGCATGGATCTCATCGCGGCTGTGCAGCGCCAGCTCATTTTTCATCACCAGGCCGGAGAGTGACAGGCCGGTTTCACGGCAGTGCGCCAGCAGATCTTTGGCAGAGTGGAACGGCCACGGAACCGAGACCTCATCCAGCGCCGACTGGCCGAAATGCTCTTCATCAACAATGAACCCGCCACCCACGGAATAGTAGGTTTTTGACAGGATTAGCAGGTCGTCGGCAAAGGCCAGCAGGCGCAGGCCATTTTCATGCAGCGAGAGATTCTCACTGCGAAACACCATGCCGCCTTCGCGCGGGAAGTCGACTTCGTGCGCCCCTTTCGCCACCAGCAGTCGCTCACGCTGCTCAACGTCTTTAATAAAGGCGGGGATCGCATCAATATCAACGGTGTCCGGCGATTCGCCCGCCAGACCCATAATGATGGCGATGTCAGTGTGGTGACCCTTGCCGGTCAGCGACAGGGAACCGTAGACATCTACAGCGATTCGGGTGACCTCCTGCAGCTTTCCCTGTTCGCACAGCAAGTCCACAAACTGTTTACCCGCTTTCATCGGGCCGACAGTATGCGAACTCGAGGGGCCAATGCCCACTTTGAACATGTCGAAAACACTAATCACAGGTGACACTCCTCACAATTATTCTCACTCTGCCGGGGCAGTTTATGGCGCTAATAGTAATGGTCATGCACCGGAAAAGAGCAGCTTTTCGCATGAAATAAACTTATCAAAACCGATAGAAAATATTATAGCGGGGCCCGGCAGGGAGTTGACGGGCTTCCGGGATGATCGGGCGGGAAAAGGGGTGGTCAGAAGGCGATCTGTGTGCTCAGTGCGCGGATTATTCCGGCGGTCATCCCCCACACCAGATAATCCTGATAGCGTGACAGCCAGACCGGGTGCCTGACACCGGCCCGATGAACCTCCAGCGAACTGTAGCGGCTGAGCTGTAACGCCTCAGCCAGCGGCATCTCAAAGGCGCGGTGCACCTCATCCGGGTTGAGGGTTAAACGCAGACTGGCCGGAATGATCCCCAGCACCGGCGTCACCTGAAAACCGGTACTGCTGGTCACCGCAGGCAGCGAACCCAGTATCTCGACCTGCTGCGGTTCGATGCCCACTTCTTCATGGGCCTCGCGGAGTGCTGTGGCGATCAGCGAAGCGTCGTCGTCATCCTGCATTCCGCCCGGAAAGGCGACCTGTCCGGCATGTTTGCGCAGGGCGTGCGAGCGCTGCGTCAGCAACAGGCCCGGCTCAGGCCGCGCCACGATGGGCACGAGGACTGCCGCGTGCCGGCCAGAGAGGCGCTGCGTCGTGCGCGCAGGCTGCTGCAACAGAAAGCGGCAGCGAAAAGTCTCAAGCGTCAGAGCCAACTGAACCTCCCGATTGTTCCAGTGCCGGTAAGATCCGGCTCACTTTATCCAGCGTCTCCTGATATTCCGCGTGCGGATCGCTGTCTGCCACCAGGCCGCCACCGGCAGCACAGTAGAGCTGCTGACCCTCGGCAATCAGGGTGCGAATGGTGATGCTGCTATCCATCCGCCCACAGAGGCTGAGATAGCCAATGCTGCCGCACCAGGCATTGCGCCGCTGGGGCTCCAGTTCATCGATGATCTCCATGGCCCGGATCTTGGGCGCGCCGGTAATCGAGCCTCCCGGAAAACAGGCCCGCAGCAGGTCGGTGGCCTGCAGAGAGGCGGGCAGCCGGGCACGAACCGTACTCACCAGATGATGCACGGCGGGGAAGGGTTCCACCTCAAACAGTGCCGGCACGGTAACGGAGCCGGGCTGCGCCACGCGGCCAATGTCATTACGCAGTAAGTCGACGATCATCAGGTTCTCGGCCCGATCTTTCTCCGCATGACGCAGCGCCTCCGCCTGCTGCGCATCTGCTATCGGGTCCGCGCAGCGTGGCCGGGTTCCCTTGATCGGTCGGGTTTCGATCTGCCGGTTATTCAGCGACAGGAAACGCTCCGGCGACAGGCTGAGGATGGCACTCTCCGGCAGGCGAAGAAAAGCGCTGAACGGCGCACGGTTAGCGTCATTCAGCTGACAGAACGCCTGCCACTCATCTCCCTGATAAGCCGCCTGGAAACGCTGTGCCAGATTAACCTGGTAGCAGTCACCGGCCTGGATATAGTCCTGAACCGCCGCGAAGCGGGCGGCATAGTCGGCGTAGCTCAGATTAGAACGCCAGCCGCTGGTCAGTGAAAAGGGCAGCGCCTCACGCGCGGGCCACTGTGTCAGCCAGGCGAGCCGCGCCTGCGCGGCCTCCAGCGCCACCAGGGTCAGGGTCTGCTGATGGTGATCGGCAATCAGCGCCCAGTCATAGATCCCTACGGCCATATCGGGCGTGATGAGGTCGGCCTCGGCCCTGGCGGGCAGCGTTTCAAACCGGCGGCCCAGGTCGTAGCCAAACAGACCCAGCGCGCCGCCCTGAAACGGCAGCGTCTCACTGGCGGCAGGCGTCACGCCCAGCGCATCGCACTGCTGCTGCACCAGCAGCAGAGGGTCGGCGGCCGATTCACGGGTGCCGCTGCGATCGCTGATCGAGGTGATCTCCCCGCGGGTCACCAGGGTGGCGCGGGGATTAGCCGTCAGAATATCAAAGCGGTTATCGCTGTGGCTGGCCTGGGCGGAGGAGAGCAGCATCGCCCAGGGCAGATGGGCAATGGGGGCAAAACGCCGGGTCAGCGCATCCGGGGTATAATCAAGCGTGAGGGTTTCAACAATCATCGGGCAGAAAAATCAGCAAGCAAAGAGGCGGTCAGACTGACATATTTTTTCCTGACTGGCACCTGTTAGTTCCGCGTGGGATACTGTCTGACCCAACACAGGAGCAGAACATGTTTACAGGATTACCGGCGCTCTCTCATGAGCAGCAGCAGCAGGCCGTCGAGCGTATTCAGGAATTGATGGCAGGGGGTTTATCGAGTGGTCAGGCCATCGCCCAGGTGGCGCAGGAGATCCGGCAGACTCACTCGGGCGAACAGATCCGGGCGCTCTTCGACGACGAAGATGACGAAAACGAAGAAGAATAACGCCCGCTCTGCTTAACGTGCAGCGATAATTTTTATCTCAATTTTGTACTTTGGATTTAACAGCCCGGCCTGAACCGTACAGCGCACCGGTGCATTACCGGGAGAGACCCAGGCGTCCCAGGCGCGGTTCATGGCAGGGAAATCAGCCTTATCCACCAGAAACAGCGTGGCATCAAGAATTTTGCTCTTGTCACTGCCGAGACGCGTCAGCATCGCATCAATCACCGCCAGCGCATTGGCCGTCTGCGCTTCGGCGTCGGCGTCCAGGTTTTCCGGTACGCTGGTGTAGTAGATCGTGTCATTGTGAATCACGGCCTCGGACATACGGTGTTCCGGGTCAATACGGGTAATACTCATCGGCTTCTCCCTGAATAAAGTGGCAGTTAGCCTGCCATATTCCCCGCATCGCTGTCACCCCTCACAGGCAGCGCTTAACAATCGCCTGCCTGTCTGCCATCACCTGAGGTGCCATCCGGAAGGTGGTAAAATATTTGACCTCTGCCCCTCGTCCGTGAGGCGAGACATCCGCAAAGATAGAATCCTCCCAGGTAAAGACGCTGATCGCACTGCCGCCGGGCCGGGTATGGGTCGTGTCATCGCGGGCAACCACGCTGGTCGTGGACCAGCCGCGATAAATGCAGTCGCTGAGTTGAGGAACGGTGCGGGTGCTCTGGCCCTGAAAGAGGGGTTCCTGCAGACGCGCCTGATCGGGGGTGGGGGCCTGACAGCTGCAGAGCAGCAGCACGCCAGTCAGAGAGCCGATGCGGAAAGTATTCATAGCAATCCTCCGCCTGAGTCAGGCAGTCGGGTTAAGGCCATCTGCTTAACGCAGCCTGAAGACATCGTTAAGCCAGTCTCAGCACGTCAGCTTACGGTTGCCACATCCCAACGGTAAGCCGATTTAATCATTATAATCCGGGCGGTTATTTCCTGCTGTTATCCTCTGCATTTGCTGACTGCGTCACAGGCTTTAGCGGACAGGCGGGGACGGAATGCGGCAGCATCCGGCTGGCGAGGCGCGGGAATGCAGGACAGGCCAGGCGTAAAAATGGTATAAATCAGCGAAATATCGCGCCACAGGATGAGGATGAGCACATGGCGAATACGCAGTATCTGTTTTGGGTGATGGCGGGCGCACTGACGCTGCTGTTTATTGTGATATCGGCCTTTGTCGGTCTCTCTAAAGGCAGTAAGCAGGGTTTTATCACCTTTGCTCTGCTGTTTATTGCCATGCTGGCGGGCGCGTTTTATATCCGGCACTAGCACAGCGCGGCGTCACCTCGCGATCGTTTTCAATCTGTTACAACGATCTTACGCCTGGCTCACAGTTCACAAGGAAACTCAGCGGCCTCCGGCGCCGGTTAACTATGATCAGATCAAATAGCAGTGCTGCTATTTATCACCGGAGGTAATTATGTCTGAACGTCCAGATTACGATGAGCCATTGCCAGATGATGCTGAGATCTACCCGGAAGATGAAGAAGAGGATGAGGAAGACGATCCGACCGTAAGAGATGTCTGACACCGGTCGCCCCTCTGCTAACACCGCAAAACCGCCTGTGCGCCGTTTTGCGGTTCTTTATTTCCGCAGCAGATTCATGTGCGATGAAAATAGCGTTCAATCCCGGCTTAAATAATCCTGCGCACGCACAACGTTAATGAAACCCGTCTCTCTTTCGTCGCACTGGGTTATTTCCTCTCCGTTTCTTCCCCGCATTCACGGACACCGCGAATTAAACGTTCAGTGAATGTGACTTTATGCCGCAGGGGAAGTACTAACAGCACGTTCAGGAGAGCTCGCTGGCTGTCAGGAATCTGCCCGCCTCTTCGTAAATCATTGATAAACCTCCGTTTTGCTTTGTCTGTTCAATACTGACATAATTACAGTGTTTTTGCCGTTCTTAGTGAGGGTATGTGGCAGACGATTTTGCAGTGGATGGCGCGCTGGCGCTGGGTATCCCGGGTTTTAAACCGCGGGAAGCACAACGCGAGATGGCGCAGGCGGTCTCTGCAGCCGTAAAAGAGCAGGGTGAACTGGTCGTCGAAGCCGGTACCGGGACCGGTAAAACTTACGCTTACCTGGCACCCGCCTTACGGGCCAATAAAAAAGTGATTGTCTCGACCGGATCCAAAGCGCTGCAGGATCAGCTCTATGGGCGCGATCTGCCCACCATGGTCAGGGCGCTGAAGTTCAAAGGCAAAACCGCGCTGCTGAAAGGCCGCTCTAACTACCTCTGTCTGGAACGCATGGAACAGCAGTCGATGGCGGGTGGCGATCTGACCGCGCAGGCGCTCACCGATCTGGTGACGATGCGCAGCTGGTCATCACAGACCGAAGATGGCGACATCAGCAGCTGCGCGGGCGTGACCGAAGACAGCCCGGTCTGGCCGCTGGTCACCAGTACCAACGATAACTGCCTGGGCACCGACTGCCCGCGTTACAAAGAGTGCTTTGTGGTGAAGGCGCGAAAGCGCGCCATGGACGCGGATGTGGTGGTGGTAAACCACCATCTTTTTCTCGCCGACCTGGTGGTTAAAGAGGGCGGTTTTGGGGAACTGATCCCTGAAGCGGATGTGATGATCTTCGACGAAGCCCATCAGCTGCCCGACATCGCCAGCCAGTATTTTGGCCAGCAGCTCTCCAGCCGTCAGTTGCTCGACCTCGCCAAAGATATCATCATCGCCTACCGCACCGAGGTGCGCGATGCCCAGCAGCTGCAGAAATCCGCTGACCGTCTGGCGCAGTGCGCGCAGGACTTTCGCCTGTCACTGGGCGATCCCGGCTATCGCGGGAATCTGCGTGAGCTGCTGAGCGACAACGCCATTCTGCGGATGTTTACGCTGCTGGATGATGCACTCGAACTCTGTTACGACGTCATCAAGCTCTCTCTGGGACGTTCAGCCCTGCTGGATGCCGCTTTTGAGCGCGCCGCGCTCTATCGTACCCGGCTGAAACGGCTGCGGGCCATCAACGAGCCGGGCTACAGCTACTGGTATGAATGTACCTCACGTCACTTTATCCTGGCGCTGACGCCGCTCTCCGTCGCGGAGCGTTTTCGTGAAGTGATGGATAACCGTAAAGCCGCGTGGATCTTTACCTCAGCCACCCTGGCAGTGGATGAGAAGATGGCGCACTTCTCGGAACGGCTGGGTGTCAATGCGGCAAAAAGCCTGATCCTCAACAGCCCGTTCGACTTTGCGAAGCAGGCGCTGCTCTGCGTGCCGCGCAATCTGCCGGAGCCTAACCGTTCGGGGGGCGCCCGCCAGCTGGCCGCGATGATGAAGCCGCTGATTGATGCCAACAAAGGTCGCTGCTTCTTCCTCTGTACTTCACACCTGATGATGCGTGAGCTGGCGGCCGAATTTCGCGCCTCCATGACGCTGCCGGTGCTGGTGCAGGGTGAAACCAGTAAAGGCCAGTTGCTGCAGCAGTTTATTGAGAAGGGGAATGCGCTGCTGGTCGCGACCAGCAGTTTCTGGGAAGGGGTGGATGTGCGCGGGGATGCCCTGTCGCTGGTGATCATCGACAAACTGCCTTTCACCTCACCGGAAGATCCGCTGCTGAAAGCCCGGATGGAAGATTGCCGGATTCGCGGCGGCGATCCCTTTGCGGATGTGCAGTTGCCGGATGCGGTGATCACCCTGAAGCAGGGGGTGGGACGGTTAATCCGTGACACCGACGATCGCGGCGTGCTGGTGATATGCGATCAACGGCTGGTGTCACGTCCTTACGGCGCGCTGTTCCTGAACAGTCTGCCGCCGACGCCGCGCACCCGGGACATCCACCGCGCCATCGCCTTTATCCGCCAGCAACCCGAACCAGACGCATAATTCTGTGCTAAGATGCGCGCCGTTTTCTTTCTTCTGAGGTAGTCATGTCAGCCCGAATTTTAGCGCTGGATACGGCGACAGAAGCCTGTTCAGCCGCCTTGCTGAATCAGCAACAGATCGATGCCCGATTCGAAATCGCCCCGCGCGATCACACCCAGCGTATTTTGCCGCTGGTCGAAGAGCTCCTGCTCGCCGGTCAGCTGGAACTGACCGATCTGGATGCGCTGGCCTTTGGGCGCGGCCCCGGCAGCTTTACCGGCGTCCGTATCGGTATTGGTATTGCGCAGGGCCTGGCACTGGGCGCAGCCCTGCCGATGATCGCGGTCTCGACGCTGGCGACGATGGCGGAAGGGGCGTGGCGTCTGCACGGCGCCCGCCGCGTACTGACCGCCATTGATGCGCGAATGGGTGAAGTCTACTGGGCAGAGTATCAGCGGGACGAGCAGGGGCGCTGGCAGGGTGAAGCCAGCGAAAGCGTGCTGACGCCCGAGGCAGCGGTGGCCAGAATGCAGGCGCTTACCGGTGAGTGGATGACCGCCGGCACTGGCTGGGAAGCCTTCCCGGCATTGCAGCAGGGGCACGCACTGACGCTGACCGCCAGTGAGGTTACCCTGCCTGCCGCACAGGATATGCTGCCGCTGGCGACGCTGGCGCTGGCGGACGGGCATACCCTGCTGCCGGAAACGGCGGAGCCGACCTACCTGCGCAATGAAGTTGCCTGGAAAAAGTTACCTGGCCGCTAAGTCGCACGCAACTTATTGTTATGCGTCCAGTCTAAGACTTTACCTAACGGGAGAGCGTCTATGTCGTCAATGTGTGGTAAAGGGCTTTCAGGTCTGCTGCTGACCTGTGTGCTGGTGTTAACGGGTTGTGTCTCTATTCCTGACACGCTGCAGGGCAGTTCCCCTCAGCCTCAGCAGGATCTGCTGCGGGTGATGAATGACCCTGCTATCTATGTCGGCCAGGAGTCGCGCTTTGGCGGTAAGGTGGTGAACGTCACCAACCTGAACGGCAAAACCCGTCTGGAGATTGCGGCACAGCCGCTGGATGAGAGCGCCAGACCGCGTCTGGGCGCGGCGTCAGTCGGCCGGATCTATGCTGACATCCACGGTTTTGTTGATCCGGTGGATGTCAGAAATCAGTACGTCACGGTGCTGGGCACGCTGAAAGGCACGGAGCAGGGCAAAATCGGCGAGGCAGATTACAAATTTGCCGTCATCGATGTGCGCGGTTATCAGCGCTGGCGTCTTGCCCAGCAGGTGACCGCACCGCCACAGCCCATGGATCCCTGGATCTGGTACGGTCCGACCCGCCATCGCGGGGGGTACTGGGGACCTAATCCCTACTGGGGCATGGTTAACAGTGGCCCGACCGAGGTGCAGACCATACTGACCGAGTAACATTAAGACCTGCTATTCAGCCCGGTTGCGGTGCTCGCTGCCGGGCTTTTTATTTGTCTGTTTTCACAGCACGAAATTTAGTGATGGACTTCGCAACCTCAACATGCCGAAACAGGCAAACTGGTACAATCAGTTAAAATATTGTTAACAAACCAGATTGGCTGAGGCGGCGATGGAAATACAACATAATTATCGGGGTGGATCCTTGAATAAGGTTTGGCTGAAACGCTACCCGGCAGATGTGCCTGCCGAAATAAGTGCAGATCGTTATACCTCTCTGGTGGATCTGTTTGAGCAGGCCGCAAAACGCTACGCCGATCAACCCGCGTTCCTGAACATGGGTCAGAAAATGAGTTATCGCCAGCTGGAGGAGAAGAGCCGCGCCTTTGCCGCCTATCTCCAGCATGAACTGGGCCTGAAAGCGGGTGACCGGGTGGCGTTAATGATGCCTAACCTGCTCCAGTATCCGGTGGCCCTGTTTGGCGTGCTGCGCGCGGGAATGGTGGTGGTCAATGTCAATCCGCTCTACACGCCGCGAGAGCTGAAGCATCAGCTTAACGACAGCGGCGCCAGCGCCATTGTCATCGTCTCCAACTTCGCGCACACGCTGGAAAAGGTGGTGGGGGAAACCGCGGTCCGTCATGTCATCCTGACCCGGATGGGTGACCAGCTCGCCCCCATTAAGGCGACGCTGGTGAATTTCGTCGTCAAGTATGTCAAAAAGCTGGTGCCGAAATACCATCTGCCGGGCGCTATCTCATTCCGTCAGGTTCTGGACGTGGGGGCGACGCTCAATTATCGCCGTCCGACCGTGTCGAATGACGATCTCGCCTTCCTGCAATATACCGGCGGCACTACCGGGGTGGCCAAAGGGGCGATGCTGACGCATCGCAACATGCAGGCGAATCTCGAGCAGACGAAAGCGACCTACGGCAAACTGCTGCGTGATGGCAAAGAGTGCGTCGTCACCGCGCTGCCGCTCTATCACATCTTTGCATTAACGGTGAACGGGCTGCTTTTCCTTGAGCTGGGCGGTCAGAACCTGCTGATCACCAATCCGCGCGATATTCCTGGCTTCGTTAAAGAGCTGAGCAGGTTTCCGTTTACCGCCATCACCGGGGTCAACACGCTGTTTAATGCGCTGCTGAACGATGAGCAGTTTACGAAACTCGATTTCTCCACGCTGCGGCTTTCCGCAGGCGGTGGGATGGCGGTGCAGAAAGTCGTGGCTGAACGCTGGGAAAAGCTGACCGGGCACTATCTGCTGGAGGGCTACGGCCTGACGGAGTGTTCGCCGCTGGTTTCGGTTAATCCCTACGACATCAGCTGTCATACCGGCAGCATCGGCCTGCCGGTGCCCTCGACCGATGTCCTGATCCTGGATGAAGCGGGAAAGGAAGTGGCACCGGGCGAGCCGGGCGAGCTCTGCATCAGCGGCCCGCAGGTGATGCTGGGTTACTGGCAGCATCCGGAAGCGACGGCGGAAGTCCTGAAAAATGGCTGGCTCCACAGCGGTGATATTGTTACCGTTGATCAGGAAGGCTTTATTCGCATCGTCGACCGTAAAAAAGATATGATTCTGGTGTCAGGCTTTAATGTCTATCCGAATGAAATCGAAGATGTGCTGATGCAGCACCCGAAAGTGCGTGAAGCCGCGGCCATCGGGGTTCCCAGCGATCTCTCCGGTGAGGCGGTCAAAGTCTGCATCGTGAAAAAAGAGGCGTCGCTGACGAAGGAGGAGGTGCTCGATCACTGTCGCCGTCAGCTGACTGGCTACAAGGTGCCCAAAATCATTGAGTTTCGTGATGAGCTCCCCAAGACCAACGTTGGCAAGATCCTGCGGCGCGAGCTGCGCGATGAGGTGAAATCCGGCACCCGCTGAATCCGGATAAGAATTGAGGTTGAACGCCGGCATGTCCGGCGTTTTTATTGTTTTTAACATGGAGCGCCGCGCGGAGTCTGCTGCGGTGGAAATCAGACGTGAACTATTCCCTTATCGACCAGGATGATCAACTGGCAGACGTGTGCCAGAAAGCGCGCCAGCACGCGGCGGTGGCACTGGATACCGAGTTTGTGCGTACCCGCACGTATTACCCTCAGCTTGGCCTGATCCAGCTGTTTGACGACGAACAACTGGTGCTGATAGACCCGCTCAACATCCGCGACTGGTCACCCTTTGTGGCGCTGCTGACCGACACCGCCGTGACCAAATTCCTGCATGCGGGCGGCGAAGATCTGGAGGTGTTCCTGCACCGTTTTGGCGTGCTGCCGACACCGATGATCGACACCCAGATTCTGGCGGCCTTCTCCGGCCAGCCACTCTCCTGGGGCTTCGCCGCGATGGTGGCGCACTTCACCCAGGTTGAACTCGATAAAAGCGAATCACGCACCGACTGGTTAGCCCGTCCCCTGACGGAGCGCCAGTGTGTCTATGCGGCAGCCGACGTTCACTACCTGCTGCCGATTGCCCGTCAGCTGATGGTCAATACGGAAGAGGCGGGCAACATGGCCGCCGCACTCAGCGAGTGCGATAACCTCTGTCAGCGCCGTCTGGACAGTCTGGCCCCGGAAGAGGCCTGGCGCGATATCACCAACGCCTGGCAACTGCGTCCGCGTCAGCTGGCGGCGCTGCAGCGTCTGGCGGCCTGGCGTCTGACGCTGGCGCGTGAAAAGGATATGGCGGTTAACTTTGTGGTGCGCGAAGAAAACCTGTGGAAGGTGGCGCGCTTTATGCCGGGCTCGCTGGGTGAACTCGATCATCTGGGGCTGTCAGGACACGAAATTCGTTTTCACGGCAAAACGCTGGTCGCGCTGGTGGCGGAAGCGGCGGCACTGGAGGAGAGTGAATTACCGGCTCCGCTGGGAAATCTGATCGACCATCCGAATTACAAATCGGTCTTCAAAGCGATGAAGGCGCTGGTGCAGCAGGTCAGTGAGCAGAGTGGCTTCAGTCAGGAGTTGCTGGCGTCACGCCGTCAGATTAATCAGGTGCTGAGTCAGCACTGGGGCATTAAGCCGCAGGGGCGTCCACCGGAGTTACTGACCGGATGGCGGGGCGAACTGCTGAAACCCGGCATCGATGAGATCCTGGCGGGTTGCTGACCGGATAAATTTCCCCTGCCACTGCGCAGGGGAAATTCAGGCGGCGGTCAGAATCATTTAGTCGCGTCTTCCGTTTCCGGAAGCGTCACGTTCAGCTCCAGAATCGAGATATCATCACCTTTCTGATCGAGCTGTACCGTGACCATCTCTGGATCGATCTTCACATATTTGCAAATCACTTCCAGAATGTCGCGCTTAAGTTGCGGAAGATAGTGGGGCTCACTGTCGCCCCTTCTCCGTTCTGCCACGATAATCTGCAGCCTTTCCTTGGCTATGTTGGCAGTGTTCTTCTTCCGGGATAAAAAGAAATCAAGTAATGCCATGGTTTATCCCCCGAACAGGCGTTTCAGGAAACCCTTCTTCTCTTCTTCAATAAAGCGGAAGGGGCGTACTTCACCGAGCAACCGTTCAACGGTATCGGCATAGGCTTTGCCAGCATCAGATTCACCGTCCAGGATCACCGGTTCGCCCTGGTTGGAGGCACGTAACACCGACTGATCTTCCGGAATGACGCCGACCAGAGGAATGCGCAGGATTTCCAGCACATCTTCCATGCTCAGCATATCGCCACGGCTGACGCGACCCGGGTTGTAGCGGGTCAGCAGCAGGTGCTCTTTTACCGGCTCCTGACTGTTTTCTGCGCGACGTGATTTAGAGGAGATGATGCCGAGAATACGGTCGGAGTCACGGACTGAAGAGACTTCCGGGTTGGTGGTGATGATGGCTTCATCGGCAAAGTAGAGCGCCATCAGGGCGCCGGTTTCAATCCCTGCCGGTGAGTCGCAGACGATGAAATCGAACTCCATCGCGGCCAGATCGTTCAGGACTTTTTCAACGCCGTCACGGGTCAGCGCATCTTTGTCGCGGGTCTGTGACGCAGGCAGAATGTAGAGCTGCTCGGTGCGTTTGTCGCGGATCAGCGCCTGGTTCAGGGTGGCATCGCCCTGAATCACGTTGACGAAATCGTAGACCACACGGCGCTCACAGCCCATGATCAAATCCAGATTACGCAGACCGATATCGAAGTCGATCACGACCGTTTTCTTGCCTTTCTGCGCTAAACCGGTGGCGATGGCCGCGCTTGACGTGGTCTTACCAACGCCCCCTTTACCGGATGTAACTACAATAATGCGTGCCATAAATGTTGATTTCCTTAACAAAAGAAAAGGGGCCTAATTAAGTGTCTGGATAGTCAGCGCGCCATCCTGCAGGCACAGGCGCGCAGCTTTACCAAAAAATTCTTGCGGGATCTGATCCATGATCCAGTACTCCCCGGCAATCGAAACCAGCTCTGCGGCCAGGTTAGTACAGAATATCTGGCAGTTGCGGTCACCGCTGGCACCCGCCAGGGCGCGACCGCGCATCATGCCGTAAATATGAATATTGCCATCAGCAACCAGTTCGGCACCGGCGCTGACGCTGCTGGTGATGATCAAATCGGCATCACGTGCATAAATCTGCTGGCCTGAGCGCACCGGGGTGTTCACGATGCGCGTTTTCGCGGCCACCGCTTCCGCGGCCACCGGCTGCGGTTCAGGCACAGCGGCAGGGGCAGGGGCTTGCACCTGCGGCCTGGCCTCTTTACCTTCTGCCAGCACCGGCAAACCGGCACGGGCGATCATGCGTTTCAGCGCCTCATCCTTGCAGCCGCTTACGCCAACAATGCGTAAGCCGGTGGCAAGAATCGCCTGCTGCAACTGCTTCCAGTTAACATCGGCACTCAGGGTGGCAACGTTAAGCACCACCGGGGCGTTTTTCAGGAAGTCCGGAGCCTGGTCAATCTTGTCCTGAAGTGCCTTGCGAATCACCGCCGGGTCATGGTGATGCAAATGGACGACAGACAGGGTGAAACTGCTACCTTTGAATTCGATTGGCGTTTGCGACATCTGTCCCGACTCAGTCCTGTTTTCACTACCGTCAGCCAGGCGATGATAAAATCGTCACTGAAGCGCTAACGGTGAATATTCGAAGTTCTGCAAGCATGTTATAGTTACAGCTATATTCAGACAAGCCTCAACCCCGGTTAATTCGAGTAAAAAATATGTTTTGTGTGATCTACAGAAGCCCGTTACGTGACCAGACTTATCTCTATGTTGAAAAAAAGGACGATTTCTCCCGCGTGCCGGAGGAATTGCTGAAAGGGTTTGGCAAGCCGCAGCTGGCGATGGTGCTAAAGCTGGCGGGGCGCGACAGGCTGGCAAATGCGGATATCAATAAAGTTAAGCAGGGATTGAGCGAGCAGGGCTATTATTTGCAGATTCCACCGCCGATCGAAAGTCTGCTGAAAATTCATTTAGAGGCCGATAAAAAAGTTTAACTCGGATTCTTCTGTAAATATAAATCCTGCCGTCGCGATTTTGTCAGGATAATATTGCTCTGAGGCTGCGCAGAATTAACGGCGCAGCTTATCTGTTTTCACTCTCATTAAATTTCCTGCCCGGCTTTTTGTCCTTATTTGTACGATTATTCAGCACTTCGGCGGTGCTGTTTACGCTTTTTGACAAATTCCGCACCCCGGACCGTTAAAAGGATCTTATTATCTCGCCATGAGGCTGGCACATCGACCAGCGCAAAAGCAAACATCAACCCGCCAGCAGTGCTGGCATCACACCTAACCTGAACAGGGGATGAGCATGTATCAGCATCGTAACTGGCAAGGCGCTCTGTTAGATTTTCCGGTCAGCAAAGTGGTTTGCGTCGGCAGTAACTACGCAAAACACATCAAAGAGATGGGGAGCGCCACCCCAACAGAACCGGTGATCTTCATCAAGCCGGAAACGGCGCTCTGTGATCTGCGCCAGCCGCTCTCTATCCCGGATGCGTTTGGTGAAGTGCATCATGAAGTTGAACTGGCCGTGCTGATTGGCGCAACCCTGAAACAGGCAACCGAAGAGCATGTGGCGAAGGCCATTGCAGGCTATGGTGTGGCGCTGGATCTGACGCTGCGTGACCTGCAGGCCGGGCTGAAAAAAGCGGGCCAGCCGTGGGAAAAATCGAAAGGCTTCGACAATGCCTGCCCCATCTCCGGTTTTATCCCGGTCGCGGAGTTCAGTGACGACCCGCAGAATGTTGAGCTTAAGCTGCTGGTGAATGGTGAAGTGCGTCAGCAGGGCAGCACGGCAGATATGATTCATAAAATTCTGCCGCTGATTGCCCATATGAGTCGCTACTTCACCCTGCGCGCCGGCGATGTGATTCTGACCGGTACGCCGGAAGGAGTGGGTCCGATGCGCGCAGGCGATCAGCTCGAAGTCTCTCTGGCGGGGCGTGGGATCAGCACGCGCGTGCTCTAAAGACTTGCATCACCACCGCATAGGCTTTATAAGGTGCGGTTTAGGCACACTGCGGACAATCATCATGACTGACACCCCTTTCTGGCAACATAAACGCCTGGCACAAATGAGCGATGAGGAATGGGAATCCTTATGTGATGGATGCGGCCAGTGCTGCCTGAACAAGTTGCAGGACGCCGACACGGATGAGATCTATTTCACTAACGTCGCCTGCAACCAGCTCAATATCAAAACCTGCCAGTGCCGCAACTATGAGCGCCGCTTCGAGTTAGAAGAGGATTGCATCAAGCTGACCCGTGAAAACCTGACCACCTTCAACTGGCTGCCGCGCACCTGCGCCTACCGGTTGCTGGGCGAGGGCAAGGGCTTACCGGCCTGGCATCCGCTGCGCGCCGGTTCGAAAGCGCAGATGCACGCACAGCGTATTTCGGTGCGCTACATTGCGGTTCGCGAGAGTGAAGTGCGGGACTGGGAAGATCACATCATCGATCGGCCCGATCGCAACGGCTGAGTGCCGCCGTCGCGGACAGATGTAAAAAAGGCTGCCACGGGCAGCCTTTTTTCTGTTCAGCGACCAAACAGGTCGCGCCGTTTTGCTTTGAAAGGCTGGGCAATCAGCACCAGCACCGCCACCAGCAGATAAGCGGCAAATACTCCAATCATCCATTGCGGCATACTGAGCGTCAGAAAGGTCCAGCTGCGCTCGGCGCAGTCACCGCTGGCGAGAAACAC
Source organism: Pantoea sp. Sc1 (assembly GCF_000255315.1). Lineage (NCBI taxonomy): Bacteria > Pseudomonadati > Pseudomonadota > Gammaproteobacteria > Enterobacterales > Erwiniaceae > Pantoea > Pantoea sp. Sc1. The sequence goes on from NZ_AJFP01000001.1 coordinate 1,910,084, forward strand.
CGACGGCAGCCACTTATCCAGCGGCAGACCGCTGGGGAAGCGGGCGGCAAAGTCACAGGTGGTAAAGGGGTTAGGGTGCAGCTGAATCATGGTGTGTTCCCAGGAGAGACGCAGACCTTCCCAGGCACTGTAGATCCATAACGCCAGCGCCGCCAGACGCAACGGCGATTTTGGCGCAATCGCGCCGACCAGACCCGCGCCCATCACGCCAAACAGCGCGTTGCGCTCGTAGATACACATGACGCAGGGCTTCAGGCCCATCACATGCTGAAACCATAATGCCGTGAGCTCCAGCGCCAGTGCAGTCAGTGCCAGTAATAACCAGGCTCCGCGGCCCCGGGAACAGTGATTCAGATATCGCAACATATTGCATTCCCTGTAAACGTTAATGCCACGCAGTGTAAACCAAAAGCGGGGGCAAACCAGCCCGGGCCAGCGAAAAATCGTATCCGGACATGACCTCAGACTGATCCAGAACAGGTTATGTGAAAATAAGCCGCGTGTTTTGCGATTATGGGGCGTCTGGCATTTTGCTGCGCAATCAGCTTTACTCCGTTAGCCCCCAGGAGCACCGGAGAGGCAACCTGAAATATGCGCTGCGCCCGGTTTTAATGGTTGCGCAGGCTATATCCGCTATAGGGCGTCTGGTATGATGAGTGCCCATCACGATTAGAAAAGCAACGAGAACACATTGCTATGGTTATAAAGGCGCAGAGTCCAGCGGGATTTGCTGAAGAGTACATTATTGAAAGCATCTGGAACAGCCGCTTTCCCCCGGGGTCGATTCTTCCTGCTGAGCGTGAGCTTTCTGAATTGATCGGGGTGACACGTACGACCCTGCGTGAAGTGCTGCAGCGCCTGGCGCGTGATGGCTGGCTGACGATTCAGCACGGTAAACCGACCCGGGTGAATGATTTCTGGGAGACCTCTGGCCTGAATATCCTCGAAACCTTGGCGCGCCTCGACCACGACAGCGTGCCGGTGCTGATCGACAACCTGCTGTCAGTGCGCAGCAATATCTCTTCCATCTTTATCAGCCGAGCACTGCGTCATCATCCTGACAAGGCGCGTGAGGTGCTGGAGACGGTCGATGCGACGGCCGACCAGGCGGATGCCTATACCGAACTCGACTACCGCGTCTTCCGCGGTCTGGCGTTTGCTTCCGGCAACCCGATTTATGGTCTGATCCTTAACGGCCTGAAAGGGCTCTACACCCGTGTGGGACGTCACTACTTCTCAAATCCCGAAGCCCGTCAGGTGGCGCGTGATTTTTATCTGACGCTGCTGGCGCTGTGTGACACATCGCCGGGACAGGATGAGATTGTGGAGGTGGTGCGCAACTACGGTCGCCGCAGCGGTGAAATCTGGCACAGCATGCAGAAGAATCTGCCTGACGATCTCGGCAATAAACGATAAAAAAAACCGGACATCGCGTCCGGTTTTTTATGCGGTCAGAGTGAGGTATTTCGCGGCGGGTTGCGGTCCAGCAGCTCAACGCTGCCATCCTCATTCTGTTGCTCCAGAATCACATCAAATCCCCACAGCCGATGCACGTGCTTCAGCACTTCGCGGCGGCTCTTGTCCAGCGGCGTGCGGCTCTGCGGCACATAACGCAGGGTCAGCGAACGGTCACCTCGCAGATCGACATTATAAACCTGAATATTGGGTTCGAGATTACTCAGGTTGTACTGGGCGGAGAGCTGCTGGCGAATCGCCCGATAGCCGGCCTCATCGTGAATGGCGGCGATTTCGAGATAGTTGTTGCGGTCATCATCCAGCACGGTAAACAGCCGGAAGTCGCGCATCACCTTCGGCGACAGGAACTGGCTGATGAAGCTCTCATCCTTAAACTCACGCATCGCAAAATGGAGCGTATCCAGCCAGTCAGAACCCGCAATATCCGGGAACCAGTAGCGATCCTCTTCGGTAGGGGACTGACAGATACGCTTGATATCCTGCATCATCGCGAAGCCCAGAGCATAGGGGTTAATGCCGTTATACCACTGGCTGTTGTAGGGCGGCTGATAGACCACATTGGTATGGCTGTGCAGAAACTCCATCATGAAGCGTTCCGACACTTTGCCTTCGTCATAGAGGTGATTAAGGATGGTGTAGTGCCAGAAGGTTGCCCAGCCCTCATTCATCACCTGAGTCTGCTTCTGCGGATAGAAATACTGGCTCACCTTGCGCACAATGCGCAGGATCTCACGCTGCCACGGCTCCAGCAGCGGCGCATTCTTCTCCATGAAATAGAGCAGGTTCTCCTGCGGCTCAGAAGGGTAGCGTGCGGCTTCGAACGTGACCGCCTCTTTTTCGCGCCGCGGCAGCGTGCGCCAGAGCGTGTTCACCTGACTCTGCAGATACTCTTCCCGGCTTTTCTGGCGGGCTTTCTCCTCCTGCAGGGAGATCTTCTGCGGGCGTTTATAGCGATCCACGCCATAATTCATTAAGGCGTGGCAGGAGTCGAGCAGCCGCTCCACCTCTTCAACGCCATAGCGCTCTTCGCAGTCACTGATGTAGTTTTTGGCAAACAGCAGGTAATCGACAATCGATCCGGCATCCGTCCAGCTGCGGAACAGGTAGTTATTTTTGAAGAAAGAGTTATGACCATAGCAGGCATGTGCCATCACCAGCGCCTGCATGGTCATGGTGTTCTCTTCCATCAGGTAGGCGATGCAGGGATTGGAGTTGATGACAATCTCATAGGCCAGGCCCTGCTGACCGTGCTTATAGCGCTGCTCGGTTTCGATAAACTTTTTGCCGAATGACCAGTGTGAATAGTTGATTGGCATGCCGACGCTGGAATAGGCATCCATCATCTGTTCAGAGGTAATCACTTCGATTTGGTGCGGGTAGGTATCCAGACGGTAGAGCTTCGCGACGCGGTCGATCTCCGCTAAGTAGACATCAAGCAGTTCGAATGTCCAGTCTGGTCCGTCATTGAGTCGTTTGCTGTCTCTGATGGCTTCGTCAAAGATTGTCGTCATAGCGCACCTCTTTGTGGCAAACCGGCTGACCCGAAAGACAACCCGTTCTGGTTATTTAAGGCTTCATCCTGAAAAAGGGAACCCGAAAAAAACTGAGCGAACACAACAATGATAGCCCACTGTCGCCTATCCGAAATGCGAACTCAAATGAAATCTTTGGCACAAAATCATTAAGTGTGAGGCAACAGGGAATTTAACCGTTTTTAATTCGAACCATTCGCCAGATGTCAGGATAAAATCCTGTTTATAAGTGGAATGTATGAGGTTGAATGATTCTCCTGCCATGCGCAGATTTAACTGCCTTTGTTGTCATTTATTTCTGCGTTTAAGGAATAAGGCGCATAAAGCGCTGAAATTCATCGTGCAGCAAGATTTTAGTTACCTGAAAAGTGAAAAAGATGTGAAATGGATGCTGTGATTTCGGGGTGGTGTCCGCTGCGGTGATCCGCTGACTATCATCTTCTGAACAGTGAATTATGCTTTTAGACGTTGGATGGGGAAACTATGCACGTAGTGATTCTTGGAAGTGGGGTTGTCGGCGTAGCCAGTGCCTGGTATCTGGCGCGAGCCGGACATCAGGTCACCGTCATCGATCGTCAGCCTGCCGCGGCGATGGAGACCAGCGCGGGCAATGCCGGTCAGATCTCGCCAGGTTATGCCGCCCCCTGGGCCGCGCCCGGCGTGCCGCTGAAAGCGGTGAAGTGGATGTTCCAGCGCCACGCGCCGCTGGCTATCCGGCTGGATGGCAGCAGCTTTCAGCTGGAGTGGATGTGGCACATGCTGCGCAACTGCGACATCAACCACTATCAGCAGAATAAAAGCCGCATGGTGCGGATTGCCGAATACAGCCGGGACTGCCTGAAAGCGCTGCGGAGTGAAACCGGCATCGCCTATGAAGGTCGTCAGGGCGGAACGCTGCAGCTGTTCCGCACCCAGCAACAGTTCGACAGCGCCAGCAAGGATATTGCGGTGCTGCGTGACGCGGGGGTGCCTTATGAACTGCTGCAGGCCGATGAGCTGTCACGTGTGGAACCTGCACTGGCGGCAACCCGGCATAAACTCACCGGCGGATTACGTCTCCCCAACGATGAAACCGGCGACTGTCAGCTCTTTACCCAGCGGCTGGCCAAAATGGCCGAAGAGGCGGGCGTGGTATTCCGCTTCAACACCCCGGTCGATCATCTGCTGCGCGACGGAAATCGCATTTATGGCGTGAAGTGCGGTGATGAGATCATCAAAGCAGACAGCTATGTGGTGGCCTTTGGCTCTTACTCCACGGCACTGTTGAAGAACGTTCTGAGCATCCCGGTTTACCCGCTCAAGGGTTATTCACTCACCATTCCAATTAAGAATCCCGATGCCGCACCGGTTTCCACCATCCTCGATGAAACCTACAAAGTGGCGGTGACCCGGTTTGACGATCGTATCCGCGTTGGCGGGATGGCAGAGATTGTTGGTTTTAACACCAAACTGACCGAAGCGCGACGGGAAACGCTGGAGATGGTAGTCAGTGATCTCTATCCTGAAGGCGGTCATCTTGCACAGGCGAGTTTCTGGACCGGTTTACGTCCGATGACGCCAGACGGTACGCCGATTGTCGGCGCCACCCCCATCTCTAATCTCTGGCTCAACACCGGTCACGGAACGCTGGGCTGGACGATGGCGTGTGGTTCAGGGCAGTTACTGGCCGATCTGATCTCCGGTAAAACGCCGGCGATTGCGGCGGATGACTTAGCGGTATTCCGCTACTTACCTGGTTTCGCGGCGACCTCATCGCCGCTGCGTAACGCCAGCGCAACTCGTTAAGTATTCAGGGAGAGAGAGGATGTCACGTCCGATTGTCGCGACCATCAACCCGGAGGCGTTACGTCATAACCTGGCTATCGTGCGCCAGGCCGCCCCCGCATCCCGCGTCTGGTCAGTGGTTAAAGCCAATGCTTACGGCCACGGTATTGATCGGGTACGCGAGCCGCTGTCTGACACCGATGGCTTCGCGCTGCTCAATATGGAAGAGGCGATCCTGCTGCGCGAGCGCGGCTGGAACAAACCGATTCTGCTGCTGGAAGGCTTTTTCAGGCCGGAAGATTTGCAACTGATCGACCGCTATCGCCTGACCACCAGCGTTCACAGTAACTGGCAGATTAAAGCGCTGGCGAACGCCAGACTCTCAGCGCCGGTGGATATCTATCTTAAGGTCAACAGCGGGATGAACCGGCTCGGTTTTCGGCCGGAACAGGTCAGCGGCGCCTGGCAGAGCCTGCGTGCGCTGAGCAACACAGGCGAGATGACGCTGATGGCGCATTTTGCTGACGCCGAAAACCCCGAGGGACTGATTGCGCCCATGCAGCGCATTGAGCAGGCGGCAGAAGGACTCAACTGTCCGCGGTCGCTCTCCAACTCCGCCTGTACGCTGTGGCATCCTGAAGCGCATTTCGACTGGGTTCGCCCGGGTATCGTTCTCTATGGTGCGTCACCCAGCGGCGACTGGCAGGATATCGCGGGCAGCGGCCTGAAACCGGTGATGACGTTAAGCAGTGAGATCATCGCCGTGCAGCAGCTGCAGGCGGGCGACGGGGTCGGCTACGGCTACCGCTATCATGCCAGCGCCGCGCAGCGGATTGGCGTGGTCGCCTGTGGTTATGCCGACGGCTATCCACGGCATGCCCCGACCGGCACCCCCGTCTGCGTCGACGGCGTGATGACTCAGGTCGTCGGCGCGGTGTCGATGGATATGATCACGGTGGATCTGACCCCCTGTCCCCAGGCGGGAATCGGCTCCGCGGTGGAGCTGTGGGGCGAGCAGGTGAAAATCGATCAGGTGGCGAAAGCAGCCGGAACGGTAGGGTACGAGCTGATGTGCGCGCTGGCACCCCGCGTTCCGGTCACTCTCAGCTAAGTGCGGTCAGACTGCCGCGCATTTTTCTGCTGCAGCGCCAGGCGATAAAGGCCAGCGCTGCACCCAGCAGCATCATCAGACTCAGTGACAGCTTCTCCGCCACCGGCAGTGTGACAATAATCAGGCTGCCTGCGGCACCGCCCGCCATCTGAATAAATCCCTGTAACGCCGACGCCACACCGGCCTGCTGCTGGTAAGGCTCCAGCGCATAGCTGGTGGCCGGGCCAACGGTGAAGGCCAGACCGGCAACAGAAACCGCCACCGGGAACATGTAGAGCGCCCAGTGCGTCTGCATCGCCGCCGAGAAGATCTGCATCCCGGCAACCAGCAGCACCGCGCCCAGCAGCATGGTGAAGAATCCCATCGCCAGGCAGAAAGGCCGGCCCGCCTTGCGAATCGCTTTATTGACGAACATGCTGACAAACATGATCCAGAAACCATTTGCGCCAAAAGCAAAGGAGAACTGGATCGGCGTCAGCCCGCCTTCGGTCATGAGCACCTGAGGTGCCAGCGATACGTAGGTCAGCACCATGCCCAGTGCACCGGCATTGGCGAACGCAAACGCCAGAAAGCGTGGCTGACGCAGGATGGCGGCGTACTGCTTCACCGGTAAGCCTTTTACCCGCAGGGTATCTGCCGGACGCGTCTCGGGCAGGCCGATCAGCACCAGCAGCGTAATCACCACACCATAGGCGCAGAGGAACCAGAAGGGCGCGCGCCAGCCGAAGGCGCTGGCCAGCAGGCCGCCCAGCAGCGGGGCCAGCGCCGGGACAATGTTCAGTGCGCCATTCAGAAAGCCGTAAGCGCGGGCAGCGGCATCGCCACTGAGGCGGTCACGCACGCCGCTGAAGGCGACGACCGCGCTGCAGCAGACGCCGCAGCCCTGCACCAGACGGGCAATCACGAACAGCGGGAAGGAGGTGGCGGTGGCGGCAATCACGCTGCCGGCGATGTAGAGCGCCAGCCCCAGCAGAGCGATGGGCTTACGGCCATAATTGTCCACCAGCGGCCCGGTCACCAGCTGTCCCAGCCCCATTACCAGCAGAAAGAGAGGAATGGTGGTCTGTACCAGACTGACCGGGGTATTCAGCCCTTGAGCAATCTGCGGCAGCGTGGGCAAATAGAGGTCAATGCCTAAGGGTGCCAGCAGCACCAGGCTCAATAACAATAAAGTAAATTTTTGCATAACAACCAGAGGGTAAACGTTCTGTTAAAAAACGAGCCGAAGAGGGTAATGATTCAGAGGGGAAAAAGAAAGCGTAAGCTGTGCGGAAAGTGCGATGCCTGCTTTTTACAGGCATCGCGGCTTTAACTCAGTAAGCGCCGTCGCGACGTAACACGACGCCTGCGGTTTTGAACAGAATGGCAATATCGGTCCAGAGTGCCCAGTTTTTCACATACCAGGAGTCAAAGTAGACGCGGGTATCGTAGTCGATATCGTTGCGTCCGCTGACCTGCCACAGGCCGGTCATGCCGGGCTTGGCCATCAGGTAGTAATCCACATCGCCGGCGTAACGCTCCAGCTCCGCCTCAATCACCGGGCGCGGGCCGACCAGGCTCATCTCACCGCGGATCACGTTCCACAGCTGCGGTAACTCGTCGAGGCTGGTTTTACGCAGGAAGCCACCGATACGGGTAATGCGCGGGTCATTCTTCAGTTTGAAATCTTTGTCCCACTCCATTCGGGCTTCTTCACTGGTCGCCAGCAGCTTCTCCAGCACCTCTTTAGAGTTGGTCACCATGGAACGGAATTTCAGACATTTGAATTTTTTGCCATCCTGACCCACACGCTCATGCCCATAAATCGCATTGCCGCCATCGCGCTTCACCATAAAGCAGAGCAGGGCGAAGATCGGGCCGAGGAACAGCAGCAGCATGGAGGCGACGACAATATCAAAGGTCCGCTTCAGGAAGCGCGAAGAGTGCTTCGCCAGGTTGTTGCTGACACGCAGGATCATCACTTCATGACTGAAGATAAAGGACATGTCGGTGCCGTAGAGCGGCACGCCGCGCAGCGTCGGGATCACGGAAACCGATCGGCAGTTCATCTTCGACAGGAATTTCAGCCAGCGGTCACGCATCGGCTGCTGCTCATACTCCATGGCCACAATAAACTGCACGTTGTCGCGGTCAATGGTCTGCCAGTTAATGTCTTTCCAGGTGATTACTGGCACGCCATTGACGCTCTGCTGAGAGGGCTCATCGTCGACAGAGATAAAGGCCTGCACGTTGTAGCCCAGGATCTCCTCACTCTGCAGGGCGGCATAGGCTTCGGTTGCGTTGCGGCCGGAGCCGATGATGATGGTCTCTTTCTGCCACTGGCCCGCCCGGTTAATGGCGCGTTTGACCAGCGTTCGCATCAGCGGCAGCAGCAGCAGGGCATATGTCCAGCTGAAAACCCACACCATGCGGGAGAAGTCCCATTTCGAAAACGCGATCAGCGCGAGGTCGAGCAGTGAGAAAACAAACAGCGTTTTCACAATCTCCTTCAGCTCGAACCAGAAGGGTTTGCGATAGGTGTAGTGACGCAGACGAACCCAGAACCAGCCGGTGCACATCACGGACATAATAAACTGCGCCACAAAACGGTATTCAATCTGATGCGGGGGAATAAACGTATCCAGCTCGCCCCAAATACCCTGAATGGTTGCGGCGGATAAAAATAATGCGAGGTTGAGTGCAATCAGATCGGAAAAGCTCAGGGCGAATTTCACGATGATATTTTTACGCGTGCCGCTCCATGAGCGGCTCGGGCTATTCATTATCAATGTACTTGCCATAAAACCTGCTCTCTTTCTTAAGTAAAAGATGGCCTGACCAGAATCAGGGACGCGCTCAGGAGTGAGCCACCGAAAAATTAAAAAATAATTTTCAGTCTGTTGCAGTCAGTAAAGCCAGTACAGCTGCAAAAAAGATGAAGATTAAAGCGTGATGGTACTCACGAAATGTTGCAGCATTGAGAATGAGTATGCAGGAGATATTTGACGGCGTTAATACGGAAAAAATCTGAAAACAACAAAAGTGATTAAAGTTTTAAACGGGTAACGCCATGTAATATAAGGATAAAATAAGCAGGGGTGCAGTTATAACTAAACTGTTTAAGACGCTTTTTAGGAATTACCGCCAAATCTCGCGACTGGCGGTAGTGATAAGACATCAGGCGGGTCTTTTTAAAATCCAGCGGTCCTGCTCTTTATCATAATGACCAATCTGCAGATCCACCGGTTTTCCATCAATCCACGCCGGTACGCTGGTATCGCGATCCCAGCCGTCGAGTTGGGTAATTAAGCCGGGATTGGTGTGACAGGGAATGCTGACGGTGTCAGGGTGCTCACCGTCAAGATCGGCATCAACAATCTCATAACGACCAATTTTAACCACGTGTCCCATTCATTTCTCCCGTTTTTTCTGGCACAGAGCTGTAAGCTTAGCGTATCAACAGAAAATAACGTGGCTGAATGATTAGGATTATTCCTTCTCTTCTGCCGGCCGGACACCAATTTTCACGATACGATTATCCTCTTTTTCCGCCACGGTCCAGGTCAGCTCATTCCATTCAACCTGATCCCCCACCACCGGCGCGCCACCCAGCATGCCCAGCATCAGCTGTCCCAGCGACTGCTGATCGTTGGTGCTCTCATCCAGTTCCAGCCCGTAGATCTGCGCGACGTCGCGCAGGCGTGCTTCTGCATCCAGAATAAAGTCACCAAAGAACCGCTGGTCGAGCGAAACTGGCGGCGACTGACTGAACATTTTGCCCAGGGCTGGCAGATCGCGCTCACGGCCAATCACGCAGATCACATCGTTCTCTCTGAGGCGTGTCCCGCCGTTGGGATGCATCAGCACATTGTCACGAAACAGGGCGGCGATGCGGGTCTCGCGCGGCATCTTCAGATCGCGCAGCGCAGCTCCAATACACCACTTGTCGGCGCTGAGCTGATAAACAAACTGCTCCCACGGATTCTCCGGATGGATATCCAGACCGATACGGCTGATTGGTGAGGCCGTCGGCGGCACCACCACCTTGGCTTTTTTTGCCGCAAAGCCCAGCGAGGTTCCCTGCAACATCAGCGAGACCAGCACCACAAAGAAGGCGATGTTGAAATAGAGCGAGGCGTTTTCTAATCCGGCCATCATCGGGAACACCGCCAGGATAATCGGCACCGCTCCGCGTAACCCGACCCAGCTGATAAAGAAGCGTTCACGGGTGGTAAAACTGCGGAACGGCAGCAGGCCAACAAACACCGACAGGGGGCGCGCCACCAGAATCAGCCACAGTGAGAGGATCATCGCCGGCACGGCAATGTGCCACAAGTCGGAAGGGGTGACCAGCAGCCCCAGCACAATGAACATGCCTATCTGGCTCAGCCACGCCATACCATCAAAGGTCTGCAGAATACCGTGGCGGTTGCGAATCGGACTGTTGCCGAGTAAAAAGCCGCACAGATAGACTGCCAGGATGCCGCTGCCCTCCAGTACGGTGGTCAGCGCGAACACCAGAATGCCGCCACTCAGCGCCAGCAGCGGATAGAGGCCACCCGCCAGGCTGATGCGGTTAATCAGCTGCTGCAGCGCCCAGCCGCCGCCCAGGCCCAGCACGATCCCCAGGCCGAACTGCTGCACCAGGTGCACCAGAAACATCCAGTCAAGCCCGCTGCGGCCCTGTTCGATCATCTCAATCAGGGTGATGGTCAGAAACACCGCCATCGGGTCGTTGCTGCCGGACTCGATTTCCAGTGTCGAGCTGACGCGCTCGTTCAGGCCCTTATCACCCAGCAGGGAGAAGACCGCGGCGGCATCCGTGGAGCCGATAATCGCGCCAATCAGGAATCCCTGCATCATATCCAGCTTAAACAACCAGGCGGCAACCACACCGGTTAAGCCGGCGGTTATCATGACGCCGATGGTGGCCAGCGACAGCGCGGGCCCCAGCGCGACCTTAAACGAACTGGCTTTGGTGCGCATACCACCATCCAGCAGGATAATGGCCAGCGCCAGGTTGGAAATCAGATAGGCCGCCGGATAGTTATCAAAGGCGATGCCTCCGATACCATCGACCCCGGTCAGCATACCCAGCGCAAGGAAGATGACCAGAATAGGAATGCCCAACCTGGATGAGAAAGAGCTGAGCAGAATGCTCGATGCGACCAGCACGGAACCGATGATAAACAGACTGTAGACGATAGTGTGGTTCAAACCCGGTCTCCTGAGATATGACGGTGCGATGCCCAAGCGGTGATAAATATCCATGCTATCTCTGAAAGATAATGGTTTATCAAGGAGTTGTCATTGTGAAAATGCACATTATACGAATTGCTTAAACGTATACGGAATCAGATTAATGTGAAGAATGAGGGGGTTGGCAGGCAAGGGGAGGAAAACAGGTTGTTTTAACAGGTTATTCAGCTGATAAAAAAAGCCGGTGGTTAACCGGCTTCGTGTAAAAAAGAGCGTCACTCTGCAATGTCTGCGAATCAGACTTCCGTGGCCTGTTTGTGAAACAGTGAACGAAACACCGGGTAGATATCTTCCGGTTCACGGATGTGCTCAATCGCAAAGTTGTCGAACATCGCCTGCAGATGCTCATATTCGCGCCACAGCGTCTGATGGGCACGGCGGGTGATTTCGATATAACTGTAATAGCGCACCACCGGCAGAATGTGCTTCGCCAGAATCTCATGACAGAGGGGCGAATCGTCGGCCCAGTTATCGCCATCGGACGCCTGCGCTGCATAGATGTTCCACTGCGCCGGGTCATAGCGATCCTTCACCACCTCATCCATCAGTTTCAGCGCACTGGAGACGATGGTTCCGCCCGTCTCCTGCGAGTAGAAGAACTCCTGCTCATCCACCTCTTTCGCCTGGGTGTGGTGACGGATGTAGACCACATCGACATTCTTGTAGGTGCGGCTCAGGAACAGGTAGAGCAGGATATAGAAGCGTTTTGCCATATCCTTGGTCGCCTGATCCATGGAGCCGGAGACATCCATCAGACAGAACATCACCGCCTGGCTGGAAGGCTCCGGGCGCTTCTCAAAGTTTTTATAGCGCAGGTCGAAGGTGTCGATAAAGGGCACCCGCTCAATGCGGGCCCGCAATTCGGCAATCTCTTTGCGCAGCCGCTCCTCCTCCAGCAGCTGTGCCGGTTCGGTGTTCTCCACCTGCAGAAGCGTCTCTTCCAGTTCGTTCAGCATCCGGCGTTTGCCCGCCGTCATCGCCGTACGACGCGCCAGCGAGTTCTGCAGCGAGCGCACCACGCTGATATTGGCGGGTACGCCGTTAGAGGTAAAACCCGCCCGGTGGGTCTTATACTCGTTCAGCTGACGATGCTGGTTGCGGCGCAGGTTAGGCAGGGCGAGGTCTTCAAACAGCAGGTCGAGATACTCATCTTTCGAGATCTGAAAGACAAACTCATCCTGACCTTCACCATCCTGACTGGCATTGCCCTGACCGCTGCCGCCACCGCCTCCACCCCCCTGAGGCCGTTCGATGCGGTCATTCTGCACAAAATGGTCGTTACCCGGATGGACCCGATGGCGATTTCCGCCCCGTCCCTGATGGAAGATCGGCTCATTGATGTCGTCAATCGGGATTGAGACAGACTCACCGCTGCTGACGTCGGTCACCGAGCGTTTATTGATGGCCTCGGAGATCGACTGCTTGATTTGTGACTTGTAACGGCGCAAGAAGCGCTGGCGGTTGACCGCGCTCTTGTTTTTGCCGTTCAGCCGGCGATCGATGAAATAGGCCATGGTATTCCCCCAAACTGCATTGTAAGCAGGCCGGGCGAACCCGACCTGTGGTGCCGGTCTGACAACCCGGCATGCTTACAGACTCTTATCAGGACGACTTGCGCACTCGCAGATACCACTCACAGAGCAGGCGAACCTGTTTGCGGGTATAGCCTTTTTCCATCATGCGATCGACAAAATCATCATGCTTTTTCTGCTCATCGGTAGAGGTCTTGGTGTTGAACGAGATGACCGGCAGTAACTCTTCCGTGTTCGAGAACATCTTTTTCTCGATGACGGTGCGTAATTTCTCGTAACTGGTCCAGTTCGGATTACGACCGTTATTGTGTGCCCTGGCACGCAGCACGAAGTTCACGATCTCGTTACGGAAATCTTTCGGGTTACTGATCCCGGCGGGCTTCTCAATCTTCTCAAGCTCCGCGTTGAGCGATTCACGATCGAACAGTTGTCCGGTATCGGGATCGCGGTACTCCTGATCCTGAATCCAGAAGTCGGCGTAAGTAACGTAGCGGTCAAAGATGTTCTGACCATATTCAGAGTAGGATTCCAGATAGGCGGTCTGAATCTCCTTGCCGATGAACTCAGCATACTTAGGAATCAGATAGCCTTTAAGGTGCTCAAGGTACTTCTCGGCCTGCTCCTGCGGGAACTGCTCACGTTCAATCTGCTGCTCCAGCACATAGAAGAGATGGACCGGGTTAGCCGCCACTTCTGTGTGGTCAAAGTTAAACACCCGCGACAGAATCTTAAAGGCAAAGCGGGTCGACAGGCCGTTCATTCCCTCATCCACACCGGCGTAGTCGTGATACTCCTGCCACGACTTCGCTTTCGGGTCGGTATCTTTCAGGCTTTCACCATCGTAGACCCGCATTTTGGAGTAGATGCTGGAGTTCTCCGGATCTTTCAGACGCGACAGGATGGAGAAGCGGGCCAGCGTTTCCAGCGTACCGGGCGCACAGGGCGAGGTAGCCAGCTCACTGTGATTCAGCAGCTTGTCATAAATCTTGATCTCTTCAGAGACGCGCAGGCAGTAAGGCACCTTAACGATGTAGACACGGTCAAGGAACGCCTCGTTGTTTTTGTTGTTGCGGAAGGTGACCCATTCGGATTCGTTGGAGTGCGCCAGAATGATGCCGTTGAAGGGCAGCGCCGAAATTCCTTCGGTGCCGTTGTAGTTCCCCTCCTGGGTGGCGGTCAGTAACGGATGCAGCACCTTGATCGGCGCTTTAAACATCTCCACGAACTCCATAATCCCCTGGTTGGCGCGGCAGAGGGCACCGGAGTAACCATAAGCATCCGGATCGTTCTGCGCGTGGTTCTCCAGTTTACGGATGTCCACTTTACCCACCAGCGCGGAAATATCCTGGTTGTTCTCATCACCCGGTTCGGTTTTCGCGATGGCCAGCTGTTCCAGGATGGATGGCCAGACTTTTACCACCTTAAAGCGGGAGATATCGCCACCGAAATCATGCAGTCGTTTAGCGGCCCACGGCGACATGATGGTGCCCAGATAACGACGCGGTACGCCATACTCTTTCTCAAGAATGTGCGCATCTTCCTGCGGGTTAAACAGGCAGAGGGGGTGATCGTTCACCGGACTGCGCTCGCCGTCGGCGCTCAGCACATAGATGGGCACCCGCTGCATCAGCGATTTGAGTCGTTCCGCCAGTGACGATTTACCGCCACCGACCGGGCCGAGCAGATAGAGAATCTGTTTCTTCTCTTCCAGTCCCTGGGCGGCATGTTTCAGGTAGGAGACAATCTGTTCAATTGCCTCCTCCATACCGTAGAACTCCTCAAACGCCGGATAGCGTCCCATCACACGATTGGAGAATATTCTGGAAAGGCGTGGCTCCTGAGCAGTGTCGACCATTACCGGCTCTCCGATAGCCATTAACAGTCGTTCTGCAGCGTTGGCGTATGCACTGCGATCCTGCTTACAGATGGCAAGAAATTCCTGCAGTGTGAACTCTTCGTCCTTGGCAGCTTCATAACGCTGACGATAGTGATCGAATATATTCATAGCGATGCCCGTCCTTTCGTTTTTAGCACAGGTAAGGAGCGTAATTAGAGGCTTGTAGCAGCTCCCGGAAGATATTCTCTGTTGAGTACAGCAACCCTTATGCCAACCTGATCTTTTTTATCGGGATACACAACGTTTGTGGTTACTCTGCTCGTCCAAACTCTTTGCTGTTACTTCTAACTGTAGATGGCTTCTAAGAAATTTCCTCCGTGGGTTTGCGTGAATGCGGGGAAGATCAACGGCAATTTTGATTTGTTGTGAGATGGGTTCAACTGACTGAAGCATTAACTTAACGTACTTTTAACCTTTAATGCCACCTGCATCGGTAACTGACTTAAAGGATTTTGATATAAGTTAATCCAGCGGTAAAAAACCGTTAGACTTAGGGTTTGATTGTTATATTTATGGAATGAATAAATTGTGAACCAATTCAAATTTAAGACGCTTGTTGCCCTTCTGCCCTGTTATTTACTTACCGGGCAGGCGAGTGCCGATCCGCTTTCTCTGGGTGCATCGGTCATCTACGCAGAGTCACCGTATCGCGGCGGACAGGACCGGTATCTTCCGGTTCCGGTAATCAACTACGAGGGTGAAAACTTCTGGTTCCGCAGCCTGCAGGGCGGTTACTACCTGTGGAAAGATCCGCAGAATCAGCTGTCGCTGACCCTGCTGGGGTCACCGCAGGAGTACAAACCCAGCGACAACGATCTGGGCGACATGAAAGGACTGGATAAGCGCCGCATGACGCTGATGGGCGGTGCCACTTACCGTCACACGGCAGACTGGGGGATTGTCCGCACCGCGTTGCTGGGTGATGTGCTGAACAACAGCAACGGCGTCATCTGGGACCTGACCTATCTCTATCGCTTCCAGATGGGCGACTTCAGCCTGACGCCAGGCATCGGTGCTATGTGGAACAGTGCCAATCAGAACCGTTATTACTACGGTGTCTCCGGTCATGAGAGCGCCCGGACCGGCATCAGTCGTTATAATCCGGATGACAGCTGGTCACCTTATGTTGAGCTGAGCGCCAGCTATCAGATTGACACACAGTGGAACGTCGGAGTAGTGGGGCGTTACACCCGCTTCGACAGCGAAATCAAAGACAGCCCGATGATTGATAAAAGCGGGCAGGCGACGGTCTGGACCGGCGTCAGCTATAGCTTCTGAATATGCACTAAAAGAGGGCGTTTACCGCCCTCTGTTCTTTTACAGGGCCCCGTAATGGGGTAAGGGAAGAGAATGCGCAACAGAATCACGTTTGCCGGCCATGTGTCGCTGCCGGTTATTGGTCAGGGCAGCTGGTTTATGGGTGAAAATCCGTCGCAGCGTGCCCGTGAAGTCGCTGCCCTGCAGGCCGGACTCGACTGCGGGTTACGGCTGATCGATACGGCGGAAATGTATGCGGATGGCGGCGCGGAAGAGGTCGTCGGTGAGGCGCTGCGCGGCCGCCGCGATCAGGCCCTGCTGGTTTCCAAAGTCTATCCCTGGAATGCAGGTCATTCGGATGCGATTGAAGCCTGCGAGCGCAGTCTGCGCCGTTTACAGACGGATTACCTCGACCTCTACCTGCTGCACTGGCGCGGAAATATTCCACTGGAAGAGACACTGCGCGCGATGGAAACGCTGCAGCAGCAGGGCAAGATTCGTTTCTGGGGGGTGTCAAACTTCGATACAGATGACATGGCCGAACTGTGGGACGAACCCAATGGGGAGCACTGTGCGACCAATCAGGTTCTCTACCATCTGGCGTCACGCGGTATTGAATTTGATCTTTTGCCAGCCTGTCAGCAGCGGGGCGTGCCGGTGATGGCCTACTGTCCCCTGGCGCAGGCGGGTCGGCTGCGGGATACGCTCTTTACCGATCCTCTGCTGACTCAGATTGCACAGCAGAAGGGCATCAGCGTGGCGCAGCTTCTGCTGGCGTGGGTGATTCGTCAGCCTGGTGTGATCGCTATCCCCAAAGCCAGCTCTGTGGCCCACGTCAAGGAGAATGCTGCGGCGCTGGAGGTGGTGCTGACCGACGAAGAGCTTCAGCT
Source organism: Pantoea sp. Sc1 (assembly GCF_000255315.1). Taxonomy (NCBI): domain Bacteria; kingdom Pseudomonadati; phylum Pseudomonadota; class Gammaproteobacteria; order Enterobacterales; family Erwiniaceae; genus Pantoea; species Pantoea sp. Sc1. The sequence continues at coordinate 1,926,781 of NZ_AJFP01000001.1, forward strand.
TATCGATCGCGCCTGGCCTGCACCGCAGCATAAATTACCGCTGGATATCGTTTAGCCGATAGCCTTGTCGCTGGCGACGGCTTTCTTTTTCAGACGGAACGTCGTGGCCAGCCGTGCCGGTTTCTCGCCCGCACTGCGTAGCGGTTTACTGATGCGCGCGGTTTCCACGCAGACCATCGTTTTATAACCCTCATTCGCCATATCGGCCATGCTACAGGAGAGTTCTACGCCGGGGTTCCAGGTGACAACGTCACTATGATGGTGATGATAAACCTCGACCTGACGCTGACCCGCTGTGTCATGAATCACCGAGCAATCTTCCGGCGCGGTGAAGATGCGGTCGATGCGGCCTGGATAACGCTGTCTGCCGTCGCTGCTGCCGGGCTCGCCGTTGTTCACTTTATCGATATAGCTGTTGCCGAGACCGGAGACCTCTACACCGCTGATATCGCTCACGCTGAAGTAGCTGTGCAGCGCCGCCGTGGCCTCATAATCACCATAGGCTTCCAGCTCAATCTCGCAATGCTCACCCAGACGGAAGCGGGCAATCAGGGTGAACTCATGTGGCCAGAGTTTCAGCGTCTGGGGATTGCTCTCCAGCACCAGCGTCAGCATCACCCCCTCGTCATTTTCGTCATGCGCGGTCAGCTTCCACGGCTGAACCCGGGCAAAACCGTGTGCCGGTTCACCAGCGGGGCCAAACCAGGGCCAGCAGATCGGCACGCCGCCGCGAATGGCTTTACCCGGTGAGAAGAGGCTCTTATCACTCAGCCAGAGCACCGGCTTTTCACCGCTGGGTTGCCAGGCGATCAGGTGTGCGCCCTGCAGCGTAATCGCCGCCCGGACTTTAGGATGGCTGACGACAATGGTCGGTAATTCACCCACCTGGCGCTGCGAGAGGTAAGGGGAGATCTGCGTGACTACCGGCAGAGAAAACAGTTTGTCTTGCATGTTCGATTCCTTCCTGTGCGGATCAAAAAAAGGGCGACCGAAGTCGCCCTTATTCTCAATGATGTCTGGCTGCCTTATTTAGCAGAAACCAGTGCAATCAGGTCGAGAACTTTGTTTGAGTAGCCAGTTTCGTTGTCATACCAGGAAACCAGTTTCACAAAGTTGTCGTTCAGCGCGATACCCGCTTTAGCGTCAAACACGGAAGTCAGGACTTCGCCGTTGAAGTCGGTAGAAACCACGTCATCTTCAACGTAGCCCAGAACGTCTTTCATCTCGCCTTCTGCAGCAGCTTTAATCGCAGCACAGATTTCTTTGTAAGATGCCGCTTTTTCCAGACGCACGGTCAGGTCAACAACGGAAACGTTAGGGGTAGGCACGCGGAACGCCATACCGGTCAGTTTGCCGTTCAGCTCTGGCAGAACTTTACCAACGGCTTTCGCTGCGCCAGTTGATGAAGGGATGATGTTCTGCGATGCGCCGCGGCCGCCGCGCCAGTCTTTGTGAGACGGGCCATCAACGGTTTTCTGCGTAGCAGTGGTCGCGTGAACGGTGGTCATCAGGCCTTCAACGATACCAAACTTGTCGTTGATGACTTTTGCCAGCGGTGCCAGGCAGTTAGTGGTACAGGATGCGTTAGAAACGATATCCTGGCCTTCATATTTGTCGAAGTTTGCACCACGAACAAACATTGGGGTGTCATCTTTAGATGGACCGGTCAGAACGACTTTCTTAGCACCTGCGGTGATGTGTTTGCGTGCGGTTTCGTCGGTCAGGAAGATACCGGTTGCTTCTGCAACAACGTCAACGCCTGCTTCATCCCACTTCAGGTTAGCCGGGTCACGTTCAGCAGTAACACGGATTTTTTACCGTTTACGATCAGTGCGCCATCCTGAACCTCTACGGTGCCGTCGAAACGACCGTGAGTAGAGTCATACTTCAGCATGTACGCCATGTAATCCGCGTCCAGCAGGTCGTTGATAGCAACGATTTCGATGTCAGAACGCTTCTGTGCAGCACGGAAAACGATGCGACCGATACGGCCGAAACCGTTGATACCTACTTTGATAGTCATATATTCCACCAGCTATTTGTTAGTGAATAAAAGGTTGCCTGTAAAATTACAAAAACCTTACCAGGCGTCAAGCGGAATCGTGTCAATTGTTGCGACAAATCAATTCGCCTGAGAGGAATTATTCGGTGCGCAACCGCTTGCGCGCCGCCAATGATATCGCGCTTCATTGAATCAATCGCCGAATATATAGGGATGCTCCGGATAAAAGGTGATCGAAGTCACAAATCCGCTTTGCGATGGGCAGAGTGAAAGGGTGAGCACAAAAAAAGACCCGGGTTATGTTGATCATTTGTTAGAATAATAGACGAAATTTTCAGAATGGCACTGCCCGGAATCCTAAAATGGCTAAAGAGACCGCACCCGAAGCAAAAATTGCGCAGCTGACTGAAATGCAGCGCTACGTTACTCAGCATCGCGGAACGGAACCGCCTTACAGCGGCGCCCTGTTGCACAACAAGCAGGAGGGCATCTATCACTGTCTGGTGTGTGAAGCGCCCCTTTTTCTGTCAGAAACCAAATATGACTCAGGCTGTGGCTGGCCCAGTTTCTATCAGCCGGTCAGTGATGAGGCGATTCGCTATATCGAAGACAACTCTCACGGTATGCAGCGTGTGGAGATCCGCTGCGGCAACTGTGATGCGCACCTCGGGCATGTTTTCCCGGATGGTCCGCAGCCTACCGGCGAACGCTACTGTGTAAACTCCGCCTCGCTGAATTTCACCGATGAGCAGGGCGAACAGACCAGAGGGTAAAGGCGATGAAGGAACAACTGGAAGCCATGCTGGCGTCAATGACGCCGGAAGTCTATCAGCGTCTGGCAACGGCGGTGGAGATCGGTAAGTGGCCGGACGGCGTGGCCCTGACCCAGGAGCAGCGTGACAACTGCCTGCAGCTGGTCATGATGTGGCAGGCGAGACACAACGATGCGCCGCAGCATATGACCATCGGCAAAGGGGGAGAGATGGTGATGAAGTCAAAAAAAGAGCTGAAGGAAGAGTTCGGCATTGAATCGGATGTGACCCGTATTCATCTGCACTAAAAAAAGCTGGCGTCCTGCCAGCTCTGTTTTAAATCAGAACCGCGCCCTGCGCGGTCATCTGCGCAAAGGCGATCTCGCTGTCTTCAGGATTGAGATTCACGCCGCGGCAGCCCTCTTTGACCACCTCAACGTGATAACCCAGCTCCAGTGCATCCAGCACGCTGTATTTAACGCAGTAGTCGGTCGCCAGCCCCAGCATCACCAGATGAGTGATGCCACGCTCGCGCAGCCAGCTGTCCAGCTCGGTTTTACGGCGATGACCATTGTCAAAAAAGGCGCTGTAACTGTCGACATCCTGGTCCTGGCCCTTATGGAAGGTTGCATCGAACAGCGAACGATCCAGGCCAGGGTGAAAGTCTGCACCGGCCGAGCCCTGAATGCCGTGATCGGGCCACCAGATCTGTGCCAGACCGTTCAGCTCGCCCAGGGTATAGACCGGCTCACCAGAGACCGAGGCGAAACTGCCATGGTCGGCCGGATGCCAGTCCTGCAGGGCCAGCACGCATTCCCCGTTCTCGCGAAAGGTTCGCGCATAGCGATTTGCCACGTCGACCGTCTGGTCTCCCTCATGGACTGCCATCGGGCCGCCGGGGCAAAAATCGTTCTGTATATCAATAATGATGAGTGCCCGCTTCATTCTGATTCGCTCCGTAGTCAGTCTTCGGTCAGTTCGCCGCGCAGATTCTGCTGCATCCGGGCGCGGATTTGATCGGCAGAGAGATCCTGGCTGAGTAAAAAGTGTAGTTTGGTCAGTGCCGCTTCCACGGTCAGATCCGATCCGCTGATCACGCCCGCATGTTCCAGCGCATTGCCGGTGGCGTAGCCGCCCATATTGACCTTGCCTGAAATACACTGGGTGAGGTTCACCACGACGATGCCACGCTCGCTGGCCTGTTGCAGTTCAGCCAGAAACTCTTTGTTCTGTGGCGCATTACCTACGCCATAGGAGCGGAGGATCAGCGCTTTTACTGGCTGACGCAGGAAGTTACGCACCACATCCGCAGAGATGCCCGGATAGATAGTGACCACGCCAATCGGCTGCGGGGTAATGGTGTGAACTTTCAGCTCTCCCTGACCGGCAGGGGCTGGCGGCGTGTTAAGGCGGCGGATATGAATGCCCGCTTCCAGCAGCGCCGGAAGGTTAGGCGAGGCAAAGGCGTTAAAGCCATCGGCATGCGCCTTGGTGGTCCGGTTACCGCGATAGAGCGTGTTGTTGAAAAACAGCGACACTTCGCTAATCGGATAGTTGGCCGCCACATAAAGGGAGTTCAGCAGATTCTGCTGACCGTCCGAGCGTAATTCCGCTAACGGAATCTGCGAGCCGGTGACGATAACCGGCTTGGCCAGATTCTCCAGCATAAATGAGAGCGCGGAGGCGGTGAAGGCCATGGTGTCTGTGCCATGCAGGATCACAAAGCCGTCATAGCGATCGTAGTTCTGGCGGATATCTTCAGCGATAGACTGCCAGTCCTCCGGCGTCATGTCAGAGGAGTCGATCAGCGGCTGATATTCGTGAATCGTGAAATCAGGCATTTCAGGGCGGTGGAACTCCGGCATGTCTGCCAGCTGTTGTTGCAGGTGGCCGGAAACCGGAATATAGCCCTGCGCCGAACGCTGCATACCGATTGTCCCGCCCGTGTAGGCTACATAGATATTTTTCTTTTGCATGAAAACACTCAGACTTGCCGTAAAACGCGCAGTATAAGGGGAATAGCGGGGAAAAGCAGCCCGACCAGCGGCCGGGCTGCGAGGTTTATCGCACTTCGCCGCAGTTGAGGCAGAATGCGTAACGGTTCTGCGGATCGTTGAGATGGTCCAGCAGACCCGGCTGGGCTTTCATCGCACTCATCACATCCAGCATGGGGGCGGGCAGCCAGGCCTTAAGCGTGGCAGGCAGCACGGCCTGCACTGAGGCATTCATCTGACCCAGGATCAGATCCAGGAAGCCCGGCTCATCCTGATACCAGCTCAGCTGCGGCTTGCTGACTTTGGCCAGCTCACCCGCTTTCTTCACCGCATCGTCAAAGTCACCCAGCGCATCCACCAGACCATTGGCTTTCGCATCGCTGCCGGTCCAGACGTGGCCCTGGGCAATCGCATCGATCTGTTCCGGCGTTTTATGGCGGGACTTCGCCACCAGGCCAACGAAGTTGCGGTAGCCATTTTCGATGGTCAGCTGCATCAGCTGCTGCACTTCAGCAGGCAGTGCCTTGGTGGTGGAAATATCCGCCAGCGGCGAGGTTGCGACACCATCGGTGTGAACCCCGATGCTATCCAGGCTGTTTTCCAGGGTATTGATGACCCCGAAGATGCCAATCGAGCCGGTGAGCGTGCTGGGGTTCGCCACGATATAACTGGCAGGCGTTGAGATCCAGTAGCCGCCGGATGCGGCCATACCGCCCATCGAAACCACAATCGGTTTGCCCGCTGCCTGCGCCGCCGCCAGCTCTTCGCGAATCGCTTCAGAGGCGGTGACGCTGCCGCCCGGGCTGTTCACCCGCAGAATAATCGCTTTGATTTTGGGATCGAGACGCGCATCACGGATCTGCGCCGCCGTGGTGTCGCCACCGACGTTGCCCGGCGTCTCTTCACCATCCATGATGGCACCGCTGGCCAGCACCACGGCGATGTTGCCATCCTGCTGTGCTGAGGCGGACTTCACGCTGTAGTCATAGATGCTGACGCTGCGGTAATCGTTCGTCTGCTTATCCAGACCAAAGGTTTTTACCAGCTCCTGATCGGCCGCCGCGCGCGAGTCCAGAACATCGACCAGCTTGTTATCCAGCGCATATTGCGCGGTGTCGCCTTTGACTGCATTCAACCCGGCAATAATCGCCGCCGCACCCGGGAACAGCTGTTCCGGCGTAATCTGACGATTCGCCGACACGGTGTTCAGGTAGTTCTGCCACAGCTGACCAATCCAGCGGCTGTCTGCGTCACGGGCAGCAGGGGACATATCATCACGCAGGAAAGGTTCGACCGCCGATTTGTAGGTGCCGACGCGGAAAACGTGCGAGGTCACTTTCAGCTTCTCCAGCAGGGTTTTGTAATAAAGCCCGTTGGTGGCGAAACCGTGCAGATCCACGGTGCCCTGCGGTGAGAGATAGATTCTGGTGGCGTAGCTGGCAAGGTAATACTGCGCCTGGCTGTAGCTGTCGCCCAGAGCATAAATCGGCTTGCCGCTGTCACGAAATTCCCGCAGCGCTTTACCCACATATTGCAGTGACGGCTGATCGCCGCCCGCAAACTCACGTAAATCGAGCACCATCCCTTTGATGTTGCTGTCATCTTTCGCCTGACGAATGGCATCGACCACATCAAACAGGGAGTTTTCCTGCAAACGGTCGCTGCTGGCGCCCAGTAACTGACGGCCAATTTTGCTGAGGCGGTTGCTCACTGAGGGTTTATCGACCAGCACACCGCTGAGATCGACTTTCAGTGCACCCTGCTGAATGGGGGCTGAGCTGCTGCCTGAGCCACTGACCTGCAGCCAGATCCCTACACCTACCACAATCAACAAAATCAGGAAAATATTCAGAATGAATTCCCTGATAAAATTTAATACCCGCCAGCTCCAGCGGAACAGACCTGCGATTATTCGCCACAATGTGCGCATCAGACTCTCCATAAATATGTAGCAGGAAGTGGCCGCCGCGCGGCCCCGGCTTCCCCGACGAGCTCATCCTAAAGAGCGCCGTGTTAAAAGTCAGCAGGAAATCACCGCGCACTGTTACAAAAAATCTGGCTGTGCCAGGATGAAGGCAACAATACAGAGATCGGGAGACAAACATGGACGCCCTTGAATTACTGGTAAATCGTCGTTCGGCCTCACGCCTGAGTGAACCTGCCCCGGCGGGTGAGATCCTTGAAAATATCCTGCGGGCGGGCATGCGCGCCCCGGATCATGGCACCCTGCAACCCTGGCGGTTCGTCATTGTGGAAAAGGAGGGGCGCGACCGGATGAGCCAGCTGCTGGAGCGGGCGGCACGGGAAAAACAGCTGGATGAAAAGGCGATTAACAAAGCAAGTCAGTCGCCGTTTCGCGCTCCGATGATCATCACGGTGGTGGCCCACTGCGAGGAGCATCATAAAGTGCCGCGCTGGGAGCAGATTGCCTCAGCCAGCTGTGCAGTCATGGCAATGCAGATGGCCGCCGTCGCGCAGGGTTACAACGGCATCTGGCGCAGCGGTCCCTGGACCGATGACGAGCAGGTGCGGCAGGCATTTGGCTGCCGGGAGCAGGATGCCATTGTCGGCTTCCTCTATCTTGGCACGCCACAACTGAAATCAAGCACCACGGTTCTCCCGCCTGACACCACGCCTTTCGTGCGTTATTTCTGATCCTCTTTTTTCAGCTGGAAGCAGGGCGTTCTCGGCCCTGCTTTTTGCACGGTTCCTGTGCGAACGATCGCTAACACTGCGCGTCATGCTTACGCCAGCAGGCCTGCCAGGCTAACATAGCCCTGAATTTACACCGACAGCCGAGCCGGTTACTCTCCGTTTCCCTGATGTTAAGGAATAGCTGATTCAATGCGTTTGTTTATTGCGGAAAAACCGAGCCTGGGACGTGCGATTGCCGATGTACTGCCGAAACCGCATCGACGGGGTGATGGATTTATTGCCTGCGGCAACGATCAGATTGTCACCTGGTGCGTAGGGCACCTGCTGGAGCAGGCGCAGCCCGACACTTATGACAGCCGCTATGCACGCTGGTCGCTGGCGGACCTGCCGATTATTCCCGAAAAATGGCAGCTGCAACCGCGCCCGTCGGTCGCGAAACAGCTGAAGGTGGTCGAGGGACTGCTGGCACAGGCGACAGAAGTGGTGCATGCCGGTGACCCGGATCGCGAAGGTCAGCTGCTGGTCGATGAAGTGCTCGACTATCTGAAACTGCCCGCGGAAAAACGCAGCAAAGTGCAGCGCTGCCTGATCAACGATCTCAATCCGCAGGCGGTGGATCGGGCGGTCAACCGTCTGCGTGAGAATCGCGAATTTATTCCGCTGTGTGTTTCGGCGCTGGCTCGCGCCCGGGCAGACTGGCTCTATGGCATTAACATGACCCGCGCCTGGACACTGCTGGGGCGAAATGCAGGCTATGATGGCGTGCTGTCGGTTGGCCGGGTGCAGACCCCGGTGCTCGGGCTGGTGGTACGGCGTGATGAAGAGATTGAAAACTTCCTGCCGAAAGAGTATTTCGAAGTTAAAGCCCATATCGTCACGCCTGATGGCACCCGGTTTGTAGCCAGCTGGATCCCCAGCGAAGCCTGTGAGCCGTGGCAGGATGAAGAGGGCCGTCTGCTCAGACGCGCCCTGGCAGATCATGTGGTAGCCCGGATTACCGGTCAGCCAGCGACGGTCACGGCCTACAGCGATAAACGGGAAAATGAGGGGGCACCACTGCCATTCTCCCTCTCCAGCCTGCAGATTGAGGCGGCAAAACGTTACGGGCTGAGTGCGCAGACGGTACTGGATACCTGTCAGCGGCTGTATGAAACCCACAAGCTGATTACCTATCCCCGTTCGGACAGCCGCTATCTGCCCGAAGAGCATTTTGCCGGGCGTCATGCAGTACTTAAGGCGATTCAGGCGCATCAGTCACAGCTGACCCCGCCCGCTGATTTCGATGCGGATCGGCGCAACCGCTGCTGGGATGATAAAAAGGTGGACGCCCACCACGCCATTATTCCGACGGCCCGCGCCGGCGCGGTAAAGCTTACGGAAAACGAGCAGCATATTTATGAGCTGGTGGCGCGCCAGTATCTGATGCAGTTCTGCCCGGATGCGGTGTTCCGTAAGTGCGTCATCGACCTCGAAATTGCCGGAGGAAAATTTGTTGCGAAAGCGCGTTTCCTGGCGGAGGCGGGCTGGCGTGCACTGCTGGGCAGCAAAGAGCGTGACGAGGAGAATGACGGCATGCCGCTGCCGGTGGTGGCGAAAGGGGATACGCTGTTGTGCGAGCGCGGCGAGGTGCTGGCGAAGCAAACCCAGCCGCCGCGTCCGTTCACCGATGCCACGCTTCTCTCTGCGATGACCGGGATTGCCCGGTTCGTTCAGGATAAAGAATTAAAGAAAGTGCTGCGTGCGACCGATGGTTTAGGAACGGAAGCGACGCGGGCTGGCATTATTGAACTGCTGTTTCGTCGTGGTTTCCTGGTGAAGAAAGGGCGATATATCAACGCGACCGAGGCCGGACGTGCCCTGATTCACTCGTTGCCCGATCTGGCTGCCCGCCCGGATATGACGGCGCAGTGGGAGTCGACACTGACCCGTATCAGCGAAAAGGCCTGTCGTTATGAGGAGTTTATGCAACCCCTGGTCCAGACCTTAACCGGTCTGATCCACCAGGCGCGACAGCAGCCTGCGGCACATGCCTTTCGGGGATTACCCTCCACCGGACAGAAGCGTCCGGTGCGCAAAACCAGACGTAAAGTGAAGGAGACGGAATGAGGCGTTACTCAGTATTGATGGTGCTGGCCCTGTCGCTGGCAACCAGCGCAGTTCAGGCCAACGGTCGCTATCAGTCGATGCCACCCGGTAATAACGGTGTGAACACCGATGTGGTAGTGGATATGCCGCCGGAAGCCTGGACGCAGGCAGAGCGACGTCAGCCAGACTGCCTGCGCTGCTGTATTTTTGAAAACCGTAACTACAGTGAAGGCGCGGTGGTGAAGTCGGAAGGGGTGCTGCTGCAGTGCGCCCGGGATGAACACTCCATCGGCACCAACAACCTGATCTGGAAGATAGTGAAATAAGTGTCGCGTGACGCTCTGCCACGCGACCATCAGTTAAAAGCGGAACAGCGACCAGATGGGAGCGTGATCAGAGGGCTTTTCCATGCCACGGATCTCATAATCAATGCCGGTCTCAACGCAGTGTGCTGCCAGATTTTTGCTTGCCAGCACCAGATCGATGCGCAGGCCGCGATTATCATCGAAACCTTTTGAACGGTAATCAAACCAGGAGAAGCGATCGGCGACCTCCGGGTTATGTTCACGCCAGGTATCAACCAGGCCCCAGCCCAGCAGCCGATCCATCCACTCGCGCTCTTCCGGCAGGAAGGAGCATTTACCGGTTCGCAGCCAGCGCTTGCGGCTATCCTCGCCAATTCCAATATCCCGATCGGTGCTGCTGATGTTCATGTCACCCATGATCAGAACCGGTTTATCGGCAGGCAGATCTTCGGTCAGCAGACGCTGCAGGTCGCGATAGAACTTCTCTTTTGCCGGAAACTTGGTGGGATGGTCGCGGCTTTCACCCTGCGGGAAATAGCCGTTAATGACCGTGATGTCGCCGATCGGGCTGGGAATTTCCGCCATGATCAACCGGCGCTGTGCCTCTTCATCCTCTCCCGGAAAGCCCCGGCTCACTGAAACCGGCTGCATTCTGGTGAGCAGTGCCACGCCGTAGTGGCCTTTCTGACCGTGATAGAAAACGTGATAACCCAGCTTTGAGACCTCTTCCAGCGGGAACATTTCGTCATGGACTTTGGTTTCCTGTAAGCCAATGACATCGGGCTGATGCTGTTCAACCAGCGCCTGAAGCTGATGAGGTCGGGCGCGCAACCCATTGATGTTGAATGAAACAAATTTCATGAGGTCAACCATGGTTCAGAAAATGAGAGGCGGTGATGGTAGCGATTTTTACTGAAAAAGTCATGGCAGAAGAGGGGGCAGAACGTTTGAAAAACGTGGAGGTGCTCTGTCAGCAGGGGGTTCTCATCCCTCTCCCCGCAGAACAGGAAGCTGATGTATCGATTTGGGGAAATGTGCTGAATGCAGGATGGTGGTGGGAGAAGGATTCGAACCTTCGAAGTCTGTGACGGCAGATTTACAGTCTGCTCCCTTTGGCCGCTCGGGAATCCCACCGGGGATAATGCTGGCTTGAGGCGTATTCAGATTCAGATGGTGGTGGGAGAAGGATTCGAACCTTCGAAGTCTGTGACGGCAGATTTACAGTCTGCTCCCTTTGGCCGCTCGGGAATCCCACCATGGCCTGAATCTTTCACTCTCAAAGCGGGGCGCATCATACCAAATGCGATAAGGGTGTAAAGCGCCCACTGGCAAAACAGGAACTGTTTGCCCACTTTTTACGCGTAGCGCTGAATCCGCAGTCAATTCAGCGCGCTGGCTGATTAAAGAATAATCGTACGGTTGCCGTAAACGAAGACGCGCTGCCCCAGCACTTTATAGAGGGCGTTGCTCAGTACGTTTTTTTCGACGTCACGACCCGCACGCATCATCTCGTCAGCGGTATAACTGTGATCGACATTAATCACATCCTGCATGATGATCGGGCCTTCATCGAGATTGTCATTCACGTAGTGCGCGGTGGCACCAATGATTTTCACGCCACGCTCGTAGGCCTGATGATAAGGCCGGGCACCGATAAAGGCAGGCAGGAAAGAGTGGTGAATGTTAATAATCTGGTTCGGGAAGCGCTGCACAAAGGCAGGGGTCAGAACGCGCATATATTTCGCCAGCACCACATAATCGGGCTGATAGCGGTCAATCTCTTCCACCATGCGGTTATCGTGCTCTTCCCGCGTCAGTCCCTCGTGACTCACCAGAACGAAAGGAATATCAAACCGCTCAACCAGCGAACGCAGCGTGTCATGGTTACCAATGACTGCGGCAATCTCCATATCCAGACCGCCAAACGCGCTCTTCATTAACAGGTCGCCCAGGCAGTGCGCCTCTTTGGTGACCAGAATCACCACGCGACGGCGACCGGCGCTGTGCAGTTCACGCACTGACCCCTGGGGCAGGGCGCTGTCGAGATCGGCCAGCAGGGTGTTGTCGTTGAAGATGCCTTCCAGCTCGGTACGCATGAAAAAACGCCCGGTGCGATGATCAACAAACTCATTGTTCTGCACGATATTGAGTTCGTGCTTGTAACAAATATTGGTGATTTTGGCGATCAGACCTTTTGCATCGGGACAAATGGTTCGTAAAACTTTTCTTTGCATGGTTTGCGCTTGCATCTCAATCAGAGTCCTGTCAAAGCATTAGGGGTTAAACTGCGGGCTCAGCCTTCAGCTCAACCACAACATTTTTTGTATTTCTTATCACTGCCGCACGGGCAACGATCGTTGCGCCCAACGGGCGGCACGGAACCGTCAACATAGTACCAGCGTTGATCCTCGCGAAGAAAGCGGGAACACTCATGAATGGCATGAATGTTCGTTTTCTCGCGGTATCGCGCAAAAAAAGTCACTAACGCTTCATTATCATGGCTTCCATGATTACAACGGGTTACATTCAGACTAAGCCACTCGGTACCGGAAAAACTTTCAGATAAAAGCCCTGACATCTCCGGATGACGTTTGTCAGGATGCCAGGTCGCGACCAGATATTCGGCATTGTGCTTAACATAGGCACAATAGCGGGAGCGCATAAGTTGTTCAGCCGTAACAGGAATCTGGTTACCCTGCAGAAAGGGCTCGCAACATACGCTATACTGCTGTCCGCTACAACATGGGCAGGTTTCTGACACATTAGCTCCCGAAAATGATGAGTCGGTTTCATAAGCGCGCTATGTTAGCTGACCCCACGCTGTGACGCTACGTATTGACGGCAGGACCAGATACAAATGAGAAAGGTAAAAATAGGATTGGCGCTGGGGGCCGGCGCAGCGAAAGGATGGGCGCACATTGGCGTGATCAACGCACTGGAGCGTGCGGGTATCGGGATCGACGTCGTGGCGGGTTGCTCTGTCGGCGCGCTAGTCGGGTCAGCCTATGTGAATAACCGGCTGCCGCTGATGGAAAAGTGGGTCAGTGCGTTTCGCTACTGGGATGTGATTCGTCTGATGGATGTCTCCTGGCAACGGGGCGGACTGCTGCGCGGTGAGCGGGTCTTTAACCATGTGCGTCAGCTGATCCCCAATGATGCGATAGAGCAGTGCAGTAAACCTTTCGGCGTGGTGGCCACCAATCTTAGCACGGGGCGGGAGCTCTGGCTGACGGAGGGCGATCTGCACCAGGCGGTTCGCGCTTCCTGCAGTATGCCAGGTTTATTACCGCCGGTGGGCTACAATGGGTATTGGCTGGTGGATGGTGCCGTTGTCAATCCGGTGCCGATCTCACTGACCCGCGCGCTGGGTGCAGACATTGTGATTGCGGTTGACCTGCAGCATGACGCGCATTTAATGCAGCAGGATCTGTTTTCCGTTACGCCTAAAAATAGTGAAGAAGAAGCCGCTGCAGCGGCATTGAGTTGGGGTGGAAAGCTGCGTCAGCGACTGGTGAGTTTCACCCAGCGCCGTGCGTCTCAGTCACCGGGTGCGATGGAGATTATGTCAACCTCTATCCAGGTGCTGGAAAATCGCCTGAAGCGCAACCGTATGGCAGGCGATCCACCCGATGTTTTAATACAGCCGGTCTGTCCGCAGATTTCAACGCTGGACTTTCATCGGGCTGAAGAGGCCATTGAGGCAGGCAGGGCCGCCGTGGAAAAGAAAATGGATGAACTGTTACCACTGGTCCGTGGCAGATAATCAGGTTGTTCATTCAAAACGGTGACTTTACGCAATTCTGAAGGCGCAACTGCGTTTTATGAACCACTATTGAATTATCTGGCAGGCAGGGGGAAAGAATGGAAAAACCACTACTCGGCAAAAAGATACTCATTGTCGAAGATGAGGCTGTTTTCCGTTCGTTGCTGGACCAATTTTTGTTATCGATGGGTGCTGTAACGTTAAAAGCGGAAGATGGACTGGAAGCAATTGCACAACTACAACAGCATACTGTCGACCTGATCATCAGCGATCTCGAAATGCCCCGTATGAGCGGCATTCAGTTTGTTGAGCACATTCGTACCCGCGGTAACGTTGTGCCGATTTTGATTATCTCAGCGACAGAAAATATGTCTGACATCGCACATGTGCTGCGCCTTGGCGTGCAGGATGTGCTGCTTAAGCCACTGAAAAATCTGGAACGCTTCCGCGAAGCGGTCTATGAATGTCTCTATCCCTCCATGTTCACCTCGAAGGTGGAAGAGGATGAGCAGCTGTTCCAGGACTGGGACGCCCTGGTCCGCGACCCGAAAGCGGCCGCCAAACTGCTCAAACAACTCCAGCCGCCGGTGCAACAGACCGTCGCCAACTGCCGGGTCAACTATCGTCAGCTGACGATGGCCGAACAGCCGGGCCTGGTGCTCGACATTGCGGCGCTCTCTGAAAAGGACCTGGCCTTCTACTGTCTGGACGTCACCCGTGCGGGTGATAATGGCGTGCTGGCCGCTCTGCTGCTGCGTGCGCTGTTTAACGGCCTGCTTCAGGAGCAGCTCTCCGGGCAAAAACAGCGTCTGCCGGAACTTAACGGGCTGCTCAGACAGGTCAATCTGCTGCTGCGCCAGGCGAACCTCAGCGGCCAGTTCCCTCTGCTGGTGGGCTACTATCATCGTGGTCTGAAAAATCTGATCCTGGTCTCGGCCGGATTAAATGCCACGCTTCACGTTGATACCCATCAGATTCAGCTCAGTAATGGTGTTCCCCTTGGCACTATGGGTAGCACCCACCTCAATCAAATCAGTCAGCGCGCAGACAACTGGCAGTGCCACGTCTGGGGCGCGGGTGGTCGCATTCGGCTGATGCTGTCAGCAGAAGAATAAACGGCAAAAATGGAATGATTCTGGCGCTGAGGACAGGGCCAGAACTTAGCTTTACAGTTGGGTAATAGTCTTAATTTCGACGGATTGATGCCTTCCAGGATAAATCCGTTCGATACTAACTGATATACTCATTTTCGATTTTAAACCGACATATCAAGTATTAACTTGAACGGCCTATGAGAGAGGTAACTTAATGTCTGCCAATAATACCAAAGTAAAAAAAGCGGTAATCCCGGTCGCGGGTTTGGGTACGCGTATGCTCCCGGCCACCAAAGCGATTCCAAAAGAGATGTTACCGCTGGTTGATAAGCCGTTAATCCAGTATGTCGTTAACGAGTGTATCGCTGCAGGCATCAACGAGATTGTGCTGGTTACGCATTCATCTAAAAATGCCATCGAAAACCATTTTGATACCAGCTTCGAACTGGAATCTATGCTGGAAAAACGTGTTAAGCGTCAGCTGCTGGATGAAATCCAGTCAATCTGCCCGCCGCACGTGACCATCATGCAGGTTCGTCAGGGTATCGCGAAAGGCCTGGGCCACGCAGTGATGTGTGCACACCCACTGATCGGTAACGAGCCGTTTGCCGTTATCCTGCCAGACGTCATCATCGACGAATACGAATCTAACCCAACCAAAGATAACCTGGCCGAGATGCTGACCCGTTATGAAGAGTCAGGCCGCAGCCAGATTATGGTTGAGCCGGTTGCCGATGTAACCGCTTACGGTGTTGTCGATTGCCAGGGCGCAGAACTGAACCCAGGCGACAGCGCACCGATGGTGGGTGTGGTTGAGAAACCAAAAGCTACCGAAGCGCCATCCAACCTGGCGGTCGTAGGTCGTTATGTTCTGTCTGCAGACATCTGGCCTCTGCTGGCGAAGACGCCTCCGGGTGCGGGCGGCGAAGTTCAGCTGACCGACTCTATCGCCATGCTGATGGAAAAAGAGACCGTTGAAGCTTATCACCTGAAAGGCGTAAGCCATGACTGTGGTAACAAACTGGGCTACATGCAGGCTTTCGTTGAGTACGGTGTTCGTCATCCGGTATTGGGCAAAGATTTCTCTGAATGGCTCGATAGCGCAGTTGGCAACAAAAAGTAATTTATAAACACAGGATAACTCGATGAAAGTCACTGTATTTGGTATCGGCTATGTCGGTCTGGTTCAGGCTGCGGTGTTAGCCGAAGTCGGACATGACGTTCTCTGCATTGATGTCGACGCAAACAAAGTCGAAAATCTGAAAAAAGGCATCATTCCTATTTTCGAACCAGGTTTAACCCCGCTGGTAATGTCCAATTACGAAGCGGGTCGTCTGAAGTTCAGCACTGATGCTGCACAGGGCGTAAACCATGGTGTTATGCAGTTTATTGCAGTAGGTACACCACCGGATGAAGACGGCTCTGCCGATCTGAAATATGTGACCGCCGTAGCGCGCACCATTGCGCAGCATATGAACGATCACAAAGTGGTTATCGACAAATCAACCGTACCGGTTGGCACAGCAGATAAAGTTCGTGCGGTGATGGCGGAAACGCTGAAATCGCGTGACGCCAACATCACCTTTGATGTGGTGTCGAACCCGGAATTCCTGAAAGAAGGTGCGGCAGTGAATGACTGCATGCGTCCTGAGCGCATCGTTGTCGGTACCGACAACGATGAGGTGGTCGAGCTGTTACGCGAGCTTTATGAGCCGTTTAACCGCAACCACGATCGCATGATCATGATGGATATCCGCAGCGCAGAGCTGACCAAGTATGCAGCAAACTGCATGCTGGCGACCAAAATCAGCTTTATGAATGAGATGTCCAACCTGGCTGAACGTTTAGGCGCGGATATTGAAAAAGTACGCCAGGGCATCGGTTCCGATCCCCGTATCGGCTACCACTTCATCTATCCTGGCTGTGGCTACGGTGGCTCCTGCTTCCCGAAAGATGTGCAGGCGTTAATCCGTACAGCGGAGTCTATTGGCTATCAGCCACGTCTGTTGCAGGCCGTGGAAGATGTCAATGACAACCAGAAAAACAAGCTGCCAACCTTCATTAAACGCCACTTTGGCGACGATCTGAAGGGCAAGACGTTTGCTCTCTGGGGCCTGTCATTCAAGCCGAACACTGACGACATGCGTGAAGCCTCCAGCCGTGTGCTGATGGAAACGCTGTGGGAAGCAGGCGCATCTGTTCAGGCGTTTGACCCGGAAGCAATGGATGAAGCGCAGCGTATCTACGGTCACCGCAGCGATCTTAAGCTGATGGGAACCAAAGAAGCGGCACTGCAGGGCGCAGACGGTCTGGTCATCTGTACGGAGTGGCAGAACTTCCGTGCGCCAGACTTCGACGTTATCAAAAATGCGCTGAAAGAAGCCGTGATTTTTGATGGTCGTAACCTGTATGATCCAGAGCGTATCAGCAAACGCGGTTTCGTTTATTATGCAATCGGCCGCGGAGCGTCTATTCAAACTGCATAATTAACGAGGGATTTATGAACTTTCTGGTCACCGGCGCCGCAGGCTTTATTGGTTTTCATGTCAGTCAGCGTCTGCTGGCCGCCGGTCACCAGGTTGTCGGTATCGACAACCTGAATGATTATTACGACGTAAATCTCAAGCGTGCCCGTCTCGATTTAATTAATGCTGAACCTGGCTTTACTTTTATCGAGCGGGATCTGGCCGACCGTGACGCGATAGCGTCACTGTTCGGGCAGTATAATTTTCAGCGCGTTATTCATCTTGGCGCGCAGGCTGGCGTCCGCTACTCCATCGAAAATCCCCATGCTTATGCAGATTCCAATCTGACAGGTCACCTCAATATTCTTGAAGGCTGCCGTCATCATAAAATTGAACATCTGCTCTACGCGTCGTCGAGTTCCGTTTATGGCCTGAATCGTAAGATGCCATTCTCAACGGACGACAGTGTGGATCATCCTGTCTCTTTATATGCAGCCACGAAGAAAGCGAACGAGTTAATGTCTCATACTTACTCGCACCTTTATCAGCTGCCGACCACTGGATTACGCTTCTTCACCGTCTATGGGCCGTGGGGCCGTCCGGATATGGCCCTCTTTAAATTCACCCGCGCAATGATTGCCGGTGAGGCGATTGATGTCTATAACCAGGGCCAGATGAAGCGCGACTTTACCTATATTGATGACATTGCTGAAGCGATTGTGCGTCTGCAGGATGTGATTCCGCAGCAGGACGATCACTGGACGGTTGAATCGGGATCGCCAGCAACCAGTTCAGCACCGTATCGTGTTTATAATATCGGTAACAGTCAGCCGGTAACGCTGATGAGCTATATTGAGGCGATTGAAAAAGCACTGGGGATGACCGCGAAGAAAAATCTGATGCCGATGCAGCCCGGTGATGTGCTGGAAACCAGTGCCGACACCGAAGCTCTGTTTAAGGCGATTGGTTTTAAACCTCAGACCAGTGTGGAGGAGGGCGTAAAGCGCTTCGTTGACTGGTATCGTGATTTCTATCGCGTCTGAATAAAAAAGGAAGCGTACGCTTCCTTTTTTTATTCCACCTCAGGCTGCCCGTCGGGCAGCAAAATAACGCGCCGTTACAGTAAAAAATCGTCCAGCTTTTTACCCTCTTCTTCCAGCGCTTTTTTAATTATGGCTGGCGTGCGGCCCTGACCGGTCCAGGTCTTTGACTCACCTTTTTCATCGGTATAACCATATTTAGCCGGACGCACCGAACGTTTGCTTTTTGCTGTCGCGCGTGTTTCAGTCAGCATGCTGACCAGCTCAGAAGGGTCAATACCATCAGCCAGCAGCATTTCACGATACTGATTCAGTTTGCGCGCGCGCTCTTCATTTTCAGCCTGGAAATGCGACTCTTCTTCGCGACGTTCTTTTACCACTACGTCCAGTTTTTCCAGCATCTCTTCCAGTGTTTCAATGGAATACTCTCTGGCCTGGGCGCGCAGCGTACGAATATTATTAAGAACTTTTAGTGCTTCGCTCATTGTCCTGGTCTCTGAATAAGGGAGAAGTTGTGTTGCCCGCTAATAGTAGTGGTGACATTAAATAACTTCAATCACAAACGTATTTCTTCAGCGAATAAAATGAAAATTAAAAAATAATGTTGATCATAAAAAATCAAAGCGATGGCCGGAAGAAATAACCTCCCCTCTGTCGTTATGAAATAAATTTAATGTATTTTACTTGCTGTAAATAATGTCATCTCTTTAATTGCGGTTAAAATAAGAAAAACCTATTTCACTCTGCGACAGAGCCCATCGGCACTGGAAACGGTTCCTGATGAAAATTCCGGCTATCTGTCAGGCATTCTCCCTCTCTCAGCAGCAACGCATGGGCTGTGCTTTGTGATAATATGCGCACCATTCTGTTCAGTCCTGATGAAGATACGCTCCTATGGCCCAACTCTATTTCTATTACTCTGCGATGAACGCAGGGAAATCGACCGCACTGTTACAATCCTCCTATAACTATCAGGAGCGGGGCATGCGCTCGCTGGTCTACACTGCCGAAATCGACAACCGTTTTGGTGCCGGTCAGGTAAGCTCCCGTATCGGACTCTCGTCACCAGCCTTGCTCTATAATGCCGATACCGCGCTGTTCAGCGACATTGCGGCGGAACATGCCGCACAGCCTATTCACTGCGTGCTGGTCGATGAGAGCCAGTTTCTCACCCGTGAGCAGGTCAAAGCGCTTTCTGATGTAGTCGACGATCTTGATATTCCGGTGCTCTGCTATGGCCTGCGTACCGATTTTCGCGGTGAACTCTTTGTTGGCAGTCAGTATCTGCTGGCATGGGCCGATAAGCTGGTCGAACTCAAAACCATCTGTCACTGTGGCCGCAAGGCCAGCATGGTGCTGCGACTGGACAGCGAAGGGAAGCCTTTCAGTGAAGGTGAGCAGGTAGTCATCGGAGGGAATGAACGCTACATCTCGGTCTGCCGTAAGCACTATAAACAGGCCATAGAGCAGGGCTCGCTGCAGGCGATTCACGGCGCACATACGCCGGTCATCTGACATGCTTTTAGCCAGTAAAAAACCCGCCGCGGCGGGTTTTTTTATCAGGTTATCAGAACGGTACTATCAGACTTTCTTCGCTTTCTTCTCCGCTTTAACTTCTTTTACCGGCTGTTCAGCGACCGCTTCGGCAACGCTTGAGAAAGGTTCGACAAACTCACGGCCGTAGTAGGTGTCGAGCATAATCTGTTTCAGCTCGGCAATCAGCGGATAGCGTGGGTTTGCGCCGGTACACTGATCATCAAACGCATCATCGGCCAGCTTGTCGACTTTGGCCAGGAAGTCCGCTTCCTGTACGCCGGCTTCACGGATAGAGGTCGGAATGCCGAGCTCAGTTTTAATCTCATCTAGCCAGGCCAGCAGCTTCTCAATTTTCTGCGCGGTGCGGTCGCCAGGGGCGCTCAGGCCCAGGTGGTCAGCAACCTCCGCGTAGCGACGGCGCGCCTGTGGGCGGTCATACTGGCTGAACGCGGTCTGCTTGGTCGGGTTGTCATTTGCGTTGTAGCGGATGACGTTCGAGATTAACAAGGCGTTAGCCAGACCATGCGGAATATGGAACTCTGAACCCAGCTTATGCGCCATGGAGTGACAGACCCCAAGGAAGGCGTTGGCAAAGGCGATACCGGCGATAGTGGCCGCATTGTGAACACGTTCGCGCGCCACCGGATTTCTGGCACCTTCCGCGTAGCTGGCGGGCAGGTTCTCTTTCAGCAGTTTCAGTGCCTGCAGTGCCTGGCCGTCTGAGTATTCATTCGCCAGCACAGACACATAGGCTTCCAGCGCATGGGTAACCGCATCCAGGCCGCCGAAGGCACAGAGTGAGCGGGGCATTTCCATCACCAGGTTGGCATCGACAATCGCCATATCCGGGGTCAGCGCATAGTCAGCGAGAGGATATTTCTGGCCTGTCGCATCATCGGTGACGACGGCAAACGGTGTCACTTCTGAACCGGTGCCGGATGTGGTGGTGATGGCCACCATGCGCGCCTTGACGCCCATTTTCGGGAACTTGTAGATACGTTTACGGATATCCATGAAGCGCAGCGCCAGCTCTTCAAAGTGGGTTTCCGGATGTTCATACATCACCCACATGATTTTCGCTGCGTCCATCGGAGAGCCGCCACCCAGCGCGATGATTACGTCCGGTTTAAAGCTGTTCATCTGCTCGGCACCTTTACGCACAATGCTCAGCGTCGGATCGGCTTCAACTTCAAAGAAGACTTCCGTTTCAATACCGTGTGATTTCAGAACGCGGGTGACCTGATCGGCATAACCGTTATTGAACAGGAAGCGGTCAGTCACGATAAAGGCGCGTTTCGCGCCGTCCGTTGCTACCTCTTCCAGCGCAATGGGCAGGGAACCGCGACGGAAGTAGATAGATTTAGGAAGTTTATGCCACAACATATTCTCAGCTCGCTTGGCGACAGTTTTGGTGTTGATAAGGTGTTTCGGACCGACGTTCTCTGAAATCGAGTTGCCGCCCCAGGAACCACAACCCAGCGTCAGAGAGGGTGCCAGTTTGAAGTTGTAGAGGTCACCGATACCGCCCTGAGAAGCGGGCGTATTGATCAGAATACGCGCGGTTTTCATCCTGTCGCCAAAGTAGTGCACACGCTCGGTCTGGTTATCCTGGTCGGTATAGAGACACGAGGTGTGGCCGATACCGCCCATGGCGACCAGTTTTTCTGCTTTATCTACCGCGTCGTTGAAATCTTTCGCCCGGTACATCGCCAGGGTTGGCGAAAGTTTTTCATGGGCAAAGGGTTCAGATTCGTCCACCAGTTTTACTTCGCCAATCAGGATTTTGGTGCTGGGTGGCACGCTGATGCCTGCCATCTCCGCAATTTTGAACGCGGGCTGGCCGACGATGGCGGCGTTCAGACCGCCGTTTTTCAGAATAATATTCTGTACCGCGCTCAGCTCTGCGCCCTGCAGCAGGTAACCGCCGTGGCTGGCAAAACGCTCACGCACTGCGTCGTAGACCGCATCAACCACGATGACCGACTGTTCCGAGGCGCAGATCACCCCGTTATCGAAGGTTTTGGACATCAGAATCGAGGCGACGGCCCGTTTCAGGTCGGCGGTTTCATCAATCACCACTGGCGTATTACCGGCACCGACGCCGATGGCGGGTTTACCGGAGCTGTAGGCCGCTTTCACCATGCCCGGACCGCCAGTCGCGAGGATCAGGTTAATGTCAGGGTGGTGCATCAGCTGGTTTGACAGCTCAACGGAGGGGGCATCGATCCAGCCGATAATATCTTTTGGCGCACCGGCTGCAATGGCAGCCTGCAGCACGATGTCTGCCGCTTTGTTGGTGGCATCTTTGGCGCGGGGGTGTGGCGAGAAGATAATACCGTTGCGGGTTTTCAGGCTGATTAACGCTTTAAAGATGGCGGTAGAGGTGGGGTTAGTCGTCGGCACAATGCCGCAAATCAGACCAATAGGTTCGGCGATAGTGATGGTGCCGAAGGTGTCATCGGTGGCTAACACACCGCAGGTCTTTTCATCTTTATAGGCGTTGTAGATATATTCTGACGCAAAATGGTTTTTAATGACTTTGTCTTCGACAATGCCCATGCCGGATTCGGCAACGGCCATTCTGGCGAGAGGAATACGAGCGTCTGCGGCGGCGAGGGCGGCGGCACGGAAAATGGCGTCGACCTGCTGTTGAGAAAAATTGGCATATTCACGCTGGGCTTTTTTTACACGTTCAACCAGTGCATTGAGTTCAGCGACATTCGTAACGGCCATGGTGTTCTCCTGAGGAAGTTAAACTTTTTTAGTAAACAATCCTGCGTCCTGAGTATAGCCACGCTGTCATAACGCGTCCGATTGGCCCGGAATGCATGGATTTTCAACTGTTTACTAAAAGAGTCTTGTCAGGCAGTCCGCCATATTTTCATTGAGACTGCTAATACTTCCGTTACGAAAAGATTACCTGGTTTGGGGTAGGGTAATTTTGATACAGATCAATTTAACCCCAAGCTGACACCTTTCAGCCGGGCTTTTTGCGCCACCTTGTTTCGAATCTGTTTGCACCATGTAAGCCGGCTTGCCATAGCGACAAAATCCAGTCTCATTCGGAACGCTGGGGGAATCCGCTATGGGTTCCATCTTAAGTGGCATAAATAGCGGCGCAGGCATCTGGCGTCTGTGCCGCTTTTCACTTACATTAGGCGCGATTTCCCCCCTGCGTTACGGAGCCATGTCGTGAACCCTGCACTGTTAGATCTTTCAGGCTATATAAAATTCTTTGTCGGGCTGTTCGCGCTGGTTAATCCGGTCGGCATTATTCCGGTGTTCATCAGTATGACCCGCTATCAGGCGGCAGCTGAACGCAATAAAACGAATTTAACCGCCAACCTGGCGGTGGCTATTATCCTCTGGACCTCGCTGTTCCTCGGCGATGCGATTCTGCGGGTGTTTGGCATCTCGATTGACTCGTTCCGCATTGCGGGCGGGATTCTGGTCGTGACTATTGCGATGTCGATGATCAGTGGCAAGCTGGGCGAGGATAAGCAGAACAAGCAGGAAAAGTCAGAAACGGCCATTCGTGAAAGCGTTGGCGTAGTGCCCCTGGCGCTGCCCCTGATGGCCGGTCCGGGTGCCATCAGTTCGACGATTGTCTGGAGCACCCGCTATCACAGCTGGCTTAACCTACTGGGCTTTACGCTGGCGATTGCCATTTTTGCCTTATGTTGCTGGCTGCTGTTTCGGGCCGCGCCTTTAATGGTGCGGATACTGGGACAGACCGGCATTAACGTGATTACCCGTATCATGGGACTGTTACTGATGGCCCTGGGTATTGAGTTTGTTGTCACCGGCCTGAAGTCTATATTTCCCGGACTGCTCAACTAACGCCTCACTTATTTCAGGCAGCGAAGTGGAAAACTGATCCGTAATGGTGCAATCGACGGTTTTATTGCACCATTACAATGCAATTATTCGTCACGCTTAAAAGTTTCAGCCGATTATAAATTTCATTACTGCTGGCCGGTTCACAGACTTTTGTCAGCGAAATAATGTCACGATTTTCACACCATATTCTTCTGTCCTGTTTCTTCCCTCCCTCACAAACGTCCGCCTGAGAGCCATCAGGCTGGATTTTTCTCACGCCAGATGCCGACTTTGGAAGATAAGTGCCAAAAACCGTGCGTATTCATGATGCAAAGCACGTCTGCACAGGGTTTCCGACTAAAACGCCTATTTTTCATATCGATATGATATTTTCAGGTCGAAAATTAACACTTCCGCTGCGTGACAACTCGTGATAAAAGAGAATTAGTTAACATTTTAGCTATTTTACTTTGGCGCCCTCTGATGGCTTCTGATAATTTCTGGCCCAGCGTGAATTTTTTTCTCCGAAAGTGCAAAGTGAGAACGCTTTTTGCTTAAGCCTGTCGGGATACTTAAAAAAGGTTGGCGTTTCGGATGACTGGGATGATGAATGTGCAGCAACAGCGGCTGACTCTCGCCGCACTGTTAATAGCGTTTACGCCGGCTTATGCCGCCACGGTTCCCCCCGGAACGACGCTGGCCGCGCAGCAACAGATTGTGATTAACAATGGCAGTGAAGTCTCTTCGCTGGATCCCCATAAAACCGAAGGTGTGCCGGAATCCAATATTATTCACAACCTGCTGGACGGTCTGGTTAACACCGATAATTTCGGTAAGGTCGTCCCCGGCGTTGCCCTGAGCTGGGAGAATCCGCAGCCCACCGTCTGGATCTTCCACCTGCGGGATGATGCTAAGTGGAGCAATGGTGAGCCGGTGACCGCCGCAGATTTTGTCTACAGCTGGCGTCGGCTGGTGGACCCTGCCACCGCGTCGCCTTACTCCAGCTATCTGCAGGCCGCTCATGTTGCCGGTATCGATGCGATTCTGGCTGGTAAAGCGTCTCCCGATCAGCTGGGCGTGAAAGCGCTGGATGACCACCGGCTGCAGATTACGCTGACTGAACCGGTGCCTTACCTGGTAGCCATGCTGGCGCACACGGCGCTGAAGCCGGTTTATGCACCCGCTATCAAAGAGTGGGGCGACGCCTGGACCCGGCCGGGCCACTATATCGGTAACGGTGCTTATACCTTAAGCGACTGGGTAGTGAATGAAAAAATTGTTCTGAAGCGCAATCCTCACTACTGGGACAATGCCCACACAGTGATTGAGCAGGGGACCTTCCTGCCCATCGCCTCTGAAAACAGCGATATCAACCGCTACCGCAGTGGCGGAACGGACATCACCAACAGCGCCCTGCCGCCGGAGATGTTTGGCAAGCTGCGCAGGGATCTCGGCGATGAGGTGAAGATCAGTCCGCTGCTCTGCACGTTTTATTACGAAATCAATAACAAAAAAGCGCCGTTCACCGATCCACGGGTGCGCGCCGCCCTGAAGATGACCCTCGACCGTGAGGTGATTGCCAGAAAAATTATGGGGCAGGGACAGATTCCGGCTTACAGCCTGACGCCGCCCTTTACCGCCGGTATCAAGCTGACACCGCCAGCCTGGTTTACCTGGACGCAGGCGCAACGCAATGAGGCGGCGAAAAAGCTGCTGGCAGAGGCGGGATTCAACGCCGCCAATCCGCTGACCTTCACGCTGCTCTATAACACTTCCGATCAGAATAAACGGCAGGCAATTGCGGCCGCTTCAATGTGGCAGAAAAATCTCGGCGCAAAAGTCACCCTGCAGAATCAGGAGTGGAAGACGATGCTGGAGACCCGCCATCAGGCCCAGTATGACGTGGTGCGAGCCACCTGGTGCGCCGATTACAATGAGCCTTCAACCTTTCTCAACATGCTGATCAGCAACGCCTCGATCAATACCGCCTTTTACAGCAGTGCGGCCTTTGACGAGCTGATGGCGAAGAGCCTGACGGCGGGCAGTGAGGCGCAGCGCGCGGGCCTCTATCAGCAGGCTGAAACACAACTCGACAAAGACTCACCCATTGTGCCAGTTTACTACCGCGTCAGTGTGCGCCTGGTGAAGCCCTGGGTTGGCGGTTTCACGGGCAAAGACCCGCAGGATATGACAGACCTGAAGTACTATTTTATTAAAAAACACTGATCTGCTCGCCATCCTGGCGAGACAGACGGGAAGCGCATCAGCAAACAGACCAATTTTTTGGGGTCACTCTCCCGGGTTAAGGGAGCCCGGAAACGGGGGACGCCGCGGCAGAACAGCGCTGCGGTGACGATAATAAAACTGGAGTGTAATAATGAACAACATCACGAAAAAAAGCCTGATTGCAGCGGGCGTCTTCGCCGCAATAAGTGCCCTGGCAGGGAATGCGGCTTTCGCGGCGACCGTGCCTGCAGGCGTTGAGCTGGCAGCCAAACAGGAACTCGTTCGCGGCAATGGCGATGAAGTGCAGTCGCTCGACCCGCACAAAATCGAGGGCGTGCCGGAAGACAACGTGGCGCGCGATCTCTATGAAGGTCTGCTGGTCAATGACAGCAACGGCAAACCGATCCCGGGCGTGGCGGAAAGCTATGAAAATAAAGATTTCAAAGTGTGGACTTTCCACCTGCGTAAAAATGCCAAATGGTCTAACGGCGAGCCGGTAACCGCGCAGGACTTCGTCTACAGCTGGCAGCGTCTGGTTGACCCGAAAACGGCTTCACCCTACGCCAGCTATCCTCAGTATGGTCATATCCTGAACGTTGATGACATCATCGCAGGTAAAAAGCCCATTACCGATCTGGGCGTGAAAGCGATTGATGACCACACGCTGGAAGTGACCCTGAGTGAGCCGGTTCCCTATTTTGATAAGCTGCTGATCAACTCCGTGATGTCACCGGTTTATAAACCGGCGATTGAGAAGTTCGGCGAACAGTGGACTCAGCCGCAAAACTGGGTCGGCAACGGTGCCTTTAAGCTCGACGCACACGTCATCAACGAACGTATCACGCTGGTGCGTAACCCGAACTACTGGGACAACGAGCACACCGTGCTGAACAAGGTTACCTACCTGCCAATCAGTTCTGAAGTCAGTGACGTCAACCGTTACTTCTCCGAGAACGGCAGCGACATGACCTATAACAACCTGCCGATCGAGCTGTTCAAAAAGCTGCAGCGCGAAAATGGTAAAGAGCTGCATGTCGATCCTTATCTCTGCACCTACTACTACGAAATCAATAACCAGAAAGCGCCATTTACCGATCCGCGCGTTCGTGCCGCCCTGAAGCTGGGTCTGGACCGTGACATCATGGTGAATAAAGTGCTGGCGCAGGGTCAGAAGCCGGCCTACAGCTTCACACCGCCAGCCACCGACGGTATGGAAATCCTGCCGCCAGACTGGTTCAAGTGGTCACAGGATAAACGTAACGCCGAAGCGAAAAAACTGCTGGCTGAAGCGGGCTACACCGCGGATAAACCGCTGACCTTCAACCTGCTTTACAACACCTCCGATCTGCACAAGAAGCTGGCGATTGCCGCCTCGTCGATCTGGAAGAAAAACATCGGTGTGAATATCAAGCTGGAAAACCAGGAGTGGAAAACCTTCCTGGACACCCGTCATCAGGGTAACTTCGATGTGGCGCGTGCGGCCTGGTGTGCGGACTACAACGAACCGACTTCCTTCCTGAACATCATGCTCTCTAACAGCAGCAGTAACACCTCGCACTATAAGAGCGATGCGTTTGACAAAGTGGTGCGTGACGCGATTAAAGCGCCGGATGCTAAAGGTCGTGCAGCGGACTATCAGCAGGCCGAGCAGATCCTGGATAAAGACAGCACCATCGTACCGGTTTACTACTACGTGAATACGCGTCTGGTGAAACCTTACGTTGGTGGTTATACCGGTAAAGATCCGCTGGATAAAACGCTGTCTAAAGACTTCTACATCATTAAACACTAATAGCGTTCAGGCTATCAGCAGTGGCGGCGCCTCTCGCGCCGCCTTTTTACTATTTTTTATATGTTGTGAAGCAACAGCCTGGTAGGTACGGCAATGTTAAAATTCATCCTGCGTCGCTTGCTTGAAGCGATTCCGACGCTGTTCGTCCTGATTACCATCTCCTTCTTTATGATGCGACTGGCACCCGGCAGCCCCTTTACCGGCGAGCGCACCCTGGCACCGGAAGTGATGGCCAACATTGAGGCGAAATATCACCTCAACGATCCTATCGGTAAGCAGTATGTCGATTACCTGGTCCAGCTGGCCCACGGCGATTTCGGCCCATCCTTTAAATACAAAGATTATTCGGTTAACTATCTGGTCGCGCACGCGTTCCCGGTTTCGGCAAAACTGGGTCTGGCCGCGTTCCTGCTGGCGATCGTGCTCGGCGTCACGGCTGGGGTCATCGCCGCGCTGAAACAGAACACACTGTGGGACTTCGCGGTAATGGGGGTGGCAATGACCGGCGTGGTGATACCCAGCTTTGTGGTCGCGCCGCTGCTGGTCCTGCTGTTCGCGATCAGCCTGAAATGGCTGCCGGGCGGGGGCTGGAATGGCGGGCAGTGGAACTACATGCTGCTGCCGATGGTGGCACTCTCACTGGCCTACATTGCCAGCATTGCCCGTATCACCCGTGGATCGATGATTGAAGTGATGCACTCCAACTTTATCCGCACGGCTCGCGCCAAAGGCTTACCGCTGCGCCGCATTGTGCTGCGTCATGCGCTGAAACCGGCTCTGCTGCCGGTCATCTCCTATATGGGACCCGCCTTTGTCGGCATCATCACCGGTTCGATGGTGATCGAATCGATCTACGGTCTGCCGGGCATCGGTCAGCTGTTTGTAAATGGTGCACTGAACCGCGACTACTCGCTGGTGATGAGCCTGACGATTCTGGTCGGTCTGCTGACCATCCTGTTTAACGCGATTGTTGACGTGCTCTATGCCGTTATCGATCCCAAAATTCGTTACTGATTGCGGAGTTCGCCATGATGTTAAGTAAGAAAAACAGCGAAGCTCTTGATGCGTTCAGTGAGAAGCTGGAAGTAGAAGGGCGCAGTCTCTGGCAGGACGCGCGTCGTCGTTTTATCCATAACCGGGCAGCCCTGATCAGCCTGCTGGTGCTGCTGGTCATTACGCTGTTTGTGATTATCGCGCCGATGGTGGCGCAGTTCACCTACGACGATACCGACTGGGCGATGATGTCTTCACCGCCGGATACCACCTCCGGTCACTGGTTCGGCACCGACTCGTCGGGGCGTGACCTGCTGGTGCGTGTGGCCATTGGCGGCCGGATCTCCCTGATGGTCGGCGTCGCCTCCGCCCTGATCGCCGTGGTGGTCGGTACCCTGTATGGCTCTATTGCCGGTTACCTGGGCGGCAAAACCGACTCGGCGATGATGCGTGTTCTGGAAATCCTCAACTCCTTCCCGTTCATGTTCTTCGTGATCCTGCTGGTGACCTTCTTTGGTCGTAACATCCTGCTGATCTTTGCCGCCATCGGCATGGTTTCGTGGCTGGATATGGCGCGTATTGTGCGCGGCCAGACGCTGAGCCTGAAGCGCAAAGAGTTTATCGAAGCCGCTCATGTAGGTGGGGTATCGACCTGGAAAATTGTGATACGCCATATCGTGCCCAACGTGCTGGGGGTGGTGGTGGTTTACGCCTCACTGCTGGTGCCCAGTATGATCCTGTTTGAATCCTTCCTGAGCTTCCTGGGTCTGGGCACGCAGGAACCTCTGAGCAGCTGGGGCGCACTGCTGAGCGACGGAGCCAACTCTATGGAAGTGTCGCCGTGGCTGTTGCTGTTCCCGGCGGGCTTCCTGGTGGTCACGCTGTTCTGTTTCAACTTTATCGGCGATGGCCTGCGTGATGCCCTCGACCCGAAAGATCGTTAAGGAGTTTCCCGATGACTATTCATGAATTTCAGCCAGCGATGGCGGCCCGCGCGGGAAGCGAACAGCTACTTACGGTCAAAGATTTACGCGTCACCTTTGGCACGCACGATGGTGATGTCACCGCGGTGAACAATCTGAACTTCTCGCTGCGCGCAGGGGAGACGCTGGGCATTGTCGGTGAGTCCGGTTCCGGCAAGTCACAGACCGCCTTTGCCCTGATGGGGCTGCTGGCGAAAAACGGGCGCATTGGCGGTTCTGCGCTGTTCAACGGCAAAGAGATCCTGAATCTGCCGGAAAGCCAGCTTAACCGGCTGCGCGCTGAGCAGATCGCGATGATCTTTCAGGACCCGATGACCTCGCTCAATCCCTATATGCGGGTCGGCGAGCAGCTGATGGAAGTGCTGAAACTGCACAAGGGGATGAGCAGCGCACAGGCTTTCGAAGAGTCGGTGAGAATGCTGGATGCGGTGAAGATGCCGGAAGCGCGCAAGCGAATGAAAATGTATCCGCATGAGTTCTCCGGTGGGATGCGCCAGCGCGTGATGATCGCCATGGCGCTGCTCTGCCGTCCAAAGCTGCTGATTGCCGATGAACCGACCACGGCGCTGGATGTGACGGTGCAGGCGCAGATCATGACGCTGCTCAATGACCTGAAGCGCGAGTTCAACACCGCCATCATCATGATCACCCACGATCTCGGCGTGGTGGCGGGGATCTGCGACAAAGTGCTGGTGATGTACGCCGGACGCACCATGGAGTATGGCCGCGCCCGCGATGTTTTTTATCAGCCCGCCCATCCTTATTCGATCGGCCTGCTCAATGCCGTACCACGCCTGGATGCCGAGGGCGAGAGCCTCACGACCATTCCGGGGAATCCACCCAATCTGCTGCGTCTGCCGCAGGGCTGTCCGTTCCAGCCGCGCTGCCCGCACGCGATGGATATCTGCACCCAGTCGCCGCCGCTGGAGCCGTTTGGCGATGGCCGTCTGCGTGCCTGCTTTAAGCCGGTGGAGGAGTTAGTATGAGCACCGTAGCTGAAAAGAAAGTGTTACTGGAAATCGCCGACCTGAAGGTGCATTTCGACATTAAAGATGGCAAACAGTGGTTCTGGCAGCCTTCCAAGACCCTGAAAGCCGTGGACGGGGTCAGCCTGCGTCTCTATGAAGGGGAGACCCTGGGCGTGGTGGGCGAGTCCGGCTGCGGCAAATCGACGCTGGCACGCGCCATTATCGGGCTGGTCAAAGCCACAGAAGGGCGTGTCGCCTGGTTAGGCCGCGATCTGCTCGGTCAGAGCGAAGAGGAGTGGCGCAAGGCGCGCAGCGACATTCAGATGATCTTCCAGGACCCGCTGGCCTCTCTGAATCCGCGTATGACTATCGGCGATATCATTGCCGAGCCGTTGCGCACCTATCATCCGAAGATGGCGCGTCAGGAAGTGAAAGACCGCGTCAAAAATATGATGATGAAGGTGGGCCTGCTGCCGAACCTGATTAACCGCTATCCGCATGAGTTTTCGGGTGGCCAGTGCCAGCGTATCGGCATCGCCCGTGCGCTGATTCTGGAGCCAAAGCTCATTATCTGTGATGAGCCGGTGTCGGCACTCGACGTGTCCATTCAGGCGCAGGTAGTGAATCTGCTGCAGCAGCTGCAGCGTGAAATGGGACTGTCGCTGATCTTCATCGCGCACGATCTGGCCGTGGTGAAACATATCTCTGATCGCGTGCTGGTAATGTATCTGGGACATGCGGTGGAGCTGGGCACCTACAGCGAGGTCTATGGCAATCCGCAGCACCCTTATACCCGGGCGCTGATGTCTGCCGTGCCGATTCCCGATCCCGATCTGGAGAAGAACAAGCAGATTCAGCTACTGGAAGGGGAGCTGCCGTCGCCGATCAATCCGCCGTCAGGCTGTGTGTTCCGCACCCGCTGTCCGATTGCCGGACCGGAGTGTGCGAAAACCCGTCCGCTGCTGGAAGGCAGCTTCCACCATGCGGTCTCCTGTCTCAAGGTCGACCCGCTCTGAAGCAAAACGCCGGGCAATTGCCCGGCGTTTTCTGTTGTGGGATGCTGCGCCACGACGTCATTCACGTCACCGCGCATCTACGGTCTATTCACGCCACAGGATATGACACAGCTTGTGATCTTTTTCACGGCACAGCAGCACGCGCGCAAAGACGTCGGTGATCGGCTCACCGTCCGCTTCACCCAGCCCAATCACCACCTCGGCGAAAAAGTCAGGGTTCAGATCGAAATCAACATGATCTTTCCAGTCTTCAGACGGGTCGAACAGCTCTGCGCCACCGCGCTCCTCAAACTGCAGATTGAAGAGAATGATGTCTGCCGGATCGAGATTGTCACCTGCCAGTTCGAGAAAAATATCGTAGGCCTGTTCCAGCGTTTCATCTTCGGTAAGGCGATTATTTAAATCCATAGTCTGTCCTGTCTGCCTGCGGCCATTTACACAATCTGGCTCGTTTTACAGTAAAGGGCTGAAGAAGTAAAACAGTCGTTCAACAATGCGCTGCCACCAGGCACGTTTTGCCCAGCGCTTACCCTCCAGCAGGCGCGACCGCGCGATATAGTCATCCTGTACGCAGGCCAGGTCACTGCCGAAGCCCGCATCATCCACTACCAGCGTCACCTCGAAATTAAGCCATAAACTGCGCATATCGAGATTCACGGTGCCGACCAGGCTCAGCTGTCCGTCCACCAGCACGCTCTTGGTATGCAGCAGGCCATCTTCAAACTGGTAAATCTTCACGCCCGCCTCCAGCAATTCACTGAAGAAGGCGCGGCTGGCCCAGCCGACCAGCAGCGAGTCATTGTGACGCGGCAGGATCAGGCTGACGCTGACGCCACGCTGCGCCGCCGTGCAGATCGCATGCAGCAGGTCGTCGCTGGGCACAAAGTAGGGAGTTGTCATGATCAGTTGCTCACGCGCCGAATAGACGGCGGTCAGCAGGGCCTGATGGATCATATCTTCCGGAAAACCGGGACCGGAGGCGATCACCTGCACGGTGTGGCCGCTCTCCTGTTCAAACGGCATGATGTTGCGATCGGGCGGGGGCGGCAGAATGCGCTTACCGGTCTCTATTTCCCAGTCGCAGCTGAAAACAATCCCCATCGCGGTCGCGACCGGGCCTTCCATACGCGCCATCAGATCTATCCACTGACCCACACCGGCACTCTGTTTAAAGAAGCGCGGGTCGACCAGATTCATACTGCCGGTGTAGGCGATGTAATTATCAATCAGCACGATTTTACGATGCTGGCGCAGATCCATCCGCCGCAGGAAGACGCGCAGCAGGCTCACCTGTAACGCTTCCACTACGTCAATGCCGGCGTTGCGCATCATGCCCGCCCAGGGGCTGCGGAAAAAGTTTACGCTGCCCGCTGAGTCCAGCAGCAGACGGCAGTGGACGCCACGGCGCGACGCCGCCATCAGCGATTCGGCAACTTCATCTGCCAGACCACCGGGGTGCCAGATGTAAAACACCATCTCGATATTATGGCGGGCCAGCTGGATGTCACGAATCAGTGCCTGCATCACATCATCGGCGCTGGTTAACAGTTGCAGCTGATTTCCCTTTACCCCGGCAATGCCCTGCCGATGGTAGCAAAGCTCAAATAACGAGCGCGCGACGTCGCTGTGTTCCGTCGCGAAAATCTCGCGGCACTGCTTCAGATCATTCAGCCAGCGGGCCGTTGATGGCCACATGGTGCGGGCGCGCTCCGCGCGACGTTTACCCAGGTGCAGTTCGCCAAAGGAGAGATAAGCGATAATGCCGACCAGCGGCAGAATATAGATAACCAGCAGCCAGGCCATCGCCGACGTGACAGCCCGGCGCTTTATCAGGATGCGCAGTGTGACACCGGCAATCAGCAGCCAGTAACCAAACAGCAGCAACCAGCTGATCAGCGTATAAAAAGTGGTCATAAAGTGGACATCCCGTTCGCGCTTCCGTCTGGCAAGTTTACGTGCAGATGACGGCTAACGAAACCTTTATCCCTGACAAGAATAATGAGAGAACAGATTGGGTATTGTCGCAGAGATCTCTATAATGCGGCGGCGTAGACGATGGCAGAGAGGAAGTGATGAAACGAAGCAGAAATGAAGTGGCACGCTGGAGAATGTTACGGCAGGTTCACCGTCGCCGTTCACGCTGGCTGGAAGGGCAATCACGCCGCTATAAGCGCATCCATTGTATCCGCCACCAGCTGGCGCAGCAGCAGCGCCGATCGATTCTGTTCATCACGCAGATGGTTTAATCCCGTACCTCTTCAGCCCGCCCTGTAAGCCGATACCCTTTGAGGCAGCAGGGGGGCTGCGCATTGTCCGGGGCACCCTCAGGCTTCAAAAAAGCCCTGCTCGGCCAGTAACCGGCGCGCCTGAGCCTGCTCCTGAGGCGACGCTCCCCGATCGTTGACCTCGAGCATCAGACAGGGCATTGCGCTGCCCAGCGCCGCTGGCCGGCGATAACCCTCCCGATCGTACCATTCGTAACTCCACCGGCCTGATTTGCGCTGATAGTAGATCGTCAGCCAGGCAGAGCAGTTCGCCGGATAACCACTTAATACTTCTATTTTAGGATCGGCCAGCGCGGCAAGCCGGGATAAAAGCGTGTCAGCCAGAGTGAGAACCGGAACAGGATAGGTTTTATTCATAGTGAGCTCGCGACAGTGCGGTGCATCCATTCAGAGGTGTAAATCACGAATAGTAAATGTAGACAGAGGTAACAGATAAATCCTCTCACCGGTCAAAAAAAGCCGTAAGTTAAAAGGATCAGGCGAAAAAGGGGCGGGTCTGAGGGGCTGACAGGGGATGTGTACAAAGAGAAAAGAAACTTGTACAACTTTACATTGTTTTAAGTCTATGTATTAAATGAATTTAATGAAAAATGTCACGCTTTGGGTGATTTTTCGCGCTAAATACCTGTACAGGAGGGGCGTTTTTGTATAACTTTACCGCATCGCTTAGTAACTTTAACGACGCCTTTAAGGGACAATCATGCAGACTAACGTACATATTCCCGCTTCAGTTTCAGACATTACCGCCTATCTGCACAGTGCTGCACAGCCTTCACAGCAGGCGATCCTGGGGTCGGTTGTCACGGAAATTATTCGTTCCGGCCGCAGCCTGAACCGCAAAGCGATCTGCTCAAAACTGATTAGCCGCCTGCAGCATGTTACCAGCCCGGAAGAAGAGCAGCACTATCACGCGCTGATTGGTCTGATTCTGGATCGCGGCTGATATAAAGATAACAGAGTATGAAGAACAGGACACTCAATCAGCTGTCCTGTTCTTTAATGCCTTTTACCCCAGCGGCTTTATGGTCAGCCGGGATGAAACGGCTTCGTCATCATCAGCGTGACATTTACCAGCTGCAACGCGGCTGCCAGCACAATCAGCATCACGATCGTCTGTTTCTTCCTGCGCCAGCCCTGCGTCCGCCAGAGATAAATAGCCCTGCCAAGCAGTAAAGCGATGACCAGCAGCAGCGCCAGAATAACAATCTGCATATTCCCTCTCTTTGCGAAAAAAATGGCTTCTGCGCCAGGCACAGAAGCCATTTTTAATACTCAGATGCAATCAGAAGACGCGTTTGAACGGCTTAACCGCGACCTGACTATAGACGCCCGCCGCAATGTAGGGGTCATCCTGCGCCCAGGATTGCGCCGCTTCCAGCGACGGGAACTCCGCAATGACGGTGGAACCGGTAAAGCCCGCCACGCCGGGATCGTTACTGTCCACGGCGGGCATCGGGCCAGCGATAATCAGGCGTCCCTCTTCGTGAAGCAGTTTGAGCCGTGCCAGATGGGCAGGGCGCACGGCGTTACGCTTTTCCAGTGAATCTGCAGTATCTTCTGCATAAATGACGTAAAGCACTCAGGAACTCCCATTAACCAGAATTTTGCACACGTTAAGGGATTGCCCTTCAGAGTGCAAACGAAAACTCGGGCGGCTGGGAGGCGCAGCATAAAGGGCTAAATGCGCTTTTCTGATGGCCTGAAGGCGGGAGTTATTGAAACTGATTGCTATTTGCATTTAAAATCGCTGCTTCATTCAATCACTGCGACTGTTATGACCACGCTGACTATGCCCTTACCCAAACGCACGCCACTCTCCATGTTGCTGTCTGTTGTTCTGCATGGGGCCGTCATTGCCGGAATTCTGTATGCGTCATTCCAGCAGGTGACGGAAGTGCCAAAGGCCTCTCAGCCCATCAGCGTCACCATGGTTGCCCCGGAAGTTCAGCCCGAGCCTGCTCCGGCTGTTGTGCAGCCGCCTGCACCAGAGCCTGAGCCGCAGCCAGAACCTCAGCCAGAACCGGAACCTCAGCCGGCGCCGGAACCGCCGAAAGCGGAACCGGTGCCGATACCAAAACCTGAGCCGAAGCCCAAACCAAAACCCAAACCTAAAACCGAGCACAAGCGGGAGAAACCTGTACGCGACGTGAAGCCGCGTCAGGAGAGTAAACCGCAGGATAATCCGTTCCGGCAGGAGGCGCCGGCCACCCAGACCCGCCCAGCCACTGCACCAAAAGCGACTCCGTCACCGACAGCATCGGTATCAACCGGCCCGAAAGCGCTGAGCGTCAGTAAGCCAGGCTATCCTCAGCGCGCGTATGCGCTGCGGGTTGAAGGGCGCGTGCGGGTGAAGTTTGACGTGGACAGTGACGGTCGGGTAGAGAACATTCAGATCCTCTCTGCGGAACCGCGCAATATGTTTGAGCGCGACGTAAAGCAGGCGATGAAAAAGTGGCGTTACCAGAGCGGTCGCCCGGGTCAGGGACTCACAATGAATGTCGTCTTTAAGCTTAAAGGCGGGGCCAGCATAGAGTAAGAGGCCGGGTCAGGCGGAGATGCCTGACCCGTTTTTTATTCGCCGGGCTGCTGATTGGCGCGGCCGGCTGGCAGCGGACGGGAATTGCCCGCACTGTCCACGGCCACATAGATAAAGACCGCTTCGGTGGCACAATAAGTCTGTCCAATCGGCTCAGACGACACTTTCTTGATCCACACCTCGACGTTAATGGTCATCGAACTGTTGCCGGTCCGGATACAGCGCGCATGACAGCTCACGACATCCCCTACCGCCACCGGCTTCAGAAATGACATGCCGTCGACGCGTACCGTCACCACGCGGCCTTCCGCGATCTCTTTAGCCAGAATCGCGCCGCCCATATCCATCTGTGACATCAGCCAGCCACCAAAGATATCGCCGTTAGCGTTGGTGTCTGCCGGCATGGCGAGCGTACGCAGCACCATTTCACCTTGCGGTAATTTATGTTTTTCGCCCATTGCTTCCCGTTCTTATGCAGATGAATGCTGAAAAAAAGCCCGGCGAACCGGGCGGATGATTATTTTTGTTCCTGCTGCGGCATCTGTCGCCAGATATAGAGCCCGCTAAGCAGCGTAAACAGTAAGGTCAGACCGGTGAGACCAAACACTTTAAAGTTAACCCAATACGCCTGGGATAACCAAAAGGCGACGTAGATGTTCACCAGGCCGCAAATCAGAAAGAAGAGTGCCCAAGCGACGTTCAGACGACGCCAGACCGCGTCCGGCAGCTGCAGCTCTTTACCCAGCATGCTCTGGATCAGCGGCTGTTTCATAAACCACTGGCTGTAGAGCAGGGCGAGCGCGAACAGGCTGTAGATGACCGTCACTTTCCACTTAATAAACTCATCGTTGTGGAACACCAGCGTCAGGGTGCCAAAGACCGCGACCAGCACAAAGGTGAAAATGGTCATCTTTTCCAGTCTGCGATAGAGCACCCAGCTGACGACCAGCGCCAGACCGGTCGCGACAATCAGTGCGCCCGAGGCGACAAAGATGTCATAGAGCTTATAGAAGATGAAAAAGACTACCAGGGGGAGAAAGTCGAGTAACTGCTTCATAGTGATTCCCGTCAGGGTTGCATGCCAGTGCGCCCGCAGGCGCACCGTCCGTCAACGTAACAGCATATAGAGCCGATAGAGATAGATGATCAACAGGGCTGAAACCAGATTGCCGGCCGCGGTAAAAATGACCGACGAAACATTCAGCGGCAGCACGGTCAGCGAAGCGAAAAAGAGCATCACGACCACTTTCGCCAGCAGCCAGAGCAGGATGGCGGGGGCGATCAGCTTCACGTTCTTCCAGGCCATGCGCATGCTGGCGCGCATGGCGGCAAACACGCCCATCTTCTCACTGGCAAGCATCACCGGCGCCAGTGACAGCAGGATCGTCAGCAGAATACCGGGGACCACCAGCACCATAAAGCCAAGCTGGGCCACCAGCGTCATCAGAAAGGTCAGCAGCAGCAGTCTGGGCAGCAGCGGCGCAGAAGTCCCGATAGCCCGCAAAGCGCTGACCCGCTGACCGGAAGAGACCATCGGAATCAGGCAGAGCATGCCGCCCAGCAGCAGCGTGTTACCCAACAGCGCAGCGAAGGTGCTGGCAGCCGAAGCCCGCAGCAGAACCTGCTGCTGTTCCGGCGACATGCTCTGCACTATCTCAAACAACGATCTGGCACTGTCGTCACCCTGCTGCAGAATGGCCATCTCATCGACACCAGGCGTCAGCACATGCACCAGCATGACAGTGATAAAAGCGGTGAGCAGCGACAGCAGCAGCAGGGTAGCCAGCTGATGTCGCGCAAAATTTCCAGTGTCACGGTATAACGAGCTTGCCGTGATAGACATGTACACTCCTTGGAGGAACCGGGTTAATTAACCCGGCGATTGTACATGTTCTGGCAGCTCACGGGCACCCGCTGTGGCATAACTTTCTGTCACGACAGGTAAAGATGGCGAAAAAAGCGGGGGAAGGCCATAGCGGGCGCGGGCCCGATCGCAGGCTTCGTTGTGAATGCCGCCTTCTCCTGACAGCGAGAACTCCCGACAGGGGGTGGGACGCTGCTCATAGATTCCGCATGAAACGCATCCGCCGATCTCTCCCTGCAGGGCGACACAGCGCGGGGTGCGATCGTTGGTGCCCCGCATGTTACGCATGAGCAGGCTGAGCGGCTCGGTCAGGTCGGTCGGCACCAGACCGCCCGCATCGTCGGCTTCCGCCCAGTAAAATGAGACGCGAAAATGGGCGCAGCAGGCGCCACAGCTGATACAAGGATTTAATGTGTCACTCATTTGATCACCCGCCCCTCCCGAGGCATCGAACCAAAATCAACCAGGAAGAGAAGCAAAATAGGGCCGCCGGAATTTTTCAGCAAGGGGAATTTGCGGGTGCCGAAGCGTGCCGAAATTGATCTAAATCAATCCATTGTTTTTTAAGCAATTTATCTGAAGCGTTCAGAGTGCAATTTCCTGTAAATCGCGTTAAATAACTGCCAGCAAAAAAATGATAACCCTCCGCGACATCAACATTAAGCAAAGGAGTGATAATGAAACTGGCAAAATGCGCGATGCTGCTGGCGCTGGCTTTACCCCAGCTGGCGATGGCCCACGAAGCAGGCGACTTCTTTATGCGTGCCGGCAGTGCAACCGTACGCCCCACCGAAGGCTCCGATAATGTGTTAGGCATGGGGGAGTTCAGCGCCTCCAACGACACGCAGCTCGGCCTGACCTTTACCTATATGGCGACGGACAATATCGGGGTGGAACTTCTCGCCGCTACGCCGTTCCGTCACAAAGTGGGTCTTGGCCCGACCGGCACGCTGGCTACCGTGCGCCAGTTACCGCCGACGCTGATGGCGCAGTACTACTTCTTCGACAGCAAAAGCAAAGCCCGTCCCTACGTGGGCGTGGGCGTCAACTACACCACCTTCTATGATGCCGATTTCAACCAGACCGGTCGCGATGCAGGCCTGACCGATCTCAGCGTCAAGGATTCGTGGGGCGTGGCGGGTCAGGTCGGCCTGGATTATCAGATCAACCGCGACTGGATGCTGAATGCGTCGGTGTGGTACATGGATATCGACACGGAAGTGAAGTTTAAAGCGGGAGGCGAGCAGCAGAACATCAATATGCGCATCGATCCGTGGGTCTTCTTCTTCGGGGCAGGTTACCGCTTCTGATGAGAAAAAGGCCGCTGATTCAGCGGCCTTTTTTGTGTCTGTGTAACGTTATTTAATCTGCATGTTGTTCACGACAGATTTCACGCCCGGTACGCTGCGCGTCACCT
This sequence comes from Pantoea sp. Sc1, assembly GCF_000255315.1. Lineage (NCBI taxonomy): Bacteria > Pseudomonadati > Pseudomonadota > Gammaproteobacteria > Enterobacterales > Erwiniaceae > Pantoea > Pantoea sp. Sc1. The sequence continues at coordinate 1,966,371 of NZ_AJFP01000001.1, forward strand.
GAACAGCACGATTAGCCATTTGTGGCGATGACACAAAACCGCTCAGCTGAACTTTACCCTTAAAGGTTTCTACGTTGATTTCAGTCGATTTCAGCGAGTCATCCTTCAGCAGTTCACCTTTCACTTTCGTGGTTACAACGGTGTCATCGATGTAGCCACCGGTTCCCTCTTTGGTTGCGGTTGGCGCACAGGCGCTCAGTGTCAGCGCAACCACACCCGCCAGTACAGCACCTGTCAGCAGTTTAACGAATTTCATTGCTTTCTCTCCCTGTCACAAAATGGATGCGACGTTACCGTAACGGCGCTTTGTCATTGTGGTGCAGATTCTGAAAAAAGGGCAAATGGCGGAATGAAAAAAAAGGAAACAAATCATGCCTTATCGCGTGATAAGGCATGCTGACAGGATTAACGACTGGCGGCTTTCAGGCGACTGACAAAGTTCTTCAGTTCGCTCAGCATCACGTCCGGTTCGGCATGATGCTTCTCAATGATCCTGACAATGGCGGAACCGGAGATGGCTCCGGCGGCACCGGCGGCAATCGCTTCCTTCACCTGCTCAGGTTCTGAGATACCAAAGCCCTGCAGTGGCGGAGCGGCATGATATTCGCGCAGCTTGTCGATCAGGTGCTGTAGCGGCAGGCTGGCACGGTTTTCAGCCCCGGTCACCCCGGCACGCGACAGCAGGTAGGTGTAGCCCCGGCCGTGCGACGCGATCTCACGCAGCAGCGCATCGCTGGCATTGGGTGGACAGATAAAGATAGGGGCCACGCCGTGACGCATCGCCGCCTGGCGGAACGGCGCCGACTCTTCAACCGGCACATCGGCGACCAGAACCGAATCGACACCGGCTTCGGCACAGCGTGCATAGAACGCATCCACGCCGTTGGTGAAGACCAGGTTGGCATACATCAGCAGGCCAATCGGCAGGTCAGGATATTTACGGCGGATTGTCGCCAGCATTTCAAAGCACTGGCTGGTGGTGGTGCCTGCGGCAAACGCACGTAAGGTCGCATTCTGAATGGTCGGGCCATCCGCCAGCGGGTCGGAGAAAGGAATGCCCAGCTCCAGCGCGTCCGCACCGCCCTCAACCAGCGCGTCAATCACGCGCAGGGAGAGCTCAGGTGAAGGGTCGCCCAGCGTGACGAACGGGACGAAAGCGCCTTCGTTGCTGGCTGACAGGCGCGAAAACAGTTGATTATAACGTTCCATCAGATTTCTCCCTGCGCGGTCAGAATGTCGTGAACGGTGAAAATATCTTTATCGCCGCGGCCGGAAAGGTTAACCACAAGCAGCTGCTCTTTCTCCGGCTCCTCCTGAATCATCTTCAGGGCGTGCGCCAGGGCGTGAGAGGATTCCAGCGCCGGAATAATCCCTTCCGCCCGGCAGAGCTGTTTGAAGGCAGCCAGCGCTTCGTTATCGGTAACCGAGACGTAATCCGCCCGACCCGTGCTGTTCAGGTGCGCATGCTGTGGCCCGACCGACGGGAAGTCGAGACCGGCAGAGATGGAGTAGGACTCTTCGATCTGGCCATCTTCCGTCTGCATCATCGGCGCTTTCATGCCGAAGTAGATACCGACGCGACCATGCTTCAGCGGTGCGCCATGCTCGCCGGTTTCGATGCCGTGACCCGCAGGCTCAACGCCGATCAGCTTCACGCTGGTTTCATCGATAAAGTCAGCAAACATGCCGATAGCGTTGGAGCCCCCGCCCACGCAGGCGAGAATAGCGTCGGGCAGGCGACCCTCTCTTTCCAGAATCTGTTTTTTCGTCTCTTCGCCGATCATGCGCTGGAACTCACGCACGATGGTCGGGAAGGGGTGCGGGCCCGCGGCGGTGCCAAGCATGTAGTGCGCCGTTTCATAGCTGCCAGACCAGTCGCGAAGCGCCTCGTTACAGGCATCTTTCAGCGTGGCAGAGCCGCTGTGAACCGGGATCACCTCCGCGCCCATCAGTCGCATACGGAAGACGTTAGGCGACTGACGCTCCACATCTTTCGCGCCCATGTAGATACGGCATTTCATGCCCAGCAGCGCACAGGCCAGCGCCGAGGCCACACCATGCTGACCGGCGCCGGTCTCGGCGATGATTTCGTTTTTCCCCATGCGCTTAGCCAGCAGTGCCTGACCCAGCACCTGGTTAGTTTTGTGCGCACCGCCGTGCAGCAGATCTTCTCGCTTAAGGTAGAGGCGCGTTTTTGTGCCTTTGGTCAGGTTTTTGCACAGCGTCAGCGCGGTCGGACGACCCGCATAGTTCTTCAGCAGTTCGGTAAACTCTTCCTGGAAGGCAGGATCTTTCTGCGCGTCGACAAACGCCTCTTCGAGCTGGCGCAGGGCAGGCATAAGGATCTGCGGAACATACATTCCGCCAAATTCGCCAAAGTAGGGATTCAGTAACGTCATCTTTTCTCTTCCTTTCTCAGGCCCGCCATCGGGCAGGCCAGGCAAATCAGTACGCGCGCAGTGTCTGGAACACGGCGGCAATTTTACGGGCATCTTTGATCCCGGGCGCGCTTTCCACGCCAGAGTTGAAGTCAAGTCCGGCACAGCCCAGCTGCGCGGCTTCAACACAGTTGTCCGCACCGAGGCCACCGGCCAGCAGCACATTGTTCAGCGTCTGACCCTGCAACAGGGACCAGTCGAAACGCTGACCGGTACCACCGTTACCATTGTCAAACACATATCGGTCAACGTGTGGCCAGTCGCGCGCCGGGAGATGGCCTTCGATGCGCAGTGCCTTCCAGATCTGCACGGTGCCAGGCAGGGCGGCGCGCAGATCAGCGACAAATGCCGGCGTTTCATCGCCATGCAGCTGAACCGCAGAGAGAGAAAGGGCGCTGACCTGTGTGACAATGTCACTCACGCTGGCGTTGCGGAACACGCCAACGTAACGCAGCGGGGCCGCGGCGATCACACTCTGCGCCGTGGCGGTATCAATCTGACGCGGCGATCCCTCTGCAAAGATCAGGCCACCAAAGAGTGCACCCGCTTCATAGGCGGCACGCGCATCTTCGGCACGGGTCAGCCCGCACACTTTGTTGCTGCCCAGGGTAACCCGACGCACCGCGGCTGTCAGATCTGTCTCTTCCATCAGGGAGGAGCCGATCAGGAAACCATTGGCGAAGTGGCTCAGCTCGCGAATGTCCGCATAGCTGTTGATACCCGATTCGCTGATCACCGTCACGCCATGCGACAGGCGAGGCGCCAGCTGGCGGGTGCGGTTAAGGTCGATAGAGAGGTCGCGCAGATCGCGGTTGTTGATGCCCACCACTTTCGCCTGCAGGGCGATAGCACGCTCCAGCTCCTCTTCATTACTGACCTCAGTCAGAATGCCCATTTTCAGGCTGTGTGCCACCGCGGCCAGCTGACGATACTGCTCATCATCAAGAACCGACAGCATCAGCAGAATCGCATCCGCCTGATAGTAACGCGCCAGATAGATCTGGTAAGGATCAATAATAAAATCTTTGCACAGCACCGGCTGCGTGATGGCTGCGCTGACAATCGGCAGGAAAGCGAAGTCACCCTGAAAATATTTTTCATCGGTCAGCACAGAGACCGCTGACGCGTAGTGGCGATAAACCCCGGCAATTGCGGCCGGATCGAAGTCCTCGCGAATCACGCCTTTCGACGGAGAGGCCTTTTTACACTCCAGGATAAACGCGGTTCTGGCCCCCTGCAGCGCGTCGTAAAAATGACGGCTGGAAGGCTCAATGCTGTTCTGAAAGGTGGAAAGAGGCTGCTGCTGCTGACGGGCTTCAACCCAGATCGCTTTGTCCTGAACAATTTTTTCTAACACGGTGCCTTTCATGATTACCCTCTTGCTGCCAGTGCGACAACGCGCTCATAAGCCTGTCCGCTGCGGATGGCGTTAAGCGCCTGCTGTGCGTTTTCACGCAGGTCTTCCTGACCAAATACTTTAAGCAACATCGCCACGTTAACGGCGACAGCTTCCTCATGAGCCTGCTGGCCATTACCCTGGAGTAAAGCTGTCAGAATGTCACGGTTTTCTTCCGGGGTGCCGCCCGCCAGCGCCTCTTTCGGGTGGAAGCCAAAGCCAAAGTCTTCAGGTGAGAGCTGATAACGGGTGATCTCCCCCTCGCGCAGCTCGGCGACGTGCGTCACATCGTGCAGGGCCACCTCATCCATGCCGCCGCCGTGGACTACTGCTGCACGCTGGTAGCCCAGCACTTTCAGAGTCTGGGCAATCGGCATTACCAGTTCCGGGCTGTAAACACCAATCACCGCCAGCGGAGGACGCGCCGGGTTGATCAGCGGGCCCAGCACATTGAACAGCGTGCGGGTCTTCAGCTGCTGACGCACCGGCATCGCGTGGCGGAATCCGGTGTGATACTGCGGCGCAAACAGAAAGCAGACGTTAAGATCGTCCAGCGCCTTGCGCGCCCGGTCAGCAGGCATATCCAGATTGATGCCAAATGCCGCCAGCAGGTCGGATGAGCCCGATTTGCTGGAGACGCTGCGGTTGCCATGCTTCGCCACTTTCAGACCGCAGGTCGCCGCGACCAGGGCGCTGGCAGTGGAGATATTGATGCTGTTGCTGCCGTCGCCGCCGGTGCCCACGATGTCGGCAAAGGTATAATCCGGGCGCGGGAAGGGGCGGGCATCTTCCAGCAGCGCGGTCGCGGCCCCGGCAATCTCTTCCGGCGTTTCGCCCCGCACCTTCATGGCGATTAAGGCGGCGGCGAGCTGCGTCGGTTCCAGCTGGCCGGTGATAATGGCGCTGAACAGCTGATGACTCTCAGCCTGATTCAGCGTCTGCGCCTGGTAAAGTTTTTCCAGTGTCTGTTGCATAGTCATTCTCCCTGTTACTTCGCCAGCGCCCAGGCCAGCGTCTGCTCAAGCAGACGCGCACCCTGAGAAGTCAGAATGGATTCAGGATGGAACTGGAACCCGCACACCCGGTCGGTCTCATGACGCACCGCCATCACCATCCCGTTGAAACTGGCGTTGACCGTCAGCTCATCCGGCGTGTTGCTGCCCACCAGTGAGTGATAGCGCGCCACCGGCAGCGGATTGCTCAGGCCGGCAAACATCGCCTCACCGTCGTGGTCAATAGAGGAGGCTTTGCCGTGCAGGATCTCACCGGCCTGACCCACGTGGCCGCCGTAGGCTTCAACGATCGCCTGATGCCCCAGGCAGATGCCGATAATCGGCAACCGTCCTCGCAGTACCCGCAGTAACTCCGGCATACAACCGGCATCTTTTGGCGCGCCGGGACCGGGCGAGAGCATCAGCACCGGGTCTTCCATCCGCTGCAGCTGCTCAATTAAGAGCTCCGCAGGCAGGTTGTTTCGATAGATCACCACGTTGTGACCAAACGTCCGCAGCTGATCAACCAGGTTATAGGTAAATGAATCGATGTTATCGAGCAGCAGAATATCGGCCATCAGAAGATCTCCTTGCAGTGATGGGCAGTCGCGATAGCGCGCAGAACGGCGCGGGCTTTGTTGCGGCTCTCATCCGCTTCAGCCTGCGGATTGGAGTCCAGCACCACACCGGCACCCGCCTGGACGGTGGCCACGCCTTCTTCAACGTAGGCCGAACGGATCACGATGCAGGTATCGAGATCGCCGTGAGCCGTGAAGTAGCCCACCGCACCGCCATAGCTGCCGCGGCGGGTGCGTTCCGCCCCGGCTATCAGCTGCATGGCGCGCACCTTCGGCGCACCGCTCAGGGTGCCCATGTTCATACAGGCGCGATAGGCATGCAGCACGTCAAGGTCGTCACGCAGCGTGCCCACAACGCGGGAGACCAGATGCATGACGAAGGAGTAACGGTCTACCTTAGTCAGGTCTGCCACGTAACGGCTGCCCGGCACGCAGATACGCGCCAGATCGTTGCGCGCCAGATCCACCAGCATCAGGTGTTCCGCCAGCTCTTTATGGTCGGTTCGCATCTCCAGCTCAATACGGCTGTCGAGATCGCGATCCAGCGAGCCATCCGCATGGCGGCCACGCGGGCGGGTACCGGCAATCGGGTAGATCTCAATCTGACGCGAGATGGCGTCATACTTCAGTGAACTCTCCGGCGAGGCACCAAACAGCGAGAAATCCTGATCCTGCATAAAGAACATGTAGGGGCTGGGATTGCTGTTCTTCAGCGTGTCATATGCCGCCAGCGGTGAAGGGCATGGCAGCGAGAAACGGCGTGAAGGGACGACCTGGAAAATTTCGCCGATGCGAATTGCCTGCTGCATGCTGCGCACCACGTCGCAATACTCTTCATCACTCTGGCTGGTGGTCAGCGTCATCTGCTCCACCTTTTGTACCGGCAGTACAGGTGCGGGCTGAAGCATCTGGCCATGCAGCTGCTCAATGCGGCGCTGCAGGCGCTGGAATTCGCTGGTGGACGGACAGAACAGGCTGGCCTGCAGACGTGCGCTGCGGCTCTGGTGATCGATCACCAGTAAGGTCTCGGCCAGGTAGAAGCAGTAGTCGGGGCAGCGCTGCTGATTATCCAGCGCCGGCAGGGTTTCAAAACCGGCAACCAGATCATAAGCAAACAGACCGCCCAGCAGCACCGCTTCCCGTTCGTCGGCAGGGGCGTTAACCAGTTGCGGAATCAGACGCAGCGCGTCAAACACCGACAGGGCCTTGAGGCGGGAATCTTCATCCTGCTGCTGATCGCTGCTCTGCGGGAAGGTCAGGACACGGCCATCGGGACGCACCTGATTCATCACTGACGCGGGCAGGGCTTCATCCAGCAGCGGCAGCAGGGCGCGGCCATTTTCTGACAACGCCTGCACGGTGACTTCGCTGCCGAGTGCGCTGACGCGCAGCGCACTGTCGACGATCAGCAGGCTTTTCAGGTTGCGCTTGCTGTCGATATCAGCGGATTCGAGCAGCAGGGTTGCCGGACGTGCGCCGCACAGCTGGTGAAACACTGCGGCCGGATCTTCGCGGTAGGGCGCGGTGCCGGTAATCAACTTCACTGTAGGTTTCGCATTTGGCATGATGATTTCTCTGAATTTCGCTCAAAAAAAAGCCCGCTCGGTGGCGGGCTCAGGTATCTGCACAGCGTTTAAGCAAAATGTGCACGACCGTGTCGCCCGGTTTCGGGAACATCGCGCCAGCCATGTAAATGCGTAATTGTAATCGCCATGATGAAATACCCGTTACGTGTGAACTTGTGTACTAGTTAACGGGTTCGGGGCGGAAATGTCAATACACTTTTTCACTGAGCGTTAAAATCGTTATCATGCTGGCCGGTTTAGTTTCAGCAGGAGTTCTCTTGAGCGATATCGCCCGTTTCCCGGTTTATGATCTACACAGCCACACGCGCGCCTCCGATGGTTTACTGACGCCCGCCGTGCTGGTGCAGCGCGCGGTAGAGATGCGGGTTGGCGTTCTGGCGATCACCGATCACGACAGCGTGGACGGGGTGAGCGAGGCGCAGCAGACCGCCCGTGACCAGGATCTGCCGATAAAAGTGCTGGCCGGTGCTGAGATTTCTACCCTGTGGGAGAATCATGAGATCCATATCGTGGGGCTGAACATCGATATCCATCATCCGGCGATGGTGACCTTTCTGGCGGGGCAACTGGCCTGCCGGCAGCGGCGCGCGGAAGAGATCGGTGAGCGGCTGGCGAAGGCACGTATTCCCGACGCGCTGGCGGGGGCGACCCGACTGGCCGGGGGCGGCATCATTACCCGCGGACACTTTGCCCGCTTCCTGATAGAGCAGGGCAAAGCCGGTGACATGGCCCAGGTTTTCAAAAATTATCTGGCGCGAGGCAAAACCGGCTACGTGCCGCCACAATGGTGTACAATTAAACAAGCCATTGATGCGATTCATCATTCTGGTGGTTGCGCCGTGCTGGCTCATCCGGGCCGGTATGGTTTATCGGCGAAGTGGCTGAAACGGCTGATTGCCCACTTCCGCGAAGCGGGGGGTGATGCCATGGAAGTGGCACAGTGCCAGCAGCCACCCAATGAGCGCACGCAACTGGCGCAGTACGCCAGAGAGAATGACCTGGCCGCATCGCAAGGTTCAGATTTTCATCAACCCTGCCCGTGGATTGAGCTGGGCCGCAAACTCTGGCTGCCCGGCGACGTTGAGCCGGTCTGGGAACGCTTTCCGGACCTCGCTCCCGCAGTGGCAATCACGGAAAGGTGACACGAGGTTTCTATGAGTCAACTGTTTCATATTCATCCGGACAATCCGCAGCCGCGCCTGATCAACCAGGCGGTCGACTACCTGAACAAAGGCAGCGTCATCGTCTATCCCACCGATTCCGGCTATGCGCTGGGATGCCGGCTGGAAGAGAAGGGCGCGATGGAGCGTATCTGCCGTATCCGTCAGCTCGATGGACACCACAATTTCACCCTGATGTGCCGTGACCTCTCTGAGCTGTCGGTCTATTCTCAGGTGGGAAACTCGGCCTTTCGCCTGCTGAAAAACAACACGCCAGGTAACTACACCTTTATTCTCAAGGCGACCAAAGAGGTACCGCGCCGTCTGATGAACGAAAAGCGTAAGACCATTGGTCTGCGTGTGCCATCCAATCCGGTGGCGCTGGCGCTGCTGGAAGCCCTGAATCAGCCGATGATGTCGACCTCGTTAATCCTGCCGGGCAACGATTTTACGGAATCCGATCCGGAGGAGATTCAGCACACCATTGGCAAGCTGGTCGATCTGATCATTGACGGCGGGACGCTGGGGCAGCAGCCGACCACGGTGGTCGATCTGACCACCGATACGCCGGAAATTGTGCGTGAAGGTGTGGGCGATACCCGCCCGTTCCTGTAATCGATCCGGCTCAGACACCGCGCGTCGGTGTCGGGGCCAGATTTGACTGCAACCAGCTTTTAAACTGGCCGTAGGGAATATAAAGTGAAACGTCTTTCAGGATCACTTTCCCGTTACGGCCATTTTTAATGGCATCGGAATAACCGACAATCACGCCGCTCAGCGTTTCATCGCGGTTATAAACACCGCCGCCCGACATTCCCTGAACCACGCCTGCATTAGAGGCCATCGCAATGCAGGGACTTTTATTCCATTTATTCCGAATAGCCGTGCGGGCTAAATTCACCCCCGTCGACTCTACCGGCATCGCGGAAATAAAGCTGTATCCGTACATTTTAACGGGATCGCCAATATCACCACTGCGGAATTTTGCCAGGGTGGTGGCATCATTCTTGTGATAAATAATCGCAAGGTCGCAATAGGGATGATAAGACTTCACGCGCTGCACGGCGGTTTTGGCAACGTGCGCTGCGGTAAGGCTATATTCAGGCGTCAGTGGGATGCTGGTGCCCAGTGTGCCGAAACCGAGGATCGTCGGGATGCCGGTCACGCTCATATCTACGTGCTGCATCGCCGTACGACTGTACTCAGTGTGGCCCACGGAACACCCGCTCAGCACCAGTGCAGCCAGCACCGGGCACAGAAACAGGTTTCTCATGATGGCATTCTTTATTCCGGCATGTCGGAAAATCCCTGGTGAAGACTTATGACATGCAAGCAAGGTTCATCAGTGAACCGTATTAACGCAACAATTCCGGATGCGCCGGTTTATTGGATTATCTGAAAACACGATTTTTATTAACGAATAACAAAGGGCCGTACTGTTATGATGCAGGACCATGAAATTTCAGGTGCTGCTTTTTTATTGTGCTGCTGAGAGAAAGTGTATCAGCTTAATAGTGTCAGACAATTTATTAAAGCTAATAAGAATTAAATACCCCTGAAAATAGGGTTTTAACAGAATCTGCATTAGGAATAATCTTGCCCGGGCCGTTTATTTGGCTTATCGAGCTGACTAAAGATAATTTTACGGTTGTTTATTCTGCCTTTGAGAGAGAAGCCAGAGGATTAGATTCGCAGAAAAATCTCTGGAAGTTTAAGATAGTGTTAAGTTTTTGATCGTTACGGCCTCTTTTCATTGCCCCGCCAGTGTTTAAAAAATTTAATTTTCTTCAGCTATAAAGTTTTCGCTAATGCCGTTTTATTCAGTATATTTCCTTAACTGAGTCTGCTGTTATTTTAATCAGGCATGTAAATAATGAGGAATATTATTATCCGGTCTCTATGCTTTTTTATCGGCTATTTACAGAAGCACAAAGGGCGTTACATCGGGGTTAAATGCCTGTATAATGGGCCAAAGTTAATAGGTTAACCTGTTGATAAAGAAAGAATTATCACCCTGCCATGACGCCTGGGAAGGCGACAAAGAGGAAGCTCAATGAGCGAAAAGTTACAGAAAGTCTTAGCGCGTGCCGGTCATGGCTCGCGTCGTGAAATCGAATCAATGATTGCCGCTGGCCGTGTCAGCGTCGACGGAAAGATCGCCACCCTGGGCGACCGTGTCGAAAGCAGCAAATCCCTGAAAATCCGTATTGATGGCCATCTGGTTTCGATTGCTGAATCAGCAACCGAAGTCTGCCGCGTGCTGGCCTATTACAAACCAGAAGGTGAACTCTGTACCCGCAGCGATCCTGAAGGGCGCCCGACGGTCTTCGATCGCCTGCCGCGTCTGCGCGGGTCACGCTGGATTGCCGTTGGCCGTCTGGATGTGAACACCTGTGGTCTGATGCTGTTCACCACGGACGGTGAGCTGGCGAACCGTCTGATGCATCCCAGCCGTGAAGTGGAACGTGAATATGCGGTGCGCGTCTTTGGCCAGGTGGATGATGATAAAATTCGTCAGCTGAGCAAGGGCGTTCAGCTGGAGGATGGCCCGGCTGCGTTCAAAACCCTGCGTTTTGGCGGCGGAGAAGGGATCAACCAGTGGTATAACGTGACCCTGACCGAAGGACGTAACCGTGAAGTGCGTCGGTTATGGGAAGCGGTCGGTGTCCAGGTCAGCCGTCTGATGCGCGTTCGCTATGGCGATATTACCTTACCGAAAGGCCTGCCGCGCGGCGGCTGGACGGAGCTGGATCTGCCGGCGGTAAACTATCTGCGTAACCTGGTAGAGATGGATGATGAGACGGTGACCAAACTGGTCGTTGAGAAAGATCGTCGTCGCACCAAAGCAAACCAGATCCGTCGTGCGGTGAAACGCCACAGCAAAGTCAGCTCGACCCCTCGTGCGCCGCGTCGCAATCCGGGCAGCAAACGCAATTCCGGTTAATTATGCCGGCAGGATAAAAAAACGCAGCCTCCGGGCTGCGTTTTCTTTTTCTGTCACCAGTCGATACCCTGCTGGGCCTGTATACCGGCATCAAAGGCGTGCTTAACCGGGCGCATCTCCGTCACGGTATCGGCCATCTCAGTCAGGGTGCGGTGACAGCCGCGTCCGGTAATAATGACGCTCTGCTGCGCCGGGCGCTGCTGCAGCGCGGCGATCAGCGCCTCCAGCGGCAGATAACCCATGCTCACCATATAGGTAATTTCGTCCAGTACCACCAGATCGATATGCGCATCGGCCAGCATCCGCTGGGCATGCTGCCAGACTGCCAGACAGGCGGTGGTGTCCGTCTCACGGTTTTGCGTCTCCCAGGTGAAGCCGGTGGCCATAACCTGAAATTCCACCCCGTGCTGCTCCAGCAGGTTTCGCTCGCCATTCGGCCAGTCACCCTTGATGAACTGGACCACCGCCACGCGCTTGCCATGGCCGGTGGCGCGCAGTGCCGTGCCGAAGGCCGCGGTTGTTTTGCCTTTGCCGTTGCCGGTAAACACCATCAGAATGCCGCGAACCGCTGTCGCGGCGGCGATACGCGCATCCACCTGCTCTTTCAGGCGCTGCTGACGCTGCTGATGACGATCGTCAGCCATTATTCCGCGGCTCCGGGTTTCCTGCCCGGCTGCGCATCGAAGCTCATCCCCGTCTTGCGGCGGCTGTCATCGCCCATCAGATAGAGATAGAGCGGCATCAGATCGGCAGGCGTTTTCAGTTTATTTGCATCTTCCTGCGGGAAGGCGCTGGCGCGCATTTTGGTTCGCGTGCCGCCCGGATTGATACAGTTCACCCGCAGCGACTGGCTCTTATACTCATCCGCCAGCACCTGCATCATTCCTTCCGTTGCAAATTTAGAGACCGCATAAGCGCCCCAGCCTGCACGACCGGTGCGGCCCACGCTGGAGGTGGTGAATACCAGCGAACCCGCCTCTGACTTCAGCAGCAGCGGCAACAGGGCCTGAGTCAGGAAGAAAGTCGCATCCAGATTGACATCCATCACCTGACGCCAAATCTGCGGATTGAGTTCAGCCAGCGGCACGATTTCACCGAGCAGACCGGCATTATGCAGCACGCCGTCGAGACGCGGAAACTGTTGCGCCAGCTGGTCGGCAACCTGCTGGCAGCGTTCTGGTGTGGCCTCGGCCAGGTCCAGCACCACCTGGTGAGCAGGACGTTTATTGAGTTGATTGATCGACGTTCTGACCCGTTCGAGTTTTTCCGGGTTGCGGCCCATCAGGATCACTTCTGCGCCATAGCGGGCATAGGTCAGCGCCGCTTCCTGGCCGATGCCATCTGACGCGCCCGTGACCAGAATAATACGATGATTGAGCAGGTCACTTTTCGGTTGATAATGCACAGCGGGGTCCTCCGGCGAAAACAGCATGATTCCGCTTTATGCCTGAATTTACGAATGGGTGCAATCGCCAGCCCGCGCAATCTGTGCCAGCTGCTGGCATTTCAGGCGACGAGGCAGGGTAAAACGGCTAAACTGGCGAACTGTTTTTGATTCTTTTTTACTAAGGCGACCTGATGGATTTTATTTCAACGTATGGACTCTTTTTAGCGAAAGCGGTGACGCTGGTGGTTGCGGTCGCGGCGATTGTCATGATTGTGATGAATGCGGCACTGCGTAAACGCTCGCAAAGTGGTCAGCTGCGCCTGACCCATCTGGGTGATGACTATCAACAGATGAAAGAAGATCTGCAGCTGGCAAAAATGAAACCGCAGGCGCAGAAGGTCTGGCTGAAAAACCATAAAAAGAGCGAAAAGCTGAAAGCCAAAGCGGAAAAGCAGGCGGCGAAGCAGGGCGCGCGCGGTGGTGAGAAGCCGACGCTTTATGTGCTTGATTTCAAAGGTAGCATGGATGCCAGTGAGGTCACGTCACTGCGTGAAGAGATTTCAGCCGTGCTGGCGGTGCAGCAACCGGGCGATGAAGTGCTGCTGCGTCTGGAAAGCCCTGGCGGTGTGGTGCATGGCTATGGTCTGGCCGCGTCGCAGCTGCAGCGTCTGCGCGACCACGGGCTGCGCATCACCGCGGCCGTGGACAAAGTGGCAGCCAGCGGCGGATATATGATGGCCTGTGTGGCCGATCGCATTGTGGCGGCCCCGTTCTCCATTATTGGTTCAATCGGTGTGGTGGCCCAGATCCCTAACTTCAATCGTCTGCTGAAGCGCAATGACATCGATATCGAGCTGCACACGGCCGGTCAGTACAAGCGAACGCTGACGCTGTTTGGCGAGAACAGCGAAGAAGGGCGGGAGAAATTCCAGCAGGATCTCGACGAAACGCACCTGCTGTTCAAGCAATTTGTGCATCAGATGCGCCCGTCGCTGGATATTGATAAGGTCGCAACCGGTGAACACTGGTATGGCCGCCAGGCGCTGGATCTGGGGCTGATTGATGAGATCGGCACCAGCGATGATTTAATCATCCGTCAGATGGATCAGTTCAACGTACTGGGGGTGCACTTCGCCCGCCGTCGTAAAATGATGGATCGCTTTACTCAGAGCGCGGGCTCGGTGGCAGAGCGTCTGCTGCTGAAACTCTGGCAGCGCGGCGAAAAGCCGCTGCTGTGATGCGAAACCCGGCCTGTGCCGGGTTTTTTTATTCCAGGTGATAGTGCGGCGACAGGACCACCGCGAGATGCTTGAAGACGTTAAACACCGCTGTGGTTTTAGCCGTCGGCAATCCCTGATCGTCGAGAAAAAACGGGCCGCGAAAAACCAGCACATCACCCTGCTGACTGACGTCATCCGCCTGCATGCCCGCTAAATAATCATCATGTTCTTTAATCAGGGCGTTGGCCTTTTCCAGCAACGCCTGGCGGGAAATAGCCTGGGTCGGTGTCTGCATTTATTTGCTCCTTTTTTGACAGCACTCGAATCCTTTCTATATTACTGACGAGTCTGCTGGCATGACAACCCGCCCTGACCGATGAAAACCTGGCGTAACGACGGGCTGAATGCTAATTAAGTTGCGTAACAGATTTTATCAGGTAGAGTGTGGGCGATTCCGATTTCAGGGATTTTGCACCAGGATGTGCGAAGAGTTCAGATGGAAAAATCATGCTTTATCATGCAGTTGCATTTAGCCGGATCATCTGTTCTGAGATTGACCCCTCCGCCTTGAAATGTTAGACAGGCGCAGCAATATTGAACCCGATGGGTTTTTGGGCATCCAATCCTCTCCCGTTAAGCAGGATGTTTTCATTAGGTAAAGGTAAATATGGGTAAAGCACTCGTTATTGTTGAGTCCCCGGCAAAGGCCAAAACAATCAATAAATATCTGGGCAATGACTACGTGGTGAAATCCAGCGTGGGTCATATCCGGGATCTGCCGACCAGTGGTTCAACCGCAAAGAAAAGTGCTGACGCCTCGACAGATAAAAAAGTCAAAAAAGTTAAAAAAGATGAGAAAGCCGCCCTCGTCAGCCGCATGGGTGTTGACCCCTATCATGGCTGGGAAGCGGATTATCAGATCCTGCCCGGCAAAGAGAAGGTGGTGGCAGAACTGAAGGCGCTGGCCGCCAATGCTGACCACATCTATCTCGCAACCGACCTTGACCGCGAAGGGGAAGCCATTGCCTGGCACCTGCGGGAAGTGATCGGAGGCGATGACTCACGCTTCAGCCGCGTAGTGTTTAACGAAATTACCAAAAATGCGATTCGTCAGGCGTTTGAAAAGCCGGGCGAACTCAACATCGACCGGGTCAATGCTCAGCAGGCGCGCCGCTTTATGGACCGCGTGGTGGGTTACATGGTGTCACCGCTGCTGTGGAAAAAGATCGCCCGTGGCCTCTCAGCCGGTCGTGTGCAGTCAGTGGCCGTTCGCCTGGTAGTGGAACGTGAACGCGAAATTAAAGCCTTTGTTCCCGAAGAGTACTGGGAAGTTAATGCCGCGCTGACCACGCCAAACGGCGATGAGCTGTCGATGGATGTGACACACCGCGGCGACAAGGTGTTCCGCCCGGTCAACCGTGACGAAACTTACGCCGCAGTGGCGCTGCTGGAAAAAGCGCGCTTTGAAATTGTGGATCGTGAAGATAAGCCGACCAGCAGTAAGCCGGGGGCGCCCTATATCACCTCGACGCTGCAGCAGGCGGCCAGCACCCGTCTGGGCTTTGGCGTTAAAAAGACCATGATGATGGCGCAGCGCCTCTATGAAGCGGGTCACATCACTTACATGCGTACCGATTCGACCAACCTGAGTCAGGATGCGGTCGCCATGGCGCGGGGCTACATCGAAAACAATTTCGGTAAAAAATATCTGCCAGACAGCCCCGTCACTTACGCCAGCAAAGAGAACTCTCAGGAAGCGCACGAAGCGATTCGTCCTTCCGATGTGGAAGTCGTGGCGGAAAAACTGAAGGATATGGAAGCGGATGCGCAGAAGCTCTATCAGCTGATCTGGCGTCAGTTTGTCGCCTGCCAGATGACCCCGGCCAAATATGATTCCAGCACCATCACGGCCGCCGCCGGTGAGTTTAAACTCAAAGCGAAAGGCCGTATTCTGCGCTTCGACGGCTGGACTAAAGTGATGCCTGCGCTGCGTAAGAACGATGAAGATCGCACGCTGCCTGCGGTCAGTGTGGGGGATAGCCTCGACCTGCAACAGCTGCTGCCGGGTCAGCACTTCACCAAGCCACCGGCACGCTTCAGCGAAGCCTCGCTGGTACGTGAGCTGGAGAAGCGCGGTATCGGCCGTCCTTCGACCTACGCCGCCATTACCTCGACCATTCAGGATCGTGGCTATGTCCGGGTAGAAAACCGCCGTTTCTATGCGGAAAAAATGGGTGAAATCGTCACCGATCGTCTGGAAGAGAACTTCCGCGAGCTGATGAACTACGATTTCACCGCGCGCATGGAGGACAGCCTGGACCAGGTCGCCAATAACCAGGCGAAATGGAAAGCGGTGCTGGACCACTTCTTCAGCGACTTTACCGAGCAGCTTGAAAAGGCAGAAAAAGATCCTGAAGAGGGCGGCATGCAGCCCAATCAGATGGTGCTGACCTCAATTGACTGTCCGACCTGTAGCCGTCCGATGGGGATCCGCACCGCCAGTACCGGTGTCTTCTTGGGCTGTTCCGGCTATGCGCTGCCCCCGAAAGAGCGCTGCAAGCAGACCATCAACCTGATTCCGGAAAACGAAGTTCTGAACATTCTGGAAGGGGACGATGCCGAAACCAACGCCCTGCGTGCCCGTCGTCGCTGCCAGAAGTGCGGCACAGCGATGGACAGCTACCTGATCGACAATGAACGCAAGCTGCACGTCTGTGGTAATAACCCGGAGTGTGATGGGTACGAAATCGAGAAAGGCGAGTTCCGCATTAAGGGTTATGACGGCCCGGTCGTAGAGTGCGAGAAGTGCGGTTCGGAGATGCATCTGAAGATGGGACGCTTTGGCAAGTACATGGCGTGTACCAACGAAGAGTGTAAAAACACCCGCAAAATTCTGCGCAGTGGGGAAGTAGCGCCACCGAAAGAAGATCCGGTGCCGCTGCCTGAGCTGGCGTGTGAGAAGTCAGATGCCTACTTCGTGTTGCGCGACGGGGCGGCGGGCGTCTTCCTGGCAGCCAATACGTTCCCGAAATCGCGCGAAACCCGTGCGCCGCTGGTGGAAGAGCTACTGCGCTTCAAAGATCGTCTGCCTGAGAAGCTGAAATATCTGGCAGACGCGCCAGTCGCCGATCCGGAAGGGAATAAAACGCTGGTGCGGTTCAGCCGCAAGACTAAGCAGCAGTATGTCTCCTCAGAAAACGAGGGCAAAGCCACCGGCTGGTCAGCCTTCTTTATTGATGGCCAATGGCAGGAAGCGAAAAAGTAATCTTATCAGGCCAGCGTTCGCTGGCCTTTTTCTGAGCCTTATATCAATCCGTTCTATTCTCACACTTAAACTGATATAGTTGTTATAGCATTTCCGACCTTTCCTGATGCATAGCCTTTCTTCACCCTTGCGACTGTCGGTCAATCGGGGATGCGACTCTGTAACTTACCAGGACAAAACAGATATGAAATTACAGCAGTTGCGCTATATCGTCGAAGTGGTGAACCATAACCTCAACGTCTCTTCGACTGCGGAAGGTCTCTATACCTCGCAGCCCGGCATCAGTAAGCAGGTCCGGATGCTGGAAGATGAACTGGGTGTGCAGATTTTTGCCCGGAGCGGGAAACATCTCACGCAGGTCACGCCAGCCGGGGAAGAGATCATTCGTATCGCGCGCGAAGTGCTCTCCAAAGTGGATGCCATTAAATCGGTTGCCGGTGAGCACACCTGGCCCGATAAAGGCTCGCTCTATGTGGCGACGACCCATACTCAGGCGCGCTACGCGCTGCCCGGCGTGATCAAAGGCTTTATCGAACGCTATCCACGCGTCTCTTTGCATATGCATCAGGGATCGCCGACCCAGATCGCCGAAGCCGTTTCCAAAGGCAATGCCGATTTTGCCATTGCCACCGAAGCGCTGCATCTCTATGACGATCTCATCATGCTGCCGTGCTACCACTGGAATCGGGCGATTGTGGTCACCGCCGATCACCCGCTGGCCGGAAAAGGGCAGGTGACCATTGAAGAGCTGGCGGAGTATCCACTGGTGACTTATACCTTTGGCTTTACCGGGCGGTCAGAACTGGATACCGCATTCAATCGCGCCGGGTTAACACCTCGTATCGTCTTCACCGCAACCGACGCAGACGTCATCAAAACCTATGTCCGTCTGGGGCTGGGTGTCGGCGTGATCGCCAGTATGGCGGTTGACCCGGTGTCCGATCCCGATCTGATTCGCATTGAAGCCGCGGATATCTTTACCAACAGCACCACCAAAATAGGCTTCCGTCGCAGCACCTTCCTGCGCAGCTATATGTATGATTTCATCCAGCGTTTTGCCCCGCACCTGACGCGTGACGTGGTGGATACCGCCGTTGCGCTCCGCTCTAACGAAGACATTGAAGCGATGTTTAAAGATATCAAGCTGCCGTTTAAATAGGGTTTATCCCCTGCGCGACAACATAAGGCTGCCTGGTGCAGCCTTTTTTGTTGCCAGCCTTTAGCGCCAGATGAGACTGAAAGTTTTTATGATTTTTTTGTAAATGAAACATTGATCACATGTTTTCCGGTTCGGCTTTCTTAAATGCGAATCACAACACATTTTTAACTATGTCACTTTGCGACATGCCAGGATTATTCCCATACTCCAGTTAACCGCCTATGTTGGAAGCCAGTAAACATCAGGCTCTGGGGTTTGCTCTTTAGTTTTAAATGGATCTGAAATGGAATTAACTCAAATTGATTAGTGCTTCATTTAATTAAAGAGTGGTTCCGCTGTTAATGATTTCTGGCGTTATTTAAGACTATTGATTAATACCGTTAATCGTTTTACTCAATAAAAATAACTGGATTTTTGGCCTTAACGCGTTTAGGATTCCTCCTAAATCTTAATCGTTGTTATCAATCATTTTGTTGAGAGTGATTATCAGAAACTATGAATACACGACTGACTGTAGAACCGGGTTTCCCGGTAAAAAGCACCAAGGTTGAGCGTACTGGTAACACCCGTCGCAAAGCCTGGTTAACCGTATTCGCTGCCTCTGCGCTGTTCTGGGTGGTTGTCGCGTTAATGATTTGGCGTATCTGGGGCTAAAGCCATGTGGGCAAACACACTCAGCCATAAACGTTCTCTGACGGCGCGTCAGACCAAGCCGGTCAGCTGCAAAGCGAAAGAGCCGCTTGCAAAGGACGAGAAAGTGTCTATCCCCGAGTCATGGGATTTGAGTGATAACCAGCGACTTTTTATTGAGTCGTTTTTGCAGCCTGAAACTAAATAACGTTGTCTGATTCTCTTTAGTCACCGCTCTTTTATTACCGGACATTCCGGCGGGCTTTTTTAAATGCCCCTTTCCACATCCAGTACGACCCAAGGGTGTCGCCAGAGTAAGGTGACCGCAAAAAACTTTTACGCCCGATTCCGGCGAAGGAGTGAACCAAATGAATATGATTAAAATGTCCTGGCTTAGCGCGTATGCGTTCTCCTTTGCGTTCTGGTCTGCGGCGGTGTGGATAACGCTTTAATCTGAATTACCTCCCCTTTTTATGATGCCTCGTGATTTTCACGGGGCATTTTCGTTTATGGGCGATTGTAGCAATTTGTGTTGTAATCAAAACGTTAACGAATTTGTGGACTATCTTTAACATAAACCTTTGTCTCTCTAAGGTTTAAAGACCATGAATGAAAGGAGGAGCTATGTCGTCTACCCTACGCGAGCAGAGTCAGGAAATACTGCAGGTCGACAGCAAAAAATATCATATCTTCAGTCTTCCCCGCGCTGCTCAACACCTCGGCAATATCGATAACCTGCCGAAATCGCTCAAAGTTCTGCTGGAAAACCTGCTGCGCTGGCAGGATGGCGACTCCGTCACCGCGGAGGATATCCAGGCGCTGGTTGACTGGCAAAAAGAGGCGCATGCCGATCGCGAAATTGCCTACCGGCCAGCCCGTGTTCTGATGCAGGATTTTACCGGCGTGCCGGCCGTCGTTGACCTGGCCGCCATGCGCGAAGCGGTGAACCGGCTGGGCGGCGACGTCGCGAAGGTGAACCCCTTGTCGCCGGTCGATCTGGTGATCGACCACTCCGTGACGGTTGACCATTTTGGCGACGATGATGCGTTTGAAGAGAACGTCCGGCTGGAGATGGAGCGTAACCATGAACGCTACGTCTTTCTCCGCTGGGGGCAAAAAGCGTTCGATAAATTCCGCGTCGTGCCGCCGGGCACCGGTATCTGTCACCAGGTGAACCTGGAGTATCTCGGCAAGGCAATCTGGCATGAAACCCTGAACGGTGAAGAGTATGCCTGGCCCGATACGCTGGTCGGTACGGACTCCCACACCACCATGATCAACGCGCTGGGCGTGCTGGGATGGGGAGTAGGGGGGATAGAGGCCGAAGCCGCCATGCTCGGTCAGCCGGTTTCTATGCTGATCCCGGATGTGGTTGGCTTTAAGCTGACCGGCAAACTGCGCGCCGGCATCACGGCAACCGACCTGGTTCTGACCGTGACCCAGATGCTGCGTAAGCACGGTGTGGTCGGCAAATTTGTTGAGTTCTATGGCGATGGCCTGGCCGATCTGCCCCTAGCTGACCGCGCCACCATTGCCAATATGGCACCCGAATATGGCGCCACCTGCGGATTCTTCCCGGTGGATGATGTCACCCTGAGCTATATGACGCTGACGGGGCGTGATGCGGAGCAGGTCGCGCTGGTGGAGGCCTATGCCAAAGCGCAGGGCCTGTGGCGTCATGCCGGGGATGAGCCACGCTTTACCAGTTCTCTGGCGCTGGATATGAACGACGTAGAGTCCAGCCTCGCCGGACCCAAACGTCCGCAGGATCGGGTGTCGCTGGGGGATGTGCCTGCCGCGTTTGACGCCAGCAACGAGCTGGAAGTCAACCAGGCGCAGAAACCCCATAAAAATGTCACCTATACCGACAGTGATACCGGGCTGACACATACCCTCTCAGACGGTGCCGTGGTAATCAGTGCAATCACCTCCTGTACCAACACCTCTAACCCCAGCGTGCTGATGGCGGCCGGTTTACTGGCGAAGAAAGCGGTTGAGCGCGGCCTGAAACGTCAGCCGTGGGTCAAAGCCTCCCTGGCTCCCGGTTCTAAAGTGGTGTCAGACTATCTGGCCGTGGCACAGCTGACCCCGTGGCTGGATAAGCTGGGCTTCAACCTGGTCGGCTATGGCTGCACCACCTGTATTGGTAACTCCGGGCCGCTGAAAGATGAAATCGAGTCCGCTATCAAAGCGGGCGATCTTACCGTCGGGGCTGTCCTCTCCGGTAACCGCAACTTTGAAGGCCGCATTCATCCGCTGATCAAAACCAACTGGCTGGCTTCACCGCCGCTGGTGGTGGCGTACGCACTGGCGGGTAATATGAAGATCAATCTGCAGACGGAACCGCTGGGCAAGGATCAGCAGGGCCAGCCGGTCTACCTGAAAGATATCTGGCCGACCCCGGAAGAAATTGCCACGGCGGTGCAGCAGGTCACCAGCGATATGTTCCATAAAGAGTACGCTGAAGTCTTCGACGGCACGCCGGAGTGGCAACAGATTAAAGTCAGCGAGGCGGCGACTTACGACTGGGACGAAGGGTCAACCTATATCCGGCTGTCGCCTTTCTTCGATGATATGGAGAAAGAGCCGAAGCCGGTGCAGGATATCCGCGGCGCGCGGATCCTGGCCGTGCTGGGTGATTCCGTCACCACTGACCATATCTCCCCAGCGGGCAGCATCAAAGCGGAGAGTCCGGCCGGACGCTATCTGCTCTCTCACGGCGTGGAGCGCACCGACTTTAACTCCTATGGTTCGCGGCGCGGTAATCATGAGGTAATGATGCGCGGTACCTTTGCCAATATCCGTATCCGCAACGAGATGGTGCCGGGTGTGGAGGGCGGTTATACCCGACACTATCCGAGTGGCGAACAGCTGGCCATCTATGATGCGGCGATGAAGTATCAGGCGGACGGTGTCCCGCTGGCCGTGATCGCCGGCAAAGAGTATGGCTCCGGTTCAAGCCGCGACTGGGCGGCAAAAGGGCCGCGTCTGCAGGGGGTCAGGGTCGTCATTGCTGAATCGTTTGAACGTATTCATCGTTCAAACCTGATTGGTATGGGTATCCTGCCACTGGAATTCCCGCAGGGCGTGACCCGCAAAAGCCTGGGACTGACGGGCGAAGAGCGCATCGACGTGGAAAATCTGCAGGCCCTGACGCCAGGCTGCAGCGTTAAAGTGACACTGACCCGCGCCGATGGCAGCAAGGAAGAGCTGGATACCCGCTGTCGCATCGACACCGGTAATGAGCTGACCTATTACCGCAACGACGGTATCCTGCATTACGTGATTCGCAACATGCTGAACTGAGTGACAAAAAAGCCGGGGAAACCCGGCTTTAATTTGCTGAAGAGCAATTTCCAGTCTGCTGTAAGACCGGAGCTGCACAGGGAAGACGGTCAGATCGGAAAGTCGCTTAAGCCATCCATGGCCGCTCGGCCCGCGCCGTCCCTGGCGCGGGACGCTTTCCTCTTCTGACCGTCTTCCCTGCGCTTTACGTTAGCCATGGCGGTCAGGCTCGCCCGGATGTGGCTTCGTCAGCGCACTCAGTCCTTACGGCTTCGGCAGCAGATGTCCCATCTTCTCGGCTTTAGTGTCGAGATAGTGCGCATTCTTCGGGTTACGGCCGACAACCAGCGGCACACGCTCCACGATATTGATCCCGGCTTCGCTGAGGATCTCCACTTTGCGTGGGTTGTTGGTCAGCAGGCGCACTTCATTCACGCCCAGCAGTTTGAACATGTCGGCACACAGGGTAAAGTCGCGCTCATCAGCGGCAAAGCCAAGCTGATGGTTCGCCTCGACAGTATCGTAACCTTTATCCTGCAGCGCATAGGCGCGGATCTTATTCAGCAGACCGATATTACGGCCTTCCTGACGATGATAGAGCAGGACGCCGCGACCCTCTTCTGCGATGGCGTTAAGGGCGGCTTCCAGCTGAAAACCACAGTCGCAACGCAGGCTGAAGAGTGCGTCGCCGGTCAGGCATTCGGAGTGAACGCGCGCCAGTACCGGCTCATTATCGTTAATATCGCCAAAGACCAGGGCAACATGGTCATGTCCGGTTGCCAGTTCTTCAAAACCAACCATCAGGAAATCTCCCCATGGCGTGGGCAGTTTGGCTTCTGCCACCCGTTTAAGCTGCATGTGACTCTCCAGAACCTTCAGAGGATGCACTATCATCATGATAGTGCACAGGCCAGTGTGGCCTGACAAACGTGCAATATTGTGCCACAACCCTGAGTCGGGCTGGTAATCTCTCATACCAATTGCATTGATAAAGCACAATTATCCAATCTGCAACAGGTATGTTATTCTTTTTTAAGCTAAAGTTATGCATGCTTTGTGACCTGACACCGGGATAAGGGAAGAGATGTTTAAGATTTCGCGCCGTACCACCCTGGGAATGCTGCTGCTGCTGATCATGCCCGTTACCGTCTGGCTTAGCGGCTGGCGCTGGCAACCCGGCGAAAGCAACGCCCTGCTGAAAACGCTGTTCTTCATGACCGAAACGGTCACCAGCCCGTGGGGCATTGTCACCAGCGTGCTGCTGAGCGCCTGGATGCTCTGGTGCCTGCGCTTTCGCCTGAAGCCGGCGATCCTGCTGCTGCTGATCATGAATGCCACTATCCTGGCGGGGCAATACACCAAATCTTTCATCAAAGAGCAGATCCAGGAGCCGCGTCCCTATGTCATCTGGCTGGAACAGCATCACGGACTGGATGAAAAAACCTTTTATGAACTGAAGCGCAAACAGCGTGGTGAGATGGTAACGTCGCTGATCGCCGATGAGACGCAGATACCCGGCTGGCTGAAACGGCACTGGGCTTTTGAAACCGGTTTTGCCTTTCCGTCAGGCCATACGATGTTTGCGGCCAGCTGGGCGCTGCTGGCCTTAGGGCTGCTCTGGCCGCGCCGTCACTATAAAACTGTGGTGGTGATCTTTCTCTGGGCCACGGGCGTCATGGCGAGCCGGATGCTGCTGGGCATGCACTGGCCTCGCGATCTGGCGATGGCCACCGTGATCTCCTGGATACTGGTGACCCTGGCGACCTGGCTGGCCCAGCGCGTCTGCGGCCCGCTCACGCTGCCACCTGAAGAGCAAAAAGAGGTGGCACAGCGGGAGCCCTGATTGTAATTCCCCGCGAAGACCCCATATTATTGATCGGTCTTGCGCAAAAGCGACTCGGCCAATGCTGCTGGGAGCAGCATTTTTGCTGTAGTTTTGGCATAATTCTACCTGACAACCTCACAACAGGACGCACTGTGAAATATTTGCTGATTTTTTTAGTGGTACTGGTCATTTTCATTGTTTCCGTCACCTTAGGCGCGCATAACGACCAGGTCATTACTTTTAACTATCTGCTGGCGCAGGGTGAGTTCAGCATCTCGACCTTACTGGCATCACTGTTTGGCGCAGGGTTTGTCCTCGGCTGGGTCATCTGCGGCCTGTTCTGGTTACGTACCCGCGTCGCACTGGCGAATGCCAACCGTAAAATCAAGCGTATGCAGACGCAGATTGAACAGAGCACCGCGCTGGCGACCTCGCCATCCTCTCCGGCCGGCCGGGAATAATCCCCGATGCATGAATTGCTGTTTCTGTTACTGCCGGTTGCGGCTGCGTATGGCTGGTATATGGGCCGCCGCAGCGCGCATCAGGATAAGCAGCAGGAAGCTAACAAACTCTCGCGTGAATATGTTGCTGGCGTAAACTTCCTGCTTTCTAACCAGCAGGACAAAGCGGTCGACCTCTTTCTGGATATGCTGAAAGAGGACAGCGGCACCGTAGAAGCACACCTCACACTGGGCAATCTGTTCCGGTCGCGTGGCGAAGTAGACCGCGCCATCCGAATCCATCAGGCTTTAATGGAAAGTGCCTCCCTGAGCTACGAGCAGCGCCTGCTTGCCGTGCAACAACTGGGCCGGGACTACATGGCGGCGGGCCTGTATGACCGCGCCGAAGATATGTTTAAACAGCTCACCGATGAAACCGACTTTCGGGTGGGGGCGTTGCAGCAGCTGCTGTTAATCCATCAGGCCACCAGCGACTGGCAGCAGGCGATTGAAGTGGCAGAGCGGCTGGTTAAGCTCGGCAAAGAGAAACAGAAAGGCGAAATCGCTCATTTCTACTGTGAACTGGCGTTGCAGGCGATGAGCAGCGACGACCTGGATCGTGCCATAAGCCTGCTGAAGAAAGGGGAGGCGGCCGATCGCAACAGTGCCCGCATCTCCATCATGATGGGCCGTATCCTGATGGAAAAAGAGGATTTCGCCCGTGCGGTGGGGCATCTGCAGCGGGTGCTGGATCAGGATAAAGAGCTGGTCAGTGAAACACTGGCGATGCTGGAAACCTGCTACCAGCGACTCAACCAGCCCGAGGCCTGGGCGGCGTTTCTGCAGCGCTGCGTCGATGAGAACACCGGTGCGGCAGCGGAGCTCTATCTCTCCGATATCCTTGAGCAGCAGCAGGGTTCAGAGGCGGCCCAGAACTACATCAGTCGTCAGTTGCAGCGTCATCCCACCATGCGGGTGTTCCATCGTCTGATGGATCTCAACCTGCTTGAAGCCGAAGATGGCCGGGCCAAAGAGAGCCTGATGGTGCTGCGTGACATGGTGGGTGAACAGATTCGCACCAAGCCGCGCTATCGCTGCCAGAAGTGTGGTTTTACCGCTCACGCGCTCTACTGGCACTGCCCATCCTGCCGCACCTGGTCTTCCGTTAAGCCTATCCGGGGACTCGACGGCCAGTAATCCGGCCGACGCAGTCCGGTGTAAATCATCGCATTATAGTTACAACATACTAAAGGGGGTGAACTGACGCCGAGAGCAAGCAGCAGTGCATTTATTGCCAGGCAGAGGGGCACGGCGATTGTGATGCTCCGGGCCCGCAGGTAGAATGCTTGCCGTTTGTCTATTGCGCCTGCGGGTGCCTACTGCAGAGGAAATGCCATGCCTTCACCCCACAACGTGACCGCCTCGCCGATTCTGGTAGCGCTGGATTACCATGACCTCGACAGCGCATTGCGTTTTGTCGACCAGATCGACCCCCGCAGTTGCCGCCTGAAGGTGGGCAAAGAGATGTTTACGCTGTTTGGCCCGTCGCTGGTCAGAACCCTGCAGCAGCGCGGCTTTGAGATCTTCCTCGACCTGAAATTTCACGATATTCCTAACACTACCGCGCATGCTGTGGCGGCCGCGGCCGATCTCGGTGTCTGGATGGTCAACGTCCACGCCAGCGGCGGGGCGCGGATGATGAATGCGGCGCGTGAAGCGCTGGTTCCTTATGGTAACGATGCCCCCTTGCTGATTGCGGTCACCGTACTGACCAGCATGGATGCCGACGATCTGAAAGGGCTGGGCATCACACTCTCGCCGGCTGAGCAGGCGGAGCGACTGGCGAAACTGACTCACGCCTGCGGGCTGGATGGCGTCGTCTGCTCCGCGCAGGAAGCCGTTCGCTTTAAAAAAGTGATGGGCAACGACTTTGCGCTGGTCACGCCGGGGATTCGTCCGGCAGGCAGTGAGGCAGGCGATCAGCGTCGCATCATGACGCCTCAGCAGGCGAAGCAGGCAGGCGTGGACTATATGGTTATTGGTCGTCCGATTACCCAGGCGACCGATCCGGCTGCCGCACTGCAGGCAATTCTGCACTCTCTGGAGATACGCTAATGGCTAATGATAATCCACTGGTTTACTCAACCGACAGCGGCCGAATTACCCAGCCGCAGCCGAAAGCGGAACGCCCCAAAGGGGATGGCATTGTGCGCATCCAGCGTCAGACCAGCGGCCGTAAAGGCAAAGGGGTCTGCCTGATTAGCGGGATTGACCTGGATGATGCGGCACTGGCACTGCTGGCGGCGGAGCTGAAAAAGAAGTGCGGCTGTGGTGGATCCGTTAAAGAGGGCGTGATCGAGATTCAGGGCGATAAACGCGATCTGCTGAAAAGTCTGCTGGAAGCCAAAGGCATGAAGGTGAAACTGGCGGGCGGCTGATAAAAAATCGGGCTACAGACGTAGCCCGATTGTAACGCAGATGCTTAGCGTAGCCGATTATAGTTTTAATAAGGTCCTTAGTGGACCTGATGACCGATAATACCACCCACAGCGGCACCGCCGACTGTTCCGAGTGCGCTACCATTGGTCAGAACTGAACCCCCAATTGCGCCCGCACCCGCGCCAATCGCGGTGTTACGGTCACGTTTGGACCAGTTAGAGCAGCCGCTCAGTGCGACGGCTAAGGTGGTCGCCAGTACAACGGCAGTGATTCGTTTCATTGTTGTTGTCATACACTTCTCCTTTGATGTGCTCACAGAGGCAACACTCTTAGTATAGCTCCGATATTGACTCAGCCCGCTTGTGCCGCATCATTGCCGCGTCCGTGACGGCATCGAAATGTGATCACCATGGACAAACCGTTTGTAGCGGATGAGTAGCCATGCTGTCCCAACAGGTCCATGCATTGCCGGAGAGAATTTTAATCGTTCTGCGGAAATTCCGAAGATAGAAAATTCTTAAATCACGGCACATTTTTGCATTCACAGCCATTCCTTCTGCGTTTATAGCTAATCGCTCCATAACCCTTTGGCGGCCAACTCCGCAAAATTCAGGGACGATTGTCAGCAGGAGAAGAGGCATGCTGGAACACCTTAAACAACAGGTTCTGGAAGCGAATCTGGATCTACCCAAATATAACCTGGTGACCTTCACCTGGGGCAATGTCAGCGCGATCGACCGCGAACAGGGCCTGCTGGTGATTAAACCCTCCGGCGTGCGCTACGAGGTCATGAAGCGCGACGACATGGTCGTGGTCGATCTCACGACGGGTGAGGTGGTGGAGGGCGACAAGCGTCCCTCATCGGACACCGCGACGCACCGGGCGCTCTATCTCGCCTGGCCGGAGGTGGGGGGCATCGTCCATACCCATTCACGGCATGCGACGATCTGGGCGCAGGCAGGACGACCGATTCCCGCCTGGGGAACCACCCATGCCGATGATTTCTACGGAGAGATCCCCTGTACCCGCTCCATGCGCAGCGAAGAGATTCAGCACGATTATGAGTGGAACACCGGAGAGGTGATTATCGAGACCTTTGCGCAGCGTGGCCTGTCTCCCTCCGCGATTCCGGCGGTGCTGGTCAACTCGCATGGCCCGTTTGCCTGGGGGAAGGATGCCCACGCGGCTGTCCACAGCGCCGTCGTGCTGGAGGAGGTGGCCTACATGGGCTTATTCAGCCAGCAGCTGACGGCAAACCTGCCGCCCATCCAGCAACCGCTGCTTGACCTTCACTACCTGCGAAAGCATGGCGAAAATGCCTGGTACGGGCAGAAATAATCATCAGGACGCTTCGGCGTCCTTTTTTTACCCGCTTTACGCAGGGTGGCACGTTCTCTGTTCTTTTTTTTCTGACTTTTCAACAGCCGAAACCTGCGGCCACCCCTTTTTAAGACGACTGCCGGATGACTGCACGCCGGTCCGCATTATCTATTCAGTGCGCGTTAAGCATCGGCCTGGTGCTGCCTGACCGCATGCTGACAATGTGTAACGTGCCTAATCTATTTCTGACGAGCCTGTCAGGGATCACTCTGGATTTTGTGTTGTAAATCAATCTCTCATTTGGTCTGGCCTCACTCTGCATTACGCTGATGTCGCGTATTAAACGCATCAAATATAAACAGAGGATGAGACAATGACAGTAATTAACCAACCCACTTGCAGATTATTTACCGAAGCCGGCAACACCACGCAGTTAGTCGCCTATTACGAAGAAGGGCGTCGGACGATGTGGATGATGCTGCGTGCGCAGCCGCGCCCGAGTTTCAACCATGAACTGATTGAGGAGATCATGAATCTGAGCTACGCCGCACAGCGTTCTGGTCTGCCCATCGATTTCTGGGTCACCGGGTCGCTGGTGCCGCAGATGTTCAACGCCGGTGGCGATCTGCGCTTTTTCGTCGAGTGCATCCGCAATAACCGCCGTGAGGCGCTGCGGGCCTATGCCCGTGCCTGCGTGGACTGCATCCACTCGGCGGCGCGCGGATTTGATACGGGAGCGGTAACGCTGGCGATGATCGAGGGAAGTGCCTTAGGCGGTGGATTCGAAGCGGCGCTGGCGCATCACTTCATTCTGGCGCAAAACAATGCGCGGATGGGGTTCCCGGAAATCGCCTTTAACCTGTTCCCTGGCATGGGCGGTTACTCGCTGGTGGCCCGTCGTTCCGGCATGAAGCTGGCCGAGGAGTTAATCTGTGAAGGTGAGTCCCACAGTGCAGAGTGGTATGAAACGCGCGGTCTGGTGGACAAAGTCTTCCAGCCGGGCGATAGCTACCGTGCCACCCGCACCTTTATCGATACTTTACGGCCGAAGCTGAATGGCGTCCGGGCGATGCTGAAAGCGCGTCAGCGCGTGCTGCAGTTGTCACGCGCCGAGCTGATGGATATCACCGAGGATTGGGTCGATTACGCCTTTACGCTCGAACCTAAAGACATTGCTTACATGGAACGCCTGGTTCAGTTACAAAACCGCCACAGCGCATCACTGCGTAAAGCGGGATAACCGGACTCAGCGTTAAACGCGGGCAGGATGCTTAGCCAGCCAATGCCCAAATTGCTCCGCGGGCATTGGTTTTGCGTAGTAGTAACCCTGACGCCCATCCACACCACTTTTGAGAACAAACGACTCTTCATCCGGGGTTTCAATGCCTTCCGCGATGACCTGCAAATCGAGCGCTTTGGCAACGGCGACGATGGCGCGCACCAGCGACTGGGAAACCGGCTGCGTACTAATATTGCGGATAAAGCTCTGATCAAGCTTGATGGCATTAATCGGCACACGGGCCAGCTGTGACAGCGAGGAGTAACCGGTGCCGAAGTCATCAAGATGAATCTTTGCGCCCAGATCCTGAAACTGCTTCATCAGCTTCAGCGCCTCGGTCTCATTCTCAATCAGGCAGCTTTCAGTCAGCTCAATGTCGATGGGGCAGTCGGTAAGCCCCGCCTCATGCAGCGCCTGTTTCAGGTCGGTGTAGATGCTTTGATCGATCAGCTGGCGGGCTGAGACGTTCACGGCGACGCGCAGAAAAATGCCCTCCTGGCGCCAGGCAATGATCTGCTTCAGCACGTTGAGCATCACCCAGCGGCCCAGCGGCACAATCAGTCCCGACTCTTCGGCATAGGGAATGAAATCGGCCGGCGAGACCAGGCCCCGTTCCGGTGAGTTCCAGCGAACCAGGGCTTCCGCACTGCGGACTTCGCCATCGCTGTCGATTTTGGGCTGGTAGTAGACCAGCAAGTGGTCGAGTTCCAGCGCCTTGCGAAGATTGGTATCCAGCCAGAGGTATTCAAAAACCCGCTGGTTCATCTCGGCGGCAAAAACGCAGAATTTGCCGCGACCGTTCTCTTTGGCGTGATACATCGCGGTATCCGCATTACGAATCAGGCTTTCACGATCTTCGCCATGCAGCGGTGCGAACGCGATGCCGATTGAGCAACCGCTGTAGACTTCGATCAGGCCGATACGGAACGGCTGACGCAGCCGCTCCAGAATGCGTGAGGCCATCGCCTCCAGCGCGGCCTGGCTGGTGTGCTCGGCCAGCACCACAAACTCGTCACCGCCCAGCCGGCCCAGCGTCTGATCTTTGCCCAGACAGCTCAGGATCGCCAGCGACACCGCCTGCAGGAGCTGGTCGCCAAACATATGGCCGTAGGCGTCATTCACTTTCTTGAAATTATCGAGATCCAGGTAAACCACACCGGTCTCATCTCCCCCGGAACGCTCCAGCGCCAGGCTAATCTGTTGATGGATGGCGTTGCGATTAGGCAAACCGGTCACCGTATCGGTGTTAGCCAGTACCCGGAGCCGTTCCTGAGCCCGACGCTCCTCGGTGATGTCGGTCCCGGAACAGATGAGGAAAATTTCATTTTTGCCACTGCCGCTATGAACAAACTTATTACGAAACAGAAAGAGTCGCTGGCCTTTGCGGGTTTTGACCCAGCGTTCGACCTCATAGGAGTTGCCGTCGCGAAAGAAGCCCGCGATGTTGCGGCGCGACTGGGACGCTTCCTGTTTGGTCATAAAGAGCTGGAAGACGTTGCGGCCAATCACCTCATGCTCATTCAGGCCGGTATATTCTTCACTGAGACGATTAAAGCGCTGAATATTGCCGCGCTGGTCGAGGATGACAATCACCGAGTTGGCTTCAGAAACCACCTGTTCGGCGAAAGAGAGTCCCAGCGTTAAATCGCGTGCAACCGCCGAGGTGTCGCCCCAGGCGGAGGCGGTGCCAGCCCAGGATGCCTGGTTCACTTTACGCCCGACAAAATGCATAGGCACATCAATGCCTTGTAAGGTCATGGTCAGGTTAATGCTTGACGTGATGACGGGCATCGCGCGAATCATCGCGGCCTGGCCGGGGGTCAGCGGCAGGGCAATATTGGTCTGTGACGACTCATCTTCAGCAAAATGTAGCGCATCGCTGTCCGCGGTCAGACGCCAATGAGGGCTGGTTGTACCAAACAGGGTGTACAACAAGGTTTGCCCTTGTTCATCGGTCATGGAAACTTCCTCCGGGAAGTGCTCTGCAGGCGTTATCTCATTATTTTAGCAACAGTATTCATCATCTGACGCCAGCACAAGATGCAAACCAAATATATTTTTCCATCCAGATAAGAATGGCACAAAAAAGCCCCGACGGTGCGGGGCATTAAGCCATGATCAGCAGGGACATTTCCCCAGTTTTCCCGCCTGACTCGGGAAGCGCGCATCCAGACAGTAACGGTGGAAATCGCGCTCGTTCATCGTCGGCTGGCCAGGATGATGCTGCCGCATATGCTGCAGATATTTTTCATAATCCTGTACCCCGACCATTAAGCGAAAGCACTGCTGCAGGCCGCGCCAGAAGCCGCGCCAGCTGAACGCGACAGGAGCAGAGGCGGTAAGGGGATGACAGCCGATAATCTGCCATTTCCCCTGCGGCCGCTGGAACTGATGAATCGCATCAGACATGGCGCACCTCCTTATTACGCAGCGCCACCGATGACTCATGGGTGGTTGGGGTGTCACTGCGCAGCGCCTTGCGGATAACAAAGAACGCGGCGATCAGCATCGTCACGGCTACCAGCATAAAAAAGGCACACAGCGCCGCGTTGATCTGATTGCTGAACACGATGGTCTGCATGTCCCCCACGCTTTTTGCCGGGGCGATGATCACGCCGTCCTCCACGCCTTTGCGGAACTTGCTGGCCTGCGCCAGGAAGCCGATAGCGGGTTTCTCATGAAAGATTTTCTGCCAGCCTGCGGTCATGGAGGTGATAAACAGCCAGACGGTGGGCAGGATGGTGACCCAGGCGTAGCGCTGCTTTTTCATTTTGAACAGCACGACGGTGCCGAGGATCAACGCCATCGACGCCAGCATCTGATTACCGATACCGAACAGTGGCCAGAGCGTATTAATGCCGCCCAGCGGATCCACCACGCCCTGATAGACAAAGAAGCCCCAGCCCGCAACGGCAACGGTGGTGCCCGCCATATTGCCCAGCCAGGAACGGTTGTTCGCCATTGAAGGCACCACGGTGCCCACGAGATCCTGCACCATAAAACGGCAGGCGCGGGTGCCGGCATCGACCGCAGTCAGGATAAACAGCGCTTCAAACAGGATGGCGAAGTGGTACCAGAACGCCATCATCGCCCGGCTGTTAAAGATCTCGGTGATGATATGGGCCATCCCCACGGCGAAGGTTGGCGCACCGCCGGCACGTGACAGAATCGAGCCTTCGCCCACGTCACGGGCGATGCCGCTCAGCATTTCAGGCGTCACCACAAAGCCCCAGCCGTTAATCACCTGTGAGGCGCTCTCCACGGTGGAACCAATCAGCGCCGCTGGCGAGTTCATGGCAAAGTAGACGCCGGGGTCCAGCACCGAGGCGCAGATCAGCGCCATAATGGCCACAAAAGATTCCATCAGCATCGCGCCGTAGCCAATAAAGCGGATATGGCTTTCGCGCTCCACCAGTTTAGGCGTAGTGCCGCTGGACACCAGCGCATGAAAGCCTGAGATCGCGCCGCAGGCGATGGTGATAAACAGGAAGGGGAACATCGCCCCGGAGAAGACCGGGCCAGTGCCGTCGATAAAGCGGGTTACCGCCGGCATTTTCATCTCCGGCATGGCAAAGACAATGCCCACCGCCAGGCCGACAATCACGCCGATTTTGAGAAAGGTCGAGAGATAGTCACGCGGTGCCAGCAGCAGCCAGACCGGCAGCACTGAGGCGATAAAGCCGTAGATGACCAGCACCCAGGTCAGCGTGGTGCCTTTCAGGGTGAAGAAGGGGCCCCAGTAAGGGTGTTGCGCCACATCGCCGCCATAGATAATCGCCGCCATCATCAGCACAAAGCCAATCAGCGATACCTCCGCGATTTTACCCGGACGGATAAAGCGCATGTAGAGACCCATAAACAGCGCGATAGGAATGGTGGCGGCTATCGTAAACAGCCCCCACGGACTGTTAGCCAGCGCCTTTACCACCACCAGCGCCAGCGCCGACAGGATAATGATCATCACGCCCAGGGCGCCGAGCATGGTCACCACACCGGCAAACGCGCCGAGCTCCTGACGGGCCATCTCACCCAGCGAACGACCATCCCGGCGGGTTGAGATAAACAGGATCAGGAAATCCTGAACCGCGCCCGCCAGCATTACCCCCACAAGGATCCAGATAGTACCGGGCAGAAAGCCCATCTGCGCCGCCAGAATCGGCCCGACCAGGGGACCGGCACCGGCAATCGCCGCAAAGTGATGACCGAACAGCACCCATTTATTGGTCGGGACATAATCCAGCCCGTCGCTCAGCCGCTCGGCCGGGGTCATCCGGCGGTCGTCCAGCTCGAAGATATTACGGGCAATAAACAGGCTGTAGAAACGATACGCGATGCTGTAACAGGCGACAGCGGCTATCACCAGCCAGACTGCGTTGACGTGTTCGCCGCGGCTGAGGGCCAGCATGGCAAAAGCGCCTGCGCCGATTAACGCCACCACTAACCAGATCGCGCTGGTTTTGACGTTTTTCATGACTAACTCCTTGTAGGGATCGAGAGGAAGGCGATCGAAAACAACGAGTTAAACTTAATGTAATGGAATGTAAGTGAAAGTTAATCAGTGGAGAAGTGTGAAGCGGGGTACAAATATAACCTGTTTACAACCTGAACGGGGGCGGGAACGGGCGGGATAACCGGAGTTATCCCGCCAGATGGCGTAAGTCAGCTGGAACTCAGACGGCGGGACGCGCCACGACGCTGCGGGTTTCCATGCGGACTTCGGCGATGGTGACATCAATCACGTCAGTCACACGATAAACCACGTCGCCTTTAATCTGAACGCTGCCATTCTCCTGGCTGCAGACCATCTCATCACGCACCGCGTGAATGAACGGAGCAGGGATAAAGGCCACCGCGCCATACTCCAGCAGACGAACGCGCATACCGCCGCGTGACACGTCGATGATCTCGGCGCTGAAGCGACGATCGGTGCCGGCGAACGGCGCAAGATAACGGGCGTAGAGCCAGTCACCCACATCACGCTCGGCCATGCGGTTCAGACGACGGCGCTCGCTCATCGTGATCGTCACGGCATCGTCCGGACGGGCGATCGTCTCGCCACGGATGATCGCTTTCAGCAGGCGATGGTTGATCATGTCGCCAAACTTACGGATGGGTGAGGTCCAGGTGGCGTAAGCCTCCAGTCCCAGCCCGAAGTGCGGGCCCGGCTCGGTGCTGATCTCGGCAAAGGTCTGGAAGCGACGGATGCGGCTGTCGAGGAACGGCGTCGGCTGGGCATCGAGTTCACGACGCAGCACGCGGAAGCCTTCCAGGGTAGTAATCGCCTGAGCATCCACGGTGATGCCATGATTCGCCAGCACTGCGGCGGCCTGTTCAGCATTGGTGGCATCGAAACCGGCATGGACGTTGTAAATACCAAAGCCGAGACGGTCACGCAGCACCTTCGCCGCACAGATGTTTGCCAGGATCATCGCCTCTTCAACGATGCGGTTAGCGATGCGACGCGGTTCCGCGACGATCTCCAGCACTTCACCTTTTTCTCCCAGCAGGAAGCGGTAGTCAGGGCGATCTTTGAACACCAGCGCGTGGGTCTGACGCCACTCGCTGCGCGCCTGGCAGAGGCGATGCAGCAGACGAATCTGTTCTGCAATCGCGTCACTGTCCGGCTGCCAGCTGCCGCTGTTTTCCAGCCAGTCAGAAACGTCGTCATAAGCCAGCTTGGCTTTGGACTCGATCCAGGCCGCAAAGAAAGTGACATCATCCGCCAGGCTGCCATCGGCGGCCACGGTGACGCGGCAGGCCAGCGCCGGACGGCGGACATTCGGACGCAGCGAGCAGACATCATCAGAGAGTTCGCGCGGCAGCATCGGGATGTTAAAGCCCGGCAGGTAGTTGGTGAAGGCGCGCTTCGCTGCCAGCTTATCCAGCTGACTGCCTTCCGCGACATAAGCGGTTGGGTCGGCGATAGCGATGGTCAGGGAGAGCGAGCCATCCGCCTGCGCTTCCACATAAAGCGCATCATCCATATCCTGGGTGCTGGCGCTGTCGATGGTGACAAAATTGAGCGCGGTCAGATCTTCGCGCGTCAGATTCTCATCCATCATCTCGCCAAAGCTGACATCCGGCGCTTCACGCTCAAGGTTGTGACGCGACAGCGTCACCCACCACGGCGCCAGATGGTCATCCGCTTTGACGATAAAATCGGTGATTTCGGCGTAAAAACCGCGGTCGCCTTTCAGAGGATGACGACGCATTTCAGCGACAGCCCAGTCGCCATTCTCAAACTCATGGCTGACATCGCGCGCCGGGCGGCACGGGATAGCCTCTTTCAGCAGGGGATGGTCCGGCACGATCGACAGGCGATCGTCTTTCTTCTGTACCCGGCCGACAAAACGGCTCAGGAACGGCTCAACCAGGGTTTCCGGTTCAGCACTTTCGCGGTCTTTGTCGGTGTGGATCACGGCGACGATACGATCGCCATGCATCACTTTCTTCATCTGCGGAGGCGGAATGAAGTAACTTTTCTGCGCATCGACTTCCAGAAAGCCGAAGCCTTTTTCGGTGCCTTTTACCACGCCTTCTGCACGTGGTGTCTGTGAATGGAGCTTCTCTTTCAGCTGCGCGAGCAGCGGGTTATCCTGGAACATAATTTTTACGTTTCGTGGCCTGAATGCGGCTGACAGTTTTACGCGAATCGACGCCGCGCGGCAAGGCAAAAAGCCGGACGAACCGGCTTTTCAGAGGGGCTGACAGGGGATCAGGCGATGCGCTGATCGGCCTGTGCCAGGGAGAGTTCCAGCTTCACGGGCACCGATTTGGAGGTCGGTGTACCGCTGCCATCACCAAAGCTGTTCAGCGGCACCAGCGGGTTGGTTTCCGGATAATAGGCCGCCAGATTTCCGCGCGGAATATTATAAGGAACCAGTTTGAAACCGCTGACGCGACGGGTGATGCCATCATTCCACAGCGTTTCGATATCGACATTCTGGCCTTCGGTAAAGCCCAGATCCGCCATATCGTCCGGATTGATAAACACCACTTCGCGCTGACCAAACACGCCACGATAACGGTCATCAAGGCCGTAGATGGTGGTGTTGTACTGGTCGTGTGAACGCAGGGTCTGCAGGGTGAACGGTACCGCCTGCTCCAGCGCCGGGAACAGTGAGTCCGGCAGCATCGACGCATTAAATTCCGCTTTCTGGCTTGGCGTATTGAAGCGTAACTCCGCAGCGGCATTGCCCAGGTAGAACCCGCCAGGGATATCGCATTTCGCGTTAAAGTCGGCAAAGCCCGGAATGGTCGCGGCGATATGGTCGCGGATCAGGTTGTAGTCACCCGCCAGGTCGCGCCACTTCACTTTGTCATCACCCAGCACCGCCTGCGCGATCCCGGCGACGATGGCCGTTTCAGAGCGCTGCGTCTCCGCCAGCGGAATGCCGATCCCTTCGGAGGCGTGCACCATGCTGAACGAGTCTTCGACGGTAATGAACTGATTGCCGGTCGCCTGGCGGTCACGTTCCGTGCGGCCCAGCGTCGGCAGAATCAGCCCTTCGTGACCCGGCACCAGATGGCTGCGGTTCAGCTTGGTACTGATGTGTACGGTCAGACCACAGCGCGATAACGCCTCTTCCGTGCGCGGTGAATCGGGCGCCGCCGCGGCCAGGTTGCCACCCAGCGCAATCAGCACTTTGACTTCATCACGCAGCATGGCATTCAGCGCTTCAACGGTGTTGTGGCCCGCGGCACGCGGTGGCTCGAAACCAAAATGGTTGCCCAGCGCATCCAGGAACGCCTGCGTCGGTTTCTCATCAATGCCCATCGTCCGGTTGCCCTGCACGTTACTGTGACCGCGCACCGGGCAGAGACCTGCGCCTTTTTTGCCCAGCTGGCCAAACAGCAGCTGCAGGTTGGTGATTTCACGCACCGTGTCTACCGAATGCTTGTGCTGGGTGATCCCCATCGCCCAGGTGCAGATCACCCGGTCAGCGCTCTGATAGATGGCCGCTGCTTCACGGATTTGCGCCTGCGTCAGGCCCGACTGCGCCACAATCTGCATCCAGCTGGTGTTGTCTACGGCGTCAAGGTAGGCCTCAATGCCGTTGGTTTTGGCATTGATAAAGGTCTGATCGAACAGGCCGCTTTCACCTGCCGCCAGGCGGGCACGGTGGGTTTCCAGCAGGGATTTCACCATGCCGCGCACGGCAGCCATATCTCCGCCCAGATTCGGCTGATAGTAGGAGGAGCTGATGGTGCCGGCTTTAGAGGTCACCACTTCCAGTGGTTTCTGTGGATCGGCAAAGCGTTCCAGACCGCGTTCGCGCAGGGTGTTGAAGGTCACGATTTTTGCGCCGTGGTCGGCAGCGTGACGCAGGCTGTGCAGCATGCGCGGATGGTTGGTGCCGGGGTTCTGACCAAAGACAAAAATCGCATCCGCATGGTCAAAATCGTCCAGACGGATGGTGCCTTTACCGACGCCAATGCTGCGCTTCAGCCCGGTGCCGCTGGCTTCGTGACACATATTGGAGCAGTCAGGAAAGTTATTGGTGCCCACCAGGCGACCAAACAGCTGATAGAGCCAGGAGGCTTCATTGCTGGCGCGACCGGAGGTGTAAAGCTCCATCTGATCCGGATTGTCCATCGCCTTAATGTGCTGCGCGATCAGCGCAAAGGCGTCGTCCCAGCTGATTGGCTCATAGTGGTCAGTTTCGGCGTTGTAGCGCAGCGGATGCGTCAGACGACCCTGATATTCCAGGAAGTAGTCACTCTGGGTGTAGAGGGTGGTTACGCTGTGGCGGGCGAAAAAGTCGGTATCAACCACCCGGCGCGTCGCTTCCCAGGTCACCGCTTTGGCGCCGTTTTCGCAGAAGCTGAAGGTACTTTTATTGTCATCACCCCAGGCGCAGCCCGGACAGTCAAAACCGCGTGCTTTGTTCATGCGCATCAGGTTGCGCATATTTTTCAGGGCCGCTTTGCTGTCAAGAACGAAACGCGTGGTGGCTTCCAGTGAACCCCAGCCGCCCGCAGCCGCGCGGTAGGGTTTGATTTGGCGTTTAAATTTCATATTGAGTGCAGGCTTTTTATAGTAGGAATAATTGTTTGATGATTGTTATCAGGTTATAGCCTGATGGTGAAGGGGAGTGTGCAATTATCGTCATACCTTGTCTAATTGATTGACATAATGGTGCGATAGCTGGCGTTTATCGTGCATCGGCCAGAAGTGTGATGTTGGTCAGATTTTACCCAGTTTTAACGCGCTGATAACGGGAGTTCTCCCGGTAACGGGCTAATACTTGCTGTTTATCATCAGAGAGGGCGCGACACCATGAAACAGCTGACCAGCCAGATCCACGCGTTCGGCAAAGCGCTAATGATGCCAATCTCGGTGATCGCCGCCGCAGGGATCTTTCTCGGGCTGGCGGCGGCGATGCAGAACCCGGCGGTGACCGGTGAGGCGTTTGTCCAGATGGCGGTACCGCAGGTTATCATTGGCTTTATCCGCAAGATCGCCGGTGCGCTGTTTACAAACCTGCCGCTCTTCTTTGCCGTGGCGAGTGCTATCGGGCTGGCAAAAGCGGAGAAGCCCACCGCCGCGTTTGCTGCGGTGATTGGCTATATCGTGATGAATGTCGGCATCAGCGCCACCCTGGCGGCCAAAGGGATCACGGCCGCCACCACCACACCGGCCGCTCTGCAGCAGGCGGGGATGGATCAGACGACGGCGATGATGACCTCGGCGGAATATATCAGCATGCTGGGGGTCTTTACCTACAACATGAGCGTGCTGGGTGGGGTGATTGTCGGGCTGATAACGGTCGCGCTGCACAACCGCTTTTACACCCAGCAACTGCCTACTGCGATCAGCTTTTTTGGCGGGCGGCGTTTTGTCCCGATCGTCACCGTCGTCTGCCTGCCGCTGGTGGGGGTGCTGCTGGCGCTGGTCTGGCCGACCATCGGCCAGGGGATCGCCTGGATCGGCGCGATGATCGGCAAAAGTGGCCAGTATGGCGCGTTCCTGTTGGGGGCATTTGAACGCATTCTGATCCCCACCGGCCTGCACCATATCCTCAATGAAACCGTTCGCTTCACCCCGATCGGCGGTATGGCGGTGGTCGATGGCCAGACCATTGTCGGTGCGCTCAACATCTTCAACGCGTCGCTGACCCACCCGGAGTCGATCCCGGATGCGACGCTACGCACCGCCACGCAGTTTCTGGCGCAGGGCAAAATTCCCGTCATGATGTTTGGCCTGCCCGCCGCTGCCCTGGCGATCTATCACACCGCACGGCCAGAGCATAAACAGCGGGTCAAAGCGCTGGTAATGGCGGGCGCGCTGACCTCGTTTACGACCGGTATTACGGAACCGCTGGAGTTCTGCTTTATTTTTGTCTCGCCGGTACTCTATCTCCTGCACGCCTTCCTGACCGGTCTCTCCTTCATGCTGATGTCGATGCTGCACCTGATGATTGGCAATGTGCAGGGCGGCATCATCGACCTGGTGGTGTTCGGCATGCTGGGCGGGGCGAAAACGCACTGGTGGTGGACACTGGCGCTGGGGGCCGTCTACGCACCGCTCTACTACTACGCTTTCCGGCTGGTGATCACCCGGATGAATGTTGAAACGCCGGGCCGGGAATCGGAAGAGGAGAAACCGCAGCAGGTCGCGGCGGATGAGCGCACTCAGGTGATTATCAGCGGGCTGGGCGGGCAGGCCAATATCGAGGATGTCGATTGCTGCTTTACCCGACTGCGGGTCCGGGTCAGAGAGATGAATCAGGTGGTGGATCAGACGCTGATGAGCACCGGTGCCAACGGCGTCAATCGCGTCAGCGAGCATGATGTTCAGGTAATTTACGGGCCGCAGGTCGAGAAAGTCGCCAGTGAGGTAAAGCGGGCGCTCGGCGTAGCTTAGCGACAGCCTGTTTCGGGTCATCAGCGGGCGGTCTGCCGGAAAGGGGGAGAAAGGCTGCACGCTGCCGCTCCGCTTATTGTAACTAAAAAAGTTCAGCCCTAATGGGCTGCTTTTTTTTGCCGATATAGCCACTCATCCTCCCAATTTCCGGAACGTAGCGATGTCGTTAAAAAAGTCCTCCCTGATTATTTTTTCTTTCCTGCTGGCGCTGTTTCTTACCAGCGTGGCAATCAGTACCTGGCTGCTTGTTCAAAGCAATCACTCCCTGAATGCGGTTAACAAAGAGATCCGCGTTGTGCTGTCGGTGATCGACCCTATCAACCACAGCCGTACGCTGCGTGTCCGTCTGATGGAGTACATGAAGTCGATCGAGGGCAGTGAGGCGAATAACCCGGCCACGCTGGACAGCGTTCGCACCGTTGCCGGTAAGGCGGATGCGGCGTTTGAAGCCTATATGAACGCGCCGCGTCTGCCGGGCGAAGAGGCTGAAGCGGAAGCCTATCGTCAGGCCTATCAGGCCTATCGCCAGCAGGGCCTGCAGCCGTTAATTGAGGCAGCAGAAGCGCACGACCAGCTGCGATTCAAAAACCAGATTGCCACCGTGGTGCGTCTGGATCGCCAGTATGAAATTATTCTGGATCGGGTGCTGGCGCAGCATGAAACCTACGCCAGAAAACTCAACAGTGATGCGCAGAGTCATTTCACCACCGGCATTACCCTGCTGGGACTGTTTGGCGTGCTCTTTTTTGCCATCATCATCGCGATCTACATCTTCATGAAGCGCTACGTGCTCTCTCCGCTGAATGATGCGCAGGAACACTGCAGGCTGATTGCGGCGGGCGTGCTGGACAGCAGCGTCCCGGTCAGGGCGAACTCCCGCAGTGAAATTCAGCTGCTGATGGGCTCGCTGGAGCAGATGCGCAGCGCGCTGACCTCTATCATTCTGCAGGTTCGTGACTCGACCCGATCCGTCTCCACCGCATCACAGGAAATTGCT
Organism: Pantoea sp. Sc1; assembly: GCF_000255315.1. Classification (NCBI taxonomy): domain Bacteria; kingdom Pseudomonadati; phylum Pseudomonadota; class Gammaproteobacteria; order Enterobacterales; family Erwiniaceae; genus Pantoea; species Pantoea sp. Sc1. Next base: position 2,007,578 of record NZ_AJFP01000001.1, read on the forward strand.
GCGGGCAACATCGATCTCGCCTCACGCACCGAGCAGCAGGCTGCCGCGCTGACCGAGACCGCCGCCAGCATGGAGCAGCTGGGCGCAACGGTGAAACAGAACACCGAAAACGTCTTTGAAGCCTGCCGCCTGACCAGTGAGGCGGTGAAAAATGCCGAAAGCGGTGAGAAAGTGTCGCAGGAAGTGGTGGTTTCAATGGGGCTGATTAACGCCAGCTCGAAGAAGATTGAAGAGATCACCACCGTTATCGACAGCATCGCTTTCCAGACCAATATTCTGGCGCTGAACGCAGCGGTGGAAGCGGCCCGCGCCGGGGAGCAGGGTCGCGGTTTTGCGGTGGTGGCGGGCGAAGTCCGGAACCTGGCGCAGCGCAGCGCCACGGCCGCCAAAGAGATTGAGAGCCTGATTGCCGAATCGGTTGCCATCATTCACGCCGGTTCTGATCAGGTCAGCCGCACGGGTGAGGCGATGAGCGCGATTATCTCCTCGGTCAGCCAGGTTAACCTGCTGATGGAGCATATCTCTACCGCGTCAGATGAACAGAGTCGCGGCATCGGCCAGATTGAACAGGCCGTGACCGAGATGGACAGCGTGACGCAGCAGAACTCGGCGCTGGTGCAGGAGTCTGCAGCAGCCTCCGCCTCGCTGGAAGAGCAGGTGCAGTACCTGACGCAGTCGGTATCCACGTTCCGTCTCGCCAGCCATTAACCGGCGGTTCCGCGCGGTGCCAGTGCCGCGCGAAACCTGCTGCCGGTAAGGCATGTTATCCGGGCAGCTTGCCCTGAGGTCAGTGCGCCGGGAGAGTTTGATTCAGCGCCTTGTCGCCGGCCGGGAAACGGCGGATGATAAGGCTTTCCTCTGAATATGTGGTGGTCATGCTAATCAGTACAGAAAGTGCCCGCAGCCACAGCGCCGACACCCGTCTGGCCTGTACGCTGGCGGCCGCTGCGGGGGCGCTGAACACCGCAGCCTTTGAGATTGTCGGTTTCTTTTCTGCCAACATGACCGGCAATGTCTCGCTGCTCTCCGATCATCTGGCAAAAGCGAATCCGGGAACCGGCCTCTTTTTTCTCGCCATCGTCATCCTCTTCATCACCGGGTCGGCGCTCTCCACCCTGGTTATCAATTCCGGTCGCCGCAGAAACATCCGCACTATTTATGCCTTTGTCATCCTGGCTGAAGGCAGTGCGCTGATGGTGCTGGGGGTGATAGAAAATCATTTTCCGCCGCTGTCGCCGGGCGTGGTGTTAATCCTGAGCCTGAGCTTTCTGATGGGGCTGCAGAATGCGGTGGTGACACGGATTTCGGACGCCCGCGTCCGTACCACCCATGTCTCCGGCACGGCGACCGATATCGGGATTGAGCTGGCGATGCTGTTTGAAGTGCTGCGGCGTAAAATCTCCCCGAAAGAGGCACCGCTCTACCTGAGCCGGCTGCGGCTGCATGTGCTGACGCTGCTCGCATTCCTGGCGGGCGGCATAGCCGGAATAGGGCTCTACAGGCTGCTCAGCTACGACTTTCTGCTGCTGGTGGGGTTCGGCCTGATCTGCCTGGCGCTGAACGCCATTTTCCGGCCGCGCAAATGAACCGTGCGGTTAAACCTTCAGGGCCGGCACAGGGTAACATTGCGCCTTATACTCAGGGTGATACAGGTCAGAGACCGTGACGCGAACCGCCTTCAACCTGCTGATGGACTATTAAAATCGACATTAAACAACTGATTTATTTGTGTAACCTGGAGCGCGAACGCCATTTCGGGCGCGCCGCGGAAGCCAGTTTCGTTACACAGCCGACACTCTCTATGCGCCTGAAAAATCTGGAGCGAGAGCTGGGCCTGCCGCTGATTAACCGCAGTAATAACTTCGCCGGATTTACGCCAGAGGGCGATCGCGTGCTGGCATGGGCGCGGGAAATCGTTTCGGTGTATCAGGGGCTGAAGCTGGAAGTCGAATCACTGAAACATGGGGTAAACGGCACGCTGCGGGTGGGAGTGGTTCCGCAGTGCAGCATGGCCCTGCCGCTGCTGCTGAAAGTGGTCCAGGAAAGATATCCGCAGCTCGACTACCGCATCGCGGTGCTGAGCGCTGATCAGCTGCTGGATGCGCTTAACAGTCACACTGTGGATGTCGGCATCGGCTTTTTTGAGATGGCGACCCTGCGCGAACTCCATTTTCAGACCGAGCTGCTGGCGGACCGCGGCGTTGAAGCGGTGTTCCACCCTGACCATTTCCCGGCGCTGGTGGGTGATACGCCGCTGGCGCTGTCGGATCTGGCGCAACAGCCGCTCTGCCTGGCGGAGCCGACCCGTTATTTTCGCCGTTATCTCGACATGGCCTTTCGTGAGGCGGGGCTGGTGCCACGGGTGATCGTCGAGAGTGCTTCCGTCATGCAGTTGATGCAGTGCGCTCAGGTCGGGCTGGGGCTGCTGGTTTCACCAGTGGGGCATTTGTTGCCCGCTTCACTTCAGGGGCTGCAGCAGCGCGCCATCACGCTGCCACCCATGGCACGTCAGGCGGCGCTGGTTATCGCCGAGCCTGGCCGTGCCACCCCGCTGGCCCAGCACTTTTTCGATGAAGCGCGCGCGCGGCTGCCGATGTAACCGGCGGCAGGCTCTCATTTTTTACGCTTACTGCGCTTCGCCCAGCGCGTAAAAGAGGCGACTGTTCCAGTTGCCTATCGCGACACGCTGAACCAGCGCGAACAGCGCATCATTCTCCCAGCCCGCTTCCATGAGGGGTTGCAGATGGGCCGCGCTGAAGCGCTCCGGTGAGCGGGTCAGCTGCGCCGCCAGTGCAATAATCTGCTGTTCTGCGCCGCGTGATCCGGCATCATCGACCCCTTCAATCAGACCCGCCTGACCGTCCAGCAGCCGGAAAAGCCAGCGACTGCCGAGGATGCGGGCGGCGACCGCCTCTGGCAAGGCAGGTTCGTCAGAGAGGTGCTGACGCAGCTGCGCCCAGCCATATAACGCCGCAGGATCATGTGCCAGCACCCAGACTGCCTCCTGCATACCCGGCAGTGACTGGCAACGGGTGATTGCTGCGAGCTGCTCCGCGCTGGCATAACGCAGCTCCAGCGGCTTCAGCACCGGCTGCCAGCGGGCGGGCTGATCGAAGCCGGTTGCCTCTGCATCGGGGGGCGCGGTGCTGCCGGGCAGCCAGCGAACCGGCTGAGCCTGCAGTGCCTGTAAGCCCGCCACCACCCGCGCCTGATAACTGACAAACCCGATCACCTGATTCAGCGTCACGATATCGGGCTCGGTCAGGCCAACCCCATCCAGTGCGGTAATGGCGCTGCCGTTGATCAGCTCAGGCTGCATCGCCAGCTGACGGGCGTATTGCGTGATCTGGGTCAGGCGGTTGTTACTCTCGCGTGAAGAGTCGGGGCCTGGCAGCGGATTCAGGCGGGCAGAGTAGTGGTTACACAACCGCTGGATCCCCGCCACCTGCGCGACGGTCAGCGCGGTGCTGAGGCGGTCGTAGAGCGTTAACGTATGGGTGAGCGACGTGGTCACCCGATCGGGAAACAGCAGCTGCGCCAGATCGCGTGCGGCCAGCAGGGCGGGCTGCTGCGAGCGCAACAGGGCGTGCATCCCGGCGTGATCGGCGTGGCAGCCCAGCAGAAAACGGTCATCGATATGGGCGGCCTCGGGCACCAGCGGCGCGGCCTGAGAGGTTCGTGGACTGGTCTGGCTCTCGTAAAACCAGTGGTTATGGCCCGGATAGCGGCGTTGTTCCATGATCAATCCTTTTGCAGATTCGGGTTCGGTATGCAGGCGGCAGAATCTGAAAATGTGCATAAACCGAAAGGCAGGCTTATCGTCGCTGATGGCCGGTCCGGGGCAAAAGAATGATCGGTGATAATTAATAGCGTTACGCTATAACGGCAGAAAAATCAGGGAGTGAGGCGGAATGGAGCCAAAAAAAGAGGGCGAGCCAGGCTCGCCCTCAGGGAACTTATTTGAGTTCCAGTTCGTTCATCGCGGCGATGCTGAAGCCGCCATCAACGTGAACGACTTCACCGGTGATGCCGCCTGCCAGATCAGAGCAGAGGAACGCGGCAGAGTTGCCGACATCTTCGATGGTGACGGTACGGCGAATCGGGGTGACCGCTTCGCAATGCGCCAGCATCTTACGGAAATCTTTGATGCCTGAGGCGGCCAGGGTGCGGATTGGACCTGCAGAGACGGCGTTAACACGCACGCCTTCCGGGCCCATGGCGTTTGCCATGTAACGCACGTTCGCTTCCAGGGACGCTTTCGCCAGACCCATCACGTTGTAGTTCGGGATCGCGCGCTCAGCACCCAGGTAAGAGAGGGTCAGCAGACCGGAGCCTGGATTCAGCATCTCACGGCACTCTTTCGCCATCGCAACGAAGCTGTAGGCACTGATGTCATGCGCGATTTTAAAGCCTTCGCGGGTAACGGCGTTCACATAGTCGCCATCCAGCTGGTCGCCAGGCGCGAAGCCGATAGAGTGAACGAAACCGTCAAATTTCGGCCAGGTTTTTGCCAGTTCAGTGAACAGAGATTTGATGCTCTCATCTTCTGCGACGTCACATGGCAGCACGATGTCTGAACCCAAATCTTTAGCAAACTCTTCCACACGACCTTTTAACTTGTCGTTCTGGTAGGTGAAAGCCAGTTCTGCGCCCTGTTTGTGCATCGCCTGTGCAATACCGTAGGCGATGGAAAGTTTACTGGCAACGCCAGTAATCAGAATGCGCTTACCGGAAAGAAAACCCATAGCTGTAATCCTTATGGTCATTGTTGTTGGCGGCCGCATGATTAAAAAGTAAGCGACCGACGTTAATCGACGTGCGGATTCTAGCACGTCTCTCATAAATCAGGTAAACCGGCCCGCAATTTCCGCGACGGGCAGCAAAATCAGCGTTCGCGTCGCCAGGCTTCGGCACTCAGCGCTTCGCCGAAGTGGCTGCTGATCAGGCGTCGGGTCAGATCGTGCAGCGGCGAGGCCAGCACATCCGCGGTGCCGCCGCGCTCGACCACTTCGCCCTGATGCATCACCAGCACCTTGTCGCTGATATGTTTCATCATGCCCAGATGCTGCGTCACATAAATGTAGGAGATACCATGTTTTTCCTGCAGCTCCAGCATCAGATTCACCAGCTGAGAGCGCATGGTCATATCCAGCGAGGCCAGCGCTTCATCGGCCACGATCACTTTGGGCTGCAGGATCAGCGCACGGGCCAGACCCAGACGCTGCTTCTGACCGGGTGCCAGCATATGGGGATAATAACCGGCGTGATCGCGCAGTAATCCCACCTGCCGCAGGGTTGCGATGATGCGCTTCTCGCGCGCTTCCGCATTGAGATCGGTGTTGAGCCGCAGCGGAAAATCAAGAATCTGACTGATGCGCTGACGCGGATTCAGGGAGGTGGAGGGGTCCTGAAAAATCATGCGGATGCGCTGACTGCGGTAGCCATAATCGCCGAAGGTCAGCGGATGATCGTCAATCAGAATCTCACCCTCCGTCGGCGCGACCATGCCGCTGAGCATCTTCGCCAGGGTAGATTTGCCTGACCCGTTCTCGCCGATGATGGCCAGCGTCTGCCTTTCACGCAGGGTAAAGCTCACCGATTTCACCGCCTCGACATGCTGACGGCGGAACAAACCGGTGCGATAGCGAAATGTTTTACTCAGGTTGCGCACTTCCAGCAGGGTTTCCATGTTACTGGCCCTCCATATTGAGCGGGAAATGGCAGGCATAAAGATGCGTTTTACTGCCGGTCAGCCTTGGCGTTTCAATACATTTGCGCTGGGCGTAAGGACAACGCGGCCCCAGCCGGCAACCTATCGGCAGGCTCTCCAGCGAAGGGATCGCCCCGGAGAGGGTGTTGAGACGACTCTTGTGCGGCAGCGCACGCCCGAAATCGGGCATCGCCCGAATCAGCGCCTGGGTATAGGGGTGGTGCGGTGTGCTCATCAGATCGTCGCTCTGCGCGGTTTCCACCGTCTGGCCGCAGTACATCACGTTAATCCGATCCGCCCACTGGCTCATGGTGCGCAGGTCATGACTGATCAGCAGAATGGTGGTGTTGTTATTCTGATTCAGGCGGCTCAGCAGGCGGAAAATCTGCGCCTGCGTGGTCGGCTCCATGGCGTTGGTCGGTTCATCCGCGATCAGCAGACGCGGCTGATTCGCCAGCGCAATGGCGATCATCACTTTCTGGCACTCGCCTTCGGTCAGCTCATAGGGGAAGCTGCGCATGATATCTTTGTGGTCTTTGATACCGACGCGATGCAGCAGCTCGATGGCACGGGTTTTGCGCCAGAACCAGAAGCGTTTCAGCCACGGCCCTTTATACGTCCAGCGCGGGATCACCTGCATCAGCTGACGACCGATACTTTCAGAGGGATCAAGACAGGATTGCGGCTCCTGAAAAATCATCGAGACGTTATGCCCGATAATACGACGGCGCTCGCGCGGCGTCAGGCGCAGCAGATCCACGTCATCAAACACCATACGGTCTGCGGTCACGCGCCAGTTGTCATTGGTTACGCCGCAGATGGCCTTTGCCACCAGACTTTTGCCTGAGCCGGACTCCCCGACCAGACCGCGAATTTCCCCTTCGCCCAGCGTCAGGTTTACGCGATCCACTGCTTTGACCGGTCCGTCAGCGGTCATAAATTCGATGGTGAGATTACGGATATCGAGTAACGGCATCTATTCCACTCCCGCTTCGACGGCGCGACGGATGCCGTCACCGAGCAGGTTAACAATTAATACGCTGACCATCAGCGCCACGCCCGGCAGCATCACGGTCCAGGGGGCCACGTAGATCAGCTCCAGCGAGTCGCCCAGCATCGCGCCCCACTCGGGTGAGGGCAGCTGCGCGCCCAGGTCAAGAAAGCCGAGTGCGGCAATGTCCAGAATCGCCATCGACAGCGCCCGGGTGATTTCAGTGATCAGCAGCGGCAGAATGTTCGGCATAATGGCGTAGCGCAGGATGTTGCGGCCGCTGGCCCCGTCCAGACGCGCGGCGACCACATACTCTTTTTCCAGCTCATCATGCACCGCGCTGTATATCTCACGCACCAGGCGAGGCATCAGCGCCAGCCAGACCGCCAGCAGCGCATGCTCCAGTCGCGGTCCGAGAAAAGCCACGACAATGATCGCCAGCAGCAGCGAAGGAATAGAGAGCAGCGTATCCAGTACGTGGTTCATTACCGCCGAGCGGATGCCGTGGGTCATGCCCGCCAGCACGCCCAGTATCAGGGCGCCCAGCGTGGCGAACAGCGTCACCAGCATCGCTGAACCTACCGTCGGACCTGCACCGCTCAGCAGGCGGCTCAGCACATCCCGCCCAAGATCGTCGGTGCCGAGGAAGAAAGAGACGTCGCCATAGCGTGACCACGACGGCGGCAGCAGCTGATACCCCAGGAACTGCTGATCGATGCCGTAAGGCGCGATCAGCCCGCCGAACAGGCAGAGCAGCAGCAGGGCGCCAAAGCCATACAGCCCGACCATCGAAATCGGATTGCCGTAGAAATGGTGCCAGCTCTGACGAAACGCGCTGGGCAGGCGTTTCTCGGCATAGATATTATCTAAGGGCATACCATTCCTTATGTTTCAGCGGATTCATTGCCGCGCCAATCACATCAGAGATGACGTTGACCAGGATCACCAGCCCGCCAATCACCATCACCCCGGCGGAGATAGCCGCATAATCCTGCTGACGAATCGCATTGATCAGCCAGCGGCCGAGTCCGGGCCAGTTGAACACCATCTCGGTAATCATCGCCAGCGTCAGCATGGTGGAAAACTGCAGCCCCAGACGCGGGATGACCGGCGGCAGGGCGTTATGCAGCACGTGCCGGCGGATCACCGTAAAGCGCGAAAGCCCCCGGGTAGCGGCTGCTTTAATATAATTTTTATCCATCACGTCGCTGGTGCTGTTGCGCAGCAGGCGGATCACCTCTGTGGTGGGGGCCATCGCCAGCACCAGCACCGGCAGAATCAGGTGGGTCAGCGCGCTGATGATCATCTCGTGACGCCAGGGCGAAGGACTCAGCCAGGCATCGATCAGCGCAAAGCCCGTGATATTCTGCACCGGGTAGAGCAGATCGTGGCGACCCGACACCGGCAGCCAGCCGAGCGTCAGCGAGAAGAAAAGCGTGAACAGCAGCGCCAGCCAGAAAATCGGCGCGGAGAAGCCGAACAGCGCCAGCGCACTGATGGTTTTATCCTGCCATTTATTGCGCATCACCCCGGCGCAGATCCCCAGCGGGATCCCTACCAGCAGCGCGAACAGAAATGCCAGGATGCAGAGCTCCATCGTCGCCGGGAACACCTCGCGCAGCTGCAGGCCAATCTCCTGACCGTTGGTGCTGGAGACGCCAAAGTCGAACTGCAGCATTCCTTTAAACCAGAACCACCAGGCGTCCGAAAGTGCAGCGCCTTCCAGCGGGGCGTTGGGGGTAAAGTAGCTCAGGCTGAAGCTGACCAGCGACAGCAGAAACAGGGTAATGACCAGCAGCAGCAGACGCCGCAGAAGATAGATAATCACTTACTTTTCCTTATCGCTTTCACGATAAACCCCGGCAAACGAGGCGTTGCCAAACGGACTCAGCACCAGCCCTTTGATATCATGGCGGAATGCCTGCAGACGCAGCGAGGAGGCCAGCGGCAGCACCGGCAGCTCCTGCGCCAGAATCTGCTGCGCTTTGTCATAGCTGTCGATGCGGCCAGAAAGCTGCTGCGACAGCAGGGCATTCTGCAGCGTTTCATCAAAGGCGGGTGAGCACCAGTGCGCGTAATTGGTCTGGGAGCGAATAGCCGCGCAGCTGAGCAGCGGACGGAAGAAGCTGTCCGGGTCATTACTGTCAGTGGCCCAGCCAGAGAGGGTCAGATCGTGATTCATCGCCATCAGCTGCGCCTCCTGGAAGCGCCCCTCCACCGGCACAATCGTCAGCCGGACACCCACCTGGGCCAGATCCGCCTGCAACAGTTCAGCCGTTTTCAGCGGGCTGGGATTCCAGGATTGCGACGCTGCGGGCACCACCAGCCGCAGATGCAGATCGCTGATGCCCAGCGCGGCCAGCGCTTCGCGCGACTTCGCCGGGTCATAGCCAGTGATGCGCGCATCATTGTCATACGCCCAGGAGGCGCGCGGCAATATCGACGCGGCCGTTTCGGCCGTTCCGTAATAGATGGACTCCATCAGGCGTTCATTGTTGATCGCCAGCGCCAGCGCATGCCGCACCTCAGGCCGGTCCAGCGGCGGCTTGCGGGTATTGAAGGCCAGATAGGCGATGTTCATGCCAGGGCGCAGCGTCATCCGCAGGCGCGGGTCATCGCGCAGGATACTGAGCTGACTGGCGGCCGGGTAGGCCAGTACGTCACACTCACCGGTTAACAGTTTAGAGAGTCGCCCGGTGCCGCCGGAACCGAGATCGATGACCGCCTGTTGCAGACGCGGCACGCCTTTCCAGTAATGCGGATTGCGCGCCAGACGGATGTACTGGCCGGTGCGATATTCGCTGAGCTGATAAGGGCCGGTGCCCACCGGCTGCCGGTCCAGCTCCTCCTGATGCCCCTGCGCCGTGAGCTGGTCAGCATACTCTTTCGAGAGGATCGGCGCATAGTGCGTGGCCATATGCCACAGGAACGACGCGTCCGGGCTGTTGAGCCGGAACTCGACCGTCCGGTTATCGATCTTCTTTACACTCTGAACAGAATCGGCGAACTGCAGGCTGTCAAAGTAGGGGTAGTTGCCGCCATTCACGTTATGCCACGGGTGATGGCGATCAAACATGCGGGCGAAGCTGAAGACCACATCGTCAGCATTGAGGGTGCGGGTGGGGCGGAACTGATTCGTCTGCTGGAAGGCGACGCCACTCCGCAGGTGAAAGCGGTAGGTCGCGCCGTTATCGCGCACTTCCCAGCTGGAGGCCAGATCGGGTTTCAGCCGGTAGGTATATGGGTCGACATCCAGCAGCCGGTCATAAAGCTGAGCCGCCAGGGTATCCACCGTCAGCCCGCTGCTGGCCATCTGCGGATTAAAGGTGTTCAGCGTGCCGCTGACGCAGTAGACAAAGCCGGACTGGCGGATATCACCCGCCGGTGCTGACCATGCAGGGGCACTCAACACGCTGAGGCTGAGCAACAGCGAACTTAGTAGTTTTGACATAGAACTCAACGATTTTGAGGCATTGAACAGAGTGTATCGCAAAGCGGGCGTTGTCCCAAAACCTGCAACCGCCGTCAGCCTGATTTTCATCCTCTGCGGGGCAAAAGGGCGCACAAAAGGTGGGGTAATGAGAAATATTCTCAATTACACCTTTACAGATGATAATAAGAATGATTATTATTCATATGCACTTCGACGGTGGCTCTGCCGAAGAGGAGCACGACATTGCTCACATTGCTTCCAGTATTGTTGCCCGCCTGATGGCGGGCTTTTTTTTGCCTGACGCAGCCTGGGTGGGTAAGAAAGCAGGATAGTGAACCCGGCTTTACCCCGGTGCATCAATCAGCCGTGCAGCGGGCGGATCAGTTCTCGGCTTTGATATCGTGCTTTTTCATCATTGCGCGCAGCTGGTGGTAGGTGACGCCCAGCAGACCGGCAGCGCGGCGCTGGTTGTAGCGTGCCTGTTGCAGACTCGCCTCCACCAGATCCCGCTCCTGCTGGTTTTGCCACTGTCGCAGATCCAGCGGCAGTCCAGGCAGCGCAGCGCTATCCCCAGTCGGATTTAACGGCATTCTGGCGACCGGTTGCTGGCGCGAAGCGAAGGGATTGATAATGATGTTATCCAGCGGCTGCTCGCTGCTGTTATGCCGGTAGACTGAGCGCTCCACCACATTTTTCAGTTCACGCACGTTGCCGGGCCAGTGGTAATCGAGCAGCGTCTGCTGCGCGCGGGCCGTGAAGCCAGGAAAGAGTAACAGCCCCAGCTCCCGGCACATCTGGATGGCGAAATGTCCGGCCATCACCAGAATATCGCTGCGGCGTTCGCGCAGTGGCGGCAACTGCACCACATCGAAAGCCAGACGATCCAGCAGATCGGCGCGGAATTTGCCCGCCGCCGCCAGCGCAGGGAGATCTTCGTTGGTGGCGCAGACCAGACGTACATTGACCTGCAGGGAGTGGTTGCCGCCGACCCGCTCCAGCTGACCATACTCAATCACCCGCAGCAGTTTCTCCTGCACCAGCATGGGTGCGGTTGCCAGCTCATCCAGAAACAGTGTACCGCCATCGGCCCGTTCAAAACGCCCAAGATGACGCTTCTGCGCGCCGGTAAACGCGCCCGCCTCATGCCCGAACAGTTCCGAATCCAGCAGATTCTCGTTAAGGGCGGCGCAGTTCAGCGAGATAAATGGCCCCTGCCAGCGATCGGAAAGATAGTGTAACCGGCTGGCGATAAGCTCTTTACCGGTGCCGCGCTCGCCAATAACCAGAACGGGTTTCTCCAGCGGGGCGAGTTTAGAAACCTGCTCCAGCACCTCCAGAAAATTGTTCGACTCACCGAGAAGATTATCATTAGTTCCGGTCATGATGAATTTCGCTACCCGTTAATCATTTTGACTATCTTAAAGCAGCCGGGAGAGGGTGTAAAATTTAAAAGATGATTAAAATCAATTATATATAAAATTGGCACGCATCTTGTATTAATCAGGCAGGGCAACACTGTTTAAGACTTTTAAAAGAGGAACATCATTATGGGTATTTTTTCTCGTTTCGCCGACATCGTGAATGCCAATATCAATTCGCTGCTGGAGCGTGCGGAAGATCCACAGAAACTGGTGCGGCTGATGATTCAGGAAATGGAAGACACCTTAGTCGAAGTGCGTTCTACCTCTGCGCGGGCGCTGGCAGAGAAGAAACAGCTGTCCCGTCGCATTGAGCAGGCGGAGATTCAGCAGGCGGAGTGGCAGGAAAAAGCCGAGCTGGCGCTGCGCAAAGATAAAGACGACCTGGCCCGCGCTGCGCTGATTGAAAAACAGAAACTGACTGATCTTATCGCCTCGCTGAAGCAGGAAGTCACTCATGTTGAAGAGACGCTGGAACGCATGAAGGGCGAAATTGGCGAGCTGGAGAAAAAGCTGAGCGAAACGCGCGCCCGTCAGCAGGCCTTAACGCTGCGTCATCAGGCGGCGTCGTCGTCACGCGATGTGCGTCGTCAGCTGGACAGCGGTAAAATTGATGAAGCGATGGCGCGTTTTGAATCCTTTGAACGCCGTATTGATCACATGGAAGCGGAAGCGGAAAGTCACGGCTTTGGTAAAACCAAAACCCTGGACCAGCAGTTTACCGATCTGAAAGCGGACGATGAGATCAGCCAGCAGCTTAACGCGCTGAAAGCCAAAATGAACCGCAGTGAGTAACCTTCGACGTTGCAAAAAGTGATTAAGGAGAGTCAATGAGCGCACTTTTTCTCGCCATACCGCTGACGATTTTCGTGCTGTTCGTGGCACCCATCTGGTTATGGCTGCATTACAGCAACAAACGCAACGGCGGTTCGGAACTGTCGCAAAGCGAACTTCAGCGCCTGCAGCGTGTGACCCAGGATGCGCAACGGATGCGCGAACGGATTGACGCGCTGGAAGCGATTCTGGACGCCGAGCATCCTAACTGGAGGCAGCCATGATGAAAGGCCGTAAGTTATGGCGTAAGCCAGACGAAGGAAAGCTGATGGGGGTCTGTGCAGGGCTGGCCGAGTATCTCGATATCCCGGTTCGCCTGCTGCGGATCATCGTGGTGTTATCCCTGTTCTTTGGTCTGTTTGTTTTTACGATTATCGCCTACTTTGTGCTGGGGTTTGTGCTGGATGAGAAGCCCGCCTCGGCCGCAGAAGGGGAACGCCCGCCCAGCGCCAGCGAACTGCTGGACCAGCTGGAAAGCGCACTGCAGCGTGATGAACGCAGCGTGCGCGATGTGGAACGCTACGTAACGTCTGAAACGTTCAGCGTACGCAGCCGCTTCCGCCAGATCTGAATCCGCCTGTACCGGGCCGTTTCAGGCCCGTTCGTTCACGCAATGGAGGTGTTATGTCTTTTTCGCGATCCACAATGTTCCGTCACCGCGCGGCACCTGCATTGAAGTCGGCGGCCAGATTCATCATTATCAATGCTGTTACCTATGGTCCGGCCGGTGTGACGGGCTGGGCGGTGAAATCGGTAGCGCGACGCCCGTTACGTCTGCTGCTGGCCGTGGCGCTGGAGCCACTGCTGAAGCGGGTGATGAATCGGGTTGCGTCGCGCTTCATCAGGGAGAAAGATGAAAAGACTGCAAACTGAACTACTGGCGTTAATGAACCGCGGCGTCGATCGCCATCTTCGTCTGGCGGTCACCGGATTAAGCCGCAGCGGTAAAACCGCCTTTATCACTTCTCTGGTTAACCAGCTGTTAACCGTTCACAGCGGCGCACGTTTGCCGCTGTTTTCCGTTGTGCGGGATGAGCGTCTGTTAGGTGTCAAGCGGGTGCCGCAGCGCGACATGGGCACCGCACGCTTTACCTACGACGAAGGGCTGGCACAGCTCTACGGCACGCCACCCGCCTGGCCTGTGCCCACCCGTGGCGTCAGCGAAATGCGTCTGGCGCTGCGTTACCGTCCCAGCGATTCCCTGCTGCGCCACCTGAAAGAGACCGCGACCCTCTATCTGGAAATTGTTGATTATCCTGGTGAGTGGCTGCTGGATCTGCCGATGCTGGCCCAGGACTACCTCGCCTGGTCCCGGCAGATGAACGGACTGTTGCAGGGCGACCGCGCGGAGTGGGCCGCGCCGTGGCGCGCCCTCTGCGAGAACCTGGACCCGCTGGCACCCGCCGATGAAACCCGGCTGGCAGAAATCGCCGCCGCCTGGACCGACTATCTGCACCGCTGTAAAGCTGAAGGCTTACACTTTATCCAGCCTGGCCGCTTTGTCCTGCCCGGTGATATGGCGGGCGCGCCTGCGCTGCAGTTCTTCCCCTGGCCGACCACCGATGAGGCCCGGCTGACAAAGCTGGCCCAGGCGGACAAGGGCAGTAACTTCGGCATGTTGCAGCAGCGGTTTAACTACTACTGTCAGCATGTCGTGAAAGGCTTCTATAAGAACCATTTTCTGCGTTTCGACCGCCAGATTGTTCTGGTTGACTGCCTGCAACCGCTGAACAGCGGGCCGCAGGCGTTTAACGACATGCGTCTGGCCCTGACGCAGCTGATGCAGAGTTTTCATTACGGCCAGCGCACGCTGTTTCGCCGGCTCTTCTCGCCGGTAATTGATAAATTGCTGTTTGCTGCCACCAAGGCCGATCACATCACCAGCGATCAGCATGGCAATATGGTTTCGCTGTTGCAGCAGCTGGTGCAGGATGCCTGGCAGAACGCGGCGTTTGAAGGGATCACGATGGAATGCATCGGACTGGCTTCAGTACAGGCGACGCAGAGCGGGCTGGTCGATCACCGTGGCGAAAAGATCCCGGCACTGCGCGGTAACCGGCTGGATAATGGCGAGCCGCTGACCGTCTATCCTGGCGACGTTCCGCCGCGTCTGCCCGGCAATGCCTTCTGGCAGCAGCAGGGTTTTCAGTTTGAACAATTCCGTCCGCAGCAGCTCGACGTCGATCGTCCGCTGCCTCATATCCGCATGGATGCCGCGCTGGAATTTTTGTTGGGAGATAAATTGCGATGAGTGATCCGCTGAAGCCGCGTATCGATTTTGCCCGTCCACTGGAGGAGAGCCGCGCCACGCCACTGCGCCCGGCACACGCCTTTGATGCAGAGGCCGATGCCGCCTTTCTGGCGGTACAGGAGGAAGATGTCGCCGTTGAAGAGGAGGGCGCAGGCGAACGGGCAGTGGAGGCCGCGCTGAAACCGAAGCGCAGCCTGTGGCGTAAACTGGTGACTGCTGGCGCACTGCTGTTTGGCGTCAGCGTCATTGCTCAGGGCGTGCAGTGGACCCATGACGCCTGGCTGGCCCGCGACTGGTTCTCACTGGGCAGCGGTGTGGCTGGTGGCCTGATCGTCCTGGCGGGGGTGGGTGCCCTGACCACGGAGTGGCGTCGTCTCTATCAGCTGCGTCAGCGCGCTGAAGAGCGCGATGTCGGCCGTGAACTGCTGCACAGTCATGGCATCGGCAAAGGCCGGGCCTTCTGTGAAAAGCTGGCGCAGCAGGCGGAACTGGACCAGGCGCATCCGGCTTTGCAGCGCTGGCACGCGTCCCTGCATGAAACCCAGAACGACAGTGAGATAGTCCGTTTGTATGCGCAGCTGGTGCAGCCGGTGCTGGATCGCCAGGCGCGGCGTGAAATCAGTCGCCATGCAGCCGAGTCCACCCTGATGATTGCGGTCAGCCCGCTGGCGCTGGTCGATATGGCGTTTATCGCCTGGCGCAATCTGCGGCTGGTCAACCGCATCGCCGCCATCTACGGCATCGAGCTGGGCTATTTCAGCCGAATCCGCCTGTTCCGTCTGGTGCTACTTAACATGGCTTTTGCCGGGGCGTCAGAGCTGGTGCGGGAAGTGGGGATGGACTGGATGTCGCAGGATATCGCCGCCCGGCTCTCAACGCGTGCCGCGCAGGGCATTGGTGCCGGTTTACTGACCGCACGTCTGGGTGTGAAAGCGATGGAGCTTTGCCGTCCGCTGCCCTGGCTGGAGCAGGATAAGCCCCGGCTGGGCGATTTCCGGCGTGAGCTGCTGGGACAGATGAAAGAGGCGCTGCAGAATGGCAACAACAAATCCTCCTGAAGCGCGTCTGTAAGCATGAAGGCGGCCAGGCCGCCTTCATGCCGATTACGGTGTCTGACGCAGAACCTGACGGGAATCGATAATCAGACAGTCACCCGGGCAATGCCCTTCATCTGTGATAACCGGATTCTCGGGTAACGTAAAGGCCATGCCATTTTTCTCGCGGATAAAATGGGCCATCCCGGCAAAGGTCCATGACATGCTCAGGCCCAGTCCGCCAAAATCATCATATTTCCGCAGCGTAGCGACTTTCGGTAAATACTCTCCGGTCAGGCGATAGTAGAGCGCCCCGTTGAACGCTTTCGGCACCTGCTGCGTGATTGCCCGTTCGAGCAGGGCAAACTCCTTGCGGGCAGGTACGGAATAACCGTTGATAAGGTGACTGATCGACAGTGAGGCCGCCGCGATAACCAGCAGGGCATAGAATGTCTTTTTCCACTTCAGCTTTTTACTGAGTTCAAACAGACCCAGAATAAAGGCGCTGGTAGTCATCAGCGCACCGGCAATAAGCGTCCGGTAGGCCGCCATGCTCTCACTGACAATCAGGTTAGGCAGGGCGGCGATAACCAGTAAGATAAACATCAGATAAAATTTGTCGTTACCGGCTGCCTTAATTTTCTTCAGCCCAAAACCGATAATGATCGACGAGATGATGACTGAAACCGTCTTTGCGCCGAGGTCAAAATTGCAGATCACGTTCTTAAGGTATTCCGTGAAAAACCAGCTGAGCTTAGCCGGGATGTTATAGCTGAAGGCGGAGCGCGGCAGCGTGTGGCCATAAAGCTGGACCGGGAGGACCTTTGATGCGAGCAGCGCCGCAAACATACCGGCACCCAGTACGATCAGAGAGATTGCAGCCCGCTTCCTGTCAATTCTTCGTGCTGAAAGGCAGAGATCCAGCGCGGCAAAAAAGGTAAAGCTCATTGCGGCTGGCTGATAGAGACAAAAGGCAACGGTCAGCAGGCACACCGCTGACACGCGACCTGTCACGCCGGGTTTAGTCGAGAAGTGGTAGCTGGCACCTGCCAGTAAAATGGCCGCGATGTAAGGAAAGCAGGATGCCCAGGCAATATAAACCTGAAAGGAGGGAAGCAGGCAGAGTAATAACGCAAAGGTTATCCGCTGAGCCTGGCTTTCCATCAGCTGATATTTCTGGCAAAGGGTATAGAGATAATAGCCGGTAAAGATAAGCAGAATAATGGCGACAGCACGCAGGAGTGCCAGTCGTTCTATGCTCGCGACCAGGAATGAGGCGCTGTACTGAATAATGCCATAGACCGGTCTGCCCGACAGGGTGTCCCAGTTTAAAATACTGAGCCTGTCAAAATTGGCCCAGTAGAGATTAGTCCAGTCATCGGTATAGGCGTATTGGGTCAGCCAGGCGGGACTGTAGGCCACCAGAAAAACTAACGCAAAAAGTAAAAAAACCTGACGGCGGGTCAGGCCGTTATCGGTGGCGATCATCTGTCATCCTTTTAATCTGACCATTATCTCTGCCCGTTTACCGGACAATTTAATCGATGTTTTCGGGTGGGCTTGATTTATTTCCCACGGATTTTCGCAAAATATAGCGAGGCCGGTTTTTGGTTTCCATATAGATGCGGCCAATATATTCACCCAGTACACCAATGCCAATCAGCTGAACTCCGCCAAGGAACAGTACGGAAACCAGGATAGAGGGATAGCCAGGCACCGGATTACCGAACAGGAGTTTATCTGCAATCATCCAGAGCCCATAAAGAAAGGCCAGTGAGGCAACCAGAAAACCCAGATAAGACCAGATACGTAGCGGTACGGTTGAGAAAGAGGTCAGTCCCTCCAGCGCCAGATTCCACAATTTCCAGCCTCCGAATTTACTGTGCCCCGCGACCCGCTCAGTCCGGACATATTCAACAATGTCAGTCTGTCCGCCGACCCAGCTCAGAATGCCTTTCATAAACAGATTTTTTTCGGGCAGCCGTTTAATGTTCTCAACCACTTCCCGCGACATCAGCCGGAAATCACCCACGTTCTCTTCAATCTGCGGATAGCTGATTTTGTTATGCAGCTTGTAAAACCAGCGGGCGGTTTTGCGCTTCAGATGGCCATCAGCACTTCTGTCAATCCGTTTGGCTAAAACGATATCGGCACCCGCCTGCCATTTACGGACCATTTCGGGAATTATCGAAATCGGATCCTGTAAATCGACATCGATTGGAATTATGGCCTCGCCGGTTGCCGCTTCCAGTCCGGCAAACAGCGCCGGCTCTTTGCCAAAATTACGAATAAACGACAGGCTGCGCACCAGCGGATCACGCTGGCTCAGTTGAGTAATCAGCGCACGCGTTGCGTCCGTGCTGCCATCATCGATAAAAACAATCTCAACCTGCCAGGCCGCAAGCGCCTCATCTTTTCTCACGGCCTGATAAAAATGGGGAATAGCCTCTTCTTCATTGAATACCGGTACCACCAAAGAGATGTTCATGACTCTCCTTTAAAGACGATAAAGCGGGAAAAAAGGAAGCCACACGCCAGACTCAGGGCGGATGAGGCGATCAGCGTTATCAGAGGGTAGAGGCCGAGCCGGTCAGCGAGATAACCCACGCTAAAGGCCATTGCCCCCATAAACAGGACGTAAAGAAGATAGCGCCAGGCTGTTGCCTGCTGATTAAAGGTCCAGCGTGCATTCACAAAGAAAGAGAAGGTGACGGCCAGACAAAACGCCAACAGATTAGCGGTTGACTGGAAAAGGCCCAGACTAAGGCAGATAAAGAAGGTGACCCAGTGAAGCAGGGTATTGATGACACCTACCGTCAGATATTTTACGAAGAAAGTCAGCATTTTATAGTGGTTTTTATTCGGTTTTGAAAAATATACAGCAAGTCGGATGGGATAAAAACTCCGGCGCTGACAAATGCTGACACTCTGAGACAGAATCATGATCTCAGCGGCGCAGTACAAAATGCCATCATCCACGCCAGAAGTGTCAACTTTTCCTGACAGAGTCCTTTCTGCCGGTGCGCGACTTAGCGTATCATTGAACCATCTGAACCTGATTAAGGCGAACGCAATGCGTCTGGAAGTGTTCTGTCAGGACCGTATCGGTCTGACGCGTGAACTGCTCGACCTGCTGGTGGCACGCAATATTGATTTACGCGGTATCGAAATTACGGCGATTGGGCGCATCTATCTCAACTTTGCTGCACTGGAATTTGATGCCTTCAGCAATCTGATGGCTGAAATCCGGCGTACGCCCGGCGTGACAGATGTGCGCACTGTCACGTACATGCCTTCTGAGCGGGAACACCGTGCGCTGAGTGCGCTGCTGGTGGCGATGCCCGATCCGGTGTTCTCTGTCGATCTGAAAAGTAAGGTTGAGTTAGCTAATCCGGCGGCACAAAACCTCTTCAATCTCGATGAAGAGAAGATGCGCAATTTCAGCGCCGGTCATCTGATCACCGGCTTTAACTTTATGCGCTGGCTCGAGAGCGATCGGGTGGAAGCGCAGGCGCAGCATGTCGTTATTGAAGGCCGGGATTTTCTGATGGAAGCGCGTCCCATCTATCTGCCGGGTGAAGAGGGCCAGAGCGATCGGCCGGTCGGCGCGATGGTGATGCTGAAGTCGACCGCCCGCATGGGCCGTCAGCTGCAGAATCTGGTGGTCACCGACGATTCGGAGTTTGATCACATCATTGCCGTCACGCCGAAAATGCGGCAGGTGGTGGATCAGGCCCGCAAGCTGGCGATGCTGGATGCGCCGTTGCTGATTGTGGGCGACACCGGCACCGGGAAAGACATGCTCGCGCGCGCCTGCCATCTCCGCAGCGCCCGCGGGAAGAATCCTTTCCTGGCGCTGAACTGCGCCTCACTGCCTGACGACGTTGCGGAAAGCGAGCTGTTTGGACATGCTGCCGGCGCCTATCCTAATGCGCTTGAAGGCAAGAAGGGCTTTTTCGAACAGGCGAACGGCGGCTCGGTGCTGCTGGATGAAATCGGTGAGATGTCGCCGAGAATGCAGACCAAACTGTTGCGTTTTCTCAATGACGGCACCTTCCGCCGCGTCGGTGAAGAGCATGAAGTGCATGTGAATGTGCGGGTGATCTGCGCCACGCAGAAGAACCTGATTGAGCTGGTACAGCGCGGAGAGTTCCGCGAAGATCTCTTCTACCGTCTCAATGTCCTGACGCTGCAGTTGCCGCCTCTGCGCGACCGTCCGCAGGATATTCTGCCGCTGACCGAGATGTTTGTTGCCCGCTTTGCGGATGAGCAGGGGATGGCGCGTCCACGCCTCTCTCTGCAGCTCAACGCGTTTCTGACCCGCTATGCCTGGCCGGGCAACGTACGTCAGTTAAAGAATGCGCTTTACCGGGCGTTAACCCAGCTGGAGGGTTACGAACTGCGTCCTCAGGACATCGTACTGCCTGAGCAGGCGCTGGATGTGTCGCTGGGTGATGAGGCGCTGGAAGGCACGCTGGATCAAATCACCAGCCGTTTCGAGCGCTCAATCCTGACGCGGCTTTACCTCTCCTATCCCAGCACCCGAAAACTGGCAAAACGGCTCGGCGTGTCACACACGGCGATTGCCAATAAGCTGCGGGAATATGGTCTGGGGCAGAAGCGCAGCGACAGCGAATAGGCTATGCGCGAAAGGGAAAAAGCGGATAACCGGGTTATCCGCTTTTTTTTTATTACTTCAGCGCGGCCAGCGCTGCGTCATAATCAGGTTCGTTGGTGATTTCATCCACCAGCTGGCTGTAAAGCACTTTATCATTCTCATCCAGCACCACCACCGCACGCGCGGTCAGCCCTTCCAGCGCACCATCGGCAATTTCCACGCCATAATCATACTTAAACTCTGAGCCGCGCAGCGTCGACAGGGTCACCACGTTGCTCAGGTTCTCTGCGCCACAGAAGCGCGACTGGGCAAACGGCAGGTCAGCAGAGATACATAACACCACGGTGTTATTCAGTTCACTGGCTGCCTGATTGAATTTACGCACTGATGACGCACACACGCCGGTATCCACACTCGGGAAAATGTTCAGAATTTTGCGTTTTCCTGCATACTCAGAGAGCGCAACGTTAACCAGGTTCTTCGCCACCAGGGTGAACGCTTTGGCTTTATCGCCCGTCTGAGGGAACTGACCTGCAACCGGGACGGCATTACCCTGAAAATGAACAGTCTGAGACATAGTGATTCCTTTTGATGATAAAAAAGCGCTGATACAAAAAGGCTAAACTTAGCCGTTGTTTATGACATAAATGTTAAGGGTTTACGAGTTCAATTGTCGAAATCTCTGTGGCGGTCTGCCACTGCGTCATTCATTCTGGAGTGGAAATGAGAACGGTAAAAAGTTATCCCGAAGCCTGGCCGTTACATACCCCGTTTGTCATTGCCCGTGGAACCCGAACCGAAGTGAAGGTGGTGGTGGTTGAGATTGAAGAGGCGGGCGTCAAGGGGGTGGGTGAGGCGACGCCTTATGCCCGCTACGGCGAAACCGAGGCCTCTGTACTGGCGCAGATCGCCTCTCTGCTGCCCGCGCTGCAGCAGGGCATGACGCGCGAGGCACTGCAGCAGGCGCTGCCCGCCGGTGCCGCGCGTAACGCTATCGACAGCGCGCTGTGGGATCTCGCCGTTCATCAGCAGAAAAGCAGCCTGTGGCAGCTGAATGGCGTCACCGCGCCCCCGGAGGTGGTGACCGCCCAGACGGTGAGCATCGACACACCGGCAGCGATGGCCAGCAGCGCGCTGGCGCTGTGGCAGCATGGTGCCACGCTACTGAAAATTAAGCTGGATGATAATTTCATTACCGAGCGGCTGATGGCGATCCGCGCAGCGGTGCCGGAAGCCACTCTGATTGTCGATGCGAACGAATCCTGGCATGCAGAGGGGCTGGCGGCGCGCTGTCAGCTGCTGGCCGATATTGACGTGGCGATGCTGGAGCAGCCGCTGCCCGCCGGTGAAGATGCGGCGCTGGAAAACTTTATTCATCCCCTGCCGATCTGTGCCGATGAGAGCTGTCACACGCGTGACAGCCTGCCAGCGCTGCGCGGCCGTTATGAGATGGTCAATATCAAGCTGGATAAGGCTGGCGGGCTGACCGAAGCGCTGGCGCTGGCCGAAGCGGCGCAGCAGCAGGGCTTTGCGGTCATGCTTGGCTGCATGCTCTGCACCTCGCGGGCGATACGCGCCGCACTGCCGCTGGTGCCGCAGACCCGTTTTGCCGATCTTGATGGCCCGACCTGGCTGGCGGTGGATGCCGAACCACCGATTAACGTGCGGAACGGTCAGTTACTCATTGCTGCCAGCGCAGCAGGTTAACCATCACCTCAAGGTAGACTTCCGTCGCTTCATCCACGGAGATTACCGGCAGCTCCGCGGTCACGCAGGGCAGGCTGAGATCTTTGCACCAGCTGCCGAAGGAGCCGGGAGTGTCATATCCGACGCTGGTGACGCGGGGGAGGGCGGTGTGGTCGGCCAGCCAGCCGCCTATTTCTGACTGATGCGGGTCATCAATGCACCCCAGCGGCTCATGCCAGGAGACGATCCAGCGTGGTTTGATCTGATGAATCAGGGCGCAGAGCGCCTGGGTTTCCGGTTCTGAGGCGGGATGATTGCCGGTTGAGAGCGCCACATCGCGCGCATCGGCGGCGCTGTTCCAGCGATAAACGGTATCGCCCGACTGCCAGTTTGCGGCCGGAAAGTTACGGTTGAGATCCACACCACTGGCATTCGCGCGCAACCCCAGCTGACAGCCGTCTGGATTAACCGCTAACACCACATGATGCCGCCGCATGCCATCGGGCAGCGTCCGCAATGCGGCGGAGAGCGTGGCGATAGCCGCATTCTCATCCCCATGGGTGCCTGCCAGGATCAGCCCGCTCTCCGAATCGCCCAGCGGAGCCGGAAACCAGAGCAGCGGTGCGCCCAGGAGTGAGCGACCATACTGCTGATACGGAACGTCCAGCTTGCCACGCAGCGGGCGCGGATGAAGTGGCGACATAATGATTTCCTCGAAGGGTTTTATTAAAAGTAGCGGAAAAGCAGAAGGCGGAAAATAGTTATTTATCCATCAGCGATTTGCGTTAAAGTGCCCTGCACAAGCTGCATCGCGATCGGCGTCGTGCAGCGCTTCTTTGAGGTAAAGGAGTGATTATGGTTAAAACCTTTCGCATGACGCTGGCCGCCATCAGTCTGAGCAGCCTCTTCACACCCGCCCTCGCGGCGAATCCACCCGCTGGCGCGCAGCTGGCTGAGCAGCAGCAGATCGTGCGTCATATCAAGGATGAACCCGCTTCGCTCGATCCGCTTAAAGCGGTCGGCCTGCCAGAGATTCAGGTCATTCGCGATCTTTTTGAAGGCCTGACCAATCAGGATGCGCACGGCAAAATCGTACCGGGCGTGGCCCAGAGCTGGAGCAGCAGCGACAACAAAACCTGGATCTTCACGCTGCGCAACAACGCACGCTGGTCGAATGGCGAGCCGGTCACCGCGCAGGATTTTGTTTACAGCTGGCAGCGCCTTGTCGACCCTGAAAACAGTTCACCCTCGGCCTCGTTCGCCGCCTTAAGCGGTATTGAGAACGCGGCGGCGATCGCCAAAGGTCAGATGACCCCGGATAAGCTGGGCGTGGTGGCGCAGGATAACAGCCGCCTGAAGGTCACGCTGGATCGTCCGGTGCCGTGGTTCCCGGCGCTGGTGGCTAACGTGGCGCTCTTTCCGGTGCCGCAGAAGACCCTGGCGCAGCAGGGCGACAGCTGGACCGCGCCCGGTAAACTGGTCGGCAACGGGGCCTATCAGCTCAGCGAGCGCGTGGTAAATGAGAAAATTGTCCTGACGCGCAATCCGCACTACTGGGATGATGCCCATTCGGTTTTGACCCGGGTGACGTTTGTTCCGATCAACGAAGAGTCGAGTGCCACCAAGCGTTATCGCGCCAACGACATTGATATCACCGAATCTTTTCCTAAAGAGATGTATGGTCTGCTGAAGAAAAGTCTGCCGGGTGAGGTCTACACGCCTGACCAGCTGGGCACCTATTACTATGCGTTTAATACGCAGAAGGGGCCGACCGCTGATGCGCGGGTGCGCAAAGCGCTCTCCTGGTCTATTGATCGCCGGATTATTGCGGAAAAAGTGCTGGGAACCGGTGAAAAACCCGCATGGCACTTTACCCCGGATGTCACCGCTGGCTTCAGGCCGCTGCCTTCTTTCCTGCAGCAACATGACCAGAACAATCTCAACGCGCAGGCAAAAGCACTGCTCACCGCAGCGGGCTATGGCCCGGGTAAACCGCTCAGGCTTAAGCTGCTTTATAACACCTCGGAGAGCCATCAGAAGATTGCTATCGCGGTGGCGTCCATGTGGAAAAAGAATCTTGGCGTGGATGTCTCGCTGGAAAATCAGGAGTGGAAAACCTACATCGACAGCCGTAACAGCGGCAACTTCGATGTGATCCGGGCATCCTGGGTCGGCGATTACAATGAGCCGTCCACCTTCCTGAATCTGCTGACTTCCGGCAACAGCAGCAACATTCCCCGCTTCAGCAACGCGGATTACGATGCCGTGCTGGCCAAAGCGAGTCGCGAGACCAGTGACGAGGCGCGCAGCAGCGATTATAACCGCGCGGAACAGATTCTGGCGGATCAGGCACCCATCGCCCCGATCTATCAGTACACCAATGGCCGCCTGATTAAACCCTGGGTCAAAGGGTATCCCATCACCAACCCCGAAGATGTCGCCTACAGCCGCGAGCTCTGGATCGAGAAACATTAAGCCTCCGGTGGCTGTTCATCCGGCCACCGGCTGACATCTTTCTACACAGCCCGGAGATTGCAACTCATCGCCGCCACGCTAGACTGTATCGTATTGATTTTGATAGTGAGGGGACGGTGTGGACGTAATTGAAGGAAAAGCATTGCAGGTTTCAGACGCCATCATTTCCTGCCAGCTTGATGGCAAGGGCGGCATGATCCCGATCGCGGAAGATGAGGT
Organism: Pantoea sp. Sc1; assembly: GCF_000255315.1. Lineage (NCBI taxonomy): Bacteria > Pseudomonadati > Pseudomonadota > Gammaproteobacteria > Enterobacterales > Erwiniaceae > Pantoea > Pantoea sp. Sc1. The sequence continues at coordinate 2,032,247 of NZ_AJFP01000001.1, forward strand.
GATTCAGTGCGAGCAGCCCTGCTGGCTGCATCTTAACTACACCCATCGTAAAAGCGCAGAATGGCTGCAGTCGACGCCTCAAATTCCCGATGCCGTTCGTGATGCCCTGGCGGGTGACAGTATGCGTCCGCGCGTTAGCCGTCTGGGTGATGGCTTCATGATTGTGCTGCGCAGCGTTAACCACAACAGCGATGCGCGCCGTGACCAGCTGGTCGTGATGCGGGTCTTTATCAATGACAAGCTGATTGTTTCGACCCGCCGGCGCAAAGTCTCTGCCGTGGATGAAGTACTGACCGACCTGCAGAACGGCAACGGCCCGATCGATTGCGGCAGCTGGCTGGTGGATGTCTGTGATGCCCTGACCGATCACACCAGCGAATTTATCGAAGAGTTGCATGACAAAATCATTGAGCTGGAGGATGCGCTACTGGATCAGCGGATGCCCGCGCGGGGTGAGCTGGGTCTGCTGCGCAAACAGCTGATTGTGATGCGACGCTATATGGCCCCGCAACGCGATGTCTATGCCCGGCTGGCGAGCGAAAAACTGGCCTGGATGGATGACAACGAGCGGCGTCGGATGCAGGAGATTGCCGACAGGCTGGGACGCGGGCTGGATGACCTGGATGCCGGCGTGGCGCGAACCGCCATTCTGGCCGACGAGGTTGCCTCTGCCATGGCCGAATCGATGAACCGGCGCACTTATACCATGTCAGTCATGGCGATGATCTTCCTGCCAGCCACCTTCCTGACCGGTCTGTTCGGCGTAAACCTCGGCGGCATTCCGGGCGGAGAATGGCGATACGGCTTTTCCATTTTCTGCCTGCTGCTGGTGGTTCTGGCTGTCGGCGTCGCCGGTTATCTGCGTAAACGGCACTGGCTGTAGCGCGACGGGGAGGGGGCATCTCAGCCCAGGCGCTGAAATTCGAGGAAAGGCGGCAAAAGCTGATCGATATCAAGAACCCGATGTCGCCGTTGACGCAAACTCTCTCCCGCAGGTGAATGCAACGTCAAGCGATGGGCGTTGCGCTCCATATTGTCTTACTTCCTGATTTAGAATTAATGCATAGCACATTTAATTCGAAACATGCCGGCCAGTGCGCCGGCTTTTTTTTGCCTGGCTGGCTGGAACGCCGTTCCTTACCTAAGCTTAAAGTCCATTCGCAAGAAAAGGAGTACGGCATGAGCGCGATTTATAACAGCGAGCCGATCCCCACCGATCCGACCCCGATTCCTGACCCGATCCCCCATCCGCAACCTCAGCCCGATCCGCCGACGGATCCGGAGTTTCCGCCGATAATGGATCCACCGCCACACCGCAACATATAAAAAAAGGGCGTGCTGCCAGCAGCACGCCCTTCTGTTTTTCCGGCATTTACTTAATCTGCAGCACATCCAGACGTGCGCCTGTGACAGGGGCATCTTCATCATCGAGCCGCCAGCCTGCCGGCTGCAACGGCAGCGTTTCGCGGTCAAAGGCGATATCGCCCCCATCCACCACCGCATCGCCATGTTTGATGCCTTTGAAGTCGAACAGATTGACATCGGCGAGGTGCGACGGCACGACATTCTGCATCGCACTGAACATCGTTTCGATACGGCCCGGGTAGCGCTTATCCCAGTCACGCAGCATATCGGCTACCACCTGACGCTGCAGGTTTGGCTGAGAACCGCAGAGGTTGCAGGGGATAATCGGGAACTGACGCGCTTCCGAGAAGCGGATGATATCTTTTTCACGGCAGTAGGCCAGCGGGCGGATCACAATCTGCTTGCCATCGTCGCTCATCAGCTTCGGTGGCATGCCTTTCATTTTCCCGCCATAGAACATGTTGAGGAACAGCGTCTGCAGAATGTCATCGCGGTGGTGGCCCAGCGCAATTTTCGTGCAGCCCAGCTCCGTAGCAACGCGGTACAGAATGCCACGGCGCAGGCGTGAGCAGAGAGAGCAGGTGGTTTTCCCTTCCGGAATCTTCTCTTTGACGATGGAGTAGGTATCTTCTTCGATAATCCGGTACTCCACACCCTGAGACTCCAGATAGGCCGGGAGAATATGCTCAGGGAAGCCAGGCTGCTTCTGGTCCAGGTTAACGGCAATCAGGCTGAAACTGACCGGGGCGCTTTTTTGCAGACTGCGCAGAATTTCCAGCATGGTATAGCTGTCTTTTCCGCCCGACAGGCAGACCATGATGCGGTCACCTTCTTCGATCATATTGAAATCTGCAATGGCTTCGCCGACATGACGGCGCAGGCGTTTCTGCAGTTTATTGAGGTTGTACTGTTCTTTCTTGTCAACCGTTTGATTATCTTGCATTTTTACCTATCTCTAAAACCAGAAAGCGTAGCCTGAGGGCAAATCAACGTGCGCATTCAGCCAGCCACTTCTCTGCGGTGTCTCGAATATGCAGCGTATGGTACGGATTGTTGCCGCGAATGCCAGTGCCGGAGTGAAGTAATCCGCGGATTAAGACGCCAGAGTTCACCTTCCGCACGTTGCGTAAAGGCAAACGGGGAGAGAAGAGGATGTTGCAGCATTGCGCAGTGGCGCATACGGCGGAGAAAAGTCAGCGTTACCTCCTCAGCTGGCGGGGACCTCTTTCCACTGACAGTCGATTTCATCACTGTGCGAGGAGCAGGAGGGGGATGAAGCCTGGTCAGTCGCGGTTCGCGCGCTATCGTTCTTTGTCGCGCAGCCTGCGATCATAAAAATGAAGGGGAGGATTAACAGATATTTCATTGACGCCACCGGTTCAGCAAATTAACCAGCATGAGCAGGTAAAGATCAATCAGACATAAACAGGCACTATTATATCGGGAGTGAAATTTGACCCATATCAAATTTAAATATTTTGCTTTTTAAATCGGGCGTTCTGCGTGAGTCAGGCTGGGACAGATTAAACGGAGTGATCTGAAAGTCGCACGCGGTTTAATCTGTGTTGAGCGGAAAAGATTATAATCAGCTTCATCGACAGGCTGGTTTAATGGCCTGAATCGAACGCTCTGTTACTTTCAGTCTGCACTTTATTCTCTGGAAAAAGAGATATTAAACAATCAGTTGCTTGTTTCTTGAGAACGTGTCCACCCGGATAAAAAAGCATAACGTCGCCGGGCTTGGTTTTATCCAACGTAAAATCAACAGACATACGTCCGGGGCGTCGTTTCGCACATTTCGGCAATACAGCGGAACAAAGGAACCGTTTAATATCCCGCTGTGCAATCAGGTTAAAAAAGGAGTGGTGATTAACCGCGATGAGAAAGCCGGATAACGATCACAAAATAAAAAAGTCTGGTGTGAAATTTATCATGACGCTGCTGCTTTTTTTAATCTGTTATGTCGCCGTAATGTATGGTGGCGTTCTGCTGCTGCTGAACCGGCACGGCTTACTCCATTTTCTGCTGCACTGAATTTAATTAGCCGCAGGCTTTAAAGATCCAGCGATAGGCATGGTGTAAAAAATGCCTGAGTACGCCAAGAATGTTTTCAGCGCCTTCCTCAGCCAGACATTGTCCGGTTTCGAGCGCATTATTCACCGAGTTGCGATGGTCCAGAATCATGATAATCGCCACCGCAGCCGCGATCAGGATAACCGTCAGCAGGCTTAACCCGCGCCAGTTACTTTTACGTGCGGTAGCGGACAGGGCATTGTCTGCAGGGTCAGAGTCAGGGCGCATTGGTCTCCGGCTGTCATCATTTCGCTGATAAATAATACCGGATTATGTCATTAATTTCTGACCGGCTCCATGTGTCAGGTCAGGGGATGGTCATTCTGAAGGGTGACAGTGGATCAGGCTGTTAACAACGTCGGCAGCAGGCAAGGGGAGCGCCATCGTCTGCGCCGACATTTTCAGGGTATGAAACCCACCGGGCTGGCGCACCGGCCCGGTGAGACAGGACAGATGCTCACATCATCTCCAGCGATTGCACCCCTTTAATCTCCATCACCTTATCGTAAAGATGCGCGTCATTTGACCTGCGCGACAGCGTAACCTGCACGCTGAGTTCACACAGTCCGCTTTCCTGATCGCGATTAATCACCGTCACGTTGCCGTAGCGGATGCCTTCCCGCTGCATCACCAGCAGCACCAGCGGCACACTCTTCGGCTTCAGGAAAACCAGCAGGGTATGGTGTTTACCGATTAAAACGTGGCTCAGACGGCGGAACACTTCCAGCACGACCAGCGCCAGTACGGTGCCATAGATGCCGATCTCATACATGCCGCTGCCGATGACCAGGCCAATCGCTGCGGTTACCCATAAACCCGCCGCCGTGGTTAAGCCCTTCACCACCTGCTTCTGGATCATGATGGTACCTGCGCCAAGGAAGCCCATGCCGCTGACCACCTGCGCCGCAATACGGCTGGGGTCCAGCGCGACATGGTCGCTGTTCAGCATATCGGCAAAGCCATATTTCGACACCAGCATGAACATCGCACTGCCGATCCCGACCAGGATGTGGGTGCGAAGTCCGGCTTCTTTGGCCCGCATCTGCCGCTCCAGGCCGATAAGGCCGCCAAGAATACCGGCCAGCGCAATGCGAATTAACATATCCATTAACATGGCTTTACTCCGAAATAAGGGGGGCCGGAAAAGGGTGACAGTTCAGTGTTACCAGGTAAACAAGATAATTCTGCTTGCAAAACACGCCGCAGAAATTTGTAAAAAGCTGTTTCACCTCTCGACCCCTTGTGCTGCCTGACATATGCTGAGCCAGCCTATTATCCCAATTCCCGGAGTCCGACTGATGAAAGCAGCCACCTTTTTGCTGGCCGGTGCCGCGTTATTCCTCTCTGCCTGCAGCAGCCACAGTGATGATAACGAGCCACCGCAACAAGCCACCGCCGCCCATGTTCAGCCCCGCGTGGTGATGTCTTCTCTGGCAGAAAGCACCTGTGAAAATGCAGGCGGAACGCTGGCTTTTTCGCATCAGCTGGATGGATCCCGGGTGGGGATGTGTCAGTTAGTGAACGGGCGTCGTTGTGATGAGCAGGCGCTGATCGGCGGGCACTGCGCGCGCTGATAGACAGGCCGGATTGCTCCGGCCCGCACCCTCAGACGGAGAGTCGGTTCGGGCAGTTTTCACCACGATCGAGCTGACTGAGATTGCTTAATGTAGTTTCAGAAATGGCGGTCAGGGCTTCGGCGGTTAAAAACGCCTGATGGCCGGTGAAGAGCACGTTATGGCACGCCGACAGACGGCGGAAGACATCGTCCTGAATCACATCATTCGACTTATCTTCAAAGAACAGGTCGCGTTCGTTCTCATAAACATCCATGCCGAGCGCGCCAATCTTCTGCTGCTTCAGCGCATCAATCGCCGCCTGTGAATCGATCAGGCCACCGCGGCTGGTATTGATAATCATGACGCCGTCACGCATCTGGCTGAACGCCTCGGCGTTGAGCAGATGGTGATTTTCCGGCGTCAGCGGGCAGTGGAGCGTAATGACGTGCGACTCCGCAAACAGCGTCTTCAGATCGACATACTCCGCGCCAAGTTCCAGCGCCTGCTCGCTCGGCCAGGGATCAAACGCCAGCAGCCGCATGCCAAAGCCCTTCAGGATGCGCATGGTCGCAATGCCGATTTTACCGGTGCCTATCACGCCCGCCGTTTTGTTATGCATGTTAAAGCCGGTCAGGCCGTCGAGTGAAAAGTTCGCGTCACGGGTGCGCTGATAGGCGCGATGAATACGGCGGTTCAGCGTCATCATCAGGCCGATAGCATGCTCCGCGACCGCTTCCGGCGAATAGGCGGGCACACGCACCACCTCCAGGCCCAGCTCTTTTGCAGCGTCCAGATCGACATTATTAAAACCGGCACAGCGCAGCGCGATATACTTCACTCCCAGCGCGGCCAGCTCTTCCAGCACCGGTCGGCTGCCATCATCATTGACAAAGATGCAGACCGCATCGCAATCCACTGCCGTTTTTGCGGTGCTTTCAGTGAGTAAAAAGTCGAAGAACACCAGTTCAAAGCCGAACTGCTGATTGACCTGCTCAAGGTATTTCTGATCGTAATGCTTGGTGCTGTAAACCGCGATCTTCATCGTTGTGCTCCTGCAGAGGTGATAGACCAAGGATAACGTTTTCTGACGGACTTTGCTGAAACCGCTGAAATGCGTCCGGGGCAGACCTTCACCTCGCGCAATTTACATGCCATCATCATGGTCAGGAAAGGGTGAGGAAAAGGATTATGGCTTTTATGCCACGGAGAGTCCGGCGGCGGCTGGCGGCTGTTCTGGCGCTGATTCTGCTGCTGCTCGGCCTGATGTTAACAGTGACACAGTGGCTGCCCCGGCTTGTCGGGATCTGGCTGCCGCAGGAGACCCGCATTGAGCTGTCTGGCGCACCGCGCTGGCGGGAGGGAGGCCTGTGGCTGCCAGAAATTCGTTATCTGACGGGCGACTGTACGCTGGCAACGGTTGAAGCCGTCTCGCTGGGCTGGCATCAGTCGCGCTGGAAACTTAACGCGTCCGCGCTGACGCTGGACAGCGCCTGTCTGCAAAAACTGCCGGCGGACGGCGACAATCCCGGTTCGCCCAGAACGCTGGCCGAATGGCAGGCAATGCTGCCGGGTGCCGATGTCCATCTGGATAAGCTGACGGTGGCCCCGTGGCAGACCTACGCGGGTGCACTGGATCTCACGCTGGAAAAAGATCGCCAGCGTCTGACTTATCTGGGTGACAATCTGCAGCTGGCGGCAACGCTGACCGGTCAGCAGCTGGCAGTCGATCATCTGACGCTGACCCATCCGGCACTCTCTGAACCCATCACCCTCAAGGGTCATCTTGAACTTCCCACCTTTGCCAGTGACCTGCCGGTAAATGGCGAGGTGGCCGGACAACTGGCGCTGGCTGCGCTGCCGTATCCGCTTCAGCTCAGCCTCAACTGGCAGCAGCAGCAGGGCGTATTAGTCGCAACGACGGCGGAACAGGATCGCCCGCTTCTGCGTCTGCCCTGGCAGATCAGTCGCGACCAGATTCAGATTGAGAAGGGGGAATATTACTGGCCGTTCGCCGCCCAGCCGCTCTCCGGCTTTATTAACCTGACGCTGGAGAACTGGCAGTCGGGGCTTGAACGGAGCCAGATCAGCGGACGCCTCAATCTGCTGACCCGGGGGCGCGGCGGCAAGGGCAACGTTGTGCTGGGTCTCGGCCCCGGCCACCTCAGCCTGACAGAGAGCCATCTGCCGTTTCAGCTGACCGGTGAAAGTAAGCTGGCGGATCTGCAACTCTACGGCTCCATTCCGGGCGTGCTCAGCGGGTCACTCCTCGATCCTCAGCTGCAACTCCAGCCTAAATCACTGCTGCGCCTGCGGGGCCGCCTGCTCTCCACGCTGGAGGTGGACGAGGCGCGCTGGCCGCTGGCGGGCGTGCGCCTCTCATCGCAGGGAATTGATGGCCGTCTGCAGGCGATTCTTAACGCGCACGATGCCAGTTTTGGCCGTTTCCGGCTGCATCTCGATGGGCGTGCCAGCGACTTCTGGCCTGATAAGGGCGAATGGAACTGGCGCTACTGGGGCGGAGGCGAGATGCTGCCGCTTCAGGCACGCTGGGATGTCAAAGGCACGGGTGGCTGGCACGATACGCTGATCCATCTGGATACGCTCTCCACCGGGTTTAATCAACTGGCCTACGGCAGTGTCAACGTCGCCAGTCCGCGTCTGACGCTCACTGAACCCGTTAACTGGCAGCGCGATGCGGCCCACCCGGCGTTTAATGGCCATTTCCGGCTGCAGGCGGGCGAGACCCGGTTCAGCTATGGCGGCAGGCTGGCTGATTCAACGCTCGATTTCGAGGCGAAAGGCCGTGACCCCGGCGACTTTATCTGGCGGGGCAGCCTGAATGCCGGCAGGATTGGCCCGCTGCGGGTCAATGGTCGCTGGGATGGCGAACGGCTGCGCGGTCAGGCCTGGTGGCCGTCACAGTCGCTCCGGGTGTTTCAGCCGTTAATCAGCCCGGATATGAAAATGCAGATTCAGGATGGTCAGCTGCAGGCGCAGTTCGCCTTTTCCGCTGCTCCCGGGCAGGGTTTTCAGGCTGGTGGACACTGGTCGGTGAAGCAGGGCAGCGTCTGGACGCCGGACAGCCAGATCAATGGTATCGACTTCTCACTGCCCTTTCGCTTCAGGGCCGGGCAGTGGCAGTTTGGTCAGCATGGCCCGGTTTCCCTGCGCATTGCCGAGGTAAAAAACCAGTTTGCGATGCAGAATATCCGTGCCGATCTGCAGGGCAGCTGGCCGTGGAGCGAAGCCGCGCCGCTGAGGTTGCAGGATGTCAGTCTGGAACTCCTCGGCGGGCAGATTACGCTGCCCGCATTGCAGATGCCACAGCATGAGCCTGCGCGGGTAACGCTGCGTCAAATCAGCCTCAGCGAGCTGGTGACCGCACTGAAGCCTAAGCAGTTCGCCATGTCGGGACGGGTTAACGGTGAACTGCCGCTGTGGCTCAATAATCCCCGCTGGCTGGTCGAGAAAGGGTGGATAGCCAACAGCGGCCCTCTGACTTTCCGGCTGGACAACGATATGGCGGATGCCATTACCCGTAATAACGTTGCCACTGGCGCGGCGCTGGACTGGCTACGCTATATGGAGATCTCCCGCAGCTGGGCGACGATTAATCTGGATAACCTCGGCGATCTGAGCATGACGGCAGAGGTGCAGGGCGTCAGCCGGTTCAGCAACCGTCGTCAGACGGTGAATCTTAACTACCATCATCAGGAAAATCTGTTTCAGCTCTGGCGCAGCCTGCGCTTTGGCGATAATTTGCAATCCTGGCTGGAACAACACGCGACTTTGCCATCGAACAAGGACACTTCACCATGAGCCTGAGGGCACTACTGGTTCTGGCAGCCGGACTGCTGAGCATCGGCTGCGTGCCGCGCATTGAGGTTACGGCACCCAAAGATCCCATCACCATCAATATGAACGTAAAAATTGAGCATGAGATCCACATCAAGGTGGATAAAGACGTGGAAGCGTTACTGAAAAACCAGAGCGGTCTGTTCTGAGGAGAGCACGTATGAGACGCAAAAGCGCGGCGCTGCTACTCGCGCTGATGATGATGCAGCCCGCCTGGGCGCTGACGCTGGATCAGGCCCGGCAGTCGGGGCTGGTGGGCGAAACGCTCTCCGGCTACCTCGCGGCGCGCGCCGGAGACAGCGAAACCCAGGCACTGGTGCAGCGCATCAACGCCGGACGGCATCAGCAATATCAGCGGCTGGCAGAACAGAACAATCTCTCCACGGCGGATATCGCCAGCATTGCCGGGCAGAAACTGGTGAGCCGGGCAGCGGTGGGGGAATATGTGCGGGGCATTAACGGTCAGTGGCTGAGAAAAGAGGCTCCGGGCACGCCCTAAGCCGCAAAAAAAACCGGGCGCGTGGCCCGGTTGATTGTGCGTCTCATCCTGAGATGAGCGCCTTTTAAGCGGTGACGATCTGTTTGATCGCGTCTTTCGCTTCAGCGGTCGCTTTGCTGGCCACTTCAGGACCGTAGGCGATACCTTCAGCAAACACGAACTCAACGTCAGTGATGCCGATGAAGCCCAGGAACAGCTTAACGTATGGCGTCAGCAGATCGGTCGGGGTGTCTTTGTGAATCCCGCCACGGCTGGTGATCACAACCGCTTTTTTCCCTTTAACCAGACCTTCCGGGCCTGCTTCGGTGTAGCGGAACGTCACGCCTGCACGGGCAATCAGGTCGAAATAGTTTTTCAGCTGGGTCGGGATGTTGAAATTGTACATCGGTGCCGCAATAACCACTTCGTCATGTGCCTGCAGTTCTTCAATCAGCGCGTTGGAGAGATCCAGCGCTTCCTGCTGGCGCGGAGACAGCGGCGTGTCAGAAGGACGCATAGCACCGACCAGTTCACCATCCAGAACCGGAATCGGGTTCGCCGCCAGATCACGAACGGTCACGTCTTTACCCTGGGCTTTTGCCTGTTCAACGTAGAAGTCAGCAAGCTGGCCTGATTGTGAGTAGCCTGCGAGGATGCTTGATTTCAGAACTAAAACTTTGCTCATGGTGATTTCCTGTCTGTAACGCGGAAGGGTTTCCGCTCAATGGTTTACACTCTACGGTTATCAATGGCGCGGTGAAAGCGCAATATTTCGAGAGCTATGTTCGAATTTATTGAATAAGCGTAACCGGGGTGCGTCCCCGGAACAGTTCAGAATGTGCTATTATGCGCGCAATTATTTTCACTGAATCAGCTGGTTATCCCGGCGTCCAGGGCGCTGTTTCTGCAGCGACACTGTCTGAGTAAGGTACGTCACTATTATGTCATCTCCCGATACGTCTCCACTGACCGCGCTCCGGGCCCGGCTCGACGGCTTAATGCTTCGCGATCGCCAGCGGCTGCAGCGCCGTCTGCAGGGGGCCAGAAAAGTCAAAAGCCCCGAGGCACAAGAGGGCATAGCCCGCGAGCTGGAGCAGGACGTTTTCGCCGCTGAACAGCGTGTAGCCCAGCGGCGCGCGGCGACGCCAGCCATCACCTTCCCGGACAATCTGCCTGTCAGCCAGAAACAGCAGGATATCGCTGAGGCGATTCGCGATCACCAGGTCGTGATTGTGGCCGGGGAAACCGGCTCGGGTAAAACCACGCAGCTGCCGAAAATCTGTCTGGCACTGGGGCGCGGCGTGACCGGATTGATTGGTCACACCCAGCCCCGTCGCCTGGCGGCACGCACCGTGGCCAATCGCATCGCCGATGAGCTGAACACCTCGCCCGGCGGCTGTGTCGGCTATAAAGTGCGGTTTAATGACCAGGTCAGCGAGCTGACCCAGGTCAAGCTGATGACCGATGGGATCCTGCTGGCGGAGATCCAGCAGGATCGCCTGCTGATGCAATATGACACCATCATCATCGACGAAGCGCACGAGCGCAGCCTGAATATCGACTTCCTGCTCGGTTATCTGCGTGAGCTGCTGCCGCGGCGTCCCGATCTCAAGGTGATCATCACCTCTGCGACCATCGACCCGCAGCGTTTCTCGCGGCATTTCAACAATGCGCCGGTTATCGAAGTCTCCGGCCGCACCTTCCCGGTGGAAGTGCGCTACCGGCCGGTGGTTGAAGAGGCGGAGGATGGCGACCGTGACCAGCTGCAGGCGATCTTTGATGCCGTCGATGAACTCGGACAGGAGAGCCGGGGCGATATTCTGATCTTCATGAGCGGCGAGCGCGAAATCCGCGATACCGCCGACGCGCTGAATAAACGCGACCTGCCGCACACTGAAGTGCTGCCGCTGTATGCGCGACTGTCGAACGCCGAACAGAACCGGGTGTTTCAGTCACACAGTGGCCGCCGCATCGTGCTGGCCACCAACGTGGCGGAAACCTCGCTGACGGTGCCCGGCATCAAATATGTGATTGACCCCGGCACTGCGCGTATCAGCCGCTACAGCTTCCGCACCAAAGTGCAGCGTCTGCCGATTGAGCCGATTTCTCAGGCCTCGGCCAATCAGCGTAAAGGACGATGCGGACGTGTTTCCGACGGTATCTGTATCCGCCTCTACTCGGAAGAGGATTTCCTGAGTCGTCCGGCCTTTACTGACCCCGAAATTCTGCGCACCAACCTGGCGTCGGTGATCCTGCAGATGACCTCGCTGGGGCTAGGCGATATCGCGGCGTTCCCCTTTGTGGAAGCGCCCGATAAGCGCAATATTCAGGATGGTATCCGCCTGCTGGAAGAGCTGGGCGCGCTGACGCTGAATGAAGAGACGGGTCACTACACCCTCACCGGCTCCGGGCGACAGCTGGCGCAGTTGCCGGTCGATCCGCGCCTGGCGCGAATGGTGCTGGAGGCGCAGCGGCTGGGCTGTGTGCGCGAAGTGATGATCATCACTGCGGGCCTGTCGATTCAGGACCCGCGCGAGCGTCCGGCAGAGAAGAAGCAGGCCTCTGATGAAAAACACCGGCGCTTTGCTGACAAAGATTCCGATTTCCTGGCCTATGTCAATCTTTGGAACTATCTGGCGGAGCAGCAGAAAGCCCTGTCCGGCAACCTGTTCCGACGCCAGTGCAAAAGCGACTTTCTCAACTATCTGCGCGTGCGGGAGTGGCAGGATATCTACACCCAGCTGCGGCAGGTGGTGCGCGAACTGGGTATTCCGGTCAACAGCGAACCGGCCCCGTTACAGCAGGTTCACTGTGCGCTGTTGAGTGGTCTGCTGTCGCACATCGGACAGAAAGATGCCGACAAGCAGGAGTACACCGGCGCGCGCAATACCCGCTTCGCCATCTTCCCCGGCTCCGGGCTGTTTAAGAAGCCGCCGAAGTGGACCATGGTGGCAGAGCTGGTCGAAACCAGCCGCCTCTGGGGGCGGACGGCGGGACGCATTGAGCCGGAGTGGATTGAACCGCTGGCGCAGCATCTGACGAAGCGCAGCTACAGCGAACCGCACTGGGAGAAATCGCAGGGGGCGGTGATGGCAACCGAGAAGGTCACGCTCTATGGCCTGCCGATTGTTGCCGCGCGCAAGGTCAACTACGGCAGTATCGATCCCACCCTGAGCCGCGAACTCTTTATCCGCCACGCCCTCGTCGAGGGCGACTGGCAGACGCGTCACGCTTTCTTCCGCGCCAATCAGAAACTGCGCAGCGAAGTGGAAGATCTGGAGCATAAATCCCGTCGCCGCGACATTCTGGTCGATGACGAAACGCTGTTTGCTTTTTATGATCAGCGTATCGGCAAAGAGGTGGTCTCGGCCAGACATTTTGACAGCTGGTGGAAACGGGCCAGCCGCGATAACGCCGACCTGCTCAACTTCGACAGGCAGATGCTGATCAAAGAGGGCGCGGACAAGGTCAGTCAGCTCGACTATCCCAACTTCTGGCATCAGGGCAACCTGAAACTGAAGCTGAGTTACCAGTTCGAGCCAGGCGCAGATGCCGATGGCGTGACGGTCCATATACCGCTGCCGTTGCTGAATCAGGTTGAGGATAGCGGCTTTGAATGGCAGATCCCCGGCGTGCGGCGTGAGCTGATTATTGCGCTGATTAAGTCGCTGCCGAAACCGCTGCGCCGCCATCTGGTGCCTGCTCCTAACTACGCCGAGGCGTTTCTGGGAAGGGTGACGGCGATGGAGATGCCGCTGGCAGATGCGCTGGCGCGCGAGTTTCGCCGCATGACCGGCGTTACGCTGGAGCGGGAGAACTGGCAGTGGGAACAGGTGCCCGATCATCTGAAAATGACCTTCCGGGTAGTCGACGAGCACAATCGTAAACTGCTGGAAGGCAAGGACCTCACCGCGCTCAAGGCCCGGCTGAAAGACAAGGTGCAGGAGACGCTGTCGAAAGTGGCCGATGACGGGCTGGAACAGAGCGGGCTGCATCTCTGGAGCTTTGGCGAACTGCCTCGCAGCTATGAACAGAAGCGCGGCAGTTACCAGGTGAAAGCCTGGCCTGCGCTGGTAGATGAAAAAGAGAGCGTTGCTATCCGCCTGTTTGACAGCGAACAGGAGCAGCAAAAAATGATGTGGCGCGGCCAGCGTCGCCTGCTGCTGCTGAATGTGCCGTCGCCGGTGAAGTATCTGCACGAGAAGTTACCGAACAAAGCCAAACTCGGACTCTACTTTAACCCCTATGGCAAAGTGCTGGAGCTGATCGACGACTGCATCGCCTGTGGCATCGATAAACTGATGGGGGAAGCGGGCGGCCCTGCCTGGGATCAGGCCTCGTTCGAGCAGCTGCGTGACAAAGTCCGCGGTGAGCTTAATGAGACCGTGGTGACGATAGCTAAGCAGGTAGAGCAGATTCTGACGGCGGTCTTTAACATCAATAAACGGCTGAAAGGCCGGGTGGATATGACCATGGCGCTGGCGCTGTCCGATATCAAAGCGCAGTTAAACGGACTGGTCTATCGGGGCTTTGTCACCGGCAACGGCTGGCAGCGACTGGCCGACACGCTGCGTTATCTGCAGGGTATCGAGCGGCGACTGGAGAAACTGCCTGCCGATCCGCACAGCGATCGGGCGCGGATGCTGAAAGTTCAGGCGGTGGAACAGGCGTACCAGGCGTGGCGCAACAAGCTGCCGCCGCAGCGTCAGGATGATGAAGAGGTGCTCAGCATTCGCTGGATGATTGAAGAGCTGCGCATCAGCTACTTTGCTCAGCAGCTGGGTACGCCTTATCCGATCTCGGATAAGCGTATTCTGCAGACGATGGAGCAGATAGCGGGCTGAAAGCCGGGTGCGCACGGAGTGTGCGCACCCGACAGCCGCTCAGGCTGCACGCAGTTACTGCGCGAGGGATTCCAGCTTATCTTTAAATGAGGTGACCGCAATCGCGCGGTTGTCCGCCAGATAGCGATCCTTTGCCGCGGGCGCGGAGCTCTGCACCGCAATCAGCTGCCAGCCTTTGTCGCTGTTGAGCAGCAGCGGTGAACCGCTGTCGCCAGGCAGGGTGTCGCACTGATGTGACAGCACGGCGCGCTGCGCCCAGCCGGTAATCAGACAGTTGCTGTGGGAATAGAGGGTATCCAGGTGATCGGCTGGATAGCCCGCCTGCGTCACTTTACGACCGGTCAGCTTCAGGGCGGCCGTCAGGTCGCTGCGCGAGCCCTCAAACAGCGGGATAGGGGTAATGGCCGACGGTGGATTGCGTAATATCACAATGCCATAGTCATACGGCGCCGCACTGCTCGGCACGATCCAGCCTTCACCATCCGCCTTTAACTTGGAGGCCAGCGAGGGCTCAACCCGCGCATCAATGTCATGCAGTTCATAGCGCCAGCCTTTGTCGCTGGCCATAAAACGCAGCGCAACCGGCTTATCAAAGTTACCCGGCGGGGCGAGCAGACAGTGTCCGGCCGTCAGCGCCAGATGGGGAGAGATGAGCGTGGCTGTACAGAGGTTACCGCTTTCTGTTTCGAGCTGACCAATCGCATCCCAGGGAGCAGCGGTGATATCCGTGATTGCCTGGCGATGATCCTTGCCGAAGAACAGCATCTTAATTTCAGCCGGTGTCGGCGAATCATCGTCATCATCGGCATGAACCGTCGTGGCAAAGCTGAAAAGTCCAACCATTAACAAGGTAGCCAGGCGCATAGAAATCTCAATGGCGAGAAAATAGACGTTATTGTTATCACGTAAGAACGGTAACTATAGTCGGTGAGCGTTAAAAAAGGGAGTTTTATCGGTTAATCAGTACGCTACAGCAGTTAAATAAAGAAGCTGGCAGCAACGATGCCACACAGGATCATCACAAGCAGAATAATTTCGAAGCGATAGCGACGCACCATTTCATCCACTCCAGTAAAGAAACACCCGGCAGAACCGGGTGTTTTTAAGCATTATCGCGTGGCTGTGCGCCTGAGGGCGATCTTATTTAGCCGCTGATTTAACAACTTTCTTGTGGTGAACTTTCTTAGCTGCCTGCGCTTTCTGAGCAGGTTTTACTGCTTTCTTGTGGTGAACTTTCTTAGCAGCCTGCGCTTTCTGAGCAGGTTTTACCGCTTTTTTGTGATGAACTTTTTTCGCAGCCTGGGCTTTCTGTGCAGCGGGCTGAGTGGCTTTTTTGTGGTGAACTTTTTTAGCTGCCTGCGCTTTCTGGGCAGCAGGTTTTACCGCTTTCTTGTGGTGAACTTTTTTTGCTGCCTGCGCTTTCTGAGCAGCATCTTTTTTCACCGCTTTTTTGTGGTGAGTCTTTTTAGCAGCCTGCGCTTTCTGTGCTGCTTTATGGTGTTTCTTGTGTGCAGTTTTGTGAACGGTTTTAGCCGGTGCAGCTGCGGTGGTGGTGGTGGTCGCTGTTGCGGCTGGCGCAGCGGCTGGCGCAGCTGTGGTTTCAGCAGCGAAAGCAACAGAAGACATACCCATAGCAGCGGCGACAACCAGTGCAAATAATTTTTTCATTGCAAATCCCTCGGACTCTTTTTTCATGTGTAGCCCACTGCGGGGCCGGTGAAGAGACTATAGGGAAATCAACAAAGCCTGTCCGTGGGTGTTTGGTATCGGCGTGTAACCGATTGTACAAAGGGGGAAAGGGCGGCGTGATGGCCGCCCGGAGGGTCAGTTCTTCAGATAACGCTGTTCAAGATGCTGGCGGAAATAAGCCGGGTTCAGCGCTTCGCCTGTCGCATTGATCAGCAGCTGGTCGGTGGAGAAGCGGCTGCCGTGCTGCCAGATGTTCTGTTGCAGCCAGTCGAATACCGGTTGCAGTTCGCCGTGCTGAATCAGTTCGCTGAGCTGAGGAATGGCGGTCTGGACGGCGCGGAACAGCTGCGCGGCGTACATCGCGCCCAGCGTGTAGGTGGGGAAGTAGCCAAACGCGCCATCGGTCCAGTGAATATCCTGCATACAGCCATCGCGGTAGTTGCCGCGGGTATCCAGACCCAGCGACTGCATCATCTTCTCATCCCACAGCGCCGGAATATCCTCAACCTCAATCTCCCCTTCAATCAGCGCCTGTTCGATTTCGTAGCGCAGAATGACATGAGCCGGGTAGCTCAGCTCATCGGCGTCCACCCGGATCAGGCCCGGCTTCACCTGCTGGGTCAGACGGATGAAATTATCCGCCTGCAGGGCAGGCTGGTCGCCAAAGGTGGCGATGATGGTCGGCAGAATGCGCTGCAAAAATTCGCGGCTGCGGCCGAGCTGCATCTCCATGAACAGGCTTTGTGACTCGTGGATGGCGGTGGAACGCGCCAGCGCCACCGGCTGTCCCCGCCACTGCTGCGGCAGATTCTGCTCATAGCGGGCGTGGCCGGTTTCATGGATCACACCCATCATGGCGCTGAGAAACTCAGCCTCATTGTAACGGGTGGTAATGCGTACATCTTCCGGCACGCCGCCGCAGAAAGGATGCGCGCTGATGTCCAGGCGACCATGATTAAAGTCGAAGCCCAGCGTTTCCATGATGCTCAGCCCGAGCTGGCGCTGCGCAGGCACGGCGAACGGCCCCTGCGGCGTGACGATCGGCTGTTGTGCCTGCTTCTCCACGACCTGCTGTAACAGATCGGGCAGCCAGCTTTTCAGTTCGCCAAACGTCGCATCCAGCCTGGCGCGGGTCATGCCCGGTTCATAGAGATCGAGCAGAGCATCGTAACGCGAGCAGCCGCTGGCATCGGCGCGTCGCTGCGCCTCTTCGCGGCTCAGACGCACCACCTCTTTCAGGTTGGTGGCAAAGCCCTGCCAGTCGTTAGCCGGGCGCTGAGTGCGCCACGCATGTTCACACACCGAACCGGCAATCGATTTGGCTTCCACGAAGTCGTCAGGCAGCAGGCTGGCCTGCTGATAAGCACGCTGCATCTCATGAAGATTGGCCCGCTCAACATCGTTCAGCGACGCCTGCTGTGCGGCCTTCAGCCACTCTCCGACTTGGGGAGCCGTCAGGATCTGATGCTGCAGAACGCTCATCTCGGCCAGGGCTTCACCCCGCGCCTGACTGCCGCCTGGCGGCATGGTGGTCTGCATATCACAGCCGGCGATGGCCGTGACATGGCTGAAACGGGAGAGGCGCTGGAAGGTCGCGCTAAGGTGCTGATACGCTGAGGTCACGTGAGACTCCTTGTAGTGTTTAACGCAGCGGAATTTCCCGCAAGGGTAGATCAACCGGCCAGCAAAAGCGAACGCTGGCTCCGCCCAGCGGGCTGGCCTCAATGGTGACCTGGCCGCTCAGCGCCTGCGCAATAGAGTGGACAATCGCCAGCCCCAGTCCGCAGCCGCCCGTCGCGCGATCGCGGCTCGGATCGAGCCGGACAAAAGGTTCGAAGACCCGTTCCCGCTCTTCTGGCGGAATGCCCGGACCATCATCCTCCACCTGCAGGCAGCCGGTTGCGCCGTCGAACCATAAGCTCACCCGCAGTCGCTGCTGCGCATAACGCAGCGCATTATTGACCAGATTATCCAGCACCCGCTCCATCAGGCGGCTGTCAGAAATCCCGATGTTTTCACGCTGCGGCAGGTCGAGATCGATCCGGACATCGGGATTGATGGTGCGGAAGTCATCGAGGCGCTCGCGCAGCCAGCTGGCGAGATCCTGCGACTTCAGATTGAGGTCCACGCGTGGCCGATCCAGCCGCGCATAGGTCAGCAGCTCCTCAATCAGGCTTTCAAGCTGGCCGATGTCGCGGTTCAGCGCCACCCGTTCGGCGTCCGTGAGGTTATCGCTCATCTCCAGCCGGTAGCGCAGACGCACCAGCGGCGTCCGCAGCTCATGGGCGATGCCGTCGATCAACTGCTTCTTACTGGCAACCAGGGTGTTGATGTTTTCCGCCATCTGGTTAAAGGCGATACCGAGCCGGAACAGGCTGGAGGTACTGTCAAAATGGGTGCGCACATCCAGCTCACCGCGACCAAAGCGCTGAGCCGCTTTTTCCAGCCGCTGCATCTCCTGCCAGTGGGGGCGTAGCCAGATAAACACCGGCAGCGCCAGTGACATGCCGATAAAGACCAGCAGGGCAATATCGAGCAGTCGCATCTGATGCAGATAGAACAGATAGGGGATAGGCCCCACCGACAGCACGTAGTGGCTGCGCGGGATATGCTGCAAAAAGGTGTACTGGTCGTCGAGCGCCACAATCTCACCGGCGTGCAGGCGGCGCATGTTGGTCTCATCGAGCTGGAATTTGTTCATTGGCTCGATATGCAGGTCAAACGAGAGGCCAAGATCGAGGCTCTTGATGGTTTTGTTCCAGTCGCGCGGCGGGATCTCCCGCAGTTCGCTACGGATCAGGTAGAGCGAGCTGGCCATCAGGTCATTCATCGACTGTCGGCCTGCGCGCTCGGCGGTGAACTTATAGACCAGTCCCACCAGCAGCGCCATCACCAGAAAGCAGACAAACAGCAGCAGATAGAACTGAATAAAAAGCTTTCTCATAGGACGCGGGTATCCCAGGCCTGAGGCGCAAACAGGTAGCCTTTGTTGCGGATGGTCTTGATACGAAACGGCTCGGTGGCGCTGTCGTGCAGCTTTTTGCGCAGGCGGGAAATGGCCACGTCAATGCTGCGATCCAGACCGTCATAGCTGACGCCGCGCAGGGTTTTCAGCAGCGCATCGCGGTTAAGCGTCTGACCGGCATGGCTGGCGAGGACCCAGAGCAGGTCAAAATCGGCCGTAGAGAGGGCGATCTGTTCGTCAAACAGCGTCACCTGTCGATTCAGAGCATCGATGGTCAGCGAGCCAAAACGCAGCATACGGTTCGCGGCAGGAATGGCGGGCGCATCCTCCGGCTGCGTCTGCTGAGACTGACGCAGATGCAGGCGCAGACGGGCCAGCAGGACCGCAGGTGGCGTGGTCTTCAGAATGTAATCCTGCGCGCCCATCTCCAGCGCCAGAATGTGATTCATGTCGCTGTCGAGTGAGGTGAGCAGCACAATGGGCCCCTGCCAGTTGGCCCGTAAATCACGGCAGATCGTCATGCCATCCTTGCCGGGCAGCATGATATCCAGCATCACCAGATCGGGTTGCTGTTCGGCAATCACCGCTTCAGCGCGGTCGCCGCGCGTCTCAACAATCACTTCAATGTCATGACGACCCAGGTAGGCCGCAATCAGTGAACCCACTTCGGGTTCATCTTCTACATAAACAATTTTGTTCATAGTTTACAAAGCAGAGACAGGGATGGACGAAAGCATATCTTTTCCTGGTCCTGAGCTCTACGCTACCGCACGAAATATCCTTAGCTTGCTGGTATATAACCGGCAAAATGTGCAATCATTAGCGCAGCCTTTTTGCGCCAGGTTTGGGATATCGTTGATTATTATGAGGAGCATTAGTGTGTCTGATAAAGAGCTGGCATCAGCCATATACCCTGACCGCATCTGCTTCAATTACAGTGACTTTCTTTCCGCTTCCTGCAAAAAACGCTGGAGCTTTGTCGATGCGATTTATGGCGTGATGCCGATATTCGGCATGGTGACACGGAAATCAGCACACCGCTTACAGGGCAGTGACGACCCGTTAAAAGAATTAGCATTACAAATCATTTCTACCCAGGTGAGTGACGAAATTAACATCGCGCGCCTGGTCACTCTCGCGGAACAGCAGCAGATCAGCCGCTTTGATATCCAGCTCCCTTATCCGCTGTCGGCGGAGCAGCTGGATGCCATTCATCATGAATATGCCAAGCCGCTGAATCTCATACAGCAGGATGACCTGCTGTGTGTGTCGATTCCGGTGCAGTCACACTAAGCGCACCTTCCGCGCTATTTCGTCAGCTGCCACACGGCGGGCAGCATGGCCGCGATCAGTAATCCCATCACAATCCGCTCCGGTGCGGTCAGCGCAGACGCTGCGCGGCCTCCCCGGCGGGCAAAGAGAAACAGCAGCAGGCCCGGCGTATAGAGCACCACCGACATCATCAGATGCAGGGGGCCTGAGGCATAAAGCAGCCAGATGCCATACAGGCTGGCACCGAGACCGATCGCCATTGCCAGCGGCTTGTGCTGTCCCCGCACGACTTTGATCAGATACAACCCCACCAGCAGATAGGGCACCAGAATCATCTCCGAGGCGATGGTCAGCAGATTGTTGTAATCCGCGCCGGTCACGGCGATCAGAATCAGGCAGAACTGAATACTGCCGTTGGTCAGCCACAGTGAGGCGGCGGGCGCGTTGTGGCGGTTTTGCCGGGCAATGCTGCGTGGAAAGGCACCCTGCTGCGCGGCAATCAGCGGCACTTCGGCAGCCATAATCGTCCAGCTCAGATAGGCGCCGCAGACGGAGATGATCAGGCCGATGGCAATCACCGCATCGCCCCAGTGTCCCATCAGTCGCGTCATCAGTCCTGCCATGGAGGGGTTGCGCATCCCGGCCAGTTCGGCACGGGGCACCACGCCCAGCGACAGCAGCGTCACCAGCAGATAAACCAGCAGGGCGGCCAGCACCGCCAGCAGGGTGGCGCGTCCCACATCTTTTTTCTGACGTGCGCGGGCAGAAACCACTACGGCACCCTCAACTCCGATAAAGACCCACAGAGTGATCAGCATCGTCTGCTTGACCTGCTCCCACAGGGGCTGCCCCAGCGTGACGCCGGAAAAGTCGACGCGGAAGCGATCGTAGTTAAACGCCATCACCGCCAGCACGATAAACAGCAGCAGCGGCACCAGTTTGCCCAGCGTCGCCATCAGATTGATACTGGCCGCAGTCTGTACCCCGCGCAGTACCAGCCAGTGAACCAGCCACAGCAGCACCGAGGCCCCCAGCATCGCCTGCCAGGTATTGCCATCCCCAAAGATCACCCGATCCGGGGTATCCGTGAAAAAGCTCAGGGCGGAGAAGACGATCACCAGATAGGAGACGTTGGCGATGACAGCACAGAGCCAGTAGCCCCAGGCGGAGCAGAAGCCTGTCAGTTCACCGAACCCGGCGCGGGCGTAGGTGAAAATGCCGCCGTCGAGTTCAGGTTTCAGGCGGGTCAGCAGCAGCATCGCCAGCGACAGAAAGATGATGCCGACGCCGGTAATCAGCCAGCCCAGCAGCAGCGCCGCCGGACCCGCCACCGCAGCCATATTTTGCGGCAGACTGAACACGCCGGCACCCAGCATGGAACTGAGTACCAGCGCCGTCAGCGCACCGAGACCTAATTTTTTCTCCAAAACAACCTTCCCGCTAGCATATATGGCTGGATAAATCGGATTTCATCGCTGGGTTATCGCAGACTCGCGGCAGAAAACAGGGACAAACTCCGGCAAAACAGGCGGCAGATTTTACGGAGTGTGGCGGGGGATGGCAATGCGTGACTATGCAAATCCGCGCAGGAATTATGCAAACAGCAGGGCGGCGGGCGCCGCCCTGAAGAGATTACTTAAACAGGTCAGCGGTGACGGTCAGGTTACCGCCACTCTGGTTCTGCCACTGACGGGTCACGTGATAGAACTTCGCACCTTTATCAGACGCACGCTTCGCCACTTCTTCAGAAACTTCGGTAGGGGAACCGAAGTGACCGGTAAAGGTCACGGTGTCGAATGGCTGCATCTGCGCGGCCGTAATCGCGTTCACTTCCTGCACGGATTTGCCGTTTGGCAGATTGACCGTGTAACGCTTGCCGGTTGAGCTCTGGGTTTCGAAGAAGCGGCCCACTTTATTGCTCGGTGTCTCAGAGGAGGCGACGCCAGGGATTTCAACCTGAGCGGCCGCTGCGCCACCCGCAGCCAGTGCAGCTTTACCCGCTTCTGAGTCGGCAGGAATCGCGTTCGGCGTCTGAACCACACGCGCTTTAGCATCCGCTTTATAGACGTAGGCTGTGATGTACTGGTTGCCGCCGCTGTTGGCGTCAATCTGACGAACAATAAAGAATGAGGCGGCGCCTTTCTCTTTAGCCGCTTTTGAAATCGCATCGTTGACATCAGGCTGGCTGGCAAAGAAGCCGCTGACGGAAACAGTGTCGAAAGGTTCGAGCTTATAAGCTTCAGCCTTTGGCAGTTCGTTGACGCCGTTAAAGCGACGGTATTGGGTGGTTTCGGAAGCGGCCGGGGCATCAGCCTTGTAGAGGTCGGCAGTAACGCGCCAGTTGCCGCTGTTGCCGTTGCTGTCGTTGATCCCCTGAATGTAGAAAGAAGCAGCGCCCATCTCATCTGCACGCTTAGAGACCGCATCGGCTGCGTCGCCAATTGCGTTGAAACGGCCGGTGATATTAATACGTTTGAATGGCTTCAACGCGGCCGCTTTTTCTGGCGTTAACTCCTGCGCAGCGAATGCATTAGCTGCCAGCAGGGACAACAGAGTGGACGCCAGAATAGTGTTCTTCAGCTTCATAAAAATAATCCTTCGCCTTACGCAAAAATGAGTACGAAAACGTGCTGGACTCTTGATGTATAACAGATTAGCCGCTGATTATTGCATGTTATAAACAGACTGTCGCAGCGATTTTTTGCGCGATATCGCGTTATTCAACTCCCTGTTTTTCATCTGACTGTCATGAAATGCGTTTAAGGCGTCATTTCTGGGCGCTGTTACCACTAAAAACGGTAACACTTAGCGATATAACAGTTAATGTATTGTTAATTAAGGGTTTTTATTGTTGATTAATTCGTCCGGAGCGCAATTTTCATAGCAGATTATCTGCTGATGACGCGTTTTAATAGCGTAATAATGCAGGATTTCAAAGCGAATACTGAATAATCAGGTGAATGTCTCCATCTGCGGTAACCGCTGTGGATCAGGCGTCACAATTTAAGTAGGTTATAAACACTTTGAAATATCTGCATTTCGACTATAAGCAGCTGAAACCGCGTTTCGGCTGCGCTGTCGTGGTGCGGATTCGGGCCATCATCCTTTAACCGATGAAAGGAAACACTATGTTAATTGGAATACCCAAGGAAAGGTTGCCAAACGAGTCGCGCGTGGCAGCCACGCCAAAGACCGTGGAACAACTGATCAAACTGGGTTTCAGCGTCACGCTTGAGCACGACGCCGGTAAACGCGCCAGTTTTGATGACGAAAGTTACCTTGCTGCGGGTGCCACCCTCAGCGACCGTCAGCAGGTCTGGCAGGCCGATATCGTCATGAAGGTAAACGCACCCGATGAGGACGAAATTGCGCTGACCCGTGCAGGCAGCACGCTGGTCAGTTTTATCTGGCCCGCCCAGAATCCGGCGCTGCTGGAAAAGCTGGCCGCCCGTCAGGTGACGGTGATGGCGATGGATTCGGTGCCGCGTATTTCGCGCGCGCAGTCGCTGGATGCCCTGAGCTCGATGGCCAACATCGCCGGTTATCGCGCTATCGTCGAGGCGGCACATGAATTTGGCCGCTTCTTTACCGGTCAGATTACCGCGGCAGGTAAAGTGCCACCGGCAAAAGTGATGGTGATTGGGGCTGGCGTGGCGGGACTGGCTGCGATAGGCGCGGCGGGCAGCCTGGGCGCCATCGTCCGGGCCTTTGATACCCGTCCCGAAGTCAAAGAGCAGGTGCAGAGTATGGGCGCCGAATTCCTCGAACTCGATTTTGAAGAGGAGGCGGGCAGTGGGGATGGCTATGCCAGAGTCATGTCCGACGCCTTTATCAAAGCGGAGATGGCGCTGTTCGCCAGCCAGGCCAGAGAGGTGGACATCATTGTCACCACCGCGCTCATCCCAGGCAAACCGGCTCCGAAACTGATCACCGAAGAGATGATCGCCAGCATGAAGCCGGGCAGTGTGATTGTGGATCTGGCGGCGCAGACCGGCGGCAACTGTGCGCTGACCGTCGCCGACCAGGTGACCGTGACACCGAATGGCGTGAAAATTATCGGCTATACCGATCTGCCCAGCCGGCTGGCGACGCAGTCCTCCCAGCTGTACGGCACCAATCTGGTCAACCTGCTCAGGCTGCTCTGCAAAGAAAAAAATGGCGAAATCCAGGTCGATTTTGAGGATGTGGTGGTGCGGGGCGTGACGGTGGTGCGCGACGGCGAAATCACCTGGCCCGCGCCGCCGATTCAGGTCTCTGCTGCCCCTCAGGCCAGACCTGCCGCCGCAAAACCTGCTGAGAAACCGGAAGCAAAACCGGCTTCGCCGTGGCGCACCGCGCTGCTGATGGCTCTGGCGATTGTGCTGTTTGGCTGGCTGGCCAGCGTGGCACCGGCGGAGTTCCTCTCCCATTTTACCGTGTTCGCGCTCTCCTGCGTGGTTGGCTACTACGTGGTCTGGAACGTCAGCCATGCACTGCATACCCCGCTGATGTCCGTGACCAATGCCATCTCCGGCATCATCGTCATCGGAGCGGTTTTGCAGATGGGGCACGGTGGCTGGGTCACCTTCATCTCCTTTATTGCCGTGCTGATTGCCAGCATCAATATCTTTGGTGGCTTCACCGTCACGCAGCGCATGCTGAAAATGTTTCGTAAGGGGTAATTCATGTCTGGCGGATTAGTCACTGCAGCCTATATTGTGGCTGCCATTCTGTTCATCTGTAGTCTTGCGGGTCTTTCGCGTCATGAGACCGCTAAACGAGGCAATATTTTCGGCATCAGCGGGATGGCGCTTGCCCTCATCGCAACCATCTTCGGCCCGGACAGCGGCAATGTGGCCTGGATCCTGCTGGCGATGGTGATTGGCGGTGCAATCGGCATTCGCCTGGCAAAAAAAGTCGAAATGACCGAAATGCCAGAGCTGGTGGCGATTCTGCACAGCTTTGTGGGTCTGGCCGCGGTGCTGGTCGGGATTAACAGCTATATCGACCATGCGCCAGGCCTGCCTGCCGCGATGGAAAATATCCATCTCAGCGAAGTCTTTATCGGGATCTTTATCGGTGCCGTTACCTTTACCGGCTCACTGGTGGCGTTTGGCAAGCTGTGCGGCAAAATCTCCTCACGACCGCTGACGCTGCCCCACCGTCATAAGCTCAATCTGCTGGCGCTGGTCGTCTCCTTCCTGCTGCTGCTCTGGTTTGTTGACACCAGCAGCACTGCGGCGCAGGTGTTTGCCCTGCTGCTGATGACGATCATTGCGCTGGCCTTTGGCTGGCATCTGGTTGCCTCCATTGGCGGTGCAGATATGCCGGTTGTGGTGTCGATGCTCAACTCTTACTCAGGCTGGGCTGCGGCCGCGGCCGGTTTTATGCTCAGCAATGACCTGCTGATCGTGACCGGTGCGCTGGTGGGCTCATCCGGTGCAATCCTCTCCTACATCATGTGTAAAGCGATGAACCGTTCGTTCATCAGCGTGATTGCGGGCGGCTTTGGCACCGAAGCCAGCAGCGGCGATGAGAGTCAGGAAGCAGGAGAACATCGCGAGATCTCCCCTGAAGAGACGGCTGAGATGCTGAAGTCCTCTGCGTCGGTGATTATCACGCCAGGCTACGGCATGGCGGTGGCACAGGCACAGTATCCGGTAGCGGATCTGACCGCCCGACTGCGTGCCCTCGGCATCCGGGTGCGTTTCGGTATTCATCCGGTGGCGGGCCGCCTGCCAGGACACATGAACGTGCTGCTGGCAGAGGCCAAAGTGCCGTATGACGTGGTGCTGGAGATGGATGAGATCAACGATGACTTCAGTGAAACCGATACGGTGCTGGTTATCGGCGCGAATGACACGGTGAACCCGGCGGCGCAGGATGATCCCCGCAGCCCGATTGCCGGCATGCCGGTGCTGGAGGTGTGGAAAGCACACAATGTGGTGGTCTTCAAACGTTCAATGAACACCGGCTATGCCGGGGTGCAGAATCCGCTGTTCTTTAAAGAGAACAGTCAGATGCTGTTTGGCGATGCCAAAGCCAGCGTCGAAGCGATTATCAAAGCGCTGTAACAGAAAAGGGGCGGCTAATCAGCCGCCCCTTTTTTTGCGGAGGTTTAATCCTCCTCATCCTCTTCATCATCCAGATCAATCGGCGACTTGAAATTGTCTGGCTTAATCGCCAGCAGATCGCAGCGCAGGTGATCGATCACCTGTTCCGCGGTATTACCCAGGAATGCAGCCGAAAGTCCGGTGCGTCCGATGGTGCCCAGCACCACCACACCGGCTCCCAGATGCGAAGCCAGATCCGGGATAACCTCTTCAGGCAGCCCTTTGGCAACGTGGGTGAACTCTTCACCAATGGAAAACTTCTGCCGCAACGCTTTCATGGCCACCAGATGCTGACCGCGGATGGCGTCGTTATAGACGCTGGGGTCGAAATCAGGCAGCTCAATCGCGATGTTGATCGGCGTAATCGGGTAGGCACCCACCAGATGCACCTCGGTCTGGTTGACCTTTTCGGCCAGCTTCACCGTTTCACGAATCAGCTTCTGATTCAGGCCATCATGATGCGGCTCTTCGCTGGCAAGATTGACGGCGACGATAGCTTTACCGCCCTCCGGCCAAGGCTGATCTTTCACCATCCAGACCGGGCAGGGGCATTTACGCAACAGATGCCAGTCGGTGGGGGTGAAAATCACGGACTCCAGGCGGTCATGCTGGTGAGCCATTTTCAGCACAAGGTCATGCTGATGGGCGAGCACTTCCTGAATAATCGCTTCATAGGGGCGGTTATGCCAGATAACCTTGATGTCGATTTCGACACCGGCATCCAGATAGGCGCGGGCCTGTTCACGAATCCATTCGGTGCGCTGGCTGATGACGCCCTGACGCATGGAGGCGCGTTCGTCCGGCGACAGCAGGGTGGTCATCTCATAGGAAAAGTCATAGATAGGCAGAAAGGCTTTGATTCTCCCGCCAATACGTTGATTCAGATAGACCGCACGTCGCAGCGCGGGCTGATCGTCTTGCTGGGCATCAATGGCGACCAGAATATTTTGGTACTGGGACATGAGGCGTTCTCCTTAAACCAGAGCGACTGGAATAAAGATAGCCTATGTTGCACAGGGGAAGAAGTGAAAAAGTTACTGCCGGATCAACAAAATAAGATTTATTGATCCGGCGGCGGATCAGGCGGCCTGATGGCTCTGACCTGCTAACTCTTCCAGCAGGGCGTGGTTCTCAATGGTGATATATTTGCCTTTCACCGCCAGCATACCGGACTTCTGGAATCGGCCCAGCAGACGGCTGATCGTTTCCACCGTCAGGCCCAGATAATTACCGATGTCGCCACGCGTCATGGTGAGGCGAAATTCACGCTGTGAGAAGCCGCGCTGGCCGAAGCGGCGGGAGAGGTTCCAGATAAAGGCCGCCAGGCGCTCCTCTGCGTTTTTCTTGGAGAGCAGCAGGATCATATCCTGGTCGCCTTTGATTTCACCGCTCATCAGACGCATCATCTGCTGACGCAGGGCAGGCATTTTGCCTGACAGGTCATCCAGGGTTTCAAAAGGAATTTCACAGACCATGGCAGTTTCCAGCGCCTGCGCAAAGCTGGGATGGCTGGCACCCATAATGGCATCAAAGCCGACTAAATCACCCGCCAGATGGAAACCGGTAATCTGCTCATCACCCTGCTCAGTAATGGTGTAGCTTTTGATCGTGCCGGAACGGATGGCGTACAGTGACTTCAGTTCGTCACCCGCTTTGAAAAGCGTTTGCCCTTTCTGAATCGGTTTTTTACGCTCAATGATGTTGTCGAGCTGATCCAGCTCATGTTCATTTAGCGTGAAGGGGATGCAGAGCTGACTGATGCTGCAATCCTGGCAGTGAATGGCACAACCGCCCGACTGAATACGACGAATGCTGCGTTTTTCAGGGATCATAATGGTTCGCTCGACGATTATTGACTGGGGTCAATTTTAACATTTTTTGAGCTGAAGGGAACTCATCCGAGCAGTTTTACACTTACAAAAACCAGGGATGATTCACACATCGCTAAACGCAGATGTGACGGGCTTCTCAGAACGGCGCGCGGCAAAAGTGTCACGAAAAGTTTCCGTTTTTTTGATCCGTTACCCGAAAAGCTGCGGCCAGTCATAATCAGAAAAGTGGGCTGGCCCGGTGTTTCCACCTTTTGCTACGCTATCGGGTAAGACCTGTTTTTGTAGGCTATCAATTTTAATCAGGTGTGAGAAAACCATGAACCTTGATGATAACGATCTGTTTCGGGATGCCATGGGTGATGTCACGCCGCTGAAAGACACCACCACAACCCTGTGGCTTAAATCCCCCTCAACCAAAGCGCCACGCAAAGCACCCGATGAGTCGGTGCTGGAGAACTTTCTTACCCGGGGCGATCTGGAGATTATTCCGCTCAATACGCCGCTGGAGTATAAAGCCGACGGCATTCAGCAGGGCATCGTCGATAAGCTGCGCAGAGGGGAGTATAAGCTGGATGCCAGTCTCAACCTGCTGCGGCAACCGGTCGAAACCTGCCGTCAGGCGCTGTTTAACTTTATGATGCAGGCGCACAAACTGGGTTTACGCAATCTGCTGATTATCCACGGCAAGGGGCGCGATGATGAATCGCACGCCAACATCGTGCGCAGCTATCTGGCGCGGTGGCTGCAGCAGTTCGATGACGTTCAGACTTTCTGTGTGGCGCAGACCCGGCACGGTGGCGCCGGGGCGCTCTATGTCGGGCTGCGGAAAACGGACAAGGCGCGGCTGGAAAACCGCGAGCGGCATGCCAAACGCAGCCGCTAGCTGTGAAATTTACGGATGGTCGACATTAACACTTCGGCACTCAGGCTCAGCTCCGCGCCGGTGCGGGTGATGATGCCGACCGGTTCACCCGGTCCGGAGGAGTGAATCGGCAGGGCACAGACGGCATTGTGGCTGAGGTCCTCCTTGATGGCCCCGGACGGCACAAACCAGATGTAGTCGTAGCGCAGCGCCAGCTGACGCGCCAGTGAGGTGGAGGAGGTTTCAATACAGTGGGGCGGCAGCGTGCAGCCCTGTTCATCAAGCATCTGCTGCGCGATGCGGCGCGGGGCGGTGCCTTCCGGTGAGATCACCACCGGCCACTGCATCGCCCGGGATAAGGTGACATTGTCACTTAAAAGGGGGTGCTCCGGCCTCACCACCAGCTTCAGGGACTCCAGAAACAGCAATTCGTAGGTGAGACCGGTCATCATGTCGCTGTCAGCCATACGGCCGATACCGATATCGAACTCGCCGCCGCGCAGGCCTGCCAGCAGGACGTTGTTATGCAGCGTTGCTACCTGAATAGTGGTATTGGGTTGCAGCTGATGAAAACGATCCAGGATACGTGGCAGCATGCCCATCGCCGCCGTGGTGAGCGCCCCAAGCCTGATAATGGCCGGGGCATCACCGGGCTGCTCATTGAAACTCTGTCCGGCATGGTTCAGGGCGTCCAGCACCCGAACCGCATGGGTCAGAAACTGCTCTCCCATAGTGGTCAGCTGCGCGCCCAGCCGCCCGCGTTCAAAGAGGCGGGCACCCGTCAGCTCCTCCAGCTCGTTCAGGGTCTTTGAGAGGGCGGGCTGACTCAGGCTGAGGGTCTCTGCCGCCCGTCCAAGCGTGCCTTGCTGCGCAACCGCAACAAAGGTGTGAAGGTGGCGCAAGCGAATGCGCTGATTGAAAAGGATATTTTTGTCCATAGCGTAAACTTAATGAGAATGGCCAACATTAAGCAATACTTTAAAATGAAATCTGTTAACTTTGCTGCAAATTTTTTTAACAAAAGGGTAAATCTGGCCTTTTTTAGTTAACTGACTGATCTGACTGACTTATGCCATCCCTCCCGCCGACGTCGCCCATCACCCGCCAGTGTAATATCAGGCACTTACCGCGCTGAAACTGAAGAATTCTCATCACCCGATAAAAATCTGACCGCTTAAGGTTAACGATGGGCTATCATAAGCGCCGTTTTTTTACTTAAACTGATGTCCGATCCCGTTACTCCCGAGGAGTGTCCATTGACCAGCGTCGAGGCGGTAGATGTCCGCCAGCTTATCAACCAGCAGGGGCTCAGCCACTGGCAAAAGCGGCTTATTGCACTCTGTTTTATCGTGGTGGCACTCGATGGCATGGACATTGCGATTATGGGATTTATCGCGCCAACGCTGAAAGCAGCCTGGGGCGTAAGCAATCATCAGCTGGGGGGCGTCATCAGCGCCGCACTGATCGGCCTGGCACTGGGTGCGATGGTGGCAGGGCCGCTTGCTGACCGATACGGCAGACGCATGATGATTATCTTCAGCGTCTTCTTTTTTGGCCTCTGGACGCTGGCCACCGCCTTTTCTCAGAACATCGAACAGATGATGCTGTTTCGCTTTCTGACCGGGCTGGGACTGGGGGCCGCGATGCCGAACGTTGGCACGCTGGTCGCGGAGTATGCGCCCGAGCGTCGTCGCGCCTTCATTATCACCGTGGTCTTCTGCGGTTTCACCTTCGGCGCGGCCAGCGGCGGTTTTGCCGCCTCCTGGCTGTTGCCCCGCTATGACTGGCATTCGGTCCTGCTGCTGGGCGGTATCCTGCCGCTGCTGGTGCTCCCTTTTCTGATCCGTGGCCTGCCGGAGTCGGTGCGATTTCTGATCGGTCGTGGCGCGCCGGCTGCACGCATTCACGCCATCCTGGAGCGGATGCTGCCGGGCAAAACCGCACCCGACTGCGCCTTTCACGCACCGGAAGCCAGCGTGCCGGTGCGTGGCGCAATCGGTACCGTGCTTTCGCGCCGCTATCTGTTTGGCAGCGTGATGCTGTGGGGCGGCTATTTTATGGGCCTGTTCATGGCCTACCTGATTGGCAGCTGGCTGCCCTCACTGGTCAACACCCTGGGCATGTCGGTCACCGAAGCGGCGATCATTACTGCGATGTATCAGGCGGGTGGGACCCTCGGATCGCTCTTTGCGGGCTGGATGATGGATCGGTTCAACGCCAATCTGGCGCTGGCGTCGATCTACGGCTGTGGCGGCCTGTTTATTGTCGCCCTGGGCTTCTCACCGGCCGAAGTCGGTATGATGAGCGCTATCGCCTTTTGCAGTGGCTTTTGCTTTAACGGGGCCAACACCGGGATGAATGCGTTATCTGCCAGCTACTATCCCACCCATGCCCGCGCCACCGGCTCCAGCTGGATGCACGCTGTGGGTCGCGTCGGGGCGATCCTGAGCGCTTTCGTGGGAGCAGAGATGATGTCCCTGGGCTGGTCGTTCAGCGTGATCTTTCTGCTGCTGGCGATACCGGCGGTGATCACCACCCTGATGCTGCTGCTGAAAAACCGTTACGGCTTTAAGCCGATCACAGATTCGTGATTTTTTCCGCTGAGACCGGCGCGTTGCATTACATTAGCTGCAACGCTCACGGTGTCAGGTGGATAAGATGGAAAACTTTCTCAGTGCGGATCGCATCCGTACCCGTTTCTCTCAGGCGATGTCAGGAATGTATCAGCAGGAGGTGCCGCAGTACGGCACGCTGATGCAGCTGGTCGCCACCGTCAACGAACGCACGCTGGAAGCAGACTGTGCGCTGAAAGATCGCCTTACGGCCGCAGATGAGATTGACCGGCTCAATATTGAGCGTCACGGCGCCATTCGGGTCGGGACGGCGGATGAACTCGCCACGCTGCGCCAGCTGTTTGCGGTCATGGGCATGTCCCCGGTGGGCTATTACGATCTCTCTCAGGCAGGCGTGCCGGTTCACTCCACCGCGTTCCGACCGGTCGATGACGCGGCGCTGCGTCGCAATCCCTTCCGGGTTTTCACCTCACTGTTGCGTCCTGAACTGATCGACGATCCCGCACTGCGCGAGAAGGCGACAACGATTCTGGCCGCGCGTGACATTTTTACTCCCCGCTGCCGGGCGCTGCTGCGGGTGCATCAGGAGCAGGGCGGCTTCACCGCCGACCAGGCGGAGGCCTTTGTTACCGAAGCGCTGGAAACCTTTCGCTGGCACACTCACAGCCCTGTCGACAGTCAGACCTATCAGGCGCTTAATCAGCAGCATCGCCTGATCGCCGATGTGGTCTGCTTTCCCGGCTGCCACATCAACCATCTTACGCCGCGCACACTGGATATCGACCGTGTCCAGCAGCTGATGCCGTCGCGCGGCATCGATCCGAAAACGCTGATAGAGGGGCCGCCACGTCGTCAGGTGCCGATCCTGCTGCGTCAGACCAGCTTCAGGGCGCTTGAAGAAGCGATCATCTTTCAGGATGGACATCCGGGCACCCACACTGCGCGCTTCGGGGAAATTGAGCAGCGAGGCGTTGCGCTGACGCCGAAAGGCCGGGCGCTCTACGACCGGCTGCTGAGTGAGGCGGGCAGCGGTCAGGATAACGAGCAGCATCAGCAGCACCTGGCCGCGATTTTCCGCGACTTCCCCGACGATGAGACGACGCTGCGTCAGCAGGGGCTGGCCTGGTTCCATTATCGCCTGAGTGAAAAGGGCATGATGACACCGCCCGCTCAGGGTGAATCCCTGGATACCCTGATTGCCCAGGGCCGGGTGGTGGCCGATCCCATCGTCTATGAGGACTTTCTGCCGGTCAGTGCGGCGGGGATCTTTCAGTCTAACCTGGGGGACCAGTCGCAGGTGCGTTCTGCAGGACAGGCGAGCCGACAGGCCTTTGAGGCGGCGCTGGGCTGTGAGGTGCTGGATGAGATGGCGCTTTACGAAGCGCGCCAGCAGCGCTCGCTGGCGCAGTGTGGGTTACGCCCGGCATAGATCCAGCGCAGATTCACGTTGTCTGCTGACCCGTGCCGGTAAAGCGCAAATCCTCGCTTTACCGGCCTGCACAGGTTTAGCGCTGTGATTACCCCGATTGATTAATGCCATCAGGGGGTCCGGCGCGCCCGCTGGCGGGGAAAACCGTCAGTCCCCCCTCAGCGCTGTGCGGTCACCTCACTCTCCCGCCATTTTAAAGATAAACAGAATTAATCGGAAACCGCCCCTGACTCCTGCAAGTGGCTGCTGAGCATGATGAGGGCTGCCGGGCGTTGTTCAGCATATTCTGCAAATCCCGCCTGAACCTGGACAATGCAGACGGGCCTGCAAATAATGGAGGAACGAGTAAACAGGGAATCAGGAATGAAAAACGAAACAGGTCTGAGGATCATGACTGCCGAAGGGGAGTTACGTGGAAGCATGGACGATGACCTTTTCGTATTCAAAGGCATACCTTATGCAGCCCCGCCCGTGGGCGCGTTACGCTGGCGGCCACCCCAGCCGGTCACACCCTGGCAGCAGGTGCGTGATGCGACACAGTTTGGTGCCTCGGGCTGGCAGAATCGGGCCTGGTGTGAGGCTGTCGGCGGAGGTAATCCCGGCGAGTTCAGTGAAGATTGCCTCTATCTTAACGTCTGGACACCCGATGTGGAGCCCGCCCGACCGCTGCCGGTGATGGTCTGGCTGCACGGCGGTGGCTTTACCATTGGCGCAGGCGGACTGGCCCCCTATAACGGCAAACCCCTGGCGTCACGTGGCGCAGTGGTGGTGACCCTGAACTACCGGCTGGGCCATCTTGGTTTCTTCTCTCATCCCGCGCTGGATGCGGAATACCCTGTTGCCGGCACGGTGAACAATTTTGGTCTGCTCGACCAGATCGCCGCCCTGCAGTGGGTTCAGCGCAATATTCCCGCTTTTGGCGGCGACCGTCGCAATGTGACCCTGTTCGGTGAATCGGCCGGCGCGCGCAGCGTGCTGTCACTCTGCTGTTCGCCGCTGGCGGAAGGGTTGTTTCACAAGGGCATTGTCCAGAGCGCCTACAGCCTGCCCGATACCCCGCTGAAAAAGGCGCGTCAGCAGGGGGTGGCGGTGGCACGACACTTTGGCCTGCCGCCTGATGTCACCGCAGAGCAGTTGCGCGCGCTGCCTGCCGATGCCTTCTGGTCGCTGGAGGGGACGCTGGCGATCCCGCCGGTGCCGATTGCCGGGGACGCCGTTCTGCCTGAGCCGATGCTGAAAACCTTCCTGGCGGCTAAACAGCACCGTCTGCCGCTGATGGCGGGCAGCAACAGTGATGAGGCCAGCGTGCTGGACTATTTTGGTGTGGATGCCACTGCCGTGCTGCATCAGTTGCGTGACAAAAACCGGCTGACCTACCGGACACTTAAATGGATGTATGACATCCATGACGACCGACTGCTGGGACGGGCCGTGGCGCGCGATATGGCCTTCAGCCTGATGCCGTGGCTGGTGATGCGGGCGCAGTATCGTGTCGGCATGCCGGGCTGGCGCTACTGGTTTGATTATGTCTCTGAGCACGCCCGCGACCTCTATCCTCATGGTGCCTGGCACGGTAATGAAGTGCCGTATGTGCTGGATACGCTGAGTCAGATGCCCGATCCCAACGAAGCCCGGCCGTTCAGTGAGGCGGACAGGGCGTTTGCGGCGCAGGTCAGCGACTACTGGTTCAGGTTTGCCCGCGACGCCACGGAATATACGCATCAGCTGGACGGTGAGGTAGTCTGGCCCGCGTGGCACCCCGGCAATGACGTGACAATGTCACTTGGTGACGACCGCCAGCACGCCCTGAAGCTGAAGCGAAACTTTATGCGTGCCCGCCTGCGCCTCTTCCGGTTACTGATGACGCGCATGGTCAGGCTTTAGTGGGGATTTAATGATTAGCTCGCTAACCATTAAATAAAGCGAATGAAAAAAATCTGCTTTTTTAATCCTAACTGATTGATGTAGCGTGTTTTTAACCGAAATCTGACATCCGGACGCTGTAAAATATTAGGTAACAAAACAGTTACATCTTCACAATTCCATGCCGATAAACCTCCTATGCCCGACACTTGCGGGTCAACGTGTATAGGATTTTGGTATGGGAATGCTTAAAAATTTTACCATCAGAGCAGTGATGCTCTCCATTCTGGGACTGTTCTGCTTACTCTGGAGCGGCGTCGGGCTCTATAGCATCCACTCGCTTGGCGCGCTGAGCGAAGGCAACGATGTTGACCGTCATCTGGTTGAACAGATGACGGTTCTGAGCAAAGGGAACGATCAATATTTCCGCGTCGTGACGCGCCTGTCGCGCGTTATGGAAGGTAAAGCTGCCGGTAAAACATTAACGGATGAAGCCTATGCCCCGGTGCAGCAGGCGCTGGACAGCATGACACAGCAACTGGCGCGCTTTAAGCAGCTGGCACCGGGCCCGATGAACCCGGAGGTGGTGGATAGCGTGATTCAGAGCTGGCAGAAACTGCTGGACGAAGGCGTGACCCCGCAGCTGCAGCTGGCCCGTCAGGCGTCGCCGGATGCCTATCGCCAGCAGGCGAACAACGTGACCCCGCCGCTGAGCCGCGCCTTTGGCGTGAGTGCCGACAAATTTAACCAGGGTGCGGCTGAAAAACTCGATACCACCCGCGTGGAGGTCGATCATCTCACCTCCATTACCAAGACGATTATCACCATTGCGGTGATCATCGGCCTGCTGATTCTGCTGTTTACCGATCGCTATCTGGTGGCGATGCTGGTGCGCCCGCTGGAGAGCATCCGCACGCACTTCGCGGTCATTGCCACGGGCGATCTGAGCCAGCCGGTGACCGATTTTGGCCGTAACTGCGTCGGTAAGCTGGTGCCGCTGTTGGGTGCCATGCAGGACAGCCTGCGCGAAGCGGTCAGTGCGATTCGCAACGGCACGGAAAATATCTCCCGTGGCGCGGCGGAGATCTCTGCCGGAAACAACGATCTCTCTTCCCGTACCGAAGAGCAGGCCTCAGCGCTGGAACAGACTGCGGCCAGCATGGAGGAACTGACGGCGACCGTGAAATTCAACGCCGACAATGCGCGTCAGGCCAGCCTGCTGGCCGAGACCGCGACCACGACAGCGCAGCGTGGTGGTCAGCTGGTGAGTGAAGTGATCAGCACCATGGATGGCATCTCCGGCAGCTCGAAGAAAATTGCTGAGATCACCAACGTGATTAACGGTATCGCCTTCCAGACCAACATTCTGGCCCTCAACGCCGCGGTTGAAGCGGCGCGTGCCGGGGAACAGGGGCGCGGATTTGCGGTGGTGGCTTCAGAGGTGCGGAGTCTGGCTCAGCGCAGTGCTAACGCCGCCAAAGAGATCGCCACGCTAATTGAAGAGTCGGTTCAGCGGGTGGATAAAGGCGCCGAACTGGTCAGCACCACGGGTGGCACCATGAACAACATCCTGAAATCGGTGCAGGATGTGGATGCCATCATGAAACAGATCGCCTCTGCCTCGGAAGAGCAGAGCAAGGGCATCTCTCAGGTTGGCACGGCAGTGACCGAAATGGACAGCGTGACCCAGCAGAACGCCTCACTGGTCGAAGAGG
The DNA here is from genome assembly GCF_000255315.1 of Pantoea sp. Sc1. Lineage (NCBI taxonomy): Bacteria > Pseudomonadati > Pseudomonadota > Gammaproteobacteria > Enterobacterales > Erwiniaceae > Pantoea > Pantoea sp. Sc1. Next base: position 2,068,710 of record NZ_AJFP01000001.1, read on the forward strand.
TCTCTGCGGCAGCCAGTGCGCTCGCACTGCAGACGGAAGCGCTCCAGGCGTCAGTGTCGAAGTTCCGTCTTTCCGGCACCAGCCAGCCTGCGCCGGTCATCAGCCACAAGCCCACCGCGCCGAAAGCGCCGGCGCTGAGCGTGGCTCAGGCTAAACCTGTGGATAATGGCGACTGGGTCACCTTCTGATCCCGGCACAGCCACGCCACCAGTTCCGCCAGGAAGGGTGGCGCATCCTGCGGCGCCCGCTGCAGTAGACTGTAAACGGCGCCGGTTTTCACCTCGCCAGCGAACGGCTTAATCAGCCTGCCGCTGGCGATGTCACTCTCCACCAGATTGCTGTCGGCAATCGCCACCCCGAATCCCTGAATCGCCGCGCTGATCGCTAAGTCCATGGTGGAAAAATGCTGATTGCGCGGCATCTTCAGCGTCACCTGCTGCGCCTCCAGCCAGCACTGCCAGTCACGTTTGTCCTCTGTGGGATGCAGAAACGTCATCGTCTCCAGCGCTGCCAGGTCGTCTGGTGCGGGCTGAACCGCCGCCATGACCGGCGTCAGTGATTCGCTGAACAGGGTGATCCCGTCGGGCTGTGGCTTGCCATAAACAATTGCCGCATCAAAGTTTCCCAGCCGGGCTGCGTGATCCAGCGTGGTGGTCAGCGCCACATGCAGTTCCGGCCGCTGCTGCTCCAGCGCGATCAGCCGGGGAACCAGCCAGCGCATCGCGCAGCTCGGCGCTTTCAGCCGAATGCTGACCTGCGTGCGGCGCACCTTCTCGCTGGCCTGCACCATCATCTCAAATCCCTGACGTAATTCCGGCAGCAGCGCGCTGCCCTGGGCGGTCAGCCGCAGCCCGCGGGCATGACGGTCAAACAGCGTTACCCCCAGCCACTGCTCCAGCGCGGCAATTTTGCGGCTCACGGCCCCCTGAGTCAGACAGAGTTCACCCGCCGCGTGGGTCAGGTTGAGATGGCGGGCGGTCACCAGAAAAGCGTGGATGGCATTAAGCGGCAGCGATGAGCGCGACACGATAAACCTCAGCTATGCATTTTTGTCATGGCTATTATGACGACATTTCGCTTGCCGACTCAAGCCGCAGCCCGTTGAATAGTTTTTTACCGGATCAGACCGGCTATGTTTCTGATGGAGAGAGTATGTCCCTGACAACGCCTGTTGCTGTTCACTCAAAACTGCCGGATGTCGGCACCACTATTTTTAGCGTGATTGGCCAGCTGTCAGCGCAGCATCAGGCGATTAACCTGTCGCAGGGCGCACCGGGTTTTCCCTGTGACCCGGCGCTGGTCGCCTCCGTCAGCCGCGCGATGGAGGAGGGGCACAATCAGTATGCTCCCATGATGGGGCTGCCCGCCCTGCGTGAAGCGCTCGCCACGAAAGTCGAGGCGCTTTATGGCGCGAAATACGATCCCGCCAGCGAAGTGCTGATCACCGGCAGCGCCAGTCAGGGGATCTATATGGCGATCACCGCGCTGGTGCATCAGGGGGATGAGGTGATCTTCTTTGAGCCAGCCTTCGACAGCTATGCGCCAGTCGTCCGGTTGCAGGGCGGAAAGCCGGTCGGGCTGAAGCTGGCGGTGCCTTCCTTTGCAATCGACTGGGAGGCATTACGGGCTGCGATTACGCCGCGCACCCGCATGATCATCATCAATACGCCACACAACCCCAGCGCGCAGGTGCTGACGCCTGAGGATCTGAACCAACTGGCAGCCTTAATCCGCAACACAGACATCGTGGTGCTCTCGGATGAGGTTTACGAGCACATTCTGTTTGATGGCCGCCCGCACTGCGGGATGGCGACGCATCCGGAGCTGGCTGCGCGCAGCGTCATCGTCTCCTCGTTTGGCAAAACCTTTCACGTTACCGGCTGGCGGGTGGGCTACTGTCTGGCCCCGGCGGCGCTGATGAGCGAACTGGTTAAAGTGCATCAGTTCATGATGTACGCCGCCGATACGCCGATGCAAGTGGGCTTCGCACACTATCTGCAGACACCGGATCATTATCTGTCGCTCAGCGCATTCTATCAGCAGAAACGCGACCGGCTGATTGCGCTGATGCAGGATTCGCCCTTCAGATTGCTGCCGAGCGCCGGTTCGTTCTTTATGCTCGCCAGCTACGGACATTTCAGTGACGAACCCGACAGTGAAATGGTAAAACGTCTTATCGTCGATCACGGCGTGGCGACCATTCCGCTGTCGGCGTTTTATATGGATGGCACAGACAACAAACTGATTCGTCTCTCTTTTGCAAAGGACGAGGCGACGCTGGAAGCTGGCGCAGCAGCGCTGAGTGCGTTTTCCTGCTGAATCACGCGACAGCGTGAAGCAGGGGAAACGGGTAAATAATACTTTTCGGGGCTAATAATGAAGAAACTGAACGCGCTTTTCCTCGCTCTGGGCATGATGACATCGCTACAGGCACTGGCACAGGATTTACGTTACGGCGTGGAGTCACAATATCCCCCGTTTGAAAGTCGCAACGCGAAGGGCGAACTCGAAGGCTTTGATATTGAGCTGGGTAATGCAATCTGTCAGGCGGGCAAATTTACCTGCCACTGGGTTGAGAGCAGCTTTGATGCGCTGATCCCGGCGCTGCAGGCGAAGAAGTTCGACGCGATTAACTCGGCGATGAACATTACTGAAGCGCGCGCCAGAAGCATCACCTTTACCCAGCCCATCTACCGTATTCCGACAATGTTAGTGGCGAAGACCGGTGAGAATCTGGCCCCGACCGCTGACGGTCTGAAGGGCAAAAATATCGGGGTTCTGCAGGGGTCCATTCAGGAAACTTACGCGAAGAAGCACTGGGAGCCGCAGGGCGTGACGGTGACCTCTTATCAGGATCAGAACCAGGTTTACAACGACATGGTCGCGGGGCGTCTTGACGGCACGCTGGTGATGTCTGCTGCCGGTCAGTCCGGCTTCCTCGATAAGCCACAGGGCAAAGGTTTCGGCTTTGTCGGCAAACCGGTTGAAGATGACGCGATTCTCGGCTCCGGCATCGGCTACGGACTGCGTAAGGATGACACCCAGCTGAAACAGTCGCTGGATGCGGCAATTGCCAAAGTGCAGAGCGATGGCACCATTAAAAAGCTGGCGGAGAAGTATTTCCCTGGCATTGATGTCAGCGCGAAACCCTGACCTTAATCGGGCGCGAAATGCGCCCGACTTTGCGGTTTACTCTGCCGCCAGATGGCAGAGTTTCTCCGCGACCTGATAAGACTTCACAAACGAAGAGATGGGCAGAAACTCAAAGCGCGAATGGAAATTATGCGCGCCGGTAAAGAAGTTCGGCGTCAGCAAGCCTTTGGCTGAGAGGGCCGCGCCGTCCGTTCCTCCGCGCATCGGGATCACTTTGGGTTCAATCTCCAGCGCGGCAAAAGCCGTGAAGATCAGATCGATCGCCCGCCGATCCTCACCCAGCGCATTGCTGATGTTGCTGTAGATATCACTGATGGTGATGCTGACCTCACCGGTTGGGTAACGCGCCGCAATATCCCTGGCTGCCGCTTCTAACTGCTCTTTGCGTGCCGCAAAGCGGGTCAGGTCAAAATCGCGGATGGAGGCTTTCAGGGTCGCCCGGCTGGCGTTAGCCTGAATCTCGTTAAACCAGATATAGCCTTCACGTCCTTCGGTATGCTCCGGGGTCTGCTGGCGGTCAAACAGGCTGATATAGTCGTGCGCCATCAGCAGGGGATTTACCAGCACCCCTTTGCCCGACATCGGATGCGCCGGCACGCCGGTAAACACGATTTCTGCGGCGGCGCCATTGAAGTTCTCATAGACCACTTCGCCCAGTTCACAGCAGTCGATGGTCCAGGCAAAGTCCACGTTAAAGCGCGTTTCCAGATCCAGCGCTTTCGCCCCGCGCAGGCCGATCTCCTCATCCGGCACAAAGGCCACCACGATATCGCCATGGTCGCCGCTGAGGTTTGCCATCAGCGTCATCACCACAGACACGGCGGCTTTGTTGTCTGCGCCCAGCACACTGGTGCCGTCGCTGAAAATCACCGGCTCACCGATGTAGGGCGCGATCTCCGGATGTTCATCGCGGCGCAGCCAGATATCCTGCTGTGCGTTGAGACAGAGATCTTCGCCCTGCCAGGTGAGGATCTGCGGATGGATATCGGGCGACAGACCGACATCAACGGTGTCGATATGGGTAATAAAGCCGATGCGTGGCGCGTCAGGGCGGTTGCCGCGCTTCACGGCGGTCACGGTGGCATGTTCATCCACCACCACCTGATCCAGTCCCAGCGCACGCAGCTCCTCCGCCAGCAGCGCGGCCATGGCGTGCTGGCTCGGTGTGCTGGGCAGGGTGGTGGATTTGGCATCGCTCTGGCTGCTGACGGCGAGGTAACGGAAAAAACGTTCGGTGAGCTGCGACTCAGGTTTGTCTGTCATCACTATTCCTTATTAGTCAGCTACAGGCAGGGTTCGCTATGGTGCCGAATCGTGCTATCAATGAAGCATCTGAATGATTCATTTAGATATTGTGCCCACCAGAAGTCAATACAAAGCGAGGATGATAATGAAAACAAAGATAGCCACCTTAGCGCTGATGACGGCAGGCGTCGCGCTGGCTGGCAGCGTGAACGCCAGAACCCTGGTTTACTGCTCTGAAGGTTCGCCAGAAAACTTCAATCCTCAGCTCTACACCTCCGGGACCAGTGTGGATGCCAGCGCCGTGCCGGTGTTCAACCGGCTGGTGGACTTCACCCCCGGCACCACCGAGCTGGTGCCCAGTCTGGCTGAACGCTGGGAGATCAGCCCTGACGGCAAGGTCTATACCTTCCATCTGCGGCAGAACGTAAAGTTTCAGAGTAATAAGGCGTTTAAACCCAGCCGCGACTTTAACGCCGATGATGTGATTTTCTCGTTTATGCGCCAGATGGACCCGAAAAACCCCTACCACAACGTCTCTGGCGGCACCTACTCGAACTTTGAAAGTCTGGAACTCTCCACCCTGATCAAAAGCATCGACCGGGTGGACGATCACACCGTCCGCTTTACGCTCTCACATCCTGAAGCGCCGTTTCTGGCCGATCTCGCCTGGTATTTCGCCTCGATCCACTCAGCCGAATATGCTGATGCCATGCTGAAGGCGGGGACGCCGGAGAAGGTGGATATGAATCCGATTGGCACCGGCCCGTTTGAGCTGGTGCAGTATCAGAAGGATTCACGCATTCTCTACAAGGCGTTTCCTGACTACTGGCAGGGCAAGGCGAAGATTGATCGGCTGGTGTTCAGCATTACGCCGGATGCTTCCGTGCGCTATGCCAAACTGGAGAAGAACGAGTGTCAGGTGATGCCGTTCCCTAATCCCGCCGATCTGGAGAAGATGCGCGCTAACCCCGACATCACCCTGGAACAGAAGGCGGGGCTGAACACCGGCTTCCTGGCGTTTAACACCACTAAAGCTCCCACCGACAATGTCAAAGTGCGCCAGGCGCTGGCAATGGCCATTAACAAACCGGCCATCATCGAGGCGATTTTCAAAGGCACCGGCACGGTCGCAAAAAATATCCTGCCGCCGGGCGTCTGGAGCGCCGATAAGGATCTGAAAGATTACGACTACGATCCAGAGCAGGCCAAAGTCCTGTTGCAGCAGGCGGGGGTCAAACCGGGCACGGAGATCGCGCTCTGGGCGATGCCGGTGCAGCGCCCCTATAACCCTAACGCGCGCCGCATGGCGGAGATGATTCAGGCGGACTGGGCCAAAGTCGGCATCAAAGCCAGCATCGTCAGCTACGAGTGGGGCGAGTACCTGAAACGGGTACGCAGCGGCGAGCATCAGGCGGCACTCATGGGCTGGACCACTGCGACCGGCGATCCGGATAACTTCTTTGGCCCGCTTTACAGTTGCACGTCGGCACAGGGCGGGTCTAACTCGTCGAAATGGTGCTATCAGCCATTTGAAAAGTTAATTACCGAAGCGCGTGCCGAACCGGATCAGGGCAAACGTACCGCACTCTATCTGCAGGCACAGCAGATGATGCATGATCAGATGCCCGCGGTGATGATTGCGCACTCGACGATCTTCGAGCCGGTGCGCAAATCGGTCAGCGGCTATCAGGTCGATCCCTTTGGCAAACACATCTTCTATCCGGTCGACATCAGTCAGTGAGTCGCGAACAGAAAGATTAAACGGGCCGCCTGTGCGGCCCGTTTTGTTAATGGCCCTGCAGGTAGGCAACATGGGTCTGCAGATAGGCCTCCAGACCATGTTTACCATCGGCACCGCCAATGCCCGATTTGCGCCATCCGGCATGAAAGCCCTGCATGGCCTCAAAATTTTCACGGTTAACATAGGTTTCGCCAAACTTCAGCTTACGCAGGGCGTAGAGCGTGGTGTTGAGATCCTGCGTATAGAGGGAAGAGGTCAGCCCATACTGGCAGTCGTTTGCCAGGGCTATCGCCTCATCCAGCGTTTTAAAGCTCATTACCGGCAGCACAGGCCCGAATATCTCCTCCTGCATAATCGGCATCTCCTGACGAACCCCGGTCATAAGCGTGGGCTGGAAGAAAAAGCCTTTCTCACCGGCGCGCCGGCCGCCCAGCACCACGCTGGCACCTGCGGCGACCGCCTCAGCCACCTTCTGCTCAACGCGATCGCGTGCCGCAGCGCTAATCAGCGGCCCCATATCAATATCGCTCTGTTCGGCGGGGTCACCCAGGGTCACCTGCCGAAAGGCCGCCGTGAGCGCGTCGATAAACCGCTCATAAATCGCCTCCTGCACATAGAGCCGTTCGACGCAGTTACAGACCTGGCCGCTGTTTATCATTCGCGAAGCGACGATGGCGCGCACGGCCAGCTCCAGGTCAGCATCCGCCATGACAATCGCCGGGGCCTTACCGCCCAGCTCCAGGGAGACGCTGGTGACGTTCTGTGCCGCGGCCTGCATGGTGGCGATGCCGGCACCGACGCTACCCGTCAGGCTGACCAGCCCGACTTTCGGGTTTGCCGCCAGCTCCTGGCCCACGTCCTGCCCGAAACCATAGACGATATTGAACACCCCAGCGGGCAGGCCTGTCTGCTGCAGAATATCGGCGAAGATCGCCGCATTGTTTGGCGTCAGCTCACTGGGTTTAATGACGATGGTGTTGCCGGTGATCAGGGCAGGCGCGGCTTTACGGGCGATCAGGAAGAAGGGAAAATTCCACGGCAGTATCCCGGTTGTCACCCCAATCGCCTTTCTGAACAGGAAGATATGCTCACCGGGTCGGTCGCTGTTGATGATTTCACCTTCATAACGCCGCGCCCACTCCGCCATGTAATCGAGATAGTCGGCGGTAAACAGCACTTCGGTCTTCGCCAGTCCCTGCGTTTTTCCGCCTTCGGCCACAATCGTGGCCGTCAGCTCCGGTTCGCGCTCACGGATGGCCGAGGCGATTTTATGCAGCCAGAGACCACGCTCTACCGCAGGCAGCGCCTCCCAGTCCGGCTGAGCGGCTTCTGCCGCGTGGATGGCAAGACGGGCGTCCTCACGACTTCCCTGCGGGATGCGTGACAGCAACGCCTCGGTGGCCGGGTTGATCACCTCAATCCACTGGTCACCCTGCGAACCGACAAACTGGCCATTAATGTAATGTTGATGATGTGTTGTCATTTACTTAACTCTCCGCTATCGACACGTTGCAGTAATGTGATGGCAGGGTGAAGCAGATGCGGGCCGGTGACCTTATGCTGAGTGCCAGTTGCGGCGTCTGGCTGGCAGCCAGTGACAGATAGTGCGCTGCTCTGCGGCAAAAACGTCAATATGTTGTAGATTTATAGAAGCAATGTAATGAAAAAAGGGGGTGTATCATGGCTAACGGATGGGCGTCAGAAGGCGCAGTACAGGAGCAGATTGACAGCACCGTCAATGATGGCATCGAGCGGGTGAGGCAGTCGCTGGGTCATGGCGAAAGCGCGACCGAATGTGAACTCTGTGGCGAGCCGATTCCTGAAGCCCGCCGCCAGGCGCTGAAAGGGGTACGCTACTGCGTAGCCTGTCAGGAAAAAATCGATAAACAGCAGCAGACCAGCAGTTTATATAACCGTCGGGGCAGTAAAGACAGTCAGCTGCGCTAGCCTTGACCCGCAGTCGGCCACGCCGGGCGACGGGCAGCGCGCGTCACGCTGCTGCCTTAGCCGTTACGAGCCTGGCATGGCCAGACCGCTGCCGATAAACCACGCCAGAAAGCCGACGCCTGCCACAATGATGGCGATCGGAAACAGGATGCCAATTCTCATACTCTACCTGCTGCAAACAGCACTATGGGGGCGCAATCTTATCATGAGATCTGCAGCACTGCGCGATGGGTTTTCAGCAGCGTAAAGATCTGAAACTGCGTGGCCTCCGTCTCCTCCCTTAACACCTCTCCCTTCTTATACAGAATATGCTCGATATGCCCCAGCTGACGCCAGACCACAATCGCGGAGGCGATCAGCGCGCAGTGCTGCTCCGCCTGTATACATTCGATGGTGGCGTAGTGGGCTTCATCCATGCCGTTCACAAACACCTTTAGCGCCTCAGCAGGCACTATCGCGCGGATGTCATCCAGCATCACCCGGCTGACTGCCTGCGAAAGTAACAGTGTTAACCACTTAGTCGTCATCCTGAACCCTGAACCGATCAATTTTCCCCAGTGTATACGACCTTGCAGGTGGGAATGAAAGGCTTCTTTGCGCCTCTGCCACGCGGGTGGCGTGCATGGCAGTGACGCGGGAATTGTGCTGCGCCACACAGCAGAAAGGGGAAAAACAGTGAATTATAAGGCACTTACCTGTTCAGGCAGCCCGGCCTCTGACAACTGCAGAATTGTGATCCCTGACAGCAGCATCGGGTCAATATTGCCACTCCGCGCGGGCTTCCGGCATTCATCCAAAGGCTGAGGAATCGATGCAAACCGTAGACTGCCTGCTGAGCGGAAGCTGAGCGCTTTCCGACAGACCTCAACCAAACCGGGGAATAACAATGAACAGTGCCATTATTGCGGGGATTTTCTGGCATTTTGTCGGCGCTGCCAGCGCCGCGTGTTTCTACGCGCCGTTTAAGCAGGTAAAACGATGGTCCTGGGAAACCATGTGGTCGGTGGGGGGCCTGATCTCCTGGCTGATCCTGCCGTGGGCGGTCAGTGCCATTCTGCTGCCCGACTTCCGGGCTTATTACAGCAGCTTCACGCTGTCGCAGCTGACACCCGTGTTTCTCTTCGGCGCGATGTGGGGCATCGGTAATATCAACTACGGACTGACCATGCGCTATCTCGGCATGTCGATGGGCATCGGCATCGCGATTGGTATTACGCTGGTGGTCGGCACGCTGATGACGCCGCTGCTGCAGGGGCGCTTTGGCGAGTTATTTGCCTCTGCGGGGGGGCGGCTGACCTTACTGGGCGTGCTGGTGGCCCTGGCTGGCGTCGGGATTGTGTCGCGTGCCGGATTGCTGAAGGAGCGGGCGCTGGGGATCAACGCCGAAGAGTTTAATCTCAGGAAGGGTCTGCTGCTGGCGGTAATGTGCGGCATCTTCTCGGCGGGGATGTCCTTTGCGATGGATGCCGCCAAGCCGATGCATCAGGCCGCCGCGAATCTGGGGATCGACCCGCTCTATGTGGCTTTACCCAGCTATGTGATCATCATGGGCGGTGGGGCGCTGGTGAACCTGGGCTTCTGCTTCTGGCGGCTGGCTACCCGACCCGATCTGTCAGTTCGCAGGGACTTTTCCGTCGCCAGGCCGCTGCTTATTGCTAATACCGCGTTCGCCGTGCTTGGCGGCACCATGTGGTATCTGCAGTTTTTCTTTTACGCCTGGGGCCACGCCCGAATCCCGCCGCAGTATGACTATGTCAGCTGGATGCTGCACATGAGCCTGTATGTGCTGTGCGGAGGACTGGTAGGCCTGCTGTTGAAAGAGTGGAAGTCAGCGGGACGCCGCCCGGTCAGTGTGTTATCGATTGGCTGCGTGGTCATTATCATCGCGGCAAACATCGTTGGGCTGGGTATGGCAGCGTAAGCCGCAGGCTTCCTGCGGCGCGGAGGAGAACGGGCCTGTCTGACAGGCTCATTCCGGGCGTTCTCAGGCGGTAAGATCGTGCCTGCACAGGGAACAGGGTCAGATCGGAAAGTCGCTTAAGCCATCCATGGCCGCTCGGCCCGCGCCGTCCCTGGCGCGGGACGCTTTCCTCCTCTGACCCTGTTCCCTGTGTTTTGTACTTTTGCGCTGCGGTATCCAGCGCTCTGGTCTGACGCCCGTGTTATTCCGGTTCGGCGCTTTTCAGCGCTGGCCCGGAGGGGAGAAATCGCTGACGCCAGGCACTGGGCGTGAGGCCGGTTTCACGGGTGAAAACCACGGAAAAATAGTTACTGTCATCGAAGCCGCAGCGGGCCGCCACTTCGCTGATCAGGCACGCCTGCGTTCGCAGCAGATATTTTGCCTGACAGAGCTGTAACTGACGCAGGTAATGGCCGATGGTCATCCCGGTCTGCTGGCGGAAAAGCTGTTTCAGCGCCCGTTCGCTCAGCTGGTTTTGCTGGCAGAACGCAGCCAGATCAAACGGCCGGGTAATCGCCCCCTGCAACGCTGACATCAGCAGATCGAGCTGTTCCCCCTCCGGCAGAACCCAGGGACGATCGGCGGCGTAGCCGTGGCGCCGCAGAATCAGCACCAGCTGCAGAAACAGGGCTTCAGAGAGCTGAACCGACAGAGGATCGCTCTTGCGACTTTCACGCTCCAGCTGGCTGATCACACCGCGCGCCAGCCCCATACCGCGGGTAGTCAGACGCCAGCAGCCAGGGGCTTCGGGGCCCTGTGGCGGCAGCAGGCTATCCCAGTCAAGCGCCAGACCAAAGCGGTCGCGGCAGTAGAGGATGTTATCCAGCACCAGGTCGTTAACGCTGTCGTAACTATGGCAGTCGCTATCGCGGATAAAAAAGAGGTCGCCGCAGGTGATGAGCCAGGGGCGATCGTTGAGGACGTGCAGGCCATTACCGCGCCAGACGATGACGATTTCGCTGAACTCGTGTCGGTGCGGCGGAAAAGAGGGCTGTGGCATCCTTTCGGCAACCGCCACCGGTAAACTGGGGGCGGGAAAATAGTCATCACGACTGAGTATCAACGCCATAGTCGGCTCCTTTACCTCATCTGCTGGCGCTCCGCTCGCGGGGCGCAGCCAAATTCGCGCCTGAACAGGGTAGAGAAATGGTTGCTGTCTCCAAATCCACACTGGAAGGCGATGTCGGTAATGCGCAGATCGCTGTGACGCAGCAGGTGACGCGCCTGTAACAGGCGCAGACGGTTCAGATAACGCTGCGGCGTACTGCCGGTCTGCTGCTTCATCTGTCGGTGCAGCGTTCGCAGCGACAGAGAGAAACGGTCGGCCAGTTCATCCCAGACAATCTCGTCACTGTAATGATCCGCCAGCCAGTCCAGCAGGCGATGCAGCCGCGCCTCCTGATCCTGACGACCGCCATCACGACAGGCTTCACGTAACAGCACCAGCAGCTGTAAAAAGAGCTGCTCCTGCCGCGCCTGCCTGTCCAGTGACCAGGCCTCGTGCTGCTGCATCTGCGCTGCCACACTCAGGGCCTGCGCCATCACCTTCTGATTGATGCGCCAGTGAGAAGGATAATCCCCATCCCGTTCGCACGGCAGCAGCGCCTGCAATCCGGAGAGAAAACGGAACGCGCCGGGGCTGCGATAGAGCACATTGGTCAGGCAGAGGTTATCCGTCTGTTCATAAAGATGACGATCGTGATCGCGGACAAAGCAGACACAGCCGGCGCAGAGCGTTTGTGGCTGACCATTGAACACATGAATCCCGGCGCCGTGCTCAACCAGAACGATTTCATGAAAATCATGATGATGCTCCGGAAAGGGGGCCTGGGGGATGCGGGGTTCAATCGCAATCGCGTAATTGCCGTCAGGAAAAAAATCCGCACTGTGCAACAGAGTCATGATCGTCCCTCACTGATTAACAAAACTGCAACGCAGTCTAATCAGGACGCTGTTACCTTACCTTGAATTTTCAGCACGTCTCAGCAGGAATCCTGCTGATTTTTCAAGAAATCCCCTGCAGTTAACAGATTTGCGGCAGGGGTCACATCGTGCTCACTGCTGCCTCTGTGATCTCTCTCACGACATTCTTTGCAGGTCTGCCAGAGCACCCCAGGCGCTGGCACTGCCGGGAAGGTGTTCAGGCGACCCGATTTTTACTCTGTGACCACTTAATCACAGGGAAAAGCCACCATGACCAGGCGAAATATCATTGCTATCGATCTCGGCGCATCCAGCGGCCGGGTCATGCTCGCCCGCTGGGATGACGCGCAGCGCCAGCTGGATCTGCGTGAAATCCGCCGTTTTGAAAACCGGCGTCTGCGTCGTGCCGGCTATGACTGCTGGGATCTGGCGATGCTGGAGCAGGCGATCCGTGCCGGGCTGGAGCAGGCTGTTGAGGAGGGGATCGTGCCGGACAGTATCGGCATCGACACCTGGGGCGTGGATATGGTGCTGCTGGATGCGCAGGGTGAGCCGGTGGGTGAAGCGGTCAGCTATCGTGATGCACGCACCCACGGCCTGATGGCGCAGGCGCAGCAGGAGCTGGGCCACAGCGCCATCTATGCAAAAACCGGCATTCAGTTTCTGCCTTTCAATACGCTCTATCAGATGCGCGCCCTGCATCAGCAGCAGCCTGACTGGCAGGCGCGTGTGGCACATGCGCTGATGATCCCGGATTACCTGCACTTCCGCCTGACCGGCAACCTCAACTGGGAGTACACCAACGCCACCACCACCCAGATGCTCAATATTCACAGCGGCGAGTGGGATCGCGATTTGATTGGCTGGGCGGGGATTGAGGCAGGCTGGTTCGGTCAGCCGCAGGCGCCGGGCAACACAGTGGGACACTGGCGGAGTCAGCGGGGCGAGGCGGTGCCGGTTATTGCGGTGGCCACCCACGACACCGCCAGCGCAGTGCTGGCCACGCCGCTGCTGCAGGAGGATGCCGCCTATCTCAGCTCCGGCACCTGGTCGCTGATGGGCTTTGAAAGCCTGCAACCCTATGCGAGCGAGGCGGCACTGCGTGCCAATATTACCAACGAAGGCGGCGCAGAAGGCTATCGCGTCCTGAAAAACATCATGGGTTTATGGCTGCTGCAGCGTCTCTGTGCTGAACGGCAGATTGACGACCTCTGTGCGCTGATCGCTGAGACCGCCCGTCAGCCCGCCTGTCTTTCGCTGATTAACCCCAACGATCCGCGCTTTATCAATCCTGACAACATGGTCAGCGAGATTCAGAAAGCCTGCGCAGAGCAGGGCATGCCCGTGCCGCAATCCGCCGCTGCGCTGGCCCGCTGCATTTTTGACAGCCTGGCGCTGCTCTACCGTCAGGTCATCAGCGAACTCGCCGCGCTGCGCGGGAAGCCCTTCACCCGGCTGCATGTGGTCGGCGGTGGCAGCCAGAATCGTTTTCTGAATCAGCTCTGTGCAGATGCCTGTGAGATTCCGGTGCTGGCCGGGCCGGTAGAGGCCTCCACGCTGGGTAACGTCGGCTGCCAGCTGATTGCCCTCGGCGAACTGACGGATGTCGCCGATTTCCGCAACTGCGTGATGAACACCTTCCCCCTCGAAACATTCGAACCACACATTTCAGACGTCTTCGCGGCCAGTCAGGCCCGCTTCGCGACGCTGAGTCAACCCGCAGAGGAACCCGCTTATGACTAAGCAGACAGAACAGGCCTTTGAACTGGCTAAACAACGCTATGCCGATATTGGGGTTGATGCTGAAGAGGCTATTCGCCAGCTCGACACAATCCCGGTTTCCATGCACTGCTGGCAGGGCGACGATGTGCGGGGATTTGAAAACCCGCAGGCCGCCCTCACCGGCGGCATTCAGGCGACCGGCAACTATCCGGGACGTGCACGCAACGCCAGCGAACTGCGCGGTGATATCGATAAGGCGATGTCGCTGATCCCCGGCCTCAAGCGTCTGAATCTGCACGCACTTTATCTGGAGAGCGACAGGCCGGTTGAACGGGACGCTATTGAGCCGGCGCATTTCGCGCGCTGGGTCGAATGGGCCAGAGAGCGGGGCGTCGGGCTCGATTTTAACCCCAGCTGCTTCTCACATCCGCTCAGTGCTGACGGGTTTACGCTGTCGCACAGCGATCAAACCGTGCGCCAGTTCTGGATCGACCACTGCAAAGCCAGTCGCCGCATCTCCGCCCACTTTGGTGAGCAGCTGGGCACGCCTTCAGTGATGAACATCTGGGTACCGGACGGCATGAAGGATATCACCGTCGACCGGCTGGCGCCGCGTCAGCGTCTGATGAGCGCTCTGGATGAGGTCATTGCGGAAAAACTCAACCCGCAGCATCACATCGATGCGGTAGAGAGCAAGCTGTTCGGTATCGGCGCAGAGAGCTACACCGTGGGATCAAATGAGTTTTATCTCGGCTACGCCGCCAGCCGTCAGACGGCACTGACCCTGGATGCGGGCCATTTCCATCCTACCGAGGTGATCTCCGACAAGATCTCCGCCGCCATGCTCTACGTGCCGCGCCTGCTGCTGCACGTCAGCCGTCCGGTGCGCTGGGACAGCGATCATGTGGTGCTGCTGGATGATGAAACGCAGGCTATTGCCAGTGAGATCGTCCGTCACCAGCTGTTCGACAAAGTGCATATCGGCCTCGATTTCTTTGACGCATCGATCAACCGGATTGCGGCCTGGGTTATCGGCACCCGCAATACCCAGAAGGCGCTGCTGCGCGCCCTGCTGGAGCCGACCGATCGTCTGCGTCAGGCTGAGAATGGCGGGGATTACACCGCGCGGCTGGTCTGGCTGGAAGAGCAGAAATCACTGCCGTGGCAGGCGGTGTGGGAAGCCTGGTGCCTGCGTCATGACGTTCCAACTGACGCCAGCTGGTTAAGTGATGTGCGCCATTATGAACAGCAGATTTTGAGCCAACGTTAAGGGATTTCATTATGCAAAGCATTCTTGCTTCAGAGTTTGTAAAGGGAATGGTTAAGGCAACCAGCGACATGTGGCTGAAGGGATGGGATGAACGCAATGGTGGCAACGTCAGCCTGCGGCTGAGTGAGGAGGAGGTGAGCCCCTTCAGGGCTGATTTCTGCCAGGAGCCTCGTTGTTTCGAGCTGAGTCAGCCCGCCCCGGCGCTGGCAAACGACTGGTTTCTGGTGACCGGGTCGGGAAAATTTATGCGCAACGTTCAGCTGGACCCCGCGGACTGCCTGGCACTGCTGCAGGTCGACAGCCAGGGGCTCTCCTGCAAAATTCACTGGGGGCTGGTCAATGGCGGGCTGCCGACCTCCGAGCTGGCGTCACATTTTCAGTCGCATGCGGTGCGCAAGGCAGTCAGCGGCGGCAGAGATCGGGTGATTATGCACTGTCATGCCACCCACTTTATGGCCCTGAGTTATGTAGTTGAGATGGAGTCGGCGCGCTTTACCCGCCTGCTGTGGGAGGGGAGCACCGAGTGTCTGGTGGTCTTCCCGGATGGCGTGGGCGTGTTGCCCTGGATGGTGCCCGGCACCGATGAGATCGGCGCCGCGACGGCGGCGCAGATGCAGTCGCACACGCTGGTGATGTGGCCGTTCCACGGCGTCTTTGGCACCGGCCCGACGCTCGATGAGACGTTTGGGCTGATTGACACCGCCGAGAAATCATCCGAAGTGATGGTTAAGGTGCTGTCGATGGGCGGGATACGTCAGAGCATCACCACAGAACAGCTGGTCGCGCTGGGTAAACGTTTTGGTGTCACGCCCTGGCAACCGGCACTGGATGCGGGGCCTGCCCATGTTGCGTAAAGCCTTTGTGATGCAGGTCAATCCGGATTGCCATGCGGAGTATGAGCGTCGTCACTCACCCATCTGGCCCGAACTGGCTGATACGCTGAAAGAACATGGTGCCCGTAATTATGCCATCTGGCTGGATGAGGAGCGGCATCTGCTCTTTGCCAGCGTGGAGATTGAATCGGAAGCGCGCTGGAACGCGGTGGCGCAAACGGCGGTCTGTCAGCGCTGGTGGGCCTCCATGAAGGATCTGATGCCCTCTCATGCGGACAATAGTCCCGTCAGTCAGCCGCTCCGGCCGGTCTTCTTTCTCAGCTGAACGTGCAACAGGGCGGGAATCCCGCCCTGAATCTTACCGCTGAGCCTGACAGAGTCCTGTCAGGGTAGGCCACATCGCCATCAGCGTATCGATAATACTCTCCAGGTCTGCGCGCTCCGCACCTTCCCGCGCCCGCACCGACATGCCCTGAAGCAGACAGCTCAGATAGCGCGACAGCGCAGCAATGTCCACTGACTCTCCCAGTTCACCACGCTGCTGACGCGAGCAGAGGAAATCCTTTAAAACCTGCTCCTGTGACTGATGCTGCTCTTGCAGCATGGCCGCAATATCCGCGGAAGCCGCCGACAGGGCGCTTGAGGTGCAGATAAAGAAGCAGCCGCCGGGCGAGTCGCGTTCGGTAAAGCAGGCCGCGGTAGCGCGGAAATAGGCCTCAACCGCCTCAGAGACCGCCAGCTTATCATCGCCCAGTGCCGCATCACGCCAGGCGCTGAATTTCTCAACATAGCGCTCCATCGCGGCGCGGAATAATCCCTCTTTATTGACGAACTCCGCATAGAGCGTCGGCGCTTTAGCACCGGTAGCGGCCACCAGATCGGCGAGCGAGGTGCCTTCGTACCCGTGGGTCCAGAACAGGGTCAGTGCCTTATCGAGCGCGGCTTCACGATCGAACACTTTGGGACGGCCACGGCATTTCCGGGTATCGCAATCCTGAACCTGACTCATACATCCTCTCTGACTGGGGAACACTCTATTAAATTACCGATCATTATAAAAATGTGCAAGGGCGGAGAGGCAGGCCGTCCTCCGGGGTTGCCATTTTGTGCGCCAGCCCGGTTTTATCGCCCCTATGGTTAAGTCAGAAAAGGGGCTGAAGCCCATAATCACGCCACTTCGCGATTAAAATAACGCTCATTAAATAAATATTGACGGCCAGCCTGATCGGGGTCTATCATTTATTTAACGGTCGTTAATTAAATAGCGACAACCGATTTCAGACCCACTGAACACGATCACTGAAAAGAGAGAAGATTATGAAAACCATCAAAACTACCCTGGCTGTTCTGGCACTCACCACACTGACTTTTGGCGCGTCTGCCGCTGACCTGGTTACCAGCGAACCGGCTAATCAGCAGCCTGTCGGCACCATCTCTGTGCTGGGCGGCACCAACCTGAGTTCAGTCGAAGCGCAGCTCAACGCCAAAGCGGATGAAGCCGGTGCGAAATCGTTCCGCATCACCTCAACCAGCGGTCAGAACAAACTGCACGGCACGGCGGTGATCTATCAGTAACCGGGCATCCGGCAGAAAATGAAGAAGGGGTTCGTTATGAAACGTATCAGCATGATAGTGGCCGCGGCCCTGCTCAGTGGCCTCTCATTCGCCAGCGTGGCGGCGCAGCAGGTAAGCAGCACGCCACTGGATCAGCAACGCGTGGGCGTCATCAGCGCGACGGGCAGCAGCAATCTGACCTCGCTTGAGCAGCAACTGTCAGAAAAGGCCAGCGATGCCGGTGCAAAGTCTTTCCGCATCACTTCGACCTCTGGCAGCAACAACCTGCATGGCACCGCCATTCTCTATAAATAAGAGAAACAGGCTTCAGATAACCAGCTTATCTGAAGCCTTTTTTTTATCCTCTCCGCGCCGGTCTTAGCCATTACTGCGAAGCTGAGGATAACGGCGGAAAATATAGACACACCACAGTAACGCCACCAGACCGATCATCCCCCCGACGTTGCCGACTTCCGACATATTCAGATAGAGACTGACCTGGCTTCCCAGCAGCGCGCCTGCGCCTATGCCGATATTGTAGATGCCGGACATGAGTGACATTGCCACATCCGTTGCATCCGGCGCCAGAGACAGCACCCGCACCTGCATACCCAGTCCAATCATCATCATCGCCATGCCCCAGACGATGCACAGGATAGCGATCGCCGTCGGACGAACCGCAGCAAAGATCAGCAGTCCCATGCAGAGGGTGATCAGCGCAATCGCGGCAATCAGCAGCGCGGAAGGGAATTTATTGCCCAGGGTGCTGAACAGCACGCTGCCCAGAATACCCGCAGAGCCAAACAGCAGCAGCAGCAGGGTGGTGAAATTGCCGCTGGATTGCGCCACGCTCTGCATAAAGGGCTCGATGTAGCTGTAGGCGGTGTAGTGCGCGGTCACCACAATGGTTACCAGCAGATACATGCTGACCAGCGCCGGACGGCGAAACAGCATCGGCACGCTGCTCAGTGAGCCGGTGTGTTCACTGGGCAGACGCGGCAGTATCCGTACCAGCATGATCATCAGTACCAGTGCCGACAGGCCAATCGCGCCGAAGGTTGTTCGCCAGCCAAGATACTGACCCACCACGCGGCCAATCGGCACCCCCAGCACCATGGCCAGTGCGGTTCCGGTCGCCAGCATACTCAGCGCCTGCGTTTTTTTTCCGGCCGGGGCCACGCGAATAGCCAGTGAAGCCGTGATCGACCAGAACACCGCGTGAGAGAGGGCGATGCCGACGCGTGAAACCATCAGCGACCGAAAGTCCCAGGCGAAGGTCGACAGAACGTGACTGACGATAAAGATCGTAAACAGTACTCCCAGCAGCAGTCGCCGCTCCACGTTGCGCGTCAGCAGCATCAGCGGCAGTGACAGCAGCGCGACCACCCAGGCGTAGATCGTGAGCATGATCCCGACATCCGCCGTCTGCATGGAAAAGTCAGCCGCAATGTCCGAAAGGAGACCCACCGGTACAAATTCGGTGGTATTAAATACAAAAGCCGCGATGGCCAGCAAGACCACGCGTAGCCAGGCAGTTTTACGTGAAACAGTTGTTGGTTGCATGAGGTGTCAAATCTGTCAGTACAGCGAATTCGGATGTGGCAGACATCCAGCGAAAGTGACCTGCGTCACAAATTACAGACCATTGTAGTGAATAAAGCGGGAAGCGAAACCTGATAACCGGCTTTTAGGGCGGAAATTTTTTTATCGCCCCGTTCAGGGGCGACGGGATGAGATTACTGATCGCGGCGAGGCGGCATCATGCGCAGCAGGGTATTGTCTTTAAGCAGATAGTGATGAAACAGCGCCGCCGCCGCATGCAGCCCGATCAGCCAGTATCCCAGCGGTGCCAGGGTTTCATGCCAGTCGATCAGCATATCCGCCAGGTCAAAATTGGGCTCCGGTGCAACCGGCATGCTGATGCCAAACAGCCACCACTCCCGCCCCTTGAGGTAGCGCGACGACAGGCCGAGGATCGGCAGGGTGATAAACAGGGCATAGATCAGGGTGTGCGTCAGATGAGCCACCGCGGTCTGCCAGCGCGGCGCGGCTGGCGTAATGGGTGGCGTGCGATGACGGGTACGCAGAAACAGGCGGGCGATCATCAGCACCAGAACGGTCGCACCTGCGCTGAAGTGGGTGATGATCATGGCGTACCCCTGCCAGGAGCCGCGCTGTACAAAGCCGCGCAGCTCAATGGTGGCGTAGGCTGTCACGACCAGTAAAAAAGTCAGCCAGTGAAGGGCGATCTGAGAACGCGCAAACTTATCCCGCATCGTGCTTTCCATCAAAAAGAGTCAGGAAGAGTAACATAACGGAAAACGGCGCTGATGCTTAACAAATTAGCGCAGCGGTAAGTAAATTTCACGCCGACACCCTCCGACAGCTTAGCGTGACCCCGGCGTATGTTTCTGGGCGACGCTGAGCGGCGTCTCCGGCAGGTGGCTGGCATTAATCGGGCAGCAGTTCTCACAGCCGATAGCCCCCACGTAATATTTTTTTGCCTGAAGAATGGCGGCATTGACGTGATAAAAACTGCCCAGAAACAGTCGGTTTTCCATGTCGGGAAGATGCGGGCAGCCAGCGGCATGCACCACATGATTATCGTTATATCCCGATTGTTTATTGACGTAGTAGTAGAGAGCCACAGGCGTTCCTTGTTGCCGTGTTAAGAGGCAAAGCAGATGAAATGATTCAATAAAACCGATTATAGCGGGAATTGTGGGGTTTTTTCGCGGGGGATTTTCAGGGAAGAGGATGAGCGACAGTCAGCGTGTGGTGCTGCCAGGCCTGGTGAGGCCATCCGGGCCTGGCAGAAGAGGGAAATCAGAGCTTTTTGCGGTGCAGATGCCAGGCCACCAGCAACGCCAGCAGCAGCAGGGTGCTGATAAACAGCGTGATGCCGTGCCAGCCAAAGTTATGCCAGAACAGACCGCCCAGCGTCCCGGCGACGCTGGAACCCACGTAGTAGCTGAACAGATAAAGCGATGAGGCCTGGCCGCGTGCCCGACGTGCGCGCGGGCCAATCCAGCCACTGGCAACCGCATGGGCGGCAAAGAAACCGGCGGTGAACAGCATCATCCCCGGCAGGATCAGCCAGAGCGAGTTGAACGCCGTGATCAGCAGTCCCAGCAGCATAATGGCGGTCGCACCCAGCATCACCGGTCCCCGTCCCAGCCGGCTGGTCAGCGCACCCGCTTTCGGCGAACTCCACGAGCCGGTGAGATAGACCACCGACAACAACCCGACCACGGCCTGACTCAGATGCCAGGGGGCATCCAGCAGCCGGTAGCCGATGTAGTTAAACAGCGTGACAAAGGCACCCATCAGCAGGAACCCTTCGGCAAACAGCCAGGGCAGGCCGGGATCGCGCCAGTGCAGCCGGAAGTTAATCAGCAGGTTGCGCGGACGCAGCGTGATGGGGCGGAAATGACGTGACGCGGGAAGGATCTTCCAGAACATCAGCGCCGAAGCCAGCGAAAACAGGCCAATTACCGCCACGGCGATCCGCCATGAGAAGAGGTCGGTCAGCACACCGCTCAGCAGACGCCCGCTCATGCCGCCGATAGAGTTTCCGCTGATATAGAGCCCCATAGAGAAGGCGACGACCCGCGCATCCATCTCCTCGCTGAGGTAGGTCATGCCCACCGCCGCCACCCCGCTGAGCGACAGCCCCATCAGCGCCCGCATGATCAGAATGCCGTGCCAGCTGCTCATGGTGGCTGAGATCAGCGTGCAGATGGCGGCCAGCATCAGGGCTGTCACCATCACCGATTTACGGCCGACAGCATCCGAAAGCGGCCCGGTCACCAGCAGGCCCAGTGCCATCAGGCCGGTTGAGATAGAGAGTGACAGGCTGCTGGTCGCCGGTGAGATGCCAAACTGATGCGAGAGCACCGGCAGGATCGGCTGGACACAATAGAGCAGGGCAAAGGTCGCCAGACCGGCGGAGAAGAGCGCCAGCGTCACGCGCATAAACTGCCGCGAACCCCGACGGATATAACCTGACGCAGCCACCGGTTCTGAAGGCACACGACCCGCCTCTTCATTTACCGCGGCGGCCTCTGTTGAGTGACTCACACACTTTCCTTTAAGAGTAAAAAAACCTGTCGTCAGCTTAGGCAGGCATCATTATGATGTCTAATATATTAATAATCTTAAATGAGACGTTTCAGATATGAATATTGAGTTGCGTCACCTGCGCTACTTTATTGCGGTGGCCGAGGAGCTCCATTTCGGGCGCGCGGCCCGGCGGCTGAACATCTCCCAGCCGCCACTCAGTCAGCAGATACTGCAACTGGAGGCAGAAACCGGGGCCCGACTCTTTAACCGGACCAACCGCAGCGTTCAGCTGACCGCTGCCGGACAGCAATTGCTGAACGATGCCCGCGCCATCCTGCTGCAGGTCGAGCAGGCGGCCGACCGGGCAGCCCGGCTGCATCGGGGAGAAGAGGGCGGGCTGCGAATCGGGTTCACCTCCTCGGCGCCTTTTACCGCGGTGGTCTCCGACGCGCTGTTTCGCTTTCGCCAGCGCTGGCCGCAGGTGCATATTCAGATGCAGGAAATTAATACCCGCCAGCAGCTGGCCCCGCTGCATGAGGGGCGGCTCGATCTTGGCGTAATGCGCAACACGCCGCTGCCCGCCGATCTCGCGCATCAGCTGCTGATGAGCGAGCCGCTGTGTGCGGTGGTGCACAAAGCGCATCCGCTGGCCGATGCCGGCGCGATCTCCGTCACCGCGCTGGCCGCCGAACCCTTCGTCTTCTTTGATGCCCAGGGCGGAACCGCGCTCTACAGCGATATCCTGGCGCTGTTGCATCGCTATCAGATCCAGCCCTATATCACGCAGGAAGTGGGAGAAGCGATGACCATTCTGGGGCTGGTGGCAACCGGTCTTGGCGTCTCCATTCTGCCCGCCTCCTTCCGCCGGGCGCAGCTGGCCGATCTGGTCTGGCTGCCGCTGACGGAAGAGGATGCCATTTCAGAGCTGTGGCTGGTCTGGTCAGCCAGCCGCGAAATCACCGCACCGATGGCGAATATGATGGCGCTACTGCGGGAAAACCGGCCCGGAAGCACCCTTTGACAGAGGCCAATATGTGCGATAAATCACATTTCTAATCAAATATTTGACGCTGTTGCCTGATCTGCCTCACCATGGCGCATGTTTATTTAGAAGCGCGAAAATAACCGGGAGCAGGGTTGTGAATCCGGACAGTCAACCTGGCCATATTGACCAGATCAAGCAGACCAATGCAGGTGTCGTATATCAGCTGATTGACCGTTATGGTCCCATTTCGCGTATCGAACTTTCCCGCCGTGCCCAGCTTGCGCCAGCCAGCATCACAAAAATTGTGCGTGAAATGCTGGACGCGCATCTGGTGCAGGAGACGGAGTTTCAGGAACCCGGCAGTCGTGGCCGTCCGGCCATCGGGCTGATTCTGGACACGGAGGCCTGGCACTATCTGGCCATTCGTCTGCATCGCGGTGCCATGACCTTTACGCTACGCGATCTCAGCAGTCAGGCGCTGGCCGAAGAGAGCCTGCCGCTGCCCGATGAATCCGCTCAGCCGCTGCTGACCGCCCTGATTGAACAGGTGGATGCCTTCTTTATCCGTCATCAGAAAAAGCTGGAGCGTCTGACGGCCATCGCCATCACGCTGCCGGGGCTGATTAACGCCGCGTCAGGTGTGGTGCATCGGCTGCCGGGCTATCAGGTGCGCGATATGCCGCTGGGCGATGCGCTGGAGGCGCACACGGGATTACCGGTGTTTGTGCAGCACGATATCTCCGCCTGGACGCTGGCGGAGTCGCTGTTCGGCGCTTCGCGCGGCGCGCAGGATGTGATTCAGATCGTAATCGATGAAACGGTCGGCGCCGGGGTGATCAGCGGCGGCCAGCTGCTGCATAAGCGGGGGCGGGCGCTGGTCGAGATCGGCCATACGCAAATCGATCCTTATGGTCAGCAGTGCTACTGTGGCAATCACGGCTGTCTGGAGACGGTCGCCAGTACCGGCAGTCTGCTGGCGCTGGCGGCGCAGCGTCTGGCGGCCCAGCCCGACAGCCTGCTTAATCGTCAGGAGCTGACGCTGTCATCATTATGTGAGGCCGCCCTGTCGGGCGATCGCCTGGCGCGCGATACCATCGCCAGCGTCGGTCATCACGCAGGCCGGATTCTGGCGATGATGGTTAATATTTTTAATCCACAACATATTCTTATCGGTTCTCCGCTGAATGCGGCGGCAGAGGTGCTGTTTCCGGCGGTGAGCAACACGATTCTGCAGCAGTCCCTGCCTGCCTACAGTGCGGGCATTCAGCTGGCCCCCACCGAATTCAGCGAACCGGGCACACTCGGTGCCGCCGCGCTGATCAAAGACGCTCTCTATAACGGACACCTGTTAGTGAAACTGTTGCAAGGTTAAGCGGGCCTGAACTTGCGCTAACGCAATCTGTTCTCATTCTGGATTCCTTAAAATGCCGTTTCGCAGCAGGGCTAATCACCGATTAGCCGCAACGCTTTGAGAGGAGAAGTGGAGTGAACAGACTATTTGTTACCGGCACCGATACAGCTACAGGCAAAACGGTGGTGTCCCGCGCCCTTTTGCAATGTTTTATTCAGAGCAACGTCAGTGCCGTCGGCTATAAGCCTGTCGCGCGCTGCGCGGTCAAAACCGCTGATGGCCTGCGTAACAAAGATGCACAGGTTCTGCAAAGCGCTTCATCCATCGACCTGCCTTATGAGGCGATTAATCCGCTGGTGTTTGAGGAGGAGGAGATCTGCACCCACCCCAGCCAGATGATCGACTATTCCCGGCTGACTCAGGGTCTGACACATCTGACGCAGCAGGCCGATCGGGTGGTGGTGGAGGGCACCGGCGGCTGGCGCAGTCTGATGAACGACGGACGTCCGCTCTCGCGCTGGGTCGCAGAACAGCAGCTGCCGGTTGTGCTGGTGGTGGGTATCCAGTCGGGCTGCATCAGTCATGCGCTGCTGACCGCGGAAGCCATCGCGCACGATGGCCTGCCGCTTGTAGGCTGGGTGGCTAACCGCGTCAATCCGGGGCTGGCGCACTACAGTGACATCATTGAGGTGCTGCGTGAAAAGATTGCGGCACCGCTGCTGGGTGAACTTCCTTACCTGCCCCGTCCTGAACAGCGCGATCTGACCTCCTGGATCGATATTTCTCTGCTGGAGCAGCCCGATCTGCACGCTGTGAGTGCAAAGATCGCCTGATACTGAAACAAAACAAGTCATCTGAGCGGGTCGTGAGCCTAAAGTTTCAGGCTCGCGACCCGTTTTCTGTAACTATTTCCGCTTATATTTGAATGACCTGGATTGTTAACCGCGAATCCCCGACGTGATGGCGCAGAAAATGCATTAACTCCGC
Organism: Pantoea sp. Sc1; assembly: GCF_000255315.1. Lineage (NCBI taxonomy): Bacteria > Pseudomonadati > Pseudomonadota > Gammaproteobacteria > Enterobacterales > Erwiniaceae > Pantoea > Pantoea sp. Sc1. The sequence continues at coordinate 2,093,443 of NZ_AJFP01000001.1, forward strand.
TAACCACACAGAGCTGGAGCACCACCATGTCGCACTCGCACGAGAAAGGTTTGTTATATGGGCTTGAAGCCCGCATTGGTCCCGTACCGGCATTCTTTGCCGCACTGCAGCATCTGCTTGCCAGCGTCGTCGGCATTATCACTCCGCCGCTGATTATCGGTTCGGTGCTGGGACTGCAGGCCTATATTCCTTATCTGATCAGCATGTCCCTGTTTGTTTCCGGTCTGGGCACCTTTATGCAGGCCCGGCGCTTTTATGGCGTCGGTGCCGGGATGATCTGTCTGCAGGGCACCAGCTTTGCGTTTCTGGGTGTGATCCTGTCGGGTGGGTTAATGATCAAGGGGCGTGGCGGTTCGCCTGAAGAGATTCTGGCGATGCTGTTTGGCTGTAACCTGGTGGCGGCACTGATCCCGGTGCTGATCAGCCGCTGCGTCGGCGCGCTGCGCAAGGTGCTGACGCCGGTCGTCACCGGTAGCGTGATTACGCTGATTGGTATCAGCCTGATCAAAGTGAGCATCACCGACTGGGCGGGTGGCCACAATGCCACGGACTTTGGCGCGCCGGGAAATCTGGCGCTGGGTGCACTGACGCTGCTGGTGATTGTGGCGCTGAACCGCTCGCGTAACCGCTGGGCGCGGCTGGTTGCCGTGGTCGCGGGTATCGCCATCGGTTGTGTGGCGGCGGCGTTAACCGGCCATCTGCAGCTGAAGGCCGCGCCGGAGAGCAGCTGGCTGGTGCTGCCGGCCTTTTTCCGCTTTGGTTTCGCCTTCGACTGGACCATCTTTCTGCCTATCGCGCTGGTATCTGTCATCGCGGTGATTGAAGCGGTGGGCGATCTGACGGCCAACTGTCTGATTTCACAGCAGCCGATCACCGGTAAGCCTTTCCAGCAGCGGCTGCAGGGCGGTATCGTCGCCGATGGCCTGAGCTGCGTGCTGGCCGCGGTTTTCTCGGCCTTTCCCAACACCACCTTCGCGCAGAATAACGGTGTCATCCAGATGACCGGCGTTGCCAGCCGCTACGTGGGGATGCTGCTGGGCATTATGCTGGCGCTGCTGGGGCTCTTTCCGGCGGTTGGCTCCCTGCTGCAGCAGATCCCACCGCCGGTACTGGGCGGCGCGACCGTGGTGATGTTTGGCAGCGTGGTTGCGGCCGGTATCCGGGTGATGACCCAGACACCGCTTGGTCGCCGCGAGATGCTGATCGTCGCGATCGCCTTCGGCATCGGGCTGGGTGTGGAAGCGGTGCCGGACGTGCTGAAGCAGTTCCCGCCGCTGATCGGCAGCCTGTTTGGTCATGCAGTCACTACCGGTGGCATCCTGGCCATTGTGCTGAATCTGGTGCTGCCGGATGAGGCGCGGACGGTGGAAGAGGTTGAGGCGGAGACGCTGACGGAGGGATGATCGGCTGAGAGGCGTCCGCCAGCAGGACGGGTTGCCAGCCTGTGGACCGGCTTGCTGTAAGATCGCACCAGCGCAGGGAACAGGGTCAGATCGGAAAGACGCGAAAGATGTCATCCATGACAGGCTCGGCCCGCGCCATCCCTGGCGCGGGACGCTTTCCTCTTCTGACCCTGTTCCCTTCGCCTTGAGCAACGTTATTGCGGTTTAATTCGGGCCTGTCGGCGGTAACAAAAAAAGGGCCGTGTGGCCCTTTCATCAACAGAGGTGTTTACGTATTCAGACGACGACGCGTGCGGCCTGAACTCAGGTAGTCGGCGATATAATCCTGCGAAATCTCACCGCTGTAGCGACCCTCCTCATCAACAATCGGCATCCAGACCGTGTTGTGTTCATAGAGCTTTGACAGCACCACGCGCAGGTTCTCTTCCGCTTTGCCGGTCACCTTAAAGGTGTGCAGGCGCTCTTCACAGCGGCCGCTGACGTTGCGCGCCTCGCGACGCTTCACAAAGCCCAGCGGTTTGCCATCCTCATCGACCACGGTAATCGAGCGCATATCGTTCTCATCCATGGTGCCAAAGGCTTCCTCCAGCGGCGTAGAACGACGCACGGTAATGGTGGGCTGCTGATCGGTGACGTCGCCCGCCTGCACCAGCAGCAGGCGCTTCAGCGTGCGGTCCTGACCGACAAACGAGCCGACGAAATCGTTCGCCGGTGTGGCCAGCAGCTCATCCGGGCTGGCGCACTGCACGATCTTACCCTGACCAAACACCGCAATCCGGTCGCCGAGCTTCAGCGCCTCATCGATATCGTGACTCACCAGCATCACGGTTTTCTTTAGCTGACGCTGCATATCGAGAAACTCGTTCTGAATGACTTCACGGTTAATCGGGTCAACCGCCCCGAAAGGCTCATCCATCAGCAGCACCGGTGGATCCGCCGCCAGCGCACGAATCACCCCGATGCGCTGCTGCTGACCGCCGGACATCTCTCGCGGATAGCGATGCAGGAATTTAGTCGGGTCCAGCGCCACCATGCTCATCAGCTCGGTCGCGCGCTCGTGACACTGCTTCTTATCCCAGCCCAGCATCCGCGGCACCACGGTAATGTTCTCTTCGATGGTCATGTTCGGGAACAGTCCAATCTGCTGGATCACATAGCCGATGTTGCGACGCAGGGTGGTGGTGTCCTGCGTACTGGTATCTTCGCCATTGATCAGAATCCGGCCACTGGTGGCAGGGATAAGGCGGTTAATCATCTTCAGGGTAGTGGTTTTTCCGCAGCCCGATGGCCCCAGCAGGACGCACATCTCACCGGCTGGCACATGCAGGCTGACGTTATCGACGGCTTTGTTGGTGGTACCGTTTTTCTGGGTAAAGGTTTTCGTCAGGTTTTCCAGCGTGATCATTATCGAATCCCCTTAGGAGTCAGCGCCTGCTGCAAACGGTGCAGCAGCCAGTCAAGAACAATAGCCAGCAGACAGATCATCAGTGCCCCGGCAATTAACATGCGAATATCACTGCCGCTGATGCCATCCAGCAGCAGCTGGCCCAGGCCGCCAGCTCCAATCACGGCGGCAATCGCCATGACGCCGACGTTCATCACCACGGCGGTGCGGATGCCGCCAAAAATGACCGGCAGCGCCATCGGGATCTCCACCCAGCGCAGACGCTGCCAGAAGGTCATACCGATACCACGACCCGCCTCACGCAGACCGCCCGGCAGGTTCTCCAGTGCGGTGTGCGTGTTGCGCACAATCGGCAGCAGAGAATAGAGGAACACAGCGGTGATGGCGGGCAGCGCACCGATGCCCTGACCGATCAGTGAGAAGAGCGGGATCATCAGACCAAACAGCGCAATGGTCGGGATGGTCAGCACCACGGTGGCGATGCCGAGAATCGGGGCCGCCAGCCACCGGACCCGGACAATCAGAATGCCGAGCGGCACGCCAATGACAATCGCCAGTCCGACCGCGACCAGCACCAGCCAGCTGTGCTGCCAGCTCAGGGTCAGCAGGGTATTCCAGTTATCCATGATGTAGTGAAGGGTATCCACATTGCCTCCTTACAGCATGTTTTTGGATTGAAGGAAATCACGCGCCACTTTCTCCGGCGACTGATGATCGATGTCGACCCGCTTATTCAGCTCGGTAATCGCCTCATCGGTGATCTGCGCCGAGAGCTGATTGAGCGCGGTGTCCAGACCCGGATGGCTCGCCAGCACATCCTGACGCACCACAGGCGTCACGTTGTAGCTGGGGAAGAAATGCTTATCATCTTCCAGCACTTTCAGGTCAAATCCTTTTACCCGGCCATCGGTGGTGTAGATCAGACCGGCATCGACAAAGCCGTCGCGAATGGCGTTATAGACCAGGCCGGGGTCCATCTGCCGGATCTGCGGGCGATCCAGCGCCAGGTCGTAGGTTTTCTGCAGCGGCTTCATGCCGTCGCTACGCCCGGAAAACTCCAGGTCCAGCCCGAGTCGCCAGTTATGGTCCGGGTCGGTCTTCCGCACCTGCTCAATCTTTGCGACCAGCTGCGACATCGTGCTGATGCCCTCTTTTTCGGCCCGTTTCCGGGTCATGGCAAAGGCGTAGGTGTTGTTCATCGGTGCCGGGTCAAGCCAGACCAGCCCCAGTTTTGCATCCAGTTTTTTCACCGTCTCATAGGCCTGCTGAGACGACATCGGCTGGCTGATGTGGTTGAAAATAATCAGTGAGGTCCCGGTGTACTCCCAGACCATATCGATCTGCTTGTTCAGCAGCGCGTTACGGCCGATGGTGGTGGCAATATTCCGTTTGGGCACCACCTCAAAGCCTTTCTTCTTCAGCCACAGCACGGTCATGGCGGAGAGAATATGCTGCTCGGTAAAACTCTTGGTCGCCATCACCAGCGGGGCAGCTGCCTGTGCCGTCTGGCTTAGCAGCAGCGTCGCGGTAAGCGCCACCACGCTCTTCTTTATCCAGTGCGTTAGCATTGCAAAGCTCCTTGTGGTCAGACCGCCGCGTGCGGACTCAGTAAGCGGCCCAGTGCAGCCAGCAACATATCCAGCACCAGTGCCACCAGTGCGGTAGCAACAGCGCCCAGGATCAGCGTCGGAAAGTCATTCAGATAGATGCCGGGGAAGATCAGCTCGCCGAAGCTGCTGGCCCCGATCAGGAACGCCAGCGGGGCGGTTCCGACATTGATGGCCGTCGCGATGCGCACGCCGGAGAGGATCACCGGCAGGGCGTTGGGCAACTCCACCCGGCGCAGACGCTGCAGTTTAGTCATACCGATGCCGTTGGCGGCTTCAATCAGTGACGGGGGAACGGCGCTCAGGCCGGAGAAGGTATTGCGGACGATAGGCAGCAGCGAGGCCAGAAACAGGGCTATCAGCGCCGGACGGTCGCCAATCCCGATAATGACCATCGCCAGAGCCAGCACCGCCAGCGGCGGCAGGGTGTTACCGATGTTGAAAATCTGCATCACATACTCGGCCCAGCGGCGGGCAAACGGGCGACTGAGCAGGATGCCGCTGGGAATACCGACCAGCAGGGCGAACAGCATTGACCAGAACACTAAGAAGAGGTGTTGTTGCCCGAGATAAAGCAGGTCGACCTTACGGGCGACCAGCTGATCCCAGCCGAGGCCCCAGATCAGCACCGCAATCACTGCGACCACTGCAAGCAGTGCCAGACCGGCGCGTCGGGCCAGTGAAGCATTTTGCATAGGAGAATCTCCCTGATAACGATCTCAATTGTTATAACAGCGCTAAACAGTCCGACAGATGCAGCAAAAAAGGCCGCCGCACCCAAAACCGAAACTGCGATAAAATGTAGACAAAATGCGTATTTACCTACTCTTTTTCAGTGAACACTGAGAAAGATGCTTTACTGCTATAGCAGCCCTTTACCCGGCAAGCCAGCTTTTCAGCCTTTCTCCGGCGAGTGAGAAACTGGTTAAAATGGTGTTAAGGCCGCGTAGCCACTGGGCTGATGCGTCAATAAAAAAAATTCATCGACTTTTAGTGACACCGTCACAGATGGTGCAGGAAATGCGCACGTTCAGGAAACTGCACGGGCTGATTTTCAGCTAGCCTTGCTGATAAAAAAGGAACCCTATGACTGAAAGCGCACAACTCCGGACCGGACACCGCCACTGGATACTGATTGCCTGCATGCTGGCGATGTTTATGGCGGCTATCGAAGTCACCATCGTGGCCACCGCCATGCCCACCATCATTGCCGACCTCGGCGGTTTTTCGCAGTTTGGCTGGGTCTTCTCCATCTATCTGCTGACGCAGGCGGTCAGCGTGCCGCTCTATGGCCGGCTGGCGGATAAGGTGGGGCGTAAAACCATGTTTTTTACCGGCACCTCCCTTTTCCTGATCGGATCGGTGCTGTGTGGCTTCGCCCACTCCATGACCTGGCTGATCCTGTTCCGGGCGTTTCAGGGGCTGGGGGCGGGGGCCATCATGCCGATCAGCTCCACCATCGTGGCGGACATCTATTCGCCGCGCGAGCGCGCCAGCGTTCAGGGCTGGCTCTCCAGCGTCTGGGGAGTGGCGGCCATCGTCGGGCCGCTGACCGGAGCCTGGCTGGTGCAGCACTTCAGCTGGTCCGTGATTTTCTGGGTCAATCTGCCGATTGGCCTGATCAGCATGCTGATGCTGGCGCGCTGGTTACCGGCGCATCAGCAGGAGGAGAAATCGGCTCCCCTCAACCTCGCGGGCAGCGGCTGGCTGATGCTCTGCGTCTCCGCGCTGCTGGTGGCGCTGTTGCAGGCGGAGCTGCTCGGATACTGGCTGATCCCTTTTCTGCTCTGTTCACTGCTGGCAGGCTGGCAGCTGAAACGCCACGAGCAGCGGGCCGCGGCACCGCTGTTTCCGCTGGTGATCTGGCGCAGCCGGCTGATCATTGCCGGTAATGCGGGCAACCTGATTATCGGCGCGGCCATGATGGGGATCAGTGCGTTTCTGCCGACCTGGATTCAGGGGATCCGCGGCGGCACGCCGTTACAGGCGGGCAGCGCGCTGGCGATGATGTCGATTGGCTGGCCGCTGGCCAGCACCCTGAGCGGCAGGCTGATGCTGCTGACCTCCTATCGCTTTACTGCCCAGCTCGGCGCGCTGCTGCTGGTCAGCGGCAGCGCCTTACTGCTGCTGCTGCAGCCCGCGAGCTCACTCTATCAGGCGGGCTTTACCGCCTTCCTGATTGGCACCGGCATGGGGATGACCAGCACCACGTTTCTGGTCTCCGTGCAAAACGAGGCGGACTATCAGATTCGCGGTATCTGTACCGCCTCGGTGATGTTCAGCAGGATGATCGGTTCGGCGGTGGGCACGGCGATCATGGGGGCAGTGCTCAATCTCAATCTGCAGTGGCGGCTGCCGCAGGTGGCCGATCCGGTGCAGCAGATTATGTCTGAACCCAGCCGTCAGCAGCTGACGCCACATGCGCTGCAGCAGATGGTGCAGGCGATTGCGGCCTCACTGCACTGGGTGTTTGTGGTGGCGCTGGTGATTGCGCTGTTTGCGCTGGGTGTGGCGTGGATGATGCCGCGTCAGCGGCCGGAACAGACGGAGTAAACGGCAGGGCGACAGACCGTCGCCCTGATTAACACAGGTTTATTGCTGCGCAGGCGCGTCCTGAGAACTGCCGGCACTGGCGGGCACGCTGGCCTCGTCATCCCGGCCGGTGCGCTTGTAGACAATCTTCTGGCTGTCGTTTTCACAATGCCCGACCACCTGACCGCCCGCCTGATCGACCTGATCGTTGGCGACGATGTCGAGAGTGAAGCCCGATTCAGGCACGCCGTTCTGAACAATTTTCTGACTGATGTCGGCTTTTACCGATTCGCAGGAAGCCTGCGCCATCAGCGGCAGCGAGAACAACGCTGCGGTGAACAAAACCCTCTGTAGCTTCATCACGTCTTCCTTATGTTAGTCGTCCGTCATTACTATAGCGCAAATTCAGGGAGTGACCGGGCGGCCTGAGCGGCGGTCCAGACAGCGCAGAGTGTTGGGCTCCCAGTAGGCGTTCAGATTGAGGCTCTGCTCGCACTTGTCGCGGGTGTCGAACGCGCGGTCGGTTTTATCAAACTCTTTTTCTACGCGGCTGTTCACCTTGTTGCGCAGCATCCGCGTGTCATTCCATTGCTCTTTATTCTGGCGAGCCGCTTCGTTACTCAGCGCAGAACTGCCATCTTCGATGATCAGGTGGTTGGTGGTCGCACCCGCCGTGAAGGCGGTACCAGACAGCAGAACCAGAAGCAGAGCAGGGATCATTTTTTTCATCAGACTATCCTTTCGTTATCGCCAACATCGCCATCCGGGACGGCTGTTGCAGCGGGTCCGGGTAGTATATCATCGCCGTTTCTTTGCTCACCAGTGGTGCGTGGTTTGTTTAAGTTCAGGAGAGGTAAGGGTGCTGATTAAAACCGCCTTGCTGTTTTTTATCACCGCCCTGGCGGAGATCACGGGCTGCTTTCTGCCGTGGTTATGGCTGAAAAAAGGCGGCCCGGTCTGGCTGTTACTGCCGGCGGCGGCCAGCCTGGCGCTGTTTGTCTGGCTGCTGACCCTGCATCCAGCCGCCAGCGGCCGGGTTTATGCCGCGTATGGGGGCGTCTATGTGCTCACCGCGCTGCTCTGGCTGCGGGTGGTGGATGGCGTGAAGCTGAGCGTCTGGGACTGGAGTGGCGCACTGATCGCGTTCAGCGGCATGCTGATTATCGTTCTGGGCTGGGGACGTGGCTAGCGCCAGCCGGGAGAGCTGGCGCACAGAGGATTAAGGCTTGTGCACCTTCAGGCCCGCCAGCGTCTGGCTGACCGGCATCATCTCCAGCGTATTGATATTGACGTGCGCTGGCAGTGTGGCCACCCAGTAAACCGCTTCCGTGACATCTTCCGGGGTCAGGGCGGTGGCACCCTCATAGACCTGACCGGCTTTGTCATCATCACCCTTAAAGCGGACGTTAGAGAACTCGGTGCCGCCCACCAGCCCCGGTTCGATATCGGTCACGCGCAGCGCGGTGCCATGCAGATCGGTGCGCAGGTTCAGGCTGAACTGCCGCACAAATGCCTTTGTGGCCCCATAGACGTTGCCGCCGGCATAGGGCCAGCTACCGGCAATCGAGCCGATATTGATGATATGGCCCACGTTACGCTCGACCATCTGCGGCAGCAGGGCGCGGGTCATATAGACCAGGCCTTTCGTGTTGGTATCGATCATGTTTTCCCAGTCTTCCACACTGGCTTTGTGCGCGGGCTCTATGCCCAGCGCCAGACCGGCATTGTTCACCAGGATATCGATAGCGCGCCACGCCGCCGGTAACTGCGCCACAGCCTCTTCAATCGCGGCGCGGTTCCGCACGTCCAGCTGGACGGTGTAGAGATTCTCACCCAGCTCATCTTTCAGCGCTTTTAAGCGTTCGGCGCGGCGTCCGCTGGCGATCACTTTGTGCCCGTTTTTGATAAAGCGGCGGGTAATACTTTCACCAAAACCGGCCGTCGCACCGGTGACAAAAATAATCATCTCACTGTTCCTTATGCCATTTTCAACGTCGATGGCTTCACCATAGCATGCCATTTCGGCTTCTGCGCGCAGAAAAACGGGCAGGGGGGGAAACCCCTTTTTACGGGCAACGCCCTGCGCCTTTTCGGGGCGCACTGCACCGTTAAGGGGCAGGGCAGCAGCCAGCCTGTGCGTCAGACACGCCGCCAGAATCGGCAATTTAGCTTAGCAACCGATTGCGACATGAAAGCAAACGGTTGCTATGCTTTTCACAGGCTTTTTTGTTGCGCAACAGGCGCGAGTTTATCTAAGAATTTGATATATATAGATTTTAAAGCAGAGTAAATCTGGCACGCAGGTTGCAAAGAGTTAAACAGAGAGTTAACTGCACCACCTAATCGCGCTTTCAGAAAGGAAACAGCATGCACCCAGCAACCGACACGGCGATACGCGCCAGCTTCTTTGACTTCACCGGCGTGGTGGATCATCCCGACGATCTGGCGACGCAGGCCCGCTATCTGGAGGATGGCGTGTTGCTGCTGCGTGACGGACGTGTGGCCGGTCTGGAGAGCTGGGAAACGGCTGAGGCGAAGCTGGCGGGTCTGCCGGTCACTGACCTGCGCGGCCGGCTGATCGTGCCGGGCTTTGTGGACACCCACATACACTATCCGCAGACGGAGATGATCGGCGCCTTTGGCGAACAGCTGCTGGAGTGGCTGAATCACTACACGTTCCCGGTGGAGGCGCAGTATCACTGCCCGGATCATGCCGCCCGGATGTCCGCCTTTTTCCTGCATCAGCTGCTCTCCAATGGCACCACCAGCGCGCTGGTCTTTGGTACCGTGCACCCGCAGTCGGTCGAGGCGCTGTTCAGCGCCGCCGAAGCGCTGAACATGCGGCTGATTGCCGGGAAAGTGATGATGGATCGCAATGCGCCCGACAACCTTATGGAAACCCCGGAACAGAGCTATCAGCAGACCCGGGCACTGATTGAACGCTGGCATCAGCGTGGCCGGCTGAGCTATGCGCTGACGCCGCGTTTTGCCCCGACCTCCTCCCCGCAGCTGCTGGAAAAAGTGCAGCAGCTGCGTCAGGAGTTTCCCGACACCTGGCTGCACACTCATCTCAGCGAAAACCCGCAGGAGGTGGCCTGGGTTAAAGCACTCTTTCCGGAACGCGATGGCTATCTGGATGTGTACCACCATCATCAGCTCACCGGCCGCCGCAGCGTGTTTGCCCACTGCCTGCATCTGGAAGAGAAGGAGTGGCAGTGTCTGCACGACACCGACTCCTCAATTGCCTTCTGTCCCACCTCTAACCTGTTCCTCGGCAGCGGCCTGTTTAATCTGAAACGCAGCTGGCAGCAGGGCGTAAAGGTGGGGGTGGGCACCGATGTCGGCGCGGGCACCACCTTTAACATGCTGCAGACCCTGGGCGAAGCCTATAAGGTGGGCCAGTTGCAGCACTACCGGCTCAGCGCCGCCGAAGCCTTTTATCACGCGACGCTGGGCGGGGCGCGGGCACTCGATCTCGACCACGCCATCGGGAATTTCAACACCGGCAAAGAGGCGGATTTTGTGGTGCTCGATCCGGCGGTTTCTGCCCTGCAGCAGCTGCGTATCGGCAACAGCAAAGATATCTGGGAAAAACTTTTTGTCTTAATGACGCTGGGCGACGACCGCAATATTGCCCAGACCTGGGTGGCCGGTCGCCCGGTCTGGCAGCGTGACGCACAGGAGCAAGCCGCATGATCCAGTTTCTGCTCAATAACCAGCTGGTCAGCGAAACCGCGCTCGACCCCAATCTCACTATCCTTAACTATCTGCGAACCCGCCAGCAGCGGCCCGGCACCAAAGAGGGCTGCGCCTCAGGCGACTGTGGCGCCTGCAGCGTCACCCTGGGCAAAGCGGTGGATGGCAGGATGCAGTATGAAACGGTCAACAGCTGCCTGACCCTGGTCTCCACGCTGCAGGGTAAACAGCTGATCACGGTTGAAGATTTACGTCACGGGCGGGCGCTGCATCCGGCGCAGCAGGCGATGGTTGACTGCCACGGCTCGCAGTGCGGCTTCTGCACGCCGGGCTTTGTGATGTCGCTGTTCACGCTGCAAAAAAATGCCACGGGCTGGGATCGTCATCAGGCGGAAACCGCGCTGGCGGGTAATCTCTGCCGCTGCACCGGCTACCGGCCCATCATGGCGGCCGCCGAGCAGCTCTGTTCGCAGCCGGTGACGGATCAGTTTGATCACAGCGCCGCGAGTACCGTGCAGCGTCTTGAAGCGCTGGCGACCCCGGAGATGCAGGAGACGGGCGCAGCGGGGCGGCGCTGCTTCCTGCCCAAAACCCCGGCGCAGCTGGCGGAGATCTATCTGGCGCATCCCGAAGCGGTACTGATTGCCGGAGGCACCGATCTCAGCCTGCAGATCACCCAGCAGCATAAAAGGCTGCCGCTGCTCATCGCCCTGGAGCAGGTTGCCGCGCTCAAGGTCTGCAGTGAATTTGATGACCATTATCTGCTGGGTGCAGGCGCGTCGCTGCAACAGGTCAGCGATTTTCTGGCCAGCCGCATCCCTGGCGTAAGCGAGATGCTGCAACGCTTTGCCTCCCTGCAAATCCGTCTGCAGGGCACGCTGGGCGGTAATATCGGCAACGCCTCTCCAATCGGAGACGCGTCGCCCATGCTGCTGGCGCTGAACGCCAGCCTGATACTGCAACGCGGCGAGCAGCAGCGCTGCCTGCCGCTGAACGACTTTTTTACCGGCTACCGGCAGACCCGGCTGGAAAAAAGCGAGTTTATCCGCGCGATTCGTATCGATAAGGTGACGGTGTCACCTGACTTTGTCGCCTGGAAAGTCTCCAAACGGCTGGATGACGATATCTCAGCGGTCTTTGCCGCCTTTAACCTGCACACCGAACAGGGCATCGTGACCGACGCCCGCGTCGCCTTTGGCGGCATGGCGGCCACGCCGCAGCGGGCGCACCACTGTGAACAGGCGTTGATCGGTCAGCCCCTCAATGCCGTGACGGTGTCACGTGCAGCGGCCGCACTGGCCGACGATTTCCAGCCGCTCTCCGATTTTCGTGCCAGCAGCGCCTATCGGCTGCAGGTGGCGCGTAACCTGCTGCGCCGCTTTCTTCATCGCTATAACGGCGAAATAACCTGTACCGAGGTGACCCGCTATGTCTCATAACCGTCCTGAACTCAACGAAGCGGTAATCAAGGCGCAGTATGCCGCCGATCTGCAGAGCGGCGTGGGCCGCAGTAACCGCCATGAAAGCGCAGAAAAACATGTCTCCGGGGAAGCGCGCTTCATCGACGACAAGCCGGAGCTGCCGGGTCTGCTGCATCTCTGTCCGCGCCTGAGCGAGCATGCGCATGCGCGGATTGTGCGCATTGACGTGCAGCCCTGCTACGCCGTGCCGGGCGTGGTCAGCGTGTTAACCTGGCAGGACGTTCCCGGTATCAATGATGTCGGGCCGCTGGAGCCGGGCGACCCGCTGCTGGCGCATGACAAAGTCGACTATCTGGGGCAGATCGTCCTCGCCGTCGCGGCGGAGTCGCCGGAGGCGGCCCGTCTCGGTGCCGCCGCCGCAGTGATTGACTATGAGGTGCTGGAACCGCTGCTGGATGTGGAGCAGGCGCTGGCGCAGCGCAGTTTCGTTCAGGAACCGCACGTGCATCAGCGCGGTGATGTGGAAGCGGCACTGGCACGCGCGCCGCATCGGGTCAGCGGCGCGTTTCACATCGGCGGACAGGAGCATTTTTACCTGGAAACCCAGACGGCGATGGTGATCCCCGGCGAAGATCACCAGCTGCAGGTCTTCTCCTCAACGCAGAACCCCACCGAAGTGCAGAAGCTGGTGGCAGAGGTGATGGGCATCAGCCTGAATCAGGTGACCATTGATATGCGGCGTATGGGCGGCGGCTTTGGCGGCAAAGAGACGCAGGCGGCCGGTGTGGCCTGCCTCTGCGCCATTGTCGCCCGTCAGACCGGGCGGGCGGCGAAGATGCGACTCTCCCGTCGCGACGACATGCGTGTCACCGGCAAACGTCACCCCTTCTTTGTGCGTTATGAGGCGGGCGTGGAGGAGGATGGCCGGCTGTGCGGTATCAAAATCGATCTGGCGGGAAACTGCGGTTATTCACTGGATCTCAGCGGATCGATTGTCGATCGTGCTATGTTTCATGCCGATAACGCCTATTACCTTGGCGATGCGCGGATCACCGGCTATCGCTGCCGCACCAATACCGCCTCTAACACCGCCTATCGCGGGTTTGGCGGGCCGCAGGGAATGGTGGCCATCGAGCAGATTATGGATCACATCGCGCGGGAACGCGGGCTGGACCCGCTGGAACTGCGCAAGCGTAACTACTATGGCAAGCAGGAGCGCAACATCACTCATTACCACCAGCAGGTAGAGGATAATCTGCTGGATGAGATCACGGCGCAGCTGGAGGCCAGCAGCGACTATCAGGCGCGCCGGGCGGAGATCAGCGCCTTCAACGCCCGCAGCCCGCTGCTGAAGCGCGGACTGGCGCTGACGCCGGTGAAATTCGGCATCTCCTTTACCTCCAGCTTTCTCAATCAGGCAGGTGCCCTGATCCTGATTTACACCGACGGCACGGTGCAGCTAAATCACGGCGGCACCGAGATGGGCCAGGGACTGAACACCAAAGTGATCCAGATTGTCGCCGAGGTGCTGCAGATTGAAGTCGATAAGATCCAGATCACCGCCACCGACACCGGTAAAGTGCCTAACACCTCGCCAACCGCGGCCTCCAGCGGCGCGGATCTCAACGGCAAAGCGGCGCAGAATGCCGCCGAGATCCTGCGTGACAGAATGACGGAGATGCTCTGCAGGCTGCATGAGTGTGATGCCAGCGCGGTGAGTTTCCGCAACGGCGTGGTGCGCGCCGGCGAGAAGCATTACACCTTCGCCGAGGTGGCAAAGCTGGCATGGCTGAATCAGGTGCCGCTCTCCGCCACCGGCTACTACCGCGTGCCGGGGATTCATTACGACCGGCTGGCGGGGCGCGGCAAGCCGTTCTACTACTTCGCCTACGGTGCCGCCTGCTGCGAGGTGGTGATCGACACCTTAACCGGCGAATCGCGCCTGCTGCGTGCCGACATCCTGCATGATGTCGGGGCCTCGCTGAATCCGGCCATCGATATCGGTCAGGTGGAAGGGGGATTTGTGCAGGGCGTGGGCTGGCTCACCTGTGAAGAGCTGGTCTGGAACGACAAAGGTCAGCTGCTGACCGATGGACCGGCGAGCTACAAAATTCCGGCCATCAGTGATGTGCCGGCCGATCTCAGGGTCACGCTGGTGGAGAACCGCAGGAATCCAAAGGATACGGTGTTCCACTCCAAGGCCGTGGGTGAGCCGCCGTTTATGCTGGGCATTGCCGCCTGGTGTGCGCTGCAGGATGCGGTTGCCAGCGTCGCCGACTACCGGCAGCACCCTCATCTGGATGCCCCTGCCACGCCGGAGCGGATCTTCTGGGGCGTGCAGCGTCTGGCAGGAGCAGAACATGATTTACCATGACTGGATAGGCGTCCTGCATCAGCTGCGGGAGAAGCGGCAGAGCTGCGTCCTGGTCACCGTGCTCAGCGAGCACGGTTCGGTGCCGCGTGACAGCGGCAGCAAAATGGTGGTGACGCAGCAGGAGAGCTTCCTCACCATTGGCGGCGGTCATCTGGAGTTTCAGTGCATCGCCCAGGCCAGGGCGATGCTGCAGAGCGGGGCAGGCGCGCCCCACACCGAGGAGTACAGCCTGGGCGCACGACTGGGCCAGTGCTGCGGCGGCAAAACCACACTGTTGTTTGAGCCTCTGCTGCAGGCGCAGCCGGAAATCTATCTGTTCGGCGCCGGGCATGTCGGCCAGGCGCTGGTGAACCTGCTCTCTACGTTACCCTGTCACATCAACTGGATCGACAGTCGTCCCGGTCAGTTCGGCCACGTGCCTGCCGGTGTGGTGACGCGGCAGCCTGAGGAGCCGATCGAGTGCGTGGCGGAGGCTCCCGCCGGGAGCTACTTCATTATCATGACCCACCACCATCCGCTCGATTTTGCGCTGTGCGAAGCGGTGCTGAAACGCAACGACTTTGCCTATGCCGGGGTGATCGGTTCAGAAACGAAAAACCAGCGTTTTCGCTACCGGCTCGCTGGCCGTGGCGTTGGCACGGAACCGCTGGCGCGGCTGCGCTGTCCGATCGGTCTGCCTGACGTCAAAGGCAAGCTGCCCGCCGAAATCGCCGTGGCGATTGCAGGTGAAATAATCAGCGTCTATCAGCAGCGCATCGCCTGAGTTGTCGCCTCAGCCGCAACCTGTCAGGATAGGCCTTTGCGATGCCCATCAGGAGCGAACCATGAACGCCCGTCAGAATCCCTTCTTCAGCGTCAGCACACTGCCTTATCAGGCGCCCCCTTTTGATCAGATCCAAGAGCAGGACTTCCTGCCCGCACTTGAGGCGGGCATTGCGGAAAAGCGCCGGGAGATCGATGCGATTGCCCATAACAGCGAGGCTCCCACCTTTTCCAACACCTATGAGGCGCTGGAGAAGAGTGGACAACTGCTCAACCGGGTCAATCTGGTGTTCAGCGCCATGACCTCCGCGCATACCAGCCCTTTGCTGCAGCAGGTGGATGAGGAGATTGCGCCGCAGCTCACCGCACTTAACGATGACATCATGCTCAACCGGCCGCTCTTTTCCCGGCTTGACGCTGTCTATCTGCAGCGCGCCAGCCTGGACAGCGAATCAAAGCGGCTGGTCGAGGTGGTCTGGCAGCGCTTTCAGCTGGCGGGAGCTAACCTGCCGGAGGCGCAGAAACTGCAGCTCAAAACGCTGAATCAGGAGGCGGCGCGTCTCAGCACCCGCTTCACCAATAAACTGCTGGCGGCGACGCAGGCGGGCGGTCTGGTGGTCCGGGATGCGCAGCAGCTGGCGGGGCTCTCGCCGGCCGACCTCGCGGTGGCGCAGGCGGAAGCGCGGGCGCGCGGGCTGGAAGACAGCTGGCTGCTGGTGCTGCAGAACACCACGCAGCAACCGGCGCTGCAGAGTCTTTCCGAACGGGCGACCCGTGAAGCGCTGTTTCAGGCGGGCGTGACGCGCACGGAAAAAGGGGATGACAACGATACCCGCGAGCTGGTGTTACGGCTGGCGCAGGTCAGGGCGGAGCAGGCCCGGCTGCTGGGCTTTACCAGCTATGCCGCCTGGAAGCTGCAGGATCAGATGGCAAAAACCCCTGAGGCGGCGCTGGCCTTTATGCGCAACATCGTGCCTGCCGCGCGCGCCCGTGCGGAACGGGAAGCCGCCGCGATTCAGCAGACGATCGATCAGCAGCAGGGCGATTTTCTCCTGCAGGCCTGGGACTGGCGTTTTTATGCCGAACAGGTGCGCCGTGCCCGTTACGATCTGGATGAGAGCCAGATCAAACCCTATTTCGAGCTGAACGCGGTGCTGCACAATGGCGTCTTTGAGGCTGCAACACGGCTCTATGGCATCCGTTTTACGCCGCGTCAGGATCTGCCGGTCTATCACCCGGATGTGCAGGTCTATGAGATTTTCGATGCTGATGAGACGCCGCTGGCGCTCTTCTACACCGATTTCTTTAAACGCGACAGCAAAGGCGGCGGCGCCTGGATGAGTAATTTTGTAAATCAGTCGACGCTGCTCGACAGCAAACCGGTGATCTACAACGTCTGCAACTACACGAAACCGCCTGCCGGTGAGCCGGCGCTGCTGAGCTGGGATGACGTGATCACGATGTTCCACGAATTTGGTCATACGCTGCACGGCCTGTTTGCCACGCAGCGCTATCCGGGGCTCTCTGGCACCGAAACCCCGCGCGATTTCGTCGAATTCCCGTCGCAGATTAACGAGCACTGGGCCAGCGAGCCGTCGCTGTTCCGTCACTACGCCCGTCACTATCAGACCGGGGAGGCGATGCCGGATGCGCTGCATGAGAAGATCGTCCGCGCCGCTCAGTTCAACAAAGGCTATGAGATGAGCGAGCTGCTGGCTGCCGCCCTGCTGGATCAGCACTGGCACGGCCTGACGCCGGACAACGCACCGCAAAGCGTGGCGGGATTTGAGCAGCAGTCGCTGCAGAGCGACAACCTGGCGCTGGCGGCGGTGCCCCCGCGCTATCGCTCCAGCTATTTCCAGCACATCTGGGGCGGCGGCTATGCTGCCGGGTATTACGCCTATATCTGGACGCAGATGCTGGCGGACGATGGCTATCAGTGGTTTGTGGAGCATGGCGGGCTGACGCGGGAAAACGGCGAGATCTTCCGGCAGAAAATTCTGTCGCGGGGCAACAGCAGCGATCTGAAAACGCTGTATGAAAGCTGGCGGGGCGCCGCGCCTCAGCTGGAGCCGATGCTGAAAAATCGCGGTCTGGCGGAGGAGTAAGGTGACGGGCTGTCTCACTGACAGCCCGGTTCAGGATCTCAGCCCAGCGGGCCACCTTCGATGGTTTCACACATACCGGCCAGCACCCGCTCGCCGGTTTCGCTTTTCAGTGACTGATACCACGCCGCGGTGATCGCCGGGTCGTGCGCGTGGGTCACCTCGCAGCGTTTACGGGCTTTCAGCACCAGATCTTTGACCCGTTCCACCCGTCGCGCCTGATAGCGCAGCAGCGCATCTTCGATCCCCAGTGAGTGAGACGCCAGCGTCGCGGCCAGTACCACCGCATCTTCCATCGCCGCGCAGCCGCCCTGACCGATATCGGGGGTGGTACTGTGCGCCGCATCGCCGAGCAGGGCGACGCGGCCCTTTACAAAACGGCTGAACGGCTCGATGTCATGGATCTCAACCCGGTTGGTGGTCTCAGGATTGATGGCCGCGATCAGCTGCTGAACCGGCTCAGCCCAGCCCTGGAAATAGCCGGTTAAATCGGCTTTCACCGTGCTGCGATCCTGCGGCAATCCTTTCGGCAGCGGCACATCAAAGAAGAAGTAGAACCGGTTGCCACTGACCGGCATCAGCGATACCCGCTTGCCATCACCGACAAACGTCGTCCACTGATTGGCAGGCGCGATGCGTTCATCGATGGTCACCAGTCCGTTCCAGTTAACGTAACCGGCATAGCGACGCTCCAGCTTCTGCTCCAGCACATACTCGCGCACCACCGAATGGGTGCCGTCGGCGGCAATCAGAAAGTCGCCCCGCGCCTGACTGTTATCGGTGAAGGTGGCAATGACGCCCTCTGCGGTCTCTTCGACCTGGATGACCCGCTTGCCAAACTGCACCCGTTCACGGCCAAAGGTATCAATCAGCATCGCCTGCAGCTCAGCACGCGCCACCGGGCAGGGATATTCGCCGACCTGCTGCACCAGCGGGGCCATACTGAAGCGGGTCAGGGGCGCGCCGGTTGCTCCGTCGTGATAGGCCATATAGGCCATGTTGCCGCCCAGTGCGCGCAGTGGCGCTTTCATGCCCAGCGCATTCAGGCACTTTACGCCATTAGGCCAGATAGAGATCGCTGCGCCGACCGGCTTCATCTCCTGCACGGCTTCAAACACCTCGACTTTTATTCCGGCTTTTTCCAGCGCAATGGCGCTGCTCATACCGCCAATCCCGCCACCAATCACGATTGCTTTCATAATGCTCTCCTGTCTGCATAGAGTGGTTGCTGCAACTTTTGTACCAGACCGGCGCATTCAGGGTGCGGGTTGATATTTGAGTTTTAATTCATTGGCTTAGTGGGAGGAAAGGGCGTTTATGGCGCAGGGCCTGACACCCGCAACTGCACCATGATGTGGCAAAGCAGCGGGTCAGCGTGGTGCAGTCGCGGGTGCGCTGTATCATTTGTTTCATCGGCCGTGGGCTGACCACCTGGCGTAATCATCAGCGCGTAGGGGGAACCGTCCGCGTTCTGTTTCGTTTGTTTAAAAGTTTTAAACTATATGCGTCATTTCAGGCGATATTAATTTTCACAAATAATTAAACATTCACATAACAAATGGTCCGTTTATTGCCCGAACAAATAGCGGGATATTCAACAAGGGGTTAGCCTGACACAAAAAAACACAGGTGTTACGAAACTGAGAAAAGATCGCTTTCATGCCTGCTTTATCACCGAAAGCAATCATTAGAAAAAGCGGAGAGGCCGCGCCACGCGGGCCTTTTTAGGATATTGCTCAGACGAAACAGCCGCAGCTGCATGCTATAGATGATGCCGTATACAAGGACTCTGGAGAGCGTGCATGAAAATTGGAATTACGAATAATCAATATCCGGAGCAGCGTAATATTTTAGTGAATCCGGCAAACGAATATATCAATCTGAAAAAAGGCAATCTGTTCTATTTTATTAATCCCCTCCGGACCCGCCTGCTTAAGAAAAATAAAACCTTCGTCTTTCAGCCGGTGCCGTTTTCCGGCGCTTCACGGGCTGACATCCTCCATCTGTTCAATGAAGTTGCGATCACCCACCAGAAGTGGGTCGCCTCGTTTGAAACCGAGCTGCCGCGCGTGCTGCCGGTGCCTGGCGTCGCCAAGCGGGATAACCCGGAGCTGAAGCGCTTAATTCCTCATCTGTTAAAAGAGAACTGCCTCGGATTGATTGCCATCTCCGACGCGACGCTGAATATTCAGATGAAGCTGTTCAGCCCGGATGAGGCGCAGAAAATCCGGCGGAAAACGCTGGTGCTGCATCCGCCCCAGACGCTGTTTGTGCAGCATAAGGCGCCACGCCAGCCGGGTGTGCTGAAGCTGGTCTTTGCCGGTAATGAGTTTTATCGCAAAGGCGGAGCGGAAGTGGTGCTGGCGATCAGTGAGCTGATTGAAGAGCGCCGCCTGGAGGAGTCGCAGCTGGACGTGCAGTTGATCGGTGAACTCACCAAACGTCACAACGTCGCCCATCGCCAGTTTCAGGATGATGACGCCTTTTATCGCGGCATCGAGAGCCGCATCGCGCGTTACCGCTGTTTCACGCATCAGGCGCGGATGGATAACCGTGAACTGATGCAGCTGTTCCGCGAGAGCGACGTCGGCCTGTTGCCGACCTGGCAGGAGACCTATGGTTTTTCCGTGCTGGAGATGCAGGCTAACGGCTGTCCGGTGATCACCAGCAATGTGCGGGCCCTGCCGGAGATCAATCCTGCCAGCGCGGGCTGGGTCATCGCCAGTCCGCTGAACGCCGATCGCGAATACAGCATTACCACGCCGGAGCAGAAATCGCAGCTGCGCCGGTCGCTGGTGGAGGGGCTGAAAGCGACGCTGCTGGAGATCGTTGAGCAGCCGGAACGGCTGCAGGAGAAAGGCGAGGCGGCGATCCTGCGCATCAAAGAGCAGCATGATACCCAGCGTTACATCGCCAGACTGAACGATATCTACACCCGTGGCGTAATAAATGCCACCCAACACCCGCCTGTGGTCTCAATTTGATAAGATTTCCCTGACGCTGCCCGCCAGACTGGCCATACTAGGGGCAGCGTCCTACAGGAGAACTCTTATGAAACGCATCATCACGCTGCTGCTGTCCGGATTACTGGGCAGCAGCGCTTTCGCTCAGCCCGCTTCGCCTTTTCCGGCCCGCGCCCCCCTGGTTCAGCTGACCCCTGCGGCGGCCCGCTGCGATCTGGCGGCCTGTCAGTCCAACTGCTATGTCGAACGCTCCCACTGTAATACCCGCGACAGCGGTGCCTGCAGTACGCAGGCGCAGATCTGCGTGCAGGCATGTGCTGACCAGTGTAAATAATCTGACCCGGTGAACCCTCTTCGTTGCTAATGAAAAAGTCTCTGTTTTGTTTTGTTCTGCTTTCGCTTTCTGTCCGCTGTGTCGCCGCCGATCTCTCTTCACAGCAGGTCACTTCTCTGGTTAAAGCCGCGATTGAACCGCTGATGGAGCAGCAGGCGATCCCCGGTATGTCGGTGGCGGTGCTCTATAAAGGCCGGACGCAGTTTGTGAATGCGGGCGTGGCCGACACCGATTCGGGCCGCCGGGTCACAGAAAACACGCTTTTTGAGCTGGGCTCGGTGAGTAAAACCTTCACCGGCACCCTGGCGGGGATTCTGATCCGCAACGGTGAACTCCGCCTGAACGAGCCGGTGCAGAAGGTCTGGCCGCAGCTGACAGGGGCGCAGTGGCGTCCGGTCAGGATGCTGCATCTGGCGACCTACACGGCGGGCGGGCTGCCGCTGCAACTGCCGGAGGCGGTCACCGATCAGGCGTCGCTGCTTCGCTTCTATCAGGAGTGGCAACCGCAGGCGGCACCCGGTACGGTTCGCCAGTACTCCAACGCCAGTATCGGTCTCTTCGGCGCGCTGATGGTGAAGGGGGACTTTGAGGCGGCGATGGTGAAATCGCTGTTTCAGCCGCTGCGCCTGACACGCACCTTTATTACCGTGCCGCCGTCGATGATGATTAACTACGCCTGGGGCTACAAAAATGGCCAGCCGGTGCGTGTTTCCCCCGGCATGCTGGATGCCGAAGCCTATGGGGTTAAATCGACCGCTCGCGACATGCTCACCTTCATGCAGGCCAACAGCGATCCAAACGGCCTCTCTGCCGGCAATGCCGTGCTGCGCAATGCCATCCGCACGGCGCAGTCGCGCTATTTCAGAACCGCCAGTTTCTATCAGGGGCTGGGCTGGGAGATCTATGACTGGCCCGTCAGTGCTGACACGCTGATCGCCGACAGTGAGAATAGCGTGGCGCTGAAGCCGCAACCGGTGACCCGCGTGGAACCGGTCGGGCCCTCCCGACGCGCCAGCTGGGTGCATAAAACCGGTTCGACCAACGGGTTTGGTGCCTATATCGCGTTTATCCCGGAGAAGAACACCGGCGTTGTGATGCTGGCCAACAAGAGCTACCCCAATCCGCTGCGCATCAGGGCGGCGTGGCAGATTATGCAGGCGCTGGAGCAGGGCGCAGCAGAATAAGGACGGATACGCGCCGGACTTGCGGTGGTACCTTCTGTTCATTTGCGCTAAAATAAAAATCAAATGAACAGGAGGGCTGCTATGTCCATCGCCATCTACACACCCGCTCAGCCTCGCCGCCACGCGTCGCTGCTGCATGCCCTTAACCTGCCGGAAACCCTGCCGGATGCGCATCAGCGTATCGCGACAGGATTCAGCAGCGGCGTGCTGAAACGCACCGCGTCGTTGTCCACCTTCGACGAGGGGTGGCTGTGCCGTCTGGCGGGCATCGATCGCACCACCTACAACCGCAAAGTGAAAGATCCGGCGCAGACCTTTTCGCCCGACCAGAGCGGACGCATCTACATGCTGATTCGCGTTCTCTCTGCCGCCAGCAACCTGTTCCGCGACGACAGGGCGCGTCTGGTGCAGTGGCTGGAAACGCCCGCCAAAGCGCTGGGCGGAAAAAAACCGGCGGAGATGACCACCACGGTGGCAGGGGCGGAGGCGGTGATAAACCTGATCGGCCAGCTCGAGCACGGTGTCATCACCTGATGGCGGTTCCCTTTTTTCGCCTGGTGAAGCGTGAATATGCGATGACCGCCTTTGATGGTTTTGGTGCCCGCACGTATGGCGGGCGCTGGAATTCGGTGGGATCGGTCTGTGTCTACCTGGGGTCGAGCCGGGCGCTCTGCGTGCTGGAGGCGCTGGTGCATCTCACCATTCAGGATCTGTCACGCGACTACAGCATGATCGCGATCAGCGTGCCGGAGTCCCTGATCACCGAACTGGCACTGACGGCGCTGCCGGATGAGTGGCAGGCCGATCCTGCGCCCGCGGCCACCCGGCAGATCGGGGATGAGTGGCTCGCCAGCCCGGAGAACGGCCTGATACTCAAGGTGCCCAGCACGCTGACCGGTGAGTGGAATGCGCTGTTCAATCCCCGTCATCCGGCAGCGGCGGGCATTATTGCGAAAGCGGTAGTGGAGCCATTTTTCTTCGACCCGCGCTTCCGGCTGCAATAGTCGCCCCTAAGCTTCTCTTAAACCTCTCCTTTTGATTCCGATATCGCCTGTGCCGCGCAGATCAGCGCCAGATGACTCAGTCCCTGCGGCATGTTGCCACGCCAGCTCTGACTGCGGACGTCATACATCTCATTAAAGATATCGACGTTACCCTGACCGTCCAGCGTCGCCAGAATCTCCTGCATCGCCTGTTCCGCCTGATCCGTGTCACCCATTTCCGCCCAGGCTTCCACCAGCCAGAAGGCGCAGGCGAGAAAGGTACTCTCCTCCTGCCTGACGCCGCTGTAGCGATAGAGCATGGCGCTGCCGTCGCCCAGCTTCTGCCGGATAGCGTGGTAGGTGGAGAGCATCCGCTGCGGATTAACCGCATTGCCATAGCTGTGCACCAGCGCCAGCGAGGCGTCCAGGCGTGCATCACTGCCGACGTAGAAGAGGTAAGCCTGCTGCGTTTCTGACCAGCAGTGCGACTCAATCCAGTCGCGGATGCGGTCACGTTCCCGCTGCCAGCGGCCCAGCCAGGTCGGTTCGATATGTTTACTTTCCGCCAGCGCCACCGCCCGATCCAGCGCTATCCAGCAGGCCATTTTGGAGTGGGTATAGTGCTGCAGCTCCGGCAGCTCCCAGATGCCGCAATCTTTCTGTCGCCAGTTGTCGGCGCAGCAGTTCGCCAGGTCGCCCAGCAGGCGTGAGGTGGTGATATCCAGCACGTGACCCGCTTCAATAAAGCGCTGCGCGGTCATGAGCATATCGCCATACATACTGAGCTGCAGCTGATCGCGGGCATTGTTGCCGATGCGCACCGGCTGAGAATGCTGATAGCCGCTCAGGGGCGGATAACGCTCGGCGGGCACCTCATCGCCATTCAGGGTATAGCAGGCGCGCAGCCTGACGCCGTGACGGATGATGGTCTGCGACAGCCAGGAGAAGGCCGCCTTACAATCTTCCAGCGCGCCGAGATAGACAAAGGCTTTGATAATCAGGCAGGCGTCCCGCACCCAGGCGTAGCGGTAGTCATAGTTCTTCTCGCCGCCGATGCCCTCAGGCAGCGACGTGGTGGCAGCCGCGGCCAGCGCACCGGTCGGGGAGTACCAGAGAAACTTCAGCGACAGGGCAGAGCGCCTGACCAGTGCCGGGTAGCTGCCGTCATAACTCAGGCTCTCCACCCAACTGGTCCAGCCGGTGTGGCTGGTTTCAATCCGCTGGTCGATAGCCTCCAGCGGCGGTACGGCCAGCGGCTCCTTTTCGGTGATCAGCAGGGCGCAGAGCGAGCGGGAACCGGCGGTGGTACGCAGCGTGGCGCAGACCTGTTCATCATCCAGTTCGGTAATGGTGATGTCGTCGCTGGTTCGGAACATCGCCATCGTTTCGGCGATGTGAAACACCTTGCCTTTCTCATTGTCGGCCACCCAGGGGGAACGGGTTTCAGCGGCGGTGCCGAAGCGCAGCGTGATCTGCAACTCCACCTCGCCCTCAACGCCTTCGATGCGGCGGGCCAGCTCACACCAGGGCAGACGGCCCGCCAGCGTGCTGTTGATCGATTCGGTAAGCAGGACGGCGCCGCTGTCGGTGTCAAAGCGGGTCTCCAGCACGTTGCTGTTGTCACGATAGCGTCGCGTAACCTGATAGCTGCCGCGCGGGACGACCTGAAAGTAGCCGCCCAGCCCGGCGTCCAGCAGGCGATCAAACAGCGGTTTCGCATCGAGATTGGGCGCACACCACCAGTCAATGGAGCCATCCGGCGCAATCAGCGCCACCGAACGGCCTTCACCAATGGCGGCATAGTCGCCCAGCCCTGCAAAACCTTCTTTTCTGACCGGCGAATGAAAAACCGGGTTTTCCATGTTCTTTTTCCTTATACCAGGCACAACGATTCGGAGGGGGAGAGAGGCAGGACAAAAAAATGGCCGCTTTACGCGGCCACCAGAAGGGGATTACAGGGTGCCGGTGCCGCCATCAGAGCACCAGACCTGACCGGAGGAGTAGCTGCTCTCGGTCGAGGCCAGGGTGACGTAGAGCGGGGCGATCTCAACCGGCTGGCCCGGACGGCCCATCGGAGAGTCGGCACCAAACTGCTTCACTTTCTCCATCGGCTGCCCGCCGCTGGATTGCAGTGCGGTCCAGTATGGACCCGGCGCTACCGCGTTGACGCGGATGCCGTCGCCGCCCAGCTGTTTCGCCAGGGATTTGGTAAAGGCCACAATCGCCGCTTTGGTCTGCGCATAGTCCAGCAGGATATCGCTGGGTTTAAACGCCTGCACTGACGAGGTGTTAATAATGGATGCGCCGCGTGGCAGATATTCCAGCGCCGCTTTGGTGATCCAGAACATTGCATAAACGTTGGTTTTAAACGTCGCATCAAAATCTTCTGTACTCAGGGTACGGATGGACTCATTAAATTGCTGACGACCGGCGTTATTAACCAGAATATCCAGACCACCTAATTTGTCGGCCGCCTCTTTGACCAGCTGCTGACAGAATTCTTCTGAACGAATGTCACCGGGAATAGCGAAAACTTTACGGCCTTCCGCTTCGATTAATTTAACCACTTCATCGGCATCCGGCTGTTCTTCCGGCAGGTAGTTAATCACCACATCGGCGCCTTCACGGGCATAAGCAATCGCAACGGCACGGCCAATCCCGGAGTCGCCGCCGGTGATCAGCGCTTTGCGTCCGGTCAGACGACCGGTGCCACGGTAGCTGGTTTCACCGTGATCGGGAACCGGAACCATTTTGCTGGCAAGGCCTGGCGCCTGCTGGGGCTGATCCTCAAAAGGAGGCTTAGGAAAATGATCCAGATCGAGCGTCTTGTTAGTGGGTGTGGCCATTGTATGCTCCTTGAACAGTGTTATCTGAGACTGTAAGCCTGGCACAAATGTGATGTTTGTCACATCTGACTGCTGATTCATTGAGCAGATAAAACCAGAGTAAATTAATAATGCAGATAAAGCGTAGACAGGAAATCGCGATTGCGGGGCGAAGCGGCCGAATATTTTTCCGGGCAGGAGAGCGCTATTTAAAGCGAAGCGTAAAACCGGTACTCAATTATTTCGCTGAGAAATAACGTACCGGCTGAAAATAAAGAATGGCGCTCATCCGCCGCGCACCGATCCCCGCCAGACCACATCGACCGGATATATTTTCCGTGCCTGCGGCTGTTCTGTTCGAGGCAGGAGAGTTTCCGGTTGCGCCTCCGCCGCCACCAGCCAGTCAATCGCATCGCGGGCGAACTGCTCTACCGGCTGCGCAAAGGTGGTGAGGTCGTAGGCGCTCCAGCCCGACTGCGCGATGTTGTCGTGTCCGATGATGCAGAGATCCTCCGGGATACGCAGCGCAAAACGGTGACGCGCCTCATCCATAAAGCCGCAGGCGAGCAGGTCGGTGGCGCAACAGACCGCATCCGGGCGGACGCTGCGCGTCAGCAGACGCTGCGCCAGAATCTGTCCGCTCTCATAGGAGGTGCTGCCGAACCGTTCCACCTGCACGGCAATGCCGGCCTGCTGCGCCGCAGTCAGAAAATCGGCTTCCCGTTTCAGCAGGCTCGGCGTTCCCGCCAGCGAATTCACAAAGGCGATGCGGCTGCAGCCCGCGCGCAGAAAGGCGTTAACCGCCATCTCCGCCGCCGGACGGGAGTCGAGGTTAAGGCTGAGCGTGCCGGGCAGGGCGTCGTCGCGGTTAATCAGCACCAGCTGCTGACCGTGCCGGTAGCAGAGCCGGGTAATGCCACTGTCAGGCATGCCGGAGAGAATGATCGAGGCGTCGGCGCGGAAATGGATCGCCTGCTGCAGCGCGGCGGAAACCCGCTCATCCGACCGGTCGGTGTTAATCAGCATCGCCACCTTGCCCGCTTCCTGCAGATACTGGGTCATCCAGCGCACCAGGCTGGCACGGTAGGGCGTATCCACCTCTGAGGCGATCAGGCAGACAATGCCGCTGCGGTTTCGTACCAGGCCGCGCGCCAGATGATTGACGTGATAGCCCAGCTCTTCCGCCGCTTTCATTACCCGCTGCCGGGTGGCGTCCGACACGCTGGCCCCCGGTGTAAAGGTGCGGGAGACCGCCGAGCGCGAGACGCCCGCCCGATCTGCCACATCCTGTGCACTCACCACTGCCCTGGGCTGCTGCATCTTCTCTCCTCGTCCTGCCGTTAACCGCACTGAGTCTGCCTGAAAATGCAAGCGTGTGCAAAAGATAACAGGGAAGTGAATGTTTCAAATTTGTGACAGCGACTGACAATTGCTCAACAAGTGAATTGACAGCATGGCAGGGGCGCCGTACTACTTTGCACACATGTGCAAAAACTGGCGCGCGCCCTCATCATCCGGCCTCAAGGAGATCCCCATGCGTTATTCCTCTCTGCTCGCTGCTGTTATCGTCAGTTGCCCGGTGGTGCCGTTTGCGGCCACGGCGGCGGGCAGCCTTAATATGATCTGCTCCGCTGATGTGGTGGTGTGCGAACAGATGACCACGCTGTTCAGCCAGTCTCATCCCGATATCCGGCTCAGCATGGTGCGGCTCTCAGCCGGTGAAGCCTACGCCCGAATCCGCAGCGAGGCGCGCAATCCCCGCACCGATATCTGGTGGGCGGGCACCGGCGATCCGCACATGCAGGCCGCAGAAGAGGGGCTGAGCCAGCCCTACAAGTCACCTTTACTTGACCAGCAGCAGCCCTGGTCACAGAAGGTAGCGGAGATTTCCGGTTACCGGACCGTTGGCGTTTATGCCGGTGCGCTGGGCTGGGGCTACAACACCCGCCTGCTGGCGGAGAAAAAGCTGAAGGTGCCTGCCTGCTGGGCGGATCTCCTTGATCCCGGTTTTAAGGGCGAGATTCAGATCGCCAACCCCAACTCCTCCGGCACGGCGTACAACACGCTGGCGACGCTGGTGCAGATCATGGGGGAAGATGACGCCTTTGCCTACCTGAAGAAGCTTAACGCCAATATCTCGCAATACACCAAGTCCGGCTCGGCACCGGTAAAAGCGGCTGCGCGCGGTGAAACCACCGTCGGGATTGTCTTTATGCACGACGCGGTCGCGATGGAAGTCGAAGGCTTCCCGATCAAACCTGTCGCCCCCTGTGAAGGCACCGGCTATGAGATTGGCTCCATGTCGATTATCAAAGGGGCGCGCAACCTGGCGAATGCCCGGGCCTGGTATGACTGGGCGCTGAGTGCGGATGCGCAGTCCCATATGAAAGAGGCGAAATCGTTCCAGCTGCCCTCCAACCGTCAGGCGGAAATCTCCGAGTATGCGCCGCGTTTCGAGAACATCCGCCTGATCGATTATGACTTCAAAACCTATGGCGACTCGGCGAAACGCAAAGCGCTGCTGGGGCGCTGGGACAGAGAGATTGGTGCCAGCGCGCACTGAAGCGTGGCACTGCCCGGCCATCAGACGCCGGGCACGAGCCGAACCGCGGTGGCATCAGCCAGCTGTCCGCTTCTCCAATTGAGGTGATGTATGAATGCGCACAATCGCCGTTTAACCGGCGCGCTGCTGGCGGGGGCCGTGGCCCTGACGCTGCTGCCCTGGTACAGCCTGGAGCAGGGATTCTTTGCGGGTGACTGGCTCTTTCGTTCTGCGGAGGAGAACAGCGCACCGGCCCTGTGGCAGCTCGCTCAGCAGCCCTGGCTTCTGGTCGCCGTGGCGCTGTGGGGAGGCGTTACCGCCTGCGCCTTTCTGCCTCCCGGCCGGACCCGCAGCACGCTGCTGCTGCTGTTCAGCGTCTCCGGCATCCTGTTTCTGCTGCTGGAGGGGCATGCCATTGGTTTCAGCGGCTGGAACTGGCTGTGGCTGGAGCACCTTACCGGGCCGCTGGCTCAGGGACAGCCCGCCATGGGCGCGGGGGCCTTACTGCTGCTGACCGTTTTTCTGCTGATCTTTGCCTTTGCGCTGGCAGAGCGCGGTGTCCTGAAAGGCGACGCCTTTGTGGTGGCGGCGATTGTGCTGCTGGTGGCCCTGGTCACCACCTTCGTGCTCTATCCGGTGCTCAGCCTGTTTGTCGCCGCGGTGCAGGACAGCGATGGCAGCTTTAAACCCGATGGGCTGATCGCCAGCCTGCAGGACCCGGCCATCTGGAGCCTCGGCTGTTTTACCGGCGGCAACTGCGGGACGGCCTGGCGAACGCTGGGACTGGCGCTGATGACGGCCAGCGGCTCGACGCTGCTGGGGCTGGCGTTTGCGCTGGCGGCGACGCGCACGGCACTGCCGTGTAAGAAAGCGCTGCGGATGCTCACCGTTCTGCCGATTATCACGCCGCCGTTTGTCATCGGTCTGGCGCTGATTTTGCTGTTTGGCCGCTCTGGCGTGGTCACCGAGTCGCTGGCGTCGCTGTTCGGCATTGCGCCGGGACGCTGGCTCTACGGGCTGACCGGGATCTGGATTGCGCAGGTGCTCTCGTTTACGCCGGTGGCCTTCCTGGTGCTGATCGGGGTGGTCGAGGGCGTCAGTCCCTCACTGGAGGAGGCGTCGCAGACGCTGCGAGCCAGCCGCTGGCGGACCTTCTCCCGCGTGTCGCTGCCGCTGATGGCTCCGGGGCTGGCCAACGCCTTTCTGATCAGCTTTATCGAAAGCATGGCGGACTTCGGCAATCCGATGGTGCTGGGCGGCAGTCACGGCGTGCTCTCTACGGAGATCTTCTTTTCAGTGGTCGGCGCGCAAAACGACCCGAGCCGCGCGGCGGTGCTGGCGATGATCCTGCTGGCCTTCACGCTGGCGGCCTTTCTGCTGCAGCGTCTCTGGCTTGCCGGGAAAAGTTTTACCACCGTCACCGGGAAAGGCGATGGCGGCCGTCATGCCATGCTGCCGCGTCCGGTCAGATTTGGCGTATACGGGATGGTGATCCCATGGGGACTCTTTACTCTGGTGATCTACGGCATGATCCTCATTGGTGGCTTTGTCCACTCCTGGGGGCTCGACAACAGCCTGACGCTGGATCACTACATCCGCGCCTTCCGTGTCACCCTCACTCAGGGGGAGCTGGTGTGGCAGGGCGTGGCGTGGAACTCCTTCTGGACGACGCTGGAGATTGCCCT
This sequence comes from Pantoea sp. Sc1, assembly GCF_000255315.1. NCBI lineage: Bacteria > Pseudomonadati > Pseudomonadota > Gammaproteobacteria > Enterobacterales > Erwiniaceae > Pantoea > Pantoea sp. Sc1. The sequence goes on from NZ_AJFP01000001.1 coordinate 2,123,264, forward strand.
GATTGCGGCGCCTCTCACGGCGATTGTCGGGCTGCTGACCGCCTGGCTGATCGTGCGTCAGCGCTTTGCCGGACGGCAGACCTTTGAGTTCATGCTGATGCTGAGCTTTGCCATTCCCGGTACGGTTATCGGCGTGAGCTATGTCATGGCCTATAACCTGCCGCCGCTGGAGATAACCGGCACCGCGATGATCCTGATTGCCTGTTTTGTCTTTCGTAACATGCCCGTCGGGGTACGTGGCGGCATTGCGGCGATGAGCCAGCTGGATAAAAGCCTGGATGAAGCGTCACTCACGCTGGGCGCAACCAGTTTCCGTACCCTGCGCAAGGTGGTGCTGCCGCTGCTGAAACCGGCCATCAGCGCGGCGCTGGTGTACGCCTTTGTGCGTGCCATTACCTCCATCAGCGCGGTGATCTTCCTGGTCAGCGCGCAGTACAACATGGCGACCTCGTACATTGTCGGGCTGGTGGAGAACGGTGAATATGGCGTCGCCATTGCCTACTCCTCGGTCCTGATTCTGGTGATGCTGCTGATTATTGGTCTCTTCCAGCTACTGGTGGGCGAACGCCGCCTGCGCCGTGTCACCCGACCGGCGGCCCTCGCCGCCACTCCCTCTGCATCCACCCTGACTCAGGAGAGCACCGTATGACGACACATCAGGCCGGATCGGTGGTTTTTGACCATGTCTCAAAACGTTTTGCCGGCTTCAGTGCGGTGCCGGATCTGTCACTCACCGTGGAGCCCGGCACGCTGGTGACGCTGCTCGGGCCCTCCGGCTGCGGCAAGACCACCACGCTGCGGCTGCTGGCCGGGCTGGAACATCCTGACGCGGGCCGCATCCTGATAGGCGGTAAGGATGTTACCCATCTGCCCGCCAACGCGCGGGACGTGGCGATGGTGTTTCAATCCTACGCGCTGTTTCCGCACATGAACGCCCTCGACAACATTCTCTATGGGCTGAACGCCGCGGGCATGAACCGGCGCGAGGCGCAGGACCGGGCGCGTGAGGGGCTGAAGCTGGTGGGGCTGGAGAATCAGGGGCAGCGGCTGCCCTCGGAGCTTTCCGGCGGGCAGCAGCAGCGCATTGCGGTGGCGCGTGCGCTGGTGCTGGAGCCGCAGGTGCTGCTGCTCGATGAACCGCTGTCGAACCTGGATGAGCGTCTGCGCCGTCAGGTGCGCACCGATATCCGCGATCTGCAGCAGCGGCTCGGCTTTACTGCGGTCTATGTCACCCATGACCAGGAGGAGGCGCTGGCGGTCTCCGATAAGATTATTGTCATGAAAGAGGGGGATATTGCTCAGGAGGGGACGCCGGAGACGCTTTACCATTCCCCCCGTTCGGTCTTTATCGCGGATTTTATGGGGGAGGCGAACATTCTGCCCTGCGAGGTAGAGCAGGCCGGCGCGGAAGAGACGCTGGTCCGTCTCGGCACGCAGCGCTTCCGGCTGCCCGGTGCGGGGGTGCGGACCGGCCCGGCTCAGCTGGCGGTGCGGCCCCGCTTCATGACCCTCTCCGGCGACGGACAGGGCGCACTGCAGGGGGAGATCACCCACAGCACCTGGCTGGGTGACCATATCGAATATGAAGTGGCCACTGAACTGGGCGCGCTGTTCATTATCGATCCGCTGATGGAGCAGCGTCTCCCGCTCGCCACCAGGGTTGGCGTTAACTTCAGGGCGCAGGGGCTGGCCCTGATCGCGCACGAATCTGATTAAAACTGAGGAGCTGGCATGGCATCACATGATGAAATAATGGCGCGTCTGGCTGTCGCTGAGGCCGTTGCCCGTGAAGGCGGCGCGACCGCGCTTTCCTACTTTAACCGTCGCGAGACGCTGGTGGTGGAAACCAAATATGATCTGCAGGATGTGGTCTCGATTGCTGACCGTGACGTGGAGCAGCAGATCGCGGCTCATCTCCGCGCCGCCTTTCCCGATGATGGTTTTCTGGGTGAGGAGAGCGGTCTGCAGCCGGGAGCATCGGACTACACCTGGGTGGTCGATCCTATCGATGGCACCAGCCCGTTTCTGAACGGGATGCCAAACTGGTGTGTTTCGGTGGCCGTGCTGCGCGGCGACCTGCCGGTCATCGGGGTGATCTTTGCCCCCCTCTATGATGAATGCTACGTCGCGGCGCTGGGGCAGGGCGCGACGCTCAACGGCCGCCGTCTGGCCGTCGATCCGGCGCGCACGCTGCAAAACCACGTCACCGGATTCGGGGCGAACAGTCACGTGACCCCGCAGCAGGTTGGCGAGATCGTGGCCGCTTTGCTGACGGCAGGCGGTAACTTTATCCGACTGGGTTCCGGCGCGCTGATGCTGGCATGGGTGGCCGCCGGACGGGTAGTGGGTTACTACGAGCCCTATATGCACGCCTGGGATTGTCTGGCGGGCTACTGCCTGGTGAAAGAGGCGGGCGGCTGGTATCACCCGTTTAATACTGAAGGCGACCGTCTTACCCGCGGTGCGCAGGTCCTTGCCGTGGCACCCGGTGCCGAAGCCGACCTGCGCCGCATCGCCGGTCTGTGACCCTGTCACGCCAGCGCGATGCGGATCGGTGTGGTTATGCCGGCCGGAGTCTCTTCGTCAGATAGTGACGCTGCATGCCGGTCTGCGGAAAATCGGGCAGGGACATCTGCTGCTGATATCCCTGCTTCTGATAGAACGGCAGCGCCTGAAAGCTGAACGTATCCACCAGCGCACAGAGACATCCGTCCGTTACCGCCGCCTGTTCCGCTGCGCTGAGCAGTTCACTGCCCAGACCGCTGCCCCGCAGCGTCTCGTCCACCCACAGAAAATCGATACAGAGCCAGTTTCCTTTGCGGGACGCGATTAATCCGCCCCGTAATGTCCCCTGTGTGTCGCGATGCATGACCGACAGCGGCCCCCAGTTATCAGTCTGGATAAACTGCCGGTTGTAGCCGCCGAGTCCCGCCAGTAGTGCTTCACGGTCCTGCTCGCTGATCTGATGGGTGATGCTGAATCTGCTCATTCTCTTCCTCTCTTCTCCGTGGATTATGCGTCCTGAATTATCCCTCATAAGGGATAAAACTCTCTTTATCCCTTTAAGGGTATAAAAAGCAAATTATCCGTTAAGGGGGATAAATGCACATTTATACCCTTTCGGGGATAATGCAGCTGCGCTATGCTTACCCTCTGTGATCCAGAAGGAGTCACCCATGATATATAGTCCGATTCAGCTGGCAAACCGGCTGAAACTTATCCGCCAGCGCAACGGCTGGACCCAGAGTGAGCTGGCAAAAAAAGTGGGCCTGAAGCAGGCGACGATCTCTCACTTTGAAAATGCACCTGACAGCACCTCGCTGGCTACGCTGTTTAAGCTGCTGCAGTCGCTGGAGCTGAGCCTGGAGGTTCAGGAAAAAGCGGCACCGGCGCCAGCGCCACTCAATGACGAGGATGACTGGTGATGCAGAAGCTGATGGCCTGGATGAACGGCGAGCGGGTGGGGGTGCTGACCCGGCAGCGAAACGGCGCACATGAGTTTGAGTATGATGCAGGCTGGCTGCGCAGTCCGCTGGCGCGTCCCCTTTCCCTCTCTATGCCGCTGCAGGTCAGACCGATCACCTCCGCCGCCGTGATTAACTTTTTCGATAACCTGCTGCCCGACAGCCCGGCGATCCGTGACCGCATTGTGGCGCGCTATCAGATAAAATCCCGCCAGCCGTTTGATCTGCTGCAGGAGGTGGGACGAGACAGCGTCGGCGCGACCATGCTGCTGCCGCCGGAGATGCCGCTGCCGCCGCTGAAGGCACGCTATGAGGTGCTGGATGAGGCGCGGCTGGAGAAGGTGTTGTCGGCCTATCAGTCCGATATTCCGCTGGGGATGCTGCGTGAAGAGACCGATTTTCGCATCTCGGTGGCGGGCGCGCAGGAGAAAACGGCCCTGCTGCTGACCGATGAGGGCTGGAGCATTCCGGCCGGGGCAACGCCAACTTCCCACATCATCAAGCTGCCCATCGGGGAGATTAAGCAGCCTGCCGCCACCCTGGATATGCGCGAAAGCGTGGAGAATGAGTATCTCTGTCTGGCGCTGGCCCGGGCGCTGGGAATGGCGGTGCCACAGGCGACCATTATCCGCGCCGGGGCGATGCGGGCGCTGGCGGTGGAGCGGTTTGACCGGCGCTGGTCCCGCGATAAGACCCGGCTGATCCGGCTGCCGCAGGAGGATATCTGCCAGGCGCTGGGGATGCCATCCTCAACTAAATATGAGTCAGACGGCGGGCCGGGCATAGAGACGATCATGCAGCTGCTGATGGGCTCCAGCCAGGCGATAGCGGATCGCTACCGCTTTATGCAGTTTCAGGTTTTCCAGTGGCTGATCGGCGCAACCGATGGCCATGCAAAAAACTTCTCCCTGTTTATTGAGCGCGGCGGCAGTTACCGGCTGACGCCATTTTATGACGTCATCTCAGCCTATCCGGTACTGGGTGGCACCGGCCTCAACAAGCGGGCGCTGAAGCTGGCGATGGGGCTGTGTGCCACCAAAGGTAAAAAGATGGCGATCGACAAAATCTATCCGCGCCATTTTATCGCCACGGCAAAGCGCGTCAGTTTTGATCCGGCTAGTATGGAGGAGATTTTTGACTTCTTTATCAATGCTTTTCCCCAGGCGGTGGTTTCGGTGCGGGATGCGCTGCCCGCCGATTTTCCGCAGCACATCGCCGACGCCATTTTCAGTCACTCCCTGATCATGCTGGAGCGGTTACGGCACAGAACGTGATGGAGAGCGCGCACACCGGTAAGAGGATGATGGCATTTGGAAAAGGGCGTCCGGGCTGATAAGTTAACGAAAGGTTAAATCTTATTGCTGTCAGGAGTCTTCATGCTGGATATTGTTCATTTTCCGCTGTTTCTGGCGTCGGTGGTGCTGCTCTGCATTACGCCGGGCCCCGATCTCGCTTATGTTGTCGGACAAAGTGTGGCTCGGGGGCGACAGGCCGGTGTTCTCTCGGCGTCGGGCGTGGCGCTGGGAAGCTGTACGCATGCGGTTGCCAGTGCGCTGGGCTTAACGGCGCTGATTGCGGCCTCGCCACTGCTGTTCACCGTCATTAAATATACGGGCGCAGCCTACCTGATCTATCTGGGGGCGAAGATGATCGTGGCGACGTTCCGCGTCCGTCACGTCGTCAGGCCGGAGGGAGTGGAGGCGGTCGCACAGACCGAAACCCGTCAGCTGCTGCTGCGCGGCTTTATTACCTCGATAACCAATCCCAAAGTGCTGCTGTTCTTCATCGCCTTCTTTCCTCAGTTTGTGACGGTGGAGGGCGATCATCATGCCGTCTCCTTTCTGCTGCTGGGTCTGGCCTATGCGCTGACGGGCCTGATAACGGATGTGCTGTTTGCCCTGCTGGCAGGCGGTGCCGCCGGCGCCGTTGCGAAGAATCAGACCCTGCAGAAGGCGCTCGATCGGGTGGTGGGTGCCACCTTTATCGGGCTGGGCATCCGTCTGGCGCTGACGCGTCGCTAACCGCTTTTCATCCCGCCCGAAACAGACCTGTCTCCCCTGAAACCGGCCCCGTCAGGCCGGTAATAATTTGTATAAGTTAACTGAGAGTAAAACGCAGGCGCATCTGTCAGGATACGCGCCTCAGAAAGCTCCTGGTTGCTCTCATTCGATGAAATGGTTTACCAAAAACGCGGTTTTGTTTGCCTGCAAAACTTCTCTTGCCGCGTTTATTGCACTCTCTGTGGCGCTACTTCTTAACTTTGAAAAACCTGCCTGGGCGCTCACGACCGTTTTTGTGACTTCACAACTCTATGCGGCCTCAACCGTGTCGAAATCCCTGTTTCGTCTGCTGGGTACGCTGCTGGGGGGCCTCTTTATTCTGCTGATCTACCCCGAAACGGTGCAGTCGCCGGTTCTGTTCAGCCTCTGCGTGTCACTGTGGGTAACGGTCTGCCTCTATCTCTCCCTGCATGACCGCACGCCCAAGAGCTACATCTTTATGCTGGGCGGGTATAGCGCCGCCATTATGGGCTTTCCCGACGTGGATACGCCGTCAGCCATTATCAATACGGTCATTTCACGTATTGAGGAGATCACGCTCGGCATTCTCTGCAGCACCCTGGTTCACCGGCTGGTGTTTCCGGTGTCGATGCATCATCTGCTCGGTCAGAGCGTGAATCTCTGGTTTCAGAACGCGCGCAGGCTATGCGATGAGCTGATCAGCGGAATGGCAAAGAACAAATCGCTGGAGCGGGAAGATATCCTGATTCAGATGGCCGGTTATCCGCTGAACGTTGAGACGCTGCTGACCCACTGTGTCTATGAGGGGGAGGCGGCGCGTAACGTCATCCGTCTGGTCAGCGTGCAGTATCAGCATCTGACCTATCTGCTGCCGACGCTCACCGCGATTGAGTCACGGCTGGGCGTACTGGCGGAGCTGAACATTCGTTTTCCAGCGTGCGTGACCAATGTGTTTCAGCAGTTTCTGTTGTGGCTGCATCACGATCGCGTCAATGACATTAACGGGCTGCGTGAGGCGATCAATGCCGGGCAGGCGAACCTTGAGCAGTCGTGGCGGGCAGGGGGACTGGCGACCGAGGAGAGCCTGCTGCTGATCGGGCTGCTGGAGCGGCTGGCAAACTTTGTGCGCATTGCCGATGCCTATGAGAATGTCAGCGCCCGCGCCGGGGATCTCTACAGTCATGGCGACGGGGCGGCTATCCGTAATATCCGTGAGCATCGCCATATCGACAAAGGGCTGTTGAGGCTGTCGGCGCTGACGGCTTTTCTGGCGACCTTTCTCTCCAGTCTGTTCTGGATTGGCAGCGGCTGGGCCGACGGGGCGAATGCACCGCTGATGGCGGCGATTATCAGTTCGTTTTTTGCCGGTGTCGATTCGCCGGTGACGCCGATGAAGCTGTTTGTCAAAGGGGTGATGATTGCGCTGGTCGTGAGCCTGTTTTACATCGCTTTTCTCATCCCGCAGGCGAACACCTTACAGGCGCTGATGATCTGTCTGCTGCCCGGTCTGATGCTGCTGAGCCTGGTGATTGCGAATCCGGCCACCAACCTGATCGGGCTGAGCGTGGCGATTCAGATCCCCGGCTTTATCGGACTGAGTCACCACTTCGTGCCCAATCTTATCGTCACCCTGAATGCGGCGATCTCCTCGATGGTGGGGATTATGTTTGCCGTTGTGCTGACAGCGCTGATCCGCAACAAACGGCCTTCGTGGATAGCGCGAAGAGCGGTACAGCGCGGCCTGCGCGATCTGTTAGGGTTTATCAAAATGGTGGAGCGTAACGCCGCCACGCTGCTGTCACGGCAGCAGTTTATTGCACGCATGCTCGACAGGGTGAATATCATTCTGCCGCGGAAACGGCTCGACCCGGTGCCGGATATCGTGGTGGGGGGCTATCTGATTACGGAAACCTGGCTGGGGGCGAACTGCTATGACTTTTATGCGCGCTATCGCGAGGTGCTGGAGCGGCATGGGATTGATAGCGGACAGATGTTTCACGAGCTGGGGCTCTATCTGAAACGCAAGATGAAGTCACTGCAGTTAACACCGCATCAGGATTTGCTGGAGGAGCTTGATCTGCTGCTGCTGCGTCTGGAGACCCTGGCCCGGCAGGAGAGTGAGGCCGTCGCGCCCCTGATCCACCTGTTTAACATCCGGGTCTCGCTGTTTCCGCATCAGCGCTGGCCGGAATGAAAGGGTAGAAACGCGGGCTGGTGGTCTGAAGAGGCTGGTGGCCCGGAACATGTCTTAACGATTCTCTATTTTAGTTACATCATACATTAAATTTCTTCGTTTAACTTGAATTCGGCATAGTGCCTGTTTGTCATGTCTGGCAGAAAAGGAAGGCGGGCTGTCAGAATCGCGCCCGGAAGCAGGGCGCGAATTGCAGAACAGGGGTATCAGCACTGTTATCGGGGCTGAAGCTGATAGATCCAGGCGCTGAGCTGCTGATTATCGTGGGTAGAGACGCACACTTCGACGCGATCATAGCCCTCCTCAAACGCATCCAGCATCGGCCAGTGAGCCGCCAGCTTATCGGAGGTAAAGAGAAAACCCGGCACCTGCGGGCCGTGCTCATCCAGAATAATGCCAGGAAAATCAGCCGCTGCCCCCCAGCCGCGTTCATAGAAGGTGCCCGTGACCGAACCGGCGAGCCACTCTCCGCCGATATTCTCCAGGATATGCGCATTTTCACGTCCAGGGCAGAGCGTGCCGTAAACAAATAAACGTTTCATTTTCCCTCATCCAGCCTGCAAACCGAAACAGGCAACTTTAGCGTGCCGGGAGGCCATTGTCCTGCAAAACATTCACTTAAAAGCCGTGGTGTAGTTAACCGGAATGCCCTGGTCGTTGATCACCGTATAGTTCAGCGCCGTTCCGTGAGAGAGCGCGGCCTGACTCTCTGCCTGTAGTTCCGCGTGCGGGGCGATGATCAGGTTTTTAATCGCTGCCTGACCTTGAGGTTTGACGTTCAGGCTCATAAACCAGGGCGTCGGGTTAGTTATCGTGATTTTATCTCCCGTGACGGCGAAACGAAGCTTTTCCGGGTCGGTCGCCTGAGGCGCCTGAAGTCCCGCAGGCCGGATAAAAATCTTCAGCCGGATTCGCAGCGGCAGCACGACTCTGCGCTCAGCCGCGTCAGGCGCTTTTTTCAGCGCCGGAATCTGGTAAATATTCAGCCAGAAGAGACTCTCTTTACCGGCGGGAAGCGCATCGCGTGAGGTCAGCATCAGGCGCAGCGATCGCATCTCGCCCGGAACCATTTTTACCACTGGCGGCAAGACAAGCACGGGCGTGATGCTGGCATCCGGTGACAGCGTCACGTTACCATCATCCGTCCAGAGTTGCAGAAACGTCTCGGTGTTGCCGCTGTTGACGACGTTAATCGACTGCGTCAGATCTGCCTGATTAAACACGATCCGGGTCTTATCGACGTTGACCACTGCCCAGACGCTGGACGAGAGCAGAACGCCAGATAACACAAAGAGGTTACTGAAAACTGACCACAACCTGTAATTGCGCATTTACTGCTCCTGCTGTAAGGGTTTGCCCGCTGATGGCTTCAAGGGAGGCGGTAAAATCACCGCTGTAGATATCACTGCCTCCGGAGGAGACCTGCGAGGTTAAATCTTTGTAGGCATACCAGCCGCGGCTGTTGCCGGTGCCAGTGCTGGCGCGGTCCGGCAGTAAATTGATGGGGGTATTGTTGCTGTCATAAATTCTGATACCGACGCCGGAGGCGGCAGTGCTGCTGCCATAATGGGTATCCAGCAGCCAGGTTAACCCGCCGCCCGAGGTGGTCAGCCCCAGATTTCTCGCCTCTATAACCGCATTAGACTGGTTAACCAGAAAGCCCATGGCGACATTGGCCGATTTGAGCGTCGACGTGGCGGTGCCGGATATGGCACCCGATTCGCACTGAATGGTGATCGTAAACGGAGCCTGGCTTTTTCCGCCTGCCGCGAGGGTGCTGGCGCTCACGGTAGGCAGAAGTACCACCGACGGATAATCCTGAACTTCACACAGTGCGCCGCGCACATAGGTGACGTTAGAGTAGGTGCTCCACGCTGCCGGCCAGTTACGGTACCAGCCGTACCAGTAAGAGAGGCTGTCCTGGCCTACCTGGAGGCTATTGGTGTCGAGTCCCGGACCTTTGAAAGCGATGTAACCCCGCGGCTGTGTCCAGGTGTCCACGTAGCGATTACTGTTGCTGGCGTAATAGCGGGTTGAGTCAATTTTAAACATCTCATACAGCACATTGCTGAAGGCGCTGGCCGGAATGTAGATATAGGTGCCATCGGAATACCAGTCGCTGGCCGTCAGCTGACGCGCTTTCCAGTAGCGGCTGTAATATTCGCCGGTTGAGAGGTTAGTCAGCCTGACCGCGACATTTGCGGCGACATCATAATAAGCCCCGTCCACTTCAGACGTGATGTATTGCCCGGCATAGGGACTGTCGCCGTTGGTGGCGTACATCTCATACAGGCTGTCGGCATCCGCCACGGCGCAGCGGTAGAGAATCTGATTAGCCGAGTAGGGAACGTTGCTGGCCGAGGAGAGAAAGCTCCCCACCGAACTGGCCAGCAGGGTGCCGGAGGGCTGAAAGGTCTTTCCGCTGTTAATGCTGATCACGGACGGCAGCCCGACATTCCCGGAACAGGTGTCGCAGGCACCGCTCCAGCTGGCGGCGGTGTAGCCCGCCGCGATGGCGCTCTGAGAGAGCGAAGAGGTGGAGGTGACCACGCTGCAGTTCGCCCAGGCGGGCACATTAAGCAGCAGTAACACGATATACAGGAGTAATTTTTCGATTCTCACACTATTCACCCTTGCGGCAGACGGCATCCAGGCGAACGATATTCTCATTCACGCGTCCGGTTATCTGATAATTAACGAGGCAGGTTTTATGGCCTTTATTTTGCCAGCTGACCCTTAAGGTGCCGGAATCATGCGGAACGCGGGCATAGACCTGTCCGCCCTGACCGACAATGCCGATGACGGTATTATCCGCGTCACGGACTTCACTCCCCATCGGCGGAATCTCCTGATCGTCACTCTTCAGCGCGATCAACACCGCCTTGCCCTGCAGGGTGGCAAAATTAATCCGCGTCACGGAACCGGCATAGGGCACCACGCGCTGGCTGCCGCCACTTAATTCCGCATCGCTATTCATGTAGCGGGTATCCAGGCTGACGGTATTTGCCTGATAAGGCGTGAGCGAAGGCAGGATGGCGTAACCCGCATGATCGATAACCGCGCCCTGACCGTTACGCACGCTGGCGCCCTGAGCGCCTTCCGCATGAATCAGCGCAAAGGTATCGCTGGTATAGGGGCCGGCTGTCATGCCGCCGGAATGGATCAGCAACGTGCCCGACAGACCCAGACCCGCCTGACGGTAGTTATCACCCTGGCCATAGTTCGCTCTGACGCCGCCCACACGAGTATTCTGCTGCACGTTTCCGCCAAACGAGGCGCGCTGGCTACCGCTATTCTGCGTCTGCCCGGTTCCGCCATACAGCGACCAGGAGAGCTGATTGTTCTCGCCCGACGAACCGGTGAGTGAGAGCGTGGAATTGCGCGTCTCTTTAGACTGGTTGTAGTTGTAGGCCACGGAAGCATTGTGATTGCTCCAGTTCAGCGGGACGGAAACATTCAGGGCAACAGTATTCTCGGTGTACTTCTCCCGATAGCTATTATCGCCATCATCCAGGCTCAGCCCGAAGCGATCGCTGCTCCAGGTGGTGCGCTGGCGGGCGACGTTGAGGCTGTAACTGATGTTATGCCAGCTATTGTTGTAACCGAGCTGAAGCTGGGTAATGCGGGAGCGGTTATTGTAATAATCCGCTGTGCTGGCACTCAGGCTGATCAAGCCATAGTCAGCCATTGTCTGACTCAGCGTGACAGAAAAGTTATTACGCTGATGCAGCGTGTCGGAGTAGTAGCTGAGGCCACCATCCTGCTGGCGACGCACGCCCAGCACATCCTGCAGGTCGCGATAACCGCTGGTTGAGTAGCGATAGGCAGCCAGGACCACATTGGTGCCGGTGGTAAAGGTTTTGCTGTAGCTCAGTTCAGCGCGCCATCCCGTGGCAGTCTGGTTCTGTGCCACCTTGGCATTCGAGAAGGTGGTATTCAGTCCCACGGCACCCGCCGCAGAGCTCCAGACACCACCAAGCAGCCAGGCCTGATAATCCTCAGCCAGGCGCGAACCCGCCGTCGCGGTCAGCTGGTTGCTGATACCGCGCTGCAGCAATCCTTCAAAGAAGGTGTTATTGACGGAGTAGAACTGTCGCACCCGTCCCAGGGCAACGGAGTAGTGCCAGTTACCCGGCCTGACCGAATCGGGCACCGAGGCATAGGGGACGGTAAACGAGGACGTTTTGCCACTCGCTTCAACAATCTCCACGTCGAGATCGCCCTGGCTGCGGGTATTGTACAAATCGTTAATGACAAAAGGTCCCGGAGCCACGCTGGTCTCATAAATAACGCGATTGAGCTGCCTGACGATAACCCGCGCGCTGGAAGAGGCCACGCCCCGGATCTCCGGCGCGTAACCCCGACGGCTTTGCGGGCGCATCCTCTCATCCGTTGTCAGCTTAATCCCGTTATAGGACAGGCTGCCAAACTGCGAACTTTCTGTGTAGCTGTCGCCAACGGTCAGCACACTGTTCAGCGGTTCGATGGGGCGCTGAAGCCAGGTTCTGACCGTGGTATAACGCGCGTCGCTGCCGGTGACGTTATTATCGATAACCCGCAGGTTGCCCTGATGGCGCAGCTGCCAGTTATCAATATTGGTGCCCGCCGTGACACCGCTCCAGAGATACTGATATCGGTAACCGGAGGCGCTATTTTCCGTCCAGCTGTAGTTGGTGTTATGCCGGATGAAAAGGGCGGTGATCCCTTTATCCCATTCGGAAACGGGGATGGTTCCGCGAGGCAGACGGATTAACTCCGCATCCGGAATAGTCAGTTGCAGCCGCAGTGATGACTGATCAAATTGCCAGCTGGCCGCGGAGGACCAGTGACGCAAAGGCTGGCATTGCTCGCTGGCTGCGGTTTTATTCAGTGACTTAAGGCGCAATGATTCCGCCACCTTCAGGGGAAGGCAGGGTTCAATGGGCTGGCCTTTTTCTGCTGATAAAAAGGTGAGGGTGACACCGCTTTTGATCAGCTTATTATTGAGATAAATGTCGACATAATAGCTGCCGGGGGCAATCGTCTGATGATTAAACTGTTCGATGTTCTGGCCAAAAGCCGAACCTTTAAACAGCGAAGGATCAAAATAATATTCCTCAGCGTGTCCATACGTTGAAAAAGTGAAGGAGGCACAGAGAGGTAAAAAAAGGGTGCAGATATTACCTGGCTGCAAGCGGATAATCTTCACTGACTTTCGCTCCCTGGTCATTCATTGCTGAAAGAGAGACCACGCTGTTCGCGGGTAACGCGTGCGTTGCCGCTTTGCACCTGACAATTTTTTTAGAGAAGGGCGCAATCATATCGGCGTCGCAGGCTATTTTTTTGTCTGCTGTTTTTAGGGTTACGTCGGTCAGCGAAAAAAACCAGGGCTGGGTGTTATTGATTTCGAGGCCCTCTTTTTTCGCCGTTATTTTTATTCCGCTGAAAATATCCCCCGGCTGACCAATCGCCTTAGGCCGGTAGAAGAGTTTCATGCGGTTACGTAACATTAAAACGATACTGTTACGGCCTGACTCGCCCTGAATATTGGCGGGCGGAATTTGCAGGGAGTTGAACCAGTAGACAGTTTCGCGATCCTGCGGTAAAGAGGTCTCTGGCGTGAAGCGGATTCTCAGCACCTGACCGGTCAGAGGCTGAATCCGGAATAACGGAGGGGTGATAATAAAAGGCACGTCACTCTTATCGCCCGGTTGCGAATCCATATTGCCATTATCAAACCAGGCCTGAATAACATACGGAATATTATCGTTGTTCTTTAACTGAACATCGACGGAGAGAGCATTGCCGGGATAAATAATACGGCTACCCAGAATCGTGACGCTCGCCTGGACTTTATCCGAAATAAACGTCATCAACAGAATGAAAATGACGAACAGTGAGGGGTAGAGCACAATGCGTGAATACATGTCAGAGATCTCAAGCGTGGCGTGCGTACCCGGGATACCGGATACGCACGAAAACGATTACTGATAAGTCACGGCGTATTGCAGTGATGCGGTCACGGTACCGGCCGTTGGTGTGCCTGATGCATAGTAGCGGGCAGAGTAGGTGGCTGAGCCTGAGGTTTCCCCTGCCTGAAGCGTCATATCGCCGCTGCCGGTGTAACCGCTGGTCAGATCGACGACGGTATCTTTCGGGTCGAGGATCTGAACCTCAACGTTTTTCGCGGTGCCGGTGTTCGACAGGTTGCCGGCAGCGCTGACGTTATTGCCCACGAAGACCGTGGAGATTTTCGTGGTCTTGGTGCTGTCACCGGTACAGCCGCTTACGCCCACGGTGAAGGGGGTTTCGCCCGCTGTCGCACCTGAGGCCGCAAGGTCAGAGGTACTCACGGTTGGCAGCAGAACGACAGGTGAAGCGTTGTTACCGTTCACCGACACCGAACAGGTTTCGGTGGTCACTTCGCCCTGGAAGTTGATGGTGTTATCAGAAGCCGCAGAGACGCTGGCTGAAACCAGCGCGGCACTGATTAACACAGCAAGATTAAGCGTTCTGAAATGGGTGTTCATGTCATACTCCTTTATCATCGTTATACGGAAAGCAATTGGTTGAGGCTGATGCCCATTTTCCGGCGAATAGCCTCTTTGATGTTATAAACACGCTTGATTTCAACTCCCATTTCTCTGGCAATAATCGGCAGTGAGAGTCCATTCACTGCCAGATCAAGGAACTGAACTTCATCCTGTTTAAACGCATTCACTTTTTTTCTGACGTCGCCCTTCAGGCCGAAATAGCAGCCATTAATCTGACGGCTTATCTCTTCACGCGACTGATCGGCATAAATAACGGTCTGGATACGCAGGTCTTCTTTTTGCCAGAACGCGGCAAGAGATTGCATATAGCGATCGCTGACGATAATCAGCATCAATCCGGTGTTTTTTAAATATTCAATCCAGTTACTGTTGGTAAAATACCTGATATTCTCTCTTGAGAAGTCAACAAATATGCATCCCCGGCAAAAGATGCTTTCATATTTACCCGCCACCATGCTAAGCAGGGATGAAGAGAAAAAATGATTTCCTCCGGGCCAGGTGGTTATTTTTTGCAGCGGACATCGGTTATAAATGTCTGATGCGCGATGGGCGAGATCACAGCCATATTTACAACTGGCGCAGCGAATTTCCTCTCTGGTTATCTTTATCATAATATTCTGGTGCTGTTGCGAGAGTTGTATTTATTTTATCGATAAAAATCTCCGCGTTTCAAGGCGATGAAAATTACCCGCTATTTCCTGCATTCGGATTTTTCTTAACGCACCTCCTCTGTGGCCTGGCGTAATATTGATTGAAAATTCGGGACAAAAACGTCTGCCGCCCACTCAGTCGTACTGAGAGACCTGGATTTTTTTACGTCCGTTAGGAATATTTCGCAAATAACGCTGTTTTGATCAATAAAAATTCCGCACGCAAAGCTAAATATGCGCGAATTTTGATCAGTGTCATTTTTTGTATATTTTTGACGCCGGATTGTGGTTGAGGAATACCTGTTTTTGTCGCTCTTAATGCAAATCCTCTTATTAATACCCGTTGGTTATTTTTCTAATCCTGTTGAGTCAGAACCTCAAAAATACTATTTATCGCTCAGGAAATACTTTAATTAAGAAAAGTCCTGGTAACAAAGATGTTAATTGACGCATCTGCTAAAAATATTGATCTAAATCAGTAATTTAGCGCGTGTTATCTGTTCTGTTTTCAGCATTGTCATTAATTCTCTATTTAATTTTACGCAGGAAATGATTATTCAGCTTTTGTATAAAATAATCGCCGCGCATTGACGTTTGGCTGCTCTGGCCGGTTTTAATAAACCAGTAAGGCTGATTACTGAACAGACAGAGCAGGGATGTTATGTTTTTTTGTCTCCCGTAAACGTCTTATCAAAACCGGCTGTCCCTGACCGAATCTCTGCAGGTCATCAACAGGCGCGGCCGATGCGGCAGGCTTTATCATGACGATGCGCGGATGTGTGCAGGACCAGGCGTTGTTGGTGCAGCTGAGCGAGAG
Organism: Pantoea sp. Sc1; assembly: GCF_000255315.1. Classification (NCBI taxonomy): domain Bacteria; kingdom Pseudomonadati; phylum Pseudomonadota; class Gammaproteobacteria; order Enterobacterales; family Erwiniaceae; genus Pantoea; species Pantoea sp. Sc1. The sequence goes on from NZ_AJFP01000001.1 coordinate 2,138,943, forward strand.
AAAAAGCAGGCGTTCAGGAGACGCATTTACAGCATTTTTGTGGCCGTCAGCCCTGATAGGAGCGCTAATTTTCACGTAGCGACGTCTCTGGCAGAGTGAGTAAAGCCGCCGGATGGCGTTAAACGAACAAAGCGCAGAGACGTGCAGACCGGACGCCCAATTCAGAGCAAAGCGGAAAGCGATTGAAAAGCTGAGCGCGCAGCATGTCGTGAGCGCTCAATTCATTCACTTAGCCGGGTGTGATATCTTCGGCATCGCGCACTGAAGAGAGTGAGTGAATCAGGCTGCGAAGAGGATGCCGTACGGATGCGCAGCAAACCACAAGGCATTCAGAAAAGCGGATGCGTGGCGGTGAGAAGATGAGGCCGAGTTGCACAGAGATTTACGGCCAGGCAAAAACAGCCAGGATCGGTGCCGAAAGGTAAACAGCGAAGCCCAACCCTGATAACGGAAAAGATGCGCATAATGTATATTATGTTAAATATGATATCTGATAACGGCTGTGGCTGCGTTATCTCGTTCCCTGCCGTGCTGCTGCCGACTTCGTTCCTGACCGTCTAATGAGGCAATTATGATTCCCGGTCAACCCGATACCGGCTGTTCCCTTAGCGACGATAACTTTCCGCGTATTCATCTTCCGGCACGTCTGCTGATTAACATCAGGCGATTCTTCGCTTCCACTGTTTTGTGCTGCCTCCACTGAAGCCTTATCAATCTCTTCGCACTCTCCGAAAAATGTCCGCCTCACCCGATGATTCCTCTTTCACAGCCTCACCATTATTCCCGGCGTTCCCTGAAAGCCAGCGCTTCTGGCGTACGTGCGTGACTTTGCTGCTTTGCAGATGATGATGCCGGTAAGATCCTGGGTAAATGCATCCTGGCTACTTCTGCTGGCAACGGATTCTGTTTCACGGCCAGTTCAGTAACGGGCGCAGATGACGCCCTGACAGGCAAAGCATTCAGCGTGCGTCGCTCAGGCATACCGGCCCGATGACGCAAACCGCGTGGTTTACGCGCTGTTCGGTGAGCATGACTCTGAATCCTCTCATCCCTCTGAATAAGCTGGATTTTATCACCCGCCAGGGGCTACAATCCCGGAGCATTCAATAGAATGCCTCCCATCCACCTGACGGGTTTCTGTGACGCTGTCACGCTTTCTATCACTGTTTTCCGGCCTGCGATTCTGCTGCCCTCTCCTTTTACATACCTTCTGGCCGCCGCTTCATCCTGATCAGTGATATTGGCACAGAGCTCAACTCAGGTAATGAGAGAGAATTTGTATGATGTAACTAAAAAGGCATGCGCTTCTGGGAAATTTCACATTTAGCGCCGTTAAATGTCCCTTTCGCCTCAGCCCGATTACGCTTCAGCACAACAACACGCACTCCAACAGTCAATAAAGGAAACATTGATGAAAAAGACAACGGCTCTGATTGCCACCTTACTGATGACCTCTGGCGTATCTGCTGTCGCCGCTCAGCCTGCCGCTGCGAAAAATCCACTGAGCGTACACGTGCTCAACCTGCAGACCGGTCAGCCCACCGCGGGCATTGAAGTCGAGCTGGATCAGAAGCAGCAGGATAACTGGGTGAAACTGGCTTCTGGCGTGACGGATAACAATGGCCGCATCAGCGCCCTGTTCCCGCAGGACAAAACGGCCAGCGCCGGCAGCTATCGCGTGGTATTCAAAACCGGTGATTTTTATAAGAAAAGCAGCCAGAAAACCTTCTTCCCGGAGATCCCGGTGGAGTTCAACATGGAAGCCAGCGGTGAGCACTACCATATCCCCCTGCTGCTGAGCCCGTTTGGTTACTCAACCTATCGCGGCAACTGATTGATTCTGCTCAATCCGGCATTCAGGTGCCGGATTGGGCCTCTCCCGCTATTCGCGCCGGAAAACAGGCCACCAGCCAGTCGATAAACACCCGCAGGCGTTGCGTGACGTGCCGGTTTTGCGGATAAACCAGATGAAACGGATACCCGGCAGGACGCCAGTCGCGCAGGATCTCTACCATCTCACCCTGCCGCAGAATTGACGACAGCGAATAGCTGAACGTCTGAATGATCCCCAGCCCGGCCAGCCCCGCAGCCAGATGCCCGTTGCTCTCATTGACGCCAATGCGATGCGCACTGGTTACCTCGATTTTTTCCCCGTCACGTTCAAACCGAAACGGAAATGGCCTGCCAGTCTGCGGAGAGAGATAGCTCACCAGCCGGTGGCCGTTGCGCAGTTCATCCGGATAGGCCGGGACGCCAAAGGCTTTCAGATAGGCGGGCGTCGCACAGGTGATCAGCGTGGCGTGCCCAATCAGACGGGCGATCAGTGAGGAGTCCATCAGCGGACCGCCGCGGATCACACAGTCAGCATTGTCACTGATCAGGTCGATCGGACGATCCGAAACGCCGAGATCCAGCGTAATGTCAGGATAGCGGGCAAAGAAATCGGGCAGCAGCGGAATCAGAACGTCCCGGGCAGTCGAACCGCCGACATCAATGCGTAACTGCCCGCGTGGCTTACTGCGCAGTGCATTAAAACAGGCATCCACATCCTCAAGGTCGTGCAGAATACGCAGCGCCTTCTCATAATATTCCCGCCCTTCCGCAGTCACGGTCACGCGCCGGGTGGTGCGCTGCAAAAGCCTGACGGAGAGATGCCCCTCCAGCTCCTGCACCAGCTTGCTCACCGTCGCTTTCGGCATGTTCAGCGTATCTGCGGCACGGGTAAAACTACCGCTCTCTACCACCCGTGAAAAGGCTCTGATCGCCAGCAACTGATCCATTCTCTGCCCCTATTGTCCACCCGTGTGGATAGTCATTTTCATTTTAGCGGATTTATCCGTCAATCCCGCTCTTTTACAGTGGCCCCCTGTCCGGCAGCGACGCTGACCGGGAAGCTTATCCTCATTCACTGACCGACTCCGGAGACGACTTTATGAGCGCATCACTCGCAGGAAAAATTGCCCTGGTAACAGGCGGAACAAGCGGAATTGGCCTCACCACCGCACGGGAACTGGCGTCACAGGGCGCGCAGGTCTTTATTACGGGTCGCCGTCAGGCGGAACTGGATGCCGCCGTCGCAGACATCGGTGGAACGGTCACCGGTATCCGGGCCGATGCGTCACAGCTGCACGATCTCGACGACGTGTATGCCCGGATTGCGTCACAGTCGGGCCATCTGGATATCCTGTTCGCCAACGCCGGCGGGGGCGACATGCTGCCGCTGGGGGCGATCACAGAGGCGCATTTCGATCGTATCTTCGACACCAACGTACGCGGCGTGCTGTTTACGGTTCAGAAAGCGCTGCCACTGCTGGTTGATGGCGCGTCGGTTATTCTTACCGGCTCTACCGCCTCGGCTCAGGGTACCGCAGCCTTCAGTGTCTACAGCGCCAGTAAAGCCGCCGTGCGCAACTTTGCCCGTTCATGGGCGCTGGATCTGAAAGATCGCGGCATCCGGGTGAATGTGGTGAGTCCCGGCCCTGTCCGTACTCCGGGCCTGGGCGGGCTGGTCAGTGATGATCAGCGTCAGGGCCTGTTTGATGCGCTGGCTGCGCAGATACCGCTGGGCCGCCTGGGTGAGCCGCAGGAGGTGGCCAGAACCGTTGCCTTCCTGGCGTCAGATGCCGCCAGCTTTATCAATGCGACAGAACTGTTTGTCGATGGCGGAATGGCGCAGGTGTAACGTTACGCTTCAGACCCTGTGGCTGTCGCAACAGGGTCTTTTGCTCCCAGACGCCGGGACACAATCACAAAATGTCACGTTGCATTACCCACGGTCTCCTCAATCCCCCGCTATAGTTATTGCCTGTCACATTCGTCATAACACCATGGAGATCACATGAGCCAACTTTTTACCACTGTCTCACTGGGCGACCTTACGCTGGATAACCGCATTGTGATTGCGCCGATGTGCCAGTACTCAGCCGAAGCCGGTAATGCTACAGCCTGGCACCGCATCCACCTGGGTCAGCTCTCTTTTTCCGGCGCAGGCCTGATGATTATCGAAGCCACGGCGGTAGAAGACATTGGCCGCATCTCTCCCGGCGATCTCGGATTGTGGAATGATGAGAATGAAGCCGCACTGAAAACGGTGCTGGAGGATGTGCGCCGCTACTCCTCGATTCCGGTTGGCATTCAGCTGGGCCATGCCGGACGTAAAGCGTCGTGCGCGGTGCCCTGGGAAGGCGGCAAACAGATTGCACCGGATGCCGGCGGCTGGCAGACCATTGCCCCGTCAGCCGTGAGCTACAGCGCGGATGAAGTCAAACCGGTCGCGATGAGCGCCGATGACCTGGCCCGGGTGAAGCAGGCCTTTGTGGAGAGCGCCCTGCGTGCAGAGCGTCTGGGGCTGGATCTTATCGAAGTCCATGCCGCGCACGGCTATCTGCTGCATCAGTTCCTCTCTCCGCTGTCGAACCAGCGCACCGATGAATATGGCGGATCGCTGGAGAACCGTATGCGCTTTCCGCTGGAAGTGTTCAGGGCGGTTCGTGACGCGGTTCCGGCCTCACTGCCGGTAGGCGTTCGCATTTCCGCGACGGACTGGGTCGAAGGCGGCTGGGAAATCAACCAGTCCATCGCCTTCTCGCGTGAGCTGGAAGCGCTGAACTGCGCCTATATCCATGTCTCCAGTGGCGGACTGTCGGAAGATCAGAAAATCAGCGTCGGCCCTAATTACCAGGTTCCGTTTGCCCGCGATATCCGTTCGCAGGTTTCCGTTCCGGTGATCGCGGTCGGCCTGATCACTGAGCCACAGCAGGCCGAGGATCTGCTGCAACAGGGCGAAGCCGATCTGGTGGCTCTGGCGCGCGGGATCCTCTACGACCCGCGCTGGCCATGGCATGCGGCCGCCGCGCTGGATGGCAAGGTGCAGGTGCCACCTCAGTATCTGCGCTCCGAACCGCATGACGTAAAAGGCATTCTGACCCAGGATCAGTAAGCCTTTCCCGGCAGACCGCTTATACAGGGGTCTGCCGTTAACTTATAAAATGCCCTTCAGCCGCAGATGCTGCAGCAGCATGATGGTCTTGGCATCCATAATTTCGCCCTGGTCAATCGCCCTGAGCGCCTGGTCGAAATCAAGCTCCAGCACCTCAATATCCTCGCCCTCCTCTTCGATGCCGCCGCCCTCACCGCTACGCGGCTGATCCCCATATTCGGCAATAAAGAAATAGAGCTTCTCGGTAACGGAGCCGGGACTCATAAAGGCTTCAAACACCTTCTCTGCCCGGGTTACCCGATATCCGGTCTCCTCTTCGGCTTCTGCCACAATCCGGGCTTCCGGCGACGCGTTATCCAGCAGGCCAGCCGCCGCCTCGATCAGGAAGCCATCGTGTCCATTTAGGAAGATGGGGAAACGGAACTGGCGGGTCAGCACCACGCTGCGTTTTTCACGGTTGTAGAGCAGGATCGCCGCGCCGTTACCACGGTCATAGGCTTCACGGCTCTGCTCCTGCCAGCGACCATCGCGGCGCAGCAGTGAGAATGTATATTTTTTCAGGGTATACCAGTTATCTGACAGCAACTGCTCATTGAGGATACGCACACGGGAAGAGGCTTGCGGCATGACAGGCTCCGGGAGTGATAGACAGCCTTCACGCTATCATGCACAATCGTGCACATTCAAGAAAAATCATGCAGAGGACAACGATGCTTTCCAGCCAGCGGAAACAGGCAATACTGGCGCTGCTCGCCCGTGAAAAACAGGTGCAGTCGCGCGATCTCAGCCAGCGGTTCGGCCTTTCTGAGGACTCCATCCGCCGTGACCTGCGTGAGCTGGCGGCGGAGGGATTGCTGCAGCGGGTGCATGGCGGTGCCCTGCCGGTCTCTGCCGCGCTGGGCACCTTTGAAACACGCAAAAACGTGCAGACCGCGTCGAAGCAGGCGATCGCGCAAAAGGCGGTTTCGCTGATCCAGCCGGGGCAGATCGTACTCATTGATGGCGGCACCACCAGCGCGGAACTGGTGCGACGCTTACCGCCGACGCTGAGCTTTACCGCCGTGACGCACAGCCCGAGCGTGGCACTGGCGCTGGTCGATCATGCGCAGGTGGAGATTATCCTGATTGGCGGGCAGCTCTATAAACACTCCGTGGTGACGGTGGGCGCCGCGATGCTGGAGTCGATAAGTCGCATCAACGCCGATCTCTTCTTTATGGGTGTCACCGGTGTGCACCCGGCTGCCGGACTGACCACCGGTAATTTCGAAGAGGCCACGGTGAAGCGGGCACTGGCCGGACGCGCAGCGGAAACCGTGGTGCTGGCGTCAGCAGAGAAGCTGAACGCCGCCTCTCCCTTTGCCATTGGCGAGTTGTCGCTTGCTTCAACCCTGGTCGTGGAAACGCCGCCGGATGAGCCGTTACAGCAGGCGCTGACCCGGCAGGGTGTCACGGTTATCTGAGATCGTAGCAGGCCTGCAGCGCCAGATCGGGGCCGCTGAGCGGACGCTGTGTGGCGGGAAACCGCTGTGCCACCGGCGTCATTGAGCTTTGCGCCAGAGCCACCGCCACCGCGCCCTGCTGATAGGCCCGCTCTGTCGCCGCCGCAATCAGGTCAAAATAGCGGGTCGTGTTACCCGCCTTAAAGGCATCCCATGCCCCCGCCACCAGCTCCGTGTTCACCTGCGTGCCGGGCTGACAGAACAGCGCCCGGGTGGCTGCCACGGTCGATTCTGCCGCGCAGAGCGCCACCGCAGGCCCCGCCTGGCGATGCAGCGCCTCCGCCAGCATTCTGTCGGTGCGCATGACCCTGTCCTGCACGGGGAAATCGTCGGCTACCGGGGCCAGCGTCGAACAGGTGATCAGAATGGCATCAAACTGCGGCAGCACGCCCTCAATCAGCCGGGCCATCCTGAGACGTAAGTCACTGTCCATCCCGCCGCGCTCTTCGGCCTCAGCCAGCAGTGCAGGCATGACCAGATGATTCAGCGGCGGGGTGTGACGCGCCAGCGAGGCGGCAGCAGCATCAAAAATCGCAATGTTACTGGCCGCGGTGTGGAAGCAAAGTATGTTCAGGGGACACTCCGTTTCATTAAAAGATCAGCTTTCGACATGCCAGGCTGCATGCTGAATTACCACACGATAACCATCATCGTCACTGAATGTCACGCCCTGCCGATCCCAGTAAGGATTAAAAGAAGGCACCTGCCGGAATCCTGCCTCATCCATCGCGGCGCAACGGGCCAGCCAGTCAGGCCGATGCGGCAGGTAAAGCACCAGCAGATCCTCTTGCGATGGTGACGGCGTCAGGGGATGCGTAAGTGACTGCGTAAATTCCAGATGCCAGGCCAGACCCGGCGCGCCCAGCATCACGCCACTGAATCCCTCATGGTCGGTAAAGGCACCGATTTTCTGCAATCCTAACCCGTGACAATAGCGCTGAGACATTTCTGTCAGGCTGGTAACCGGCCGTGCGATTCGCATGTGCTGAATGTGCATGGTTCTCTCTCCTCTCTGTTTACTGAGTTCTATCACACTCATCCGCCCGTCCCGTGGCCCCGGATGCGCTGCAGAATCGCGCGAAGCAGTTTAATCAGGGGCGATTTTGCAAGCGAATGTGAATATCACGCCGTCCGGGCAAGGGGCCGTCATCGCCTGACAGACGCAGTGTCGCCCCGTCCGCAAGGCTGCGCTGGCTGATGGCGGGCAGCAGATTGCCGCTCATCGTGCTAAAGGCATTCCCCTCTCCGTCATCTACACTTTTCCGGTATTCATACGGCGATGCCCTGTGCATTGCCAGGCCATAAAAGGATGACAATATGACTGAACACGCGCCTCAGAATCACGCCTGGTTACTGGCTTCACGCCCACACGGCGAGCCGACCAAAGAGAATTTCCGCCATGTGGCGCAGCCCGTGCCGGAACTGAAAGAGGGTGAAATTCTGCTGAAGACGATCTACCTGTCGCTCGATCCCTACATGCGTGGCCGGATGGATGAGGGGAAATCCTACGCCCCGCCAGCAGAGCTGGATCAGCCAATGGTGGGCGGCACCGTCTGTCAGGTGGCCGAATCAAAAAACAGCGAGTTTCATAAAGGCGACTGGGTCCTGTCGCAGAATGGCTGGCAGGAGTATGCCGTTTCCGATGGCAAAGAGATCGCGAAGCTGGGCAACGACCTGCCCAACCCTTCCTGGGCGCTGGGCATTCTCGGTATGCCAGGCTTTACCGCCTATATGGGCCTGATGGACATCGGCCAGCCGAAAGCCGGTGAAACCCTGGTGGTCGCCGCCGCAACCGGTCCGGTCGGCGCAACGGTGGGCCAGCTGGGGAAACAGAAAGGCTGTCGCGTGGTCGGTGTGGCGGGCGGTGAAGAAAAATGCCGTTATGCCATTGAAACCCTGGGCTTTGATGCCTGCCTCGACCACCACAGTGCTGACTTTGAAGAGCAGCTGAAGAACGCCTGCCCGGATGGCATCGATATCTATTTCGAAAACGTGGGCGGTAAAGTCTTTGATGCCGTGTTCCCGCTGCTGAACACCGCCGCACGTGTGCCGGTCTGTGGTCTGGTGTCGGCGTACAGCCAGCGCGAGCTGCCGGAAGGCCCGGACAGAACCTCCCTGATCATGGCGGGTATCCTGAAACGTCGTATCCGTATGCAGGGCTTTATCATCTTCCAGGATTACGGCGACCGCTACCCTGAGTTTCTGAAGGCGATGACGCCGCTGGTGGAGAGCAAAAAGATCCACTATCGCGAGCACATGATTGAGGGATTAGAGAACGCGCCACAGGCGTTTATCGATATGCTGAACGGCAAAAACTTCGGCAAGACCGTAGTGAAGGTCGGCGGCTGATGGAATTTGTGTGCCACGTCAGTGACGTGGCACACATCTCGATCAGTGTGGCTGCCGGGAAACGTGTTCGGCAGCCGCTCGGTTAGCCTCTTCTGCCGCTTCTCTCAGCGTTGCCCCGATGCTCAGACGCTGACACAACACGCCGACAAAACAGTCCCCGGCACCATGGGTGCTGACCAGCGTCACCTTCTGCGCCACCAGCGTGTGCGTCTCTCCCGCCTCGCTGAAAGCGACGCCGTGTTCCCCTGCGGTCACGACCACCCTGGCAAAGCGTCCCGCCAGCGATTCCGCTGCCGCGCGGGCTGACGTCAGATCCTGTACGCTTATCCCGCACATATCGCGCGCTTCAATGGCATTGACCACCAGCAGGTCGATACACGCTTCAAACGCCGCCGACAGGGGGCGTGCGGGCGCGGCATTGACGCAGACCCTAATCCCTCGCTGTTGCGCCGCCCGGGCCGCACAAAGATTGACCGTTTCCGGCACCTCGTTTTGCAGCACAAGCAGTGAGACATCCTGCCAGAAGCCTGGCTGTTCGAAAGTCTCCAGCGGAATGTGCTGATTGGCATTGGACACCACGACGGCACCGTAATCCCCTTCGGCATCGGTAATCGCGACACTCATGCCGGAAGGTATCGCCTCGATCACACTCACCGCCGTGCAATCGACGCCAGCCTGCTGCAGAAAGTCCCGCAGAAACTGGCCCTGCTGATCGCGTCCCACCGAACCGGCGAACCGCACCGCAGCCCCCGCCCGGGCCGCCGCCACCGCCTGATTTCCGCCCTTGCCGCCAGACTTATAGTGACAGGCACTGCCCATCACCGTTTCGCCTTTCTCCGGACGATGAGGCGCGTCCAGCATAATGTCGTAATGAAGACTGCCGGTGACTGCAATTTTGCTCATAGCTAGAATTCCCGCAGATCCTGAACCGCATGCTGGGTTTTCATCAGGTTCTTCTCCGCCCGCTTCAGATCTTTCTTGGCGATAGCGACAAACAGCGCGTCCAGAATATTGAGCTGGGCGATGCGTGACGCGGCGTTTTCACCCAACAGATGCGATCCCTGAGAGGTTGAATTGAGGACCACATGCGCACTCTGCGCGATCGGCGATTCGGCGTAGTTGGTAATGGCGATCACTTTCGCACCATTTCTTCCCGCCAGTTTGACCGGATCGTTCACTGCGCGTGTTGCACCCGAGTGGCTGATGGCGATAACCACATCGTCATCAGATAACACGGCGGCTGACATCAGCATGATATGGGCGTCATCATAGGCGGTCGACTTGATGCCTATCTTCAGCATCTTGTGTGACAGATCCCGCGCGACGGCGGCAGAACCGCCGACGGCATAGAGATCGATATGACGCGCTTTAAAGATAATGTCCGCCGCCCGATTGAACTCAGAAACATCCAGAATTGATAAGGTCTCTTCAATCGCCTGGATTGAGGTTCTGAACACTTTGGCCAGCAACTGCTCCGACGAATCATCCGGCTCAATTTCCGCATGCAGCCCCGCTACTTCAGACTGGTTGTAATAGATCAGACCACTTCTGAAATGTCTGAAGCCGGTGAAGTTAAGCTTTTTGGTGATCTTAACGATCATCGCTTCAGAGACATTATTTTCCTGCGCAATCTCTTTTAAGGATGACTGCTCGGTAATGTCGGTTCGGGCAATGATGGCCTCAGCCACCCGACGTTCTAACGGCGTCAGCTGGGGCAAACGCATACGAATCTGAGCACCAATGGCTCGCGGATCTTGCTTCATTACCTGCCTCGGGTCGCCCGGTCAATCAACATCGCTATGATAATAATAAGGCCGGTAGCGAGCAATTGGTAAAAGGCCTGAATGTTCAGCAAGGTCAAGCCATTACGCAGCACGCCGAGGATCACCACGCCAATCAGCGTCCCGAAAATGCTCCCTTTTCCCCCCATCAGTGAAGCCCCACCAATGGCCGCCGCCGCGATAGCGTCCAGCTCCCACAGGTTACCGATGGTTGGCTCGGCAGCACCCAGGCGGCCAATCAGAATCAGCGCGGCCAGTGAGGCCAGCAGGCCGGAGAAGATGTAAACCGTCACCTTGGTGCGCTTCACGGGCACACCGGCAACCCGTGCCGCCTCTTCGTTGCCGCCAATCGCCAGAATATATTCCCCCAGCGGGGTTTTATTCATGACCGTCCACAGCAGCAGCGCGATGATCGCCACAATCACGATGGGGGTCGGGATACCTAAAATCGTGCTGTTGATCAGGCTGCGAAACGCCAGCGGAATACCGAAAACCGGATTTCCGCCGGTCGAGATCAGCGCAATGGCCCGGAACAGCGACAGGCCACCCAGTGTCACAATAAACGGCTGCAGCCCGGCATAAGCGATGAGTGACCCGCTGAACAGACCACACATCGCGCCGACGCCCAGCGTGGCGAGGATCGCCAGCGGCACCGGTATACCTGACGCCATCAGGGTCGCCCCCAGCACCGCCGAGAGAGCCGCGGTGGGGCCGACCGAAAGGTCAATCCCGCCGGAGATGATCACCAGCGTCATGCCCAGTGCAATCAGGGCGTTGATCGAAGACTGCTGCAGAATATTCAGCAGATTTGGCAGTGTGAAAAAGACCGGCGACAGAAACGAAAATGTCACCACGATAATCAGTAAGCCGATTAAGGTACCGGCATCCCGTACGTTAAATTTAAGCCGCAGCGCGGGACGGGTATCCGGCCCGGTAGAGGTCTGAGTGGTCATAGTTATCACCTTAGTGAATGTCAGGTAAGCGGTCAGGCAGGCTGGTCGCTCTCTTTAATGGCATAACGGGCAATGTTCTCTTCGGTGATGGCGCTGCCGGTAAGCTCTCGGGTGATCCGCCCTTCCCGCATCACCAGCACCCGGTCTGAGATGCGCATAATCTCGGTCATCTCTGATGAGACCACCACAATGGCTTTGCCCGACTGCGCCAGCTTTTCAATCAGATGATAGATCTCAGACTTGGCGCCAATGTCGATGCCACGCGTCGGCTCATCAAACAGAAACACATTGGCGTCCGCCGCCACCCAGCGACCGATGATCACCTTTTGCTGATTACCGCCGCTCAGCGTGCCGATGGTTTTTTCGATATCGAGCGGGCGCAGCTTCAGATCGCCCATTACGCGCAGCGCTTCCCGATCGAGCCGGGCCTGGTTCGTCAGCCCCGCCGACGTGAAACGGTGCATCGACGGCAGCGCCATATTCATCTTCACGGCCCGCTCTTTGATGATGCCCTCTTTTTTGCGATCTTCCGGCACCAGACCAATGCCCGCCTTAATGGCGGCGCGCACGTTGTGGTTCTGCACCGGGTTGCCGTTGACGCTCACTGAGCCGCGCGTGCGCCGGTCAATACCGGCAATCAGCTTCAGCAGTTCAGTGCGACCCGCGCCGACCAGCCCGGCGATCCCCAGCACCTCGCCAGCCCGCACGCTGAAGTTCGCCCCAACCACCTCCTTGCCGCGCGTCAGATCCTCGACCCGCAGCACTTCACGATCGCTGACAAACGTCTGATGATGGAGTTTGTCGATCTTCCGTCCGACCATCTTCGCGACGATGCTCTCTTCATTCTCCTCACGGATATTGACCACGCCCACCTGCTTACCGTCACGCATAATGGTCGCGCGGTCGCAGACCCGGAAAATCTCATTCATCTTGTGCGACACGTAGATCAGCGAAACCCCCGTCGACTTCAGATCGCCAATCAGCTCGGCCAGACGGTCAAACTCCCGTGGCGTCAGGCTGGAGGTTGGCTCATCCATCGCGATGATTTTTGCGTCGTCCAGCAGCGCACGGGCAATCTCAACAATCTGCTGCTGCGACACTTTGAGATTCCGGATCGGCGTATCGGGATCGATAGTGGGATCCAGCGTCTTCAGGATCAGCGCAGCCCGCGCCAGCTGCGCTTTTTTATTCACCCATAAGCCTCCGGCGCAGGTTATCGGGCGACCCAGAAACATGTTCTGCGCGACGGAGAGCTCCGGAACGTGCTGCAACTCCTGATGGATCATCGCAATCCCGGCCTGCCGGGCACTGAGGGGGCTGCGGATCTGAACCTGGGTGCCGTTGACGCTGATCTCTCCGCTGTCCGCACCGCGTACGCCGGAGAGGATGTTCAGCAGCGTCGACTTGCCCGCGCCATTTTCTCCAATCAGCGCATGCACCTCGCCGGGCCGCACCGTAAAATCGACATCCTGCAGCGCGGCGGCGTTACCGTAACTTTTACTGATGCCGCGCATCATTAAGCGAAACTGTTCCATACCCGCTCCCGCTGACTTATTGCTGAACCAGCAGCTGACGCAACCGCGCGTTATCTTTGGTTGAGAACGCGTCGACATTCTCTTTGGTGATCAGCGCCTGAGGCGTTGAAACCACACGCGACAGCTTCTGACCGTTGATCAGACGGATCATGACGTCCATTGCCACTTCACCGGTAAGAACCGGAAAGCTGTCCACCGTGCCGGTGAGTTCACCGCGTTTAATCGAGGCGTAAGCATCAGAAATGCCGTCGGTGCCAAAGATCGCCACCTGTGACGCTTTGTTCTGCGCACGCACCGCTTCCACCACGCCCAGCGCCATCGTGTCATTGTTGGCGTAGATGCCGATCAGATCAGGGTGCTGCTGCAGAATGGTCGACGCGGCATTAAAGGCCTGCTCGCGACTCCAGTTCGCCGGCACGCTGGCGACAATGGTGAACTTCCCGGCGCTGTCCAGCGTCTCTTTAAATCCACGGGTTCGCTGACCGGCGGCATACACCCCCGGCTGCCCTTCAATGACCGCCACTTTGCCGCCCTGCGGATGGTGCTGAATGAACCATTTCGCCACGCGCACGCCGTTATCTTTCTGGACGTTGCCGACGTAGTAGCGCGCATCCGGCATCACAGCGTCATTGACGTTGACCACCGGAATATTTTTACTGCTGGCGCTCTCCAGCGCAGGTTGCAGGTTAATGTCGGTCTGCGGCGAGACCAGCAGGCCGTTGAAGCCCTGCGAGATCAGGGTTTCCGCAATCGACAGCTGACCAAGCTGATCGTCTTCATTAGCCGCCGCCTGATAAGCCACCGTGATGCCATATTTCTTTGCTGCGTTCTGGTAGCCCTGGCCGAGTGAGCGCCAGTATTCATTGGTCAGGGTTTTTGACACCCCGCCAATCTTCAGCGCCTTGTCGACTTTTGGCAGGGCACCATATTTGCTGTCGAGCTGCGTCCAGTCGGTACGATCCGGTTCCGTATCTGACTGCAACGGGGCCAGGTCTGCCGCATAGACGGTGCTGCAGAGCAGTGAGGAGGCGATAAGAGCAAGCAGGCGTTTTTTCATTTTTTTATTCTCAGGGTGTGGGTAACGTTTTTTGTTCTACAGACTCAGGTTACACAGAAGCGGGCCGTTATCGCGCCAGCATGATGTCATTGACGATCTGCTGGGAGGCAACCGCATCCTGACGCTCGATGGCCGCCAGTAATGCCGCGTTGCCATGCAGCTGGTCGCACAACCTCAGCAAGCGGGTGACGGTCGCGATATTGCTTTCCGCTTCCCGAATCGGGTCAAGGCCGCTGGCATCCGGGAACGTATCGAAGTAGTAGGCACCGCGGTAGCCGTCGCGCTGCATCTGCCAGAGAAACTCCAGCGTGGCGCGCGGATTGACCGAGCCGACCATCAGCCCGTCGTCGCGTTTGCCCCAGCCATCATTCAGGTCCAGCCCCAGCAACCGCGAGCGGCGTGCCACCATCGCGGCGGCGAAGGCCGGGATCTCATTGGCAAACAGCACGTGAGCAAAATCCAGAGTGATCCCCAGATTGGCGCAGCCCGCCTCTTCCACCGCCAGCAGACAGGTGGTGGCGTTGGGAAAGATGCTGTAGGCGCGCGGCTCGTTGGGCTTATATTCAATGCTGACATCCACATCCGGGGCGTACTCCGCCACCTCACGCACCGCGCTGACGGCATCCTCCCAGATCTTCTTATAGTCCGCCTGAAAGCAGTAATCGAAACCGTCCTGCCCCATCCACAGCGTCATCAGCCGGGAACCAAACTCCCGACCGGCGTCGATACCGCGTTTGGTCAGCTCGATCGCTTCGCGACGCACTCTGGCATCAGGATGAGTGAACGCGCCAATTTTGAACTGGGGCGCATCCCAGCGCATCTGCATCCCGTTGACCGCCAGACCCGCATCGCTGATCGCCTGGCGCAGCGTGGGAATGTCGCTGGTGAGATGCTGCGGATAGTTAAGATCGAGATGCGTCAGACCTTTAACCTTGCCTGCACGGGCCACCATCTGCAGTACCGAGGGCTTGCCCTGCTGGCCGGGCCAGTAGCGGTGCGCCCCCGAGGCGAAAGAGTTAAGACGGGTAGCAAATTTCAGTTCCGACATGAGCATCAATCCTTCAGAGTGCGTATTGTGAAGTACTTTTCATATTCACGATTAGTTGTGAAGTTATGGTTTACTCTACGCTTCGCGGCTCAATGCGCAAGTCGGACAGGCCAGGCAAATCGCTAAACCGCGAGCGCTGTCACGAAATAGTTTCGATACGGTATCATCGGTCTGGCAGGTTTTGCTGGAAGAATAGAAAGGTAATACAACGCGTTGTAATGCAGAGAGAGAGAGGGCGAATCGGGCGGACAGAAAAGTAAAAAAACTGAGCGCCCGTATGGCGCTCAGTCTCTGAGGTTACTTCAGGCGGAAAGCGACCACGCTGTCGCCCGCCGTGGTGCCGAGCGAGCCATGCCCCCCCGCCGCAATCACCACATACTGCCGGCCATCTTTACCCATAAAGGTCGATGGCGTGGCCTGCGCACCGGCACTCAGCTCCGTCTGCCACAGCAGTTCGCCGGTGGTGCTGTCGTAAGCGCGGAAGAAGTTATCCGCCGTCGCACCGTGGAACACCAGATCGCCCGCCGTCAGCAGCGGCCCACCGTGCGCCACCATGCCCATCGGGAATCCCAGCGGGAAGCGACCGGGCAGGAAACTGGTCTTCAGGTTTTTGGTGGTGCCGACGCGGCGCAGCCACGCGGTTTTACCGGTAGTGAGATCCACCCCCACCATCCGTCCCCACGGCGGCGCAATGCAGGGAATGCCCAGCCCGGAAGCCATCTGCTGAATATGGATCGCGTAGTCACCGTGGAAGTTCTCATTCCAGTATGGCGTGCCATCTTTGGTGAAGGTCCGCTGCGTTTCCGTTTCCGGCGTGCGTTTAATCAGGTTGTATTTGTAGGCCAGACGCACCGGGGTCGCTATCAGCATCTGACGCTGCGGATCGACAGCGACAGAGCCCCAGTTAAAGACACCAATGTTGCCGGGGAAGATCAGCGATCCTTTTTCCGTTGGTGGCGTCCACGGATTGCCATCATAGCGCAGCTCGCGGAACGTGATGCGGCAGGCCATCTGGTCAAACGGCGTAATGCCCCACATGGCGCTCTCCGTCAGCGGCTGCGGAATGAAGTTCAGGCCGGAAACCGGCTGGGTTGCCGCATACTGCTCGCCCGGGATACCGTCCGTGGAGACCTTCACCTGCTTAACCGGATAAACCGGCTCGCCGGTCAGACGGTTCAGCACAAACAGGTTGCCGGTTTTGGTCGGCAGGATCACCGCCGGTTGTGGCTTGCCCTGATAGCTGATGTCCACCAGCGAGGGCTGCGACGGATTATCGCGGTCCCAGAGGTCGTGGTTTGCGCTCTGATAACGCCATCTGAAAGCACCGGTTTTCAAATCCAGCGCCACCAGCGCATCACGGAATTTCTCGGTGTTGCTGGCCGGATCGCGAGCCGTGCCGACTTCATCCGGTGAAGCATTACCAAAGGGTACATAGACCAGGCCGTTCTTCAGGTCGGCGCTCAGGGTTGCCCAGGCGACCGGGGTATCCTGCGGATAGATGACCGCGTCAGCAACAGGCGCGCTCTTTTCCGGGTTAGCCGGATCGAAGTTCCACACCAGACGCCCGGTGACCGCATCATAGGCACGGATGACACCTGACGGATTGCCAGTGTTAAACCCGTTATCCATGACCGAACCGCCCACGATCACCAGATTACCGGCCACCAGCGGTGCGGCCGTCTGCATCAGTGCGTGCGGGCGCAGCTCGCCCATATTAGCGCGCAGATCCACCTCACCGTTGTTGCCGAAGTCAGCGCAGGGTTTGCCGGTGTCGGCATCCAGCGCCCGCAGGCGGGCATCGGTGGTGGCGTTAAAAATTCGCTTGCGGCAGAGGGCCGGTGCCCTTTCCGTCGCCTGCTGCGCCTGCTGACCGGCATCGAAGTAGCTCACACCGCGACAGGTCTGATGCTGCTGCAGCCAGGAGCGGTTTTTATCCGGGACGGCTTTCCATTTCACCGCCCCGGTTTCCGGGTCAAGCGCATGCACTTCGTTGTGCGGCGTACAGAAGTAGAGCATGCCATTAGCTTTCAGCGGCGTCGCTTCAAAGGTGTACTCGGTGGCATCGCCCTCCTGACGCAGATCGCCGGTGTGATAGGTCCACGCCACTTCCAGATTTTTCACGTTATCTTTGGTGATCTGTTTCAGCGCCGAAAAACGCTGACCCTCCGCTGTCCCGCCATAGGCGCGCCACTCCTCATCTGCGCCGCCGGTGACGGAGCTGTTTCGGGCTGTCGTGATGGTCCCCTGCTGCGGCAGCGGATCGTAGAAGCAGAGGCCGGCGACCAGCAGCAGCATCACAATAACCGAGCCGCCCAGGAAAGGATGAAAGCGGCGCTGTCCCTGAAACAGAGGACGTACCACCCAGGGCAGCGCCAGCCAGACGCCGAGCACCCCGAACAGATCCCCGCGCGGGATCCACTGCCACTTATCGAAGCCCACTTCCCGGATCATCCAGAACAGTGTGATCCACATCAGCAGCGCATAGAGTGTCAGCGCGCTGCGTTTTTTCATCCACAGCAGAACTGCGCTGAGCAGTACGCCCACACCCATCAGCGCATAAAATGCGCTGCCTCCTGCCAGCAGGAGTTGTCCTCCCATGTAAATCAGGGCAACAGCAAATATCGCCATGATTATACTGGTTATTTTATTGATCATGATCCTTCCTCGGGTCATTAGCGGCGTCAGAAACGTTAAACTTGAAACATAATTTCAACGAGATTTTAACTTACACATGAAATATGTAAAAACGTGTACAGACGTAAATCATTAATGAATTTTATTTAACCGCACCCGATCCAGACCGGTATTGCCGCTTTTTCTGCTGCCGGAAGGGACAATAACGCGATATTCATCACAATAAATTAACCTCAGGCCGCAGGTTATCGCACCTTTTGTTCAAAAGTGGAGAAATATCAGACAAGCCGGGCTTCAGTAACGCTCACTTATGCGTCATCGCTGAATTAAAAGGAGTGTCAAATAATCATAATGCTTTTTAATCCCTGTTCAGGGTTTAATCTTATTGCTGAAACTGGCAACGCGACTGTTCCGCATCTTTTATTTTCCAGCGAGCCCCGACTGGCGCAGCGCGAAATTATTTTTCGCCCGTTTATTCGGGAAAGACATTTATCACCGCCCTGTTTAACCGGCCGGAAAGCAATAATTAATACATTAATGCAGGAAGGCATTCCGGCGCTGAAAACGATTTCAGACTTTCCGCAGCCTGCCGATTAATTTACCTGTGATATATATCAGCATTATCTTTCCAGTTTATCCGGCCAGCAGGCAGGATTTTTTTTCATGCAGCAATAACTCAGGCAGGTAATTATGTCCGCATTGAATGCGATTTATCGCAAGCTTCGTTTTCCGTTTAAATTTATACACGCCGCAATTCGTTACCCTGCCGCCCAGGCACGGGTAAAACGTTATTCGGTTATGTCGATAGAAGAGACGATTGACCTGTTATTGCGTAATCCTCAATTATCGCTGGCCCGTTATGGTGACGGTGAACTGGAGATGACCTGGTATAAAAACATCGGCTTTCAGCCCTTTGATCCGAACCTCTCTGCGCGGCTCAAGGCCCTGCTGCAGCAGGAACCACAGGCCAACCCGAACTGTCTGGTCTGTCTGCCCGATGCCTTTCGCACCACCCGTAATATGCGCAGTGGATCGGCCCTGTTCTGGTTCTTCCATAAATCCTTTTATTTCAGGCATTATGATGCGCTGCTGAATAGTCAGTACCGCTATGGAAATACTTCCGTGACCCGCCCTTATCACGACTATAAAGGCAAACAGTTATCCCGGACGATATTTGATAAATTTAAACAGCTCTATAAGGGCCGCCGGGTATTAATTGTCGAAGGCAGCGGAACGCGTCTGGGATTAGGCAACGATTTACTGGATGGTGCCCTGGAGGTGAAACGTATTACCACGCTGAACCGTAATGCCTTTTCTGTTTACGATCGTCTTTTTGACACGGTATTAGCGCAGGCGGTCAGCTTTGATCTGGTCTTAATTTCATTAGGCCCGACCGCTACCGTGCTGGCTTATGATTTAAGTCAGCACGGCATTCGCTGTATTGATAGCGGACACGTTGATATTGAATATGAATGGATGCTGGCCAGCGCCACACATAAAATGAAAGTCGAAGGCAAAAACGTGAATGAGGCGGGCGTACTGCTGGGTGAACAGACCACGGTGGAAGATGCAACCTATCAGCAGCAGATCCTGCAGCACGTTGGCGAAATGCCACCGGCAAAGCCGGGTTCTGATGCCGCGGTGGTCGCGGTCGTGGTTCCCCTGCCGCACGTCAGCACGACTCACCATAACGCGGCCTGAGACTCCCCATCGGCAGGCAGTGACTGCACTGCATTGATGCGCAGGCGAATAATTAGCGCGATCACTGCCTGATGTGGCGGGCGGGCTCCCCGGCCCGCCGGGCTTTGCCGGACGATGCGCTTTTCCGGCATCAATTTTGCTTCAGCTCTCCTGAAACTATCAATCAGGAGAAGTGAGATGACACCCAGCCGTTACCGTTACACCATATTTTCACTGCTGTTCCTGATCGCGCTGATTAACTATATCGATCGCGGCGCCCTCTCATTTGCAGCCAACGCCATTGCGGCGGAATACCATTTCAGTAAGGTGCAGCTCGGCGCCGTGCTGGGCTACTTTGGCTTTGGCTATCTGTTTGGTTCGCTGTGCGGCGGGTTTCTGGCTGACCGCATCGGCACCAAAAAAGTCTGGCTGCTGGCGGGCGTACTCTGGTCGTTACTGGAGATCGCCACCGCCTGGGCGGGTGAGCTGGGGATGGCACTGTTTGGCGGCTCAGCCATTATGGGCTTTGCCGCCCTGCGCATTCTGTTCGGCTTTTCCGAAGGCCCGGCCTACGCGCTGATGAACAAGGCGATTGCCCACTGGGCACCCGACAACGAGCGTGGTTTTGCGCTGGGCATCGGCCTGCTCTCGACCCAGGTCGGCGCGCTGCTGACCGCCCCAATCGCCGTGGGCCTGCTGCTGCTGACCCATGACTGGCGCATGATGTTTATTCTGCTGGGGGTCTTTTCCCTGCTGGCGATGGCGCTGTTTGCCCGGACCTTCAGCGACAGCCCGGAAAAGAGCGCCGCCACCAATCCGGCCGAGCGCGCGCTGATCCACGCCGGGCAGCGCCGCAGCGCGGCCGACAGTGTGCCTCTGCCCTGGTGGCGCTTTTTCACCAGCCGGACGCTGGTCTGCAACGCGCTGGGCTATTTCTCCTTCCTCTACATCACCTTCACGCTGGTGACCTGGATGCCGAAATATCTGCAGGATAATTTCCACTACGATCTGCACTCGCTGTGGTACGTGGCGATGATCCCATGGAGCGGTGCCTGCCTGACGGTCCTGCTGGGCGGTCGCATCGCCGACGCGCTACTGGCGCGCTTCCATAACCTGCGGCTGGCGCGCAACCTGTTCGCCGCCGTGACGCTCTGCGGCACCGCCTGCTGCTTTATGGCGATCCCCTATATGCAGTCGGCCGCCGGCATTATTGCGCTGATGACCCTGGGCAACGCACTCAATGCGCTGGTGAATAATGTCTACTGGTCGGTGGTGATCGATGTCAGCCCGAAAGCCTCGGTAGGCACCTTCAGCGGCATGACGCTGGCGATTGCCAATCTGGCGGCGATTATCTCACCGATGCTGTGCGGCTGGCTGGCGGAGTATTACGGCTATAACGCGATGTTCACCGTGACGGCGCTTATCGCCTTTGGCAGCATGCTGGCCATGACGCTGCTGCAGCCGGAAAAACCGCTGGTGGCTGACGCCGGGAGCGGCACCGCGGACGTTTCTGCTGCCTGACAGGTCAGCCGTTGGGGCGCACCCGCACCATCTCAGCATGACAGTCAAAAAAGCCGCCCCTCAGGGCGGCTTTTTTTATCCCGCAGAGGGCGTGCCGCGGCGATCCCAGCGGCTGGCGACGAGCCATAGCAGTGCGGTGACACACCAGCCGATGATCCAGGAGACATCATTGCCGGCAAAAATCCAGGTCAGTGAACCATGGTGCAAAGGGTTGTCAATAAACGGCAGCTGCACCGCCACGCCCAGAAAGTAGACCACGATGCCGGTGAGGTTCCAGCGACCATAGCGTCCCTCGGGCCGGGAAAGTGCCGGGATATCGACGCGGCCTTTGGTAACGAGGTAGAAATCCGTCAGGCTGATGGCGCTCCAGGGCACAAAGAACGCCAGCAGAAAGAGCAGGAAGTGGGTAAAGGATTTCAGAAAGGCCGGTTCACTGAGCAGAGCGATGACGCAGGCCAGCGTGACCATCAGCACCACAAACAGGATGCGCCCGCCCTGGCTCAGCGTCGTTTGCTGCCGAAAGCCAGAGACAATGGTGGTCAGGGACATGAAACTGCCGTAGGCATTCAGCGTGGTAAAGGTGATCTTGCCAAAGCAGATCGCGAAATAGATCACCATCGCCATCGTGGCCGTGCTGCCCAGACTCACAATGTAGCCGACCTCATTGCCTGAAAACGCGCTGCCGGCAATCGCGGCCACGATCACCCCCAGCGTCATCGACGCCTGGGTGCCCAGCACGGTGCCAAAAAAGACGGCACTGAAGAGTTTCTTCGCGGAAACCTGCGCGGGCAGATAGCGGGAATAATCGGAGACGTAGGGACAGAACGCGATTTGCCAGGAGGAAGAGAGGGAAACCGCCAGCAGAAAATTTGCCAGGGTAAAGTGCCGGTTCTGCCACACCGCCGATAAATCATGGGTTGTGAACAGGGTAATGAAGAGATAGGCAAAGGCTGCCACGCCAATCACGCTCGCCAGTTTTCCCAGCTGATGAATGACGCGATAACCCAGTACTGCAATGACCACAATCAGGACGCTGAACACCACCATGCCGGTGGCGTTGCTGACGTGAATCAGTCTGGCCAGCGCCTGTCCCGCTAATACCGTCCCGCTGGCTGAAAAGCCCACATACATAATACAGACCAGCACCAGCGGGATCACGGCACCAAAGACGCCAAACTGCATACGGCTGGTAATCATCTGCGGTAAGCCCAGGCGCGGTCCCTGAATCGCATGCAGGGCCATGATCCCCGCCCCTAAGATCTGACCCACCAGTAAACCGGCCAGCGACCACACCACATCGCCACCCAGTACGACAGCCAGCGCACCCGTCACGATCGCCGTAATCTGCAGATTGCCGCCAAACCAGAGTGTGAACTGACTGAAGGGATGACCGTGACGCTCCTGCAAGGGAATGTAATCAATCGAGCGGGTTTCCGACAGGCGCGGTTTCTCTGCGCCTGGATAGTCTGATACAGAGGGTTTGACCGACATAGAGTCCTCGCTGGAACAGTGAGAGATGCGTTGAGTAAAAAGGGATCAGTCAGTAAGACGGTTGAAGATACATGTCTATACATGTATTGATGGTGTCATGCGCACCGGAAAGTTACAAGGCAACCTGTCATTCGAAAATGTGATGATAACGACAGGTCCGCCAGGTCGATTATCCTTCCGCGATGACCCGCTGACGATGGCGGAACAATTTCAGCGCATTCTGCTCACTACTCTCCGTGCCGCTGGCAGAACGCGTCGATATCGCCGTGCTGAAAGTCAGGCAGGTTCGCCAGCAGTTTCTCCAGCGGCCAGTTCCACCAGGCTATGCGCTGCAGGCGGGTGGCAATCGCAGGGGTAAAGCGCATCCGCAGCGGACGCGCCGGCACCCCCCCCACCACGCTGTAGGGGGCGACATCTCTGGTCACCACCGCGCCCGCCGCCAGCACCGCACCGTCACCGACGGTCACGCCGGGCAGCACAATCACCCCATGCCCGATCCAGACATCATTGCCTATCACCACCCGGTCGGCCCGGCGGGCGGCAAAGAAGCCCTGATCGCGGCGGGCGCTGGCGTGATAATACTCCGGGCAGTAGGTAAAGCGGTGCTGTGAGGCGCGATCCATCGGATGATTCGGCGCGCCGATGCGCACCTGATTCGCGATGGCGCAGAAGCGGCCCACGCGGGTATCCGCCAGGCAGCAGTGTTCGCCAACATAGGAGAAGTCACCCAGCTCGCTGTATTCCAGCAGGCTGTGCGCCAGAATTTCACACTGCTGTCCCACGGTGGTTTCCCGCATCCGCACACTGTCGTCGATCCAGGTGTGCGCAAGCCGGGCAGGCATAACGGCGGCAAGAGACATATTCGTTCCGGTCAGGTAAGCCACGCCCCGCTGGCGTGCTTTTGTCGCCCCACCTTACCCGCTGCGCATGACAGAGAATTGACAAAGAAAAAAGGCGGAGTGGTTAGCTCCGCCTTGTTTCAAGTTCCGGTTAACCTGCGTGACCGGTCAGTTGCATAAGGGCAACGATGATCTGCAAGATGACCCGGATAAGATCCAGAATCAGCTTAGTCAGTTCCATCACTTTCCTTCTCCTTTTACAGGAGCGCGCTGTTCGGCAACCAGGGCTTTGACTCTACCCGCCGGGCGCCTAAGCACATCTTTGTGGAGAGGGCTGAGCGGCACTCAAGGTTAAAGCCACAGGCCAGCACCACCTGATACCTGCCGGGATTTTAAAACCGTGCCCCTGGGAGCGGCCAGTCGACAATGAGGCGAGGCTCAACACTCAACACATGTATAAACATACAGTATTTTGGCGAAACTTGAAATCCTTAGCCGCACATTTTACAATCTGTTCTGTGGAGAGTGCTGAGCACCCCGTTCGCAGCGCGGTTACCAGCCGGGTAGCGAACAAAAAATAAAGGATTTGGCGCGATGCCAAATCCTTTTTTTATGCCTGCTTTCCGGCAGTGAAAACGGACCCGTCCGGGTTACCTGGCGGCGCTGACTCGCCAGATGGTGTTCCCTGCGTCATCCGCAATCAGCACACCCCCCTCTCTGTCGCTGGCGAGACCCACCGGCAATCCCCGCACCTGCTTTTGATCATCCGTCAGGAAGCCCGAGACCACCGTCTGCGGCTGCCCCACCGGTTTGCCGTTCTCAAATTTCACCCACACCACTTTGTAGCCATTCAGCGGTGTCCGGTTCCAGCTGCCGTGTTCACTGATAAAGGCACCGCCACGATACTGCGGCATGTTATCTGCGCCATAGAAGAGCAGACCCAGCGGAGCGACATGTGAGCTCAGGGCGTAATCGGGTTTGATCGCCTTCGCCACCAGATCGGGACGCTGCGGTTCGGCGCGGGTATCAACATGCTGACCAAAGTAGCTGTAGGGCCAGCCGTAGAACCCTTTATCCTGCACCGAGGTCATGTAGTCGGGCACCAGGTCTGAGCCGATTTCATCACGCTCATTGACGATAGCCCAGAGTTTGCCGCTCTGAGGTTCCCACTGTAAGCCGGTTGGATTGCGCAGCCCGCTGGCAAAGATGCGGCTGGCGCCGGTGGCGGCATCCACTTCCAGCACCGCGGCACGGCGATACTCTGCGCCAATGCCGTTCTCGGTGACGTTACTGTTGGAACCGACCCCGACATAGAGCTTGCTGCCATCGGGGCTGGCCAGCAGCGCCTTGGTCCAGTGGTGGTTAATCGGGCCGCCCGGCAGTTCGGTCACCTCTTCCGGCGCGGTGCGAATCTCGGTTTCCCCTTCGCGATACGGGAACTTCACCAGGCTGTCCGCATTAGCGACATAGAGCGTGTTGCCAATCAGCTGCATGCCAAACGGGGAATGCAGATTCTCAATAAAGCGGTGCTGCTCCCATTTGCCGTTCACCTTGCGCAGCAGCGTAATCCGGTTGCCACCTGCACCGCCCTTACCTGAGGCTTTCTGTACGATGCCCATGATGAGCTGCTTCGGCCGGGTCGTCGGTTTGGCCGGGCCGTTTGATTCCGCCACCAGCACGTCGTCGTTCGGCAGGACATAGACCTGACGCGGATGCTGCAGATTGTCAGCGATCTTTTCAATCTTCAGCCCGTCAGCCACTATGGGCATCTCACCCGCCTTCCAGGGCGTGCCTTCCGGCACCTGCATCGGCGGCATAAAGAAACTCTTCGCCTTTGGCAGTTCAGGATTCGGACCGGTCTGCTTCTGGGGGTCGATTTGTGCGCCATCATCACAGCCTGCCAGCAGGGCTGCCAGGGTCAGCGCGAGCAGCGTTTTATGCGGTATCTTCATGGTGGCTCCTCCTTAAGCGCTACGCTGACGTAACGCAAGTTGCACATTCGCCAGCAGCAGCAGCGCCACCACCAGCGTCGAAAGCGTCACGCCCAGCGGGATCACCGCGGCGGCATCACGGCTGTGAATAAACGCATTAACGACAGCGATCACAACCGCCACCAGCCAGAGCCAGAAATGGCTCTTCTCCGCACTGTCACTGCCGCGAAACAGATAAACCAGCGCGATGAGTCGCGGCACAATGGCCAGAATCAGTCCCAGCGCAATCAGCCAGCCTGCGGCGTCAGTCCAGAACTGCACAAAGGTCTGACTGTAGAAAATGTCGAACAGCCAGGCCGCAACAAAAAAGCCCAGCGGCACCGGTTCCAGCAGAGCGTACAGCGTCACGGCAAAGGCCGATCTTCCCGAGGTATTGCGCATGTTTCTCTCCATTTTTAGCGTGAATGCGGACGACGACACGTCATGCTGCTCAGAGCAAACGAGGCCGCGCCTGTAAAAGGTTAGTAAATCTGAAGGGAAAGAGCGGGTTTATTCGGCGGGAAGTGTAATGCTGGCGATGACATCCCTGTCATCGCCGGTCAGTCAGGGTTTATCTGCGGGCAACGTCACCCAGTAGCCTGGCTGGTAAGGCAGCGGCAGGAACTTCTGATGAAATTCGCGGAACGTTGCGTCGGGATCGAGATCGGCAAAGAGATCGGGATGCAGCCACTTCGCCAGCGCCTGGATAGCCACAAACTGATAAGGACTGTCGTAGAACTGATGCCAGATCGCGTGGACGTTGCCATTGTGCGCCACCGGCAGGGTTTTAAACGCATCGCGCATCATCAGCGCCTTCAGACGCGCCGTCGCCTCGGTCACATTGGCGCCCGGCCCGACGCCGACCCATTTGCCCACGGTATTGTAGTTCTTCCAGTTGGCCCCGGTGACCACCACCACATCGGGTTGACTGGCGATGATCTGCTCCGGGTTCACGGTGCCGAAGGTGCCGGGGATAAGATCTCTGGCAATATTACGTCCGCCCGCTATCTCCACCATCTGACCGAAGTTCTCATTACCAAACGACATGCAGCACTCATCGCTGTAGCCACCGGCGCGGTCGATCATCACTTTCGGGCGATAGCCGGTAAAGTTCTTCAGCCGCGAGGTGACCCGCTCAATCTGCTGCTGACGGAACTGGATGATCTCCTGCGCCCGCGCGGGTTTGTTCACCAGTTCGCCCATGATGCGGATACTTTTCTCGGCGTTCACCATCGGCGCTTCACGGAAATCGATAAACACCACTGGCACACCGACCGCCTGCAGTTTTTCTGTCAGCTTGCCTTCATCCGTGGCCGCTTTCGATTCCAGATTCATCAGCACCAGATCGGGCTTCAGGGTTAACGCCTGCTCAATGTTAAAGGTGCCATCTTTCGCCCCGCCAAAAGTCGGCAGTTTCCTGATTTGCGGATAGCGTTTCTCATAAGCCTGATAGCCGTCCCAGTCTGCCTTGTGGAGATCGTCCCGCCAGCCGATGACCCGCTTAAAGGGCGCGTCGGTGTCAAAGGCTGCCAGCAGATAGATCTGACGCCCCTCACCCAGAATGATGCGCTTCGCCTCCTGCGGCACCTCAACCTGACGGCCTGCGACATCAGTAATCATTTTGGCCGACGCCATTCCTGACAGCGTGAGCATCCCCAGTGCGAAAAACCATTTTTTCATTGTAAAAACCCACACAGATGATAATGAGAATTATTAATGTAAAGCGGCGTTACTATCACTTAAATCAGCGATCAGGGGAAGAGCGTGAATGAAAAGTTTTTTGCCGTCATGTGGAGTGGATTTACGTCTGAACAGAGAAAAAAATTTCTGAAAAGGGTTGTCGGATAACTGAATGATTAGCCGGGATTTCCTCTGCATCCCGCGCTGCGCTTAGGCCCGGGTTAAAAATCAATCCATCCCATTCCTGTACAAAATAAGGATCGCTGTATAAGTTTAATAGCAACACCAGTGCATTTTTTAACCCGAAACAGGACAATAATATGCCGATGCAAAACACCCTGACCCTGCCGGTCAATCCCACTCTCCCGACCCAAACCGGGTTCAGCTCCTCTTTTGCTGCCTCTGAACAGGACAAACTGAATTTCCTGATCGAGGAGTTACTGGAAGCGGGCAAGGAAAAAAGCTGCATGGAACTGCTGCGCTATCTCGCCTCCGCAGACAGTGCCGAAGAAGAAGCGTGCTGCCGTGAACTGCTGACCATGCTGATGGCGCGGAAATGATGTCTGCTCGTTTTTGTTCCCGCTCCGCGCTCCTCTCTCTGCTTCTCGCCTGATTCCTCTCCGGGTTCAGGCGCAGATCGCTCTGCCTCCTCCCCGCCCGTAAACCTCGATCTCATTCAGCCAGACCCTTGTCTGCATTATCCGGATATGCCGGATGCGTGGGTTTGTCACATCTGTCCGCGACCAGAGCAGCCGCGCTTATTTCGTTTCCGGCCGAAGCATTAACATCCCCCGCCCGCTATTTTCCGGCTATCAACCCCAAGGAGAAGCGCAATGATTGCCGTACTATTTGAAGCTGAAGCCCTGCCGGAACACCAGATGCGTTACAGGCAGCTGGCGGCGGACCTTAAACCGCTGCTGATGGAAAACGAAGGATTTATCTCTCTGGAGCGTTTTCAGAGCCTGACCGATGAGAAAAAAATCCTTTCACTCTCCTGGTGGCGCGATGAAGAGTCGATCAGGGCCTGGAAGCGCAATCTGTGCCATCAGACTGCCCAGCGCGAAGGCCGTGAGACGCTTTTTGCCGCTTATCATCTGCGCATCGTCACTCTCGTCAGAGAATATGCGTTTAACCCGGGAGAAATGTAATATGTTCGACATTCATGTGATCCTGCAGAATAGCCCGGGCACGCTCTCCCGGCTTACCACGCTGCTGGGCGATCAGGGAATTGGACTGGAAGGCGGTGGCATGTTCTCGTCCGGCACACTGAGCCACGCCCATTTTCTGGTGGCAGAGGGTGAACGGGCCCGAAGGGTGCTGGAAGCGGAAGGGATCGCGGTTGAAGCCGTCCATGTTCCACTCATCCGCCGGCTCCCTCAGCAGCGTCCCGGCGAACTGGGTGCCATTACCACACGCCTGGCCGCAGCCGGGATAAATATCCTGGTGCAGTACAGTGACCACGCCAACCGGCTGATCCTGATCACCGACAACAACCTCTCAGCCGCCGGGCTGACTACAGAATGGGCCGTATCCTCCGATGGCAACACCGCAACCCCATAATGCCCCCGACGACAGTGACGCGCTGGAAAACGCCATTGCCGGTGTCGCCGCCGCGATGGCCGATCCCTCGCGGGTCAGGATGCTGTCAGCGCTGATGGATGGACGCGCATGGACGGCCACGGAGCTCAGTGCCGTCACGGATGTCGCGCCCTCCACCGCCAGCGCACATCTGACCCGGCTGATGAATAGCGGGCTGATCGTGTGCCTGGCGCAGGGCCGTCACCGTTATTACCGGCTGAATGGCAGTGATATCGCCACGCTGATTGAGAACATGATGGGCGTGTCGTGGCAACGGATTGCCGCCCCTGAGAGCACAGCGCCACGCGCGCTTCGCACCGCCCGCACCTGTTATGACCATCTGGCAGGTGAAATTGCGGTGCAGATCTATGCCTCACTGGTGCATCAGGGCTGGATCACGCCCGAAGGCAGCGCGGTCACGCTTCACGGCAGACAGCAGTTTCTGGCATTGCAGATTGACCTGTCACAACCCGGACGGCGCAAAGCGTGCTGTGGGTGCCTGGACTGGAGTGAGCGGCAGTTTCATCTCGGGGGCTACGCGGGCGCCGCGCTGCTGACCGGCTTTGAACAGCAGGGCTGGCTGACCCGGCAGGCAGGCTATCGGGAAGTGGCTTTCACCGTGGCGGGGCTCCGCCATCTGCAACAGGTTTTCGGTGTCACCCCGCGTTAACGCATAACATGACCTGACCGTTTTTTCCTGCCGCCAGCCACCTTCTGGCGGCACGACAACCGGCGCATCCCCTGCCAGAACCTATAACACGCCTATGAATCCTGTCACATTTCCGCAAACTCACGCCAGCACCGGTAACAGAAGCGGTAAAAACGCACGGCTGTCCAACCTTCTGAATCGTAAGCCTTTAAATTGATAACGTCGGGCAATCATGCGGCTGACACATCAATTGATTCTCATTTTGCACTTATTTAGCGCCGGGCGCTGATCCACTCTTCAGTCACAGGCGCGGCAAAAAGCGTCATACCTTACTGGAGCTTCTGATGCAGACCACCTCACCCATGACTCACCGCGCCAGGATTGGCGCAATTTTCCGTGTGACCTCTGGCAACTTCCTCGAACAGTTCGATTTCTTCCTGTTCGGTTTCTATGCCACCTATATCGCTCACACCTTCTTTCCGGCCAGCAGTGAGTTCGCCTCCCTGATGATGACCTTTGCCGTGTTTGGGGCTGGCTTCCTTATGCGCCCTATCGGCGCGGTCGTGCTGGGAGCCTACATCGATAAGGTCGGCCGTCGTAAGGGACTGATCGTCACGCTCTCGATTATGGCGGCGGGCACCTTTCTGATCGTGCTGATCCCCTCCTACCAGAGCATTGGCCTGTGGGCGCCGCTGCTGGTGCTGATCGGCCGCCTGTTGCAGGGCTTCTCGGCCGGTGCGGAGCTGGGTGGTGTGTCGGTCTATCTGGCCGAGATCGCCACGCCGGGCCGCAAAGGCTTCTACACCAGCTGGCAGTCAGGCAGCCAGCAGGTAGCCATTATGGTCGCTGCCGCGATGGGCTTTATCCTCAACGCCGTACTGGCAGAAAGTGAAATCCGCGAGTGGGGCTGGCGTATTCCCTTCCTGTTTGGCTGTCTGATCGTGCCGTTTATTTTCGTGCTGCGCCGCAAGCTGGAAGAGACGCAGGAGTTCAACAATCGTCGCAGCCATCCCGAAGTGAAGCAGGTGTTCCGTATTCTGCTAGCCAACTGGCAGGTCGTGATTGCCGGCATGCTGATGGTCGCGATGACCACCACCGCGTTTTACCTGATCACGGTTTACGCCCCGACCTTTGGCAAGAAAGTGCTGCTGCTTAGCGCCTCTGACAGCCTGCTGGTGACGTTACTGGTGGCGGTATCGAACTTTATCTGGTTGCCGATCGGCGGCGCGCTCTCCGACCGCTTTGGCCGTAAGCCGATCCTGGTGGCGATGACCCTGCTGGCGATGGCGACCAGCTATCCGGCGCTGAGCCTGCTGGCGGCAGCCCCCGGCTTCTCAATGATGCTGGGCGTGCTGCTGTGGCTTTCGATGATCTACGGTCTCTACAACGGTGCGATGATCCCGGCCCTGACCGAAATCATGCCGGCTGAAGTGCGCGTCGCGGGCTTTTCACTGGCCTACAGCCTGGCGACTGCTCTGTTCGGCGGCTTTACCCCGGTGATGTCCACCGGCCTGATTGAGCTGACCGGCGATAAAGCGTCGCCCGGCTACTGGATGAGCTTTGCGGCTGTCTGCGCCCTGCTGGCCACCCTCTACCTCTATCGCCGTACCAGCCGTGCGTTATCCCACGCCGGTAAGACCTTTAGCTGAGGAACTGAGAATGAAATCTGCTTTACTGTTAATCCCCCTGTTGCTGGGCAGTGCCGGTGCGCAGGCCAAAGAACTGACGGTGATGATCTCCGGCGGGTTTAAAGCGGCCTGGGATACCCTCTCGCCCCGCTTCGCCCGGCAGGAAGGGATCACCCTCCATACGGTTGCCGGTCCGTCGATGGGCAAGACTCCACAGGCGATCCCGGCGCGACTGGCGCGCGGTGAGCCGGCCGATGTGGTGATTATGGTCGGCGACGCGCTGACCGGACTGGAGAAAAAGGGTGAGACGCTGCCGGGTTCCCGGGTAGAACTCGCCGACTCGCGCATCGGCGCGGTCATCAGACAGGGGGCGACACCGGTTAAGATCGGCAGCGAAAGTGAACTCCGCACCACCCTGCTGAAGGCCGGTTCCATCGCCTATTCCGACAGCGCCAGCGGCAAATATGTCAGCAGCCAGCTTTTCAGCCGGCTGGGTATTGAGGATCAGGTCCGGAATAAAGCCGTGAAGGTTGAGCGCATTCCGGTGGCGTCAGAGGTGGCGGCCGGGAAATACAGTATCGGGTTTCAGCAGGTGAGTGAGTTGCTGCCCGTGCCAGGCGTCACCTTTATTGGGGAGCTGCCGGCGAAGCTGCAATACACCACCCGCTTTGCCGGTGCCGTGGTGCGCACCTCCGGGCAGCCGGATGAGGCGAGTAAGCTGCTGCACTGGCTCGCGTCGCCGGAAAACCAGAAGGCCGTGCTGGCCAGCGGACTGCACAGCGTGACGGCCTCAAAACCGGTCAGAGAAGCTGATACTGTTCAGTAATCAGGTTTTCCAGTTCGCCCGCGATATGCGACAGCATCCGGCCATTTTTGCGCAGCAGACCGATGGTGCGTTTCACCTCCGGGTCGGTTAACGGCACGCCCGTCAGCAGGGCGTGATCGTAACCCGGCATCGACATGGCGGGGACGGCAGCAATGCCGAGCCCCGCCTCAACCATCCCCAGCATGGTCGTGACGTGCCGGGTTTCGCAGACACAGGGCTTCTCCGGCACGATCGCCTGCAATGCCTGATCCAGCAGATTGCGATTACCGGAGGTCTTATCCAGCCCGATCCACTCATACTGATAAAACGCCTGCCAGCTCAGACTCTTTTTTCCGGCAATCGGATGATCGCGCCGACAGGCCGCCACGTAAGGGTCCTCCCTCAGCGGCTGAAAATGGACATCCGGCTGCGAACGGCTGGAGAAGCTGATGCCGAAATCCGCCTGCCCGCCAATCACCGCGTCATAGACATTGGCCGCACTGCTGTCGATCAGTTTCACCCGCACTCTGGGGTAGCGCACCTGAAACAGCCGGATGATATTGGGCATGAAGTAGTAGGCCGCTGACGGCACGCAGGCGACCGTAATCAGCCCGGTGCGGGCCAGGCTGACCTCACTGAGATCGGCCATCACCTCTTCGAAGTCTGTCAGCAGCTTGTCTGAGCGCTGCGCAAACGCGTGCCCTTTCAGCGTCAGCGTTACGCGGCGCGTGGTGCGCTCAAACAGTTTGATCCCCAGTGTGGTTTCCAGTTTATCGATCCGGCGGCTCAGCGCCGACTGGGAGAGACAGATCGATTCCGCCGCCAGGCGAAAGTTACCAAACTCCACCAGCGCGCGAAACGCGTAGAGATCGTTGAGATCGAAGTTAACCGGCATAGTCCTTCTTTAGTCGCTTTTAGTGGTTTAGCCAGCCATTATAATACGCGAATTTTGTAGCTAAGTTGTTAAAATATATTGAAGCTTGTTAGCTTTATTTTGTTTTTTTAAAAAGGCCCGCCGAAGCGAGCCTGTCTGGGTAAGATTCACTCCTGTGAACCCCTCATAAAATAGAGAGCCAGGTCTTTCAGAATTGACACCCCACCGTAAGAGCAAAATAAAATCACAAAAAATTTTGCGGTTTCACAAGGCAAAAAACCCAGCCATCCATCATGAGGAAATATATTCACTGATGTTAACAGAACACCTGATGATAATATCCCAGGTATAATACAGGCGTTTTTTACCCTTTTTCTATGCCAGGGACATTATCCGCCATAGTATTTCCCCGATCCGTCTCTGTTACCAATGGCACCTGCAAACCTTTCCAGATTTTCTTCACATAAAAATTCCATTTCAGACCCTCAAGTTAAAGATTTACTTTAGTCGTGATGAACAATAGTGCACTTTTTTATATCACTCAAGAAAAATAAAATCGAAACGATCCGCTCACTGAAAATGAATGTTAAATAAAATAATAAAATTGTTTATTTATATGAAAATTAATCAAAGAATGCCTCTACCAATAATAAATTAAGCATCACATGCTCTGCTTCCACACTCGCAACTCTTACCCTGAGAGCCCAGCATTAGCTTTTCAACAAATATTCAGTCTCAAATTCCATAACGGTCAGAGACGTTTCACTCCTATGCTCATGCGGCTGAAAGTTTTTATCAGGCGGACACTGATTCAGCACAGCCGTAGCCGGAGGAGTTTTTTCATTCCGGCATAACGGAAGGCTCAACCTGATGCAGAAAACGTCCGGGATAATCGGGGACAATCGCATGCTGGCTGCTGTAACGGCCAAACAGCCTGTAGCGATTTAACGCGATGCGGTCATAAGCAAAGTTACTGAGGGTGTCGGGGAAGTGACGCAGCACCGCCAGCCCGCGCCACGGCAGAGGGAGATGCTGCATAACGCGGAACACCGCCTGCGCCCGTAGCCAGTGCTGGTCACCTTTAATGTAGACAATGGTGCTGATCTTCTCTTCCGGCAGTCCGGCCCAGCGCAGCAGCGCCTTGCCCTGCTCGCTCTGCACCGAGGCAAAACGAACCTGCCGCGCCAGCCGGTGGCGCAGCAGAAACTGAACCCAGCCGTTACACAGCTTACAGACGCCGTCATAGAGCACGGCGCTTTCACCGGTTTGCAGATAGGGGGGTGATGTCATCCTGCCGCTCCTCACGTCGCTCATGATGAGCTGAAGTGTAGCGGGTTCTGGTCAGCTGATGTTGCAGCCAGTGAATAACGGCCGTGTCGTCCCGGGCGCAGGCGTCAGTCTCACAGACCGGCCCCAGCGCCATCGGCCTGGCCTGACGCGCCAGCTGGCGCAGCTCCGGCAGATACTCGGCGCCGGGATGTCCCGGCAGCCGCTGCGACAGCCGTGCCTGATAGCGCGCCACCGCCACCTCCGGATCAATCTTCAGCCACAGCTCAAGCGCCTCCTCCACGCCGGCCTGTTTCAGCCCCTGCTCCAGCAGCGCACGCGGCTGAAACCCGAACCAGGCGTCGATCAGCCAGATCTGACTGGCCGGTGCCTGGCCGACGATGTTCCAGATCGCCTGGTAGGCCGCGCAGCCCAGCTGCCGGTTTCGCGCGCGGTCGACCGGAGTAAAGCAGCGCATAAACGGCTCTTTGAGCGTGTCGAGCGTCAGCACCGGCCAGCCAAAATGGTGAGAGAGCGCCTGCGTCAGGGTACTTTTACCCGACGCCGGGATGCCGTTCACCAGCACCACCCGTTTTACCGTATTTGTCAGCGTCATAAGATATCGATGACCTCCGCTGCGCTGCTGGCCTGACGTAACCTGACCAGCGTCTCCTCATCCTCCAGCAGCGACACAATGGCCCGGATCCCCTCTTCGATGTGCGCGTTACTGTCGCGCGCACCAAACATGATCACAATGTCCGCCTTGTCACTGCCCGCAAAGGAGATCGGTTCCTTCAGCAGGATCAGACTGAAACAGTCGCGGATCACCCCCGCTTCCGGTCGCGCATGAGGAATGGCAATTCCCTCCTCAAAGACATAGTACGCGCCATGCGTCAGCGTATTGGCAATCACCGCCTCCGAATAGGAGGCGTGAAGATAGCCGCCGCTGACCAGCGGAGCCGCGGCCAGGGCGATAACCTGACGCCAGTCCGTGGCGTCAATGCCGGTCTGAATGGCGTCGGCCTCCTGTAATAACTGCTTAATGGTCATCCGCTCTCCTCAGATCGACTGGCGAACCACATTGCGCAGTTCATCTATTTTGACAAACAGCGCATCGATTTCATTGCGGTAGCGAGGGCTTTTCGCAAATAAGCTTAACGCCCGATTATATTCCAGCATTAATTCTTTCTGCGTTGCGCCATCGCGCGGATTAATAGCCAGCTGCTGCTCCAGCTGCGTTATTTTGCCGCGGCTGAGTTCCGCCAGATGGTCCTGCTGCTGCGGGCTGACCGGTTCACCCGCCGGTGACTTTTTCAGAAATCCAAACATAGGCTCTCCTGCCCCGGATTATTTCAGGGGTTCAGTTAAGGCATGAAAATAAAAACGTTACGACTGACTGATAACCGATCCGGCGATCAGCGGAATAACTGCATCTTCTCCACCAGCACGTTGGTCACCGCGTCATTTGCCGGCACCAGGAAATTACGCACGCTGTCATTGACCTTGCCTTTTTCAAAGGTCGATTTGCACTGTGCCACCCACTGAACGTTCATTTCCGTTCCGACGTTGACCTTTTCAATCCCGCTGCTCACCGCCAGCCGCATATCTTCGTCGCTGACGCCGGTGCCGCCGTGCAGAACCAGCGGCGTGCGGGTGGCCGCCGTAATATCGGCCAGCCGCTGATGCTGAATGTGCGCCTTGCCGGTGTAAAGCCCATGCACGGTGCCGATGGAGATCGCCAGCATATCGACGCCGGTTTCCTCCACGAAGCGACGCGCATCCTCCACCGGCGTAAAGGCAATCGCCTCCATCTCCAGGCTTTTGCCATCCTCCGAGCCGCCAATCGCCCCCAGCTCCGCCTCGACCGAGACGTTGTGCGGTCGCGCCATATCGATCACCCGACGGGTGTTGGCAATATTCTCCTCAATCGGCAGATGAGAGCCGTCATACATGACAGAGCTGAAGCCGGCATCGATCGCCGTCTGAATAGCCGTCAGATCCGAGCAGTGATCGAGATGCAGACACGTCGGCACGCCGGTGCTCTCTGACAGCGATTTAATGGCGTCGACCAGCAGCTTATGGCCGAGATATTTCGCCGTACCGGTGGAGATCTGGATCATTAACGGGCTGCTGGTTTTCTCCGCCGCTTTAAAATAGGCGGGCAGCATCTCCAGACAGTGCAGATTAAAAGATCCCACCGCTTTAAAGTCACGCTGTTTAGCCAGCTGAAGCAGGTCGGCGAAATTATAAAGTTTCATGGATTTTTTCCTCGTGAGGTCGGGTGGATTTGCCATTAACAAACCAGGCAAGCGCGGTAACAAAGGCAATAAACAGGGCGACGAACAGCCAGTTGTTCTGGAAAGCGTGGCCGAGTACCAGTCCGGTACTGATGACGTCGGAATCGCTGAAGGTCACGCCAGTGAAGCCGTAGCTTTCCAGCATCGGCACCAGGATGGCGGGCAGGAACGTGATAAAGAGGCCGTGAACAAAGCCGCCGATCATCGCGCCGCGCCGCCCGCCCATGGCGTTACCAAAGACCCCGGCGGTGCCCCCGGCAAAGAAGTTGGTCAGCAGACCCGGCAGGATCATCGCCAGACCCATCATCGGGAAGAGAAGCATGCCGACGATGGAGCCGAGCGTGGTGGCGAGGAAGCCGACAATCACCGCATTAGGGGCGTAAGGAAACATCACCGGACAGTCCAGCGCCGGTTTCGCATCCGGCACCACCCGCATGGCGATACCGCGGAACGCAGGCACCAGCTCGTTTAGCAGCAGGCGAACGCCGCTGTAGAGCACAAACACCCCGGCAACAAACTGAATCGACTGCATAAAGGCGTACATCAGGTAGTTCATGCCGTTGCTGTACTGAGCGATGAAGGCCGGACCGGCGGCCAGGGCGGGGATCAGATACATCGGCACCATCACCAGCGCCATCGACAGATAGGTGTCCTGCAGAAACTTAAAGTTATCCGGCAGCTTCAGATCTTCGGTTGAGCGGGAGCCTTTGCCGACCACTCTGGCGACCGCAGCCGTGACCAGATAGCCAATGGTGCAGAAGTGACCCAGCGCGACATCATCCGACTCGGTAATGCGCCGCACCACCGGCTGCGCCAGCGCAGGCATGATGACCGCCATGATGCCGCCGAAGATGCCGCCGGTCAGGATCAGCGGCAGGCCGGTCAGTCCCGCTTTGTAACCGATGACGGCGCCGATCGTCGCCATCCAGAGCAGTGCCTGTCCCGTCAGGAAGATGTACTTAAAGGGCGTCAGGCGCGCGATGATGATGTTGACGATAAAGATCGCCAGCAGCGTCAGCGCCACTTCCGACCCCAGCTCACGGTTTGCCAGCCCGGCAATGGCGGCCACATCGGTGATATAACCGCGCATGCCGAAGCCGTGGGTAAAGATGGTATTCAGGAAGGTCAGCGTGCCGACAATAATATTGATACCCGCCATCATAATTAAAAATCCGAGCAGGGTTTTAAAGGTGCCTTCCATCACCTTCCCTGCCGATTTTTTTTGCAGCAGCAGACCGATAAGGGCAATAAAGGCGATCAGAATCGATGCCTGTCCCAGCAGATCTTTGACCAGAAAATCAATCACACTATTCATGGGCGGCGACCTTCAGGTTGCGTTCTTTTAAAAAAGCCAGGATCTTCTGCTCTATTTCCGCTTTATCGGTGAGCCGGTTAAGAATAATGACCCGTTTAATCTGCTCTGGCGTGGCATCCGCATTTAATACATCGGCAAAGGCTTTTTGCGTCAGGATCATATCTGACTTAAAAGCATTCGCTTCTGAAATGGTGGTGTGATCGATATCTGCCTCAATTTCCAGTTTTTTTAAAACGGCCTTTGCGCTCATCTCAATGGCAAAACTGGAGCCTAATCCACAACCACAGACACATAATATTTTCAGCATGTTCTTCTCCTCACACGATGTTGAGTTGTTTAGCGAGTTTGTAATAGTGCCCGTCAATATCGACCAGGCGTTTTTGCATGCTTATTAAATCAATCGGGATCGGTTTATTGCTGCCGTTAATAATGACCGCTTTATTCCGCATGCCTGACTGAATACAACGCACCACCTCACTGGCCATAATGGTGCCCTGATAAATCTCTTCGCAGGTGGGGTCACCATTACGCAGTCCGTAACCGAGAATGGTTTTACGGATCCGAACGCCAATCAGGGGTTCAAGCTGTTTGATTAAGGTGTCGATAGCGCCCTGAAAACCGGGCGAATATTCCCGGGTGTAACCTTCTGAACAGAGAATCACCACGCTGTTCTGCTGTTCCAGCCGCCGGGTAATGCGCTGCGCCAGCTGCGGCACCGGGATCTGGCACTCCGGGATCAGCGCAACATCCGCGTTGGCTTTAATCGCGGACTGCAGGGTCAATTCACCGCAGTAGCCGCCGAGCAGCTCCACCATAAATACCCGGCCCGGTAAGGCGCGCCCGGTATTACGCAGCTTCGCCACCTCTTTTAAGACCTGCTCGCAGGCGGTGGAAAAGCCCAGGGTGTAGTCACTGCCGAAAACATCGTTGTCGATGGTCATGCCGACACCAAAGCAGTTCACCCCGCTCTGTGAGAGCGTGTGAAGAAACTGCAGCGATCCGTCGCCGCCCGCCAGAATCAATACGTCAATCCGGGCGTTTTTCAGCTGGCGTGCAATCAGCTCGTACTCGCTCTGCACCAGTTTTTTTTCGGTGCGTCCCGACTGGATGACCGGAATCGCGGCGATGGAGAAGTCCAGCAGATCGCGCTGGCTGATTTCACGGTGGTTATTGGCCAGCAGGCCGGGAATGCCGCCGTCAAATATCACCATCCCGGCCTGGGTCAGACGGCCAATCTGAAAAACAAAATTATTAATCCCGGTGACATCGCCGCCACTGATGACCATTCCAATCCGCATCATCCTCTCCTCGCTGGCTGAAACTGCTGAGGGTCATTCTTCCGGTAAGCGGAGTTGCACTTTGCAGGTGAGGTCACATTTATGAGCGGTTTTTCGCTGGCCGGAATATTGACAGCGGGTTGTGAGGCGTATGATTTGTGATGTGAGTCACGCTATTCCGACTTATTACGCCTGAGACGAATCGATATAAATCATCGGGTTAGCGTGCGGGCTGGCGGGATGGAGAGAACGGCGGAAAAAGCCGGAATCAGGCGAGACAGTGACGTTGCGAATTTGTGACTTTCACCTCATTTTTCCCGGTTTCGCCGCCGGCCGGCGGATAAAGGGATGCCGATATCCCCTGCGCATCGTCATGTTAATCAGATTCAGCATCGCTGTTGCGAACAGGTAACACTCTTCTGTATAACGAATAAAGCCGACAGAAAATGCAGCAGAAGCATGATGATTTGTAAGGAGAATCGTGCACCTTATCTTCGGCGAGGCGGACGCCTCCTCTGTCCGACGCTGCTCTCCCGCACCCCCGGCCTGACAGTCAGCCGGTTTGTCATCAACGCCTTTGATCAGGATAAGACGCATGGAAATCAGTATCCGCACCCCGCTCATTTACTCCCTGCCACTCAGTCAGCACAGCGGGAGCCATGTCTGGCTGAAAATGGAATCAGCGCAGCCGACCGGATCATTTAAGCTCCGGAGTGCGGCCCACATCTGCCGCCATTACGCCGCGCATGGCGCAAAAGCCTTTATCAGCTCCTCCGGCGGCAATGCGGGTATTGCCGTGGCCCACAGTGGCCGCCGGCTGGGACTGCCGGTCACGGTGGTGGTGCCTGAAACCACCTCGGCGCGCGCCAGACAGCTTATTGAACAGGAAGGCGCCAGGCTCATCGTCCACGGCAGGGTCTGGAGTGAAGCGAATGCGTATGCCCTGTCGCTGGCGACAGCGGAGAATATCTATATTCACCCCTTTGACAACCCGCTGTTGTGGGACGGCATCAGTACGCTGGTGGATGAAGTGATCGACGAAGGGCTGCGTCCGGATGCCGTCATCCTGTCGACAGGCGGTGGCAGCCTGCTCTCCGGCGTGATGCAGGGACTGGAAAAACATCAGCTCGGCCATATTCCGGTTTATGCGGTGGAAACAGAGGGAACCGCCTCCCTTAACGCCGCGCTGAAGGCGGGCGAGCGGGTCACGCTGGAGAGCGTCAGCGGCATTGCCACGACGCTGGCGGCCAGCCAGGTGTGTGAAAATGCGTTTACGGTGGCGCGCCGTTCAGACGTCCGGGGAATGGTGGTGACCGATGATGAAGCCGTGAACGCCTGTCGCCGCTTTCTGGACGATCATCGTGTTCTGACAGAACCTGCCTGTGGCGTGTCGCTGTCGATGCTCTATGACGGGAAGATTAGCTTTAAGCCGGAAGAGAAGGTGCTGGTTATCGTCTGTGGCGGGGCCTCTGTCACGCTGGAGAGCCTGCAGGGCTGGCTGACAGCGTGAGAAACGTGGCGCAGCCGCACGGGCTGCGCCGCCAGCCTGTTACTTCGCGTAGGCTTCGGTAGACAGGGTCAGGGTGACCTCGTCGCTGACTGCTGGCACATATTTATCCAGTTTGAAGTCAGAGCGTTTGATGGTGCCGGTGGCATCAAAACCAATCGCCTGCTTCTTCACCATCGGATGTTCGCCCTGCTTGTTCAGCCTAGCGTGCAGCGTAACCGGTTTGGTGATCCCTTTCAGGGTCAGGTTACCTTCAACATCAAATTTGTTGTCGCCTTTCGCGACCACTTTGGTGCTGTGGAAGGTGGCCGTCGGGTATTTCGCGGTATCGAAATAGTCCGCGCCTTTGAATTCTTTCGTCAGTGCCGCAACGTGGCTGTCGATTTTGCTGACCGGCAGGGTCACGTCAACGCGTGAAGCTTCCGGATGATCTTTGTCAAACACCAGCGTACCGGTGGCATCCGGGATATCCGCGGTCGGGTTGGAGAAGCCGAAGTGGTTCCAGGCAACGATGACGGACGTATGCTCAGGGTTCAGCTGGTAGTGCATCGCCTCAGCCTGGGACAGGGGAGCATACAGGGTCGCAGCGGCTAACAGGGGCAGTGCAATACGTTTAAAGTTCTTCACGGTCAATTCCTTATGCGGACAAAAGTGCACTAAGTGTGGTGCAAATTTCCCGTTTTAGACAGTGAAGAGATTTGTCGGTAATTTTCAAATAAATTCAGCAACTCTCTGCCAGGCCTGCGTCCGTTCTCCGTCCGTGAACAGCACCCGCCAGCGGCGGCGATCCTGCATCAGCGTGCGATGCAGCTGCTGCAGATCCCTGAGATCCAGCGCCTGGATCTGCGCCGCATCGGGTTCGGCCAGGCCATTCTCCTGACGCAGCCGTGCCAGCGGCTGATCGTTTTCTCTGCTGAGCAGGCGGGTTTTCAGTGCCACCAGATCGCACTCGCCCAGCGTCGGCGTCAGCGAGCGCAGGAAGTTGCGGCAGTAGCGCAGCAGGGAGAGCGCGCTGTAGTCAGGTGACTGCAGCGCAAACAGCACCCCGTCTTCGTCGGCGCAGCGCAGATAGCGGCTGCTGACCACGTAGCCCACCGGCTGTTCGACCCGATAGCGTTGGAAAAAGCGCGGCTCGTAGATCAGGGCCAGCGCCCGCAGCGCAGCCAGCTGTTCACTCTGCTGCAGCGGGATAAAGAGCAGCAGCGCATTATCGGTGCTGGCATGGGGCAGACGCGTCAAACCGGTCCGGGGCGTCATGCGCGTCGGCGGCGCGGCCGGGTTGACCGGCAGCGACAGCGCACTCAGCCGCCGGGCGATCAGGGCGTGCAGCGCCGCGTTGCCCCCTTTCAGTGCCGCCCGCCAGCTGCCGGGCGCAACGTTTACCGCCAGCTCATAGGGTAACTGCTGCAGCAGCGCACGAATGGCGATGCTCTCCACAGGCGGAGTCGGCCCGGATTCGGCAGGCGGCGTGAGAGCAGGCACCATCAGGCTGAGTGCCCT
Organism: Pantoea sp. Sc1; assembly: GCF_000255315.1. NCBI lineage: Bacteria > Pseudomonadati > Pseudomonadota > Gammaproteobacteria > Enterobacterales > Erwiniaceae > Pantoea > Pantoea sp. Sc1. The sequence goes on from NZ_AJFP01000001.1 coordinate 2,180,615, forward strand.
GTCGGCCACCGCCGCATCCGGCGGCAGCTGCAGCGTCATTTGCCACACCCCCTCCACTTCCTGCCAGCGCCCATGACCGCCCTGATGTCGCAGCGCGGCAAACAGCGGACGCAGCCGTTTTTCCAGCGCCAGACCCCTCTCCGGCGTAAAGGTTGTCCAGAACTCCGGGCGCAGGATCAGCGTAGCGTCCCCGTCGTCAGGCTGATGATGCGGTAAGACTACCGCTGTGGCAGGCAGCGATTCAGCGGTGGCGACGCTGCTGAGCGGATAAAAGGTGAATGAGGCCGGGGACGGCTTCGTGCGGGGAAACGCATTCCGTGGGGAGAGCGGCAGGCTGAATCCCTGCGTGACCAGATTCACCGCCGCCGGTTGCGGCGAGCAGATCAGCCAGCTTTGCGGCGCGCGGCAGAGCGACGCCAGCAGCCGCGGCAACGCAGACTCTGCCTCATCCGGCGCAAAGCCGAAGGCGCGCTGGCGTAACTGATCCAGCGGCGCGAGCGCGGCAAAACGCTGCTGTGCCAGCCGCTGATAGTGCTGATGCTGCGGTTCAGCGGTCTGGCGCAGCGCGGCCAGATAGTCATCGATCACGCTGTCTGTCAGCTCAGGCTGGTCGGTCTCCACCTTCAGGGCCAGCCAGTGCGCGTCATCGGCCTGATAGATCCATTGCAGATCCAGCGCCTCCGCCAGCTTCCGCTCGCGCAGCGTCGCCAGCAGTGAACCGGGCGCTTCATCGAGCAGAAACTCACGCCATAACGTGACACCGTCACTACTGTCCAGCAGCCAGCTGCGCCACAGCGCCGCGGGTGCGCCCTCCGCCAGCTGCCAGACAGCCTCACCTGTCAGTCCGGGCGGCGACAGATCCTGCTGCGCGTGACCGGACGGCAGCCCGGCGGCAAAATCCCGCGCCAGCTGCTCCAGCTCATCCAGCGTCTGCGGTCCCTGTAGCCAGAGCCGCATATTGCCGGAAACGTAATAGCGCTGGTGGAACTGGCGCAGCGCCCGCTGCAGAGCGGGGAGATCATCGCCAAAGGTGGCGCGACTCCCTGCCTGAAAGCGGCGGAATGCGGGGGGTGATGTGGCGGCGTGCAGCAGTGCCGCCTCCGTGCGTGTCGGCTGATGGCGCTGTAACAGCTGATACTCTGCGTCGATCACTGCCACTTCCTGCCCGATCGCCTGATTGTCGAGCAGCGGATGGGCAATCATATCCTGCAATCGCAGCAGCCCGTCAGCCAGCAGCGACGGCGTAACCTCAAAGAAGAAGGCGCTGCGGCGGGCCTGCGTGGTGGCGTTAACTCTGCCACCCTGCGCCTGGATCCAGCTCATCAGCCGCCCCTCATCAGGCCAGCCGGTGCTGCCGGTGAAGAGCAGATGCTCAAGCAGATGCGCCAGGCCTGGCCAGCGGTCAGGCTCGTCGTGGCTGCCTGCCGCCACCTTAATCAGCGCCGCGGCCTGGCTGGCGTCGGCGTGATGCACCAGCTCAATCGTCAGGCCATTGATCGTCAGGCCGCGCGTTATCATCAGAGGTTCCGGGTTTTGTAGATCAGCTGTGAGTTGCTGCGGTTGCGGAACTGCAGCTGACCAATCCTGATGTCGCTGCAATCCGCCTCGCGGCGGGCCTCAAGGATTTTACCGTGATGCGGTGATTTGCTGCAGACCGGGTCGGCGTTATCGGCGTTGCCGGTCAGCATATACGCCTGGCAGCGACAGCCACCAAAATCTTTCTCTTTCTCATCACAGGAGCGGCACGGCTCTGGCATCCAGTCGAAACCGCGATAGCGGTTAAAACCGAACGAGTTGTACCAGATATCGTCCAGACTCTGCGTCAGCACCGACGGAAACTCCACCGGCAGCTGGCGCGCACTGTGACACGGCAGCGCGGTGCCTTCCGGCGTGACGCTGAGGAAGATGGCACCCCAGCCGCCCATGCAGGGCTTGGGCCGCTCTTCGTAATAGTCAGGGGTCACAAACAGCAGATTGGTCAGGCTGCCGCTGTCGCTCATGCGCTCACGGTAACGGTTTACCACCGCTTCCGCCTGCGCGATCTGCTCACGGGTAGGCAGCAGGCCTTCGCGGTTCAGCTGCGCCCAGCCGTAGAACTGACAGGTCGCCAGCTCGACGTCATCCGCTTCCAGCTCGATGCAGAGGTCGATAATTTTATCGATCTGATCGATGTTGTGGCGATGCAGCACGAAGTTGAGCACCATCGGATAGCCGTGGGCCTTCACCGCCTTCGCCATCTCAAGCTTCTGCTGAAACGCCTTTTTCGAGCCTGCCAGCGCGGCATTCAGGGTTTCATCACTCGCCTGGAAGCTTATCTGGATATGGTCCAGACCCGCCTCGCTGAAGGCATCCAGCTTCTTCTCTGTCAGGCCGATGCCGGAAGTAATGAGGTTGGTATAGAAGCCGAGATCGCGTGCGGCCTTAATCAGCTCCGGCAGATCTTTACGGGTCAGCGGCTCGCCGCCGGAAAAGCCGAGCTGTACGCTGCCCATGGCGCGCGCCTGGCGAAACACCTCAATCCACTGCGCCGTCGTCAGCTCCTTCTCCTGCTGCGCAAAGTCGAGCGGATTCGAGCAGTAGGGACACTGCAGCGGGCAGCGATAGGTCAGCTCGGCCAGCAGCCAGAGCGGCGGATTTACGCCAGGTTTATGCGGGGTCACGGAACTGTATCCACTTCTGTTCATAGGCTGACTGCAGGAACTCTAAAACGTCTGCGCCCACGCCGCCCGCTTCCGGGAAACGGCTGTCCAGCGTCGCGATAATCGCGCCGATATCCTGTTTGCCATCCACCAGCTCAAGAATGGCGGCGGCGGTTTCATTCAGTTTCGCCATCCCTTCCGGATAGAGCACGACGTGGCTCTCCTGGGCGGCTTCCCACTGCATGCGGTAGCCGCGACGAAACACGGCAATCGAGTTCTCATTCATCTGTTATACCAGTCGGGTGGTGTGCCACGCCGCCTTGTCAGTGACGGTGTGATAAGGCGGACGTTTCAGCTCGTAAGCCATGGTCATCGCATCCAGCATGCTCCATAAAATATCGAGCTTAAACTGCAAAATTTCCAGCATGCGGTTCTGGCTCTCTGCGGTGGTGAAAAAGTCCAGCGCCAGCGCCAGGCCATGTTCCACATCGCGGTTCGCCTGACCCAGGCGGCTGCGGAAGTAGAAGTAGCCCTCTTCTTTAATCCATGGATAGTGCTGCGGCCAGCTGTCGAGCCGCGACTGATGGATCTGCGGCGCGAACAGCTCGGTCAGTGAACTGCACGCGGCCTCCTGCCAGTTGGCGCGGCGGGCAAAGTTAATATAAGCATCCACCGCAAAACGCACGCCGGGCAGCACGTGTTGCTCCGACAGCAGTTCCTCACGCGTCAGACCGACGGCCTCGCCCAGCCGCAGCCAGGCTTCGATGCCGCCCTCTTCGCCATTACTGCCGTCATGGTCAAGGATGCGCTGCACCCATTTGCGCCGGGTAGCCGGATCGGGACAGTTCGCCATGATCGCCGCATCTTTCAGCGGAATGGTGGTCTGGTAATAGAAGCGGTTGGCCACCCAGCCCTGAATCTGCTCGCGGGTCGCCTGACCGTTGTGCATCGCAATGTGATAAGGGTGATAAATGTGGTAGTACGCACCCTTGTCGCGCAGAGCCTGTTCAAAAGCCTGTGGCGACAGCGTTTCGGTGATCTGCATGATTTAGCCCTGAAGGTGGATCGCCATTCCGTCCCAGCTCACCTCGATGCCCTGCTCTGTCAGAAACTGACGCTGGGGTGACTGCTCGTTAAGGATCGGATTGGTGTTGTTAATGTGGATCAGAATTTTGCGTTTTGCCGGCAGCGACGCCAGCAGCGCCATCAGCCCCTGCTCTTCTGCCAGTGCCAGATGGCCCATCGCCCTGCCGGTGTTGTGGCCTACGCCGGTGGCGAGCAGCTCATCGTCCTGCCAGACGGTGCCGTCAATCAGCAGGCAGTCTGCCTTGTGCAGCCACGGCAGGATGACGTCATCAGGCTCTCCCAGACCGGGTGCATAGAGCAGCGTGTGGCCGCTGGCGCGGTTTTCGATAAACAGCGCCACGTTGTGACCCGGCAGCGGCCGATCGCGATAGGGCGAGTATGGCGGCGCGTTACTGATGATCGGAATCGCGGTAAACACCAGATCGCGACAGACATCAACGCTGAACGGCGTCAGTGGCGCAATGGGCCGGTGCTGTAAGCCGCCGTTCCAGTGGCTGAGCATCGGAAAGATGGGGAAGCCGGTGCTGAGGTCGGCATGCACCTCAGGGGTGCACCATACCTGATGCGGACAGCCTTCACGCAGGCTGAGAAGCCCGGTGGTGTGATCGATCTGACTGTCGGTCAGGATAATGGCACCTATCGCGGTGCCGCGCAGTACCCCTTTGCGTGTCAGCTCGGGCGTATGCAGGATCTGTTGACTGATATCGGGAGAGGCATTGCACAGCACCCAGTCCTCGCCGTTATCGCTGAGGATAATCGACGACTGTGTACGCATGCTGGCCTGAATCGTGCCGTTTCGCACGCCGTGGCAGTTGGCGCAGTTGCAGTTCCACTGCGGAAACCCGCCACCCGCGGCCGAACCGAGGATTTTGATAAACATAGAGGAAAACCAGAAGTTGAAAAAATGCCCGCTCAGAAGGCGGGCATAACGATTAACGGTTGGAGATGTAGAGAGTCACTTCCAGACCGAGACGCAGATCAACGAAGGTTGGTTTTTTCCACATAATTTATATCCTCTTTATTAACAGTAATTTAGCTGCCTGGAATCAGCGTGACAGCGATTAAATGAGAGCACTGTCACAATTTCCAGGCAGATGGTGCGCCAATGGCGCGTCGGGATCAAGTCCGGACGTAAGGAAATTGTTATCACAGCCCGGTCAGACGTAAAACCCGCTGCCAGTTTCCCCATGCCAGCTTCTCTGTCAGTGTCTGATCATAGCCCGCTTCCCGGAAAGCCGCGAGCAGACGCGGCATCCCGCTGACATCCCCCAGCGCATCCGGCGGGGTGATGCCGTCGAAATCGGAGCCAAAGGCCACATGGTCGCTGCCCATTATCCTCAACAGATGATCACAATGCTTAACAATTTCTGTTAATGGCGTGTCAGCGTCGCGTTTACCGTCGGCCCGCAGAAACGCGTTGCCGAAGTTGATGCCGACCAGACCCCCGCTGTCGCGGATCGCCATCAGCTGCGCATCCGTGAGATTGCGCGGCTGCGGGCAGAGGGCGTGCGCGTTAGAGTGGCTGGCGACCAGCGGCGCAGCGGCGATCCGGGCAGTATCCTGGAAGGCCTTTTCATTCATGTGAGAGACGTCGATCATCATATTGAGCGCGCTGGCCTGCTGGATCAGCCGTTCACCGGCCGGGGTCAGCCCCGGCCCGGTATCGGGCGAGCCGGGGAAGCTGCCGCTGACGCCCTGACCAAAGCGGTTAGGCAGATTCCAGAACGGCCCGATACTGCGCACCCCCGCCTGCCAGAAGGCGTGCAGCTGTTCGCCCTCTTCATCCAGCGCATCGGCCCCTTCGATATGCGCCACCATCGCCAGCACATCCGCCGCCCGGCACTCTGTAATCTCCTCCACGCTGCGGCAGAGACGCGCCCGGCCCCCTGATTCATCGGCCAGTTGCTGCAGGATCTGCAGCTGCTGCCACATGATCTCAAGCGGTTGCCAGGGTTCACCAGCACGGGCTGGCACGGTGCGGGCAATGTACTCCTGCGGCGGCACAAAAATCGCAAACAGCCCGCCGCCAAAGCCGCCCTGCTGAATGCGCGGGAAATCGAGGTGGCCCCGTTCAATACCCTGATAAAACGCCTGTACAGGCGCATCGCGATGGTGCAGCCAGAGGTTAAGCAGCAGGTCGTTGTGACCGTCAAAAATCAGCATAAGTGTTCACCCGGAGAAACAGGCGATCATGCTAACCCCGCCCGGCAGATTCATCAAACCGGAGCGCACGCAGGGTGTTGTCACTTTTGCGCATCAGGTTGTCAGCATCGCGCGCGCGGCGGAGAGGCGCTGGCGGCAGACTGATAAAAAAACAAGGAGAACCCTATGCTGACGCAACCCGCTGATAAATACCGTCCCGCCCCGCTGATGTCGCTGCCCGATCGTCAGTGGCCTTCACGCCAGCTCACTCAGGCACCGCGCTGGCTCTCTACCGATCTGCGCGATGGCAATCAGGCGCTGGCAGAGCCGATGGATCGCGAGCGCAAAATGGCCTTCTGGGATCTGCTGCTGCGCTGCGGTTTCCGGGAGATTGAGGTCGCCTTTCCCTCAGCATCGCAGACAGATTTTGATTTCGTTCGCGATCTGATTAAACAGCAGCGCATTCCGCAGGATGTAACGCTGCAGGTGCTGACACAGGCGCGCGCCGATCTGATCGCTCGCACCTTCGAATCGCTGCAGGGGGTGCCGCGCGCCATTGTGCATCTCTATAACGCCACTGCGCCGCTGTTTCGCGAACGGGTTTTTAAACAGAGCAAAGCGGAGATTATCGCCCTCGCCACCGCAGGCGCGCGGCAGATCCGCGCCGGATGCGAGGCGCAGCCGGCAACCCACTGGACCTTTCAATATTCACCCGAGACGTTCTGTTTCACCGAACCCGCGTTCGTTATGGAGATTTGCGAGGCGGTGGCGGATGTCTGGCAGCCTGATGTCACGCGGCCGATGATCATCAACCTGCCCGCCACGGTGGAGGTGAATACGCCGAATGTCTATGCCGATCAGATCGAGTATTTCTGTCGCCACTTCAGCCGCCGCGATGCCGTCTGTATCAGCGTCCATCCGCATAACGATCGCGGCACCGGCGTCGCCTGCGCGGAGCTGGCTCTGCTGGCAGGCGCTGACCGGGTTGAAGGCTGCCTGTTTGGCAACGGCGAGCGCACCGGCAATGTCGATCTGGTCACGCTGGCGCTGAATCTCTACACGCAGGGCGTTTCGCCGCAGCTCGACTTCAGCAAAATGCAGGAGGTGATTGAGGTGGTGACCCGCTGCAACCAGTTGCCGGTGCATCCCCGCCATCCCTACGCGGGGGAGCTGGTCTTCACCGCCTTCTCCGGTTCGCATCAGGACGCGATCAAAAAAGGGTTCGCCATTCGCGCCGAACAGCAGGAGACGCTGTGGCAGATGCCCTACCTGCCCCTTGACCCGGCCGACATCGGCTGCAGCTATGAGGCGGTGATCCGTGTCAACAGCCAGTCAGGCAAAAGCGGAGCCGCCTGGCTGCTGGAACAGAATCACGGTTTACAGCTGCCGCGTGCCCTGCAACAGGATTTCAGCCGTTGTGTGCAGCAGGAGACAGACCGGCACGGTGGCGAGATGACGCACTACGCGCTGTGGCAGCTCTTTTGCCGCCGCTACGGTGTGACGCAGCCGGCAATCACCCTGGAGCAGGCTGACAGCCAGAGCGACAGCGCCGGACAGACGCAGATGCGCGCCAGCGTCCGCTGTCAGGAGCGTCCGGTGACGCTCACCGGCCGGGGCAATGGCTGGCTGTCGGCGGCGGTCAATGCCCTCGCTGGCGCGTTCGATCTTCATCTGACCATTGAGGATTATCATGAACATACGCTGGGGCGGCGCAGTGACAGCCGTTCCGTGGCCTATATCAGCTGTGTGGATGCGCGTGGGGTGCGGGCATGGGGTGTGAGCATCGACAACGACACAACCCGTGCGGCCCTGCAGGCACTGCTCAGCGCGGCGGGCTGCTTTCTGGCGGCGGAAAGTAGTCCGTCGGTGACACGCCCAGCAGACGACGAAACATCGCACTGAAGGCGCTGGGGCTTTCATAGCCCAGCTCCAGCGCCACCCGCAGCACCGCGTCGCCCTGCGCCAGTCGCGTCAGAGCGATCGCCAGCCGTGCACGTCGCACCCAGTCGCTGAACTGCAATCCGGTTTCGCGCATAAAATGGCGGGCCAGCGTCCGGCCCGAGACGTTCAGGTGGGTACTGGCGCGCAGTAACGTCCAGTTTTCGCCGGGGGTCTGCTGGATCCGCTCACACAGCGCCTGAAGCCGGGCGCTGTGTGGCGTCGGCAGCGCAAATGGCAGCACATCCATGCCGCGAATTTCATCCAGAATCAACTCCATTACCCGCTCAGCCCGGCTGCCTGCTTCGTAATGCACCGGCAGCGCGAGTGCGGTAACAATCAGCTCACGCAGCAACGGCGAGATCTGCACCACCTGACAGCTGGCGGGCAGATCGGCACGTGCCAGCGGATCGATAAACAGCGTGCGCGCCGCGACGCTGCCGGTAATCTGCAACGCATGACGGGTAAATGCGGGCAGCCAGACGCCGCGGCTGGGTGGCACGATCCAGCTGCCATACTCCGTTTCCACCCGCACCACGCCGCTCAGCGTGTGGATCAGCTGAGCGCAGGTATGGTGGTGCCAGGGCTCACTGGCACCGTGCCGGTAGTCGTGCGCCAGTGGCACCAGCGGACGATGGCTGAAGTCAACCGGCTGCTGGCTCATTGCGCCTTCAGATAGCGGTAGATCACCGCCAGATCCTCTTCACCATGTCCTTCATCAACCGCCTGCTGCCAGAGCCGGGAAATATTCTCCAGCGCCGGCAGCGGCGTTTCTGCAGCATCCAGCGCCAGTCGGGCATCCTTCAGCGCCCAGACCAGATGCATCTGCGGGGTGTAGTCATCGCGGGCCATCATCTCCAGCTTCATTTTTGCATAAGGGGCTGCGAGCGGACCGCCCTCCAGCACCTGCCAGAGATCGTCGGTGGAGAAGCCGAACTGCGCTGCCAGTTGGGTACTCTCTGCCAGGCTCTGCATCATGCCAATCAGCCAGCTGTTGATCACCAGCTTCATACGGCTGCTTTTACCCGCTTCGCCCAGCCATTGCGTACCTTTACCGATGGCGGTAAACACCGCTTCTGCCGCCTGCGCCCGGCTCTGATCGCCACTGGCGAGCACCAGAATCTGTGCGTTTTCGGCCGGTGCCTTAGTGCCGGAAACCGGCGCATCAATAAACAGCAGATCGGGACGGGCCTCTGCGAAAAAGGCGATCAGCGCATCCGTTTTTTCCACCCCGATGGTGCCCATCTGGCACAGCGTTGCACCCTGTTTAAGGGCTTCCTTAACCTGATGCAGCACCTGCTCAGTGGTATCACCGTCCGCCAGCATGGCGATCACGACATCCGCCTGCCGCACTGCCTCGTCTGGCGTGTCAGCCAGCTGCAACCCCGCGTCCAGCAAATCTTCGCCGCGTGCGCGGGTGCGATTCCAGCCGTGCACGGTAAAGCCTTTCTTCAGCAGATTAGCGGCAAATGCGTGCCCCATCGCGCCTAATCCCAGAACCGCCACTTCAGGTTGTTTCATGCTGACTCCCTTGAGTTATCTGACGGCATCCCACAACGGTGGATGCCCGTGACCAGTAAAGTTGCGTTTCAGCCTGGCGGTAAACAGAGAAAAAATCCAGCCCGAAACGGTGTACCCCAACCGGGCAAACCCTTACCATACGCGACAATTGTTCCATCTGGTTCAATACCTCTTCTCTTTTCCAGGCGACTTATAATGAAAATAATTTCTCTGCGTCAAATGACGCTGGTCATGTTGCCCGCCATGCTGCCGCTGCCGCTGCTGGCAGCGGATAACGACGCGACCCTAGTCGTCACCGCCGCACCGTCAGAACAGGGGCTCAACGAACTCGATACCCCCGCGGCCCTGAGCGTGGTCAGCGGCGACGATATGCGCCAGGCCGCCCCGCGCGTGAACCTGTCGGAAAACCTCAGCAGCGTGCCCGGTCTGCAGATCCAGAACCGACAAAATTACGCCCAGGACCTGCAGATTTCGATGCGCGGCTTTGGCTCCCGTTCCACCTATGGCGTGCGCGGCCTGCGCATTTATGTGGATGGCATTCCGGCGACCATGCCGGATGGGCAGTCACAGACCTCAAATATTGATATCGGCTCGGTTGACCATGTTGAAGTGCTGCGCGGCCCCTTCTCAGCACTCTATGGCAATGCGTCAGGCGGGGTCATCAACGTCACAACACAGCAGGGGCAGCAGCCGGCGACGCTGGAAGCCGGCAGCTGGTACGGCAGTTACGGCAGCTGGCGCAACAGTATCAAAGCCAGCGGCGCGACCGGTGATGGCTCGCATGCCGGCGATGTGAACTACACCGTTTCTGCCTCCCGCTTTACCACCCACGGCTATCGCGACCACAGCTCCGCCCAGAAAAACCTCGGAAACGCCAGACTCGGCGTGCGCATTGATGATGTCAGTACCCTGACGCTGCTGTTTAACAGCGTTCACATCGACGCACAGGACCCGGGCGGCCTGACCGCGGCACAGTGGCGCGACAATCCGCGTCAGGTGGTGAACAATGTCTCGCTCTATAACACCCGCAAAACGGTCGATCAGACCCAGGGCGGTCTGCGCTATCAGCGCCAGATGAGTGAAAATGACGACCTCAGCGTCATGCTCTATGCGGGCATGCGCGAAACGACCCAGTTCCAGTCGATTCCCGCCGCCGTGCAGCTTAAACCTTCCCATCCCGGTGGCGTGATCGCCCTGACCCGCCATTATCAGGGTGCAGACACCCGCTGGACTCATCGCGATACCCTGCTGTCCATTCCGGTAGCGCTGACCGGTGGCCTCGACTATGAAACCATGAGCGAGCGCCGTAAGGGCTACGAGAACTTCACCGTCAGTGATGGCGTTACGCACCTGGGCGAACAGGGCAATCTGCGACGCAACGAGCGCAACCTGATGTGGACGCTCGATCCCTACCTGCAGACCGCCTGGCAACTGACGGATAAGCTTTCGCTCGATGCGGGCGTGCGCTTCAGCACCGTCAACTTTGACTCGAATGACTTCTACATTCGTCCCGGCAACGGCGACGACAGCGGGAATGCGCGCTATCACAAGTGGCTGCCCGCGGCGGCGCTGAAGTATGCCGTTGATCCCGGCTGGAACGTGTGGATCTCTGCCGGGCGCGGCTTTGAAACCCCGACCATCAATGAGCTTTCCTATCGTTCGGATAATGCGACCGGCCTGAACCTGGGACTGAAACCCGCCACCAGCGACACGCTGGAGGCAGGCACCAAAAAACGTATCGGCAATGGCCTGCTGAGCGCGGCGCTGTTCCAGACTGACACCCGCGATGAGATTGTGGCAGATGCCAGCAGCGGCGGTCGTACCACCTATAAAAACGCCGGTCAGACACGCCGTCGCGGTCTTGAGCTGAGCCTGGACCAGCAGTTTGCCTGGGACTGGCGGCTGAAGATGGCTTACACCCTGCTGGATGCGCGCTATCGCAGCAACGCCTGCGGCAGTGACAGCTGTGACGGCAACCGCATTCCGGGTATTGCCCGCAACATGGCCTACGCAGGCCTGGGCTACCTGCCCGAAGAGGGCTTCTATGCGGGAAGTGAAGTGCGCTACCTGAGCCAGATTGCCGCTGAAGATCAGAACAGCGTTAACACCCCCTCTTACACGGTGGCCGCACTGAACAGTGGCTATAAATGGAAACTGGACGCGTGGACGCTGGATCTGTTTGGGCGGGTCGATAACCTGTTTGACCGGCATTACGTGGGGTCGGTGATTGTGAACGAGAGTAATGGCCGTTATTTCGAGTCTGCGCCCGGTCGTAATTACAGCGCTGGATTCACGGTGAGTTACGCATTTAACTAATTTAATAAGTGGCTTTTATAAAGCCACTTATTACCGTCGAACCCTGCATTGCCAATTAATAATATTCGTTACATTCTTAGTTGATTAATAACCCACACAGGCCCGCACTCATAAGAAAAGCCCCTTATTTACCCACCCCCGTAACCTTATTGCAACCAGAACCCTCTTTTGATAATAGAAACCGGGGCACATTTGGGATAAATCAAAAATAGAATCCGCCTTCCCTGATAAATTATCCTCAGCTCAAACGTATCTGCTCAGGCGCACATTGAATAATTAATTTTTCTGTGTGCGCGTTGATTTTTCGTGCCACACAGGGAATGTTTTGCTGATGAATAAGATAATGAGTCGTTTAACGCCGCTGGCGTTACTGACAGGATTTATGATGAGCGGTAACGTGGCGGGTGAGAATATCGGAAGCCAGACAGGGGCGAATATAACCCTGAATGATGGCGACATTCTGACCGGAGACGCCACCTATTCAGGCGGGCTATATGGCGTCGTCAATCCCTACAATCAGACCGGAATTGTTAATCTGGGTCGTCGCGCTTTTATAAACGTTACTGATGCCGATAATTATGCACGCGGCGTAGTCATCTGGGGGAATGAGAGCCAGCTGTTTGCGGAAGGACTTACTCTCAATATCAGTGGAAATAGTGCCCTGGGCATTAATATTACGGGTCAGGATATTACTGCCGATCTGGGGACGGGAACCACTGTCAATGTGACCGGAACCGCTACCGCTTCCGGTATCCTGATTCGGGGAGCGTCATCGCTGAAAGCGGAAGCCCTTACGGTGAATCTGACAGGAGACGGTGGTTTTGGCCTCAGCGTCAGCAATGCGGGCACCCGCGTGGACCTGGGGAGTGGCAGCACCCTATCGACTCAGGGCAGAGGAAGCCACGCTATCAGGGTCCATGCCCTGAATGGGAAAGAGTCATCCCGCCGCACAACACTGACCGCAAATCAACTGACGCTCAACACGACAGGCGATTCTGCTTATGGCCTCAATCTGCAGGCCGATTCGCTCGCCAATCTCGGATCCGGAAGCACCATCACGACAACTGGCGCGAACGCCTTTGGTATCTGGAACTTTGGTGAACTCGCCGCTGATAATCTGACCATTAATACGACAGGAAGCGGCTCAATCGGTCTTGAAGTGCGTCAGAATGGCGTTGCTGACATTGGCCCCGGCAGTCAGGTAACGTCTGCTCAGGCTGGCAGCATCGTCGCCAGCGGCACGTCAGCAATCATTAACTTCAAAGGAACAGCAGAACAGCGAAACAGCCTTCATTCAGGCGGTTCTTATGCCGCATCTGCCCAGACGTCTGGCTCCTCTGTTACGCTTGATGAGACCGATATTACCAGCGCCGACATGGCGCTGTGGGCGCTGAACGCGGGTCATATCTCGGCGAATAATGTTTCCATCAGTAGTTCAGTGACTCCCAGAGCGGCGCTTTATGCAATGACAGGCGGCGAGATCAATCTGACCGGTAATGTCGATATCGCTATGGCTTCGGCAGATCAGTTCGCCATCGCCACGCAATATAACGAAGGTTATGCACAGGGCGTGGTTAATATCGACGGCAAACTGAATATGACAGGATCCGTTTATTCCCGCGGCGGATTCGTTGATTTAGCGCTGCAGCCCGGCTCGGTCTGGCAAGGCGCAGCCATCAGCGACGGTGTGAATAAGGGGTATCTGAATACGACCTTAAATAAAAGTGACTGGTATGTCAGCGCAAATTCAAATGTGGATCGGTTAAACATGAATAAGGGGCAGATTGATTTTACCCGGTCAATCTCTGCATCCGATTATTCCACCTTAACCGTTGCCGATCTGTCAGGTAGTGGTAATTTTAATATGCGTATTGATCTGGCAGGTGAAGGTGATGGCGTTAATAACCATGGCGATAAGCTGGTTGTCACAAACAGCAGCCAGGGTGACTTCACATTGTCATTTGTTAATCAGGGCAGTCTGGCGACAACAGGCCATGAGTTATTAACCGTGGCAGAAACTCCTGACGGGATAGCAAATTTTACCACAGCATCAGATATTGAACTGGGCGGCTATCTCTACTCAGTGCGTAAAACCGGCACGAACTGGGAACTCTATTCTTCCGGCGCCGCATCAGCACCGGAACCAGAACCCGCTCCGGATCCGGCACCAGATCCAGCCCCTGCTCCGCAGCCTGCGCCAGAACCTGAACCTGAACCTGAACCTGAACCTGAACCGGCACCGACGCCCCCGATTACCACCACGGCAGATGCAGGCGGTAATTTCCTGCATATCAGTTACCTGATGAACTATGTCGAAACGCAAACCCTGTTTCAGCGCCTGGGCGACATCCGTCAGGACAATGCGAAAGGGAATGTCTGGCTGCGGGGCTTCGGCGGTAAACTGAACACCTTCTCAGGCGGCAGACTGAGTGACTTTGAAATGGGCTACAGCGGCTATCAGTTTGGCGCAGATAAGCGTCTGGCCGAAGATATAAACGTGTCAGGCGGCCTGTTTATGGGGACCACCCACGCCTCACCTCACTACCGCGGGGGCGAGGGTACGGCCAAATCAGAACATGTGGGGGGCTATCTGACCTGGGTCGCCGACAACGGTTTTTACGTCGATCAGGTCGTTAAGATCAACCGCATCCGCAATCAGTTCAAGGTGAAAGATAGCCAGCAGAATCTGGTTTCCGGTCAGGCCAAATCAACCGGATTCACATTTTCCGTTGAGGCGGGCAGGCGTTTTCACTTCTCTCCTGATGACCAGGGCTTTTATCTCGAACCTCAGGCTCAGATTACCGCAGGCCGGCAGAAAGGGTCGCAGACCCGGGCCAGCAACGGTCTGGTTATCGCGTTTAAAGATTATCATTCCGTTAACGGTCGGGCAGGCGCGCTGGCAGGATACAGTCAGAAAAGTGGAGCCACGAATTACAATGTCTATTTCAAAACCGGCGTGGAACGCGAGTTTTCAGCCAGCATGCAATATGCTCTGAACGGTTCAACGGAGAAAGCGGATCTCAGCGGAAATGCCTTGCGCAACGGACTGGGAGTCAGTGCCGATATAGACACCGCACATCATCTTTATCTGGAAGCCGATTTAACGACCGGTCAGCGCTTTGATCAACGCCAGCTCAATGCCGGTTACCGTTTTAGCTTTTAACTGAAGGTGGCACGTTCAGCCATCCCTGTCCTGCCCTCCGTGGCAGGACTTTTTTTGCCTGATACTCAGTCAGATCAGGCCTGCGGCAGCAGCGCAACAATCTCCTCACTGCTGCCGGTTTCACCCAGGCGCGGGAAAATGAGATTGATGCTGTTGTTGTGCGTATCAATGTTGAGATCGGTCATCGCATCGGTTGCCAGCGTGACGTTGTAACCCGACTCATAGGCCTGTCGCGCCGTGGACTCCACACCGATACTGGTCGCGATCCCGCAGATCACCACCTGGGTGATGCCGCGCTGCTGCAATTCCTCGTGCAGCGCCGTGGCCTGAAACGCGCCCCAGCTCTTTTTGGTGATGGTGATGTCATTCTGCTGCGGCGTCATCGCCGGAACCAGCGTCGCCCAGTCGGCAGGCAGTTCACCGCTGTGACGGGCCTGCTCAGTGCGGCCTGGCGCACCACCGGCCACGTTAACCAGCACAACCGGCAGATTATGCTGGCGGAATGCCGCCGCCAGCGCGGCACAGCGCTCGATTACCGGCTGCGGCTCATGGACCAGTGGCAGCGCCACAATGCCATGCTGCAGGTCGATAACAATCAGCGCCGTTTTTGCATCAAGTGTGGTTACAGCCATATTAAATCCTTAAAGTGAATGGTCAGCGAGTCGCTGCAGTAAAGGGAGAACATCGGTCAGTTGCTGCTGTTCAGCCGGTGTCAGCCGGGCCTCCAGCGTCCGTACCAGCCAGTCGTCACGCATCGCGCGGCTGGAAGCAATCACCGCCAGGCTGGCCGCGGTCGGCAGGTAGCGGGTCTTGCGGCCATCGTGCGGGTCGGGTTCCCCTGTCACCAGATCCGCCGCCAGTAACCCCGCAACGGTGCTGCCCATCGACTGGCTGCGCACGCCTTCCGCCGCGGCCAGCTGCGTCACCGTCATCGCCCCGTCCCGCACCAGATGGCCCAGTACCGCCACCTGTGACCAGGTTAACTCACCGGGTGGGGCCGATTCGCGCAGGCGGCGACTCAGCTTACCCACCAGCATGCGCAGCAGGGCTGCCGATTCAGTCAGATCGCTCATTGCCGGTCTCCATAGCCAGGCGAAAGTATAGAGATACGAAGGTAAACTGTGTAGTTTACTCAGGTATCAATTTGTAACGTCCGGACGCTGCAGATAGTGGATCAGACTGTGAAAACGCAGTGGCGTCGCCAGCGGATTACGGTAGCTGTGTGCCACATCCGCCCTGAACTGGAACGCCTCCCCCGCCACCAGTCGTCGCCAGATATCACCGACGCCCAGCAGCAGCTCGCCCTCAATCACCACCACCTGCTCGACACAGCCCGCTTCATGGGGGGACGACTGGCTCTGCGCGCCCGCTGCCAGCTCAACCGCCAGCAGATCAAAACGCAGCTGCGGATCGTAAGGCAGCAGCGGATGAACCGTCATCTCGGCATTGGCCTGGCTGAACCCGGCGACCGCGCCAGAGGGAAGCACCCGTCCGTCGATAAAAAAGGAAAAGGGAACGCTGAAACCGGTGGCGATCTTCCACAGCGTGGCTACGGTCGGACTCGACTCGCCGCGCTCAATCTGCCCCAGCATCGCTTTACTGACGCCGGTTCGCTCTGCCGTGAGCGTCAGGCTCCAGCCGTTGGCCTGGCGCAACTGTCTGAGCGCGGCGCTCAGGTGTTGCTGAAAATCTGCCATTTTTTCTCCTGCATTTTTCGTCAATGAGCTGACGTTATGCTGCCAGTGTAGCACTTGTGCGTTATAGCGTATCATGCAATTATGTGCGCTATAACGCACAACGCAGATTCACCTTCGCTGAAGGTGACAGAGAGAGCGATGATGAAAAGAGTGGGACATCCCCGTTTTACCCTGCCGATGGTGGTTTCCGGCTTTGTCGCCGTGCTGGTGGGCTACAGCAGCAGCGGCGCCATTATTTATCAGATGTTTCAGGCGGCGGGCGCCACACCGGCGCAGATCGGCGGCTGGCTCTCGGTACTCGGCATCGCGATGGGGATCGCCTCGCTGGGATTGTCGCTGCGCTACCGTATGCCGGTGCTGGCCGCCTGGTCAACACCGGGCGCGGCGCTGCTGGCCACCAGCTTTCATGGCATTTCGCTGAACGAGGCGGTGGGCGTCTTTGTGTTCTCCAATCTTCTCATCGTCCTGTGCGGGGTCACCGGACTGTTTGCCCGACTGATGAATCACATTCCCGCCTCGCTGGCGGCGGCGATGCTGGCCGGGATTCTGCTGCGCTTCGGGCTGCAGACCTTTGCCGATTTGCAGACCAACTTTGTGCTCTGCGGCAGCATGTGTCTCGCCTGGCTGCTGGCCCGCCGCTGGCTGGCCCGCTATGCCATTCTGGTCACCCTGCTGATCGGTATCGCCGTCGCGCTGGCGCAGCACGCCATTCACTTTCCGCCGCAGCCCTTAAGCGTAATGCTGCCCGAACCGGTGATGCCGCACTTTACCCTGACCACCCTGCTGGGAATCGGAGTGCCCTATTTTCTGGTTACGATGGCGTCGCAGAACGCCCCCGGTATCGCGACCTTACAGGCGCACGGTTATCGTGCGCCAGTGTCTGCCCTGATGAGCTGGACTGGCCTGACGGCGCTGCTGTTATCACCGTTTGGCGGTTTTTCCGTCTGTGTGGCGGCCATTACCGCGGCGATCTGCATGAGTGATGAGGTCGACCCCGATCCGCAGCAACGCTGGCGCGCGGCGGTACTGGCGGGAATTTTCTATCTGCTGGCGGGTGCGTCCGGGGCGTTGATCGCCGTGCTGTTCAGCGCCCTGCCTGGAGTGCTGATTGAAGCGCTGGCGGGACTGGCTCTGCTTGCCACGCTGGGCGGCAGCCTGCAGCGCGCGCTCGAACAGCCTGCTGAACGCGACAGCGCGCTGATCACTTTTCTGATCACCGCTTCCGGCGTCTCGCTTCTGGGTATTGGTCCGGCCTTCTGGGGCCTGGTGGGCGGCATTATCGCCCATCTGCTGCTGGTGCGCAGACGCGCCTGAATCTGCTGATCTCACTGAACTGGCGGTTGTTTTTCCGCCAGCCAGTGAAAAAAACGCTGGATTTAGCCCCTTTTCTGCCGTTTGATTTGTCATTGCCCCGCGTAAAATCAACGTAATCGTCGATAACACGCGATTTTCTGCCTCAGACAACGACCGATAAGGGCCCAACAGGTGGCAAAAACTTTTCTGCGCAGCGGTAATTTAGATGCAGTTCTGGCATTAGGTGAAAATGGCCAGCCGGTCTACGCCTCAGCACTGCAAATTCGTGAAACCCTGCGCCTGCGCCGTCAAAGCGCACTGGCAGATTGCCTGGCCATTCCCCAGGCCAACGACCGGGGCGACCGCCTCGACTGGTATGCCCCTTTCAGCGGCCGGGTGAAATCCTGGCTGGGCGCCAGCGATCATGAGCGTCGCGCGGCGCTGCAGCACCTTACCGCCTGCCAGCAGGATATGCAGGATCTCAGTACGCGCGCGCGCGCGGCAGAGAACCCGTCGATGCGCCTGTTTGGCGCGCTGCTGAGCAAAACTCTGCAATTTCCCGACCAGCAGTATGTCTATCTGGTCGATGGCAAACCGGTGATCACGTTCTGGGGCTTTGTCGACGCGCAGGCGCGCAGCCGCGATGACGCGCTGGCCTGCCTGCGTGACACACTGGAAGAGAATCTGCCGGTGGCGCTGGTTGAACCGCCACCGGCTGTGTTGCCTGCCGCGCCTGTCGTGGCAGAGCCGGAGACCTTCGCGCCGCCACCGGTTCCGGAACCTGAGATCCTGCCTGAACCTGAACCCCAGCCTGCTGCGCCTGTCGACGCTCAGCCCGTTGCGCCTCTCCCGGCGCGTCGCCGTTTCCGCGTCTGGTATCTGCTCCCACCGGTCGCGATTGCCGCCGCCGTCATGGTGGCGGTGCTGCTGCATCGTCAACCCTCTGAGTCCACCCCGTTGGCAACGGCGAAGCCAGCGGCGACCCCGGCGACGGTGCCGGCTCCCGCTACGCCGGCAGTCACGGCGAGCCAGCCTCCGGTGGCTGCCGCACCGACCGTGGCCGCCAGCGCGCCTGCGGTGACGACGCCGGCCACCCTCACCCCGCCAGCGGTGACGGCCACGGCTGAAGCGCGCCCCGACACACAGCCGCAGTCAGCGGCCAGCACCACCGAGACCCCGCCTGCCGCCGCGTCTGCTACCCTTGCCAGTGAAGCGACCCCGACGGTACCGGCGAAGCCAGACGATCTGATTGTGACGCCGGATGCGGTGCGTGACGGGCAGGTGCAGGTGATCGATGGCCGCTGGCGGGTCACCATCAACCAGATGCCGACGCCAACCGGTAAGCCACCCGTGATGCGCTTCCAGTTTAAAAATGGTAAAGGCAGCGTGCAGGTCACTCAGGGTAATACCAGCTGTAAAGCCGATGTCAGCGCCGCCATGACCAGCGCCGGTAATCTGGTGATTGAGAGCCGCTACACCGCGAAGTGCCAGAACAATTCGCGCTACCGTATGCCGCTGCTTGTCTGCCACGCCAGCATTGGCGCCGCGCAGTGCGAAGCGCAATTTGCTGAAGACCGGGTCTTCCCGATGACGATTAAGCGTGAGAGTAAATAACGATGCTGGCTCCCCTGATCGATGACAAACAAAAAATTTCGCTGATTGAAAACAGCGGCGTGCAGTTCCTGGATTTTGGCCTGCAACTCTCAGATACCCCGGCGCGCCGTCAGTTTGTGCGCCAGACGGCCAACGGCCCGCTGCTGCGCCTGAACGTCGATGGCAACAGCGGAAAGTTCCTGCTCTATCCGGAAGATGGTGGTGCTGCCGAAGTGGTGCGCCCGGAATCCGATATCGCGCTGGCGGACTCCCTGACGCTGCTGTCAGCCTGCTGGCTGCCGCTGCCCATGCTGCGTTGTGCCAGCGGACGTCGTTTTATCGGTGGCCCTGAAAACTGGGCGCGGATGCGTCTGGTTGCCCTGCCCGCACCGGACGCAGCGGGCAATACCCATCGCGTTACCCTTGCCTTTGATACCCGCTGCGTGGCGGAAGAGGATGGCGGCGAGCAGCTGGGCCTTACCCCGGCGGATGCGCAGAATGGTGTCACCTTTGCCCTCGCCTGGCACAACTACGAGCTGGGCGACTTTCTCGATCTGACCTGGGTCGATGGCTGGCTGCGCGAATCCTTTACCGACCGCGTCAGCGACCGCCGCGAGCAGGCGATCAAACAGGCGCTGCGTGAATTTGAGTATCAGGCGCACTACCTGAATCTGCTGGAGCTGCTGGGCCAGCAGCTCGACCTCAGCGAGATCCACATTCAGGCCGCCACACTGCAGACCCCGGCGGTCAACGTCGATATCATCCTTGATGTGGGCAACTCCCACACCTGCGGCATCCTGGTGGAAGATCACCCGGAAGAGAGCAACGGCCTGAAGCAGACCTATGAATTGCAGCTGCGCGACCTCTCTCAGCCGCATCAGGTTTACAACGAGCTGTTTGACAGCCGTCTGGAATTTGCCGAAACCCGCTTTGGTAAAGCGAACTTTTCGCTGGAGAGCGGGCGCGAACAGGCCTTTATGTGGCCGTCGCTGACGCGTGTCGGTCGTGAGGCGAGCCGTCTGGCCCTGCAGCGTGCGGGACTGGAAGGCAGCACCGGCCTCTCCAGCCCGCGCCGTTATCTGTGGGATGAGGCACGCTATCAGCCGGGCTGGCGCTTTAATACGCCGGGCGAGCAGGCGGAACCGCTGGCTTATGGTGCCCCCTTTACCACGCTGCTGAACGATGAAGGCCAGCCGCTGTCGACGCTGGCGCCGGACGATCGTCTGCCGGTCTTTTCACCGCACTACAGCCGCAGTTCGCTGATGACCTTTATGCTCTGTGAGCTGCTGGCTCAGGCGCTGATGCAGATGAACAGCGCGGCTCAGCGTCAGCGTATGCCGCAGAGTCACGCGCCGCGTCAGCTGCGCCATGTGATCCTGACGCTGCCGTCCGCGATGCCCAAGCCGGAGCGTGAAATCTTCCGTCGCCGGATGCAGGAGGCGCTGGCGCTGGTCTGGAAAGCCGAAGGCTGGCTCGCGGATGAGGATGATCTGGCATCGGCCGTCTCCCGTCAGAACCCGAAACCTTTGCCGGATGTGCAGATGGAGTGGGATGAAGCCACCTGTGGTCAGATGGTCTGGCTGTTCAATGAGACGCAGGTCAACTTTGCCGGTCGCGCTGAAGACTTTTTCAGCAGCATGGCGCGTCCGGATCGGCCGCGCGATGAGGGCGAACTGCCAGGTAAGAGCCTGCGCATCGCCTCGATTGACATCGGCGGCGGCACCACCGACCTGGCGATTACCCAGTATCGTCTGGATGATGGTCAGGGCAACAACGTTAAAATCACGCCGCGCCTGCTGTTTCGCGAAGGCTTTAAGGTGGCAGGTGATGACATCCTGCTGGATGTGATTCAGCTGTGGATCTTACCGGCGCTGCAGCAGCACCTGCAGAAAGCGGGCCTGACGCTGGCGGAACCGCTGATGAACAAGCTGTTTGGTCACGACAGCCGCATGGACGGTCAGGCCACGCTGCGTCAGCAGGTTACGCTGCAGCTGTTTATCCCGCTGGCGCAGGCGGTGCTGGAACGCTATGAGAACTGGGATCCGCTGGAGAGTCATGCAGAAATCAACGCCCTGTTCGGCGAACTGGTTGAGCAGACGCCTGGCGAGGCGGTGCTCGCCTTTGTCAACGGCGAGATCCAGCGTGAGCTGGGCGGCAACAGCCGCTTTGATCTGCTGCAGGTGCCGCTGGTCGTGAGCCTCGCGCAGCTGCACGGCGAGTTTATGCAGCACCGGATGGCCATTATCCCGGCGCTGCGCTCCATGTGTGAGGTGGTCTCGCTCTACCAGTGCGATGTGCTGCTGCTGACCGGGCGTCCGTCACGCTTCCCTGGCATTCAGGCGCTGGTGCGCCATCTGCAGCCGCTGCCGGGCAGCCGCATTCTGTCACTGGAAGGCTATCACACCAGCGACTGGTATCCGTTTAACAAGCACGGCCGCATCGACAACCCGAAATCGACCGCCGCCGTCGGCGCGATGCTCTGCCTGCTGGCGCTGGATCTGCGCCTCAGCAGCTTCTGGTTCCGCGCGGGTGATTTTGAACCTTACTCGACCATCCGCTATCTGGGTATGCTCGATGAAAACCAGGCCCTGACGGATGAGAATCTCTGCTACAGCGACATTGACCTCGACGATCCTGGCTTTGCGCTGGACCGGAAACGCAGTTTCCGCATCCGGGGTAACGTCTGTCTGGGCTTCCGCCAGCTCGATAACGATCGCTGGCCCGCCTCACCGCTTTACAGCCTGACGCTGAACGACCCGACGCTGGCGCGTAAAGTCGCGGGCGAAAGCGTGCTGCGCATCCGCCTGGCGGTCAAAGCCGGCCCCGGTGCGTCCGGCCCGGAAAACCTGGTGCTGAGCGATGCGCAGCTGGATGATGGCACCCGAGTGCCGCTGGAGCAGTTGAGTCTGAAGCTGAATACCCTATCGGCGACCGGCAACGCCAATGCGCAATACTGGATTGACAGCGGGAGCGTGTGTAAACGATGAAAGCCCTGAAACCCCGTCAGCCTCAGACGCTGGCAAAACGTCTGGGCCTGTTACAGGACGCCCTGAACAACAGTCTGGAATGGATTGAGAACAGCCGTGAGCAGTCGCCGCGTCTGTCGCTGGAGGCGGAAACGCTTACGTTGCAACTGCGTCAGGCTCGCGTGCAGACCCAGGCGCTGGCACAGCAGGTCGCCCGCCCGGTGACGCTGGCCCTGTTTGGTCAGTCGCAGGCCGGCAAAGCCTGGCTGCTTAACGAGATGGTGGCCGATGCACAGGGCCAGCTGGTGACCCGCATGGGCGACAAACAGCTCTACTGGTTCCAGCATATCAATCCCGGCAACCTGGATTTTGCCACCGCCACCCGCTTCAGCCATCAGCGCGAGCCGCTCTCGACTGAGTGGCCGGTTGAACTGACCCTGCTGAATGACGCAGAAGTTATCCGTCTGATGCTCGCCTGTTCCGCTGCAGGCACACCCGACGTGGCGCAGATCGACAGCGGGCTGCAGCGTCTGCAGCGCCATCGCCTCGCCTCACCGCTGGCCGGTCTGGACAGTGATGCGCTGGTCACGCTCTGGTCCTGGTGCCGTCGCCGTCCGCACTACGATGCGCGCCTGGATCGCCACTTCTGGCCGCAGGCGGTTGAGCTGGCTCCCTGGCTGAGCGTCGACGACCGGGTGCAGCTTTTCTCCCTGCTCTGGCCCGCCGAACCGGCGCTGAGCGAGATGCTGCGCACGCTGCTGCATCTGCGCCATCAGCTGCGTAACAGCAGCCGGGTGCTCGCCCCCTTAAGCCTGCTGGTCGATAACGCCCTGCTGCCTGCCGGGCAGCTGATTGTGCCAGCCAGCGAACAGGATCAGCAGCAGCCGGTGGAAGTCTGCCCGCTGAACGGTAACCGCATCGGCAAGGCCCAGCGCGTCCCGCTGGGCCTGCTGGCCCTGCTGACGCTGGAAGTGCTGGTGCCGCTGAGCTCCACTCCGCGCACCGCGCTCTATGATGATGCTGATATGCTGGAGCTGCCTGCGCCCGGTCACGCCAGTGATGTGGCGACCCAGGAAGATCGTCAGCGCCTGCAGCAGCAGGACCCGCTGCGCGCACAGCTGCTGGAACAGAAACGCGCCCTGCTGCCGGGCTTTTATGCCGCGCGACAGGCGATCGATCTGCTGCTGGTCTGCACGGCGGCCAGCCAGCGTCAGGATGCGGATCGGGTCAGCGAAACGCTGCGCGAATGGCAGCGCCAGCAGCCTGCTCAGGAGGCCGCAGAGAAACCGCGCCTCATCTGGGCCATCACCCCCTTCGACGCCCGTCATCAGCAGATTAATGTGGATGAGGCGGTGCAGCGGCAGATGGGACAGCCCGGTCAGCACTGGGGCTCCATGCTGGCCCTGGATCGCGCGGGCGTCGATCGCATGGCGAGCTGGCTGCAGGATGAGATGCAGCCTGACGCCCGCCGCGACATGCTGCTGGCCCAGCTCGCGCAGATTCAGCACACCGTCGTAGAGCGGCGTTTACTGCCGTGGACCGAGGCGGGTGCCAGCCCGGAACAGGCGGCACGCAAGCAGAACATCGCCGACACGCTGCTGAAATGTTTACAGCATCGCACCGGCCTGCATGGCGAGCTTCTGGAGCGTCTGCAGCCGCCGCGCGAAGCACTGCGTCAACTGTGGCTCAATCAGACGACCCTGCCGGGCAGCAAACCGGCCCATCAGGCGCCGGAGAATCAGTTCGGCATCGGGTTTGAATTTGACCTGTTCAGTGACGCACCCGCTGACGTACCGGCTCAGCCGCGTCAGAGCCTGCACAGCAGCCAGCAGTTTCCGCGCCAGGTGCTGCTGCTGTGGCTGGATCACCTGCGTCAGCTGCCGGAAAACCGCAGCCTGCTGGCGTTACTTAACGTGGATAAGGCGACGATGGAGTGGCTGGTAGAAGAGCTGATCACCGCCGGGTTCCGCACCGATATTGCGCAAAAACTGCAGCAGGCGCTGCACGAACCTGACACGCAAAGCGTGACGCACGAATCCCGCGCCGACCGGCAGGTGACGCGGGCGATGACGGTGCTGGGCGATTTTGTGGCCTGGCTCGGCTTTTTACAGCGCCCGGAATCAGAACGTCCCGCCAGCCGCGTCAACCGCGGCCAGGTGATTTTCTCGCGCCCGCCCGCTCCCAGCGTCAGCTTCGGTGCCGGTCAGCGCCTGACCCGACTCTCTGCGGCACCGGCGAATCACACCGCCTATTACATCTACGACTGGCTGGTGGGACTGAATCAGGTGATCGTTGAGAACAACGGCTATACCGGCGGTGGCGATCTGCCACTGGCGGCCCGCGAGGCGCTGATTGCCCTGCTGAAGCCGCTGCGCACGTAATCTATAACCGGGTGCAGTTCGCCTCTGTGCGGCTACCCCCCGCTTCCCGGCCGACCTGAGACTGAGACGGCAATAAAAACCGTTGCCGGCTTACTCCACGATCAGGTGCAGTTCGCCTTCCAGCGACTGCGCCGCTTCTTCCAGCAGCGCCAGCACCGGCGCTAAATCAGCCTGATGCGCCGCGTAATGCTGCAACCGCAGTGTGGCAGGCAGCGCCATGCCGCCCGTCAGCCAGTCCCACAACGCATCCAGGTTATGACCAAAGGTCGGCGGGCAGCCGCTCTGCCCGGCAAACTCGCGATAAAAAGCCGCGCGCGTGGTGAGCTCGCGCAGATCAAAGTTCAGTTCAAGCATCAGGGCACCTGTCTGAAGCTGCGGTAGTGATCGGTGGAGAGAAACACCAGCCCGTCAGAGGAATAGACCAGACGATCGGCGTCGCGATGTCCGCAGCGGTAATTCACATCCGCTTCATACCACTGGCGACCCGCACGCGGTGGCAGCCGCTTTTCGCGGTTAGCAAAACGGTCACCGCCGATGGCTCTGCCAGGCAGAACCTCACACAGGTTACCTTTGGCCGGATTCCAGCCGCGTTGCCGCGCTTCGTTTTTGGTCAGGTAGTAGTCCGGTAACTGCTGATGCTGTAGCACCCAGCGCGCCACGGTGTGGGCATCGGTCAGGGTGGCGATATCGGCCTGAGCCGGCGCAGAAACGGTGTTGAGATAAGGTTTAAGGCCGTAAAAGCAGGCCGCGAGGACAAAGAAAAGTCCAATCCAGAGTTTTTTTGACATGATGGCATCCGTGACGACAGGATGCAGATGATACCAGTTTTGCGCCCGGAGGAAAGCGCGGGCCAGACAGGCTGGCCCTGGCGAAGTTATGCAGCGTGCGAATCACCGCTGTGACGACGCCATGCACCCGGTGCCACACCATACTGGCGTTTAAAGCTGCGGTTGAAAGACTGCTGAGAGTCAAAGCCCAGTGAAATCGCGACGTTCAGAATCGGTTCATCGGTGCTGGTCAGGCGATCGGCAGACTTTTTCAGCTTCTTCACCCGGATGTACTCACCCAGGGGATAGCCGGTGTGCTCTTTGAACATGCGCTGCAGGTGCCACTTGGAATAGCCCGCGCGCTCTGAAACGGTATCCAGGTCCAGACGTGCTTCGATGTTGTTATCAATCCAGTCGATTAAATCGTGAATAAAGGCGTCACTCATCATTCCAGTCTCTCCTGTCGCTGTAGCGAAAAGTATTAGTATCAGTTGCAGTTACACTTAAGGGTGGCTGACTATGCCATTTAATGCAAGTTTTATTGGTACATTAAATGCCGCACTTTTTTCAGGGTTTTTCCCGGATTGCTCAGGCTTTCATCGCCCCGCACTAAACCGCACATAAAGTGTATCTGTTATTCTTGCAGTTGCCCGCGACGCAAGCCTACACTCCCTGCGATTAATTGCAATCTTAAAAGTTGCAAATATTGGCCTGCAGGTCGTCTTTTCTATTTATCGCGGAATAACAACAATGATTACGAACCGGGTTCGTCAGGGGTTGACCCTGTCAGGGATGGTCATGTTTATCAGCCTGCTTAGCGGCTGTGATAAGGGTGTGGCGCAGAACGCCCCGCCGCCACCGCCTGAAGTAAGCGCCGCGCCGGTGCTCATCAAGCCGGTGAGCCAGTGGGACAACTTTAATGGTCGCGTTGAAGCGGTGCAGAGCGTGCAGCTGCGTCCGCGCGTCTCTGGCTACATCGAGTCAGTGAACTACCGCGAAGGGGATGAGGTTAAAAAAGGTCAGGTGCTCTTCACCATCGACGACCGGAGTTATCGTGCGGCGCTGGAACAGGCCCGGGCGGAGCTGGCCCGGGCGCGCAGCCAGGCGAGTCTGGCGCGCAGCGAATCGGGTCGCAGCGAGAAGCTGATTGGCACCCAGGCGATTTCGCGTGAGGTGTGGGAACAGCGTCGCGCTGCCGCCAGTCAGGCGCAGGCGGATGTACTGGCCGCCGAAGCCGCCGTCGATATGGCGCAGCTGAATCTGGACTTTACCCGCGTCACCGCGCCGATTGACGGTCGCGCCAGCCGCGCCATGATCACCCCCGGCAATCTGGTGACCGCCGGTGACAGCGCCAGTGTATTGACCACGCTGGTATCGCAGCAGCAGATGTATGTCTATTTCGACGTCGATGAAAACACCTTCCTGCACTATCAGGCGATGGCGCGTCAGGGCCAGCAGCGTCATGCGCTGCCGGTTGAGATTGCACTGGTCGGCGATCAGGGTTTCCCGCATCAGGGCAAGGTCGATTTCCTGGATAACCAGCTGACCGCCAGCACCGGCACCATTCGTATGCGCGCCCTGCTCGACAATCAGGCGCGTCAGTTTACACCCGGTCTGTTTGCCCGCGTGCGTCTGCCAGGCAGCGCGCAGTTCGAGGCCATGCTGATCGATGATAAGGCGGTGCTGACCGACCAGGATCGCAAATATGTCTACGTGGTGGATGGGGAAGGCAAAGCTCAGCGGCGCGATATTCAGCCCGGCGCGATGGTGGAAGGTCTGCGCATCGTCAAATCGGGTCTGCAATCGGGCGACCGGGTGATCGTCGCCGGACTGCAGAAAGTGTTTATGCCCGGCATGCCGGTCACTGCTCAGCAGGTCGCCATGCGTGCGGCAGCCGCTCACTAATTCGAGGCCGCTATGGACTTTTCCCGCTTTTTTATCGACCGGCCTATTTTTGCGGCGGTGCTGTCAATCCTGATCTTCGTGACCGGGGTGATTGCTATCCCGCTGCTGCCGATCAGCGAATATCCCGACGTGGTGCCACCCAGCGTGCAGGTGCGCGCCGAGTATCCTGGCGCTAACCCGAAAGTGATTGCAGATTCCGTGGCGACGCCGCTGGAAGAGGCGATCAACGGCGTCGAAAACATGATGTACATGAAATCTGTGGCCGGTTCTGACGGCGTGCTGGTGACGACCGTCACCTTCCGTCCCGGCACCGATCCCGATCAGGCGCAGGTTCAGGTGCAGAACCGCGTCGCGCAGGCCGAAGCGCGTCTGCCGGAAGATGTGCGGCGTCTGGGTGTCACCACCCAGAAGATGTCGCCGACCCTGACGCTGGTCGTCCACATGTTCTCACCCAACAATACCTACGATTCACTCTACCTGCGTAACTACGCCACCCTGAAGGTGAAAGATGAGCTGGCGCGTCTGCCGGGCGTCGGTCAGATCCAGATTTTTGGCGCGGGCGAATATGCGATGCGCGTCTGGCTGGACCCAAACAAGGTGGCGGCGCGTGGCTTAACCGCCTCAGACGTAGTGACCGCGATGCAGGAGCAGAACGTGCAGGTTTCTGCCGGTCAGCTCGGCGCCGAGCCGCTGAAAAAGCAGAGCGATTTTCTGCTGTCGATCAACACGCAGGGACGGCTGGAGAGCGAACAGCAGTTTGGCGACATTATCCTGAAAACCTCAGAAGATGGTTCGCTGGTGCGCCTGCGTGATGTGGCGCGTATTGAGATGGGGTCCGGCAGTTACGCCCTGCGCTCTCAGCTGAACAACAAAGATGCGGTCGGCATCGGTATCTTCCAGGCTCCGGGTGCCAACGCCATCGATCTCTCCAATGCGGTGCGCGCCAAAATGGATGAGCTCGCAACCCGTTTCCCCAATGATGTGAAATGGGCGGCTCCTTACGATCCGACGGTGTTTGTTCGTGACTCGATCAAAGCGGTAGTGCAGACCCTGCTGGAAGCGGTGATTCTGGTGGTGCTGGTCGTCATTCTGTTCCTGCAGACCTGGCGCGCCTCCATCATTCCCCTGCTGGCGGTGCCGGTGTCGGTGGTCGGAACATTCAGCGTGCTCTATCTGCTCGGCTTCTCGCTCAATACCCTGAGCCTGTTCGGGCTGGTGCTGGCGATCGGGATCGTGGTGGATGACGCCATTGTGGTGGTGGAGAACGTTGAGCGTAACATCGAGATGGGCCTGTCGCCGCGCGCGGCAGCCCATCAGGCGATGCGTGAGGTCTCCGGCCCGATTATCGCCATTGCGCTGGTGCTCTGTGCCGTATTTGTGCCGATGGCGTTCCTCTCCGGCGTGACCGGGCAGTTCTATAAGCAGTTCGCCACTACTATCGCGATCTCCACGGTCATCTCCGCCATTAACTCCCTGACGCTCTCTCCGGCGCTGGCGGCGATGCTGCTGAAAGATCATCACGCGCCGAAAGACCGGCTGACGCGGATTATTGATGCGCTGTTTGGCTGGCTGTTCCGGCCCTTCAACCGCTTCTTCCAGCGCAGCGCACATGGCTATGAATCACTGGTTGGCCGGACGCTGCGTCGGCGTGGCGCGGTGTTCGCGGTTTACCTGCTGCTGCTGGCCGGTGCCGGATTTATGTTCCACACCGTGCCGGGCGGCTTTATTCCGACTCAGGATAAGCTCTACCTGATTGGTGGCGTCAAGATGCCGGAAGGCTCCTCGCTGGCGCGCACCGATGAAGTGATCCGTAAGATGAGCGAAATCGGCATGCAGACTGAAGGCGTCGCCTATGCGGTGGCGTTCCCCGGCCTGAATGCCCTGCAGTTCACCAATACGCCTAACAGCGGCACGGTGTTCTTCGGCCTGAAACCGTTCAGCGAGCGTAAGCACACCGCGGCGGAGATTAACGCGGAGATCAATGCGAAGATTGCCCAAATTCAGCAGGGCTTTGGCTTCTCGATTATGCCACCGCCGATTCTGGGGCTGGGTCAGGGCTCAGGCTATTCGCTCTATGTGCAGGACCGCGCGGGTCTGGGTTACGGTGCGTTGCAGACGGCGATTAATACGCTGTCGGGCAGCATCATGCAGACGCCGGGGATGCACTTCCCTATCTCCTCCTATCAGGCCAATGTGCCACAGCTGGACGTCCAGGTGGATCGTGATAAAGCCAAAGCTCAGGGGGTGTCACTGACGGCGCTGTTCAGCACGCTGCAGACCTATCTCGGCTCCTCCTACGTGAATGACTTTAACCGCTTTGGTCGCACCTGGCGGGTGATGGCGCAGGCCGACGGCGAATTCCGCGACAGCGTCGAGGATATCGCTACCCTGCGCACCCGCAACGACCGCGGGGAGATGGTGCCGATTGGCAGCATGGTCAACATCACCACCACCTACGGCCCCGATCCGGTGATCCGCTACAACGGCTACCCGGCGGCCGATCTGATTGGCGATGCCGATCCGCGCGTGCTCTCTTCAGCGCAGGCGATGCGTCAGCTGGAAACGATGTCCGGTCAGCTGTTACCTAACGGCATGAACATCGAGTGGACCGATCTGAGTTATCAGCAGTCAACGCAGGGCAATACCGCACTGATTGTCTTCCCGATGGCGGTGCTGCTGGCCTTCCTGGTGCTGGCCGCGCTGTATGAGAGCTGGACGCTGCCGCTGGCGGTGATTCTGATTGTGCCGATGACCCTGCTCTCTGCCCTGTTTGGCGTCTGGCTGACCGGTGGAGATAACAACGTGTTTGTTCAGGTCGGACTGGTGGTGCTGATGGGGCTGGCCTGTAAGAACGCGATACTGATCGTCGAGTTTGCGCGCGAGCTGGAGATTCAGGGCAAAGGCATTGTAGAGGCGGCGCTGGAAGCCTGTCGTCTGCGTCTGCGTCCGATTGTGATGACCTCCATCGCTTTTATCGCCGGTACGGTGCCGCTGATTCTGGGTGAAGGCGCGGGCGCAGAGGTGCGCGGCGTGACCGGTATTACCGTCTTCTCCGGGATGCTCGGCGTGACGCTGTTCGGCCTGTTCCTGACCCCGGTGTTCTACGTCGCCCTGCGTAAGCTGGTGACGCGCCGGTCAGGTGATGCCGAAACCGTGACGGCGTAAACCCTCAACGTTGAAAGGGGCGATCGGATGATCGCCCCTTTTTTTGTCTGAGACTGGCAGCATGCCGGTTAACGCTGCTTTAATTTTTCGTTGAGCGCTTCAATGATAAAGGCATTCAGCGAGGTTTCATTTTGGGCCGCAGCCTGCGACAGCCGTACGCCGAGTGATTCAGGGTAGCGCAGCGTGAAGGTCTTAATTTTTTCCTGCTCCGCATAGGGATTAATGCCGGAGGCAGCGCAATCTTCCAGGTATTCGCGCAGCGATATCTCACCCTCTTTGTGCAGCCCCTGCACACTGTCTGAGACAAAATCACAGTAGCCTGACAGGCCAGTAAAGCGTCCACGGAACATATTGATTTCAGGGACATAGGTGATGACGGCAGGTTGCCCGGCGACAGTGATTGATGAATTTGAACGATTATTCATAGGGATCGACTCCGATACTTTCCAGCCATTCGCGCAGATTCACAACTGCGCCTTTATCCGTGTCTGGCGAGGGGTGTGGGCGATGAAAACGCGCTATTTTTCCGTTGAGAAGAAAGCGAACCCGCGAACCACTACCCTCTTTAATCTCGCCATCCAGCGCCCTGATGAGTGACTCAACTGCCTGCCATTTTAAGCCGGACGGCGGTGGCGTTTGAAAAATCTGCTCCAGTGTTTCACGCTGTTTCTTCCGTAATTTCCTGACGGCGGCGTTCATCCTGATCTCCGCGACTTCATACCATGAAGTCATTCTATTACGATCAATCAAGAGGTCAAGATGGGATTAACGGAGAGAGGTGACTGAGTGACAGATCTGATGAAAAATAGCTTAGCAATGTCTATTAAACAGCCATAAAAAAAGCCGCTCATCAGCGGCTTTTTTTTGCAGAGATCGTCAATCTCTTCGGGTTCAGGTTCCGGTACAGCAGTGCAGTTGCTGGTATCGCGCTTTTTCAGCTCATTCAGCGCATCGGCAACGGTGCGTTTTGCCAGCACATCCAGTGACGCCTGCTCGGCTTCATCGGCTATCGATTTAAAGTACCAGCAGAGGTTAGCACTGACCAGACAGCGCGGAGCGACGTCGGGACGCGCAGCCCAGATTTTTTTATCCTCAATGACGGAGACATAGATATCCTTGAGGGTAATCTCCGCAGCCGGACGGCCCAGATGAATCGAGCCGGTACGGCCCAGCGTGGAGACGATAATGCCATCACGGGTCAGCGGGACCATCAATTTTCGTATGAAACTGGGATTCGCTTCCAGCCCGTAGGCCAGAATCGCGCTGGTAGAGCGTTTTCCCATTTGCTCCGCCATCGCTACGCTCAGAACCATTTGCAAAGCTGTCGGGAAGCGGTAATCAAGCATTTATTTATCCTGAGTTGCGGTGCATCTTCTTGTTTTATTGCCGCATAAATGAACAATCAATGAGCAATAAATATAACAAACACTGTTGCTTTTTTGAAGCAAACCGGCAGTCACAAGGCACGTATTCACCAAAGGCAGAGGCCCGATAGCACAAGCTGCTTAGCCTGTTCACTGCCCTGTTCCGGCGGAATCTGAAGCCGGACGCCTTCACGCAGAACGGGTCGATGCCGCCGGTAATTGCTGCTTCAGTGCTATCACCAGTACCACGTTAAAGATTGCCAGGCCGCAAAGCAACCACAGCGTCGCCGTTGCGCCCATGCTTTCAATGACATATCCGCCAATCAGCGGCGTCAGTGCCTGCCCCATCAGTGCCGGGCGCGCCATCTTACCCATCACGATGGCGTAAGACTCTGGTTTGACCATCGCCAGCGGTAAAGTTCCACGCACGATGGCACGTAAGCCATTTCCTGCGCCATAAAGCACCATACTCAGCAGCGCCATCTGCGGCATTAATGCCAGCAACAGCAGGCCCAGCGCCACCAGCCCGACAGAAAAAAAGGCGGTACGGATAGGATGGCTGCGTTTAAAAGCGACATCGACAATACGGGAGCCAACCTGACACGGGCCGATCACGGCGCTGATCGCCAGCGCCGAAGCCAGCGTATGACCACTCGCCTGCAACAGCGTAATAAGCTGCACGGAAACGGCGGTCATGATCACCGAAGCCAGGGTAAAAATGGCGCAGAGCAGCCAGAACAGCGCTGGCGCGATCTCTGCCGTAGCTGGCTGCGCCGGACGCTTTTTTAATGACCGGGTGAGATGACCGGCAGGCAAGGCAAAGAGATAAGCAGGCAGCACGCACGCCACCATCAGCGCAGCAACGATCAGCGAGGCCTCCCGCCAGCCAAAACCGTGGATAAGCAGAGCCGTTCCCGGCCAGGCCAGCGTGGTGCAGAAACCGGAAATCAGCGTGATGCCGGTAATGGCAGCCCGAGCCTGACCGCCATAGCAGGTGCCCAGCGTGGCAAACAGTGCATCATACAGGCCCATCGCCATACCCACGCCGATAATGACCCAGGCAAACAGAAACAGTGGCAACGCGTGGCTGAGCGCCATGATGACCAGCCCCACCGCCATCACCAGCCCACTGAGTGCCAGCAGGAGACGGCCACCGGTACGGGCTATTATTCTGCCTGCCAGCGGTGACAGCAGGCCCGACACCAGAATCCCGAGCGACAGCGCACCGTAAATCCACTGCTGGGACCAGCCCGTTTCAGCCGCGATGGGGTTCGCCATCACCGCCATCAGGTAGAACGATCCTCCCCAGGAAAGGATCTGCACACAGCCCAGGGTAAAAATGGCCGCGATGCCCGGTTTAATGTTCTGATTCACATCGACTCTCTTCGTTAGCAGGCAAACCGTTTTATAGCATGTTCCGCAGGCAGCCTGCATGCATCACGCACTTCTGACCTGATGACCGGCAGTTCGCACGTTTTTGTATAGCAGATTTAAAGTATGTTGTAACTATACACACTTGCAACTGCCGCTGGCTTCTGCCACATTGTGGACGTTGTAACTATGGAGGCTCATCATGACGCGCTACGACTTAGTGGCTGATATGCATCAATGTGTTAACGACCTGGAGCAGGCGCTGGGTGAACTGCGGGAGCAGATTGAAGCGCAGCCGCTGCTGATCGCGCGCGTTTTCAGCCTGCCGCCAGTGGTGAAAGGTCGCGAGCATGACGCGATAACCCGCATTGCCGTTGAGCAGCATCTGGGCGACAGCGCGCGGAAGATGGCGCTCGACCACTACTGCCGCCTCTTTATGCAGCATCAGTCAGAGCAGCTGAGTACCAAGGCCGCCGTGCGTCTGCCCGGTGCCCTCTGCATTGAATGCGATGCAGAACGGGAAGCGGAGATCGGCGCGCTGGTCGATCTCATCAATCAGCTGAAAGCCCGACTGGAGCAGCTGATTACGGTGGAGTCCGGCTTGCCGAGTGAAGCGCGATTCGAGTTCGTTCACCAGCATCTGCGCGGGCTGATTACCCTGAATGCCTATCGCACCATCACCCTGCTCAGCGCCCCGGACAGTCTGCGGTTTGGCTGGGCCAACAAACACATCATCAAAAATCTTAAGCGCGAAGAGGTCATTGCCCAGCTGGAAAAAAGCCTGAAGGCGGGACGCGCCCAGGCTCCGTGGTCGCGCGAACAGTGGGCTGAGAAAGTGCAGGAGGAGCTGGCCAGCGTGCGCGCCCTGCCCGCTTCAGCCCGCCTGAAGATCAAGCGTCCGGTTAAAGTCCAGCCGGTGGCGCGCGTCTGGCGCGCAGAGGAGAAAAAGCAGACTCAGCTGGCCTGCCCGTCACCGATTCTGGTGATCTGCCGCGATCGCAGTCAGGTTCCGGTACTGGGCGAGTTGCTCAACTATGACGCCGATAACATTACCTATCGTCATAAACCGGCCGCTGAGCCGCTCAATCTGCTGATCCCCCGGCTGCACCTCTGGGTTGACTGCCCGGTTTAACAGAGAGGCCGGTGCAAACCGGCCTCATCGCGCATCACGTTACGACTTCATGCTGCCAACCATCTCTTCCGGCCGCACCCAGGCGTCAAACTCCTCTTCGGTAAGATAGCCGAGCTTCAGCGCTGAGCCTTTCAGGGTCAGCCCCTCTTTATGCGCCTTTTTGGCAATTTCGGCCGCTTTGTCATACCCGATATGGGTATTGAGCGCGGTCACCAGCATCAGTGATTCGTTGAGCAGCTGATCGATTCGCTCGCGCACCGGTTCAATGCCGATCGCACAGTGATGGTTGAAGCTGTCCATGCCATCCGCCAGCAGGCGAATCGACTGCAGGAAGTTATGGATAACCATCGGACGGAAAACGTTCAGCTCGAAGTTACCGGATGCGCCGCCCATATTGATCGCGACGTCATTGCCCATCACCTGACAGCAGAGCATGGTCATCGCTTCACACTGCGTCGGGTTTACTTTGCCCGGCATGATTGAGCTGCCAGGTTCATTTTCCGGAATGGCAATTTCCCCGATGCCGCAGCGCGGGCCGGACGAGAGCCAGCGAACGTCGTTGGCGATTTTCATCAGGGACGCGGCCAGACCTTTCAGCGCGCCGTGCGCATGCACCAGCGCATCACAGGTGGCCAGTGCCTCAAACTTGTTAGGGGCCGTAACAAACGGCTGCTGCGTCAGTTCGGCCAGCGCCTTCGCCACGCGCACCGCATATTCCGGGTGCGTGTTGAGGCCGGTGCCGACGGCGGTTCCGCCCAGAGCAAGTTCTGCCACGTGCGGAATGCTCTGCTCGATATGCTTCAGGTTGTGCTCCAGCATCGCTACCCAGCCCGAGATCTCCTGCCCCAGGGTCAGCGGCGTGGCATCCTGCAGGTGGGTACGGCCAATCTTAACGATATCTTTGAAGGCGTCGGACTTCTGGCTCAGGGTAGCTTTCAGCACGTGGATCTGCGGGATCAGCTGTTCACGCAGGGCGATCACGGCGGCAACGTGCATGGCGGTCGGGAAAACGTCGTTGGAGCTCTGGCTCTTGTTCACATCATCATTGGGATGGACCAGGCGCGACATCCCCCGCTCTCCGCCGAGTATCTCACTGGCGCGGTTCGCCAGCACTTCATTCATGTTCATATTGGTCTGAGTGCCGGACCCGGTCTGCCAGATTGCCAGCGGGAACTCATCACCATGTTTGTCAGCCAGTACCTCATCTGCCGCGCTGACAATCGCGTCTGCGCGGTCAGCAGGCAGCAGCCCCAGATCCCGGTTAACGCTTGCCGCGGCGCGCTTGGTCAGCGCCAGAGCATGAACCAGTGCCGTCGGCATCTTTTCTGTTGAAATGCGAAAGTGTTCCAGCGAGCGCTGCGTCTGCGCGCCCCACAGTTTGTCTGCCGGTACGTCGATGGGACCCATTGAATCTTTCTCAATGCGGTTGGCTGCCATGAATACGTCTCCTTAGCTTTGGTTTTAAAAATGACCGCCCGGCCGCGCTTCGCGTCTGGCACCAGGGCGTTCAGGATACTAATACACAATAATTTAACATTATCAGAGCTTAGCGTCCTTTTGCGCTGGATATGTATTTTTACCGGCGGTTTCTGCTTTAATACCGGCAATCATTTCGCGTGAGAAAGGGTTAAACGATGCAAAAAATGAACAACTCGCTGCAGAATTACGCGTGGGGCAGTAAAACGGCGCTGACGGCGCTCTACGGTATCGCGAATCCGGAGGGTCTGCCGATGGCGGAACTCTGGATGGGTGCACACCCGAAAAGTCCCTCTGCCGTCATGGATCAGGGCCGCGAACGTTCGCTGCGCGACGTGATTGATGCTGCGCCTGACGCCATGCTGGGCGAGGCGGTGGCACAGCGTTTTGGTGAGTTACCCTTCCTGTTCAAGGTGCTGTGCGCCGACCAGCCGCTCTCCATTCAGGTTCATCCCAGCAAACACGCCGCGGAAGCGGGCTTTGCCCGTGAGAACGCGGCGGGTATTCCACTGACAGCCGCCGAGCGCAATTACAAAGATGCTAACCATAAGCCGGAGCTGGTCTATGCGCTGACCCCGTTTCAGGCAATGAACGGTTTTCGTACAATCACGGAGATGGTTTCCCTGCTGGAGCCAGTGGCGGGCGCACATCCGCAGATTGCCCACTTCCTGCAGCATCCCGACAGGGAGACGCTGGCCACCCTCTTCCGGACCCTGCTCTCTCTGGAGGGGGACGCCAAATCGCTGGCGCTGGGCGTGCTGAAATCCGCACTTGACGCACAACAGGGTGAGCCCTGGCAGACTATCCGCGTTATCGCGGCGGAATACCCGGACGACAGCGGACTGTTTTCCCCGCTGCTGCTGAATGTGATTACCCTGCAGCCGGGCGAAGCGATGTTCCTCTATGCTGAAACTCCGCACGCCTATCTTAACGGCGTGGCGCTGGAGGTGATGGCGAACTCGGATAACGTATTACGCGCCGGGTTGACCCCGAAATATATCGATATTGCTGAGCTGATGGCGAACCTGAAATTTGAGGAGAAGCCTGCCAGCTCGCTGCTGACCCAGCCGGTCCAGCAGGGTAACGCACTGCGCTTCCCAATCCCGGTGGAAGATTTTGCCTTTGCCATTCATACCCTGAGTACAGAACCGCAGCCGCTGGCACAGCAGAGCGCCGCGGTGCTGTTCTGTATTGAAGGTCAGGCCGTGATCGCCAGCGCTGCGCAGCAGCTGACCCTGAAGCCGGGCGAATCATGCTTTATTGCGGCAAGCGAATCGCCGGTTACGGTCGCCGGAACGGGCCGGCTGGCGCGGGTATTTAACGAGTTGGGGTGAAGCGGCTGACGGCATCGCGGTTAACTGCTATTATTTCAATCTATTAGCGCTAAACGCCTGCGGGCGTTTTTCTTCGGTCGTCGGGGTTAACCTGCGGCATAAGCGGACTCAAGGATAAGGACGAATCAGCAATGAAAAAGACCAATGTTGCCGTAGGTGTCATCATCG
This sequence comes from Pantoea sp. Sc1, assembly GCF_000255315.1. Taxonomy (NCBI): domain Bacteria; kingdom Pseudomonadati; phylum Pseudomonadota; class Gammaproteobacteria; order Enterobacterales; family Erwiniaceae; genus Pantoea; species Pantoea sp. Sc1. Next base: position 2,218,032 of record NZ_AJFP01000001.1, read on the forward strand.
CACTGGGCGTGATCTGGACAGGCGCGGCATGGTTTACCGGCAAGCAAATCGAAAGTCACAGGGATGAGCTGGTACAGAATGCCAATGCTCAGCTGAATGCTTATGCCCCAAACAGCCGACTGAAGATCAGCTATCAGGATTACCAGCGCGGCGTGTTCAGCAGCAAAGTAAACCTGGTGGTGCAGGCTGACTCGCAGACGGAAGATAATCCCCTGCTGAAGCCGGGTCAGAGCGTTATCCTGAATGAAACCATCGACCATGGCCCCTTCCCGTTCGCTCAGCTGAAGCACTTCAATCTGATCCCGAGCATGGCGTCGGTGCATACCGAACTGGCTAACACCGATGCGGTGAAGAAGCTGTTTGAGCTGACCGGCAACAAGTCGCTGATTAATGCAGACACCCGCATTGGCTACAGCGGTGCCACCGATACGGCGCTGCGCATACTGCCCGTGGATTATCAGAATGCACAAACCGGTGAGCGTCTGGCGACCAATGGCGGAACCTTCAATGTCAGCGCGGACAACAAAGGCGATAAAGTCTCGCTGGACAGTGACGTCGATAGCCTGGCACTGACCACTAAAAATGAGATGGGTCAGCCGGTTCTGTTTACCGTCAATGGACTGAAACTGAGCGGGAATACGCACCTCAGCCCGGAAGGCGTGCGGATCGGTGACCAGGCGGTGGATATTGAGAAGGTCAATGCCAGCATCAACGGTCAGGACGCTCTGACGCTTCACAAAATGAAAGGCAGCTCCTCTTTCGATAACAGCAACGGCAAGATTGGCGGCAATATCGATTATAAAGTGGAAAGCGTGCAGCTCCAGAAGCAGGACTTTGGTCAGGCGGCGCTGAAGATGAAGCTGTCACAGTTTGATGCGCAGGCGGTGAAAGCCTTCTCCGATCGTTACAATGCGCAGATGCAGACGTTGCTGAATCAGCCGGGGATTACCGAGGACCCGATGCGTTATCAGGCGGGCGTCCATCAGATTCTGATGAGCAATCTGCCCCTGCTGCTGAAGGGCTCGCCCTCTGTCAGCATCGCGCCACTGAGCTGGAAAAATGATAAAGGCGAGAGCACCTTTAACCTGACGGCGAATTTCAACGATCCGTCGACCGTGACCGGCGAAGCGCAGAGTCTCAGCGCGATGGTGGATCGGGTGCTGAAAACCCTGGACAGCAAGCTGACCATCAATATGCCAATGGCGACTGAAACCATGCATAAAGTGGGTCTGGCCGAAGGTTATCAGGCAGATGACGCGCAGAAGCTGGCCGATCAGCAGGTGAAAGGTCTGGCAGCCATGGGGCAGATGTTCCGTCTTACTCAGCAGCAGGATAACAATATCGTGACCAGCCTGCAGTACGCCAACGGCCAGGTGAACATGAACGGCGATAAGATGACGCTGGAACAGTTCCTCTCCCGCTATATGCTGGGCATGCCAACCAGCGAAGGGATGCCCCAGTAATTTTCTGAGCCCCTCTGAGGCGACCTTCGGGTCGCCTTTTTTATGCCTGAAGGCCGCGGCCCCCCTGTTTAACGCCGGTAGTGCGTAATTAAGCAGCATCCGGCGCCGCTGTTGCGCAAATAACTGGCGTGGTTGCGCAAGATATTTTTATAATGCTCTGCACTTCACCGACAACTCAGCGAGTGCGCCATGATCGATTTTAAAATTCCTCTGACTGACATTCATCGCCACCTTGATGGCAACATTCGTGCACAAACCATTCTCGATTTAGGCCGCCAGTTTAACCTTGCCCTGCCCGCCTCAACGCTGGAGACCCTGCGCCCGCATGTGCAGGTTGGCGAGAATGAACCCGATCTGGTGAGCTTTCTGCAAAAGCTCGACTGGGGCGTGAAAGTGCTGGGCGACCTGGATGCCTGCCGCCGGATTGCGCAGGAGAATGTGGAAGATGCGGCCCGTGCAGGCATTCATTATGCGGAACTGCGCTTCTCGCCAGGCTATATGGCGATGACCCACAATCTGCCGATTGCCGGCGTGGTTGAAGCGGTGATCGACGGCGTGCGTGCAGGCCGTCAGCAGCATGATGTTGATGTGCGCCTGATTGGCATCATGAGCCGTACCTTTGGCGAAGAGGCCTGCCTGAGTGAACTGGATGGTCTGCTGGCCCATCGCGATCACATCACGGCGGTCGATCTGGCGGGTGATGAGCTGGGCTTCCCGGGCAGTGAGTTTCTGAGCCACTTTAATAAGGCGCGCGACGCCGGTTTCCGCGTCACGGTGCATGCCGGTGAAGCGGCCGGCCCGGAGAGCATCTGGCAGGCGATTCGGGAGCTGGGCGCGGAGCGTATCGGCCACGGCGTGAAAGCCATTGAAGATCGCGCGCTGATGGATTTCCTCGCGGAGCATCATATCGGCATTGAATCCTGCCTGACCTCCAATATTCAGACCAGCACCGTGTCGTCACTGGCACAACATCCGCTGAAGACCTTCCTGGAGCATGGCATTCTGGCGACCATCAACACCGATGACCCGGCGGTTCAGGGGATTGAACTCGCCCACGAGTATCATCATGCCGCCCCGGCAGCGGGACTGAGCGCCGCACAGATCCGTCAGGCGCAGGAAAACGGTCTGACGATTGCGTTCCTCAGCGAAGCAGAGAAAGCGGCTATCCGCGCCCGCGTGCAGTAATCTGCCTGTGAGCCATAAATAACGGGCGGAAATCCGGCCCGTTATTTTGCTGCCATCCCTCCACTCCCGGAAAATATGACAAACACGTACAGGCTTAACGCGCAGGAAACAGGGTCAGAGGAGGAAAGCGTCCCGCGCCAGGACGGCGCGGGCCGAGCGAGCCAGGGATGGCGGCTTTTGCGACTTTCCGATCTGCCCCTGTTCCCTGCGCTGTCTCGATCTTACAGTTGCACCCGCTAACAAAACGGGCCGGAAATGCGGCCCGTTTTCAGTGCTGCGTCACACGCTGCGGATCAGACGCGCTTCAGCGACATCGTCTGGCGCTTCTCGGCGGATTGCAGACCCAGTTCGATCAACTCCATCACCTGAATCGCCTCTTCCGCGGTGACCGGATTGTTTCCGCGTCCGGCGATCGCATCCCGGATGCCCGCATAATAGGCCGGATAATTACCCGGCTGAGTCAGCTGGGTGGTTTCCGTCAGAGCATCGCCCTCGACCAGCGTCAGGGTGCCATCGCGCATGTCGTAGCCCCAATCCTCCTGTGGCGGGAAGTTCCCCGACTTCAGACGATCTTCCTGCGGGTCCAGACCATATTTGATGTAACTGCCTTGCGTGCCGTGAACGGTATAGCGGGCGGATTCCGCTGCCACCAGCATGCTGGCGTGTAACACCACCCGACGCTGCGGATAGGTCAGCGTGGCGTGGAAGTAGTCTGTGGTCTGCGCGCCCGGACGCATCTCCGCCAGGTCAACGTTGATGGCGACCGGCGGACCAAACAGCTGCAGCGCCTGATCCAGCAGATGCGGCCCCAGGTCATACCAGATGCCGCTGCCTGCGCCTTTCATTTCGCGCCAGCGGTTGCGCACTTCCAGACGGAAGCGGTCAAAGTGTGACTCGAAGTAGCGCACCTCGCCCAGCGTGCCTGCCTCAAGCAGGGATTTCAGCGTCAGAAAGTCGCTGTCCCAGCGGCGGTTGTGGAACACGGAGAGTAGCAGCCCTTTAGCTTTCGCCAGCGCATCCAGTTCGCGCGCCTGTGACAACGTCACGGTAAAGGGCTTATCGACGACGACATGCTTACCGGCATTCAGCGCCGCTTTCGCCAGTGGAAAATGCGTGTCGTTCGGGGTGGGAATCACAATTAACTGCAGGGTCGGGTCGTCCAGCAGCGCCTGAGGATCGGACACGACCTGAACGGCGGGCCAGTCGGCGTGGACTTTGCTGGCGTCGCTACTGGAGATGGCGGCCAGCTCAACGTCCGGCGTTCCCGCGATCAGCGGGGCGTGAAACGTTTTACTGGCAAAGCCGTAGCCGATCAGACCAACACGTAATTTATCGCTCATTTTGGTTCCTCGTTGTCGCTAACCTGAATGATTTAAGACCATTAACCAGGTGAGAACAAGGCGGAATTCCCCGAAAAAACTAAGAGATAGCACTTCGGGCCAGCGGCCAGGCGGTCTGAGCGGCCAGACTGTCGTGTGCATCCTGATTGCGACGGCGGAAATCGCTGGGACTGACGCCGACCCGCTTGCGGAATACCCGGGAGAAGTAAAGCTGGTCGTCGTAGCCCACTTCACGGCCGACCGAAGCGATTGGCTCCTGGGTGGTCTGCAGCAGCAGTTTTGCACGGATGACCCGCTGATCTTCACGCCAGCGCAGCAGGTTAACGCCCATCTGCTCGCGGAACAGGTGCGCCAGCCGCGACGGTGACAGACAGACGTGGCGCGCCACCTCCTCTATCCTGACCTCGCTGGCGAGATGGTTGGTGACATACTGGCAGGCTTCAATGACGCGCGGATCGCGGATTAACTGATGGCTGCGCGGATCTTCTTCTACCGCACGCAGCAGCAGCCGTTCCAGCAGGTTCATCGCCAGCTCTTCAGCAAAGCGGCGGCCGGAGTTATGTGTCTGTTCGATACTGGCAAACAGGCGGTCGAACTCACCGCGCAGCGACTCCGGCAGCAGCAGGCGGCCGACGCCTTCCTGCTCATCCTGCCAGCGCAGCCAGTCGTGCCAGTAGGCGCGAGGACGGAAATAGACCCAGCGATGGAACCACTGCGGGCTGTCCGGTGCGCGGCCATAATAGTGGGCGGTCTTAGGCTGAAACAGCAGCATTTCGCCGGGCTCGCAGTCAAAGGCCCGCTCGCCATCAAACACCCGCCCTTTTCCTTTAATGGTGAGATTCAGAATGTAACCTTTCATGCCGTGCGGGCGATCGATAAAGAAGTCGAGCGGTCCTTCTGCGGTGATGGGCGTCAGCCCTGCCACCAGCCAGGCATTGAATGAATAGCCGGGCAACAGGGGGTTTTGCTGCCCGGCCGGTAATTCGCGGTGATACATAGCGTCCTCACTCAGTCTGTTATTGTTCAGATAGCCCGCAGCGGCGTCAGCGTCTGCAGGCCAACGGCTCGCGCAATCAGGCTTTTTTCTGTTTGTAACGGTCGAATATCACCGCAGCTAACAGTATCAGACCGCGCACCACATACTGTGAGAATGGCGAGATATTCAGTAAATTCATCGCATTCTCAACGGTGCCAAGGATCAGGACGCCCGCCACCACGTAGGAGATTTTCCCGATGCCGCCCTTCAGCGATACGCCACCCAGAACACAGGCGGAGATCACCACCAGCTCATAGCCGATGGAGGTCATGGGCTGGCCGCTGGTCATACGCGACGCCAGGATGATGCCCGCCGCTGCCGACACCAGGCCGGAGAGAACAAAGATGATGATGCGGGTCCGCACCACCGGCACACCCGCCAGCCGCGCCGCCTCTTCATTGCCACCGATCGCCAGGGTGTTGCGACCAAAGGTGGTTTTATTGAGCAGGAAGCCGAAGATCAGCATCGTGGCCAGGGTCAGCCAGATCGGGGCCGGCACGCCAAACCAGTTCGCAAAGCCCAGTTCAAAGAAGCGCTCATCTTCAATGCCGACCGCCTTGCCGTCAGAGAAGATGTAGGCCAGACCGCGCACGATCTGCATGGTGGCCAGCGTGGTGATCAGCGCATTGATTTTAAGACGGGCAATCACAAAGCCGTTGATAAAGCCGGTGATCATGCCGAGCACCAGACCGGCGGCAACGCCAATCCACAGGCTTTCGGTCATGTTGATCACCACCGCGGTAACCACCCCTGCGCAGGCGATCACCGAGGCGACCGAGAGATCAAAATCGCCGGAAGCCAGGCAGAAGAGCATGCCGCAGGCGACCATGCCTGACATCGACATCGCCAGGCCCAGGCCTTTCATATTGATAAACGAGCCGAAGTTCGGCACAAAGATCGCACAGACAATAAACAGCAGTGCAAATACCACCAGCATGCCGAAGTTGTCCCAGATGCGACCTAACTGCAGGCCGCCGCGTGATGCAGGCTGCGGCGTATTTGAGGTCGTGGATGAAGCCATGATGATCTCCTGTCAGGCCACGGCGGCCGCTTGAGTGGTTTTGGGCATGGCCAGGCTCAGCGTCTGCTGCTCCGTGGCGTCGTCGTGCAGCAGTTCACCGGCGATAGCACCTTCGCGCATCACCACAATCCGGTCGGCCAGGCCCATCACCTCCGGCAGGTCACTGGAGGCGAACAGCACCGCAATGCCCCGGTTCGCCAGCTGATAAATCAGGTTGTAGATTTCATGCTTGGCGCCGACATCGATACCGCGCGTCGGCTCATCGAGCAGGATCACTTTCATCTCCTCGGAGAGCCAGCGCCCCAGGATCGCCTTCTGCTGGTTGCCGCCGGAAAGGTTCATGATCAGCTGATCGGCGCTGGGCGTTTTAATGTTGAGTGAGCGGATATGGCTGTCGGCGTTTTTGCTTTCCCAGCCATTTTTAATCAGGCATCCGGCGGTCAGGTTGTGGCGACGGGCGCTGATGTTGATGTTGTCACGCACCGAGTGCACCGGGATGATGCCTTCGGCTTTACGATCTTCCGGACAGAGCATGATCCCCGCCCGGATGGCGTCGATCGGCTCGCGCAGCGGCAGCTGTTTGCCGTCCAGGATCACCTGACCACCGCGCAGACGGGTGCCGCCAAACAAGCCTTTCAGCAGTTCGCTGCGTCCCGCGCCGACCAGACCAAACAGCCCGACAATTTCCCCGGCATGGACTTTCAGTGAAATCGGCGTCCGCACGCCCTTCGCTTCGACCCGATCCAGCTCCAGCCGTACCGCCCCCACAGGCCGTGGCGCATAGCCATAGATATCGCCAAGGTTACGGCCCACCATCGCCTGCACCAGATCGTCGTGATGGGTATTGGCCATATCCGTAAAGGTGCGCACATAACGGCCATCTTTGAAGACGGTGATGGCGTCGCTGAGGGCAAAAATTTCCTCCATGCGATGCGATACATAGAGCACCACCCGGCCCTCCTGGCGGAGCTGACGGATGACGCGGAACAGGTTGTCGATTTCACGCGCCGACAGTGAACTGGTCGGTTCATCAAAGGCGATAATGCGCGCGTTGCGCGCCAGCGCTTTGGCAATCTCCACCATCTGCCACTGTCCCAGCGACAGATATTTCAGCGGCATATCGGGGTCGATATCCATGCCGAGATTTTTCAGTTGCAGGCCGGCTTCGTAACGCATCAGCCGGCGGTTAACCAGTCCATGTTTGTGCGGGATCTGACCGAGATAGATGTTCTCCGCCACGCTCATTTCCGGCACCAGATGGAGCTCCTGGTAAATAATGGCCACGCCCGCATCCAGCGCATCGGTGGTGCGCTGAAAGTTCATCGGCTGGCCTTTGATCCGAATCTCACCGCCGCTCGGCTGATAACTGCCGCTGAGTATTTTTAACAGCGTCGATTTGCCTGCGCCGTTCTCGCCCATCAGCGCATGGACTTCACCGCCCCGGCAGTCGAAGGAGATATCCTGCAGCGCTTTCACGCCAGGAAAGGTTTTACTGATGCCATGAAACGACAGAAAAGCTGAATCAGTGTTCATGTTTATCCTCACTCTTGCACGTCGCCGGCCTGTGCGGGCGGGCGACGTGAAGCAGGCTATGCAGGATGCCAGGCGGCGAAACGCCTGGCAGGCTCAGGGTTACATCAGTCCTTTTTTCGCCAGTTCAGTTTTGAAGTTGTCACGGGTGATCAGCACCACATCGGTGACCTCAGTGAATTTCGCCGGCTCTTCGCCTTTGCTCACCCAGTTGTAGAGCATCTGGCTGCTCTTATAACCATGGATATCCGGGCTTGGCAGCAGCGAGCCGTAGAAGCCCGTCGCTTTGTCTTTCGACAGTTCACTGACCGCATCCACGCCGTTAATACCGATGCCGATGACGTCAGCCGCTTTAAAGCCCTGACCTTCCGTCGCGCGCACGCCGCCCAGCACGGTGTTGTCGTTCATGCCAACAATCAGCCAGTGTTTGACCTCAGGATGCTGCACCAGCAGGGAGTTACCGGCGTCAAAGGCGCCAGGGATGTCGTTGGATTTGGTCGGAACCTGATAGATCTGAGCGGCCGGGAAGCCCGCAGCTTTGATGGCGTCCATCGATCCACCGGTACGACGGCGTGCGGTATCCAGTTCGTTGGCGGTAATCGCCATCACGCCGGTGGTTTTCACATCCCAGCCGCGCTTCTGCATCTCTTTATAAAGCTCCTGCCCCTGACGCTCGCCGATTTTGGTGGCGGCCATCATCACCAGCGGCACGGTATCCATCGGTTTACCTTTGGCGGTCACAAACTGATCGTCCACGGCAATGACTTTCAGGCCGTAGCCCCGCGCTTTCGCCATGATGGCGGAGCCCAGCTTGGGATCGGGCGTACAGATAACGAAGCCTTTCGCGCCGTTTGCGGCAAGGCTGTCGATAGCATTCAGGGTTTTTTCACCATCCGGGACGGCAATTTTGATGACGTCGAAGCCGAGATCTTTGCCGGCTTTATCGGCAAATTTCCATTCCGTCTGGAACCAGGGTTCTTCTGGTTGCTTGACTAAAAAACCCAGCTTCATGGTCTCGGCGATAGCGGATTGTGACATAACCGCTGCCAGGCCGATGGCCGCGAATGCTTTAGTGAATTTATGCATGATGCTCTCCGGTACCAGGTTATTTTTCGCTGCTCATAACGAATCGGTGTAAGCGCTACCAGTTGGTCTTGTTTTGAGGGTACAGCCATAAATCAGTGCGTTAGGTTGCTATGTGTTGTCAGCCTGTCCAGACGCTGGGCTAGTTTTAGCGGTATTGGCGGAGAAAAATGTAGAGCGGTATCACATCTTAAAATCACGACAAAATGATCCATATATTCAGCAAATTTAACCGGAGCTTAACTTTTGCAATGGATCACAAAATCACTGCCGATGGCAGGAAAGTGCATATTGTCAGCCAGCCATGACTAACTGTTCCGGCGCGCCGAACCCAGGATACAGGAGTTAACTAACTACAGGAGATTCCGATGCGTGCTGGAGCCATCACCCTTGGGCTGGACTTTGGTAGTGATTCGGTGCGTGCGCTGGCCGTCGATTGTCACAGCGGCAGCGAGCTGCAGAGTGCGGTGTGCAGCTACCCGCGCTGGCAGCAGGGTCTGTACAGCGATCCGCACACCAATCGTTTTCGTCACCATCCACAGGATTACATCGACGCCATGGAGCAGGCGCTGCTCGGCGTACTGAACGCCCTGAGCGAAGATCAGCGCAACGCCGTCGTCGGCATTGGCGTCGACAGCACCGGTTCGACCCCGGCGCCCATCGATCGCGACGGCAATGTACTGGCGCTGCGCCCGGAGTTCGCTGACAACCCCAACGCGATGTTTGTGCTGTGGAAAGATCACACTGCAATAGAAGAAGCGGAAGAGATCAATCAGCTCTGTCACAGCGGCCGTTTCACGGATTACAGCCGCTATATCGGCGGCATCTACTCCTCTGAATGGTTCTGGGCAAAGATTCTGCACGTGTCGCGGGAAGATGCGGCGGTGCGTGACGCGGCGGTCTCCTGGGTGGAGCTGTGCGACTGGGTGCCTGCCCTGTTAAGCGGCACGACCGCGCCCGACAGACTGCGCCGTGGCCGCTGCGCAGCCGGGCATAAAGCCCTGTGGCATGGCGACTGGAACGGCCTGCCGGATGTCGATTTCCTCAACGCGCTGGACCCGCTGTTAACGCAACAGCTGGACTCGCCTCTCTTCACTGAGACCTGGACCGCCGATCTGCCGGTCGGCACGCTCAGCCCGGAATGGGCGCAGCGTCTGGGGCTGACGCAGACCGTCACGCTCTCCGGTGGCGCGTTTGACTGCCATATGGGTGCGGTCGGAGGCGGTGCCAGACCTTACACTTTGGTGAAAGTGATCGGCACATCAACCTGCGACATCCTGATCGCTGACAGCGAAAAAGTCGGCGATCGCGATATTAAAGGCATCTGTGGTCAGGTGAATGGCAGCGTGATACCGGGAGCGATTGGGCTGGAGGCGGGTCAGTCCGCCTTTGGTGATATCTACGCCTGGTTCAGCCGGTTGCTGGGCTGGCCGCTGCAACAGGCGGCTGAGCGTCACCCAGAGCTGAAACCTCAGCTGGCGGAGATGCAAAAGAGTCTGATTAGAGATCTGACCGACGCCTGGGCCGCCAATCCGCAGCTCGACCATCTGCCGGTGGTGCTGGACTGGTTCAACGGTCGCCGCACGCCGAATGCCAATCAGCGCCTGAAAGGGGTGATTACCGATCTGAATCTGGGTACCGATGCCCCGGCGCTGTTTGGCGGTCTGGTCGCGGCGACAGCATTTGGTGCGCGCGCCATTATGGAGTGCTTCGAGCAGCAGCAGATCCCCGTCGAGAGCATTCTGACGCTGGGCGGCATCGCACGGAAATCCCCGGCGATTATGCAGGCCTGCTGTGACGTGATGAACCGGCCACTGGATATTGTCGCCTCTGATGAGTGCTGTGCGCTGGGTGCGGCCATTTTCGCCGCCGTCGCTGCCGGTGTTCACGCCAGCGTTGCCGAGGCGCAGCAGGTGATGGCCAGCCCGATCGCCGTCACGCTGCAACCCGATCCGGCGCGTGTCGCCCGCTATCAACAACTCTATCAACGCTATCAACAATGGTGCGTGACGGCTGAACCGCAGTACGCCGCCCGCCCCGCTTCCGCTACGAGCCTGGCCCAGCAGGCGTAATTGTTGCAGGCAGCCTGTACCCGGACAGCGCGGAACAAGCAGGCGTACACGGAGTACGTGAGGATTACTCGCTGTGCTCGCCCGCACTTCAGGGCGTTCAGGTTGCTAAAGCAGCTGTGTGAGCACTGCCCGGGTTCAGACTGACAAATAAATTAGCCTATTAGGTAGGCGCAAAGTAAAGGAGTGGTTTTATGGAACAGTCAAACAGCTACAGCGTGTGGTTTGTCATCGGCACGCAGCACCTCTACGGGCCGGAAACGTTACGCCAGGTTGAACAGCATGCGCGTCAGGTCGTCGAGGGCCTGAATCAGTCCGGGTTACCGCTGCGCCTTGAGCTTAAACCGCTGGTGAAATCACCGGATGAAGCGCTGTCCCTGTGTCGCGACGCTAACTATGACCAGCAGTGCGCCGGCATCATTACCTGGCTGCACACGTTCTCTCCGGCCAAAATGTGGATTGGCGGCCTGAGCGTGCTGAATAAGCCTCTGCTGCAATTTCACACCCAGTTCAATGCGGAGATCCCGTGGGACAGCATGGACATGGATTTTATGAACCTGAACCAGACGGCGCACGGCGGTCGTGAGTTCGGTTTTATCGGTGCCCGCATGGGTCTGCAGCACAGCGTGGTGACCGGACACTGGCAGGATAGCGCCAGCCAGCAGCGTCTGGGCAACTGGATGCGTGCAGCCCTGGCGAAGCAGGCCAGTCAGCAGCTAAAAGTGGCGCGTTTTGGCGACAACATGCGTGAAGTGGCCGTGACCGAAGGCGATAAGGTCGCCGCACAGATTCAGTTCGGCTATTCGGTGAATGGCTGGGGCGTGGGCGATCTGGTTGAGGTGATCAATGGCGTCAGCGATGGCGATGTGAATGCGCTGATCGACGAGTACGAAAGCCTCTACCGCTTTTCCGATGTCGCCGCCGCCGGTGGTGAAAAGCGGCAGAACGTGCTGGATGCGGCTCGTATCGAGCTGGGTCTGAAGCAGTTCCTTGAAGCGGAAGGCTGCCACGCCTTTACCACCAACTTCCAGACCCTGCATGGCATGACCCAGTTACCGGGTCTGGCGGTGCAGCGTTTGATGGGTCAGGGGTATGGTTTTGCGGGTGAAGGCGACTGGAAGACCGCTGCGCTGCTGCGTATTTTCAAGGTGCTGGCTGGCGATCGCAAAGGTGGCACCTCATTTATGGAGGATTACACCTATCACTTCTCACCCGGCAACGACCTGGTGCTCGGCTCGCACATGCTGGAGGTCTGCCCGTCGATCGCCATTGAAGAGAAGCCGCTGATCGATGTGCAGTTCCTGGGCATTGGTAATAAAGCTGACCCGGCGAGGATGATCTTCTCCACCCCGGCCGGTCGTGCGATTAATGCCAGCGTGATCGATATGGGCGACCGTTTCCGTCTGCTGGTGAATGTGGTCGATGCGATTGAACAGCCGAAACCGCTGCCGAAATTGCCGGTTGCCCGTGCACTCTGGAAAGCGCAGCCGTCACTGGCGACCGCATCCGAAGCGTGGATTCTCGGGGGTGGCGCACACCATACGGTCTTCAGCCAGGCGCTGACGCTCGACGACATGTATCTGTACGGCGAGATGAACGATATCGAGGTGCTGGTGATTGATGAGCACACCCGCCTGCCTGCGTTTAAAGACGCGCTACGCTGGAACGAGGCGTACTACCGGTTAAAACGTTAATGAGTGATTCGTGGCGCTTTGCATCTCTCCAAAAGAGAGATGCAGGGCCCGGAAGCCGTCGTATGTCAAAAACCAGTGCTATTCAGTCGGGAATGACGGGCGTTCCGTAAAGTCGCCGTAAATACCTCCCTGTAGGCTCGGCGGACGCTTTATTTCACTGCCCGCGATGCCCTCACGGATTTCGTACAGCAATGATTAAGCCTAATCGGGAAGGAATGGTATGCCTGAAGAGCAAAGCGTCCGCGCCAGGGATGGCGCGGCCGATCCGCATGGATGCGGGAACCCTTTGCGATCAGGCATACCTTTCCTTACCTTTCACCTGCCATCAACAGCGACGCCTTTTCGTGCAATTAGCACACAAGCCCGTGCTATTCAGTCGGGAATGGCGGGCGTTCCGTAAAGTCGCCGTAAATACATCCCTGTAGGCTCGGCCGCCGCATCCATGCGGCGGACGCTTTACTCCACTACCCGCCATCCCCTCCTTTTTGTGACATCTAAGCGAATAATTCACAACTAACAGCATCTGGTGAGTAAGCAAACTCATGTGTTGGATGCTTTACTCCATTACTCTCCACTCCCTCACTCAACGCAATTTCGCACGGATTTATCTCAGCAATGAGAGAGCCTAACCGGGAAGGAATGGTATGCCTGAAGAGCAAAGCGTCCGCGCCAGGGATAGCGCGGCCGATTCGCATGGATGCGGGAACCCTTTGCGATCAGGCATACCTTTCCTGACCTTTCACCTGCTACCAACAGCGACGCCTTTTTTGTGCAATTAGCACACAAGCCCGTGCTTTTCAGTCGGGAATGACGGGCGTTCCGTAAAGTCGCCGTAAATACCTCCCTGTAGGCTCGGCCGCCGCATCCATGCGGCGGACGCTTTACTTCACTGCCCGCCCCCCCCCTTTTTGTAGCGCCTGAGCGAATGTTCAGGCACTCAGTGCATCAACAACTGTGAATAAAACACCGAGTCAGATCCGCCTCCGACCCGTTCCTCCTGCCTCACATTCCGATCGATTTTATTACAGCAATGATTAAGCCCGACCGGGAAGGAATGGTATGCCTGAAGAGCAAAGCGTCCGCGCCAGGGATGGCGCGGCCGATCCGCATGGATGCGGGAACCCTTTGCGATCAGGCATACCTTTCCTGACCTTTCACCTGTTACCAACAGCGACACCTTTTTTGTGCAACAAACGCACAATCCCGTGCTTTTCAGTCGGAAATAATGGGCGCTCCGTAAAGTCGCCGTAAATACCTCCCTGTAGGCTCGGCCGCCGCATCCATGCGGCGGACGCTTTACTCCACTGCCCATCATTCCCTCCTTTATGTGGTATTTGAGCTTGTCTTTAAAAGCTAAATACCAGGGCCGCATTCTGCAGCGTTATTCGTTATGAACTGGATGACATTGCGGCAAGGGAATACTGGCTGGGTGAGGTCGTGACAGACAAAAAATTCCGCGGCCAGGGCGTGGCAAAGGCGCTGATTCAGCGGGCGATTGCACGTGCCAGACAACAGCAGATCGCTGAACTCTGGCTCTATACTCCCGATCAGCAGGCGTACTATCAGCGTTCAGGATGGCAGGCGGTGGAGCAGCGGCACATAGCCGGAGAAGAGGTGACCGTGATGGTGCTGAACCTTGCGCAGTAACGGGCGGCTCCTGTGAGCCGCCCTCTCATATCAGGAACTCAATCGCTTAACCGGCGCGTTCTGCTGACGATCCCAGATCACTGTCAGTAACCGCTGCAGGGCGATAAAGGCAAACAGCAGAATCCCGATGGCGATTTTGGTCCACCAGGAACTCAGCGTGCCGTCGAAATTTATCCATGTCTGAATCAGCCCCTGAATCAACACACCAAACAGCGTGCCTAACACCGTGCCGACACCGCCTGACAACAGCGTGCCGCCAATCACTACCGACGCGATCGCATCCAGCTCTACCCCCAGCCCGGCCAGCGCATAGCCTGCTGAGGTATAGATCGAAAACACAATCCCGGCCAGCGTGGCCAGCGTGGTGGAAAGCATATAGATCTTAATGGTGGTGGCGCGCGTCGACACCCCCATCAGCTGCGCCGATGTCAGATTGCCGCCGATGGCGTAAACCCGATTACCAAAGCGGGTGCGGTGCGCCAGAATAATCCCGCCTACCACCACCAGCAGCATAATCACCGCCAGCAGACTCAGCCGCCCGCCGCCCGGTATTTTCCACGCCAGACCCGACAGCGTCGTATAAAACGGATGATCGATGGGAATCGAATTCTCGGACACCAGATAGCTGCATCCGCGCAGGAAAAACATCCCTGCTAACGTAATAATAAAAGCCGGGATCTTCAGCGCATCGATCAGCCAGCCCATCATGGCACCAAACAGCGCCCCCAGCGCCAGAATCAGCGCAAACGCCAGCAGCGGATTGACATGAAAATCGCCAATTGCGCGCGCCAGAAAGACGCCGGTAAAGGCGATCACTGCGCCGACCGACAGATCGATACCCCCCGATAAAATCACGAAGGTCATTCCCACCGCGATAATGCCCAGAAACGCATTGTCGGTCAGAATGTTGCAAATCACCCGGGTTGAGGCAAAGCCCGGAAACTGCGTCAGGCAAAACAGGTAACCCGCCACAAACACCAGCAAGGTGATCATCAGCGGAAGATGACGTTTGATCATGTCGGCCGTCTCCGTTTCAACATCGCAATAAATCGCGGTGACTGCAGCAACAGCACGCACATCACCACCACCGCTTTCACCACCTGGTTCAGCTCAGGCGGGAAACCGGAGAGCAGAATCCCGGTATTCATCGACTGAATGATCAGCGCCCCAATCAGCGACAGCACCAGATTAAAGCGACCGCCCATCAGCGAGGCTCCGCCGATCACCACGGCCAGAATCGCATCCAGCTCCAGCCATAAACCGGCGTTGTTCGCATCCGCTCCGCGAATATCCGCCGCCACAATCAGCCCCGCCACGGCGGCACAGACACCGCTGATCGCGTAGGTCGACATCACCACCAGCCAGCCTGTCACCCCGGCATTGCGGGCCGCGCGCAGGTTGATCCCAACCGCTTCGATGAACAGACCCAGCGCGGTCTTGCGCGTCAGCAGCCATACCGCCAGCGCCACCACCAGCGTAATCCAGACCGGCACCGGCAACATCCACAGCGCGCCGTTACCAAACCAGCCCAGACTGTCGCTGTCGAAGGTCACAATCTGCCCCTGGGTAATCAGCTGGGCGATACCCCGTCCGGCCACCATCAGGATCAGCGTGGCGACAAACGGCTGAATGCGCAGCAGCGCCACCAGCACCCCGTTCCACACGCCGCAGGCCAGTCCGGTTCCCAGCGTGGCAAGGATGATAAACGGCACCCCGTGACCGGCTACGGTCAGCGTCGCGGCGGTTGCGCCGGCTATCGCCATCACCGCACCCACGGAGAGATCGATGCCGCCGGTTGCGATCACCAGCGTCATACCAATCGCCAGCAAGGCGACGGGCGCCGCGCGGTTCAGGATATCGATCGGGCTGCCGAACAGACGCCCCTCCTGCAGATGCACGGCAAAAAAGTTATTCGCCACCAGACTGTCAATCAACAGCACCAGCAGCAGCGCCGCAATCTGCGGCATCCCCTGCGGCAGCTTCAGTTTGCGACGCGGCGTTTTTTCAGAAGTCATAGGAGACTCAAGCATGTTTTACTCCTCCGTCAGCGATGGCATTGACAATCGACGCGACCGAAAGCTGCTCCAGGGGGATTTCAGCCACCTGCTTCAGATCGCGCATGATCAACACCCGATCGGCATAGCCCACCAGCTCTTCGAGTTCAGAGGAGATCACCAGCAGCGCCAGACCGTCGGCGCACAGGGATTCGATTAAACGGATAATCTCGGCGTGCGCGCCCACATCAATGCCGCGCGTCGGCTCGTCGAGGATCAAAAACTGCGGTTTTGTCACCAGCCAGCGCGACAGCAGCACCTTCTGCTGGTTGCCGCCCGATAACAGCTCTACCGGCTGCTCCGCGTGCGGTGTGCGGATGCCCAGACTTTTAATGAAACGGTCGGCAATCGCCTGCTGCTCGCGCTTTTTAATCGGCCGTAGCCAGCCACGCTGCGCCTGCAACGCCAGGATGATGTTTTCGCGAACCGAGGCCGCGCCAATAATCCCGTCGGTCTTCCTATCCTCCGGGCAAAAACCCATTCCCAGCTGTGAGGCTCTGGCCGGATTGGTAATGCGCTGCACTTTACCTTTGATTTTCGCCGTGCCGCGATCGGCGCGCCGGATGCCAAACAGCACTTCAGCGGTTTCGGTGCGTCCGGATCCTAACAGCCCCGCCAGCCCGACCACTTCGCCAGGGCGGACCGCCAGGTTAAAGGGTTCAATGGTGCCTTTTCTGCCGTAATCTTCAAACGAGACGACCGGCTGATTGCTGCGCAGCGTACTGCCCTGCCGTTGCAGCGCCGTCTCCAGCAGTTCGCGTCCCAGCATCAGCTTGATCAGCTCAATCTGCGGCAGCGTGGCGGTGTCGCGGGTGGCAATAAACTGCCCGTTGCGCAGCACGGTAATCCGATCGGTAATGCGGTACACCTGGTCCAGAAAGTGGGTAACAAAAATCAGGCTCATCCCGCGGGCTTTCAGCTGCGCCATCAGGGTAAAAAGCATCTCCACCTCGCTGGCGTCCAGGCTGGCCGTTGGCTCATCCAGGATCAGCACCTGCGCCGAGAGATCGACCGCCCGACAGATCGCGATAATCTGCTGCATCGCCACCGAATAGTGGCCCAGCGGACGGGTGACATCGAGCGAAAAACCGTAATTGCGCATCAGCGCATCGGCATCACGCACCATCCGGCGGCGATCGATCATACCGAAACGCCGGGGTTCGCGGCCAATATAGAGATTATCCGCCACCGACATGTTCGGCAGCATATTCACTTCCTGATAGACGGTGCCAATGCCCATCTCCTGCGCCTGCGCGGTGTTGTGCGGCGTAATCGCCTCGCCATTCAGGACGATGGTGCCGGCATCCCGGCTGTAGACGCCGGTCAGCACTTTGATCAGGGTCGATTTACCGGCACCGTTCTCACCCAGCAGCGCCATGATCTCCCCTTTGCGGATATCAAAGGAGACGTTGTTCAGTGCTTTGACGCCGGGAAACCCTTTGCTGACGCCGCTGATGGACAGCAGCGGTGCTTCATTTTGCGTGGTCATTCTGCTCACTCCGCCTGGTCATAAAAAACCGCCCCACAGGGCGGTCTGCGGCTGGTCTGCGGATCAGTAGCCCATGCCTTTTTTCCTCTCCAGCTCCTTCTCAGCGTCAGCAGGCAGGAACAGTTTCGACTCGGTCTTGATCACTTTTGGCGGCAGCGTGCCATCTTTTTTGAATTTCTCCAGCGCATCAAACGCCGGGCCAGCCATGTCCGGCGTCAGCTCCACGTTGGCATTTGCCTCACCCGCCAGCATCGCTTTGTAGATATCCGGCACCCCGTCAATCGAGCCGGTCAGGATATCTTTGCCCGGTTTCAGACCCGCCTCTTTAATGGCCTGAATGGCACCGATCGCCATATCATCGTTGTGCGCATAGACCATGCAGATATTCTTGCCGTTGTTTTCCGCCTTGATGAAGCTCTCCATCACCTCTTTACCTTTACTGCGGGTAAAGTCACCGGACTGAGAACGGATCACTTTAATGTTTGGATGGTTGCTGATCGCTTCAGCAAAGCCTTTCTTGCGATCGATCGCGACGCTGGCCCCGACGGTGCCCTGCAGTTCCACCACGTTACACTGCTTGTCGCCGACGGTTTTCACCAGCCAGTCACCGATCAGCTTGCCCTCCAGCACGTTATCCGCCGTAACCACCGCCTGATAAAGCGACTTGTCTTTCACAACGATGGCCCGGTCCAGCAGATAGACCGGAATTTTGGCGTCTTTGGCTTCTTCCAGCACCGGTTCCCAGCCCGTCTGCACCACTGGCGCGATGAAGATGGCATCCACGCCCTGCGCGATGAATGAACGTACGGCCTTGATCTGATTCTCCTGCTTCTGCTGTCCGTCGGCGATTTTCAGGGTGATGCCGCGTTTTTTCGCTTCGCTTTTCGCCACATTGGTTTCCGCCGAGCGCCAGCCAGATTCTGAACCGACCTGCGAGAAGCCGACCGTCATGTCTGCCGCGAGCACCGGGCCGGTTAATGCGGCGCTGACCAGCGTGGTCAGAAGTAAACGTTTCCACATAGTTTTCATTCCTCTGAAGGGCGTTTGCTGTTTAGGGTAGAGAGCACGCTTAGCCTGGACTAAAAAAGGGTGCATAATGGCGACGCGCCTCACAAAACAGAGCAATTTAAAGGAGTTACGTGTAACGAGAGGGGGTTGCTGGCCGTGGCGTTATGGAGAGAACTGCTGAGAAATAAAAACTTTGCGGTTAAATAATTGTAATAAACAGAATCGCTTATGTGTAATGGTGCTGGAAACGATTACAGCCAGGCGTACAAAACGGGTTATGACGCTGAGCCGCAACAAAAAACAGGTTTTGTGACTGCCCGCACAATCGCCTGCTGACACCGTCCGGGAGCGAAACGTTTCTCTGACGACAGCGAAGAGGTTCAGGATAACGCTGCAGTAAAAACCGCGAAAAAAAGCCACTGACGGGCGATTCGCGCCGGGAGCGCAAAAACCGGCTTTTATCGTGGCAGGCAAAGCGGTTTTTTGCCGGTTCTGCCGTTGAGGATGAAACATTCACGCGCAGCCAGAGACGGGATAATGGCTGTGGACAGTGGTAAAAAAATAAAACTACGAATTTTCATTACGTTTACGGTGCGTTAGTCTGATTTTCACCTTTTCTTACCTGCCCGATCTGGACAGGCAAGGCCCGCCCCCTATACTGAGCACTCCTTTGTTACTTCTATCTGTTATGGCAATGATGACTGCGCACGATTACCTGCTTAAATTCCGCAAAGTAAATAATTCAGACAGTCTGGAAAAGCTTTTCGACCACCTCAACTACTCACTGACGAATGATATCGAGCTTATCAACATGTATCGGGCTGCCGACCACCGGCGTGCTGAGCTGGTCTCCGGCGGACGCCTGTACGATCTCGGCTGTGTTCCGAAAACAGTGTGGCGTTACGTGGTCTGACTTTCTGCTGTTAACCGCTCTTTTACCCCCTGACCTGTCCGGATGGGCGAGCCCTTCCGGACATGTTATCCTGCTGCGTTTCGACTCTCCGAGACAGGAATAACTCCCGATGAATGAACAGGTTGCTGCGCCACGTATTGGCGGCTGGCTTTTGCTGCCGCTGGCCTGGCTGATAATGACTCTGTTAACCACCGTTCTGGTGCTGGCGATGTATCTCACCCCGCTGTTCAATGCTGAATGGCGTGTGGCGCTCTTTTCGCACGGCAGCACACTCTTCTCCTACTGGGCCATTTCCCTGCTTACGGCCGTCGCGGTCTGGGCCTACAGCCTCTGGATCAGCTGGCTGTTCTTCAAGCGATCGCATCGCCTGCCGCGTCACTACCTGCTCTGGCTGCTGATTACGGTGCTGTTAGCGCTGAAAACTTTTGCGTTCACGCCGGTTGCCGACAGCCGTGCGCTGCAGACGCTGCTGTTGTCGCTGCTGGCCGCTGCGGTTTTCGCGCCCTATTTCAAACGTTCAAAACGGGTGAAAGCGACCTTCATTGCGCCGTAACGCTGTGAGTTATGTCAGGAATTTAATTCTGAGTGCGGTCTGCCGCTCTGCCGATGGCGCGGGTGTTGAGATACGCCGCGCTATCAATGATAATAAGCCGCTTTCTGGCTCCCAGGCGAAAAAAATGATCGATTATCTGCTTCTCTTTGTTGGCACCGTGCTGGTGAATAACTTCGTTTTAGTGAAGTTTCTCGGCCTCTGTCCTTTTATGGGCGTTTCCAAAAAACTGGAAACGGCGATTGGCATGGGCCTCGCCACGACTTTCGTGATCACGCTGGCCTCGATCTGCGCCTGGCTGGTCAACCATCTGATCCTGCTGCCGCTGGATCTGGTCTATCTGCGTACCATGGCCTATATCCTGGTGATCGCCGTCGTTGTGCAGTTCACCGAGATGGTGGTGCGTAAAACCAGCCCGTCGCTCTATCGTCTGCTGGGGATCTTTCTGCCGCTGATCACCACCAACTGTGCGGTGCTGGGCGTGCCTTTGCTGAGCGTCAACCTCAACCACACCTTTATGCAGGCCGCGCTCTATGGCTTCAGCGCCTCTATCGGCTTCTCGCTGGTCATGGTGCTGTTCGCCGGTATGCGTGAGCGGCTGGTGCTGGCCAATGTTCCCGCCCCGTTTAAAGGTAACTCCATCGCCCTGATTACCGCGGGCCTGATGGCACTGGCCTTTATGGGCTTCAGCGGGCTGGTGAAATTCTGATGACCGCGATCTGGATTGCTATTGCTGTACTGAGTGCGCTGAGCCTGGTGTTCGGCGGCCTGCTGGGTTACGCCTCGCGCCGCTTTGAGGTGGAAGAAGATCCCATTGTTGAGCAGATTGATGCCGTTCTGCCGCAGAGCCAGTGCGGCCAGTGCGGCTATCCTGGCTGCCGTCCCTATGCCGATGCGGTCGGTAATAACGGTGAAGCGATCAACAAGTGCGCGCCGGGCGGTGAGCAGACCATGCTCAAGCTGGCGGCCCTGCTTAACGTTGAACCGCAGCCCATCGATGGCGACGAAACGGCGAAAGAGCCGGTGCGCACCGTGGCCTTTATTGATGAAGCCAACTGTATTGGCTGCACCAAATGTATTCAGGCCTGTCCGGTGGATGCGATTGTCGGGGCCACCCGCGCCATGCACACCGTGCTGAGCGATGTCTGCACCGGCTGCGATCTCTGTGTCGCCCCCTGCCCGACTGACTGCATCGAAATGCGTCCGGTTGCCACCACGCCAGCTAACTGGAAGTGGGATTTGAATACCATTCCTGTACGGGTGATCCCGGTAGAAACTCATGCTTAATCTGTTTAACTTCCTGAAAAAAGAGAAGGTCTGGGATTTTCAGGGCGGCATTCATCCGCCCGAAATGAAAACCCAGTCCAACGGCACACCGCTGAGCGAACTGCCCCTGCCGGACCGTTTCGTTATTCCGTTAAAACAGCATATCGGCCATGAAGGCGAGATCTGCGTGGCGCCTGGCGATAAGGTGCTGCGCGGTCAGCCGCTGACGTTTGGAACCGGCCGTATGCTGCCGGTTCATGCGCCCACCTCCGGGGTGATTGATGCGATTGGCCAGCACATGACCGCGCATCCTTCCGGTCTGTCCGAACTCTGCATCTTTATGACGCCCGATGGCGAAGATCGCTGGGTGCCGCTCGATCCCCTGCCTGACTATCGCCAGCATCCGCGCGCCGATATTGTGCAGCGCATTCACGATGCAGGTGTGGCGGGCCTGGGTGGCGCGGGCTTCCCGACCGCCACGAAACTGAAAGGCGGCCTGCGCGGGGTAAAAACCCTGATTATCAATGCGGCAGAGTGCGAGCCTTACATCACCGCGGACGATCGCCTGATGCAGGATTATGCCGCCGAGGTGCTGGAAGGCAGCCGCATTCTCGGCTGGGTGCTACAGGCTGAGCGGGTGCTGATCGGCATCGAAGATAACAAACCCGAAGCGATTGCCGCCCTGAAGCAGGCGCTGGGCAGTGAGCGTGATCTGCAAATCCGGGTGATCCCGACCAAATACCCCTCGGGCGGTGCCAAGCAGCTGACCCGCATCCTGACCGGCAAGGAAGTGCCACACGGCGGGCGCTCAACCGATATCGGCGTGCTGATGCAGAACGTTGGCACCGCCTGGGCGGTGAAGCGCGCCATTATCAACGGCGAACCGATTACCGAACGCGTGGTCACCCTGACCGGTGAAGCAATTGCTCAGCCGCGTAACGTCTGGAGCCGTCTGGGTACCCCTATCAGTCATCTGCTGCATCAGGTGGGATTCACCCCTGCGCCGCGCCAGATGGTGATCATGGGCGGTCCGCTGATGGGCTTTACCCTGCCGTCGCTGGATGTGCCGGTGGTGAAAATTACTAACTGTATTCTGGCGCCTTCAGCCAGTGAGATGGGCAACAACGACGAAGAGCAGTCCTGCATTCGCTGTTCAGCCTGCGCCGATGCCTGTCCGGCGAAGCTGCTGCCACAGCAGCTCTACTGGTTCAGCCAGGGCGGCGATCACGATAAAGCGCGCGCTCACCATATCGATGACTGCATTGAGTGCGGTGCCTGCGCCTATGTCTGCCCGAGTAACATCCCGCTGGTGCAATATTACCGGCAGGAAAAAGCGGAACTGCGCGCCATCGATCTGGAAGCCAAACGCACGCTGGAAGCGAAAGCGCGCTTTGAAGCGCGTCAGGCGCGACTGGAGCGTGAAAAGCAGGCCCGCGAAGCACGGCACGAAGAGGCGAAGCAGCGGGTGGCTCGTACGGATAACGGTGAACTGGCCGCCGCAAAAGCGCGGGTGAACGCGCGTCCGGCTGCCCAGCCGGATGAAGCGACGCTTGAGGCGCAGCGTGAAGCCCGCCACGCGCAGGCGCGTCTGCGTCAGGCCGAGGCGCAGGCTGAAACCCAGCCGGTCACGCGTCAGACCACCGATCCGCGTAAAGCGGCGGTGGAAGCGGCGATTGCCCGCGCCAAAGCGAAGAAAGCCGCGCAGGCGGACAATGCGGAAGCGTCCACGCAGGCTGTCACCGACAGCGCCGCAGACGCACCGGCTGAAACCGACCCGCGCAAGGCCGCCGTGCAGGCCGCCATTGCCCGCGCCAAAGCGAAGAAAGCCGCGCAGGCGGACAATACTGAAGCGTCCACGCAGGCTGTCACCGACAGCGCCGCAGACGCACCGGCAGAAACCGATCCGCGTAAGGCCGCCGTGCAGGCTGCCATCGCCCGGGCCAAAGCGAAGAAAGCCGCGCAGGCCGAGAATGCGGAAGCGTCCACGCAGGCTGTCACTGACAGCGCCGCAGACGCACCGGCTGAAACCGATCCGCGTAAGGCCGCCGTGCAGGCCGCCATCGCCCGCGCCAAAGCGAAGAAAGCCGCGCAGGCGGACAATGCGGAAGCGTCCACGCAGGCTGTCACTGACAGCGCCGCAGACGCACCGGCTGAAACCGATCCGCGTAAAGCCGCCGTGCAGGCCGCCATTGCCCGGGCTAAAGCGAAGAAAGCCGCACAGGCGCAGCACGCTGAACCCGCTACGCCCGCCACCGACAGCGCCCCTGAGCCCTCACAGGCGGAACAGGAGGCGGACGCCGCGTCACGCGACGCCGCCGCGCTGGCGACCGCCGCGCATTTTGCGGTGGAGAAAGCGGAGCAGGCTCAGGAGCAGGCAAACAATGCGAATGCCGAACCTGAACAGGCACCTGAACTGAATCAACCCGATGATGCGCGCAAAGCCGCTATTGCTGCCGCCATCGCCCGTGCCAAAGCGCGTAAAGCGCAGTCGTCTACGACGCTTGAGGATTAAATGGCTTTTCGTATCGCAAGTTCTCCCTACACCCATAATCGCCGCAGCACCGGCAATATCATGATGCTGGTGGTGCTGGCTGCGCTGCCCGGTTTTGCCGCACAGTGTTATTTCTTTGGCTACGGCACCCTGTTACAGGTTTTACTGGCGACGCTCACCGCCTGGCTGACCGAAGCGGCGATTCTGCGGCTGCGCAAAGCGCCGGTTGCCAGCACGCTGGCAGATAACTCAGCGCTGCTGACCGCCGTGCTGATCGGCATCAGCCTGCCGCCGCTGGCGCCCTGGTGGCTGGTGGTCGTCGGTACGCTTTTTGCCGTGGTCATTGCGAAACAGCTGTATGGCGGGCTGGGTCAGAACCCCTTTAATCCGGCAATGGTTGGCTATGTGGTGCTGCTGATCTCCTTCCCGGTGCAGATGACCAGCTGGCTGCCGCCCGATACCCTTCAGGCGATCAAACCCAGCCTGCTCGACAGCCTGAGCATGGTTTTCCGCGGACATACCCTGGCGGGCGATACCATGCAGCAGCTGCAGATGGGTGTGGATGGCATCAGCCAGGCGACCCCGCTGGATACCTTCAAAACCGGCTTACGCGCGGGTCACAGCGCTGAACACCTGCTGGCCCAGCCGATTTACAGCGGCGTGCTGGCGGGTCTCGGCTGGCAGTGGGTCAACGTCGGCTATCTGGCGGGCGGCCTGTTCCTGCTGTGGAAAAATGCCATCCGCTGGCATATTCCTGCGGCGATGCTGCTGTCGCTGGCCGTCTGCGCCACGCTGGGCTGGTTCTTTTCACCGGACTCGCTCAACAGCCCGCTGATCCACCTGTTCTCCGGTGCCACCATGCTGGGCGCGTTCTTTATTGCGACCGATCCGGTAACAGCCTCAACCACTAACCGGGGCCGCCTGATTTATGGTGCGCTGATTGGCCTGCTGGTCTGGCTGATCCGCAGCTTCGGCGGCTATCCCGATGGCGTCGCCTTTGCCGTGTTGCTGGCGAATATCTGCGTGCCGCTTATCGACTACTACACCCAGCCGCGCGTTTACGGCCATCAGAAGGATTAAGCGATGCTGGAGACGATTCGTAAAAATGGGGTAACGCTGGCGATGTTTGCCGCGATCACCACTGCGGCGACCGCCGTGGTGAACACCGTGACTAAACCCACGGTCGAACATCAGACGCAGTTACAGCAGAAAAACCTGCTGGATCAGGTGGTTCCGACCACGCTTTATGACAATAACATTCAGCAGGATTGTTACGTTGTCACCGATCCGGCACTGGGTAACAGCGCGCCCCATCACCTCTATCTGGCGCGCAAAGGCGCTCGGCCGGTGGCTGCCGCACTGGAGACCACTGCGCCTGACGGCTATTCTGGTGCCATACAGATGCTGGTCGGTGCCGATTTCCAGGGTAAAGTACTGGGCGTGCGGGTGATTGAACATCATGAAACGCCCGGCCTGGGCGACAAGATCGAACTGCGGATTTCTGACTGGATCAACAGCTTTAACGGCAAAGTGGTTCAGGGACCCGGCGATAAGGCCTTTGCTGTGAAAAAAGATGGCGGCGAGTTCGATCAGTTTACCGGCGCCACCATTACCCCGCGCGCGGTGGTCAATGCCACCAAACGCACCGCGCTGTTAATGAAAACGCTGCCGGAGAAACTTTCTTCGTTACCGCAATGTGGAGACGCAAATGAGTGAAGCTAAAAGTCTGCTGGTTGGCGGATTGTGGAAGAACAACTCGGCGCTGGTGCAGCTGCTGGGCCTCTGTCCGCTGCTGGCGGTCACCGCAACGGCCACCAATGCGCTCGGTCTGGGGCTGGCGACCACGCTGGTGCTGACCCTGACCAACAGTTTTATTTCGGCCTCGCGCCGCTGGGTCCCTTCGGAAATCCGCATCCCGATCTACGTGATGATCATCGCTTCGGTGGTGAGTTGCGTGCAGATGCTGATTAACGCCTATGCCTATGGACTCTATCAGTCTCTGGGGATCTTTATCCCGCTGATCGTGACCAACTGCATCGTGGTGGGCCGTGCCGAAGCCGTGGCCTCTAAAAGCAGCATTCCGCTGGCGGCGCTCGATGGTTTCGCCATCGGCATGGGCGCGACCTGCGCCATGGTGGTGCTGGGCTCGCTGCGCGAAATTATCGGCAGCGGCACCCTGTTCAACGGCGCCGATCAGCTGCTGGGGCCGTGGGCAAAATCGCTGCGCATTGAAGTGGTCCATTTTGATTCGCCGATGCTGCTGGCCATGCTGCCGCCTGGCGCGTTTATTGGCCTCGGCATGATGCTGGCGGGCAAATACCTGATCGATCAGAAGATGAAGCAGCGCGCGGCACTGCGTGCTGAAGCCGCGGCCAGCGCCGCACCGCAGGGCGCAGCCGGGAAAGCCGTGTGAATCAGACGAAACGCACCGAGATCCTGCGGCGTCTGCAGGAACATAATCCGCATCCGACCACCGAGCTTCACTTCAGCTCGCCGTTTGAACTGCTGATTGCGGTCCTGCTTTCCGCGCAGGCGACCGATGTCAGCGTCAATAAAGCCACCGCGAAACTCTATCCGGTGGCCAACACCCCTGCCGCCATGCTGGCGCTGGGAGTGGATGGCGTGAAGTCCTATATCAAAACCATCGGCCTGTTTAACAGCAAAGCGGAAAACGTCATCAAGACCTGCCGCATTCTGCTGGAACAGCACAACGGCGAGGTGCCGGAAGATCGCGCGGCGCTGGAAGCGCTGCCAGGCGTCGGCCGCAAAACCGCCAACGTGGTCCTCAACACCGCCTTTGGCTGGCCAACCATCGCTGTCGACACCCATATCTTTCGCGTCAGCAACCGCACCCGGTTTGCTCCCGGTAAAAACGTGGAGGAGGTCGAACAGAAGCTGCTGAAAGTGGTTCCGGCGGCGTATAAGGTCGATTGTCATCACTGGCTGATTCTGCACGGCCGCTACACCTGCGTGGCGCGCAAACCGCGCTGTGGCTCCTGCCTGATTGAGGATCTCTGCGAGTATCCGGAAAAAACGGACTGACCCGCTGCGGCGGGTTTTTTTATGGCCTGATTGCCCTCTGCTTCTCTCTCAGCCACCGCCCTCCCTGCCGTTCTGAATAACGTCACAGTTTGTCGGGTTGTTACCTCGCTGTTGATGATGGAAAATCGCCGCCCCTGACGATAAGAAAATGTTATGACCCGGTGAGTAAAGCAACGAATGAACGGCCTCCTGCTGCGAGGCATCCTCTGCGCCAGTTCCTGGCGCGACTCTGGCCGCACCCGCTGGCGGTCACGCAAAAGCATATCCTGTTCGCCGCGCTGGGCGCCGGCTGCGGATTGATGCTGACCAGCCTGCTGAGCCACTGGATGCTGGGTGAGCTGAACCTCTGGTTTGTCGCGCCGGTCGGCGCCTCGGCCGTGTTACTGTTTGGTGTGCCCGCCAGTCCACTGGCGCAGCCGTGGGCCATCGTCGGCGGCAACAGCCTGTCAGCGCTAGCGGGCGTGACCGTCAGCCTGCTGATCCCCGATCCGGCAATCGCCTGCGGCGTGGCAGCCTGTGTGGCGATCCTGCTGATGTTTCAGCTGCGCTGCCTGCATCCGCCCGGCGGCGCGGTGGCGCTGACCGCCATTCTGGGCGGACCTGCGGTGCAGCAGCTGGGCTATCAGTTTGTTCTGACGCCGGTTCTGCTCAACTCCCTGACGCTCGCGCTGCTGGCGCTGCTGTTTAATAATCTGGCCGGTCGCCGCTATCCGCATCCGCTGGCTCCCGCAGAGAGTAAACCTGAGCCGGTGGCGATGCCGGTGCCGCTGACCCGCGCCGATCTGCATCAGGCGATGCAGGGCGGTGAACTGCTGGATATTGATGAAGAGGATCTGCAGGCCCTGCTGCTGCGCGCTGAACAGATCGCGCAGCGCCGCCAGCTGAATCGCTGACGGTTATCATCGCGCCCGCCCGGCTATCCGTGACGGTGTCACCTGATAAAGCCTGTCAGCGCTGCGCCAGCGCGGCCTGCATCCACGCGACCACCAGCGGAGCGTCTTTCTCCTGCAGGGCGGCGCGCTCTGACTGAAACAGCGTCGCGACAAAGAAGGGATGGTCGGGCAGCTCTACGCCGCGCACCTCACCCGCCTCGTCCCAGGCGGTAATGCGCAGCGTGTTCTCGCCCAGTGCGGTACTGAATGCCGGGTTGACGCCAAAGTTGCAGTGGTAGCCTTCATCGCTGCTGAGCGCCCCATAGGCCAGGGCGATACGGGAGTTCGCTTCAAATCTTACTGTGCCGCGCTTCTCCACCAGCGAACAACTCAGTGGCGTAATCACCTGTCGCCCGCCCGTTTCCGTTTCGGCGTGACGCGCATCCTGCCAATCCAGCACATTGCGCGCGTATTCGATGACCGCATACTGAAATCCGCCGCAGGAACCGAGGAAAGGTTTGCCGCTTTCCCGCGCCCGGCGAATGGTGTCGAAGACACCCGCGTCATTATGATAAGGACTGCCCGGCACGACCCAGATAGCATCGCTCTGCGCCAGATGCGCCTCGCTAAGCTGTTCAGTGGGGATCCATTCTGCTTCCGCAGTGATGTTCAGCCGACGGGCGGCACGTTCAATCGCAAGGGGAATAGCCTGATGGGCAACCGCACTGGCGCGGTAATCACCGACCAGTGATAAACGCAGGGAGGAGGACATAGCGAGTTCCTGTAAGGGGAAATTGAGAGGCTACAGGAATGTGAATATTCTGTCGAGCGTGCTCAGCAACACGGGTTTTCGTACCCGCCAGCCCCGCGCAATCGATTTCTTGTTTTACTTTCTGAAATAAATCGCCGTTTTGTGTTCCGGATCGTCACCCGGACGCTTTTTCATCAATGCGGCAGGCTTAACGTTTTAATTTTCGGCAGATCGCCTGGGGAATAGCCATCTTCTGCCGGTTAGTGCTGCTGAATTATCATCCGGCAAACGTTTAATCTGCATAAGGCGCCATTAGCAGTTAATATTAATTTCATCCAGTAAGCCGCCCTCATTTGGCATTTTTATACTGAAGTGATATTTGAGATCAATATTAAAATCTGCCTCATCGTTTATTGTAAGATTTTTAACCTGACATTATCAGGTTACACGGGGTGTCAGAAAACTCTTGCCCTGCTGCCCGTAATCAGCCAAATTAGTCGCCGCTCCTCCCTTCTGATAACAATTTTGCGCATGGAACACTCACATGACGCAGACTTAATTCCTGTCCCGAAACAGGATGTGACAAAACTGAGGTACAAGTGTCAACTGCAAACAAACACACTGATGAGGCTGTCAGCCTCAATGCGTTTAAACAGCCAAAGGCGTTCTACTTAATCTTTTCGATTGAGTTATGGGAACGTTTTGGCTTCTATGGCCTGCAGGCCATTATGGCGGTTTACCTGGTGAAGCAGCTGGGATTGTCTGAATCAGACTCTATTACCCTGTTCTCTTCATTCAGTGCGCTGGTTTATGGTCTGGTCGCCATCGGCGGCTGGCTCGGTGATAAGGTGCTGGGTACCAAACGCGTCATCGTACTGGGTGTGCTGGTTCTGGCGCTGGGTTATGCGCTGGTCGCCTTCTCCGGCCACAACGTCAGTATCGTCTATCTCGGTATGGCCACCATTGCCGTGGGTAGCGGCCTGTTCAAAGCGAACCCCTCTTCGCTGCTTTCGACCTGCTACGAGAAAGATGACCCGCGTCTCGACGGTGCGTTCACCATGTTCTACATGTCGATTAACATCGGTTCGCTGTTCTCGATGATGCTGACACCGTGGTTAGCCGCAAAATATGGCTACAGCGTCGCCTTCTCCCTCTGCGTCATCGGTCTGGTCATCACCCTGTTCAACTTCCTGTTCTGCAAACGCATGGTCAAAGATTACGGTTCTAAACCGGACTTTGCGCCGCTGCAGGTCGGTAAACTGCTGATGACCCTCGTGGGCGTCGTGGTGCTGGTCGCACTGGCAAACTGGATGCTGCATCACCAGGCGATTGCACGCGTGGTGCTGGCGGTGATTGCACTGGGCATCGTGCTGGTGTTTGCCAAAGAAGCCTTTGCGCTGCAGGGCGCGGCGCGTCGTAAGATGATCGTGGCCTTCCTGCTGATGGTTGAAGCGATTCTGTTCTTCGTGCTCTACATGCAGATGCCGACCTCTCTGAACTTCTTCGCTATCCGTAACGTTGAGCACACTATCTTCGGCATTACCTTTGCTCCGGAGCAGTTCCAGGCGCTGAACCCGTTCTGGATCATGCTGGCCAGCCCGCTGCTGGCGTCGCTCTACAACAAACTGGGCGATAAGCTGCCGATGCCGCACAAATTTGCCTTTGGCATGGTGCTCTGCTCCGCCGCGTTCCTGGTGCTGCCGCTGGGCGCGAAGTTTGCCAGCGATGCCGGTATCGTTTCTGTGAACTGGCTGATCCTGAGCTATGCGCTGCAGAGTATCGGTGAGCTGATGATCTCCGGTCTCGGCCTGGCGATGGTCGCGCAGCTGGTGCCTCAGCGTCTGATGGGCTTTATCATGGGCTCCTGGTTCCTGACCACCGCCGGTGCGGCGGTGATTGCCGGTAAAGTCGCTAACCTGATGGCTGTGCCTGAAAACGTGACCGATCCGCTGATTTCACTGGCAACCTACAGCCGTGTGTTCCAGGAGATTGGTATCACTACGGCAGTGATCGCCGTGCTGATGCTGATTACTGCGCCGCTGCTGAACCGCATGACGCAGGACTCTGAAGCAAAAGCCCGGGATGTGCAGGCCTGACAGCCACCCTGTCATCTCTCAGCCGGGCTCTGCCCGGCTTTTTTATGGCTGACGTCTCCCCCTGATTATTCCCTGATCCCTGTCACTGGTAATTCTGCTCTGAGCATTTACTATGCAGTAACCCCATTGCCACAAGGAGACCGGGTTATGAAACTGTTTTGCAAAGCGGGTGCCTGTTCGCTCTCACCTCACATTGTCATGCGCGAATGCGGGCTCGACTTCACCCAGGTCAGCGTTGATCTGGCTACAAAGCTCACCGAACGCGGCGACGACTTTCGCCAGATCAATCCCAAAGGTCAGGTACCCGCCCTGCAGCTCAGCGATGGCACCGTGCTGACGGAAGGCGTCGCCATTGTGCAGTACCTGGCGGATCTCAAACCCGATCGCCACCTGCTGGCACCGGTTGGCAGCCTGACGCGCTACCAGACCGTTGCGTGGCTCAGCTACGTTGGCAGCGAGCTGCATAAAAGTTTCGGGCCGCTGTTCCGGCCGGGTTACTCTGACGAGGTAAAAGCGCAGACCCGCAGTCAGCTGGAAGCAAAATTTCGTTTTGTCGATGAATCACTGCGTGACAGACAGTGGCTGATGGGGCTGCACTTCAGCGTGGCCGATGCGTATCTCTTCGTGGTGACGCGCTGGGCAAACGCGCTGGGGCTGGATCTGTCTGAGTATACGGCGCTGAAGGCGTGGTTTGAGCGGGTTGCAGAGCGGCCTGCGGTGCAGGCGGCACTCAGGGCCGAAGGATTAGCCTGAGTGAACAGGGCCGGATAACCGGCCCTGATGCGTTACAGCTTTTCAGCAGCAAAGTGCTGGGTAGGATGGGCGATGGCATCCTGTGCTGCCACCAGCTGCAACTCATACTCACCCATCTGATGGGTTTTCAGCATCACCTCATAAACCGCAGCGGTGACGTGCTCCAGCGCATCCTGCAGCGATTTACCGTGCAGCAGATTAACCAGCAGCAGTCCGCTGGTCAGATCCCCCACCCCGACCGGCTGACGGACGCCAAAGTCCACCAGCGGACGGCTGATGTGCCAGGCATCCTCTGCCGTCACCAGCAGCATCTCAAAGCGATCGCTGCGACGTCCCGCACGCGCCAGATGTTTCACCAGCACCACGCGCGGCCCCTGAGCGATCAGCGCCCGTGCTGCGTCCACCGCCGCGTCTACATCGGTGACGGTGCGTTCGCTCAGCATCTCCAGCTCCAGCAGGTTCGGCGCGATGATGTCGCTGGCAGGCATCGCCATTTTGCAGTGAAACTCTGCCACGCCCGGGGCGACGATACAGCCTTTCTCCGGATGGCCCATCACCGGATCGCAGAAGTACCAGGCGTTCGGGTTGGCCGCTTTGACCTGACGGACAATCTCCAGAATCTGCTCGCCCTGCTCCGCCGAGCCGAGATAGCCGCTCAGCACCGCGTCACAGGTCTTCAGACGGTCGATGTCCGCAATGCCTTTCACGATGTCGGTTAAGTGCGTTGCTGGCATCACCGTGCCGGTCCAGTGGCCATATTGCGTATGGTTGGAAAACTGCACGGTATTCAGCGGCCAGACGTTTGCACCCAGGCGGCGCATCGGAAACTCAGCCGCCGCATTCCCGGCGTGACCAAAAACAACGTGCGACTGAATCGCTAAAATATTTTTCACTTGTTTGCCCTGTCCTGCCTTGCCATAAAAAAGGGCCGGAGACCGGCCCTGAAATCTTACTGCCAGTTAATCAGGCAGTAATGTTTCTTACCGCGACGCAGCAGCGTGAAGCGGTTAAACAGTTTGTCACTGTCGCTGAAGCGGTATTCCGCGTCAGACTGCTTTTCACCGTTCAGAGAGACGGCGTTGGAGCCAATCATGGTGCGAGCCTGACCGCGTGACGGCACCAGTTCCGCTTTCACCAGCGCCTGCTGCAGATCGTCTTCAGCGCTCAGGGTGATGGTTGGCATGCCATCCTGCGCCAGCTGCTCGAAATCCGCTTCGGTCATATCGCTCACGGCGCCGGAGAAGAGGCTGGCCGTGATGCGTTTCGCCGCCGACAGACCCGCTTCGCCATGCACCAGACGCGTGACCTGCTCAGCCAGCACATACTGCGCACGTGGCGCGGTACCGCTGTTTTTGTCCTCTTCTTCCAGCGCGTTGATCTCTTCAATGCTCATGAAGGTGAAGAACTTCAGGAAGCGATAGACATCTGCGTCCGCGGTGTTGATCCAGAACTGATAGAACTTGTACGGACTGGTCTTCTTCGCATCCAGCCAGACTGCGCCGCCTTCGGTTTTACCGAACTTGGTGCCGTCAGATTTGGTGATCAGCGGCACGGTCAGGCCAAACACCTGGTTCTGATGCAGACGACGGGTCAGGTCGATACCGGAGGTGATGTTACCCCACTGATCCGATCCGCCAATCTGCAGCGAGACGCCGTGGCGCTCATTCAGGCAGGCAAAGTCATAGCCCTGCAGCAGATTGTAAGAGAACTCGGTAAAGGAGATGCCCTGATCGTCACGGTTCAGACGCTGCTTCACCGCTTCTTTGTTGATCATCTGATTGACGGAG
Organism: Pantoea sp. Sc1; assembly: GCF_000255315.1. NCBI lineage: Bacteria > Pseudomonadati > Pseudomonadota > Gammaproteobacteria > Enterobacterales > Erwiniaceae > Pantoea > Pantoea sp. Sc1. The sequence goes on from NZ_AJFP01000001.1 coordinate 2,251,172, forward strand.
AAGTGCTTGCCGATATCACGCAGGAAGGTCAGCACGTTCATGCTGCCAAACCAGTCGTAGTTATTGGCGGCGATTGCGCTGTTGCTGCCGCAATCGAAGTCGAGGAAGGGAGCCACCTGCTGGCGGATCTTTTCAACCCATTCACCGACGGTTTCGCTGGTATTAAGTTTACGCTCTGCGGCTTTGAAGCTCGGGTCGCCAATCAGGCCGGTTGCGCCACCGACCAGTGCCACCGGCTTGTGGCCGGCATCCTGAAAACGCTTCAGGCAGAGCAGCGGTACCAGATGGCCCAAATGCAAGCTGTCGGCTGTGGGGTCAAAGCCGCAATAGAGCGAAATTGGCCCCTGCGCCAGTTTCTCTGTCAGCGCCTCTTCATCCGTCACCTGGGCGATAAGGCCCCTCTCCTGCAATTGTTGTATCAGGTTACTGCTGGTCATTACTGACTCCAAATTGATCAGACTGCACCTAGGCTGGTACACAGCTTTCCGCCGGGATGCGGAATCGAAAAAAATCAGGGCTATAGCATAAAGCGCTGACGCTCTCTGTGCCAGCGCTGATAGGGGGGAATCGTGCAGATTCAGGGTGCCAGACGGTCGATTTTCCAGCCATCGTGATCGCGCTGGTAGATGAAGCGATCGTGCAGGCGATGTTCGCCCCCCTGCCAGAACTCCAGCGTATGAAATTTCACCCGATAGCCACCCCAGAAACTGGGCAGCGGCACGTCACCCTGCTGGAACTTCTGCTTAAGCTCAAGGAACTTCCCTTCCAGAATGCCGCGCGCCGAAATACGGCTCGACTGCTTCGACACCCAGGCCCCGATCTGACTGTCACGCGGACGGCTGTGGAAATATTTCAGCACCTCCAGCGGCGAGAGTTTTTCCACTTCGCCCAGTACCATCACCTGACGCTCCAGGTAGTGCCACGGGAAGTGCAGGCAGATGCGCGGATTGTTTGCCAGCTGTAACGCCTTGCGGCTGCCGAGGTTGGTATAGAACACCATGCCCTGCGCATCGAAGTGCTTCAGCAGCACGATACGCTGCCACGGCTGGCCCTGTTCATCGACGGTTGCGACCGTCATGGCCGTCGGATCGGGCAGTTTTGCCTCGCAGGCCTGGCTCAGCCACTGTTCAAACAGGACGACGGGATCGTCCGGCAGATCCTTCCGGCGTAATCCGCCACGGGTATATTCACGCCGCAGATGGGCAATGGTGTGTAGCGTTTCGCTGTCGCTCATAATGCTCGCCTTTTCAGATAAAGAGTCAGCTGGCAGGTTGCAGCTCACAATCGTTCACGACAATTTTATCGTTCCGTTCAATAAATGCGCCGTTGCCTTTAGACCAGAAAACATAAGTACCATCGCTGTAACGGGCACCGGATGCCGATACGGTCTGCTTCAGCGTCAGCGGCTGGCCGTCCATAATGAAACTGACCTGCTGCTGACCCTCATCCAGCGTCACGGTCAGCGGCAGCGTCCCACAGCGATAGTGCAGCGTCTGCGGCGCTGGCGGCTGTTTATGCAACAGGCTGCAACCCGACAGCAGCAGCACAGCGGCAACGATTAATCCTTTCGACATAAGCGGGTCCCCTTCACAAGTGAAGCTGGCATTATAAGAAGGATTTGGCGTGAAGTAAGTGGGAATCCGCGCCAATCGGATGAATGGCGTCGGGCAGAGAGAATTATTGTCGCTTTTCAGGCGGTTGTCTGAATGCAGAGGTCGCGTTATCAGGCTACGCTCTATGCATCTTAAGCGAGGGAAACAAACATGAAATTTGATAACGAAGATGCATTCAAGCTGGCCGTGGCGTTTATGAATCACAAAGAGAATGCCACCATTGCCAGCAGCTACTTTAAGACCTTTATCGACACCTACCAGAAGTTTGACCGCTGGCTGAGCGCCTCCGATCCGGTCAGCGCCATGAAGGCGGAAAAAGCGGCCGCCAAAGCGGGCGAAGACTCTGTCCTCTGATAGCCTCTCTCTGGCCCGGGATCGCACCGGCTTCGGGCCACTCATCCTCCCCTGCAGGAGAGCTCTCCCCGGCGCCCGCGTTCCGCGCTGCGATCTATTCTCCTGCTGACGGTTCGGACGTTAACAAAATAGCGGCCCTTATCTCCGATCTTATTTTCGCCTTTGGCTTTGTGCTTATTGTGACGGGATGCCAGCGCCGCAAAACGTCCGTGCCGACAATATAAAGTTGCAATAAATGCTATTTCCCGGACTCAGCGTCGGAAATAATCACAGTGGCCACTGTTTTTGCTTAAAAAAAACGCAACGGAGCGGGTCAGGGCCAGCAAAATTTATAAAGGCGTCTATGCTGTAAACGTCTGGATATGAATTCATGGAGAACAAAAAATGAAAATGAAATCCCTGTCAGCTATCGCATTGCTGGCTCTCTCTTTAGGCACACTGGCAGGCTGCTCTTCCAATCAATCGATTAAGACCACTGATGGCCGCACCATCGTGACCGATGGTAAACCGCAGATTGATTCAGATACCGGTCTGGTTTCTTATCGCGATGCTCAGACAGGTAAAACTGAGCAAATCAATCGCAATGAGATCAGTAATATGAGTGAACTCGATAACTAATATAAGGTGAATAAGATGAAAAAAGCGCTGATTTTACCGCTCGCCGCATTGATTGGTATGACTGTATTAACTGGCTGCACCCGCACCAGCTATGCGATTCAGACTAACGATGGACGCACCATTATTAGTGATGGCAAACCGTCAGAATCTGATGCAGGCCTGCTGGCTTACACCGATGCAAACGGCGTGAAGCAACAGATTAATAAAGCCGACGTTAAAGCGGTTTCCGAAGTACCGAATAAATAACGCTCTCTGTGGAATAAAGCCGCCTTCGGGCGGCTTTATTCTGTCTGTCAGTCGTCCGCCTCTTTTTATAAACCCCTTCTCCTTTCTCTGTTGCTGAAACAGGCGCGCTTTAATGTGACCCTGTGCCTGGCCAGAGTCGCTGGCTTATCTGAATTTCAGGCATCTCCCTCTCTGTTTAATCGTCAAAATCGCTCAGTTATTTTATGAACAGAGGTGTCTGAAATTTTTTATGCTGGAATATTAACAGGTTAGCGCTTCGCTTTGAGGTGCCATTTATTTTGGGAAAAGACCGATCGTTTTGACCTGCTATTTCTGCTCTTTTAGTCAGAGACGCCTTTAACTAAACTGGCGTATGGCTCATTAATCAGGAGATAACATATGGTGTATTATGACAAAAACGTCGGTCATATGATTCTTGGTGAAGCGGCAATTAATCTGGCTTTTACAGAGCAGGAAATCACGCTCGTTTCACTGATTCGCCAGCTGGGTGAAATGGCCGAGCATGAGCGCAGTGATGAACGCGTCGCCCAGATTGCCGATGCGCGAAACTGGCTCAAAAGTTTCACCGAAGCCGCATCGCGCGACCGCGCCGAACTTAACTGGCTGGTTGAGACCGGACAGGCACCGGTTTTCCTGAAAGATTACCGCTAGCTATGCTGCAGGCCAGGCTGTCGGGTGCAGGCAATCTGCGCTCGCCTGCTGCTTTTTCACCCTGCGCCGACTCCGCTCATCCTGTTTTTTTCCCCTGCCACTGTCAGCGCAGCCGTACTGAATAAAAAGCAGGCGATTTCTGCCGAAATAGCTGTACAACACAGACAATACTGTATAACTTTGTGCCTATTCGTTAGATGCTGAATTATTCGCCAGGAAATGACCCATGTACCCGAACCAGAGACTGCCACAAACGGCAGACGATATTGCCCGTTATTTTAATGCGGCAAGCCTGCCTTCACAGCAAGAGACGCTGGGACAGGTGGTGGTAGAAATTCTGAATGCCGGTCAGAACGTGAATCGCAAATCGATCTGCACCAAACTGCTGCGCCGCCTTGAAACAGCCTCTTCACAGGAAGAAGAGCGCCACTATCACGCGCTCATCAGCCTGCTGTTCGGCCGTTAATCGTCGGGGGCGTTTCAGCCCCCCGCGTGCCGGACATGCTCCGGGCGGAGTCACGTCACACAGCGGGCTCGCTGTTACCCCAGCACCTTCAATGCCAGTGCCAGCGTCTGCTGCTCATTGACCATATCGCCCACCTTGCCTGTCACCCGCATACCAAATGCAATGCAGAGAATCAGACCCGCTGCCGCTTCACTGTTCAGCGTGTTATCGATGGAGCCATCCCGTTGCCCCAGCTCCAGCAGTGAAACCAGGAAGCGCTGATTGCGCTGTATAACTTCATTGATGCGCTGCGCCAGCGCTTCATCCATTGTCTGCAACGCAATGGCACTGGCGACAACCAGACAGCCGCGCCGTCCCTCCGTCGCCCGCGCCGAATCCAGATAGAACTGTAACAGCTCGGTGATCTTCTCCCGCCCGCTCACGCAGGGGGCCAGACGACGGCGCAGATCGGCATTGCGCAGCAGCAGATAGCGCTCGAAGACCAGCAGAAACAGTGAGCGTTTATCTTTAAACGCCTTATAGATACTGCCTGCAGAGAGGTTCATCGCCTCACTCAGATCGCCGATGGAGGCTGCATGGTACCCCTTTTGCCGGAAAACGATCATCGCGTGATCCAGAGCCTGCTCGATATCGAACTCTCTGGGCCGTCCCCGCTCTCTGCTTTTTTGCGTTGTCGCTGTCGTGATCATTATTACCGGCCTGAAGAGGTGCATTTCGGTCAAATCAACCGGGGATTCTAGCGCAGGCAGCAGTGATAAGTACACTACGCGCATTAAGCGTCGCGCTAACGCAGCCTGCATCCTTTATCTGACGAGGAGCTGAACATTGTGCGGTGCCGGCTGGGATATGCCGCAGCCCCTTCACGCACCTGCCGCACGAACAATAAAAATAGCTTTCATATCATAAAGTTAAAAATAATCGGCATGGCGTAACTTGACCAGCATCGCTGATTGGCACTACTGTGTTTATATACAGCATCCGCAAAGATACCTTTATGCCCCTTTTCAGACCCGTGACATCTCAACCGCGCGCTCATGCCGGTGTCACTGCCCATGCTGGTTATCGGCTGGCCAGCCACTCCCTGATTAACAGTCCGCTAAACAGGGCCGATCGCTGATGTTCGCCCTGGTTGATGTCAACTCCTTCTACGCCTCATGCGAAACCGTTTTCAGGCCCGACCTGAGAGGCAAGCCCGTCTGCATCCTGAGTAATAATGATGGATGTATTATCTCCCGCTCGGCCGAGGCAAAGCAGTTGGGGATCAAAATGGGGGCACCCTATTTCAAAATCAAAGAGGATTTGCAGCGGCTCAACGTTCACGTTTTCAGTTCAAATTACACGCTTTACGCTGATATGAGTAACCGGATCATGACCACGCTGGAGGCGATCTCGCCAGCCGTTGAGATCTACTCCATTGATGAAGCGTTTGTCGACCTCACCGGCGTTCGCCACTGTCGCGTTCTGGAAGAAGTCGGGCACGAGATCCGCTCGCGCATCAAACAGGATACCCATCTTACTGTCGGTGTCGGCATTGCACAGACCAAAACTCTGGCCAAACTGGCGAATCACGCCGCAAAAAAATGGTCAAAAACCCGTGGTGTGGTTGACCTCTCAAATGTGGATCGCCAGAAAAAGCTGATGGCCCTGATCCCGGTTGAAGATGTCTGGGGTGTGGGAAGACGTCTCAGCAGGAAACTGAATGCCATGGGCATCATCACGGCAAAAGACTTATCGGAACAGAGTACCTGGGTTATTCGCAAACATTTCAACGTGGTGCTGGAGCGAACGGTCAGGGAGTTGCGCGGCGAACCCTGCCTGGAACTGGAGACCTTCTCGCCTGCGAAACAGCAGATCATCTGCTCACGCTCTTTTTCAGGACGCATCACAGCGTATGCTGATATGCGGGAAGCCGTGTGTAACTATGCCGTCAGAGCGGCGGAAAAACTGCGTGAGGAGCGGCAGTTCTGTCGGCAGGTCGCCGTGTTTATCCGCACCAGTCCGCATGCTGAAGGAGAGGGTTTTTATGGTAATCAGGCTATGGCGCAGTTACCTATCCCGACTAACGATACCCGCGACATTATACGCGTGGCCGCCGAAGCGCTGGATCGTATCTGGCTGGATGGCTGCCGCTATATGAAGGCAGGCGTTATGCTGGGGGACTTTTTTAATCAGGGCGTGACGCAACTTAATCTTTTCGATGAGTTTCAGCCCCGCCCTGGCAGTGAAGCGCTGATGCGCGTGGTCGATGGCATTAATCAGAGCGGAAAAGCGAAGTTATGGTTTGCCGGTCAGGGCGTCCAGAAGCCCTGGGCGATGAAGCGGGAAATGTTGTCACCCGCCTACACCACCCGTTATCAGGATCTCCCCGTGGCAAAATAACGTGCCATGCAGAGCGAGGGCTGATCCGACGCGGTGTCAGCCAGCAAAGCCCTGACCGTGTTTACAGCAGGCCGTGCTGCAAAAGGAAGCTCCACCAGGGAAGGCCGATGAGCATATGCAGGATAAAGGTTAACAGGGTAATCACCGTTCCCGTGATCCACCACGATTTAATGTCGTTGTAGCCCGCGGCAAAGATAATCGGGCCTGCCGCGCCGCCATAGTGCGTCAGGCTACCGCCATAGGAGTTAGAAAAGAGTATCGCCAGCGCAAGCAGGACGGGTGCCGCGCCGGTGACCAGTCCCACCGTGGCTAACACCGGCACCATCGCGGCCACATAGGCACCGCCTGAGGCGAACAGATAGCGTACCGCCAGGCTCAGCAGGACAATGATGATAATCGTGCTGTTATCCGGCCCCAGAAAGTTCAGGTGTGCCGACATCACCTCTGCCAGCCAGTGAAAAATCCCCTCTTTGCTGAGCGTCGTGCTGAGTCCGATAATGCCGCCGTACCAGATCAGGGTATTCCAGCCCCCCTTATTCTGCAGCACATCATTCCAGCTGATGATGTTAAAGATCAGGGCAGCCACCATCGCGATAACGGCAACCGCCGATTCGTTTAACCCCAGATGGCGGGAAAAGATCCATCCCAGCAGGGCGGCAATAAACACCACGATAAGCCCTTTCTCTTTCGGACTCATTGGCCCCAGCGCCTGCAGACCGGCCGTGGCGATGTGAACGTTGTCTAATTTTTTTAATTCCGGACGCACGATTTTATAGGTCAGGAAGGGGATCAGCGCCAGCATCAGCAGCCCCAGCGGCACGCCAGCCAGCGCCCAGCCACCCCAGCTAATCTGAATGTGAAAAATGTCAGAAATTAACTGGAGGGCTAAGGCATTGCCCGCGAAAGCGGTAAGAAACATGTAGCTGGTGGTTTTGGTGACCATATAAACATTCACCATCAGAAACCGCCCGGCTTTACGCGGCGTCTCGCCTGGCGTGGAGCCTAAGACCAGCGCGATGCTGTTGATGATGGGAAAGACGACCCCGCCGGCGCGGGCGGTGTTAGAGGGCGTCGCTGGTGCCAGAATGACGTCCAGCAGTGCGGTGACATAGCCGAGTCGCAATGTGGTCGAGCCAAATTTCAGGATAAACCCGTACGCCAGACGCCGGCCCAGTCCGGTGGTCACAAAGGCTGCACTCAATGTAAAGGCGCTGAACACCAGCCACGTCGTGCCGGAGGCATAGCCGCTCAGCACATCCAGCGATTTCACCGGAGAGTCGTCAAACCGGGCGATGGCAAGACAGGAGAGCGCCACGGCGACCAGCATGATGACCGGTTCAGGGTAAGGCTTGCTGATCAACCCGACAATCGCCGCGAGATAGATCCCGGCCAGTATCGCGGCCTCCCGGGTTAACCCTGTGGGCGGCGGCAAAACGAGGGGTAAGAGAAGGATAAAAATGAGCAACGCTATTTTTGTGGTTTTTGCGGTCAACATACACCTCCCTGTGTGCCGCACCCGGAACAACAGAAACGTCACACTCTGCCTCTGCTGTCTGCCCGGATGCGGCTCACGCTTAGATTAAACGCCACGGATTACAGGTTCTGCCCGGCAAACGTTTTAATCACCCTCTTTTCATCGTGCGCAGACCGATAGTGCGGTAACTGGTCGAAATTAAGATAGCGATACGTCTCGTCGCGATGCGGGTGAATCTTCTCCATCTGCCGAAGATACTGCTCCACCGTCGGCATTTTACCCATCATCGCCGCCACCGCGCTCAGTTCAGCCGACGCCAGAAAAACACGGGCATCCGTTCCCAGGCGATGCGGGAAGTTACGGGTCGAGGTTGAAACAGCATGGCTGCCCTGCCGCACCCGGGCCTGATTCCCCATACAGAGTGAACAGCCAGCAGGTTCGATTCGGGCACCCGCCTGAATAAACCGGTTAAAGTAGCCTTCGCGGGAGAGCTGCTGCGCATCCATTTTGGTTGGCGGCGCCAGCCAGAGCCTGGCAGGCAGATCCTTCACGTCCGACAGAAGTTTACCGACCGCACGAAAATGGCCAATATTGGTCATGCAGGAGCCAATGAACACCTCCTCAACTGGCGAACCGGCCACCTCTGACAACAGGCGGGCATCATCCGGATCATCCGGCGCACAGACAATTGGTTCGGTGATTTCTGTGAGGTCTATCTCGATTATGGCCGCATACTCAGCATCCTGGTCAGCCACCAGCAGCGACGGATTAGCCAGCCATGCTTCCATCTCTGTAATCCGTCGCGCCAGGGTCCCGGCGTGCTGATAGCCCTGCTCTATCATCCAGCGCAGCAGCGCAATATCCGAACGCAGAAACTCCGCCACATTCTCCTCTTCCAGACGCAACACACAGGCCGCCGCAGAGCGTTCAGCCGACGCATCCGCCAGTTCGAAAGCCTGTTCGGCTTTCAGGCTGCTCAGCCCTTCGATTTCCAGAATCCGGCCGGAGAAAATGTTGATCTTGTTTTTCTTCTCTACCGTCAGCAATCCCTGTCGGATGGCATAAAGCGGGATGGCGTGAACCAGGTCACGCAGGGTGATCCCTTTCTGCATGTCGCCGGTGAAACGCACCAGCACCGACTCCGGCATATCCAGCGGCATAATGCCGGTTGCTGCGGCAAAGGCGACCAGACCGGAGCCGCCCGGAAACGAGATCCCTAATGGGAAACGGGTGTGAGAGTCTGCGCCGGTGCCGACCGTATCGGGGATCAGCATGCGATTAAGCCAGGAGTGAATGATGCCATCGCCGGGTCTGAGCGCGACGCCATTCCGCAGGCTGATAAACTCTGGCAGTGTCTCATGCAGCTTCACATCAACCGGTTTAGGGTACGCCGACGTGTGACAGAACGATTGCATGAACAGGTCGGTGGAAAAGCGCAGGCAGGCGAGATCGGTCAGCTCATCGCGCGTCATGCCGCCGGTGGTATCCTGCGAACCGACCGTGGTGATTTTAGGTTCGCAATACTGGCCGGGCCGCACGCCCGCCACACCACAGGCTCTTCCCACTATTTTTTGCGCCAGGGTAAAACCTGCCGTGGACGGTGCGGGGGCTTCAGGCTGCCGGAAGAGGTCGGAAGGCGGCAGTCCCAGCCACTCCCGTGCTCTGGCCGTCAGGCTTCGGCCAATGATCAACGGAATACGCCCGCCCGCACGCACTTCGTCAGGCAGCACCGCCGTTTTCAGCGTGAATCGGGTGATCAGCTGCTGGCTGGCGTGGTCGCGCACTTCGCCCCGGTAAGGATAAAGGTCGATCAGCATGCCCGTCTTCAGGCCGGAGACGTCCATTTCGACAGGCAGTGCGCCCGAGTCCTCAAGCGTGTTGAAAAAGATGGGGGCAATTTTTCCGCCAAACACCACGCCGCCGTTGCGTTTATTGGGCACCCAGGGGATATCCCTGCCGATATGCCACAGAAGCGAATTGGTGGCCGATTTTCGCGACGAGCCGGTTCCCACCACATCCCCGACGTAGACCAGTGGATAGCCCTGCTGCTTCAGCGTCGCCAGCTGCGTCATCGGCCCCCGGCTGCCAGGCTCATCCGGCTCCACCCCCTCGCGCGGATGGCTCAGCATAGAGAGCGCATGCAGCGGAATATCGGGACGTGACCATGCCTCAGGCGCGGGAGACAGGTCATCTGTATTGGTTTCACCGGTGACACGGAAGACGTTGAGCGTCATCGTCTCCGGGAGTGCCGGGCGGCGTGTAAACCATTCGCCCCGCGCCCATGACTGCATCACCGCCTGTGCAGGGTGATTCCCCTGCTGCGCTTTTTCAGCCACATCGTTAAATTTTTCAAAAATAAGCAGGGTGTGACTCAGCTGTTGCGCCGCGCAGCTCGCCCATTGGGGGTCATCCAGCAGATCGATCAGTGGCTGAATATTGTATCCACCCTGCATGGTGCCCAGCAGTTCAATCGCCTGCTGAGGCGGAATGATGCCCGCCTGGTCACCGGTTTTAATCTGCTGATAAAGAAAATCCGCTTTAACGCTGGCGGCCGGATCGACGCCGGGCGGAACGCAATGGGCTAACCGCTCCAGGAGCCTGTTTTTATCGTCACCCTCTGCACATATCAGCGCATCAATTAACGCGCGGGTCTGCCCGGCATTAAGCGGCTCAGGAGGAAGATTTTTTAAAGCACGTTCCTGTACATGCTTACTGTAGCTGTCTGACATAGTTTCTCCGAAACAGACATCACCTGTCTGAATTGCGTGAAGTAAAGAGTGTGCGTCATTCTGCTTTTAATTATCGGTCTCAAGGCCTTCGCCAAATGCGGCCAGTTGCGCCAGGCCAAATTCCCACTCCCCAAAGCCGGCCGCGCTATTAATGTGCCCGGCGTCACCCAGATCGATAAGGTGTGCACCCCAGCATTCCGCCCAGAACCGGGCGCGTTTAAATGGCATGAGGGGATCGTTGTGGCTGACAAACATCACGCCGGGAACGGGCAGTTTTTCCGGCAGCACCTGCTCCTCCAGTCCGAACAGCGCGGGCTCTGCGGGCGCAACCAGCATGATGCCGGCCACGGGCAGCGTCTGCGTCTGAACCAGACGGCAGGCGGCGAGCGCGCCAAAACTGTGTCCGACCAGAATCGCCGGGCGCTGGCAACATAAGCGCTCCCGGCGTATCGCTGCGATCCAGCCATCAATATCGGGCGCCAGCCAGTTTCGCTGACGTATCCGTTTCCAGTGAGGAAAACGCCGATGCCAGCAGCTTTGCCAGTGACCTTCATCACTGTCGCGCACCCCCGGCACCAGAATCACCGTGAACCGCTCGCTCAGCTGGTGCAGCCGTTGCGTCATCATTCTTTTTTCCTCGCCCTGTTCATGCGGTTTCATGACGCCGGATAATGGGAAAGGAGCCACCCCACCGCCAGAAGATCTGCGCTGCCTCCCGGACTGATATTTTTCTGAATGAAGGCGTTATCCATATGTCTCAGCGCCTTTGTGAGCGTTTCACCGGAGAGATCCCTGATTTTCAGGAGCCGGGTGGCGTAGCGCCGGGCATAGTTCAGTCCCCGCATACCGCCCCGCGAAACCAGATTGGTGTCGGGATTGGCGGCGATTAAAGCCAGCAGCATCCTGAGCAGGGCCTCCTCTTCCGATCCCCCCGCACGCAGGACGTTTTCCCACTGCGGCAGACCATATCGCCTGACGGTGTCAAAGCCCTTCTCCGCCTCACCGCGTGCGCCGGTTAATCCGAATGCCTGAAAAATCTGTTCGCCTTTGGTTTTTGCCTGACCGGGGTTGCTGAGTTCGTTGCTGACCAGACCTGCGCACATCGCGCGGATTTCCCGACAGAGGCTGTGCTGGCTGAGCCTTATCGCGTTTTTAGCGAGCCGGCCTGCGGCAGCGCACAGTAGCCCCAGAGAGAAAATTCCGCCTTTATGGGTGTTGATGCCTCCCGTGGCCTTAAACATCGCCTGCTCACAGGCCAGCCCCGTGGGTCTGATTGCCCGTAACGTCTGGGAAGCGGGCAAACCAGCGGTGGCAACCCCCTGGGCATAAAAACGGGGAAACCAGGGTGAGACGGCGCGAATACTGGCCATAAAGTGCATGAAATTCATGTCGCTATGCGCCCCATTATTCCGGCGATCCACCAGCCCCGGCTTAGGGGTCAGCTTCACCTCTTTGACCATCGCCTCTGCGGCCAGCCAGGCAATATCCCCGGCGCGCTCAGGCTGAACGCTGACCGCTGAAATAGTCATAGGTTATCTCCTCAATTCTCTGCGCCAGTTCATCCTGGGCATGGCGGCGCATACGGGAGCAGACGTGGGCGGGTTCATGACAGAGAAAGCATCTGCGCATCGGCTGATGTATCGCACTGCGCTTGATCAGGCCCGCAGTGGGACAAAAGACATCAATGTCCCACAAACGCCCAAGAGGATGGTTATCCTCCAGATCGGCCATGACATGCTTGATCATCCAGGCGGGTGACGACACGGACCAGAACGCCTCCGGGCCGGTGACGGGAAAGGCCGCCTCCTGCCTGGCGATCCGCCATCGGTGCTGTTGCAGCCGCTGATTAATCGCCTCTTTCGCCTCAGCCATGACCTGCCGGGCAAGCGGGGTATCTTTGACCTCCCCCGGCCAGACGAGCGTGGCTGTAATCACTGGCTGCCCATACTGGCACAGCCACGCCTGCTGCCGACGCGCGCGCGCCTCTCTGGCGTTCAGCACATCGTCAAGCGCCAGACGCCTGCACGATGCCGGGGCCACAACACGGTTCACGCTTTCACCTGCCTGACCACGTCGATGACGCCGCCATCGCGATAGCGCACCACGCCGACGATGCGGGAGGTAAACGCAATGGGCTTTGGCTCGCCCGAGATGAGCAGCGCGCGCTGATAAAGCGTGTCGATATCGACCACCGGCAGACCCGCGGCCATCAGGCGGGCCTTCACCTCCTGTCGGGCGGGATTGACGGCAATCCCGTGATCGGTGACCAGAACATCGACGCTCTCTCCCGGTGTCACCCGTGTGGTCACCTGACGAACGACGGTCGGAATACGGCTGCGGATCAGCGGAGCCACCACGATGGTCAGATTCGCCGCGGCGGCCACGTCACAATGGCCGCCGGATGCCCCGCGCATCACGCCGTCGGAGCCGGTCAGCACGTTCACATTGAAATCCGTATCGATTTCCAGCGCGCTCAGGATGACAATATCGACACGATCGCAGCAGGCGGCTTTGGCGGAGGGGTTGGCATACACGCTGGTGGAGATTTCAACGTGATGCGGGTTTTTCGCCAGCGAGGCGCCGGCAACCCCATCAAAACTCTGCGTATCCAGCAGTGTTTTAATCAGTCCCTTTTCATGCAGATCCACAAGGGTGCCGGTAATGCCGCCCAGAGCAAAACTGGCCACAATGTTCTGTTTACGCATGCGTGATTCCAGGAAACGGGTGCAGGCTGTCGAGGCGGCACCCGAACCGGTTTGCAGCGAAAAGCCGTCGCGGAAATAGCCGGAGTGCTCAATCACGTCGGCAGCCGAGCGCGCAATCATCAGTTCACGCGGATTACTGGTGACGCGGGCAGCACCGACACTGATTTTTGCCGGATCGCCGACGCTGTCGATTCTGACAATGTAATCCACCTGATCCTGGGTCAGACTGGCGGGCATCAGGGGAAACGGCTCAATGCTTTCCGTCAGCAGCACCACCTTTCTGGCATATCTGGCATCCACCATCGCATACCCCAGCGAACCGCAGCGCGATGCACCGCCGCTGCCGCTGGCATTGCCATACTCGTCGCAGCAGGAGACCGCTAAAAAGGCGATATCGATGCTGATTTCCCCTTTCTCAATCAGATGAACCCGGCCGCCATGCGAGTGGATCTCTACCGGTTCCGCCATCAGCCCATGTGAAATCGCCTCGGCGAGTTCACCACGCATGCCGGAGGTGTAGATTTTGGTCACGACGCCCGCTTTAATGTGTTCGATCAGCGGCGCGTTGCAGGTCATTAACGAACTCGAGGCCAGCGTCAGCCCTCTGAGGCCTTTTTCGGCCAGCTTGTCCATGACGTAATTAATCACCTTATCCCCTTCACGAAAGGCGTGATGAAACGAGACGGTCATCCCATCACGCAGTTCGCAGCGTTCTAAAACGTCATCAATACTGTCGAAAAGTTTGCGCTGATATTTCTGCCGGAGATCGGCGAGGTGCGGGGTGTGGGTATGGGCACCGGTAAAGCGTTCATACTGATATGCGCTGCCGGAGAGGGCCTGGAGTGCTCGGGTTAAATGGCTCATCATTTCATCCTGTTAGTCGGGGCGGAAGGGCTACTGACGGACGCCGGAGGCGTTTTTACGGTCAAGGACGACGCGGGCATGGTTGATAATCGGCGCATCAATCATTTTTCCGTTCAGCGACACCACGCCCAGCCCCTGACGATCCCCCTCTTCTGCTGCAGCAATCACGCGCTCTGCGTAATCAACTTCTTCCTGCGTGGGCGCGTAGGCGTTGTGTACGATCTCAATCTGCCGGGGATTGATCAGCGACTTGCCGTTAAATCCCAGACGTTTAATCAGCTCCACCTCTTTTAAAAAACCCGCCTCATCATCAATGTCGGCATAGACCACATCAAACGCATCGATCCCTGCGCCACGCGCCGCATGCAATACCGCACAGCGCGCATAAAAAAGTTCGGCGCCGTCGCCCCGCTCCGTCTGCATATCCATCACGTAATCAAAGGCCGCCAGCGCGATGCCCATTAAACGCGGCGATGCTTTGGCGATAGCGACCGCATTAATCACGCCGACAGCCGATTCAATCGCTGCCATCAGTTTTGTTGATCCCACCGGACGGCCACATTCCGCCTCGATGCGGGCAATTTCACTTTCCAGCTGATCAATATCATCCGGCGTATCTGTTTTCGGTAAGCGAATAACATCCGCGCCGCCCCGAACCGCCGCTTCAACATCTTTCAGCCCAAAGGGGGTATTCAGCGGATTAATTCTGACCACCGTTTCGATCTCTTTATACATCGGGTGCTGTAAGGCATGAAAAACCAGCAGCCGCGCGCTGTCTTTCTCTTTTAATGAAACGGCATCTTCCAGATCAAACATGATTGAATCGGGGCGATAAATAAAAGCCGTGGAGAGCATGGCGGCACTTGAACCGGGTAAAAAAAGCATGCTGCGACGTAATTTTTTCATGATATTTTTTCCCACACGATATCGGTGCGATCTGCGCCACGCAATATTGCCGCCTGCAGTCTGGCGCGAATAACGCAATCCAGCGCCCCTTTATCTTCAATAACAATTTCCCCCTGGGTCACATTAAGTGCCGCCAGCGTTTCTTTCACCACGGCGGCAATCTGTTCGCCAAACTGTTTAAAAACTTCACTGCGGATCGTAATCTCCAGCCCCTCTTCACCGGGGCTGACTTTAACCACCAGGTCGCTGGATTCCAGCGTGCCGGCAATAGCCGCCTTAACTATTTTCATTTTATTTTCCTGAATACTGATTTATCAGACGTTCGCCAGGTCATAATCTGGCTGCGTAAAAGCGTGGTGTGACAGCCACCGGGTTAAAAAAGGCAGCGTCGTGGCGGGCACCATTCGTTTAACCGCATCCATATCCTTTCTTTTTAATGCCGCCCTTACCGCAGAAGCCGATATTGGCAGATTATTTTCATCCGTTATTCTGGCGATCTCAGTCACGTTAATGATGGCGTCTGCCATTATCGCCTCATCTTCGAGCCAGTTATGCATCGCATGGTTATAGTGCGCCGTAACTTTGCAAAAGGGTTCTGTTCCGACAAACCGCTGTGTGATATTTAACGCAGGCGCAATGTAGCGACGGAATAAGATGAGATCGATGGCAGCGAAGACGTCATTCACGATCTGCTTCTCTTTCAGAAAATAACCGGGAAAAGTCCCGCGCGAAATAATATAGCGCGAGCCGGGATGAACCGAGGCATTCGGAATATGCCGTGCCCCCGCCTGGACCATCGCGAAACGTTCCTGAAAGGAGAACGCCGATAAATCCTCTTCGACCACAAAAATATGCAGCCAGTCGCAGGAGTGTGCAGCCTGCTCAATGAGATAGCGATGTCCGGAGGTAAACGGATTGGCATTCATGACAATCGCGCCAACGTGATCGGCCTGAACCCGATGATGAGCACGTAGCTTTCTGCAGTAGTGATCGATGCCGACCGGCGTGTTCTCCATCAGCGTGGCGCGGTTATCCAGCGTCACCAGCGGATAGAATCCGCATCCCCGGAAGGCTTTCACCCTCTCTGGCGTAGTCAGGAGAAAGAGCTGATGCTCGCCATTCTGAATAGCCTGCACTTCCGCTTCATGAACGATCTTCAGCCCCAGTGCGGTTCCGCGCCAGCCGCTTTCCACCGCGACGCATTTTAAGGTATTGCCCGCGATGCCTGCACAGGCCACCAGATCCCGTTTGCAGCGCGCCACAACGAACTGCTCAATATCCTCATCCATGCCTAATCCATTCCCTGCCAGAAAAAGGCGGATCTCTTCCCGCAGCGTAACGTGGCGGGTGTCAACCGTTTCGAACGTCAGCGCCTGGTCGCTATACATCGGGTTACTCCTGAAAATACCGTTGAGGGTCACATTCCGTTGTCACTGGCAGAAACTACGACGCCAGCCGCTGATGCTGCGGATCGGACTCCACAATCGTGTTGGTCAGGTGCCCGACATTTTCAATAACCACGTCGACCTGGTCGCCTTCATACATAAAGAGGGGCGGCGTGCGCTTTTTGCCAACGCCACCGGGCGAGCCGGTAATAATGACGTCTCCGGCACTGAGTGAAGTGAAGGTGGTAATGTAGCTAATCAGGTCAGCAATTTTATGGATCATGCTGGCTGTGGAATCATTCTGTACCAGCCTGCCGTTCAGCCAGGTCTGAATTGACAAAGCATGCGGGTCCGGAATGGCATCCGCCGTCGTCATACAGGGGCCAAAGGCGCCGGTATGAGGCCAGTTTTTACCGGCGGTAAACCAGGCGTGCTGCCAGTCACGCACGGAGCCATCCATGTAGCAGCTGTAGCCGGCAACGTGCTGCATCGCCTCACTTACCGCGATATTGCTGCCCGGTTTGCCAATAATCACGGCCAGCTCCCCTTCGTAATCGAACTCGCTGGATAAGGCCGGTTTAACGACCGGCGTTCCATGCCCGGTCTGGGAGTCAGGAAACCGGATAAACAGGGTTGGCGCATCGCTGGTTTCAGCAAACTCCTGACGTTTTTCGGCGTAATTCATGCCGACACAAAAGATTTTTTCGGGTGTTTCAATGACAGGCAGGAAGGTAATCTCACTCACCCTGACGTCGGCAGGGTCATCCTGATATTGCCGGGCAACGTCGATGGCATCCTGCTGCAGTAAGGTTTTCAGATCAGGCCAGGTATGACCGATTCTTTTACCCAGGTCGATAATGCCGTTCTCGGTAAAGATGCCGTAGCTTTTACGGCCGTGATGACTGTAGCTGGTTAGTTTCATAGTAGAGCCTGCTTCTTCTGTTCACATCTGTCCGGGTTCACGCCGCCAGAGACGGCGTGAAGGTGTTTACGGGGTTATTTCACGGGCGTGGCGGGCACCAGCTTTTTTTGTTCCCCACCCGCCAGCGACGTGGCCACTACGGCAGCCACGACCAGCAGGGCGATAATGAAAGCGGTCATTCCGTGCCAGCCGGTGCCATGGAAGACAAAGCCGTTGACGAAGCCAATCACTGAGCCGCCCATGTAGTAGAAGAAAAGATAGAGTGCGACCGCCTGCCCCCGCGCATGGGTGGCATTTTTGCTGACCCAGCGCAGACCAATTGCATGACAGCCAAAGAAACAGCCCGTGAAAATAACCGCCCCGACGATAAAGATGGCCACGTTATTCACCAGCGTCAGCAGCATGCCCAGCGCCATCATGGCGAAGAGCATTCTGAGTACCGTCATGCTGCCATATTTTTCGGCAAACCGGCCCGCCTGCGGTGCAGTAAAGAAACTCAGGGCAAAGCTGAAGGAGATCAGACCCGCATTGGCTGGCGTAATATTGAAGGGTTCGCCCTTCAGGAAAAAAGCCAGATAGTTATAGAGTGAGGTAAAGACACCAAAAATAATAAAACTGAGAATAAACACCCGAGAGAGATTTTTATTTTTAAAGTGTGCCGCCGCGCCCTTCACCACACACAATACATTCAGATTTTCAGTCGGCTTAAAATTGCGTGAGGCGGGCAACAGGAAATTAACCAGGATCGCCACGACGATGAGGCTGGCGGCAAATCCATAGAAGATGGTGTTTATAGAAATATGTTCAATCAGCTGACTGGCAATAATACGCCCGGACATGCCACCCATGGAGTTGCCAAACACAAAGTAACCGGTGACAACGCCAGCCACCACCGGCGCCACTTCTTCACTGATATAGGCGGTTGCCGCCGCCGCAATACCACTGAGTGCCAGTCCGATAACGGCGCGCAGAGCAACCAGCAGCGCCCACGATTGCGCCAGCGGGCAGAGAAGCGTCAATATCCCCCCTGCCAGCAGCGAAACGATGATTAATCGCTTTCTGCCATAATGGTCGGATAACGTTCCGGTAAATAACAGACCGAACGCCAGTAAAGCGGTCTCGGCGGAGAGAATAATACTCACCTGACTGACAGGAACGTCATATTCCACCGCCAGAACCGGCAGCAGTGGCTGAATAAAGAACAGCGAGGCTAATTCTGCCAGCCCGGATAAAGCCAGGGCCAGAATGATGCGAAGATAAGCACCAGTTTTGACCTCACTCATGGGGTCTGCTTTTTTATCGGTCGTTATAGTCATAACATCCTCAATATTATTTTCAGGGTACAGAAAGCGATAGCTCGCCTGCGCGGCTATTATTTTTATCAGAGGTCAGTAATTAAATAACTGCTGGAATGACAGCATCCGGCACACAGACAACGCCCTCGAAAAGTTTGCGGCATGTCCGGATAACCGCGGCCCGCGTTTTTTCTATTTCATGACTGTCATTGGTTAATGAAACGGAAATTTTCCCGCCGGGATGTTCAATATCGATAATATTGGTGTATGGCGTCTTTGGCTGTCCGGCAATCACGCGGTGAGCGACAGAGTTTTCAATGCGCGTTGCGGTTGAAATGCCGATCGACCCGGTAATCGCCAGCGAGCGGTGGCAGGCATGCGGCATAAAGTAACGAACGCTAATCGTCCCTCCCGCCTGGGGTTTGCTCAGCAGAACAGGTTTAGGGATCACTTTGTCAGCGACGTCACCCAGCCCCATTGCCCGGCCAGCCTGACGACGAAGATGCTCCAGGCGCGCCATAAATGCGCGGTCCGCTTCCAGCTCCGCCGGTTTTTCATAGCCCGTTTTTCCCAGCTGAGCCGCATCAATGAGCATCATCGGCATGGCCATATCGATACAGGTCACCTCGACCTCATCGATACGATCGATAACGTTACCGGTAGGCAGTAATTTACCGGTCTTACAGCCAGCCGAATTCAGAAAGGTCAGTCCCAGAGGCGCTGCGGTGCCGGGAACCCCGTCGATGTGTGTGTCGCCTTCATAAGTGACACGCCCGTCAGGCGTCTGCACCTCTGCGTCGACCAGAGTGCCGGTGTTGAGGTTACGAATTCGCACGGTGGTGACGGGACAGGTGGCGCTGACAAGCCCTTTTTCAATCGCAAAAGGCCCGACAGCACAAAGCATATTGCCGCAGTTAGGCGTGGTATCGACCCGTCGCTCGTTGACCATCACCTGAACGAAAAGATAATCGACATCGGCATCCGGGTGCTGTGACGGGCTGACAATCGCCACCTTGCTCGTCTGGGGACTTCCGCCACCAATACCATCAATTTCGAGCTCATGGCCTGCGCCCATCAGCCCCAGCAGCACAGCGTCACGCTCTTCAACATTGGCCGGTAAATCGCTGGCCAGAATCACCGGCCCTTTCGACGTCCCGCCCCGCATCAGTACGCAAGGAATCTTTAGCATGATGTTTTCTCATTTCTGATAGTGATAAGAACCGCATCAAAATTCCACAGCGCCATCGATAACTCTAATGTCAATATTCGCGTCATTAATACGCTTTGCGCATAGATACCCACTGAGTTAGTGTGGTTAAACCTTCATCACAATAAGGCGTGAACGGTCATGCAGCATGAGCTTCAGGGAATACAAGCATTTGTTAAAATTGCAGAAATTGGATGTTTCACAAGAGCCTCGCACTTTCTTCACATTTCACAACCTGCGTTAACACGCAGAATTAAGAAACTGGAGGAGAACCTGGGAACAACGCTATTTGAACGGACGACAAGAAATATCAGGCTTACGGCGGTTGGCAGAGAGTTTTTACCTAAAGCGAAGAATTTAATCGACTTCTATGAAAGCTCGATTCTCAGTATTAAGGAGATGGCGACACATCAGAGCGGAGTGATTACCCTCTCCTGCTTGCCTACGGCGGCGTTCTACTTTCTGCCCTCCGCTATCAGAGATTTTAACAATCTCTATCCCAACATTCGTATCCGGATTCTCGAACACAGTGCCAGCGACTGCCTCGAAGCCGTCTTAAATGGCGACGCAGATTTCGGCATAAATATGATAAACATCACACATCCCAACATCGATTTTAGCCCGCTCGTCAATGAACCCTTTGTTCTCGCCTGTCGGCGCGATCACCCGCTGGCGCAAAAACCGCTGGTGACGTGGGAAGATTTGGCGGGTTCAAGACTGATTGGTGTGCGGCGCTCAAGCGGTAACCGATCGCTGATCGACCAGGCGCTGGAGGGCGGAACCTTTAAACCCGACTGGTTTTACGAGGTCAGACATCTCTCAACGTCACTCGGTATGGTGGAGGCGGGCCTGGGTGTCGCGGTGGTGCCGAACCTGGCGATGCCCATGGATGAACACCCTGTTCTTGTCAGCCGTCCGCTGGTTGAACCGGTGATCCGACGCACGCTGGGCCTGGTTCAGCGCAGAGAGACGGGACTCAGTCCGGCGGCGGAAAAGTTCCGGGAACGGCTGTCACAGCTCTGGTCTCAGGAAACCCATAACCCCTGGATTGGTCAATTCACGACATGAATGTCGCCCTCGCCTGTGACGCGCGTGCCGTGGTGCTTGCCAGGCTAGTGCAGGCGCGGAGAGTCCGGCTGAAGCGGGCTCTCCGCGCCTGTCTCATTGCATCAGCGCACCGATGCTTTCTGCCGGATAGCGGCATTCAGTCAGGCCAGCGCAAACATGCTCAGTGCGTCGATTTAATCACAAAGGTGACGACGCCAAACACTTCCAGCACATCTTCAGTCTGGATGGCGATGGGCTTAAATTTGGTGTTCATCGGCATCAGTTGCAGGCAGGGATGAAGCTGCAGGCGTTTCACGGTAAATTCCCCGTCGACGGCGGCTACCACGATGTCCCCATGCCCGGCGGTGAGAGAGCTGTCGACCACCAGCATGTCACCATCATTGATGCCCGCCTCTATCATCGATTCGCCGCTGACCCGGACAAAATAGGTGGCGCTGGGGTGCTGTACCATCAGGGTATTCAGATCGATACGCTGTTCAACATAGTCCTGCGCCGGGGAGGGAAATCCGCACGGGACACGTTCGATATAGAGCGGCAAGGCCATTGCGGCGCGTATGTCCGCAGGTTTGATAAATTCCATCATTGTTCTCCTCTTCCGGATTACTGTATATAAATACAGTAATATCGAATCCCCCTTTTAATCAAGCGAAACGAGGTGTTTTTAAGTAAAGCGCCTGACAACCACACACTTTTTTTAATCTTTCTTTCTGGCTGCCGCGATATTAAGCGAAATCAGATGATTTTCTCCGCAGCGATAAAATAACGCTGAGAGCGACTTACATTCATTCTTCTTATAAATTCACCCGCTGACTTTTTAACTTAAGCACAATCGGATCACGCCCGGCGGCCATTTAAACAGGCAACGCAGCCTGATTATTCCGCTTTTTTAAACGGCAACGCGCGACAGCCTTAATGCGGTGACGCTGGCTGAAGGACATTTATCGCAGGCAGAAAAAGAGAATGTTCAGCCACGTGCGCTGAATCATTCCGGGAATGAAAAGAGGTCAGATAAGAGAGTGATCGTGCGCAAAAAACAAGAAGAGCGGAGCGGTCGGGAGAAAGGAAATAAGCAGCGCACAGGCTCTGCCACGCTATTCAGTCTGAGCCGGGGGCGATGAGATAACCCCCTTTCCGGCAGTGCCCGACAGTGACCGTTCGCAGGCTGTGCGGGTCGCTGCCACCGCCCTGTTCTCTTCCGTCTCAGCGGCGGCGGTGGCCTCGCCGTCAGCGTTTAAACCGCGCTGTCGCTCTCCAGCGCATCCTGAATCGCGTCGGCCAGATTGCCAATTTCATTGGCCACTGCCTGCAGATCCCAGGAGGCTTTAGAGCCGGTAGCCGAGGTCGAGGCGCTGACGGACTCTTTTGCCACTGACAGGGCAGCCGCCACGGCGACCGAACGTTTGTGTTGCTCCTGAGTGATGCCCGCAGGCGGTATCGCGAAATAGTCGTGAACCATGATCGTTTCCTTGTGATGAATTAGGGGTCAACCTTAGTCTTCTGCCTCCGGCGTGTGAAGTGAATTATGCGTCCTGGCCGGCCGGACGGTCAGGATTCCAGCAGCCGCGTTGCACGCTGATCCTGTGCACCGCAGAAACCTGTACAGGTTGTACAGGTTTCTGGAGAAAAACGGCGTAAAAAAGGCAGTTGTAACGTTTTTACCGGGTGGCCGCAAAATAAACGGGTGCCTTGCCCTTCCCACAACGCTGGCCGGGATAACAAATTAACTCTTTGTATTTAATGATATAAAATAAATAACCTTGCCATTTTGCCGGAAAACTCAACCCACCAACACCTCCGACCAGTACACTTTTATCAGATTTCATTGTACAAGTTTCTCATTCTTGTATAACTTTACTGCGTGACGATAAATCACTTGTAACGAAGGGTGCTTTGCACCGCATCTGAAGGTGTTGTGGATTTCCACCTTCAGATGCAATTTTTTTTTGCGTCTGCCGGTCACCGGATCTGAATCGACGCATCAACCCCCAATTTCTTATGAGGCCTGACATGCAACCTACGATGAATACAGAGTCTCAGATTTCTGATTACTTCATGAACTCTGGCAAGACACTGACGACTGAAAAACAGGTTATCGCGGCTGTCCATGCTGAACTCGCCCGCGCTAAAGCTCACGTTTCCGATAAAGACGTCGTGCTGGGCCTGATTAACCGCCTGGAGAGTGAGCGTGACGTGGTTAAACAGGACGTTTACCGTCAGGCTCTCGAACATGTTCTGCAGCGTGCGCCGGCAGCCAGCGCCAGCTAAAAAACCTGTGTCTGTTACGATGGAACGCGAATTAGCATGGATGCGTTTCCTGTCCGGAATCTGCCCCTGATAAGGGGCTTTTTTTGTCCTGCAACCCCCTTTCCGTTCCCTCTTTTCCGCCCTCTCTTACAGCCAGATATCGTGCCAGATTTAACCATTTTTGCCGCTTATTTCACCATCAATTGCGGTTAATTGCTCTCGGTTCGCTTTATTTATCCGATATCTGTGTCCAGGCTTTTTCTGCATCTCCTGCAAACACAGACGAGGAAAATAATCATGTTTCATCATTCATCAAAACTTCAATTTCCGGTTCGTGTAGAGAAACCCGATCCAGAGTTTGCCATGCTGTTACAGCAGGCCATCGGCGGCGTCGAAGGTGAAATTCGTGTAGCGATGCAATACTTTTTCCAGGCAATGGGCGCACGCGGTGATGTGCGGATTCGCGATCTGCTGATCTCAACCGCCACCGAAGAGCTGAGCCATATCGAAATGCTGGGCTACGCTGTGGCGCTTAATCTGGAAGGTGCCCCCCTCTCTTACCAGGAAGCCTCCGCGAAAGATCCGGTGGTTAATGCGATTCTGGGTGGCATGAACCCGCGCCATATTCTCTCTTCCGGCCTGGCCGCAATGCCGGTGAACGCCAACGGGATGCCGTTCGACATGAGCCACATCTACGCCTCCGGTAACGTCGCGGCGGATATGCTGGCCAACGTCACCGCAGAGGCCACCGGTCGCGTGCTGGCTACCCGTCTCTACAACATGACCGAAGATAAAGGCATGAAGGATTTCCTCTCGTTCCTGATCGCCAGGGACACCATGCACCAGCAGCAGTGGCTGGCGGTGATTGAGGAGATGGGCGGACTGAACGCCTCGCTGCCGATTCCGAACAGCTTCCCGCAGGAAAATGAGGCGCAGGAACACTCCTACTACTGCCTGAACACCTCACTGGATAAACCGCTGCCGGAAGGCCGCTGGAGCAGCGGTCCGGCTTACGATGGTCAGGGTCAGTTCAGCGCGAAACAGCAGCCCGATATTCTGGGTGACGAACCGCTGCTCGGTAACGCCCGCCCGGGTTCCGGTGCCCAGGCCGAGCAGATTGACGGTATCACGCCGCCAAAACCTTAATCACTCATGCTGCACGCCTGTCGGGGAGTGACGCCCTGACAGGTTTCGCCCCTTTTACTGGAGGAATAGCCATGTCATCCACTCAGCGTCCACAGCCACCTTTCGCCGAACAGCAGCAGACGTGGCCAGGCAGCACTGCCGCGATGCAGCCGCAGCCCGATCATGGCGAAGAGAGCTATCAGGGATCAGGCCGCCTGACGGGTAAAAAAGCCATTATTACCGGTGGCGACTCTGGCATTGGCCGGGCTGTCGCCATTGCGTTTGCCCGCGAAGGTGCCGATGTGCTGATCTCCTACCTCGATGAACATGAAGATGCGCAGGATACGGCCCGGCTGGTAGAGGCCGCCGGTCGCAAAGCCGTGCTGGTGCCCGGCGATATTACCGAGGCGTCTCACTGTAATGCGCTGGTCGATCGGGCGGTAGAGGCGTTCGGGGAGGTTAACATTCTGGTCAACAACGCCGCCTTTCAGATGACGCGTATGTCGCTGGATGAGATCAGCGATGAAGAGTTTGACCGCACCATGAAAACCAACCTCTACGCGATGTTTTACCTGACCAAAGCCGCCACCCGGCATATGCCGGCGGGCGGGTCGATCATCAACACCGCCTCAATCAATGCCGATCAGCCAAAACCGAAGCTGCTCGCCTATTCGGCCACGAAAGCCGCCATCGTCAACTTCTCCGGCGGACTGGCCGCTCTGCTGGCTGAAAAAGGTATCCGCGCCAATGCGGTCGCGCCCGGCCCTATCTGGACGCCGCTGATCCCCTCAACCATGCCGGTTGAACAGGTGAAAAACTTTGGCAGTGAGGTGCCGCTGCAGCGGGCCGGTCAGCCTGCTGAGCTGGCACCCACCTATGTGATGCTGGCCAGTGACGAAGGCAGCTACATTTCAGGGGCAACCATCGCCGTCACCGGCGGCGTGGCGATTATTTAACAGGACGCTTCCCTGGCACACTCTGTCAGGGGATCGGCTATCCGCTGCTGCGCTATCGCCCAGGCGTAGAGCGGTTCCCGCGCCAGATTCTTCATTTTCACTTCGCACATAATGTCGAAATCCTGAAACGACAGCGCCCATCCATTCAGCGTCGGGTTAAAGAAGTAGTCAGAGTGCGCCCGCAGTTTGCTTTTGCTCACCCCCAGCGCCGCCTGATCGGGCCAGCCCTGCGGCGGAATGATCCCCTCCTGCGAAATCGAGTAGTGCAGCACCGGACGCACGCCGCGCCAGGAGTCGATAACGCGGGCAACACGCGGATCGTCTGGCTGAATAAACTCACTCTCTTTTACCCAGTGATGGTGAATATCCAGCACCACCGGACAGAGCGGTGCCGCCTGCAGCACGTCATCCAGCGAACAGGAGATCTCATCATTCTCCACCGTCAGCATCCGTTGCGCTTCCGGGCTGAGCTGCTCAAAGGCGCGTTTAAATCCGTCGAACCCCGCCTTGCCGTTCATATGGATGTTGATTTTGAAATCCTGAAACTGTTTGCCGTAGCCCATCAGCGTGGCGCAGAGCGTGTGATACTCCACATCCTCCAGCGCGCGCGTCACCACATCGGGATTATCGGAGGCCAGCACGGTGTACTGGCCCGGATGGAAGGAGAGCCGGATATCGTTTGCCCGCGCCAGTTCACCACAGCGGGCAAACAGCGGATGGAGTTCGGGCAGAAACGCCGCAAACAGCGGTGTGGCTTCGGGCACGGTGTAAAGCGGCAGCAGATCGCTGCCGATACGCATCATCCGGAGAGGCGCGGGTAAGGTAGCCAGTTGCTCCAGCGTCTGATAAAGATGATTCAGATTGGTCACGCTGATCTCATGGAGCAGCTGATAACGTTCATCATGCGATAAACTCAGAAACCGTTTACGGGTGGTGGCGCGAAACGGGAAAAATTGTTTGCCATCACTGTTGAGATACTTACATGCAAAGCCTAATTTCATGACTGCTCCTGATTGATGCTTATCAGAAGTGTAACAGGCCTCTGGCGACCAGCCAGTCGCGGGGGCGCAGAGGCAGGCTATAGAGTGACAGGGAGAAACGCTATGCAGGGCCATGAAATCCAGCGCATCGCCATCGACGCAGCGGAGCGGCTGCCCGCCGCCGAATGCAGCTATCCGTTCGGGCCGAAACATCAGGTATATAAAGTGTGTGGAAAAGTGTTTTTGCTGCTGACCGAACTGCGCGGGGTGCTCATCATCACGCTGAAATGTGAGCCGCAGCAGGCGGAGCTGCACCGGGTCATCTACCCCTCCATTACCCCCGGCTATCACATGAATAAGCGCCACTGGATTACGGTCTCGCCCGGTGACGGCCTCTCGCCCGGCCTGATTCAGCAACTGGTGGAGGAGGCTTATCGCCGCGTCGTGAAGGGTATCCCCGCTTCGCGCCGCCCGGTCTGGGTGGGCTGACAGCGCGGCCACGGGTCAGGAGAAGGACGGCGGACAGGAGTCCGACCCGCCGTCACCCGTGAGCCATCTTACCCCGCGCTTAATGGTGCAGCATCTCCTCCACCACCTCAGCATTCATCATCTGGTAGGGATAATAGGTCGGCCAGTTCTCCATCTCCGCCAGCAGCGCCTGCTGAGAGTCGTTGCCCGTGAAGATATGGAAATGGGCAGACTTACGCGGTCCGATGGTGTGGTCGCTGAACTGCACATATTTTGGCGCGCGGCTGTTCGCGTCTTCACAGGTAAAGAGGTAGCGCACCCCTTTTTTGCCGGAGCTGTAGGTCAGGATTTTATAGCCGTCATAGCGGTAGTGACAGGCGCTGACCTGGTTGCCCACGTGGAACTCCATCACGCCATTTTCAATACCGATGGTATCGACGCGGGTGGCATACCCTTTGCGATAATATTCTTTATATTCTGCGGCCGTTTTATGGGGGTCCTGCTGCGCTTTTTTCTGCCAGACCGGGTCCAGCTCGCCACTCTGCAGCAGCGGATAGACCGACTGCCACAGCCCATCCCAGTCAGAAAGCGAACGATCTTTCACGTCGCTGTCAGCAAAGACCCCTTCTGCGGCTTTCTGCTCCTGCGCTGACAGCGGTTTGCCATGTGCGTGACTGCCGTGTGCCTGCACCTGCTGCGTGATTAACAGCGCCGCCACGATCCCTATCCATTTACCTGCATGATTCACCACAACCTGACCCTCAGTAAAAGTTACAAAATGAAATGTTATGATATAACATTTCCATATTCAACCCGTTTGCCGCTTTATCAACATTAAATCTGTTTATGGTTATCTTTCCGGTACAGCGCCTCAGCGGGGAGAGATGGCAGGTCAGGCCGGCGCAGGAAAAACAGAGCGGATGGCCTGGCGGGCGGGCACTGACCCGCCGATAAGCCAGACGGCACAGGGGGTGAATAAGCGAAGCGACAAGGCGTACCCGCAGATAAGCGTACGTTTTCAGCCGGACGAAAAAGAGGCAGCCATCCGGATTAAATGCCCGGTTTACCCTCAGCATTGTTCAGGTTGTTCTATATTTAGTGTCGTCGAAAATAAAACAACAGCCGGAGCATGGATTAATGTCGAAAGAAACTGAGAAGAAACCCCTGAGCCACCGTGCGCCCACTACCGGACCAGAGTCGTCAGAGCCGGGTCTGGGTTCGCTGGCACCGAAAGATGGTTCGCATCAGCCACCCGCCGAACCCACTCCGCCAGGCAAGCAGCCTACCGCCCCAGGCAGCCTGAAAGCGCCACAGACCCACAACGCTAAACTCGACCAGCTTGAAGCCAGCCGTAAAAACGGCACGAACCAGCCGCTGACCACCAATCAGGGCACCCGCATCGCCAACGACCAGAACTCCCTGCGAGCCGGTACGCGCGGTCCGACCCTGCTGGAAGACTTCATCCTGCGTGAGAAGATCACGCACTTTGACCATGAGCGTATTCCTGAGCGCATCGTGCATGCACGCGGCTCAGCGGCACACGGCTACTTTCAGCCTTACCGCTCACTGAAAGATCTGACCAAAGCTCAGTTCCTCAGCGATCCGAATCAGACCACCCCGGTTTTCGTGCGTTTCTCCACCGTACAGGGTGGTGCTGGCTCTGCCGATACCGTGCGTGATATCCGCGGTTTCGCCGCCAAGTTCTATACCGAAGAGGGCGTGTTTGACCTGGTCGGTAACAACACCCCGGTGTTCTTTATTCAGGATGCGCATAAATTCCCTGACTTTGTGCACGCCGTTAAGCCGGAGCCGCACAATGAAATCCCGCAGGGCCAGAGCGCCCATGACACCTTCTGGGATTATGTCTCCCTGCAGCCGGAAACCATGCACAACGTCATCTGGGCGATGTCCGATCGCGGCATTCCGCGCAGCTATCGCACCATGGAAGGCTTCGGGATCCACACCTTCCGCCTGATTAACGCCGAAGGCAAAGCGACCTTTGTCCGCTTCCACTGGAAGCCGGTGGCCGGTAAAGCCTCACTGCTGTGGGATGAGTCGCAGAAACTGACCGGCCGCGATCCGGACTTCCACCGCCGCGATCTGTGGGAAGCCATTGAAGCGGGCGATTTCCCGGAATATGAACTGGGCCTGCAGCTGATCCCGGAAGAGGATGAGTTCAAATTTGACTTCGACATTCTCGATGCCACCAAACTGATCCCGGAAGCGCTGGTGCCGGTTGAAATTGTCGGCAAAATGGTGCTGAACCGTAACCCGGACAACTTCTTTGCCGAAACCGAGCAGGTGGCATTCCATCCGGGTCATATCGTGCCGGGACTCGATTTTTCCAACGATCCGCTGCTGCAGGGTCGCCTGTTCTCCTATACCGACACGCAGATCAGTCGTCTGGGCGGCCCGAACTTCCACGAGATCCCGATTAACCGTCCGACCTGTCCTTACCATAACTTCCAGCGTCAGGGGATGCATCGTCAGGACATCGACACCAACCCGGCTAACTACGAGCCGAACTCGATCAACGACAACTGGCCGCGTGAAACCCCACCGGCGGCGAAAGGCGGCGGCTTCGAGAGCTATCAGGAGCGGATCGAAGGCCACAAGGTGCGCGAGCGCAGCCCCTCCTTCGGCGAATACTATGCCCAGCCGCGCCTGTTCTGGCAGAGCCAGACCGAGGTTGAGCAGCAGCACATCATCGGTGCCTATTCGTTTGAGCTGAGCAAAGTAGGACGTGCCTATATTCGTGAGCGCGTGGTGGATCATCTGGCGCGCATCGATACCAAACTGGCGCAGGGTGTGGCCGACAATCTGGGCATCGCCCTGACCGACGAGCAGCTCAATATCCAGCCGCCGGCACCGGTCAACGGCCTGACCAAAGATGACAGCCTGAGCCTCTATGCCGTGCCGGATGGCGAGATCAAAGGCCGTCAGGTCGCACTGCTGCTGAGCGACGGCGTGAAAGCGGACGGTGTGCTGGCGATCCTGCAGGCGCTGAAAGCGGAAGGCGTGCACGCCAAACTTCTGGCGCCGCACATGGGCCAGGTGCGTGCCGACGATGGTTCCGTACTGCCGATTGACGCCACCTTCGCCGGTCTGCCTTCGCTGACCTTTGATGCGGTGATCGTACCGGATGGCAACATCGATGCGCTGCTGTTAAGTGGTGATGCCCGCTACTTCCTGCTGGAAGCCTACAAGCACCTCAAGGTCATTGGCCTGGTGGGCGACGCGCGCCGCTTCAAAGCGCAGTTCGGTCTGGGTGATGGCGATCAGGAAGAAGGCATCGTGCAGGGTGACTCGGCGGAAAGCGCCCTGACCTCTGAATTTACGCAGGCGATGAAAGCGCACCGCGTCTGGTCCCGCAGCCAGAAGGCGCAGTCTGTTCCGGCCTGATGCGTTAAGTGAATAAAAAACCGCCCCCCGGGCGGTTTTTTTATGGCGGAGAAAGCGGAACCCTGACGTAAAAGGCGTTCCCGTCAGAAGCTCTGCCAGTTGTCGTTGTCTGCCACGGCAACAGGCTGACGCTGTGGCGCGGCGATCGCCTTCGCGACCGGTGCGGCTGAAAACGCGGCGTGCAGCGTGCCGGTTTTGAAAACCGCGACCGTTTTACGCAGATAACTTGCCTGCTCCTCCAGCGAGGCGGCGGCACTGGCAGACTCCTCCACCAGCGCGGCGTTCTGCTGCGTAACGCCATCCATCTCTGAAACGGCGATGCAGACCTGCTCAATGCCACGGGTCTGTTCGGTCGAGGAGGCGGCGATCTCTTCGATCAGCTGCGTGACCCGGCTTACCGATGTCACGATGCTCTCCATCGCGCTGCCCGCCTGCGCGGCGTAACCGGCACCGGTTCTGATCCGCTCAGCAGAGCGGTCAATCAGGCCGCGGATCTCCTGCGCGGCCGTGGCGCTGCGGCCAGCCAGCGAGCGTACTTCACCCGCCACCACCGCAAATCCCCGGCCCTGCTCCCCGGCGCGCGCCGCCTCAACAGCCGCATTCAGCGCCAGAATGTTGGTCTGAAACGCGATGCTGTCGATAATAGCGATAATCCCGGCGATCTGACCGGAGCTTTCGCTGATCTGATCCATGTTGGCGATAACCCGGGCCACCGTCTCGCCGCCCTGCACCGCCGTGGTTGACGCCTCTTTTGACACCGTGGTCGCCTGGCGGGCGTTGTCGGCGTTGAGTTTCACCGTCGAGGTGAGCTGCTCCATGCTGGCCGCGGTCTGCTCCAGCGCGGCGGCCTGCTGTTCGGTGCGGGAGGAGAGATCGCTGCTGCCCGCGGAGATCTCCGCCGCACCGGTGAAGATTGAACGGGTAGCGTCATCAACCGAGGTGATGGTCACCACCAGCGCATCGCGCATCTGCTGCAGCTCCTGAACCAGCAGCCCCATCTCATTGCGCCCTTCCTGCTGAATCGCGGAGGTCAAATCACCGCCTGAGATGGCACGCATGTAACCGGTCAGCCTGCCGAGCGGGCCAACCAGCAGTTTTTGCAGCCCGACCCAGACCGCTGCGGCCACCACAACGGTAATCAGGCCGATGGTCAGCAGCGTCCAGAGTGCATCCGTCAGGCTGCGCTGATTATGCTCTGAGGTCGCTTTCATCAGCTGGATGTTCAGCGCACGCCAGGCCTGATAGGCGCTGTCGAGCTGATCCTGGGCGGCCTGCGCCTCCAGGTTGCCGTAAGCCGGGTAGTTGCCCTGCTTCAGAAAGGTGATGGAGGCGAGCATGGTTTCACGCATCTGCTGATAGGCCGCCTTCACCTGCGTCGCCTGCGCGTCGCTCTGTTTCTCCTGCTGCGTCAGCCCCTGCCAGGCCGTGAAGTCGGCGTCGGCCGCCGCCGCAGACTGCCCCGCCTGCTCCAGCAGCGTCGCCATCGCCGCCAGCGATTTCGGGTCCTGCTGATTCTTCAGGAAACGGATCGCCACACGGTTGATGGTGACGCGGGTTTTGATCAGGGTTTTTACGGCATCGCTCAGGTGCTGCTGCTGCAGCGTCAGCTGCTCAGCGGCCACGAAGTTTTTATCGGCTTTTGCCATGCCGTTGTAGAACAGGAAACCGGTCAGGGTGAGTAAAATGATGAAGACGGCCAGCACCGCCAGAATACCGTGCGTTATTTTAAGATTTTTTATCATGTGAGCAGGCTCATATCAGAGGAGATAGTAGCGTTATCGGCCAGCGCCGCGTTTATCTGAGTGCCTGATGGAAAAGCTTTTTCACGGCGTGATGCCAGGCACACTCAGCCGGACAAAAAAAGCGCCGCGAAGGCCTCTGAGCGCATTCGCCGCTTAACATCCGCCCCTCTGCTGTGGTTGAATTCGCCCCTTACATTTTTTGCACGTGGTTATCATGCATTACATACAGAGTCTGATGCGTTTTATTGAGGGAAACAGCGTGTTGTCGGCCAGCTTCAGCCTGCTGCTGCTGATTATGGCCGGGATGGTCACTCACCTGATCTGCAAATTCTTCATCGTCAAAGTGGTCAGGAAAGTCTTCTTCAGCAGCCACAAGCAGGGCGTGCCGCTGGACAAAGATGTGCGCCTCTCGCAGAAGCTCTCCAATTTTGTGCCGGTCATTGTGGTCTACAATTTCCTGCAGTTCATGCCCGGCCTGCCGGAGCATCTGAAGATCGCCGTGCAGACCATCTGCGGCATCCTGTTCTTTATCTATCTGTCGATCTTCTTCAACGAAGTGCTGGAGATCGTTAACAGCTCCTATTCGCGCAAATCGAAGCGCAAGAATCACTCGATTAAAGGCTACATCCAGATTGGTAAAATCCTGGTGCACATTATCGCCGCGATCATGATTCTGGCGATTATGTCCAATAAGTCACCGGCGATCATCATCTCCTCGCTGGGTGCGGTGGCCGCCGTGCTGATGCTGATCTTTCAGCATACGCTGCTGTCGCTGGTGGCCAATATTCAGCTCTCCTCCAACGACGTGCTGCAGCTGGGCGACTGGATTGAGATGCCGGATAACAATATCAGCGGGGAGGTGATCGATATTGCGCTGCACACCATCACCATCCGCAACTGGGACAACACCATTTCGCGCATCCCGACCAAGAACTTCCTGACCGAGACCTACACGAACTGGCAGGCGATGTTCTCCTCCGGTGCGCGCCGTATCATGCGCAGCTTTTATCTGGATCAGAAGTCGATCACCTTTGTGAATCAGGAGATGTTGCAGTCGATGAGCCAGATCCGCATCGCCAGCGAAGCGATTACCGGGCTGCTGGACGGGCGCGACATCAGCGCTGTGGGCGACCGCTGGTTTATGGAGAATGGCATTACCAATCTGATGGTATTTCGTAAGTTCCTGACCGCCTGGCTCGCCCAGCGTCACGATATTCAGAAAGAGATGTATATCGTGGTGAGGCCGCTGAAACCGTCACCGGATGGGTTACCGGTGGAGATCTACTGCTTCACCTCCTCCATTCTGTGGGTGGACTATGAGAATACCCAGGCGGAAATTTTTGAGTTTATCTATTCGATGGCCCGTCTGTTTGAACTGCAGATCTATCAGCATCCGGCGGGGTCCGATTTCGCCCGGCTGGCTCAGCCGCACCCCGGAAGCCGGGACGCGCAGCAGAGCAGCGAACAGTAACCCCCCACGCGCGGCGGCCCCTGCTGCCGCGCGGTTCAGCTTTTACTCAGCGCATAGTTCAGCACTCTGTCATTTTTCATCTGCACGGTCAGCGTCTGCCCCTCGGTGGTATTCAGGGTGCGCGCCTCACTGTAGGTCCATTTCAGCAGCCGCTGCCCGTCCGGGTAGGGCGTTTCACTGTCGGGCTGGCCGAACAGGGCGATCAGCTGGGCTTTGGTGGTCTGACCGGCATGAATCTGCTGCAGATGCGAATTGTCCAGCCGGTGTCCGACCCGGTTAGAGCAGGCAGAAAGCAGCAGCAACACGGCTAACAGGGCGTTTTTCCTCACATCCTCTCCTTAAACATTCAGCGTCACGGGCGAGCCTGTCCGGACGTGCCTGAGCTTATAGCGAATCCGCCCCCTCCGTCAGCCTTTTCTGCGCCGCCCCCGCTTTCACTCATCCCGGATCACGCTGATTCAGCGTCATAAACGCAAATTTTGTTCACCAGCCCCTCCGCCGCCCGGCGAGGGCAACATCTTAGTCTATGATTATTCACTGTAGCCGCGTGGAAGCGGTCTCACCGCCCTTTTCCACCGCATCACACTGAATACCAGTCCAGCTTCCTGGCTGAAGAGACGCGCCGGCCCACCCGGCATCCTGGTCTCGCTGGCAGGTTTATGATTTTTGACATTTGCATGATCAACATCCTTTTCGCGCAATGGACGCCATTGCGCATTTCCAGGCTAAATGAGGCAACTGAATGGAATCCAAATCTTTTTCCAAAAGCTGGGGCGCTGAACGGGTTGCCCGTGATGAGGTGCGTTTTCGCCTCTGGGCAACCGGCCAGCAACGTGTGACGCTGCGCCTCTCCGGTAAAGACATAGAGATGACCCCGCAGGCTGACGGCTGGTTTGAGACGCAGGTTGCCGGTGTGGCCGCCGGCGCGGAGTATGACTTTGTGCTGGCCGATGGCACAGCCGTGCCCGATCCCGCCGCCCGCGCCCAGAAAGCGGAGGTCAACGGCCCCTCTCTGGTGATCGATCCTGATGCTTATCAGTGGCAGAACACGGCATGGCGCGGCCGTCCGTGGCCGGAGTCGGTGGTGTATGAACTGCACATCGGCACCTTTACCCCCGAAGGCACTTTCCGGGCCGCGATTGAAAAGCTTCCGGTGCTGGCGGAAACCGGCATTA
The DNA here is from genome assembly GCF_000255315.1 of Pantoea sp. Sc1. Lineage (NCBI taxonomy): Bacteria > Pseudomonadati > Pseudomonadota > Gammaproteobacteria > Enterobacterales > Erwiniaceae > Pantoea > Pantoea sp. Sc1. The sequence continues at coordinate 2,285,617 of NZ_AJFP01000001.1, forward strand.
CCATGATCGAGGTGCTCCCGGTGTCGCAGTTTGGCGGCAACCGCGGCTGGGGCTACGACGGCGTGCTGCTCTACGCACCGCACGCCGCCTACGGCACACCCGATGATTTCAAAGCCTTTATCGACGCAGCGCACGGCCACGGTCTGTCGGTGGTGCTCGATATCGTGCTGAACCACTTCGGCCCGGAGGGCAACTATCTGCCCCTGCTCTCGCCTGACTTCTTCCATCAGGAGCGCAAGACGCCGTGGGGGGCAGGCATCGCCTATGACGTTGATGCGGTTCGTCGCTACATTGTGGAGGCGCCGCTCTACTGGCTGCAGGAGTTTAATCTCGACGGCCTGCGTTTTGACGCCATCGATCAGATTGACGATCCCAGCGAAAAGCATGTGCTGATTGAGATTGCCGAGCGTATCCGCTCGACGATTACCGATCGCCCTATCCATCTCACCACCGAAGACTGCCGCAATGTCACCTTCCTTCATCCGCGTGATGAAAAAGGCGACGCTCCGCTGTTCACGGGGGAGTGGAACGATGACTTCCACAACGCCGTGCATGTGCTGGCGACCGGGGAAGATCACGCCTACTACCAGGACTTTGCCGATCATCCGGCGCAGCAGGTGGCGCGGGCGCTGGCAGAAGGCTTTGTCTATCAGGGCGAAGTGTCGAAGCAGTCAGGTGAACCGCGTGGGGTGAAAAGCAGCAGCCAGCCGCCGGTGGCCTTTGTCGACTTTATCCAGAACCACGACCAGACGGGCAACCGGGCGCAGGGCGAAAGGCTCATCAGCCTGGCTGGCGCGGCGCGCACTCAGGTGCTGCTGGCCACCCTGCTAGTCTCGCCGCATATCCCGCTGCTGTTCATGGGCGAAGAGTATGGCGAAACCCAGCCGTTCCTGTTCTTCACCGATTTCCACGGCGATCTGGCTAAAGCGGTGCGCGAAGGCCGCGCCAGAGAATTTGAAGGCCATGCCGGTCACGGTGAAACCGTGCCGGACCCTAATGATGTGACCACTTTTGAACAGTCGAAACTTAACTGGCAGAAGAGGGAGACGCCGGAAGGCCAGCAGTGGCTGGCACTGACGCGCCAGCTGCTCAGCCTGCGTCAGCAGCATATTGTGCCGCTGCTGCAGAGCGCCGGGGGGGACGCCGGCCAGGTGATCACGACGTCAGAGGGCTTCCTCGCGGTGCGCTGGGACTTCCCGGCGGGCACGCTCTCCCTTGCGCTGAACGTCAGCAACCGCACGCAACCGATCCCCGATCTGCCGGGTAAGACCCTGTTTGCCTGGCCGCAGGCCGCAACTGAACTCGCGCCTGACTCTATCGTGGTGCGTCTGGCTAAGGGAGAAACCGCATGACTATTCCAACCGCAACCTATCGCATCCAGTTCCGCAACGGCATGACCTTTGACCGCGCCGCGGCGCTGGTGCCCTATCTGAAACAGCTTGGGATCAGCCATCTCTACGCCTCGCCGATCTTCAGCGCGACCGCGGAGTCCACTCACGGCTATGACGTCACCGACGTCAACGAGATCGAGCCCGCCATTGGCGGACGCGAAGGATTTGATCGGATGGTCGCCGCGCTGCAGGCCGCCGGACTGGGCCTGATCCTCGACATTGTGCCGAACCATATGGCCGCGTCGCTGGAGAACCCGTGGTGGCACGACGTGATCGAACATGGCGAACAGAGTCGCTACGCCACCTATTTTGATATCGACTGGTCACGTCGCCTGACACTGCCGTTCCTCGGTGACACCTTTGAGGCGGTGCTGGCGAATGGCGAGATCAGCGTGCAGCGCGACCCGCAGAGTGGCAAGCCGGCGCTGGCCTACTTTGACAATTTCTACCCGCTGGACCCACGGACCTGGCAGGATCGGGAAGAGGCGGTGCTCGCCCTGCGCGATGCCGCAGAGATTGCGGCCCTGCATGACCAGCAGCCGTGGCGACTGATGTCCTGGCGCGATGCGCCGCGCGACCTCTCCTACCGGCGTTTCTTTGAGGTGACCGGTCTGGTGGGCGTGCGCGTGGAGGACAAAACGGTCTTTGACGCAGCGCATCAGCTGATTCTTGAACTGGTTCACAGCGGTGCGGTGCAGGGCTTGCGGGTGGATCACGTCGATGGCCTGGCCGATCCGCGCGGCTATCTGGAGCAGCTGCGCCAGGCGGCGGGTCCCGACTGCTACCTCACCGTGGAGAAGATCCTGGGTGAGGATGAACAGCTGCCGGATGAGTGGCCGGTTTCCGGCACCACCGGCTATGAGTTTATGGCGGCGCTCGCCAACCTGCTGGTCGACAGCGATCGCCTGAGTGGCCTGCGCAAAGCCTATCAGGCGGTGATTGGCAAAACCGTGGACATGAAAGCGGAGCTGCGCGCCGCCAAGCTGTTGATGGCGAACCGTAATTTTGCCGGAGAATTTAACCGGTTACTCCGGCTGGCGCTGACGATTGCCGACGCAGAGGGCACGCCACAGCCGGAGCCGGAGCTGAAAAATGCGCTGCGCGAGCTGCTGGTGGCGTTCCCCGTCTATCGCACCTACGGCACCCCGGAGGGCCTGACCCCTGCCGACCAGCAGCTGCTGCAGGAGGTGGTCGGCCAGGTGAAAGCCAGCGCCACGGCACCAGACAGCGCGGCGCTCGACTTTCTGACCCGGATTCTGCGGGCTGAGGTCGCCTCTGCGGCCCGCGAGGATGCCACGCAGTTCCGCACCCGCTTCCAGCAGCTGACCGGCCCGCTGATGGCGAAGTCTGTCGAAGATACGCTGTTCTTCCGTCAGCACATGGCGCTGGCGCTGAATGAGGTCGGCGCTGAACCGCTGGCGCATCACTTCTCGCTGGCGCAGTTCCACGCCGAAATGCAGGCGCGGCGCGAACATCAGCCCGATGCACTGTCGGGCACCTCAACGCACGACACCAAACGCGGTGAAGATGCGCGTGCGCGGCTCTATACCCTGACCGAAGCGCCGCAGCGCTGGGCGGATTGCGTGAGCCGCTGGCGGGAGATCAATCAGGATCAGGTCGTCCGGCTGAAAGATGGCCCGGCACCGGAGCCGGCGGTCGAATGGATGCTCTATGAAGCGCTGGCCGGAGTCTGGCCGACCACCCTGCAACCGGACGACGCAGAAGGTCTGGCAGCGCTGGAAGCCCGCTTTGTGGTTTACGTGGAAAAAGCGCTGCGTGAAGCCAAGCTGCGCACCGACTGGACCGACAACAATGACGCCTATGAAGAGGCGGTGCTGGGCTATGCCCGTCACCTGCTCTCGCCCGCCAGTCACGCCTTCCTTAATGACTTCTGCGAGGCGCTGCAGCCCTTTATCCGCGCGGGCCTGGTCAACAGTCTGACCCAGACCGTGGTGAAACTCACCGCGCCGGGCGTGCCCGATATTTATCAGGGCAGCGAGGCGCTGGACTTCAGCCTGGTCGACCCCGATAACCGCCGCGAGCCCGACTTTGACGCGCTGGCCGCCATGCTCCGTGCGCCGCAGCACGACGGCAGTGAGGCCCACTGGCGGCGTGGTCAGGTTAATCAGCAGGCGATTGTGAAGCTGCTGGCGCTGCGCCAGCAGCAACCTGACCTGTTCCGCCACGGCGACTATCTGGCGCTGGAAGCCGGGGGTGGGCAGCCGGACAAGGTGCTGGCCTTTGCCCGCGCCCATGGGGATCAGGCGGTGATTGTCATTGTGTCGCGCCGGGTCTTTGACGCCCTGCCGGAAAACCTGGATCAGCCGCCTGCGGCGCGCTGGGCAGAGATCAGCCTCGCCCTGCCGGACGGGCTGCGTCAGCGCCATTATGAGGATGTGCTGAGCGGTAACATGCTCGATGCAGGCGATGCGCTGGCGCTGGGCGACCTGGCGTCGCAGTGGTGCGCCGTGCTGGTGGCACGCTGAAACCTTTTTTCTGTTACGCGTCAATCTGTTCACTGAATAACGAGGCATCAATGTCAAACAGTCAGCGTTTTGAAATTACGGCGGGTTACAGCCATTTGCTGGGGGCAAACTTTGATGGTCAGGGCGTAAACTTCGCCCTGTTCAGTGCCCACGCCGAGCGGGTGGAACTCTGTCTGTACGATCCCAGCGGTAAAACGGAAATCGCCCGTCTGGAACTGCCGGAATATACCCATGAAATCTGGCACGGCTATGTGCCGGGTCTGAAGCCAGGTGCGCTGTATGGCTATCGCGTCTATGGTCCCTACGACCCGGAGAATGGTCATCGCTTTAATCCGAACAAGCTGCTGCTCGATCCCTACGCCCGCGAACTGGCGGGCGACATCGCCTGGAACGAGGCGCACTTCGCCTACGATCTCTATCACGACGATAAAGATCTCACTTTTGACAGCCGCGACAGCGCGCCGTTTACACCGAAGTGCCGGGTGGTCGATCCCAACGAGTTTGACTGGCAGGACAGGAACCGTCCGAACGTGCCATGGCCGAAAACGGTGATCTATGAAACCCACGTCAAAGGCTTTACCCAGCTCAACACGGCGCTGCCGCCCGAACTGCGCGGCACCTTTGACGGCATGGGCCATAAAGCGACCGTCGACTACATCAAAAGCTTAGGCATTACCTCGGTCGAGCTGCTGCCGGTGCACTGGTTCCCGGACGATCAGCATCTGCTGGATAAAGGGCTGAAAAACTTCTGGGGCTACAACACGCTGGGCTTCTTTGCGCCCGCGACCCGCTACTTCGGCCCGCGCGGCATTCAGGGCTTCCGCGACATGGTTCGCGCCTTTCATGATGCCGGCATTGAGGTGATCCTCGACGTGGTTTACAACCACACCGCCGAGGGGAATGAGCTGGGGCCGACGCTGTCGTTTAAAGGCATCGATAACTTCTCCTACTACCGGACCCTGCCGGAACAGCACCGCTACTACATCAACGACACCGGAACCGGCAACACCGTCAATACCTCGCATCCGCGCGTGCTGCAGATGGTGCTCGATTCGCTGCGCTACTGGTCTGAGTCGATGCATATCGACGGTTTCCGTTTTGACCTCGGCACCATTCTGGGACGCGAACCGGATGGCTTTGACCCGCGCGGCGGCTTCTTCGATGCCGTGATGCAGGACCCGATCCTGTCACAGAAAAAGCTGATTGGAGAGCCTTGGGATATCGGACCGGGTGGCTATCAGGTGGGCAGCTTCCCGCCAGGCTGGGCAGAGTGGAACGACCAGTATCGCGACACGGTGCGCGACTACTGGAAGGGCAACAACGTTTCGACCGACTTTGCCGCCCGTCTGCTGGGATCCGGCGATCTTTACGATCAGCACGGCCGTCGCCCGTGGGCCAGCGTCAACTTCGTGACGGCGCACGATGGCTTCACGCTCAACGACCTGGTCTCCTACAACGACAAGCACAACGATGAGAATGGCGAAGATAACAACGACGGTCACAATGACAACCGCTCGTACAACTATGGCGCGGAAGGCCCGACGGACGACGAAGGCATCAACGCCGTACGCGAGCGCCAGAAGCGCAACTTCCTCGCCACCCTGATCTTCTCACACGGCACGCCGATGCTGCTGGCAGGCGATGAGTTTGGCCGCAGCCAGATGGGCAACAACAACGGCTACTGCCAGGACAGTGAAATCTCCTGGGTTCACTGGGATAACCTGCCGGAATCCGCCGAAGCGCTGCGCGCGTTCACCCGCCAGATCCTGAGCCTGCGTGCGCAGCAGCCTCTGCTGCGTCGGGAGAACTGGCGCGACGGCATGGATATCAAATGGTTCAACGCAGGCGGCGGGTTCCAGCAGAGTGAGCAGTGGGATGAAGGCTCCACGCTGGGCGTCTATATCGGGCGGCCCGACCTGCAGACCGAAGAGGGCATCTGGCACGATGTGCTGATGCTGCTTAACCCGTTTGAGGGCAACGTGCCCTTCCGCATCCCGCAGTTTGGTGAAGGGGGCTGGGTGCTGGAGCTGACCACCAGCGACGTGGCGAAACGCGGTCTGGTCATCACCAAAGAGAAGGATTTTGAGCTGGAAGGACGCAGCTTCGCACTGTTCAAACGTCCCTGATTAGGGATGACGGTAAGGCTTCAGGCGCAGCGCCTCTGACGCTGCGCTTGAATTTCTGGCAATCACTGCCAGGCTTAACCGGTTGTTAAACGTGAAAATTGATGCTGATAAGGAGGCATAATGTCCAGATTTACGCAGAAAGTTGTGGTTGTGACAGGTGCCGGGTCCGGCATTGGTGAGGCGAGCGCAAAACGCTTTGCAGAAGAAGGCGCGTCAGTGGTGCTGGTGGGACGCACCGCGCAGAAACTCGAAGAGACGCTGGCCGGACTGACGCCGGGTGACCACCTGGTAGCGGCCTGCGACGTCTCAGACGCTGCCCAGGTTAAACAACTGTCAGAAACCGTGCTGAACAAATATGGCCGGGTTGACGTGCTGGTGAATAATGCTGGCGTGATTGTCCAGGGCCGCATCCATGAAGTGGATCTTGAGGACTGGAAAACGCTGATGAAAACCGACCTGGACGGGGTTTTCCACGGCGTTCACTACTTCATGCCTGCCCTGCTGAAGAGCAAAGGTAACGTGGTTAACATCTCCTCGGTCTCCGGCTTAGGCGGTGACTGGGGCATGAGCATCTACAATGCCGCCAAAGGGGCGATCACCAACTTTACGCGCGCTCTGGCGATGGACTACGGCGCGGACGGCGTCCGCATCAATGCGATCTGTCCGGGCTTTACCTTTACCGATCTGACGGAAGATACAAAACAGGATCCGGCGCTGCTTGAGCGCTTTTACGATCGTATTCCACTGCGTCGCGCGGGTGAGGCGGATGATATCGCCAGGGCTATTGTCTTTATTGCCAGCGATGAGGCGAGCTATATTACCGGCGTCAATCTGCCGGTCGATGGCGGGCTGACCGCATCAAACGGACAGCCTAAACAGGCATAATCCTCAGGGCAGCATCTTAACGCTGCCCTTTTTTAATTCAGACTACCCCCGCTTTTATTCCCGCCCTTATCTGCTTTCCCGGAAAAAGAGCCCGGCGCTTAATGTTTTGGCGTATGACGGGTTGGCGTGGCAGCGCGTGCCGGTTTAATTACCGTACTGCTGCCCGGACAAATAAAAGTACTCAGGCAGGCATTACAGAGAATGGCATTGGCATGATGTATTTTCGCCACGGCCAGCGCCTGCTGACGGGTATAAAGCGAACCAATAAACACGCGCTTATCGTTCTTTGACAGATTAACGCAACCTTCTTTGTGTAAAATCCATCCACCCATGGGACGCGGGCACAGATAATAATAGCTGGCTTTGAGCATGGTAGTCATCCTGATAGTTGCTGTATGTGTCTTAAAAAAACGAACCAAAATTCGTAAGAGATTTTATTTGTAATCTGAAGCTTTATTAAACTAACTGAGAATTATCCCTAAAACCACTTTATTACAGAGGGCGGACTGACTTTGAGAATATGCCCTTTTTACCCGCTTCACTCGCTTCAGCTATTTATCGCCGCCGCTCCCCGCCTGCCGCTTCAGCGCGTCATAAGCATTTACCGTGCTAATGCATGCCAGAACAGCATATAATCTAAATTATACATATAAAACAATCTCTTAAAATGAAATCCTTCAGGAAAAACCGCTTCTGCCGTCCGGGTCATATCAGACGCAGCGCTGATATCACTTACCCCCGCAGGGGTAATTATGAGTATTAATGAACTGAAGCTGAAAAAGTGTGAAAGCGACAGAGGGCGCGCCTTTAAGCGGAACGCTAAATCCCCCGGCTTCGCGGATTTATCAATACCGGTGGACGCATCCAGCCGTGCCCGGTTTGCAAAAGTAAAACGAACGGTTTACTTTTAAAGGATGAAAAAACGCGATGACATCATTCAGGCTGCCGAGCGGCTGTTTTACACTCACGGGTTTCACGCCACCAGTACCGACCAGCTCTGTCGGGAAGCGGGCGTCTCCACCCGAACCTTCTATCATCACTTTCCCTCACGCGAGGCGATGACCGCTGCGGTGATGGCGGCGCGTGAGCAGCGATTTATGGCTGAGCTGCTGCCGGCCCACCAGCCGGAGGCGATCGCGCAGCTGTTTAGCGTGCTGGCCAGCTGGACAGAGGCAAACGGTGCGCACGGCTGCTTCTTCCTTAAAGCCTGGGGAGAATATGCCGGACGGGATCAGGCGCTGGCAGAGCAGGCGCTGGCATTCCGCGCCACCATGCGCCGCTACATCACCGACTGTGTAACCTGCCTGCACGGTGCCGAAGATCGATCATTGAGCGATGCCATCTGGATGCTCTTTGAAGGGGCGATTACCACCGCGCTGATTACCGGCCCCGCCGCCGCGCAGCATGCGGCGCAGATCGCCAGCCAGCTGCTGCTTCAGAAAGGGGCTTCCTGATGAGGTCGCCTGCTGCGCTGGCTCTGACCGGCTTCAGCCTGATCGCGGTAACCTATGGCATGGCCCGCTTCTCATGGGGGCTGATGCTGCCCGCCATATCGGCAGCGATCCCGTTAAGCCCGCAGCAGACGGGGCTGCTCTCCGCCTGCAGCTTTGTCTCTTACTGTCTGACCATTCTCAGCGCCGCGGCGCTGGCCCGGCGCTACGGTGCGCGGCTGACGGCGCTACTCGCCTCACTCTGTGCGACGGCAGGTCTGCTGCTGCTTGCCCTCGCCACCTCGCCGCTGCTGCTGGCGGCCGGGCTCTTTATCGCCGGATTCAGTTCCGGCCTGGCGTCTCCCGCCCTGGCGGCGGCAGTCAGTGCCTGTGTGCCCGCGGCGCGCCAGCCGCGCATCAACACCCTGATCAATGCCGGTACCAGCGCGGGGATTATCCTCTCCGTTATCATTCTCGGCACGCTGCCGGGTGGCTGGCGCGCCGCCTGCGGACTCTTCGCCCTGCTCGCTCTGGCCTGTACGCTGCCGGTGATGCGTCACATATCCTCTCACACCGCTGCTCACAGGCCGCAGAGGCGTCACGGGCAGCCGCGCCTGTACTGCCGCGCGCTGCGGCGGCTGATGGGCATTGCGCTTGTTTCAGGTCTGATCAGTGCGGCCTGGTGGAGTTTTGGATCGGTGCTGCTGCGTCAGCACGTCGGCGTGGATGCGGAGAGCGCCCGTTTGCTCTGGCTGATTGCCGGAGGAGCGGGCATTGCCGGTGTGCTTACCGGCCCGCTGGCTGCCCGTATCGGACTGAATGGGGTCTACCGGCTCGCGCTGTGCGGAATGGCAGTGCCGCTGCTGGTGCTGGCCCTGAGCCGGGGCGACTCTGCGGGCTTAATGGTGGCGGTGGCCTGTTGTGGCGCGGGCTATGTCACGCTGTCAGGGGTGTTACTGGTCTGGGGCGCACAGGCCACCGCTGACGATCCGGCAACCGGTGTCGGGATGCTGTTCTTTATGCTGGCGGCAGGTCAGGTGGTGGGATCGCTGCTGTTTGGCCAGCTCTATGCCGCGCTGGGCGCCATTACGGCTTTGACGCTGTTTGCTGCCAGTGCCCTGCTGCTGCTGTTTGTTGCCCCGCGCCGTGTGAAAGCGCCACAGCGCGATCGGCGGCAGCCGTGAACAGAGCGAAAAGAGGGATAACGCACATTTTCTGGCGAATTAATATGACCTCCGCACGCGGAGGTTATTAAGCGTGGCGGGCGATAGCGGAATTAATCAGTTCAGCGCCCGGATATTATTAATGCGCGGATTAATCGTCTGCTCAGTTAAATCGTCATCGGCACCAAGATAATAAGGCACGACGCAATGCCTGCCATCTTTGGTAAAAATAATCTGGTTATCGTGCAGAAATAGCGCAGTGAAATGACCGAGCACCACACCATTTAATTCAAAGCAGTGATTTCTCGCGGCGCGCAGCCCCTGCTTACTTTTCAGAAAATCAACAAATCGCATCACGCCGCACCCCCGGATATTAAATCAGCTCAACCGAAACCGCAGAGATAATAGCCCTAACCCTGGAATGAATCATCCGGCTGGCGCGGTTTTCAGAAAAGGCTTAATACCCCCGGATATCGCCTCTTTCATGCTGCCTGGCATTCTGCCCCCCGATTTGCCAGGATTAATCCTGGTAAGCGAGCCGACAGGAGAGAATGCGCACCCGCAAGATTTTCATTGCGTCCCCTGACGACCCGCTATACCGTTGTTTTTTCACCGGGTACAGCCGTTAAAAATAATACCGGAGCGTGACAATGGAAATTTTTGCAGCAGAGGATGTTCATATCCCGGCGATTCAGCAGATTTACGCCTGGCATGTCCTTAATGGCACCGGCTCCTTTGAGACGGTTCCGCCTGATGTCGCCGAAATCGCCGGGCGGATGCATAAGATTCAGCAGGCGGGCCTGCCGTGGTTTATCGCCGTCAGCGACGGTGAAGTGCGCGGTTTCTGCTATCTGGCCCCCTATCGTCCGCGTCATGCGTACCGGCACACGCTGGAAGATTCGATCTATATCGATCCGGGATTTCAGCAGCGTGGCGTCGGGTCACGCCTGTTACATCATGCGATTGCCTGGGCAGAGCAGGCGGGGTTTCGTCAGCTGATCGCTAATGTAGGCGACAGCGGGAACCAGGGCTCCATTGCGCTGCATCGCGCAGCGGGCTTTGAGATGACCGGCATCCTGCGTTCGGTCGGGTTCAAACAGGGCCGCTGGCTGGATACGGTTTTTATGCAGCGTGCGCTGGGAAAAGGTGATTCAGCGCTTCCTGTCGACTAAAATAGTTCCAGAGTAAGAAAGGCGCACTCCCCCTCGTTCTCCCCAGGAGAACCTTCTGGTAAGGTGTGTTAACAAAAATAAAAAATCCCGGAAATCTTTATGTTGTCGACAATCATCTACAGAAGCCACATCACTGAAAATGTGTCACTGGGGCTTCTGCATGATTTGGCATTAAAAGCGAACAAAATCAACAAATCATCCAGCGTCACCGGGATTCTGTTGTTCAATGGAACACACTTTTTTCAGCTGCTGGAAGGTCCGGAAGCGGCCGTAAAAGCGGTCTATAACCGGATTTGCCAGGATCCGCGCCATCATAATCTGGTTGAACTGTTGCGCGACTACGCGCCGGCGCGACGGTTTGGTCACGTCGGTATGGAACTGTTCGATCTCCGTCTGCACGATAAAGAGACGGTACTGGAAGCGGTGCTGGAGAAATGCACCACCCGCTACCAGATGACCTATTCCGACCGCGCCCTGCAGTTCCTGCGTACCTTTGTCGAAGCGCGGGAAAAAGAGAACTATTTTGAGATCCCTTCCGCCAGCGGCTGGACCTTTATCCGCGACGAGTCAGAGCAGCGTGAAGGCGATGCCGCACTGATGGCGACGGATGAGGTCAGCTTCGCGTTTCAGCCGATCGTCGATCCTTTTGCCTGTGAAATCGTTTCACTGGAGGCACTGCTGCGCGGCCCGCAGGGTGAACCGCCACTGGATTATTTTGCCGGACTGTCACGTGAACAGCTCTATCAGACCGATCTGCAGTCGAAAAAAATCGCGTTTGCTCAGGCAAAACAGCTGGGGATTGAGGGGATGACCCTGTCGATCAACCTGCTGCCGATGACGCTGGTGGAAGTGCCCGATGCGGTTCCGTTTTTGCTGGAGGCGATTGCGGCCCAGGGGCTGGTGCCGGAGCAGATCATGGTGGAGTTCACCGAGAATGAAATTATCTCGCAGCCGGATGCCTTTGAAGCGGCCCTTCGCCAGCTGAAGGCGGCGGGCATCAGCCTCGCGCTGGACGATTTTGGCGCCGGCTTCGCCGGGCTGTCGCTGCTGACCCGCATTCAGCCCGACAAGATCAAGATTGACCGGGCGATTATCTCAGGCGTGCATAAAAGCGGACCGAAGCAGGCGATCATTCATGCCATTCTGAAATGCTGCTCGTCACTGGAAATCGGCGTGATCGCGGAGGGCATCGAACAGCCCGAAGAGTGGATGTGGCTCGAAGCGGCAGGCGTGACCCAGTTTCAGGGCTTCCTCTTCTCAAAACCTGAGCTGAACCGCATTGCGGCCGTCGCCTGGCCAGAACTGCTTTAACCCCCTGCGATTTGGATGATTTTGCGCTTTCCTGCCTTGCCGGATCCCCTGGCGACTGCTAAATAATAAACAGCGCCGGGCGATCATTTTTCTGTCATCTTCGCCCGGCAGAGTCAGTTATTGCCCAGTCTGTGATTACCGATTTAGCAGTCAGATGTTCAGTGTTTAGGCCAGCGCAACGCGCCATGCGTGCGACGTGACTCCAGGGACAGCATTTGAGGAACTGAATGAAGCAAATCATCCGCGGTGATAAAGAACCCTCCCATATCCTGGCAGCAACCCGTGCGCTCGAAGCGCACTACGCCCGCTACGGAGAAGGCAATAAGTACCATCCCATCATCTACTCCATCGCCTACCGCAGCCGTTTTTATCAGGTCGAAGTCATTACCCGACGCGAAACCATGGTGGCAACCGTGATTACCGGCGTCCGTAACCTCACTCATCTCCCCGGTGCCGCCTGACGGTCACCCCTTACCCAGCGGGGGCTGACCGCCCCCGGTTCGCAGGTTAACGCCGGTAGAGCGCATTGGCCGGATAGATGGCGCCAATTACGCTCTTCTCCCGCGCGCCCGTTACCGCCGGCAGATTGCCCGGCAGCCCGGAGAGCGTGCGAAACGCCAGCCAGGCAAACGCCAGTGCCTCCATATCGTCCCCGCTGATACCCGCCGCATCGGTGGTAGTCACTTCGGTGCCGGGAAGATGAGCAGCCAGGCGCGCCATCAGCAGCGGATTGCGGCCGCCGCCGCCGCATACCAGCAGACGGTCACAGCCATCGTTGAGCAATATCTGCTGGGTGATGGTTATGGCGGTCAGCTCCACCAGCGTCGCCTGCACATCCTGCGGAGCCAGCCCCGGGAAATAGCGCAGATGCTGCTCCAGCCAGCCCAGATTAAAGTGCTCGCGCCCGGTGCTTTTGGGTGGCGGCAGCGCAAACCAGGGCTCCCTTAAGAGCGCCTCCAGCAGCGCCGGAACCCGCGAACCGCTTCGTGCCCACTGCGCATCTTTGTCATACGGCAGACCCTGATTCCGCCAGATCCAGGCATCCAGCAGCATATTACCGGGACCGGTATCGAAACCCCGCACCGGCTGCCCCGGTATCAGCAGCGAAAGGTTGGCGATGCCGCCAATATTCAGCACCATGCGGCGTTCCGCGGCATCCATCAGCAGGGCCTGATGAAAAGCCGGCACCAGCGGCGCGCCCTGCCCGCCCAGCGCCATGTCACGGCGACGGAAGTCGCCCACCACCGTGACGCCGGTCGCCGCCACAATCTGGTTGTTGTCGCCAATCTGCAGGGTGTTGGGCGCGTCGCTCTGCGGCTCATGCCAGACAGTCTGACCGTGACAGCCAATCGCCGTGATATCGCTGGCCTCAAGGGATTCGCGCTTCATCAGCGTGACGACCGCCTCGGCAAACAGCTGGCCGAGACGGGTGTCCAGCTGCCCCAGCTGCGACAGCGTCAGGGATTGTCCCTGACAAATCGCGAGGATCGCCTGGCGAAGCCCGGCGGGGATAGGATGCGAATAGCTCGCCTGCTGAGCCACCATATTTTCGTCAATGGCCGCCAGCACCACATCCACTCCATCCAGGCTGGTGCCTGACATTACTCCGATATAGCGTCCTGATTTCATAGCCATTCCTTACATCCGGCGGGAGGTGCAATTTATCTGCGGCTAGCCTGACAAATTACACCCGCTAATTCTATGATTAATTTGTTTTTATCCAAATGTGCTGACCGGTAACGCCGCGGGACTATTTTTGATCCACGATTGAATTATTGTTGATCTTACATAGTCTATGCTTCGTTCAACCGTGTTTTATTCGGACAGGGATTAATTTGCCAGGTTTGTGTCTTATACTGTGAGCAGGATACAGCGGTAAACGTGGCGCCTTCTCGACTAAAGGAGTTTCAGATGATTAAGCGTGTAATTGTGGTCGCTCTGACCGGTGTCATGCTGGCAGGTTGTAGCAATACCAGTACGCTGTCGGGTGATACCTACAGTGCCAGTGAAGCCAAGCAGGTGCAGAGCGTCTCTTACGGTACGTTAGTTTCCGTTCGCCCGGTGAAAATCCAGGGTGGCGATGAGAGTAACGTTATCGGTGCTATCGGCGGTGCCGTGCTGGGTGGCTTCCTGGGTAATACGATTGGCGGCGGCGCAGGTCGTAGCCTGGCGACAGCCGGTGGTGCGGTGCTGGGCGGCGTTGCGGGCCAGGGCGTTCAGGGCGCAATCAATAAAACCGATGGCGTTGAGCTGGAAATCCGCAAGGATGACGGCAACACCATCATGGTGGTTCAGAAACAGGCCGCCTCACGCTACTCCGTTGGCCAGCGTGTCGTGATGGCCTCTAACGGCAGCCAGGTCACCGTTTCACCTCGCTGAGATAGCAAAAAAAAACCGACGCCTGGGCGTCGGTTTTTTATTTCTCTTTGTTCTGCAGTTCGAGAATGTTTTTCTCAAGCCGGGCGATAAGCGTCACCATCTGGCTGATCTCTTCCCGACTGATGCCGGACAAAATGTCGTCCCGCGTCTCATCAATCACGCTCTCCACCTGCTCAATGATGGGCTCCGCCTGCTGCGTGAGTTTGATGCGCTTGGCGCGACGATCGCTGGCACAGGTCGAGCGGGTAATTAACCCTTTTTCTTCCAGCTGATCCAGCGTGCGGACCAGGGAGGGCTGTTCAATGCCAATCGCCTTGGCTAACTGGATCTGCGACTGTTCGGGCGGCAGTTGATGAATATTGTGCAGCGTCACCCAGTGAGTCTGAGTCAGCTCAAGCGGCTTCAGCCGCTGATCAATCAACGCGCGCCAGATGCGCACCAGGCGAGATAAATCCGTTCCGAGGGGCGTATCCATTTCATCTCCTTATAATTAGCTTGCTAGCTATCAAGCCAGATTCTACACTATTCTGCGAGTTTACAGGACAAATTACAAATCCCGGGCCAGGCCAGGAAATCGCGGCAGCGCTCTCCCCCTGCCGTTTGGGTTAACGAGGGATGTTATCACGTGCTCACCTCCGCTTTTTCAGGCGCGAAACCGCTGACCGATCTGGTCGTGGGCGCCTCACTGTTTTTTCCGCCGATATTCAAGGCGGTGCTCCTTGGCTTCTTTTTCTGGCTGCTGATCCACCCCCTGGTGCGCGGCTGGATCTACTCCGGCGACGTCTGGCATCCCACCCTGTTTGATCTCTCCCTGTTTGTGCTGTGCGTTACCGCCGCACTCTGGCTCATCGGTCACGGATAATCGATATGAAATTTAACGCGGTAAAATATTTTTCCACCCTCATCGTCTTCGCCCTGGCGCTGCTGGCGGGGGGCTGGCTCTGGAACTACTACATGCAGTCCCCGTGGACCCGCGACGGTAAGGTGCGGGCAGAGCTGGTGGATATTACGCCTCAGGTGTCGGGCCGGATTGCTCAGCTCAGCGTCACCGATAATCAGTTTGTCCATCAGGGCCAGCAGCTGCTGACGCTCGACCCGGTGCCGTGGCAGATTGCGCTCGACAACGCCGCCGCCCAGCTGAGCAAAGCGCAGGCAGATCTGGCGAAAGCGCAGCATGAATTTAACCGGCGCGCTCATCTGCCGCGTAACATTATCTCTGCAGAAGATCTCGATGCGGCGCGCCTCAGCGCCGGGGCCGCGGCTGCCAGTGCCAAAGCGGCGCAGGCGGAATGGGAGCGGGCACGCTGGAACCTGCAGCAGACGACGCTGACCGCCCCGACAGATGGCTGGATCACCAATCTGACGCTGCGGCCGGGCAACTATGCCGCGGCGGGAACGCCCCTGTTTGCGCTGGTGGACAGTCACTCTTACTACGTGATGGGCTATTTTGAAGAGACCAAGCTGCGCCATATTCATCCGGGCGCCGCAGCACAGGTGGTGCTCTACAGCAATGGCGCACAGCTGCAGGGCCAGGTGGAGAGCATAGGTCGCGCCATTTACGACCAGAGCATTGAGACGGACAGCGGTCTGGTGCCCGATATCAAACCCAATGTGCCTTGGGTACGGCTGGCGCAGCGGGTGCCGGTGCGCATTCGTCTCGACCCGCTTCCGGCACACACTGAGCTGATTGCCGGTACCAGCTGCACCATCTCCATCCAGCCATGAATATGCAGTGGCTGGCCTGGGATCAGCTGCCCTGGATTAAGGCGACGGGTGGACAGTGGCGCTACGCGTTGCGCAACGCGATATCGATGTGTCTGGCGCTGAGTATTGCCTACGGTCTGGATCTCGATGAACCTTACTGGGCGATGACCTCTGCCGCCGTCATCAGCTTTCCCACGGTCGGCGGGGCAATCAGTAAAAGCCTCGGTCGCATCGCCGGCAGCCTGGTCGGGGCGAGCGCCGCCCTGCTGATTGCCGGTCACACGCTGAATGAACCGTGGCTGTTCACCTTTGCCATCGCTGGCTGGCTGGCGCTCTGCACCGGCATTGCCAGCCACTATCAGAATAATGTCGCCTACGCCTTCTCCCTGGCCGGTTATACCGCCGCCATCATCGCCTTCAGCAGCGTCAATATTACGGACATTACCGCATTGTGGACCATCGCCCAGGCGCGCGTCTGCGAAGTGATCTCCGGCATCCTGTGCGCCGGGTTGATGATGATGGTGCTGCCGAGCACTTCCGATGGTGAGACGCTGATTACCTCGCTGAAGCAGATGCACGCCCGGTTGCTGGAACATGCGGTCCTGCTGCTGCAGCCTTCCGCCAGCGAGGGGATCCGCACCGCGCAT
This sequence comes from Pantoea sp. Sc1, assembly GCF_000255315.1. Taxonomy (NCBI): domain Bacteria; kingdom Pseudomonadati; phylum Pseudomonadota; class Gammaproteobacteria; order Enterobacterales; family Erwiniaceae; genus Pantoea; species Pantoea sp. Sc1. The sequence continues at coordinate 2,302,311 of NZ_AJFP01000001.1, forward strand.
GAGACGGTCATCAGCCAGATCCTGACCATGAATCTGCTGCGCATTCAGGCGTTCTGGAGTCACTATCGCTTTCGCCGCCAGAACAACGTCCTGAACTATGTGCTGCACCAGCAGCTGCGTCTTACCAGCGTGCTCTCCAGTCTGCGCCGCATGCTGCTGAACTGGCCCGACGCCCCTGCCGCGCTGTTTGAGGCGCTGCAACAGCTGCTGGCGGAGCTGGCGAAACCGGACTGCGACAAATACCGGCTGGCACAGATCCTGCGCAGCGTGACACCGGCGGCGTCGGGCGACTATCGCCAGCGCGCGTTCTCTCACCGGCTGCGCTACTTCTGCTGGATGTACCTCAATGTGCTGCGCTGGATCAGGCTGCTGGATCGTGCCGATGCGGATACCCGCTTTCAGCCTCCGCCGGTTCCGGCGCTGGCGCGCGACAGTGACAGTGCCGAAGCGGGCTGGAGCGCCCTGCGCACCTTCTGCGTTATCGTGCTGGGCTGCGCCTTCTGGATCAACACGCAGTGGTCTTCAGGCGCTTCCGCCCTGACTCTGACCGCGCTCGCCTGTGTGCTCTACGCCTCTGCGCCCTCACCCGGCGGCAGCGTGACGCTGCTGCTGAAAACGCTGCTCTGGCTGTTTGCCTTCAGTTTTGTGATGAAGTTCGGCCTGATGGTGCAGATCAGCCTGCTGTGGCCCTTTTTACTGGTTCTGTTTCCGCTGCTGGTGACGCTGCAACTCTTTAAGTTACAGCAGAAACAGCGTGCCGGGATGTGGGGACAGTTCATCGTCTTTATGGGCTCGTTTATCGCGGTCACTAACCCGCCCGTCTGGGACTATCAGGCGTTCTTCAACGATAATATTGCCAAAGTGTGCGGGGTACTGCTTGCCTGGCTGGCTTTCCAGATCCTGCGCCCCAGCTCCGATGCCCGGCGCAGCCGACGGCATATTCGGGCACTGCGGCTGGCGTTCCTCGATCAGCTGCGGCGACAGCCCCGCCTCAGCGAAAGTCGCTTTGAATCGCAGATCTACCATCGCATCAGCCAGCTCAGTCACAGCCGGGATGAACAGGCGCGGGTCTGGCTGCTGCGCTGGGGGGTGGTGCTGCTCAACTGCTCGCATATCGTCTGGCAGCTGCGTGACTGGGATGCCGGTCCGGCGTCGCTGCTGCGGTTTCGCGATGAGAGCCTGCAGAATTTACAGCAGATTATCAGCAGCCGTGGCGTGCAGCACAGCTCGCTTGATCGGATGCTGCTGGAACTGGAGGAGACGATCGCCTCGCTGCTGGCGCAGGGCAGCAACGAGGCCAGTGAACTGGCGGGGATTATCTGGCGCCTGCGCTGTTCGCTGGCACAGCTGAAACAGGCGGTTCCGGCCTGACTACTGACAATACTGCTGCTGCTGGCGGTTAAAATCGTCCTGCAGTTGTTGCAGCGTTTTGTGCCCCTCAAAACGGGTCTTATCCATCTCGGTCATCGGTTCGATCACCAGCGCTTTCTCATCCGGTGAGAAGATAAAGCGGCGCGTCAGTTCGCTGCCGGTGAAACTCTGACCGTGAATGCCGCCGCACACCATGGTCATGGTGCGGCGATAAATCGTGGTTTCAGTGAAATTGGTTTCCGTGGCGCTGCGGAAGACCTGATCGCACCCCTTCGCTTCCAGCCTGCGCACCGTGCTGCGGCTCAGCCATTCGCGACCTTTGGCAATCTTTTCGCAGGTGACACGCATTGGGCTGGTATCGATGGTGCGCTGAAGCTCCCGCCCGGTTTCAGTAACCAGTTGCGTATCATTGGGTTTATCGCATCCCACCAGTAGCAGACTCAGCAGTAATGCGCCCTTGAATTTCATGTTCCTGCTCCTTTCCCCATCACGCTTTCGTACCTGAATCAATATCATAGGGGGGAAATGCAGGGGATGGTACAACAATTAATAAACACGCAGGAGAAAAGCGGGCGGCTGGCATGGGCCGCCCGGAAATTCAGATAACGCCGCAGGCGTAACGTGCCCCGCCACCGCCCAGCGGTTTGGGATGGTCGGCATGGTTGTCACCGCCGACATGGACCATCAGCGCTTTGCCTTTAATCTCACTCAGCGACTTCAGTCGTGGTGCCAGTACCGGATAGGTTGCGTTACCCTGGTCATCAACGTAGACCGCAGGCAGGTCGCCCAGATGCCCTTCCGCATAAGGCCCCAGATGTTTGCCGGTGTTAGCCGGATCGAGATGCCCACCGGCCGCCCCGGCAGCCACCACTTTGCCCTCAGACTCGCCCGGCTCACAGCTGCCTTTGGCATGGACATGGAATCCATGAATGCCCGGCGTCAGCCCTTTCAGATCCGGTGTGAACTGCAGACCATACTCTGTCTCATCAATCTTTACGGTGCCCAGCGATTTCCCTATGCCCTCAGCGGTGACCTGATGAACCGTCACCTCTTCACTGGCGGCATGGGCTGACCCACAGGCGATCAGCGCGAATAGCGCGACTGCTTTCATTTTCATGATGACTCCGTTTGCATACCAGGGTGTGCAATAAGTCTGGTCGCTGTTGCGCTATTCTGCTGAAAATTGACGCACTTTTACGCTCAGGGCACATCGTAGCCCAGCGCGGCCTTACGAATGCGGAACCACTGCTGACGTGACAGCGTCACGCTCAGCGCACCGACCGCGTCGCTGACCCGCGCCGTTTTGCCCGACCCGATGATCGGCAGCGGACGCGACGGCAGCATCAGAATCCAGGCATAGACCACCTGATCCAGGCTGCTCGCCCCGGTCTCCTGACGCCCCCGCTCCAGTTCATCGCGCAGTGGCTGGAAATGGGGATCGTTAAACAGGCGACCGCCCCCCAGACAGGACCAGGCCATCGGCCGGATACGCAGTTGCTGACACTGATCCAGCGATCCATCCAGCAGTCCGCTCTGCTGCACAGGGGAGATCTCCAGCTGGTTAGTGACCAGCGAGAACGGCAGGCGGGACTGCAGCAGGGAGAACTGGGCCGGGGTAAAGTTGGAGACGCCAAAGTGCAGTACCTTGCCGCTCTGGTGCAGAGCCATAAAGGCATCGGCGACCTGATCCGCGTCCATCAGCGGATCGGGACGATGGATCAGCAGCAGGTCGAGACGATCGGTGTGGAGGTGACGCAGCGAGTTTTCTGCGCTCTGGACGATATGCTGTTTATCAGTGATGTAGTGACCAATCTGGTTTTCCGGGCGGGCACGGGTAGCGATGCCGCATTTGGTCACAATCTGCAGCCGATCGCGCAGGCCAGGAGCCAGCTTCAGCGCCTCACCAAACGCCGCTTCACACTGATAGTCACCATAGATATCGGCGTGATCAACGGTGGTAATACCGAGGCTGAGGTGATGCTCAATAAATGCGAGCCGCTCCTGAGGCGACATGCCCCACTCCATCAGACGCCAGTACCCCATAACCAGCGGTGAAAAATCGGGCCCCTGCAGAGCAATGGCTTGCGGTTGTGACATGACGATCTCCCTGTTGCACGTTGGCTGACATTAGCGTGTCAGAGAGTATAACGGAAAGCGCCAGGCCGTCAGAATAACTCCGGCTGCTGCGGTGCGGGTGGCTCTTCGCCCTTTTGCTGGCGCAGCAGACGCTGACGCCGCATCTGGCACAGGCGAATCACCTCGCGCTTCTGGGCATCACTGAAGCGCAGCCAGTTAAACCGCTCATCACGGCTGCGTAAACATCCCAGACAGTAGCCGCGCGCATCGCTCTCGCAGATGCCGCGACAGGGGCTGGGAACCGGGAAAAACTCAAGCTGCTCGGCCACTACGTCTCCGGAGTCACAGAATAACCAGTCAAAGTAACAGCGTAGCCTGGTTGCACAGGAAATGAGCCTCAGCCGGTCACAATAATGTCGCTGTCGCGCGTACGGGTGAACACTCTGTGCCATCGTGTGGGCCGATCGTTGCAACCGACCGACTGGTCTACTACTCTCAATGCCATGAATAAGACGCCACAACGCAACGAAACCCGCGAGCACCTGCTTCAGACAGGTGAGCAACTCTGTCTGCAACGCGGGTTCACCGGAATGGGCTTAAGCGAACTGCTGTCACAGGCGGCCGTACCGAAAGGCTCCTTCTACTATTACTTCCGTTCCAAGGAGGCGTTTGGCGTGGCGTTACTGGAACGCTACTTTGCACGCTTCCTGCAGGATGTGGAATTACAGCTCAGCCGGACGGATGGCACCCCGCGCGAACGCCTGCTCAACCACTTCCGTTTAGCGGTCGATCTGTTCGTTCAGCAGGGCCACATTGTGGGTTGCCTGGGCGTGAAAGTCTCTGCGGAAGTCTGCGATCTCTCTGAGCCGATGCGCGATGCCCTGCAGCAGGGTGCGGCGAAAATCACCGCGCTCTATGCGCGGACGCTGACTGAAGCTGTGCAGCAGGAGTCGCTGAACCTGCCGCAGCCGCCTGCACAGATGGCGGAGTTGCTGTCGCTGCTCTGGCTGGGTGCCAGCCTGCAGAGCAAAATTTCCCGCGAGGCGCAGCCCCTGCGCCTCGCACTGAGTACCATCGAACAGTGGCTAGAACGCCACTGATTTTTAAAAAACGTGTTTGTAGACGACTGGTCTACTAATCAGGAGCTATTATGGCGAGTACCCAGCTGTTTCGTCCGCTGAAAGTTGGCGCAATTACCGTCCCAAACCGCGTCTTTATGGCACCGCTGACCCGTCTGCGCAGCATTGAGCCAGGCGATATCCCGACGCCGATGATGGCGGAATATTACCGTCAGCGCGCCAGCGCCGGTCTGATCATCACCGAAGCCACACAGGTCTCTTTCCAGGCCAAAGGCTATGCCGGTGCGCCGGGTTTACATACCCAGCCGCAGATTGCGGCGTGGAAACGCATTAACGAAGGCGTACATCAGGCGGGCGGCCACACCGCCGTGCAGCTGTGGCACACCGGTCGTATTTCCCACAACAGCGTTCAGCCGGAAGGTAAAGCCCCGGTCGCCCCGTCGGCGATTGCGGCGGGTACCCGAACCTCACTGCGTGCTGAAGATGGCAGCGTCTACCGCGAAGAGACCTCAGAGCCACGCGAACTGACGATTCCTGAGATCCAGCAGATCGTAGCTGATTTCGGTCAGGCGGCTGCGAATGCGCGTGAAGCGGATTTTGACCTGCTTGAGCTGCACTCGGCACACGGTTACCTGATTCATCAGTTCCTGGCCCCGGATTCCAACCAGCGTACCGACGAATATGGCGGCAGCATCGAAAAACGCGGTCGTTTCGCGCTGGAAGTGGTGGATGCGGTCATTGCAAACTGGTCAGCCGATCGTATCGGTATCCGCGTTTCGCCGATCGGCAGCTTCCAGAATCTGGATAACGGCCCGGATGAAGAAGAAGCGGCGCTGTGGTACATCGGCGAGCTGGCGAAACGCAACATCGCCTACCTGCACCTTTCAGAACCAGACTGGGCCGGCGGCAAGCCTTACACGGATGCCTTCCGTCAGAAAGTACGTGACCTGTTCCCGGGTGCCATTATCGGTGCCGGTGCCTACACGGTCGAGAAAGCGGATGATTTGATTGGTCGCGGTCTGATCGATGCCGTCGCGTTTGGTCGCGACTACATCGCGAACCCGGATCTGGTTGAGCGTCTGCAGCAGGATGCCCCTCTGAATCCTCAGCGTCCGGAAAGCTTCTATGGCGGCGGCGCGGAAGGCTACATCGACTACCCGACACTGTAAACCTGTCTGGCTGCCGTCCGGGACGATGACGGCGGCCATTATTCAATGGCGATTTTCATCGCTATACTTAGCGCCTGGGTCATCCGGCGATGGCGTTTTACTTCAAAGAGGATGTTATGCGTTTACTACATACCATGCTGCGCGTTGGCGATCTGCAACGTTCAATTGATTTCTACACCCGTGTGCTGGGCATGCGCGTGCTGCGTCAGAGCGAAAACACCGAATATAAATATACCCTGGCTTTTGTGGGCTACACCGACGAAAGCGAAGGGGCGGTTATCGAACTGACCTATAACTGGGGCGTGGACAAGTATGATCTCGGCAACGCCTATGGTCATATCGCGCTGGGCGTGGATGACGCGGCTGCCGCCTGCGAACGTATCCGTCAGAATGGCGGTAACGTGACGCGTGAAGCGGGCCCGGTGAAGGGTGGCTCCACCATTATCGCTTTTGTTGAAGATCCGGACGGCTACAAAATCGAGCTGATCGAAAACAAAGATGCCGGTAAAGGCCTCGGCAACTGATCCTGCCGCCAGCCTGCCCTCCCGGGCGGGCTGAATCCCCTTCTCTGCGCTTCATCTGCTGCACCCGGCCCCGTTTTTTGCCATAATGCGCGCTGCCCTTTTCCTGCAACGAGATCCTGATGTCTGAATCGAATTCCCCTAATGCACTCAATCAACGTTTCCGTGGCTTCTATCCGGTGGTCATCGACGTGGAAACCGCCGGTTTCAACGCACAAACCGATGCGTTACTGGAAATTGCCGCTATCACGCTGAAAATGGATGAAGAGGGATGGATTCAGACAGACCAGACGCTGCATTTTAACGTCGAACCTTTTGTCGGCTCGCTGCTGCACCCTGAAGCGCTGGCCTTTACCGGTATCGATCCCGCTAATCCGCTGCGCGGTGCCGTCAGTGAATATGAAGCGCTGCACGCCATTTTTAAAATGGTGCGCAAGGGGATCAAGGACAGCGGCTGCAATCGCGCCATCATGGTGGCGCACAACGCCACGTTTGACCTGAACTTTATGTCTGCGGCGGCTGAACGTGCCAGCCTGAAACGCAACCCGTTCCACCCCTTTGCGACCTTTGACACGGCAGCCCTGAGTGGGCTGGTGCTGGGTCAGACCGTGCTGGCGAAGGCGTGTATCGCTGCGGGAATGGAGTTTGACAGCAGTCAGGCACACTCGGCGCTGTATGATACGCAGCAGACCGCAACGCTGTTCTGTGAGCTGGTGAATCGCTGGAAGCGGTTAGGTGGCTGGCCCCTGCCCTTTGCCGAAGGCGATGCAGACACCAGCGCCTCCGTCTGAGGAATGCCACAACGAAAAAGGCCGACATTGCGTCGGCCTTTTTTTATTCTGCTTCTTTAAATTTTTCTGCGGTCTCTTTAATCAGCGACTGCAGTTCACCACGCTGTAACATCTCAACGATGATGTCGCATCCACCGACCAGTTCACCGTCTACCCACAGCTGCGGGAAAGTTGGCCAGTTGGCGTACTTTGGCAGCTCTGCACGAATGTCCGGGTTCTGCAGAATATCCACGTAAGCAAAACGCTCACCGCAGGCTGACAGTGCCTGCACCGCCTGTGCAGAGAAGCCGCAGCTTGGCAGCTTCGGAGAACCTTTCATGTACAGCAGGATCGGGTTTTCTGCGATCTGGCGCTGAATTTTTTCTACAGTACTCATAATTGCCTTCCTTAATTCGTCACTTCGTGTTTGTTTATTGTAGCGACTTCGCAGCGTGACTGAAAACGAGATTTTGATCGCCGCCTGCTGAAATCGCCATCCTGGTTAAGTCATGACAGGCACAGCGTGAATTCCTGATTATTAACAGCCGGTAACAGATTAATAATTCGTAATAATTTCGTTGATATAAGACGCTGAAAATGTTCATTTTCAGCACAATCGCGTGGGTTGCAAAGATTAACAATAAAAGGCATTACAGTTTTTAAAAGAACTGGACTAGAATGGCTTCGGCGCTGATCCTGGATCAGATTAATCTCAACTTTGTCGCGGTGCGTAGTGGCCCTGACAACTTAACTACTTAATGGACTATGCGTTTAATCATTACGCTTTTTATGCTGGCCTTTGCGCAACTGTTCTTCAACATCGCCGCCGCGTCTCCGCACGCTCCGGTGAACGTCAGTACGCATAAAGCAGAGAAAAAGAGTGCGCGCGAGGATGAGCGCCGCAAACGTCGCGTGGTGAAAACCACGACAAAAAAAACCCGTCTCAGCCCGGTTCAGAAGCTCAAAACGAAAAAACAGAAAAAAGTTGAACTGACCGCTAAACAGACACCTGCCAAAAAAACCTCGCCTAAGACCGCCCGACTCAGCACCAAAGAGAAAAAACGCTACGGCCACCAGCGCCTGCTGAAAAACGCGGATGCCAGCGAGACCGGCACCATTAAAATGAGCAAATCTCACCGTCAGCGCTACCAGAAAGCGCGTGAAACAGCGATGACCAAGCTCATGGGCCAGCTGGGCAAACCTTATCAGTGGGGCGGCACCTCCCCCCACACCGGCTTCGACTGCAGCGGACTGGTCTGGTACGCCTATAAAGATCTGGTGAAGTTTAAAATTCCGCGCACCGCTAACGAGATGTATCACCTGCGTGACGCTGCCCCTATCAAACGTGAGTCACTGGAAAAAGGCGATCTGGTCTTCTTCCGCATTAATGGCCGCGGAACCGCGGATCACGTCGGGGTTTACCTGGGTGACGGCAAGTTTATTCAGTCACCGCGTACCGGCAAAGATATTCAGATCAGTGCGTTAGGGGAAGATTACTGGCAGCGTCACTACATAGGTGCGCGTCGTGTAATGACGCCGAAAACCATTCGCTGAGCTGATGTAGCGTCAGAAAAAAGCCGGGAGAAGTCCCGGCTTTTTTATCAGTGCAGTACAGCGGTAAAACTTAAGGCCACAATCATCAGCAGGCAGCCGACAGTGGTCATTAACGCCAGTTTAAGATCGGTACTCATGGGTTGCTCCTTAACCACGTAATCATTGTGGTTATTCTATTTTCCCACAGCCGTGGGTAAAAATCTCGTTTTATCCGTTCAGCCTTGTTAGAATCCCGCCCTTGTTGCGCAACGCGCGCAGCCCTGATTCCGTTTGCGCACTTTTTCAGGCATTTATTCTCCGTCGGCCGCCGGTTTAATGCGCCATAACACGGCATTTTTGCGGAAAATACCCTGAGCAGACGCAAACGTTTAACACTACGCTTATCATACAGTTAGATAAGTCCTGGAGTCCGATTTTCATGGCAACAATTAAAGATGTGGCAAAACGCGCTGGCGTCTCCACGACCACGGTTTCGCACGTCATCAATAAAACCCGCTTCGTGGCTGAAGAGACGCGCGATGCGGTCTGGCAGGCGATCAAGGAACTGCACTACTCGCCGAGCGCCGTGGCGCGCAGCCTGAAGGTGAATCACACCCGGACGCTGGGGCTGCTGGCCACCTCCAGCGAAGCGCCCTATTTCGCTGAGATTATCGAAGCGGTCGAGAATCACTGTTTTGACAAAGGCTATACGCTGATTCTGGGGAATGCGCATAACGATCTGCAAAAACAGCGCGCCTACCTCAGCATGATGGCGCAGAAGCGCGTCGATGGCCTGCTGGTCATGTGCTCTGAATACCCGGACGACCTGCTGCAGATGCTGGAAGAGAACCGCAATATCCCGATGGTGGTGATGGACTGGGGCGAGTCGCGCGCCGACTTCACCGATACGGTGCTGGATAACGCCTTCCAGGGTGGCTATCTGGCGGGACGCTATCTGATTGAGCGCGGCCACCGCGACATCGGCGCCATCCCCGGTCAGATGGAGCGTAACACCGGGGGCGGACGCCATGCCGGTTTCCTTAAGGCGCTGGAAGAGGCGGGCATTCAGCCGCGCGCCGAGTGGATTGTGCAGGGTGACTTTGAGCCGGAGTCGGGCTATCAGGCGATGCAGCAGATCCTGTCGCAGAAGCAGCGCCCGACGGCGGTGTTCTGCGGTGGCGACATCATGGCGATGGGGGCGATTTGCGCCGCTGACGAGATGGGTCTGCGCGTTCCGCAGGACATTTCGGTGATCGGTTATGACAATGTGCGCAACGCGCGCTATTTTGCGCCTGCACTGACCACCGTCCATCAGCCCAAGGCTCAGCTGGGTGAGAAGGCGCTGGATATGCTGCTTGATCGCATCACCAGCAAGCGCGAAGTGTCACAGACGATTGAAGTCCACCCTACGCTGATTGAACGCCGTTCAGTTGCGGATGGTCCGTTCCGCGACTATCGCCGTTAATCCTCGCTTAACCACTCCTGATTAAGCGTTTGCGCATCACCCAGATAGCTGAGTAACCAGCCTGTTGCCGGTGATGCGCGATCCTCTGCCCAGCTGACACAGCAGGGGCTGTCCGGAAACGCCTGCGGCAGCGTCAGTTCCACCAGCGCGCCGCTGTCGAGCAGTGGCCGGGCCAGATGGCCCGGCACCATCGCCACGCACAATCCCGCCTGCACACACTCCAGCCCGGTTTGCCATTCCGGCACCACCAGCCTGCGCTGATTGTCCAGCGTCCACGTCATGCGCCGCGGCAGCGCCCGTGACGTATCCTCCAGCACCAGCGACGGCCAGTGACGCAGCGTGTCATCATCAATCCGGGTCGCCTGCGTCAGAGGATGGTCGGGTGCAACCACGCAGCGCCAGTTGAGCTTCCCCATATCCCGGAACGCAAACCGTCCGCCAACCGGTATCGCCTGGGTCGCGCCAATCGCGACATCGACCCGGCCATCGGCCAGGGCATCCCAGACCCCGTTGAAGACCTCATAGCTGATGTGCAGTTCCATGTCCGGGAAGTGGCGATAAAAATCGTTAACCAGCTGCCGGGTACGCTGCGGTTTGGCGATGCGGTCAACGGCAATGCTTAGCTGTCCGCGCCAGCCGTTAGCCAGCTGCTGACACTGCTGCCGGGTTGCGAGCATTTTTTTGATGACGCTGCGCCCTTCCCTGACAAAATGCTCTCCCGCCGGGGTCAGTACCACTTCACGGTGCTGACGCTCAAACAGCGGCACCGCCAGCCAGGTTTCCAGCTGGCGAACCGTATAGCTGATGGCAGACGGCACCCGATGTAACTCCTGCGCGGCGGCGCTGAAACTGCCCCCGCGTGCAACCGCGTCAACCACTTCCAGTGCATACTCTGACCACATAATCTGCCTTCAAAAATTTTAACAGCAACCGGCAAATATTAACGTTTCACAGCCGCAAACGCACCTTTTACACTCTGCCGCGTTTACCCTGCAAAATGAGAATCTGATGTTGTCGAATAAAGGATTTATGCCCTACCTCGCTCTGCTCAGCATGCTGGGCTTTTTAGCCACCGATATGTACCTGCCCGCCTTTGGCGCGATGCAGGAGACGTTCCGCACCTCGCCCGGCCTGATCAGCGCCAGCATGAGTCTGTTTCTGGCCGGCTTCGCCTGTGGTCAGCTCTTCTGGGGCCCGCTCTCCGATCGCATCGGCCGTAAACCCGTGCTGCTGGCCGGGCTGGCACTGTTCGCCGCTGGCTGTGCGGGTATGCTGTGGGTGAATGATATCTTTCTGATGCTGGCGCTGCGCTTCATTCAGGCGATTGGTGTCTGTGCTGCCGCCGTAAGCTGGCAGGCGCTGGTCATCGACCGCTATCCGGCGGCGCGCGCCAGCAAAGTGTTCGCCACGATCATGCCGCTGGTGGCCCTCTCACCGGCGCTGGCACCGCTGCTCGGGGCATGGCTGATCGGCCATTTCCACTGGCGTTCGATTTTCCTGGTGCTGACCCTGATTGCGGTGGCGCTGATTCTGGTCACGCTGCGTCTGCCCGCGGTGAAACCCGCTCCGCAGGAGAAAGGGGCACAGCCGGGCTTCTTCACGCTGCTTAAATCCCGCGTCTACAGCGGTAACGTACTGATCTACTCCGCCTGCTCCGCCAGCTTTTTTGCCTGGCTGACCGGCTCACCCTTTATTCTGGCGGGCCTGGGCCTTTCCCCCGCCGACATTGGCCTGAGCTATCTGCCACAGACGCTCGCCTTTTTAATCGGTGGCTTCGGCTGTCGCGCCCTGCTCAACCGCTTTAACGGCGCGCAGCTGCTGCCCTGGCTGCTGGGGGTCTACAGCCTGAGCATTCTGGCACTGTTTGCGGTCGCGCTTTCGGGTCAGGGAACGCTGCTCAGCCTCATGGTGCCGTTCTGCGGAATGGCGCTGGCTAACGGAGCGATCTATCCGATTGTGGTCTCCAGTGCGCTGATGCCCTTCCCGCACGCTACCGGCAAAGCCGCCGCGTTGCAGAATACGCTGCAGTTAGGCCTCTGCTTCCTCGCCAGCCTGGCGGTGTCGGCGGGATTAACTCAGGCACTGCTGACCACCACGCTGATTATGACAGTGACGATTCTGCTCGCCCTGATCGGGTACGTCATGCAGCGCGCCGCAAGCGCACAAACTGTTGTTGCCACTGCGCAACCTGCCTGCCAGGATAATCATTAAGACGCTAACTTTTTAGTTAGCGCCCTAACAATAAGTCATTGAATATTGACCCGCGTGAGAATATACTCATCCGGGTCAACAAATCTGTAATAAATCAACAATATAATAACGTAATAATCTGATTGGCACGCTGTTGCCGGGACGGTATTCGCACGCGTTATTCCCTCTTACCGGCCCTGCTTCAGCCTGTTCCAGTCCTCTGTATCTTACAGATAATCGGTTTGCGGAATCCTCCGTGACGTTTCTCAATGCCTGACGAATTGGCTATTCTTTGTTCAGGTTCAGATTGGACAGGTGGTGGAAAAGCTATGAGTTCATCTTACGCAGAAGCAGTGACTCCTGAAGATAATCATTGGTATCGCATCGTTCACGAACTGCTGGAAAAAGCGGACATCGAAATAAATGGCTCACGTCCATGGGATATCCGCATTCATCATCCCGGTTTTTTTAAGCGTGTTCTGCAGGAGGGATCGCTGGGGCTGGGCGAAAGCTATATGGAGGGGTGGTGGGACTGCGACCGTCTGGATATGTTCTTCCACCAGGTGCTTAAACATAAACTGGATCAGCAGCTCCCGCACCATTTCAAAGATACCCTGCGCATCGCCGCCGCCCGCTTAACCAACCTGCAGTCCCGCAAGCGGGCCTGGATCGTGGGCAAAGAGCACTACGATCTCGGCAACGATCTTTTTTCACTGATGCTTGACCCTTACATGCAGTACTCCTGTGGCTACTGGAAAGAGGCCACGACGCTGGCGTCGGCGCAGGAAGCCAAGCTGGATATGATTTGTCGTAAATTAGCGCTGGAACCCGGGATGTCGCTACTGGATATCGGCTGCGGCTGGGGCGGACTGGCGGAATTTGCCGCACGTCATTATGGCGTCAGCGTGCATGGCGTGACCATCTCCGCCGAGCAGCAGAAGCTGGCGCAGCAGCGCTGTGAAGGGCTGGATGTGACGATTCTGCTGCAGGACTATCGCGATCTGAACGAGCAGTTTGACCGCGTGGTGTCGGTCGGTATGTTTGAGCATGTCGGGCCTAAAAACTACGCGACCTATTTCGACGTGGTCGATCGTAATCTTAAGCCTGACGGGATTTTCCTGCTTCACACCATCGGCGCGATTAAAACCGATATGCGGGTTGACCCCTGGATCGATAAGTATATTTTCCCCAACGGCTGCCTGCCTTCGGTGCGTCAGGTGGCCGATGCCAGCGAGCCCCATTTTATTCTGGAAGACTGGCACAACTTTGGCGCAGATTACGACAGGACGCTGATGGCTTGGCATGAACGCTTTTTGCAGGCCTGGCCTCAGCTGGCTGAGAGTTATGGCGATCGCTTTAAACGTATGTTCGCCTACTATCTCAACGCCTGTGCCGGTGCGTTCCGCGCACGCGACATTCAGCTGTGGCAGATCGTCTTCAGTCGTGGCGTAGAGGGGGGACTGCGCGTGGCGCGGTAGAGGAGCCGGTTGCGCCGCAAGGCCTGCCGAAGTCAGACCCGCGTTAACCGCAACGGAGAAGCTAAAGGCGCAGGGAACAGGGTCAGAAGAGGAAAGCGTCACGCGCCAGGGAGGGCGCGTGTCGAGCGTGTCAGGGATGACGGCTTTTGCGTCTTTCCGATCTGACCCTGTTTCCTGCGCAGGTGCAATCTCACAGCGAATCGGGTCAGCGGTTCAACAGGCGCTGTCGCGCCTGATATTAACTCTCTGCGGCAGGTTGCCCGGTCAGCGCACTCATGGCTGCCGCAGCATCACGCTGGGCGAGCACGCGCTCCACGGTCTCGACGATGGCCTGAGTGTGTGGATCGATCTCAATATTGACCCGCTGTCCAAAGGTCTTCGCCCCCAGCGTGGTGCGTTCCAGGGTTTCCGGGATCAGATAGACGCAGAACTTCGTTCTGGTCACATCCCCGACCGTCAGGCTGATGCCGTCGATACCGACGAACCCTTTATGCAGAATATATTTCATCTGCGCCGGGTCCTGGATTTTAAACCAGACTTCGCGGTTATGTTCTGACTGGATAATTTTGCAGATCTCAGCGGTGGTCATAATGTGGCCCGACATCAGATGCCCGCCGATTTCATCGCTGAATTTTGCTGCCCGCTCGATATTGACCACGTCGCCCTCACGCAAATCGCCGAGGTTCGTCACCCGCAGCGTCTCTTTGATCAGGTCAAAGCTGACACGATCGCCGTCGATTGCCGTCACGGTTAAGCAGCAGCCGTTATGCGCGACGGATGCGCCCAGCGCCAGACCCGGCAGGAGTTCTTCCGGCAGCCGGACAGTATGGGTACGAAACAGCTCTTTCTCTTCGATGGACACGATCTCTGCCATGCCCTGCACAATTCCGGTAAACATAATCTTTGCCTCTGAAAATCCGACGTTTGTGCCAGTTTACCACAGCTCAGGCCCGCTGTTAGATTTCAGCCCCTGTCACGGCGTTGAGTCAGTGCAAACCGCATTGTGTGACAAAGATTGGCGAATGGGGTTACGCCAGTTACACTAACTCACGAAATTCCCCGGGCTTTTTGCCCCTTTTCTTTCCTATAACTCGTCAGGTGTTAACGTGCAGAAGTATTTAACAGAAGCGCGTCAATTGCTGGCCCTTGCGATTCCGGTCATCCTTGCTCAGGTGGCCCAGACCGCAATGGGATTTGTGGATACCATTATGGCCGGCGCCGTCAGCGCCACGGATATGGCCGCCGTTGCTGTCGGCACCTCTGTCTGGCTTCCGGCCATCCTCTTTGGTCATGGTCTTCTGCTTGCATTGACGCCCACCGTTGCGCAACTCAACGGTTCAGGTCGCCGCGAACGCATCGGTGAACAGATTCGCCAGGCGTACTGGCTCGCCTTTTTTGTCTCCCTGCTGATTATGGTGCTGCTGTGGCACGCGGGTTACCTCATCCGCGCAATGCACGATATCGATCCCCGGCTGGCCCTGAAGGCAGAAGGCTATCTGCATGCCCTGCTGTTCGGCGCCCCTGGCTATCTCTTCTTCCAGGTGCTGCGCAACCAGTGTGAAGGATTGTCGAAAACCAAGCCGGGTATGGTGCTGGGCTTTCTCGGCCTGATGTTTAACATCCCGCTCAACTATATCTTTATTTATGGTCACTTCGGGATGCCGGCACTGGGCGGGGTGGGTTGTGGTGTGGCAACCGCTTCGGTCTACTGGGTAATGTTTATCTGCATGCGCTTCTGGGTGCGCCGGATGGGATCGATGCGTGATATCCGCATGGAGAGCCGCTGGTCGCCGCCTTCGCGTGTCATTCTCACCCGCCTGATGGCGCTGGGATTGCCGGTGGCGCTGGCGCTCTTTTTTGAGGTCACCCTGTTTGCCGTGGTGGCGCTGCTGGTGTCGCCGCTGGGCATCGTCAATGTCGCCGGCCACCAGATCGCGCTGAATTTCAGTTCACTGATGTTCGTGTTACCGCTGTCGCTGGGTGTCGCGACCACCATCCGCGTCGGCTACCGCCTGGGTCAGGGCTCCACCGAGCAGGCCCGGGTCGCCGCGTGGACGGCGCAGGGTGTCGGCATCAGCATGGCGGCGCTGACCGCGATTTTTACCGTCACGTTCCGTCACCAGATCGCCCTGCTCTACAACGACAATCCTGAGGTGGTGACGCTGGCCGCACAGCTGATGCTGCTGGCGGCGATTTATCAGTTCTCCGATTCGATTCAGGTGATTGGCAGCGGCATTCTGCGCGGCTATAAAGATACGCGATCCATTTTCTTCATCACCTTTATTGCCTACTGGCTGCTCGGTCTGCCTGCCGGGTATCTGCTGGCACTGACCGACTGGCTGGTGCCGCGTATGGGACCTGCAGGCTTCTGGTGCGGTTTCATTATCGGCCTCACTTCGGCGGCGGTGATGATGATCTGGCGCATCAGACGCTTACAGCGTTCACCGGCGGCCAATATCCTCGCCCGCGCGGCGCGATAATCCACAAAAGCGGGCCATTTATGGCCCGCAGCGCCGAAAAAAACGACGGTTAGCACAGTTGCTGCGCAGTCACAGTGAAAAAACGATTTTCCCCTTGCCAGCCTCACACGCTGCCGTTAATATTCGTCCCCGCTGTCGCCCTGACAGCATGTTGCGCTCTTAGCTCAGTTGGTTAGAGCACCACCTTGACATGGTGGGGGTCGATGGTTCGAGTCCATTAGAGCGCACCAAGTGCGTCCGTAGCTCAGTTGGTTAGAGCACCACCTTGACATGGTGGGGGTCGGTGGTTCGAGTCCACTCGGACGCACCAATATTCAGTATGCGCTCTTAGCTCAGTTGGTTAGAGCACCACCTTGACATGGTGGGGGTCGATGGTTCGAGTCCATTAGAGCGCACCACTTTCAGAATTCCTTCAGCTTGCGCAACTCCCTTTATATTGATCTGCATCGCGTCCCCCTTCTGCTTTTTGATTGGTTTTCGCATACTTAGCGTCTATACTGTCCCCCGTTGTTTACTTGAAAGGTTTCAGCGATCACGTGCTTACTGCGATAACTCAAATGATTTGCGCAACAACAGCGAGGTGGTTACCAACCGTAGCCGCACAACTTCCCTGCACGCCTGGCCTTCGTCACCTATTCTTATTCAGTACTGCCCTTTTCAGTTTCAGTCTCAAATCAGAAATTTCACTTCGATGCGCTGCCATCGGATTCCGCCCTTATTCATCCATCACAACTTACAGATAATCCGTCATGAAAAAGACTAAAATCGTTTGTACTATCGGCCCGAAAACCGAATCCGAAGAGATGCTGACTCAGCTGCTTGAAGCAGGCATGAATGTTATGCGTCTGAACTTTTCTCACGGCGACTACGCTGAGCACGGCCAGCGCATTACCAATATGCGCGCCGTGATGCAGAAAACCGGTCGTCAGGCCGCTATCCTGCTGGACACCAAAGGCCCGGAAATCCGCACCATGAAACTGGAAGGCGGTAACGACGCGGCGCTGAAAGCGGGCCAGACCTTTACGTTCACCACCGATCAGAGCGTGATCGGCAACAGCGAGCGCGTTGCCGTCACCTACCCGGGCTTCACGGCTGACCTGAAGATCGGCAACACCGTGCTGGTCGATGATGGCCTGATTGGCATGGAAGTGACCGAAGTCACCGAAAACACCGTAGTCTGTAAAGTACTGAACAACGGCGACCTGGGTGAGAACAAAGGCGTTAACCTGCCAGGCGTCTCAATCCAGCTGCCTGCGCTGGCTGAAAAAGACAAACGCGATCTGATTTTTGGCTGTGAGCAGGGTGTGGACTTTGTCGCGGCTTCGTTCATCCGTAAGCGTTCAGACGTGCTGGAGATTCGTGAGCACCTGAAACAGCACGGCGGTGAGCACATCCAGATCATCTCCAAAATCGAAAACCAGGAAGGCCTGAACAACTTCGACGAAATTCTCGAAGCGTCAGACGGCATCATGGTTGCGCGTGGCGACCTGGGTGTTGAGATCCCGGTTGAAGAAGTGATCTTCGCGCAGAAGATGATGATCAAGAAATGTAATAAAGCGCGCAAAGTGGTCATCACGGCGACCCAGATGCTCGACTCCATGATCAAAAACCCACGCCCTACCCGCGCAGAAGCCGGCGACGTGGCGAACGCCATCCTGGATGGCACCGATGCGGTCATGCTGTCAGGTGAGAGCGCCAAAGGTCGCTATCCGCTGGAGTCGGTCACCATCATGGCGACCATCTGTGAGCGTACCGACCGCGTGATGAAATCGCGCATCGACAGCCAGAACGATACCCGTAAGCTGCGTATCACCGAAGCCGTCTGCCGCGGTGCGGTTGAGACCGCTGAGAAGCTGGAAGCGCCACTGATTGTGGTGGCGACCGAAGGCGGCAAATCGGCTAAAGCGGTGCGTAAATACTTCCCGAACGCCACCATCCTGGCCCTGACCACCAATCAGACCACTGCACGCCAGCTGATCCTGAGTAAGGGCATTGAGACACGCCTGGTGTCTGAGATCGCGTCGACCGATGATTTCTATCGTCTGGGTAAAGAAGCGGCGCTGGAAAGCGGCTACGCTCAGAAAGGGGATGTCGTAGTGCTGGTTTCCGGTGCATTAGTACCAAGCGGAACTACCAACACCGCGTCCGTACACGTCCTGTAAAACCTGCGTCAGCGGTTATTTAGAAGCGCCTTTAAGAGGCGCTTTTTTTATTTCCTCTTAAACCAAATACCAGAAAATTCCAATCGAAAATAACTATTCAAATACTCTTAATATTAAGGTTAATCCGATTAAATCTCTCTGTTTTCGCTAAATTTTTTTATCATATTCTGGGATTCGCTGCTTCTTTGAGCGAACGATCAAATTTAAGCATCTTCTCATCAAAAATTTATTCTCAACTTAAAAAGCTTTGTGTAATACTTGTATTGCTACATGGAGATTAACTCAATCTAGAGGGTATAAATAATGAATCGTACTAAACTGGTACTGGGCGCGGTAGTTCTGGCTTCAACTCTGCTGGCTGGTTGCTCAAGCAACGCTAAAATCGACCAGCTGTCTTCAGACGTTCAGACTCTGAACGCGAAAGTTGACCAGCTGAGCAACGACGTGAACGCAGTGCGTTCAGACGTTCAGGCTGCTAAAGATGACGCAGCACGCGCTAACCAGCGTCTGGACAACCAGGCTCACTCTTACCGTAAGTAAGAGTTCTGGTTTAAAAATGGCGCCTTTATGGCGCCATTTTTTTTGCCCATGCCAGGCTCTATCCGGCACCTTTCTGTCAGGGTTTAACGTTCTTTATCTCCTTCCCTGCTGCCGCACTCTCTGTCGGCACCGCAGCACTTTCCAGCTCTTCGGGCGGCACGGTATCACTCTCTACCGGTTCACCACTGCTGACCAGTACAGGCATACCTGAGCGTCGTGCGATGCTGGCTTTAATCAGCGCCCGATCACTCTTCTCACTTTTCATAAACTGCCTGAGTCCGTCGCTGAGCGCAATGGTCTGCGTCTGCGGATCATCTTTGTCACTGCGTGACAGCGGCTGGTGCACTTCAACGTAGCGTTTACCATCCGGCTCGATGGCGTACTTCACCGGCTGATTGATAATCTGCACCCGTGTCCCCTCTGGAACGGCGTTAAACAACGCTTCGATATCTTCGGAACGCAGACGGATACAGCCGGAGCTGACGCGCATGCCGATGCCAAACTTCGCATTGGTGCCGTGGATCAGATACTGGCCCGTGCCGCGCGCCAGACGCATGGCAAACTGTCCCATCGGGTTATCCGGTCCCGCAGGCACCACGGCGGGCAGCGTGACCCCCTCTTTCGCGTAGCGTTTGCGGATATTCGGGGTTGGCGTCCAGGTAGGATTGGGGATCTTCTGGCTAATACGGGTGACCATCACGGGAGTGGCTGCCCCTAACTGGCCAATGCCGATGGGATAGACGATGACTTTATTTTCGCCTTTGGGATAGTAGTAGAGACGCAGCTCGGCAAGATTCACCACAATGCCTTCGCGTGGCGTATCGGGCAGGATCATCTGTAGCGGTATCGTCAGTTGCGTGCCCGCCTTTGGCAGCCAGGGATCGGTCCCGGGATTCGCCTCCAGCATCCCCAGCAGACCAACCTGGTAGCGGGCCGCAATCGCTTCCAGCGGCTGTTTGTTATCGGGAACCTGAGTCAGGACGTTTTCGCCAATCAGGCGACTGTCAGGTGGCGGCAGCGGATATTCCGTGGCGAATGCGGGTGCAGAGAGCCCAAAACAGGTCAGCAGCAATGCACCGGCTAAACGTAAAGCTGGTTTCATGCAATTTTCTCGTCAGATAAAAAAACAGACGCCGGATGGCGTCTGTCGAGTGTAGCTTAGCTGAGGTTCTGAGCGGTATGGCGAATAGACCGAATCATCGCCTCCAGCCCCTGCGACCGGGTGGGCGTCAGGTGCTGCATCAGGGCCAGTTCGCCAAACCAGTGGCGGACATCCAGCGCCAGAATCTCGGCAGGTGGCAGGTTCTGATAGAGACTAATTACGATAGCAATCAGTCCCTTAACGATAGCGGCATCGCTGTCACCTTCGAAGGCGATGGTGCCATCGGCCTGCGGCGTCATTCTGATCCACACCTGGCTCTGGCATCCCGAGATGACGTTTTCCGGCTGGTGCAGGGTTTCAGAGGATTCCGGAAGTTTCGAACCCAGTTCAATGATGTACAGGTACTTCTCTTCCCAGTTGGCGCAACGGTTAAAGTTACGCACCAGTTTCTCTTTTTCAGGCAAATTCGCCATCAGTCACTCCGTTAAAACTGTTCAGCCGCCCAGCAGACGATGAATGCGCGTCAGACCCGCTGCCAGACGATCCACCTCTTCTTCACTGTTGTAGAAGGTGAAGGAGGCGCGGCACATCGCAGGCACGTTGTAGTGCTGCATCAGCGGCATGGCGCAGTGATGGCCGGTGCGGATGGCAATACCATACTGATCCAGGAAGCTGCCGACATCGTAAGCGTGGTGCTTGCCGAGATTGAAGGCGATAACACCGGCGCGCGACTGCGGGCCATAGATGCGGATGTCCGGGACGGTGCCCAGCTTATCCAGGGCATAGTTCATGAGCGCCGTTTCACGCGCATGAATGGTATCAAGTCCCAGCGCCTGTACGTAGGCCAGTGCCGCACCAAAGCCGATAATGCCGCCGGTATTAGGGGTGCCGGCTTCAAAACGCCACGGCGCGCTGTTCCAGGTGGTACCCGTCGGCAGCATGACGCGGTCAATCATCGACCCGCCGCCCTCCCAGGGTGGCATCTGGTCCAGCAACGCTTTGCGTCCATAAAGGATACCCACGCCGTTCGGGCCGTAGAGTTTATGGCTGGAGAAAACATAGAAATCACAGCCGATATCCTGCACGTCAACTTTGTCATGCATTACCGCCTGCGCACCATCCACCAGAGTAACAACACCCGCGGCTTTGGCCTGCGCCACGATCGCTTTGACCGGGTTAACCGTGCCGAGCACGTTTGAAACATGCGTCACGGCCAGCAGGCGCGTGCGGCTGTCAATCAGCCCCGCCAGCTGCTCAAGCGCCAGCTCACCGTTGTCATTCAACGGCAGCACACGCACTTCAGCTCCGGTGCGCTCAGCCAGCATCTGCCATGGAACGATATTGGCGTGATGTTCCATCTCAGTAATGATCAGGTTGTCGCCAGACCGGAGCTGACTGCTGCCCCAGCTGTTGGCCACCAGATTGATGCCTTCGGTGGTTCCTTTGACGAAAACAATCTCTTCCTGCGACGAAGCGTTCAGGAAACGGGCGGCCTGATCGCGCACGTTCTCCATATCACTGGTTGCCTGCTGGCTCAGCGTATGGATGCCGCGATGCACGGCCGCATAGCCATGCTGGTAAAAATGACTCTCGGCATTGATCACCGAGAGGGGACGTTGTGCGCTGGCGGCGCTGTCAAGGTAGGCCAGCGGATGACCGTTGACCTCTCGCTTCAGGATAGGAAAATCAGCTCTGATGCGGTCGAGATCGAAGTTCATCATACGTCGCCTCCGGGAAAACGTTGCGCGATACGCTGCAGTACGGCCTGACGCATCACCGGATTTTCCAGTGTTTCGGTCAGTTCTGCCGCAAAGGCGTGGATAATCATGGTCTGCGCAGCATCCTGCTCAATACCGCGCGAACGCAGATAGAACATCTGCTCGTCATCGATACGGCCGATGGTGGCGCCGTGGCTGCACTTAACGTCATCCGCATAGATTTCCAGCTGCGGCTTGGTATCGACCTCTGCCAGCTTGCCCAGCAACAGGTTGTTGTTGGTCATCTGCCCGTCTGTCTTCAGTGCATGCTGTGCCACTTTGATGTGACCGTTAAACACCGCACGGCCTTTGTCACGCACGATGGTTTTATGCATCTGACGGCTGACGCAGTGGCCTTTATTGTGCTCCAGGTAAGTACGGGTATCCGCGACTTCCTGTTTCACCGGCAACACCAGGCTGTTAATCGCCAGCGTACTGTTCTCGCCGTTCAGCTGCGTGCTGGTATTGTGGCGCGACAGACCGGCACCCAGCAGGAAGCTGGTACTGCTGACCTGCGCATCGTTACCCACCACCAGATCGTTGTGCGCAAAGTGATAGCTGTTGCTGCTTTCAAACGCCAGTTTGGTGTGGGTCAGCTTTGCATTATCTCCGATCGCACAGGTAAAGCGCGAACCGGTGAAATGGGCCTGATCGTTGAGTGAAACGTAGTGCTCAATCACTTCCGCTTCGGCGCTCTCTTCCAGCTGCAGGTGATGACGATAATGAACGGTGTTCATGCCCGTCTGCTGACCGCTGGTGATATGCAGCAGGTAGACCGGGCGCGCTGCAGATTTACCGCGTGCCAGACGCAGGGTGGTCACCTCTTCAGCCAGACTCTCGGTCAGATGCAGAAACACTTCCGGCTGAACGGCGGCGGGCAGCGGATGACGCTCGGCGGCCACGCTGTGCTGAATCTCAAACAGCCCGGTGTCGCGGCTGCTCAGCGCCGCCTGGAACTGACCGTCAACGAAGACCAGGCGGATGGCATCCAGCGGCAGCGCCAGCGCATCAACCTGTTCAGCGCTCAGGGTCTGAGGCGCGTCAGGCAACACAAACTGCTGTGACAGCAGCGTGTCCAGCGGGGTGTATTTCCAGTTTTCATGCTTGCGGGTTGGCAGGCCAACGCGCATCAGTTGCTGCCAGTGCTGCTGAGCCTGCAGAGAACGCACGTCGCCGCGCGACTCAAACAGGTGATGCCACTGTTGCAGCGCAGAATCACTCTTCGTCGGTAAGCCAGCCATAACCTTGCTCCTCCAGCTGTTTCACCAGCGAGAAGTCGCCAGATTTCACGATTTTGCCCTGATACAGAACATGAACGAAGTCTGGCTTGATGTAGTCCAGAATACGCTGGTAGTGGGTCACGATGATAAAGGCACGCTTTTCGTCACGCAGGCTGTTCACACCATTGGCAACGATTTTCAGCGCATCAATGTCCAGACCGGAGTCGGTTTCATCCAGGATGCAGAGCTCAGGCTCCAGCGCCGCCATCTGCAGGATGTCGTTACGCTTCTTCTCGCCGCCGGAGAAGCCGACGTTAACGGAACGGGTCAGCAGATCTTCCGGCATCTTCAGCAGCTGAATTTTCTCTTCGATGAAGTCCTGGAAATCAAAGCGATCCAGCTCTTCCTGCTGACGGTATTTGCGCACCGCGTTTACCGACGTTTGCAGGAAAAACTGATTGCTGACGCCGGGGATCTCGACCGGATACTGGAACGCCATAAAGATACCTTCACCAGCGCGCTCTTCCGGTGCCAGCTCCAGCAGATCTTTACCGTTGAAGCTCACCGAACCGCCGGTCACTTCATAATCTTCGCGGCCTGCCAGCGTGGCTGACAGCGTACTTTTACCTGAGCCGTTCGGGCCCATGATGGCATGCACTTCGCCTGGTTTAATTTCGAGATTCAGGCCACGCAGAATGGCTTTATCTTCAACACTGACCTGCAAATCTTTAATGCTTAACATACTTATTCCTTCACGTTGCTTCCGGCAAGGCGTGTGACGGCATCAGCCCACACTGTGCTCAAGGCTGATGGCTAACAATTTCTGGGCTTCCACGGCAAATTCCAGTGGCAGCTCGGAGAATACGTCTTTACAGAAGCCGTTCACGATCATCGAGATGGCGTCTTCTTCACTGATACCGCGTTGCAGACAGTAGAACATCTGATCTTCGCCGATGCGTGATGTCGTGGCTTCGTGCTCCAGCTGAGCGGTGTTATTGCGGGTCTCCACATACGGGAAGGTATGGGCGCCGCAATCCGGGCCGATCAGCATCGAGTCACACTGCGTAAAGTTACGCGCGTTGGTGGCGGTTGGCATGATTTTCACCAGACCGCGATAGGTGTTCTGACTTTTACCGGCCGAAATCCCTTTAGAGATGATGGTCGATTTGGTGTTTTTACCAATGTGGATCATCTTGGTGCCGGTATCGGCCTGCTGACGACCGCTGGTCAGCGCCACGGAGTAGAACTCACCCACCGAGTAGTCCCCGCGCAGAATGCA
Organism: Pantoea sp. Sc1; assembly: GCF_000255315.1. Classification (NCBI taxonomy): domain Bacteria; kingdom Pseudomonadati; phylum Pseudomonadota; class Gammaproteobacteria; order Enterobacterales; family Erwiniaceae; genus Pantoea; species Pantoea sp. Sc1. The sequence goes on from NZ_AJFP01000001.1 coordinate 2,326,503, forward strand.
GCTCGGGTATTTCCAGGTGATCGCAGAGCCGGTTTCTGACTGTGTCCAGGACATCTTGCTGTGGTCACCTTCACACAGCGCACGCTTGGTCACGAAGTTGAGGATACCGCCCTCGCCTTCACCGCCAGGGAACCAGTTCTGAACCGTCGAGTATTTCACTTCGGCGTTTTTGTGGATGATCACTTCCACCACGGCCGCATGCAGCTGATAGCTGTCACGCACCGGGGCTGAACAGCCTTCGATGTAGCTGACATAGCTGTCTTCGTCGGCAATCAGGATGGTGCGCTCGAACTGACCGGTTTTCGCAGCGTTGATGCGGAAATAGGTCGACAGCTCCATCGGGCAGCGCACCCCTTTCGGGATATAGACAAAGGTGCCGTCTGAGGCGACCGCGGAGTTCAGCGCGGCAAAGAAGTTGTCATTCGCCGGCACGACGGTGCCCAGATACTGCTTCACCAGCTCAGGGTGTTCCTGAATCGCTTCGCCAAAAGAGCAGAAGATGATGCCCTGCTCCGCCAGCTTGCCGCGATAGGTGGTGGCGACTGAGACGGAGTCGAAAATCGCGTCAACCGCCACTTCGCGGCCTTCGCGAACCGGCACACCCAGCTGATTAAAGGCGTTTTCCACTTCCTGCGTCAGATATTCACTGGCGGGCGCGCTGCCTGAGGCCTGAGTGGCACCCGGCTCCGACACGCAGCTATCGTCACAGCTGCCGCATGAGGGCGCGGAGTAGTAGCTGTAATCCTGATAGTCGAGCTTCTCGTAGTGCGCTTTCAGCCAGTGAGGCTCTTCCATTTCAAGCCAGGCATGAAACGCTTTAAGACGAAACTCCAGCATCCACTCTGGCTCGTTACGCTTGGCCGAAATCGCGCGCACGACATCTTCGTTGATGCCGTTGGCAAATTCTTCGGTTTGCAGTTGGGTAAAGAAGCCCTCTTTGTAGTTGAGCTTGCCTTCCCAGATTTGTACATCGTCAGATGTTTCGCTGTGTCGTGACATATTTCACTTACTCGACGCCAAAGCTCTCACCGCACCCGCAGGCGTGCTGAGCTTTAGGGTTATTGAATTTAAAAATCTGATTCAGGCCTTCGCGAACATAGTCCAGCTCGGTGCCATCAACGAATGGCATCGCCTGAAGCGGCACAAACAGCGTTGCGCCGTAGAATGAAAACTGCAGATCGTCTTCGACAGGCTCTTTCACCAAATCCATAACGTAGCCGAACCCGGCGCAGCCGGATTGTTTCACGCTGAGTCGCAGACCCTTGACATCAGGGTCCTGAGCCGCCAGATTGAGAATTTGTTGCGCTGCGGTTTCAGTCAGCGTCAGCCCTTTCCAGACGAAATCGTCAGGTGAGAAAGAGTCTGTATTAACGGATGCCATATTGATACCTCTTGAGTCCGGACCTTTTCAGGCTATCCCCCTATGGTAGTGATCTCACCGATCACTTCAACCTCTTGTTTTGCAGGGATAATCATCTTGTGCTGTTTTATTTGCTTAATAATTAAGCATAGCCTCTTCAGCTCACTGTGTGGTGAGAACGTCAGCCTTAATAAGCCAGTGATAACCTATTAATAAATCACTCATTTTAAAATAACCCTTTTTGATAAAAAGGCTTATTGATAGGTTACGCCTTTCTGCGATGTAAACAGATTGTTATTTCCGATTATACCGACAGGCAGGATAAATCGTTAAATTTTTCTGCCCGCGCATTGCAATCCCTGAACAGTTGAATATGATAATTATTATCATTCACATTCAGGATGGTTTCATGACGCTCTCTGTCTCAGCCTGGCTCCAGCACAAAATCGATGAATACCAGTTCAGCATCCGCGATATCACCGTCGACTTTTACATGGCGCAGGCAAAGCTTGATCGGGCCGACTGCACGATACATCAGCTGCGTCAGTTCAACGATGCCTGTCAGGATATGGCAGAGATCTGCCAGTTGAATGGTGACGACCAGAGTTACCTGCATGCGATGGGAAAACTGCATCATCGCCTGGTTCAGGAGATGGGAAACAGCGAACGCGACCGCCTGTTCCGTATTCAGGCTTACCAGCTGGCGCGCCTCTCCCTGACCCGCCTCTGCCATCAACTGGCTCTCGTCGGCGAGTGGAACAAAGCCTCCGCGCTGCAAAGCGACTTCGTACGTCACGCAGGCTGGATATTCTAATCCAGCCATGCCGTGACGTCGCGCACAATTTTTTTACATTAATGCTAACAAAGCCTGAAGCGGATGACGCATGCCGTTGCCTTCCACCCGTTTGACCTGACTGCGGCAGGAGTAGCCGGTCGCCAGACAGCGCTGACGCGGCAGCCGCTGAAGCTGCGGATGCCATGAGAGTGCATAGATCCCCAGCGAGTTCTCCAGATTTTTACTCTCATGGCCGTAAGTTCCGGCCATGCCGCAGCAGCCGACGTTGATATTCTCCAGTTTCGCACCAAACCGGGCGAAGATATCCTGCCACTGACCGGGGGCTGAGGGCAGCGCAGTCACCTCGGTACAGTGCGCAAACAGATACCATGACTCGCCGCCCGTGGCCTGTACGTCACGCTCTGCCAGCGCCCGCTGCAGCCATTCATGCACCAGCAACACAGCAAAGTCGCCGCGTGCGTCGCCCAGCGTCTGACGATACTCATCGCGATAGCAGAGCACGGTGGCCGGGTCGACCCCGACCATCGGCAGGCCCAGTTTTGCCACCCGGTTGAGGAAGTCGGCCGTCCGGGCTGCGGTTCGGGCAAAGCGCTGCAGGAAGCCTTTAACGTGCTGCGCTTTACCATTGGGTGAGAATGGCAGCAGAACCGGACGATAGCCCAGCTTCTCAATCAGCCGGATGAAGTCACTGACCAGCTGCGCCTCATAAAAGCTGGTAAAGGGGTCCTGAACCACCAGCACACAACGCTCACGCTCCGCGGCGGTCAGCGCTTCCAGCTGCTCCAGCGTCATGTTCATCGCCGGATGTCCGCTGAGCTGCTGCTTCAGATTGGGCGCAGAGAGCAGAGGCAGGTCGACCATGCCGATATGCGTTTTGCTCAGCTCTTTCAGCCACGGCTGGCGCAGGAAGAAGTTAAACACCTTGGGTGCCTTCGCCATCAGCGGCGCATAGCTCTCAACCGCTGCCACCAGATGGTCACTCGCCGGACGCAGATAGCGGGTGTGGTAGAGCTGCAGGAAGCGTGAGCGGAACGCAGGCACGTCGATTTTGATCGGACACTGGGTCGAGCAGGCTTTGCAGGCCAGACAGCCTGACATCGCCTCTTTGACCTCATGCGAGAAGTCATACTCCCCTTTGCTGGCGTGCCAGCTGTTACGGGTACGGGCGATCAGGGCGCGCAGCGACAGACGGTTTTCCGGCAGCTGCTTCTCCAGCATCAGCGGATCGACGCCCTGCCCGGCCAGCAGCCGCAGCCACTCCCGCGTCAGGCTCGCCCGTCCTTTGGGCGAGTGAATACGGTTGCGGGTGATCTTCATGGACGGACACATCGGGCTGCGGGCATCGAAGTTAAAACATAACCCGTTGCCATTACACTCCATCGCGCCGCGCCACTCATCCCGCACCGTTAACGGAATCTGCCGATCCCAGGTGCCACGCTTGACCGCATCAACCTGCATCATCTCGTCATGACGGTTGAAGGGGGTACAGATCTTGCCCGGATTAAGACGGTTAAGCGGATCGAAGGCCGCTTTGATGCGGCGCAGTTCGTTAAACAGCGTTTCGCCGAAGAAGGCCGGACTGTACTGGGCGCGGAACCCTTTACCATGCTCTCCCCACAGCAGGCCACCGTAGCGCGCGGTCAGCGCCACCACTTCGTCGGAGATCTGTTTCATCATCATCTCCTGCTGCGGATCGCACATATCCAGCGCCGGACGGACGTGCAGCACGCCCGCATCAACGTGTCCGAACATGCCGTAACTCAGACCGTGGCTGTCGAGCAGCGCGCGAAACTCGACAATGTAATCCGCCAGCTTCTCGGGCGGCACGGCCGTGTCTTCCACAAAGGGGATCGGTTTTGCCCGCCCTCTGGCGTTGCCCAGCAGTCCGACTGCCTTTTTACGCATGTTATAGATGCGTTCGATGCCCTCCAGGTCATTACAGAACTGATAGCCAATCACACCGCCCTGCTGCTGTGCCATCAGCGCATCGAGGCGGGCACTGAGCCGTTCAATCTGCTGGTCGATCAGTGCGGCGTTGTCGCCGGCAAACTCAACGATGTTCAGCCCCTGCATCTCTTTATCGGGCACATCGGCGATCAGTTCACGCACCGAGTGCCAGACGATATCTTCACGGGCCAGATTGAGCACCTTAGAGTCCACGGTTTCAACCGACAGCGCCTGGGCTTCCACCATAAAGGGTGCATTGCGCAGCGCAGAGTCAAAGGAGTCATATTTGATGTTTACCAGCCGCCGCACTTTTGGCAGCGGGGTGATATCAAGCCGGGCTTCGGTGACAAACGCCAGCGTCCCTTCCGCGCCACAGAGCAGCCGCGTCATGTCAAAGGTCTGCATGTCATCGCTGAAGACATGGCGCAGGTCATAACCGGTCAGGAACCGATTCAGCTTTGGAAACTTTTCCAGAATCAGCGCCCGGTGTTCACGGCAGCGGGTCAGAACCTGCTGATAGAGCCGCCCTTCGGGGGTTGCCGTCTGCGCCAGCGTTTCCGCCAGCGCGGTGGCCATCGGCCGCGTATCCAGGATATCGCCGCCCAGCAGCACGGCGCGCAGGCCCAGCACATGATCCGAGGTCTTGCCATACACCAGCGATCCCTGACCCGAGGCATCGGTGTTGATCATACCGCCCAGCGTCGCCCGGTTACTGGTGGACAACTCCGGGGAGAAGAAAAAGCCGAAAGGCTTCAGCCAGGCGTTGAGCTGATCTTTGATCACGCCCGCTTCCACCCGCACCCACCGCTCTTCCGTATTGATCTCCAGAATGCGGTTCATATAGCGCGACATGTCGACCACAATCCCCTGATTCAGCGACTGCCCGTTTGTACCGGTGCCGCCGCCGCGCGGTGTAAACACCAGGCTGGCAAAGCGGGCCTCTCCCGCCACGCGGGCGAGCAGCGCCACATCCGCGGTGGAGCGCGGAAACAGCGCCGCGTCAGGCAGCAACTGATAGATGCTGTTATCGGTAGAGAGTGAGAGACGATCGGCATAGCTGGTGGCCATGTCGCCGGTAAAACCCTGCTCTTTCAGCGACTCAAGGAACGTCAGCACCAGTTGAACGAGGCCCGGTGCCTGCGAAATCTGTGGGATCATGATTGTCTGACCGAAGGTGTTGTAAACGTTTGCGTTTATGCGTTAGCGATTTCCCGTTTTAACATATTTTTTCTGCGTCTGCCGTTTTTTCAGAAAAGCCAAAACCTTTCTCTGTAACGCTGTTTAATCCTCAGTAAATAGATCATGATGAAAACCGGCATCGCTATGCCGGAAAATGAAGGATTAAGACGAGGTTATGAGTCAATGATGAAAAGCCAGTACCGGGATATGGATTTACCGCAGATTCTCTTTACCCTGATGTTCATTCTGCTGCTGATTGTCGCCTGCCTGTGGGTGGTGCAGCCGTTTATTCTGGGCTTCGCCTGGGCCAGCATGGTGGTCATTGCTACCTGGCCGCTGATGCTGAAATTTCAGCGACTGCTGTGGGGACGCCGTTCGCTGGCCGTGATCGTGATGACCCTGCTGCTTTTGCTGCTGTTTATCATCCCTATCGCCCTGCTGGTCAGCAGCCTGATTGATAACAGCGCACCGGTCATTGCGTGGGTCACGCAGGGGCACACGATGCCGAAGCTGATGTGGCTCAAAGAGATCCCGATGGTCGGCAAAAAGCTTTATGTCAGTTATGACACCCTGGTGGCGAGCGGCGGAGCCGGGATCATGGCCAAGATACAGCCCTATATCGGACGCACCACCGGCTTTTTTGTCGCTCAGGCCGGTCATTTCGGGCGCTTTATGATCCATCTGGGCGTGATGTTACTTTTCAGCGTGCTGCTTTACTGGCGCGGTGAGCAGGCCGCTCAGGGCATTCGCCACTTTGCCTTTCGTATGGCCGGACGCCGTGGAGATGCCGCCGTGCTTCTGGCAGCGCAGTCTATTCGTGCCGTGGCGCTGGGCGTGGTGGTCACGGCGCTGGTGCAGGGCGTGCTCGGCGGTATCGGCCTGGCTATCTCCGGTATTCCCTACGCCACGCTCTTAACGGTGCTGATGATCCTCTGCTGTCTGGTCCAGCTCGGCCCGCTGCTGGTGCTGGTTCCGGCCATCATCTATCTCTACTGGAGCGGCGACACCACCTGGGGAACCGTGCTGCTGGTCTGGAGCTGTGTGGTGGGCACGATGGACAACGTCCTGCGTCCGATGTTAATTCGTATGGGTGCCGATCTGCCGATGATCCTGATCCTCTCTGGTGTTATTGGTGGCCTGTTTGCGTTTGGCATGATTGGTCTTTTTATCGGACCGGTGGTGCTGGCGGTCTCTTATCGTCTCGTTTCCGTCTGGGTGCATGAAGCGCCGGCCCCGGATAACGATCCGCAGGCGGTGGCGGAAGCCCTTGCCGATCACGATGGCACCCCGCCCGCTGTGTGATACGGAACGGTAACAGGTTCTCCCGACGGCCTGTTTAACGATTGATTAGTGCGGTTAATGATGATTAACCGCACACCCCCCTGCGGATCGGATAAATTTCCCTTTCCATTAGCGATTTTTAAGAAAAAAGCCATTTCCGGCCCAAAACAGACCTTTTTCGGCTAAAAAATATTATTTTCTGCACTGTTTCTTAAGCCAAATGGGGGAGTTTAGGGGGCAAAAGATTATCGGCTTTAAACTAATAAGAGGATTCTTAAAGACGCCAGCCAGCCATATGAATAACATGTTTCCTATGTTCGAAATCAACTTACTGATTTTTAAACAACCTTATTCCCCTGAGTAGAGTAAAGAATTGCTGTGTGTAGTCTTTGCCCATCCCCTGTGATGGGCTTTTTTTTGCCTGAATCTGACCAGCAATAAAAAGAAAAAGGCCCGCAATGCGGGCCTGAAGATTTGACAACAGCAGCGGTGAGACCGTCAGGCCGTTTTCTTTAACTGCGCCAGACTCACCCAGGTTTCCACGACGGTGTCCGGGTTGAGCGACAGACTGTCAATGCCCTCTTCCATCAGCCAGGCGGCGAAATCCTGGTGATCGGACGGTCCCTGACCGCAGATGCCCACATATTTCCCCTGCTTTTTCGCGGCCCTGATCGCCATCGACAGCAGTGCCTTCACCGCCTCGTTTCGCTCATCAAACAACGCAGAAACCACGCCTGAGTCGCGATCCAGTCCCAGCGTCAGCTGCGTCATGTCGTTAGAGCCGATAGAGAAGCCATCAAAGTGCGCCAGGAACTGCTCCGCCAGCAGGGCATTCGATGGGATCTCGCACATCATGATGATCTTCAGCCCGTTCTCACCGCGCTTCAGCCCCTGACGCGCCAGCTCCTCCACCACCGCCTGCGCCTGGTCCACCGTGCGCACGAACGGAACCATGATTTCGACGTTGGTCAGGCCCATCTCATTGCGGACACGTTTTACCGCTTCACACTCCAGCGCAAAGCAGTCCCGGAAGCTATCGGCCACATAGCGACCTGCGCCCCGGAAACCGAGCATCGGGTTTTCCTCTTCCGGCTCATAGCGTTCGCCGCCCACAAGGTTGGCATATTCGTTAGTTTTAAAGTCGGAAAGTCGGACAATTACGCGTTTCGGTGCGAATGCCGCGCCAAGGGTAGCAATTCCCTCGGTCAGGCGGGCGATGTAGAACTCCACCGGATTATCAAATCCTTTGGTCATTTTACGAATCTGCTGCTGCAGTTCCGGGGTCTGCTGGTCGAACTCCAGCAGCGCTTTCGGATGCACGCCAATCATGCGGTTGATGATGAACTCCAGCCGCGCCAGGCCGACACCTTCATTCGGCAGACAGGCAAAATCGAAGGCACGGTCGGGATTGCCCACGTTCATCATGATTTTCAGCGGCAGTTCAGGCAGTGAGTCAACCTGAGAGCTGGTGATATCGAAGTCCAGCAGGTCATCATAGACATAGCCGGTATCGCCTTCGGCGCAGGAGACGGTAACATTGTGCCCCTCTTTCAGCCGATCGGTGGCGTCACCACAGCCCACCACAGCCGGAATGCCCAGCTCACGCGCGATGATCGCCGCATGGCAGGTTCGTCCGCCCCGGTTAGTGACGATGGCGGATGCCTTCTTCATGATCGGTTCCCAGTCCGGGTCGGTCATGTCGGTCACCAGCACATCCCCTTTCTCAATCCGGTTCATTTCGCTGATATCGTGGATGACCTTCACCGTACCGGCGCCGATACGATGACCGATAGCACGGCCTTCCACTACCACGCTGCCCTGCGCCTGCAGGGTGTAGCGCTCCATCACCTGACCGTTTGAACGCACGGTTTCAGGACGAGCCTGAACGATAAACAGTTTGCCGGTGTGACCATCTTTGGCCCACTCAATATCCATCGGGCGCTGATAGTGCTGTTCGATCAGTACGGCCTGCTTCGCCAGCGCCTGCACCTCTTCATCGTTCAGGCAGAAACGATCGCGTTCGGCCTCGGGCACATCTTCAATCCGCACCTGCTCACCGTGGGCCTGAGAGTCGGCGTAGACCATGCGAACCTTTTTCGACCCCATGTTGCGGCGCACGATAGCGGGACGATCGGCTGCCAGGGTCGGTTTGTGGACATAGAACTCATCCGGGTTAACCGCACCCTGCACCACCATTTCACCCAGCCCCAGTGCAGCCGTGATAAACACCACCTGATCAAAGCCGGATTCGGTATCAATGGTAAACATCACGCCAGACGCGGCCAAATCCGAGCGTACCATTCGCTGAATGCCGGCAGAGAGCGCCACACCGCGATGATCGTAGCCCTGGTGGACGCGGTAGGAGATAGCACGGTCGTTAAACAGCGAGGCGAAGACGTGCTTCACCGCCACCATGACGGCGTCAATACCCTGCACATTCAGAAAGGTCTCCTGCTGACCGGCAAAAGAGGCATCGGGCATATCCTCTGCGGTTGCTGAGGAGCGGACGGCAAACGAGGCGTCATGATCATCGGCAGAAAGCTGCTCGTAGGCGTCCAGAATGGCGGACTCCAGTTCCGGCAGGAAGGGGGTCTCAACCACCCACTGACGAATCTGTTTACCCGCTTTGGCCAGCGCTTCGACATCATCAATGTCGGTTTCATCCAGCAGCGCATAGATACGCTGGTTCAGCCCGCTTTGATCCAGGAAGAGGTTAAAGGCGTATGAGGTCGTCGCAAATCCGTTGGGCACGGAGACACCCAGCGACGAGAGATTCGTGATCATTTCACCCAGAGAGGCATTTTTGCCGCCCACCCGATCAACATCATGCATGCCAAGCTGGTTATACCAGAGCACAAGTGGCTGTGCGTCATTACTGGCCATTAAGCGTATCCTTTTCAATGAATGGGGACAGGGAGTCATCTGTCCTCAGCCTGGCATATCACTTAAGCAATCACGATCTGTTGAATCGTTAAAGCAGAATTTCAGAAGCAGTTTCGGAATTGTGAGCGTTTTATTTTGCCGTTGCGCAAAATCGCCATTTTTACCTAACTCATTGATATTTTGATGTAAGTTAAATTTTCCCTTATCAGGGCGCTGTTTTTTGTTGCGCAACAAACCCGCGCAGACGCTGCCAGAAAACCGCCCCTCAGACGGTTAAAACAGCAAAATCACCACGTTCGCTTTTTAGCCAGTGCCTTGAATCTCCGGATAAATAACCCGGATAGCGATTCCAGAAATGAACATCCGGCATGATTTTTTTCGCCGCATGACGCATGCTGATAACTCACTCTTGTTCAGGACAGAAGCGGTTATGACAACTGACAGAAGCGTTTTCTATATTTCCGATGGTACCGCCATCACGGCTGAAGTGCTGGGCCATGCGGTGTTGTCGCAGTTCCCGGTCAATATCACCAGCCTGACGCTGCCGTTTGTTGAAAACGTCCAGCGGGCGCTGGCGGTTAAAGCTCAGATCAACGCGCTGTATCAGCAGAGCGGCGTCCGGCCGCTGGTCTTTTTCTCGATAGTCACACCGGAAGTGCGCGACATCATCGTGCAGAGCGAGGGCTTCTGTCAGGACATCGTACAGGCGCTGGTCGCCCCGCTGCAGCAGGAGCTGGGATTAGCGCCTGCGCCAGTGGCTCACCGCACCCACGGTCTGGATGCCAGTAACCTGGGGAAATATGATGCCCGCATCGCGGCGATCGATTACGCCCTGGCCCATGATGACGGCATCTCGCTGCGCGGGCTGGAGGATGCGCAGGTGATCCTCGTCGGCGTCTCACGCTGCGGCAAGACGCCCACCAGCCTCTATCTGGCGATGCAGTTTGGTATCCGTGCTGCCAACTACCCATTCATTGCTGACGACATGGACAACCTTAAGCTGCCGCCCGCCCTGCGCGCGCATCAGAACAAACTGTTCGGGCTGACCATCGATCCGGAACGGCTGGCGGCCATCCGCCAGGAGCGGGCGGAAAATACCCGTTACGCCTCAATGCGCCAGTGCCGGCTGGAAGTGGGCGAAGTGGAGGCCCTGTTCCGCACCCACCAGATCCGTTACCTGAACAGCACCAACTACTCGGTGGAGGAGATAGCCACAAAAATTCTCGACATCATGGGTCTGACACGCCGCATGTACTAGGAAGCGGGAGCGGGCAGACGATGTAAAGCGTTACTGCCGTCGGTTCTGATTTCATTATCAAATTCCGGGTTGAATTCGCACCCTGATGGTTTATTGTGACCACCATCACTTCCCGGTATTTCACCGCTGCGAAGAACCGTTTTCGAGAAACTCATGAATAAAACTGACGAACTGCGTACCGCGCGCATTGGTAATCTGATTACGCCTGCCAGCCTGGCGGCTGAGCACCCTGTCTCTGCGGCGATTGCCGATAATGTCACCGCAGCCCGCAAACGTATTGCCCGTATTCTGACCGGTGAAGATCCCCGCCTGCTGGTGGTGATCGGCCCCTGCTCGCTGCACGATCCCCGAGCGGCGCTGGAGTATGCTGAGCGCCTGAATGCGCTTCGCAGTCGCTATGCCGACCGACTGGAGATTGTTATGCGCGCTTACTTTGAAAAGCCGCGCACCGTAGTGGGCTGGAAAGGATTAATTTCCGATCCGGATCTGGATGGTCGTTATGATGTGAACCGTGGCATCTCTATTGCCCGCAAGCTGCTGATCGACATCAACGCCCTGGGCCTGCCTACCGCCACCGAATTTCTGGATATGGTGATCGGCCAGTTTATTGCCGACCTGATCAGCTGGGGCGCGATTGGCGCTCGCACCACCGAAAGCCAGATTCACCGCGAAATGGCCTCCGCCCTCTCCTGCCCGGTCGGCTTTAAAAACGGCACCGATGGCAACGTCCAGATTGCCGTGGATGCGATTCGTGCCGCGCGCGCCAGCCATATGTTCCTCTCGCCGGATAAGCTGGGCCAGATGACCATTTATCAGACCAGCGGCAATCCGCATGGTCATGTAATTCTGCGTGGCGGTAAACAGCCCAACTATCATGCCAGTGATGTCGCGGCGGCGGCTGAGAGTCTGTCAGCCTTTAATCTGCCAGAGCAGCTGGTCATCGATTTCAGTCACGGCAACTGCCTGAAGCAGCACCGTCGCCAGAGGGATGTGGCCGCAGATGTCGCGGAGCAGATCAAAGCAGGATCGCGTGCCGTGGCGGGCGTCATGATTGAAAGTTTCCTGCAGGAGGGCAATCAGAAGGTGGTGAGTGGTGAGCCCCTGGTTTACGGCCAGTCGATTACCGACCCCTGCCTCGGCTGGGAAGATAGTGAAGCTGTTCTCGCCCTGCTGGCCGAGGCGGTTTCTCACCGCCTCTGAGTCTCTGTCAGCTGGAGCAGCTCACCTCAAGCGTTTTACCCCAGTCTGGTGGCCGCTGACGATAGTCGGCGGCTGTTTCATCACTAAAGGGTTGCTGCAACGCCTGGTGCAGACGCGCCAGCGCCCCCTGCTCTCCTCGCTCAGCCTCTTCAATCGCCTGCTGTGCCAGATAATTTCTGAGGATCACCGCCGGGTTTGCTGCCTTCATCACCGCCTGACGCTCTGCATCGCTGACCTGTTCATCCATCAGGCGGCTGCGGTAGCGCTGATACCAGCGGTCAAAGGCCTCACGATCAATGAACTCATCCCGCAGCGGTGAACGGCTTTCCGCCTGTTGCGTCTCACTCAGTTGCCGGAACGTCAGGGTGTAATCGCTGTGCTCCTGCGTCATCAGCGCCAGCAGGTCGGTCAGGATCTGATTGTCGCTGCTCTGCTGAGTCAGTAAACCGAGTTTAGCCCGCATCCGCTCTCCCCACACCCGCATCAGTTCAGGTTCATAGGCGCTGAGTGCCGAGCGCAGTTGTTCAGTCGTCAGCAGCCCTGACAGCGCATGGGCCAGGCGGTTAAGGTTCCACATGCCAATCATTGGCTGATTTTCAAAACTGTAGCGCCCCTGATAGTCGCTGTGGTTGCAGATGAAGTCAGGCTGATAATCATCCAGAAAACCATAGGGGCCGTAGTCGATGGTCAGGCCCAGAATCGACATGTTGTCCGTGTTCATCACGCCATGCGCGAAGCCCACGCTCTGCCACAGCGCAATCAGCCGGGCAGTGCGCACCACAACGTCGGTAAACCAGCGCTGATAGCGATCCGCCTCCTCCACCAGATGCGGCCAGTGATGGCGGATGGCGTAGTCGGCCAGCTGCTGCACTTTCTCCTGCTGCTGGCTGTAAAAGAAATGCTCGAAATGACCAAAGCGCAGATGGCTGGGTGAAATGCGCATCAGCATTGCACCGCGCTCCGCCGTTTCACGGTAAACCGGCTCATCGCCAATCGACAGGGTCAGGGCGCGCGTGGTGGGGATCCCCAGATGGTGCAATGCTTCAGAGGCCAGGAACTCGCGAACGCTGGAACGGATCACCGCCCGCCCATCCCCCATGCGGGAATAGGGGGTCAGGCCCGCGCCCTTGAGGTGCCAGTCAAGTTTCTCGCCATCCTCTGTGCGCTGTTCTCCCAGCAGGATGCCGCGCCCGTCGCCCAGCTGACCGGCCCAGACGCCAAACTGATGGCCACTGTACACCTGGGCCAGTGGCTGCATGCCGGGCAGCAGAGCCGCGCCGTGCCAGACGTCGTGCCCGTTACCAGTGAAGAGTGCGTTATCCAGCCCCATTGAGGCGGCCAGCGGGGCGTTATGATAGAGCAGGCGTCCGCCTGCCAGCGGCGTAGGGTTAAGCGCGGTATAGCCTCCGGTAAGCTCCCGGAACCAGGTATTGTCAAAAGATAGCTTGCCTGAGGACATTGTTTCTCCCATGCGATGCTCAGCGAGACGTCGGTTTGCCAAAACCTTCAGTGTAACGCTGATATCGGGGATTAAACAGGTTCCATCAGCCAGGATGCTGAGAAGAGGGTCGGCGACTGTCGGCGCGGATCAGGGAACGCAACGCATCAGATTTGACCACCGGGAACAGTGTGCCCTGAAAATCGACCCCACTGAGCTGGCTCACTTTATCCAGCAGCCGATCATCGTCGATGCCGCAAATAATCAGCCGGTCACAATGGGTGCGGAAATTATCGATAATGCTCTGCATGAACGGCACAAACGACGCGCGCTTTGCCAGGGAGTGAATAAACTCTTTATCCAGACAGATCCAGCTGAATAAATTATCGTAGACCGCATTCGAGGGTGTTTTGCCAGCCCCAAAATGGGAAAGCGCTAAATTAAACTCATCATGCAGGCTCGCCAGCAGCGGATTATTTTTTCCGAGCTTCAGCTGCGGAAACGTTTCAGTGATATTCAGCAGAATGAAGGGCAGCTGCTTTATTTTGCGCATCACTAATTCGCTGGCCAGCAGCGTCCGGGCCATTCCTTCATCAATACGGATCAATGCGGAGACGTCGTGCGACTCGAATAACGCACGGTTCTGCTCCAGCAGGCTAATCTGACTTTGCAGCAGGCGTAACTGCTGCGACTCATCGAGCTGCGGCAGCAGCAGATCCTGAGGCAGTGTGATCGGCGCACTTTCATGCACAAACTGCGTAACCAGCTCAACAGCAGCCAGCCGTCCGTCAGCATCACAGACAGGATAAAACCAGATTTCCGACTGATAGTCGGCCGAAAGATGAATTTTCATTTTAATGCCAGAATATGCGGCGATGTTGATATCGTATAGTAATGGTCAGGCTCAGGCAATAGCGCCAAATCATTGAAGAGACGACCTTCTTTGCCCTTCCACCACCGTTTGCCAGCCTGCGATGACGCTTAAGCCAAATAGTGACGACAAAACTGCGCTTATTAGCGGAATTAAACCAGCATTTATTATGCCTAATAAAATCCCCGCTCAAAAACTGTCATTTAAAATAAAACTTTTAACGGCTGTTTTTTCTCTATTTTAAATTGGACTTAAGTCTTATTTCAGACTCTCCGGTTAAATACGGCGAGCCTGCCAGAAGACTTTGCGCCAGTAGACGTTGTCCAGCGAGGAGCGGATCACCCCCTGGCTGGTGGAAGCATGAATAAAGGCATTATCACTGTCGTAGATACCGACATGCAGGCCATTCTCCCCGCGACCGGTTTTAAAGAAGACCAGGTCGCCGGGCAGCAGTTCATCTTTACTGATACGGGTGCCGATATCACTCTGTGCTGAGGTGGTGCGCGGCAGTTGCAGCGCAAAGCGGTCGCGGAAAGTCAGATAGACAAAGCCAGAGCAGTCGACACCGTTACGGCTCATGCCGCCATAGCGATAGGGCGTGCCGTGCCAGTGACCGAGCTGGTCGTTCAGCTCTGCAATCACGGTAATCGAGTCGGAGAGACGACCATTAATCGGCGGGGCGTGATGACTGCATCCCGTCAGCAGCAGAACCAAAATCAGCAAACCCAGGCGCATCGCCAAATGTCCTTATCAGAAGTTGCAACCGGTTTAATGTAGCGGTAAAGCCCGCCGGGTAGCAAGTGTCAGGGCAGGACGGTCAGCAGCGTGCGTCCTTCAAGCTCAATCTGCCGGAAGGCGATGCCATAAAGCGGTGTCAGCCGCTGCGGCGTCAGAACCGCGGCCGGTTCGCCCTGCGCAATGACCTGTCCCCTCTCCATCAGCCAGACCTGATTCGCCTGATGCAGCGTGTGGTTAAGATCGTGACTGCTGGCGATCACGCTGATGCCCGCCGCACAGAGTCCGGCGATCAGATCGTCCACCGCTTTCTGCTGGGCGATATCCAGCGCGGTCATTGGCTCATCCAGAATCAGCAGACGCCCGTCTGGATTGATGCGCGGATCAATTTGCAGGCAGACCGCCGCCAGGCGGACACGCTGCCACTCCCCGCCGGAGAGCCGGGTCAGTGAGTGGGCGAGTTTATCCTGCAGCAGAAGCTGCTGCAGCAGCGTGCTGAGCCGATCTTCATCCTGCGCCCCCCTCTGTTTCAGATGCAGCCGTAAATAGTGCCAGACCGGCATCTGACTCAGGGGGGCCTGCTGCTGGGGAAGCCAGCCGCGAGCCCGGGCCAGCGCCGGGCCGCTCCACTCGGACAGCGGACGGTTATCCAGCACGATCCTGCCGGACGCGGCCTGCAGTCCGGCAACAACGCTGAGCAACGTGCTTTTTCCCGCGCCGTTCGGACCGGCGACATGCAGCAACTGACCGGCGGCAAGCTCACCGTTCAGTGAGCACAGCCGCCCGGCGAGCGCCACCTGTTGCAGGCGCAGCAGCATCTATTTCGCCAGGGCCTGCTTAATGGTTTCCAGAATAATGGGATCTTCCGGCGTCATATCAGGCGCGAACCGCTGGACAATGCGACCATCCCGGCCAATAACGAATTTTTCAAAGTTCCACAGGATGTCGCCCGGCGCTTTCGGTCCGCGGCCTTTGCTCACCTGACGCTCGTAAAAACCGCTGCCTTCGGGACGAACGGCGTCAGGACAGGCCGCGATCAGCTGAGCATAGAGCGGGTGACGCCCTTCCCCATTGACGTCGGTTTTGGCAAACATCGGGAATGTCACGCCATAGGTGGTGCTGCAGAAGGTTTTGATCTCTTCGCTGCTGCCAGGCTCCTGCTCCAGAAACTGATTGCAGGGGAAACCCAGCACGCTGAAGCCGTGATCCTGCCAGGCCTTCTGCAGATTCTCCAGCTCCTCATACTGCGGGGTGAGGCCACATTTCGAGGCGACGTTTACCACCAGCAGTACCTTGCCCTGCCACGCAGAGAGCGTGGTTTTTTCACCATCAAGCGTAACCAGTTCAGTGTCATAAATGTTCATGCTGAATTCCTGTTGTGGATGCAGAGTAGCCAGCCGAAAGCTAGCGCGAAGATTTTACCAGTAAAAGAATAAACAGCGGCGCGCCGAGTGTCGCCGTGACCACGCCTATCGGTAATTCGGCCGATGTCAGCGCCAGACGCGCGACGATATCGGCCGCTAACAGCACGCCTGCGCCAGCCAGCGCAGAGGCGGGGAGCAGATAACGGTGATCGCTGATGCCGCTCAGCCGCAGCAGGTGCGGGATCACCAGCCCGACAAAACCAATGGCACCGGCCATGGCAACGCTGATACCGACCAGCCAGCCCATCGCCAGCACCAGCAGATTGCGCCAGTAGAAAAGGGAGAGACCGAGCTGACGAGCGGAGATCTCCCCCAGCGCCAGCAGATTCAGTATCGGTCCCGTCGCATTCAGGGCAAGCATCACCGGCAGCAGCGCCAGCATCATTCCGCCATAGCGCCAGTCAATGCCGCTGAAGCCGCCCATCATCCAGTACATCAGCTGACGCAGGTCGAGGCTGGTGCTGAAGTAAACGGCCCAGGTCATGATGGCACTGCAGATAATCCCCAGCGCCACGCCCGTGAGTAACAGCCGGGTCACCGAGAGCTGACGGTGCGCGAAACAGAGCAGGATCAGCGTAATCATGAGTGCCCCGGCCATCGCGGCCAGGCCGAGGCTCCACAGCGAGCCGCTGCCCAGCAGCACGCCCAGCACCAGACCGATGCCGGCTCCGTTTGAGACGCCCAGCAGGCCAGGCTCGGCCAGCGGATTGGTAAACAGCGCCTGCATCACGACGCCGCACACTGCCAGGGATGCACCGACCAGCATCACCGCCAGACTACGCGGCAGCCGCAGCTGCCAGACAAAGAGCCGGCCGCTCTCCGTAAACCACTCTGAGGGCGCGATCCAGCTGTCACCGGCACACAGGCTGCCACAGAGCAGCGCAAGCAGCATAAGAGCTAAAGTAATAAGCCATTTCTGGCCGCGCTGGTCGGCCTGAAGCGCGAGCGGGTCAAGCAGAGACATAGGCTGGATTTGCTGAGAAAACAGAGATTTGATTGTAGTGGGATTGCAGAAAAAAGAAAGGTGGTTGAGGCGGTGTGCGCCCTGCTGGCAGACGGGCGCGCCAGCGCAGTCACCGGCGGGTGAGACCATGAAAAAAGGCCGCTTGCGCGGCCTTTTTGAAACGCTGAAATTCAGTCAGTCTCTTTGGGTGTAGCGTTCTCTACGCGGCTTTTCAGCTTCTGTCCCGGGCGGAATGTCACTACGCGACGCGCGGTGATCGGAATATCTTCCCCCGTTTTCGGGTTTCTGCCAGGACGCTGGTTTTTGTCACGCAGGTCAAAATTGCCAAACCCAGACAGTTTTACCTGTTCTCCATTTTCCAAAGCGCGACGTACCTCTTCGAAAAACAGCTCTACTAACTCTTTGGCATCGCGTTTGCTCAGCCCGAGTTTCTCAAACAGGTACTCTGACATCTCAGCTTTTGTAAGCGCCATAGGTTCAATCCCTCAAGGTTGCCTGGAATCGCTCTTTTAATGCCGCAACACATTTGCCAACGGTCGCGGCAATCTCCTCTTCTTCGAGTGTCCGGCTGGTATCCTGCAAAATCAGGCTGATTGCGAGGCTCTTGAAGCCCTCAGAAACGCCCTTACCGCGGTACACGTCAAACAAGTTTACGCCAACTACCTGATTTACGCCAACTTTCTTACACTCCGCGATGATATCTGCTGCAGGGACGTTTTCAGCCACCACAACAGCAATATCACGACGGTTAGCCGGGAAGCGAGAAATCTCGCGCGCGTCAGGCAGGACGCGGTCTGCGACCTTATTCCAAAGCAGTTCAAAGACTAAGGTGCGGCCGTTGAGATCCAGCTTACGTTCCAGCTCAGGATGAACGACTCCGATAAATCCGATTCGTTCATCGTGCAAATAAATCGCCGCGCTCTGTCCCGGATGCAACGCCGGATTGGCTTCAGCCCGGAAGCTGATCGCATCCAGTTTGCCGGTTAAATCGAGCAGCGACTCTAAATCGCCTTTTAAATCATAGAAGTCAACTGCCTGGCGCGCCAGATCCCAGTGCTCTTCAACACGGTTTCCGCTGATAACACCGGCCAGCATAAGATCCTGACGGATGCCTAAATCTGCCTGCGTGTCGGGCACAAAGCGTAAACCGCTCTCAAACAGACGTACGCGACTCTGCTGACGGTTCTGGTTGTAGACGACTGCGCTGAGCAGGCCGGTCCACAGGGAGAGACGCATGGTCGACATCTCGCTGGAGATCGGGCTTGGCAGCAGCAGCGCCTCTTCACCCGGATGCAGCAGCTGCTGAACCTTTGGATCAACGAAGCTGTAGGTAATCGCTTCCTGATATCCCTTGTCCACCAGCAGGTTTTTCACGCGTTTCAGCGACAGGTTCGCTTCGCGATGCTGAGTCATAACCAGCCCCGCCTGCACCGGCACGTTCGGGATGTTGTTGTAGCCGTAAACGCGGGCCACTTCTTCAACCAGATCTTCCTCAATCGCCATGTCGAAGCGCCAGCTCGGGGCGATCGCCTGCCACTCACCTTCGCCTGTCGTGACGTCGCAGCCGAGACGGGTCAGAATATCGGTAACCTGCTCATCGGCGATGACATGACCAATCAGGCGATCCAGTTTTTCCCGGCGCAGGGTGATCGTCGCCGGAACCGGCAAGGCGGCCTGATGCGTCTGATCGATGATCGGGCCGGCTTCACCCCCGCAGATGGAGAGCAGCAGTGCGGTTGCACGCTCCAGCGCGATATGTTGCAGCGCCGGATCAACGCCTCGCTCATAGCGATGTGACGCGTCGGTGTGCAGACCGTGACGACGGGCGCGGCCGGTGATCGCCAGCGGGTCAAACCAGGCGCACTCAAACAGAATGTTCTGCGTTTCGCTGTTCACGCCCGAATGTTCGCCACCGAAGATACCCGCCAGCGCCAGCGCCTGCTGGTGATCGGCGATGACCAGCGTGTCTGCCTGCAGGCTGGCTTCAGTGCCATCCAGCAGCGTCAGCTTTTCGCCCTCTTTCGCCATCCGCACCACGATGCCGCCGTTAAGGCGATCGAGGTCGAAGGCGTGCATCGGCTGACCCAGTTCCAGCAGCACATAGTTGGTGATATCCACCACCGGATCGATTGAGCGGATACCACAGCGACGCAGCTTCTCTTTCATCCACAATGGCGTGGCCGCACCAACGTTGACGCCTTTCACTACGCGACCCAGGTAGCGCGGACAGGCCTCCACCGCATCAACCTGAATCGGGAAGGTGTCACTCAGCGTGGCAGCGACCGGCTGAATCTCTGGCTTGTTCAGCGGCAGACCATTCAGCACCGCCACATCACGCGCGATACCGATCAGGCCCAGACAGTCCGCGCGGTTAGGCGTGACGCTGATTTCAATGGTGTTGTCATCCAGCTGAAGCCAGGCGCGGATGTCGGTGCCCACGGGCGCATCGGCAGGCAGTTCAATAATGCCGTTGTGGTCGTCGCTGATTCCCAGCTCGGAGAAAGAGCAGAGCATCCCTTCTGATGGCTCACCGCGCAGCTTGGCCGCTTTGATTTTGAAATCACCCGGCAGCACCGCACCCACGGTGGCGACGGCGACTTTCAGCCCCTGGCGGCAGTTCGGCGCGCCGCAGACGATATCCAGCAGACGGTCACCGCCCACATTAATTTTGGTCACCCGCAGTTTGTCAGCATTCGGGTGCTGACCGCACTCCACCACTTCGCCAACCACGACACCGTGGAACGCACCGGCGACGGCCTCAACGCCATCCACTTCCAGACCGGCCATGGTGATTTGTTCAGACAGCGCGGCACTGTCCAGGGCTGGATTTACCCATTCGCGTAACCAGAGTTCACTGAATTTCATTGGATAACCTGCCCTTACTTAAATTGTTTGAGGAAACGTAAATCGTTTTCGAAGAATGCGCGCAGATCGGTCACGCCATAGCGCAACATGGTCAGACGCTCCATGCCCATACCAAAGGCGAAACCGGAGTAAACTTCCGGGTCAATGCCGACGTTGCGCAGCACATTAGGGTGCACCATGCCGCAGCCCAGCACTTCCAGCCACTTGCCGTTTTTACCCATGACGTCCACTTCTGCTGAAGGCTCAGTAAAGGGGAAGTAGGATGGACGGAAACGAATCTGCAAATCTTCTTCGAAGAAGTTGTTCAGGAAATCGTGCAGCGTGCCTTTGAGATTGGTAAAGCTGATGTTTTTATCCACGATCAGCCCTTCCATCTGATGGAACATCGGCGTGTGGGTCTGATCGTAATCGTTACGGTAGACGCGGCCTGGCGCGATGATACGAATCGGCGGCTGCTGAGCCTGCATAGTACGGATCTGCACGCCGGAAGTCTGGGTACGCAGCAGACGGGTGGCGTCAAACCAGAAGGTATCGTGATCGGCACGCGCCGGGTGGTGAGCAGGAATATTGAGTGCATCAAAGTTATGATAATCATCTTCAATTTCCGGCCCGGTGACGACAGCAAAGCCTAACTCACCGAAGAAGGTCTCAATGCGATCCATCGTGCGGGTGACCGGATGCAGGCCGCCATTTTCAATGCGGCGACCCGGCAGTGACACATCGATGGTCTCTTCCGCCAGACGCGCATTCAGCGCCGCCGATTCCAGCGCCTCTTTACGCGCGTTCAGGCGGTCGGTGACCTGCTGTTTCGCTTCATTGATTACCGCACCGGCTGCAGGGCGCTCTTCAGCAGGCAACTCGCGTAAGGTGGTCATCTGTAATGTCAGATGCCCTTTCTTACCGAGATATTCGACGCGCACCGCGTCAAGGGCGGCGATATCTGTCGCCCCGTCGATAGCCGCCGTGGCGCTGGCCACCAGTTCTGCGAGTTGGGACATAATTTCCTCTTTTTCCAGTCAGGCTGGTCAGTTCTTGTTGGGACCTGCCGGTCCAGTATGCTAACGCCAGAAACAAAAAAGCCTCCACGAGGGAGGCTTTTAGCGCGATTTTTCGTTTCTTTTCTTATGCGCAAAAGCCCCCGGATGTCAGGCGCTAAAGTAAAAAAAGAAACGGAAAATAGCAGCATTCATGCTTGCAGTTACCTTGTCATGCTTTACGAGGGCACTATTGAAATGCGCGGAGACGAAAATGTCAATCTTTTGCGCAGCTTACAGGCAATAAAAAAGGGAGCAAGCTCCCTTTTTCATCTGACTTACGCCAGAGCTGATTTCGCTTTTTCGACCAGTGCAGTGAAGGCCACTTTGTCGAATACGGCGATATCGGCCAGGATCTTACGGTCGATCTCAATGGCTGCTTTTTTCAGACCATTGATGAAACGGCTGTAAGACATGCCGTTCTGACGAGCCGCTGCGTTGATACGCGCGATCCACAGCTGACGGAACTGACGCTTACGCTGACGACGGTCACGGTAAGCATACTGACCAGCTTTGATAACAGCCTGGAAGGCAACGCGGTAAACACGTGAACGTGCACCGTAATAGCCTTTAGCTTGTTTTAAGATTTTTTTGTGACGTGCGCGAGCAACTACACCACGTTTAACGCGAGCCATGTGAGCTCTCCTGTTCTATATTCTGTTTAAAAAAAAATGGACTTATGCGTACGGCAGGCAGGCAGAAACCAGACCCAGATCGCCTTTTGACACCATGCCTTTAGGGCGCAGGTGACGTTTACGCTTAGTAGATTTTTTGGTCAGAATATGACGCAGGTTTGCGTGTTTACGCTTGAAGCCGCCAGAAGCGGTCTTCTTGAAGCGCTTAGCCGCGCCACGTACAGTTTTAATCTTTGGCATTTTTAAAAATATCCACTTCGCATTGTTGATAACATGACCCAGACAGGCGAACAGAAAACCGCACAACGCGAACGCTGCGCGGTTAATGTTACTTGAAAGCCTACTGTTTCTTCTTAGGAGCGAGCACCATGATCATCTGGCGGCCTTCGATCTTCGAAGGGAAGGATTCGACAATGGCCAAATCCAGATCTTCACACAGGTCTTTACGGACGCGGTTAAGCACTTCCATACCGATCTGCTGGTGCGCCATCTCACGACCACGGAAACGCAGCGTGATTTTGGCTTTATCGCCATCTTCCAGAAAGCGAATCAGGTTGCGTAGTTTGACCTGATAGTCGCCATCATCGGTTCCAGGACGGAATTTAATTTCCTTAACCTGAATAACTTTTTGCTTCTTCTTCTGTTCCTTAGAAGATTTGCTTTTTTCGTAGAGGAACTTGCCGTAATCCATAATACGGCAAACCGGCGGTTCGGCGTTCGGGCTAATTTCGACTAAGTCAGCACCCGATTCCTCGGCTTTTTCCAGAGCTTCGCGTAATGAGACGATGCCAAGTGGCTCGCCATCCATGCCCGTTAAGCGCACTTCAGTTGCGCGGATTTCGCTGTTAATTTTGTTCGGACGCGTCGGTAGTACTCGTTTTCCGCCTTTAATACTTTATTCCTCCAGTTGATGAAGATTTCGGCTGCGAATCTCTTGTTGCAACTTCTCAACAAAGAGATCGACATCCATCGACCCCAGGTCTTTACCACGGCGGGTGCGAACGGCAACTTTGCCTGCTTCCACCTCTTTATCACCGCAGACCAGCATATAAGGGACGCGACGTAATGTGTGCTCGCGGATTTTAAAGCCTATCTTCTCATTTCTCAAGTCTGCCTTCACACGAATGCCAGCATTCTGCAGCTTACGCGTTAAAGACTCAACATATTCCGCTTGTCCATCGGTAATATTCATAACCACGACCTGCTGTGGTGCCAGCCAGGTTGGGAAGAAACCAGCAAACTCTTCGGTCAGAATACCGATGAAGCGTTCCATCGATCCCAGAATCGCACGGTGAATCATCACAGGCGTCTGACGATCGTTATTTTCACCCACATACGTCGCTTCAAGACGTTTTGGCAGGGAGAAGTCTAGCTGAACGGTTCCACACTGCCAGGCGCGATCAAGACAATCGTACAGGGTAAACTCAATTTTCGGGCCGTAGAAGGCGCCTTCGCCTGGCTGGAACTCAAACTCAATGTTGTTTTCGTTCAGCGCGGCAGCCAGATCTTCCTCGGCGCGGTCCCACATCTCATCGGTGCCGATGCGCTTCTCAGGACGGGTAGAGAGTTTGACCACAATCTTTTCGAAGCCGAAGGTGCTGTACATGTCATAAACCATGCGGATACAGCTGTTCACTTCGTCACGCACCTGCTCTTCGGTACAGAAGACGTGGGCATCATCCTGAGTAAAGCCGCGTACACGCATCAGGCCATGCAGCGCACCTGATGGCTCATTACGGTGACAGCTGCCGAACTCGGCCATACGCAGCGGCAGGTCACGGTACGATTTCAGACCCTGATTAAAGATCTGAACGTGTCCCGGACAGTTCATCGGTTTAATGCAATATTCACGGTTCTCAGACGAGGTGGTGAACATCGCTTCTTTATAGTTTTCCCAGTGCCCGGTTTTTTCCCACAGGACGCGGTCCATCATGAACGGACCCTTCACTTCCTGGTACTGGTACTCTTTCAGCTTGCTGCGGACAAACACTTCCAGCTCGCGGAAGATGGTCCAGCCGTCGTTATGCCAGAAGACCATACCGGGTGCTTCTTCCTGCATGTGGTAGAGATCCAGCTGCTTACCAATCTTGCGATGGTCACGCTTTGCCGCCTCTTCCAGACGCTGCAGATAGGCTGCCAGCTGCTTTTTGTCTGCCCATGCGGTGCCATAGATGCGTTGCAGCATCTTGTTGCTGCTGTCGCCGCGCCAGTAGGCACCGGAGATCTTCTGCAGTTTAAAGTGATGGCAGAACCGCATGTTCGGCACGTGCGGACCGCGGCACATGTCGACATATTCTTCATGATGATAGAGGCCAGGCTTATCGTCGTGGCTGATGTTTTCATCAAGAATGGTGGTTTTGTAGATTTCGCCGCGCGCCGCAAAGACGTCACGGGCTTCCTGCCAGCTGACCTTTTTCTTCACCACATCGTAGTTGGTCTCAGCCAGCTGATGCATGCGTTTTTCCAGCAGGTCGATATCTTCCTGGGTCAGCGTACGATCGATGTCGACATCATAATAGAAGCCGTTATCAATGACCGGGCCAATCGCCATTTTCGTATCCGGCCACAGCTGCTTGATGGCATGCCCTAACAGGTGCGCGCAGGAGTGACGGATGATTTCCAGACCGGCTTCATCTTTTGCAGTGATAATCGCCACGGCGGCGTCTTCGGTGATGGGATCGACCGCATCAACCAGTTCACCGTTCACGCGGCCAGCGATACAGGCTTTCGCCAGACCCGGCCCGATGTCCAGCGCGATATCCATCACACTGACAGGGCGGTCGAACACACGCTGGCTGCCATCAGGAAGCGTAATTACAGGCATTTCTAATCC
This sequence comes from Pantoea sp. Sc1, assembly GCF_000255315.1. Taxonomy (NCBI): domain Bacteria; kingdom Pseudomonadati; phylum Pseudomonadota; class Gammaproteobacteria; order Enterobacterales; family Erwiniaceae; genus Pantoea; species Pantoea sp. Sc1. Next base: position 2,351,206 of record NZ_AJFP01000001.1, read on the forward strand.
TTATTTGCAGTGGTAGGCCACACGAAAGCCTACATGCAACGTCATGTAAAATGGGTGACCTGGCGTAACATCAGACCCACATTGTCGGAATGTCGCCAGGATTGCCGTGCGGGGCAGATGATAGCAGTTTTCCTGGTCGAGAAAAACCATCCCCTTTTTGCTAAGCCGTGGAGAGATCAAAAAAAAGCGGCCTGACAGAGTGTCAGGCCGCCGGGCAGACCACGGTTAAAATTGCGCTTACATCGCGTAGGAGAGCATAACCGAGGTTTTGGTGTCGGTGCGATCCGGCGCAGATTCCGGCGGATTGTTGTTCCAGGTCACGTTGTATGCCAGCTTCAGGGCGAAGTGGCTGTTAATTGCCACCTGCAGGCCGGTTTCAGAGTTCACGGTGGTATCTTCACCGAAGCTGCTCAGTACAGACACACCCTGGACAAATTTGGTGGTGTCAGTGAGCTGCCACTGATAGCTGACCGCGCCATAGCCCAGCGCTTTAGTTTCGTGGCCGCCATCGTGGAAATCGTCGTAGCGCACACCCGGACCAAATTCCGCACGCAGTGAATGCACCGGACCGTTCAGGATCTGACGACCGTAACCGGCTGTCAGAACGTCGCGCGAATCGTAACCATTGAAACGATCGCTTAACCAGCTCGCCTGACCAAAGAGGTAGTCATAGTTGCTGACGTTGTAACGTGAACGACCGCCGATGCTATAGGTCTCGGAAGAGCGCTCATCGTTTGATGAGGTGTTGGCCGCGTTACCCCACAAGCTGTAAGCCATTGATGACTGATACCAGGTCATATTGGTCTGAGCGGTCATTGATGAACTGGTGGTGTTACCGGTTTGCGCCAGGTATCCCGCAGCAGCTGAGCCTTCAAACGGCTTTTTCGCCGTAGAGGGGTCATCCATTGAGGTGAATACGGCGTTATCGGCCAGTGCCTGGTGACAAAATGCTCCAGCGGAGAGCAGAAGAACAGCAGACAGCTTGTTATAGGCTTTCATTAAATGTGATCCGTGCGACAGTTTAAAAAACGAAGAGTCTGAAGCGTTTTGCCCGGCATTCAATGCAATTTACGGTAAGTTTTGTAAAAAAATATTAACTCACCCGAAATGCGTGGAATCAGCCCTGCAACACGTGTTAATTGGGACTCATCTGATTAACGTCGCGCATTATAGTGCTGCGAAAGGGAAAAGATAGCCGTAGCCGCAGAAGATTTTTCCACCCCCGCGCACCTGCCTGACAGGAATTTACGCCCGGCATCACGGCAGGCACCGCGCATCCCCTTCATAATTCGCCTGATTTTTCACCATGGTCTACGCTCAGTTCAGTTTCCCTTCCCCGGAGGTGCCTCATGAGCAACAACGCCTTAACACGCTATATCGTGACCTTTCACTATCAGGAATCGGGATTAAGCGACATCCTGGAGCTGACCAGCGCCATGACGGCGGCCGGTTTCACCACCACCCTGGCTGACGATGAGGGCCACCCGCATGAACTCGGGACCAACAGCTTTGGTATTGTCAGTCCGCTGTCGCCTGAAGCGCTGCAGCAGCAGGCCACTGCGGCGGGTGAAAGCGTGCTGGGTCAGCGGCCGGACGTGACCGTGACAACCTTCGAAGCGTTTCTGCGCGACACCGCTGAACATCGCCCCACCCGCTCCGCACCAGAATAAGAGGTGCAATCGGGCTGGTTTTGGTGAATATTTACGCAGTACAATCTGTCTTACGCAGCGAATAACGAGGATAGCCCAATGTGGTCAGCCATTAGTCGTCTGTTAAGCGAGCAGTTAGGCAATGCCGAAATCACCGAACGTCACGCCCTGGCCGGCGGCGACATCCATCCCACCTGGCGTATCCGCTACGGTGATCACGACGTGTTCGTCAAAAGTAACAGCCGGGACAGGCTGTCACTCTTCACCTGGGAAGCTGACCAGCTGGCGCTGCTGGCGCGCACCGGCACGGTTCGCGTGCCGGAGGTCTATGGCGTAGGCCAGCACCGCGAGGAGAGCTTCCTGCTGCTGGAGTATATTCCGCCTCAGCCACTTGATGAGCAGAGTGCCTGGCGGCTCGGGCAGCAGCTGGCGCACCTTCATCAGTGGAGCGAGCAGACACAGTTCGGTCTCGATTTCGACAACAACATCACCACGACTCCTCAGCCCAACAGCTGGCTGCGCCGCTGGTCGGTCTTTTTTGCCGAGCAGCGCATCGGCTGGCAGTTACAGCTGGCGGCAGAAAAAGGGGTGCTCTACGGGGATACCGAGCTGATCATTGCCGCCGTGCAGCGGGTGCTGGCCTCCCATCATCCGCAGCCGTCGCTGCTGCATGGCGACCTCTGGCCAGCTAACTGTGCCAGCAGCCACAGTGGCCCCTGGGTGTTCGATCCTGCCTGCTACTGGGGCGACCGGGAGTGCGATTTAGCCATGCTGAGCTGGTACCCCGACCTGCCGCGTCAGATTTACGACGGCTATCAGTCGGTCTGGCCGTTACCGGATGGGTTCTCGCAGCGTCTGCCGGTCTATCAGCTCTACTATTTGCTGAACCGGGCTAACGTCTTTGGCGGGCACTGGCCGGACGACGCACAATTCGCCATCGGCCAGTTGCTGGAAGAGGATGCGCTGAGCGCCAGTCAGGCCAGACCGGCCTGACGACGCCCTCAGATAAAGCCGAGCAGCGACAGCACGAAATAACCGGCTACCGCAATGACCACGGGCAGGATGTAAAGCGGGAAGATCTGCAGGAAGATGGTGTGACGGGGTACGCGCACCTTCTCTTCCAGCTGCTGACGGCTTCGCCCTTCGCTGCCCTTTGCCTGCTCCAGGATCATCTGATCTTCAATGCCCTCTCTGACATGACGGGCCTGACGCCCCATGCGCGCGCCGGATGACTCCAGGGCCAGTCCGACAAAAATCAGGATGTAGATCAGCCAGAATCCCAGGTTCATCTGACCATTAAATTCCGGCACCGGGGAGTTGTGCCAGAAGATGTTCAGGAAGGGGGTGTTAAAGCGAAGCATATCGACGATAACATGAACAAAATCGAGCATTACCGCGTCGATACCTGGCTGCTTCTCACTGTGCTTAAACATAAAGCTCAGCACCGAAATAATGGTCGACAGCAGCGCCACCAGAAAGAGCACCCAGCCTGCCACACGCTTAAGGATGGCGATGCGGCCAGCCTGTTGATAGGTCATAATATCTCCTGAACCCGAAATCCGATTTGCCGTAAGTCTACCTGCCAATGAAGAAATTTCCCAAAAAAAGCATGGCCGACGGGCGAAGCGTGCGCCAGCCGGGAATGATGCTATGGTAAAACCGACTTTAAAAGGAGACCTCTGATGCCCTATCACCGCCCTGTCCTCGCCGCCCTGTTTGATATGGATGGTTTACTGATCGATTCTGAGCCGCTGTGGGATCAGGCTGAACTGGATATCTTTTCAACGCTGGATGTTGACCTGTCACGTCGCAGTGAAATGCCCGACACGCTGGGTTTGCGCATCGACCAGACGGTGCGAATGTGGTACGAAACGCTGCCGTGGCAGGGTCCGTCGCAGCAGGAGGTCACGGAGCGGATTATCGTGCGCGCCATGACGCTGGTGGATCAGACCCGCCCCCTGTTGCCGGGCGTGGAAACCGCGCTGCAACTCTGTCAGGAGCAGGGACTGAAGATTGGCCTGGCGTCCGCCTCTCCGATGGCGATGCTGGAACAGGTGCTGGAGATCTTTAATCTGCGCCACTATTTTGATGTGCTCTCCTCCGCAGAAGCTCTGCCCTACAGCAAGCCCCATCCGCAGGTCTATCTCAATGCCGCCGCCAGTCTGGGGATCGATCCGCTGAACTGCGTCACGCTGGAGGATTCGTTTAACGGCATGATCGCCACTAAAGCGGCCCGCATGCGGTCGATTGTGGTACCTGCCGCTGAGCACCGCGACGATCCGCGCTGGGCGCTGGCGGATGTCCGGCTGGACACCCTGACGCAGCTTAGCCCGACCCATCTGAAAGGCTGACCCCCCGCCCGCTTTAAGCGGGCTTTTTTTTGCTCAGGCGTTCTGTGGTTGATCTGAATCTCAAAAAATTAAAACAGCTTTTCATTTTTATTGAATCACTGTCTCACCCTGCCTAAGATGCCCACATCGTCCCCTGACCGGGGGATGAATAACCTGACTCCAGAGGGGCACGAGATGGACATTCGCCAGAGCATTCACAGCGATCACGCTAAACAACTCGACACTGACGCACTGCGCCAGGCATTTCTGATTGAAAAGATATTTACCGCCGATCACTACACCCTGACCTACAGCCATATTGACCGCATCATTACGGGCGGCGTCATGCCGGTGAATCAGCCGGTCACGATGGGGGATGAGATGGGCAAACAGCTGGGCGTCGCCTGGTTTCTCGAACGCCGTGAACTGGGCATGATCAATATTGGCGGTCCGGGTCTGGTGGAGGTGGATGGCAAAACGTGGGAAATCGGTCACGAAGAGGCGCTCTATATCGGCAAAGGGGCGCGCGATCTGCTGTTTCGCAGCCTCGACGCATCGCAGCCCGCAAAATTTTATTTCAACAGTGCACCGGCGCACACCACCTTTCCGGACAGAAAGATCACGCTGCAGGAGGCGGTCAACGCCACGCTGGGCGATGCGGCAAGCGCTAATCGCCGCACCATACACAAATTTATCGTGCCCGACGTGTTGCCTACCTGTCAGCTCACGATGGGCCTGACCAGGCTGCATGAGGGCAGTCTCTGGAACACCATGCCCTGTCACACCCACGAACGCCGCATGGAAGTCTATTTCTATTTCGACATGAGCGAAGATCACGCCGTCTTCCACATGATGGGAGAGCCGCAGCAAACCCGTCATCTGCTGGTTCATAACGAGCAGGCGGTGATCTCACCCAGCTGGTCGATACACGCGGGTGTCGGAACCCAGCGTTACGCCTTTATCTGGGGAATGGTGGGTGAGAATCAGGTCTTTGATGATATGGACGCGGTCAGGATTAGCGAACTGCGTTAAGCGGAGGACAAGCCGAATGGTACTGAACAGATTTGATTTGACAGGCAAAGTCGCCATCGTGACCGGCTGTAATACCGGGCTTGGCCAGGGGATGGCACTGGGGCTGGCGCAGGCTGGCTGCGACATAGTGGGCATCAACCGCATCGAACCGGCTGACACGCAGCATAAAGTGGAAGCACTTGGCCGCCGCTTCTGGTCCGTTTCAGCCGATCTGATGTCTCCTGAGCTCATCCCGCACGTCGCGGAAGAGGCGGTCGCCGCGGCAGGCAGAGTGGATATCCTGGTCAACAATGCCGGGATTATCCGTCGTGAGGATGCCCTGAAATTCAGCGTGCAGGACTGGGATGATGTGATGAACATCAACTGCAAGACGGTGTTTTTCCTCTCACAGCAAATCGCGCAGCGGTTTATCGCGCAGGGAAGCGGCGGCAAAATCATTAATATTGCGTCCATGCTCTCGTTTCAGGGAGGCATTCGCGTTCCCTCTTACACCGCCTCAAAAAGCGCTGTCATGGGCTTAACCCGTCTGATGGCTAACGAGTGGGGACGGCATGGCATCAATGTTAATGCTATCGCGCCAGGCTACATGGCGACCGATAATACCGAACCCCTGCGCAAAGATGCGGCGCGCAGCGCTGAGATCCTTGATCGCATTCCGGCAGGCCGCTGGGGCGTGCCGGATGACATGATGGGGCCGGTGGTCTTTCTGGCCTCGTCTGCAGCTGACTATATTAATGGTTACACGCTGGCGGTTGATGGCGGCTGGCTGGCCCGCTAGAAGACGGGGTGAGCCGTGACATGCCGCGGCTCGCCCTGTAAAAAAATTCACTGTTAGTTACAGCGTCACATGTTCTCATTTACTGGATAAATCCCTATACTGGATGCATCGACAGTTTCTTAGCATCCAGGTTCTATCATGACGGGCGAAGGCCACATCATTTTTGCCATTGCCAGCGCTATTTTTGCCAAACGTGCGGAGCTGACCCCGGTTCTGGCGCAGGCCGACTGGTGGCATCTCGTTCCCTCAGCCCTGCTGACATGTCTGTTGCCCGACATCGATCACCCTAAATCCCTGCTGGGACAGCGGCTGCGCTGGCTCTCACAGCCGATTGCGCGCGCTTTTGGTCACCGGGGCTTTACCCACAGCCTGCTGGCGGTGGCCGCCGGTTTATGGCTTTTTCAGATTAACCTGCCCAAGTCGTCACCCATACCACCTGATGTATTACAGGGCCTGACCCTGGGCTACCTCAGCCATATAGTGGCCGATATGCTGACGCCTGCCGGGGTGCCACTGCTGTGGCCCTGCCGCTGGCGCTTCCGCCTGCCGATTCTGCGCAGCCAGAAAGGCAATCAGCTTGAGCGGGTGTTGTGTCTGGGTCTGGTGGGCTATGCGCTCTGGTTTCCGGTGGGAATGCCTTCCTTTGGTGCAAACGGCTGGCCGACCCAGCTGTTCGATACGCTGCAGAATGGGGTCGGACGGTTAATTTCCAGTCATACCGCGCAATAAACCCACAAAAATCAACAGTTAGTTATAAACCATGCCATTTGGATATAAGGCAGCCTCTCCGGCTGCTGTTACCATTCCTGCTGTCTTAATTCGTGATTAACATTATGCGGCCTCTCCCGGACGACAGGCCGCATTACTCTGGAGTTTCGGTATGGACCTTCCTCTTACGCTTAATATCGCGGCCTTCGTGGTGCTGCTGGTATTACTCTCCCGCTTCAGCCGCCATAGCTGGAGCCTGTCGAAGAAAGTGTTGATCGGTCTGGTGATCGGTGTGCTGTTCGGCCTGGTGCTGCAGCTGATATACGGTGAAAACAGCGCCGTGGTCAAAGCGTCGATCAGCTGGTTTAACATCGTCGGTAATGGCTATGTCCAGCTGCTGCAGATGGTCGTCATGCCGCTGGTGTTCGTTTCGATTCTGAGTGCGGTCGCCCGTCTGCATAATGCCTCGTCGCTGGGAAAAATCAGCGTACTGACCATTGGCGTACTGCTCTTTACCACCGCGATTTCTGCGCTGGTCGGCGTCTTTGTGACCGGTCTGTTTGGCCTCAGCGCGGAAGGTCTGGTGCAGGGTGTCCAGGAAACCGCACGCCTGAGTGCGATCCAGAGCAACTATGTCGGCAAGGTCTCCGACCTGAGCGTGCCTCAGCTGGTGCTCTCCTTTATCCCGAAAAATCCGTTTGCCGATCTGACAGGTGCTAATCCGACCTCCATCATCAGCGTGGTCATTTTTGCCGCCTTCCTGGGGATGGCCGCTCTGCAACTGCTGAAAGATGACCAGGAGAAAGGTCAGCGGGTGCTGGTGGCGATTGACACCCTGCAGTCGTGGGTCATGAAGCTGGTGCGTTTAGTGATGAAGCTGACGCCGTATGGCGTGCTGGCGCTGATGACCAAAGTCGTGGCCGGTTCTAACCTGCAGGACATCATCAAGCTGGGCAGCTTTGTGGTCGCCTCTTACCTCGGCCTGGCGATAATGTTTGCGGTTCATGCCCTGCTGCTGTCGGTAAACGGCATCAACCCGCTGCGCTTCTTCCGCAAAGTGTGGCCGGTGATTACCTTCGCCTTTACCAGCCGCTCCAGCGCCGCCAGCATTCCGCTGAGCGTAGAGACTCAGACCCGTCGCCTGGGCGTGCCAGAGTCTGTGGCGAGCTTTGCAGCCTCCTTTGGTGCCACGATCGGCCAGAACGGCTGTGCCGGTCTCTATCCGACCATGCTGGCGGTGATGGTGGCGCCTACGGTTGGCATCAACCCGTTTGACCCGCTGTGGATTGCGACGCTGGTCGGGATCGTCACCCTGAGTTCAGCCGGTGTGGCCGGTGTCGGCGGCGGCGCGACGTTTGCCGCCCTGATTGTGCTGCCTGCGATGGGCCTGCCGGTGACCCTGGTTGCGCTGCTGATCTCTATCGAGCCGCTGATCGATATGGGCCGTACCGCCCTGAACGTCAATGGCTCCATGACCGCCGGTTCACTCACCAGCCGCTGGTTAGGCCTGACCGACAGGCGCGTGCTGGAAAGTGACGACCACGCCGAACTGGCGCACCGTTAATTTCTGCTCAACCTGGCGCATCCGCGCCAGGTTAATCCCTTTCCGCTCTCCATAATCTTCCCTGTTCATGGCGACGCCGTTAAGAAAGCGTTAAGCGTGGTAAACAGGCGAAAATCCGCCGCTTTAGCGCTTGTCTTTCTTCTGTAAAAAGCGAATTCTGCCTCCACTCGTCTGTGGAGAATGCCCGATGAAAAAAATGATCGTCTCACTTCTGGCGCTGACGCTCTTAGCGCCCGCCCTGGCTTCTGCGCATCCCGGCGACTGGGGCCCGCCGGGAGGATGGGGACCGCATGAGGGATGGGGCCGGCACGGTGGCCCTGGTCCGCGCTGGGAAGGGCCAGGTCCGTTGCGCTTTCTGCCCGAAGCCGCTACCGCCGTATTGATTGGCGGGCTGACCTACTACCTGCTTAACGGCAACTATTATCAGCGTCACGGTGAGGAGTATGTGGTGGTGGCGCCACCGCCAGAGACGCGGATCAGCGGTGAGATGCATGTGCTGGATTTTAACGGCAGGCGTTTTTATGTGCAGGATGGCCACTACTACCAGCGGCAGATTGACGGCGATTATGTCGAGGTGCCGCGCCCGGCAGGATTGTAACGGCAGGCTTGCCACCCACTCTTCGCGCCGGAGGGCATGAAACAGTGCCCCAACGAAAAACGGCCCGTCATGAAGACGGGCCGTTTACGATTCAGAAGCAGCGATTACTGCTGAACCTGCGGATCGGTGTCATACTCCGCGCAGCTCTGGAAGCCGTAGTTCATGACACGGCCGGTGTCGTTATAGCTCACGAAGTAAGTCTGTGCTTTACCGTCGCGCTGACCCAGAACATACGTCTGGCAGGTGCCGCGCGCGTGAACCATGGTAATTTCAGTTGAAGGCGAACCGGCGATCTGACGAACCTGATCGCGGGTCATCCCCTTTTTAACATCCTTAACGACTGGCTTAGTCACGTAGCTTTCCGCACGATCGTAAGTCGTACAACCAGACAGTGCCGCCAGTGTCAGCGCCGCAGCGATACATCCCATCACCTTCTTCATCTTGTTGTTCCTCATTTATTGTCCATGTGGCATCAAGCCTGGAACATAAATGCAGGTTTATCAAGTTTATGGCGGCCTTTTTGTGGCAGACGGAATGTCAGGATTCCGTAAAGAAGGCTGTTTTGCTGTCAGCAGAGACGTATACTCCCCGGCATCCGAACCCTCTGATTTTGCGCCGTTTCCGTGACGCTGTCCTGCGCGGATGCCGATCAGGGTGCCCGCCGCACTGCCGGACGCTCTCTGGCGCAGGCTGGCCCGCTTTCTCTTCACCCCATCGCTGACGACCCCGAGGAATAATGACTCCTGCACACTCTAACCGCCTGGTTTATGCCATCACGCTGGGCCTGCTGGCCGCACTGGGCCCTCTCTGTATCGATCTCTATCTGCCCGCTCTGCCTCAGATGGCGCGGGACCTCAACACCGAAACCGCCACGGCTCAGCTGAGTCTGACCGCCGGCCTGCTGGGGCTGGGAGTTGGCCAGCTGCTGTTTGGCCCGATGAGTGACAAGTTCGGCCGTCTGCGTCCGCTGACCCTGTCACTGGTGCTGCTGTTTATCGCCTCGCTGGGCTGCGCACTGGCGCAGGATATCCACCAGCTGCTGGTGGCGCGCCTGTTCGAAGGCTTAGCCGGGGCCGGTGGCGCGGTGCTGTCAAGGGCGATAGCGCGCGATATGTACAGTGGTCATGAACTGACGCGATTCTTTGCCCTGCTGATGCTGGTCAATGGCCTGGCGCCCATCGGCGCACCGGTGCTGGGCGGCGTGCTGATGACGATCGTCGACTGGCGCGGCATTTTTATGGTGCTGGGCGGCATTGCCATTCTGCTGATCCTGCTGGCGCGCTGGAAGCTGCATGAGACGCTGCCGGAAGCCCGCCGCAGCAGAGGATCGATCTTCTCCGCTTACGCCGCGCTCGGCCAGGTGGTGACCCATCGTCCTTTCATGGGCTTCTGCCTGACCCAGGGCTTTATGATGTCGGGCATGTTCGCCTACATCGGCGCCTCTCCGTTCGTGCTGCAGCAGCTCTACGGTCTGTCGCCGCAGGCGTTCAGCTTCTGCTTTGCGGCCAACGGCATCGGTCTGGTGATCGCCTCTCAGACCAGTGCCCGCCTCTGCCCGTTGTGGGGTGAATATCGGGTACTGAAAGGCGGCCTGACGCTGGCCTTTGTCGCCTCCAGCCTGCTGCTGCTCTGCGCCCTGTTTCAGGCCCCGCTGGCGCTGCTGCTGGTCGCGCTGTTCTTTACCATCGCCAGCAATGGGGTGATTGCCACGACCGCCTCCTCACTGGCGATGCAGAGTCAGGGCCATCGCGCTGGCAGCGCCTCTGCGGTGATTGGTGTCACCATGTTCACGCTGGGGGCGATTACCGTGCCCATCACCGGCATCGGCGGTACCTCGGTGCTGAGCATGTGCGGCACGATCTTCGGCTGCTTTATGCTGGCCATTTTAATGTTTACCGTGCTGGCGAAAAAACCCGAGCCTCAGCTAAAAACTCACTGATTTCGCAATGGTTAGCGCGAATCAGTTAGCGCTTTGGCTTGTTGTTTTCGTGAAGGCACGTTAGCTTTAATAACACGTTCGCATCGAGCCGACAGGCCACTGACCTGAGGAGAAGTTCATGTCACTGCAGCAGGAAATTATTGAAGCCCTGGGTGTGAAGCCCACTATCGACGCCGACCAGGAAGTGCGGGTCAGCATCGATTTTCTCAAAGCCTACCTGAAACGCCACAGCGGGCTGAAAACGCTGGTGCTGGGGATCAGCGGCGGCCAGGACTCTACCCTGGCGGGCGCGCTGTCGCAGCGGGCCATTACGGAGCTGCGTGAAGAGACCGGCGATAACGACTACACCTTTATTGCCGTGCGTCTTCCCTATGGGGTGCAGGCGGATGAGCAGGATTGCCAGGACGCGCTGGCCTTTATTCAGCCTGACCGCTCACTGGTGGTTAACATCAAAGAGTCGGTCCTGGCCAGCGAGCGCGCGCTGAAAGAGGCCGGGATTACCCTGTCCGATTTTATCCGCGGCAATGAAAAAGCGCGTGAGCGTATGAAGGCGCAGTACAGCATCGCCGGCATGACCAAAGGCGTGGTTGTCGGTACCGATCACGCCGCGGAAGCGGTGACCGGGTTCTTCACCAAATATGGCGACGGCGGCACCGACATTAACCCGCTGTTCCGCCTTAACAAGCGTCAGGGCAAGCAGCTGCTGAAACATCTTGGCTGTCCGGAGCACCTCTATCTGAAGAAGCCGACCGCCGACCTGGAAGATGACCGTCCGGGCCTGCAGGATGAAGTGGCGCTGGGTGTCACCTACGAGATGATTGATGACTATCTGGAAGGAAAAAGTATCCATCCTGACAGCGCGAAAATTATTGAAGGCTGGTATCTCAAAACCGAGCACAAACGTCGTCCGCCGATCACGGTTTTCGACGATTTCTGGAAGTAATCCTGCGCCTCCTTTGCACGGGCAAGGGAGGCTCCTTTCACTCACGCTGTTGATCGCTCCATGCCTGCCACCGTTTCACGCGCCACCCTGATCGGGCTTATCGCCATTCTGCTCTGGAGCACCACTGTCGGCCTGCTGCGCAGTGTCAGCGAGGCCTTTGGTGCCACCGGCGGCGCGGCGCTGATCTACACCACCACCGCCTGTCTGCTCTGCCTGACCCGGGGTCTGCCCAGGCCAGGGGCGATGCCTGCGATCTATCTCTGGATCGGCGGCGCGCTCTTTGTCGGCTATGAGATGGCGCTGGCGCTGGCTATCGGACTGGCGAGCGATCGCCGTCAGTCGCTGGAGCTGGGGATGATCAACTATCTCTGGCCCTGCCTGACGATCGTGCTGGCGATCCCGTTTAATCAGCAGCGTTTCCGCGTCTGGCTGTGGCCCGGCCTGCTGCTGTCGCTGCTGGGTATCGTCTGGGTGATGAAAGGCAGCGGCAGTGGCGCGCCGGCGCTGCTGTGGCAGAACATGCTGCGCAATCCCGTCGCCTATGCTCTTGCCTTTCTGGCCGCCCTGACCTGGGCGCTTTATAACAATGTCACCCGTCGCTATGCGCGCGGTGCCAACGGCGTCACGCTCTTTTTTATCCTGACCGCGCTGGCGCTGTGGCTGAAATTTGCCGTCAGCCCGACGCCGCTGACCTTCGCGCCGCTGCCGCTGCTGGAAGTCCTGTTTGTCGGACTCTCCACCGCCATCGCCTACTCCGCCTGGAATCACGGCATTCAGCAGGGAAACCTGACGCTGCTGGCGACGGCCTCCTACTTTACGCCAGTGCTGTCGGCCCTGCTGGGATCGCTGTGGCTCGGCCTGACGCCACCGCTCGCCTTCTGGCAGGGCGTGGCGATGATCACCCTGGGCTCCCTCATCTGCTGGCTGGCGACACGGCCGCGCTGATCAGACGGCTGGCGATCATTTCACCGGTTTGTTATGCTGTATGGACAACCAGTAAATGGAGTCCACTTTGGTCAGACGTGCTGCCTCGCATCGCCTCGAACCCGACGCGAATGCGCTATATCAATATCCCGAACACCTGCGTGAGTGGCTGGAAGGCCTGCCGAATCACCCTGGCGTCTACACCTTCCACGGCGAGAGTGAGTCGCTGCCGCTCTATATCGGCAAAAGCGTGAATCTGCGCTCGCGGGTGATGTCCCATTTTCGCACCCCTGACGAGGCGAAGATGCTGCGTCAGTCGCGACGCGTCAGCTGGATCCCCACCGCGGGCGATCTCGGCGCGCTGCTGCTGGAAGCACAGATGATCAAAACCCAGCAGCCGCTGTTTAATAAACGCCTGCGCAAAAACCGGCAGCTCTGTTCATTGCAGATCACCCACGGCAAACCCGAAGTGGTCTACGCAAAGGATCTCGATTTCAGCCAGTCACCTAATCTCTTCGGGCTTTATCGCAGCCGGTTTGCTGCGCTGGAACGGCTCAAGCAACTCGCCGATGAGTATCAGCTCTGTCACGGTTTGCTGGGTCTGGAAGCCCTGAGTCCGCAGCGGGGCTGCTTCCGTTCGGCACTGCGCCGCTGCGCCGGGGCCTGCTGCGGTAAAGAGCCGGTCAGCGATCACCAGGATCGGCTGCTGGAAGCGCTGGAGAACGTGCGGGTCTTCTGCTGGCCGTGGCAGGGTGCCGTGGGGCTGGTGGAAGAAGGCAAACAGATGACGCAGATCCACGTCATCGACCACTGGTTCTATCTGGGGTCGGTCAGCAGCATGGAAGAGGCAAAAAAACTGCAGCGGCCCAAAGGGGGATTCGATCACGACGGCTACAAAATCCTCTGCCGTCCTATCCTCTCGGGTGACTACCCTATCCTGCCACTATAAAAAAACCGCCGGTGCTGTCCACTTACCTGCAGTGGACAGCACCGGCGGTCTCAGAAGTACCGCTTAGCTCAGATTATTCAGCCGGTGGTGCCGGTGGCGCCATGTTGCCTTCGCGCGGGCCTTTTTCGGTCAGGCGCTGCTCAAAGTTGGCGTTGTACTGTTTCTTCTGCGCCGGCGTCAGCACGTTATAGAGCTTGTTCTGGGTTTCCAGCATCTTCAGCGCATGCTCTTTACCGTTAGCAGACATCTTCTCTGCCTGCGCTTCGGCTTTGCTCTTATCGAAGCTGTCAGCCGCGATGATGTCGTGCATCGCACGGCGATCATCCTGTGACGGACGCTGCATATCTTTGTGGCTCTCTTTCATGATGTCGCGCATCTGGGTTTTCTGCGCGTCGGTCAGATTCAGACCATGGAACATCATCTCCATGCCGTGGCGCATTGGCGGCTTATGCATCGCTTTTTCGCTGCCGGCTGGCGGAGGCGTCAGGGAATCCGCGGCGGCATGGACGGCGCTGGCTGCACCAAACGCCAGCGAAGAAGCCAGTAACAGGGAAGTCAGTTTGCGCATAATAGTGTCCTTATGATTCATGATAATGACGACAGCACTCTGTCGCGTCTTCGGAAACAAGAATACGACGCTGAACGTCAACTACTCAGAGCCTGAGTAAAGCCGTGAAAGCATAAAAGACAAAAATCCGGCAATCATGAAGAGAATGAGAAGAAAGGCGTGAGGAATTGAAAAACTTTATGAATTTACAGCGAATTTCGCAGAAATCGTGGAGGAGTGTAAGGGTTTCGGCAGGAAAGCGGAAGAGGATCTCCCGCTTTCCTGCCGATTTTTAGCGCGGATTGCTGTAACCCGTCAGCTGCCCCCGTCAGAGAGGCAGCGCCTGGGTCTGTTCGCCCTCTTCAATCAGCATCAGGCCGGCACGCAGTCCGGCAGCAACGCCGGGATTCGGGAAAAGCACATATTCCCGTGCCTGCTGCACGTAGTAGCGGGTATCCCCATCCTCGGCCAGCAGCGTGCCCTGAGGAAAGGCGGTAAAGTTCAGCGTCTCCGGCGTCATATGCAGCCTGAAGTGCTCACTCAGCCGGGTGATCTGCTGCGCAACCCGATAGTGGCGCGGCTTCACGCGGGTGGCGGGCATGGGGTCACCAAACAGCAGCGCCGCCAGCGCCTGCTGTGCCGCACTGAACTGGCTCAGGTCGTTTTCGCCAAACGGCAGCGCCTTCCCCAGCTCCAGGGTGCAGCTGGCCGCACCGAAATGTTCACAGCTGAAATGGGTAAAGGTTCCGCCCGGCGCGCGATGAAAGACCAGCGCCTCCAGACCGGCAGCCGCCAGCCAGTCGAGAAACGCGGGAGGCCAGGGACGATCGTTTTGCGGCATGACGCCGAACTGCGGATGGTATGAGCCGCGAATCGCCGTGTGCATATCGAGATGCCAGCGCGTCTCATCGCATTCGCCCAGCAGCCAGAAGTTCTCCAGCGCCTGCTCCAGCCGCAGCACGCGGCGCGCCTCATCGCCATCGTCCACCTGCTGCCAGCGTCCGCCAAACAGCCGGTTAATATCATAACGGACATAGCGTTTGCCGGTGCGCAGCGCAGAGGGATTGCCCAGAATCACCAGCATCCGCTGCTGTAGCGGCTTTTCGCCGCGAAGCAGCGCATTAACCAGCTGATTCATGATTTCCACCGGGGCCGTTTCATTGCCGTGGATCCCGGCGGAGAGCACCAGCGCCTGCTTAACGGGCACAACCGGCTCCATCAGCAGGATGCCGTGATACAACCACTGCCAGCGAAGATGCGCCGTTTCACCCCTGCGCTTTCGCGGTGCCTCACCGGACAGCGTCTGCTGCAAAAAGTCCTGCATCGTTCCTCCTTTACGCCTCAGGCAGATGGCAGCCCGTGCTGCCATCGCCTTCACTGCTGAAATGCATACACATTTCCTAAGTCTAGCAGCTTCGTCAGTTCATCCAGCGCGTCACGACCCTCCCGCAGCAGCTGCGGATCCACCAGGTCGGCCTGGGTCAGCCGATCGCGGTAGTGCCGGTCAACCCAGCTGTTCAGGGCGGCGAACAGCCGATCGTTAATCAGCACGGCGGGATTGACGGCCTGCTGCTCCTGAGGCGTCAGCACCACCCGCAAACGCAGGCAGGCTGGCCCACCGCCGTTGTACATGCTTTCACGCAGATCAAACACCTTCAGATCTTTCAGCGGCCCATCCCCCTCCACCTGCTCGCACAGGTAACGCCAGACGTCCGGATGCTGACGCGACTCTTCCGGCAGCACCAGCATCATGGTGCCGTCGGGACGGCTCAGCAGCTGGCTGTTAAACAGATAGGTGTCGACCGCATCTTTAACCGACACCCGATTGTCCGGCACTTCAAGCGCCACAAATCCGGGCACGCGTGCCCGAAGCTGCGCCAGCAGTGCAGGCTGATCGACAAATGCCTGCTGATGGCAGAAGAGCATCTGCTGGTTACTCACCGCGATTACATCGTTATGAAAAACCCCCTGGTCGATAACCGCCGGATTCTGCTGCGCAAACAGCAGGTGTTCAGGTGAGAGCTGATGCAGACGGGCGACCGCTTCACTGGCCTCGCGCGTCTGGCGCGCCGGATAGCGCTGCGGGGCTTTCCCCTCATGGCTGCTGTCGCGGCCATAGACAAACAGCTGTACGCCCCGCTCGCCATAGTCGCCCCCCAGGCGGTTGTGATTTGCGGCCCCTTCATCGCCGAACATCGCCACCTGAGGCAGCGCATCGTGCACCGCAAAATGGTCTCTGTCGCGGAAGATGGCGCGCAGCAGTCCGGCGGTTTCCGGGGCTTCCATCGCGCGGTGAAATTTATTGTTCAGGTTGGCCACCGTCAGGTGAACCCGGCCATCACCGCTGTCGGCTGACGGCGAGACGGTGGCCGCATTGGCGACCCACATCGCCGAGGCGGAACTGGCCGCAGAGAGTAAGCCCGGCGCGGTTTTCCCGGCCGACGCCAGTACCTGCTCGTCACTGCCACCGAAGCCAAGCTGACGCAGCGCCGCGATATTAGGACGCTCATGCGGGGGGATCACCCCCTGCACAAACCCCATATCGGCCAGCGCCTTCATCTTCAGCAGCCCCTGCTTTGCGGCCAGACGGGGGTTCGAGGGCTGCAGCTGATTGCGGGTTGAGGCTTCATTACCAAATGAGAGCCCGGCATAGTGGTGGGTCAACCCCACCAGGCCGTCAAAGTTCGCTTCGGTGGCCTTCATAGCAACGTCTCCGGGGGTGAGAAATCCAGGCCAGGTGAGAGCGTGGCAGGCAGCGTCAGATCCGGCGACTCCAGCGAGGCCATCGGCCAGGCGCAGTAGTCTGCCGCGTACCAGGCGCTGGCCCGATGGTTACCCGAGGCCCCAATGCCGCCAAACGGCGCGGTACTGGCGGCACCGGTGAGCGGTTTGTTCCAGTTGACGATGCCGGCTCGCGCCTCCAGCAGCAGCTGATCAAACTGCGCGCGCAGGGGGGAGATCAGGCCACACGACAGGCCGTAGCGGGTCTGGTTCGCCAGTGCTATCGCCTCGTCAAAGGTGTCGTAACGGATCACATTAAGCAGCGGGCCAAAAACCTCCTCATCCGGAATGCCCTGCACGCCGGTGATGTCAATGATGCCGGGGGTCAGGATCGCGCTGTGGCGATCCGGCCAGCGCATCGCCAGCAGCACCTCGCCGCCCGCCTCCACCCGCCGCTGCCACTCCGTCATGATCTTCTCTGCCGCGCCGGTTGAAATCACGCTGCCCATAAAAGGGGGCGGTTCGGCATCCCAGGCTGCTGGCTGCAGCCGGCCTGCGACCTCCACCAGCCGCTGCAGAAACGCCTCTCCCGCCGCTCCGCGCTTCACCAGCAGGCGACGGGCGCAGGTGCAGCGCTGTCCCGCCGTAATAAAGGCGGATTGCAGCGTGATGTTGACCGCCGCATCCAGGTCCGCCGGATCCTCGACAATCAGAGCATTGTTGCCGCCCATCTCCAGCGCCAGCATCTTTTCAGGCTGACCGGCAAACTGGCGATGCAGCTGATAGCCGGTATGGGCGCTGCCGGTAAACAGCAGGCCGTCGATCTGGCTGCAACTGGCCAGCGCCTGGCCCGTTTCACGTCCGCCCTGCAGCAGCGCCAGCACACCGGCAGGCAGGCCTGCCGCCAGCCAGATCTGCACGGTTTTTTCGGCGGTCAGCGGCGTCAGCTCACTGGGTTTGAAGACCACGCAGTTTCCTGCCAGCAGCGCCGGCACGATGTGGCCGTTTGGCAGATGACCGGGGAAGTTATAGGGGCCGAACACCGCCAGCACGCCGTGGGGACGATGGCGCAGGGAACTTTCGCCCTGCTGCTGTTCACCGGTGCGGCTATGGTAAGCCTTCACTGAAAAGCCGATTTTATTGATCATCGCCGCCACTTCGGTCAGCGCTTCCCAGCGCGGTTTCCCGGTTTCACGCGCAATGGTGTCGGCCAGTTCCGCTTTTTGCGCGTCCAGACCGGCCGCAAATTTTTCGATGATCGCCTGGCGCTCCGCCAGCGGGCGGGTTGCCCAGCCCGGAAACGCGGCGCGCGCCGCCTCGCAGGCGGCGGCGACCTGCTCTGCCGAAGCCGCCTGCCCCTGCCAGAGCGGTTCCCCTCTCACCGGGTCCGCTTTCGTCAGGTGCTCTGCCTCACCGCTCTGCCACTCTCCCTTAATCAGGTGCGTCATGCTGTTTTCTCCTCTTTGCAGAGCGTCACCACCCGCAGGCTGTCGCCCGGCTGGCAGTGGAGCGCCCGCATCTGTTCGTCCGTCAGTTTTATGCTGTCACCGTCGGCATCTGCCGGGATCAGCGCCACACGGAACTGGCGGTAATGGTTATTGGCGACCAGGCAGAGCGGTGCATCCGCCGGATTTTCACCCCGCTCTGCGCCGCGCAGCCGGCTTTTGCGAATGGCGCGGATGCGGTCAATGTCGCACTCCAGTGTCGGGCCGCCATCAAAGATGTCGATATAGTTGAGGTAGCGGAAGCCCTCCGCTTCCAGTACGGCCCGGGCAGGTGCCGTCTGCGGGTGAACCTGGCCGATGACCGCCTGCGCCTCCGGGGTCAGATAGTCGATGTAGAGCGGATGTTTCGGCATCAGTTCGGCAATAAAGGCTTTCTGGCCGGTGCCGCTGAGGAAGTCCGCTTTGCTGAAGTCCATTGAGAAGAAGCGGCTGCCGACGCTCTCCCAGAAGGGTGAGTGGCCCTGCTCATCGCTGACGCCCCGCATCTCCGCGACTACCCGCTCCATAAAACGGTCACGGAAGTTAGCCATAAACAGGAAGCGTGATTTGGAGAGCAGATAGCCATTTTTGCCGTCACGATACTCAGGGTCGAGAAACAGGGTGCATAGCTCGCTGCTGCCGGTGTGGTCGTTACTCAGCGACAGGGTCGGCAGCGCGGCGTAGACGTTCAGCTCTTTCGACGCGTGCACCTGGGTGCCGACGCGGAAGTTATACCAGGGGTCCTGCAGGCCCACCGCCACTTCAATGGCGCAGATGCCCACCGCACGATTATCTTCACTGTCGGCCAGCACAAAGACGTAGCCCTGCTCAGCGCGCGGCAGCGTATCCTGCCAGGTTTGCAGCGATCGATCGATTCGCGCCTGAAGCGTGGCGCTATCGACCGGCAGCGAGGTCAGCCCGCCGCCGGTTTTGCCTGCCAGCGTCATCAGCTGGCTTAAATCATCGCGTTCAACCGGACGGATTACCATCATGATGCGGACCCTCGTACCAGGCTTTCACAGGCCTCGGCAAAGCGTGCCATACCCAGCTTCACCTCCTGCTCGCTGATGTTCAGGGCCGGGGCAAAACGCACCACGTTCGCGCCCGCAATCAGCACCATGACGCCCATCTCAGCGGCAGCCAGGTTAATCGCTTTGGCTTTGCCGGCATACGCATCGCTCAGCACCGCACCTATCAGCAGGCCCAGGCCGCGCACCTCTTTAAACAGCTGCAGACGCTGGTTGATCTCCGCCAGAGCCGAGACGATCCACTGGTGACGCTCTGTCACTCCCGTCATAAAGTCCGGCTGATTGACCAGTTCCATCACTTTACCGGCCACCGCGCCCGCCAGCGGATTACCGCCATACGTGGTGCCGTGTGTGCCGACACCCATCACGCTCGCCAGATCGTCGCGCGTCAGCATCGCCCCAATCGGGAAGCCACCGCCGAGCGCTTTGGCGCTGGTCAGGACATCGGGTGTGACGCCGTAGTGCATATAGGCATAAAGCGAACCGGTGCGGCCCACGCCGCTCTGCACTTCATCAAAAATCAGCACGGCCTGATGCCTGTCGCAAAGTTCACGCAGTCCGCGCAGGAACGCCGGATCGGCAGGCAGCACGCCGCCCTCCCCCTGGATGGGTTCCACAATCACCGCGCAGGTCTGGTCATTGATCAGTTCCGCCGCGGCCGCCAGGTCGTTAAACGGGGCATGCTGGATGGCAGGTGGCAGCGGGGCAAAATCCTGAGAGTAAGCGGGCTGTCCCCCGGCGGTGACGGTAAACAGCGTGCGGCCATGAAACGCATTCTTAAATGCCACAATGCCACTTTTCTGCGGGCCGACCCGATCGTGGGCCACTTTGCGCGCCAGCTTCAGCGCCGCTTCGTTGGCCTCCGCACCGGAGTTACAGAAAAAGACCCGGTCAGCAAAGGTGGCATCAATTAACTGCTTCGCCAGTCGCAGGATCGGCTCATTGGTGTAGCCATTGCCGGTATGCCATAAACGGGCGGCCTGCTCCTGCAACGCCTGTTGTAATGCCGGATGCGCATGCCCTAACGCATTCACGGCGATGCCACCGGCGAAGTCGACGTAGTCTTTGCCATTCTGATCCCAGACGGTTGAGCCCTCCGCGCGAACCGGGACAAATGTCGCGGGTGCATAAACCGGCATCATCCATTGATCGAAATCGTGACGTGAAACGTGCAGTGCCATAACCCATTCTCCTGCTTTCCCGGTCGGGTAAAGCTATTGTTTTAAAATTGTTAAGGGATGTTGTAATGCAGCCCTACTGTAGAGTGCAGTTAACGTGCCAGCCAGAGAATTAACTGCATAAAATCGTCACCCTGACGCAATATCAATAAGTTACACGCCGCTGCTATTCACTTTTTTTGCATATATAGTGAATAATTGTCTGATTACAGCGGCAGAGCCGGGTTTTAAATAGCGGAATTATGCAATCGCGGGATGAAATATCGCTTTTGTGATCGCTGATAAACAATCACTCCACAAAAGGCCCGAAGAGTGCCCTGTTTTAGCGCAGCCTGCCTCGCAACGGTGCAGGATGAGGCGCAGAATATTCAGCGAAAGAGGATGCCGACATGCCAGGATTTAACAGAATCTTTTCATTTAAGCGGGCAGATCGACGTCTGGCCTGATTATTTTTTATGCGGATAAATAAAATGAAAACGATTTCTTCTGCATTATTCCCGGCGTGATGATTGGCAGCGGAATAACCTTTGAAATAAAGATGAACAGATATTACTACGCAGGCTAATGGTTAGAATAAAACCCTTATCGCTTATTTGCTTTATTGTCTTATCCATAATTTAATCAGCGGGAATGATGATTTAAAAACGTACAAAATGCCGGGGACAGAAAAGCAATAACCACAAATTAAACACTGATAATCATCACTTTTTTATTAAATCCGGTAAAACTCACCAGAAGAAATACTTATTACCCCAGAATTTAATCGTCTTTCAGACACGCATTTTCCTTTACTGAATATGCATATCACATTTTGTTACTTTTATTGCGCTTTGTGATTTTAACTTTTTGTGTCATTTTCTTTTCTCCCCGCAACGGGGGCATAATAATTAATGAATACAGGGTAATGAATAAATGATGAAGCGCACTTTACTGGCGGCTGTCATGCCGTTACTGCTCGGTCTCTCTTCAGTGCAGGCCGCAGAAATTTATAACAAGGATGGAAATAAGCTGGATCTGGTCGGCAAGATTAACGTGTCGCACCTCTTTTCTGACGACGATAAGAACAACGGTGATACCTCCTCTTATTCCCGCCTGGGTTTTAAAGGCGAAACAAAGATTACCGATCAGCTGACCGGCTACGGTTTCTGGCAGTATCAGTACAGCCTGCACAACTCAGAAGGCAGCGATGCGCAGAGCGGCAACCGTACCCGTCTGGGTTACGCTGGCCTGAAGTTTGGCGAAGCCGGTGCGCTGGATTATGGACGTAACTACGGCCTGGTGTATGACGCGCTGAGTTACACCGATATGCTGCCCTTCTTTGGCGGCGATTCCGGCTACACCGACGCCTTCCTCTCTGGCCGCTCAACCGGCGTGCTGACCTGGCGTAACAGCGATTTCTTTGGCCTGGTTCAGGGGTTAAACGTTGCCGCGCAGTATCAGGGTAAAAACGATCGCAGCACTAACACCGACGGCGTACGTCGTTCTAACGGCGATGGCTTTGCCCTCTCTGCCTCTTATGACTTCGATTTCGGCCTGAGCTTCGCCGGGGCCTTTGCCAGCCTGGATCGCACAACGGCGCAGAACGCCGCCCCGCGCGGTGAAGGCGAAAAAGCGCAGCACTGGGCGACCTCAGTGAAATATGATGCGAACCAGGTTTATCTGGCCGCGATGTATGGTGAAACCCTGAACGCCACGCCGATCACCAACGGTTTCGCAAACAAGGCGCAGAACTTTGAAGCCGTTGCTCAGTATCAGTTCCTGAATGGTTTCCGTCCGTCTGTGGGTTACGTCTCATCGAAAGGTAAAGAGATTGAGAATATCGGCGACGCCGACATTGTCAAATACACCGCGGTGGGTGCGACCTACTACTTCAACAAGAATATGTCGGTCTATGGCGAATACCGCATCAACCTGTTGAAAGACAACAACCCGCTTAAACTGGCCACGGATGATATTACGGCCGTGGGTCTGATCTATCAGTTCTGATGCCCGTGCGGCCCGGCACACGCTGCCGGGCCCGTTTTTTATCGCTGAGCCAGCTGAGTTTCCGGGTCTGGCTCAATAACGGAGACGGCGGCTTCCTGAATGAATCCCTCTGCATCCGCCGACGCCAGCAGCAGTGTAGCCTGCTCAGCCGGTATCGGACGACTGAAGAGATAGCCCTGACCGTAGTCACAACCGCGCTTTCTCAGCCATCTCAGCGTTGAGACATCCTCAATACCTTCTGCGGTAATAATGACGTTCAGCTCCTGACAGAGCGTCAGCAGGGTTTCCACCACCTTGCGCTGCTCCGACCCGGTGACGATCCCGGCAATAAACGACTGATCGATTTTGATTTTGGTAATCCCCAGCCCCAGCAGCACCGACAGGTTGGAGTAGCCGGTGCCAAAATCATCCAGCACGACCCCAATCCCCTCCTCCCTGAGGCGTCTGATCGCCTGACGGGCATCGTCGGAGATCGCCATCACGTTCTGTTCAGTGATTTCGAGCTCCAGCATCACCGGCCCGGCCTGCTGCATAATGGCGGAGAGGCAGTTGGTCAGCGCAGGTCTCAGCAGCTGCTCCGGGGTGATATTCAGCGACAGACCGAGCCCGGCAGGCCATGCCCGCGTGGCGCTGACGGCATCCTGCAGCAGCGCCACGGTCAGGCTGTCCATCAGCCCGAGCCGCTCCACCACGGGCAGAAACTGAGCGGGTGCCACCGTCTGACCGGAGGCGGTGATCCAGCGCGCCAGGATCTCAAACCCGGTGATGTTGCCGGTGCGCAGCGAAACCAGCGGCTGCAGGAAAGGCACGATGGCATGCCCGCTGACGGCGGCGGCGACCTCATGCTCCAGCTTCTCCCGCTGCAGGAAGCGCAACGCCATATCCGGCGTGAAACGCGCCAGGCAGGCCTCTTTATTGCGCTTCGCCTCACAGAGCGCCAGATCGGCGGCCCGCACCACATCCTCCTGTCCCGGACAGTCAGAACTGGCAATACCGGCAGAGAGGTGCATAACGGTATGCGGCCCGGTGCGGATGGCTGAGGCATGCTCACAGATCCTGCCGGCCTCCACCAGCGCCTGCTCCGCCTGAGACGCCGCCATGACCAGGGCAAACTCATCGCCACCGATGCGAAACACCTGACTTTCCGTGCCAGCCGACGCGGTCAGCATCGACGCGAGCGCCACCAGGATAGTGTCCCCCTGACGATGGCCGTTGAGATCGTTGATAGTTTTGAAATCATCGATATTAAGCAGCGTCAGGGTATAGGGCATCCCACAGGCATCCAGCGCGGCGATATGCGCATTGAACGATCGGCGATTGAGTACGCCGGTCAGCGCATCGGTTCCGGCCAGCCTGAGCGCATTTTTTTCGGCCAGCAGCATTTTGCGGATCAGACCCGCAATCAGCAGCGCCGGAATCACCATCGCCAGCCCGGCGAAAGCGGTCGATGTCAGGATGAACCGTAAGCGTTCGCTGGTTTCAAAATCCAGGTTATAGCTCAGGCCGAGCAGATGAGCGAGGTGCGCCTCAAGCCCATATTCCCACAATGTGGAAAGTAAAAAGATGGTCGCAATATTCAGCATTGCGAGCCAGAAAAGTTTCAGGCGCATGCGTTAATTCCTGGTGATGAAAGGTGTCAGAGTGTTGTTTTAATTTTTCTGTAAAAAACCGGGGCGTGATGGTTAAACACGGTCTGCGCGTGGCTGACAATAATGACCCCTTTTGTTCTGCCTGGTACCAATCAGGCGTTCTCACTGGCTGTGTGACAGTGAGGCAGAGGATCGCTCCTGACCGGCAGGGGCAGAACTGATCACTCATACCAGTCAGGGATCTATCGGCAGCGGCGGGCGTTTTAACAGGTCCGACCGGATAAATTAATCCCCCTGCGGGGTTTCTTCCCGGCAAGTCACTGAATAGCACGGTAATAAATAGTGCTCAATTTAGTTAATAGCAACCCTCCAGAATTGCCGCTGACGGCCGATACCGTTTTAACTAATGACCCCTTCCGGAAAAACACATGAAAATCTCAACGCGTCTGAGTGCAGGTTTTGGTTTACTGATTTTGCTGTTAGTTATCTGTGCTGGCACAGCGATTCACGCCCTGGACAGTGCCCGCGATGGCATGAACGAGGTGGTGAATGTGCGGCTGAAAAAGTATCAGACGGTGCTCGATATGCGGGGCGGCGTCCGTGATATGGCGATTGCCGTGCGCAACCTTGCCCTGCTGACCGATCCGAAGGCGATGCAGCCTGAGTGGGAACGCCTGCAGAAACAGCGGGCGCTTTACATCAGCAACCGCGAAGCGCTGGCACGCATGATGCAGACGGACGCCGGGCAGGCCGGGCGGGAAGCGATGGAGCGGATTGAGTCCAGCGAGGGTGCAGCCCTCTCCACGCTGATGACGGCGGGGAAACTGGGGCTGGAAAACCGTCAGCAGGAGGTCACAGATTATCTGTTAAACGTCGCGCGACCGGCACAGCAAAGCCTGCTGAAGGCGATAAACGATCTGACCGAGCTTGAGATGCGCAGCAGCCAGGAGACCGTCGTGGAGAATGGCAACAGCATTGGTCGCACCACCCGCATACTGATGATCCTGACGGTCATCTCTCTGCTGGCGGCGGTCGCCACCTGCACATTCATTGTGCGGATGCTGATGCGCCAGCTGGGCGGTGAACCGATCCAGGCGCAGACGCTGGCGGCAGCGATCGCGGATGGTGATCTCACCTCGCCGGTCACGCTGCGGACGGGTGACACGACAAGCCTGCTCGCCTCACTGAACAGCATGCAGACACACCTGCGCGGCATGGTCACGCAGATTAAAGACGCCTCGGCGTCGGTTGCGCTGGCGGCCGATGAGATTTCCCAGGGTAACACGGAGCTCTCTTCACGCACCGAAGAGCAGGCCGCGGCCCTGCAGGAAACCGCAGCCAGTATGGAGCAGCTGACCGCCACGGTGAAAAGTAATGCCGCAGGCGCACAGCAGACAGCGGGTTCTGCGCGTGAGGCGGCCATGCTGGCCCATGACGGCGAAGCGGATGTGCATCGTCTGGCGCAGACCATGCAGGAGATTTCGCTGAGTGCGGTCCGGGTCCGGGATATCACCGCGGTGATTGAAGGGATCGCCTTCCAGACCAATATTCTGGCGCTCAACGCCGCCGTGGAAGCGGCGCGCGCCGGTGAAGAGGGTCGCGGATTTGCGGTCGTTGCCGGTGAGGTCCGTTCACTGGCCCAGCGCAGCGCCACAGCAGCCCGTGACATCAAACAGCTGATTGAGCAGGCCGTGACGCAGGTCGAAGGCGGTGTGAGCGTCGCGGCGGGAACGGGTGAACGTATTCTGAAGATTGTCAGCCGCGTCGGTGAACTGGCCGATGCGATGGACAACCTCTCACTCTCCTCCAGCGAGCAGATGCAGGGTATCTCTCAGGTCAGCGTTGCGGTAAGTCAGATGGATGGGGTTACCCAGAACAACGCCGCGCTGGTGGAGGAGTCCTCGTCAGCCTCACAGTCACTGCTGGCCCAGGCACGCGATCTGCGCGGCATGGTCGAGACCTTCACGGTTTAACGCTCTCCGGCAGACCACGCCGCGCCGAACGTGGCGGGTGGAGACGTGCTGAACGCGCAGCCGCTTCAGCACGTTGTGCACCCGGCGTGGCTGCCGGTTGGGTTGACTTCAATTTAATTTGACTCAATACTGGTTTGCCTTTCCATCCGGGGGCAACGGAACCGGTTTCTTCCCGCCGCAACGGCCCCCGACAGAGCGGGTGCCTGACAGCGTAAAGCGAGGTGGCCGCCAGGGTTGCCAACCCGGAGCAACTGCGGTGCCCTTACAGCGGAGACGCATCAGGATGCCGCCCCCCGTCCCCGACTCAGAATGAGTAAACATATGAACGATGAAACCACGGGGATCTGTGAAACGCCGCCGCCTGGCGCAGCACCGGAAACGATCGATCAGTTTCTCTGCTTTGCGCTCTACTCCGCCTCCCTCGCGATGACAAAACTGTATCAGTCACGGCTGAAGCCGCTGGGGCTGACCTATCCGCAGTATCTGGTGCTGCTGGTGCTGTGGGAAAAAGATCGCCTGACCGTTTCCGAAATCGGGGCGCGCGTCCGGCTCGACTCCGGCACGCTCAGTCAGCTTCTTAAGCGGCTGGAGAGTGCGGGCGTGATCTGCCGCCAGCGTGATACCGGCCAGGATGAGCGCCGGGTATGGGTCTCCCTGACCGAGCAGGGCCACCAGCTTAAAGTGACGGCGGCGGGCGTGCCGGCAGATATGATTTCGGTGATGGACACAGCCTGCCATGAGCTTGTCGATCTGACAGCCCAGGTCGCTACGCTGCGGGACAAATTAGTGAAGGCGTTGCCATAATGGCCGCACACATCAGGGCGGCGGCCAGCCCGGGCCTGCGGCATCGCCTCAGCAGACCGCTTTCAGAAAATATTGAGCAACACTGTTGCGCGGGAGTCGCCTTTGAGCACGAATAAACCGGTCGACATGGATGAGGTGCATGCCGTGGTCGGCCAGGCGGTCGCCAGCCTGCTGAGGTCTGGCCAGCCTGCGGGCGCGGAGGAGATCCTGGCGTTTCTCCGGCAGCAGGAGGCGCGCTCCGTCAACGGCCAGAGAGATATCTATACCCATGCATTACGGGTGGTGATGGCCATCGTGCGCTGACAGACGCGCTGCCGGACGACAGGCTGACGGGATGCAGGCTATGCCGGGCCGCTGTTGCGGCGGACTGTTCAGCCCGCCTTTTATGCGCGACTACTCGCCGTGTGCCGCCCGGGCAACCTCACGCACGGCGCTTTCAACCCGCTCCGAATCTTTCTGAATGCTGGCGATAACCTCGCCCGCCTCACGCATCAGGCTCACTCCCTGACCGGTACTCGCCAGCGATGTTTCGATGCCACGCAGCACCTCTCGCGCCAGTTCGTTATTGCCCGCCACAACCCGTTCGATCTCCTCGGTCGCGCTGCTGACGCTGGCGGCCAGGGTGCGCACCTCGGCCGCGACGACGGCAAAACTGCGGCCCGACGTGCCTGCCCGCGCCGCCTCAATGGCGGCATTGAGGGCGATCAGTCGGGTCTGCATAGCAAAACGCCGGATAGTTTCTACCATGCCATCGATGCTGGCAGACTGACTGTTGAGGCGCGAGACATCGGCCGACACAACGCCCATCTCCTGAGCGATCTGGCTGATCTTCTGAATGCTGTTTTCAATCACATTGGCCCCGGCCTGCGCACTGCCTCGCGTCTGAACCGCCATATTCCAGGCGTTCAGCGCCGCGTCATATTCCTGCTGATTACGCAGTACCTGCTCCGTCACATCGGTGGCGAACTTCACAATTTTGTCGAGCTGCCCGTCGCTGTTGAAGACCGGATTGTAGGTCGCCCTGAGCCAGAGCGGTTCGCCCCGCCGGTTGAGCCGGGGAAACTGCCCCGAAAAGAATTCACCCTGATTCAGCCGCGCCCAGAACTGACGGTACTCCTCGCTCCCTGAAAGTTCTGCTGAACAGAAAAGCCGGTGGTGCTGTCCCACCACCTCCGCAGCCTGATAGCCGGTGGCCTGGAGAAAGTTGTCGTTTGCCTCCAGCACAATCCCGTCAGGGCTGAAAGCGATCATCGCCATCGAGCGGCTGATCGCGTTTATGATAGATTCTTTCTCCAGCGACGACTGCATCCTCTCTGAGATATCGGCGGCGATCTTGATGATTTTGAACACCCGGCCGCGTCGATCGGTCACCGGAATATAGCTGGCCTCCAGCCAGACCGGGCGCATGCCGTTAGCCAGCCGCAGATATTTGTCGCTGAAGCTCTCGCCTGCCGCGAGGCGCTGCCAGAAACGCTGATATTCAGCCGAGTTCACCAGCGCAGGCGGACAAAACATGCGGTGATGCTGACCCACGATCTCCTCCGCCCGGTATCCCATCGTCGCCAGAAACAGCGGACTGGCCCGGCGGATAATGCCAGCCGGGGTGAACTCAATCACGGCCATGGCGCCGCCCAGCGACGTGAACGACGCGGCAGCGTGCAGGCCACGCTGACGAATAAAGGAAGGAAGCAGAGTTTTCAGTACATTCAGGCGCATCAGCAAATCCGAAAAGGAGTGGGAACTGCTGTAGTTATCGGCATTTTCCCGTCACGCCTTATCCATTGCTGCGATAGTTGCGGCTGATGATTGCAACATGATGTTACTGCTTTTCAGCCCCCGCCCGGCTCAGGCAGCGCGGGCGGGACAACGCCGCCGCAGAGGCCGCGGAGGTGATTACAGCGCCGCGCCGGGAGCCATCAGATCGAAGCGATCGTTCTGCGACACGTCATCCATCGGCATCGGTGGCGCAATCTTCAGGGTGATCCAGTTCGAGGTGACGCGCTGCTGTTTGCTGTCCTCCAGCGTTACCGACAGGCGATATTCGTTGCTGGCATCGGGTGACGGGTCCCACTGTGGCAGGATCACACTCCAGCCCTGCGGATCGGCATTGTTGGCAGGCGGTGTCAGGCTCAGTGCCTGCGTATCGCCCTGCCAGCTCACCGCCCGGATAGCATAACTGGCGCGCACCTGCAGCTTCAGCGGCAGACTCTCGCCACTGCTTAGCTGCCAGGGCGGGGTCGCCAGAAAGACCGACAGGGTTTTACGCTGACGGAAGGCGAGCACCGGCGTCTCACTGCGGGTCACCGTATCGTAGCGGCTGCCGCGCAGCGAGTGCGCTTCAGCGACGTTATCGGCATCGAGCTGGCGGCGCAGCGCCACGCCGAAACGGTAGTTAAGCTTCAGACCCAGCTGATCCTGGCTCTCGCCGGCGCTGCTGGTTTTGTGGGTGGCGGAGAGCGTCACCAGTGGCACCGGCGTGTAGGAGAGACCAAACGACATGGCGGAAGGGTTGTGATAGCGGTTGCCGCTGTTAAACAGATCGACATTCTCCCCCAGATAGCGCTGATAGCTCACGGAGACGCCGAGCTGCCGGTAGAACGGCAGATAGCTCTGGCTGGTGATGTCATAGCCGCGCGCCATCCGCTGCTGCCGGGAATCGCTCAGGTTTTTCCAGCCGGAGAGAGGCTGATAGTAGTTGGCGGAGAGGCGCAGCGAATCGCTCCACGCCTCTGTGCCGACCGAGGCGCGCTGCAGGCCGCTGCTGAAGGTGCGGTCGACAAAGCCGTTGTAACCCAGCAGCCAGTTACCCGCCTCCCAGCGCTGGCCCAGTCCGGCGTTGCCGACCAGCCCATCGTCAGTTTCGTGCAGGCCAAGCTGGCTGAAGGTGAGCAGGCTGTTTTCATCGGCCAGGGCGCTGAAGAGATCGCCGCCGGTGCCGGTGAAGTTACCCTCCATGTCCACTTTCAGATCGAGCTGTGCAGTGCCGTAAGGCGACAGCAGCGACTGCCCTTCGCTCTCTACCCGTTCGGCCACCTCATCCCGCAGATGATTGAACGCCCAGATGCCCGCCTGCTGGCCAAACGTGACGTTGCTGTCGTTTTTGCTCGCCTCGCCGATACTTTTGGCAACGGCCGCCAGCTTTTTGCTCCACGCCTCATCCTGATCGCTGACACTGCCGAGGGTCGGCAGGGCGTCGCTGTAGCGCGCAGGATCGTCGAATGGCGTCTCTGACACGGCGGTGTCGGTCTGAAACGCGTGCGCGGCAGGTATCGCGGAGAGCGACAGCGTGATTAAGGCGAGAAAACCCGTTTTCCGTATCATGTCACCTGGTAAATTGATTGATTCGTTGCTGCAACAAAAGCCAAATTATCAATCATTACCTTAACATATTGTGACGGCGATGCAGGACAGCAGCGGCAAAATGTGCATATAACAGAAAAGTCTGGCTGAAAAAGCCTGCCTGCGCGGCAGGCCAGCCGCGTCCGACGCTGTCAGGAGAAG
Source organism: Pantoea sp. Sc1 (assembly GCF_000255315.1). Lineage (NCBI taxonomy): Bacteria > Pseudomonadati > Pseudomonadota > Gammaproteobacteria > Enterobacterales > Erwiniaceae > Pantoea > Pantoea sp. Sc1. Next base: position 2,381,431 of record NZ_AJFP01000001.1, read on the forward strand.
ATCAGACCCCCATCCACATTAATGGTCTGACCGGTGATGTAGCGCGCATCCTCGGAGGCCAGAAAGGCCACCAGTCCGGCCACATCCTCCGGCTGTCCGGCGCGCTTCAGCGGAATGTTGTTGATCCACTCCGCCATCAGCTCACCTTTGCCGTAGGTTTTCTTTTCGCTGCTGAGGATCGCTCCCCAGACCCGATCGTTATAATCCCACATCTCACTCTCAATGATACCGGGACAAAAGGCGTTGACCGTGATGTTCCACGGGGCCAGCTCCAGCGCCAGGCTCTGCGTGATGCCAATCACCCCCATTTTGCTGGCGGCATAGTGCGGCGTGTAGATAAAGCCCTGCCGTCCCTGCCCCGACGAGGTGTTGATCAGGCTGCCGCTGCGCTGCGTCACCATATATTTTGCCGCTTCACGACAGCAGAGCCAGACGCCAGTGGTATTGACCGCCAGAATCCGCTCAAAGTCGCTTTTTGGCAGCGTATCGAACCGGTCAATGGTGATGACTCCCGCATTCTGGATCGACACATCAATCTGACCAAAGCGTTCGGCGGCCTGCTGATAGAGCTGCTGCACCGCGGCTTCATCGGTCACGTCAGCCTGCAGCGCCAGAATCTCACTGCCATACTGCTGCCGCAGCTGGTCGGCGGTGGCAAACACCCGGTCCGCATTGGATACCATCACCAACCGCGCCCCGTCGCGGGCGAACCGCGCGGCGATACCGGCTCCAATCCCCCGGCAGGCACCGGTGATCACGACAGTTTTTCCCTGCTGTTTTCCGTTCATCATTGCTCCTGTTACGTGTGACGCACATCAGTGAGGGGTGCCGGCTGCGGCTTTTTTTCATGGCGACGCAGCAGCACCACTTTGCTTTGCAGACGCTGCTGGAACTGATCAATCACCACGGCCGTGACAATCACCAGCCCTTTAATCACCATCTGCCAGAAATCGCTGACGCCCATCATCACCATGCCATCCGCCAGGAAGACGATAACGAAAGCGCCAATAATCGAGCCGGAGACGCGCCCGCGTCCCCCCGCCAGCGCGGTGCCGCCCAGTACGGTGGCCCCGATGGCGTCCATTTCAAACATGTTGCCGGTCATCGGGTGCGCGGTCTGCAGCTGAGACGCCACCACCAGCCCCACCAGCCCGGCGCAGAGGCCGGAAAAGGCGTAGACAAAGATTTTAACTTTGATGATCGGCACCCCTGCCAGCCGTGCGGCGGACTCGTTGCCGCCCGTGGCATAGATATAGCGCCCCAGCGGCGTTTTGCGCGTCAGGTAGAGTCCCAGCAGTAAAAAGCCGAGCATCAGCCAGATAGGCAGATAGACGCCCAGCAGGGTGCCGGACCCCAGCACGGCAAAGCCGGTGTTGCCCAGGGCGGGCAGCCCGACCAGATTGGCGTAGGTGCCGCCATCGTTAAACAGCAGCGCCGCGCCCCGCGCCACATACATCATGCCCAGGGTGCAGATAAAGGGCGCCACGCCCAGCCGGGTGATCACCGTGCCGTTAATCAGTCCGGCCAGGATGCCAAAGAGGGCCACCACCAGAATCACTTCGGGCACGTTCAGGAACAGCGTGTTGCCGCCCCATAGCGGAATGCCATTGGTCAGCAGCGCGCCCGCCACCATCCCGCAGATCCCGGCCACCGCGCCCACCGAGAGGTCTATGCCGCCGGTCAGGATCACCAGCGTCATCCCTATCGCCAGCAGCCCGGTGATCGCCACGTGCTGCGTCATGATCAGCAGATTAGAGGGGGTGAGAAAGTTCGGTACCATCACGCTGAAAAAGCAGACCACGATCAGCAGCGCAATGAAGGTGCGCGCTTTGAGCAGGTACATGTAGAGCAGATATTTTTGGTTCATCAGATTCTCCGGCCCGCTTAATCCTGCGGGGTTGATGCCGCGATAAGGTGTTCGCGCGTGGCCGCTGCGCGGGGCAGATCGGCCGTTATCCGGCCATCGGCCATCACTAAAATCCGGTCCGCCAGTGCCATCACCTCATCCAGTTCGGAGGAGGAGAACATCACCGCCAGCCCCTGCTGCGCCAGATTGCCAATCAGGTGATAGACATCGGTCTTCGCGCCCACGTCGATGCCGCGTGTCGGCTCATCCAGCAGGACCACCTGCGGCCCGGTCATCAGCGCCTTACCCAGCACCACCTTCTGCTGATTACCGCCGCTTAGCGACGTGACCGGCAGGTCGGGATCGCTGACTTTAATCGCCAGATGGCCGATCATCTCACTGACCCGCTGCTGCTCGCGACGCGGGTTGAGCCGCCCCAGCGCCCGACGAAAGCCGCGCAGGCTGAAGTCCGAGAGCGTCATGTTGGCGGTGATCGACATCAGTTCAATCACCCCTTCGCCTTTGCGATCCTCCGGCACCAGCGCAATGCCGCTTTTCAGCCGCTGCTGGAAGCTGCGTCTGGCCAGATCGCGGCCCGCCAGCCGCACCCGGCCCGACTGGCAGGGCATCAGGCCAATCAGCCCTTTAAACAGTTCTGTCCGACCAGCGCCGAGCAGGCCATAGATGCCGATTACCTCCCCCTTGCGCAGCGTAAAACTCACCGCATTCAGCCTGTAGCCTCCGTTCTGATGCAGGGCAGTCAGCCCCTCCACCTCCAGCACAGTTTCCCCCGATGTGATCGCCGATCTCCATCAGCTCCTCCAGCCGGTGGGAGATGTAGATAATGGTGACGCCGCGCCGCTTGAGCTGCTCAATGACGCTGAACAGCACTTTTACCTCCGACTGGCTGAGCGCGCTGGTCGGCTCGTCCATGATCAGCACCCGGGTATCCTTGGAGAGCGCCCGGGCGATCTCCACCAGCTGCTGATGACCGATACCCAGCTCGCCCAGCGGCGCAAAGGGATCGACATCCAGCTGCAGCCGCTCCAGCAGCGACTTCGCCAGCGCATACTGATACTTCTCGTTGATCACCCCGCGCTGGAAAAACTCGTTGGCGATGAAGATGTTGTCCATGACGTTCATGTTGGGAAACAGGTTCAGCTCCTGAAAAATGATGCTGATCCCCTGTTTCTCCGCCTGCTGGGTGGAGTGAAGCGACACCGGCCGGCCATCCAGCAGAATCTCGCCCGACGAGGGGGACTCCACGCCGGCCAGCATCTTCATCATGGTGGACTTCCCGGCGCCGTTCTCGCCGATCAGGACATTCACTTTGTTGCGGTAAACCCGGTAGTTGACCTGATCGAGTGCGGTTACGCCGGGGTAAAGACGCGACAGGTTGCGCGTTTCAATAATCACATCGCCGGGCTGTTGAGGTTGCTGCATCTGCCGCTCCTTATTGCCGGGAAATGGCGGCCGGGGTGATATCCGGCAGCTGTTGCGGAATGTCCCAGCTGCTGAACACGCCGGTCACCTTCACCTTATCGCCCACCTTCGGCGCGAACTGCTGCATCATCTGCGAGGCGTGCTGATTAATCGCCTTGCCGAAGTCACCGAACAGCACCTGGTCGTTAAAATCCTGATAACCTGCGCCCCGGTAGCCATCACGCAGCGCGGTGCCACGGATGATCGGCCCAATCTGAACAGTGACACTGTCACCTGATTCATCCTTTACGGTCATCTTTCCGCTGCGTGAGGTGGTGTTGACTGCCGTGACATCGCCCTGTACCGAGACGCTGAAGATGCAGGGATTCTCCGCCTGAGTGCGATAGCCGTAGGTCTGACAGGCAGTGTCAAAATCTTTGGCTGACCGCATTGCGGTGAGCAGCGCTGACACGGGCCGCGCCTCCGCCTGGAGCTGCGGCACCAGCTTCTGCTGCCAGAGCTGGTCAATATCAGCCATCTTCGGGTTAGGGGGATTTTTCAGGTCAGCCAGCTCCTGCTGCGACACAATTCGGCAGCCACTCAGCAGCGTGACCACCAGCGTCAGCCAGACTCTTCGGGACATCTTCTTCTCCCAGGCGCCCGCCAGCGCAGGCGCGACAGCGGTTAATTACGACTTGTAGTTGAAGTCCTGAACGCCTTTGGCATTCTCCGGGGTGATCAGAATGCCGCGGAACATCACCCGCTGTTTTTCCGGCTTCACGCCCTTCTGAATGAAGTTGTCGAGATCGGTCACCCCTTCGGCGGCAATCGCCTGCGCCTGCAGCATGACGGTGGCTTTCAGCGTGCCGGCTTTCACCGCGTCGCGTTCGTCGTTGCTGCCGTCAATTCCGACCACAATCACGTCGTCACGCCCCGCCGCTTTCAGTGCAGCAATCGCCCCCAGCGCCACCGGACCGTTGCCGCAGATAACCCCTTTTACATCCGGGTGCGCCTGCAGGATGCTGTCCATGATGCGCTTGCCGTCGATCAGCGTGCCTTTGGCATCCTGACGCGCCACGCTCTGCATGTCGGGATATTGATCCAGCACCTGATGGAACGATTTCGAGCGTGTCACGCAATTGTTATCCGCCAGGTTGCAGGCGAGTTCAGCGTACTTACCCTTTTCACCCATCTTTTCCACAAAGACGTTGGCCACGTCTGAGCCGGCCTGAAAGTTGTTGTGGGTGATCTGGGCCAGCGCCACGTCATCCACCGGAATTTCACGGTTGATCAGCACTACCGGGATCCCGGCATCTTTGGCTTTTTTAATGGCCGCCACGCTGGCAGTGGAGTCAGCGTTATCGAGCACGATACCCTGCACTTTTTTACCAATCGCGGCGTCGATCAGTTCGCTCTGCTTCTTCACATCTTCACCATGCGACAGCACGGTGGTTTTGTAGCCCAGTTCCTGCGCTTTGAGACTGGCCCCTTTGGCCTCTGACGCGTAATAGGGGTTATCGAGTGAGTTAACCAGGATCATAATGGTGCCTTTTTCGGCGGAAAACGCCGTCTGCGAAACCAGACAGGCAGCCACGGCACTACACAGCAGGGTACGGTTTTTCATGATGTTCTCGCTTATCGTTATGTCAGGGTGTTCATTCCCGGGTGTCAGCGTGGCGTTACCAGATGGTGAAGCCCCCATCGATCATCAGGTCCGCGCCGGTAATCATGTCGCTGCCGTTGCTGGCGAAAAAGAGCACGGCGGCGGCGATCTCGTCGGTGTAGGCAAAGCGTCCCAGCGGGATCAGCTTTTTCATCTGCTCGCCCTTCTCGCCGCGCCACGCTTTTTCGCCCATTGGCGTCAGCACCACGGTGGGCGACAGGGTGTTTACGTTGATACGATGCGGGGCAAACTCTTTCGCCATGACTTTGGTCATGCCGAGCAGGCCCGCTTTGGCTGAGGTGTAGGCGACATGGTTGTCGATAGCGATCGAGGCAGCCTGTGAGGCGATATTGATAATTTTGCCGCCCGCACCCGCCCGGATCATCTGTCGTGCAGCCGCCTGTGAACAGAGAAAAGGCCCGGTGAGATTGACGGCGATCTGCTTCTGCCACTCGGCAAAGTCGGTCTCCACCACCGGCTGCAGCATCACGTAGCCTGCGCAGTTCACCAGAATATCGATGCGGCCATAGTGGGCAACCACCGTCTCAAAGGCGGCGTCGACAGAGGCGGGGTCGGTAACGTCACAGCAGACAAACCGGACCCGGTCGGCGGCAAAGTCCTTCTGCAGACTGGCAACCTTCTCCGCCTCAAACGGCGGATAGAGCAGTGCCAGACGCGCCCCCTTCTCCAGCAGCATGCCGTTGGTGGCCATCGCAATCCCGCCCAGCCCGCCGGTCACGACGGCCACTTTGTCACCCAGATTCAGGGCGGTATCCACGCCGTAGCGCAGGTTTACGTCATATTCACCACTCATCCCACTCTTCCCCTCAGATTTTTGCTGATACCGTTGGCCTACTCATTTTCGAACAAAAATATATGCTATCGAAAAGAAATGATATGTGGAGCAGATCAAATTTCGACCATCTCACAGCCCGCGCCGCTTATCTGATTGAAAAGGCGTGATCTGGCTTGCAGTAGTGAAATAAAGCCTGACAGGCGCGATCCGGAAAGCGTGAGAGATTCAACAACCTGTCTGCTTTTTATTTTCGTTCGAAAATCAATGACGCGCCGGGCCATCTCGCATTCAGAAAAAGGGCGCGTTAAACTCAGCCACAAAGAGCCTGTTTGCCCGACCCGTCAGGTCACTGGAAAAGGGAGCATTTCGATTGAAAAGCAAAAGTGAGCAGTTCGCTGACATGCAGCAACGCCGCGAGAAAATTCTGGAGATGATCCGTGAGGATGGCACCGTCACGGTTAAAGCCCTGACGGAGACCTTTGGGCTGACGGAGGCCACCCTGCGCAGCGACCTGCGTATGCTGCAAAAACAGGGGTTTGTACAGCGCTATCACGGCGGCGCGACCCTGATAACCGGTAAACAGAACAGCGGTGCAATGCTGCTGGAGCGGCAGACACACCTGGAAGAGAAAGAGGCGATTGGCCGACTGGCGGCGCAGCACATCGAAAATGGCGATACGGTGATTTTCGATTCCGGCACCACCACCACGGCCATCACTGACGCCCTCAGCCATATCCGGCGTCTCTCCGTGGTAACGACCGCGGTGAATATCGCCCTGAAGCTGGGTGGCGAGCCAGGGATCAACATCCTGCTCACCGGGGGCACCTTTAAATTTCCGACGCTCTCCACCTCTGGCGAAAAAGCGGCCAGTTTCTTTGAGAACGTGCTGGCGGAGAAACTCTTTCTGGCCACCGCCTGCATCTCGCCGCGTCTTGGCCTGAGCTTTCCCAGTGAAACCGACATCAAGGTAAAACTGGCGATGATCAAATCGGCCAGCACGGTTTACGTGGTCGCCGATTCGAGCAAAATCGACAAAGTATCGATGTTTGCGCTGCCCTGCGACTGGAGCCACATTCACTATCTGATTACCGACAGCGGCATCAGCGCCGCTCAGGTCAGCGCGTTCGAAGCGCTGGGCGTGAAAGTGCTGGTGGCCCCCCTGCCCATGAAGCGGGCGATGTAACGGATTAGCACGCAGCGTTTTGAGCGAAAGAAAGCACCGCCGTCAGCCGGGCAGGTAAGGCCTGCCTGAAGAGCAAAGTGTGCGAGCCAGGGAGGGCGAGCCCAATCCGCAGGGAGGCGGGAATCCTTTGCGATCAGGCAGGCCTTTCCTGCACGACGCACCACCCCCACAGCCTGCCCCTGCTGCACGACGCACCGCCCTCACAGCCCGCTCCAGCCTGCGCCTGCGCCTGCTGCACGCGCAACGCCCTGCTCCTGCAAATCTGCCCGGTAAAACCGCACGACGTCTCCTACCATCAGCAGCGACGGCGACACCGGCTGCGCCTGCGCCACCGTCTCCGCCAGCCCGCCCAGGGTGGTGATCAGCACCCGCTGATCCGGCCGGGTCCCCTTCTCGATAATCGCCACCGGCGTCTCCCTGTCGCGCCCGTGCGCCTGAAGCTGCGCACTGATCGAGGCACTCCAGCTCAGCCCCATATAGAACACCAGCGTCTCATTCACCGCCGCCAGCGCAGCCGCATCCAGCTGCGGCTCGCCCAGCCGCCCATGCCCGGTAATCAACCGCAACGACTGAGCGCAATCCCGGTGCGTTAACGGGATACCGCTCGCCGCCGCACAGCCCACCGCCGCCGTAATCCCCGGCACCACCTCACAACGGATCCCGGCCTGCTGCAGGCTCACCATCTCCTCGCCACCGCGACCAAAAATAAAGGGATCGCCGCCTTTCAGCCGGATCACGTTGCGCCCGCTGCGCGCCAGATCCACCAGCAGTTGGTTGATCTGCGCCTGCTTCAGACCATGCGCGCCCGGCTGCTTGCCCACGTCAATCGACAACGCGCTCTCCGGCACCTCCGCCATCACCGCTTCGCTCACCAGCCGGTCATACACCACCACCTCCGCACGCTGCAGCAACCGCAATGCCTTCACCGTCAGCAGATCCACATCACCCGGCCCGGCACCGACCAGCCAGACCCTGCCCGCCTGCCCGCCCGCACCGGCCGGAGCCAGTAACTTATCCAGAGAATCAATTGCCCGCGTCATCATTCCTCCACCACCACGTCAGACAACAACAGCTGCTTCAGCTCCGGAATACAGGAGCCGCACTGTGTGCCGCACTTCAGCCTCTCGCCCAGCGCCTGAGTCGACCGGCACCCCTGCGCCATCGCCTGCAAAATCGCCTCCTCACCCACCGCCATACAGCTGCAGATTATCCGGCCCGTCGCCCTGCCCTCTGCGGCCCGACCGGCCAGCACGCTGTGCCGCCCGGCCGCATCCTGCGGGGCAGTCCGGAAGGCCGCCGCGACAAACGCACTCTCCAGCGCCGGCTGCGCTGTGCCGGCGTAAAACGCCAGCTGCAACGCGCCGTCGCGCCAGGCCAGCAGCCGGTAGTCACTGCCGCTGCCGGTGGCGACCTGCACCTCACAACCGGTCAGATCCGCATGATCGGCCAGCCACGCCTGCGGCGAACCCTCGCCCGCCACCGCAAACCGCTGCACCGCCGGATAGGGCACGCGCGCCCAGTAACGCAATCCGGCGGGTGGCGTCATCCCGCGCTGCCACAGCCAGCCCTGCCACTGCACCGCCAGCGGCAGGATGCGCACGGGCGTCTGCTTCAGCGCAGGCTGCCCGGAAAAAGGACAGGCCCGGGCGGCAACCAGCATGTCGACGTGCCCCTGCTGACTGAACTGCCGGTTCCAGTGCATCGGCACAAACAGCTCGCCGCGCCGCATCCCGGCATCCGCACGCACCCGCACGCTGATCCAGCCCTGCTGCGACTGCACCCGCGCCAGCCCGCCCGGCGTCACACCATACTGCACGGCATCCGCCGGATGCAGTGCCGCAAACGGCTCATCACAATGCTGCATCAGGCGCGGCACCAGCCCGGTCCGGGTCATGGTATGCCACTGGTCGCGCACCCGACCGCTGTTCATCAGCAGCGGATAAGCCGCATCACGCGGCACAGCGTGCGGCGTTGCCGGCACCCGTAACTGCGCTTTACCGTCCGGATGAAAAAAGCGCCGATCGCTGAACAGCCGGGCGCAGCCCTGGGGGTGGTCAGCGTTTACCGGCCACTGCACCGGACGCAGCGCGTCGTACTCCGCCTGACTCAGCTGCGCCAGCCCGCTGATATCGAATGCCCGCTGCCCCCCGTTCTCAAAACCGGACAGCGCAGCATGTTCGCGGAAGATCTCCGACGGATGCTGCCAGTTAAACCCCTCACTGAACCCTAACCGCTGCGCCACCTGAGCCAGCAGCCACCAGTCTGGCCGGGTATCACCCGGTGCGCTGACGAAAGCGCGCTGACGTGAAATCCGCCGCTCTGAGTTGGTCACGGTGCCACTCTTCTCGCCCCAGCCCTGGGCAGGCAGCAGGATATCGGCAAAGGCGCTGGTGTCGGTCTGCGCCATCACATCGGACACAATCACCAGCGGACAGGCCGCCAGCGCCTGCGCCACCCGATTGCCCTCAGGCATCGACACCGCCGGGTTGGTCCCCATTATCCACACCGCTTTCACGCTGCCCTCCCCGATCGCCCTGAACAGATCCAGCGCGGTCAGCCCAGGCTGACGGGCTATCACCGGACTGCGCCAGAAACGCTGCACCCGGTCGCAATCTTCTGCGGTAAACGTCATGTGCGCCGCCAGCTGGTTCGCCAGCCCGCCCACCTCGCGGCCACCCATGGCATTTGGCTGTCCGGTCAGCGAAAAGGGGCCGCAGCCCGGGCGGCCTATTTTGCCGCTCAGCAGATGCAGATTGAGGATGGCCTGATTGTTGTCGCTGCCGGTGACGGACTGATTAATCCCCATACACCAGAGCGTCAGCACCCGATCGTGCTCACTGAACAGCCGGAAAAAGTGCGTCACCTGCTGCACGGTTAAATCGCACGCCACCGCCACCCGAACCACATCCCACGCCGCCGCCGCGCCCAGCGTCTCTGAGACGCCGTTGAGGTGCGGCAACATGCTGGCATCCAGGCCCTTCGTCTGTGCCAGCCAGTGCAGCAGGCCGGAAAACAGCACCGCATCGCTGCCGGGACGCAGCGGCAGGTGCAGATCAGCCTGATCGCCGCTCGCGGTCCGGCGCGGGTCCAGCACCACGATGCGCATCGCCGGACGCTGCTGCTTCGCCTGCATCAGCCGCTGCCAGACGACCGGGTGCGCCCAGGCGGCGTTAGAGCCGACCAGCAGCACCAGATCGGCCTGCTCCAGATCCTCATAACAGCAGGGCACAGCGTCCGCGCCCAGCGCCCGTTTATATCCCACCACGGCGGACGCCATACAGAGCCGCGAATTGGTGTCGATGTTGGCGGCGCCGATGTAACCCTTCATCAGTTTATTGGCGACGTAGTAATCCTCGGTCAGCAGCTGACCGGAGCCGTAAAACGCTACCGCCTCCGGCCCATAGCGATCGATCACCGCGCGCAGCCCCGCCGCCGCCGCATCCAGCGCGGATGCCAGGCTGACCGGCTGACCGTCGACCCTGGCCGTCAGCAACCGGCCTTCCGGCGTCAGCGTCTCGCCCAGGGCCGCGCCCTTGACGCATAACCGGCCCAGACTGGCAGGATGGTGCGGATCGCCGGTGACAACGGCCTGCTGCGACCCCTGCGGCGTGACGCAGACGCCACAGCCCACGCCACAATAGGGACAGGTGCTGTTCATGATGCCTGCGCCAGCGGGTTAAGCGGACGGTTTGCCAGCCAGATCTGCCCCGCTTCCAGCTTCACCGGCCAGCAGCGCAGCTGATGCTGCGGGTTATCCAGGCTCTGTCCGTCACGCAGCCGCACCCGCTGTTTATAGAGCGGGGAGATCACCACCGGCTCGCCGCCCACATCGCCCAGAATCCCGCGCGACAGCACGCTGGCATCGCTGCCGGGCTCGCGATCCTCCAGCGCATAGAGCGTCTCGCCAAAGCGGAACAGGGCCACCCGTTCGCTGCCGAGGCGCGCACCGATCCCCGCCTGAGGCGGAATCGCCTCCAGCGCGCAGATGGCACTCCACGGCTCGGCGGGCAGCTGTAACAGCGGCCGCGCGGCCACCGTTTCAGGCTGACGCTGACCGCGAACCCGGCTGTAGTGCAGCGTCTCATCCGGCTGCGCGCTGTTGAGGGTTGGGGTGAACAGCGCCAGGCGCGACGGGTCCGCCAGCGTGGTCTGCCACTCGCACTGGTAAGCGTCGACCACCTGCTGCATCTCCGCCTCCAGCGTCGCGCCCAGCCCGAGGCTATCCTCGATGATTACCTGCCGCAGATAGTCCAGACCGCCCTCCAGATTGTCCATCCAGACGCTGGTACGCTGCAGACGATCGGCGGTGCGGATATAGAACATCAGCAGGCGATCCACATAGCGCAGCAGCGTGGCATCATCGAGATCGCTGGCGAAAAGGTCGGCGTGACGCGGCTTCATGCCGCCATTGCCGCAGACGTAGAGGTTCCAGCCTTTGTCGGTGGCGATCACCCCGATATCCTTGCTCTGCGCCTCGGCGCATTCGCGGGTGCAGCCGGAAACCGCCATCTTGATCTTGTGCGGCGCGCGCAGTCCCTTGTAGCGGTTCTCCAGGGCGATAGCGAAGGCGGTCGAGTCCTGCACGCCATAGCGGCACCAGGTCGATCCGACGCAGGACTTCACGGTGCGCAGCGACTTGCCATAGGCGTGACCGGTTTCAAACCCGGCATCGAGCAGCGTCTGCCAGATGTCGGGCAGCTGGTCGAGCCGCGCGCCAAACAGGTCGATACGCTGGCCGCCGGTGATTTTGGTGTAGAGATCGTAGCGCGCCGCCACCTCACCAATGGCAATCAGCCCCTGCGGCGTGATTTCGCCCCCCGGCACGCGCGGCACGACGGAGTAGGTGCCATCTTTCTGGATGTTGGCGAAGTAGCGATCGTTGGTGTCCTGCAACGGCAGATGCGCCGGTCTGAGCAGGTAGTCGTTCCAGCAGGAAGCGAGCAGCGACGCCACCAGCGGTTTGCACACTTCGCAGCCCTGGCCTTTGCCGTGAGACGCCAGCAGCGCGTCGAAGGTTCTGAACTCCCCCGCCCGCACCAGGTGATAAAGCTCCTGACGCGAATAGCTGAAATGGTCGCAGACATCCTTCTTCACCTCGACGCCGAGGTTTTCCAGTTCATACTCCATGACCTGCTTCACCAGCGCCGCGCAGCCGCCGCAGCCGGTGGCGGCTCGGGTGCAGCTTTTGATACTGCTCATCTCCCCGCATCCGGCCTGAACCGCCGCACAGATATCGCCCTTGCTGACGTTGTGGCAGGAGCAGACCTGCGCACTGTCGGGCAGCGCCGCGACGCCGGGCGCTTTCGGCGCACCGGCCAGCGCAGGCAGGATCAGGCTTTCCGGGGTTGCGGGCAGCGGCAATGCATTGAGCATCATCTGCAGCAGCGAGGTGTACTCACTGCTGTCGCCCACCAGCACGCCCCCCAGCAGCCGGGTGTTATCCGCGGAGACCACGATCTTTTTGTAGATGCCTTTAGGGCCATCACTCCAGTAATAGTGCTGGCTGCCCGGCGTGCGCCCGTGCGCGTCGCCGAACGACGCCACCTCCACCCCCAGCAGCTTCAGTTTTGTGCTCATGTCGGCACCGCTGAAGGCCGCAGGCTCTCCAGCCAGATGTCCGGCAAGCACCCGTGCCATCTGGTAACCGGGGGCGACCAGCCCGAAAATCTGCCCGTTCCACAAGGCGCATTCGCCAATGGCAAAGATCGCCGCATCGCTGGTCTGGCAGCTGTCGTTAATTTCAATGCCGCCGCGGGGGCCGAGCGTCAGGCCCGCCTCCCGAGCCAGCTCATCCCGCGGCCGGATACCGGCGGAGAAGAGCACCAGATCGGTGGGCAGCGCGCTGCCGTCGGCAAACCGCAACACCACGCTGCCGTCCGGCTGCGGCTCAATGATGTCGGTCTGCTTCGAGGTGTGAACCGTGACGCCCAGCGCATCGATCTTCTGGCGCAGCATCAGCGCCCCGCCCTCATCCAGCTGCACCGCCATCAGCCGTGGCGCGAACTCCACCACGTGGGTTTCCAGCCCGAGCTGCTTCAGGGCGTTGGCCGCCTCCAGACCGAGCAGGCCGCCGCCAATCACTACACCGCGCTGACTGTGGCGGGCGCAGGCTGCGATCGCATCCAGATCGTCCAGGGTGCGGTAGACAAAGCAGCGGTCGCCATCGTGGCCCGGCACCGGCGGCACAAACGCGCGTGAACCGGTTGCCAGCACCAGCCTGTCCCACGCCAGCTCATTGCCCGCGCTGTCGCGCAGGCTGCGCTGCGCCCGATCGATTGCCACCACCTGACAGCCGCTGCGCAGTTCAATCCCCTGCAGGGCAAAAAAGTCTGCGCTGACCAGCGACAGCGCGTCCGCCGCTTTGCCGCTGAAGTAGTCGGAGAGATGAACCCGATCGTACGCCGGCTGCAACTCCTCGCCGTACACCACGATGTGGTAGTGCTGATGCAGCTGGCGGGCAACGAGTTGCTCAAGAAAGTAGTGACTGACCATACCGTGACCGACCACGGCTAATACGGGTTTACTCATCTCAGGACTCTCTGCAGCCTGCGGCTGCGGTTCAGGTTGATCGGGGTCGAACAGGGCGTTAAGCGTGACCGCCTCGCTCCGCTGGAGACGCGCCAGCAGTGCCGGGCCCTGCCGGGTGTCGCCAGAGAGCAGCACCCCGCGCAGGCGGCCCTGGCGAAGAAACAGACGGCGATAGTCGCCGGAAAGCGGATCGAAACTGTGGAGGGATTCCCCCTCACTGATATCCCCGGCGCTGAACAGCGAAATGCCGCTGACTTTGAGCCGGGTCGCCAGCGGCTGACTGACGAAATCGGGCTGCGGCGATCCCGCCAGCTGCGCGGCCAGAATCTCAGCCTGCGCCAGGCAGGGGGCCACCAGCCCCGGGGTTTCACCCTGGTGTTCACAACACTCGCCCACGGCATACACCCCGCTGACCGCGCTGCGCAGCTGGCCATCGACCAGAATGCCGCGCTGACAGGGCAGCCCCGCCGCCCTGGCCAGCGTCACCTCCGGCTCAACGCCGATGGCGATCACCACCTGACGGGCGGCGCAGCACTGGCCATCCGTCAGCGTCACATCTGCTTTGCCGATGGCCGCAATGCCGCTGTTCAGCAGACAGCGGATACCGCGCTGCTCCAGAGCCGCCTGTAACAGCCCGCCCGCCTGTGCATCCAGCTGGCGATCCAGCAGCCAGGGCTTGTGATGAACCAGCGTCACCGCCCGTCCCCGGGCGCGCAGCGCCGCCGCGGCTTCAATTCCGAGATAGCCGCCACCCAGCACCACGATCGGCCCCTCACCCGCCAGCAGCTGCCGGACATCTGCAATACTGCGAAACGTCACGACGTTATCGCCCTCAATGCCGGGGATCGCAGGACGGCGCGGCCGTGATCCGGTGGCAAACACCAGCCGATCCCAGCCGAGCTGGCGCTGACAGGTCTGCAGCGTGCGGGCCGCCAGATCGATCTGCAGCACGGTTTCACCGCTCAGCAGCGTGACGCCGTGCCGCTGATACCAGTCAGGGTCATGGATCAGGGTTTCTTCGAACACCCTTTCCCCGGCCAGCACCGGCGAGAGCAGCACGCGGTTGTAGTTGCCGTGCGGCTCGCGGCCAATGACCGTGATAGCAAAGCGCTGCGGCGCACGCTGCACCAGCCGCTCTACCATCTGCATCCCCGCTATGCCATTGCCTATCACCAGCAACCGTTGCCTCATGGTCTGCTCCCTATGCCGCCGTGGTCTGTTTTTCATAGAGGAAATGCAGCACCTTCTGGCGCAGCTGGTGATAGCGCGGCTCATCGGCCAGCGCCACCCTGGCGCGGGGACGCGGCAGATCGACGGTGAGGATCTCGCCAATCTGCGCGGCAGGGCCATTGGTCATCATCAGCACCCGATCGGAGAGCAGCACTGCCTCATCGACGTCATGGGTAATCAGCACGATGCTGGTGTTCAGCTCCTGCTGAATGCGCATCACGCTATCCTGCAGATGCGCGCGGGTTAAGGCGTCCAGCGCGCCAAACGGCTCATCCAGCAGCAGCACGCGTGGCTTCATCGCCAGCGCCCGTGCAATGCCGACGCGCTGCTTCATGCCGCCGGAGATTTCGCCTGGCCGCTTGTGCATGGCGTGGCTCATCTGCACCCGATTCAGGTTGTGCTCGATCCAGTCGTGCATCTCCGCGCGGGTGAGACGCCCTTTAAACACCTGCTGCACCGCCAGGTCGACGTTCTGAAAGGCCGTCAGCCACGGCAGCAGCGAATGGTTCTGAAACACCACGGCGCGCTCCGGGCCGGGACCGGTAATCTCACGGTTGTCACAGAGCAGCACCCCGCTGCTGGGGCGGGTCAATCCGGCGATCAGGTTGAGCAGCGTCGATTTGCCGCAGCCGGAGTGACCGATCAGGCTCAGGGTTTCGCCTTCGTGGAGATCAAAACTGACGTTGTCGAGGGCCAGGAACTCGCCGCTGGCAGTGTTAAAACGCTGGCTCACCTGCTGAACGCGAATAATGTGTTTCATGCTCTTCCCCTTATTTTTCCCAGCTGAAGCGACGCACCAGCAGCATCAGCCCCTGCTCCAGCAGCAGGCCGACCACGCCGATAATCAGAATGGCGATCAGGATGTTGGCCACGTTGAGGTTGTTCCACTCGTTCCAGATCCAGAAGCCGATGCCCAGTCCGCCGGTCAGCATTTCGGCGGCGACGATCACCAGCCAGGCGATGCCGATAGAGAGGCGCACCCCGGTAAGGACAGCGGGCAGCACGGCGGGCAGCAGAATACGGCGCATCACCGTCCATTCAGAGAGCTGTAACACCCGCGCCACGTTGAGATAATCCTGCGGAATACGCTGCACGCCTTCGGCGGTGTTGATGATCATCGGCCAGATGGAACAGATGAAAATGGTCCAGCTGGCCGCCGGCTCGGCGCGCTGAAACAGCAGCAGGCCAATCGGCAGCCAGGCCAGTGGACTCACCGGGCGCAGCAGGGCGATAACCGGATTGCCCATCCGGGCGAGAAAGGTGAACCGCCCGAGCAGAAAGCCAGCCGGGATGCCCACCAGCGCGGCGAGGCCAAAGCCGATGGCGACGCGCTGCAGCGAGGCCAGCACGTTCCAGCCGATGCCCTGGTCGTTGGGGCCGTTGCTGTAGAACGGATCGGCGAACAGGGTCTGCGCGGCCTGCCAGGTCACGTAAGGCGACGGAAACGCCGGTTCCGCCAGCGCGGCGAGCTGCCACACCAGCAGGAGCAGCAGCAGGCCGCCCGCGGCCGGAATGGTGCGCTGCAGCAGAGGCCGCAGACGCGCCGGACGGGGCGCGATTTTTGGGGTGACCTGTAACGGGATCACGGTGGCACGGCTCGGGGGGTTCACCGGCTGCGCCACGGCGCGCGCGTCAGTTTTCATAACGACCTCTCTTAACGTTTGATAGCGAAACTGGCGGCGTAGGCGGCAGGGTCACTGCCATCCCAGACTTTGCCGTCGATCAGGGTGCTGCTGCGCATCTCACTGGCGGGCACGGCAACCTGCCCCACCGCGCTGGCCGCCTCTTTGTAGATATCGAGGCGGTTGATCTGGCGGGCCACCGCGAGGTAATCAGGATCGTGGGTGAGCAGGCCCCAGCGTTTCATCTGGGTCAGGAACCACATGCCGTCGGAGATCCATGGAAAACTGACGTTGCCGTTGTCGAAAAAGCGCATCGGATGGGCGTCCTGCCACGTCTGGCCCAGACCGTTCTCATACTGGCCCAGCATCCGCCCCTGCAGCGTGTCGACGCGGGTGTTGATCCAGGCGCGTCCGGCCAGCACCTGCGCGGTTTCGCGGCGGTTATCGTCTGAGGCGTCGATCCAGCGCGCGGAGTCCAGCACGGCGGCGGTCAGCGCACGGGCGGTGTTGGGGTTCTCTTTCACCCACTGCGCGCGGGTGCCGAGCACTTTCTCCGGATGCTCCGGCCAGATCTGCTGGCTGGTGGCGGCGGTAAAGCCGATGCTGTCGCTGATGGCACGCTGGTTCCACGGCTCACCGACGCAGAAGCCGCTCATGTTGCCGATCTTCATGTTCATCACCATCTGCGGCGGCGGCACAACCACGGTGCGGATATCCTCAAACGGATTAATTCCGGCACTGGCCAGCCAGTAGTAGAGCCACATCGCATGGGTGCTGGTGGGAAAGGTGTGGGCGAAGGTCAGACTGCCTTTGGGACGGCTGTCGACCGCCTTTTTCAGGCTCGCCAGATCGGTCACGCCCTGGCCCTTCAGCTGGTTCGACAGGGTAATGGCCTGGCCGTTATGGTTGAGCGTCATCAGGTTGGCCATGTCGTGCTGTGGCCCCGCCACGCCGAGCTGCAGCGCGTAGATCATGCCGTAAAGCACGTGCGCCGCATCCAGTTCACCGGAGGTCAGCTTGTCGCGCACCGCCGCCCAGCTCGCCTCTTTGCTGACCTGCAGCGTCAGGCCATACTTTTTGTCGAAGCCTTTCACCGACGCCATCACCACCGGCGCACAGTCGGTCAGCGGAATAAACCCGACCCGCACCTGCGCTTTTTCCGGCGCGTCCGACCCGGCCGCCCAGACCGCATTGCGTAATCCCGGAATGATCCAGGCTGCGCCCAGCGCCGCGCCGGAAAGCAGTGCCTGACGTCGTGTCAGTGAAAATGACGGTTTACTCATCATGTTGCCCCTGAACAGAAATAAAAAAAGGCGTCCTCCGACAGACCGAAGCCTGCGGATGGACGCCTTTATCCAAAGCACTGATCCCACCGCCATTGGCGGGCGCAATGCATACTCTCTGTAAGGTTAAAGCAAAGGGTGTGCCAGTTTTTTCAACGCCGTCAATGGCGGTTCACCGGCCTCCCTCTGCTGAAAATCTGACCGTTTTTGCACGTTTGTGACGCAGGTTGCGCACGGCGGTTGTGCAGCTACCTCTTCCGGGTTAGCTGCGCAGCGTCGCGGCGACCGCCAGCACCGCCTGCGCGATCTCCACGATCCGCCTGTTCTGATTCATGGCACTTTTGCGCAGCGCCTGCCACGCGGCCTCTTCGCTGAATCCCTGCTGCTGCATCAGCCAGTGTTTGGCCTGATCGACCACCCGCCGCTCGTCGAGGGAGGCACGCATCGATGCCAGCTCATCCGCCTGCTGCTGCAGACGCTGCGACTGCTCGCTAATCAGCGACAGCACCGAGCGCCCGAGCTGGGGTGCCAGTCCGTCACTGTCGAGCGCCGCCGCGCCGGGCAGCCAGTCAGCGCCGGAAACATAGAGCGCAAACGTGCTCTCCCCCTGGACAACCTGCCCTGTCGCCTGCTGCTGCGCCTGATCGATGGCCGCGCGACAGCGCTGCATCAGCGTGGCCGTCAGGGCATCCTCCAGCGTTTTCATCTGATCCAGCCGCTCTGAGAGCAGAGAAAACCAGTGCAGTGCACCGTTCTCCTCACAGGGGCCACCGGTGCAGGCGATACGCCGCAGACGTTCAATGTCCCGGCTGGCCTGGGCCAGCGGCTGCCAGCGTTCACAGGCGGTGCTGTCGGCAAACTGCCGGAAGGTGGTAAAACTCTGCTCCTGCGCCGCAATCAGCGCCACCATCTGGCTGCGCTGCCCGTCGGTGAACTGTCGCGCCGCAAAACCGGCGGAGCCGATAGCCCGCTCCTGCCCGGCCAGCTCTTTGCCCTGCATAAAACTGAACAGGGCGATCAGCGCGCGGGAGATGTCGGGATGGCTGGCGGTGTCGGCCGCCTCAAACACCAGGTTCAGTAAGGTGCGGATCACCTGATTAAAGGCAGCCATCGCGGCGGCCTGCTCGCGTTCACGCAGGCTGATTTGCTGACGCAGCGCGGGTAACCCCTCCAGCGCCTGCAGAGCGGTGGCAATCAGGTTGCAGAAGCGGCTGAAGCCAGGCTGGGCCACAGCGGGCGGAAGGGCCTGATAAAAGTGCTGCAGCGCCTCACTCACCGCCTGCTGACGGGCGCCACGCTCTGCGCTGAACAGCGCACCGTCCGAGCAGAGCCAGAGGTTAGTGGCGCCGCGTTCCCGCTGCAGCCGATGAACCAGTTCGCTGACGGCGGCCATCAGCTCGCCGGTCTGAAGCAGCCGCTGCAGGCTGGCGATATCGCTCTCACGTGAAGCCTGCAGCCAGGCCAGGGCGTCAGCCATTTTTCATCTCTCCGCGCCGTAAAATCATTCTGAAGCAAAAGGCGTGCCGCTTTCCGAAAAAAAGCGGCATAAACCGCCCCGGAAATTCTGATTTTGAAAAGATTCTTTTCCTGCGCCAGGAAAATTTTCCGGCAACAAAAGGTTAGTGATACTTAATAGTTTCCCATCGAACCCATTGCGTGTCAGAATGGGAAGCCACGTTATCAATCAGTTTGTCTGTGCGATCATTCAGTTCGCTTTAACTATCACTTTATTCGCGGCTTTTTTCAGGGCGTATCACGCCCCGGAACCGCCCGCTATCACGCATCGGCAGCAGGCGCAATGGTTTGAAATCTCAAAAGTCTTAGGTAGACTAAACGCGTTACTATCCCGATGTAATCTGACCGTTTTTTAACAAACAGACTTTCAGCACGATGCGGCGCCTGAATCAGCGTTTTCTGCATCGGGCCTGGCAATATGCAGATACTTTGATGAGATCACGAGGAACATGGTGAAAAAGAGTCTTGCGTTAACGCTGCTGGCGGTACTTACCCTGGCAGGCTGTAAGGCCCCGCCGCCGCCCGTCACTGACGATACGCTGGTCACCAGCGAAATTAACGGCGTCAAACTGGTCCATCGACACGCTGTCGCGGCACCCACTGCCTTTGAGCCGGTCAATCAGACCTGGCGTGCGCTTTATGGCGCCTCCGTGATGACCTCACCCGACTACGGCGGCAAGGTGGTTCGCTATCTCGAAACGGGTAAACCGTTTGAAGTATTAGGCAATGTAGAACACAGCTGGCTGGCGATTGCTGATCAGGCTGATGGCCCGTTAATCGGTTACGTCCCACTGAAAGCGGGCGTGGAGAGCAGTCGTTACGACGCCACCGTGCAGAGCGATCGCCCCCGTCCCCGCAAAGCGAAACAGGTCTGTGTGGCCGTCGGCGGCGCCAGCAAAGCCTGCCGCACTAACGATACCGCGACCTGGATCTTAGACTGACTATGAAATCCGGCGCATATTGCCCGCAGCACCGTCCCGTGCTGCGGGCACAGGCATTTGCCATTAGCTGGAAGATCACACTGTAATGACTGTGGAATCCCCTGCGCGTGAGGCGTCCCCCTCAGGCAATGAGAATCTGTTACTTCAGGCTGCAGCCCCCCTGCTGAACGCGGTGGTGCAGATTCGTCAGGCAGCCACCCATGACGACCCTGCCGGGCTGCGTCAGTCTCTGATCGATGAAATCCGCCAGTTCGAACAGCGCTGCAAACAGGCCGGACTGCCGTTTGAGATGATTATCGGCGCGCGTTACTGCATCTGCAGCGCGCTGGATGAAGCGGCAGCCCAGACCCCCTGGGGCACCCGCGGCGTCTGGTCGGGCAACGGCATGCTGGTCACCTTTCATAATGAAAGCTGGGGCGGCGAGAAATTTTTTCAGCTGCTGTCACGCATTTCGCAGAGCCCGCAACAGCACCTCTGGCTGCTGGAGGTGGTTCACTACTGCCTGCTGCTGGGCTATGAGGGGCGCTATCGCGGCAGCGAAAATGGCCGAACCCAGTGCGACGGCATCCGTAAACGCCTGAAAACCCTGATAGATGAAACCCGCGCGCAGCGCGAATCCCCCCAACCGCCGCTGGTGGAGGTGCATCCGCTGGTGAGCACCCTCGCCCGCCCGATGGTGCCGCTCTGGGCATGCGCCATGCTGGTCGCGCTGGTCGGCTGCCTGATCTACAGTGGCCTGAACTGGCGACTCGGCAATGCGGCAGAGCCGCTGCTGCGCACCATTTATCAGACGCCGCTGCCGCAGATCACCGCCGGACGTCGCCCCTCTTCGCCGCAGGCGCTGCTCGATCTGCGTCAGCGCCTGAACGATGTCATCGCGGCCGGTCAGCTCGAAGTGAGCGACGGCGCGTTTGGCAGTAAAGTGATTATCCCGGCGGATAAACTGTTTGCCCAGCAGGGCACGGTCATCAATCCGGTAGGCCGGGCGCTGCTGGCTCGTGTTTCAACCGCGATGAATGATGTCAAAGGCACCATTCTGGTGTCGGTGTTTACCGACGATCATCCGGTGGATAACAGCCGCTTTGCCTCCAGCTACGAGTTCTCCTTTGCCCGCGCCCGTGCCATCACTCAGCTTCTGCAGGTGCAGCTGGCTGACGGCCATACGGTTCGTTCTGAAGGCCGCGGCGACAGCGACCCGCTGCTGCCCAACGACAGCAGCGAAAACCGGACCCGCAACCGCCGCGTAGAAATTACCCTTTTTGCCGCGCCTGAAACGCTCAGTAATCACCAGGGAGCCCGATAATGCGCGCCTCACTTCGTCTGTTGTTAACCCACCGCCTGCTGTGGAGTTTTATCGGCGTCACGGCGCTGAGCTGCCTGGTCTGGATGCTGGGGCCGTTCTGGACATGGGATGAGTCACGTCCTCTGGAACCGGCGCTGCCGCGCCAGCTCACCGTCGGCGCACTCTTTTTTCTCTGGATCCTGTTCCAGCTGATCCCGTCACTCTATCGCGCCTGGTTTAACAGCCGCCTGCTGACCCAGCTCCAGCTGGCCGACAATGAAGATCCGGCCGAGCGTCAGATGACCGAAGAGCGGCTCAATCAGCGCTTCAGTGAAGCCGTGATGCAGCTGAAACGCACGCAGTTTGGCCGCCGCCACAGTGGCGGCTGGCTGGCGCGCGTCAACGCCAGCTACCTCTATCAGCTACCCTGGTATCTGGTGATGGGTGCCCCCGGTGCCGGTAAGACCACCGCGCTGCTGAATGCGGGGCTGGACTTTCCGCTGACCGATACGTTGGGAAAAAATGCCATTCGCGGCGTCGGCGGCACCCGCAACTGTGACTGGTGGTTTACCGACAGCGCCGTGCTGATTGATACCGCCGGTCGCTATGCGCTGCAGGAGAGCCAGCGCGTGCGCGACGCCGCGGAGTGGCACAGTTTTATCAATCTGCTCAAACGCTACCGCACCCGCCAGCCGATTAACGGCGTCATCATGACCATCAGCGTCGCCGACCTGCTGAGTGACTCAGCCGAGGCGCGTTTCGCTCAGGCAAGTGCCCTGCGTGAGCGCATGGCGGAACTGCATCAGCAGACCGGCATTCATTTCCCGGTCTATGTAATGGTGACCAAAACCGACCTGCTGAAAGGCTTTATGAGCTATTTTGGCTCGATGGATAAGGCGCGGCGTGACGCCATCTGGGGCTTCACGTTTAACCGTGAACCGGGCAAATCGCCAAAGAGTGACTGGCATCACCACTTTGGTCAGCAGTTTCAGCGGCTGGAGCAGCAGCTTCAGCAGCAGCTGGCGGATCAGATGACCCAGGAGCGCGACCTGAACCAGCGTGCGGAGTGTTTCCTCTTCCCGCAGGAGTTCGCTTCACTGCGTCCGCTGCTGAACGAATATCTGGATATCGTCTTTTCTGACCATCAGGATGCGGTGGCCTGGAGTCCGCGTGGCCTCTTCTTCACCAGCGGCACCCAGGAGGGGCTGCCCTTTGATCGGGTGATGGGTGAACTGAGCCGTAAGCTGCAGTTGCGCCAGGCGGGCGATCACTCCATCGCGGCGTGGGACAGCGTTAACCGCAGCCGCCCCATCCCCGGCAACAAAGGCCAGAGCTTCTTTATCCGCGATCTGCTGAGCGATCTGATTTTTAAAGAGAGCGGCCTGGCGGGCAGCAATCGCCGCTGGGAGTACCGCAATCAGCTGTTCCACTGGATTGGCTACGGTGTGCTGGCGGGCGCGCTGTTGATCGCCTCCAGCCTGTGGTGCCTCAGCTACTATCAGAATCAGCACTATCTGCAGGAGGTGGCGGCACGGGTGCCGGCCATCCGGTCGCAGAGTCAGCAGGTCATTCATCAGCCTGCAGATAATATTTTTGATCTGCTACCCTTTCTGAATAACCTGGTGAAGCTGCCGCTCTCGCCGCGTTTTTCTCTCGATAATCCACCGCTTACTATGCGGGCGGGCTTATATCGCGGGAGTCAGGTGAGCGATGCGGCCTGGGTGCTGTATCAGAATGCGCTCAAGTCGCTGCTGCTGCCGCGCGTGGCCCAGCAGATCACCAATATCCTGCGCAACGATCCGGGTGACGATAACGCCTACAGCCGCAATGCGCTGCGCGCTTATCAGATGCTCTATCAGCCGCGTAATTATGATGGCGAATTTTTACGGGCCTGGCTGCTGCAGAACTTACAGCGCTCGCTGCCCGATTCGGTCAGCGCCCGCGACCTTCAGCAGCTCGACTGGCACCTGAGCCAGCTGCTGGATCAGCAGATTCAGTCGTCGCCCTATGCCCGCGACAACGCCCTGATGATGCGTAAACTGGCGGAAAATCTGAACATTGCGGGCCAGTCGGGCCCGGTGCTGGCGGCGACGCCCCGGCACGCTGCACCGCAATTTTCCTCGCATAGCGAGTAATGGTGAGGTAAACATGGCTGCTTACACGGCCCCCGGCTGGTATGGCAAGCTGCCGTCGACCGGTGACTTTCTGCACCATCGACTGAGCGAACAGCAGATTAGTCCCTGGAATCACTGGTTTCAGCAGGGACTGATGCACTGGCATCAGCAGGCGTATGCGATCAGCGCGAATTTTCTCCACGCGCCGGTGTGGAACTTTGTTCTGCCGGTGACGGCCACCCGGCCACAGATACAGATGGGCTGCCTGCTGCCCTCCTGTGACCGCGTCGGACGCGCCTGGCCGCTGCTGGCCCTGCACAGCTTTCCGCTGGCGCAGTGGCATCCGGCGCAGCTGAGGATCTCCGGTGACTGGTTTCAGGATCTGGGCGCCACGCTGTTACGGGCGGTGCAGACGCCGCTGAACGGCGAGCAGCTGGAGCAGGCGATTCAGGCGCTGCCCCCGCTGCTGGTGCCCGCCCGCAAGCCGTCTGAAATCATGGATGTGATCGGTTTTCAGGACCTGCCCTGCACGCTGAGCTGGCGTGAAGTGGCGGAGCGCTTCGACCCGCAGCAGCATATGAGCTACTGGTGGAGTAATCGCAGTGACGGGTTTGTGCATGCGACCCACAAGCATAGCGGCAACCTCACCGCGCAACTGTTTTCGTTACTGTTCAACCCGGCGGCAGGTTCACAGCCGGGACGTAATGGCCTCTATCCGCCGATGTTCGAATGAGGCCGGATGCGTTTGCCGTTTAATCTGGGATAACTCATGCAATTTACCATTGTGCAGTGCACTACGGATGTTCCGGTCAAAAGCGTCGCGTTTCAGCCGCCTGGCGGCACCATTGGCCGCAGTCAGGATAATGATCTGGTGCTGCCCGATGAAACGCGCGCCATTTCGCGTCTGCAGGCGCTGGTTCATCTGTCGCAGGAGGGCGAGTGTCGCCTGACCAATCAGGGCAGCGTGACGCCAGTGGAGCATAACGGCATTACCCTGGGACGCGGCATGCAGGTGCTGCTGAAACATGGCGATGCGCTGCGGATCGGCGACTATGCGCTGGAAGTGCGCGACCCTGCCTGCCACGCCGCCCAGAGCGATCCGCTGGCGCTGTTTGCCGGTGACAGTGCACAGCCCGCCAATCCGCTCGGCATTCACGAACATCACGACATTGAGGCGCGGCTGCTGGTCAGCGAGGCGGCGCCCGCCCGCCACGAACGCCACAGCGATGCGCGGCTGGCCATCGACCCGCAGGCGAGTGAGCCACGCCGCACGCTGACAGCCCAGCCGGTGGATCAGGATCGGCTCATCGCCGCGCTGCTGGACGGTATGGGTCTGAGCAACGGGCACGCCACGCCGATTGATGAAGAGCAGATGCGGATTACGGGCCGGATGCTGAGCCTCTTCTCGCAGGGCACGGTCGCGCTGCTCTCCTCGCGCTCCATTCTCAAGCGCGGCGTGAAGGCAGACATGACGATGATCCTCAACGAGGCCAACAACCCGTTTAAGATCCTGCCCTCCGGGAAGACCGTGCTGATGCAGATGTATCAGAGCCAGATGCCGGGCTTTATGCCGCCGGAACAGGCGGTGCGCGATGCGCTGGTCGATCTGCAGGCCCACCAGCTGGGCATGATTGCCGGCATCCGCGCCATCATCGCCGCGATGCTGCAATCCTTTAATCCGCAGCGGCTGGAGGAGCAGGCGCGCGCCGACGGTGTGGTCTCTAAACTGCCCTTCTCCACCGTAAAGAAAGCGGCGCTGTGGGACTACTTTACCCGTAACTATCAGCGCACCGCCGGGGAAATCGAGGATGATTTCCATACGCTGTTTGGCGAAGCGTTTCTTCATGCTTATGACATGGAAGTTAACCAGTATAAGGATTCTCAGACGCGGGTAGATGAAGCATGAAGATTGTGTTTGCCAGTCGCTGCCAGCAGGGACTCCGCGATGAGAATCAGGATCGCACCGGCGCTGAACTGGATGACCATAAAGCCTGTTTTGTGGTATGCGATGGCGTCGCCGGTCTGCCGGGCGGCGAGATGGCGGCTCAGCTGGTGCGCGACACCCTGCTGAGTCAGTTGCAGGCGTACGACGCCTTTACCCCGGAAATCACCCATCAGGCAATTGAGCAGTGCCGTCTGGCGCTGCATGAGGCACAGGGTAAAAATCCGAAATTTTCACGCATGAGCACCACGCTGGCGGCCCTGTTTATTGACCGTAAAAAACAGCGTGCATGGTGGGCCCATGCGGGTGACAGCCGGGTTTACCACTTCCGCCGGGGGGTGCTCAACGAGGTGACCCGTGACCACAGTCTGGCGCAGCAGCTGAAAGAAGCAGGCTATGAAAATACCGGCATTAACAGTAATTTACTTTATAATGCGCTCGGTGCTGAGCCGCCTCGCTTAGTGAGCTTTTCACAGGAGATGGCGCTGGAGGATGGTGACGCCTTTCTGGTCTGTACCGACGGTTTCTGGCTGAATCTGACCACCGGCGAAATGGAACAGGCGCTGCGCATGGTGAATGCCTGCGAAGAGTGGCTGGCGCTGATGGAGCAGGCGGTCAGCCGCAACGTTAAAAAAGATAATCTCAGCGCACTGGCGGTCTGGATTGGTGAGCCGGAAGAGGCCACGCTGCTCTATTCACTGGCTGATTCGGCGCGCTTTCTGCCGCCTCGTTTTTGATTCCAAGGATCCTTATGAAACTGTGGTTGCCCGGCATCATCACTCTGCTGATTGCCTTTCACGCCCAGGCTGAAAATTATCGTGTGGTTTACTCCCCCAGCCTGGAGCTGGAGGTTTATATCGATGATGTGGTCAGCAAAGCGCCTGACGACTGGTGTAAAGAGACGCTGCCGCTGCGCATCGTCTCTGGCAAGAGTAAGGATTCGGCGGTGCTGACCACCTTTTTGCCGCGCGTCGGCACCCTGCTCGCCAACCAGTGCGGCCTGCTGGATGTGCTGCCCTGGCAGATGACCAGTAAAGAGGGAAGCGTGCTGGCCAGCGGCAGTGCCAGCAAGCTGCAGAACTGGCGGCCTATCGTGATGGCTGATGCCACCGCCAGCGCCAGTGAGAGCAACGCCGCGCCGCTGGACCTGTCGCGGCCGGCTGACAGCACGCCGCTGCAACACTTTGATCTGCCCAGCGGCTGTCATTTTCGTACCGCCTGGGATGAACATGCTCACACCCTGTTCATCCCGGACGTCAGCAAGCAGCAGTGCTCGCCGGATGGCTGGGCAGAAGGCAAAAGTGAGATGACGCTGGTTACACCGGATCAGAAGACGCCGGTCGCCGTCACCTTCTATCAGGGCTATCCCATCGCCAACCTGACGATCCCGGACAGCCGGCTGGAAGTGATTGCCGCCAATAATCAGCGCATGATCGTGACCCGGGCGGATGCCGCAGAGAGCTGGCTGGTGCTGCCCTTTGATGACCAGCATCACGTCTGGCGCTTCAACGGGGCCCTGTTAATCAAAATGGATAAGAATGCTGCGCAGCAGAGTGCTGACGCTGTGAAATCGCGGGTCGATACCTTGCGCAGCCAGTGGGCGCCCTATTTCATGCCACAGCAAAAAGTGAATGTGTTACTCATCGACACCCTGCACGCGGATCTGGTTGATCCTGCCATTGGTGCCTGGCGTAACATCAATTAATTACCGCGCAGCCTGGCGAGCAGGCCGTGTACAGAGAGTTCACTATGTCGGCAAATGAAAATCCGAAAACCGTTCCGAATGCCCTGCCTGACGGATACCGTTTTAACGAGTTTGAGATCAAGGAAGTGATTGGCGGCGGCGGCTTCGGCATCGTCTATCGCGCCTGGGATCATCAGCTTGAACGCACCATCGCCATTAAAGAGTATATGCCGGTGTCGCTGGCCGTCCGTGCTGCGGATCTCACCCTGGAATTGCGCGGTGAGCGTTTTCAGAAGCTGTTTAATGCCGGTCTGAACAGCTTTATTCAGGAAGCGCGCCTGCTGGCCCGCTTTAACCATCCGGGCCTGCTGCACGTGCTGCGCTTCTGGGAGCAGAACGGCACGGCCTATATGGGCACGCTCTATTACAGCGGCATGACCCTGAAGGAGTGGCAGCTCACCAGCCCGGAGTCGATCTCTGAAGCCTGGATACGCCGCCTGCTGCCTCCGCTGCTGGGGGCGATCAGCACCATCCATCAGGCGGGCTATCTGCATCGCGATATCTCGCTCGACAATATCCAGATTCAGGAGAATCAGCTGCCGGTGCTGCTCGATTTCGGCTCGGCGCGCAAAGAGATTGGCAACCTCTCTGATGAAACGGAAATCATGCTCAAACCCGGTTTTGCGCCGATTGAGCAGTACAGCGAAGAGGGGGAAGTTGAACAGGGCCCGTGGACCGACATCTACGCGCTGGGCGCGGTGCTGCACAGCCTGATTACCCATAATCCGCCGCCAGTCAGCGTGGTGCGCTGTATTGAAGATAACTATCAGCCGCTGGTGGAACGTCAGCCAGAGGGCTACTCGCTGCCGCTGCTCCATGCGATTGACTGCGCGCTGGCGATGAAGCCGGGCGATCGCCCGCAGACGATTGATGCCTTTGCGGCGCTGATTGATCTGCCGGTCAGCGATGTGGAAGCCGTGGTCAACAGCTTCCCGGTTCCCGGTGAACCGCCTGCTGCGCGGGTGGAGGAGCCGGTCGAGGCCGCGCCGCCGGTGGTGATGGCCATGAATCACGCCGCGGCGTCGGCTGAACCGGTGACACCGCGCACGGCGCGCCGGCTGTCGCCCGCCCTGCTGGCACTGGCTGCGGTGGCGGTGCTGGCGACCGGGGCCGCCGTCTGGCTGGCGAACCGTCACAGCGCCGCGCCGGAAGCGGCAGACTCCTCAGCGGTCGTCACGCAGGCGCCCGCCTCTGCGCCGTCAGCGGCCGCCGTTCCCGCCGCGCTGGCAACCGTCTACCTCAAGCTGGAGAGCGGCGAAAGCGTGGTGCTCAACGGCCAGCCGGTGGAGGTCAAACCCGGCAGCAGTGGCTTTGCCGCGCTGAACCTGGCGGCGGGTCAGTATAAAATCGATATTCACAATGGCAGCGTGACCCACTCTCAGTCCCTGACCATTGATAAGCCCGGCACCTGGCTGATCAATCCGGGTAACTGAGTTTCGCGGGCTTGCAGCAGAAAAGAGAAAGGGCGCACGAGGATGCGCCCTTTCTCTGTTAAGAAGGAAAGCGGTGTGTCAGGCCTGTTTCAGGCAGGCTTGCTGTAATGTCCGCACCTGATGCGCCAGTCGGCTCAGCCCCTCCTCCTCCATGCCGCGGCGGGTCAGCTCCTCCTCCAGGGCAAACAGATACTGCGCATTCGAGCCGAGCGGGCCGCTGGCCACGGCAATTAACGGCGCAACCGCATCCGGACAGGAGTCCGACTCATACAAAGGGTGACGCGGGTCCATAATAAAGGTCAGCGCCGTGACGCTGCGGCCATCATCCAGCTGGAGCTCACACCAGGTAGGCAGGTAGCAGCCGGTGACCATCTCACGCTTCCACAGCAGCGTCAGCTCTTCATGCAGGCGCGCTTCCGGCAGGCGAAAGGCCAGGCCGCTGGTTCTGCCGCCCTGCTTCAGCGCCAGCATGCGGCCGGGATGGGAAGCGGTGCCGCGACCGGCAATCAGTCGCAGACAGAACGCGCGATGCCAGCCTTCCAGCGAACCGGACGCGACCTCATCCGCCTCAAAGATCGGGTTCCACATCAGCGAGCCATAGCCAAAAATCCAGACCGGGCTGTGATCGGGACGGCAGGCCAGCGTGGCGGCCAGCGACGCCGCACGCTGCTCGCAACTCCAGAGCAGCGTCTCTTCGATATCCCCGAACGACGTTTTACAATCCGCTTTTAACAGAAATTCCCGGGTAAGCAATGCGACCTCCTCAACATCAACGGCGTCCTGCGCACCAGCTCCTGTCACCTGCTCGCCAGAGGCTTCCGGCGTTTCGGTCATGAAATTGACATTAATCTATTTTCGCGCGGGGTTTCAAGCGTGAGGCGGGTCGCAGCTTAAAAAAAACCAGATAAACCTGATAGCGCAGACGAAAAAAAGGGCCAGCTGATGCCGGCCCTCAGGCGGTGCGGAGAAGCAGCAGGGTTAATGCTTCGGATGCCACTTGTCGTCATCGCCCTTTTCATACTCTTTTTTGACGGCGGACCAGGCCACTTTATGTGCCACCTCTTCCCGCGAATCATCGCCGCGTCGATCTTCCGCCTCTTTATACTGATCCCAGGCGCTGTTGAACGCCTGCTGATAGATATCCTGGGCGTGGGCGGGCAGAACGTGTTTAACGTTGTCAGGTAAATCGCTTCGGCTGGCGTAAGGCATAACGGCTCCTCTGTTGACGGATTCCTGTTAAGCCTGGCGCAACTGCGCAAAATTTCAAATCGTCACTTATCCCTGTTTCAGTCTTAAAACCGCCTGCAGGCGCAACAAAGGCAAATTAACTGCGGATTTTCAGGCACAGAATGCCAGGATGGTCTGGCTGATCGGGAATGTTGCAGACTGATTATTATTAGATTATTCGGGATAACTTCAGGTTAATGCAGCTTCAATCGTTTATTGCATTTTAGTAAAAAGCAGTAAATTTTTCCCTGTCGGGCCGGTGAAAAGATAAACTGCGCCCTGCTGCAAAACTGATTATATTTCTAACAGCAGTTCGCGCTGCGTCGGACAATCATTAACCAGAGAGGATGGTGAATGCCTTCACATGAAAAAACACGTCACAAGGAATTCTCGCTGATATTTCCCATTATCACGCTGGGTATCCTCTATTTTTTTGGTGCGCAGACCTCTTTTCCGGTGGTCGTCGGGATTAACCTGCTGGCGCTGGTCGCTATCCTGAGCAGCGCGTTCAGCGTGGTGCGTCACGCCGACGTGCTGGCTCACCGGCTTGGCGAACCCTATGGTTCCCTAATCCTGAGCCTCTCCGTGGTGATTCTTGAAGTGAGCCTGATCTCGGCGCTGATGGCCACGGGCGATGCGGCGCCGGGGCTTATGCGCGATACGCTCTATTCGATTGTCATGATTGTGACCGGCGGGCTGGTGGGCTTTGCGCTGCTGCTGGGGGGCAATAAGTTTGCGACCCAGTACGTCAATCTGGCCGGCGTGAAACAGTATCTGATCGCGATATTCCCGCTGGCGATTCTGGTGCTGGTCTTCCCCAACGCGCTGCCCGGCGGGAATTTCTCTGTCACCCAGGCACTGCTGATTGCGGCTATTTCAGCGGCGATGTATGGCGTTTTCCTGCTGATTCAGACGAAAACCCACCAGAGCCTGTTCGTCTATGAGCATGAGGATGAGAGTGACGATGGTGACCCGCATCACGGTAAACCCTCGGCGCACAGCAGCATCTGGCACACCGTCTGGCTGATCGTACATCTGATTGCGGTCATTGCCGTTACCAAGATGAACGCGAATACGCTGGAAAGCCTGCTGACCGAGATGAATGCTCCGGCGCAGTTCACCGGTTTCCTGGTGGCCCTGCTGATCCTCTCGCCGGAAGGCCTGGGCGCGATTAAGGCGGTGCTGATGAATCAGGTGCAGCGCGCCATGAACCTCTTCTTCGGTTCGGTGCTGGCGACCATCTCCCTGACGGTGCCGGCGGTGACCATCATCGCCACCCTGACCGGACAGGAGCTGATTTTTGGTCTGGAGCCGCCGCAGATGGTGATTATGATGGCGTCCCTGATCCTGTGTCAGATCTCCTTCTCCACCGGCCGCACCAATGTCCTGAACGGCGCGGCGCATCTGGCCCTGTTTATCGGCTATCTGATGACCATCATGCTGTGACGGCACCGGACGTCAGGCGAAAAAAAGAGCGATTTCTCGCTCTTTTTTTTATACCGCAGACTTATTTGCTGGTATCGAGTTCCGGGAAGCTTTTCACCAGATCGTCAATCGCTTTCATCTGCACCAGGAATGGCTCCAGCTTATCCAGCGGCAGTGCGGAAGGACCGTCACACAGGGCGTGGTCCGGGTCCGGATGCGCTTCGATAAACAGACCGGCAATGCCGACCGCCATACCCGCACGCGCCAGCTCCCCCACCTGCGCACGACGACCACCTGATGCCGCACCAAACGGATCGCGGGTCTGCAGCGCATGGGTCACGTCGAAAATGACCGGGCTGTTTCGGGTCACTTTCTTCATCACGTTAAAGCCGAGCATGTCCACAACCAGGTTGTCGTAGCCGAAGTTGCTGCCGCGATCGCACAGGATAACCTGCTCGTTGCCGCCTTCTGCAAACTTATCCACGATGTTACCCATCTGGCCAGGGCTGACGAACTGCGGCTTCTTGACGTTGATCACGGCGCCGGTTTTCGCCATCGCTTCCACCAGATCCGTCTGACGCGCCAGGAAGGCGGGCAGCTGGATCACATCGACCACTTCAGAAACCGGCTGCGCCTGAGCGGCTTCATGGACATCGGTGATGATCTTCACACCGAACGTCTGCTTCAGCTCCTGGAAAATCTTCATTCCCTCTTCCAGGCCCGGGCCACGGTAAGAGTGAATCGAGGAACGGTTCGCTTTATCAAAGGACGCTTTGAATACGTAAGGAATACCCAGCTTACCGGTGACGTTCACGTAGTGTTCGCAGATACGCATCGCCAGGTCACGGGACTCCAGCACGTTCATCCCGCCAAACAGCACAAACGGCAGATCGTTTGCTACTTTGATATCACCAATACTCACGACTTTCTGTGTCATGCCCTTTCCTTTTCAGTGGGTCCGCTTAGTGCAGCGTGACCTGTTTTTGTTCGATTGCATGAATCTGAACTTTGATCATTTCGCTGACCGGGTCTTCAGGACACTGCTCAACGAAGTACGTTAAATCATTCAGCGCGATATGTTCGCACTCCAGCTGCGCGTAAATCAGACCGCGATCGCGGATCTCATAGGGATCGTCAGGGTCGATACGCAGCAGCACCTGACTGACGTTCAGCGCCAGCTCCATCTTCTTCTCTTCCATCAGCGCCGCTTTCAGGGTATCGAGCATCTTGCGCATCACGGTGACGGTTTTGGCTTCGTCGAGATCGTCATCATACAGGCGTGCGGTCGGGCTGATATTGCCCTTGAGCCACACTTCCAGCGTGTGCCGGTCGAGGGTTTCCCCGTTAAACGGATTGATCATCCACTTATCGCCATCAATCCAGTCCGCACGCAGAATCAGCTGTGTCGGGAAGATCACCGGCATCAGCGGCAGGTCCAGCTCGGCGGCGATGTGCAGCAGAATGATGCCCAGTGAGACCGCGGTGCCCTGACGGGTCCGCAGAACGTTGTCGATCCACAGCGCATCAGAGAGATTGTAGACACCGCTGGCACCGCCAAATCCCCACTGACGATAGAAGAGCTCCAGCAGCTTTTCGAGCTGCAGATCGGCATCTTCCGTGTGGCTGACATAATCACGGGCTTCGGCGACTAACGCCGCCAGCTGCGCTTCCACCGAGATCGCCGGAAAATCGGCGCGGATGGCTTGCGTTGCGCCAATCACCGCTTCACACAGCGGTGTCTGGCTGAAATCTAATTGTTCGGTCGAGGTCATGCTATCCCCATAACGGCATTTTGGTCAGCGCCAGCGTAATGATGGTCACCAGGGCGATTAACGCCACCAGAAAAGCGATCCAGCGGGTGCGATCAGTGCGTGGACGGCGACTCAATGCCACAAATCCTAAGGCGATGTAGATGATAACCGCTAAAAGCTTCTCCGTCAGCCAGCTTCCTTGCGGTGTGAAGGGATAGAAGTGAGTAATCATCACCAGCGCGACGCCGCTCAGCAGTAACAGGGTGTCATTGACGTGCGGCAGAATGCGGACCCAGCGCCGCGTCAGCAGGGGTGAGCCGCGCCGCAGCCAGTAAAAACGCAGCAGAAACAGCGTTACGGTGATCCAGACCGTCACCAGGTGAAGATTTTTAATCAGGGGATAAAAAGCGATCATGCTGCGTCCTTTTCTCAAGCGCTTTCAGGTAAGAAGTTGTCCCAGGGTCACGCGCGGGTTGCCGCCGTAATCTTCAAGGGTTTCGACGGCCTGATAGCCGTTTTGCTGCATCAGCGCTGCCACCGCCTCGCCCTGCTGCCAGCCATGTTCCAGCAGCAGCCAGCCTCCCGGCAGCAGCCACGCGGGGGCCTGCTCGATCAGCGTGCGCAAATCGGCCAGCCCCGCTTCGTCGGCGACCAGCGCACTGCGCGGCTCAAAGCGCACGTCGCCCTGCGCCAGGTGACTGTCGCTGGCATCGATATAGGGCGGGTTACTGACGATGAGCGCAAACCGCTGCGGCGGCAGTGAGCGAAACCAGTGACTGAGCAGAAAGGTGGTATTGGTGAGGTTAAGCGCCTGCGCATTCGTGCGGGCCAGTGCGACGGCGGCGTCAATCCGGTCCACGCCCGTCACCTGGCAGTCGGGACGCTCGCTGGCCAGCGCCAGTGCAATCGCCCCGGTGCCGGTGCCCATATCCAGAATCGCCGCCGGGGTGGCAGGCAGACGCGTCAGTGCCTGCTCCACCAGCAGTTCAGTATCAGGACGCGGGATCAGCGTGGCGTCATTGACGCGCAGAGGCAGCGACCAGAACTCCCGTTCGCCCACCAGATGCGCCACCGGTTCGCCCCGGGCACGACGTGCCAGCAGGCTATCCAGCTGCGTGCGCTGTGCTTCCGTGAGCACGGTCTCATCGAAGGCGATCAGCCAGCTGCGCGATTTACCGGTCACGAAACCTAACAGGATCTCCGCGTCACGCTTCGGGCTGTCGCCACCACACAGCGTGGCGGTCGCCTGTTTCAGCCAGTGACGAATATCCATTAATCCTGACCAGCCAGCGCCGCCAGCTGATCCGCCTGGTACTCCTGCACAATCGGTTCGATCAGGCTGTCGATTTTACCTTCCATCACTTCATCCAGACGGTAGATGGTCAGGTTGATGCGGTGGTCGGTCACGCGCCCCTGCGGGAAGTTATAGGTACGGATGCGGTCGGAACGATCGCCACTGCCCAGCAGGTTGCGGCGGGTGCTGGCTTCCGCCGCGTGACGGCGGGCCATTTCGGCGGCGTGAATGCGCGCGCCCAGCACGGCCAGCGCTTTGGCTTTGTTTTTATGCTGTGAACGTTCGTCCTGACACTCCACCACGATGCCGGTTGGCAGGTGGGTAATACGAATCGCGGAGTCGGTGGTGTTGACGTGCTGACCGCCTGCGCCCGATGAGCGGAAGGTGTCAATCTTCAGATCGCCGGCATTGATCTCCGGCAGTTCCGCTTCCGGGATCTCCGGCATTACGGCGACCGTACAGGCCGAGGTGTGGATACGACCCTGCGATTCCGTTTCCGGTACGCGCTGCACGCGGTGTCCGCCAGATTCAAATTTCATGCGGCCATAGGCACCCTCTCCGGTCACCCGGGCAATCACCTCTTTGTATCCGCCGTGCTCACCGTCGTTGGCACTGACGATCTCCACACGCCAGCGGCGGCCTTCAGCATAGCGGCTGTACATGCGGAACAGATCGCCCGCGAAGATCGCCGCTTCATCACCGCCGGTGCCGGCGCGCACTTCAACGAAACAGGCGCGTTCATCATCGGGATCTTTTGGCAGCAACAGCACCTGCAGCTGCTGCTCCAGGGTTTCGCCCTTCTCGCGCGCCGCCTGTAACTCCTCCTGCGCCATGTCGCGCATTTCGGGGTCATCGAGCATCTGCTGCGCGGTTTCGATATCTTCCTGCACCTGCTGCCAGTCGCGGAAGCAACGGGTTACATCGGTCAGCTGAGCATATTCGCGTGACAGCGCACGGAAACGCTCCTGATCGGCAATCACGCCAGCATCCCCCAGCATCGCTTCCACTTCTTCGTGGCGCTCCTGCAGGGCTTCCAGCTTGGCAACTATAGAGGTCTTCATTAAATGTGGGATTCCCGTAAACAGGTGGCGACAGCAGTGTGCCTAATCGAGACCCAGGCTGTCGCGTAAAATCTGCAGGCGTTCATTATCGCCGTCGCGGGCGGCCTGCTGAAGTGATTTGGTTGGGGCATGTATTAAACGGTTGGTCAGCTTGTGCGCCAGTTCCTGCAGAACTTTCTGCGGATCGGTGCCCTGCTGCAGCGCCTGCAGCGCACGGCCTTCCAGCTCAGCGCGGATCTCATCCGCCTGAGAGCGATATTCCCGGATGGTGTTCACCGCGCCCTGCGAGCGCAGCCACGCCATAAATTCGCTGCTTTCCTGCACCACGATGCTTTCGGCCTGCACTGCCGCCGCTTTGCGCTGCGCCAGGTTCTGCTCGATAATCGCCTGCAGATCGTCCACGCTGTAGAGATAGGCATTAGGCAGATCGCCCACTTCCGGCTCGACGTCGCGCGGCACGGCAATATCCACCAGCAGCATCGGCTTATTACGACGCGCTTTCAGGGCGCGCTCCATCATCCCCTTACCGATAATCGGTAACGGACTGGCGGTAGAGGAGATGATAATGTCCGCCTCCGCCAGACGGGCGTCGATCTCCGCCAGGGTAATCACCTCGGCACCCACTTCCGATGCCAGCGTTTCGGCGCGCTCGCGGGTGCGGTTGGCGATGATCAGATTTTTGACCTGGTGTTCGCGCAGGTGGCGGGCCACCAGCTCGATGGTCTCACCGGCGCCGACCAGCATGACATTGACGGTGGAGAGTGATTCAAAGATCTGACGGGCCAGCGTACAGGCCGCGAACGCCACCGAGACGGCATTGGCACCGATGTCGGTTTCCGTGCGCACGCGTTTCGCCACCGAGAAGGTTTTCTGGAACATGCGCTCCAGTTCGCTGCTCAGCGCCTGACCGCGTGAGGAGTCGGCAAACGCTTTTTTCACCTGACCGAGGATCTGGGGTTCGCCCAGCACCAGGGAATCGAGTCCGCTGGCGACCCGCATCAGGTGGCTGACCGCCTCATTATCCTGATGCCAGTAGAGGCTGTTACGCACATCCTCTTCATTCAGCTGATGATAATTGCACAGCCAGCTCACCAGACGCGCCTGTAAATCCGCCTGCTGCTCTACACTCAGGTAGAGCTCAGTCCGGTTACAGGTGGACAGCACCACACCGCTCTGCACCATTGGCTGTGACAACAGGCTGTTTAAGGCCTGCTCAAGCGTCTCCGGCCCGAACGTAACACGTTCGCGCAGAGCAATGGGGGCGGTCTTGTGGTTGATTCCGAGAGCGAGCAGCGTCATGGTGATTTTGGTTGGGATGTCCCAATAATGTCAGGGTTTTGTGAGGCGCATTCTACAAGATGCGACAGATCAAGAAAAGCCATACAAAGGCTATGACTGTAATAAGATTAACCTGATCATGCGCAATTTGCTGCATAACAGCATTGACGGTTAAAACCGTGACGGTTAGCGTTATCCGTTGCCAATAATAAATGTGTCCGAGGAGATGACCACTTGATGCTTACTTCACCACGCAATCTGTTGCGCCTTTTGCCCCTTGCCAGCGTGCTGCTGGCGGCCTGTAGCGTCAACAAACCGCAGGGTCCGGGCCCCAGCGTCACCGCGCCGCAGTGGCAACAGCATCAGCAGGCGGTCTCAAAGGTCACGCATTATCAGACCCGCGGCGCCTTTGCCTACCTCTCCGATAAACAGAAAGTGTATGCCCGCTTCAACTGGCAGCAGACCGCGCCTGACCGCTATCGCCTGCTGCTGACCAATCCGCTGGGCAGCACCGAGCTGCAGCTGGATGCGCAGGGCTCGGTCGTGCAGATTGTCGATAACAAGGGCAAGCGTTACGTCAGCAACGATGCACAGAAGATGATTTCTCAGCTAACCGGCATGGACATCCCGCTGGCTAATCTGCGTCAGTGGATGATGGGTCTGCCAGGCGATGCCAGCGACTATCAGCTCAACGAGAGTTATCAGCTGCGCAGCCTGAACTACAGCCGCGACGGTCAGACCTGGCAGGTCTCCATCGCCGGTTACGACAGCAAAGTGACTCCGCCACTCCCTTCCAGCCTGGAGCTGAAAGAGGGTGACCAGCGGATTAAACTGCGCATGGACAGCTGGACCGTTCAATGATCACCCACTGGCCCGCCCCGGCAAAACTGAATCTTTTTCTCTACATTACCGGCCGTCGTCCCGACGGCTACCACAACCTGCAGACGCTGTTTCAGTTTCTCGATTATGGTGACGAGTTGCAGATTCATGCTGACCAGAGCGGTCGCATTCAGCTGCTGACGCCGCTGGCGGGTGTGGCAGACGAGGACAACCTGATTGTGCGCGCCGCGAACCTGCTGAAACAGGCGGCGCTGCAGAGTAATCGCCTCTCTGCCAGCGCGGGTGCGCAGATTGCTATCGAGAAGAGACTGCCCATGGGGGGCGGCATCGGCGGCGGCTCGTCTGATGCCGCTACCGTGCTGGTGGCGCTGAATCATCTGTGGCAGACCGGCTTTTCGACAGAAGAACTGGCGGCGATGGGTGTGACGCTCGGTGCCGATGTCCCGGTGTTTGTCCACGGCTTCGCGGCGTTTGCGCAGGGCGTGGGCGAAGAGCTTCAGCCTGCCGACCCGGCTGAAAAATGGTACCTGGTTGCGCACCCTGGCGTGCATATCAGCACCCCGGTGGTGTTCGGCGATCCCGACCTGACGCGTGACACCCCAGCGCGCAGTTTATCGACACTTTTAGCCTCCCCCTTCGCCAACGATTGTGAAGCAGTGGTAAGAAAACGTTTTCGCGAGGTTGATGAGCTTGTTTCCTGGCTGCTAGAATACGCGCCGTCACGCCTGACTGGCACGGGCGCTTGTGTGTTTGCGGAATTTGACACCGAGTCTGCTGCCCGCCAGGTGCTGGAGCTTGCCCCGAATGGGGTGCGCGGATTTGTAGCCCGGGGCGTTAACGTGTCGCCGCTACAGCGTACCCTGCGAGGCGATTAGCAAAAGCGTGACAGTGTCACCACGTTCCGGACACTGCACCTTTTGCATCAACACACCCGTGTGAACGCCCATGACCGTGCACGCCGGTTACGGTCATGTCGTTCATTCTCTGGACGCAAAGCCTGAGGTTCTTCTCGTGCCTGATATGAAGCTATTTGCTGGTAACGCCACCCCGGAACTAGCACAACGTATTGCCAACCGCCTTTACACCAGTCTGGGAGACGCCGCTGTCGGACGTTTCAGCGATGGTGAAGTGAGCGTACAGATTAACGAAAATGTACGCGGTGGTGATATTTTCATCATCCAGTCCACCTGTGCCCCCACCAACGATAATCTGATGGAACTGGTTGTGATGGTCGACGCGCTGCGTCGTGCTTCTGCTGGTCGTATTACCGCAGTCATCCCCTACTTTGGCTATGCCCGTCAGGATCGCCGCGTGCGCTCTGCGCGTGTGCCGATCACCGCTAAAGTTGTGGCTGACTTCCTTTCCAGCGTCGGTGTTGACCGTGTTCTGACGGTTGACCTGCACGCCGAGCAGATCCAGGGCTTCTTCGACGTCCCGGTTGATAACGTATTTGGCAGCCCGATCCTGCTGGAAGATATGATGCAGATCGGACTGGAAAACCCGATTGTTGTTTCTCCCGATATTGGTGGCGTAGTACGTGCCCGTGCTATCGCTAAACTGCTGAACGACACCGATATGGCTATCATCGATAAACGTCGCCCGCGCGCGAACGTCTCTCAGGTGATGCACATTATTGGTGACGTTGCTGGCCGCGACTGCGTGCTGGTCGACGACATGATCGACACCGGCGGCACGTTGTGCAAAGCGGCTGAAGCGCTGAAAGAGCGTGGTGCCAAACGCGTGTTTGCTTATGCAACCCACCCAATCTTCTCCGGCAACGCGGTTGAAAACCTGCGTAAATCGGTGCTCGATCAGGTGATTGTCTGTGACACCATCCCTCTCTCTGAAGAGATCAGGGCGCTGCCGAACGTGCGCACACTGACCCTCTCAGGCATGCTGGCTGAAGCCATTCGCCGCATCAGTAACGAAGAGTCCATCTCGGCGATGTTCGAGCATTAATCTTCGCGGAAACCGGGCCCTGTGCCCGGTTTTTTTATGCCTGTTTCTGCCCGCTTAACTCTCTTCTTTTTCTGAGATTAGCGCGATAAATTTTCCCGTTCGCCCCGGTTTGCAACGCCACGCACTCTTTTCATCAATGGCCTCGTTTCCCGCTTCTGCCCGCTGCCGTTAAATGGTAATTTGCTGCCCATTTCTCATCAGAACCCGGCCATCATGACTCTCGATATCT
The DNA here is from genome assembly GCF_000255315.1 of Pantoea sp. Sc1. Classification (NCBI taxonomy): domain Bacteria; kingdom Pseudomonadati; phylum Pseudomonadota; class Gammaproteobacteria; order Enterobacterales; family Erwiniaceae; genus Pantoea; species Pantoea sp. Sc1. Next base: position 2,421,039 of record NZ_AJFP01000001.1, read on the forward strand.
ATACCCTGTTTATTTGCGAGCTCTATGTGCTGGGCTTTTTAAGCCTGATCATGATTTTTGCCTGGGTCGGATCGCAGTACGATCGCGTGCTGGGCTTTACCCTGCTGTCGCTGGTCCTGACGCTGGTGGCGGTCTTTTTAAGCAGCCTGCGCAGCAGCGGCTTCCATTTTCTGCCGGTGGCCGTCGGGAACGTGCTGGTGATGCTGGCCTATGGCGGGTTGCTGAATGCCTTTCGCCGCTTCTGTGACAAACCCATCGGCAGCCACTGGCTGCTGGGTGCCCTGCTCTGGGCGCTGCTTTGCTGTTTCCCGGCATTTTACGACAGCCTGCCGAAACGGGTAGTGGTGCTCTGTCTTGCCTGCGTCGCCTATACCGCCGCCCTGATCCAGCTGGTCTGGCTGGCTCGTGACACGCTGAAAGCCACCTTCTGGCCGGCCCAGCTGCTGCTCTGGATCCATCTGCTGTTCCATCTGGCCCGGCTGTTTCTGGATAGCGCCGTTGCCAGCGGGCTGCCAGGCGCGATTGGCGGGTCGGCTTTCTCGGTTTACGTTATCCTGGAGTCGATTCTGTTTGTTATTGGCCTCACCTTCACCATTCTGGCGATGGTGAATGAACGGATGCAGCAGACCCTGAAACATGCTTCCCTGCACGACCCGCTGACCCGCGTCTGGAACCGCCGCGCCCTGTTCAGCGAAGCAGAGAACATTGCGGCGCGTTGCCATCGCCAGAACCGGCCCTTCAGCGCCATCCTGTTCGACCTGGACCATTTCAAAAGCATCAACGATCGCTACGGGCATCAGCAGGGCGACCAGATTCTGATCCACTTTTGCGAGGTGGTGAGCGCACTGATTCCGGCGGGAGGACGTTTTGCGCGACTGGGCGGAGAGGAATTTGCGGCCATCATTCCGGCGACGGCACAGGAGACAGAAGCGTGGTGTGAGACAATCCGGCTGGCGGTCTGTGCATCACAACATAATGCGATTGCCTATTCGGTCAGCATCGGCTTTGCTACGGCCACACATCATCAGCAGGGTTTTGAAGCGTTACTGGTGCAGGCGGATGCGGCGCTCTACCACGCCAAGGCCAGCGGCCGGAACCGCACCGCGCAGCATCCGCTGCCTGCTGCCATTATTTAGTGGTGTGAGTTATGTGACCGGCGGCAGCGCTGGTCATAGTGACGCACCCAGTAATAACGATCTTCAATCTTTTCCCGGCCACTGACCCGGGCGCCCACCAGCCAGAGCAGCGCACCAATAAAGATGCTGAAGATAGCGCCCTGCGCCAGAGACTGGGGCAGATCGAGCGCGGGCAGCTGGTTCATAATAGAGAAACCGACGCCCAGAACCATGGTAACTAATCCCAGTACCATTAGCGTGTTACCCGCTACACGGCAGTGATGATGTTTCATAATGCACCTCCATCCATAAGAGCCAATAACCGCACACAATGTTAAGTGTCATAAGTTTAGGCAATGGCTCAGCCCCGCGATGCGGGCTGGATCACACATCAACCATAAAGCTTCGCCTGGTCCTGATTGCAGACTGTTGATTCCGATAGAAAATGATTAATCACGCTGATGAACCATTTGACTGCTTCTGCTTTGTCATCTCGCCTGTCGCGAAGTAAACTAACGCCCTTTCGCGATAACAGCAGGATAATCATTGTGAGCAGCATTAAACTGATTGTGGGACTGGCCAATCCTGGCGCTGAATATGCCGCCACGCGCCATAATGCGGGTGCCTGGTATCTGGATTTACTGGCGGAACGCCACAATCAGTCTCTGAAAGAGGAAGGCAAATTCTATGGCTACACCGCCCGTCTGGCGATAGCCGGAGAGGATGTCCGCCTGCTGGTGCCGACCACCTTTATGAACCTGAGCGGTAAAGCGGTGGCGGCGATGGCGACCTTTTATCGCATCGCGCCTGAAGAGATTCTGGTGGCGCATGATGAACTCGATTTACCGCCCGGCGTCGCGAAATTTAAGCAGGGTGGCGGACACGGCGGCCATAACGGTCTGAAAGACATCATCAGCAAACTGGGCAACAACAACAATTTCCACCGCCTGCGCATCGGTATCGGCCATCCCGGCGATCGCAATAAGGTGACCGGATTTGTGCTGGGTAAACCGCCCGTCAGCGAGCAGAAGCTGATTGATGAAGCCATTGATGAGGCGGCGCGCTGCACTGAGCTGTGGCTCAAAGAGGATCGCATCAAAGCCATGAACCGGCTGCACGCCTTCAAACCTGCTTAAACGCCCGAATCGTCGCGATTCCGTGTATAATGCGCGGAATTTTTCAATTCTTCTCCGACAGCTCGCCATCGGGCGCACTGTCCATCCAGTTATAAAGGGTATCAAACCATGGGATTCAAATGCGGTATCGTGGGCCTGCCGAACGTCGGTAAATCCACTCTGTTTAACGCGCTGACCAAAGCGGGTATCGAAGCGGCTAACTTCCCCTTCTGCACCATTGAGCCTAACACGGGCGTGGTGCCCATGCCTGACCTGCGTCTCGACCAGCTCTCTGAGATTGTTAAGCCGCAGCGCGTGGTGCCGACTACCATGGAATTCGTCGATATCGCGGGTCTGGTGAAAGGCGCGTCTAAGGGTGAAGGCCTGGGTAACCAGTTCCTGACCAACATCCGTGAAACCGAAGCGATCGGTCACGTGGTGCGCTGCTTTGAAAATGACAACATCATCCACGTCGCGGGTAAAGTAAACCCGGCGGAAGATATCGACGTGATTAACACTGAGCTGGCACTTTCTGACCTTGATACCTGTGAGCGTGCGATTCAGCGTGTGCAGAAGAAAGCCAAAGGCGGCGACAAAGATGCGAAAGCCGAGCTGGCTGCGCTGGAAAAATGCCTGCCGCACCTTTCTGAAGCGGGCATGCTGCGCTCTCTGAATCTGGATGCCGATGAGAAAGCGGCGATTCGCTATCTGAGCTTCCTGACCCTGAAACCGACCATGTACATTGCTAACGTTAATGAAGACGGTTTTGAGAACAACCCCTATCTGGATCAGGTTCGCGCTATCGCAGCATCGGAAGGTTCAGTGGTGGTACCGGTGTGTGCCGCAGTGGAATCTGATATCGCCGAGCTGGAAGATGAAGAGCGTGACGAGTTCATGGCGGAGCTGGGACTGGAAGAGCCGGGCCTGAACCGCGTGATCCGCGCCGGTTACGCCCTGCTGAATCTGCAGACCTATTTCACCGCAGGCGTGAAAGAAGTGCGTGCCTGGACTATCCCGGTGGGCGCGACTGCCCCTCAGGCTGCCGGTAAAATTCACACCGACTTCGAAAAAGGCTTTATCCGCGCGCAGACCATTGCATTTGATGACTTTATCGCCTGCAAGGGTGAACAGGGTGCGAAAGAAGCTGGAAAGATGCGTTCAGAAGGGAAAGAGTACATCGTGAAAGATGGCGATGTGATGAACTTCCTGTTTAACGTCTGATTAAAATCTGCTGTTTCATGGGGTTTGATTGAGTCTCATGAGCGCCGGAAAAAACTTTAAATCCACGCAATTGCGTGGATTTTTCATTTAACAGTGTCTCGAATCATCTCTTCGCAACGCAGTTAAAAACGAGTAGGTTGATGAGTGCGATTTTCTTCCATTTTCATTTAAGTGAGTACAATAACGGCATAATGAATAAACATGGCCCCGTTATGCTCACCATACCCAATGCCGCGCTGCCAGACCGAAAGAAAAACTCCATCGACTCGAAGATTTAAATGGTCTCTACCTCGAAGTGAAACCCAATGGCAAAAAGGCCTGCCGCTATCGGTTTCCACTCAACGGCAAATCCAGCATGTTCGCGTTGGGTGAGTGCCCGAAGGTCAAATGTGCCAAAGCTCGCGAGAAATGTGAGCAAGCGCGTAAACAAGTCGCGAATGGAGTTAGCCCGATACAGACTCGCTAATTAGATAAGATCCGTAAGGTCAACGACGCATCCAACACCTTTGAGTTAATAGCCAAAGAGTGGTTGCAGATGAAAGACTGGGCCGAAATCACCAAAACACGCCGACTGGATATGCTTGAACGTGTGGTTTTCCCCGCAATCGGTAAGCTCCCTGTCAGAGATATCACCCCACACCACATTCTTAAGATTCTTCAGGAAACCGCTAAACGCGGCGCTCCGACTGTTACCGCTGAAGCCCGACGTACCATTTCATCGGTTTTCGAGTTGGCAGTAGCAACGCTTAGAGCTGACAGCGATCCTGTCTGGCCTGTACGCAAGGCGCTTCCGGCGAATAAGACACAGCACAAACAGGCATTGAACCCACAGCAAATCGGGAAGCTATTAAGCTGTTTTGATAACAGTCGCGGCTCATATCAGGTTAACTATTGCATGTGGCTAATGTGGTGGACGCTGGCGCGGCCAGCCGAAGCCACCGAGGCTGAATGGGCAGAATTCGATCTCGATAATGCGCTATGGACCATTCCGGCGACGCGCATGAAAGCTCGTAGGGAACATGTTATTCCCCTCCCCTCTCAAGCCGTCAACATGCTCAAAACGCTACAGGGATTAACCGGGCACCGACAGCACCTTTTTCCGGGACGAGATAACCCACGTGGCCCGATGACATCACACTCGCTGCGTCAGCTACTTAAAAGCCTCGGCTGGAGCGGAACTTATAGTCCACATGCAACCAGAACTACAGGAAGTACCCGTTTAAACGAGATGGGCTATCGGCCTGATGCTATCGAGGCTCAGCTTGCGCACGCTGATACCAACAATGTTCGCCGCACTTACAACCATGCCACTTACATTGATGAGCGGAAAGCGATGATGCAGGAATGGGCGGATAAACTTGATGGATGGGTAGGCAGTACTGATAGCAGCGTTGATGTTTCATAAACGATGATGCATTGGTGTTTCATCATTGATTAATATAATTAATTTGTGATTATTCAAAATAACCTATAATTCTACCTACATTACGTGTAGAGCATAAATAACCGATGTTGATTAACCTCAATTAAGCGTCACTATCAAGCCACCGAAATTTTCACATGCCCTGGCTTCATATAGCTGACAGGAGATACCCAGGCGCTGCGCGGCGATCTGCGTTGTCAGGTGCCGATCGACAACACCCTGAATGATTTTAAGTCGGATAACTTCATTCAAGGAAAAAAACTCAGCTGCATGAGCCATCATCAGAATCCCTCGATGGTGAGTCTACGTGACGAACACTTTAACTTAGCCCAGAGCGGACATTATAGCTTTGCTGTTACATTGATAGTCAAAGCTCAGTGAAAATGTCTAATCACTGGCTCGTCAGAAATGTCCATATATCGAAAAGGCCGCTGCGGAAAACCTTACCGCGGCAGCCTCTTTAGCATAACGTCATTGTGCTAACCATATTATTAATATGGAGGATGTCCAACTTTATTCCAATATTGTTGCTTAAGCTTTTGTATTTCCTGATGAAAATGATTCTGTAAAAAATGAAACCCTGGTGCTTCATCATTATAATATAAATTATATCCGTTAAAATTAGCCTCAAAAAAATAACTTGTATCGTTGAATAAAGTAATAATGACAGATTGCCACCCTAAAAAATCTACATTTATCACATCATAAATTGCATTTTGAATGGTATTTCCAGCATCTATTTTAGATAGGGCTGGTACAATTATAGAATTTTTTTCATATGCGGTTTGATAAGTTACGTTAAAAAACTGTGCTTTATCAGCCATTTGCTTTACTCCTGCCATATATTGTTAATATATGGTGACTTTGGGAAGGTTGTGATCGATGGCTTTAACATTATAACTAATATAACTATTGCTATGATGTTTGTTTTTATCAGTATCATCGTGCAGCGACTGGTTTATTCTATATGTTGTTGGTGTCATCCATGTGAATATTCCGTCATCAACATAACTTTCTGACAATATATCTATATAATTATTTGTTTTTTAGCAACGTATAATTTCTTATGGTCATTTATATTAACAGCTAAGTTATCATATGATATAATTTTAAAATCCTCTCGCTCCATGCTTCTTATTTTACCTTTCCTTAATTCATTACCTTCATATTCAGCCCTGCGGCCATGAACAAGCAAATACTTAACATTCAACGGGTTGCGTTGCATTTGTGAAGGAACTAAAACACTTGACAATGAATTTTGTTTTAAGGATTCTAAATTTGCAGGAGTATCAACCCATGCTCTCCAATCATTCATTTGCTGATAGGCTTTAAGAAAATCCCCATGAAATTCTGTAGTGTTGCCAACAAAATATTTTGATGAGGGTTTTTCGATTTCAATTAAAACAACATTCCAGTTATCACTGCTTTTAGCTAGATATAAAAAATCAGGTTTATAGTCACTTGATAAAGGATACTTTCTAAAAACCATTGCTAAATGTAATCCATGGTTTTGAATGAATTCCCTTGGAATAAATTCCGTATTACCCTCTAAATACTCTTGATAAACTTGTTCTTTTTCATTTTTATCTAGCAAAGATAAAAATTCAGTGCGTTTGGCTTCGGCTTCTGTTGGGGTTAAATATATAGAAGGTGACATTTTATACCTTTATAAAACATTAATTCAAAACCCCCATGCTGTACTACGTGGGTAGCCTGTCTAACTTTGCTATATGGTGTAGATTTTGATCACAAAGCAGTTCGGGGTTCTGTGACATCCGAGCTTCACCCAGGTTCCCCGGCGCTTTACTTTGTATATCATATCATTGAAGCTATTTCTTATACCAAAAATTTCGCCAGAACGTGACTGCAATGCATTCAACGCATCTATGTTGATGCAGCCGACGTGTTGCATTGCGTGAGTAATGCAGCACACCCGCCCCCCTGGAGATGATCTTATTCCAATAATCAATTAGCTGATGGCAGTCATAAGACCGCCATCATGCCGGTTCAACCCCGACGCTTACGCTTCGGCCGTAGTTGTTCGCGCCTTGTTAATCGCCGGGAATCACGTTTCCTGTTCCGCTTTGATTCGACAAACTGGCTTACAGCCATCTCTTTCTTCGTTGCTTTCTCAGGCTTCAAATCTGCGATTGCTGTACCCAGTACAGCAACACAAGAAGGCCAGTAAGCCCAGACTTCATTCTTGTTGAATAGCTCCGTTTCATACGTTACCAGCGTCCTTTTTAACCTTCGCGACATACGGTTGTTTGGACTGCCCCCACCCCGGTAGACGATCCTGCCCTATAGTTTGAGCATCGGAGAAGCGTATGGGCACACCACGATTTACACCTGAATTTAAGGAAGAAGCCGTCCGACAGATAACGGAACGCGGTTATTCCGTTGCTGAAGTATCTGACCGTCTAGGCGTTTCCGCATACAGGCTCTATAAGTGGTTACGGGCTATCAAGCCTGATAACAGCGAACAGCATGCCCGGGATTTACTGGAAGCCAAAAGCGAGATCCTGAAACTACGAGCGCAGCTAAAACGCACCGAAGAAGAACTGGATATCCTGAAAAAGGCCGCGCGGTACTTTGCTAGGGAGCCCTACTGAAGTACCGCTTTATCAATGAACACCGCACTGTATGGGGTGTGATGACGATGTGTCGGGTACTGAATGTCGCCCGGGCCAAGTTCTACGCGTGGCTGCACAACCCGGTCTCGGCGCGTGATAAAGATAACCAGCGTCTGTTGATGCTTATCCGTGACTCATCACTGAACGGAGGCGTATACGGTTACCGGCGGGTTCATGGCGAGCTGAACGAAATCGGGGAAACTTGCGGCAAAAACCGGGTGGGTCGTATTATGCAACAGAACCGGATCAAAGCCGTGCGCGGCTATAAAGCACCAGGCCGTATCGCCGGCAGACCTTCCGTTGTTGCCCCTAATCGCGTGCAGCGGCAGTTTACTGTTACCCGGGCCAGTCAGGTCTGGGTAACCGATATTATTTATATCCGCACCTGGCAGGGATGTTTGTATCTGGCGGTGGTTATCGATCTCTTCGCCCGTAACGTGGTTGGCTGGTCGATGAAGCCCACTCTCTCACGCGAACTGGCGCTGGACGCATTGATGATGGCCGTATAGCGTCGAAAACCGGATGGCGAGGTTATCGTACATAGCGATCAGGGCAGTCAGTACGGCAGCGACGACTGGCAACGGTTCTGTCGGGCCAATAATCTGGCACCCAGTATGAGCCGGCATGGCAACTGCTGGGATAATGCGGTGGCCGAATCGTTCTTCAGTTCACTGAAAAAAGAACGGATCAGGAAAAGAATATACAAAACCCGGGATCGGGCCCGGGCCGATATCTTCGATTACATTGAAGTGTCCTACAACCGGGCCCGGCGTCACAGTCATCTCGGTGGCGTCAGTCCGGAGGCCTTCGAACAGACCTCGTCGTGAGGATAGAATTTGTCTATTGTCGTGGGGCCAGTCCATCCATAAAAATGAGTTCCTGAATTAGTCGAGTTGTTGATAAGATCAATACTCATCATAGAAGATTGGAATCAGCTCATGGACAAACAAGCTTGGAAACAAAAGGCGTATAACGTTGTAGTAAACGTAGCCAGGACAAATCAAGAGTTTACACCTGACGAAATCTGGGCGGCTGGCCTCGAAAAACCAGTGGAAGCCAGAGCTTTAGGTGGAGTGATGGGCCGCGCCAGAAAAGAAGGATTGATTGAAAAAACAGGTCGTGTCAGACCGACTACTCAGCCTGAGAGTCATGCAACTGATGTAACTATCTGGAAATCAAATATTTTTGAAGTTTAATCTACACTAGATTTACCAACCGCCAGCAAAGTCTGTATCACAACAATGCAGCTATCTAGTGATATAGATAGCTGTCGTATCAATTAAGCTAATAATGCATGGGCAAGTAAACATAGATTTAAGTTGCCGCTCTTACTCGATAGTTAGCCCATTGCTTGGCTTAAGTTAATTTTGAGGGATTAAGACGTGGGTATAGAGGATGATGCGATTGCTCGTCGCAAAGAAGCTCAGGAGAAAGGGGCGAAGATTGTTCCTGATTGCTATCAAGGCGTAACGAAACAACGAGTAAGTGACGTGCTGGCGGTAATAGATCGATGCACAGATAACATGATTGATGTTGTCTTCTCGCTTCTTTGTGATGAGCCAAGTTGGTATAAAAAAGCTGCTAAAAATGGGTACAGATTTTGCGATGGTGCATCGGTCGCACATATAGGTACACACGTTGGAATTCTTCAACGTGGAGGAAACTTGAAGCTAGACCGTGAAGGGCGAGACTATTGGCTAAAACCCCTTTGGGAAATCGGTGCAATAGAAAAGGTATACCTTGACTCTAAAGATGGAATATTTAGACCGGGCCATCCTATAGCAAAATCTTCAAATTCAGCTTATCGTCTTGCAACAGATTTCATGGTTATCCTTCAAGCTCCTGATAATCAATGGAAGGAACTCGCTCAAGGTTGGGTGCAAATTGATATGCAACGTGAACGACTTGCGCTACAAGCTGCTCAAGCTCTAGCAACAGCTAATACTGTTGAAAGCGCGCATTCCCGATTAATTAAGGCGAGTTATGAAATATATGCCACTCGTTTTTTACCTGGTTACGAAGTTATCTATATTGATGATGGTGACGGTGATCGTATCACAAGCGAACAACAAAATGTACTGACTGATGCAGGTGTTACTATTGCTATACATGATTCAATGCCAGATATTCTTCTATTGAATCGCAAAAATAACAGTCTCTGGGTTATCGAAGCAGTAACAAGCGATGGTGAAGTAGATATACATAAAATAGAAAGCATGCGAGCATTTGCTTTAAGGAATGGGAAAGCAGATATTGGTTTTACTACAACTTATCCAACATGGAAAAAAGCAGCAGAACGTCAATCATTATTAAAAAAACCTTGCTGATAGCTCGTATGTGTGGATATTAGAAGATCCGTCAAGAAACATACAAATTAATCAGACAATATAGATCAAAAGCCGAGTATTAATACTCGGCTTTTCTTCTAATTAGATACTCTTAAGTCAGCAACGAGCTCATCAAAAAGTTGTTGATCGAACTGCTGGGCTTGTTTACCTATACTAATTAACTGCTCACGGTTTGGATAACGAAGTGTATACAAATCAGTAGCATTAACTTGTGTATGACCATTGAACTGACGAAAATACTGATCAAAAATATGGCTATTCAAATACACCCATAATCCTTTGGCAATATCCATCTCTAAAGGCTGACCATTGGAATGTAAGTAATTTGTTTTGTTCTCAAATCCAACCACAGCCACATTTGCTAAGTCTTTTGTATATAGCACTGCGACAATGCGGCGTTTTTCTTCTTTAGATGTCAACCGCTTAATCAAAATGTAAGTTCCATTAGGAACCAATAGTTTCTCAGTTTCTTTATTTAAGACAATCGCATTAGGTTTTTTTTTGCTTATAACCGGATATTCAATCAACCCATTATTGAAATGCATTGGATAAATAAGTGGCACTGTATTCTCTTCTGGATTATCTCGAAGGTTTTGCTTTGTCCTAAAATCAACTGCTTTTCCAGTGCTCACTTCAATGCCAAGATCTGCTAATGAACATGGCATTCCCCCAATACGACTTGCAATATCAGCTTGTTCATCATTTGTAACAATATGAATAAATCTCTCAGGGTTATTTTCATTAACGACTTCATTAAAATCAGCTATGCGAACAGCGGGATTGGGATCGTTAGCACATGTACTCGAAATAATCTCCACTAACCCTGCTGTTCATTCTTTATTATATGAAAGATAACATTTTCCTGAAGAACCTTATCGCCTTTAAAGGCACTAGTTCGGCTCTCAAATATGTGAAGTTTATTTAAATTGTTTCCAGCAAGAATGAATCGACGAAAATCACTAAAGTATGGACCATTACAGAAACTGCGTGGAGTTATCGCAACAAGCTCCCCCCCCACTATCCAAGAGCATTAACGCTAGCGCAACAAAACAGGAATATAAATTTCCAGTTTCGACACCAACGCTCCGCAACAGTTTACGCTCTACACTTGATGCTGAAATTTTTAAATAAGGAGGATTTAGAATAGCCTTATTAGATAAAAAAACTTTTTGACCAAGATTTCTCTGTTTAATTAAAGTTACCGCATGGCTTATAAAGTCGACACAATTAACATTTGAATGCCAAGTGACCTCAGATTCAACAGCCGCCTGCTCACATAACTTCAAAGAGTCATTTAGATTTTTAACCAATACATTTTCAAGTTCCCATACATTCGCATTTATGGCGGTTGGTGAGAAATCATTCAAAGCCCTTTCAACTAATGCCGTAGTTAAAGAGCCGACACCAGCTCCAGCATCAATAATGCTTAACTCACCATTTAAATGACGAAATTTTGTAGCAAGAATACGAGCAGCTGAAGCGGGTGTCATAAACTGCCCTTTCTGACCACGCGTATCTTCATCTAAATGGCTATTGGCCTGTATCCGACATTTATCAACAGCATCAAGAAGCCCATATAGCGCATTATTCTTCGTTTCTAAAGTTGCATTTTCAACCATACCCACCTAACTGTATATAAAAACAGTATATCAACTTTTTTATTTTTTTCAATTCATATTAGCATACTACACAGTGTTATATAAATGGTGTATTTACATAAACACTAGCTATTCCACTTAGTTGTCAAGATATATTTCCCCAAAAAACTTGAGTATTTTCATTGTATTATATCCCTTATTAACCTTGATATTTGAAAAAGATAAATACTCATCAAAAATTAAACAGATAGAATTTATATAGTTCATCAAAAAAAACCTGTAGAAATATAACATGAAGGGTTCAATGAAATATTAATAGATAATATACTCCGCCCATCACAATCAAAAACTATAACATCTACTTGATACTGAACACCCGTATCTTCCAAAAGAACACTCAGTTTACTCAAAATAAAATCATTATTATAAACCTCAATAAACTCACCATCAATTTCAAACAATTTCTGAAATGAAACCGACCTTCCGCTATGATCTAAAGGCATCCCACTTATATAATTAAATGGTTCTATCATAACTTTCTCTGGAAGGTTTTTATCATCAACACCAAAGAAACCATATATGAAATCATCTATTATATAATTTCCTTTTTCACCGGGCAGTACATTAATAACTCCAGAATCTTGCAGCATACTTTCAACCTTTCCTTTTTCAAAGGTTTTCCATTCATTATTGTTTGGATATATGCCTATCTCTGGTAAAAACATTGAATCACATATAATTCCGAAAATAGAATCCTCTTCATAACTTTTTAGCTCTATCTCTTTGAACCCTAACGCAATATCATTTAATATATCATTTAGTTTCTCTACATCAGTTTTTAAGCATTTCCATGAGATAAAATTCCCTGATATTTGATTGCGCTGTTGTTTTAAATACTCTCTGAATACTGGAGTTGTAGGAATTGAAGAATAAACCTGGACAGCTATATCGAACTCAGGCTCAATTGAATAATTCTTACCCCAGCTTGCTGCCTTTGCTGCGATTTGATTTATAAACCCTTCGGGAACTTTAAAGGAATAGTCGAAGTCATAAAAACAACTTCCATTTATCTTAGAAAAACTAATCCAGTCTGTTAATTCTTTACGCCAATTTGAATCAACCTTTTTATTAGAATCATATAACTTCACAGGAGATACAATAAATGATATCCATTCATTATCACTTAATGGGAACTCTATATTAAGAAAAAAATCCTTCAATTTATTATAAAATTCTTCTATACTTTCCAGATCACAAGTAACATACCATCCATTTAGATACTGCCCATTCAAACTCTTTATTGCTGTTAACCATGATGGTAACTTTTCATAATCCATCGATTTAAAGTCAAAGTATACACCATCAAATTCTGAATTAATAAAAGAAAAATCACATAAAGGAATAGAATAATAAAATGGCATAATTACAGGTACAACATGACATGATAAGGATGGCGAATTAATCATTAAAATCTTTGAATAATACTGGCTTATTGATTTTTCTAATAAGTTCTTCGTGAGCTGCAAATCGTTTTCATCAACAAAAAGGGATATTGTGGCACTTTTTGCATTTAGAACTTTAGCTCTCACCTGATTATTTATATGTGTCCAATAAACCTTATCTGCTAGATTATCATAGACAGCAAGAATTATCGGATAATAGCATTCACTCCAGAATAAACATAATCCGACATCTAATGATACGCTATACCCCCCTGATTTTAACTTTCTCACTTGGCCATCTTTACTATAGAAAGATTTAACCTGACATCTAAAGTTAAGTGCGGTTCTGGAATTATTAACAAATATATCGATTGATATATCCTCGCCATAATCACTTTGAACAATATCTGCCGTCCACCCCCACTTTTTAAATATAAGCGCGGCTGTTGATTGACCGACATCACCGACAATATGGTTTTTAGGTCTTAATGGCATTCTTGGTTCTTTTCCCATGTATATACAGCCCTTACAAATTTTTAACAATTCTAGAGCAGCTACGTTATAAATAGCCACGAATTTAAATAATAGGTCGGTGTGATCTTTAAACTAGCACCGCTGCATTCGCTCACTTTCAAAAGTTCGATATTGCCAAAATTGTCTGTAACTATTTACTATCTAACTTAATAATATTTGCAATGCTTTATTTTAATCAAAAGGTATGGGTGGCACCAGTCAATTACCTCTTCGTAGGTCACAAATCCATCGTGCTCCAGTGCGCAAACACCCTTGTGACTGATGACGTAATCGTATACGGCCTGGCTTTCCAGACCCTGTAACATGTGCGACAGCAGTTTACGTCGCATCACATCCAACTTCCAACGTTTACGCGCTACCATATCTTTGTAAGTGATATTGAAGGGTTGCCCTACCGCGTTGGTAACGCATTTGCCATAACGATTGGTTTTAGCTTTGCCTTCATAATGATCTAACAGTAAAGCCAGATCTTGCCGTAGAGGTTCCAGAAGGTGCTTCCAGCGTTCCAGTACTCGCTTTGCTTCTGTCTTACCTAGCTCACGATTCAACAAGCGCCGTGTACTGGATTTAAAAGAAAGTGTAACGAACCCAGCATTGAATACACTGGAAAACCTAAATTGCTTCACCAGCTCCTCAGCGACACGCAATAATCGGCAGATATATTGAGTTTCCAGTACTTCCAGCGACTTGGCTGAAATGCCAATACTCAACAGCTCATGTCGTAGTATCTCAAGCTGGCATCCCTTGATGTCATAATTATGCCCTCGCGCCAAACACGCCCACTTCATGCCAGAAGGTAGACTTTGAAAGCCAGTGCCAATCTCAAAGGATCGCCCGCCCATGTACGCAGTCTTATAAGATTGCCTGTAAGATACCGTCAACGGTGATTCCTTCACCAAATTCACGCCTGTTTCCGCCAGTCGCGACAGGAAGTTGAAAATGAATATTTTGTTCTTCTTGGTAGGGTTCTCGTTATAGTAATCCAGCAGTGCATCCAGATTGATTTCCAGCGGTTCAAGGCTGTTCCAGACCCTCACTACCCGTTCCCTGAAGGCAACGTTTGGGATATCGCGTTTCGACTGTTTATGTTTGGCACGCTGCCCACGATCAATGGCAATCCCAATTAGTTCATCAAATGAGTAACTTTTACGCTTGGTGAAAATGTCAGTCAGATAATGGTAACGATCCTGACGGCTAAGGTATGCCTCGCGGTTGTTGCCAAATAACTTACGCAGAAAACGCTGAGAAATAGAATATTCCCGGCATGAGCGTCGAGCATTGGAATACCCGGTTAGTTTGATAATTCCCGCGCTTGCCAGTGCCTCCATTGCACGTTCATTGGTCGGCCCACTTTTCTTGAATACTCCAGGGAGTTTCGCCCTACCCAGCTCAAAGGGTACTGGCACAGAATAAGACCATTTTTTATTCGCCTTAATATTTGCTTTTTTCTTTTTTTACGACTATAGGTCAACACACAAATAACATGCTGAAGGAATACTGCTATATTACGAAAAAATGGACGTCGCAGACTTAGCACACCATTATTAGGAATACTGAAAACAACTTCTTTGAAATAATCCAGCGTTGAATCTGTCACAAGAATATTTTTATGGGTAATGTATGGTTTCATAATCCACCTGTATATTGAGGTCAAAGCACCATGCCCTGACCCCGTTTATTTGCAACTGAATTACTCAAATCATATGTGAACCCAACAAGGTTCAGATGCTAGATAATGACCATATATATTGGAGGCTGGAGCCTCATGATAGCTGATGCTAGATAATGGCTATAGTATGTAATGACACATATACAATAACATAGAGATAGAGTGTATACAGAGCATAATAGACACGTGTATATACCCTGTAGAGGCAAGTAGCGAATAAATATCAGCTTAGCCAGAATGGGATTAGCGGATACGTAAAACGTTACCGGTTATTAGGCGGTGTAACTCTCTCCCGGTAATATTCAACAGCGGTTTTAGCCACATGTTATTTTATGAATTTAATTCTTTTGAAACCTCAACTTTCATAAAAACGCAGCTACTTGCCAATGTCAGAATCAGGGAAAGCCATCGCCGATTTTGCACTACCATTGTACGAGATGTCGATTTCAGGTTAAACCGTACCTGTAGTTAGCAGGTCAGCCACAGCAAAATCCGACAACGCTGGACGGTCAAAAGACGGTCATTTCCCAGATTTAATTTTCTCCTGACCTTTTAGGCTTGCCGTTGAACAACTCACAGATTAGGATGCAGCATCCCTGCCGCAACGCCATGGCGCTTATTACCCGCGAGATTTAAGCCATTTTTTACGGATGTCAGGTTGCCAATACTGCGGCTGTCCCAAAATACCCAGCTTCTCGACAACCAGTGGAAGTTTATGCCAGATAGCCTCTGCATCAAACAAGTCCACCAGATACCTTTTCATCACCTTATCTACTCGTTTTTTAGCTGCCTCTTTGCTCGGACTAACAGCCCTGCCATTCAACCCACTGGCCGGACGGAACGTTTTACGAACACGGGTGACAGTCATACGTTTCAAAGTTTGGCAAAGTCTGGATCCAGCTTGCGATCCCTGATTAACTTACGGTCATAGAATGCCAAACGTGACACCAGATTCTCCATTTGCGACAGGTTACTCAGCATCAGTTTCTGCTTACCTGGAGACAGACGCAGCTCCAGACGTAAAAAACACTCATGTTGGCTTTCATCCAGTGTTAGCTGAGCTGTTGCCCGACGTTCTTCAAGGCTCAACTCAGGGGCGTTCACTTTCTCGTATATCGAAGCTACGACGGTGGTAGTCCCTAGCCGCATACCTTCCTGCTTGCCATAAGGATCATTGAAATCACCATCATGAACTTTGGCAAGACCAATCAGAAAGTCATGCAGCTTCATCCCCATCACATCCAGCGCGTAATGGATGGTCGTGACCCATGAGTTACGCAATCCCTGGTACAGGTATTTACCAATACGGCCTTTACGCCCCAACCAAATGACTAAGTCGCTCATCTGTTCAGCTAGATAGTGTTGGGGGCTTAATTCCATTCGCACGGCACCGCGTATCCTGTTTGTTGGCCCAAAGTAGACCATCAGTAGAACTGGGTGATGTTTAGACTTGTTTGCCAGGCGGATTTCAACTACCCAGCGGTAGATATTACCAACGGTGCAAAACTGATCCACCCCAGCGGTTGAAAATTGATCCGGGGGTTAATCTGCTCCTCTGAATACAGGGGAGCTTATGATCACTTTTGAGATTCGTATGGAAATTAAAGTCCTGCACAAGCGGGGAATGAGTATCCGGGCCATCGCAAGGGAGCTGGGTATTTCGCGCAATACTGTCCGCAGCCACCTGAAAGCCAAATCTGAAAAGCCTCAGTATTCACCACGCCCGGCACCATCATCACTGCTCGATGAATACCGTGATTACATCTCTAAGCGGATCAGCGATGCGCATCCCTACAAAATCCCGGCGACCGTTATTGCCAAGGAAATCATGGAGCTGGGCTATCGTGGAGGGCTGACTATCCTGAGAGAGTTCATCCGCAAACAGACCCTGCCAGCACAGGCAGAACCGGTCGTTCGCTTCGAAACCGAGCCAGGGCGGCAGATGCAGGTTGACTGGGGAACCATGCGAAACGGCAAGTCCCCCCTGCATGTGTTCGTCGCCGTTCTGGGATACAGCAGGATGCTGTACATTGAGTTCACTGACAACATGCGCTACGACACCCTGGAAGCCTGTCACCGCAATGCGTTCAGCTTCTTCGGCGGTGAACCGCGGGAAGTCCTGTACGACAATATGAAAAAGGTGGTGCTGCAGCTTGATGCTTACCAGACAGGGCAGCACCGGTTCCATCCTTCCCTGTGGTAGTTCGGCAAAGAGATGGGCTTCTCTCCCCGCCTGTGCCGTCCCTTCAGGGCGCAGACTAAGGGCAAGGTGGAGAGGATGGTGCAGTACACCCGCAACAGCTTCTATATCCCGTTAATGACACGCCTGCGTCCGATGGGGATCACCGTCGATGTTGAAACCGCAAACCGTTACGGCCTGCGCTGACTGTACGATGTGGCCAATCAACGTAAGCATGAAACTACCCTGGCGCGTAGCACTGCCAACGGAATAACACATCCCCGTCAATACGGTTCTCGCTGGACGCTTACCATTAACGCAACGGCGTGGATTTTTGTTTTTATCACGCGCAAGCCCTCGCACAGGGTGACATCAGTGCGGATGAATAGCCGCAGGCCAATCCGGCAAGGCCACCCTCTAAAAATCAAAATCATAGCTAAAATTTATGCCGACCATCGAACGCACCGGCGAGATTGCACCCTCTCCCTGAGAGGTGGTTTGTAGCAAAATAAACGGTTTCGCAGTGATGTGCGTACTTAATGGATAACGGCCTTCAGTCCAGAGCGACACGCTATTATCCTCGAGACCGTAAATCAGGTTAACTTCCACACCCCCCTGGGTAAAACGCTCAATGCTGTCGAAACGCACGGAAGCGTAGTAACGGCGCAGGTAAAAGTTCTGCATCAGCTGTGCTGAACTGCCTAAGGTGCCGACCCACGGATTACCCTGACCCAGCACCTGCTGCAAACGCGGATTTGTCAGCGTCCGGGCAGATGAGTGCTGGACATCAACCCATTGATTCCATTCATCACGGTTCATCCCATGCCCGTTATAATAAAAGCTGCCCTCCAGACTGCCCCCTTTCTGCAATGTGTAGCGTAGCGTTAATAACATCTTTTGCCAGTTATGCTGCCGGGGATCCTGACGGTTACGATATAACGCGGGTAATTGCGCCTCTTCGTCAATCGGAATCGCCGGGCTAACCTGTGTCAGCTGAGGAATATCACGATCGCCACTGAGCAGGTATTCACTATAAAGCGTCCACTGCTCTCCGATGCCCTGACTCAGTGTCGCCCCCCAGCGCGGTCGTTTACTGCTGGTTTTTTCTGCGAGCAGGCTACCTTCGATGTCATCGAGCTGCCACAGACCGCGCAGTGCTGCCTGTTGAGCGTTACCCCACCCCTGCTCATCTTCGGCTTTGGCCAGCACGAGGTCGAAATCGCCGCTGTCACTGCTCGCCTGCCAGCGGAGCATCGGCGCGCCCTCACGCTGGAAATCATCCATGCGGTTAACGCCCAGTGTACTTTTCGGCTGCGTGTAGCGACCGAAAATATCGATCGGATGGTAAACGCTGTCCTGGCTCCAGCGCAGATAGACTTTACCCGCTGTGAGGCGCTGAGTCTGTTCGGTGTTCATCAGGGTGACGCCCCCTTCCAGCAGCCGGGTGAGCCTGTTATCCGTGTGGTTTTCATGCTCCCAGCCCGAGGCAACGCCGATAAACCCCTGTAAATTATCCTGATAAAAGAACTGAGAGGAAAACATCACATCCGTGTCAACGCCTGCCCGCGTCGCGGGGCTGTAGCGGTTAGGTGAGAGCGGAGATGCGTCGTTATATTCCTTTACTCCATAGCGTCCCTGCGCAGAGAAGTGCGACTGCCAGTCGATCGTCTCACTGGCAGCACAGGCAGACGACAGGCAGAGTACAAACGCCGTCTGATAAATTCCCGCTTTACGCATCCTCAGTAAACACCGGATTAAACACACTTTCTGACTGCATCAGATAACGCACTTTTGCCGCTTTTGCTAGCGTCAACGGCAGTGTGACGCCCGCGAAATAGTGCGCCGTCGCATATTTTCCTTCCCACAGGATCTGATTATCTGATGCCTGCGCGATGTCCGCCGCTTCAATAAGGCACCAGCCGATAATCACTTCAGCGACAATCTCCATCATGATATTGGCGCAGGCTGGCACGGCGAGCATCTGCCCCTTGCGAACATAGTCGCCCATCTCCAGCAACGTTGATTTCATGACGGATTGCGCCTGCCCCAGCTTATCGGCCATCGCGGACAACGCCGGCTGTTTTCTGGCCTGAGTGATAAACGCGGAAATCCGCTGATTCAGCTCCTGGAGCCCGTGCGTGTCACGCAGTCCCATTCCGAGCTTGTCCCGCAGCAGAAACTGCGCCTGAATGTGGTTAGTCCCTTCCCATATCGATAAAATTTTGCAGTCTCGTGCATACTGCTCAACCGGAAATGCAGAAAGATAACCGTTGCCGCCCAGTACCTGAATGGCATTTTCAGCCACCGTCCAGGCGTTATTGGAACAATAGGCTTTCACCAGCGGTGTCAGTAGTTCAAAAAAGGCCAGCTCCTGCCGGGCCTCCTGCTCTTCTTCACGCGCTTTCGCTATCAGATAACGTGTCTCCGCCATGCCTAATTTGCCAAGCAGAGCACGGCAGCCTTCCGTGAGCATCTTCATTTCACTCAGCATACGCTGCACATCCGGATGAGAAACAATCGGCAATGAAGGTGCCTGGGCGCTCATTGCCCGATCAAACTGTTTGCCCTGAATGCGCCGGCAGGCATAGTTCAGTGCGTTGAGATAGGCACTGGAAGCCATTCCAAGCGCGTAGATTCCGGTGCTGATACGCGCTGGCGTCATCATGCTCAGAAGCTGCACCAGTCCGATATTCTCCCGCTCACCCATCAGATAACCGTAACAGGGCCCCTGTTCACCAAACCGGAGATGTGTATTGGCGCACCCTTTTAACCCCATCTTTCGCACCACTTCACTGCATCGCACCTGATTGTCTTTCCCGCCGTCAAAACGCGGAACAATAAAACAGGAGAGTCCCAGCACGCCGGATGGCCCATCTTTAATGCGCGCCAGCACAAACCAAACCATATTCTCGGTGAGTGAGTGCATACCGGCAGAGATAAAGCGTTTTTCACCTCTGATCAGATAACGCCCATCCTCCTGCCGTTCTGCCTGAGCTGTGATACGGCTGAGGTCGCTGCCCGCCTCCGCTTCGGTAATGCACAGTGACGAAGTCCAGCGGTATTCAGCCAAGGGAGGCCCGTAGCGTTCCAGCTGCTGCGCCGTGCCGAAACGCGTAAGCAATTGCAGGGCCGGCCCGTTGAAACCGACATAGGTCATAAAGGCTGGATGCGCCCCCATAAACATTTCCAGCACCGCATACTGAATCAGCGGGGGAAGCCCCAGGCCGCCCTGCTCGTAGGGCTTGAGACGCACGCCCCACTCTTCGCGGAACCTTACCAGCAGCGCCCGATAGCATTCAGGCACCTGTACCTCTCCCGCCGCGTCCAGGAAGCACTCCTGACGATCGGCTTCCTGATAGCTGGCTGACAACACGTTGCTGGCGAAACTCGCCGCCTCTTCTAATAACGTATCTACCCGCTCACGGGTTAACCAAGGGTAGTCACTTTTCAGGCAGGTTTCTGTCTGATTTTGCAGCCAGATCACAAAGCGAATATCGTCCAGCGGCGCCAGATAAATCGGTAAATTATTCATAGTCATTCCATGTACGTGAACACTGAGAATGCAACGTCATTTCAGTGAGAAAGTATTGATTATCGACATAACGGTATTGGGGATCGCAGTAATCAGGAGGCGTGCCGGGCAGCATACGGCTTGCCGGAACCGGCACAGTATGGGGCTTGTCCCGCGGCACCACACCGGGCACGGATTTAGCGGTTCGCACCACCACGCAGCCAATGCGCCCGCCTGCCGCCAGCGTCGTCATAAACAGCGCACCGGAACGGCACTGCGCAACGTTGCGATGCAGTTCATGCAGTGGCTTGATGGCCAGCAGATGAAGAGTGTCGGTTTCCATACTGGGCAACCGCGTCAACTGCCCCATCAACTGCGGAAACCAGTGTAATAAACCGGCCAGCAGCTGATCTGACCAGCCCGTGGCAATCGCGAACGAGACCCAGCCAGCTGCCCGATCATCGCCCAGACCGGCGGCCAGCCAGGCACCATAGCGTTTGATCAACTGTTCAGTGCCTCTGAGTCCCGCAGGTTTGGCGAACAGCGCACAGGCCTCAAGCACCACCTCACCGGGCTTTGCCTGGCACTTTTGCAGCACCATTCTGGCGATGCCTGGCTGGACGGTCAGTCCCTCTCCGCCATGGCCCAGCCCGGCACAGTCAAGCCGTTCCTGAATAAAGGACGCCGGGCTTTCGATAACCCAGATTTCGACGTGATGACAGGGACTACGCTCAAACTCAAGCAGTGCCGCATACCAGCTCGCACAGGCCAGGGAAACAAAAGCCCGACGCGGTGACGGCTGGCAAAACGTCTGTTGCTGCGACCAGGCTGCAATATCCTGTTGCTGCATGACGCCCAGTTCGCCTGAGCTGCAAAACAGGATGAGATCCAGCGCCTTTGCGCCTTCTCCCGGCGCGGGTAGCGCATCCGGCAGCTCGCCCTGCGAGGAGAGTGGAAAAATGTGTAAATCGCGCAGCACAATGTCACTCATCAATGGCCACAATGTTCAACTGATGAAGAAATCTGACCAGCACATCCCACCCATCCTGACACTGAAAGGAATGCTGTGGAAACCAGCGAAGCCGGAGGTGATTACGACCACTTTCCAGCGGGTGGCGAATAATCGACTCTTCAATAGCCAGCACGCTAAAGCCGTCGAGAAAGAGCCGCTTTGCTTCCTGGTCAACCTGATGAAGCAGAAAAATGTCATCCTGTAGAAGCCGCGCAGGGAGGCGAAGACCCCCCGGCATCATTGCCGTCATAACACAGCGATTAAGCGGTTGCAGATGCAAAAATGCCGCATTAACGATCTCTTCAAGCAGATCATATTTTTCCTGAAACCCACAGAATACAGGTGACTGAACTGCCGGTTTCTCAATACGTCCCAGTGAGGCGTAATCCTCTGGCGTGGTCATCGGCAGCACCCGAGCATTGGCACGATAAGCGCGAAAGGCATAAGGCGAGCGGTTCAGTTGCCCGTTAAAAAGATGATTGCACTGCATCATTTCGCCTCCCGCCAGTTAAAGATTCCATCGGCGGCCAGCGTAATATCGGCCATTGTCCAGTAGCCGTTCAGGGCGACCGACGTCGCCAGAAAACGCTGACCGGATGAGGCATGTGGAGCTTGTTCTATCAGAGAAATCCACGGATCGGCCCCAAAACAGTGGCCAAAGCGCGGATGCAGATCC
The DNA here is from genome assembly GCF_000255315.1 of Pantoea sp. Sc1. Classification (NCBI taxonomy): domain Bacteria; kingdom Pseudomonadati; phylum Pseudomonadota; class Gammaproteobacteria; order Enterobacterales; family Erwiniaceae; genus Pantoea; species Pantoea sp. Sc1. The sequence continues at coordinate 2,443,515 of NZ_AJFP01000001.1, forward strand.
GGTAGCATGTCGGCATCCGGTAACAGACGCTGGAATAGCTGGGTGACGGCCTGAGGAAAAAAGGGGAGCGCCAGCTTGTAGTCAGGCTTATCAGCCAGTGCGTTGCGCACGGCAATGCTGAACTCAGCGATAAAATTGCTGGTTTTCGCCACATTGACCGTGACACATTGATGCGCATTGGTCTCCGCACGAAACAGCAGCGTGACGATGCCGAAACCTGAGTTGCCCCAGTTGGGATTGGCACGCCAGAAGGCGAGATCCATCAGGTTGAGATCGACAATCGTGCACATCACATAGGGTGACGTACGCGGATGACTCAACGCCTGGCGCAAACTGTAGCCCCAGCTGGCGCACTCATAGGCATTGATCAGCATATCCGGCACGGCATCGGTGTATTGCGCTATCTGCTCCACCAGCGTCGGCCAGTTCACCAGCTGGCGGGAAAAAGCCAAATCCATAATCGTCGAACAGACAAAATGGCGATCCGGTATCGGCCCCTGCCATCCCTGCAAAGCATACGCAATCTGTTCACCCACCGCTTTAGCCAGTACCGGAGAGAGATTTTCCAGCCTGTCGTCTACCGACAGCAGCGATTGCGGGTAGCGGATAAACTCAGCGCGAACCAGCTCAAGCTCAGACATAGTGACCTACCCGATGCCGCTGGCAAATTTCCATCAGGCAACGATAAGAACTGCCTTCCATTTTTGTGAATCCCAGTAAATCGCGCTGATCGCTCAGTAATCGGACGCGCTGCTGTTCAACCAGGTCAAACAGCAAGGCATTAGAGGCAAATTTCAGTGCCATCACCTCATCTTCTGAATAACGATTAAACACCTGCTGAGCAGAGAGCGTGCGCGTTACGCTGAGCAAATATTCACGCGCTTCATCGTGCTGGCTGTCAGGTGTCAGACGTTTTTGTTGCATCAGCCAGTGCAGATGATGCATCAGCGAGGCGACAAAACGCGGACGAACATAGGTCAGAAACTGTTTAACCGCGATTAATCCGCCACGGCGTAGTGCCCAGTCGTGGCTACCCGGGAAGACGCCGTGACAGTTGCCCAGTTGAACATGGCCATCCAGCCAGCCAGACCCCACTCGCTTTCGCTGCCACTGCGCGCAGGTTTCGGGCGGTATCAGCCAGGCCTGAGGCACCATCTGACCCGGGCGTGAAAGGATAACAATGGCGAACGCGCAGGTTAATGCCCCGATGCCCCACTCTTTATCGAGCGTAATCTGCAACGCGCCCTGCGCATCACTCACTACTTGGGAACGCCACTGATGCAGCGATGGCCCACCGCTGTCGGTCATCAGGAAAGCCCCCGTGCCGCCGGCACTCACCCACTGCGCCACCTGCTCTTGCTGCCGGTCGCTCCCGGAAAGCTGCAACATAATATGGCCAAAAAGACCGATAATAAGGTTGAAGTAAGGCCCCAGCCCCTCCTCGCGCACCGCCACTACGTAGCGATCAAGTAAAGGCAGGCAGTCTATCGCCGGTAACGGGAATGAGGTGGCAGACGCCGCCAGCGGTTTCAGGGGCGTCAGCGAATCCTCAATAATCATGCGTGAGTCAAGATGACGCAAAACGCTGCGGAAAATCATCTGGCGCACCGATTCCGGCATCGGTTGATAGCCTTCAAGATGGCGGGTAATCAACTCGCCCAGATGCAACATATCCGGAACCGTTTCAGGAGAAAACATACTGAGCCGCCTCCTTTAATCCGAGAAAGCGATTCACGGTATAGGTGCTGTAGTAAGCGCCGCAGTAATCAAACAGCAGGATATCCCCTGGCTGAATATCTTCACCGGCATAGTGGCCAATCACGTCGTCACGACTACAGGTAGAGCCGACTAAAATCGTCTTCTGATTGCTATCTACGTCAGGCTGGAGGCGATCGTTCAGCCGCACCCGATAAGGCTGGCGCATTTTACGAAAGCTGTTTTCAGTCTGGCACAACAGGAAGCTCTGATTCATGCCGCCGTTGCAAATGGCGTAATGTTGATCGGCAATGCGTTTGGTTGCCACCACCGTAGTCATAAAAACGCCGCAGGAAGAGAACGCTGCGCGACCGGCTTCGTGTACCAGCGAGATATGTGCCGGGAAACGTGCCAGCCATTCACGATAAGCAGGGAACAGCGATTGATGCTCCCACCACTGTTCGCTAAAACCACCGCCCAGGTTAATCAGCTCAATGGCTCCACCGTAAGCTGCTTCAATATGGGGCAGTAACGCCAGTGCTGCCTCGGCAATCACATTGGCGAAGCGATGAAAGGTGTGGGAACCGCCAAACAGATGAAATCCTTTAAGCTGAACTTTTTCATGGTTCCGGATGAAATGCGCCGTTTCGAGCAGACTCACCAGATCCATGCCAAAATGATCTTTACGAATAGCAGGCGCGTCGGGCACCAACGCTGCCACGACGCCGACGTTACAGCGTAGAATGACTGGCTGAAGCGGACGATTTCCGGAAAGCGCAATCAGCTGCTGAAGCTGTTGCGGGCTGTCAATAATAAAAAAAGCCTTTGCGGCAATGCCGGCACGCATCAGATTTTTATCCATTGACGGATTATTAATATATATTTTTTCGCTATTCGCTACCAGATTCAGCTCATTCAGCGAAGCGACTTCAACCCCAGCATTACGATCGGTCAGGCGCAGATTAAGATCGGTGCCGGGGTTCGCTTTAACAGAGAGAATAACCGGCGTCCCTGTGCTCTCTTCCAGCGCATTAATATTATTTCGTAGCTGCTCAGGATCGTAAATATAGCAGGGAGAGTCAAAGACGAATTTCCCTGCCACTAATCCCTCTTCAATTCGGCTAATCGTGGTTGTCATGTCAGTCTCAAATTTTTGAACGTTAAAGAAAATTCACCAGCTCTTTTTTATTAATTTTTCCATTCTGATTCACCGGCCAGTTTTCAATGAATTCAATCCGTGCTGGCAGCCAGGGGGAATCAAAGTGCTCGCTAAGCCAGCTGACCAGTAACGGTTTATCCAGAGTGGCAGCGGATCTGACAAACAGGCAGGCCTGTTCATTGCCGTCCTCGTCGTGAATACCAATGACGGCACAATCCGTCACCTGCGGATGCTTTTCGACGATTGCTTCAATAGTGCGCGGATAGAGACAAAACCCCGCCTGCTTGATTAACTCTTTTGCACGTCCCCGGAAATAGAAATCACCCTCTCCGTCGTAGCTGAAGAGATCACCGGTGGCCAGCCAGTTATCATCGCGATAGTTTCCAGTAATAATCTGCGCCCCTGCACTGCTCTCCGGATGGGTATATCCCTGCATTACTGATGCGCCACGCACATACAGCTCGCCGATTTCGCCAGGTTTACATTCATGAAATACCTGTTTTTCGCTATCTCCTGACGCAATAAACACTTTGGCTTCCAGGCCCGGCATGGGTTTGCCCACAGAGTCCGGCTTGCGTTCTGCCTGACTGACAGGCAGAAACATCGCCCGTTTTGACTCCGTCAGCCCATACATCAACATCACGCCCGCAGCCGGGAACAGGGATTTCAGATCGCGCACGACCTTTTCCGGCATGTGGCCGCCAGTATTAGTGATCAATCGCACGCAATCCGCCTGACGTTTCAGGGCATTACCCAGTTTCGCCAGGCCTGCACCCAGTGCCGGAACCAGCGGCAGCACGGTGGGTTGCTCCTGTGAGATGAGTTTCAGCAGCTGCATCGGATTACAGGCGGCAGGCGCAAGGATGACGCGGCAACCCACATAAAATCCGAACAGAACCTGATAAAGTCCATAATCGAAGTGCAGCGGTGGAACGGATAGCAGCGTATCCTGCGGCCGCAGTTGCAGATAACCGGTGACGGATCGCAGCGCTGACAACACATTGGCATGAGACAGCATGATCCCTTTGGGTAAGCCAGTGCTGCCTGAACTGTAAATAATCAGCGCCAGATCGCTTCCGGTGACGCGCGGCGCCGTAAGGTAGATAAACGAGGCGGGCTTATCCGGCGCCGCACCCGACTGCCAGCGCTGCGTAGCCGCATCCAGGATCGCCTTTGCGCCGCAATCCTCTGCGATAATGCGTAACGGCGCTTCGCGGGTCTGCGGGGGCAGCGGACAGATGACGATGCCGAGATGCCAGGCCGCGACCATAACAGCGATGCTCTCAGCACCGGGGGTCGTCAGCAGCAGTAATCGATCGCCGTGCTGCAATCCCTTCTCTTTAAGAAGAACGCACCAGTACTCAATGCGCGCCAGGTTTAAAGGTTCCCCCCCTGCCATCCTGATATCAGGAAGGGGATGCCCTGCCGATAATTCAGCGTAAATATCCGCAAGTGAATGCAACATATATCCGGTCATAGTTCCCTCTATTATTTAGCGTAATAAAAATGGGCAAATGGATTACTGTGGCAGGCGATGATGAAATCGCTCAAGATAATTAAGTGATGTCATGGCACAAATCAGGCTGCTCAGCCTGTGATCCTGCTGTTTTTCGTTACGCCGGAATACTTTCCCGGGTGAAAAGTCGACAAGCTGATTAATAAATGTCGCGCTCATATTTAGTTGCACGGCACGACAATAAAGATTTGCCGCTTCCGGTGAGTCTGATGAAAAATTTTCATTATTTAATTTTACGCCCATATTTTCTTCATCAATGCGGGGGCAATGATAATAGTTGACGGCTTGCTGATAGGCCGTCGCCACCTGCTGAATAACACGCTGCCTTTCACTGATTATCAGGTGCCTGATCCATTCACCGTCAAAAGCCGTCTCCGGCGGCGAAAACCAGCCGGCAATTTCCGGGTAACGAACCTCGTTCCAGTAGTGTTGCAACGATCGCTGCGCCGCGCGTCTGATCCAAGGCTGTTTAAAACGCGTCGCTGCCCGCAGCGTCTCCGGGTCAAGATCGTAGCCGAGATGAACATGGCAGGGTGCGGACCGCTGGCAACCTAAACGAAGCAGTAATCTGAGTAATCCTGGATCACCATGGGCTTCGCCGGTCAGGGCTGCAAGCTGCGGAATGACATTGATCAGCATGGCATTATCGGAAAGCTGGGGCTGCGCCGGAATGTTACCCGCCCGGCCGCTGAAGCTGACACCGATCGTTTGCGGTGACGGCGCGGCAGAGGCTGAACAGGTGTACTCCAGCCTAGCGTCGCCATAACGCCAGACAATAGCGGCTCCGGGCGCTAACTGATAAATCCCCTGATAAGGCGTGCGTGGCGCAGCAACAAAACCGACCACGATAAGGTCAGCAACACAGCGCGGATCAAAACGGGTCTTGTCCGTTCCGCACATCTTAAGCAGCTCTGGCAGGCGCGTGGAAAAGAGAATGCGCTGCTCATCGGCTGCGTAATAGACCGATTTCCGGCTGTCCGCCGCCTGTTGCAGCGTGAGCGTTTTCTCATCTGCAACCCACTGAATCGTCAGTTCACGGCTGTTTTCAGCCGTAGAAGATCTCGCGACAATGCCCCCGGCAGGCGTTCCATCGGCCCAGCGTAATGCCGTTGCCTGCGCTGGAAAGGCGAAAGAGAAATAGCCACAGCCGCCGCTCTCAATGTCCATATTATTCCCTTATTGCATTCCGGCTTGCGGCGTAACTGTAGCCCGAAGCCAGTGTCCCATCAGCGTGGCCGCCATCGCCAGGATACTGAAATGTCCCATTCGCGCCAGACAGCGGCTCTCCCGCAGCAAGCCCGGTGCCAGGTGCCAGTTCAGCAGCGTGAACACCGCATCCGGCAGCATTACCTCATCTTCCTGCCCGACCATCAGCCACACCGGCACCCTGATTCGCTCCAGGCTCTGTGTCAGGTCACGACAGCGATAGCTTTGCAAAAAACGAAAGCTATAGTTGCGCCAGGGCTGTCCGGCATCACGCCGCACCTGTAAAACCCGGATGTGTTGCAGCGCGCTAAACGTTCTTCCCAGGCCATGGCGCAGCAGAGAGTAACGGAACTCCTGATTCATCCTGAGCTGCGACGCCGGATGTGGAGCAGGTTTACGGTGGTATCGACCGTAATAGATAAACGGGTAAGCGCGCTGGAGTTCGCGGTCATACTCCATATGACCAAAAAACACCGGCGCCAGCAGATATAACGCCACCACCATCGGATCTGGCCGCGTTGCCAGGTAGTTGATGGCCAGAGAACTGCTCCCCGAATGGGCGGCCAGTACCACCGGCAAACCGGGATGATTCTGCTGCAACGCAGCGATCATATCGCTCAGGTCGTCCTGTAACTGCCCGATGTAAGCCACATCGCCCTCCCCCCCCTGAGACTGGCCCTGTCCACGCAGATCAGGGCTGTAGACTGTCACCGCACTCGATTTCGCCAGGTGCTGACAGCATGAGACATAATCTTCACTGGTTAAGCCAAATCCAGGCAGCAGCAGCATCACGCTTTGCGCCGTGGTCATGCTGTAGTGACGGTAATGGAGTCTGCAACCATCACGCATCAGAAAAGCCGCGTCATGGCGGTCATGTTTCATCGCCATCACTCCCGGATAACCGCATTCAGCAGGTTTTCTTTTTTGAAAATCCCTGCCGGGAAGGTTCTGGCAGTAAACTGGCTTAATTGCATGATGGTGTAACGGTCTGGCTGCACCGGGTTAATCAACCGCAGCCGCTCTACGCGCGGTTTGCCTGCGGTAGTAACATAGTTTTCATAATGAATCTCTTTGATCAGTTTTTGCGATGCCGTGTAGTGAAGACTGATGCTTGGCAGCGAACTCAGCGGATCGATCAGGTACACTACGCGCTGATAGCTTTGCCGACTGTTAGTCGCCACCAGCGTCAGCGCGATATAGCGTTTTCCGTCCCGCTCGACATCCTGCTGCTGTTGCAACTGGTAGTCTGCAAAATTGGTATTAATCACATCGCCGTTACTGGCTTCGCCCAGTAATCGCTGGCTCGGCGAGACACGCAGCACACGTTTTGATGAGGGCAGTGTTAACCACATGTTATCTCCCTCAACCAGGATACGGCGACCTGCGGAATTTTGCGGCTGCCGGAACAAAATCAGGATTTGCTGATGCGACTGAAACAGCACCTCAAGCTGACTCTGCGCCTCCGCTACCTCATTGCGATAAGACGTCACCTGTAATGAAAAGCTGAAGCTGCCAGACAGCCCGCGCAGGTCGCTAATCTCTCTGAACCATTCGCTGGCACCTTTCTGTACCGCCATGGCAGGGGCGCTGATCAGCATCAGCGCAATCAGGCACGCCAGCCATTTGCGTAATAAAAAAGAGGACGCCAATAAAATGTTATGCATGATTAAGTGCTCTTGTAATAACGAGTCTGCCCGCCCGCAGCGCAGGTAACAGACTGCAAAGCAGGGATACCAGCACACTGACCACAAAGGCGGTCAGACACTGATGTACCGTCAGCAGGATGCGTAAAGGGTACGTCACCGTATTGCCCGGCGGCGTTGGCATCATCAGACCGGAGTGGTTGAGCAGCAGGGCGAGGATCCACGCTAGCAGTAATCCCGCGAGGCCCCCGATAATCCCTAACAGTCCGCCTTCCATCACGAACAGGGCAACCACATCGCCTCTGCTGGCGCCAATGGCCCGGATAACCCCGATTTCACGGGTTCGCTCCACCACATTCATGGATAAAACATGAGAAATAGCAAAGGCCGCGACCGCCAGCAAAATGACATTCACAAAGGTGAAAATGGCGGAAAACAGGGCAACAACCTGGTGATAGTAGGTCGCCAGCTGTGACCAGCTGCGGACTTCTATCCGGTCGGCATCTTCTGTCAGCTCACGGGTGAGTCGCTGCATGACCCGATCGGTTTGCTGCGTATCTTTCAATAACACCACGATGCGTGTGGCTCCCCGTGTCAGCAGGAACGTCTGCACCAGAGCAAGATTAGCGTAAGCTGTCCGCAGATCCCGCTCTTCGACGCCGGTGGTGACAATACCGGCCACGGTGACATCCATCGCATTGATGGTCTGATTAGACGCGGTGCCTAACAGCGTCAGAGAGTCGCCCGGGTGCACGTTAAGCGCTTTTGCCAGTGCGCCACCCAGCAGAATACCGTCACGCTGTTCAGGGAAAAGATTGTTGCCTGACTGCAACTGAATGGCTGAGCTCAGCGTCGATTCTTTATCAGGATCGATGCCAATAAGGTGTGATGACATCTGCGCATCGCCATTGGTGATCAAAATGTCGGTTTCCAGCCTTTCCGTAATGATGACCGCTTCCGGCTGTCGCGCCGCCTGTGCCATGATCTGTTTCTTCAGCGGTTCAGGCAGCAGCATGCTGGCGTCGCTTAACGCACCAAATTGATTAAATCCTTTACTGAAAAACTGAATATGCCCCAGTTGCGAACGGATCATGCTTTCCCGCAGCCCCTGATACATCGATTCACAAAAGCCGGAAAAGAGTAAAATAGCCGCCAGAGCCAGGGCAAGATTGGTCACAGAGACCGTGGTCCTCCTTTTGTTACGCAACAGATTACGTACGGCGAGTTTGCAGCGGATCATCGCATCGCCTGCCCTGTCAGCGACAGATGCTGACGTATAGCCTGACTGGCAAAGAACAGACAATCGAGATGCGTGCTGTTTGCAATGACACCGAAGCGCAGCGCTTCGTTGCCATGTTTTTCAGCGAACTCACGCATCGCATCTGCGCTGAACAGCTCATCTTTTTCAGCAGCCAGCAGTAAAACCGGTAACGGCAAGGCCGCCAGCTGTTTAGCCGGATAGCGTGGTGTCAGCGCATTGGCCATGTTCACACTGTAATGCTGAACAAAATCTGGCTCAGAGGCTTTAACGTCTGGCGGAAAATTCAGCGCCACGGCCGGATAGTTGCCAAAAAGCAAGCCACCGCTTAACGCATTAATGACGAAAGGCCACTGGCGCACTTCAGCAAATGGAACCGTCACCCCGCTACGCCGGACTTCGCTTGCGAAAGGCCCGAGTTCTGGTGCTATTAATATCAGGCTATTTGCAGGAGATTGCGGACGATGGCGGGTGAAATAATTAATTAACATTCCGCCACCGCTGGAATGCCCCAGCAGGTGAAGACGCGCCTGAGGGAAAAACGCGCGCAGGCTTGTCAGCAAGGTATCCACATCACGCCAGATGCGGTCAGGGCGGGCAACCTGACCTTTAGCGCCGAGGGAACCTCCGTGACCGCGAATATCCACCAGGCAGACAGCTGTGGTGTCATCATGTAGTTGACGGGCAAGAATGTCATATCCGGCATCCAGATGAACGCCGCCCCCGTGATAAACGATAATCACGTCCTGCGTAGCATGCCGGGGCGGGTAAAGCCGGTAGCGCAGCCCATCCATCCGCGCGGTATTCACGCGTTCCGACTGAGGTAGCGTCGCGTCAAGCCGATCCGCCTGCTGGTTGAACTGGTCAAAATCAATCACGATAAGCGTTCCCTGTGAAGTATGCCTGCCGGTAAAGCGCTCTGCGGCAGTTACAAATGCTTTTTAGCTCGTTCACTCCATTCTCCTCCCGCCAGGGCAGCCGCACGCTGCCACAGTAAGGTCGCCTGGGAGGGATCATCGGAAACCACGACTTCGCCCAACTGATAAAGCACCATGGCACGCAGCGACTGCGTCTCTTCCGTCGCCGGAATGGTCTCTATCAGCCAGTGGTAGTCCTGCCGTGCCAGCGCGCCTTTGCCTAAAAAAGCCGGGGTGCGGCTGGCGGTGATAGCACGCTGTAAACGCGGCCCGATATTCTCAGGCTCTTTGAGCACGGCGCGATCGAGCTGGCGAAATCCGCGATTGACCAGCGCCATTGCCTGCATGCCGTCGATTTTGCTGTTGCCCGCCTGGATACAGTAAAGACTGCCCTCAATCGCCATCAGCAACGCATCATCCGGTAACGCGTGTCGGGCCTGCTCAATCGTCAATGCGGTCTGTTCCTGCTGTGGCGCGTCTGCCGTGGTGGTCAGCGCGATGCTGACCAGCGCCAGCTGACGCCACTGCTGCTCACTGCGTTGTTCAGCCGGTATCTGTACCAGCTGCTGCTGCATCACCCGTTGCTCACTCTCGCCAGCCGGTATCGCAGGAGGATATTGCAATGCGGGCTGAGCATGGGCAGACAGAGCCGTCAGCAGAAATAGAACGCCGGCAATAATATTATTCATGCGTCACCTGCTCTTTACCGTCCTGCATCACCAGCAGTTTATCCGCCCATGGCGTCAGCGACCGATCGTGCGTCACCAGCACCACCGCCACCTGATGCTGCTGGCAAAGGTTTTTCAGCAGTGCCATCACGCTCTCTTTATTTTTGCTATCAAGATTGGCCGTAGGTTCATCTGCCACAATCAGCGTGGGATTACCGGCCAGCGCACGAGCGATTGCTACCCGCTGCATCTGACCGCCTGATAATTCATTCACTTTGGCATCACGCTGATCGGCCAGTCCCACAGCGGCTAACAACGCCCCGGCTTTTTCCGTTGCCTTCTCCACCTTGCGCAGATCAAGGGCATAGCGCACATTTTCTATGGCGGTCAGCACTGGAATAAGGTGGAAGTCCTGAAAAATAAAGCCGATATGCTGCTTACGTAGCGCGGACAGCTGACCGTCACTTAGCTGACTGACATCAGCGCCAAACAGCGTCAGCTGGCCTGAATCGGGAATATCCAGCGCGCCGCACAAATTCAGCAAGGTACTTTTTCCGCTTCCGCTTTCCCCGGTGATAATTAAAAACTCCCCGCGACTGAGCGTAAACGAAACCGATTTCAGCGCCTGAACAGACTGCTCCCCACGCAGGTAAGATTTTCCAGCCGCCTTCGCACAGATGATCTCATCGATATCAGCCATGCTCAGGCAACTCTTTCATCTCTTGTTCCAAGACATCGCTTTCCTGCTGAAGCCATGCCGGATGGAAACCAATCTGCTGATACGCCTGCCACGCCATTCTGGCGTTAGCCTGGGCCGAGGCCTGACTTTCTTCATCGCCTTCATCAGCAAGATAGAGCGAGAGACGCGTCAGGCCGAGCCAGGCGGACGCAGCCAGCGGCTGCGGGATACCATGACGGTTAAGAACCGGCGTTATACGGTGTGAAATAATCTGTGCATTGGCTGCGCTATCGCTGATATCGGGAACCGAAGCAAAAGCCCATAGTGCAAGAAGCTGAACGTCAAACTGCTCTGGCACCTTATCTGACACGCTCTTTAACTGTGTCAGCGCCTGTTTTAACTGCCACAGCTTACGCTGACCAAACAACAGATCGAGACGCGCACCTGCCTGTTTGACTTCAATCGCTGCCGCCAGCGCGGTCAGAGAGTCACTTGCGCCCTGTTCTGCGCGGGCCTGCTCAACCATTGCAGCTGCCTCATCGAGGCGATTGTGCAGGAAGTAGATCATCGCAATGCTCTGGGCATCTTTATCTGTCGCGCTGGACGTTGCGCCATCAGCTATCAGCGACTGTTCTGCGGTGCTAAACGGAATTTCAGCAAATTTTATGGGCGCAGCACCGGAAATCCAGGCAATAACGTTGCCAATCACAAAGGTGATTAATGTTACGCGCAATGCGATAAAAAGCGGTTTCTTATTCATGATATTCATAAGATGGCTATACCTGCAGACTACTTTCCAGCATGCACACATCGATCTCACGCAGCGTAGAGTTTTCATCAAAGAGCAAATCATCAAAATCCATCACATTAGGGTAAATCATCTGGCAGGCCAGGATTAACTCCACCACATTTAATGAATCAATGCCTAACTGGCCCAGGGGGCAATCCGCATCAACGCTGTCAGTTTTAAGAATTTTAGCCACTTCTTCACACAGTTGTTCAAGCGATAATGATGTCATAGCAGGTATATCCTTATCTTTTTTCGTTATTTCGTTTAATTAATTTTAATTCTCTCTGGAACATCTTACTCCGTAGAGAATCAGGCCACTGATAATAGGTTATCATTGCATGAATGAACAACCCGATAAGCCACCCCAGCAAAGGATAATAGAACCAAAGTTTATTATCATTGAGTATATTAATAGTGAACAGCAAGCTATTTACCATTACGTAAACAATACAATGGCACCAGAAGGAAATTTTCTTTCTGACTCGCCTTGACGCACTTCTGTAATCCCTGTCAGCGTGCAATTTTCATCCTGTTGTCTATATAAGGAAGGGGATCAACCGCCAGCTTTTTTTTGATAGGCCGGGTATTCATGCGGAAATGCGTGACTCAGCATCTGCTCTTCAAGGCGAATACGCCACAGAAAAACAAACAGTACTGGCGTCAACATAATGAGACATGACAACAGGTTACCTAATGCCAGCCCCATTCCAGCAAAAGCAATAATCACCCCCAGATAAGCAGGATGACGAATAAAGCGATAGATGCCGGTGGTCATTAACTCGTGATCGTTGAGGATAGCGATATTAACCGTAAAGAATTTCTTCAGACGATATATTGCATGCAAACGAATAGCGATCCCTATTAATACAATCACCAGACCAGCCCAAGTGATAATATCTCCCTGCCTCGCAAAGCGTAAATATTTTGACTGTGCTACGGCGAATCCCAAAATAAGAGATGAGTAGGTGAAAAAATTTAATATCATCTCAGAATGACGATCCGAGATATCGGATGATTTCCTATTGGCTCGTTTTACCGAAGCGATAATCGACTCACAAATAACCCAGGAAAGCCCAACAGCAATAAATAAATAGCTGAACAAAATTTTCACCTCGCGAAATAAGCATCCTGCTTAATTAATAATACAACCCCTGAAAGGCGTAAAAAGATGTCAGGCAGTGATGAAATGTAAAATATATTGAAACATTAACACCTGCGAATTTTTTTAACAAGTGCGTAGCACTAATAATATTAACTATTCTTAAAATAATCACATTATGTGATGGAGGTCACACTTTCCATAGAGAATCATGTAAGTGGTCATACCTCTGGCTATTCAGACCCATCAATGTTGTCATTAATTAAGTATATATTCTTCAGACAAAAGGTAAGCGTCCAGCGAGAACCATATTGACGGGGATGTGTTATTATGTTGGCAGTGCTATGCGCCAGGGGAGCAGTTCACTCACCCGATTGACCGGCCAGTCAGCTATGACGTCAAGGACATGGCACAGATAGCTTTCTGGGTCCATGTCGTTCAGTTTGCACGTCCCTATCAGACTGTACAGCAACGCTCCTCACTTTCCTCCGTGGTCTGAGCCGAAGAACAGCCAGTTCTTTCTTCCCAGACTGACCATCCGCAGCGCATTTTCAGCGATGTTATTGTCCGCCTCAGCCCAGCCATCATCTGCATAGTACGTCAGTGCCGGCCACTGGTTCAGGGCGTATGCGAACGCTTTCGCCAGTTCTGAGTGTCGCGACAGGGTTTTCATCTTTTCACGTAGCCAGCTTTCCAGGGATTTCAGCAGCGGTTTCGTTTTCAACTGACGTTCGGCAAGGCGCTGCTCCGTCGGTATTCCCCTTATCTCCGCCTCTATGGCGTACAGGTCGCTGATCCGTCTCAGGGCTTCTTCCGTCAGTACTGACGGGGTACGGACGTGCACATCGTGGATTTTACGGCGGGCGTGAGCCCAGCAGGCGGCTTCCGTTATCCGGCCATCCCGGTACAGCTCGTTGAACCCGGCGTATGCATCCGCCTGCAGCACACCGCTGAACCCCGCAAGATGGGTCTGCGGATGGATACCTTTTCTGTACGGGCTGTAGGCGAACCAGACCGCCGGCGCCAGCGCTGACCCGGCGTTGCGGTCGTCACGAACGTACGTCCACAACCGCCTGGTCTTCGTCTTCTTATTACCCGGCAGCAGCACCTGGACCGGGGTATCATCGGCATGGAGCTTGCCGCCGGTCAGGACATAGCTCTGAAGCTCCTCTTCCAGCGGAGACAGCAGCCGGCAGCATGCGTCCACCCAACCCGACAGCAGTGAACGGCTCAGCTCCACACCCTGGCGGCTGTATATTTCTGACTGGCGGTACAGCGGGGTATGCTCTGCATACTTTGAGCTCAGCACACGGGCCAGTAGCCCCGGTCCTGCGATACCCCGTTCGATGGGCCGTGAAGGCGCGGGGGCCTGCACTATGCCATCGCACTGAGTACAGGCATGCTTTTCACGTACGGTCCGGATAACCCGGAAGGCGCTGCGCATCAGCTCCAGCTGTTCGGCAGTATCTTCGCCCAGATAGCTCAGCGCGCCACCGCAGTCCGGGCAGCATGGCTCTGCCGGCAGCAGCCGTTTTTCGTCACGGGGGAGTGAGTCGGGGAACGGCTTACGGGTGCGGGTCTAGCGTAAAGGTCGTTGCACAGCCGGGTCATCCACCCGGCCAGTCAGCGTATCGCTTTCTGTCTGCAGCCGGTTCAGATCGGCTTCCATCTGCGCGATACGGCGGGAGACGCTGGTCAGCCAGCTGGCTCTCGTCCGGAAAGACCGTACAGAAAAGGCCCTCAATGCCTATGCGGCTGAACTGCTGCGCCAGATGGTGGTTATCACGGTCGGAACAGCCGATCACACACACTTTTAATCCGCGCATCTGTACGTTTTTTCGGCTCATTCGTCACCTCCGCGCGGCATGAGGCTCGCGAGATCCACCCTGGCCAGCCAGGGATCGGGTTTCACCGCCGCCTCCGCCTGCCAGAAACTCTCCAGCCTGCCGTTGTGACATCGCGCCAGATGCGGCGTCAGCCAGCAGTGATTATTGTCAGCGTCGAGGCGGATCCGTCCGGCGGGCGAATCCATCTCATCCTGCAATACCGCATTGCGCACACCGTCCACATCTGCATTGCCGTGGCGCGCAATGGCTCTCGCCAGCAAATGTCCGGCGAGCCAGGCACTCTCGCTGTCCACTGAGGGCGAAACCTGCTCACCAAAGCGCTGATGATAGCTGCTCAGAAAACGGTGGTTGGCGGCGCTGTCAATCGACTGAAACCAGCTGGCAGAAACCAGATACCCCTCTAACGCCTCTGCACCAATCAACTGCACTTCCGGTTCACACAGCGTCAGGCTGAGCTTCAGCACCTCATTTAGCCAAGGCTGCTGCTGGCAGGCCTGGTGCCAGGCGCGATAGAAACTGTAGGCGCTTTTACCGACCATGGTATTCAGGAGGACTTTCGGGCGGCAGGCGATAATATCCGCGATTAACGCCTCCACGTGTTCGTCCCCCATCGGCAGTAATTTACTCTGCAATACGCTGCCGCCCGCGGGGATGACGGCTTCACGGGTAAGGCGATCCATCTCCCATGACCAGACATAGTTAGAACCAATGTGATAGATCTCTGCTGCCTGCTGCTGTAACAGCCAGCTGAGCATCGGCAGGATATGCTGGTTGGGACTGGCCCCCAGGTAAATCACGCTATTGCTGCTCTCAAACCCCTCATAGCGCGCGGAATGCCACAACAGCGCGTTGGCACCTTCGATTAGTGGCAGAATGGTCTTCCGCGCCGCAGACGTGTAGCAGCCAATCACATGACGCACCCCGTGGCGATAGAGTAAGTCGTGGCAATATTCGTAATAGAGATCCAGCGACCCCTGCGGATCGCGGATTACGGGCGCCAGGGTAAACGGATGGGCGGGATTGGCGTTTATCTCCTCAATCGCCAGCAGGATGCCGTTGAGCATCTCGCGCCCGATCACCGCATAATCGCCTGACACTGAATAGAGAATACCGACCGGAATAACGGGTTTCGGCAGCGGCTGAGTGGCAGTCATAATAGCTCCTGAATCAACGCGGCCCGCAGGCCGCGTCTGTGGCTCATTTCGGTGATGGAGCAATCAGCGCAGTGTAGAAATGCGGCTGACGCATCAGCACCAGGTCTTTACGCCTTACCACATGATTGGGATAAGGATCGCCGGCTGACCCCGTGGAGATATCCAGCAGCGCCAGCTCCTTCGCACCGGTCGCTTTCGCTTCCCTGCGTGGAAAGGCAAAGGTATCCGGGCCGTATATCCCGCTCAGGCCAAAGCTTTCGCCTGCGGCGGCGGGCCAGTTGGCAAAAGCCAGCCAGACGTTATTCTCTCCCGCCCGAACGCGCGGCAGCAGCCAGTGGTAAGGATCGGCGCCGCGCGGGATCGGCCAGACATGCGGTATCGCCGTGCCCGGGTGCGCCATGGGCAGAGGTGAATGAAGCTGCGCCGGGCAGGCGATGATGTCGCAGCCTTCCAGCGCCAGGATGCGGGCCGCTTCCGGCACCAGCAGATCCTCCCCCAGCAGAATACCGACACGCCCGCACGGCAGATCGCACGTCACCCACTGATCCCCTGCGCAGGCCCAGTGCCGATCCTGGTCGCTGAGGTGAATCTGGCGATAGTACGCGTTGACTCCTTCACTGCTCACCAGCATCGCGCTGTTGTAGCACTGCTCCCCTTCCCGCTCGGCGAACCCTGCAAGCAGCGCGATATCCAGCTCCATCGCGAGCGCGACCAGCGCCTGTACAGGCGCATCCTCCCGCGACAGCGCGCAATGGCTGCCCTCCCCGCCGGTCAGCGCGCGCTCCGGCAGGATCAGCAGTTCCGCGCCCTCTGATTTCGCCTGTCCGGCCCAGTGCCGAATCTGTGCCAGATTGGCATTCACCTCGTCTTGCGGGCGAAACTGCGCCACCGCAATACGGGACGCTTTGCCCTCAGGCAGGGGATCACGCCCATATAAGCCAAAAAAGTCCGCCGGATTCCAGAGGAAAGTATTGGTCATCAGCCGCTGATAGAGCTCAGGCCGGCGCTTGTTCAGCTGTGGATTCTCCGCCGGAAGAGGTAACTCAGCGCTGAGTATCCGATCGCCGCTGTCGCAGCTGGCCAGCACATTTCCCTGGCTATCCACAATGCAGCTGCCGCCGCTGAACTGCACGCCCCGCTCCCATCCCCAGCGGTTACTTTCAATCAGCGCACAGCCATTCTCCCAGGCGCGCGTGAGCCAGTAAGGCGCAGGAGTGCGTTCAGCCAGCCAGTTACTGATGTGGCAGATAATCTGTGCGCCCCCCAGCGCAGCCAGCCGGGCAGTTTCAATGAAGTGAATATCCATACAGACCAGCAGCGCAATATTGCCGATCTCAGTCTGAAAGACCTGATGCCCGCCATCACCGTTAGCCGCCCATTTCGGTTCCGAAATATAGGGATGTGTTTTACGGTGGACGCCAATCACGCCCTGCGGGCCGACCAGAATGGCGCTGTTATAGTAGAGGTCGGTTACCCTGTCCCGCTCCGGCATGCCAAAAACCAGAAAGCAGTTAAACTCACGCGCAATCGCAGCGAATGCCTGACTGGTGGGGCCATCCGCCGTTTCTGTGTAGGGGGCGACCTCCGCACGATCCTGCCAGCAGTAGCCGGTAGTGGCCATTTCCGGCATCACGATTAAGCGTGCGCCGTCACGTGCCGCCTGAGTGGCTAATGCCAGCAGCCGGGCGACGTTTTCCTCTTTTCTGAACTGCGTGGGTTCAAACTGAATGGTTGCAACGTTGATGCGCATTATTCGGCCTCCTTGCTCAGTAAGGGTTTAAACACCGGTTTCGGCCCCTGGTAAGCATCAGAGGGTTTCCAGCTGGTTTGCATATCTTCCGGGAAGGTTTTGAAGTAGTAGCTGCCGCGGGTCGCCACGCTGATAGCGACATGCAGCACAGGGCCAACCAGCATGGCAATAAATGAGGCGTACACCATCGGATAGAGGCCCAGCACGCCTGCCGCGCCTGTTGCCACCGCGACGCACAACGCAATGACGCCAGACGGATTCCACATCCGCAGATACGCTTTGCGATACTCCACGAAATCGGAAGGCGCAAGGTGCAGCACTTTGCGGCAGATAAAGTAATCCGCAAGGATAATAAAGACCCAGGTGTTGGTGAGAATGCCGGTAATGGAGAGGAACGTGCCGGTATACTGCAGGATATTGCAGATATAGAACAGCACGCCGAGCAACCAGACCAGCAGCATCCACCACTGGCGTCCCGGGCGATAGTTAAACGCCATATCCATGGTGTTCGACAGGGCAATCGAACCTGAGTAGAGATTCAGGACGTTGATACGAATCTGGGTGATCACCGCAAATAACACGCCGGTCAGCCCCATAATCAGCGGGAAGACGAAGCCCGGATCGAGCGCCAGCGACCAGACATCCTCGCCCTGAATATGCGGCATCAGGGTGTAGGCCATAAAAGCACCAAACAGCATGACGACAACAATCGGGATCAGCATCCCCAGCATGATCGTTGCGGTGCCTTTATGCGTGATCCCCGGACGGGCAAAACGACCGTAGTCAGTGGCCATCAGTCCCTGAAAAACAATCTGCCCGTTGGCCATATTCATCACCAGCCACAGGGCGTTACTGTCCGCCTCCCCTTTCGGCTGCCAGCCGCTGAAGCTGACAGCCGGATAGTGGTGCGTTAACTGCCAGATACAGAAGCCAAACAGCACAATGAAAATGGGAACGCCCCAGGTTTGCAGGAACTGCATGGATGACATGCCCTTCCAGACAAACCAGATGGCGGCCAGCCCCATCAGCGCAAAGATAGCGATGCCGGTCAGGGAGTTGACCGGCACGCCCGCATAGTTGGCGATGGCGTGAGACACAATGGTGCCTTCAAACAGGAAATAGAAGATGAAGTTGACGGCGTAAATCAGCGAGGTGAAGGCGGAGCCCATATAGCCAAACCCCAGGCCGCGCGTCATCAGATTGAGTGAGAGCCCCTCTTTACTCGCCATCTTCATAATGCACGAGCCAATCAGGGTGGCGAACACCACCATATAACCGATCGGCAGCAGCAGCATTGGCCAGCCGACCTGGTAGCTCATGTCTGCCCCGAGGCTGAACCAGAACATCGCGGTAGAGTTGCCCAGCAGCACCAGAATAATGGCCGGAATGGGCCAGCGATAGTGCGCCGGCACACGGCCCACCGCGTAATCCTCGACGGCCTCTGCTTCGGTAATATCCTGCGGCCCCTGAAACCATGCTTTTAACTTACTCATAGATTTGCTCCAAAAAAAAGCCCTGCCGGCAGCATTGCCGGCAGGGCTTCTTCGCCTGAAATCGATGTTGTGGAGTGGCGGCTCGCCACAGGCCGCTTACCAGGCTACGGTGCCTGTTCCTGCCCGGCAGGATGCGGTAACGATAAGGAAGCAATTAATGCGCCAACTGTTAAAAGTGGCGCAGAAAGGCGGTAGAGAGGCGGATGGCAGGCGAGAGACGCATAATGCCGGTGCAGCGCGCACCATGGTGATCCAGATTTCGTGAGCCATCCGGGTTAATGATGGCGGAGAACGGAACTGCGACGCAGGTTCAGGCAACGATAAACTGCGTTTCACACTGCCGGGCAATCTCCCACAGTCGGTTGCGGATCACCTGCTTGAGCTGCAGCGTGGACTGCGACTGAGGCAGGTCGCGCCGGCTGATCAGCATCACTTCAAACGGCAGGGGCTGGGCCACGGGCAGCAATTTCAGCTGGTCGGCATAGCGGCAGGCGGTGAAGAGATCCACGACGCCCACGCCGCCGCCCGCCAGCACCATATCTGCGATGACCGAGTAGGTTTTAATCGATAACGACACGGCGGGGTTCAGTTTTTTATCGCGCAGCGCACGATGGAGTACGCGTCCTAAAGGGTCCTGGGCCTGCATCATCAACAGATTGTTGTCGCATAACCACGCCAGCGTAACGGGATCAGCCTGGGGATGATGACGTGGCAGCAGCGCCACCATGGAGGAGTGAAACAGGGGTTCAGCCAGCAGAGCCGCGTCGACCTGCTGACCGAAAACCAGGGCAAAATCGAGCTGATTCTCCAGAATCATCTGGCATAAGGTACTGAAATGCTCGGTCACCAGTTCAACGCTGACAGAGGCCATCTGCTGTCGCCAGGTCACCAGGGCGGGAGCCATCACCATCTGACCAAATGCGTGAGCCGCCCCGACGCGCACTAACTGCCCTTCGCCGCGCCGCAGCTGTTCGGCGAGCTGGGTAATGGATTGCAGGCGCTGACAGAGTTCATCGATTTCCGGCAGCAGGCGCCGCCCCTCTGCTGTCACGCTCATTCCCTGAATACGGCGTTCAAACAGCGCAAACCCCAGCTGCTGCTCAGCGTGATTCAGCACCCGGCTGATGTTCGGCTGCGACACATTCAGCAGGCGCGCCGCTGCGCTGATGCTGCCGGTCTGCACGATGGCCTGAAAGACCTCTATATGGCGGAGCCGCATAATTTTTACCCTGGATGGAATAGCGAATAAAGGCGCCTTCGCCAGGTGGCCTGATCAGGTCCTGGCGGAGGAGAGGCGAATCGTCTCCTCTTGCAAAAACTGTACCGCAAAGCCAGAGAGGAGGCAGTTACCCGCCTCACAGACAGGGTTACATCTACGGGGTAATGTCGCTACGACTGCGTCGTCGCCAGATAAGAGAAAGCACTGAGCAGGCTGATTAACGTCGCCATTTTCTCCGCCCGATAGCCGACGGTGACACCATCAAGACGCGTGACGCCGGGGATCAGGCAGAACAGATCGGCCAGCACCGGCCTGCTGGCCTGCAGCCGCATCGCGTAGGGTGCCGTCAGGCGGGTCGTGCTCACCTGAGGCTGATGCTGCAATGCGGTGCGTGCCGCGGCAGCAATCGCACGCTGCGCGGCGTGAGGGCTGATCGATTCCGCGCAGGTGTGAGAAATGGCGCGTTTGACACAGACGTAATCGACCGTCGGGTAGTGTTCCGCTATCCAGCCCTGCAGCTGATCGTCGCCCGTCACCAGCAGCAGTGGCGTGCCCTGCTCAGCCGCGGCGGCGGCGTAGATATCGGTTTCGCCCATCACCAGACCATTGATATGGATACGCCAGAATGCCCGGCCGTTGATGGTATGCGCCAGCACGCCGGGTTCACCCGCGGCGCTGTGATAGCCCACCAGAAATAAGCCGTCGAACTGCTGCTGTTCAATGCCTTCCACCATCGACAGCCCGCGAGGTTTGCCCTGCACCAGCCGGGCACGGGAATCGATATGTTCCGCCCGCAGGTTGGTCATCCGGGCATGGCTGTCTGCAACCACCACGTCCGTGGCGCCGCCCGCGAAAGCGCCCTCAATCGCAGCATTGACTTCCTGCTCCATCAGCCCCCGGGCCAGCTGGTACTCCGGGTTGCCTGGGGTGCACTGCTCCGGGCACATAACGCCCGCGATGCCTTCGATATCGGCAGAGATAAAAATTTTCATGAGGTTAACCTGTCCAGTATCTGAGTCAGTGAGGGCCGATGATGACCCCGAAAGCCGGTCACGGCCTCCGCGCTCAACAGGGCGTCCAGTACAGCCTGTTCGGTGGCATCGGCCGCGGCGGCAAGCAGCGGCTCCAGCTGCTCCTCCTGTGGCGGTTGCGGCAGCGGTTGCGTTGAAAACGCCACCGCAATGTCGCCCGAGCCGTGGCCCCAGTGGCTGCCCAGCCGTCCCAGGCCGGCACCGGCGCGCTTCGCCAGGCGCTTTAACTGTCGCGCCTCCAGCGGTGCATCCGTTGCCATGATGATGATGACAGAACCGGCATCGCGCTGCGGCGTGTGGCCTGGCAGCAGCGGCACAATCATCTCACCGGCCCGCACGCCATCGAGCGTCAGGGCCTCCAGTGCGCCAAAATTGGCCAGCACCAGCACGCCAAGCGTGGCGCTGAGCGAGGGGATCAGCCGCGAGGCGGTGCCGATCCCCCCTTTCAGGCTGAAACAGCTCATGCCGCGTCCGGCCCCGACGCTGCCGCGTGCGAAGTCGGCTGAGGCGGTCTGCAGGGCCGTCTGCGCCATCGCCTCGCTGACAGCCAGTGCCTGAATATCATTGAGCCAGCCATCGTTGCACTCCAGCGCCAGGGGATTGACCGTTGGCAGCGTTCGCCCCAGCTCCGGGTTGCGACGGATGGCATCCCGTACCAGCGTGGTAAACAGCGTGCCGACCGCCAGCGTGTTGCTGAGCAGAATCGGCGTCTGCAGCACGCCAAGCTCCTCGATCTGAACCAGCCCGACCGGTTTGGCAAACCCGTTCAGGACCTCTGCCCCGCACGGCAGCGGCGTCAGAAACAGATTGTCGCCCGGCGGCACGATAGCGGTGACGCCTGTCTGCGTCTCGCCTGCATTCAGCGTAGAGTGGCCCACCCGCACGCCCGCCACATCGCTGATGCGATTAGCAGGTCCGCAGGCGCTGCGCGGCTGACCCAGCTGACGCGTCTCACGCCAGCGCTCCAGCAGCAGTGTGCGCTGCACATGTTGAAAATCCATCGTCAGCCCTTGAGTTTGGGATCGAGGGTGTCGCGCAGCGCATCCCCAAGCAGGTTAAAGGCCAGCACGGTCAGAAAGATCGCCAGCCCCGGAAAGACGCTCATGTGCCAGGCCCCGGCCATCATCATGCTGCGGCTCATCGCCAGAATATTGCCCCATTCAGGCACGTCAGGTTCCGGGCCCAGTCCGATAAAGCTCAGGCCCGCCGCCGTAAGAATACTGGTGCCAATGCGCATGGTGAAATAGACAATCACACTGGAGAGCGTGCCGGGCAGAATATGCCGCAGAATAATCACCCGGTCTGGCGCACCGGCGCAGCGCACCGCCTCAACATACGCCGCCTGTCGCAGTGAAAGCGTCGAAGCACGCACGATGCGGGCAAAGACCGGTACGCTGAACACCGCGACCGCGATAATGACATTGTTCAGGCCCGTTCCCAGCAGCGCCACCACCGCGATGGCCAGCAGCATGCCGGGAAAGGCGAACAGCACGTCGGCGCCGCGCATAATCAGCATATCGATCCAGCGGCCATAGTAGCCGGCCAGTAAACCCAGTATCACCCCGACGATCATGCCCAGCGTGACCGACAGCACCCCGACATAGAGCGAGATGCGGGCGCCGTAAATAATCCGGCTCAGCAGGTCACGCCCCAGCTCGTCGGTCCCCATCCAGTGGGCGGCCGTCGGCGGCGACGATAACGCCATCCAGTCCGGTGCCATCGGGTCCCAGGGGGCCAGCCAGGGCGCAAAGAGGGCGACCACAATCAGCAGCAGCACAAATCCGCCCGACACCAGCGCCAGGGGATTACGCACAAAGGCGTGCAGGAAGTCGCGCCAGGGTGAACGAATGATCTGTGGCGGATTTTCAGTCAGTGTTGACGAACTCATCTCGGCTCCTGTCGCAGACGAATGGCCGGATTGACGACTGCATAGAGCAGATCGACCAGCAGGTTAATCACGATAAATTCAAACACGAACAGCATCACCAGCGCCTGAATGACCGGCTGGTCCTGCGCCTTGATTGACTCAATCAGTAACCAGCCCAGACCAGGCCAGTTGAAGACGCTCTCCACGACGATAGAGCCCCCCAGCAGAAAACCGAACTGCAGGCCCAGCATGGTGATCACCGGGATGAGTGCGTTGCGCATCACATGTTTCCACGTCACCAGCCGTTTTCGCAGCCCTTTCGCTTTTGCGGTGCGCACGTAATCTTCCTGCGCCACTTCAAGAAAGGCCGAACGGGTAAAGCGCGCCATCACGGCCGCCACCGACGATCCCAGGGTGATGGCAGGCAGGACAATATCGCTGGCCCTGTTAAAGCCGCTGACTGAAAAGAGCCCAAACGGCATCGCGACGAACTGGATCAGCAGCAGCCCCAGCCAGAAGGCGGGCATGGAGATGCCGCCGACGGCCACGCTCATCAATGTCCAGTCCTGCCATTTCCCCCGTTTCAGCGCCGCCAGAACGCCGAAGAGCAGGCCGAGGATCACGGACCAGGTAAACCCTGCGAGGGCGAGCCACAGTGTCGGCATGAATCCCTGCGCGATCACCTGCCGCACCGGTTGCTGCGTGCGGTAGGTGATGCCGAGATCGCCCTGCAGCAGGCTGCCGACCCAGTGGAGATACTGCTGCGGCAGCGGATCGTTCAGCCCGAGATGCTGACGTGCCGCCTCTACCGCCTCGATGGGCGCATCCGGTCCGGCATAGATGCGCGCCGGATCGCCCGGCAGCAGCTTGATAAAGCCGAAAACCAGCAGCGAGACCACCAGCAAAACCGGGATCATCTCGAGCAATCGGCGAAGGATGTATGCAAACATGCGATTCCCTGAAACAGAGGTGCGACGGGCCTTTCCACGCCCCCTCTCCCGCATGGGGTCAGGGGCGTGGAGGAAGAAATCGTCTTATTTAAAGGACGCCTGAGTGAAGATGAAATTGCCATCAGGCAGCATTGAAACGCCGCTCAGGTTGCTGCGCTTGCCCACCAGGTTGTCTGGCGTGCCAAGAAAGGCTACCGGTGCCGCTTTCCATAGCGCCGTCTGGGCCTGCGCATAGGCGATGCCACGCTTCGCCGCATCGGCCGTCACCAGCCCGGCGGCGATCGCTTTGTCCACTTCCGGGTTGCTGAAGTAAGAGACATTATAGGAGGTCGGCACCCAGGACTCGGTGGCAAACAGCGGGCGCAGCGCCCAGTCCGCATCGCCGGTAGAGGTCGACCAGCCGCCATAATAGAGGTCAAACTCCGCCATTTTCGGATCCTTCACGCCCCACAATTTCGCATTGCGCGTTCCCGAATCCATCGGGGTAACCGTGGCACGAATACCCACCGCAGCCAGCTGTGCTTTCAGCACCTGACCGGCTCGCACGGCGGCCGTGGCATTGGTGACCCAGAGCTTAAGATCCAGCCCCTGCGGATAGCCTGCCGCTTTCAGCAGGGCTTTGGCCTTATCGGGTGCATAGTGGTAATCGGGGTCGGTTTGTTTCTGATAGAACTGCACCCCTTCCGGCATAGCCGAGGTGGCCGGTTTGCCCAGACCGGCAAAGGCCACTTTCAGCCACAGATTACGGTCAATCGCATAGTTGATGGCCTGACGCACGCGAACATCCGCCAGCGGCTTGTGCTGCGTGTTCATCGCCATGTAATAGAGATAGATGCTCGGGTCGCGCTGCACCGTCAGATGGCTGTCCTGCTGCACCGCCGCAATGAGGTCGGACGGCAGTGGCCAGATGGCATCCACCTGCCCCGATTTTAAAGCCGCAACGCGTGTCGCATCTTCCGGGCTTGGCGAGAAGATCACCTGGTCGACTTTCGGCCACCCCGCCTGCCAGTAACCCGCATACTTCGCCATCGTCACGGCTTTGCCCGGTTTCCAGTCGACAAATTTAAACGGACCGGTTCCTACCGGATGCAGCCGGAGCTGGGCTTCGTCCGGGTATTGCTTCAGGATCGCCGGGCTCCACATCACCGCCGAGGGGTGCGCCAGCGTGTTAATAAAAGCCCCGAACGACTGATTCAGGTCGATTCTGACCTGGTCGGGTGCCAGCACCGTCACCCTGTCGATCATTTTGTAGAGGCTGTTGCGCTTCAGCCCTTTTTTCTGGTCAGCCAGACGACCGAGGTTGGCTTTGACGGCTTCCGCGTCAAAAGGGGTGCCATCCTGGAAGGTCACGCCCTTGCGCAGCGTCAGGGTAAATTCGGTCGCGCTCTCATTGGCGGTATAACCGGTCGCCAGCCAGGGTTGCAGCTTCATCTGTGGATCAAACTGGAACAGGCGTTCAAAGATACCGCTCTGTACGGAGTAGCTGATGTTATCCGAGGTGTCGTGCGGGTCCAGCCCCGTGATATCGGCATACATGGAGATACGCAGATCCTGCGCCTGCGCAGCAGAGACCAGCATCGTCGTCAGGGCGAAGGCGAGTGAGGTACGGCGAAAAATGGGTTTCATGAAATCTCCTGGTCGTTGAGGATTATCGCAATGCAATGCCGTCAGCGACCCAGTGCAGAGGCGCAACCTGTCGATAACGGGGCTTAGTGACCGTTTGGCCCACCTTACGTAACGGCGAAGGGATTTCGCTGTCATCGACAAGGCGGGGCTGACGGTTCTCAGGATCGGCTACCGGCACGGAGGCCAGCAGACGCTGGGTATAGGGGTGCTGCGGGTGATTAAATACCGACTGGCGCGGTCCCAGTTCCACAATCTGGCCGAGGTACATCACCGCCACGCGATTCGCAATGCGCTCTACCACCGCCATATCGTGAGAGATGAAGATCCACGCCACGCCGGTCTGCTGCTGGAGGTCCATCATCAGATTGACCACCTGCGCCTGAATCGAGACGTCGAGGGCTGAGACCGCCTCGTCGGCGATAATGACTTTCGGCTTCAGTGCCATGGCGCGGGCGATGGCAATCCGCTGACGCTGCCCGCCCGAAAATTCATGCGGATAGCGACGCGCATGCTCCGGCAGCAGGCCGACGCTCTTCAGCAGCGCATCAATCTGCGGCGAAGCCTCCTCCAGCGATTTCACAATACCGTGCAGGAGCAACGGCTCGGCGATGGTGAAACCCACGGTCAGGCGGGGATTCAGTGAGGCGTAGGGATCCTGAAAGACCATCTGAATTTCACGGCGGAGCGGCTGGAATGCCGCCTCTTTCAGGTCGGAGATCTCTCTTCCCTCAAAGTGAATGCTTTCGGCCTCACTGCTGATGAGCCGCATCAGTGCGCGTCCGGTGGTCGATTTGCCGCAGCCGCTTTCACCCACGATGGCCAGGGTTTCACCGGGCCACAGCGTGAAATCAATCTGCTCCACCGCATGCACATGGTGCGTCAGGCTTGATAAGATGCCGCTGCGGATCGGGTAGTAGACTTTCAACCCGCGCACATCGAGCAGCGGCGCCACGTCGTAACGCGCGGTCTGCTGTTCGCGTTGCACCGCGTCGCGGGCACCCGGCAGAGGAAAACGTTGCGGCCAGTTGTGCTCCCGCATATCACCGAGTCTGGGCACGGCCGCCAGTAATGCTTTGGTATAAGCGTGCTGCGGAGCGGCAAAAATCTGAGAGACGGTGCCCTGCTCGATGACTTCGCCGCGCAGCATCACCACCACCCGATCGGCGATTTCTGCCACCACGCCCATATCATGAGTGATAAACAGCACCGCCATCTGTTTCTCGCGTTGCAGTTCCCGCAGGATGTGCAGAATACGCGCCTGCACGGTAACATCCAGCGCTGTAGTCGGCTCGTCGGCGATCAGGAGCTGCGGGTCACAGGCCAGCGCCTGCGCAATCATGACACGCTGCCGCATGCCGCCGGACAGCGAGTGCGGATAGCTTTTCATGACGCGATCCACATCGGCGATACGCACCTGTCGCAGCAGTTCACGCACGCGCGCCTGCGCCTCTTTTCTGCTGCACTGCTGGTGATCGCGTAACGCTTCGGTAAGCTGATCGTCAATGCGCAGCACCGGATTCAGCGAGGTCATGGGCTCCTGAAAGATCATCGCCATTTCACGGCCCCGCAACGCGCGACGCTGATTCTCATCCAGCGTTTCCAGCGCATGCACGTTTCCACTGCGATCGCGAAACTGCATGCTGCCGCGATCGACACGGCCGCCGCTTGCCAGTAAGCCCATCACCGCCAGCGACGTGACAGATTTACCGGAGCCGCTTTCACCCACCACGGCGACAATCTCACCCGGATTGATAGCAAAACTGATCCCCCTGAGAGCCTGATTCTCACCGCTGCGTCCCCGAAACGAGACGCTGAGATCCTGAATCGCCAGTACGGGAGAGGCAGAGGCTGTGCGCGCTGCAGAAGAGGTAAGTCGTGTGTCCGTCATCGTCGCCTCGCAAAGTTATAGCCAGATGCGGCCCTGGGAGTAGCTCAAAAAAGGAGAACTGTCGGCGGCCAGCCAGATGGGGCCATCCAGGTCGATGAACTCCGCATTGACCGCGACGGGTAAGGCGGCCTCCATCGCCAGTGACGAACCCAGCATGCAGCCAACCATAACGCGCATATTCTGCGCCCGGGCCGCCTCCATCATCGCCAGCGCTTCGGTCAGGCCCCCGCACTTGTCGAGTTTGATGTTGACCATCTCGTAACGATCGCGCAGTTCCGCAATATCCGCCCGCGTATGACAACTCTCATCGGCACAGACCGGGATGGGATGCTTAAAGCGTTGCAGGTCATGATCCTGTCCGGCGGGCAGCGGTTGCTCCACCATCGCGATGCTGAAGGCCTTCAGTGCCACCAGCAGGCTCTCCAGGTCCAGCCCCGACCAGGCTTCATTGGCATCGATAATAAGCGTGGCGCGCGGTGCCGCCGCACGGATCGCGGCCACCTTTTCCAGAACCGCATCGCGGTCGAGCTTAATTTTGAGCAGGATGGCCCCGCGTGAGACGGCCTCTGCCGCCGCGAGCGCCATATTTTCCTGCGTGTCGAGGCTGAGGGTTTCGGCCGTCACCACCGACGGTGGCTGAGAACACCGGCTCTTCTGCCACAGCGTCTGATGCGTCCGTGCGGCGTCGAGTCGCCATAGCGCACAGTCCAGCACGTTGCGTGCGGCGCCTGCGGGTAAGCGCTGTTGCAGATCGTCATGGCTCAGGCCCGCCTCCACGTCAGCACGCACGGCTTCAAGCATCGCCTGCACGCTTTCCGGCGTCTCACCGTAGCGGGCCGTCGGAGTGCATTCGCCCTGCCCGATGAACCCGTTTTGCTCCAGGGTGACCCGGATGACCGTCACGGCGGTCCGGATTCCACGTGAGATGGCAAAGGGGCGCGCCAGCGGCAGCTCCACCACATCGATCTGCAATGTTCTCATTTCAGCCACGCTCCTGAAGCAGCGCGGCGATCCCGTCGATACCAAAACGCACAGGATCGGTGGCCGGCAGCCCAAACTCAGCGGTGATTTCAGCGCAATACGCGAGCGCCTCTTCTTCGCTGTAATTTGAGGTGTTAATCGCAAAGCCTGCGAGCTGCACCGACTCACTGGTCACCTGCGCAGCGCGCAGATTGGCTTCAACGCACTCCTTCAGGCTGACCATCGGCTGGTGGGGCAAATGACGCATATGCGGGCGTCCCATTTCATGACACATGACCAGCCAGTGCGGTTGCGCGCCGTGCATCAGCCCCATACTCACGCCTGCATAAGAGGGATGGAACAGTGAGCCCTGCCCTTCGACGATGTCCCAGTGGTCCGCGTCATTCGCGGGTGACAGCGCTTCAGCAGCGCCGGCAATAAAATCCGCGATGACCGCATCCACAGCAATGCCCTCACCCGCGACCAGAATGCCGGTCTGGCCCGTGGCACGAAAATCCGCTTTCATGCCGCGTGCACGCATCGCCGCTTCCAGCGCCAGGGAGGTGTACATCTTGCCCACTGAGCAGTCCGTGCCCACTGTCAGGATGCGCTTACCTGAACGCTTCTTGCCGCTGCCAACATTAAGCGCCGGGCGCATATGGCGCAGGTCAAACAGCTCAACGTCCGACGCCTGCGCAAGCGCGACCAGTTCCGGCTCATCCACCAGCCGATGATGCAGACCACTGGCCACATTCATGCCTGCTTTGATGGCACTTTTGATGGTTTCCAGCCAGTGCGCTGGCAGATAGCCCCCTGCGTTGGCGGTACCCAGCACCAGGGTTTTTGCGCCACGCGCTTTGGCAGCGGGAATATCGAGTTCATCCAGACCCAGACTGACGGTGCAGCCCGGCAGTTTAATTTCGCCAACGCACTGCTCCGGCCGCCAGATATGAATACCGCGCGCCGTTTTTGCCGCAAGGGGATCGGTCACATCGCCAAGAAAGAGTAAATAGGGTTGTGGAATTAGCATGTTGTCTCTCGTTTCAGCCAAAAGATCAGGTTCTGAAACCACTATTTCATGCGTTCTGAAGGGTGACGAATGCTTGTTTAGCAGGAGGGTATAACGGCAGGTTATAGTCAGAGGTAAGAGTGATGATGGGTGGGTTTTCCGGCGGAAGTGAGCGTCAGAGGGACTTAAACCGGGAGCGGGTCATAGGAAAAGAAGATGTTTAGACAAGAAGGATAGCTTTATTATGAATTAGGGCAGAAGGCAAAAAGGCTTATCATGCCCTTGAACCAAAGGCCGTTGGAAAGTAAATCCATGACGACTGCCATATTCAATGTCAGTTCAAATTATCGAAATTTAAAAATAAAACATTACAGCCATTGACACACAAAGTTAATCACCTGCAACGTCAATAGCAACGCGAGTTTAATTAATAAAAAATAAAAAACGTCATCTCCATACATAGCCTTACAACTCGAAAGCACCCTAAAAATAATATATTAGCTATTAATTATAATTTTTATGCGCCCGCTACGTTAAACAGCATGACTACCATCGAAAGGCTTCATTTTTAGTAAAAAATCAAGCCGAAAAAAACCACTGTATCTTTCCGGCCTGATTCGATTTTATTAGATTTCAATCTCATAAAGGTTATTTATGAAATCATCAAGATTCAATGCAACTAAATGCATATTTTGCATTCCCGGCACATCACCATCATCGGCTTCATTTTCATGATCCCAAAAATAAACCTCTGCTTTTTCGCCATTGATACCGATTAGAATAAGATTGCCGCCAGGGTCTTTAGCAATGGGAATGTAGTTTTTAGGAATGCGTTCTTTGTACGTATTGAAGTAATTTATGAGACCTTCATTTTTTGAATCACTGACCTCTAGAAATTTATCAACACTTGACCCATCTTCACCGTCAGCAAAGTCAAACCCGTCAGGTTGAGGATATCCACCATTGTATTTCTTTAAAAACTCTCTATAACTATCAGGTAGCTTGATGCTTAACTGATTCTCCACATTAACTATATCCTGTTCGCTCACCATACTTTTTGAATCATGTATTTTTGTCATAAATCACTTTCCCGTAGCTATGCCGCCAGTATGTTTTACTGCTGCGTGTATATCTGTTGGTATTAACTGCATATATCCCGAATCTTGATGATGGTGCCATGTATAATCGTTTGGCCTTGGATTACCTCTGCCATATCCAGCAGCTTTATCTGCACGGGCAAAATCAATAGCACGAGTTCTACCAAGCTCAATACGAACATTTCTTATCGAATATCTGGTAAAGTCAGGAAAACCAGCATGATTAAATGGAACACTATGCGGGTATTTATGTCTTATTACAACAGGCAGACTTTCAATAGGGTACATCTTACCTGAAAACTTGCTATTTATTGGCATGCGACCATTAACCGCTTTAACCATTTTAGAGGCTAAACTACACTTACTCAATCCAAGTGGGTCAATCCAATTTATAGCATTCGGTGCAAACTCATACAGATTAATTCCGCCCGCCAGCCCTATCGGATCCTGCTGGGTAAACCGTCCGCTGTCCGGATCATAATATCGAAACAGATTGTAGTGCAGTCCGGTTTCACGATCCAGGTACTGACCCTGCATACGCAGATTCTGCTGCACGGCAGGCAGCCGCTGGCTGGATTCACGCAGCAGTTTGCCCCACGGGCTGTTGATCCCTTCCCAGGCTTTTTGCCCTTCACTGTCAGTCAGCAGCTCCGGCATCCCGTTGGCCGCATTATGGAACCAGTAAATCTCCGGACTTTCCACACCATCAATACGTGCCAGCGGGTCATAGCTCTGGCTGTCGCTGTAAACATAGGTCAGCGGAGTGCCGTCGTGGATTTCCTGCAACAGCCGGTAACCTTCCCAGACAAAGCGCGTCGTTACTGCGTTGCCCGATGGTTTTCCCTGTAACAGCTGTTGGCTGGTTTTACTGATGCGACGTCCCAGCGGATCGTAACGGAAACTCACCTTCGTGCGCGGCTTGTTACGGTCCCGCGGCTCACTGATGACCTCCGTCAGGCGATGCTCACCATCGTAGCGATAGCGCCAGCGGGTCTGGCCGTCATCTTTCTCAGTGGTGCGGCCATGAATGTCATACTGCCAGCGGATACCGTTCAGTCCGGTGACACGGTTGTGCATGACATGAGCGGCACTATGGCGATCCAGCGGGTTGCCTGCGCCATCCCAGCGCCACTGCTCATTACCCGGCTGCGCACCGTCCTGGGACAACAGCCGGCCGGCGTTATCGTAGTGCCATAACGTCTGGCTGAACGGATTATCGTCACGCTCTTCGCGGATCAGGTTGTTACCGTAATCGAAGTCGCGCTGGCGGGACCAGATGCGCGGCGCAGGTCGCTGTGCTTCACCCCTGAACACGTCACGGCGGCGCAGTCTGCCTAAGCGGTCATACTCGCTGCGCATAGTCAGGCTGCCCTGCGTCCGGCTCAGTTCCCGGTGCAGCGTGTCACGGGTAAACTCGGTGACCGGCAGGTTGTCCAGTGCGATGCTCAGCAAGTGGCCGCTACCGTAATAAAGCTGCTTCAGGTTGCGACCATCCGGCAGGGTTAAGGCCGTGCAGTTACCCAGCGCGTCATACGCCCACGCCAGTTCGCCCTGCTCCCCCTGTTCAGCAACGATGCGGCCCAGCGCATCATATTTAAAGGTAATCTCCTGCTCGGCCTGCTGGCTCCACTCGGTGTCAGACAGCGGCAGATGCTGCGACACTTTACCGAGCTGGCCGCCACCGCTGTAGTGATAGCGCGTCTGCCCCTCCGGCGTGGTTCGCGCCAGCAGTTGCCCCGCACGACTCCAGTGGTAATGATGGGTGATGGCCTGAGGATGGCCGGCGGCAAAGGTACGCGATAGCGTGCGGCCCGCCGCGTCATAGTCGTATCGCGTGGCAACACCATCCAGTCCCACCTGAGCCAGCAACAGAGAGTCTGCGCCCCATTTGAACTGGTACTGCTCACCGTTCTCGTTTTGCAGCGCCGTGAGGCGGCCACGGCTGTCCCAGCTTCGCTGAACCGTCTCACCCTGCGCATTGCGGTTGGCGATCAGTCGTCCGACATTGTCGTAACGGAATTCACTGCGCTTACCATCCGCCGACTCATGGGCCAGCGGCAGGCCGTTTTCACTCCAGTGCAGTCGCTCTTCCCAGCCCTCTGCGCGCTCCAGCTGGAGAGGACGGCCTGCGGCGTCATAGTGATAACGGGTTTCTTCACCATCCGGCGCGGTGACAGAGCTAAGCCAGCCCAGAGGATGATAACGGTAGCGCGTGGTCAGCCCTGAACAGTCGGTTTCACGGATAACCTGTCCGGCATCGTTAAACTCCCGGCGATAGCTGTTACCTGCTGCATCGATCTCCTCGACAACCAGTCCGGACTCATCCCGCTTATAGATCGTGCTTTGCCCGAGCGCATCAACGACGCGCTCAAGACCGTGATGGGGATCGTAATAGTATTTCGTCGTGGAACCATCCGCTCCGGCAACTACCGTGGGCAGCGCACGGTGTGACAGCCATTGCACCGCCTGCACACCGCCGTCAGCATCTTTCTCTTCAACGCGGTTGCCCAGATCGTCATAGGTGAAACTCACCGCGTTGCCCAGCGGATCGATGCGGCGCGTCAGGAGTTCGTTTTCATCCCACTCATAGCGCCACTTCTCGCCCCGCTCATCGATGAAACAGGTAATGAGGCCCGCGGCGTTCCAGTGGTGTTCGCGCTGCTGACCGTCATAGGTCGACACGCGCGTGATGCCCGCCTCGAGATCGTAATGCATGCGGCAGCCGTCACCGCTATTGGTGCGGTTCTCAACTACGCGCCAGTGATCCAGCTTCTGCCAGTGGTATTCACTTTCCAGCCCGCCGGGCAGCTGATGCCAGACCATCAGTCCGTCGTCGTTGTAACGGAACCGGCGGGTAACAACGCCTGCCGCATCGGTCACGCTGGCAAGCTGGCCCTGTTGGCTGTAGGTCCAGCGCGTCAGAGGCCAGTGCTGCTCGCCATCAAAATGGCTGGCTGACGTCGGCCGTCGCGGATGCTGTCTGTCGTCGTAGTGCAGCGTGACGTCAATTGCCAGCGGCGCGTCATGGATTCGGACCAGACGGGCCTGTTCATCCCAGCCCGTCTCCAGCGCGTTGCCGTACTCGTCGCTGAGTGACGCCAGCCGCAGCACCTGCGGATCGGCGGCCGTGCGCCGGTAAAGACGCCATACCGCACCGTCGTCATCTGCAATGGCGATATCGCCAGTCTCGCTGCGCCGCACCATCAGCCCTTCGCTGATGCTGTAGAGCACCTCTTTTTCACCGGGAACGTTAAAGCTCAGCTCGCGCCCGTTGTCGTCAAACCAGGTTGCCCGGTTGCCTTCGAGCGTCAGATAGCTGTCAAACACCGTGGCCCAGCCCTGACCGAACAGGCCTGCGCGCTGAGTCAGGCTGTTATAGCTGCGCTGAAAACTGAGCGGGAAACGGCCGGGAAGAGAGAAATCGCGTTCGGCATCATCATTAAGGACTTTGACGCCGGTTGCGGCATGAACCGGGAACAGCGATGAGAAGGCGGCGTTGATGGACATATCCGCCATCATGCCGCCCGCCGCACCGGCCAGCGCGCAGGGCATATTTTTCAGGATCTGGCTGGGGCGACCGCGTATGAGCGAAAGGCCGATCATCATCACCGCGAGACCCGGCACCTTGCCACTTTTGATCTCTCTGACCGTAACGGTTTCACCTCCGATGATGACATTGGGGGAAACAGCATCACTTACCGTGGCGTCACAGGTCGTTTTGTCCTTTGCCCGCACCGCAGGCTGGCCATTGATAAAAACGCTTTTCGATCCCTGAGCCAGATACTGCGGCGCACTGTGTTTTTCACAGGCCACTTTATCCTGTTCAAGCGGAGAGGTCCCCGCATCGGCGGAGGCGACCGTGGGCTGCCACATAGCACTGCCGAACTGGCCCACCGCAGAGAGCAGCATGCCGCCGTAGTCCGCGAAGCTCTGCGGTGATTGCGGTTCCGGTGGCGGTGTCTCACCCGGCGTCATCATCCCGGCCGCGCGTGCGGCCATAAGACCATTCACGCGTACATTGTCTGAACCGCTGGCGATCACTCCGGCGGGTGAAGGCGGGAATATCATGTCGCCCAGCCCCTCTGCCGCTTCAGAGATGTCGTCCGACAGGCCCGCAGCATTGGCTAACACACCGCCAATGATGCCGCTGAGCAGACAGCTGGAACCGATAGCGGCAACCCCGGCCGCCGCCATGCCGGCGCCCAGTAAAGGCGCAGCCAGTGTTGCCGCCGCTCCTACCGCAGCCCCGATGACGGCATAAGCCGCCCCTTCAGCCACGACACTGGTAATATCAGCGAAAATGCTGGAGTGAATGATCTCGTCGCCCACGCGGGCCGCATGGTTATCCATAAGTTAATCTTTCCGTGGCGTATTCAGACTCAGGCTTTGTTTGAAAGCCTGCCAGCGCTGACCGTCTTCCTCATTGAATGGGCGCATCGCGGAGAGCGTAAAAATCATAAAGATGTTCGACTCAGGAACCTGTGCAGCCAGCTGTTTCTGCCACACCTGTTGTCCGTTACGGTCAAACAGGGTTTCAACTTCTGTCGCAGGTAAGGTGTTATTCACACCGGCCATCACAGGAACAAATTCACTCTGCTGAATGTGCCCCATCTGGCTCCGCAATGTGTCCCACTGACGCTGAAATTCTTTTTCTGCATCACTGCCTTCTGCAATAACACCACGACTCACCACCCACGCCAGTCCACTGGCCTCATCGCGCAGAATGTTCATGGTGGTGTCCTGCCAGGCAGCAGGAAAAAGCGCAAAAGCGCCCTCATTGAATTGGTAATGCATATCGGATGTCCGTCTTATTCATTGTTTGTGGCAGGAGAATTCAGGTCGCGATAATCACCATCAACGTTATCGGCGTTAGTGAGTATCTGCGTATTATCACGCGCAACTTTAATATCAAAAAGTCGGTGCGAAATATCAGGGTCGCCACCGCAACTGATATCCCGATTATCTTCACGGACCGTGATGATATAGAAGTTTTTCTCACGGCTTTCATCGAGATCGTAACGCAGGCATTTATCATCGAGAGTGGTCAGGTGCCAGGTATGAATGGCTTCGGTGGCGATACCGATAGCCTGGTCAGGGCTGATTTCGCTTTGCTCTGCACCCGGGTCTGTTTTCAGCATGATGTCACTGACTTTTCCCTGAACGATATGGAACATCAACTGTTTTTTGCCCGACTGATAAACAAGCCAGTGCTGATTATCACTGTTATCTTCTTTTCCGGGTCCATAGGCTTGCTGAACCTTTTCCAGGCTGTCACCAACCATGATATTTCGGGCCGTCGGCACGCTGGCATTTTCCAAAAGAATCTCAGCCAGAATCGGGTGCATTCCCTTTCCTGCCGCCGTCGCGCTGAACAACTCAAACCCGTTATAGGTATGCTGGAAATATTTATATTGCTGATTATCAATCACTACCTCTCCAGCCAGATCGGAGCTCAGTGCCTCGCCTGCGCGTATGAAGCTTTCGTCACTCCACATATCACCGGGCGTGAAAACATAGTCATTAAGCAGAACCGAAAAATCACCCTCATTAAGAGCAGGAGCAAGCGACTCCGTGCCGGATTCAGCCCTGACAATGCAGGACAAAAAGAGAAGAACAGGCACGATTATAAAGCTGGTTAAAAAGCGATTTACGATCATTATTTTTATCGAAGTTGGCAATTGCAAAAATAAGAAAAATTTCATTCGCTAACTCAACGCGATCTAATTAACTCAAAAAAAAAATCAACACATCAATAATATGTATGAGGTGGAGACGAAACATAACCACCTCAATAAACATCATAAATCAATCAACGTTATTATTATCTAAATCGCAAAAAAAACTCGTTTGAGAATAATAAAACCATCACTCCCACTTACCACTTTGCTCTACAAGCATTTTATTCTTCTGAGTTACTTTTAACACAAGCGGATCAAAGTTCACAATATAATTTACGCCGCTATTAGTGAAAATCATTCCATTAACTTTATTTGAGTTAACAGGCTGCGTGGTTTTGCCTTCAAGAGTAATCTGTTTCCCATCCTTATTTCTGAGACCTAGGTACTTAACTTTATTGCATACAGTATAAAACTCTCCACAACCATTCACTAAAGTAATGGTAAAGTCAGATGTCGAAAAAGTTTTCATGCCCGATTTTAAATTTTCATGGCTAACTTCCTTTTCGAGCGCGTAAGTTTTTGGAGCGTAAAACTCGCCATTCTCAGGGTCTTTTATTAACTTCCATAAAACTTTATCATCTTTAAGTTCTAAATTTGCTTTGCCCTTTACTCCACCAAATGAAGAATTAAATTCAATCAAAGCTTTTTTATCATTTGCAGTGCCTTTGAGGTTGCTGAGATTATCCTCAGGACAATCTATTTTGTTGCCACCCCTGGTAACATAACAATAACTACCCGTGATGTTATTATTATCCTGTTTTAATTTCAACGTTAGAGTGGAGTATAATGATCCATTATCATTTTTTTCTTGCCCACTCCACTGACCAGTAAAGTCATCAGAAGCAAGCAGGGGTAATGAAGAGACTGACAGCAAAACCGCTAAGCTAAATCTAAATTTATTCATCTAATTAACCTTTGAAATCCAGACAATCGTTAACCCTATTGAGCCAGCCATTAAGATTAGGTAAGTTTTTAGGATCGGATATAGTCAGGTTAGTATAATATTGCTTTCTGATTTCAGCAATGCTATTGGTTAGCTTACTTGAATCTTCAATACTATTCATAGCAGAAATTGTATCAGGCCCAATTACACCATCAACCTTCACATTTTTTCCATATTGGCTATTTAGCAGTTTTTGAATCTGCTTTCCGGCCCCACCAGATGTAATGCTCCAGTCATAGGACATCAAAGCTAATTTAGGATCTTTAATGTCATTAAAACCACTTGGGTCCCAGTATCTTTTCTTATAAATAACTTCGGCCTGTTCTGGAGTAATTTTCTTCAGATTTTCTAATGTCGGCTCAACCCCTAAATCTTCTTTTGAGTATTTTTTCCATGTATTCCATGCAATGCCATGATTTGTTGGACCACCCTTATCAGATGCACGATTTGCATAGCCGCCTTCATGCCTTAATATTATTGGAGAAATCCTGGAAAAATTATCACCGTTTTTTAGTGTCGGCGCCCCTTGCGCCGGTGCCGCCGCAGCCTTTGGCGCAGCGGGTGCCGCCTGCCCTTTCTGCTTCGGCGGGAAAAGGTTCTCTACGGCCTGGCTGATGTTCTGTTTATGACCTGAACCCGGGGCGCTTGTGCCCGGTTTAGCGCCATCTGTGTTCAGATTCAGTTTGCCGCCGGATGTGGTGATATGCCCATCGCCCTGCACGAAAATATTGAATCCCTTGCCGACGATATTTATCTGGCCATTCGCGTTAAGTTCGATAGCGCTCTCTCCGCATTCCAGGCGAAGTTGAGTGCCCGATCCCACTACATAGGTATCGACTACCGCATCGAGTTTGCCCTTACCGGTCAGCTGCTCTTCGCCACCTTTTACACCGTGGACACGGTTCGTTTCGACACGGTAGAGCTCATTGCCACCTGCGTAATGACTGTGATTATTAGCGACTGAATGGCTGGCGTCATTTTTAACATGGGTATCCATGTTCTTCTGCGCCTGAATCCAGAGGTGCTCCTCACCCGCCTTATCCTCAAACCTCAGCGCGTTCGCGGTGTCCGCCGTGCCATCCTTCGACCGGCTCAGGAACCCCATCTGCGTCGCCGCCGCCGGCAGCGCCCACGGCGGCATGCTCGCCTCGTTATACACGCGCCCGATGATCAGCGGACGGTCCGGGTCGCCGTTGATGAAGTCCACCACCACCTCGTCGTTCACGCGCGGGATCTGCACCCCGCCGAAGCCCTGGCCCGCCCACGCGCTCGACACGCGCACCCAGCAGGAGCTGGTGTCGTCACCCTTCGCCAGACGGTCCCAGTGAAACTTCACCTTCACCCGCCCGTAGCGGTCCGTCCAGATGGACTCCCCCTTCGGCCCCACCACCTTCGCCGTCTGCGGACCGTGGGTCTTCGGCCACGGCGTCTCCGGCGGCGTGCGCCACGTCACCGACGACGGCAGCACCGTGAAGTCAATGTTGTGGCGGCTCTCCCCGCCGTCGCCGCTGGCGTAGGGGTTCTCGGCGAAGTCATAGCTCGCCGAGGTCACCAGGTATTCGCCGTTGTCGCTGAAGTGCGGCGCGTTGAGCACCGAGAAGGTGTACCCCGGCGCGATGCCGGTGGCCGTGCCCGACCCGCTGACGCGGTGGTGCTCCGCCTGCCACACCTCCTGACGGATGCGCGCGTAGGACTCGCCGTGGCTGTGGTCCACAAAGTGCCCCGGCCAGTCGTAGACGTCCACCGCGCCCGGCACCGGCGACGCCGGGTTCTGCCGCGCCTGTAGCATCCATGCGTTCGGCTTGCGGAAGTCGTAGTCGTCGGTGCTGTACATCCCCGGCGTCACGCTCTCCGACAGCGACCACTGGCTGATGCCCTCCTCCGTCACCACGCCGCCGGACGGCGTGACGTGGTAGGCGATAGTCTCATAGCCCGGAAACGCCTGGTGCTGGTCCGGCGCGTCGCACAGCACCAGCGTATGTTTGTCCGCCTCGTGGCGGAAGAAGTAGTACATCCCCTCCAGCTCCATCAGGCGGCTGATGAAGTCCAGGCTGCTCTCCTGATACTGCACGCAGTACTCCCACACCCGGTAGCTGCCCGCCAGCCGCGTCTCGACGCTCACCCCGTACTCCTTCAGCAGCGTCTGCACTATCTGCGGCACCGTCTGGCTCTGGAAGATGCGCAGGTTGCGGTCCCGCTTCATCGGCCACAGGTCCGGCTCCACCGTGAGTTCGTAGCACGCGTAGCGCGTGCCGTTCAGCTCCTGGCTGCGCACCGCCACCCGGGTGATTTTACCGTTGAGGTAGCGCGGGCTCAGCGCGCTCATCAGGCCGTCGGTCGGCAGCGTGAACGTCACCGGCTGGCCCAGCAGGGCGTGGCGATCGATGCGTGCGTCGGTGGAGAGCAGCTCGGCGGTGAGCACAAACGGGTGCGACAGCGCCTCGGTACCCTTCAGCGTGTGGAACAGCAGGCCGTCCGCCGGCAGCTGCGCGGTAATGCGTGAGAACATAAGTAATCCCTGACTATTAACTGTGTGGATCAAGCAACCAGACGCCTTCTTCGCTGACGTTCAGCGTCTGCTGACGGGTGCCGCTCTGGCCACTGATGGCAAAGGTGTAGTTGCCCGGCGCCAGCTGCAGCGTAGCAAAGCCATTGACCGCAGGCACCAGCGCCTGCGGCTGACCGTTCACCTGAACCCGTTCACCCTGCTGCAGCCGGATATAGACCTGAGCCACAGGTTCAGCTGGCGGGGCCGGTTGAGGATCGGGTTCACGTGCGGCGGTCTGCGCTGGCGCGGTTGTCTGAGCCGGGCTGCTGGCAACGCTATCCGGCGGGGTCTCAGCCTGCGTCGGTGGCGCAGCCACCGGCTGGTTAACTGGCGCGACGGTGACGGCAGGCGCACTGTTTTGTGCGGTCTCCGCCGGGGCCGTCTGTTCATCACCACGCGACATCAGCAGACCGGCGCACAGCCCGACCAGCACGCCCGCGGCCACCAGGCCCGGCAGGGCAAAGCGGTGGCCCAGCAGCGTTTTCAGTCGCGAGTCGGGGCTGACCGCCTCCTCTTCTTCGATCGGCACCAGCATGGTGCCCGGCCCGCTCATTTTTGCGCTGAGCAGCGGCTCCGGTTCACGTTCCGGCAGCGCCATCAGCGCTGCAAAGTCATCAATGCTCTGCGGACGATCTTCCGGTTTCAGCGCCAGCGCACGATCGACAGCGCTGAGCAGTGCAGAGGAGTACCCCGCCAGACGACGCTGCACCAGCGGCTGGTAGTTATCTTCGATACTGCGCACCACGCTCACCGGCGGCGGCGCGCCTGTGATCAGCGTGTGCAGCACCGCGCCCAGCGCGTAGATATCGGTCCATGCGCCCTGCTCGCTCTCATCGTTGTCGCTGTACTGCTCAATCGGCGCATAGCCGGGGCGCAGCATGGTCTCGCTCTCATCGGAGAGGTTGCCGATGGTTTTACGCGCTGATCCGAAGTCCAGCAGGATCGGCTCACCGCTGCTCTGGATCTGGATGTTATCCAGCGAGATATCGCGGTGCAGATAGCCCGCTTCATGGATGGTTTTAATCGCCCCCAGCAGCGGTGGCAGCAGGCGACGAATCCAGGCCTCATTCACCGACTGCGGCTGACGTTCGCGGAAGGTCGAGAGCGTTGTACCGCTGTAGAACACCGTGCCCATATAGGCGGTGTCGTTCTGCACCCAGAAACGCAGCACGTGCAGCAGGTTGGGATGATTGAAGCGGGCCAGCAGCCGCGCCTCCTGGATAAAGCTGTTCAGCCCGGCGTGAAAGGTTTTGCTGAAACGCTCACTGCGCAGCACCAGGTTGAGATCATCGCTGCGCACCGCCAGCGAGGCGGGCATGAACTCTTTGATGGCGATATCGCGTTCCAGCTGGTGGTCCCAGGCGCGATAGACGATGCCAAAGCCGCCACCGCCGATGACCTCTTTAATCTCAAACTCATTGAAGCGGTAACCCAGCGGCAGGGCGTTGGGGACATTCAGGGGTTGATCATGTTCCGACATATTCGAAAACTCTCTGATGACTAGGCTTTAAACAGCGAACTGGCAGACAAATTCGCCCTGCTCACAGCGCACGGCAACGCGGCGATAGCGCTCATCGCGGGCGTGGGCGCTGAGCAGTATCTGGCTCATCTGCGGTAACAGCGTGTTGGTGAGGATGGCATCGACCATGCGTCCGCCCGACTCCACTTCGGTGC
The DNA here is from genome assembly GCF_000255315.1 of Pantoea sp. Sc1. Classification (NCBI taxonomy): domain Bacteria; kingdom Pseudomonadati; phylum Pseudomonadota; class Gammaproteobacteria; order Enterobacterales; family Erwiniaceae; genus Pantoea; species Pantoea sp. Sc1. Next base: position 2,484,879 of record NZ_AJFP01000001.1, read on the forward strand.
AGCGCTGCACGATCTGATTCACCACCGACTCGTCGATCTCCGCCTCGATGCCGTGATTGTCGGCGAGACGACGCACAATGCGCGCCAGCTGCAGCCGCACAATCTCCGCCAGCATGTCATCGCTGAGCGGGTAGTACGGCACCACCAGCAGACGCCCCAGCAGCGCAGGCGGGAACACCTCCAGCAGCGGTTTACGCAGGGCGGCGCTGAGGGCGTCAGGATCGGGCATCAGTTCCGGATCGGCGCACATCGCGCTGATAAGCTGCGTGCCGACATTCGAGGTCAGAATGATGATGGTATTGCGGAAGTCGATGTGACGCCCTTCGCCATCTTCCATCCAGCCCTTGTCGAACACCTGGAAGAAGAGCTCATGCACATCGGGATGAGCTTTCTCAATTTCATCCAGCAGCACCACGCTGTAAGGGCGACGGCGCACCGCTTCGGTCAGCACGCCACCTTCGCCGTAACCCACATAGCCCGGCGGGGCCCCTTTCAGCGTTGAAACGGTGTGCGCCTCCTGAAACTCGCTCATGTTAATGGTGATGATGTTCTGCTCGCCGCCATACAGCGACTCGGCGAGCGCCAGCGCGGTCTCGGTTTTACCCACGCCCGACGGCCCGCACAGCATAAAGACGCCTGCCGGTTTGTTGGGGTTGTCAAGGCGCGCGCGCGTGGTGCGAACCCGCTTCGCGATCAGCTCCAGACCGTGACGCTGGCCGATAACGCGCTGGTTCAGGGTGTCCGCCAGATTGAGTACGGCGTCGATCTCATTCTTCACCATCCGGCCCAGCGGAATGCCGGTCCAGTCAGAGACCACGGCGGCGACCACGCCCGCATCGACGGCAGCGAAGAGCAGCGGCGTGTCACCCTGCAGCGCCGTCAGCTGCTGCTGTGTGGCATCGCGCTGTTCACGCAGCGCCGCATCCTCTTCGGTGGCACAGCGGGCGCGCAGCGCAATCAGCGTCTCGACCAGTTCGCGCTCCTGCAGCCAGCGCTTTTGCAGCGCATCATGTTCCGCTTCCAGCGCCGCACGCTCTCCGGCAATCGCCTGCTGGCGGGTCACATCACCGAGGCCGACACGGATTTCACGTTCCACAATCTCCGCTTCAATCTCCAGCGCGGCCAGACGGTGCAGACAATCCTCCAGTGCCGCGGGCTGCGCGCCCTGACTGACCGCCACGCGGGCACAGGCGGTGTCCAGCAGCGCCACGGCTTTATCGGGCAGCTGGCGCGCCGGGATGTAGCGATGCGAGAGTTTCACCGCCGCACTGACCGCATCATCCAGCAGCAGCACCCGGTGATGCTTCTCCAGTGCGCTGACGGTGCTGCGCAGCATCAGAATCGCTCTGGCCTCATCTGGCTCCTGCACCTGCACGGTCTGGAAGCGTCGGGTCAGCGCCGGATCTTTCTCGATATACTTTTTATATTCCGCCCAGGTGGTCGCGCCGATGGTGCGCAGCTGGCCACGCGCCAGCGCCGGTTTCAGCAGGTTGGCGGCGTCGCCGGTGCCCTGCTGCCCCCCCGCGCCGACCAGGGTGTGGATCTCATCCACAAACAGCACAATCGGCGTCGGGCTGGACTGCACCTCGTTGATCAGTGCCTGTAGTCGCGCCTCAAACTCCCCTTTCATCCCGGCACCGGCCTGCAGCAGACCGATATCCAGCAGCCAGAGCTGCACGTCGCGCAGCGGCGCAGGCACATCGCCCGCCGCGATACGCAGGGCAAGGCCCTCGACCACCGCCGTTTTGCCGACGCCCGCTTCGCCCGTCAGCAGCGGGTTGTTCTGGCGGCGACGCATCAGGATATCGACCATCTGGCGGATCTCGTCGTCACGCCCGGTCACCGGATCGATGCTTCCCGCACGGGCGCGCGCCGTCAGGTCCTGGCCATACTGCGCCAGCGTGCTGCCGCTGGCGGCTGGCGGTGCGCCTGCGACATCCTGCGGTGCGCTCAGCGCCTGCTGCGCTTCTTTGCTGTTGCCGAGCAGCGTGTCGAACTCCGCCAGCAGGGCATCGGCGTTAATCCGGGCAAACTGACCGGAAATGCCTTTCAGCACGCTGGCGAGGTTAAAGGTTTTAAGGATGCCTATGAGCAGATGACCGCCGCGAATGCGGGTTGCGCCATATTTCAGTGAGGCGTAAACCCACGCCCGCTCAACGGCGCTGTCGATATGCTCAGAGAGGTCGGAGACCGCACTGGCGCCGCGCGGCAGGCGATCCAGCGCAGCGACGATGTCCTGAGTCAGGGCCTTTTCATCCAGTGAAAAATGTGTGATGACCTGCTGTAAGTCGCCATCCTGCTGCTGCATCATCTGATGCAGCCAGTGCACCAGTTCAACATAGGGATTGCCGCGCAGTTTGCAAAAGGCGGTGGCGCTTTCCAGCGAGGTAAATAACAGCGTATCCAGTTTGCCGAACAGGACGGCACGGCTGATTTCTGACATAGGGGACTCTCTTCAATGAAAGACGCAGGCTGTGTAACAGGGAAAGCGGCTGGGCTAGCGCGAGGCAGCCTCAACCTCAAATATAAAATCTTCGCGATCCTGCGGCTGCGGCATCTGCCCCAGCCAGCTGGTATAACCAAGCCGGGCACCGCCACCCAGAGCCACGCCCCCGACCTCATCTGCAGCGAGGATCAGACTGAGATCCCACTGCATTTCGATGCCGAGGTAGTGACGTACCCAGTCGCGCACTTCGCGCGCGCCGGGGGCATCGGGCAGGAAATGGGCATACTGCGCGGCGCTGAGCGGCCCCAGATGGAGGCGGAAACGGTGCTGCACGTCGCGTACCGCCACGCCGAGAAAAGCGGAGGCACCCAGCCGGGGCATATGGCGTCCCGCACCCAGCCGGGCCTGATCGCGGCTGTCCAGCGTAAGCCAGTGCGGCAGGTTCTGCGTCAGCCTGACCGGCACGCCGAAATAGTGCTGCAGAATGCGCACCAGCCCCTCGGCGTCGTGACCGTGACGGCTGAGATGCCCCACCAGCATCAGCCGCGCATGCAGGCTGAGTGAGCTGGCCTGCTGCTGGGCCGGCAACCCGATGCCGGCGAGGCAGGCAAGATAGTTCAGAAAGCGACTGTCGTCGGGCCGATCCAGGGAGACCGTCGGCTGCGCATCCGCCCAGGCGCGATAGAACAGCAGCGTGGCGCGATGATGAAACAGGTCAGCAAATGCCGACAGGCTGTGATCCTGATGATGCACAATCCGTTCGTGTACATATTCGGTCAGATGGGTTGGCAGCGGACCATTGGGTCCAAACAGACCAAAGCTGTAAATCGAGAGATCGTGGCGTCCCGTCTCCTCCCGCGGCGCGGCGCTGGCGACGGTAGAGGGAGCAAACGCCAGTGACGGCGTCTGCCCGATGCGCACCGCTTCAAACTTCGGCAGCGGCGCACGGCCCAGCGGATAACGCTGCCCGCCCTGCGCATCCAGCCGCCGCAGCAGCTGGAACAGATCGTAGCGCCACGGCGCGGCCATCACCTTCTGCCAGAAATCGTCCGGCAGGCGGGTCAGTCGTGGCAGCGTAATGACTTTTTCGCCACTCATATCAGCGCCTTCCGGCCCATGCGCGGCGGCCAGTAGCCGACTTCGCCGCGCTGCTGGCTGTTGAGGGTGAACTCGGTGAAGCTGTTCAGCGCCACAAGGCGGCTGCAGACCCGCTCCAGTACGCTGCCGAGCAGCCACGGGCTGGCACCCGAAAACGCCTGCTCATCCACCTCCAGCGTGATACTGACACCACGCGCAAACACCACCGGGCCTGGCTCCGGCACGCGGCGGTTAACGGCGCTGAGCGTGCAGTGTCGGATGCCGTCAATCTGGCGGGCAACCGGTGCTTCCGCCAGGTTGGCATAAAGGCTCAACAGCTGACGCAGCGCCGCCGCGCCCTCTCCGTCGCTGCTGTCCATCAGGCTGAGGTAGTTCATCTGCAGATGGCTGATCAGCCGCCAGGCGGAAAGCCCCTCGGCCAGGGCCGGGCGTGGCGGCGTCGGGCCTTTGCACAGTTTCAGCTCCGCCACCGGAATGGAGTCCGGCATGACGAAGTTGCCCTGATCCTGCTGCAGCATCAGCGGCAGATCGCGGCTGGTACACATCACTTCGGCGGAGAGATAGCGCATCTCATCGCGCCACGGCGCGTGATGCTCATCCACCAGCGAGAGAAAGAGCTCTGAACCGATGTAGCCGGTGCGGGTGCCATAGCGCTGCGCCTGTTCAGACAGGGTGCGCTGCTCGCGGCGCAGCGAGAAGTAGGCGCCATAGTCGCCCTGATCGCCACTGAAAGTGCTCCAGAAGGGGCGGAAAACCTGCTCTTCACGCTTGCCCTCAATGGTGGCGAACAGGCGCTGCACCGAATGCACTTCATAATCCAGCGGCCGGATGTTATCCACCACCAGGTGATATTCGTGCTGACTGTCGCTGACCTTCAGGCGCTCTGCCGTTTTCGGGAACAGGTTGATGACCGGGGTGCAGTGCAGCGCCAGGTGGCTGTGATCGACCACGCTCTCCAGCCCACTGTCTGCCTTGTCGAGCAGAATGATGATGTCGAATGCCTGGGCGCTGTCGCAGCGGCGCAGAAACGGCGCGAGCTGGTTCAGGCTGATAAACTGGAAGCGCGCCGGGAACGCGAAATATTCCTGCAACAGACGATAGCCGTCGAAGTTGCGCAGATCGTCCGGCAGCAGCGCCTGCTCCGGCGCGAACCCTTCCTGCTGCAGGGCATCATCTGAAAGCACCTGACGCTGAGGGTGTTTTTCAACGGACTGCAGCACGATGCCCACCCGGTGCGCCATCAGCAGCTCAAGCAGTTTCAGGGCCTGAATATCCGGGCCGCTGAGAAACAGCATCAGGTCATCCACGTTCAGCTGACTCAGCGAGGAGATCCCCTCACAGCTGATGCGGATGCGCAGTGCACTGGCTGCCCCCAGGCCGCTGAGTTTCAGCTCCCCCGTGGGCAGATCGCCGGGCACCCCGCCAAGCGTGACTTCGCTGATGCGCAGCGGATGCAGCATCACATCCTGGGCGGTGGTATAGCTGCAGGTGACGCCGGTTTTTTTCAGGTTCTGGCTTTCCATCATGGTGCCACGCGGCACATGGAATCCCTGGGTGATGTCCCCTTTCCGGCTGTCCGGGGTCAGCTGGGCGATCGCCATCGACGGCGTCGGCGACAGATAGGAAGGCACAATCATCTCCAGCAGACGCTGCGAGAAGCGCGGAAACTCCGCATCCATCTTCAGCTGCACGCGGGAGGTCAGAAAGGCGAATCCCTCCATCAGCCGTTCGACGTAGGGGTCCGCCACGTCGATGCCGCGCATGCCCAGACGTCCCGCCACTTTGGGATAGCGCGCCGCAAACTCCGCCCCCATCTCACGCAGATAGGCCAGTTCGCGGTTGTAGTAGTCGAGCAGATTGCTGTCCATGATTACCCTGCATCCTGAAGTTCGAAATGGCCGCTCTCCAGATCAACCTGGGTGCGGAACAGAAACGCCAGCGGATAAGGCACACACCAGAGCCGCCCTTTGATTTCAATCGACAGCACGTTGTGCAGGCTGAGCGAACTGAGATCGCTCACGCAGCGCACCTGCAGGCCCTGCGGCAGAATGCGCGGTTCGAAGTGGAGAATGGCGTTGGTCATTTTGCGCTGGATATCCTGCCACTCGATATCGGAGACATTCTGTCCGGCCAGGGGTGCCACGCCGAAATTCCAGACCGAGCGCTGCACCTGATCAAAGCCGCTGAGATCCTGCTGCGCTTCGTTATTGATGGTATTAAACAGCCACTGCAGATCGCGCAGAACGTGGCGGCGCAGCGTGCTGTGCGTAATCAGCATGCTGTTCTCCGCCTCCTGCTGCTTCTCCGGCGCGTTGTCCGTGAGACGATCCAGCAGCGAGGATTGCAGTTTGTCGCGGGACGTTAACGCATCGCGCTTTTTGCGCGCACGAAAGCCGCCATGCAGCTGGGCATAGCCGTCATTCTGCCCGCCAGAATCATGACTCATCAGCACTCTCAACGTTATCAAACAGGACCTGCTGCAGACTCAGCAGCGAAAACTCTGCGCTGTCGGTGAGCCACATTTTTTGCCCCTGACCGATGAACTGATCTGGATCGTCACCCAGCGGCTGCCATTCGGTGGCACCGGCACGCAGAAAACGTTCTTCCGCCCCCGCCAGCAGCGGATAGCGCGCCGGGATCTGGCACACCTGCTCACTGCCATCAATCAGCTGCACCCGCGTATGACGCCACACCAGATCGGTGACGCTGGCGGGTGCCTGAAACTGCATTTCACGGATCGCTGCGAACGGGATCCAGTAGTAACGGCCCTGATTGATGACTTCACACACCGGCCCGAAGCGGCTGTCGCCATCCATCAGCCAGCTGAAGGGCGAAGGCTGATCCTGCTGAGTGGCGCTGCCGGGATTCGCGGCAGCGAGTTCGAGTGCTTCGGCACGCAGTGCAGAGCCGCGTGCGGCATCGCCCTCTGCCTCCGCCTGCAGTGCGGCCAGCAGCGTGTCGCACCAGTGCCAGGCACTGCCGGGCAGCACCGGCTGCGCCTCGCCACGCAGCACGGCGTCGCGCTGCAGCTCACCGGCAATCGCCTGCTGCAAAAGATTCACCGTCGGCTGCGCCTGCGGGCTTAACGCCAGCCAGGATTGCAGCTGGGTCTGCGCCCGCGACCAGTTGCCTGCCAGGCAGAGCAGCTGCACAAACGCGGCCCGCAGGTCAGCGCTGGCCGGAGAGGACTGGATCTGGCGGGTAACATCAGCCAGCGCTTCGCTCAGCGAGGCATTGGCCAGACGATGCTGTAAGGTTTCCATGCAAACTCCTTTTGCGTCAGTTGAGGGTGCGATAGACCGCAGCGGCCGGATCTTTCAGTTCAGGATGCAGCTTTTCCACCAGCTTCACGCTCAGCGCCGCATTGCCGCTGATCCACGGCGACCAGACTTTGCGCACCTCCTGCAGACGTGCCGCGACCGCGCTCTCATCCGCAGCTTCGCTGACCGGCATCTGTACGACGACCTGCGGGCTGGCCTGCCAGCCGTTAAACCGGTTGCTGAACGGCAGTATCAGCCAGCTGTCCGGTGACTTTTCGTTGCTCAGCACCATGCGCTCGCTGTTAACCGTGGTGATGTGCAGTTCGGTGGTCGCCGACTGGTTGCTCAGCCCCATGATCGGGAAGCCCTGCAGGAAGGTCACACCTACCTGCGCCGTCGCGCCGTTACCCTGCTGCGTCAGGCTGCTGTGTCCGCTGAGCCAGCCATCCGACCCGCAGACCAGCCCCTGCTTTGCCGGAACAAACAGCGCGCTACCCTGAGCCGGGTGCTGCCACCAGGTGCGGAAATGGCAGCCATCCAGCAGACTGAACTGCAGCCACGGCGAGGTGTCGGCCTGCGCGGCGTTGACCAGCGGATCGGCAGGCACGGCGGCGGCCGTGGCGGCCGATGTCGCAGGCGGTGTTGCAGGCGGCGTAACCACGTTTTTCCACTGCTGCGCTCTGGCGGCGCTGCCGGTCGCGATTTCACTGCCCTGCGCGTCGGTGAGTTGCCAGTGCAGCTGTTGCAGCGGTTTACACTGGGACGCCATCAATCCGGCAACGCGCGGCAGGAAGGTTTTCAGCACCGCCGGGTCTTTTTCACCCAGCGTGACGATCCGCAGAGAGATCGTGCTGTTACACCAGCTCGACAGCTGATTGTTTTTTACGTTATCGATCCAGACATCCAGTTTCTGTGCCGGGGACTGGACGATGCGATAGTTTTCAGCATAAGCGTGCGTGCTGAGCAGCAGCGCTGCCAGACCCAGTAATCCATATTTCATGTTGGCGTTCTCAATCTCGCAGAGGGAAGAACTGCGCCGCTTCAGAGAGCGAGTGCAGTAAAGTGGTGTCCTGAGGTGACCCAATCCAGACGGCCAGCGCACTGAAGTTATCCTGCTGTCCTGCATCCGGCTGGTCGTTTTTAATGATCTGCTGCATCAGCGTCAGCCACTCTTCCGGCGTATTCACCATGTGCAGCGACTGCTGCATCTGCTCCAGCGACACGCCGTGCCAGAAACCGTCGGTGCAGAGCAGAAAGGCATCGCCATCTTCAATCTCCACCACGTCGCTGTAGCTGGCGTCGCGCTGCTCATCACCCATCCCCAGCGCAAAATAGAGCAGATTGCTGTTGATCCCTTCGGTACGGTGTCCGGCATCCTTCATCTGCTGCACCAGACTGTGATCGGTGGTGACCAGATAGAGATAACCGCGCCGGAACAGATAGAGGCGGCTGTCCCCGGCGTGGGCCCAGCAGGCCAGATGGTAGTCCCGGTCGATAAACAGGCTGACCATCGTGGTCCCCATCCGGCTGTGTTCACTGCTGACTTTCTGCTGCTGACGAATGGCGTGGTTGGCGTGATTGACATAGCGGCGAATCGACTGCGCATCAAGATGCGCATTGCCATCAAAGGCCTCCAGCAGGCTGCTGCGGGCGATCGACGCGGCAATCTCGCCGCCGGGAAATCCCGCCACGCCATCACACACGACAAAGCAGGCGGAGCGCCTGCCGATCACATCACCGATCTGGTCCTGGTTACTGGCGCGATCGCCCTGATTCGACGTCGAGGCAATAGTGATATTCATGCGTCATCCGTGTGGGTTTGTGAGTCTTTGTACTGATTGACTTCCAGGTCATAGGCGTGCAGGAACGCTTCGCCAAACAGGGTGTGAAAATCGTCCTCGATTTCGCCCGCCGTCTCGCCGTAACGCTCAACAAAATGTTCCCACAGGGCGGCTTTGCGGCTGCCCGGCAGGCCGATACGTGACACCGATCCCGCCTGGCGCGCCTCCTCCTCCAGCTGTTCCGGATTAAAGGATTGCAGCATGGAGGCGATGATGGCGCGGATCCCGGCGATCATCCCCAGCTGGTGGGCCTGCAGGTCGATCAGCGCGTCGCGCACGGCCTGACGCGGTGGCATAAAGCCCGGCATCCGGCTGCCGAACATCTGCATCAGGACGGTCTTGCCTGACGGCAGCAGCTTGAACGGGTTATTGGCGTCGTCGAGGATCACCGTCATGTCGGCCTTGACGCCGCGCTTGAGGATCGAACGCGATGAGAGCAGCGCGACCGTCCCCTGCGAGAACATGCTGAGCATCTGACCAAACTGCAGCATCTGTTCCCGGTCAAACTGGGGCGTCGGCTGCAGGTCACGCAGACCCATCCCTTCCAGCAGCGCATCCAGCAGTTCCCCCTTAAGGGCGTCGCTGCTGTTCTGGCCGGCGGTCGACGGCTGTTCCGTGGCGGCAGGCTGATATCCCGAGGCGACCGGATCGATACGCAGCCGCCCTTTTGGCGTCGGTGAAGGAGCGCGCTGTACGGCCTGCGGCGTAGGCAGCGTAATCCCGCCATACTCATTTTGCGGCGTGACCGCGTCGGGCTGAGCGGCGTCTTCATCTTCGATCAGGGGCGTCTGGCCCGGCGCTTCAGGGTGAGGCTGGCTCTCTGCTGCCTGCTGAGGTAGTGGTGCGTCACTGAACAGCATCGAAAAGTCCTGCGCATCCGGCGTGGCAGGCACCGCTTCCGGCGGACGTCCGGTCGCCGGTTTCACGCTGGCCGGGGCTTCCGGGGGCACATGCAGGGTGGCCGGTTTCGCGGTCTGCGGCTCCGGCTGTGCCAGGGGCACCGCGTTGCCCATCATCAGTCCCAGCGGGTCGTCATGGTTGCGCGCATCCATGCTGCTTTCACCCTCAAACAGGCTCAGCGGGTCCAGTTCAGCGGCGGGCTTTTCAGCCTGAGGTGCCGCCGTCTTCGGCTGAGCAGAGAGCGTGCTTGGCGTTCTGTCGTCAAAAATGCTTTCCCGGGCGAACAGCGCATCGCCTTCATCAAACAGGCTGCTGTTTTTAGGCTGCTGACCAAAATCGAGCGGCGCGTCATTAGCCAGCTGGGAAAGCGGATCTTCCGGGTTACGCTCCGGCGAGGCAGGCGCGGTCAGTGGATGCGCCTCCGGCAGTTCCGGCGCGGCTTTGCGCTTAGAGAGATCATCCGAGATGGAAAACTCTTTCGCCAGGCTGTCCCAGATTTCGCTGGGAATGGCCGCCGTCGCGGTTTTTTCCACCGGCGGCTCAGGCACTACCGACGCAGGGCGCACCGGCTCAGGGCGCGGAGCCGTCCTCTCCGTCTGCGGCGGCTGCGCACTGTTGAGGTCACTGACCCGCAGCTGATAATCATCAATGCCCAGAATGTCCCCATCCTGCAGCTCGACCTGACGGCCACGCTCAAGCGGAATATCGTTGAGCAGCACCCGCGTCACATTGCCACGGTTGGTCAGGCGGCACTCACCGCTGGCGGTGATATGCACAATCGCCTGCAGTCGGGAGAGTGTACGGTCGTCATCTGGCAGGACCAGATTATTGTCCACGCCGCGACCAATGGTGCCGCCGGGCGGAAAGAAGTCACAATGGGTCTGCGGCGGCTGTTGGCCCGGTTTAGTCGTTATTATCGTAAAGCGCATAACGGATTCCTGCGGTTAGCGGTTCGGCATCTATAGTGCGCACCTCTCAGGGAAAGGTGCGGGGTATAGGGAGCGGGAAGGTTTTTTTGGCAGACAGTTTTAATCGGGAACGTATTGATGGCAGCACGGCTTACTCGGCAGAAAAATATATCGTCGTTGATTCATTACATAAATAAACAGAGACGACAGCGCCATCCATAATAAGCTGATTGTGAAAATTATCTGGTACAGCACCCGACTCTCAGACATCCACGATATATCAGCAGCAGGAGATTACTGGACAACAGCACACGCCTTTCGCCTGACGTTTTCAGTGCGAACGAAACGCATCATCTTTATTTTATATGCTGTTAGCATCCTTATTAACAGGGAATAACATCCACTCTATTCTTTAAAATGAGCACGGCAACATTTGTAATTTTTTGAGGAAATGCTTACTTTTTATATTTATTGTAGAGAGCGTTCGCATCCTGACTTTGAGACAGCAAAGTGCATTTCATCATATTAAAATTTCCTGCCACTGAGCCGGTCAGGTTCATCTTCAGATAAGCGCTAATCAATTTATCCCCGTCGGTGAATGCGTCCACGGGAAGATGACTTGCCTCCAGCCAGGCTGATGCGCTTTTAAAGGCATCATCAGTGAATGCTTTTTCAGCAGAAACCTTCCCTGCACAACGACTCAGCAGCCAGTTGCTGAAAATTTGAGATTGCGTAAAGGAGTTTACAGCAGGTGGCGTGATTGCCAGCGCCGCAGGTGATGAGATCAAAGCCAGTAGTATCAGAACCTTTTTCATTTCAGTATCCACAGAGAGGCAACATCAGGAACAAAAGTACCATTTTCCGCACCCCCCAGGAAGTGACAGCTATCAGAGCAGATATTTCCGTTCCAGAGTGTTACGTGTCCCCGGGCATTGCTCCAGCCATTCCCCTGAAAGACAATCAGCCCCTGCTTACCATTGAATGAAGCGGGTTTCGGCGATCTTACAGTCAGGTCGGGTTTGCCAAAAACAGATACCAGAAAGTCCATCATATCGTTAACGCGAAACATGTATCGCTTTTTATCTTTTCCCGTCACGGTAGCGTAACGACTGTTAGCCGGAACAGGAACGCCCGTGTAATTAAGAACATAGCTCATTCTGATTGGGCATGCATTCTGGAAAATCCCGGAGGCAATGTTAGCTTCTACATTGCCACCCAACTTTTCCCCTACCTTTTCTACCGAGACATTGACTTCAGAGAAGCGGTTCCAGGCGGCAGAAAATTGAGGTCTTAAATGTGCCATAGCAAAACTCCTGATGAAGCCTCCCCGAAGGGAGGCGGCATAAAGCGATTACGCTTCTTTGTTGCCTTTGATGTCCCAGCCTGCGCTGCTCTCAGCGCCCTTGCCGCCGGAAGCACTCTGCTCCCAGTACTGCTGCTTCACTTTAGAAGCCTGGAAGGAGTAGGTCATGCCCAGCGTATCGCCATTGTCAGAACCGTTGTAATTAACGGTGGTCACCAGCACATCTTCCAGAGTAATGCGTGCATACTCAACCTGAGTCCCACCCGCTTTACAGATAGAGAGTTCAACTTTAGCGAGATGCTTACCGCTGGCACAGTTCTTCAGCAGTGCCGTGGTCGATTTGTCGATCAGGGCGTTAACGTGCAGGTCGTTAAAGTTAACTTTACCGGCACCGCCGCCGCCGCCAACAGACATGTTGCCTGGCTGAGAGGCACCCCATGAGAAAGAGGTAATATCGGTCCAGCCAGTGTGGTTAGAGTCTTTAGACTCGCCGGTGACACCGTCAACCTTCATAAACATATCAATAGCCATTATCTTTCACTCTTTATTGGTTGAGATTATTGCTTTAAAAAAGCAAGGATATGGCAAAAAGAAAAGCATGGGGCTGAATAAAACAGTCCATATTTTACCTTTGCCTTGCTTCTGAAATAGCGTCATTAACGCTATTTCAGACTTCTTGCTGCCCGTTTTTTAAATCGGACAAATACTTTTATTTCTCGCTTGTTCATAGCGAAACCTGACATGCGAATTAATCTTCTTCCATTCGCCTGAGATTGCAGCCGGCCATTCTGTAGACAGTAATATCATGCAAAGCTTATAGTAGCGGGCCTGTCAATTGCTCAAAAAAGGAATGAGCGCGAAGAAAATCATCTTCCTTTTCCTGGCCATATTAATGTCACTACTTTCGCTTTATTCGATCACTGATCTTGTCGGGTCGCTATATCTCATTTCTCGCTATGAGCATTTCAACGCCTGTTCACTCGGATTGATTGCCGGTAAAGCCGTTTTCATCGCAGTTTGTGTCGCGGTGACTTTTATACTGGTGAAAAGCGTACGCAAACGCACTCAGTCTGAAAAAGACCGGGCATAGCATTGCACACCAGGCTCAGGCAAACATCCGGTTAATAGCCTCATCAGCAGGGAAGCGCGCGATGCAGATTCAGACTCCAGCATCGCGCCCCTTCTCACCCTTTAGGCGTTGTCATTTTTCAGTGACGGCAGCTTAGAAACCAGACGCAGTGACACCGTCAGTCCTTCCAGCTGGTAGTGCGGACGCAGGAAGAACTTCGCGGCGTAGTAGCCCGGATTATCCTCCTGCTCTTCCACATTGACCTCAGCCGCCGCCAGTGGCTTACGTGATTTGGTCTCCTGGGAGGAGTTAGCCGGATCGCCATCGACATAGTTCATCACCCAGTCGTTCAGCCAGCGCTCCATCTCATCGCGCTCGCGGAAGGAGCCGATCTTGTCACGCACGATGCACTTCAGGTAGTGCGCGAAGCGGCAGCAGGCAAACAGGTAAGGCAGGCGCGCCGCCAGACGGGCATTGGCCGTGGCATCCGCATCGTGATACTCCGTCGGCTTCTGCAGTGACTGCGCACCGATAAAGGCGGCGAAATCAGAGTTTTTGCGATGTACCAGCGGCATAAAGCCGTTTTTCGCCAGCTCCGCTTCGCGGCGATCGCTGATGGCGATTTCGGTCGGACACTTCATGTCCACGCCGCCGTCGTCGCTTGGGAAGGTGTGGCACGGCAGGTTTTCAACCGCCCCGCCTGACTCCACGCCGCGAATCGCGGTGCACCAGCCATACTCTTTGAACGAACGGTTGATGTTGGCTGCCATCGCGTAGGCGGCGTTGCTCCACGCGTAGTTGCTGTGATCGGAACCGTCGGTCTGCTCTTCAAAATCGAAGCTGTCGACCGGGTTGGTGCGGATGCCGTAAGGCAGACGCGACAGGAAGCGCGGCATCACCAGCCCCAGATAACGGGCATCTTCCGATTCACGCAGACTGCGCCAGGCTGCATATTCGGTGTTCTGGAAGATCTTGGAGAGGTCACGCGGATTCGCCAGCTCCTGCCAGGACTCCATCTGCATCACTTCCGGCGCGGTACCGGTAATAAACGGACAGTGCGCTGCCGCCCCGATACGAGCCATCTCACCCAGCAACTCAACATCCTGTGGACTGTGATCGAAATAGTAGTCACCTACCAGACAGCCAAACGGCTCGCCGCCGAACTGACCATACTCCTGCTCATAAATCTTCTTGAACAGCGGGCTCTGGTCCCAGCCAGCGCCTTTGTAGCGCTTCAGGGAGCGGCCCAGCTCCTGTTTGGAGATGCTCATGAAGCGGATTTTCAGCATCTCGTCGGTTTCGGTGTTGTTCACCAGGTAGCTCAGGCCACGCCAGGCACTCTCCAGCGACTGAAAATCCGGATGGTGAATAATCTGGTTTACCTGCTGCGACAGCTTTTCATCAATCTCCGCGATCAGTGCCTGGATGGTGCGATAGGCATCGCTGGAGACGGTCACGGTATTTTCCAGCGCCTGCTGCGCCAGGGTTTTTACCGCGCTTTCCACGGCAGCGCGCGCCTGATCGCTTTTCGGCCGGAACTCTTTGTTCAGCAGCGCGCTGAACTCATCCTGACTGAAGCTGGCCGCGCCCTGGGACTGCGGCTGTTGTGAAGTCTGGGTCATGCTTTAGGCTCCTCTGCGTCAGTGGTGTCACCCTGCTTTGGCAGATGGGTCAGGGCCTGTAACAGCGTCGGGTCCTGCAGCACTTTACCAATCAGCTCTTCCGCGCCGTTTTTGCCATCCATGTAGGTCAGCAGGTTGGCCAGCTGGGTACGTGCTTCCAGCAATTTGCTCAGCGGCTCAACGTTGCGGGCTACGGCATCCGGCGAGAAGTCATCCATGCTGTCAAAAGTCAGATCAATGTTCAGTTTGCCTTCGCCGTTCAGGGTGTTATCCACCTGGAAAGCGGCGCGCGGCTTCAGGGCTTTCATGCGCTCATCGAAGTTATCAATGTCGATCTCAAGGAATTTACGCTCGTCGATGCCCGGTTGCGGCTCCAGCGGTTTACCCACCAGATCCGCCAGCACGCCCATCACAAACGGCAGCTGAATTTTGCGTTCCGCGCCATAAATTTCCACGTCATATTCAATCTGAACGCGAGGCGCGCGATTGCGGGCAATGAACTTCTGCCCACTGGATTTGCTTGTTGCCATGGTTTTCTCCATTAATGATGCGCGGATAAAGTGTCACAGCAGGCGCGCAGGTCCCGCTGTGTGAGTGCGTTATGTCTGCTTAATCGCGACGGCCGAAAATGGTTTCCAGCTGATGCACCCCATCAGGGGCCAGTTCACGGATGATCTCCAGAAAGTCGCGTTCGATTAAACGCTGAACCCGGTCGATCATCAGTGGTGCCGGATGGCTCGGCTCGTGCTGGGTAAAATAGAGCTTTACCTTTTCCAGCATCAGCTGAGCGTCGGCGCGGGAGCCAATCTGCACACTGCGCCAGTCAGTGGCTGCACGGAGTGCCGCCGGTGCAGGCGCTGCTGCGGTTTCAGCCGGCTGTTCCGTCGCCGCTGCCGTGGGGACCAGGGCGCTGAGGTCGGTGGCCTCGCCGCGCTCGGCGATCAGTGCAATCTGCCTGCGCAGCTGAGTCAGTTCCGGCACGGCGGCGTCGCCCAGCCGTTCGGCCACGGTTTCGCAGATGGTCTGCAGCCGCTCATGAATCTGCAGCACCGCCTCAATGCCGGGCTGATCGCCCCGCGCCAGTTCGTCGATCAGACGCGGCAGGCCACCCGGATAATCAGCCACCTCCGTTTTGCTGCCGTCGCACAGCGCAGCGGCATCACGCAGCGTGATCCCGTCGGAGGGGTAGCGCAGCAGCCAGCTCTGGCGCACCGCGCTGCTCAGGGGCGACTTGTCACCCAGCAGCGCCAGCGCGTTGATGCGGTAGAAAGGATCCTGTTCGCCATACTCTTCCAGCCGCGGCCACAGCGGCTCCCAGTAAAGCAGTAAGGCCTGCTCAATCAGTTTCAGGCCCTGTGCGTAGCCCGGCAGCCCTTTCAGCTCGGTCCAGGCGTGAGTCAGAGCCAGCATCACCCGCAGATCTTTGCTGCGTTCCAGCAGCGCGATCGCCAGTTTCTCCACTTTGTTCCAGTCCGCCGGTTCCGCCGGAATGATCGTGCTGCCGAACTGCTGCTCCGCTTTACCGGCGCTGGCCTGCTCCATCGCCTGAAAATCGGCGTGATACTCCAGGTTATCCCCACCGGGATTGTCGTCACTGACCGGTGCCAGCAAAGCCTCAATATTGGTCGTCATGCGTATCGCCTCAGGATTCAAACATCGGGGGATAAAGTCCGTTTCGTCCCGGCTTTGCCCCACCGGCCGGATCAAACAGCAGGGAAAAAAGCTGGGCGGTGAAGTTACCGCTGTGCACCTGGGTATAAAGCGGAAACCCGTCGCTCTGGTTCGTCCACCAGAAGCTGGTGTAGAACTGCGGGTCAAAGTTCTCGCCCGGCAGCGTCCAGTTCAGCGTCGAAGGGGTGTCGCCATGCCCGATCACGTTGAGAATGTCTGACGATTCGTCTGACGCCTGAGGAGGCTGCGGCTGCGGGATACTGAGCAGCGCCTGGTCCAGCTGTTCCGGTGAGCCGCCGCCCTGCACTACCCGCAGCAGCGTATTGCCCACCTGCTGATACCACTCACCGGAACGCGCCAGCAGCGCGGGTGACCACTCGGCCGGGGTGAAATGACGCAGCGCACAGAGCGGGTAGTTACGCCCCACGCTGTCACGCGCGGCAATCAGGCAGCCCATCTGGATGAGCTGGCTGCCGAGCATCGGGGGCACCACAAAGTTCCATACCGGCGCGTTGAGAAACGGCCGTGAAGGCGCGTTATCGCCTTCCTGATTGCTCTGCCAGTGGTGGAGCCCCACCTGAAACCAGCTGGACCACTGGCGATAGAGCACGTCCGGAAAGCGGCGCTTTACAAAGTCACCCGCGCTGGGCAGTTTGCCGTACCAGCAGGGTGCAGCGTATTGAGTCATTGTCGGATCCTGTTTCAGGGGCAGCTAAAGCCGGGAAGCTGGAACGGGTTACGAATGCTGCCTGGGGTAAACGACAGCGTCACCTGATGGCCTTCCACGCTGAACGTTGCTTCGCGGGTCAGTCCGCCAGCCGCGGTCACCCGGGCACGGTCGAAGAAGCGATTGAGCGCCCACGGGCCGCTGGTGACCAGGGTGGACGTGGTGCCGTTGGTCAGACCGAGCTGCATCCGCACCTGGCTGGTGCCGCCGGGACCGGGCCAGCTGACCAGCTGAACCGCCTGCGGGCCGTGGCTGTAACGCAGAATCTGTCCATCCACATCCAGCGTCAGGTTAAGAATATCGTTGTCCATCCTGACGGTGCGCAGCGTCACGCGGAAGCCTGGGGTGGTTGCGCCGTTGGCAAAGAAGGCATCGCGAATCGACTGCGCCTGCTGGAAGGGACGCAGCAGGGCTTCGCCGCCCGGCAGGGTTTTACCGTCGATGCCCGGCGTAAAGCGCCACGCCGCGCGGGTGGTATCCACTTTGCTCGCCAGGTTGTCACGGAAGAAGCTGTCCATCATGCCGCTGCCTGGCGCAAACATGCGGGCCAGGTCGTCGGGCGTTACCTCGCTGCGCGCAGAGCGCACCAGCGGATAGCGACCGGCAATCGCCTGACGGCAGAAGCTGCCGACCTCCATGGTGATGCGTTTGCGGACATTATCCATGTCGCGACGCTGAGCATCGCTGCTGGCCCCCACGGCCATGCTGGAAACCATGTTCTGCAGCGACCCCGGCAGGCGACCGGCGCTGGCCTGCAGACGGCTGATGGCATCGCTGGCCGGTGGTGGCATCCCGCTGTTGGCGGCATCCTGCACCGCCGTGAGGTAACGATAAAGGTCGTCAATCTGATGCAGGAAATCATCGACTGCCAGCACCTTGCTACCCTGCTGTAACGGCTGCGCCAGCTCCAGAATCGGCGCGAAGTGCAGCGCCACAGCCTGCTCTGGTGCGGCCTGCGCGGCAGCCTGGCCACGCGCGGCGCTGGCGTCGGGCGAGGTAAACAGCGCTTCCAGCGTGCGGGTGGCGCTGTTATCTGATGGCTGCTGCGGCTGCGCGGTTTTCTCATCAGGCTGTGCCCGGTTCAGCGTCAGCAGTTTACTGAGGTTGATGACCATCTGGCGCAGCGGTGAGTGATTGCCAGAGAGCAGGCGCGCCGTGTTGATGCGCTGTGACAGATCGGCGCTGCTGTTGAGCTGGATATCGCTGAGGAACTGCTCCCACTGGCGGATATAGTCCTGCACATAGAGCTGGCGCACCGCGAGGTCGATCTCCTCGCTTTTCTGCTGCGGCGCGGCCCCATCCAGCACCCAGAGATCGTCCTTATAGAGCGCCTGCGTGACCGGCGCGATCTGCTTATCCACCTGCTGCCAGTAGCCGTCCGGCGTGTAGAGCCCCTCGACCCCGTCGTTGACCGACTTGCCGCTTTTGCGTGAAAACACCAGCTCGCTCTGCGGCCCACCCAGCGCCGACAGCGTGACCGGCTGTAACGTGCCGTTGCGCTGCAGCAGCCGCTTCAGTCGGCCATAAACCCGCTGTGAGAGCGGCATCTGGTTAATCAGCGTCTGTTCGCGCCTGACCAGCGCCTCATCCTTCGCGTAAGGCGACGACTGGATCTGCGTCTCCAGCAGCTGTTGCAGATGCCACGCCAGCTGTTTGACCTGCTGCTGGGTGACGTTCTGCGGCAGTTCGCGGGAGAGGTTAAGCATCAGCCACGCCTGCAGGAACTTGCCATCGTAATGCTTAGGCTGGTAGAGCATCTGATACGCCTTCAGCGCCTCATAGCTGTAGTCAGCGTCGCTGCCATTGTCATTGCGCAGCCAGCGGGTGATGTTCTGTGCCACCTGCGGCAACAGCAGCTGCTTCAGCGCTTTGTCATAGAGCGCACGGGTTGCATCGCTGACCTCGGTGCCGCGATAGAGCCCCATCCGGCGCGTCAGCGGTGGCGAGTCGAGCGAGAAGTCGGCGCTCTCCGGCAGGTGCAATAGGGTGTTGAGATAGGGCACCAGCGCAAACAGATCGCCATTGACCTGCTGCTGTAACCGATCGCCCAGCTGCTCCACCTGCGGCGTTTTGGCAGCCATCTCCTGCAGATAGGCTTTATTTTTGCTGTAGCTGGTGAGCCACAGCGCGCCAGCTACCAGTAACAGCACCAGCAGGGCCAGATAGCCCGACCACAGACCGGCGCGGTTGCGCAGCTCCCACCAGCGGTTGCTGCCTGCCAGGCCAGACTCCTGGAAAATCACATTTTCCAGCACCCCTTTCAGGAAGAAGCTCTGCCCTTTGTTCTGCGGGATCGGCGCCTCTTTATCGACATGGTCCCAGCTTCCCGACTCACCCGCCTGCTGGTTCGGCAGATTGAGTGCGCGGTTCAGCTCCCCCATCACCCGGTCAAACGGCAGACCTTCCTGGGTGCCGCTGGCAAAATAGATGCCGCGCGGGGCGAACTGGGTTTCAAAATCAGAGCGGGCAAACAGCGTGTCGAGCGCCTCTGCCAGCACCGGACGCAGTGCCGCAAACTCCTGCGGGAACAGATAGCTCTCGGCCCGCGCCTGCGCGTCGCTCTCTGTCAGCAGCCGATCCGCCAGCCCCGCTTCCAGCCGCTGCTGCAGCAGGGAGTACTCCTGCTGAAACTGGTTATTCAGCTCAAAATCGGCGGCGGAGGCCTGCGCCCACGGGAAGGTGAACCCCCACACCTGTTCACGCTGCGCTTTATCCAGCGCGGCAAAGTAGCTGCGGAACCCTTTGAGCAGGTCCGCCTTGGTCACCAGCACATAGACCGGGAAGCGGATGCCGAGACGGTCATGCAGCTCCATCAGGCGCTGACGCAAAGCGAGCGCCTGGTTGCGCAGCGCTTCAGGCGACTGGGTCAGCAGATCGGAGACGCTGAGGGTGACGACCACGCCGTTGATCGGCTGACGCCCGCGATATTTGCGCAGGAGTCCGAGAAAGTGGTGCCATTCGCTGGCGTCGCGCTCCTGCTGACTCTCCTGGGTGCTGTAACGCCCCGCCGTGTCGAGCAGAACAGCTTCATTGGTAAACCACCAGTCGCAGTTGCGTGTGCCGCCAATCCCGCGCAGCGCCGACTTCCCGAACTTATCCGCCAGCGGAAACTGCAGGCCGGAGTTGACCAGCGCGGTGGTTTTACCGGCACCGGGTGCGCCGATAATCATGTACCACGGCAGCTGGTAGAGATACTGGCGGCCAAAGCGCTGCGCCCAGAACGGTGTCCCTTTGCTGCTGTGACGCTGGAAGTGCGCCTTTTTCAGCATCTCTGTGGCTTCTGAGAAGCGCCCTGCCAGGACCTGCTCTTCGCTGGTCAGCCGCTGCCGGTCCGCTTCCGGGGCGTCACTCTTGCCGGTTTCCAGGCTCGACATCAGCTTGCGGTTAAGCCAGAAGTTATAGAACCGCGGGATCGCCTGCCCCAGGCCCCACACCAGATAGAGCAGCGCAATACTGATGATGCGATTCTGCTCCGGCTCAAGCGGACGCGAATCCACGATAGAGAAGACCGGGCCGATGACCCAGATGATAAAAGAGAGCGCGGTGATGCCGACAAAGCCCCACGCCAGGCGGCTGGTCAGTACCGCAAACAGGATATTCAGCATGGATCAGTTCCCTCTCGCCAGGCCGTTAAGTTCGGCATGGGTCGCATCCGGTGCTACCAGCAGCGTGATTTCAACCCGACGGTTACGTGCACGATTTTCTGCGCTGGTGTTTGGCACCAGCGGATTGCTTTCACCGCGCCCTTCCGCTTTCACCCGTGAAGGCTGCGCCAGCTGCTGTTGCAGCAGGCTCTGCACCGACTCGGCACGCGCCAGAGAGAGTTCAAAGTTGGAAGCGAAGCGCGCACTGCGAATCGGCACGTTGTCGCTGTAGCCAATCACCTGAATCTGGCCGCTGACGTTATTCATGGCGGCGGCGATACGCCGGATGACGTCGGTATAACGTCCGCGCACCTCGGTGGCCGCCGATGCAAACAGCCCGTCCCCTTTCAGCGTCACGACGCTGCGGTCCGCTTCGTCGCGCACCGCCACCAGCCCGGCATCAATTTCCGGTTTCAGGAAGGCGCGCAGGTTCAGCGTGGCAGGCGGAGGCGGTGCCGGATTACCGATCTTCACTTCCGGCAGGGCCGTCTGGTAGATACGCGCCAGCACCGGCGAGGTGTAATCGCCCAGACGCCAGTTGAGCACGATATAAAACAGGCAGGCAGCCAGCCCCGCCACGGCCGCGCAGGCCCACAGCGGAATCATCGGCCGCCAGAGTTTGCGCAGTACCGGCTGATCGGTCGGGTGCGGTGACAGCGCCGCCGCGTAACTGCCGCGCACGCTTTTAATCATCTGCAACAGCCGCTGTTTAATGGTCTCCAGCTGCGAGCGCCCGTTGTCCAGCACCCGATAGCGCCCTTCGAATCCCAGCACCAGACAGAAGTAGATCAGTTCCAGCATCAGAATGTGACGACGCGGGTTCTGTGACAGCTTCGCCAGCAGCTGGAAAAACTTTTCGCCGCCCCAGGTTTCATTGTGAAAGGTGACCAGCAGACCGTTGCTGGTCCAGACGCCGCGACTGCCCCAGGGGGTCAGCGCCGCCGCCTCATCCAGCGCCGTGCAGAGGCAGTAACGCGCGCCGATAATCACTTCATAGCCGAGCCCCGACTGCTGGCAGCTCAGTTCAAAGCGCCGGATCTGGTCGATCAGCTGCCGGCGCAGTTGGGCCGGATCGTCATGGGTGACGGAATGTCGGATCTGGGGAATGGCATTAATCAGGGGATTCGCCGCCGCGACCAGCACATTCTGATGGCTGGCATCCGGCGCAATGTCGCTGTGTGATTTTTCGTGTTCCTGCATCATGCTGCGTGCTCAGTTTATTATTCTGACTGACTGCGGATGGCCCAGAACTCCATGTTCAGGCCCGGAAACTCACCGGCAAGGTGCAGCGCAAAAGCGCCTGAGCGCTCCATCTCTTTCCATAGCTCGCTGTTCTTATCCAGTTCGAAATAGTTGTAACCGGCATGCCACGGGATCTGCGGCGGCGCGCCGGGCATTGCCCTCAGCGCCAGACCCGGCAGCTGCAGCTGCACCAGATCGCGGATTTTGCTGACCGGCGCGACTTTCATCTGCGCCGGGAAGTGAGTCTGCAGGGTGTCGGCGGGGACGCTGGCTTTAACCGCCAGCACAAAGCCAAACTCATGCACCATGCTGCTTTCCGGCACGGTCGCGACATTGAGGCCGTGTGAGCGCTGGATCAGCGGCAGCTGAATGGCGCTCTCCTCCATCACCTGTGACAGTCCCTGACGCAGCAGCAGTGACAGGCGGCTGAAGCAGCCCTGCAGATCGTCATGATCGTAAAGCGGCAGCCCGTCCGGGGCGCGGGCGGGCGTCCAGGTGCTGAGTTCTGCCGCCAGTTGCACCCAGTGGCTGTAGAGCGTCTCCGGATGAAGCAGCGGCAGATGCTGCAGATGGCTGTGCAGGCCAAGCTGACGATTGAGCAGCGCCAGCAGCATAAAATCGACCATATCGGCGCTGTTGAAGCGGCCTGTGCCGGGCGCCCGCTGGCTCAGCTGCTGGCTGCGTTGCTGGATCAGCCCGTGCAGATCGTTGAACATGTTCTGCAGCGGACGGCTGCTGTTGAGGGTCAGCATCGGTGGAATGTAGTCGCTGTCGAGCCGGATATGGTTGTCGCTGCGTTTTTCAATCACCTGCGCCACGCCCATTGCGGTCCACTCAGCGGTCAGGTCCTGCTCCAGCATCAGACGCAGGCGCAGTTTGCCAAACTGCACGGTCGCGCTGCCCACCGCCTGAGCGTTGTCATCTTCCACTTCCGCTTCCCAGGCCAGATAGCGCGCCAGAGAATCCTGAGACTCCTGGAAGGCAACCGCCTCACGTCCGTTGCGGCGGGCCGGTATCGCCAGCACGACCTTGCTGCGGTCAATCGTGGCAGGCAGATCGAGCGGTGCCGGGCCATGCCGGGGCTGACTGAACGCAAAGAAAGTGCCGTCCGGCAGGCAGCCGCTGGCGGCACTCAGAGCCAGTTTGCCCTGACGCATCAGCGCCTCATCAAACTCCAGATCGTAAAAACCCCAGGTGAAGGGGCGCTGGGACTGACCCCATTCACGCAGGGTACTGAGAAGATAATTTTCTGACTGCTGGAAATGGTGAGGACGCAGAAACATCCCCTCGGTCCAGACCACCTTTTCGGCTCTGTTCATAGGCATCACTGTTTTTCCACTCGTAAGCCGTTAACGCCCGCGACGATGCGGGCATTCAGCTCGCCATCGTTACGTTTCCAGAACGCCCAGAATGCGGGGGCATCGCCTTCCGGGACCGGCAGCGACAGCCGCCAGACTTTGCCATCCAGCGCCTGGTATTCCGCCATGATGCCGATGAAGCGCGCCTCGGGCAGACTCCGGATGCGCAGCGTTTTGCTACGCTGGTCTGGCGTCAGGAAGAACTGTTGCGTATTCAGTTGCGCACTACCCAGCGCGGTCGCCGGCTGGTTTTGCAGGGAGTAGAAATCGGCCGACATGAAATCCGCGTCGGAGGTCAGCAACATGACCCGCACTTTCAGCGGCGCACCACCGTTAACCTGGTTCTGCGCCTGCACATCCAGGTTGTAGTAGGCCACTGGCGGCGTACTGCTGCTGCAGCCTGCCAGCAGCCAGGCCATCACGCCGATCAGCGCCGCGCGCAGTTGTCGTGTCATCATCATCCTGCCCTCCCTGCTCAGTGCGATTAGTTAATGATCCAGGTTCCGCTGCTGCTGTTCTGGCAGGCGGTGCTGTCACCGTTGACCGCGACGCAGGTCTTTTTCTTGCTGCTGCTGCGTGCACGGCGTTTTGGCTGATCGGCTTTCACGGTCTGATCGTAAAGCTCGCTTTTCACGACGGCGCGGAACGGCACATAGCCTGCCAGCTTAACGGTGGCCTGTGGCGCAGCCGGTGGCGTCGCCTCTTTCGCGCTGGCGGCGTCCTTTTCCGGTTCCGCAGCGGCCTGAGCCGGTTCACCCAGCGCCAGCCAGTTGTTCTCTACCTGACCAATAACGGTGTAGCTGTCACCGCTTTTCAGGGTCTCAACCACTTTGCCGCCAAAGCTGGGCTGGCTCATTACCGAGGCAGGATAGAGCGCACGGTAAGGCTGATTCACCGGCGTGAACTGGGCTGGCGGTTTAATCGCATAGCGGTGGCTGATCGCCACGCCATCGACTGTGCTGGTCACCAGCGTGTCATCCGTCATTTTTGGGGGCGTTTTACAGCCCGCAAGAGAGAAAACAACCATCAGGCCTAATGCAATGCGGAGCTTCACCATATTTTTCATGTTGTGTTCCATTCGTACCTAGAAGAGTGGCCAGGGGCCGGGTGTCAGTAATGAAAATCGGAGGGTGTTAAATGTCTGGCCGCTGATTAGTACCAGACCAAAAAGCAATCATTAAGCAGATTGCGCTGAATTAGCGTCTGCACTGCTGAAAAACGATCAACAAAGATTAAGTATGAAAAGCGACTTCGGCAGGCTAAGGCAGAGACGGGAAGAAATTACGCCTGAATATAAATGATCAAATTGTTGATCTATTTCTTTCCGACAAAATTCCTGAGGCAGGGTAAATCCAGAGATTACTTAAGCCATCCATGACAGAAAAACTTTCGCGTTGACAATTCAGACGTCGCTGAAAGTTTAAGCAGACCGCACCAGCCACCCTTCCCTGACCGCTGTTAGTTGTTCATTTTAAACACTTTATCAATCCATGATCTCTCATAGCTACCGCACGAGTCAGGAAAATCCTGCCCGTGAGCCTGAAACCAAAATCCATTTGTAAATATTAGCTGCAAGTTTACATAAGACTGACGAAAATTCAACGGCACGGTTTTGGTGCAAAAAACATCAGTTTTCATTAACTAATTTTGTTAATACAAATCTGCCTCACTTTTAACCATCTACATAGGAGTAATCTTAACAAGTTGCGTTAATATGAAGTATTTTTACTCAAAATTATGACAGGGCTGAAATCAGCATTAATACCTCTCATGTAATGAGTGGCGCTATTAAGGAAAAATCAGAATGATTCGTGCCCCGGAAGCAGAGAGGCATCTGGCGTCGGTTCGCAAAGGAGAATTCGTATAAATGCCAGTTTATCAATACGTTAATATATTGATGTAGTGCCTGGCTGCAGCCAGGCACCCGGCGTGGGGAGGGAAAAGTAAGCGAAACGTTAAATAAACATGTTAAATTTTTTAACAGACTGATTAATTGTTCTTTACCGGGCCGTCTGACGGTTTCCAAAGGCAAAAATCACCCGGTACATTACATCCTCTAATCGTACAAAAACCACGCCGTAGCGTGGTTCAGCGGTGATAGCGGAGAAGTCGGAGAGCCGCAGGCAGCGGCTCCCCGCGTCAGGTTCAGAAAAAACCGAGCGGTTCGATACTGTAGCTGACCAGCAGGTTTTTGGTCTGCTGATAGTGATCCAGCATCATTTTGTGGGTCTCACGCCCAATCCCCGATTTCTTATAGCCACCAAAGGCCGCGTGCGCCGGATAGAGGTGATAGCAGTTTGTCCAGACGCGTCCGGCTTTGATTGCCCGGCCGACCCGATAAGCGCGGTTGATATCGCGGGTCCAGACGCCTGCCCCCAGCCCATAGATGGAGTCGTTGGCGATGCGGACGGCTTCGGCTTCATCCTTAAAGGTGGTGATGCCGATAACCGGGCCAAAGATCTCCTCCTGGAATACCCGCATGCTGTTGTTGCCTTTCAGCAGGGTCGGCTGAATGTAGTAGCCACTGTTGAGGGAATCATCCAGTTTCTCGACGCCTCCGCCCACCAGCACCTCCGCGCCCTCCTGCCGGGCCACGTCCAGATAGGAAAGGATTTTGTCGAACTGCTGCTGTGACGCCTGGGCTCCCACCATCGTCTCTGTATCCAGCGGATCGCCCCGTTTGATAGTTTTCACCCGCTTCATGACGGCCGCCATGAACGGCTCATATATCGACTCCTGCACCAGCGCCCGTGACGGGCAGGTACAGACTTCGCCCTGGTTCAGGAAGCCCAGCACCACGCCTTCGGCTGCTTTCTCAATAAAGCTCTCTTCCGCCTGCATGATATCTTCAAAGAAGATATTGGGTGATTTCCCGCCCAGCTCGACCGTAGAGGGGATCAGGCTCTTCGCCGCCAGCTCCAGAATATGGCCGCCGGTGGCGGTAGAACCGGTAAAGGCAACTTTGGCAATGCCGGCGTGGGAAGCCAGCGCCTCACCCGCCTCTTTACCATACCCGTGCACCACGTTCAGCACCCCCGGCGGCAGCAGGTCTTTGATCAGATCGACAAACACGGTGATCGACAGCGGCGTCTGTTCCGCCGGTTTCAGTACCACACAGTTCCCTGCGCCCAGCGCCGGGGCCAGTTTCCAGGCCGCCATTAACAGCGGGAAGTTCCACGGGATAATCTGCGCCACCACGCCCAGCGGCTCATGGAAATGGTAGGCGGCGGTGAACTCATCGATCTCCGCCGCACTCCCCTCCTGCGCCCGGACGCAGCCGGCAAAATAACGGAAGTGGTCGACAGCGAGAGGCAGATCCGCCGCCAGCGTTTCGCGCACGGGCTTACCGTTATCCCAGGTTTCATAAACCGCCATCGTCTCCAGATTCGCTTCAAGCCGATCGGCAATTTTCAGCAGCAGCAGCGCGCGTTGCTGCGGAGAGGTTTTGCCCCAGGCTTCTGCGGCCGCCGCGGCCGCTGCCACCGCGTTATCCACATCAGCCACGTCTGAGCGCGGGAACTCACCGGCCTCAGACCCGTTTACCGGCGAGGTATTGGTGAAGTAGTTGCCGTTCACCGGCGCGACGAATTCACCATTAATAAAGTTGCCATAATTCTTTTGTAACGTGATCAGAGAACCCTGTTCTCCCGGGGCGGCATAACGCATGGTCATTCTCCTGACAGGTGACTGATGTAACAATGACGAAACTTATTATTAACATGAATGATCATCGCCAGCCTGTCAGTTCCGATGACCGGAAACTGTGACCGCGCCGAAGGAATCGTCGCTTCCGCTTCGTTTATAGAAAATTCCGACTTTTTTCGGAAAGGCTGGCAAATAAGAAACTAGTGCGTCACAAAGGGGTCAACGAGAGGATGAATTCATTCGGGAGATAAGCATGCTGGCTTCGGCTTTTACCCAGATGCGCGCTAAAGCCAATTTCGTGCATCAGTTTATCCGCAATCCGCGCATGATGGGCAGCATAACACCGTCCTCAGAGGCGTTATGCCGCACCATGATTGCCTCTGTTGCGTGGCCTGAAACGTTACGGATTGCCGAGCTGGGCGCGGGCGATGGCGTCCTGACACGGCGGATACTGGCAGAGATGTCCCCTGACGCCACGCTGGATGCCTTTGAGATCAGCGCTGCGCTGGCCGACCAGCTCAGCGCGCTGGACGACACGCGCATGACCGTGCGCACCTGCTCCGCGGAGTACCTGAACGGGGAATATGATGCGATCTTCTCCGGCCTGCCACTGCTGTCCTTACCGCCCGCGCTGCGCGAAGCGATCCTGCGGGCGGTGTTTAATGCCCTGGGGCCGGATGGGATCTTTGTGCAGTTTCAGTACACCTCACTGACCCAGCCCGACCTGTCGCGTTACTTCACCTGGGAACGCGAGCGGGTGCTGAAAAATGTGCCACCCGCTTGGGTTTATCGCTGCCGGCGTCACTACGCGCCCTGAGCCTGCGCTGCGGCCGGGCGCGTCTGTTGCCAGAACTCCACCAGCAAGGCACGCGCCCAGTCTTTCCCCTCGATAACGTCCCCGCCATCAGAAAGCCCTTCCGGCATACAGACGTTCATAATGTGCCGTGAAAATTCGGGATGAAACTGCACCGACAGCGCCTGCGGAGCGTAACGCACAATCTGGCAGCCATCCTGCGCCGACGCCGCCAGCACCTGCGCCTGAGGCGGCGGAGTGATGACCGACTGCCGGTGTGACAGCCAGACGCTGAACCCGGCTGGCAGACCCTGCAGCAGCGGATCGCGCTGCGCCTGAGCGCTGCAGCGGATTGGGAGCAGGCCGCGTTCCCAGCCATGCGGATTATCCGCCACCTCGCCACCCAGCGCATAGGCCATCAACTGGTGACCATAGCAGACACCCAGCAGCGGCAGCTCCTGCTCAATGGCTGCCCGGACCCAGGCCGCGCTGCGCTCACTCCACTCCTCATGATCGGTGACCATCGCCCAGGAGCCGCTGAGGATCGCCCCGGAAATTTCATCAAAAGCCGGTAACGCTTCACCGAGATGGGGCCGCACAATCAGGTACTCATGGGGTTGCAGATCAAGGGCGTCGATAAACCAGCGTGGCTGTTCACCAATCTGCGAAACAACGTTAGCGGGCGGGACTTCAAGCTGAATCAGGGCAAGGGGTAAAGCGCGCGTCTGGGTCATACCGAATCGGGTCCTTTTCAGAAGTCGTGTCAAATCAGTCTGCCAGCATCACGTCCGAAAGTCTCACCGCTGCGCGCAGAAAATTTTTTCCGGCATTGGCTGGAATGCCGCAGTTCGTGCCATCATTAGCGGGCTAAGCAAAAAACATCGAAAGGATATTATCGTGGCTGTGCGGCATTTTTTTCTGATTCTGATGGTGGTCTCTGTCTGGGCCTTCAACAATGTGGCGGTGAAATGGGGCCTGCTGGAGCTGCCGCCCCTGTTTCTGACCTTTATGCGTTTTCTGGTCGTCGCCGTGGTGCTGGTGCCGTTTTGCCGTATTGAACGTAAGCAACTGCCCTGGCTGCTGCTGCTGGCTTTCACCTTCGGGTTTATGCACTTCTCGCTGCTGTTCGTTGGCCTGCGCTACACCGATGCCGGCACCGGCGCGATTGTGGTGCAACTGGGCACGCCGATTGCCATGCTGCTGGCGATGCTGGTGCTGAAAGAGAAGCTGAAGCTGGTGCAGCTGATGGGCATTATGATCTCGCTGAGCGGTGTGGTGGTGCTGTCAGGCAGCCCGACGATTCCGTCGTGGTGGGTGCTCTGCCTGCTGTTGTGCAGCGCCACCGGCTGGGCTGTCAGTAACCTGATTGTGAAGAAGTCGCCGCCGATTAAGCCACTGACCATGACCGGCTGGATTGCCTTTCTGGCGATGCCGATTGTCGGTGCCTCCAGCCTGGTGATGGAGTCGAATCAGCTTTACGCCCTCGAACATGCAGGCTGGCACGGCTGGTTCGCCATTCTTTACAGCGCCATCGCCTCGTCAATTATTGCCTACACGCTCTGGTATGTGCTGCTGAAGAAATATAACGTCAACCTGATCATGCCCTACTCCCTGCTGACGCCGGTGTTGTCGGTGCTGATGGGCATCGTCGTACTGGGAGACAGACTCAACCGTTTTAAGATTATCGGTGCCTCGCTGGTGATCCTTGGCACCGCCATCGCCGTGCTTAACCTGCGTAACCTGCGCATGCACGCCCGCTTCCCGCGCCTGCGGCGGCGTTAATCCGGCGTGCTATGCTTGAGAAAACGTACTCAGGGAGCACAACATGGATTCAGCGCGCACCGCCTCACTCTGGCAACAGATGGTGCAGGGATTGCAAGGCAGCGATAACGTCTGGCCTCTCCCCGCTTTTATTGATCGTTCAACATTCTCTTCCGCGTTTGCCGTCAGTGAACTGGCGTCCACCAGCCTGGGTCTGGCAACCCAGGCGGTGGCGGCGCTTCTCGCCACCGCCCGCCCGACTTATCCCTCCCCACCTGTTACCGTCAACGTCAGGCAGGCGTCACGCTGGTTTCAGCAGAGCTTTCATCCGTTAAACCGCCCGGCCCCGGCAATGTGGGATGCTTTTGCCGGAGACTACCGCAGTCGCGACGGCTGGATCCGCCTGCATACCAATGCGGCTCATCACCGGCTGGCGATGGAGCAGGTGCTGGGCACCCACGCCGATCGCCCGGCGCTGGCGCAGCAGGTTCAGCAGTGGCAGGCCAGCGAACTGGAGCAGGCAATTATTGATGCGGGAGGCTGTGCCGCCAAAATGCGCAGCGCCGAAGCCTGGCAGCAGCATCCCCAGGGTCAGGCGGTGCAGCGCGAGTCGCTGTTTGACTGGCACACGACGGATGCAGCGCCTGCGCCCGCATGGCCGCTGGCTGAAGCGCGTCCGTTACAGGGGATCAGGGTGCTGGATCTGACGCGGATTATTGCCGGCCCCGTCGCCACCCGCTTTCTTGCCAGCCTGGGTGCCACGGTACTGCGTATCGATCCCCCCGGCTGGGCGGAGCCGACGCTGGATGAGGAGATGAGCTGCGGCAAGCGACGTGCGGTGCTCGACCTGACACAGCCGGTCGATCGCGACCGGTTTATCCGCCTGCTGCGGGACGCCGATGTTCTGGTACACGGCTATCGGGCCGATGCGCTGGAACGGCTCGGTTTTGACGCCGAAACCCGCCAGTCACTCTCACCGGGGCTGGTCGATGCCAGCCTGAATGCCTGGGGCTGGCAGGGGCCGTGGCGCAACCGGCGCGGTTTCGACAGTCTGGTGCAGATGGGCTGCGGCATTGCCGAACGGGGCATGCAGTGGCAGCAGAGCGATAAACCGTGCCCGCTGCCGGTCCAGGCGCTGGATCATGCCACCGGCTATCTGCTGGCGGCAGCGGTACTGGAGGGATTACGGCGGCGTCTTACCGGAGGGCACGGCAGCCAGGTCCGGCTGTCACTGGCGCGCACCGCATGGCTGTTGCAGCAGCATGCCGCAGGCCAGCACACCGGCTCGGGCATTGTGCCTCAGGTGAAGGACAACCTGCCCTTCCTGGAGCTGACGCCATGGGGGATTGGCGTCCGGCTGCGCGCCGCCGCCTGGCTGCCCGGCACACCACAGTTCTGCGCAACGCCGGGGTGTGTGCCGGGTACGCACCCGGCAGCGTGGTGACTCAGGCGTCGGGCTGCTGTTCGTTACTCTCAAGCAGCTCGTTGTACATCACCTGAATGGCTTCGCGGCTCAGCATCGCCAGCGTGCGGTAAAACGCGGTGGTGGCATGCGCTTCCACTTTGCCCAGGAAAGCCCCGCACCACGGCAGCAGATACTCTTCGAACAGCGCCAGCTGTGCCGCGCTCTCATCTTCCGCCGACTGATCTTCCAGCCATGACGCAGAGAGCAGCAGAACACCAAAGTGATCCGCGGGCGCATCGCTCAGTGGCATACCGCGCGAGGAGAGAAACGCCCGCACTTCCGGCTCGGTTTTGCCTTCAGGCCACTGTGAAGCGTAAGGCGGCACGTTACAGTCGCTGCCAACAAACAGCGCGTTGTAATCAGCGGCCAGCGCCTGAGGATCGCTGTTCTGTTGCAGACGGGTCAGCAGCTCATCCTGCTCCAGCGGCCACTGTGACTGCAGCTTACCCTCGCGTAGCAGGGTAAACAGCGGGACCAGCAGCGGGTCCTGCGGCTGACGATTAAACAGAGAGCCGATCACGCGGCACAGAATGGAAAACTCATTCATGAGTCAGATTTCCTTGAGGCAAAGTAAGTTAAAAGTCAGCCAGTTCAGCAATATGTTTGCCGCTGCGCTGCTCCAGAAAGTCGAGCAGGCGGCGCGGCGTGACATTTAACACCCGATCCTCCGGAAAATCCACTTCACGGGCGATGCGCAGGCAGTGTTCGAAATGGCCCAGCGTAAACGCAGTATGGGAATCGGAGCCAAACGCCAGCCGTCCACCGGCGTCGCGCACCGCGGCGGCAATCGCGCGACAGTTAGGTTCGCTGCCGGGACGCGAGTGGGTAAAGGAGGAGTTGTTCAGTTCCAGCGCCACGTCATAATGTGCGGCAGCTTCAGCGATAGCCGGGATATCGACCGGAAATTTCGGGTTACCCGGATGGCTGATGATGTGAACCTGTCCGCTGGCCATTGCGGCGATCATCGCGTCAGTGTGCTGTTTTTTGTCGCGCGGCGCATAAACCGGCTCGTGAAAGCCGGCAACGATCAGATCCAGCGCATCAAGCATCGGGCCGGAGCAGTCGATCTCCCCCTGCTGATTTTTAATGTTGGCCTCAATACCGCGCAGAATCGCCACGCCCTCGATCACCCGCGGCCAGATGCGCATATTCACAAAGTGCCAGTAGTGCGGCGCGTCAGCCATATCAGGGCCGTGATCGGTAATGGCAAACAGTTTCAGGCCCGTTTGCTTCGCCTGAGCCACATAGTCGTGCAGCGTGCTGTAAGCATGTGTGCTGGCAACAGTGTGCATATGCAGATCTACCGGATACATTCTTCTCTCCTCCTGAGCGGCCCTGACAGGGCCGGTTAGTTAATAGCCGCGCTGCCGATCTACCCTGCCCTGCGGCGTTTCGCCTGCCTGGTCCTGAGTAATGGCGCGGGCGATATAGTCGATCGCTTCGTCGATCAGCGTGACTGCCGCATTATGGGGGGTAATTGTGACGCGCGGATGGGACCAGAGCGGATGCGCTTCAGGAAGCGGCTCCACCTGAAACACATCCAGGGCCGCCGCTTTCAGCTGACCACTCTCCAGTGCTGCCAGCAGATCCGCTTCCACCACCTGCGCACCGCGTGCGATGTTGAGGAAGAACGCGCCGTGCGGCAGCTGCGCTAAAAAGTGCTGGTCGATCAGGTTAATCGTCTCCGGCGTACTCGGCAGCAGGTTGATTAACACCTGCGTCCCCTGCAGGAACGGCTGCAGCGCATCGCGACCGGCGAAGCTGGTGACGCCGTCAATGGTTTTCGGCGAACGGCTCCAGACGCGCAGCGGGAATCCCCAGGGCTTCAGGCCCTCGGCGACGCTCTGCCCCAGCACGCCCGCCCCCAGAATACCGACGGTAAAGGTTTCACGCGCATAGGGAGGCAGCGGCTGCCAGCACGCCTGCTGCTGCTGAAGCCGGTAGTCGTCAAAGCGGCGGAACCAGGTCAGGACACTATGGACAGCATACTCCTGCATCTGGCGCGCCATGCCGGTATCTTCCAGCCGATAGAGCGGCACGCTGTCGGGCAGCATCTCCGGATGCAGCTCCAGCTGTTTCAGAATCTCATCGACGCCTGCGCCCAGGGCAAAGACGCCGCGCAGGGTAGACCGTCCCCGCAGCATCTCTGCCGGGGGTGAACGGACCAGCGCATAATCGGCCGGCCCCTCATCGCCTGGCTGCCAGGCACGCACCCGCGCCTGTGGCAGACGCTGTTGTAAACCCCTAATCCAGGCCGTTGCAGACTGCGACGGGTGATACCAGAT
The DNA here is from genome assembly GCF_000255315.1 of Pantoea sp. Sc1. Lineage (NCBI taxonomy): Bacteria > Pseudomonadati > Pseudomonadota > Gammaproteobacteria > Enterobacterales > Erwiniaceae > Pantoea > Pantoea sp. Sc1. The sequence continues at coordinate 2,517,917 of NZ_AJFP01000001.1, forward strand.
GATCTCCATCCTGCTCTCCTTTTTTTCTTTCAGCGTCAGGGAAAATCCCGGTCAGCGCAAGAAAAAACCCGCGTCGGGCAGGGCTTTTTACCCTAAAAATAATTCCCGTGGCTTCACATTTCCGGCTCGCTTCAGGGTGAAGTGTCAGGATACGGTCTAAAGTTGGTCCTGTGGTCAATGCGTTACGCGCGGCCGCATTTCGGACAAGGAGAAAAACCGATGACAAAAATTGAGGTAAACGCCGCCCCACGGCGTCAGCGTTATGCGCCCTTTCTGCTCACTCTGCTGCTGAGCGTACCCGCCTTCACTGCTCATGCCGACGATCACAGCCGCATGCTGGATAATCAGCCGCAGCCGCCAGACGTTCGTCTGGGGCCGCTGTTTAATGCCGTGCAACAGGCGAAGTTCTACCCGGACCAGAAAACCTTTGCCGATGCGGTGCCGAAATTTGATCCCGCGTCGATACTTGCCGACTGGCAGATGCAGAAGAAACAGCGCAATTTCGATCTGAAGCGTTTTGTTGATGCCAACTTTACCCTGCCCGCCGCAGGCGACAAATATGTGCCGCCAGCCGGGCAAAACCTGCGTGACCACATTGATGGCCTGTGGCCGGTGCTGACGCGCACCACCAGCAGCGCCGGACAATATGACTCGCTGCTGCCGCTTCCCAAACCCTATGTGGTGCCGGGTGGTCGCTTCCGCGAGATCTATTACTGGGACAGCTACTTCACCATGCTGGGACTGGCCGAGAGCGGACACTGGGATAAAGTGCAGGATATGGTGGATAACTTCGCCTCGCTGCTTGATCGCTACGGGCACATTCCCAACGGCAACCGCAGCTACTATCTGAGCCGCTCGCAGCCGCCATTCTTCAGCCTGATGGTCGATCTGCTGGCAACGCATGACCAGGGCAAAGCGTACAGTCACTACCTGCCTGAACTGCAGAAAGAGTATGACTACTGGATGGCGGATAGCGACAAAGTGGCGGCGGGCGTGGCCAGCAAGCGGGTGATTAAGCTGGCGGATGGCACGCTGCTTAACCGCTACTGGGATGCCCGTGACGTGCCGCGCACCGAATCCTGGATGGATGATATCGCCACCGCGCAGAAAGCGCCGCAGCGCAATAAAGCGGAACTCTACCGCGAGCTGCGCTCCGGGGCAGCATCGGGCTGGGATTTCAGTTCACGCTGGTTTACCGATGCGCATAATCTCTCCACCATCCGCACGACACAGCTGGCCCCGGTTGACCTCAACAGCCTGCTGTTCCATCTGGAGCAGACGCTCTCTAAAGGGTATCAGATGAATAAACAGAGCGATCTGGCGAAGCAGTATGCCGATCGCGCAGAGAAGCGCCAGGCGGCGATTAACCACTATCTGTGGGACAGCAAACAGAACTGGTATGCCGACTATGACTGGCAGAAAAAGCAGGTTCATCCGCAGCTGACCGCGGCCACACTGTTCCCGCTCTATCTGCAGGTCGCCAGCGATAAGCAGGCGGAAAGTACCGCCAGCGCGGTAGAGAAACAGCTGCTGAAGCCAGGCGGGCTGGTCACGACCACCGTGAACAACGGTCAGCAATGGGACGCCCCTAACGGCTGGGCACCGCTGCAGTGGGTTGCAGTCGAAGGACTGGAGCATTACAACCAGCCAGAACTGGCTAAAAAGGTGGGATTACGCTTCCTGCAAAATGTCCAGAGCACCTATGACCGTGAGCATAAGCTGGTCGAGAAATATGTCGTTGAAGGCAAAAATCTCGGCGGCGGCGGCGGCGGTGAGTACCCGCTGCAGGATGGCTTCGGCTGGACAAACGGCGTGACGCTGAAACTGCTGGATAAGTACTGCCCGAAAGATAAAACCTGTAACAGCGCTCACGATATTCCTCAGGCATCAGCCTCTCAGCCCTGATTAGTCTCTGAATACCTCTGGCCTGGCCGGAGGTATTCTTTCCTTAATTCAGCGAATTTTACTTGACGTTCTCTCATCCACAGGCAAAATTGCAGCGTTTTTACAAAAGGTAATAATTCTCATTATGATAATGAGATTATGTATCAACAAACTGACTACACCTGCCTGAACCTTTGTTAAGAAAGGAATTTCGATGAAACTGTCATTGCCGCTGAAAGGTTATGTTCCCCTCTGCACTCTGGTGCTGGCCGCGCCTGCCCTGAGTTACGCTGCCGATATGGTCGTGACTGCGCAGCCGCAGGAAGATGCGACCTCTCCCACCCAGGGCTATCTGGCGACTACCAGCCAGGGCGCAACCAAAAGCGATCGGCCGCTGGTGACCACGCCGCAGTCAATTTCGGTTGTGACCCGTCAGCAGATCCAGGACCAGGGGGCACTGACGCTGAATCAGGCGCTGGGCTACAGCTCCGGTGTCTTTACTAACTTTGGCGGTGCCGCCACCCGTTACGACACCATCGCGCTGCGCGGCTTCCACGGCGGCGATGTCGATAACACCTTCCTCGACGGCATGCGGCTGATGAGCGACGGCGGCAGTTTCAACATTCTGCAGGTGGATAACGCCTTCCTTGAGCGTGTCGACGTGATCAAAGGCCCCTCTTCGGCCCTTTACGGCCAGACGGTGCCTGGCGGGCTGGTAAACCTGGTCACTAAGCGTCCTCAGTTCGCGGAAGAGGGTCACATTCAGCTGCAGGCGGGAAGCAATGCCACCACCGGCACGATGTTCGACTACACCAACGCCATCAACGACCAGTGGGCGTACCGTCTGACCGGCGTAACCCGCAACAGCGATACCCAGTACGATCACACCCGCGAAGAGAAATATGCGCTGATGCCGCAGCTGATGTGGCAGCCGGATGAAGATACCCATCTGATCCTGAAAGCCTATCTGCAGAAAGATCCCTCTGGCGGCTATCACGGCTCCGTCCCGGGTGACGGCAGCATCACCGAACACAACGGCTATAAGCTGAGTAAGGGATTTTATGAGGGCAACAGCGACCTCGACCAGTTCAAACGCCGCGAGCAGATCTACAGCTTCGATTTCGCCCATCGTTTTAATGACGTCTGGTCCTTCTCCTCAACCGGCAGCTACAGCCACTCAAATGTCGATCTCGATCAGGTCTATCAGATTGGCTGGGACAAAAATAATCCCGATCTGCTGAACCGCTACTATTCAGGTGAGCGCTCTTCGCTGGCGGCATGGGCTACCGATAACCGTTTACAGGCGGAGTTTGCCACCGGTGAACTGGAGCATCGCGTGACGCTGGGTGCTGAATATCACCGCTACAAAAATGAGATCTCCGCGGCAGGCGGCTCGGCTTCACAGCTGAATGCCCTGACCGGCGAGCAGGTCGGTGACATGCCAGCCTATACCTGGGCGGATAAAACCCGTCGTTACTACCAGACCGGCCTCTATCTGCAGGATGAGATGAAGCTGGATCGCTGGCATCTGGATCTCTCTGGCCGGTACGATCGCATCGTCGCCAATAACAGCGGCAGCGATCGCCGTCAGGATGATCACATCAGCGGACGTGCCGCCCTGCTCTATGCCTTCGATAACGGCATCTCACCCTATGTCAGCTGGAGCCAGGCGATTACGCCAACCGCCCTCACCGACCGCAACAATAATCTGCTGAAACCGACCACGTCAGAACAGTATGAGGCCGGGGTGAAATATCAGCCGATTGGCACACGCGATCTTTATACCGCTGCGATTTATGATCTGACGCAGAAAGATGTGGCGAACCGCGACGTGCTGACGGCGACCTATACGCCATCGGGCAAAGTCCATTCCCAGGGTATTGAGCTGGAGGCGCGTAATCAGCTCACCTCACGCCTGAGCACGGTGGCGAGCTATACCCTGAATCATCTGCGCTACAAGGATTCGGTAGATGGTAATGATGGGCACACGCCTTACGTGGCGCCAAACAGCATGGCGTCTCTCTGGGGCCACTATCAGTTTGATTATGGTCTGAGTGCCGGCGCAGGCGTGCGCTACATCGGCAAGCAGTGGGCGGACAACGAGAACACTACTCGTCTGCCGTCGGTCACGCTGTTTGATGCCTCCGTTCGCGCCGATCTCGGCGTCTGGAATAACAGCCTGAAAGGGGCCTGGGTGCAGGTTAACGCGAATAACCTGACCGATCGCACCTATGTGGCCGCCTGTTACGGCACCGGCTACTGCTACCGTGGCGCTGAACGCAGCGTGATGGCGACCGTCGGTTACGACTTCTGATAAAAGCCTTCGTGATGCAACCCTCCGGCCAGCCCGGAGGGTTTTCTCCTCTGATAACCCGCCTTTTTCAGCCTCTTCCCATCCGCTCAGAATTATCTTTCTCTGCCTGCAGACCTTTCCCTCCCGAACGTTCCTGAAATCCGCCCGGCCTTTTTTCTGCCGCTTCGCTCACAGACAGGGCTATGGCCGAAATGGTGCGATGACACACAGGCGACCCTGACGTATAAACAGAGGGTCCGGCGTTGAAAAGGAGTCTCTGACATGAACCCCTATGAACAACATTACAGGCAGCTTCTGGCAAACGGCGCGGTGGCCTGGGCAGGAGAAGGTTATCTCAGAGCCAAAAAACAGCAGGAAGAAATCTTCCAGTGGCTCCGCACTCACCACTATTTACCGGAGCCTGGCGCGCCGGTACTGGAGATGGGATGCGGTAATGGCGCCATGGCCGCACAGTCTCTCGCTGAGCAGGGATATTCAGTCTGGGGAGTAGACTGGTCAGAGACCGCGATAGAGTGGGCCGAAAAGCGTTTTCAGCAAGCCGGACTCACCGCGACATTTCTTGTCGGCAATGTCTGTCATATCGATCGCTGTCAGGCGGCAACGTTTGAGCTCATTATTGACGGCAGCTGCTTACACTGCCTGATCGACGACGATCGGCAGCGCTTCTTTGCCGAGGTAAGAAGGCTGCTCAGCCCGGAGGGACGCTTTGTGATCGGTTCAATGTGCGGCACACCTCGTCATTCAGCCGACATTGCGGCCTATGATCCCTGCAGCCACCATTTATGGAAAGCCGGCAAGCCCTGGCGGACCCTGAAGCCGCTCCCTGATTTACGGCGTGAAGTCGAGAGTGCGCATTTCACGGTGGAGGCAGTCAGCGTTAATGAAAATGCATGGTGGGATCACGCTACGATAGTCTGTTCGCAGCAAAAGAGGCTCACAGCATGACGGACAAGGGCGCTAAAAAGCGATCCAATCTGAGTCATAAAAAAGGGGACGAATCGCTTCGTCCCCTTTTTTGTTTAAACCGTTACGGTCAACTGCGTACCTTGCGGTAGATAAACAGCACCACGATGGCACCGATCACTGCGACCACAAAGCTTCCGAAGTTAAACCCATCGACGCGGCCGAAGCCAAACAGCGTACTGATCCAGCCCCCGACCACAGCACCGATAATACCCAGCACCACCGTCAGAATGAAACCGCCACCGTCTTTACCCGGCATAATCCACTTCGCCAGAATACCCGCGATCAAGCCAAAGACGATCCAGGAAATAATACCCATCTGTTGCTCCTTCCTTTTTTGATTACATCGTGAACGCCTGATTAATCAAGCGGTTTACTGCGCTAAGTATAGCGAGCTTTTCGGAAAGTGCCTGCCTGCCCTCACGATTTTTTCGGCGTACCCTGTCTAAAGCTTTTTTCCGCTGCGCCGATAACCGTAATGAGGTAGTCAGAACGTAAAAATAATAAAACCCCTTGTGGAGCAGGATGTGAAAGAAGCCGACCAGGAACAATATTTAAAACGTGGCACGCTGGCGGTTCTGGGCGTAATGAAAGATCTGCTGCGACTGCAGACACCATTACTGGTACGTTTCCCGCGCGGGCAGTTTATCAGCCGGATGCTGGCTGCCGACGCAGACCGCCTGCTGTTTGACCTCGGCAGTAATAATCTGGATAACGACTACGCCCTGACCAGCGACGATCTCAGCATCACGGCGGAAACCTACGGCGCAAAGGTTGAGTTCAGTCTCGCCTCGCTGGAGAAGGTCGATTTTGACGGCCTGCCCGCCTTCAGCGCGCCGCTGCCCGAGCTGGTGTGGCAGATTCAGCGACGGGAATTTTTCCGGGTCACTGCCCCGCTGGCGCCGGAGTTCTGGTGCCATACCGTGTGGCCGGATGGCCGGAAAACGCGTCTGCGCCTGCAGGATCTGTCGCTGGGCGGGATCGGTGTGCTGGTGGACGAGGCGCTGCCGGAAGGATTGCAGAATGGCGACAGTTTCAATCAGTTTCGCGTGGAGCTGGGTGAGTATGGTCATTTCGAGGTGCCGGTTAAGCTGCTGCACATCGGCGAACGCACTGTCGTGACGCATAAAAATGAAACCCGCGTGACGCCCCGTCTCAGCTTCCGGTTTGCCACGCTGAACCCAACGCAGGAGCGACAGCTTCAGCAGATTATCTTCTCCCTTGAGCGACTGGCGCGCGATAAATCGACCCGATTCCAGTAACCGCTTTCCGGATGCGTGCCCCCAGGGGGCCGCATCCAGGCTATGCTTCCTGCTTGATTTCTTTTAAACCGGAACCCAGCAAGGAGACCTTCCCCAATGGAAAACTGGCTCTCATCACGTCATTTTCACTCCCTCTTTTTTAACCAGACGTTCTGGCTCAACAGCGCCATCGTGGTGGTCGCCACCCTGGTGATCTACTGGGTGTTGCGCACCCTGATTCGCTTTATCTCCAACCGGATTGCCCTTTACAGCGAACATCGTCACGTTCGGGTCACTGCGATCCTGGTGGAGATCCTGCGAAGCACCAGCCAGACCCTGCTGCTGATCTTTTCGCTGCTGATCGCCCTGAAATTTGTCGATCTGCCCGCCTCATGGAGCGCCACCATCGCCCACGGCTGGTTCCTGGCGCTGATTGTGCAACTCGCCCTGTGGATCGACAGCGGCATCCGGCTGTGGCTGAAGAGCCTGATGCGCGATCCGCTGCACGTGCGTAATCCGGTGACTACGGTGATCCTCGGGATTCTGCTGCGGGTCGTGGTCTGGATCATGATGTTCCTCGCTATTCTGTCGAACATGGGTATCAATATTACCGCACTGGTCGCCAGCCTCGGGGTCGGCGGTATCGCCATTGCACTGGCCATTCAGACCGTGCTGAGCGATGTGTTTGCGTCACTGGCGATTGGTTTTGATAAGCCTTTTGAGCATGGCGATTTTATTGTCTTTGGCGACATTGCCGGTTCCATCGAGCATATCGGCCTGAAAACGACCCGGCTGCGCAGCCTGAGCGGAGAGCAAATCGTCTGCTCAAACACCATTCTGTTGCAGCAGACCATTCACAACTACAAGCGTATGCAGCAGCGCCGCATCGTCTTTAAGTTTGGCATCAGCTACGCCACCCCGTCGGAGCAGGTTCGTGAGATCAGCCCGCTGGTTAAGGCGATCATCGAGGGTGTGGAGACCACGCGTTTTGACCGCGCCCACTTCCTGGCGTTTGAGGATTCGAAGCTGACGTTTGAAGTGGTCTATTACGTGCTGGATGCGGATTACAACAAATATATGGATATTCAGCAGGAGATTAACCTGCAGCTGATGGCGGCCATGGAAGCGCGCAATATTCGCTTCGCCTTCCCGATCCGTCAGGTCGAGTTCAGCGGCGGCAATCTGCCGCCGGTGGATCTGGTTGCCGTGGAGAATGATAAGGGCGAGGTACGTCAAATGGCGCGCTGAAGTGTTGCCTGGCCTCAGGGGGTTTCAGGCCAGGCAATCCGTCACGCCGCTGCGCCGGATCGCGCTTAACGCGGCTGAAAACGGCAGCGGGCAACAGCGTCGAGCCAGCCTTTGTAGTTTTCCTGCATAGCGTGCGCGCGCGCGTCACGGGGCAGGATAACGCTGCCCCCCTGCAGCGCCTGCATATCACTGCCCTGCTGCCACCATCCCAGTACTTTGCCGGCCAGCAACGCTGCGCCCAGGGCGGAGACTTCGGCGGTGGGCACCCGGTAGAGCGGGCGCTGTAACACATCGGCCTGTAGCTGCATCAGCCAGCTGTTTTCCGTGGCGCTGCCATCCACACACAGCGCCGGAAGCTGCTGACCGCTCGCCTGCTCCATCGCAAAAAAGACATCGGCGATTTGCCAGACGATCGACTCCAGCGCCACCCGCGCCAGCACCGCGGGGGTGGCGGCATCCGTCAATCCGCACACCATGCCGCGCGCCTGTAAATCCCACCAGGGCGCGCCCAGTCCTGAGAGCGCCGGGACGAAGTAGATGCCCTGATTGTCATCGCAGCCCTGCGCCAGTGCGGTCAGTTCACGTGGGTCCTGCACGCCGAGCAGCTTACCCAGCCAGGCCGCGCCTGAGCCGGTGTGGGTAATATTGCCTTCAAAGGCATAACGCAGCGTACCGTCGTGCCAGGCCACGGTAGTGCTGAGGCCATTTTCGGTCAGTAACGGCGTCGCCATGGACATCATCAGGGAGGAGCCGGTGCCGTAGGTGGCTTTTACGACTTCAGCCTCTCCGCGTCGCTGCGCCTGCAGGGCGGCATGCGAATCGCCGATGCGCGCCAGAATGGGGGTGCCCGGCGCTAAGCCGGGAATGGTGTTCACCGCCACCACGCCCTGCTCACTGGCGGAGGCGATGATGCGCGGCAGCGCGGCTCGCGGCAACTGAAACAGCGTCAGCAGCTCGTCGTCCCAGTCGTTCAGGTGCAGGCTGTAGAGCTGCGTACGGGCGGCATTAGCATGATCGGTCACAAAGCATTCGCCCGCGCTGAGCTGCCAGCTGAGCCAGCAATCAACCGTGCCGATGCAGAGCTCACCGGCTGCGGCCCGTGCCGCGCCATCGGGAATAGCAACCAGCATCCCGGTCAGCTTCGCTGCCGGAAACATCGGATCGACGGCCAGCCCGGTCAGGCCGCTGATCCGGGGGGCTTTGCCTGCCTGGTGCAGATCGCGACAGAACGACTCAGAACGGCGATCCTGCCAGCTTACCAGCGGCGTCAGTGGCTGCCCGTCGCGCCGCTGCCAGATCAGCACCGACTCCCGCTGATTACTGATCGCGACGGCGGCGACAGGCGCGCCCCCGCATGCCGCCAGACACCGGGTGATCGCCTCCCTCACCGCCTGCCAGATTGCCATCGGGTCCTGCTCAGCCAGCCCCGGCTGGGGATGGTGCAGGGCTAAACTCTGGCTGCCACGCGCCACCACCCGCCCGGCACGATCAACCGCTATCGCCTTGGCATTGGTCGTGCCTTCATCGATTGCCAGAATCAGAGGTCCCGCCATGTTCACACTCCTGCGCAGATGCGCGCTGCACTCTTCACCACGCTGCTGGCATCAATGCCATGACGGGCACGCGTGGCGGCCCGATCGCCGGCAATCGCATACTCCCCATCAGCAATACCGAGCCGGACCAGCGGAATGCTGCAGCCGCCTTCTGCCAGCACTTCCGCGACCAGGCTGCCGACACCGCCATTGACGTTATGCTCCTCCACGGTCACGACCGCCGGATAGTGATTTAACAGGTTGCGCAGCTGTTGGGTATCACAGGGTCGAATCGATGGAACCGCGATCACGCCCGCTGAAATACCCTGCTCAGCCAGTTGCGCAGCGGCGTGAACCACCTCATGAACTGTGGATCCCATCGCCACCAGGGCGATATCGCGGCCTTCGCGCAACAGGTCGATCGCACCCGGTCTGAAGCGGTAGGTGTCATCATGCAGCTGCGGCAGATCTTTGCCATCAAGGCGGATATAGACCGGGCCGACGTGCTCCAGGGCGTAATCAATAATCTGACGACACTCCAGCGGACAGGACGGTGCGTAGATCTCGATGTTGCCAAAGCCGCGCATTACGGCGATATCGTCAATGCTGTGATGGGTGCTGGCTAACGGGCCATAACTGGCACCGGCATTCAGCCCGAACAGTTTGACGTTGGTGTTGTTGTAGCAGACGTCGACTTTTACCTGCTCATTGGCGCGTGAAACCAGAAACGGCGCGGCGTTGCAGGTCACGGCGATTTTGCCGCCCAGCGCCAGGCCTGCTGCCGTTCCCACCAGCGTCTGCTCCGCGATGCCGACGTTAATCAGCCGGTCGGGAAAGGCCTTGATAAAAGGCGCGATTTTGGCGGTGGAGGTGGAGTCCGCGACCACCGGTACCAGATCGACGCCGCGATTCACCGCGTCGATAAAAGCCGTAACCATGACGTTTGCCAGGTGTTGTGCATTACTCATCTTTCAGTTCCTCCAGCGCCAGCGCGATCTCTTCGCCTTTCGGCACCCGGTGATGCCACTCCGCCTTGCTCTGAATAAAGGAGACGCCGAAACCTTTCTCGGTATGCGCCACAACCACCTGCGGCTTGCCGTTCTGCGGCAGGTTTTCAAGGGTGCTGACGACCGCCGCCATCGCATTGCCGTTACATTCACTGACCTCCAGCCCGAAAGCGCGCCATTTTTCCGGCAGCGGGTCCGTGTTCATGATGTCCCGGGTGGCGCCCGCCAGTTGCAGTTTGTTCTTGTCATTGATGATGATCAGATTGTCGAGCCCATAGTGCGCCGCCACCAGAGCGGCCTCCCAGTTGCTCCCTTCCGCCAGTTCGCCGTCACCGGTCACGACAAAGATGCGGCGGGAGCTGCGATCTTTTTTCGCCGCGAGGGCGATGCCTACCGCCACCGGCAGGCCGTGCCCCAGCGCACCGGTGTTCAGCTCCACGCCCGGTGTCTTCTGGCGCACCGGGTGGCCCGGCAGAGGAGAGTCAGCGTGCTGATAGGTGGTAAGCCACTCGGTCGGGAAATAGCCCGCTTCCGCCAGTACGCAGTAGTAGCCCCCTACCGCATGCCCTTTGGACTGAATGTAGATGTCGCGATCGTTATCCTCTGTGCGATCCGGTGCGCAGTTCAGAATACGGAAGTAGAGCGCGGTCAGAATCTCGACCTGTGACAGGTCAGCACCGGTGTGCCCGCCTGCCGGACTGCCCGCGTTAAGCTGGATAATGCGGCGGCGTATCGCCCGCGCCCGGCGTTCAAGCTCATCGACTGAAAGATTGAAAGGGTTCATGTTCTGCCTCTGAATTTTAAATCGACCGTGAATATATATTCACGATGGGTAAAAAATTAACCGTTAACGTATCCGGTCCGGAATCGGCCACCTGTCATCCTGTATAAATGCGTCGTTAAACAGCGTGTCAGTTCGGTTCATCACCTGACGGCTATCTCCATCTCCCCATGCCCCTTTAGCCTGACAACCGGCACCGTGGGGACAAAAGTGCCTGCTCACGAATTTCAATGAATATATATTCAATGACGATTTTATATGCATAATGACTATGCGCCTCTGCTGAGGCATCGTCCAACAGGCGATCGTCAAAAAGCGAAAACGATCACAAATTCGCCTGCGTTGTGATTTTGATGATCATGGTTAACAATACCGGGCAGACTCTGAGAGGGAAAACCGATGGCCAAACAGGATGAACAGCGACTGATGGTGAAGATCGCCACCCTTTACTATATCGAAGGGCTGAAGCAGTCGGAGATCGCGCAGTCGCTGTCCCTGTCGCAGTCCTTTGTCTCACGCATCCTTAATCGCAGCGTAAAAGAGGGCGTGGTCAAAATCAGCGTTGTGCCGCCGGCCAATGTCTATCCTGAGCTGGAAAAAGCGATTGAGCAGACCTACCACCTGCCCCAGGCGATTGTGGTTGATGTGCCGGACCAGGCTTCTCCGCTGCAGATCAAACAGGCAATTGGATCGGCGGCAGCGCACTATCTCGAAACCCGCCTGCGCAACGATGAACTGATTGGCATCTCCTCCTGGAGCGGCACCATACGGGCGATGGTCGATGCGCTGCATCCGCTCAACATCGCCTGCAAAGGGGTTATCCAGCTGCTGGGCGGGGTTGGCGCTAACGGCAATGTGCAGGCCACCATTCTGACGCAGAATCTGGCGGCGCTGCTGAACTGCCCCGCCTGGCTGCTGCCGTCTCAGTCAATCGAACATTCGGTCAGCGATCGCCAGCGGCTGTCAGCCAACGCGGAAGTGGCGGAGGTACTGGAGCAGTTTGAGCAGGTCGATCTGGCGATTGTCGGTATTGGCGACCTTGAGCCGTCAGCCCTGTTGCGCAATTCGGGCAACTACTACGATGGTGAAATGCTGCAGACCCTGGCGGCACGCGGTGCCGTGGGGGATATCTGCCTGCACTACTTCGATGCCTGCGGGCAGCCGGTGCTGCAGCCGGAAGAAGATCCGGTGATCGGCATGGAGCTGGCGCAGGTTAAGCAGTGTCCGCAGGTCGTGGGACTGGCTGGCGGACGTGAGAAAGCGCCGGCGATTCGTGCGGCGCTGCTGGGCGGCTACATCAAGGTGCTGATCGTTGATTATCCGACGGCGCGGCTGCTGCTCGCGCCGTAGGGAGTGCGCCCGCTGCGATGCCGGGGCGCTTTCCGGTCAGATCGTGCGATAGGCGGTGGTAACCTTCCACAGATAGCGCGGAGCCTGCGCCGCCGGATGTTTGTTCTGAACATGCTGGTAAAACTCATCCGGCGACATAGCATTGATCATCGCAATGGCACGATCGCGGTCGCGGGAGAAGGTTCGCAGCAGCGCACCGGCACCGTTGGCATAGGAGACGATGGTGGCATAACGCAGCGTCAGCGGATCGCGAATCCCTGACAGAGCGGAATCCTGCAGGATGCGGATATAGGCGGTGCCGATATCAATATTTTTAGCCGGATCGCGCAGTTCGGCATTCGATGGCTGACCGCGGCGACCCTGCGTCCGGTAAACTTCACGCCCGGCGGTCGAGGCTTTGATCTGCATCAGGCCCACCGCATTCGAACGGCTCACCACGCCAGGATTTCCCCCCGACTCGACACTGATAATGGCGCTGATAAGCTTCTCATCAACGCCATAATGACTGGCGGCATCTTCGGTAAACATTGACCATGCGCTGTTAACGCTGGAAGGCGGTGCCTGAGTGAGTGGCGTATTACGCTGTTTCACTGCGTGGTGCGGTGGCTCGCTGGCACAGCCGGTCAGGAGTAACGCTGAGAGTATAAGGTGTCGGATTTTCAGCAATTTTTCGTCTCATAGCGGTAGTGGCGAATGCTATCATACCCAGACCGCCTGAGAGCAAAATTACCGTTTATCCTAAATGCACGAAAAAGCGGCCCGTGTCGTGACTTCAGGGGTGTATTTCGTCATCATCGCCTCAGGTCAAGGGCGCTAACAGCAGGAAAGTATGATGATTTCACGTTCAGTTCGTCTTATCTCCCCCTCCGGTTACTGTCACAATCAGCCTGCGGCGCTGTGCGGCATTGCGCGACTGCGCGAGGCGGGCCATCGGGTAGAGAATGAGCAGATCATTACCCGGCGTTTTCAGCGCTTCGCCGGGACAGACGCCGAACGGCTGGCGGATATTAACCAGCTTGCCACACTCAGCACGCTGCCCGATGTGGTGCTGGCGGTGCGTGGCGGTTATGGTGCCAGCCGGTTACTGGAATCGATCGACTATGTCGGCCTGCAGCGTCGCCTGCTGAATCAGCCGCTGGCGCTGTGCGGGCACAGTGATTTCACCGCCATTCAGCTGGCGCTGCTGGCGCAGGTCGGCTTAATCACCTTCAGCGGTCCGATGCTGGCCGGCAACTTCGGTGCCGCGACCTTATCTGAATTTACCCTGCATCACTTCTGGCAGGCTCTGACATCACCTACAGTAGACGTGGCATGGCAGAGCGAAACGCCTGATGAGGGTGAGTGGCAGGGGACGCTGTGGGGCGGTAATCTGGCGATGCTCTGCTCGCTGACTGGCACGCCGTGGATGCCACAGATCGAAAACGGCATTCTGGTTATTGAGGATGTGAATGAACATCCGTTCCGCATAGAACGTATGCTGATTCAGCTGCAGCAGAGCGGCATTCTGGCGCGCCAGCGGGCGCTGGTCACAGGCAGCTTTACCAGCACTGCACTGACAGAGTATGACAACGGGTTTGACTTCAGCACCGTCTGGCAGCGGGTGCGTGAAACCACCGGCCTGCCGGTGATCAGCGGTCTGGATTTTGGTCACGCGGCTGACACCGTGACCCTGCCCCTGGGGGCCAGCGCACGATTAGCGGTCCGTCAGGGCCAGGCCAGTTTACAGGCAAGCGGGCATCCCGTTCTGCGGGAATAAAGAACGTTTCAGGAGATCGACATTGAAGCCGTTGTATGACGATTTGTGGATCTCAACCCCGGAATTTCCGGTGGAAGATGCCGTTAATGACCTGATGATGCATGGCTTTATGCTGCGTCACCCTCGCGGCAATCTGCTGATTGGCCGCGTAGAAAATCCGCTCGATCATGAAGTGCTGGCCGATAGCGGTGGCGTGATCCGCCACTATCTGACCCACTGGCACGAGTCTGCGCCGGGGGCGGCGGTGATCCAGCAGCGCTTCAGCAGCGCACTTTACTGCCATAGCCGGTCACTGGGCCCCATCAGCCGCTTCGCGGAGCCTGATGACACCTTTTCGCAGCAGGAAAAGCACTTCGGGGATTTTCATCTGCTGCCGACGCCGGGGCACACGCCGGGCAGCAGCAGTTACCTCTATACGTCGCCGCTGGGGCTGACCTATCTGTTTGTCGGGGATACGGTGACGCGGTCGCACGATAACTGGATTACCGTGCTGGTGCCGGACAGTAATCCCGCAGAGCTGAGTCAGACGCTGGAATTGTACCGTTCGCTGCGTCCCGACGTGGTGCTGATGAGCACCACGCGCGGACATCTCTCGTGGAAAAAGGTCACCCTGCAGAGCTGGCTGGCGGCGATCGATGAAGCTGAGCAGCATCCGCTCGATCTGCGTCAGCAGCCGCTGTTCTGATTACAGCGTTTTCGTCAGATAGTGGCGCTGGTGGTGGCGTGGATAGTTATCCAGGCTGAAACGCAGCGTATAGCCAAGCTTTTCATAAAACGGTCGCGCCTGAAAACTGGCGGTATCCACCTGGGCAAAGCGGCAGCCGCGATCCCGCGCCTCCTGCTCGGCGGCCTGAATCAGCGCGCTGCCCGCCCCCTGCCCGCGCAGCGCCTCACTGACCCACAGCATATCAATCCGCAGCCAGTTTCCGGCCGTTGACCCGGTCAGACCCGCCAGCTTTTTGCCCTGGTCATCACGGATAAAGACGCCAATCGAGCGAATCTCATCCACATTAATAAACTTACGGTTGAAGGCGGTCAGACCCAGTCTGACCTCATCCAGATCCTGTGCGGTAACCGTGTCGGTAATTTCAGGTTTCATCGTGGCTTCCGGTGTCAGGTATCAGGTGTCAGAGCGCGCTCTGTCGTCGTAGCGCTCCAGCGTCAACGCATCCACATCGCGTTTTTCACTGCGGCTGCAGGGCAGCAGTTTATCGCTACCGCGATAAACAAAGAAGGTCGCCTGGGTGCGCTGATTCACAATCAGCTGATCGCCATTGCGAAAGCGGGTAATCGCCACTTTGTCGCCCGCCTCCAGACGGGTACGCTGCTGGCCTGCGGCAATCTGGAAGTGTCCGGGAGGCCACATCAGCGTGGATAATCCATATTCGGCGCGTGAAATGGTCATGGTCGCCCGACCGGGACAGGTGAGCTGAAATTCAGTTTCGCTCCATGCGGGCGCGACGTGGCAGGCCATCAGGCCCAGAGCAATCAATGCTGCCTTCATGCTGTGTCTCCACTGAAGAGGATTTCTACAGGAATGAATAGCTTAACATATCCCTGCCCCCTGATGAGGCACGGGCGCGTCGGGAACAAGACCACGAAAAGATAGAATCGGGGTGAGAAAAAGCGGAAAGTTGAGAAAAGATAAAGTAATCCGGTCAGCCTGTCGGCGCCGCATGCTGACCGGATAACGGTTATTCGGCGGCAACCTCTGCGGCCACCAGCATCAGCGCCAGCCCGGCATTCTCGCTGTCATACGCCTGCATCGCTGCGCGAATACGCTCGGAGCAGGCAACGACCTGTTGCTTCTTATCGGCATCTAACTGGTCAATCGCGTGGCGAATAATCATTAGACTGGCTTCTTCTTCTTTCATCATTTATCCCTGGATTTGCCTAAGTGGTGCGCAAAGGAGCCAAGAATACCGTTTATTGATAAGCAAAGTCACCCTTTTACATTCCTGTTGCTTAACGATTAAACAAATCGCAAACAGGAAGCGCAGCGGAAACTGCTATGATTAACAGAATGATGGTCTGGCAGAAGAGACGCCACGCCACGACACGCCCAGGGATTGAAGCAGGTAGAAAATCATGATGCGACTCAGCATTTTTATCCTCATCACCATACTGACTGGATGTTCATCTGGCCCGAAAGGGGTTGACTGTCCGGGTGAGGTTTCGACAATTTATGGTCAGCCGATGGGGCAAACGCAGGGGCGGATTTTTGATCTGGTCAGCGCCTTCACCGTGACCCGGGATGACGTCAGCGTGGAGAGTGGGCCGCTGCAGTCGCTGGATCGCTTTAAATATGTCCCCTCCGCCGTGACGCGGGAAGGCTACTATGCGCAGCGCCTCTCTGATAAGCAGTTCCGGCTGATCAATCCCTACCAGGATACCCAGATCACCTGGACCTGTCCGTAAGGGGTGAATCCTGCTGCCAGATGGTTTATTGTCAGGAAACGTCAAGCAGCAGGTTTCCCCGATGGAAAAGCGTCTGGATAACAACGGTTATATCGACTTCCCCTTTCCGGCCACCCGCAATGCGGATGGCTCTGTCAATCCGTGCGGCATTGATTTAACGCTGGAAACCAGCCGGCTGGAGGAGATTGCGGTCCTGAACCGCTCAGAAAACCTGCGCCGACTGGTCGAAGAGGTCAATCTGCAGGAGGGGCTGTTTATGACGCTCGCCTGCGACTGGCAGCAGCAGGCCAATGCGGTCTGTGGCTTTATCGATGTGGCCTTTCGTCCCGATCTGCCGCAGCACGGTCACGACGAGGCACTGACGCTGGAAGCGCATTTCATCCGCTACCTGGCCGGGCAGGAGAAGCAGCATAATCTGCCTGCGGAAACGCTGGTAAATTATGCCCGCTCGGTGCTCGACTGGAGCTGGTCGCCTCTGCGCCAGCGTCAGCGCGACTATGAAAAGATCACCATTCAGTTCTATTGTCCGCAGGCTGACGACGCCGAATGGTGTTTCGATCACCTGCGTCATTTTCTGGTGAGCGTTTATCCGGCCTGCGTCACGGCCCGCTCACGCTGATCCCCCTGGCATCCGGAGTTGCTATGCGTTCTGCTGCACTGTCTGCTGTTACCCTCTTCTGTTCGCTCTTTTTCGCCACGTCTGCCCTAGCCGATCGCTGCCAGCAAATTCGCGCCGGTCTTGATATCGGTTCCGGCACCACCAAAATCGCGGTGGCCCGCGTCAATGTCTGCCAGTCGCGCATTGAAAAAGTGCTCTATCAGGATCAGCGCGCCGTCGCCTGGAACGATGCGCTGGCACATGCTCCCGACAATCAGCTCACCCCGGCGATCGCCCGCCAGGGCGCCGCGGCGCTGCAGCAGCTTCTGGCCCATGCTCAGCGCTTTCATCCTCAGCGCATCAGCGGCGTGGCGACCGCCGTGTTTCGCAACGCCCGCAATGGTCAGGCGGTCATTGACGATCTGCAGCGGCAGACCGGGGCGCAAATCAGCCTGATCTCACAGCAGCAGGAGGCGAAGCTCGGCTTCCTCTCCGCCAGAGCCGCGCTGAACGATCCCGCGATCCGTGATGAGCAGTTGCTGGTCTGGGATATTGGCGGCGGATCGATGCAGATGACCGCCTGGCGACAGCAGGCCGGTCAGCCGGTAGCTGACATCTATCAGGGGAAGCTGGCTTCCGTGACGCTGAAAAACTTTATCCTGCGCGTGCTGAAGAACAGCCCGGATGCCCCGTCACCCAACCCGATTGGCTCCTGGCGGCAGTCCGTGCTGCGCTTCGTGCAGTTTTATGCCACTAACGAGGTCAGCCCGCAGATCAAACAGGATGTGGCGGGTCGCCGGGTCATCGGTATTGGTGGTGTGCACGGGTTTTCCATCCGCAATCAGTTACCGGGCAGACCCCATCACTACACACTGGCAGCATTGCGCCAGCTCTCTCAGCAGCAGGTCTGGAAGGGTGACAGTGAACTGTCAGGCGACTATCGCGCCACGGACGTCAGCAACCTGTTGCTGGTTGAAGGCTATATGGAGGCGCTGAAAATCAACGAGGTGACCATCGTGGAGGCCAGTCTGCTCCAGGGCGTGCTGCTGCAATAGCCCTGTCTCTGCCCTGCTCCGCCTCCGGCTGAGCCGCTGACACCGCGCCATTAACAGCCGGACATAATTTTTTAGCCTCTGATTTGCCTCTGACGGAGCAGGATTCACTATCTTTGCTACGCTTTGAGTGTCTCACTTAAAACCAAGGAGCAACAGATGTCAGGAAAAATCGAAGATAAAGTAAAAGAAGCCGCTGGCGCAGTTCAGGAACAATGGGGCGCAGCAACCGGCTCTTCTGAGCATCAGGCTAAAGGCGCCGCGCGCCGTTATGCCAACCAGGCAAGCTACGCGGCACGCGATGCTGCTGACTGCATCAAGGATCAGGTTCAGTCTAATCCTGTTGCCGGTCTGGCTGTTGCGGCAGGCGTCGGTGTTGTCCTCGGCTTTCTGCTGGGCCGCAAGTAATCCTGCAGAACGTCAGCAGAACGGAAGCCGGTGGCTTCCGTTTTTTTTCGCTCACAGCGACGTGCCGCTGAGAAACATCTGAAAAATAACCCTTTTCAGGCCAGATCGCGGTCAGTCACTATGATTAAGTGAGCTTCCCTTTTTCTGACAACATCAAGGTGACCTTATGAAAACGATTCCTGCCCTGCTGCTCGTTGCAGCGACGCTGACCTCTCTGGCGGGCTGCTCACACCAGAGCAGCGCGATTAAAGAAGATGGACGCCCTCATGCCCCAAGCGGTCAGTCCTCACCAGGCGGCACGCTCGGCTCCGGCCCGGTGGGTCAGCCTCAGTCCTGATTTCCGGCCCCGGCTCTGACGCCGGGGTCTGTTTTTAGTGCGCGGCATTAACCGATAGCGCGCATAAAATAATGTCACTCATTGTTATCCTGCTATTAGTTATTACTGCAATTAACATCACATGCAAAATAAAATAATTTTTTAAGATTCATCCCAGTCCTTTTCAATAAGCCCCTACTCTCTTTACGCAATCCTGTAAATACACCCTGAATAAACAACACAGAAATTGTGGAAACAGTTTAAACAGATCCTCTACAGCGTTTAAAAAAACATTTCCGTAATGAACTTTCTCGCTGAAACTATTCTCTAATCACGCATAATGATTTTTGTTTAATTTAATTGATACGTGAAAGAGAATTGAGACGTGAAGAAAAAAAAGATTTATCTGATAGACCGCCTTTTAACGCTTTATTCTCGATTTTCCGGCAGAAGACAACCGCAGGCCCTGCAGCAGCTGAACCCGGAGACCGTGGTCATTTACTCCACCACCGCGCTGGGCGATTTCCTGATGAATACGCCCGCTATCTGGAGCCTGAAAAAACGCTTTCCTGCCAGTAAATTTATTCTGGTCTCCAGCCTGAAAAATAAGGATCTCGTCAGCCGCTATCCCTGGTTCGATAAGATTTATATCTGGGATAACAAACTGGCAAATTTTCTGCCGTTATTTTTCAAACTGCGTCGCCATAAACCTGAACTGTCCGTCATATTACACGCACATTTCCCCTACGATATTATGAGCTCGGTACTGACCGGCAGTCAGGCTATTTTACGCGACCATTACGGCAGCGAATCGCCGGTACTGAATAAATATCTCGACCACTATTCGGGTTATTTCGACGACCACACCATCAAGCGTAAGCTGAAATTAATTGAAGCACTGGGCGCAGAGACGCAGCAGACCCGGATGCATCTGCCAGAGCTGAATAGCAGTGCCACGGCAAACGCGTCGCATCGCCGCATCGGGTTTCAGCTGGGGGCATCGAAAGATATTCGCCGCTGGCCGCTGGAGTCGTTCAGTCAGCTGGCCACCGCCCTGCTTGCGCGCTGGCCTGACAGTGAAATCGTTGTGACCGGTACAGCGGCTGAGCAACCGCTTGAGCAGGCGTTTATCGCCAGCCTGCCGCCGCACTGCCGGAAAAATGTGACGCCAATGGCGGGCAAAACAAACCTCAGTGGCCTGATTACCCTGATCCGCTCGCTGGATCTGCTGGTCACCGGCGACACCGGCCCGCTGCACATCGCCGTGGCGGCGCAGACCCCGACCGTCAGCCTCTTCTCCACCGCTAACCCGCGCTATACCGGCCCCTGTCAGGACAGCGATCGCCACATTATCATTCACCGTCCGGATAAGACGGCGACGCAGCATCCCATGGCGTCGATTAAGGCGGAAGAGGTTGAGCAGGCCGTGGCGCAACTGGTGGGATAATGAACCGCTTATCTGCCGCCATTATTACGCTGATTGAATATCATAATCAGCCGACCCCGCTGGGCTGGTTCCGCAGAGTGGACCGGCCGGGTTTTCACCTGCAACAACTTCCGCTGAATGAGGTGGAATTTGCGCTGCTGATGAGCGACTTTTTTCTCACGTTTAACGTCAGCGCCGACCATTATGATGAGGCCCGCTATTTTCCGGCAGCGCAACGGCGACGCTTGGCTTTCACTCCCGGATTCAGAGCCGGCGCTGAACCGGCTTACCGCCCTGTCACCGTCGCGATGCTGTCTGAGGCGGCCAGCCGGGGATGCTGGCCTGAAGAGGATGACTGAATCAGGGTATGGACAACGGCGTCATAGACTTCACAGCTGTTCAGCGCGTTAACATTCCGTGACGCGGGCTGCAGCACCTGATAATTCACCTGCCAGGGATGCCAGCACGCCGGGTCGCTGTCGCCAAACAGCGCCACCACCGGCAATCCCAGCGCCGCACCGATGTGCATCGCCCCGCCATCACTGCTCACGAGCCCCTGACATAACGACATCGCCGCGATCAGTTGCGGCAGGCTGGTCGTTGAGACCGCTCTGATCGGCAGGTGCGGGCAGAGCGCCATGATGTCTGCGGCTTTTTCATCATCACCCGGATGACGCGGATTATCGCGACTGCCGGGTGACCACAGCAGCATGATCTGGCAGGGGTGGTGAGCGGCAATCTTCTCAGCCAGTCCGGCAAAACGTGTCGCTTCCCACTGCTGGCTCGTCTTTCGGGCGCTGATTTGCAGCGCATACACCGGGAGGCCGGCATCAATCGCGTAAGTGTCGCGCAGGCTGGCGGCAAGAGCGGCGTCAGGCCGCAGCGTCAGTCTGCCCGGTCTGTTTTCACGGAGATTGAAGGGGCGTCCCAGGCTGAACAGCGTTTCGCTGATATGGCACGGCGACGGGTCGGGCGGTGGCAGCAGGTCGGTAATCAGAGGATGTGACTGCTCTCCCAGGGCGATAACTCTTGCCGGACGGAGGCTCTTTACCCATTTCAGGCCATGCTGATCCCAGCGGCTTTTCGCCAGTATCACCACCTCATAGCGTTGCTTTTTCAGGGTCAGCATCAGCTTCAGCCGCTGCAACAGGCAGGTCACTCTTCCCTGCCCTGACTCCCGGTGATGCAGTTTGGTGTAAAAGAAGAGCTGCCGGATATCGGGGTTATGCGCCAGCACGGGGGCAGCGTAATTGTTCGTCAGTACATCGACCTGATACTGTCCCGACTGCGCCAGCGCACTGATGAGCGGCGTGGTCAGTAACGTGTCGCCAATATTATCCCTGCAAATAATTAAAACTCGCATGTCTGACATCCTCTGCGCACAGTCTGTGCTGGCTGGCTAAAAATAAGACGTCCCCGTTAACGCTCGTGGAATGCTAACGTAACGGTACAGTCAGCTGATTAGTCAGCGAAGTGTCAGATTGGTTCAACAGTTGCCATATTGTTAAAACATGAGGCCGGGCAGAGCGGATGAATACGCTTAACGGGTTTGGGCAGTTAGCCGGCTTCCGGCAGGGAGAGCGTCAGGATCATTCGGCCCGGCACAGAATATGCCGGGCACGCAGTTTTCAGGACGAGATTAATGAAGCCTGTCGTCTAACAGCTCAAGGGCGACCCGATAAATCAGCCCAGGCTGGGCATCGGGTAACATCCGCTTGATTTTATCCTCCAGGGCGCGGTTCGTGACGGCCTGATTATCCGCCAGTAATTCCAGCACAGCCTGACCAAACATCAGGCGACAGATATAAATCGCGTCTTTGGTATATTTTGCGTCCATAAATCCTCCTTATGAATGAGTGTTTACAGTAACGGGATTCAGACGCTGAAGAATGGCCGATGCAGGGGCGCTGCCTTTTTTTGCAGTGGCATCAGACAATCCGATTTACAGAAATATTAAAACGCGATGATGTCACTGAAGGGTCACGTGAGGCGGAGAAAGAGAAAAGCGTGGAACGCGGGCACAAAAAAGCCGGCACAGAGCATGACCCTGTGCCGGCCGCATCAGACATTACATATTTTCGATGATCGCGTCACCAAACTCTGAACATTTCAGCAGTTTAGCGCCATCCATCAGACGTTCGAAATCGTAAGTCACGGTCTTGTTAGCGATAGCGCCTTCAACACCTTTAACAATCAGGTCAGCCGCTTCGAACCACTCCAGGTGGCGCAGCATCATCTCTGCCGACAGGATCACGGAACCTGGGTTCACTTTATCCTGGCCTGCATACTTCGGCGCAGTGCCGTGCGTGGCTTCAAACAGCGCGCACTCGTCACCGATGTTGGCGCCAGGTGCGATACCGATACCACCGACCTGAGCCGCCAGGGCGTCAGAGATGTAGTCACCGTTCAGGTTCATACAGGCGATAACGTCATATTCAGCCGGACGCAGCAGGATCTGCTGCAGGAACGCATCCGCGATCACATCTTTAACGATGATCTCTTTGCCGGTGTTCGGGTTTTTGAACTTCATCCACGGGCCGCCGTCGATCAGCTCGCCGCCGAACTCTTCTTTCACTAACTGGTATCCCCAGTCTTTGAAAGAGCCTTCGGTGAACTTCATGATGTTGCCTTTGTGAACCAGGGTCAGTGAATCACGATCGTTGGTGATGGTGTATTCCACTGCCGCACGCACCAGACGCTTGGTTCCCTCTTCGGAGCATGGCTTAACGCCGATACCGCACTGCTCAGGGAAGCGGATTTTCTTCACGCCCATCTCTTCGCGCAGGAACTTGATCACTTTGTCCGCTTCGGCAGAGCCCGCTTTCCACTCGATACCCGCATAGATATCTTCGGAGTTTTCACGGAAGATCACCATGTCGGTCTCTTCAGGACGTTTAACCGGGCTTGGCGTGCCTTTGTAGTAACGAACCGGACGCAGGCAGACGTAGAGGTCAAGCTCCTGACGCAGGGCCACGTTCAGTGAACGAATACCGCCGCCGACCGGGGTGGTCAGTGGACCTTTGATCGCAACGCGATATTCTTTGATTAAATCGAGGGTTTCCTGAGGCAGCCAGACGTCCTGGCCGTAGAGTTCGACTGATTTCTCACCGGTGTAAATCTCCATCCAGGAAATTTTACGCTCGCCGTTGTAGGCTTTCTTCACCGCCGCGTCGACCACTTTCAGCATGACCGGGGAAACATCAACACCGATACCGTCACCCTCGATGTAAGGAATGATCGGATTGTTTGGCACTGTCAGCTTGCCCTGATTCAGGGTGATTTTTTGACCTTCCGCCGGAACAACTACTTTGCTTTCCATTAACCTCTCCTGGGCGTTTGTTAATGATTTGTAAGATGCGCGTCAATACTACTTGAATATTTACGCCACGCCAATCACCGCAATTTCACGTTATAATGCGCCGAATGTTTCTGACTGCAAAGCCCATGCGAAAAACTTCTCAACGAATTCACCAGGATAAACGATTCAGCCGTCCGGCGCGTGATGCGCGACGTACGCCTGCCCGCCCTGCGGCCCCGCGCCGCGTGATTCTCTTTAACAAACCCTTCGACGTTCTGCCGCAGTTTACGGATGAAGCGGGCCGCCGCACCCTGAAGGATTTTGTTACTGTTGCCGGGGTCTATGCCGCAGGCCGCCTCGATCGTGACAGTGAAGGCCTGATGGTGCTGACCAACGACGGCGCCCTGCAGGCCGCGCTGACTCAGCCCGGCAAACGCACCGGCAAAATCTACTACGTGCAGGTTGAAGGCGCGCCACAGGAGGCGGATCTGCAGCCGCTGCGGGATGGGGTTAATCTGAAAGATGGCCCGACCCTGCCCGCTGGCGTGGAAAAAGTCGATGAACCCGAATGGCTCTGGCCACGCCAGCCGCCGATCCGCGAGCGTAAAAACATTCCGACGCAGTGGCTGAAGGTCACGCTGTATGAGGGGCGTAATCGTCAGGTTCGCCGCATGACCGCCCACATCGGCTTTCCAACCCTGCGCCTGATTCGCTATGCCATGGGTCACTACAGCCTCGACGATCTGGCCCCTGGAGCGTGGCGCGAGATCGGCTCAGACCCTGTCTGACAACCGAACTTTCATAACCTCAGGTTAACAATTGCGGAGAAGGGATGTTTAAACCTCATGTTACGGTCGCCTGTCTGGTTCAGGCGGAAGGTGAGCTGCTGGTGGTGGAAGAGACCATCAACGGACGCGCCACCTGGAACCAGCCAGCCGGCCATCTGGAAGCGGATGAAACGCTGCATGAAGCCGCGGCGCGTGAACTCTATGAAGAGACCGGCATCGTGGCGCAGATGGACTATTTCATTGCGATTAACCAGTGGATAGCCCCCGACACCACGCCTTTTGTGCGTTTTCTGTTTGGGGTCGATCTGCCGGAAAAAGTGGTGACGGAGCCGCAGGACAGCGACATCGACTGCTGCTGGTGGCTGCCGCCAGCGCAGATTCTCACGGCATCTAACCTGCGTTCGCCGCTGGTGGCGGAAAGCGTCCGCCTGTGGCAACAGGGCACGCGCTACCCGCTTCATCTGATCAGCCCGTTCCGGTGGCCGTTTCACGAGGGTGCGCGTCTGCCTTCTGCATGATAGAATGCGCCGCCTGTTTTTTTATCGTAATGCGAGCGTGTCATGTCTGACAACAGCCAGAAAAAAGTGATCGTCGGTATGTCCGGCGGCGTCGATTCTTCCGTTTCCGCCTGGTTACTACAGCAGCAGGGTTACCAGGTTGAAGGCCTGTTCATGAAGAACTGGGAGGAGGACGATGGCGAGGAGTATTGTACCGCCGCGGACGATCTGGCGGATGCGCAAGCGGTGTGCGACAAGCTGGGTATGAAGCTGCACAAGGTTAACTTTGCCGCGGAATACTGGGATAACGTCTTCGAGCATTTCCTCGAAGAGTACAAAGCGGGCCGCACCCCTAACCCCGACATTCTCTGTAACAAAGAGATCAAATTCAAAGCGTTCCTGGAGTTCGCGGCTGAGGATCTCGGCGCTGACTTCATCGCTACCGGTCACTATGTGCGCCGTCAGGATGTCGCTGGCCAGAGCCAGTTGCTGCGCGGCCTGGATGGCAACAAAGATCAGAGCTACTTCCTCTACACCCTGAGCCACCAGCAGATTGCGCAGAGCCTGTTCCCGGTCGGCGAGCTGGAAAAGCCGGAAGTGCGCCGCATCGCTGAAGAGCTGGACCTGATTACCGCGAAGAAGAAAGATTCGACCGGCATCTGCTTTATCGGCGAGCGTAAATTCCGCGACTTCCTGGCACGCTATCTGCCGGCCCAGCCAGGCGAGATTGAAACCACTGACGGCCAGATCGTCGGTGAGCACCAGGGGCTGATGTACCATACCCTGGGACAGCGCAAAGGCCTGGGTATCGGTGGCCTGAAAGAGAGCAAAGATGATCCCTGGTATGTGGTCGACAAAGATGTGGCGCGGAACCGCCTGATTGTCGCTCAGGGCGGCGATCATCCGCGTCTGATGTCGGTGGGACTGATTGCGCAGCAGCTGCACTGGGTCGATCGTCAGCCGATCACCGCCCCGCTTCGCTGCACCGTAAAAACCCGTTATCGTCAGACCGATATCCCCTGTGAGATTATTCCTCACGGTGACGATCGGATTGAAGTGCGCTTCGATGAGCCGGTTGCGGCGGTGACGCCCGGCCAGTCTGCGGTCTTTTATCTTGGCGATATCTGCCTCGGTGGCGGTATTATCGAACAGCGTCTGCCTTTCGTGACAGAGTAAGCGGGCGCAGCCCCTATTGATGACGCGTAAACAGGAGTAACCGTGGCGAAAAATTATCAGGAAATTACGCTGGCGCTGGCGGGCATCTGTCAGTCCGCGCATCTGGTGCAGCAGCTGGCTCAGCAGGGTCACTGCCAGCCAGAGGCGCTGACCGTTTCGCTGCGCAGCGTGCTGGATCTCAATCCTGACTCCACGCTGGCCGTGTTTGGCAACAATGAAGCCAACCTGCGTCTCGGACTGGAAACCCTGATGGCGGTGCTGAACAGCAGCAGTCGCCAGGGTGCCGGTGCCGAACTGACCCGTTACACCCTGAGCATGATGGTGCTGGAACGTAAACTCAGCGCCAGCAAGTCTGCCATGGCGACCCTGGCCCAGCGCATCAGTCAGCTGGATCGCCAGCTGGCGCATTATGAGCTGGAATCCGATACCATTCTCAGCGCCATGGCGGGCATCTATGTCGATGTCATCAGCCCGCTTGGCCCGCGGATTCAGGTGACCGGTTCCCCTGCCGTGCTGCAGAACAGCCAGGTTCAGAGTAAAGTGCGCGCTACCCTGCTGGCCGGTATCCGCGCGGCGGTGCTCTGGCAGCAGGTCGGTGGTGGCCGACTGCAACTGATGTTCTCGCGTCAGCGTTTGCTGCGTGAAGCGAAAACCCTCTTATCCCGGCTGCCACTGACCTACTAAGTCGGTGTGGCCAAACACTGCTAAATGATTCAGGAGTTGCACTGATGGAATTATCCTCTCTGACCGCCGTCTCACCTGTCGATGGTCGTTACGGCGACAAAGTCAGCCCGCTGCGTGCGATTTTCAGCGAATTTGGTCTGCTGAAATTCCGCGTTGAGGTTGAAGTTCGCTGGTTACAAAAACTGGCCGCGACCGCAGAGATCAAGGAAGTTCCTGCATTTGACGCTGACGCAAACGCTTTCCTTGATGCAATTGTCGCCGGTTTTTCCGAAGAAGATGCCGCGCGCATCAAAACCATCGAACGCACCACCAACCACGATGTGAAAGCGGTCGAGTACTTCCTGAAAGAAAAAGTCGCCGACACGCCTGCATTGCACGCCGTCTCTGAATTTATCCACTTCGCCTGCACCTCGGAAGATATCAACAACCTGTCGCACGCGCTGATGCTGGAAACAGCCCGCCGTGACGTGCTGCTGCCTTACTGGGCGCAGCTGATTGGCGCGGTGAAGGGTCTGGCCAGCGAATACCGTGATATTCCGCTGCTCTCCCGCACCCACGGACAGCCGGCAACGCCGTCAACCATGGGTAAAGAGATGGCAAACGTGGCGTACCGCCTTGAGCGTCAGTTACGTCAGCTGAAGCAGATCGAAGTGCTGGGCAAAATCAACGGCGCAGTGGGCAACTACAACGCCCACATTGCTGCCTACCCGGAAGTGGACTGGCACGCGCTGAGCGAGAATTTTGTCACCTCGCTGGGGATCACCTGGAACCCCTACACCACGCAGATCGAGCCGCACGACTATATCGCCGAGATGTTCGACTGCATCGCCCGCTTCAACACCATCCTGATCGACTTTGATCGCGATATCTGGGGCTACGTGGCGCTGAACCATTTCAAACAGAAAACCATTGCGGGTGAGATTGGCTCGTCAACGATGCCGCATAAGGTCAACCCAATCGACTTCGAAAACTCCGAAGGCAACCTGGGTCTGGCGAATGCGGTCATGCAGCATCTGGCCAGCAAACTGCCGGTGTCGCGCTGGCAGCGTGACCTGACCGACTCTACCGTGCTGCGTAACCTTGGCGTCGGCGTCGGTTATGCGCTGATCGCCTATCAGGCGACGCTGAAAGGCATCTCAAAACTGGAAGTGAACCGCGAACGTCTGCTGGACGAACTGGATCACAACTGGGAAGTGCTGGCGGAGCCGATCCAGACGGTGATGCGCCGTTACGGCATCGAGAAGCCTTATGAGAAGCTGAAAGAGCTGACGCGCGGCAAACGTGTGGATGCCGCCGGTATGCAGGCCTTTATCGACAGCCTGGCGCTGCCGGAAGAGGAAAAAGTGCGTCTGAAGCAGATGACGCCAGCAAACTATATCGGTCGCGCTGTCCGGATGGTTGACGATCTGAAATAATGCCCGCCGCAGACCGGCTCACTCCGGTCTGCGTTAACATCCTGTTTAATACATTTCGCGTATACTTTCTGCAGGTTGACTCAAACAGAGTGTAAGGACTTTCTATGCGTGTTCTGGTTGTTGAAGACAATGCCCTGCTGCGCCATCATCTCGCCGTCCAGTTACGTGACATGGGCCATCAGGTCGATGCCGCCGAAGACGCCAAAGAAGCCGACTATTTTCTTCGGGAACATCTGCCCGATATCGCGCTGGTGGACCTCGGCCTGCCGGATGAAGATGGCATGTCGCTGATCCGTCGCTGGCGCGGCGACGCCGTGCGCCAGCCCATTCTGGTGCTGACAGCCCGCGAAGGGTGGCAGGCCAAAGTCGAAGCGCTGGAAGCCGGTGCCGACGACTACGTGACCAAACCGTTTCATATTGAAGAGGTGGCCGCCCGGCTGCAGGCGCTGATGCGTCGCAACAGTGGTCACGCCTCGCAGATTATCGATATGGCCCCCTTTCAGGTCGATCTCTCCCGCCGGGAACTCACCGTCAATGAACAGCCGGTGAAGCTCACCGCCTTTGAGTACACCATCGTCGAGACGCTGATTCGTAACGCGGGCAAAGTGGTCAGCAAAGATTCGCTAATGCTCCAGCTCTACCCGGATGCGGAACTGCGTGAAAGCCACACCATCGACGTACTGATGGGCCGCCTGCGCAAAAAGATTCTAGCGCTGCACCCCACTGACGTGATCGCCACCGTGCGTGGCCAGGGTTACCGCTTTGATCTCTGACCATGTCCTGGTTTAATCGTTATCGCCCGATTTCGCTGCGTGCCCGCTTTCTGCTGGCCTCCGCAGCGATTGTTCTGTTTCTCTCCCTCTCTTACGGCATGGTCGCAGTCATTGGCTATGTGGTGAGCTTTGATAAAAACACCTATCGCGTCATGCGTGGTGAGAGCAACCTCTTCTTTACGCTGGCGCAATGGCATGACAACAAGCTCACCATCGCCCAGCCGGAGCGGATGACGCTCAACTTCCCGACGCTGGTGTTTATCTACGACGAGCGCGGCAAGCTGCTGTGGCAGCAGCGCGACGTTCCGGATATCCGCAAAAAGATCCGCCATGAATGGCTGCTGAAGCCCGATTTTTACGAGATTGACACCAGCAACCGCACCAGCATGCTGGCGATGGGGAACAACCTGAATGCGCAGCGACGCCTCAATGACTGGGATAACGACAGCAACGATACCTTTACCCACTCGGTGGCTGTCAACCGTTACGATGCCACCACCAATCTGCCTGCGCTCACCATCGTGGTGGTCGACTCGATCCCGCAGGAGCTTCAGCACTCGGACGTGGTCTGGTCGTGGTTCAGCTACGTGCTGGCCGCCAACCTGATCCTGATTGTTCCGTTGCTGTGGCTGGCCGCGCACTGGAGTCTGCGGCCCATCGGTGCGCTGACTCATCAGGTGCGCGAACTGGAGACCAGTCAGCGCGAAAACCTGGACGACAATCCCCCACAGGAGCTGCGCAGCCTGGTGCGCAATCTCAATCTGCTGCTGACCAATGAGCGGCAGCGTTATACCCGCTATCGCACCACCCTCTCTGACCTGACCCACAGCCTGAAAACGCCGCTGGCCGTATTGCAGAGTACGCTGCGCTCGCTGCGCAACGGCAAAGAGCTGACGGTGGAAGAGGCAGAACCGGTAATGCTGGAGCAGATCAGTCGTATCTCGCAGCAGGTCGGATATTACCTGCACCGCGCCAGTATGCAGGCCGATCACAATCCGCTGCAGCGCGATCTGCATTCGGTCTCGGGCCTGCTCGACAGCCTCTGTTCGGCCCTGAATAAAGTCTATCAGCGTAAGGGCGTGGCGATTACCCTGGATATCTCCCCGGAGCTGACCTTTGTGGGTGACCAGAATGACTTTATGGAAGTGCTGGGTAACGTGCTCGATAACGCCTGCAAATATTGCCTGGAATTTATCGAAGTGAGCGCGTTTCAGAGCGACAAGGCGCTGCATCTCTATATCGATGACGATGGCCCGGGCATCCCTGAAAGCAAGCGCGACCTGGTGTTTGTTCGCGGACAGCGGGCCGATACGCTGCGTCCCGGCCAGGGATTAGGTCTGGCCGTGGTGCGCGACATTCTTGAGCAGTATGAAGGTAACGTCATCGCCTCCGGCAGTGCACTCGGCGGAACCCGCATGGAAGTGATCTTTCAGCGGCAGGAAGTCGAACATCGCCGCGAGTAGAAAAGCCGCCGGGCTGTTATACTTGCTGGCATTTACAGCCCTAAGCGGAACTCTTTTATGGACTATCAGCTCGATCTTAACTGGCCCGATTTTATTCAGCGCTACTGGCAGAAACGCCCGGTGGTGCTGAAGCGTGGCTTTAAAGACTTTGTCGATCCGATTTCACCGGATGAACTGGCCGGACTGGCGATGGAAAACGAGGTGGATAGCCGCCTTGTCAGCCATCAGGATGGCAAATGGCAGGTCAGCCACGGCCCGTTTGAGAGCTACGATCACCTGGGCGAGAACAACTGGTCGCTGCTGGTACAGGCGGTCAATCACTGGCACGAACCCTCTGCTGCGCTGATGCGCCCTTTCCGTTTCCTGCCTGACTGGCGCATTGATGACCTGATGGTGTCGTTTGCTGTACCTGGCGGCGGCGTCGGCCCCCATTTTGATCAGTACGATGTCTTTATTATTCAGGGAACCGGTCGCCGTCGCTGGCGCGTCGGTGAAAAAGTGCCGATGAAGCAGCACTGCCCGCATCCCGATCTGCTGCAGGTTGAGCCGTTCGAGGCCATCATTGACGAAGAGCTGGAGCCGGGCGATATCCTCTACATTCCACCAGGATTCCCGCACGAAGGCTATTCGCTGGAGAACGCCCTGAACTACTCTGTCGGTTTCCGTGCCCCCAGTGGCCGCGAGCTCATCAGCGGCTTTGCGGATTATGCTCTGGCAAATGAGCTGGGCAGCCTGCGCTTCAGCGACCCGGATGTCCCGGCGCGCGAATGCCCGTCGCAGATCCTGCCGCAGGAGATTGAAGGTGTGCGTCAGCTGATGCTGGATGTCGTTAACCAGCCGGAGCATTTCGCGCACTGGTTTGGCGAATTTATTTCGCAGTCGCGCCATGAGCTTGATGTGGCCCCGCCGGAGCCGCCTTATCAGCCTGATGAAATTTATGATGCGCTGCAGCAGGGCGATGCCCTGAGCCGCCTGGGCGGCCTGCGTGTATTAACGGTTGGCGATGCGGTGTATGTCAACGGTGAGCGGGTCGAATGTTCACGCCCTGAGGTGATGGCGGTGCTGGCGCATCACTCCCGCATCACGCTGGATGATCTGGGCGATGCGCTGGATGATCCGGCAGTGCTGGCGCAGATCGCCGGTCTGGTGAATGCCGGGTACTGGTATTTTGGTGACGAATAACCGGTAGGCCGCTTCCGGAATCAGGCTCTCTGCCCCTCAGGTCAGAGAGCCTTCTCTCATTATCCCTTCTTCTGCGCCGCCAGTTCTGACAGACGCACAATCACTTCCACCGTTTTCGCCATGATGTTCAGCGAGGCGAACTCGTGCTTGCCGTGATAGTTGTACCCCCCGGTAAAGATGTTCGGACAGGGCAGCCCTTTCCACGACAGCGACGACCCATCGGTGCCGCCACGAATCGGTTTCACCACCGGTTCAATGCCGCAGTCACGCATCGCCTGCAGGGCCAGGTCAATGATATGCGGGAACGGCTCGACTTTTTCACGCATGTTGCGATAGCTGTTGGTGATCTCAACGGTGACGGAACAGTCAGGATGCAGGGTTTTGTTAATCTCCGCAGCGATCTGCAGTAGCGTCTGTTTCCGCTGTTCAAAACTTTCCGTTTCAAAGTCACGGATGATGTAGAGCATCTCGGCGTGCTCGACACTGCCCTTGATCTGATGCAGATGATAGAAGCCCTCGTAGCCGTCGGTAAACTGCGGTTTCTCACGGGCCGGTACCGCCGCGTGGAACTGATTTGCCAGCTCCAGCGCATTCACCATCACCCCTTTGGCGGAGCCAGGGTGGACGTTGTTGCCGACGATGCGGACCGTGGCCGAGGCGGCATTGAAGTTCTCATATTCGAACTCACCCAGATCGCTGCCATCAATGGTATAGGCCCAGTCGGCGGCGAAGCCTTCCACATCAAAGTGAGAAGTGCCGCGTCCGATCTCTTCGTCAGGCGTAAAGGCCACGCGGATCGCCCCGTGCGGCGTATCACTCGCCGCCAGCTGCGCCATCGCCGTCATGATCTCTGCAATGCCCGCTTTGTCATCCGCACCGAGCAGGGTTTTGCCGTCGGTGGTAATCAGCGTATGACCGATTAATTTGTGCAGCACCGGAAACATGACCGGCGACAGGATCTCATTGCCACTTCCCAGCGCGATGTCACCGCCGCGATAGTTTTCAATGATCTGGGGATTCACATGCTTCGCCGTGAAATCAGGCGACGTATCCATGTGGGAGATGAAACCGATGACCGGGGTGGGCCAGTCGACATTGGCAGGCAGCGTGCCCATAACACAGCAGTGATCGCTTAAGGTGACATCGACAAATCCCAGCGCCAGCAGCTCTTCCTGCAGCTGCCGTGCCAGCGTCCACTGCCCTTCGCTGCTGGGCACCTGGCGCGCCTGCGGCTTAGCCTGAGTTTCAACGGCCACATAACTTAAAAAGCGCTCAAGTAACTGTTCCATATCCCATCCTTTAAAAGTGCTGTGCGGTATTATTCACCGATCGGCCTGTCACAACGTTGCGTAAAATCATCAGCAGACAGGTTAGCGCTGTCGCTGACCTTCAGCAAAGTAATAAGCCCGAAAAAAACCCTGATGACGAGATTGTTGCATCGGGGCAGACGTCGTCGATAACAACAGGGGCGGCCATCGCCGCCCCTGTTTATTTATAAAGACCGCGCAGTAGCTTGTGCACGAACTCCGGCACCACTTCACTCGCCAGGCCGTAATGCCGCTCGGCAAACTCGTTGCCCACCTGGCTCGGCTCCAGATTCAGCTCAACGGTATGCGCGCCCTGCAGTCTGGCTTCGTGAACAAAGCCCGCCGCCGGATAGACGTGGCCCGAGGTGCCGATGGCGATAAAATAGTCGGCCTGTTCCAGCGCCTGATAAATCTGTTCCATGCCCAGCGGCATCTCACCAAACCAGACCACATGCGGTCGAAGTGCGGAGGGAAACTGGCAGCAGGTGCAGCGATCGTCAGGAGTGATATCGCCGCTCCACTCAATCACCTGGCCGCTGGTCACACAGCGCACTTTTAACAGCTCGCCGTGCATATGCAGCACCCGGCTGTTTCCGGCGCGCTCATGCAGGTTGTCGATGTTCTGCGTAACCAGCAGAAAATTATCGCCTAACACCTGCTCCAGCTCCGCCAGCGCCAGATGGGCCGCGTTGGGCTGAATCTCTGCCTGCTGCAGCTGCTGACGGCGCGCATTGTAGAAGCGCTGCACCAGCGCGGGATCGCGCTGGAAGCCTTCCGGTGTCGCCACATCTTCTACGTGATGCTCTTCCCACAGACCGTCAGCCGCGCGAAACGTACGAATGCCGGACTCGGCGGAAATACCTGCGCCGGTCAGGATCACCACATGCGGCAGAGGGTGGGCGGCCAGTTCGGCCTGACGATCGCGCTCAAATATGCGCTGACGAAAGCGCTGATGCACTTTTCGCCGGGTTTTCTTCAGGCGGGCAAGTCGTATGCGGCGACGTGGTGTTCGCATAAAATCTCCTGGCGTAGCAGCTGCGGCGAGCTGCTCTGAACAGATTCCGGGTAAACATCACCCGATGGTAACGGTTGCCAGGGGCAGAAACCCATAGCAAAGGTCTTAAACAAAAGCGGCGCGATAATCACTCGCGCCGCATTGTGCTACTGACCGCTTAAAACCCGAGCCGGGTCAATGCGGCTGGCACGTCTGGCGGGATACCAGCTCGCCAGCAGACTCAACAGAATCGCAGTAATCAGTACTGAGAACACATCAATCCAGTGCAGTTCCGACGGCAGAAAGTCGATGAAGTAAATATCGCCCGCCAGCAGATGATGACCGGTGATCGACTCCAGTCCGCGCACCAGTTTCGTCAGGTTCAGCGCCACCAGCACGCCCGCGACCACGCCGCTGACGCTGCCCAGCAGACCTGCCAGCAGCCCGTACCAGATAAAGATGGCACGGATCAGGCGGTCTTTGGCGCCCAGGGTACGCAGGACCGCAATGTCGCTGCTCTTATCTTTCACCGCCATCACCAGCGTGGAGACGATGTTGAAGCAGGCGACGCCAATCACCAGTACCATCGCCAGATACATAATGGCGCGGATCATCTGAATGTCGCGGTACATGTAGCCGTAAGTGCCGATCCAGCTCTTAATGTAGACGTAAGAGCGGGTCGCCTCACCGGCCTCGCGCACCAGCTTAACGGCCTGGAACGGGTCGGTCATCTTCAGGGCGATGCCGGAGACGCTCTCCCCCATCTCCAGATAGTGCTGGGCATCAGCCAGCGGCACCAGCGCCAGGCTGTGATCGAGCATACCGCTGAGTTGCAGGATGCCACTCACCTGCAGCCGGATGCGTTTTGGCTGCAGCAGTTTATTATCACCATCGTTATTCGGGATCATGATGGTGATCCAGTCGCCCTGCTTCACATTCAGCGATTTGGCAATGCCGCCGCCGAGGATGATCTGCTGTTTACCGGCGGCAAAGGAGGACCAGGCGTTGTCTGCCACAAACTGCGGCAGCGCGCTCAGGCGCGGCTCCTGAGCCGGATCGACGCCCTTGACCTGCAGCGCTTCCAGCCGGGCTCCGCTCTCAATCAGGCCGGTGAAGTTAACGTAGGGGGCGGCGGCCGCAATGCCGGGCACCTTTTCAATCGGGGCGATCATCGATTGCCAGTGCTGAAATGGCTGATTCACCGCCTCGATCTCACCGTGCGGCACCACCGCCAGAATGCGGTTATTCAGCTCACGCTCAAAGCCGTTCATGGCGCTCAGACCGATAATCAGCACCGCCACGCCCAGGGCGATACCGATGGTGGAGATCACCGAAATCAGCGACACCATGCCGCCCCGGCGGCGTCCGCGGCTGAAGCGCAGGCCCAGCAACAGGGATAACGACGAACCCATTACACCGCTCCTGCCAGGGTGAGCCGATCGCTTAACTGCCCGTCACGCATCTCCATCTGACGCGTCATGCGTTTTGCCAGCA
Source organism: Pantoea sp. Sc1 (assembly GCF_000255315.1). Classification (NCBI taxonomy): domain Bacteria; kingdom Pseudomonadati; phylum Pseudomonadota; class Gammaproteobacteria; order Enterobacterales; family Erwiniaceae; genus Pantoea; species Pantoea sp. Sc1. The sequence goes on from NZ_AJFP01000001.1 coordinate 2,553,282, forward strand.
TCAGATCGTGGGTCACCACCAGAAAGGCGGTGCCCTGACGGACGTTCAGTTCGCCCAGCAGTTCAAAAATGGCGTCGGCGTTGCGCGCATCGAGGTTGCCGGTGGGCTCATCCGCCATCACCAGCCGGGGACGGTTGACCAGCGCACGGGCAATCGCCACACGCTGACGCTCGCCGCCGGAAAGCTCAGAGGGCCGGTGCGCGGCGCGATGGTCCAGCCCGACCGCGGCCAGCATTTCACGGGCGCGATCCTGCGCTTCCGCTTTGGCGGTTTTGCCAATCAGCAGCGGCATCGCCACATTCTCCAGCGCGCTGAAGTCCGGCAGCAGATGATGGAACTGATAGATAAAGCCCAGCTCGCGGTTGCGCAGTTCGGCTTTGGCCGGGGAGGACATCGCATTGAGTGACTGACCGTCGAAGACCACATCACCAGAGGTTGGCGCATCCAGGCCGCCGAGCAGATGCAGCAGCGTACTCTTACCGGAACCGGAGCTGCCGACAATCGCCATCAGTTCACCCGGCTGAAGGCTGAAAGCCACGTTGCGCAGCACATCGGTCTGCACGCTGCCTTCCTGATAGCGTTTGCACAGGTCGCGACACTGCAACAAAGGAGAGTTACTCATAACGTAAAGCCTCAGCGGGTTGAACGGCGGCAGCGCGCCATGAAGGATAAAGCGTAGACAGCAGCGCCACGATCATCGCGCTGAGGGCGATGGTCACCACCTGCCACGGATTAATATCGACCGGCAATGCTGCGCCATCCAGGAACAGGCCAATGACCGGCATTAAGGTGTTGAGCTGGCTGGCGAGCAGCACGCCCAGCAGGGTGCCGAGCAGCGTGCCGATAATACCGGCGCTGGCTCCCTGAACCATAAACACCGCCACAATCTGCCGGCGCGTCAGGCCCTGGGTTTGCAGGATCGCCACTTCGCCCTGCTTCTCCATGATCAGCAGGCCCAGCGACGTAATAATGTTAAAGGCGGCGACGGCGATGATCAGGCTCAGCAGCAGGCCCATCATGTTCTTCTCCATCCGCACCGCCTGGAAGAGATCGCCTTTGCGCTCGCGCCAGTCTTTCCAGACCAGGCCCGCCGGCAGCGTCTGCTGGCTCAGGCTGTCAACCTCAAGCGGTTTGTCGAGCCAGAGTCGCCAGCCGGTGATATTCCCGGCCGGATAGCGCATGACACGCGACGCATCCTGAAGATTGACCAGGATCTGATAACCATCGACTTCGCTGTTGGCAGCATAGGTGCCCGCCACGGTAAACAGGCGCTGGCTCGGCACGCGGCCCATCGGCGTAAACTGGCTGACCGACGGCACCATCAGACGCAGCTGGTCGCCGCGTTTAACGCCCAGCTGAGAGGCCAGCTGTTCCCCGAGGATGACATTGTACTGCCCGGCCTGCAGGACGCGCTGATCGGTGTTGACCAGAAACGGCGTCAGCGGATCTTTCTCATCCGGCGCGATACCGAGCATCACCCCAACCGAGACGCTGTGCGGGCTTTGCAACACTACATTCGCCGTGGTCAGCGGTGCAATACGGCTGACCCCGTTGAGGTTGAGGGAACGGGCGGGTTGCTGTTGCGGATTAATGCTGCCTTTGTCGCTGGTGATCAGCGCCTGAGGCATCAGGCCAAGAATATTGCCTTCGAGTTCACGCTCAAATCCGTTCATGACCGATAACACGGTCACCATCGCCAGCACGCCGAGCGTAATGCCAATCGTTGAGAGCCAGGAGACAAAGCGACCGAAGCGATCCGATGCTCGTCCGCGCATGTAACGCAGACCGATAAATAGCGCGACAGGTTGATACATGGAATCCAGTAAGCCGTTGCCTGAAAATAGGTAGTGGGATGATAAAGGAGAGGCTGGCTTTATGAAACCTCTAACCCTCTGAGTCGGCAGCAAAGTTGCATCAGAATGCGTCACATTCCCTGCCAAAGCCGGGGAATAGCGCATAAAGCCGCCGCTTATTGGCTGATTATCCGCCACCGCAGGGGGTAGACTACAATCAGTAACAGGATAAGAAGCGAGGTTATCGCCCGGCCACAGAGGTAGCGACCATGTTCAGATTTCCCAAAGGCAGCATCGTGAAACATCAATCCGGGGAGATCCGGGGCGAGATTATCAACGTCTTTGAGCAGGGAGCGGCATCGGCTGGCTACTACGTAAAGTGGGACGACGGCAACCTCAGTTTTCATCCTGAGCAGGAGTTATCCTGGGCGAATATCGACCGCCCACGCATGCATTACACACAGCAATCCATAAAATAACTGCCCGTTTAACCCCGTCGCTGCATGGCGACGGTGGTTTTTTCCGATCCCCCCGCCCGACTCCGTCTATTCTCTTTTTAGCCGCTGCGTTACCGCTGACACCCGGTAAGCACTGCCCGATTCGGGTTGAGCACGGTGCGGCAGGAAAATTGTGCCGCAAAGGTGATCCCCCTGACATAATATGGAATGATTACGTCCTGGAAAAATGGAGCAACCCCGAGATCCCATGCCCGAACAGACTCGTTATACCCTGCCCGTTAAATCCGGCGATCACCGGCAGCTTGGTCAGCTTATCGGCGCTGCGCACGCGGTAGAGTGTGCCAGCATTACCGAGCGACATGCCGGTCCGGTGTTGATGATTACGCCCGATACCCAAACCGCCCTGCGTCTGCTGGATGAAATCCGCCAGTTTACCGATCTGCCAGTGGCCCATCTCGCTGACTGGGAAACGCTGCCCTACGACAGCTTTTCACCGCATCAGGATATTATCTCCTCCCGCCTGTCGACCCTTTACCAGCTGCCGGTGATGCAGCGCGGGTTGCTGATTATGCCGGTCAATACGCTGATGCAGCGCGTCTGCCCGCACAGCTTCCTGCACGGTCACGCGCTGGTGATGAAACAGGGACAAAAACTGTCGCGCGACAGGCTGCGCGACCAGCTTGAGCAGGCGGGTTACCGCCATGTCGACCAGGTGATGGAGCACGGTGAATACGCGACGCGCGGCGCCCTGCTCGACCTGTTCCCGATGGGCAGCGATCAGCCCTACCGCATCGACTTCTTTGATGATGAGATTGACAGCCTGCGTCTGTTCGACGTTGACAGTCAGCGTACGCTGGAAGCGGTGCCGGAAATCAATCTGCTGCCCGCGCATGAATTTCCCAGCGACAAGGCAGCCATCGAGCTGTTCCGCAGCCGCTGGCGCGAGATCTTCGACGTGCGCCGCGAGTCGGAGCACATCTATCAGCAGGTCAGCAAAGGCACGCTCCCGGCGGGCATCGAATACTGGCAGCCGCTGTTTTTTGAGCAGCCTCTGCCCAGCCTGTTCAGCTATCTGCCTGACAACACCCTGATTGTGAACTGCGGCGATCTGGAAGGCAGTGCCACCCGCTTCTGGCAGGATGCGGAGGCGCGTTACGAGAATCGTCGCGTCGATCCGATGCGTCCGCTGCTGGAGCCAGCCACCCTGTGGCTGCGTCCGGACGGTCTGATGGGCGAGCTGAAAGCCTGGCCGCGCATCTCCATGACCAATGAGGTGCTGCCGGCAAAAGCCGCCAACACCAATCTCGGTTATACCCCGCTGCCGGATGTGGCCGTTCAGGCCCAGGCAAAAGCGCCCCTTGACCCGCTGCGTCAGTTTATCGACACCTTCAGCGGTGCCGTGGTCTTCTCGGTTGAAAGTGAGGGCCGCCGGGAAAGCCTGCAGGAGCTGCTGGCACGCATCAAACTGCGTCCTCAGCCGGTGCATCGCTTCGATGAGACCGGTGAGGATCGTTTCAGCCTGATGATCGGGGCCAGCGAACGGGGTTTTATCGACACCGTGGGGAACCGGGCGCTGATTTGCGAAAGCGATCTGCTGGGCGAACGCGTCAGCCGCCGCCGTCAGGATACCCGCCGCACCATTAACCCGGATATCCTTATCCGTAACCTGGCGGAGCTGCATCCCGGTCAGCCGGTGGTGCATCTGGAGCACGGCGTGGGCCGCTATATCGGCCTGACCACGCTGGAAGCGGGTGGCATCCAGGCGGAATACCTGATGCTCTCCTACGCGAACGACGCCAAACTTTACGTGCCGGTCTCCTCGCTGCATCTGATTAGCCGCTATGCCGGTGGGGCTGACGAAAACGCGCCGCTGCACAAACTGGGCAGCGATGCCTGGTCTCGCGCACGGCAGAAAGCCGCCGAAAAAGTGCGCGACGTGGCGGCGGAGCTGCTGGACATCTATGCGCAGCGCGCCGCCAAAACCGGTTTTGCCTTTAAGCATGACCGCGAACAGTATCAGCTGTTCTGCGAAAGCTTCCCGTTTGAGACCACCCCCGATCAGGCTCAGGCCATCAATGCGGTGCTGAGCGATATGTGTCAGCCGCTGGCGATGGACCGCCTCGTGTGTGGTGATGTGGGCTTCGGTAAAACGGAAGTGGCCATGCGCGCCGCGTTTCTGGCTATTGAGAACCACAAGCAGGTTGCCGTGCTGGTGCCGACAACCCTGCTGGCGCAGCAGCACTACGATAACTTCCGCGATCGCTTCGCCAACTGGCCGGTGCGCATTGAGATGCTGTCCCGCTTCCGCACCGCGAAAGAGCAGGCGCAGGTGCTGGAACAGGCCAGCGAAGGCAAAATCGACATCCTGATCGGCACGCATAAGCTGCTGATGAGCGATCTGAAATGGCACGATCTGGGTCTGCTGATTGTCGATGAGGAGCACCGTTTCGGGGTGCGTCACAAAGAGCGCATCAAGGCGATGCGGGCCGACGTGGATATCCTGACCCTGACCGCCACGCCTATTCCGCGTACCCTGAATATGGCGATGAGCGGCATGCGCGATCTCTCCATTATCGCCACACCGCCTGCCCGCCGCTTAGCGGTGAAAACCTTTGTGCGCGAATATGATGATCTGGTGATCCGCGAAGCGATTCTGCGTGAGATTCTGCGTGGCGGCCAGGTCTACTACCTCTACAACGACGTCGAAAATATTGAGAAAGCGGCACAGCGTCTCAGCGAACTGGTGCCGGAGGCGCGGGTAGCGATCGGCCACGGGCAGATGCGTGAGCGCGAGCTGGAACGGGTGATGAACGATTTCCATCATCAGCGTTTCAACGTGCTGGTCTGCACCACCATTATCGAAACCGGGATCGATATTCCGACCGCTAACACCATCATCATCGAGCGGGCCGACCACTTTGGCCTGGCGCAGCTGCATCAGTTGCGCGGCCGCGTCGGGCGTTCGCACCATCAGGCTTATGCCTGGCTGTTAACGCCACATCCGAAGGCGATGACCACCGATGCGCATAAGCGACTGGAGGCGATCGCCTCGCTCGAAGATCTGGGGGCCGGTTTTGCGCTGGCCACGCACGATCTGGAGATCCGCGGGGCTGGTGAACTGCTGGGTGATGAGCAGAGCGGGCAGATGGAGACGCTGGGCTTCACGCTCTACATGGAACTGCTGGAGAACGCCGTCGATGCGCTGAAAGCGGGGCGTGAACCTTCACTGGAAGATCTCACCAGCAATCAGACCGAGGTAGAACTGCGGATGCCCGCGCTGCTGCCGGAGACCTTTATACCGGATGTCAGCACCCGTCTGTCGCTCTATAAGCGCATCGCCAGCGCGGAAGCGGAAGAGGAGCTGCAGGAGCTGAAAGTGGAGATGATCGACCGCTTTGGCCTGCTGCCCGATCCGGCGCGCAATCTGCTGGATGTCGCCATCATCCGGCTGAAGGCCCGCGCGGTGGGGCTGCGCAAGATTGAAGCCAGCGATAAAGGCGGCTATTTCGATTTTGCGCCGCAGAACAAGGTGGATCCGGCCTGGCTGATCAGCCTGCTGCAGAAAGAGCCTCAGCAGTGGAAGCTGGATGGTCCGACACGGCTCCGGTTTACGCGTGAGCTGACGGAAAGAAAGATTCGTATGGATTGGGTGCAGAGCTTCGTTTCACAACTGGCTGAGCATCAGGCGTAACCGGTTCTTCCGCGCCTCGCCCGTTTTCCGGCGAAGCGCGGCGCGCAGAACGCCATGAAAAAAGGCGCATCCTGAGATGCGCCTTTTTTATTACGTCGTGCTGTGTGGCCGCGAGTGCGGCAAAGCTTTGCCCAATTACGCCTGGTCGCCGTTAAGGATCAGCTGACCATTGCGGTCCAGTGGAATACGGGTGCCGGGATCATTCTCCATACGGATTTTGCCCTGCTGGTCGCCTATTTTATAGGTCACGTCATATCCCAGTTGTTTCTCTTGTTTGTCGTAAACTGTTTTGCAGCGCTGCTCGGTTGTGGTGTAGGTATCCCGATCCTGCAGTCCGCCCTGGACCTGATTACCGGCATAACCGCCCGCTAACGCACCTGCGACGGTTGCCACGTCCCTGCCGCGTCCGCCACCAAACTGGTGACCTAACACGCCCCCGGCTACTGCACCCAACACCGAGCCAGCAATACGGTTCTCATCCTGAACCGCCCGGCGATGCGTCAGCGTGACGTTTCGGCACTCCTGACGTGGCTGTCTGATGCTCTCTTTGATTGGCGTTGCAGCCAGTACCTGAGCGTATTGAGGACCGCGATCAAACACGTTCATGCCTGCTACGGCGGCAACACCCAGTGCTGCTGCCACACCAATACCGATACCCGCTAACATTGATTTATTCACAGGAAGTCCTCCTGAAAAGTGTTACCGCGCATTCCTGCCGTAAAGCATCCTCGTTAACTGAGGCATAACCGACGTGCGCGACTCGCCGTGTTTGTTGGGATGAAGTTTTACAGATGGACCGAAATTGCAACATCAGATAAATGGAGGAAATCGGTCACTTTGCTTTCAGGACCAGTTTTTAGGAGAGTTCTGAGGAGAGAAAAGCAGCAGTATCCGCTTTTACAGGCTATGGATAAATTTATTTAAATCAATGGGATAACAGAAACCACCCTGCACGCTGTCAGGCACTGGCGTTATCCGGTAATACAGGGCGCGCGTCTGGCGTCTGAACGTTGTTTATCGGGGTGAATGTGGAATAACCCCGGCCAGAGGACCGGGGTCAGAGAACCAAAGGTGGCTCAGAAACGGTAGCCGATACCGATGTTGAAACCATTTATGGCAACATCTTCATTATATTTCACGCGAGTGCCTTCATAGCCAACACTTACCGAGAGGTTGCTGACTGGATTCACGACGATACCTGCGCCCCAGGCCAAAGAGGTTTTATTTTCGCTGTATTTTTCGGACCAGCCATCGAGGTAGGTCACGTTCTCATCCACTTTGGTATGGGCAGCACCAATCAATGCATAAAGACTGACATAGTCATTGAGGCGATAGGCCGGACCTGCCATCAGTGAATAATATTTCACGTTGGTTTTGCCGTCATATCCGCTGATATCACCATAAAAATCTTCGCGCTCTGAAAAACTTTCATCGCCTTTCAGGTAGCTGAATGAGCCAATCACGCTGAGAGGCGAGTCCCACTCATAGCGATACTGAACGTTAACGCCGCGTAGATTTTTAAAGTCTTCAACTTTGCTTTGAGCATAGCCGATGGAGACGGTGTGGTTATTTGCCAGCGCAGTATTGCCGGCTAACAGCCCTGCGCAGAGCACTGCCATGAGGGTAATTTTGCTTTTCATCTGAATCATCCTTTTAATAATTTCATACCTTATTTCCCTGCGCCAGGCGCAGGACTTCATTCCCTGAATTACCCACATCGGACAGAAAGACAATGCTGCCTGCCTCACCGCCTGTGTCGGACAGGAATTTATTCACATGATCCGTGCAGGACGCTTGTATGGCCGATTACCTGTCAGATAAACAGGCAGGCCATTATTTAACGCGCGTCGGATTTGATCCGAGAAATTCTGGCCATGACGGCATAAAGCGTCAGGCTGTAATTTACGTTAATCGACTCATTTATTCAGGGCATTCCGTTGATTAATGGCGTTAACGAAGAGAGAATTCTGTAACAGCACAGCCGTTATTTAATGATTTAATGTCAGAAAAAACAACCTGCCGCGTGCGCTGGAAATGCCTGAAATAACTCTCAAACAACAACGCAGGTAATGAAAATATTAATTATTATGCAACCTGATAACCTTTTATTCGACTATGCCGGAACCAGGATGCGTGTCAGGCCATTATTCACCTGTACACTTCCCTCTCTTTTTATCATCGCGGGTCGGTTTAATCAGGTCATGTAAAAAGCAAAAAAAAGCCCCCTGCCATGAGGGGGCTGATAGCAAAATGATACTCGCCTGTGGCGAATCAGTGCAGCTTAAGCCGCGGACGGATTACCCGGTTGATGCTGCCGACCAGCATCATCAGGCCGGTTTTAAAGTAGCCGTGCAGTGCGATCTGGTGCATACGATAGAGAGAGATGTAGACAAAGCGCGCAATGCGCCCTTCCACCATCATGGAACCGCGCATCAGGTTCCCCATCAGGCTGCCGACGGTACTGAAGCGGGAAAGCGACACCAGCGAGCCATGATCTTTATAGACATAGGCTTTCAGCGGTTTACCGTGACGCTGCGCCAGGATATTTTCCATCGCGCGTGAAGCCATCTGGTGCGCCGACTGAGCACGTGGCGGGACAAATCCGCCACCCGGCAGGGCGCAGGAGGCGCAGTCGCCAATCGCATAGATGTCATCATCCAGCGTGGTCTGCAGCGTCTCTTTCACCACCAGCTGATTGATACGGTTCGTTTCCAGTCCGCCAATCTCTTTCAGGAAGTCTGGTGCTTTGATGCCCGCCGCCCAGACCATCAGATCGGCTTCGATAAACTCACCGCCTTTGGTGTTAAGACCGTTGCGCTCGGCACTGGTCACCATGGTCTGTGTCAGCACCCGCACGCCCAGCTTAGTGAGCTCCTGATGGGCGGCGGCAGAGATGCGCGGTGGCAGTGCAGGCAGAATGCGCTCGCCCGCTTCAACCAGCGTCACGTTCAGCGCTTCGCGTCCCAGACCTTTAAATCCGTAGCTGTGCAGCTGTTTCACCGCGTTGTGCAGTTCGGCTGAGAGCTCAACGCCCGTTGCGCCGCCGCCAACAATGGCGATATTCACTTTCTCGACCTTGCCTTCGCTGGCAGAGAACTTCAGAAACAGGTTGAGCATCTCATTATGGAAACGACGCGCCTGATGCGGGTTATCCAGGAAGATACAGTGATCTTTCACGCCAGGCGTGCCGAAGTCATTGGAGGTGCTGCCCAGCGCCATAACCAGCTGGTCATAGGCCACTTCGCGCTGTGGCACCAGCACTTCACCGTGCGCATCAAGCACTTCGGCCAGGCGGATCACTTTACGACTGCGATCGATATCGGTGAGCGATCCCAGCTGGAACTCGAAACCGTGATTGCGGGCATGGGCCAGATAGCTCAGTGCATCAATGCCTTCGTCCATCGAGCCGGTCGCCACTTCATGCAGCAGCGGCTTCCACAAATGACTGTGGTTGCGATCGACCAGAATAATCTCGGCCTTCTTTTTACGGCCCAGTTTATGGCCCAGCTGCGTCGCCATTTCCAGGCCGCCTGCTCCCCCGCCGACGATAACAATTTTCTTAACAGATGTAGTCAACAAAGACCCCCTCAAATTGTGAACCAAAAGTTAACTGAAGGTTAAATTAAACCTTAATAAACATAGGGTTGGCGAAGTTAAAAATCGCAATCTGCTGGCAGAATAGCATGGCAGGAAGAGGAGGACATAAGAATATTGATATACATCAAAGAAGACGAATAAAACTCAGAGAATTACGCAATGAAAACAGGCACCCTGCGGTGCCTGCCCTGCTTAACCTGCTGTTTCAAAGGCTTTTATCCGCTGAAGGTGTGGGGAAATATTTTTGAATTTGTGCCCCTCCGTTTCGTCCCAGACAATCTGATAAAAGGGATGCAGCTCACTGGCGATGCGCTGCGTATCCAGCGCCTCATCCTGACGGGAAAGAAAAGTCAGGCAGCGATCGCGGTTACGCTCGCGAAAGTCACTGACGCATTTCGTGGCGATGTCCTGATACTCCTCCGGACGGTCAATCTTCCCTTCCATGTTCTCCTGCGGAAACAGGTTAGGGTTGAAGATCGCCTGCCGGATGCCACATAAAAATCCGATGCGTTCTGACCAGTAGCCGCCCAGCCCGACACCGCAAATCAGCGGACGGTCATCGTCAGACAGGGTCAGCATTTTGTCCGTCTCTTTCAGCAGAAACTGCATGTCATGTTTAGGATGGCGGGTGCTGTAACTGATCAACCTGACGTCAGGGTCGATAAACTGCAGTTGCAGCACTTTTTCGTGATTGCCTGGACTGTTTGAATCAAAACCGTGCAGATAGATGATCATGTTAATCCTCAAGGTATCGATAGCGCCGGGCAATCCCTCCTTACCACGACGCTTTATGAGCCAGCCAGCGTTCCTGAAGTGCACTCAGTTGCCGGGCATTCTCTTTCCAGCGAGACGTTGCCTGCAGCGCATCGCGGGTCAATCTGCCCTGATGATACAGCTGCGTTACCCGCTCTGACCCGACCGGGATCAGGTTATCGAGCACACTGATAGCCCCCTGACGCTGATTGCAGACCAGAATCATGTCGCAACCGGCAGAGAGAGACTGCTGTGCCCGCTCAGGATAGCTGCCCATGACCGCGGCGCCCTCCATCGAGAGATCGTCGGAGAAAATCACCCCGTTGAAGCCCAGCTGCCCGCGCAGGACGGTTTTCAGCCAGTAAGGCGAACCACTGGCAGGCAGCGGGTCCACGTCGGTGTAGATGACATGCGCGGGCATAATGGCATCCAGCGCCTGCTCGGTTATCAGCTGGCTGAAGATCGCCATGTCATGTTCACGCAGCGTTTTTTCATCGCGCGGATCGCGCGGGGTCTCTTTGTGCGAATCGGCACTGACCGCACCATGCCCCGGAAAATGTTTCCCGGTGGTTTTCATGCCCGCCTCATGCATCCCGGCGATAAAACGACGGGCGACGGCAAGCGCGATAGCCGGATCGTCATGGAAAGCGCGGTCGCCAATCGCGGCGCTGATATGACCCACATCAAGCACCGGCGCGAAGCTGATGTCGATGTCCATCGCGATCATCTCTGCCGCCATCTGCCATCCTGCCTGCTGTGCCATCTCACCGGCGCGCTCTGCGTCGTGAAGGGCGGCAAAAGATTGCATGGCGGGCAGCTGGGTGAAGCCGTCGCGGAATCGCTGCACGCGCCCCCCCTCCTGATCCACCGCAACCACCAGCCGGGTGTGCGAGGCGGCGCGAATCTGGCGCACCAGCTCGGCCAGCTGAGCGGGATCGTGATAATTGCGGGCAAATAATATCAAACCGCCGACCAGCGGATGCTGCAGGATGTCGCGCTCTTCGCCATCCAGTTCATAACCCTCAACGTCGAGCATCAGTGGGCCGGGTAAATGTGATTTCATAACCTGAATCCTGTAGCGTTACGCCTCTGCGTGACGCGATTAAATCTGTTGCCAGCTCTGTCGAGCCATCTGTTGTAGTGCTTCATCGTCACACTGAGCGGCACGGAGCTGATACCAGCTGGCTATCAGTAACCGCAGCCAGGGCTGCCAGCGTCTGACCTGCTTTACCAGGGCATCAGGCGGCAGCCGCATTGCCGCAGCATAGTCGGCCAGCCAGTCGGCCTGGTTTTGCGGATCGCTGGCGCAGAGTGCGGCCAGCTCCAGCGCCACATCACCATCCGCGGCATACTCCCAGTCAATCAGATGCAGCCCTGTCTCACCCTGGATAATATTCCCGGCATGCACGTCCATGTGCAGCGGTGCCAGCCTCAGCGGCTGAGGTTCGCCCTGCTGCGTCAGCCGCCGGAGCGCCCGCAGCCAGCGATGATTACGCTGAGGAACCTGCTGCCAGTACCGCCAGAGCAGCGGCAGCAGCGACAGGCGGTAGCCGGTCAGCGGCTGCTGGTGCAGCTGTTGCAGCAGAGTGACAATCTGCGGACGCTGCTGGCTGAAGCGCTGTTCATCCAGCGCCTCGCCAGGACACCAGCTCAGCACATTCCCCTGCCGGTGGCCTGCAACGGGCTGAGGGGCCACTCCGCTGGCGCGCAGTTTTCGTAACAGACGAAACTCGCGCTGCCGGTCAACAAAGGGAATCGGCGGCTGAGGTACCGCCCGTGCGATGAAGAGACCACGCGGGCTGACGATTTTCTGACTGTGCCCGGTCAGCCCGGCGAGCGGAAGCGATGTCGTCCTCTCTGGCTCACCGGTGACCTGATGAATCATCCGCGAAAATGCGGAATCAATGCTGTGCAATGCCGTTGCCAGACCAGATGATTTCGCCGGTCTGCACCAGCATCAGCTGCATCTGCAGGGTGGGCGCTTTCACATCGCCGCGTGCATTGCTGTAAAGCACATACTGCGCGTTAACATTGCGTGCCAGGCCAATCGCTTTACTGCGCGAGTTCAGGCTGTCATCCGGTGACAAACCCAGCGCCTGCTTGGCCTGTGCCAGTTGATCGGCTGAAACCAGAGTGAATTTGCCGTTGTTGTTCAGCGCATTCTGGATCGCCGCTGTGGCTTTCTCGCTTTGCAGCGATCCGTTGGTGCTGTTTTTAATCCGATCCACCAGCAGCACGCTGCCTGGCTCGGCGCTGGTCGCCTGGAGCATCTGCGCCACCAGCGGCTGAACGCTGGCGTCCCAGTTGATCGTCACCAGCTTCGGTGGCTGCGGCACCGGCTGTGGCTGCGGTTGCGGCACCGGTTCAGGTTGCGGAACGGGCTGCACCGGCTCAGAAGGCTGGGTCGGTTCAACCGTGGCGGGCTGCTGCTGCTTCACGACACAGCCGGTGAGAATGAGCGCCATCAGGAGCGCTCCGGTACGATTAATACTGCGTATCACGTCGAAAATCCTTAAAGATAGAGATAGAGACGAACCTTGCTGGCAGTCAGGTTACCCAGTTGCGATGTGGCGACAATGCTCCCCTGTGCCGGAACGGTGACGGTCTGCGCCGGTTCCTGCGGAGTGATTTCCAGCCCCTTGTCGTCATACCAGTAGTAACGATAGTGCACAATGACCGGGGTTTCGCGCTGATTATAGAGCACGCTGGTGGCGCGTTTCAGTCCATCGTTCTCATCCAGCGTCGGCTCATCGGTGATGATCCCTGCCGACAGCACAGAGGACTCCATCACCAGCGATTGCGAGGTATTGATCATCGGTTTATCACTGCTACAGGCCGTCAGGCAGAGCAGGATCGGCAGGCCAGTCAGCCAGGATCGCATAGCACGTTTCCGTTGTCAGTTCAGTTTGAAAGCATCGGGCCCAGCGGTTCGCCACCCAGCAGATGCATGTGAATATGATAAACCTCCTGACCCCCATGTTGATTGCAGTTCACAATCAGCCGATAACCATTCTGATCGATGCCTTCCTGACGGGCGATTTTCGCCGCGGTGGTGAACATGCGGCCCAGCGCATGCTCATGCGCCGCTTCCGCCTCGTTAACCGTCGGGATCAGTACATTCGGCACGATCAGGATATGGGTCGGGGCTTTGGGCGAAATGTCGCGGAAGGCAGTGACCAGCTCATCCTGATAAACCACATCAGCGGGGATTTCGCGGCGGATAATTTTACTAAAAATGGTTTCTTCAGCCATGGTGCAATTCCTTTAGCATGAGTCGTAATCAAGCAGTATGAGGGAGAAATTTGTTTTCTTTCAACCTCGGTGCCACTTTTCTTGTTTTGTTAGCCTGCCTTTGCAGCAGCGCGCTATCTTCCTGGCCAGTATGCCGTTTTGCTGGTCCTGCTGACCACCGCCTCATTATAAAAATGAAACGCTGTTTCATAAATAAGAGTTTCGCCCCCCTTTTCTTCATCTGGTTGCCATCCTGGCGCCATCCCTTGCCAAATCGCGAAGGTTTACCCCTCCGGTCAGTTCTACTTTGCTAACCAGTCCGGTTGAGATGTCCGGCGTCACCAGAGTTAACCGCCATACAACCTCAAGGAGCCTCTGCTATGCGCTCACGTAAAATTGGTCCGGGCCACTATCTGGCCTATGGTTCTGGAGATTTTCTTGGAGCCGGCACGACGGCACTGACTGCCGCCTGGTTGCTCTATTTTTACACCACCTTTTGTGGATTGACCCCGATTCAGGCCACCCTGATTTTCGCCGCCGCCCGCGTTCTGGATGCGATAGTCAGTCCGCTGATGGGGTTTATCACCGATAACTTCGGCTCTACCCGACTGGGTAAACGCTTTGGCCGCCGCAAATTCTTTATCCTGCTCGGCATTCCCGCGGTGTTCAGTTACAGCCTGATGTGGGTCAGCGACATGAGTTTCTGGTGGTATCTCTCCACTTATCTGCTGTTTGACATCGTCTACACCATGATCCTGGTGCCTTATGAAACGCTGGTCCCGGAAATGACGGACGATTTCCGCCAAAAAACGCACTTCTCCGGTGCACGCATCGGGCTGGCACAGCTGTCGGCCATACTGGCAGCGTTTTTGCCTGGCCTTTTGCTGGGCTGGCTGGGGAAAGATAACCCTCTCTCCTTTTTCTACGCCAGTCTGGTCTTCTCCGTCATCTGTGCGCTGGTGCTGACACTGGTGTGGTGTTTTACCTGGGAGCGTCATCCTGATGATTTTTCCGCGGAGTCGCGCCGGGCCGGGCTGGAAAAACAGCAACTGACGCTCCGGCAGAGCCTGAAACGGCTCTATGTGGAGCTGGCTTCTACCCTGCGCATCCGCATCTTCCGCCAGCACCTGGGCATGTATCTCGGTGGCTATATCGCTCAGGATATCTTTAACGCCGTCTTTACCTGGTATGTGGTATTTGTGCTGATGCAGAGCGCCCAGGTCGCCTCAAGCCTGATGGGCACGATGGCGGTGCTGCAGTTCATCGCGGTAATGGTGATGATCCCGCTTTGCATCCGTCTTGGTCCTGCGCCTGCCTACCGTATGGTAGCCCTCCTGTTCGCCCTGGCAGCGCTCTCCTATGCCGGATTGTGGTATGCCGGCCTGAACGACAACATGTCACTGCTGCTCGCCGTCTCTGCCCTGGCTGGGCTGGGACGTGGCGGCATCAATTATGTGCCGTGGAACACCTACACCTATATCGCCGACGTGGATGAGGTGATCACCGGTCAGCGACGGGAAGGGATTTTTGCCGGCATCATGACGCTGACGCGGAAAGCGTCGCAGGCGGGTGCGGTGATGCTGGTTGGCATCATTCTGCAACTCTCGGGCTTTGTCTCAGGTCAGTCGACGCAGTTACCCGGGGTCAGCCACACCATCCTGGCGATTCTGAGCATCGGCACCGTCGCCGTTCTGGCCTGCGGCTTTATGGTGTCACTGCGCTTCAGGCTGAATCTGCAGACCCATACTGTGCTGCGTCAGGAGACGCAGAAAATGCGCGAAGCGGGCCGTATCGTGCCGGAAAGTATCACCCCGGACGCGCGCAGGATCGTTGAAATGCTGGCGGGCATGCCCTATGAGAATCTGTGGGGTAACAATAATATTGGCTTCCTCAATCGCAACAAGCCCGCTCCCGGCAAACTCCCGGCCCCCTCTCTGATCTCCCCTTCTTTAAACCCGACCTTAAACAGGAATAAATCATGATGCTCTTTCCCGTTAAACAGAGTCCGCTGCTGCGCCAGCCTGAGTATCTGCTGCCACGCCGTGAACTGGTACAGCTGATTGAGAAGCTGACACAAAATCTGATTAACATCACCGACGAAACCGGCGAATTTTTGCTGCGGCTGGATGATGGCCGGGTGATTGATACCAAAGGCTGGGCAGGCTGGGAGTGGACTCACGGCATTGGTCTCTATGGGATGCTGCACTACTACCAGCAGACCGGTGATGAGCAGACGCTGTCGATTATCGATACGTGGTTTTCGCAGCGGCTGGCGGAAGGCACGCCGACCAAAAATGTCAATACGGTCTGTCCTTTTCTGACTCTGGCCTATCGCTATGAGGAGACCGGTAATCCGGTCTGGAAGCCGGTACTTGAGCGCTGGGCGGAATGGGTCATGTATGAGATGCCGCGCACCGAACAGGGTGGCCTGCAGCACATTGTCTATAACAGCGAAAACAGGCAGCAACTCTGGGACGATACGCTCATGATGAGCGTGATGGCGCTGGCCAAAATCGGGCAGCTGCTGAAGCGCGACGCGTGGATTGAGGAAGCGGTTTATCAGTTCCTGCTTCATACCCAGTATCTGATGGATCGCGGGACCGGCTTGTGGTTTCACGGCTGGAACTTTGACGGCCGCCATCACTTCGCGAATGCGCGCTGGGCCCGTGGCAACAGCTGGGTGACGATAGTGATCCCCGACTTTCTGGAGATGATGGACTGGCCTGAGCATCACGCCACCCGCCGTTTTCTGCAGCAGGTGCTGGAAAGCCAGGTCAGGGCACTCAGCGCCTGTCAGCACAGCAGTGGATTATGGCACACCCTGCTCGATGACCCGCACAGTTATCCGGAAGCCTCTGCCACGGCTGGCTTTGCCTATGGGATTCTGAAAGGCGTCCGTAAGCGTTATCTGCCCGCTGAATTTCGTGAGGTCGCTGAAAAAGCACTGCGCGGTGTGATTGCCAACATTGATGAAGATGGCGAGCTGAAACAGGTTTCGTTTGGCACCGCGATGAGCAGCGATCTCGATGACTACCGCAACATTCCCCTGACCTCAATGCCGTACGGCCAGGCAATGGCGCTGCTCTGTCTGACCGAGTATCTGCGGGTTTACCTCTGAGTGGTAATAAAAAAAAAGCCCCGCAGTGCGGGGCTTTCTCATCAGCGTGTCTCGTTACATGCTGCGGATGTAATCATCCATATCGGTTTTCAGGTTATCGGACTTGGTGCCGAAAATGGCCTGCACACCTGAACCGGCCACCACCACGCCGCGGGCGCCGAGGTTTTTCAGTTCTGACTGATCCACTTTCGCCACATCGGCCACGCTGACGCGCAGACGAGTGATACAGGCATCCAGGTTAGTGATGTTCTCTTTACCGCCAAACGCAGCAACCAGTTTGCCAGCCATCTCTGTACCGGTCGCAGAAGATTGCTCGCTGCTGCTGCTCTCTTCACGGCCAGGCGTTTTCAGGTTCAGCTTAACAATCAGTACGCGGAACAGGGTGTAGTACACCAGACCGTAGATGATACCGATAATCGGGAACAGCCAGATTTTGCTGCTGTTGCCGCTCAGCACGATAAAGTCGATCAGACCGTGCGAGAAGCTGGTGCCATCACGCATCCCCAGCAGGATACAGATTGGGAACGCCAGACCCGCCAGAATGGCATGGATCACATACAGGATGGGTGCCACGAACATGAATGAGAATTCAATCGGTTCGGTGATACCGGTCAGGAACGAGGTCAGCGCAGCAGAGATCATGATGCCGCCGACTTTGGCACGGTTTTCAGGTTTCGCGGAGTGCCAGATAGCAATCGCAGCAGCCGGCAGGCCGTACATTTTGAACAGGAAGCCGCCTGAGAGTTTACCGGCAGTCGGGTCACCCGCCATGTAGCGTGGGATATCGCCGTGGAACACCTGGCCTGCGGCGTTGGTGTACTCGCCAATCTGCATCTGGAAAGGCACGTTCCAGATGTGATGCAGACCAAACGGCACCAGAGCGCGTTCTACGACGCCATAGATACCAAAGGCCACAACCGGGTTCTGATAGGCCGCCCACTGCGAGAACTCCTGAATCGCGGCACCCACCGGTGGCCAGATGAAGGAGAGCAGCACGCCCAGCACAATCGCCGCCAGGCCGGAAATAATCGGCACAAAACGCTTACCGGCAAAGAAGCCCAGATACTCAGGCAGCTTGATGCGGTAAAAACGGTTAAACATATAGGCGGCGATGGAGCCGGCGATAATTCCGCCCAGCACCCCGGTGTCGGCGAGGTGTTTAGCCTCGATCTCTGCCGCCGGCAGATGCAGAACCAGCGGCGCCACGACCGCCATGGTTTTCACCATGATGCCATACGCGACCACAGCGGCCAGTGCGGAAACGCCGTCATTGTTGGTAAAGCCCAGCGCCACACCAATCGCAAAAATCAGCGGCATATTGGCGAACACCGAGCCGCCCGCTTCTGCCATCACATGCGAAACTACTGCAGGTAACCAGCTGAAATTAGCTGAACCGACCCCTAATAAAATCCCGGCAATCGGCAGAACCGATACCGGCAGCATCAGCGATTTACCGACCTTTTGAAGGTTGGCAAAAGCATTTTTGAACATAGCGTGAAGCTCCTGAGTATGAGTGCATATTTGCGCAGTGCGCGTGGTAAAGAGGGAGGATTCTTTACCGGAGTGGCGGTAGCCGCCTTTTGATTTATTACGAAGGGTAAAATAATTACCGATTTTTTACTTTGACGGCTATCACGTTTCAACAATTACAGCGGCATGATTTGCGAAATTTCTGATTAATTCAGCGCTGCAACACGCAATAAAAAACTGACCCTGTTCAGAAAAACAGGGTCATTCGGGAAGATTGCAGATTAATTACAGAGACTGAAATAAACCGGCCGACTCAGGCACCCAGCTGGCTCATCGGGATATGAAACAGCGTGGAGAAGTTGCAGGTGGTCGCCTCCGCCAGCGTTTCAATATCAACCCCTTTCAGCACGGCCAGATAGTCGGCAACGTCGCGGGTATAGGCGGGCTGGTTCTCTTTGCCGCGATAAGGCACCGGGGCCAGATACGGCGAGTCGGTTTCGACCAGCATCCGGTCCAGCGGTACATAGCGTGCGGCCTCACGTAACTGTTCGGCATTACGGAAGGTAACGATACCGGAGAAGGAGATGTAGAAGCCCATATCCAGCAGTTTAGCCGCAGTAGGCTGATCCTCTGTGAAGCAGTGCAGTACGCCGCCACAGCGCTCAACCTGCTCTTCCCGCAGGATCGCCAGCGTATCGTCACGCGCATCGCGGGTGTGAACAATAATCGGTTTGTTCAGCGCAATACCGGTTCGGATATGTTCCCGGAACGAGCGCTGCTGCTGCTCCCGCGTCTCAGGCTGGTAGTGATAATCCAGCCCGGTTTCACCCAGCGCGACCACGCGGGGATCGGCAGCGAGCCGGCGAAACTTCTCAACATCGTACGCCTCTTCCTGATTCAGCGGATGTACGCCGCAGGAGAGCGCAATGTTTTTTCGTTCCCCCACCAGCTGCTTCAGGGTATGAAAACCCGGCAGCGTGGTGGCGATGGCCAGCATAAATTTCACATCACGCGCCGCCGCTTTGGCGAGCACATCATCCAGGTCACGGTGGTTCTTTTCATAATCCAGGCCATCAAGATGGCAATGGGAATCGACAATAAACATAAAGACTCTCAGGGTGATTTAGCCGATCAGGGCGGGCTTCTGGTTATCTGCCCAGCTCAGGAGCTGATCGGTCAGCAATAATTCACGGTTGACTGACGCCACATGCAGTAGCTGTTCACGGCAGCGCATCCAGGTCCGGGCCGTGTTGTTGAGCGCGCTGGCTGAAAAGTGGCTGGCCAGTAAGGCCACCACATCCTGGCGATCGATGTTGCTCAGCCACTGCTCCGCATTCTGCTGCCATTTCATGGCGTCCAGCAGTAATGAAATCAGCCAGCCAATGCGTACTGCCGCATCGTCTGCATTCAGCACAGGCAGCAGTTGCAGGATGTCATGCTGCAACGCCGCAGGCAGTGCGTCGCAGAGCTTCTGTCTGGCCTGCCACGGCCCGGTGTCCAGCAGGCTCAGCGCCGCACCGGGCGCGCCCGCGCTCAGGCGTAACGCCGCCAGCAGCATCGCTTCATCCTGTGAGGCGTGCTTCTTCAGCCAGAGCAGGCTCTGCCCTTCATCCGGTGGCGTCAGGTGCAGCGTCATGCAGCGACTGCGCAGCGTTGCCAGCAGCCGTGACGGATCGCGGCTGCTGAGGAAGAACCAGCTGTTAGCGGGCGGCTCTTCCAGCGTTTTCAGCAGGGCGTTGGCCGCCGCTTCCGAAAGCTGTGCCGCATCCGGCAGCCAGACGACTTTTGCCCCCCCTGCTGACCAAAGTGGTACATTTTTTCTGTCACCTGCCGCACTGCATCAATGCCCAGCGTGGATTTACCTTTCTCCGCCTCAAGCCGGTACCAGTCCGGGTGCGTATTGGCCTGCATCAGCTGGCAACCGTGGCACTGGCCGCAACTTTTCAGGCCATCCGGCTGCTGACACATCAGCCAGCGGCTCATTCCCCAGACCAGCGCCTCATCGCCCATGCCCGTCATCGCATGGATCATCAGCGCATGGTGAGCGCGATTCTCCTGATGCTGGCTGATGATCTGGCGATAAGGCTGGTTCAGCCACGGATACCAGTTCATCACGCCTGCTCCGCCAGCCACGTATCCAGCGCTGCCTGAAGTGACGCTGTCACATCAGGCAGCGCCTGCGTGGCATCAATCGTGAGGATGGCCGGATCCGCGGCTGCCAGCGCCAGGTAGCGCGCCCGGGTGCGTTCGAAGAAGCGCAGTGACTCCTGCTCAATGCGGTCCAGTTCACCGCGTGCCCGGGCACGCTGCAGACCGATCTCAGGTGTCACATCCAGATAGAGCGTCAGATCCGGACGGAAGTCGCCGAGTACCGCACTGCGCAGCGTCTGCATCAGATCGCTGTCGAGTCCCCGTCCGCCCCCCTGATAAGCCTGAGAGGAGAGATCGTGACGATCGCCGATCACCCAGGCCCCGCGCGCCAGTGCCGGTTTGATCACGGTTTCCACCAGCTGAACCCGAGCAGCGTAGAGCATCAGCAGTTCCGCTTTATCGGTAACCTGTTCACCCTCA
Organism: Pantoea sp. Sc1; assembly: GCF_000255315.1. Classification (NCBI taxonomy): domain Bacteria; kingdom Pseudomonadati; phylum Pseudomonadota; class Gammaproteobacteria; order Enterobacterales; family Erwiniaceae; genus Pantoea; species Pantoea sp. Sc1. The sequence goes on from NZ_AJFP01000001.1 coordinate 2,573,964, forward strand.
ATCCCCTGCTTGACCAGCACCCGCAGCTGTTCCGCCAGCGGCGTTCCGCCTGGCTCCCGGGTAAAGACCAGATCGGTGATGCCCCGGGCGCGCAGCGTGGCGACGATAGCGTCGCGCGCGGTGGTTTTTCCGGCGCCTTCCAGGCCTTCAATGACGATAAACTTACTGTCCATTTTTTTCCTTAAGCGTCTGCCGGTAGACCTGCACCGCCTTATTATGGCTGGCAAGATTTGTGGTAAAGGTATGCCCGCCCTTGCCATCCGCCACAAAGTAGAGATAGTTGGTTTTTTCCGGATGGGCCGCTGCCTGCAGCGAGGCTTTGCCCGGTATGGCGATCGGGCCAGGCGGCAGGCCATTAATCATATAGGTATTGTAACTGCTGGCTGTCTCCAGATCTTTACGGGTCAGCGTACCGGTGTAGCTGTCGCCCATGCCATAGATCACCGTGGGATCGGTCTGGAGTCGCATCCCCGTACGCAGACGATTGATAAAGACCGACGCAACCCGCTCACGCTCGGCGCTGACGGCGGTCTCTTTTTCAATAATAGAGGCCATCGTGACCAGATCCTGCGGCGTTTTATAGGGCAGATTGTCTGCCCGGCCCTGCCACACTTCCTCAATGGTTTTTTTCATGCGTTCATGTGCACGCTGCAGCAGCGAAACATCGGTGGTGTTTGCCGTGTAGAGCCAGGTATCGGGGAAAAAGTTGCCCTCCAGCTGATCCGCTGGCACGTTAAGCGCGCTGGCAACGGTAGCGAACTGATCGTCTTTCAGGGTATGCCGGATATAGGGTGCCTTGCGCAGTTCACTCAGCCACTCTTTCAGCCGCTGACCTTCCACGAACCGCAACGGGAACTGGGCTTCTTTACCGCTGGCCAGCAGCTGTAACAGCGAACGCACCGTCATGGTCGGCTCAAGGCGATAGGTTCCCGCCTTAAACGTCGCCAGTTCCGGCTCCAGCTTCAGCAGCGCACCGAACCAGATGCTCTCAGGTATGATCTTCTGCTCTTCCAGCTGCGCTTCAAGCGCCACCCGACCCGTACCGGCAGGCAGCGTGTAGATCGTTTCCTGATGCAGTGTTAAAGGGGTGGCCGCAAACTGCTTAACCTGCCAGTAACTGACAACCGCGGCGAGACCCACTATCGCCAGCAGAGCGGCGAGAATTTTTTTGCTTCGACTCATGATGCATCCATTATCTTTTCACAGCTTGCGAGCAACTGATTAAACAGCGAGCGTTCAGTAAAGTGCGACGCTTCTATCTGTCGGACCGGCAGAACCGGCATCAGCGCATTACATATCACCACTTCATCGGCGTCCAGCAACTGCGCCGGTTCACTTTTTATGACCTGGCAAGCCTGACCTGCCGCCGCGAGTTGTGCCATCAGACTCCGCCGCATAATGCCATCCACGCCCGATTCTGACAGATCGGGGGTGTAAATCTGCGTGCCGTGACGCCAGAATAAATTGGCCGCACAGCATTCCACCACCCAACCTTCAGTGTCAAGCACCAGCGCCTCGTCGGCGTCTGTCTGGTCAAGATGAGCCCTGATCAGCACCTGCTCCAGGCGATTAAGATGTTTGATACCAGCAAACAGAGGATTACGCGCCAGACGAACCGGACTGAGGCTGAGAGACACACCACGCTGCTGCAACGTGGCGTAATGGTGCGGCCAGGGCGCGAGCGAAACAATCCGTGTGGGTTCGGCGCAGCCCTGCCGGCTGTATCCGCGTCCGCCGCTACCGGCGCTGATAATCACTTTCAGAACGGCCTGCTCCTGCCCCTGCGCGGCCTGTTTCATCTCAGCCTCAAGCTGAAGCCAGTCAGTGCCGCCGATCCATAACCGTTCGCAGCCCTGCCTGAGCCGCTGAAGGTGGTTCTCCAGCAGCAGAATGTTACCCTGTCGCACAGCCGCGGTGGTAAAGCAGCCATCGCCAAACTGCAGGCCACGGTCGCTGGCTGCCAGCGTTGATTGTTTGATACCGTTAATCCACATCGTTCTCTCCCGGGGATGACGTGTGATTTCAGCGCATTCTGCAGGATAAAAAAAGGCCCGCATCGCGGGCCTTTTTACGCATCAACACCGATTACACTTTACGGAAAATCAACGAACCGTTGGTTCCGCCAAAGCCAAAGGAGTTACACAGCGTGTATTCCAGGCCGGTAACCTGACGTGCGGTATGAGGCACGAAGTCGAGATCGCAGCCTTCATCCGGATTGTCGAGGTTGATGGTCGGTGGAATCGCCTGATCGCGCAGCGCCAGAATCGAGTAGATCGCCTCCACCGCGCCTGCCGCACCCAGCAGGTGACCGGTCATCGACTTAGTCGAGCTGACCATCACGCTCTGTGCCGCCGCACCAAACACGGATTTCACTGCCTGCGCTTCCGCTTTGTCACCGGCCGGCGTTGACGTGCCGTGCGCGTTGACGTAGCCGATCTGCGCCGGATCCAGCTGAGCGTCACGCAGCGCGTTGACCATCGCTGCCGCCGCACCTGAACCGTTTTCCGGTGGTGATGTCATGTGATAAGCGTCGCTGCTCATGCCGAAACCGACGATTTCTGCATAGATTTTCGCGCCGCGTTTTTTCGCGTGTTCGTACTCTTCCAGCACCACGATACCGGCACCGTCGCCCAGCACAAAACCATCCCGATCTTTATCCCACGGACGGCTTGCCGCCTGCGGGTTGTCGTTACGGGTTGAGAGCGCACGTGCAGCACCAAAACCGCCCACGCCCAATGGCGTACTGGCTTTCTCTGTGCCACCTGCCAGCATCACGTCAGCATCGTTATAGGCGATGATACGTGCAGCATGACCGATGTTATGGACGCCAGAAGTACAGGCTGTCGCAATAGAGATGCTCGGACCTTTCAGGCCATACATGATGGTGAGATGACCCGCCACCATGTTAACGATGGTTGAAGGCACAAAGAATGGACTGATTTTGCGCGGGCCGCCGTTGACCAGGGAAGTATGATTCTCTTCAATCAGACCCAGGCCACCGATGCCGGAGCCAATCGCTGCGCCCATACGGCCTGCATTTTCCTCGGTCACAACCAGACCGCTGTCCTGCATGGCCTGAATACCAGCCACGATGCCGTATTGGATGAATTCGTCCATCTTGCGCTGATCTTTGCGCGAGATGAAATCATCACAATTAAAATCTCTTACCAGACCTGCAAAACGCGTTGCATAAGCACTGGTATCAAAATGGTCGATCAGGGTAATGCCGCTCTGACCGGCAAGGAGAGCACTCCAGGTAGACTCTACGGTATTGCCGACAGGAGACAACATGCCAAGACCAGTCACAACTACACGACGCTTAGACACGTTCGTCCTCCAGGGAGGGGAAATAGGAACTATGTGGGACAAACAAAAAAATCAGGCGGTCGAGCGACCGCCTGAAGATATTCATTAGCCTTTATGGCTATTGATGTAGTCGATCGCTGCCTGAACGGTAGTGATTTTCTCAGCTTCTTCGTCTGGAATCTCAGTATCAAACTCTTCTTCCAGAGCCATCACCAGCTCAACGGTATCAAGAGAATCGGCACCCAGGTCTTCTACGAAAGATGCAGAGTTGGTGACTTCTTCCTCTTTCACACCCAGCTGCTCACTGATGATTTTCTTAACGCGTTGTTCGATATCGCTCATACTATTTAATTTCCTATCAAAACTCGCTTTCGCGATGGTTTTCGTAGTGTATAAAATGGTGAAAAAGATGCAACAAAATCCCGGCTGGTCTAACCACGATTTTGCGTTATTTTGCGGTTTTAACCGCAAATAATGCAAATGATTTCGTGATTTATCAGACCATGTACATTCCGCCATTGACGTGCAGCGTTTCACCTGTAATGTAGGCTGCTTCGTCAGAGGCTAAAAATGCCACAGCATTGGCGATTTCCTGCGCTTCGCCTAAGCGACCCGCTGGCACTTCCGCCAAAATACCGGAACGTTGATCTTCGTTCAGTGCCCGCGTCATGTCAGTCTCAATAAAGCCTGGAGCCACGACGTTGACGGTAATGCCACGTGACGCGATTTCGCGCGCCAGTGATTTGCTAAAGCCAATCAAACCCGCTTTTGCTGCTGCGTAGTTTGCCTGGCCCGCGTTACCCATGGTGCCGACAACGGAACCAATGGTGATGATACGGCCCACGCGCTTTTTCATCATGGCACGCAGAACCGCCTTAGAAAGGCGGAATACCGATGTGAGGTTAGTATCCAGGATATCCTGCCACTCATCGTCCTTCATGCGCATGAGAAGATTGTCACGCGTAATGCCTGCATTATTGACTAAAATATCCACTTCGCCAAATTCAGCGCGAATATTCTCTAAAACGCTGTTAATGGAGTCAGCGTCAGTCACATTCAGTAACAGGCCTTTGCCCTTGTCGCCAAGGTAAGCACTGATGGCGTCGGCGCCACTCTGGCTGGTTGCAGTTCCGACGACTCTGGCACCGCGTGCCACCAGGGTTTCTGCAATCGCACGACCAATGCCGCGACTCGCGCCGGTAACCAGCGCAACTTTACCTTCAAAGCTCATGATTTTCCTCTTATTCCTTTCCGAGTGCAGCGTTCAGTGAAGCCGTATCGTTCACGGCAGCAGCGGTCAGGGTATCGACAATGCGTTTGGTCAGACCGGTCAGGACTTTGCCCGGACCCATCTCCAGCAGGTGTGTCACGCCCTGTGCTGCCATCGCTTCCACGCTCTCGGTCCAGCGAACCGGGCTGTAAAGCTGACGAACCAGCGCATGGCGGATAGCCGACGCGTCGGATTCTGCTTTGACATCGACATTATTAATGACCGGCACCGCTGGCGTATTAAACGTTATGCCTTCAAGCGCCACCGCCAGTTTGTCGGCAGCAGGCTTCATCAGTGCGCAGTGGGAAGGCACGCTGACCGGCAGCGGTAAGGCACGCTTGGCACCCGCTGCTTTACAGGCAGCGCCTGCACGTTCAACGGCTTCTTTGTTACCCGCAATGACCACCTGGCCTGGCGAGTTGAAGTTTACCGGCGAAACAACCTGGCCCTGAGCACTCTCTTCACAGGCCTGACGGATAGCGGCGTCATCCAGGCCAATAATCGCCTGCATTGCGCCCGTGCCTTCCGGCACCGCTTCCTGCATCAGTTTGCCGCGCAGCTCAACCAGTTTCACCGCGTCAGCGAAGTTGAGCACGCCTGCACACACCAGTGCCGAGTACTCGCCCAGGCTGTGACCGGCCATCAGAACGGGCTGTTCGCCGCCCTGCGCCTGCCAGACACGATAGATAGCCACGGAGGCGGCCAGCAGGGCTGGCTGAGTCTGCCAGGTTTTATTCAGCTCTTCAGCCGGACCCTGACTGACTAACTGCCACAGATCGTATCCCAGCGCGTCAGAAGCCTCACGGAAGGTCTCTTCAACCTGCGGATAAGTGGCTGCTAATTCAGCCAGCATGCCCACGGTCTGTGAACCCTGACCGGGAAAAACAAATGCAATTTGCGTCATCTTTCGTTCCTGTCAATCAAAAGCGAACCAGCGCAGAACCCCAGGTGAATCCACCACCAAAGGCTTCCAGCAGAATAAGGTGTCCGGGTTTGATGCGGCCATCACGAACCGCTTCGTCCAGTGCGCTTGGCACCGAGGCGGCAGAGGTGTTGCCGTGGCGATCCAGTGTGACGACCACTTTATCCATGGTCATGCCGAGTTTTTTCGCGGTGGCGCTGATGATGCGCAGGTTAGCCTGATGCGGCACCAGCCAATCCAGCATTTCACGATCGAGATTATTGGCCTGCAGCGTTTCGTCAACGATGTGGGCCAGCTCGGTTACGGCGACTTTAAAGACTTCGTTGCCCGCCATGGTGACATAGGCAGGCTGATCCTGATGCGCGCGATCCTGATAAGGCAGGGTCAGCAGCTGCGAATAGCGACCGTCGGCGTGCAGATGGGTAGAGATGATCCCCTGCTCTTCGCTCTGGCCCAGCACAACCGCACCCGCGCCATCACCGAACAGGATGATGGTGCCGCGATCTTCCGGATCCAGCGCACGCGCCAGCACATCAGCACCAATCACCAGCGCATGTTTTACGGCGCCATTTTTGATGTATTGATCGGCCACGCTCAGTGCATAGGTGAAACCGGCGCAGGCGGCCGCAAGGTCAAACGCCGCGCAGTCTTTAATCTCCAGCATTTGCTGGATCATGCAGGCGGAGCTCGGGAAGGCATGGCTGGAAGAGGTTGTGGCGACAATGATCAGCCCAACGTCGTTCGCCTCAATGCCGGCCATTTCCAGCGCGCGCTGAGCGGCGCTGAATCCCATGGTGGCGACGGTTTCGTCAGGTGCAGCAATGCGACGCTCACGGATGCCGGTACGGGTAACAATCCACTCGTCCGACGTCTCCACCATTTTTTCCAGATCGGCATTGGTGCGAACCTGGCTGGGCAGATAACTGCCCGTACCGATAATTTTGGTATACATCTAGGCTTTGTCACTCCTGGCTAATACAGCATCAAGGCGCGCAGCAATTCGTTCGGGAATTTGCTGCCTCACCGCCTGCTCTGCCTGTTCTATCGCCACGGCGAAGGCGTGTTGATTTGCTGCGCCGTGACTCTTGATCACTGTTCCGCGCAATCCTAACAGACAAGCGCCATTGTACTGGTCGGGGTTGAGATGCCCGAAGCGCTTTGCCAGACGTTTCTGAACCCAGCGCCCCAGCAACTGAAGCCACCATGACCGTTTTTTGCCTTCCCCTGAGGACTTCAGCAGAGAAAGAAACATTCTTACCACGCCTTCCATCGTCTTCAGCGTGACGTTCCCGACAAAACCGTCACAGACCATGACATCGGTTTTACCGGTCAGCAGCTCATTACCTTCGAGGTAACCAATATAGTTGATGTGCGGTGATTCTCGCAGCATAACCGCGGCGTCACGGATCGTTTCCAGCCCTTTGGTCTCTTCATGACCGATGTTGAGCAGTGCAACACGGGGCTGAGAAATCCCCAGTACATACTCGGCCATCACGGAACCCATCACGGCAAACTGCACCAGCATCGCACTGTCTGAGTCCACATTCGCGCCCAGATCGAGTACCACCGTTTTACCCTGCTGCTGATGCGGCAAAACGGACATCAGCGCCGGACGCTTAATGCCGTCCAGCGGTTTTAATAAGAGTGTCGACAGCCCCATCAAAGCCCCGGTATTACCGGCGCTGATACAGGCCTGGGCACGTCCCTCTTTCACCATCTCCAGCGCCACACGCATTGAGCTGCCGCGACTGTTCCGGATGGCCTGAGCGGGCCGCGCATCACTTGCAATAACCGATTCGGCAGGGATAACCTGCAAACGCCCCATCAGGGAGGAATCCGCTTTGGCAAGCAATGGCATGAGAGTGTCGGGATGTCCGACAAGAAGAAGGAATAGTTCCGAATGAGAGGCCAGTGCCTGCAATGCTGCAGGCACTGTCACGCAGGGACCGAAGTCCCCGCCCATGGCATCAATCGCCAGGGTCAAACGTGTCAAGGTATCGCCTTGCTAAGCAAGAAACTTACTTAACGATAACCTTGCGACCGCGGTAGTAACCGTCCGCAGTGATGTGGTGACGCAGATGAGTTTCGCCAGAAACTTTATCTACTGACAGAGCAGCAGTGGTCAGCGCATCGTGCGAACGACGCATACCACGCTTAGAACGGGTGGGTTTATTCTGTTGTACGGCCATGGACCTTACTCCTATTACTTACGCTTTAAACTGGCTAATACGGCAAATGGATTTGGTTTCTCCGCCTCTGCAGGCAGTTTGCCAAAGACCATGTCCGCCTCGGACACTTCACAGTGTTCAGAATCGTGCACCGGAACGACCGGCAGCGCGAGGATCAGTTCATCCTCAACAACCGCCAGCAGATCGATCTCACCAAATTCGTTGACATCGACCGGCTCGTACGCTTCCGGCAATGCTTCGGCCTGCTCTTCAGAAGAGACGGGACTGAAACAAAAACTGACTTTTACGTGATGGGGAAAGGTCTGGTTGCAGCGCTGACAACGCAACGTCACCTGAACTTCAGCAGTACCCGTCAGTACCGCCAGACGTTGGCTATCAACCGCGAACGACATGGCACAATCCACATCACTGTCCACACTAACGACCGACTCGGCCACACGCTCCACCTGTGCAGATGTGTAGACACCCTGATAATCAAGGCGCTTCTGAGCGGTGCGGACAGGGTCCAGCGTTAGGGGTAATTTTACCTTTTGCATAGGGCGCGCATATTAACTTTGTAATGTCATAGAGTCAAAGAAAAAGGCCGTTAAACAGCATCTTTCAACCACTATTCGCATCCAGTGCGGCGCACAGTTTAAAATGACTGTCACCAATTCGCTATTACTATTGAAAAAAAATGACGCCATCGATTCTTTTAGCTTCGACCTCCCCCTTCCGACAGGCGCTGCTGCGCAAGCTGGGGCTGCCTTTTATTACGGCTGCGCCAGAAGTAGATGAGTCGCCGCTGCCGGGTGAATCGGCGCAGGCGCTGGTGATGCGACTTGCCAAAGCCAAAGCGCAGGCGCTGGCAGAAACCTACCCCGGTCACTGGATTATCGGCTCTGACCAGGTCTGTGTACTGGATGGCGAGATTACCGGAAAGCCTCACACCGCAGAGAAGGCGCGGGCGCAGCTGCGTGCCGCCAGCGGCAAAGCGATCACGTTTTATACCGGCCTGGCACTCTGTCATCCCGCCAGTGGCACACTGCTGCAGGAGTGTGAACCTTTTGTGGTGCATTTCCGCACCTTAACCGAGGCAGAGATTACCGGCTATGTTGAGAAAGAGCAGCCGCTTCAGTGTGCGGGCAGCTTTAAAAGTGAGGGGCTGGGAATTTGTCTGTTTGATCGACTGGAGGGGCGCGACCCCAACACGCTGGTCGGCCTGCCGCTGATTGCGCTCAATGCAATGCTGCAGCAGGCCGGCATCAATCCTTTAACCGCGTGATGCCGGAGCACTCACCCTTTGCGCTGACGTAACCTGAGCAGACACTGCTTCAGTCCTTCGTCCAGCGGCGCTTCAACCCGCATCACGTCGCCCGTGCCAGGATGGGTAAAGGTCAGGGCCGCCGCGTGCAGGAAGAGGCGATTTAAGCCGGTTGCCGCCAGCTGACTGTCAAAGTCACGTTCGCCATAGCGATCGTCAAACGCGATAGGATGACCGGCGTGCAGCGTATGCACACGAATCTGGTGCGTGCGACCGGTTACCGGGCTGGCCTTCACCAGTGTGGCAAACTCAAACCGCTCTTCCACTTTAAAGCGGGTTTCAGAGGGTTTGCCTTCGCTGCTGACGCGTACCACGCGTTCGCCGCTCTGCAGAATATTTTTCAGCAGCGGAGCCTGAACCACTTTCAGGTGTGACGGCCAGTTGCCGCGCACCAGCGCCAGATAATCCTTCTGCATCCCTTTTTCGCGCAGTTGCTCATGCAGGGAGCGCAGCGCCGAGCGCTTTTTCGCCACCAGCAGAATACCGGAGGTGTCACGGTCCAGGCGATGCACCAGTTCCAGGAAGCGTGCTTCGGGACGCAGTGCGCGCAGGCCTTCAATGACGCCGAAGGTCAACCCGCTGCCTCCGTGAACGGCGGTGCCGGAAGGCTTGTTCATCACCAGCAGCGCCTCATCTTCATACAGAATGGCGTCAGCCAGTGAGGCCACTTTTGCCAGCTTCGGTGACACGGCCTCGTCATCGCGTTCGGCGACCCGCACCGGTGGAATGCGAACCTCATCGCCCTCCTCCAGCTTATATTCGGGCTTGACGCGCTTTTTATTTACCCGCACCTCGCCTTTGCGAACGATGCGATAAACCATGCTTTTTGGCACACCCTTGAGTTGGGTGCGCAAAAAGTTATCAATGCGTTGTCCGGCATTTTCAGCCGTGATGGCGACAAATTGTACGCCCGGATTCTCTGTTTTCATGGCGGCGATTCTAAATAGTGTCCCCTGATAGCGCCACCCCTTTTTCTGTGCTTAACTCTGGGGTTGATGTGGCGGCAGGTCGCCTCCCTGCTGACTTTTTCAGCAAACCGCTGCTTTGTCCGACACATTAATAAGTTAAATGTAAAGAAACTTCACAAGCTGGCTAAAGTCGCCTTGCTATATGAAGGTTAGCAGTGGAATAATGCTTGAGTTTCTTACCTGAAGCATTTCAGGGCAGAAAAAGAGCGAAATTGTCATTTTGCCGGATTGAGCAGACACGCAGCAATGGCGTAAGACGTAATGCGAAATCAGGCACTTAGCGGGCTGCGGGTTGCGGCCTGGACAACAGTATGGGATGCACGGGTTTTTTAATTGTCTCAGGCATTTCCACTATCTGGTGCTGTTTTCCCTTATGAAAAACAGGCCACCGACGTTATTTGCGCCCCTCGCGCGGTCGACAGCCGTGAGGTTGACGACATTGCACTAAGTCACGGGGCCATCGGTTGATACTCGTCCAGGGTAACTATGCCCGCAGCTGTAATCACTCATGAAAGAATAACGAGTAAGTCACGATGAAAAGAATGTTAATAAACGCAACTCAGCAGGAAGAGTTGCGCGTTGCCCTGGTTGACGGTCAGCGTCTGTACGACCTGGATATCGAAAGCCCCGGACACGAACAGAAAAAAGCCAACATCTACAAAGGTAAAATCACTCGCATTGAACCCAGCCTTGAAGCTGCGTTTGTCGACTACGGCGCAGAGCGTCACGGTTTCCTCCCGTTAAAAGAAATTTCCCGCGAATACTTCCCCTCCAGCTACAACGCGCATGGCCGTCCCAACATTAAAGATGTGCTGCGTGAAGGTCAGGAAGTGATTGTTCAGATCGATAAAGAAGAGCGCGGCAACAAAGGCGCGGCGCTGACCACCTTTATCTCGCTGGCGGGCAGTTATCTGGTGCTGATGCCGAACAACCCGCGTGCAGGCGGTATCTCCCGCCGCATTGAAGGTGACGACCGTACCGAGCTGAAAGAAGCCCTGTCTGCGCTGGAACTGCCGGAAGGCATGGGCCTGATCGTCCGTACCGCAGGCGTCGGCAAATCTGCCGAATCGCTGCAGTGGGATTTAAGTTTCCGTCTTAAGCACTGGGATGCGATCAAAAAAGCCGCAGAGAGCCGTCCAGCGCCCTTCCTGATCCATCAGGAAAGCAACGTGATTGTGCGTGCCTTCCGCGACTATCTGCGTCAGGACATCGGTGAAATCCTTATCGATAACCCGAAAGTTCTGGAGCTGGCGCGTCAGCACATCGCTGCGCTGGGCCGTCCGGACTTCAGCAGTAAAATCAAGCTCTACACCGGTGAAATCCCGCTGTTCAGCCACTATCAGATCGAATCGCAAATTGAATCCGCGTTCCAGCGCGAAGTTCGCCTGCCGTCCGGTGGCTCCATCGTCATCGACAGCACGGAAGCGCTGACCGCTATCGATATCAACTCAGCCCGTGCGACACGCGGCGGTGACATTGAAGAGACGGCGTTTAACACCAACCTGGAAGCGGCCGATGAGATTGCCCGTCAGCTGCGTCTGCGCGACCTGGGCGGGCTGATCGTTATCGATTACATCGATATGACTCCGGTTCGCCATCAGCGCGCCGTCGAGAATCGGCTGCGTGAAGCGGTCCGTCAGGATCGTGCCCGTATTCAGATCAGCCACATTTCACGTTTTGGCCTGCTGGAGATGTCACGTCAGCGCCTGAGTCCGTCACTGGGCGAGTCCAGCCACCACGTCTGCCCGCGCTGCAGCGGCACCGGCACCATTCGTGATAACGAATCACTGGCCCTGTCGATTCTGCGTCTGATTGAAGAAGAAGCGCTGAAAGACAACACCAAAGAAGTGCACGCGATTGTTCCGGTTCAGGTGGCCTCTTACCTGCTGAACGAAAAACGTGAAGCGGTCAACGCGATTGAAAAACGCCAGGGTGGTGTGCGGGCGATCATCGTTCCTGATGACAAGATGCAGACCCCACACTACTCCGTGCTGCGCGTGCGTAAAGGTGAAGAGACGCAGACCCTGAGTTATCACCTGCCGAAGCTGCATGAAGCTGAGATGGCGATGCCGTCGGATGAGGAGCACTCTGAGCGTCGTCGTCCTGAGCAGCCAGCTCTGGCCGCCTTTGTGATGCCTGATGCGCCGCCGGCCCCGGTTGAAGTCGCCCCTGAAGCGAAGCGTACCGAAAGCAAGCCCGCAGCAAAAGGCGCGCCGGCGGTGGCACCGTCAGCGACCGTCAGCACCGGTTTCTTCGGACGCCTGCTGGGTGGCCTGAAAAAAATGTTCGCGGGCGAAGAAGCCCCTGCTGCTAAGCCTGAGACCGCTGCCGTTGCTGAACCGCAGAAAGCCGCAGAAAGTGAGCAGGAGCAGAGCGCCTCCCGTGGCGGCGAGCGTCGCAACAACAACAACCGTCGCAACAACAATCGTCGTGAACGCACGCCGCGTAACGGTGACAATGCACAGTCACGCGAAGGCCGTGAACCGCGTGAAAGTCGCGAGCCACGTGAACCGCGTGAGAGCCGTGAGCCACGCGAAAGCCGCGAGCCGCGTGATGGCAACGATAATCGCCGCAACAAGCGTCAGTCTCAGTCTGGCGAGACTCGCGAAGAGCGTCCGGCACTGAGCGAAGAAGCGCGTCAGCAGCGTGAAGAGCAGCAGCAACAGCGCCGTGAACAGCGTGCTGAACGTCAGCGTCGTCGTCAGGAAGAGAAGCGCGCGGGTGAAGAAGCCGCCAAAGCCGCTGAGCAGTCAGCCGTGGCAGATGCGCCGGAAGCAACTGACGCACAGGAAGAGGAACGCGTTCAGGTTATGCCGCGTCGTAAGCCGCGTCAGCTGAACCAGAAGGTACGCGTTGATGACAACCGTCAGCCTGTGGCAGCGGATGCCAGCGACAATGCGCAGCCTGCCGAAGTGCGTCAGCCTCAGCCGGCCGACGTTGCTCAGCCGCAGCCTGAGTTGCAGAGTGCTCAGACTGACGAGCAGGATGACAACGAGAACCGCGACGGTGCGAATATGCCGCGTCGCTCACGTCGTTCACCGCGTCATCTGCGCGTCAGCGGACAACGTCGTCGTCGTTACCGTGATGAGCGTTATCCGACGCAGTCTGCAATGCCTCTGGCTGCGGCAGCAGCCTCACCTGAGATGGCGTCCGGTAAAGTCTGGGTTCGCTACCCGGTAAGCCAGGCCAGCGAAGAGCAGGTTCAGAATGTGACGCATGAGACACCGGCGTACAGCCCTGAAGAGAGCGCAGAAGCCACTGCGCTGCCGGTCGCGGCTGCGGCTGAATCCGCAGTACAGGCAGACGTCTCTGCAGAGCAGGCTGCGCCGCAAGCCGATGCGCCAGTTCAGCAGGCTGAAGCCGAAGCTGACGCCGCAGTACAGCAGGCTGAGCCACTGGCAGAAACGCCCGTGCCGGTGGTGAACACTGACGACACCCGTGCTATTGAAGCACCGGTTGATCAGCAGCCTTCTGTGGTCCCCGCTGCAGACGAAGCAAAAGCAGAAGTGGTCGCGGCTGAAGCCGTTCCTGCTGAACCGGTCACGGAAACCCCGGTTGCGGCCTCTGCGGATACCGCACAGCCAGCTGACGTTGCTGAGCACGCTGCCGTTGATGTCAGCGAAGCGATTGCCGCCGAGGTTGAAGAGGTTCTGAAGGCTCCGGTCGCAGCCGATGCTGACACCGCGCCGGTTCAGGAACCTCACGCACCGGTTGCCGCGCGCGATGTTGCGCCTGCAGCTCCCGTGACCGCAGCCGAGCCGGTAGCAGCCGCGCCTGCTGCTGATGCGGTAGCCAATGACGGCACGCGCTGGAAGCACTTCGCCTCTGCGCCAATGACTAAAGCCCCGGCGCCAGCCTGGCAGTCAGAACCGGCTCCGCAAAGTGACTGGGTACGTTCACCGTATCAGTTCGACGGTCGCGGTTCAGCAGGCGGTCACAGCGCCACGCATCAGGCAACAGCCCCGGCAACCAAGCCGTAATCTCTCAGCAGTTGTCATCTGAACCCCGGCCTTAGCCGGGGTTTTTTTATGGCTGCCATTCTGTCCCCCTGCTCCGCCAGTCGCTAAATCACAGGCAAAAAAAATCCCACCCTCCCTGAGGGGAGAGTGGGAAAAACTAAGCGTATCCGGTTAAAGTACGCTCAAATTTTCAGGTCAGATTACGAGTTCATCTTAAACAGTGACATCTTCGACATGTCGGTAAAGGTCTTATAAGAAGCCTGTAGTGCCGTCTGCTGCATGGTGTAGCTGGAAGCGGCCTCGGTGTAATCCACATTCACCAGGTCACTCATCTGGGAGTTATAGATCACGTCGCGGTCATCACCCTGCGCATTCAGCGTATCGATTTCAGACAGCTGGGTACCAATCTCAGCACGCACGGTTAAAACATTATTCAGCGCATTGCCCAGGCCGCGGTTGGTTTTATCCATGGCGTCCTGGAAGGTCTTTTTGGTTGCGGCGTCAGCATCATTCTGCGGCACTTTCAGTGCGGCAATCGCGCTATCCAGCATCTTAAACAGGTTGGTTTCGCTGGCGCTGCCATCCGGCTCTTTGGTTGCGTTGCTGGTGATAGACATAAAGACATTGTCACCGGTGTGCGCCACGGTCATGGTACGGCTGGTATCGACCTTCTGGGTGATGGCTTCTGTGCCGCCCGTGTAGGTGACGCCGGTTCCGGCACCATCAACAAAAGGTGCGCTGTCGGTTTTATAACCGGCAAAGATGTAGCGTCCGTTGGCATCCTGGCTGTTTGCCTGGTTCAGCAACTGAGCACGGATCCCCTCCAGCTGGGTGGCGATCGAGCCACGGTCATCGTCGCTCAGCGTACCGGTTGAACCGTTGATGATCAGCGTCTGTGCGCTCTGAATACTGCTGGTCACGCCTTTCAGCGCATTCTCTTCCAGGGAGAGCCCCTGCTCAGCAAAGGTACGCGCCAGCGCATACTGACTTCCCTTCTGCTGGGTCTGTGACAGCACCACCGCGCGTGACGCCGCAATCGGGTCATCCGAGGGATTCGTTACACGGCGACCGCTGGAGAGCTGCTCACCCACTTTCAGCCAGGAGGCCTGCGAGTCGGTAATGCCGCGCACCTGCTGGTCAAAAATCATATTTGTACTGATTCGCATGTTATCTCCTGCCCTTAGCGAATATTGATCAATGCGTTAAACACGGTGCTGGCCGTCTGCAGCACCTGCGCATTAGCCATGTAATATTGCTGGTATTTAGTCAGGTTGGCGTACTCCTCATCGAGGTTGACACCCGAGACCGACTGCTGGCGATCGGTCAGCTGACTGACCACGCTTTTCTGGGTGGTGCTGGTGGTTTCCAGCGAGCTGGTTTTGTTACCCACGGTGCTGACGATGCTCGCATAAGCCTGCGACAGCGTGGCATTTCCGCCCACCAGCTTCACATCCTGCAGGTTCAGCAGCTTCTGCGCATTGCGGTTATCACTTTCGCCGCCCACGGCGCTCGCCGCGGCTACCTGGGATTCACTGGTAATCGCTACGGACATGTCGTTAATGACGTTCTGAACCGGCTTCACCAGGAAACTGTCTTTTGCGGCAGGTGCCGGGGTGGCCGCGACGGTCAGTTTCAGACCATCAAAGCTCAGCGTCGTGTTGCCACTGGCGTCGGTTCCCTGCGCAATGGTGACCGCCGTGCTGTCTGAAGCACGGGTGGCAGTCCATTTAGTGCCGTCATAGCTGACGGTGTAGTTAGAGGCTTTCAGCGCGCTGGTATCGGTCCATTCGGCGGTGACCGACGCAGCGGTGCTGTTTTTGCTGTTGCTGACTACCAGCGGAGTGCCGATGTTAAAGAAATCGACACCCTGGTCGCCGTTGCTGTCAAAGCCCTGCTTGTGCACGTCGTTAAAGCTGGTGGTAAAGGCCGCCGCCAGCTGTCCGAGCTGATTCTGTGCCAGATCGAGATCCTGAGAGCGGAACGCCAGCAGACCGCCCAGCGATCCGGTGGTGATCAGCTTTTCCGGGATCTCGACGTTGCCCGCCTGTTTGTCGACATAGCCGATGGTGGTGCGTGTCGGATCGCTGCTGGAGTTCGTCGCCACCAGATCGCTGGATTTGTAGCCGTTGACCAGCGTCAGGCCGTTGGCCATGGATACGGTGTAATTGCCATCCTGCTGCGAAACCGTGACGCCAACCACGTTATTCAGCTCGTTAACCAGCTGATCGCGTTTATCCAGCAGATCGTTAGGTTCGGCACCGTTGCCGTTTGTCAGTTTGGCAATCTGCTGGTTGAGGTCGGCAATCTGCGAGCTGTAGGTGTTGATCTGTTTCACGCTGGAGGCGACATCGGCATTGACGCTGTTCTGCATGTTGTTCAGATACTGCGCCGTGGTCTGAAACTGGCTGACCAGCCCCTGAGCGTTACTGAGCATAGACTGACGCGCCGAGGGATCGTTGGCGTTGCTGACCACGTTCTGCAGGTTGGTAAAGAAGCCCTGCAGGGAGGTGGAGAGACTGGTGGTCGAGGTCGACAGCAGATCGTCAATGTTAGAGATCTGGCTATGCTGGAGATCGACAGCACTGTAGCTGGCACTGGCACCGCGCAACTGCGTTGCGATGAAAGCATCATACTCGCGCTGTACACCGGAGATTTTTACGCCGTTGCCGTAATAGCTGTTGCCCTGCAGGGTACTGTTTGCCTGCGCCAGCACCGTTGTCTGACGGGAGTAGCCCGCCACGGTGTAGTTCGTGATGTTATTACTGGTGGTGCTCAGGGCGGCCTGTGCGGCACTCAATCCGCTCATCGCGGAGTTAATTATGCTGGACATCTCGGTTCCTTACGTTCCCCCGTCAACCGGGCTGGCAGAGATCTGAATGAACGCCAGCGGGCGAAAACGCATCTGGCTTATGGTGATGTTATCGGCTTGCTTAAGTGAAACTTGAGGCGCAATGATCAGAACAGGTCGCCAATATCCTGGCTGTACGCTTTAACGACTTTGTCGCCCATGCTTTTGAATTGCTGAATCATTCCCACCAGCTTCTGCGCATATTTAGGATCGGTGGCATAGCCCGCCGCCTGCAGCGCCTGCGCGCCCTGCTCTGCACTGGATGCGGTAGTGACCGCCGCATAGCGTGGGTTTTTCGTCAGGAGCCGGACGTAGTCGGTCAGCGCCTCGAAATAGGAGTTATAGACCCGGAAGCTGGCCCGGACTTTTTTCGCTTCGCCCTGCTCATATTCGGTGGTCATGATGTCGGTGGTGTCACCCTTCCAGTCGCCACTCGCTTTGATGCCGAAGACGTTGTAGCTCGGTTTACCGTCGCGGGTCAGGATCTGACGCTGGCCCCAGCCCGACTCCAGCGCCGCCTGCGCCAGAATCAGGTGATGAGGGATACCACTCTGCTGACTGGCCGCCTGCGCGGGCTGCGTCAGCTGCGCGATGAACTCGCGGCTGTCGCTGGGCAGGCCGGTTGGCGAAGCGGCAGGCAGACGCGGCATAGCTTTACGCACCATCTGCTCCAGCTGCTGCGCCGGCATCGGCGTCGCCCCGCTGGTGCTGAGGATGAAGCTGTTATCCAGCTTCATCGGCACCGTTCCGGCTTTCTCATCCGGCGCGACAGCGGGCTGCATCTGTTTGACGATGGTTTCCGCCAGGCCAAGCCCGCGTTTCCCCATCTCCTGCGCAATCTGCTGGTCATACATAGAGGTGAAGAGTTTGGTCTGTTCGTTGCTCATAATGCCGTCCTGCGGCAACGCCTCGCGCATACTCTTCAGCATCATCTGTACAAACATCCCTTCGACCTGACGCGCCACCTGCAACGCATGCCCTTTCGGGTCGTTGCTGGCCTGGTGTTTCAGTTCATTCAGGGAGCGGCTGTCGTAAGCCGCACTCATCACAGATTGCATATCAGCCATCAGATAATTTCCAGTTTGGCACGCAGACAGCCGGCACTCTGCATTGACTGCAGAATCGACATCAGCTCGATAGGTGACGCGCCCAGCGCATTCAGCGCACGCACCACGTTGTTCAGGTTGGCGCTGGCGTTGACGCGTTGCAGCGCACCGCCGCTCTGACGCAGATCGATCTGGGTCTGCGTTGTGGCCACCGTCTGACCACCGGCCAGCGGGGTATCAGGCTGGCTGACGTTCTGCTGCTGGTTGACCGTCACAGAGAGGTTGCCCTGCGCCACCGCACACTGATTCAGCGTCACTTCGCGGTTCATCACCACCGAGCCGGTACGGGAGTTGATGATCACTTTGGCATCTTCAACCGGAATCGAGACGTTAATGTTCTGGATATCGGCCAGCAGACGCACCTGCGCGCCATTGTTTGGTGAGACGCGGATCTGCACGGTACGCGCATCCAGCGGCTGAGCCGAGCCATATCCCCCACGCGCGTTAATCGCATCAGCAATTCGCTGCGCCATGGAGAAGTCTTCGTTGTTCAGCTGCAGGTTAATGGTGTTCTGCGAACCAAAGTTGCTCTGCAGTTCACGCTCTACCGTGGCCCCGCCGGTAATCCGGCCGCCGTTAAGCTGGTTAACCTGAACACTGCTGCCGCCTGCCGATGCGCCTGCACCGCCCACGAGGATATTTCCCTGCGCCAGCGCATAGACCTGGTTATCGACCCCTTTCAGCGGCGTCATTAACAGCGTGCCGCCGCGCAGGCTTTTGGCGTTACCCAGTGAAGAGACCACCACATCCAGGTTCTGTCCCTGACGGGCAAACGCGGGCAGTTTTGCGGTGACCATAACCGCCGCCACGTTTTTCAGCTGCATGTTGGTGCCTGCGGGCACGGTAATCCCCAGCTGTGACAGCATGTTGCTGACGGTCTGAGTGGTAAACGGCGTCTGGGTCGTCTGGTCACCGGTACCATCGAGACCCACAACCAGGCCATAGCCCAGTAACTGGTTTTCGCGAACCCCCTGGATGGTGGTTAAGTCACGAATTAAATCGGCTTTTGCCAGCAGGCTGACGCCCAGCAGCAGCGCCAGCCCGGCGCGCAACAGCGTTAACTTTTTCATTGAAACCTCTTACATCGGCGAGATGTTCAGGAAGAAGCGCTGTAACCAACCCATGGTCTGCGCCTCATTGATATAGCCATTTCCGACGTACTCAATACGTGCATCGGCGACAGCGGTAGATAACACGGCGTTGCTGGCGCTGATGGTGCGTGGGTTGACTACACCTGAGAAGCGAATGAACTCCGTGCCCTGATTAATGGCGATCTGTTTTTCACCGACCACGTGCAGGTTGCCGTTCGACAACACCTGATCCACCGTGACGGTAATGGTGCCGGTAAAGGTGTTGTTGGCAGATGCGCCCCCTTTCCCGGCGAAATCGTTTTTGCCTTCCGCGCTGATATTGGCTTTTTCGCCGCCGGCACCCACCAGGCCCGCCAGACCGGTCGGCACGGCGTTCAGGCCAAAGCTGTTGCTGCCATCGCGGCTGGCATTGGCGGAAGAGCTTTTGCTGGCACTGACGTTTTCCTGCAGCGTGATGGTCAGGGTATCGCCAATGTTGCGTGGACGGCGGTCTTCAAACAGCGGCTGGTAGCCGTAGTTAAGCGGCGCGACGCCCTGGAAAATGGAGCCGTTTACCACCGGTGGCGCGGACGGCATCGGCTGTGCTGTGGTTGCGCCTTCGACCAGCGGGGTCCGGGGGACCAGGGCACAACCGTTAAGAGTTAGCAGCAGCGAGGCGACTAACCAATGTCCAGGCTTGAGAATCTGTTGCTTCGCCACGGCGTCACGACCTTATTAATGTCTGTCATTCAGGCCAGCATGGGCTGGCCCTGTTCGGGATTAAATCTGCGTTAATTTCGCCAGCATCTGATCAGAGGTACTGATCGCCTTGCTGTTGATTTCGTAAGCGCGCTGCGTCTGAATCATGGTGACCAGCTCTTCCGCCACGTTAACGTTTGAGGTTTCGGTATAGCCCTGATAGAGCAGACCCGCGCCGTTCTGGCCTGGGGTGCTGTCAGTCGGTGCGCCCGATGCCTGAGTTTCCTTGTAGAGGTTTTCACCCACGCTATCGAGACCGGCATCGTTCATGAAGGTGCTCAGGGTTAACTGACCCACCTGCGCAGCCTGGGCCTGGCCCTGCTGCGTCACGCTCACCACACCGTCACGCGAAACCGTGATGCTGGTGGCGTTAGCCGGAATGGTAATGCCTGGCTGCACCGGGAAACCGGAGTTGGTCACCAGCTGGCCGTTCTGATCCACCTGAAACGCGCCGTCACGGGTATAAGCAGAGGTGCCATCCGGCATCTGAATCTGAAAATAGCCCTGGCCGTTAATGGCGATATCTTTTGAATTGCTGGTCTGTGACAGGTTGCCCTGGGTGTGCAGACGCTCGGTGGTGACGGGACGGACACCGGTGCCGATCTGCAGACCGGAGGGCAGCGTCGTCTGTTCGGACGACTGCGTGCCCGGCTGGCGCATGGTCTGGTACATCAGATCTTCGAACACGGCACGCGAACGCTTAAAGCCATTGGTGCTGACGTTAGCCAGGTTGTTGGCAATCACGTCCATGTTCATCTGCTGCGCATCAAGACCGGTCTTAGCGATCCATAAAGAACGAATCATGTTGTTATCCTCGCGCCTTAGCTCATGTTCAGGAGCTGATTGGCTTTTTGTTCATTTTCGTCGACGTTAGTGATGACTTTCATCTGCATCTCAAAACGTCGGGCGTTGGCGATCATATCGACCATGGTTTCCACCGGTTTGACGTTGCTGCCTTCCAGCACGCCAGGCATCACCTGCATGGTGGCGTCAGCCTGCAGCGCCGCACCGCGGGTCGCCTGTGTCGCAGCCGTGGGACGGAACATCCCGTCATCACTGCGCTGCAGCTCCTGGCCGGTGGCCCTGACCAGCTTCAGCTTACCCAGCTGAACCGTGGCGTTAGGCGAGTCACCGGCATTCAGGCCGGTAATGGAGCCGTCAGCCGCGATGGTGATTTCGGTGCCCTGCGGGATCACAATCGGACCGCCGTCGCCCATCACAGGATTGCCCTGAACCGTCAGCGTGCCGTTCGGGCTGATCTGCATATTGCCGTTGCGGGTATAAGCTTCGCTGCCGTCAGCGGTACGCACCGCCAGCCAGCCATCCTGCTGTACCGCCACATCGAGTGGACGCTCGGTGTAATCCATCGCGCCCTGGCTCATGTCGGCGCCGGGTGTGGAGGCGGCGACCAGCGTACGGGTTGGCAGTGACCAGCCATTCACCGGCACCGCGCGCAGCGCATTGAGCTGCGCACGAAAGCCAGGTGTTGAGGCGTTGGCGAGGTTGCTGGCGGTGACCGCCTGCTGATCCAGCGTCTGGCTGGCCGCGCCCATCGCGGTATATATCGCGTGATCCATATGGCAATCCTGTTAGCGAATTAACGTAAGTTAACCAGCGTGTTGAGAATCTGGTCCTGAGTTTTGATGGTCTGCGCATTCGCCTGATAGTTACGCTGCGCCACGATCATGTTCACCAGCTCTTTACTCATATCGACGTTTGAGGACTCCAGGGCGCCCGCCGTCAGAGAACCAAAGGTTCCGGTGTTGGCCAGACCGATTGCTGCCTGACCGGATGCGCCTGACGCAGACCAGACGTTGTCGCCCTGTGACTGCAGACCTTCCGGGTTAGAGAAGCTCGCCAGCACAATCTGACCCAGCAGCTGGGTTTTCTTGTTGGAGTAGGTGCCAGTGATGGTGCCGTCATCATTGATGGCGTAGCTGGTCAGATCGCCAGGTGCATAACCATCCTGTGTCGGGCTGCCAAAAGTGGTGGCGCCGGTGTTCTGCTGCAGACTGCCCAGCATGCTCAGGGTGATCGGCTGGTTCGCGACCGCGCCATTGGCGCCGCCCACGTTCAGCGTCAGGCCAACGGTACCGTCGTTGGTGGTGCTCACTACCGCACCGTTTGCATCCAGCTTAGAGACGCCTGTCAGCTTACCGCTGGTATCAAACGTCATGCGGAAGTCGCCCGCCGAGCTGCCGGTGTTACCGTCGATGGTATGAACGGTCCAGCTGTTGCTGGTGGTGTCTTTCACGAAGTACATGTCGAGCGCATGGTCATTACCCTGCGAGTCGAACACGGTTGCCGTGGTTTTCTTGTTGTAGCTGTCTGCGTTCGCCGTCGAGAAGGTGGTCACAGATGGCGTGGTGTCCGTTGAGTTCAGGTTGGCAATCAGTCCGGCCGTGGTGGTGGCGCGGGCTGGCATCTGCTCGGTCGGAATACGGATCGCCACCGGGTTTGCACCCGACTGGATGGTAGCCGGTGAACCGCTGGCCGGATAGCCGGTCACGTTCAGCCCCTGGGTGTTAACCAGGTTACGGTTGGCATCAAGGGTGAACTGACCATTACGTGAGTAGAACACGCCGCCGCTGTTGTCGGTCATGCGGAAGAAACCGTTACCGCTCAGCGCCACATCCAGGCCACGGCTGGTGGTGGTAGTCGCACCGTCGTTGAAGTTCTGGATCACGGCCGCCACTTTCGTGCCGAGGCCGACGTTAGAACCGGCAAACATATCGGCAAACGCGATGGTGCTGGATTTAAAGCCCGCGGTGGCGGAGTTGGCGATGTTGTTACCGATGACATCAAGGTTACTAGAGGCAGCGCCAAGGCCGCTGACCGCTTGGGAAAATGACATGTGTGTGTCTCCTGTCTACAGGTTAATCAGAGAATCTGACGTACGTCGTCAAGGGTGGCGGAGCCCATGGTGCCGAGATCCAGTTTGGTGGTGTCGTTCGCGGTACTCACCCCATTGACGTAGGCGTAGTTCAGCGGTTGTGCCACCAGTTGTGTGTTGCCATTGCTTGCAGCAATCGCAACGCTGTATTTACCATCCGGGGCCACTGAACCATCCGTCAGCTTGCCGTCCCACGAGAAGGTGTGCACGCCAGCGCTCAGCGCGCCCAGATCGACGGTGTCAATCACCGCGCCACTGGCATCTTTAATGGTGGCAGTGGCGCCGGTCGAGGCGGAGCCGAGCTCAACACCAAAAGGCGTTGTGGTGCCGTTGCCGA
This sequence comes from Pantoea sp. Sc1, assembly GCF_000255315.1. Taxonomy (NCBI): domain Bacteria; kingdom Pseudomonadati; phylum Pseudomonadota; class Gammaproteobacteria; order Enterobacterales; family Erwiniaceae; genus Pantoea; species Pantoea sp. Sc1. Next base: position 2,596,894 of record NZ_AJFP01000001.1, read on the forward strand.
CCAGAATCTGGCTGCCGTTGACCATCACGCCATGCCCAATCAGCGTGGAGCTCTGCAGCGACTGGCTGGTGCTGATCTGGCCGGAGATCGATCCCAGCGTGGTGTTCAGTTTTTCAATCCCGCTCAGGGTATTGATCTGTGCCAGCTGCGTGGTGAGCTGGCTGTTATCCATCGGATTGGTGGGATCCTGGTTCTGTAACTGGGTAACCAGCATGGTCAGGAACTGATTCTGCAGATCCTGCGCATTGTTGCCGGTGCCGGTACTGGAGGAGCTGAGAACCGACGGATCCAGTTTTTCATTAACGCCTACCGCGATAGCCATGGTTTTTCTCCGTTATTGCCCAATCGTCAGGGTTTTCATCATCATCGACTTCACGGTGTTCAGCACTTCCACGTTGGCCTGGTAGCTGCGTGACGCGGACATGGTGTTGACGCTTTCGGAGACCACATCCACGTTCGGCATCTTCACGTAGCCTTTGGCATCGGCCATCGGGTTGCCCGGGTCGTAAACCAGTTTCGCTGGCGTCGGATCCTCGACAACCCGGGCGACTTTCACCCCGCCGGTTGCTGAGCCCGGCGCCGCATCGGTCTGGAAGACCACCTGCTTTGCCACGTAAGGCTTGCCATCGGGACCGGTGACGCTGTCGGCGTTCGCCAGGTTACTGGCACTGACGTTTAATCGCTGTGATTGCGCGGTCATCGCTGAACCGGCAATGTCAAAAATATTCAGCAAGGCCATAATTATTGCCCTTGTAACACGCTCATCATGCCTTTGATCTGGCTGCTGATGAGGGTGAGGTCGGTTTGATATTTCAGGCTGTTATCCGCGAACTGCGTACGCTCACGGTCCATATCTACGGTGTTGCCGTCGGCAGAAGGCTGATCGGGAATGCGATAAAGCATGTCCATCGAGGGTACGCCGTTTGTCTGTGCTTCAATGTGGCGAGCTGAAGTGACCTTCAACGCCATGCTGCTGCCTTCCGCACGGCCATTGGACATCACCCGACTCAGCTCGCTGGCAAAGTCGATATCCCGGGCCTGATAACCAGGGGTATCGGCGTTGGCAATATTTGACGCCAGGATCTCCTGACGTTGAGCACGCAGGTTGAGGGCCTCCGTACCAAATTTCAGCGCCGCATCCAGTTTGTCGAGCATGTTTCCTCCGCGTATGAGAATTTCGAGCTGGCAGCTTAATTTGAAAAAGCAAGGGGTCATCGTCTGAATAAGGCCTCAAATGACCGCTATTTTGACAATTGAGGATTTTTCTTAACGGTTACACTCGTTGCCATCATCAGTGAGGAATTGCACCATGCGTCGATATCTGACCCTGCTGACCAGCCTGCTGGTCGCGATCGCCCTGCCGGCTTCTGCGGGAGATCTCAATGCACAACTGAACCAGTTTTTTAAAGCGCGTGACGCCCAGCATGCTCAGGGCATGACGGTGGTGATTCGCACGCCGCAGGCGCAGTGGCCCACCTGTGAGGCGCCCCAGTTCACCCTGCCCGGCAACAGCCGGTTGTGGGGCAACATGAGCGTGGCGGCCAACTGCGGTGAAAACCGCCGTTATCTTCAGGTCCAGGTCCAGGTGACCGGGACCTATCTGGTGGCGAACCGGCTGCTGAGCCGGGGCAGCAGCGTCAGCGAAAGCGACTTCACGCTGCAGACGGGGCGTCTGGATACCCTGCCCGCACGCGCCCTGCTGAACAGCGACTCGGTGGCCGATGCGGTCGTCCTGCGTGACATCCCACCGGGACAGCCGATCAACCCCGCCATGCTGCGTCAGCCGTGGCGGGTTAAGGCGGGTCAGAGTGTGATGGTGATAGCCAGCGGCGACGGCTTTGACGCCAGTGGTGAGGGCAAGGCGCTGAACAACGCCACCCGTTCACAGTGGGTTCGCGTCAGGATGGGGAATGGTCAGATTGTCAGCGGTAAGGTGCGGGAGGATGGGAATATTCTTATAACGCTGTAAAGTGTTAAAGAAGCCCATCGTGCTGCCGATAGAAGAATCAACAAAGCGATAACGCTATTATGATTCAGGTGGCAGACTTCCCCTGACCGTACAGGAGCCCGAATATGAGCATTGACAGAACGCAACCTCTGAAACCCGCCAGCACCGTACAGAGCCGCGATACCAGCGAGCCAGGCAGCAGCAAAGTGCGTCAGAGTGCCAGCCCGGCGGCAGCGCCGGCGGCGGCCGCTCAGGTCAATCTGAGCAGCGCGCAGTCTCAGCTGATGCAGCCGAGCAGCAAAGACATCAACGTCGAGCGCGTTGAACAACTGAAAACCGCCATTCGTAATGGCGAACTGAAGATGGATACCGGCAAAATCGCCGATGCGCTGATTGCCGATACTAAGGCGTATTTAGAGGGTAATTAGTTACCATGAGTAATTTGCAGACCACATTAGATAAGATGCAGGACGTGCTGGCATCGCTTTCTGCGGTGCTGGAAGAAGAGCAGCAGCAGCTGGCAAGCGGCAACATTAACAGCAACCTGCTGCAGCGCATCACTGAAGATAAAAGCGCGCTGCTCAGCACGCTGAACTATCTGGATGAGATGCGACGCACCGCTGAAAAGAGTCAGTCCGTGTCGGCACCTTATCGTGGTCAGAACGACATGGCACGCCGCTGGGACGTCATCCAGCAGCATAGCCGTCGTCTGCAGGATGCCAATGTGCATAACGGCATGCTGCTGCAGCATCAGATTCGCTATACCCAGGATGCCCTGGAGGTGCTGAAGCCGCATCAGACCCAGGCGTTTTATGGCCCGGATGGGATGGGTAAAGGCCAGGCCACGTTAAGCCGTAAAGCCTGAGCAGAAAAGTAGCAAAAAAAATCCCGCCTGATGCGGGATTTTTTTATGCCAGAAGAGGAACCGCGTCAGGCAGCGGTGCGGCGCGCATAGTCGCGCAGCCGGAATCCCAGCAGCGCCAGCGCCAGAAAGTAACTTCCCCCGCCCACTGCACAGACCAGCGCCAGACGCAGCAGTCGCCATAGCATCGAGCCCTGCTCCCAGGCGGGCATCCATTGCAGCATGGCAAACAGCGCCCCGGCCATTACCGCCACGGCGATCAGCAGACGCACCAGAAAGCTGCTCCAGCCCGGCTGAGGCATAAAGATCTGCTTCTTGCGCAGCTGCCAGTAGAGCAGCGAGGCATTCAGACAGGCCGCCAGCCCAATCGACAGAGAGAGACCGGCATGTTTCAGCGGGCCGATGAAGGCCAGGTTCATCACCTGCGTCATGATCAGCGTGATAATCGCGATTTTAACCGGGGTTTTGATGTCCTGCCGTGAATAGAAGCCGGGTGCCAGCACCTTGACCACAATCAGGCCCATCAGGCCTACAGAGTAGGCGATCAGCGCACGCTGCGTCATCAGCGCATCAAAGGCCGTGAATTTGCCATACTGGAACAGCGCCACGGTGAGCGGGCCGGAGAGCATCCCCAGCGCCACAGCGCAGGGCAGCGCCAGCAGGAAGCAGAGGCGCAGTCCCCAGTCCATCAGCCGGGAATACTCATCGTGATTGCCGCTGGAAAAACTTTTGGCCAGCGACGGCAGCAGAATGGTACCCAGCGCCACGCCCAGTACGCCGGAGGGGAACTCCATCAGGCGATCGGCGTAGTACATCCAGGAGACGGAACCCGACACCAGGAACGAGGCGAAGATGGTATTGATGATCAGCGAGATCTGACTGACCGAAACGCCAAGAATTGCCGGACCCATCTGACGCATCACGCGCCAGACGCCTGCGTCACGCAGATTGATGCGTGGCAGCACCAGCATTCCCAGCTTCTTCAGGTGTGGCAGCTGATAGCCGAGCTGCAGCACCCCGCCCACAACGACCGCCCAGGCGAGCGCCATCACCGGCGGATGGAAATGCGGCGCGGCGAACAGGGCGAAGCTGATCATGCTGACGTTCAGCAGGGTCGGCGCAAAAGCTGGCACCGAGAAGCGGTTCCAGGTGTTCAGCACCGCACCCGCCAGCGACGCCAGCGAGATCAGCATAATGTAGGGAAAGGTCACCCGCAGCAGGGAACTGGTCAGGGCAAATTTATCCGCATGGTCGCTGAAGCCCGGTGCGGTAATCATGATCACCCAGGGCGCAGCGAGCATCCCCGCGAAGGTCACCAGCGCCAGCGCCAGTGTCAGCAGGCCTGAGACATAGGAGAGGAACAGACGTGTCGCCTCCTCACCCTGTTTGCTTTTATATTCCGCGAGAATGGGCACAAACGCCTGGGAAAACGCGCCTTCGGCAAAAATACGCCTCAGCAGATTCGGCAGTTTAAACGCAACAAAAAACGCATCGGTCGCCATTCCGGCGCCAAACACCCGCGCCACGATGGCATCACGGGCAAAGCCCAGAACGCGGGAAAACAGGGTCATGGAACTGACCGCTGCCAGCGATTTCAAAAGATTCATAATTGACGGCGCATCCTGAAAAAATCAGTAAAAAGGAGAAGTCGCGCGGGCACCTGAAAGATGCCCGGCGACAGTCTACTGCCACGGAGGGAAATGACCAGCACGGAGTGTTACAAGGCGTTATTCCAGAATGGCACTACGCCAGAGGTTTTCCACCACACGCTGCGCCATCAGCGCCTGTTCACCGCTGGTTTCAGGCGTCGTCTGATTCTGCACGCAGTCGATAAAATGGCGTGCGGCCCCGCTGAACCCGCGCTGGGTCAGGTGGCTCTGCCAGGCGGCAGGCGGAGCGATCAGCACGCCGTCGTGCCGCTCTTCCTGCCAGTCGCGCATCTCACTGATGTCGATACATTTACCGTCGCCTGTCGCACTGACCCGCTCACGCTGACTGCCTGCGCGCCGATGCATGCTGGTGGTGATCGACAGGCCCTCCAGGGCGAAGTGGTGCTCAGCGTAGAGCATCTGTCCCTGTTCGTTGGTGTCAATGCGCCCCTGAACATGCTGAACAGGCTTGCCGCCCAGCCAGAGTGCGGTGTCGACGACGTGCAGGTAGTCATCGAGCAGGGTAAAGCGGAGATCCTGAGGCCCGACGCTATCGCTGCGGTGCTTTTCAATCCGCAGGGAAGCGACGTGTCCCATCTCCGCCCGCAGCTGCTGATAGCGCGGGGCGAAGCGGCGATTAAAGGCGACCATCAGCTTACGCTGCTGTTTCTCCGCCAGCGCCACCAGCGCCTCAGCCTGATCCAGGGTTTCCGCCAGCGGCTTATCGACGCAGACATCTTTTCCGGCCAGCAGCAGCGCCTTCACCACCTCATAGTGCGTGGCGGTGCTGCTGTGGACAAAAACGGCATCGCAGGCCGCGGCCAGCGCATTCAGGGAACTGAAACAGTCCATACGGTAACTGTCGCAGAGTGGCCGGGCTTTGGCCTGATTCGGCGAAAATGCCCCCACCAGCGTCCAGTCCGTCGCCGCCGACAACACCGGCAGCCAGGCTTTCTGTGCGATACCGCCGAGTCCCACCACACCAATACGTAAAGTCATCTTAATGCTCCGGCTGCAGCAGTTGAGTGAGCTGAGCCTGAAGCCGGGCGACCTGCTGTTCCAGGGTGGCCACACGCCTCGCCAGATCGCCCTGCTCTTCCGGCTCATCGGCGGCCAGTGGCGTGTCGCTCTCCCCGGCCAGCAGATGCATAAAGCGGCTTTCGCGCTTGCCCGGCTCGCGCGCCAGGCGGATCACCCGGGCGCTGTCGTCACGCTGCATCAGGCCTTCCAGCGTCTGTTCTGTTTCGCTGACGTCACTGAACTCATGAAGACGGCCGCTGCGGGTGCGCAGTTCGCCTGGCGTCTGCGGACCGCGCAGCATCAGTAACGTCAGCACGGCAACTTCGGCGCTGTTCAGCTTCAGCGTGCCAAAGGCGGAGTTACAGAAACGCTGCTCATATTTCACGACCCGCTGACCGGACGCGCTGCTGGCGGTAACCAGATGCCGCTTCACCAGCTGATCGAGTTCATCCTGCACCGCGCTTTCACTCAGCTCCATCACCGGCTCGCGGTTTGATTTCTGGTTACAGGCCACCACGACTCCATTCAGTGACAGCGGATACTGTTCCGGCGTGGTGACCTGCTTCTCCAGCAGGCAGCCCAGCACGCGCAGCGCCTGCGCCGATAAAGCCATCTTCATGCTTGCGTCCTCATTATTGTCCACGCCGATCAGGCGTCCATTCCCGCTGGGTTAATGCTGTCAGCACGTGATCCTGCCAGCGTCCGTCAATCAGCAGATAGTCTTTCGCATATCCCTCTTTTTCAAAACCGAGGCGCGCCAGCAGGTCGCCGCTGCGCTGGTTGTGCGGCATGTAGTTCGCCATGATGCGGTGAATATGCTGCTGACGCTGCATGTAGCGGATAGCAGACTGTAACGCTTCAAACATCAGCCCCTGTCCCTGCCACTTTTCGCCCAGCGAATAGCCGAGATAACAGGCGTGAAAGGAACCGCGCAGTACGTTGCTGAAGTTGGCTACGCCGCGCACTTCGGTTTCTTCGCTGTCCATCAGAATAAAATAGAAGGCCGAGCCCTGCTTATGCATGTCGGCGATCAGCCCCAGCCGCGCCTGCCAGCCGGAGGGATAGCAGTGACTGTCATCGCGCACGGGCTCCCACGGTTTTAAAAACAGGCGGTTTTCCGCGTAGTAATCTGCCATTCGCCAGGCGTCACGTTCGTGAACCAGACGGACCACCAGCCGATCGGTGGTTAAGCGCACCCTGGGCGCGGCAGAACGATAGCCAAACATCCTGACTCCTGAAATCAATGGCTGAGAGTGAAAGCCGTCATTATCTGGCTTTCACTATAACCGCCGCCTGGGCTGCGGTAAAACATTACGGATTTTTTGCCGTAAAGAGGTTGATTTTGTTCCGTTATCACCGCGCAGACGCTCCTGCTCAGGCGTCATCAACGCCCGTTCAGCCCGGCCATCTGTCGGGCTGGTTTGCCGGGAGGGGGAATCTCTTCCATACTTTTCAGGCGCACGGAACAGGATGAAATGATTCACTCTGTTAAACATTAACCTGTAAACGAGGGAGATCAGGATGAAGCTCTATATCTACGACCACTGCCCCTTCTGTGTGAAAGCGCGCATGATTTTTGGTCTGAAGAATTTGCCGGTTGAGCTGGTGGTCATGCTCAATGACGATGAAGAGACGCCTCAGCGACTGATCGGCCAGAAAATGGCGCCTGTCCTGCAGAAAAAGGATGGCAGCGCGATGCCGGAAAGCATGGAGATTGTGCACTATGTCGACCAGCAGGATGGCAAACCGCTGATTACCGGTGCGCTCAATCCGGCCATTGGCGACTGGCTGCGTCACATGAACAGCTACGTGAATAAGCTGCTGCTGCCGCGCATTGCCGAGGCCCCTTTTGCGGAGTTTGCCACCCCGGCGGCACGTGACTATTTCCGCGCGAAAAAGCAGGCCAGCATCGGTGATTTTGAGGAGCTGAAAACGCATTCGGCCGGGCTGATTAAAAAAGTCAGCGGCGATCTGCGCAAACTGGACGGCCTGATCGTCCAGCCTAATGCGGTTAACGGCGAGCTGTCGGAGGATGATTTCAGCCTCTTCCCGCTGCTGCGCTCCCTGACGCTGGTTCCGGGCATCGACTGGCCAGCACGGGTCGCTGACTACCGTGACAATATGGCCAAACAGACCCAGGTCAATCTGCTCTCTTCTATTGCGCAGTAAGCCCGCCCGAATGAGAGACGCTGCGGCGTTTCTCATCCCTTTTCTGATGACACCTCTCACGCATTCAGGCAGGCTATATCCTGTTAACTGACTTTGTTATTCAGGATATAGAACGATGAAAAAGGTATTTTTCGGGCTGACTGCCCTGATGTTTGTGCTGCTGGTGAGCGGCTGCAATAAACTGACCCAGTACACTATCAGCGAACAGGAAGTGAATCAGGCGCTGCAAAAGCATAACAACTACGAGAAAGACATTGGCGTGTCCGGTCTGGTCAATGCGCATATTGTCCTGAATAATCTCACCAGCCAGATCGGCCGCGCAGAACCCGGCAAAGTGTCGCTTTCCGGCAATGCAAAGATTAACGTCACCTCCCTGTTCGGCCCGCAGCAGGCTGACATGCAGCTGACGATGCGCGCACAGCCTGTCTATGACCCACAGCAGGGGGCGATCTTTCTGCGCGATCTGGAGATAACCGATGCACAGGTGGCGCCGGAGAAAATGGCCGCCATCATGAAAACCCTGACGCCTTATCTGAATCAGTCGCTGAAGAGCTATTTCGATCAAAACCCGGCTTACCGTCTCAGCGCTGACCGCAGTAAGGGTGAGTCACTGGCGAAAAAATTTGCCAAAGGACTGGAAGTCAGACCGGGCGAACTGGTTATCCCCTTCACGCAGTAATCCCGATTGCCGCGCCATCCGGCGCGGATTTTTGCTGTCAGCAGAAAAAGCAGGTGCAAACGGTTGCCTGAATCCTTATGCTTAGACCCCGGCCAAAACATGCCTTCTGTTTCCTTTCTGCCGGAGCTTCACTGATGACAGCACAACCTCAGCAACTTACCCTGCGTCGCCCTGACGACTGGCACATTCATCTGCGTGACGATGAGATGCTTAAAACGGTCCTGCCCTACACCAGCGCGGTTAATGGTCGTGCCATCGTGATGCCTAACCTGGTGCCGCCGGTGACCAGCGTAGCGGCAGGAGAAGCGTACCGCGACCGCATCCTGGCCGCGCTGCCCGCCGATCACGCCTTTACGCCGCTGATGACCTGTTATCTCACTGACTCACTGGATCCGGATGAGCTTGAGCGTGGCTTCACATCCGGTCTGTTTACCGCCGCCAAGCTCTATCCGGCCCATGCCACCACCAACTCCAGCCACGGCGTCACCAATATCGCCTCCATCGCCCGCGTGCTGGAGCGGATGCAGCAGCTGGGTATGCCGCTGCTGGTTCATGGCGAAGTCACCGATGCCCATATCGACATTTTTGATCGTGAAGCCCGCTTCATTGACACCGTGATGGTGCCGCTGCGCAGTCAGTTTCCGGGGCTGAAAGTGGTGATGGAGCACATCACCACCCAGGATGCCGCGGATTATGTCGCTGCTGCCGATGAGACGCTGGGCGCGACCATTACGCCGCAGCACCTGATGTTTAACCGCAACCACATGCTGGTGGGCGGTATTCGCCCGCATCTTTACTGCCTGCCGATTCTCAAGCGCAATGTGCATCAGGACGCGCTGCGCAGGGTCGTGGCCAGCGGTCATCCGCGTTTCTTCCTCGGCACCGACACCGCTCCGCATCTGCAGCATCTTAAAGAGTCTGCCTGTGGCTGCGCGGGCGTATTTAATGCGCCGACCTCGCTGGCGGCATACGCGACCGTGTTTGAAGAGCTGAATGCGCTGGAGCACTTCGAAGCGTTCTGTTCTGAAAACGGCCCGCGTTTCTATGGCCTGCCGCTGAATGAAGGCACAATTACCCTGGTGCGTGAGCCCTGGCAGGTGCCGGCGTCCATCTCGCTGGGCAGTGACGCTCTGATTCCTTTCCTCGCGGGTGAAACGCTCAACTGGCGCGTTGCATAATTTTGCTTGCCTCCGGCGGATGGATACTGTAAATATATACAGTATCTTATCCGGAGGCTGCTATGCGTGTTGAAATTACCGTATCAAATACCCGACCTCTTCCTGCTGGCGCGATAGAGGCGTTAAGCGATGAACTGTCACGCCGCATTGACGAACAGTTCCCTGACTCGATCAATCACGTCAAGGTACGTTATGCCAGTGCCAACAATCTCAGCGTGCTGGGCGGTGGAAAAGAGACGCGCGACCAGATCAGCGAAATCCTGCAACAGACGTGGGAGAGTGCTGACGACTGGTTCATTACTGATTAACCGCCACTGTGCTTTTTTTCCGGGTGTCGCCACCCGGTTTTTTTATCTTTTCTCCCCTCTCGCACTTCCCTCTTCCTGCATCTAGACTCTTACTGATCAATGCCCTATCCTTGCGCTCGTCACGCATAACAGGAGGTGCGACACCATGACTACTGATAAACCGGAAGAGGCGATGACCTTTGGTGAGTTGTTAGCACTGATTGGTGATCAGCAGCGTCGTTTAACGGTGCTGGAAAATGCCTTTTCCAGTCTGATTTTCTGTCTTGACGATCGTGCCAGCCAGCTGCTGGTGCACAATCTGTCGCTGGAAGCCCAGAATCAAAACCATGATGAACAGCTTCAGCAACATTTTGCCCGTCTGGCAGAATCCCTGCAGAAACGCGTCGGCGGCATCGTGCCAGACAGCCCGGCGCTCTGAACCGGCGGCCTGCCCACTGAATCGTAAAAAAAATGCCTGCCTGCCAGGCATTTTATTTTTTGACTCCTGCCTGTTAAAAGCGAATATTCTGTGAGAAGCTGACTCACGGCATTTTTTAAACAGTGACACCCGGGTTTACTGTTATAATTGTTTCGCTATCGGAATAAAAAAGCCGCATTGAACCTCATCATGCACTTCGTTTAACGAGTAATAAGGAGGTTATAATGGACAGAAGAAAAGACGTTATTCAGACTCACCCGCTGGTGGGCTGGGATATCAGTACCGTTGATAGCTATGACGCCATGATGATCCGCCTGCACTCGCTGTCGTCGCAGGATCAAAAAGAAGAAGAAGCGGATGTTGGCCCCACCTACTGGCTGACAACGGATGTGGCAAGGCAGTTCATCTCGATCCTCGAAGCAGGCATCGCCAAGATTGAATCCGCCGAGCAGATGGAACGACTCCTCAGTAAGCATTAGTTTCAGCCACATCAAAGGGGCACCCTCAGGGGTGCCTTTTTCGTTTCTGTTTCGGTATGCTGTTGATTATCTGACTCTTAGAGCGTAGTTACCATGATTTATGATCTTATCGTCGTTGGCAGCGGCTCAGTAGGTGCGGCGGCTGGCTACTATGCCACCCAGGCAGGCCTCTCGGTATTAATGATCGACAGTGCCCACCCTCCTCACAATCAGGGTACGCATCATGGCGAAAGCCGTCTGATTCGTCACGCTTACGGCGAAGGCGAACGTTATGTGCCGCTGGTACTGCGGGCTCAGATGCTGTGGGATGAACTGGAACAGCGAGCCGGTGAGCGTATTATGCATCGCAGCGGCGTGCTTAACCTCGCCCCTCACGACTCCCCTTTTATCCGCAACGTTATCGACAGCGCAAGCCGCTGGGGGCTTAACATTGAGGTGATGCAGCCCGGGGAAGTGCGTCAGCGCTGGCCACAGATTAACGTACCGGAGGGCTATCTGGGCGTATTTGAGCCGCAGTCGGGCTTCCTGAAATGTGAACAGGCGGTGCGCAGCTGGGTTCAGCTGGCGGAACAGGCAGGCTGTGCCCAGCTGTTCAACTGCCCGGTCTCAGAACTGGGCCGGGATGGCGACCTTCAGCAGGTTACAACGCTGGATGGTGTCTATCGCGGCCGTAAAATGGTGGTCAGCGCCGGTACATGGGTCGGAAAACTCATCCCGAACCTGCCGGTTGCCCCTACCCGTAAGGTGTTTGCCTGGTATCAGGCTGATGGTCGCTACAGCGAGAACAACAGGTTCCCGGGCTTTACCGTCGAGATGCGTGACGGCAGCCAGTTCTATGGCTTTCCGGCCGACAACAACGCCCTGAAAGTGGGTCGTCACGATGGCGGACAGCCGATGCAGCAGCCTGAAGATCGTAAACCCTTCGGTGCCGTGGCGGCAGATGGCAGTGAAGCTTTTGGCTTCCTGCGCCAGTTCTTACCGGGCGTCGGTGTCTGTCTGCATGGTGAAGCGTGCAGCTACGACTTCAGCCCGGATGAAGATTTTATTATTGATACGCTGCCGGGTGAACCCAATCGCCTGCTGATAACCGGACTCAGCGGACACGGCTTCAAATTTGCCAGCGTGCTGGGCGAACTGGCCGCGGAATTTGCGCAGCAGAAACCCTTTTCCTTTGATCTCTCTTCGTTCCGCCTTTCGCGTTTCTGACTCTGCAAACGGATGGCATCACAGGGTGCCATCCTGCTGACAAAGATTGACGCAAGTTGAATTTCCCTGACAAAAATTTGCCCTTATTTCGCCCCGATTGTTCATTTGGGCGGAATGAGGTTGACCATTTTCCCCTCATCAAAATTATTATTCAGTAATATTGCCCATTTCCCTGCCTTTTTATTCAACCTTTTCCGATGATTTTTTGAATTTATAGAAGCGTAAGGGCGATTGCTTTTATATTTCATAATGTGGATGCTTATTTCATATTATTTCTACGTGACGCTCAGATTATGTTATTGCGTAATACACCGCATCAGTTTGGCCGGGTTGCTGTGCTGCTGCACTGGTCGATGGCGCTGGCCATTTATGGCATGTTTGCGCTGGGATTATGGATGGTCGGTCTGGGCTATTACGACAGCTGGTATCACGACGCCCCGGAAATTCATAAAAGTATTGGCGTGCTCCTGTTACTGACGCTGATTATCCGCCTTGTGTGGCGCGTTATTTCGCCGCCGCCCAGGCCCCTGAGCAGCCATTCCCCTCTGGTGCGCATCAGTTCTGTCGTGGCACACCTGTTACTTTATACCCTGCTGCTGGCCATTCTGATCAGCGGCTATCTCATCTCCACCGCCGACGGTAAACCCATCGCCGTGTTCAGCTGGTTTACGCTGCCTGCCCTGTTCAGCGGTGCAGGCGAGCAGGCCGACCTCGCAGGCGATATTCACCTCTGGCTGGCCTGGAGTGTGGTGATCCTGTCGATCCTGCACGGTCTGGCTGCAATAAAACACCATGTTATCGATCGCGATAACACCTTAAAACGGATGTCAGGTTTACGCCTCCCCTTACCCTCTGAAAAGGACAGATAATATGTTGAAGAAAAGTCTGCTGACGATGACCGCGGCCAGCCTGCTGCTCGGTTCCCTGAGTGCCAGTGCCGCTGACTACAAAATTGATAAAGAGGGGCAGCACGCCTTTATTCAGTTTCGCATCCAGCATCTGGGTTACAGCTGGCTCTACGGTACCTTTAAAGATTTCGATGGCCGCTTCACCTTTGATGAGAAGAACCCTGCCGCCGATAAAGTCGAGGTGACGATTAATACCAGCAGCGTGGATACCAACCATGCTGAACGTGACAAACATCTGCGCAGCGCGGATTTCCTGAACAGCAGTAAAAATCCGCAGGCGACTTTTAAATCCACGTCAGTGAAGAAAGAGGGCGATGAATTAGAGATTACCGGCGATCTGACGCTGAACGGCGTCACGAAGCCGGTGACGCTGGAGGCGAAGAAGCTGGGTGAAGGCAAAGATCCGTGGGGTGGTTATCGTGCTGGCTTTGAAGCGGAAGGTGAAATTGCGCTGAAAGATTTCAATATAACGAAAGATCTGGGACCAGCCTCGCAGAAGGTTCAGCTGATGATCTCGGTGGAAGGTGTGCGTCAGTAAAGCCGCAGGCCGCCTGAATCAGCGTTCAGGCGGCCACGTTTACCGCTTTATGACTTCTTCGGCGCGGGAATGGTCATGTTTAACAGGCCACGCGACTTGTTAAAGATTTTATTGCCATTCTCTCGTCCGGCACGACGGGCGCGCTGCTCTTCCGGAGAGAGCTTCGCCTCTTCCTGACAGATCGGACTGCAGCAGTTCTCAAACTTCTCTGCGCAGCTCTTGCACTGAATAAACAGCAGATGACAGCCGTCATTCACGCAGTTGACGTGGGTATCGCAGGGCTCACCGCACTGATGGCAGTTAGCCAGCACATCGTCAGAAATCCGCTCACCCATCCGCTCATCAAAGACAAAGTTTTTGCCTTTGAATCTGACCGGCAAGCCCTGTTCACGGGCGCGGCGGGCGTACTCGATGATGCCACCTTCGATATGATAGACATCTTCAAAACCGTTATGCCGCATCCAGGCACTGGCCTTTTCGCAGCGGATGCCGCCGGTGCAGTACATGACGATCTTTTTATCTTTCTGCTCCCTGAGCATATCCACGGCCATTGGCAGCTGGTCACGGAAGGTGTCTGCCGGCACTTCCAGCGCGTTGTCAAAACGGCCCACTTCATATTCGTAGTGGTTTCGCATATCGACAAACAGCGCGTCCGGATCGTCCAGCATGGCGTTGACTTCCGCCGCTTTCAGGTAGTGACCGACATTGCTTGCGTCGAAGCTGCTGTCCTCAATACCGTCCGCCACGATGCGATCGCGCACTTTCAGGCGCAGTACCCAGAACGACTTTCCATCATCATCCAGAGCAACGTTCATACGCAGGTTGTTCAGCGCCGGATCGAACGCATACAGCCAGGCCTTCATCTTTTCATACTGGCTGGCGGGCACGCTGATCTGCGCGTTGATGCCTTCATGGGCAACATAGACGCGACCAAACACCTTGAGGGCGGTCAGGCCAACATAGAGCGCATCGCGGAAGGCTTTAGGATCGGCAATCTGGAAATACTTATAAAAAGAGACAGTGGTGCGCGGCTCAGTTTCAGCCAGCATGCGCGCCTTCAGCTCTTTATTGGAAACGAGGTTATGTAACACTGGCATGGTGTTCTTTCCTGTTATCAATAGGAGAAAATTAGCGGGCACATGATACCTGATTTCAGGTGTATGCAAAGCGTTGCGTCAGGACCGATAGTCAGTTGCTGTTTTTTCCGGCACTCGCGGCGGCTTTCTCCCCGCTCATTGAGGCCCGGTTCCATCAGCGATATTTAAGCGAACGTTAAAAACTGGCACAATAGTGTAAATCAATGAGATATCAGCACCGCAGGGTGCATGACGCAGGAAAATTAACCTTCACATGACTCAGTTGCCTCAGTTTTCACGAGAACTGCTTCACCCGCGCTATTGGCTGACCTGGCTGGGTATCGCTTTTCTTTATCTTTTGGTGCTCCTTCCTTATCCCCTGCTCTATGTGCTCGGCTGCAATATTGGCCGTATCGCCATGCGCTTTATGAATCGTCGCGTCAGCATCGCCCGACGTAATCTGGAATTAAGTTTTCCGGAGATGCCGGTCAATGAGCGTGAGGCGATGGTGAAACACAATTTCGAATCCGTCGGCATGGGCCTGATTGAAACCGGCATGGCGTGGTTCTGGCCGGACTGGCGTATTAACAAATGGCACAAGCCCTCCGGTCTGGAGCATATTCAGGCCGCGCGCGACAACCAGCGCGGTGTGCTGCTCATCGGCATGCACTTTCTGACGCTGGAGATCGGCGCGCGCATGTTTGGCATCCACAATCCTGGCATTGGCGTCTATCGCCCCAATGACAATAAGCTGATTGACTGGCTGCAGGTCAAAGGTCGCATGCGGTCAAACAAAAGCATGCTCGACCGTAAGGATCTCAAAGGAATGATCCGCGCCCTGAAGCAGGGGGACATTATCTGGTATGCCCCTGACCACGACTATGGCCCGCGCAGCAGCGTCTTTGTGCCCTTCTTTGGCGTGGAAAAGGCGGCAACGACAGTGGGGACCCATCTGCTGATCCGCGCCGGCAACCCCGCAGTCATTCCGTTTGTGCCGCGTCGTCTGCCTGGTGGCCGGGGCTATGAACTGATGATCCTGCCCGACATCCGCAGCGAATTTACGCTGGAAAACGATGAAGTCACCGCAGCCAGGATGAACAAAGTGGTTGAGGAGGGTGTGCTGCTGGCACCTGAGCAATATATGTGGCTGCATCGCCGCTTTAAAACCCGTCCGCAAGGCGAACCCTCCCGCTATTAATCTGCCACGCTAAACGGTCTCGCGGCCGTTTAGCGCCTTTCCTGCTACAATGCTCTGTCCCGATAAATCAATCGCGCGGCTGACCGATATTGCGGCTTCCCGGTTTAACGATCCAGTTATTATCAGATACGCTCGCAGGAGACGCTGATTTCCACCGCATTCAATCAGCCCGGCTTATTTATTACAACTACAGTAAGCCGCCTGCTGCATATTCTGACAGACATTCATCAGATTTTAATTTTTCTGCTTTAATTTGCGCTGGCGCTAATTAATTTTATCACCAGGCCTATTCCTATTTAGCCAGGCTTAATGCTTTCTGGTCGCTTATCAATCCACTAAAATTAACTTAATTAACAAGGGATTGTCATTCAAGCCGCCGACATATTCATTTTTACAAAAATTTAACAGCCCGATATGCCGTTATTGCATTTGAACCTCTTCCGACTTAACGGTAATTTCAGCAGTGACATTCAGGCTTTTAACGACTTCAGCTCAATTATAAAAAAACGATCACACACAGCGAACCTCAGGGGATCCCTAATATGAGTAAAGGTCTCTACTATTACGTCACCATTACGACCGATCAGGAGAACTACCATTTTCTTCATCGTCAGGGATGCAGGCGGATGCCCGGCAAGGAGCAGATGATTTTTATCGGCACCCTGTATAATCTCAGCCAGGCCTTATCCATCGCCAGAATCAATTTTAAGAAAGTTAAACCCTGCATCAAATGCTGTATTCGCTACGCGGCACCGGTTATTCATGAGTCGGTACAGCCGGTTCTGCACTTCCCGCAAAAAATGCGTTAATCCCGCTGCTGGCGGGAAATGGTTTATTTCCCGCCAGTTACACGCCCCCGCCCTTTCCCTCCGGCAAATTTCGTCTATTCTTCACTGAAATCAAGTGAACCCGGTAAGGAGAAGATCGATGAGCATGTACAGTACCTTAGAGGAAGCGATTGATGCTGCACGTGAGGAGTTTCTCGCAAACAACCCTGAAGTGGATGAAGAAGAGGCGTCGGTCAGCCAGTTCGGCCTGCAAAAGTACGTGATGCAGGATGGCGATATCATGTGGCAGGCTGAGTTCCTGGTCGACGAAGGTGACGCAGGCGAATGCCTTCCTTACCGCACCGGTGAAGCTGCTCAGGCTATTTTTGACGCTGATTTTGACGAAGTGGAACTGCGTCAGGAGTGGTTAGCGGAAAACACCCTGCACGAGTGGGACGATGGCGAGTTCCAGCTGGAGCCGCCGCTCGACACCGAAGAGGGTGAAGCCGCGGCTCAGGAGTGGGAAGATGATAACAGCGACTCCGATCGCGGTTATTCGTAAGGACCATGGCTGGCATCCACTGGCAACAGCAGGGTGTCCAGCACCAGCGACAGGGGCAGATCAAGGATGGTCAGCACCCGCCATCCGCTGTCGCGTACATCCCACTGTACGCCCGGATAGTACTGATTACCGTGTCCCTGTCCGGGCACGGTTCGGCTGATAATACTGCCGCATCCGCTTAAGCAGAGCACCGCGAGAGCGATAACACCTGCCTTTAAAACTCGTTTCACCACAAACCCGCCTTTACCTGCCCCAGAGAGTGTCACGCGCGGCATGCGGTGACGGCCTGCGAGTAAATTATCATCCCCGCCCTGTTTTCATCCCATAAAAAAAGCGGCATCGCTGCCGCTTTTTCAGATTACGCGTTTTTTGCCAGCGCGTTAGGGTTGAGCGTCAGTTTCTGATAACTCTCTACCCACTGGTGATACTTCTCCGCATTTTCCCACAGTCGGGTATGGACGCGGGCCAGCACCACCGGATCGCTGATCAGCTGCAGACGCTGGTCGCGGCTGAGTTTTTCCGGTGCATCGCTCAGCGCCTGATCGACACGACGGTCGCGGGCGTAGTCGAGTAACTGACTCTGCCGGTGACGTGAAGTCGCCAGCGCTGTCGCCAGCGCGTTAAACGCCGGATGGAACAGCGCGTGCATAAAGCCGTTCTCCAGTACACGCTCGCGGTTGAGCTGCAGATAGCGGTCGGTGTCCACCAGCTCCTGCGGCGGTGAAGACTCTTCCGGGATCAGGAACAGCTTCGCGCGCTTGCTCTTCAGGCCCAGCGTTGCACGGCTCGACATCACCGACACAAACGGTGACAGGATCAGGGAGAAGACGATCGGTGCCAGCCACCACAGGAAGTTGAGATCCAGCAGTCCCATACCAATTGCCCACACCAGACCCAGTGCCATCTGTGAACCGTGACGTTTAAACGCCTCGCCCCATGGCGTCGCATCGTCATCACGCTGTGGGGAGTTCCAGACGACTTCCCAGCCAAGGAAGGCGCTGACCACAAACACGGTGTGGAACAGCATGCGCACCGGGGCCAGCAGCACCGAAAACAGCGTTTCCAGCACCAGTGACAACAGCACGCGCAGTGCGCCACCGTAAGGCTTCGCCCCTTTAAACCAGATCAGCACCACGCTCAGCAGCTTCGGCAGGAACAGAAGCACCATCGTGGTCGAGAACAGCGCTATCGCCAGCTCCGGACGCCACTGCGGCCAGACCGGGAAGAGCTGTCGCGGCTGCAGGAAGTAGGTCGGCTCCATAAGCGTATGCACGACCTGCAGGGCCGTGGAAAGCGCCAGGAACAGGAACCACAGCGGAGCTGACAGGTAGGACATCACGCCGGTCAGGAACACCGCGCGGTGAACCGGGTGCATCCCTTTTACCAGGAACAGACGGAAGTTCATCAGGTTACCGTGGCACCAGCGGCGGTCACGCTTCAGCTCATCCAGCAGGTTCGGCGGCAGTTCTTCATAAGAGCCCGGCAGGTCATAGGCGATCCAGACGCCCCAGCCGGCACGACGCATCAGTGCCGCCTCGACGAAGTCATGCGACATAATCGAGCCCGCAAACGACCCTTCGCCCGGTAGTGGCGCCAGCGCACAGTGCTCGATGAAGGGTTTCACGCGGATAATGGCGTTGTGACCCCAGTAGTGCGACTCGCCCAGCTGCCAGAAGTGCAGACCGGCGGTAAACAGCGGACCATAGACGCGGGTCGCGAACTGCTGACAGCGCGCATAGAGCGTATCCATTCCTGAGGCTTTCGGCGACGACTGGATGATCCCGGCGTTCGGGTTAGCCTCCATCATACGCACCAGGCCGGTCAGGCACTCGCCACTCATGACGCTATCGGCATCCAGCACGACCATGTAGCTGTAGTTGCTGCCCCAGCGACGACAGAAGTCATCGATGTTTCCGCTTTTACGCTTCACACGACGACGGCGACGGCGATAGAAGATCTTGCCTGCCCCACCGACGTCACGGACCAGTTCCATCCAGGCTTTCTGTTCGGCAACGGCGATATCCGCATCGTAGCTGTCACTGAGGATGTAGACGTCAAAGTGCTCTGCGTTACCGGTGCGAACCACTGACTCCCAGGTCGCACGCAGACCGGCGTAAACACGCTCAACGTCTTCATTACAGATCGGCATAATCAGCGCGGTGCGATGCGCCGGATTCAGCGGCTCATCCCCGACCGTGGAGTAGGAGATGCTGTATTTATCGCGCCCGATCAGCAGCTGCAGGAAGCCCATCAGGGCGGTCCAGAAACCGGCTGACACCCAGCAGAACAGAATGGCAAACAGGAACAGGATGCCGGTCTGCAGCACATACGGCAGGATCTGCATCACTGACTGCTGCCAGTTCTGGTTGATCATCTCCATCGGGTCCAGCAGCGTCCAGCCCTGATAGGGCAGAATGCTCTTCATGTACCAGGTGGCGACCACGGTCTGGAAAATCGTCAGGATCAGCAGAATGTAGCGACGAATCGAACCGACATGACGCCACTTCTCTTCGGCTCGCTGCTCTTCCGCACTGGCGTAGCGCGGCACAGATTTGCGTCCACGCAGAGAGTCCCAGGCGCGGGCAACCGGGTTGGTGCGCCACGCTTCCGGGAACATCAGTGAACGTTTGACTTTGGGCATCGCCTTCAGCGTGGTGCGGTCGAGGTAATCTTTACCTAGCTGCTGACCGCCCGCCAGTGCATCGGGCCAGGCCATTTCCACCCGCGATGAGACCGATTTTAACGGCGCATCGTCGGGACGGTCACTGGCTGCGACATCCCTGCCCAGCACATCATGAATGAAGTGGAACGCACTGGCATTCTGCAATGAGACGCTCAGGCGAGACTTCCCTGCCGCATCCAGCGGCAGAGATTCCACATAACGTTGAGGTGTAAAAGTCGATTTATTCATTGGCAGGTAACTGATAGCTCCAGGTTTCCGTCAATGTCTTGTCGCCGCTAACCAGCGCCGCACGCATTTCGGTGGACTGCTTGGCATCTTTCACACGCAGACGCAACACCAGACGCCAGCCTTTAGTGACCGGGTTATAACGTACGCTCTGCTCAACCACTTCAGCGTTTTTACCGACGCTGACCTGCGGGGTCACCTGACTGTTTTCCGCCATCTTACTCATGTCTTTACCCACGAAGTCGATGGTGAAAGCCACGGTGCCATCCGGCTGACGCACCAGGTTCGACTGCTTCACGTCACCCGCTGAGCGCAGGGTGTTTTTGACCCAGGCAATGTCATCCGAGTGCAGCTGCTTCTCGTCGCGCGAGAAGTGCAGGCGATATTTGAAGTTCATCTCTTTGCCAGGCTCTGGCAGCGTCTCCGGCGTCCAGAACGCAACGATGTTATCATTGGTTTCATCGGCCGTCGGGATCTCAACCAGTTCAACCCGGCCTTTACCCCAGTCGCCTAATGGCTCCACCCAGCCGCTTGGGCGCAGGTCATAGCGGTCATCCAGATCCTGATAGTTGCTGAAGTCACGCCCGCGCTGCAGCAGACCAAAGCCTTTCGGATTCTCGATGGTGTAGGTGCTCACCGCCAGATGACGCGGGTTGTTCAGCGGACGCCAGATCCACTCTCCGTTGCCATTGTGGATAGAGAGGCCGTCAGAGTCATGCAGCGCCGGACGGAAGTTATTCACTGTCGATGGCTGGTTCTGGCCAAACAGGAACATACTGGTCAGCGGAGCAATACCCAGTTTGCCGACGTTATCACGCAGGTAAACTTTGGACTGCACATCCACGGTAGAGGCTTCACCCGGACGCAGCACGAAGCGATACGCACCCGTCGCACGAGGTGAATCGAGCAGCGCATAGATCACCAGCTGTTTGTCCTGAGGTTTCGGACGCTCAATCCAGAACTCTTTGAAACGCGGGAACTCTTCACCGGACGGCAATGCCGTGTCGATGGCGAGTCCACGCGCCGACAGGCCATAGACCTGACCGGCACCGATTACACGGAAATAGCTGGCGCCCAGGAAGCTGGCGATCTCATCGTTTTTACCCTTGTTATTAAGCGGGTAAAGCACTTTGAAACCGGCAAAACCGAGGTTTTTAACGGCGTCAGCGTCATGTTTTACGTTACCGAAATTGAAATAATCGGGGCTGTATTTGATCTCACGCACCGCGCTGGCGGTCACTTCGTTGATCTGCACCGGGGTATCGAAATACATCCCCTGGTGATAGAACTCCAGCTTGAACGGCGTGCGCAGTTTGCCCCAGTACGCTTTATCGTGGTTAAACTGGATCTGCTGATAGTCAGCAAATTTCATTTCACGAAATTGAGAGGGTAAATTGCTTTTAGGCGCTTCGAAGCTTTTCCCTGCCAACGCTTTGGCTTGTGTGGCAACATCATCAATGTTAAACGCCCAACTGTTATTGGCATATAACGCCAGCAGAACCGCAGTACCAATCCAGCGTACCTTCATCAGTCCGGCTTTATTTTTTCTTTAGTCAGCACATCCCCCCCTTTCGTGTGCTTAAATCAAACCCGTTTATCTTAAAGGATTATTCGGTTTTCCGACAGCTTATGCGCAACATTGTTCCCGCATTTCGTCAGGCTTAACGCTACTTTTAGGACAATTAGACACTACGGATTCCACTGATAGTATACCCGGTTTATGGCAGGTAGAATTTTACCCGGACATAATCCGGTTTCAGGGTGAAACTGGCTAACCGTACTAACGAACTGGAACTTTATGAGTACTGTAAAACCTGAACGTGAATATTTCCTCGACTCTATCCGCGCCTACCTGATGTTACTGGGGGTACCGTTTCACGTTTCCCTCATCTACTCCGCGCAGAAATGGGCAGTGAACAGCCAGGAAGCCTCGTTATGGCTGACGCTGCTGAATGATTTTATTCATGCATTTCGCATGCAGGTGTTCTTTGTTATCTCGGGTTATTTCTCCTACATGCTCTATCTGCGCTATCAGCCGCGGCGTTTCCTGAAGGTGCGTCTGGAGCGCGTCGGGATCCCCATGCTCACTGCGGTGCCGCTGATTACGCTGCCACAATTTTTCATGCTGAAAGCCTGGACAGATAAGCTGGCCGACTGGCCCCGCTTCACCCCCTATCAGAAGTTCAATAACCTAATGTGGGAGCTGATTTCACACCTGTGGTTTCTGGTGGTGCTGGTGATGCTGACTACGCTGGGTATGGTGACGTTTCGCTGGCTGCGCGACCAGCACCGCGCCATCGACTACACGCGGGTCGGCTGGGGTACGCTGACGGTGGGTGTACTGGCCTGGGCCCTGCTCTGGTGTGTGTTCCGCCGTCTGGTGTTTATCTTCCAGCCCGCCTGGCTGATGGATGGTCTGTTCAATATCATCGTGATGCAGACGCTCTTCTACCTGCCCTTCTTTATGCTGGGCGCACTGGCGTGGAAACACCCGCCGCTGAAAGCGCTGTTTGTGCGGTTTAATCCGGTAATGTGGATTGGCGCGCTGCTGCTGTTTATCGCCTACTGCACCAATCAGCGTCTGAGCAGTGGCGATGGCTGGCTGTATGAGCTGGATGCGCTGATTACCACGCTGATGGGTCTCTGTATGCTGAATGTCTGCTTCTGCTTTGGTCATAAGCTGCTGAATTCGCATTCGCCGCGCATTATGTATCTGGTTAATGCGTCGCTGTTTATCTATCTGGTGCACCATCCGCTGACGCTGCTGTATGGCATTTATGTCACGCCACGGATTGAAAACAACACGCTGGGGTTCTTTGTCGGCTTACTAATGGTGTTTGGCATCGCGTTTCTGCTGTATGAGATCCACCTGCGCATTCCACTGCTGCGGTTCCTGTTTTCGGGGAAGTTTGAGCGTAAAGAGGTCTGACGAAGCATGGGAGACAGGGCGCACCGGCTTTCATCGTCGGGCGCCTGGTGAGCAGGCTCAGGGAGGCTGTACCTTACGCAAAGACGCAAGACCGCCATCCCTGGCAGGCTCAGCGCGGGCCATCCCTGGCCCGCTATGCTTTGCTACAGGTACAGCCTCCCATCGCTTTACGTCGGACAGTCGCCTGTAAGAGTCCCGCCCTGAAGTAATGGTCGCCATGAAGCAACGCCTCCGGGATGAGCCTGCGCATGTGCCTGTGCAGGTGCGCACGCAGGCGCAGGCTTACAGCAGCCACTCAATCGGCAGTCGCCACACCAGCCGCACCTGCAGTCGTTGCCACCAGGAGCAGTCCGGTTCGTGCTTATGCACAATCTGCTGCGGCTCATCCGGATACTCCAGCCAGTTCACCCGCCCCCACTTATCCAGCCGCAGTGTCCAGGCCCGATCACGCATCGACTGACTGAAGCGCTGGTGCGTTTCTCCGGCCAGTGCCGCACTCTCAATCACCAGCCCCATTTCAGTATTCAGCACCGCTGAGCGCGGATCGAAGTTAAAGGAGCCGATAAACAACGTCTTTTGATCCACCGAGAACGTTTTTGCGTGCAGGCTGGAGCCCGAGTTACCGGTTAACCCCCGGTCGTGCGGCGCATCCTGCATGGCCGCCTGCGGTTTCAGCTCATAAAGCGCAATGCCGTGACGCAGCAGCTTTTTGCGCCACCGGGCGTAACCGGCATGAACAATCGACACGTCATTGGCCGCCAGCGAATTGGTCAGAATGGCGATCTTCACTCCTTTGCGTTTCAGCGCCAGCAGCTGAGCAACGCCCGCGCGGGTCGGCACAAAGTAAGCTGAGATAATATCGAACTGCTCTTGTGGCGTGCCAATCACCTCCAGCATACGCTGCGGCAGCAGGCTTTTCGCGCGC
Source organism: Pantoea sp. Sc1 (assembly GCF_000255315.1). Classification (NCBI taxonomy): domain Bacteria; kingdom Pseudomonadati; phylum Pseudomonadota; class Gammaproteobacteria; order Enterobacterales; family Erwiniaceae; genus Pantoea; species Pantoea sp. Sc1. The sequence goes on from NZ_AJFP01000001.1 coordinate 2,620,621, forward strand.
GCCTTACCCAGCCCCTTGCGCGGGTCATCACTCAGCAGACGCGCTTTTGCCCAGGTCAGATCCAGCGTGCCCTGCGCCATCTCCTGCAGCAGCGACGCGTTTTCCAGCCGCTGAAGATAGCGCTGCACCGGCTCACTGTGACGCCATTCGGCGGGCAGGCTCACGCTATCCTCGTCCGGTTCATCATCATCCAGCACCTGCTGCAGCGGCGCGACCGGCTTACTGTGCCAGTAGCGTTCAAAATCCCCGGCCACCTCGCTGACCACCGGCCCAATCGCCATGACGTCGAGATCGGCAAACAGCGGCTCATTACCGGTGCCAAAATATTCATCGCCAATGTTGCGCCCGCCCACAATGGTGGTAACACCATCCACGGTAAAGCTTTTGTTGTGCATCCGCCGGTTCAGACGGGCGAAGTCAGTGAGATAGCCCAGTGCGCGCAGGGTGCGAAAAGAGAAAGGATTGAAGAGCCGCACCTCAATATTGGGGTGGCGGTTGAGCTGAGCAAGGGTGTCATCCAGGCCAGGCGTATTGTTATCATCCAGCAGCAGTCGTACCTTTACGCCGCGGCGCGCCGCCTCCAGCATGGCGCTGAACAGCAGGCGGCCAGAGAGATCGTTTTGCCAGATGTAGTACTGAATATCGAGTGACCGCGCCGCCTTTTGCATCAGCAGATAGCGTGCAGCGAACGCATCCAGCCCGTCGCTGAGGGGATGGATGCCGCTCAGCCCCGGATGGCGCTGACACTGAGGGGCCAGCTTTGTTTCCAGCCAGCTGGCAGGCTCCGGTGAGTGGGCAAGTTCAAACGCTTCGGTCATGACAATTCCCTGTATATTGCAGTTATTTTTATTATTCCCCGGTCCCACCGCTGAGGCTATACCTCTGTTCCGACTTAGCAAAAAGTCGCGGGCGTTTTTTAGTCTAGACTTAACCGGACGATCTGTGACCGGCAATGCTCCGGCAGGAGAGGAATATGTCTCATCACCCCCTTTTTGATGCCAGCCAGCGCCACCATCCCCGTCTGTTTCGCAGTTTTTTCCAGGGCAGCTTCCCCTGCTCCACGGCCTGCCGCACGCCAGGAAAACGGCTCGATATGGTCATCAGCAGCGGGCATGACATGCTGCTGGAAAAGGATTATGCGGCCCTGGCTGAGCAGCATCTGCTGACCGCCCGCGACGGCGCACGCTGGCACCTGATTGAGAAAGTGCCGGGTCACTATGACTGGCAGAGCTTTCTGCCGATGGTTGAGGCGGCGCGGCGTCAGCAGGTAGAGATCATCTGGGAGCTGGCTCACTTTGGCTATCCGGATCATCTTAATATCTGGAAAGCGGAATTTGTTGACCATTTTAGCCGTTTCGCCGGCGCAATGGCGCAGCTGATGCGCGATGAAGGCATTGAAAATCCCTTCTTTACGCCGGTTAACCAAATCTCATTCTGGTCATGGGCCGGGGCGGAGGTGGCCTGGTTCAATCCGCATGCCGCAGGGCGCGGCAAAGAGCTGAAGCGCCAGCTGGTGCGTGCATCTCTGGCGGCGATCCATGCCATCCGGGAGGTCTATCCGGGGGCGCGGTTTGTGCTGACCGACCCGCTGGTGCAGATCGCCCATCATCCCACTAATCCGGACAGCAAACCCTACGCCGATGCCCAGCATCAGGCGCAGTTCGAAGCCTGGGATATGCTGGCCGGTCGCGTGGATAAAGAGCTGGGCGGCAGCGAAGATTGCCTGGATATTCTCGGCCTCAACTACTATCCCGATAACCACTGGTTTTTCCCCGATCAGCCGATGTCGCTGGAGGAGCCGGAGCGGGTGCCGCTGCACATTCTGCTGGCGCAGTGCTGGCAGCGCTTTCAGCGCCCGATGCTGATTGCCGAAACTGGCGCGGAGGGCGAGGCCCGTGCCCCCTGGCTGCAGGAGGTCAGTGAGAACGTGGCGGTGGCACTGGATCAGGGGATTGCCGTAGAGGGCATTTCGCTCTATCCCGTAGTGGAGTATCCCGCGTGGGCGGATGACCGCCGTTCGCCTGGCCCGCTGCTGGGATTAGCGGACCCCAATGGCAACCGTAATCTGCATGAAGCCCTGGCGCTGATACTGCGCAGCCAGCAGATCAGGTTCACGGCACGCGATCAGACGTGCTGAGCGGGTGGCTTTTTGGGGTGGCAGGACTGAACGTCGAGTGAAGGATCGGCAGGATGCCGGACATCGGTCAGCCAGACCATGGTAAACAGGAAGGTAACGCCGATCAGGCAGGCCGCCAGCAGACCGATAATGGCGATCAATTTGTCATCTCTGGATTCCATTGCCCTCTCCTTATTCCCTGCGCTGACGCAGCGGTCTCTGTCAGCTCATCCAGAGCGTAATCATCAGGACGAAGATTATAAGCGTTACCGAGGTCACCGCAAGCACCACTATCGCAAAGTGCGCATCGTCCATGGAGTGGCGAATCGGCTCATCGTGATCATCGGGCGGCAAAGGTAACGACATAACTATCCTGTGAAAAAGCATGGGCCGCCGGGAGTGATGCGGTGCAGAACAGTGTAGATGAAAGGCGGAGTGACGTCTGTTTCTTTCGTCCGGGAAATAAACCCGCCCGTGCCGACGGCACGGGCCGGTCATCAGGCGCCGCGCCAGCGTCTGAAGATCAGTGAGGTGTTGATGCCCCCAAAGGCAAAGTTGTTGCTCTGAATGTAGTCGGTCTCAATCTCACGGGGCGCGCCCATGATGTAATCCAGCTGCCCGGCGTCAGCGGCAGGCTGCGTCAGGTTCAGCGTCGGCGCAAACCACCCTTCCCGCATCATCTCAATGCTCATCCAGGCTTCCAGCGCGCCACAGGCCCCCAGCGTATGGCCGAAATAGGATTTCAGCGATGAGACGGGTGTCGTGTCGCCATAGACCGCCGCCGTGGCGAGACTTTCAGCCATGTCGCCCCGCTCAGTGGCGGTACCGTGCGCATTCACATACCCGATTTCAGCGGCGGTAATCCCGGCGCTTTGCAACGCCCGCTCGATACAGATCTGCATGGTTTCCCGCTGCGGCTGGGTGATGTGCGCCGCGTCGCAGTTGGTATGAAAGCCGGTAAGTTCCGCGTAAATGGTTGCGCCACGTGCCTGCGCATGTTCCAGCGACTCCAGAATGAGCGTTCCGGCGCCTTCACCAATCACCAGACCATCACGCTGCTGGTCAAAAGGTGCCGGCGTGGTGTGGGGCGCATCGTTGCGCTGACTGGTGGCAAACAGGGTGTCAAACACCGCTGCTTCTGACGGGCAGAGCTCCTCTGCCCCGCCAGCGACCATCACCGTCTGATAGCCGTGACGAATCGCCTCCCAGGCGTAGCCAATCGCCTGGCTGCCGGAGGTGCAGGCGCTGGACGTCGGGATCACCCGGCCGCGCAGGCCGAAAAAGAGTCCGGCATTGACGGCGGTGGTGTGTGGCATCATCTGGACGTAGGTGGTGCCGGTAATATTGTTGGTGTGCTTTTCCGTCAGCATGGTGGCGAACTCGCTGACTGGCCCGGTGCTGCCGGTCGACGAGCCGTAGGCGATACCGGTTTCGCCGCTGGTCAGCACCGGATGGTCAATCAGGCCCGCCTGGGTCAGCGCCAGCTCGGTAGCGCGCGTGGCCAGCAGCGACACGCGACCCATCGCGCGGATGCGCTTGCGGGTGTAGTGCGCCGGCAGCGCAAAGTCATCAATCGGTGCACCCAGCAGCGTATGCAGCCCGTCATAGACCTGCCACTCCGGCATAAAGCGCACGGCATTACGACCCGCCCGGATCCGCGCCGAGACTTCAGCCCAGGACTCCCCGAAGGCGGTGACGCCGCCCATGCCCGTCACGACGACACGATGGATCACAGCATGCCTCCATTGATCGAAATGACCTGACGCGTCACGTAGCCCGCGATATCGGACATCAGATAGCTCGCCAGCCCGGCGACCTCTTCCGCCGCCCCCATGCGCTTCATCGGTACGATCTTCATCGCCTCATCGATGACCTGCGGGGCCAGCCCCTCCATCCCGGTGTCGATCAGACCCGGTGCAATGCAGTTAACGGTGATTTTGCGCTTAGCCAGTTCAATCGCCAGCGCTTTGGTGGCACCGATAATGCCCGCTTTCGCCGCGCTGTAGTTGACCTGACCGCGGTTGCCCATCATCCCCGACACCGAGGAGAGCGTGATGATACGCCCCCCGCGTCGCAGCGCGATCATCGGCATCACACAGGGCTGGATCACGTTGTAAAAACTGTCGAGGTTAGTGTGGATCACGCTGTCCCACTCCTCATCCGTCAGCGCCGGGAAAGCGGCATCTCGGGTGATGCCCGCGTTGCTGACCACACCATAGTAGGCACCATGCTGCTCAATGTCAGCCTCCAGCGCGGCGCGGGTGGCGGCGCGATCGGCCACATCAAATCCCAGAACGCGACCGCTGCCGCCTGCGGCGACGATCGCCTCAAGGCACTGCTCAGCGCCAGCCCGATCGCGGTTGAAATGGACGATAACCTGAAAGCCATCCCGGGCGAGACGCAGCGCAATTGCGCGGCCGATGCCTTTACTGGCACCCGTCACCAATACCGAATCTGTCATGGTTGATTTCCTTGTGACATTAATTGCTGTAACTCTGCTTCATTGGGTTGATAAGTATTCAGACGACCGCTGGCCAGCAGCTGCGAGCCGTGGCGAATGTCGCCCTCAAAACTGCCCATGCGGTCGTCGCGCATCAGCAGCGTCATTCTGATATCCAGCGTGGCGCGGGCGGGAAAATGGGGCTGATGCGCCCGCCAGCCGCGTCCGCCGAGCAGCATACCGGGGGGGATCAGGGTGGCACCGCCCTGCTTTGCATGCCAGCCTGACCAGACGCCCACGGTCTGCGCCATCATCTCAACGCCAAACCAGGCGGGCAGTTCACCCTGCGGCGTCAGAAAGGGCGTCAGGACGCCACCGGTGCAGGTCGAGACCTGACAGTGAACCTGATCATCGTCAACGCTAATCAGCTGATCGAGCAGCAGCATGGGTGCGGCGTGGGGCAGCCAGTGCGCGGCGGGAGAATTAAATGTCATCGGGGCGTCCCAGTATCAGACAGGTGTTATTGCCGCCAAAGGCGAATGAATTTGAGGCGATGATCGGCCGGTCCAGCGCCTGCGGCTGTAACAGCAGGCCACAATCCGGCAGCGTCTCATCCTGTGCCGCCGCCCGGAAATCCTGGGCAGGCAGGGCTAGATTCTCCTGCAGGATCAGGGCGCTGAGCGCCGCTTCACAGATACCTGCCGCGCCGAGCGTATGGCCGGTCAGGTGCTTGGTCGAGCTGCACGGCACACGGTTACCAAACAGACGCGCGATAACACCGGCTTCCATCTGGTCGTTGAGCGGCGTCGCCGTGCCATGCAGATTGATATAGCCGACCTGCTGCGGCGACAGCGCCGCCTGCTGCAGCGCCATACACATCGCCCGTTCAGCGCCTTCGCCCTGCGGATGCGGCGCGGACATGTGCCAGGCGTCAGACGATTCGCCTGCGCCCAGCAGCGCCAGCGGCTGCGGTTCACGCGTCAGCAGCATCAGCGCCGCCCCTTCACCGATAGAGATGCCGTCACGATCGCGGCTGAAAGGTGCGCAGCGACGTTCAGAGAGCGAGGCAAGGCTGTCGAATCCGTTAATCGGCATCCGGCTCAGCGAGTCCGCCCCGCCCACCAGCGCCACATCCACCAGACCGGCTGCGATGAGTCGCTCACCGCTGATCACGGCGCGGGCGCTGGAGGAGCAGGCGGTCGAAATGGTATAGGCCGGGCCATTCAGTTGCAGGTAGTGCGCCAGAAATCGGGAAGGATCGCCCAGCTCCTGCATCTGATAGTGATAGTCAGGCTGAGGCGCACCAATCTGGCGATCGCCCTCATCCACACCCGAGGTACTGGTGCCCAGCACGATCGCGACCCGGTCAGCCCCATAGCGCGCCACGGCCGCGTCGAGTGCCGGGCGGATCTGCGCCAGCGCCGCCAGCAGCAGCTGATTATTGCGGGTGTTGTGCGCGCGTAAGGCAGCCGGAACCGGCGGCAGCTCGCCCACAACGCGGCCAAGCCAGCAGCTGCGCTCGCCGCTCAGCCAGCCGTCACAGCGCTGCATACCGGGCGCGATGCCCTGTTGCAGATGGGTGGCAATTTCCCGGTTGTTATTGCCCAGCGCATTCAGCATGCCGAAGGCGGAGAGGTAAATCATGAGGCGTCCAGATGTTGAATGCGGATCTGATAGCCAAACGCATGCTGGCGGATGCTGATCGGCTGGCGCAGAGAGCCGCGTTGCAGGTAATCAATTTCGGTCACCAGCTGGTTATCGGCATCGAACAGCCGGCGCTTTAACCCCTGATCCTCCAGCCGCCAGCCGGACGGCAGCTGTTTCAGCCACACGTCCCGCGGCCAGTAGCTGAGCATGATGTCAGCCAGCACCTGGCTGGCTGGCGGCATCTGCGGCAGCGGCATCAGCTGCTGGGTGTGAATGCCACCGGCATCATAGCGCAGGCTGAACAGGCGAATGCCGACCGAGGAGAGTCCGGCCAGATCGATCTGCTGCTCATCGGCGCTGAGCAGCACCAGCAGCGACTGACTCTGACCTTTGACCTGTCCGGTCAGTAATTGCTGCTGCTGAAAAGCGGGATGGATACCCGGCGGCGGCAGCGTAACCTTTACGCCCGGTTTCAGCCAGGCGGTGGGACGGCTGCTGTCAGGTGCCGGTCCGGCGCAGGCGCTGAGCAGCAGCGCCGTCAGCAGAAGAGAGGCGGCGCGGATCATCGTTTACTCCTTGATCGGGTGGGTCGCATCGCCAGCGGCGACAGCAGGAAAGCGCTGAAAATGCCGCTGCATAAAACAGTGCCAAAACTGGCAATCGCGCTGGTGCTGCTGAAGACCAGCATGCCCAGCGTCAGTAACGTCGTGATCATCGCCAGCGACACCGCCAGCAACGACGTCAGGGGCGTCCCCTGCGGATTGCTGAAAAAGAGCGTGTAGTTAATGCCGATGCCCAGCACCAGAATCAGCGCCAGCAGCGCAAAGAGATTCAGTGACGCGCCGATCCAGCCCAGCGTGGCCAGCGCCACCGCCAGCGACAGCGCCGACGGCAGCGCGCTGCGTAAGCCCGCGCGCAGGCCCAGACGCAGCACAAACGTCAGCGTGATGAACAGCAGCGCCAGCGCCAGCAGGCCGGTCAGCAGGGTGCGCCAGAAACTGAACAGCCTGTCGTAACCCGCCTTGCGGTCAATCCAGCTGACGCCGCTATGCTGCGCCGCGAGCGCCGCCAGGGCGGTGCTGTTTCTGACGCCGCTGGTGGGGATCAGTACGCCGCTGCGGCCATCCGGCAGCGTCAGCCACAGCAGTCGCCACCCCTCACTCAGCGGACTGGCCAGCCACACCGCGGGCGTCACCGGCATCGGGGAGAGATCCGGCGCAGCCAGGGCAATCCCCGCCTGCTGCAGGCGGCTCGTCACGGTGGGCACGGCCTGTTGCAACAGCTGGCGATCCTGCTGCTGCTGCGCCAGCGATCGCAGCGGCAGCAGACGATAGCCCTGCAGCCAGCCCTGCTGCTCTGCCCTGCGAAGATCCGGTGCCAGTTTTTCCAGCCGTTGCAGGGTCTGCTGCGCGTCATCGCCCCAGACCACAAACCAGGTCTGATCGGCTCGCTGCCCCGTCAGGGCAGCCAGCTGGCGATCCTGTGCCAGCAGCGAGGCCGGCGCACTCTGCAGATGGGCGATATCATCATCCACATTCAGCCGGGCGATACCGGTGGCGGCGAAAATCGCCAGCGCCAGCGGTAAGCCGACGCGCAGCCCGCGCTGCCGTCGCCAGGCGGCGAGCCAGCGAGCCAGCGGCACCATCAGCGGCACCGGACGCACCGGCAGACCGCGCACCAGCCATGGATAGATCAGAATCACCGTCAGGCAGGAGGCCGTTAAGCCGCTGGCGGCAAACACCGCCAGCTGACGCAGTCCGGGGAACGGAGCCAGCAGCATCAGCAGCCAGGCGATCGCCGTGGTGCCCAGCGCCAGCAGCAGCGTGCCGCGCACTTTACGCAGACTCTCCCACGGCGTCTGCTGATCGCCGTGAACCATCCGCTCGGTGAGATAATAGAGGGTGTAGTCGGCGGAGATGCCGACAATGCTCAGGCTCATCACCAGCGTCATCAGATGCAGTTCCCCGAAGCAGAGCAGCGTCACCACCGTGCCGGTCATGGCTCCCACCGCTACGGAGGTCACCGCGAGCAGCAGTGGTCGGAGTGAGCGGAAGACCAGCAGCACCAGCAGGATAACGCCCCCCAGCGTCACGCTGCCCAGCGTTCTGACATCATGCTGCGCCCGCTGGCTGGCGTTGTCGCTGAACAGCACCGTGCCGCGCGTCAGCAGTTTCGCCTGCGGCCAGCGGGCTTTCAGCTGCTGCTCCAGCGCGCTGAGCCGCGTCACCAGCGCATGACTTTGCTGCATACTGAAAGCGTTACTGGCCAGTTCAGCGTGCAGGAAATACCACTGCCGTCCCTGCGCATCGCGCACCGTCAGCCAGCCGTTGTGCAGCGTCAGACGTCCGGCATTCTGCGCCAGCGCCAGCTGCGCCCCCCGCACCAGCATCAGCGGATCGCCCTGCAGCTCTTTGCTGCTGACACCCGAAAATGCCGAGAAGAGCTGCGCCAGCAGCCACTCCGCCTGCGCCCCGCCGCCATTCTGCAAGCGGCTGCGCGTCGCCTCGTCGATCAGGCCATTACGGTGTTGCCAGGCAAACCGGCCCCACGCCTCCTGCTGCCCGGCATCGAGATCGCCCTGCACCTGCCTGAGATCAGGCAGCGCGCGCAGCTGCGCCTGCCACCAGGCCGCGATGCCGGGATCGTCCTCTTCACCGGGTGAAACCAGCCACACCAGCTGGCGATCCAGCCGCTGCATAAAGGCCTGCTGCAGCGCGGGCGGCGCAGCCCCCAGATTCTGCTGCGGCAGTAGTGCCAGTACGCTGCTGTTGAGCTGGCTGCGCGGCAGCAGAAAAGAGAGCGCCGCCGCCAGCAGCAGGCAAATGGCGAGCCAGAGGATGGCAAGCCGTCGATCGTTACGGCCCGGCAAAACGCGCCTGCTCCTCGTCGCTCAGCTGCGGCGGTTCAGTACGGGTATTGCTGAGCTGAATCAGCGTTTTATCACCCTGCTTATCGTCCAGCCGGATGCTGTCCAGAAACGCATTGCCCGCCAGCGAGATACGGTTAAAGATTCTGTTAAGCGGCGCCGCTTTCGGGGTCAGCTCCAGCGCCCAGGCACCGTTGCCGCGATCGCTGAAGGCCACTGTGAAGTTCTGATTCAGCACCCTTTGATCAGCCTGGAACAGCGCCCGCAGCAGATGGTTGAACTGGAACATCTGCGGGTTACTGTCGGCAGTGATCACCTGCGGCTTCTGCCCGCTCAGGCTCTGCACCATGCGCTTATCATCCAGCAGCAGCGTCATCAAAAAGGGGGTCTGCTGATGCCACCACAGTCCCTGCTGACGCGCAATCAGCATCTGCCCGTGCGACACCAGCGGCTGGCGCATCCCGGCAATGGTGCGCGTCTGGGTAAAGTCTGCCCGGATCACCGGCTGGCTGGCAAAACGCTGCTGCAGCTGATCCAGCGTGACCGCGCTGGCGGCACTGGCCCATAGCAGCAGGCCGGTTAGCATGATTTTCAGCATCCTTTCACTCCTAAACGTTCCAGTAAGATATCGGGTGAAACAAAGCACATGGCCTGACTCTCCTGCTCCACCGCCACCTGCAGGGTGTGTGCCTTAGTGGTGATCTGACCGGCGGCGTTTCGCACCTCATAGTCGATGCGCAGGCGGTTCTCAAACTCCGTGATCCGGGCGCTGACGCGAATCGTCTCTTCACAGCGCAGCGGATGACGGTATTTGACCCGGGTGTCGACCACCGGCCAGACGTAGCCGCTGGCCGCCATTTCGGCATAGCTGTAGTTGATGCTGCGCAGCAGGGCTTCGCGCGCGACTTCAAAGAAGCGGAAGTAGTTACCGTGCCAGACCACCCCCATGGGATCGCAGTCGTGAAACGAGACGGTCAGGACGACGTCAGCCTGATGTTCAGTCATGGTCAGACTCCTTGTGGTGCGCCTGCGGATCAGGCAGCGTCCAGAAATCGAAAAAGTTAAACCAGTCGAGCGGTGCCAGCAGCGCGTAATGGGCCAGCCGCGCCGCATAGCGATCCACCGCCTCCTGCAGCGCCTGCTGACGTTGCGCACGCGGCAACAGCAGCGGATCGGCGAAGCGCTCACAGTGAATGCGCAGTTTACCCTGTTGCTGCAGGGCAAACATCAGCAGCACCGGACAGCGCAGCGCGGCCGCCAGCACAAAGGGCCCCTGCGGAAAGGGGGCGGGACGGCCGAGAAAGTCGCTCCAGATCACCCGTCGCTCGCCGCCACGCTGCGGATTGACCGCTGTGCGATCCCCGACGATCGCGACCCATTCGCCCGCATCCAGTTTCTGTTGCAGCAGGATCGCCGTCTCCGGCCCGATGTCGCTGACCGGCATCAGATTCACTCCGGCCTGCGGGGCAATGGTCTCCAGCACCGCGCGGAAACGGCGGGCGTTGTCGGTAAAGACCAGCGCGTTAATCACCAGACCGCTGACCTGCTGCGCCATGGCGCGGCAGGCTTCGATATCCCCCAGGTGTGAGGCCAGAATCAGCTTCCCCTGCGGTGCGGGCGTGCGGATCACCGCTTCCGCACCCGGGGCAAAATCGATATCACGCCCCCAGCGCAGATCGCCACGCCAGCTGGCCACTTTATCCAGCATCGCGCCGCCAAACCGCAGGAAATGGTGATAGCTGTTAAGCCGGGCCGGCAGTGCAATCTGCCGCTGCTGCGCGGCGCGGCTGACCTGTGCCAGCCACTGCCGGGAGGCGCTGCGCGCACGCTGGCCACTCAGCCAGTAAACCGCCACCACCGGCCAGAGCAGCAGAGTAAAAGGCAGGCGTCCACCGTAGCGATAGACGGCCAGCATAAAGCGCAATCCCCACTGCCCGCGCCGTTCCGTTTCCACAGACCAGTGCGTCTGTGGTCTGCGCATCGCCAGCAGGCGGGGGATGCGCGGCAGCATGCCGAAAAAGAGCCGGGTGTGCATCCAGGAGATGCGCAGGTTGTCATAGAGGGCATCGAAGTGCGACAGCCCGCTGACCGGATAGGTGACGCGGGTCGGGATAAAGCGACTGCGGGTGCCCTGCCAGTAGAGCCGCACCATGATTTCAGTGTCGAAATCCATGCGCTGTCCGACAGGCCGGCGGTCGCACAGTGCCAGCGTGGCGGCCAGCGGATAGACGCGGAAGCCGCACATGCTGTCGCGGATCGACAGCGACAGCGTCTCAATCCAGACCCAGAAATGGGTAATGTAGCGGCCATACAGGCGCGATTTGGGGATGGAGTCATCGTAGAGCGGCTGACCGGAGATCAGCGCATCGGGATAACGCGCCGCTTCCGCCAGCATTAACGGCAGATCTTCCGCCTGATGCTGACCGTCCGCGTCGAGCTGAACCGCGTGGGTGAAACCGCGCGCCGCCGCGGCCCGCAGGCCGTGGATCACCGCCGCCCCTTTGCCCTGATTGGTGTCGAGCCTTAGCAGGCTGAGCTGCGGGGCGTGCAGCGTCGCCAGCTGCAGCTGGGTCGCCGCATCGCTGCCATCATCCACCACGATGATCGGCAGGTTAAAGGGTGCCAGCCGCGCCAGCACCGACGCCATCATCGCGCCGTGGTTGTAGCAGGGGATCACGACGCAGGGTGAGAACGCAGTCGTTAACACAGCGCGATCTTCCCGCTGCTGGCACTCTGCTCGCCCGCTTCACTCAGCAGGCTGTAGCGAAAACTCAGGCGCGATTTTTCGGCGTGCCACTCAAGGTGCAGCTGCAGCAGCGCGCCGGGGGGCACTGGCTGCTGAAATTTAATGTTATCGATGGCCGCAAACTGCCTGCCGGGAGCAAGCAGCAGCAGACCATAGTGCATCACCCAATCCAGCTGTGCCACGCCGGGCAGAATGGGCAGGGTCGGGAAGTGACCCTGAAACCAGAACAGTTCCGGCTCTACCTCTAACGTCAGCGTGACGCTGTTCGCCTGTAACGTTCGGCTGCGTTCAATCGGCAACATGAAAAAGTTCCTCTATTTGCGGCCAGGCGCGTTTGCTCTGGGCGGTGACCGGAATGGTGGCCACAACCCGCCAGTAGCGTGGCATGGCCAGCGGCTCCAGCCAGCGTTGCAACTGCTGTTTCCACTGCTGACGGCGCTGATGCAGCGCCGCCTCATCCAGCGGTCGGGTGGGCGAAAGCACGACGCCTATCGCCTGCCGTTCATGGCGGGTCACCACCAGCGCCACGGCATCCTCTATCTCCGGCAGATCCCGCAGACGGCGCTCAATCTCACTGAGTGAGATGCGCTTGTCCGCGATTTTAACAATACGGTCATGGCGGCCTGCCAGCTGAAAACCGCCGTCCGGCTGTTTGTGCAGGCGATCGTCCAGCGGGATGCCGTCCGCTGCGGCAATCAGCGGCGACCAGACCTGCCAGCGATCGGGACTCACCTCCTCCAGCCGGACGCCGGGGAAACAGCGCCACGCCTCCCCGGGCCGCGCCCACTGACGCCAGGCCAGGGTGCCGGTTTCGGTGCTGCCATAGATCTCACTGACCCGACAGCCAAAGCGCTGCCAGACCTGCTCAGCATCCGATGCGCGCAGCGCGCCACCGGCGGAGACAATCAGTTCACAGGCGGGCGTCTGCAGCGACCTGTCCAGCCGCGATAAAAAAGCGGGACTGCTGATAAAGGCATAGCGCCAGTGGCGCGGAAGCTGAGCCAGCTGTTCGCCATAAAACAGCGGCTGGGCGGCGAACGGGCGCGCCAGCGTCATCGGCAGGAAGATCCGGAACGATAAACCGTACAGGTGCTGATGGCTGACCGAAGCAATCACCCGGCACGCCCGAAGCTGTTCACCCCACAGGGCGCAGAGCCAGCGGCTCTCCTGCTCCATCACCGCCAGGGACTTTACCACCTGACGTGGCGTGCCGGTTGAACCCGATGTGAACAGCACCAGCTCAGCCCTCTCCGGCAGCGGCGGCAGCGCGCCCTGCGCTTCGGCCTCATCCCACGCCAGCCGTGGCAGGCTGACCGCCAGCGGCATGTCGCACAGCACGCCATCCAGCCGATCCTGCATCTCATCGAGCAGTGCGGCGCGGGTATGACCCGGCATCACCGGCGTTTTGCCGGCATACCAGCTCGCCAGCAGCGCCACGCAGAAGCGGTAGCTGTCGTCAAAACAGAGCGCCCAGTGTGTGCCCGCCTCTGCCGCTAAGCGCTGGCTGAGCGCCAGCACCTGACGGCGCATGGTGCTGAGCATCAGCGTCTGATCGCCCCGCCAGGCGACTTCGCGATCGGCGCCCGTCAGCCAGTCGGCCACCCTCATGCTTTGCGCCTCACGCGCTGACGGACGCACCACTCCGCGCCCATCAGCGCGGCGATAAGCAGATAGCTGATCGCGCCGTTCCACAATGTCCAGAGTCGCAGATTCCCCAGCAGGCAGGTGAAGAGCGCCATGCTGCCATTGCCGATAAAGAACAGGCACCAGATTTGGGTGACGCGGCGGGTGTAGCGGACCGCAGCAGGCGGAAGCACGGGTTCACGCAGTCGGGCGATACGTTCCACCAGCGGCATCGCGCTCCAGAGCGAGGCGCCAAACAGCAGCAGCATCGCCAGATTCACCGCCACCGGATACCACAGCAGCAGATGCTGCGAGCGGAGCAGCTGACTGCTGATACAGAGCAGCGCGCCGAGCAGGGCCAGCCAGCCCATCACAGCCCCCATGGTCGTATGCTGACGACGCAGCTGCAGCCAGCGCAGCCCAAACAGCAGCGCCAGCAGCCAGAAAAGTCCCTGCCAGCGTGGCTGGGTGAGCGCCAGCCAGACCAGCAATGGCCAGGCCAGCAGCGTCAGCAGATTGAGCAGGCGAAGAGTGGCAGCAGGCACGGCGGGATCAGGCGTCTTCGCGCATCAGTTGTTCGACCGCATCGACCACGTCCTGCACGGTTCGCACCGCGCGGAAGGTTTCCGGTTTGATTTTACGACCGGTGCGTTTCTGCAGGTGAACCACCATATCGACGGCATCGATGCTGTCGAGTTCAAGATCTTCATACAGGCGGGCCTCAGGATGGATATCCTCCGGCGCAATTTCAAACAGGCTGGTCAGCAGGGCCGACACTTCCTGATAAATCTCTTCTTTGTTCATCATAAAATGGTCTCCGCGTTCAGCTGCGCTGTTGGTTGACGAACGCTGCCAGCGTCGCAACAGAGAAGAAGTGGGCACGCAGGGTTTCACTCTCCGCAGAGAGCGTCACGCCGTAGCGATTTTTCACCGCCAGGCCAAGCTCCAGCGCGTCAATTGAGTCCAGGCCGAGGCCGTCGCCAAACAGCGCATCTTCGGTCTCAATATCCTCGGGGCTGAGATCTTCAAGGTTCAGCGTGTCGATAATCATCTGTTTGATATCGTTGATTAATACATCCATACCGGTTTTCGTCTTACCTGTTCTGGGGGACCAGCGCCTGTTGTAAATGGCGGGTCAGGCGACGCGCGGCCAGCGGCTGCGCATCGGGATTGCTTTCACAAAACGACTGACTGTCGATTCGCGGTTGTACACGCACAGTAAACAGCGGTTTAACTGGCGGAATCTGATACCAGCGGCTCTGCTTATCGAGCATGCGCTGGCTGCAGGTGATGTGGACGACGCGCAGATCGCAGCCGGCGCGCACGGCGATATTGGCGGCGCCCCGCTGCAGGGAGAGCGGCTGACCGTAGCGGGTGCGGGTGCCTTCCGGAAAGATCAGAATATTGTCGCCGCGCGCCAGGCGCTGCTGACTGTCGGGCAGCAGCGTCTCCGCTTCACTGTTGATCAGGTAGTCGGCCGCGCGGATCACCCCACGCATAAAAGGATTCTTCTGCAGATCGGCCTTCACCAGACAATCCATCTCCGGCAGCACCGAGGCGATCATCACGTAATCGATCAGCGAGGGATGGTTGGCCACGATCAGGCAGCCGCGATCCTGCTGCAGCAACTCAGCGCCTTCGATGCGGTAGTCGTAGACCCCGGTCAGCCGGCAGAACCGCAGAAAGCAGCGGAAGCTGAACGCGATAGCGCGTCGGGCCAGCAGACGGCGGCGCAGCGAATCACGCTGCACCAGCAGCAGCAGATTGAAGCCCACCAGCGACAGCAGCAGTCCACCCAGGCCAAACAGCGTGAAACTCAGCGCGGTCATCACCAGACGCCAGCAGTAGTTCAGGCGGCTGCCCGCGCAGAGTGCCGGTTGTGAACAGTCAGCCATGTTCTCTCTCCCAGTGCCATGTCAGGCGTTCACCCGGCAGGCTGAACGCGGGCGACGCCGCCAGCCACTGCTGCAGAAAACGCAGGCTCTGCGGCCACAGCGGCGCGTGGGTCTGCGCCGGTTCAGGGCGACCGCTGCAGCGCAATGCCTCGCCTTTACCCAGCAGCAGCGCCACCGCATAAGGCACTTTCATGCCCTGCTCCGGCAGCCAGTGTTGATAATAATCGGGCACGCAGCCGTCGAAATCGACCAGCAGCACCTGCTGATAACCCGCCTGATGCAGGGCGCTGACTTCAATCAATCCCTGCTGGAAAGAGTCGATGCCGGCGGCGATGGAGGTGGAGACCAGCGGCGCTTTGGCCGCAATAGTCAGGCTGCCCACCGCCGAGTTGTGAACCGACATGGCAAAATCAGTGGGTGACATCATCTGCTGATCGGCCAGCGTGGTGAGGATGCGCAGATTACGCTCCAGTTCGCCGTGACGGCTGGTGAAGACGATCGCGTCCACCCGCTGCCGGGCCAGCAGTGCCAGCCCGCACTCAACCGCCGCACGACTGCCGCCGCTCAGACGACGCGCGGTCATCATCGGTAAAAACTGCGGTTTCGCCATCTCTCCTGCGGGATCGATAGCGGTGCCCTGTCGCGCCCAGTCCTGCCAGGCCTCGTGCCCCTGTAATCCTGGAGCCAGGGCCTGCCAGTCGAGCAGTGAGTAAGCGAGTCTCATCTCAACATTCTTTCGTCAAACGTGTGGTGTCAGCAATTATCAGGACGTTACGCCTGCCCGGTGCAAAAAAATGCATTGCTGAACGCCTCTGCCGATCGCGCCACGGGCGTTCACGGTAGAGGTTTATGCTGAGGTTCAGCAATAGCAGCTCATCTGATTTGTCGGCCGGGTGGAGCCAATCTTTATACTCAGGTCCTCTGACGGGACGTTATTGCGACGGGAGACGCCTTATTGCGCCGCCAGCGCCGACAGGCGCAACTGAATGTCCTGATCCAGATTGGCGATCCAGCGGTTGTAGTTACTGTGGATCTGCCCCTGCCCTGCTTTCAGGTTTTCACTGCTGACATAATCGATGCGGTAGTTCTGGCTGGTGTAGGTGATGCGAATGGTCGCCGCGAAACCACGCTGGGCCAGGCGGCCAGTGATCACGCCTGGCGAAACGGGGGTCATCACCCATTTACGGCCAATGCCGGCTTCAATGATCGCCGTTTTCATCTGGTTATCGCTGTAGCGTTGCGTCAGGCTCTGATTCACATTATGAATCGGTGCGGTGCGGGCACAACCGGTCAATAACGCAGCAACCACGGCCAGCGTGAAAATCGTCTTCTTATTCATCAGGAATCCCTTCTTTTATGATATTTATCAGTAATATAAACGGATAATTCGCCGTGCGCAGCCTGCGCTTTTCCGTCTGGCTGGTGTAAAACCCGCGCATGATACCATCGAATGTAAAGACAGGTAAGCAGAAGTATGCATGGCTTTATAGCGGATATTCGGGGGATTGCGGCGGAGGAAACAGGCTCTCCTGCTGTCGTCAGGGGGCCGATCCGCGCCGTGAAACTCTGGCGACGGCTGGATCGGCCAGGACGATTATGGCGTTGCGGCGGGCGTCCAGCCTCCCCCCAGCGCACGATAGAGATCGATCTGCGCCAGCAGGAGGTTATTTTTGACGGTGACCCGATTAAGCTGGGTGGAAAACAGGGTGCGCTGCGCATCCAGCTCATCCAGATAAGAGGCATAACCGTTCTGATAGCGGTTGCGGGCAATGCGCAGCGCCTCGGTCACGTAGGCCTCCTGCTTTTGCAGCTCCTGAAGCTGGGCCTCTCTCTGCCTGATGGCGTCAACCGCATCGTTGACTTCCGAGAAGGCGTTGCGCACCACTTTTTCATAGCTGTAAAGCGCCTGGTTCCGCGTGGCCATTGAGACATCGACCTGCGCCGTCAGCGCTTCACGGTTCAGCAGAGGCGCCAGAATGCTGCCGCCCACGCTCCAGAGCCGGAACGGATTATCCGCTAACTGATGCAGCACCGAGCTCTGCAGGGTGCCGCTGGCGGTGAGGTTAAGCGACGGCAGCAGCTTCGCCTGTGACGACGCCAGGCTGGCATCGGCCGCCAGCAGCTGACGCTGCGCCTGCACGATGTCGGGACGGCGGTTGAGTAGCGCAGAAGGCAGCAGCGACGGCATCTGCTGCGGCAGAATCTGGTCAAACTGCTGACGCCGGGCAAGGGTACGCGGGTTCATTCCCACCAGAATGCTCAGCGCATTTTCCTGCTGGACGATCTGATGCTGCAGCTGCGGTATCTGCGCTTTGGCCGACTGATATTCTGAGGCCGCCTGCATCCACTCCAGCCGGGAGGTGTAGCCGGTTTCAAACTGACGCCGGGCCAGCTTCAGCGAATTATTGCGGGTGGCCAGCGTCGCCTCGGTGACCCGCAGCTGCTCATCCAGCGCACACAGGTTGAGGTAACCCGACGCAACCGAGCTGGCGATGGTCAGCTCAGCGGCAGACGCCGCCGCCTGCTGCGCCGCTAAGGTCGCCTGCGCCGCCGTGATACTGCTGCTGCGCGCGCCCCACAGATCAACCTCGTAGCTGCCCTGTAACACACCCTGAAACACATCGGTCTCATAAGGCTGTCCCGTTACTGACGAGAGCGTGCGTTCACGGGTTGCGGCCACACCGGCGCTGACGGTGGGAAAGTTATCACCCTGCGTGGCGCGCAGCTGGGCGCGATACTGATCGACCCGGGATCGCGCCGTAAGAATATCGGGATTGTTGCGCAGCGCCTGGCTGACCAGCCGGTTGAGATACTCATCATGAAAGGCACGCCACCACTCTGCTTCCGGCGCGGCGCCCGGGCCGACACTCTCCCGCCAGGCCGCCGGGATCGGCAGCGAGGCCGGTGCCTTTTCAACCTGTGTGGCGCAGCCTGACAGCAGCAGTGACAGGACAGCGATCGCTACGCGGCCCCTCATGGCGTAGCCTCACCGGCGGGCCGGGCGGCCGTATCGATGCTGACCTCCACGGACATGCCGGGACGCAGCTGTGCCATATCCTGCTCCTTCAGGCGGATGCGAACCGGAATGCGCTGTGCGATTTTGACAAAGTTGCCGGTGGCGTTGTCGGGTGAAATGGCACTGAACTCTGAGCCGGCAGCCGGGGAGATAAACTCCACCTCGCCGTTAAAGCGCTTGCCATCCAGCGCATCGACCCGAATCGTCACCGGCAGGCCGGGACGAATATGGGCCAGCTGGGTCTCTTTCAGATTGGCGATAATCCATTTGTGATTGGGCACCACCGACGTCAGGCGGGTTCCGGCAGTGACATAGGCGCCGGTGCGGACCGACAGCTGACCGAGCTGGCCGTCATCCGGTGCGGTAATCCGGGTATTCGCCAGATCGATCTCCGCCAGTTCCAGAGCGGCACGCGCGCTGGCGACATCCCCCTCCAGCGCATCACGGTTTACAATGACCGTTTGCAGATTCTGCTGTGCCACGGCGATCTGCGCCGCCGCCTGACGCACCTGCGCCTGCGCCTGGGCGCTGGCGGCACGGGCGGCATCACGCTCACGCACCGACAGCGATCCGTCCGCCGCAAGGTTCTCAACCCGCTTCAGATCGAAGCCGCTTTTTAACGCCTGGGCTTTGGCATTCTCCAGTGCCGCTTTGTTGCTCTGAATCGTCGCTTCTGCGCTGCGACGCTGCTGCAGGTTATTGTTCAGCGCCGCCTGCTTCATCGCCAGCTGCGCCTGCGCCTGATGCACCCGCTGACGATAGATCCGATCGTCAATCGTCATCAGTAACTGCCCTTTTTTCACCGGCTGCAGATCGATCACCTCCACCGAGGTGAGATAGCCACTGACCTGCGGGCTGATAAAGGTCACCTGACCGCGCACATAGGCATTTTCGGTGCTCTGCACCGCGCTGGTAAAGGGCCAGAGTTGCCAGGCGTAGAGAATAACCAGCACGCCCAGCACCACAATGCCGCTACCCACGGCGACAGAAAGAATACGGCGGCGATTAACACGTTCGCGTTCTGCAGCCTGAAGCTCATCCTGCTGACTCATTGTTTCTCCCTTAAATCCTGTAATGCGGCCAGCTGTTGCTGCTCACGCAGGTTAAATCGCGCCTGACGCCACTCCAGATAACGGCGACGGGTTAAACGCCAGATTACCCACATCAGCGTCGCCAGCGCCAGCGCGGCGGTGAGCAGATAGGTGTCGTTATAGGCGAGCACGTTCGCCTGCAGTGTGGCGACCGTCTGAAGCTGGCTGGTGCTCTGCGCACCGCGCAGCACGCTGTCACCCACCAGCGGGTTAAACAGCGCATTGTACTGACTGAGCCGCTCGGTGACATTGGGATCGAGCAGGGAAAGCTGATCGCCCAGCAGGCTGGAGTGATATTTTTCCCGCCAGACCTGAAAGGTGCCCAGAATGGCGGAACCGATCAGACCGCCAAGGTTCTGGCTCATGCCAAACAGCACCACAAAACTGACCAGATTCTTCGGCTGGGTCACGACGCTGCCAATCCCCATCAGCATGGCGGGCGCCATAAAAAAAGCGCTGCTGAAACCCAGCAGGAACTGGCTGAAATACATTTCGGGACCCCGGGTCAGCGGGCTGGATTGCGAATCCATCAGTGAAGCGATAATCATCACCACCAGCGAGGCGACAATCGGCCAGTTCAGATGAGTGGGTTTAATGGTCAGCGCGCTGGCAGCAATGCCGACAATGACCCCGGCGATAATGGCCAGCGCCAGACCGCGCATCTGGTCGTTCTGCAGGCCGAGCTGCTGTAAGAAGCCGACCGCGCCGGTGTTCTGCTCGGCCAGGACGATACGGATCATGATCATCACGATGCCCAGCCGCACCATGTTGCCGCTGCTGAGCCAGCGGGTATTGATCAGCGGATTGCGCCGGTTATGTTCGATCACCATCGCCGCGACAATCAGCGTCAGCGCTATCGCGGTACAGATACCGAGCCAGGGCGTGGTGAACCACCACTCAATCCGCCCCAGCGACAGCACGCCGCACAGCAGCGCCATGCCGGGTGCCAGCAGAATGAAAGTAACGAAATCCATTTTCTCAAAAGTTTTGATGCGGTCACCCGGCGGCAGTTTCACCATCAGCACCCCGCCCAGCGCAATCATCGCCAGACCGAGTTCAAACAGATAGAGACCGCGCCACTCGTTGAGCTGCAGCAGTTCAGAGGAGAAGAGTCGGGCCAGCGGAATGGCGAGCTGCGACACCGTCAGGCCGATAACCAGCGCTTTCAGGCGATGTTTTGCGGGCCAGGCCTGCACCTGATAGTAGATGCCGAGTGAGCTGAGGGCGGCCGCCACCATGCCGTGCGCGGTGCGCACAATAATTGCGGAACTGAGGTCGTTGGCAAACAGATGAAAGAACGCCACCAGCACATAGAGCACCAGAAACGCCTCGGTAAAGACCCGCAGTCCAAACTGCTGGCGGAACTTCACCAGCAGCAGGTTGATCGAGATATTGCCCATCACATAGACCGCAGGCAGCCAGGCAATTTCATTCGACCAGGCACCAAAGGTGCCCTGCAGATTGACCAGATTTGCTGTAACCAGCGCGTTACTCAGCGCACCGGTCAGGGAAATCAGCAGACCGATCAGGCCAAACGCCAGGCGTTTGGGCATCGGGTGCAGCGGGGTCGAGGGCGAGCCCGGCAGCATGGGTTTTTCGTGCGGTAACCACTCGCGTGCAGCGTAGGGATTTCGCTTTGCCACTGCTACATACTTCCCATACGACTCAGCAGTTGTTGCAGCACACGTTCGGTGACGGCCAGATCCTGCGGGTCGATGTCAGCCAGCATCTCCGTGCGCAGCGCATCGGCCTCGGTTTTCACGCGGGCAAACGCCTCGTTGCCTTTTTCGGTCAGCACCAGGTGGCGCTTGCGGCGATCTTCCGGCGGCTGCACCCGCGTCAGCAGCGACTGTTTGACCAGCCGATCCACCAGCGGAACCATGCTGGCATCTTCCAGCCCCAGCAATTGCGCCAGTTCGGTTTGCGTCATGCGTTCCGGTTCGCTGGCGATGAGGCCAATAGCCATCCAGCTGCTCATACTTAAGCCGCTGTCTCTGAGATGACGATCTACCGCCAGGCGCCAGGCATGTGCGGTCAGGTGCAGTAAATGGGTGAAGGTACGGGTATGCTGAGACAAATGTTAGCAGCCTAATGGTTAGGATTCTGATTAAATAGAAAGGTTATTATACGCAAAGCAAAACGGGATTGAAAAGCGCCCGTTCTGTTAAAAACTAGTGGATCGCGGCAGAATGTCCAGAGTCCGCTATTCGGGAGCCCGATAATATGAAACAGCCAGCAGCAAACTGGGTGGATCTCCGCCGTGACGCCATCAGCGGTATTGAGGCGCTGCGCGCTCATTTTACCGGTCACGCCTATGATCCGCACTGGCATGACAGCTATCTGATCGGTGTGACTGAGCAGGGAGTACAGCAGTTTCACTCGCGGCGCAGACAGCACCGGAGCCGACCCGGCACGGTGTTTATGCTGGAACCGGAAGAGCTGCACGATGGGGATGCCATCAACGAACAGGGTTTCACCTACCGTATGCTCTACCTTTCTCCACAGCAGATTGCACAGCATCTCAACCCGGCCGGGCGTGACGCGCCGCCCTCCCCCGCATTACAGTTTGCCGCAACGCTGCGCGACGATCGGTCGCTGGCCTATGCCGTCTGGCATGCGTTCGAGGCGCTGTGGCACAACCATCCCGCCCTGATCAAAGAGGCGGTGCTGGATCGGTTATTCGCTCAGCTTACGCCGCACCAGCAGATCTTCCTGCCCGATCGCCACCCGGATAAAGATACGGTGCTGGCATTACAGGCGCGTGACTGGCTGATCGCCCATCATGCGGAAAATCCTGGCCTGGCGCAGATGGCACAGCAGCTGCAGGTGGATCGCTTCCGGTTATCACGCCTGTTTCAGGCGCACTGGGGCCTGCCGCCTCACGCCTGGCTGGTGCAGTGGCGGCTGAGCCAGGCGCGCCGGCAGCTGGCGCAGGGCCAGCCGGTTGCCGACGTGGCCGCCGCGCTGGGTTTTGCCGATCAAAGCCATCTGGGGCGCTGGTTTAAACGCGCCTGCCAGCTCACGCCGTCACGCTATCAGCACGCCTGCACAAATCTTCCAGACCCGAACTGACACCGTTGCCACAATGCGTTTTTTGAGTGAGGAGAAACGCAATGCAGGACTTACGATGTGTAATGATACTGAATGCCGCGCTGCCAGCCGGTAAAGCCACCAACGCCGCTGCCGTGCTGGCATTAACGCTGGGGCAGCGTCATCCGGAGCTGGTTGGTGATGCGCTGGAAGATGCGGAGCGCCATCCCTCCCCCGGTCTGATCAGCACCGGTATTCCCGTGCTGGCGGCCACCGATGAGCAGCTGCGGGCACTGCTGCTGCAGGCTGAAGAGGCCGGGTACGACCGGGTGCTGTTTCCCGAAGAGGGACAGACCACCACCGATTATCAGGCGCTCAGCATCGCCCTGCGCCAGCAATCGCGGCGGCAGTGGCGGCTGCTGGGTCTCGCCATCGTCGGTGATAAAAAAGCGCTGCGTAAGCTGACGGCAAAGCTGGCGTTATTTGCCTGATCACCCTGTGGGGTGCCTGACTGTTTTTATCTGTCCGGTCTAATCTGCGGGTTGTATAGGTTCTCTGTACAGATTTTTTCTCGGAATTATCCTTATAAGCTGCTGAAAAGCGTTAAATAGCACATTTTGCAAAAGGATTCGATTGTACAGATTGGCTTTCATTGTATAACTTTACTGCCACGAGTTGTCATGCGACTCTGTAACGAATGATGCACTTGCGTCGCCTCTGAAGGTGTCAGTGGATTTCCACCTTCAGAGGTTATTTTTTATCTGCGTTATGTTCACGCTGGCACCATCGCATCTGTCCATGCGATGGCTTTTTTGATCGATTTTGTCCTGACATCCGAACCGGAATCGGGCTGTTATGAAGGGCTTACACATGCAAAATACACTTCCCCGGACTGACCAGGAAATTGCCGACTATTTCAATCCTGCAGCGAATAAACCCGCCAGCGAGATGGAAATGCTGGGTGTCCTGATCGCAGAAATCCTGCAATCGGGTATGCCTGTCAGTAATAAGGCCATTATTTCAAAGCTGATCCACCGACTGGAACTGGAAAGCGACAGGGATTCGCTGGATATCTACCGTCAGCTGCTTGACCTTGTGGTCCACAAAACCCCGGATGACTTTTAACTGTAGTCGCGATTCCAGGGAGGGAATCCACCGCCTTTTTCTGGTATCTTCGTCAATCCCCCGGTAGTATCTGCCTCTCACTGTTTATCCCATTCTTTCCGCCTTTCGCGCGGGAGCAAAATAACTAAAGAGCCTGCAATCCTTTATGACCCAGACTAATGATGTTACCGCAACTGACGTTGTGGCGGGCGATATCAGCACGGGGCGCGTACTGCGTTCGCCTGCGCTGCTGACCCGCGAATGCCTGGCCGGTGTGATTACCGCGCTGGCCCTGATCCCCGAAGTGATCTCCTTTTCCGTGATTGCCGGTGTCGACCCGAAAGTCAGCCTGGTGGCTTCGGTGGTACTCTGTCTGACCCTGTCGATTCTGGGCGGTCGCCCGGCAATGGTCACGGCTGCCGCCGGTTCCGTGGCGCTGGTCATCGGGCCGATGGTGCATCTGCATGGCGTGGAATATATTCTGCCCGCCGTTGTGCTGGGCGGCATCATCCAGATTCTGTTTGGCCTGGCCGGTCTGGCGCGCATGATGCGTTACATTCCCCGCTCGGTAATGCTGGGGTTCGTGAATGCGCTTGGGGTCCTGATTTTCTTTGCGCAGGTGCCGCACGTCTGGGGTCAGTCACCCCTGGTATGGATCTTCTTTGCCGTCACCCTGGCCATTGTGCTGCTGCTGCCGCGCCTGATAAAAAGTGTGCCCTCCCCGCTGGTCGCCATTGTGGTAGTGACGGCGGTGGCACTGCTGATGGGCTATCGCATGCCGAACGTGGGTGACGAGGGGCCGATGAGCCCTGGCCTGCCCGGGTTGAATACGCTGCTGGTGCCCCTGAACCTGCAGACGCTGCAGATTATCTGGCCCACGGCACTGAGTATCGCGTTTGTCGGGCTGATGGAGTCGCTGCTGACCGCCAAACTGGTCGATGATCTGACGGATACCCCCTCCAGTAAGCGCCGTGAATCCTGGGGCCTGGGCGTGGCGAATATCCTGGCGGGCTTCTATGGCGGTATTGCGGGCTGTGCGATGATCGGTCAGACCATCGTCAACGTGGAACTGGGTCGGGCACGCAGCCGGGTCTCTACCGTCGCGGCCGGTCTGGTTCTGCTGTTACTGGTGACCGGACTGAGTCAGATTATGGCGCAGATCCCGATGGTGGTTCTGGCGGGCATCATGATGGTCGTCGCGGTGAAAACCGTTAACTGGCACAGCCTGCAGCCCGCCACCCTGAAGCGTATGCCGTGGTCAGAAACGCTGATTATGGTGCTGACGGTGGCGGTCACGGTCTGGACGGGCAATCTGGCGCTGGGTGTGCTTACGGGGGTGATCCTTGCCATGCTGCTCTTTGCCCGCCGCATTGCGCATGTTATTCATGCAGAGCGTCAGCTGAGCGATGATGGTCAGTCGGTGCGCTATGTCGTGCGCGGCCCGCTCTTCTTCGCCAGCAGCAACGACCTGTTTGAGCATTTCGATTACGCTCACGATCCCAAAAAGGTCACGATCGATTTAACCCACGCGCAGATCTGGGATGCGTCCAGCGTCGCGGCGCTGGATGGCATTGAGTATCGCTATCAAAGATATGGTGCCGAAGTGACGATTGAGGGGCTGGATTCACGCAGTACCGACTTCCATCAGCGTCTAACCGGTAACTTCGGTTAACGTGCGCGGTTCTGCTGCCTCTGCGGCAGCAGAACCTGCTACGCCTGCTGACGCCGCGTCCGGTAGCGGCCGACCATCGTCATCAGAGCCTGATAGATTAATCCCGCATAGAGACTCATCAGAATTGCCAGACCCGGCGCTTTGCCCTGCTCCTGCCATGACATAAACCACATGAACACGCCCCACAAGAGAGAAAAGACCAGCCAGCCGCGGACGAACTTCATTATGCCATTCATAACCACTCCTCTTAATTGATGCGCTACCTTAGCGATCTCTGGTCTGAAACGCATGGTTACCGTGCACAAGTTGCGAAGCATCTCAAATAATCGACAATAACATTGCCGTCTGCTTCACGTCAGGCGTTTTGACGGCGCTTATCTATACTTAACGCTCCGCTTAACCGATCAGGGAATTACGATGAAACGTACTGCTTATCTGTTATCGACGCTGACCATCCTTGCTACGCTGACCGCCTGCGCACCGACCCCACCGCCCAGACATGCCCCGCCTCCGCCGCCACCAGGCAAAGATGCCCCACCGCCGCCGCCGCCGGGTGGACAGGCACCGGTGGGCGCACCCGGTGGCGTCGGTCCGGCAGGTCAGCCTCAGGCCTGATATTAATCAGCCAGCCTGCCCCGCAGGCTGGCTGATGCCGCCCCGCATGGGACGTTACCCATTCTGCCTGCAGGCAGCGACGCTATTCCCCCATCCTGCCCCTGTTCAATCTCATTACCCGACGGCTGATCTGGCAGCGAAAGCGTTACGCCTGACACAACACTGATAACGCGATGCTGTCCGCTACATCAGGTCGGTGCTCTGCGAGTGTTCCAATCATGCTGGCTATGGCCTCACCCGTCACCGGCATATCATTGGCTATTAGTTGCCAAACAGCCTCACCCATTGCCGTGCATGCTGCGTCATATACTGCGCTTCGAAGTTATTATCCATAGAGCCTCCTGTTAAATGTGAGGCATCATACTAAAAATAAAGCGTACAAATTAAAGTGCGCATCTAAAAATTTTCGAGGCTCATTCCGTGATTTTCTATCTTATGGCGAGGCATGGCATTCCCAAAAGACAATTCTTTATTTAGAACATCAAACAGATTGCGAACCTGAATCAAAAAAAACCTCTAACACAGCGGTTATGTTCGTTGCTGATATAAAAACCAGCAACCATTGGTTCACAAAGGTTTAAATTATGAAAATATTTGTTATAAATTTAGCTCGGTCCCCCGAAAGGCGGGCATCCATCGAACAGCAACTGTCCCTGCTTCAGCTTGATTATGAAATCGTTGAGGCTGTAGACGGTTCTCAACTTAATTATGATGAAATCGTGAAGCATACCAAAACACTTAATTACGCGGTAACCTCTGGCGAAATAGGTTGCGCTCTAAGCCACATCAAAATTTATAGAAAAATTGTCAGCAACAATATACCCTTCGCGTTAATACTTGAAGACGACGCACAACTTGATTACCAAATCATTCAGGTTATGCATCATTTAAAACAAAACAAAACCCATACCCTACGGTTACCCTGCTAACTGAAGTCTCACAATATATCTCCAAGCCAAGATGCATATTAGACCAAAAATTAAGCATTCATAGTGTGCTTGAAGCATCGTGCTCACATGGATACATCATCAATAATCAAGCAGCTAAAAATCTCGCCACTTTTCTTTATCCCGTTTGGATGGTGGCTGACAGATGGCAAATACTAAAAGAGTATTCCGTTTGCAATGTTGAAGCTGTAATACCATCAATAATAAGAAAGACAGAACACTCTCACTTTTCGACAATACAATCGCATAAAAATTGCAATTGGATAATAGAGAAAAAAGAATATGCCTGGAGTGAAATAAAGAAACGCAGACCATTAAAAATCAAACTCAGGCGTTTAATCTGGACATCTTTTATGAGAGCTTTTATCAAAATAATTAAGTAAACCATTATTTAAAAGGATTTTGCATACAATGCATTTTGAACAGAAAAAACTTCACTCAATACAATCTATGCGCGGTCTCGCGGCGATGCTGGTCGTAATGTTTCATTTCCGAACCGATTTGGCATCGGACATTCCTTTGGCTAATTGGATTTTTGCTCAGGGTGCAATCGGCGTTGATTTGTTTTTTATTATAAGTGGGTTTGTTTTTTATTATATTTCTCTAACCGAAAATGGTGGAATTAAATCCTCAGCCGTATTCTTCACAAAAAGAATTTGCCGTATTGTTCCACCATACGTCATAGCGACAATTTTTATAGCAGGTAACTCATGGGATAAATGGTATTCAGCCCTGCATGCTTTCACTTTTCTTCCAGCTGACATTATGCAACCTGCCCCCTTCTTTGGTTATCCGCGGCTTTTTGTTGGTTGGTCGCTTAACTATGAATTTGTCTTTTATAGCATCTGTGCTCTCGCCTTAATTTTTAGGAATTATAAAAACCTAGTTATCACTTTAATTATTGCATGTTCCGTCTCACTTCCAGTCGCTACTCATGGTTATAGGACTTCATTGACCAGCATGAATTATGGATATTATGGATATTTGGCACTGATAACTAATGGGATGATGTTAGAGTTTTTAGCTGGTCTGTTTATCGGATACATAGCAATTAACTTCAGACTATATCACTCAAAAATAGTTGGCAGAGCAGCAGTATCACTAACCGCGCTATATTTTACATATATTACTCTAGGCTTTGGCAGCCTTCCGGGAAACGGTAGTTACGATTTCTTTGCCGCTTCTTTTTTCTTAATACTAACAACTATCAGTTATGAATATCAGTATGGAATCAGACCTCCTAAAATTTTAACATCGATTGGTACCGTATCGTTTTCTGTTTATTTGATGCATCCACACGGTTTATCAATAGCCAGAAAAATTATAGCCCAACACTATCACGGGCTATATTCAGGTTTAATAGCATTTTTGTTAGCTCTGACCCTTACGGTTTTATTTTCTATAATATTCTATAAGCTGTTTGAAACTAATCTTTGCAACCTCATAAGAAATAGACTCATCCCCAAACCTGATAAGCAAGCAGTTTTATAGGGTTTAAATTGATCCGTCAGAAATGGCGGTGATTTAAATTTTAGGCTGGCTCGCCCATGCGGTCGGGCTTACTTTGTCCTCGTCGCTGATCATATCCAATTGTAATTCTGTTCGCTAATCGGCTGTTACCTCACTGGTAGTGATTAGTAAGTTCTGACACTGTTGCTCACCCCTCGCCTGCCAGTCAATCGCAGGTCTGTTGAAACAGGTCTGACGCTGTCATCCGTAGTGAATATTCTGCCACTAGCCTGCCCTTCAAACAGTTTTTCATATTGACTGTCCGAAATCAGAATCGCATCGCTGGACCAGCCAGTTAACGACGCCGTGTTAATATCCCGATCATACCCACGAGAAATCCGTCGGGCTGAGCACTTTAGTACTGCGCGTGAGGCGGCAATGTTAAAATTTCCGGAGTTACTGTTTGATCTCACATTCCATGATCCGAAGACTAAGGGAGTTTCCGATCTGGAGGGTACCTTTACGAGAAAAAAGCAATAACGGGGCATAAAAACGTGGAGCAGACAGCCGCTTATGACAGAAAAATAGTGGTGGTTCCAGTCGTTGGCGGACAGGTGAAAGGGAAATAATATCAGGAATGGATATCAGAAAGCTGAATTCATGCACAAAAAAACCGCCCTTATGAGGCGGCCATACGACACTGCTTATCATTGATTTTATTGGTAAATCGATATGGTGCCCGGGGCGGGACTTGAACCCGCACGACCTTACGATCGAGGGATTTTAAATCCCTTGTGTCTACCGATTTCACCACCCGGGCAGGGTGTAACTGGAGGCGCGTCCCGGAGTCGAACCGAGGTACACGGATTTGCAATCCGCTGCATAGCCACTCTGCCAACGCGCCTTAAACTGATGTGCCGCCAGGTTAACCTGACCTGCGAATCTGGAGCGGGAAACGAGACTCGAACTCGCGACCCCGACCTTGGCAAGGTCGTGCTCTACCAACTGAGCTATTCCCGCAATTTTCAGCAATTTCGTCGAACCTGCTGATTTTACTTATCTTCTGACAGACACGCTGCCTTTCGATGCGTTGCATTCTACTGACCTGACGCGATGAGTCAATAAAATTATCCTCACCGCCTGTCCGTTTGCTGCTTTTTAAATCGTATCGATCACGGTTCGAGCAGATCGCCGCGCGCCGCGCTTAAATACTGGAACATTGACCAGAAAGTCAGCACCGCAGCCACATACAACGCGACGACACCCACCGCCACAATGGTCGCATCCGGACGCCACAGCAAGGCAAACAGTGAGAACATCTGAGCCGTGGTTTTGACTTTACCAATCCAGGACACCGATACACTGCTGCGTTTGCCAATCTCCGCCATCCACTCACGCAGCGCAGAGATAATGATCTCGCGCGCAATCATGGTTGCGGCAGGAAGAGTAATCCACCAGGCGTGGAAATATTCTGCGACCAGCACCAGCGCAATCGCGACCATGACTTTGTCCGCCACCGGATCGAGAAAAGCCCCGAAACGCGTCGTCTGCTTCCAGCGGCGCGCCAGGAAGCCATCAAACCAGTCGGTGATGGCTGCAAAGACAAAAATCAATGCGGTAGCAAGCGGTGCCCAGGTGAACGGCAGATAGAAAGCCAGCACAAAGAACGGGATGAGCACGACTCGAAACAGGGTGAGACACGTCGGAATGTTTAATTGCATATGCCGGTAACTGTCTGGATATAGGTAGAATTTAGCCTATGTTCCTACATTGCCCCCCCCGTTTCAATGCTAGTGTTTCAGTGAGTAGTATATTTTTTCTGCCAGCGCATGAGAGATACCCGGCACATTGGCGATCTCCTCCACCGACGCATTCATCAGCGGTTGCAGGCCCCCCATGTACTTGAGCAGTTGCTGACGTCGTTTTGGCCCCACCCCTTCGATGCTCTCCAGTGCACTGGTGTTCTTTACTTTCGCCCGTTTTTTACGGTGGCCCGAAATCGCATGATTGTGAGCGTCGTCACGAATGTGCTGGATCACATGCAGCGCGGGCGAATCAGGCGGCAGCGAAACGCCCTCACCTTCGGCTTCAAAGAAGAGCGTCTCCAGTCCGGCTTTACGATCGCTGCCTTTAGCCACGCCGAGCAGAATCGGCCGCGTCTTATCCCAGGGCACGTCCAGTTCCGCAAAGACCTGTATCGCCTGCGCCAGCTGCCCTTTACCGCCATCAATCAGAATGACATCCGGGATCTTCTCTTCTTCAATGGCTTTACCATAGCGGCGACGCAGCACCTGGTTCATGGCGGCGTAGTCATCGCCCGGTGTAATGCCACTGATGTTATAGCGGCGATAATCGGCGCGCAGCGGACCGTTCTGGTCAAAGACCACGCAGGAAGCGATGGTCTGCTCACCCATGGTGTGACTGATATCGAAACACTCCATGCGCGTGATCCGGTCAAGCTCAAGGAACTCCGCCAGCGCCATCAGGCGTTGATGAATAGTGGAGTGCTGAGAGAGACGCGTGGTTAACGCGGTCGCGGCATTGGTGCGCGCCAGCTTCAGGTAACGGGCGCGATCGCCGCGCGGCTTGCTCTGAATGTTAACCCGGCGTCCCGCCAGTTCACTCAGAGACTCAGCTAGCAGCTCGCGCTCTGGCAGGGTAAAGTCCAGCAGGATGTCACCCGGCAGGGTGCGAGCCTCACTGCCCTGCAGATAGAACTGCCCGACAAAGGTCTGCACCACCTCGGCCAGATCGGTATCCACCGGGACTTTCGGGAAGTAGCTGCGGCTACCCAACACTTTACCCTGACGAATAAAGAGCACGTGAAGACAGGCCATACCGGCGTCGTACGCTACGCCCATGACATCGAGGTCATCCCCCTGATTTGAGACAAACTGCTTTTCAGTGATCCGCCGCACGGCCTGAATCTGGTTGCGCAGTCGTGCCGCCTCTTCAAAACGCAGCCCGGTACTCGCCTCTTCCATGCGTCTGACCAGCTGATTAAGCACCTGATCATCTTTACCGGCCAGGAACAGGCGCACATAGTCGGTCTGCTGCGCATACT
This sequence comes from Pantoea sp. Sc1, assembly GCF_000255315.1. Classification (NCBI taxonomy): domain Bacteria; kingdom Pseudomonadati; phylum Pseudomonadota; class Gammaproteobacteria; order Enterobacterales; family Erwiniaceae; genus Pantoea; species Pantoea sp. Sc1. The sequence continues at coordinate 2,651,942 of NZ_AJFP01000001.1, forward strand.
CCTCTTCACTGACCAGCCCGGCCACACAGGGACCCAGGCAGCGGCCTATCTGATATTGCAGACAGGGCCGGGAGCGATTGCGGTAGACGCTGTTTTCGCACTGGCGGATAGGGAATACTTTTTGCAGCAGGCCCAGGGTTTCACGCACCGCGTAGCCATTCGGAAACGGGCCGAAGTATTCGCCTTTGGCATGTTTTGCGCCACGGTGCATCGCCAGACGTGGATGGGTATCGCTGCTGAGGAATATGTAGGGATACGATTTATCATCGCGCAGCAGGACGTTATAGCGCGGCTGATAGAGCTTGATGTAGTTATGCTCAAGCAGCAGCGCTTCGGTTTCGGTATGGGTTACGGTGACATCGATGTGCTGGATATTGCTGACCAGCGCTTCGGTTTTGCGGCTGCCGACCTGCGTGCGGAAGTAGCTGGTCAAACGCTTCTTCAGGTCTTTGGCTTTGCCCACATAGATGACGGTGCCTGAGGCGTCATACATGCGGTAAACACCGGGCTTGCTGGTTACCGTACTCAGAAAAGCTCTGGAATCAAAAACGTCATTCACTACTGATTAACGGCTCCGCATTGTAGAGGCCATGTCGAATGGCCAGATGCGTTAACTCGACGTCGCCACTGATATTCAGTTTGCTGAACATCCGATAGCGGTAACTGTTAACGGTTTTAGGACTGAGATTTAACTGCTCGGAAATTTCCGTCACCTTTTGTCCTCGGGTGATCATCAGCATAATCTGCAATTCCCTTTCCGACAAACAGCTGAAGGGAGATTCCGCTTTTTGTGGTTCAATCTGGCTCAGAGCCATCTGCTGGGCGATGTCTGACGCGATGTAGCGCTGGCCGGCATTGACCGAACGAATCGCGTTGATAACTTCCTGCGGCGCGGCCCCTTTACTGAGGTAACCCGCGGCCCCCGCCTGCATGACTTTGGCAGGCAGCGGATTTTCGGTATGGATAGTCAGCATGATAATTTTGATATCAGGGTTGTAGCGCACGATTTTTCGCGTCGCTTCCAGCCCGCCAATACCCGGCATATTCATGTCCATCAGAATGACATCCACCTGATTGGACCGGCACCATTTGGCCGCATCCTCGCCGCAGTTAACCTCTCCGACCACGGCCAGCCCTTTAACATCCTCCAGGATACGACGGATCCCGGCACGGACAAGTTCATGGTCATCAACAAGAAGCACACTGATCAACGGGGAAACTCCAGAGGCTAAAAAGAGGAAGCAATCAGGTAATGTGAGCGGTAATCATACCCGCTTTTGCCCCAAAAGCACATCAACAAAGCAAAACAGTGGACGCATTGCATCATTACCCTCAGCCGGGCGTGGCGCGTCGCATCAGACTTTTCTGCTCATCATCAGCATCGTTGCATATTGATTAAATTCTCTGTATTTCAGAAGATTAACAACCGCGTTCGGTAATCCTGTCTACAACGCATTGCTGTCCGCTCCGGGCCAGTCAATCGTGTGATTACTTTCAGCGATTGATTAGTTGTGCTGGACGAAACGGCCTTTAACGGCAAAGCGGACCGGCACCATCAGCAACTTACCTCCCCTGTGGTATACTCACGCACTGCTGTGCGGACAGATTGCCGACACATTGTCATTCACCAAGGAGAAACTCATGAGCGATGAAGATTTTGCAACTTCCCAGGAAGCCCGGAAATTAGCGGATGAAATCGCGGGGCTGAAGATGATGATCACCCTGATTCTGAAAGGGATGGGTCAGGCTGATGCGGGAAAAGTGATTATTAACATGGAACGCTATGTACAGACGCTGGGCGACAAACCGCAGGCGGAAGTGTTCAGCAATACCATCAAGCAGATTAAAACCGCCTACCGTCAGTAAGCGTGTTGTGTTGCCCCCAGCCGCGGGGGCAATTGGCCTAATTATGCGACTGCCAGTTGACCGACACACCCAGCGTCGGCAGCACCTCTTCCGGGCTGAAGCGTCGGGTGCCCCGATACTTCTCTGCCAGCGCAGGCTGAGTCACCGGAATACGGATCGCAAACAGATTATCTTCTGACAGAATCAGGCCGGGTGTGAGCGGCTCATAGACCACCTGATGCTGCTCAAACATCTTCTCCAGCATTGGCGTTGCCGAACTGATGATGTACTCCATGCCGTGCAGTTCCGCCAGCTGTACCGCGTGCCAGAGTATGTTCAGCGGCAGTTCGGCATCCACATCCAGGCGTGCAGAGAAGCGCGACATTTCCCAGACTTTCTCATGGCTGAAAGGCAGCACGATGCCTTCACTCTGCTCAGGCTCAAACCAGGGCATCAGGCGGGCACAGCCGCAGATCCCTGCTCGGGCATTCCATGCGATCAGCCAGGTCACATCTGAACGATCATAGCGATCATACTCCTGTCCTGGCGTGCTCAGGCGCGGCGGAATAGACCACCCTTCGCCGCGCGCAAAGACGCTGTAACGGTAGCTGCCCAGCTCGGCGAGCAAAGAGGATGGCATATCCTTTAACTGCGTTTGCACTATTTTCATCATGCGCCTCTGACATCCCCATGTTGCAATGATTTTTTGCGCCAGCCTGGCAAAGTTCCGGCGCAGGGTAGACAACTGACCCGTACAAAGAAACTGCCAAAGGTGGCAGTTGTTGATGTTCAAATCAGTCCGATTGCGGCTGCATAACAGGCAATCTGCGTTTTATTGGAAACATTGAAACGCTTTTGCATATTTTTTTGATGAAAGTTAACGGTATGTTCAGAGATGGATAAAATAAGTGAAATCTCGACCGCCGTTTTTCCTTCGGCTGTCCATTTCAGAATTTCCAGCTCGCGCTGACTTAACGCATTTTTCAGTACCATCATCGCATCATCGCTAAAGCGTTCCAGCGTATCCAGGCTTAGTTCCGCTAAAAGGTGGAGTTTCACCTCCAGCTCAGCATGGCAGAGCTGGACAGAAATGGGCTGTTGGGACGATATAGATAATATACCAATGACGCGATTTGGTGCCATTGCAGAGCAAGAAAAACCGCTCTGAAGCCCATATTCCCGCGACTCCCGCCACAGGTTGCCTGCGTCAGCAAACTGCGCCTCCGTCCATGCCATCCCCCTCCCTGGTCGCTGACACAAGCTGAGCACCGGGTCTACCGCGTAATAATTCTGCTTCTCATAGCGCTTAACCCATAATGTGGGATAGGTGCTGTATAAATGAATGCGCGGTCGGGTAAATGGCACCGGGTGCTGAATCAAAAAAGCAAAATAATCGAAGCCTAATGATTCCGTAAAATGTTGCAATAACGCCTTCAATTCAGATGAGGTCGTTAATGCCTGAAATTGTTCTTTCACACTGCTTCGCCAGGCGAAATAATTTTCACTACTCATATTGCCTCAGCATTATTTTCACCCGCCCTTCCGATGCTATTCAATCAGACTCATCAGAGAGTTTAAATTTTTCAGAAAAAATGAATATATCGTCAGAGATGAATCCGTTGCCTGATGAAGCGCCTTTTACCTTTCATCGTCATGGCGGAGTGAAAACGTGTCCCTGTCCGGGCAATGTGAGGTCAGTCACGCCATTTTCAATCACACCCTAAGAATAAGATTTTTCTTATAGGATTTCAATGCCTGTCACCTGGTGACACTTTATCGCAAATTTGCAAAGGGAGCGGAAATAATAAATAGCGCTACTGCTTATTGAGTAAATAATGAGTAAACAAGACGTTAATTCAATTCGATTAACGCTGCCTCCCCAGGAACCGCCAACATATTTCTCATCAGGAAATAAGATCGGCGTTTTTAAACCTCTCCGGCATGCACCTGGCTGCCGGATCATCCAGCCGCTGGGAAACGCGGCGAGGCAGGCGGAGAGGCTCGCTGGCCTGCCGCTGCGGGCTCAGGAGCGCAAATGTTGTGCTGCGTTTTTCTGCAGACCTGCGCCAGTTCTGTTGCTTAAGTTAACCCGCGGCTCCTGACCACCCTCTATTTTCTTCTGCCATCCGGCGGCTTTTTGCTGTTTATCATCCTGACAGCCTGCAAAAGAAAAGGTCAGGCAAAAAATCGCTTCCTGATAAGCCTTACTTATCTCTTCAGCCTGATTTCGATCCCGTTAAAAGCGAAGCGGCTGTTTCGTTAGCAGGCTCACCCTTTATCGTAGTTTAGTCAGCAGAATGACATTAAAGGTAGTCACCGGGTTAAACTATCTGAAAAATAATCCTGTCTGTAAAAAAACAGAGATAACGCCTCAGCGCATTTGTTAATTTTCCCTTCTCATTTCACTTAATTCGGCTGTCTGCATGGTGAAATATTTTCATTCTGTCGCTCAGTGACGAGTATTTGATGAGAGAGGAGAAAAAGGGAATAGCGCATTTATTCGGCGGACAGTTTTACTCTTTAAATAGATGGCACTAAAATCAAATGCCTTAATGTTGTTCTCTCAGCGAATGAATGATTTCCGGCCGGTGCCAGATTCCAGCAGATAACTGGACTGAATTTTTACAGATAGCCGATCAATTATTAATCAAAGATGGTATTAGTCCTGACTGATGATTTACCGGCAATAGCCCGCGCCCCGCATCCCCAGATGAAAATGTGAAGCGTGTGCCGTGTTGTAATCCGGGCCCAGCGCATTGCCAAACACCTCACATCCCCCCCGCCACAAGGTATGCAGCATGGCCGCTTTTTGCCCGGGCTGCTGCCAGTGACGACTGACCTCAAGCTGCTGACCATCCGCCAGCTGGAAGCCGGTCACATCCCAGGCATCGGCGGTGGCATGTTCACTCAATCGCCCCTGCGCGCGATGATAAATGTTACGGCAGGCATAGCTGCCAACATGCGTAATCCGTACCAGTGGACTCTGCATATCCCTGGCGGTCTGTTGACGACTGCGCAGGGCATACATCGTACTGGCAACCGCCATCGGACAGCTCGCCAGAAAGCTGCTGCTGAGGCTCACCGGACCAAATCGCTGAATGCGCAGCGGGTCGCTGAGGGGACAGTTGCCCGTCACTGCCGGTCGTTCGCTGAACGTCACCCAACCGGCCTGCTGAGCGCGGCGCATCACGGCAAGGCAGGCATCGGGATCGCCGGCCAGCCGTTTCATCTTAAGCTGCGTCATCCAGCCCGGAGGATCGGTAACGGCGAGCGGGGTAAAGGGATTGAACTGCGGTGGCAGATGCTGCTTCAGCCATGGCAGACTCATCCAGCCCAGCGCGATTAACAGCAAAAACAGGATAAGCGTGCGCATAACCCCTCTCGCAGCATGATGATTAGCAAACAAAAAGTGTAGAAGCCAGATTCACGCTGCGCTGTGCAACTGACATAACGTGATGAATCCTTACCCTGGCTGACGCAGGATTAACCAGAATGCGCAACGATTGCTCTGGCTGACCATGGCCGGTGTCACATCAGGTAAAAAACTGTTACCGGCTTTGGGGTGACTTCCTCTATCTTATGCCGACCAGCCCTTCGGGTAAGGCTATTCATTATCAGCCAGCAGAGCTGACACAACATCAAGACAGGAAAGAGTATTCTATGGTCGATCAATCTAAAGATGTCCCCTTGACGCAGGAAGGCCCCGACAAGCTACGGCGCAACCTGCACAACCGACACATTCAGCTGATCGCCATCGGCGGCGCGATCGGAACCGGCCTGTTCATGGGCTCAGGTAAAACCATCAGCCTGGCCGGCCCCTCGATCATTTTCGTCTATATGATCATCGGCTTTATGCTGTTCTTTGTCATGCGCGCGATGGGAGAACTGCTGCTCTCCAATCTGGAGTATAAATCGTTTAGCGACTTTGCCGCGGATCTGCTCGGCCCCTGGGCAGGCTACTTTACCGGCTGGACCTACTGGTTCTGTTGGGTGGTCACCGGCATCGCTGACGTGGTGGCCATCAGCGCCTATTTTCAGCTCTGGTTTCCGGGCTTCTCGATCTGGATGAGCGCCCTGCTCTGCGTGGTGGTCTTTCTGGCGCTTAACATTGCGACCGTTAAGCTGTTCGGCGAGATGGAGTTCTGGTTTGCGATTATTAAAATCGTCGCCATTGTCGCGCTGATCGTGACGGGCATTGTGCTGGTCTCCATCCACTACCCCTCTCCGGGCGGCGGTACGGCGGCACTGAGCAACATCTGGGATCATGGCGGACTGTTCCCGAAAGGGCTCAGCGGCTTCTTTGCCGGATTCCAGATTGCGGTGTTCGCCTTTGTCGGGATTGAACTGGTTGGCACGGCGGCGGCAGAGACTCACGATCCGCATAAAGTCCTGCCACGCGCGATTAATGCCATCCCGCTGCGGGTCATTATGTTTTATGTGCTGGCGCTGATGGTTATTATGGCGGTGACGCCATGGACCCAGGTGATGGCCGATCGCAGCCCGTTTGTTGAGATGTTTGTCCTGATTGGCCTGCCCGCTGCCGCGAGTATCGTCAACTTTGTGGTGCTGACCTCAGCAGCCTCCTCTGCGAACAGTGGCATCTTCTCCACCAGCCGGATGCTCTATGGTCTGTCACAGCAGGGGGTTGCCAGCCGCGCCTTTGGCCGGCTCTCAGCCCGCGCCGTCCCGACCACCGGTCTGTTTTTCTCCTGCTTCTGCCTGCTGGCGGGCGTGGCGTTAATCTACCTGATCCCGGATGTGATGACGGTCTTTACTCTGGTAACTACCGTCTCGGCGATTCTGTTTATGTTTGTCTGGACTATCATCCTGTGCAGCTATCTGGCCTATCGCAAAAAGCATCCGCAGCGTCATGCGGAATCCGGCTTTAAGATGCCGCTGGGCAAGCTGATGTGCTGGGTCTGCATGGCCTTCTTTGCCTTTGTGCTGGTGCTGCTGACCCTGCAGGATGATACGCGCCAGGCGTTGATGGTGACGCCACTCTGGTTCGCCCTGCTGGGTGTGGGCTGGTGGCTGCGTCATCGCGGCTCACGCAGTCGCTAATTCTGCCTGTCAGAGAGGAAGCCCGGTCAGATGACCGGGCTTTTTTACAGGCGTTCGCCCAGCGCAGAAAAGCTGGCGGACAACGACGGCCGTTCAGAAGGTAAGCGCTGCGGCCGGGGATCGGGCTGCTGAGGCGTGCCGAGACCAAAGGTAAAGGTATACTTTTCCCCTTCGCCCATACGCAGGTCAGCTATCGTCGTCTGCCCATCCTGCTCACGCAGGCCATAAAAACCGTGGCTGAACCAGGCGACGCGTTCTGCATACCAGCTGCCACGAAACCCTTTGTAAAGTTCGGGATGACGCGGATACCACGTCACCTGTAGCGGACGCGAAGGCGACAGTAACGACCAGTAAGCTTCGCCATAACGGTCGCCGGTCAGGATCACGCTGCGCCAGACCAGCGTATTGAACGCCGTTGGCGTCACCAGTACCTTATCGGTCGGAATCCCCTGCCCGGTCAGCGACTGCCGGATCTGCCAGCCTGCCACGCCCTGAATCACCACGCTCCAGACCAGATAAAGCGAGCTCAGCGTTAATCCCAGCCGGTTGCCGCGCAGCCCCCGTTCGCCGCCACGCCAGAGCGCCACAGCCAGCCCTACCAGCAGCGGCAGCGTATAGAGGGGATCGATAATGTAGATGCTGCCAATCGCATAGGGAAAGTCAGTGAGCGGCAGGCCAAGCTGGGTGCCATACACCGTCATCAGGTCGAGCAGCGGGTGCGTGATCAGTGCCAGCCAGATGGCGGGCCACCACGCCCGCCATGCCACCCGTTGACGACATAGCCCCGCCACCAGCCAGGCAACCAGCGGGGAGATCAGCGTGAGCCAGAGCAGCGCATGACTTTCGGTGCGATGCAGCGTCATGTTGCGTATTGCATCGCCATGATCGATAAAGACATCCAGATCGGGCAGGGTGCCGCAGACACCCCCAACCAGTGCCGCCTGCCAGATCGGAACCCGACGCCCCATCACCGCGACGCTGACGGAGGCGCCCAGTACCCACTGCGAAACAGAATCCATAGATTAACTCCGTTACCGAACCGTGAATCTGCGCGGAATCAGCGTACGCGGATGCCTTCAATGATCATGCGCTGAACGTTCTCGACAGTCTGCTCAAAGAACGCGGCGTCGCTGAGGGTCTGTCCGGTCACCGCCTCCACCTGCGTGGCGAAATCGGCATAGTGCTGCGTTGTGGCCCAGAGCATAAAGATCAGATGCTGCGGCTGGACGCCAGCCAGACGCCCTTCATCAATCCAGCGCTCAATTATCGCCGCCTTATCATCCACCAGTTGCTTGAGGTCGCCCGCCAGTTCCCCTTTCAGCAGCGGTGCGCCCTGCAGCATCTCCAGGCAGAACAGCCGGGAGGCCTGAGGATGATCGCGCGACACCTCCAGCTTCAGCCGGATATAGCGCCGGATGGCCATCAGCGGATCCTGATCGTGCGCCAGCGCGCGCAGCGGCGCCAGCCAGACATCCAGAATCTGTTTCAGCACCGCCACATAGAGCGCCTCTTTCGAGGGAAAATAGTAGAGCAGATTGGTTTTGGAAACGTCTGCCAGTTCGGCCACCTTATCGAGGCTGGTGCCATGAATACCAAACTGCGAGAACAGGGTCAGCGCCGCATCCAGTATCGCCGCTCGCTTTGCCGCCACCGCGCGTGAACGACGCGTTGGCTTTTTTTCATCGGTTTTCACTGCCTTACCTCATCCGTCAGGTGTCATCGCATCATAGCAAAGGGATCTCTGGCTGCCTAACCAGCGTGCTGCACCTTTTTTGCTCAGCCTGCATGGAAAACGTGCAGCGAATTTTGACCAAACGGTCTGAAATGGACCAGTCACTCCACTTTTATTTTTCCTCTTCATTTTAACCCATTGTTATATAAACAATTAAAAATTGTGGCACAGGGTTTGCAAAATTGTGACTGAGCGCAGCCCACAGGGATGAGGCAGGATGCAGTGCCGCGCGTGAAACACCTTTCCCACATCGCAACGAGGTTTCACATGAAGATAGGCGTCTTTATTCCGATTGGTAACAATGGCTGGCTGATCTCCTCCAATGCACCGCAGTACATGCCAACCTTCGAACTCAACAAGGCAATCGTACTGAAAGCAGAGCATTACCATTTCGACTTTGCGCTTTCGATGATCAAACTGCGCGGCTTCGGCGGAAAAACAGAATTCTGGGATCATAACCTGGAGTCATTCACCCTGATGGCTGGTCTGGCAGCCGTCACCTCACGTATTGAAATTTATGCCACTGCCGCCACCCTGACGCTGCCACCGGCCATTGTGGCGCGCATGGCGTCCACCATTGACTCCATCTCTGGCGGCCGTTTCGGCGTCAACCTGGTCACCGGCTGGCAGAAACCGGAATATGAACAGATGGGTATGTGGCCTGGCGATGAGTACTTCAGCAGCCGCTACGCCTATCTGACCGAATACGTTACCGTGCTGCGCGACCTGTGGGGCACCGGAAAATCGGACTTTAAAGGTGAATTCTTCACCATGAACGACTGTCGCGTCAGTCCGCAGCCGCAGCGCCCGATGAAGGTCATCTGCGCCGGTCAGAGCGACGCCGGTATGGCCTTCTCCGCACAGTATGCCGATTACAACTTCTGCTTTGGTAAAGGGGTAAACACCCCTGCCGCGTTCAGCTCAACCTCGATTCGCATGAAACAGGCGGCGGAGAAAGCCGGTCGCGACGTCGGCTCCTACGTCCTGTTCATGATCATTGCCGCGGAAACCGATGAGGAAGCGCGGGCGAAGTGGGAACACTACAAAGCCGGTGCCGATGAAGAGGCGCTCTCCTGGCTGACCACCCAGAGTCAGCAGGATACCAAATCGGGCAGCGACACCAACGTGCGCCAGATGGCCGACCCCACCTCTGCCGTCAACATCAATATGGGTACCCTGGTCGGCTCCTGGGCCAGCGTGGCGCGGATGCTGGATGAAGTGGCTCAGGTTGAAGGCACCCACGGCGTGCTGCTGACCTTTGATGATTTCCTGGAAGGAATCGAGAACTTCGGACAGCACATCCAGCCGCTGATGCGCTGTCGCAGCGCCCTGCTGGATGCACAGAAGGAGGTGGCATGATGAATACCGTTTACTGCGCTCACACGCCTGACGTGACTCAGGTCGAACTGCCAGCCCGGCCAGAGCCGATTGCTTTTCCACCCGGTCAGAGTGCGCTGATCGTGGTCGATATGCAGAACGCCTACGCCACTGAAGGGGGTTATCTTGACCTGGCGGGCTTTGATGTTTCCGCCACGCAACCGGTGATAGCGAAGATTCATCAGGCAGTGACGGCGGCGCGTGCCGCAGGCGTGCAGATTATCTGGTTCCAGAACGGCTGGGACAGTGACTATGTTGAAGCCGGTGATGCCGGTTCGCCCAACTTCCACAAATCTAATGCGCTGAAAACCATGCGCAAACGACCTGAACTGCAGGGCACGCTGCTTTCTAAAGGCGGCTGGGATTACGCACTGGTGGATGAACTGGTGCCGCAGCCCGGGGACATTGTGCTGCCTAAATCGCGCTACAGCGGCTTCTATAACACGCCGCTCGACAGCATGCTGCGCAGTCGCGGCATTCGTCATCTGATCTTTACCGGCATTGCCACCAACGTCTGTGTGGAATCGACGCTGCGCGATGGCTTCTTTCTGGAGTACTTCGGCGTGGTGCTGGAAGACGCAACCTACCAGGCAGGCCCGCCATTTGCCCAGCAGGCGGCGCTGTTCAATATCGAAACCTTTTTTGGCTGGGTATCGGATGTCGATACCTTCTGCGAAAGCCTGAAAGCCCCCTGATCACCGAGGATGACGCTATGCCAAAAAGTATCATTGTTCCACCGGGCACCACGACGCCCATCGCCCCGTTTGTCCCTGGCACGCTGGCAGATGGTGTGGTCTATGTTTCGGGCACGCTGCCGTTTGATGCTGACAACAATGTGGTGCACGTCGGGGATGCCGCCGCGCAGACCCGCCACGTGCTGGAAACCATTAAAAAGGTGATTGAAACCGCGGGTGGCACGATGGCGGATGTCACCTTCAACTCTATTTTTATCACCGACTGGGCAAACTATGGTGCGGTGAACCAGGTCTACGCCGACTACTTTCCCGGCGATAAACCGGCCCGATTCTGTATTCAGTGCGGGCTGGTCAAACCGGATGCGCTGATTGAGATCGCCAGCGTGGCCCACATTGGCAAGCCGGAGGTCTGATGCAGCTGGATATTCTGGGCCTGCAAAATCCCGATGCACCGACGCTGGTGCTCTCCTCCGGGCTGGGCGGCGTGGCCGGTTTCTGGCAGCCACAGCTGGCGGCGCTGACGACACGCTATCGGGTGGTCTGTTATGACCAGCGCGGCACCGGACGCAGTGCTGACACGTTGCCGGAGGGCTACAGCATGGCGATGATGGCGGCGGAGCTGGCCGATGCGCTGGCGCAGCACGGCATCCTGCGCTTCAGCCTGATTGGTCATGCGCTGGGTGGCCTGCTGGGGATGCAGCTGGCGCTGGATTACCCGGAGCGGATCGAGCGGATCGTGGTGATCAACGGCTGGTTGTCGCTGCATCCCCATACCCGCCGCTGCTTTCAGGTGCGCCAGGATCTGCTGCTGAACGTCGGCGTGGAGGCCTTTGTCCGTGCTCAGCCGCTGTTTCTCTATCCGGCAGAGTGGATGGCGCAGCATCAGACGCGGCTTGAGCAGGAGGACAGTCATCATGTCGCCCATTTTCAGGGAATGGAAAACCTGATGCGCCGGCTACACGCTCTGATGAGCGCAGATTTCAGCGCCCGGGCAGCCGCAATCCCGCAACCGGTGCTGGTGATCGCCAGTGAAGATGACCTGCTGGTGCCGTGGAGCTGCTCATCCGCGCTGGCTGCCGCACTGCCCAACGCCACGGAGCAGAGAATGGCCTGGGGCGGACACGCCATGAGCGTCACCGACGCCGAAACCTTTAATACCCGGCTGCTGCAGTGGCTGGATCAGACTGATGACGTGCAGCCCCTGCAGCGCGTCGTCTAAGCTTTTGCGGAGAAGATTATGAGCCTGGATACCCTTACCCCTGCCGTTGACAAAACGGCCTTTCGTCATGCGATGTCGCGCCTGGGCGCGGCGGTCAACATCATTACCACGGAGGGTCCTGCCGGACGCGCAGGCTTCACCGCCTCTGCGGTGTGCAGTGTCACGGATGCGCCCCCTACACTGCTGGTCTGCCTGAACCGTTCGGCCTCGGTTTATCCGGTGTTCCGCGAAAACATGCAGCTCTGCGTCAACACCCTGGCGGCGGGCCATGAAGCGCTCTCCACGCTGTTTGGTGGTAAAACCCCGATGGCTGAGCGGTTTGTGGCTGCAGAGTGGTCGACGGCCGTTACCGGCTCGCCGGTGCTGAGCGGCGCGGTCGCCTCCTTTGACTGCCGGATCACTCAGATTGTCAGCGTCGGCACCCATGACACCCTGTTCTGTGAAGTCCTGGCCGTGGTGCGCAACGACGATTCTCACGGCCTGGCCTGGTTTGACCGGGGATACCATCCCCTGATGCGGCAGGAAGCCTGATAACCCTTCCCTGAAACCCACCGGCATTCATAACGCTCTGGAGTAGACGATGGCACGATCCTGGTTTCAGCAATGGCAAAAGAAGTCGGCTTTAACAGAAAACGGTATTATCGCCCCGGATGAGACACTGCCTGCGGGGCAGACGCTGGTGCTGGGTTTACAGCACGCGGTGGCGATGTTTGGCGCAACGGTGCTGATGCCGCTGCTGATGGGACTGGATCCCAATCTGGCGATTCTGGTGTCCGGGATAGGGACCCTGCTGTTCTTCTTTATTACTGGCGGTCGCGTGCCCAGCTATCTCGGGTCAAGCGCCGCGTTTGTGGGCGTTGTGATTGCGGTGACCGGTTTCAGCGGTCAGGGGCTGAACCCCAACCTCAGCGTGGCGCTGGGTGGCGTCATCGCCTGCGGCCTGCTCTATACGCTGATAGGCGTGGTGGTAATGAAATCCGGCACCCGCTGGATTGAGAATCTGATGCCGCCCGTGGTGACCGGAGCCGTGGTGATGGCTATCGGGCTGAATCTGGCGCCGATTGCGGTGCACAGCGTCTCCGCCTCCGCCTTCGACAGCTGGATCGCGGTGATGACCGTATTATGTATTGGCCTGGTGGCCGTCTTTACCCGCGGAATGGTTCAGCGCCTGCTGATTCTAGTGGGGCTGATTCTGGCGTGGGCGATCTATGCCCTGCTGACTAACGTTCTGGGACTGGGCAAGCCGGTGGATTTTACGGCGCTGTCACAGGCGGCGTGGTTTGGTCTGCCGCATACCACCTCGCCGACCTTCGATCTGCATGCGATGGTATTAATCGCCCCCGTCGCCATTATCCTGGTGGCGGAGAACCTCGGCCACCTGAAAGCGGTAGCGGGCATGACCGGACGCAACCTCGACCCGTATATGGGACGCGCCTTTGTGGGCGATGGTCTTGCCACGATGCTCTCCGGTTCAATCGGCGGCAGCGGGGTGACCACCTATGCGGAAAACATCGGGGTGATGGCGGTGACCAAGGTCTACTCGACGCTGGCATTTGTTGCTGCGGCGGTCATCGCGATCCTGGCCGGTTTCTCGCCGAAGTTCGGTGCGCTGATCCACACCATTCCGGCGCCGGTGATCGGCGGTGCTTCGATTGTGGTCTTCGGGCTGATTGCGGTGGCGGGCGCGCGCATCTGGGTTCAGAATCAGGTCGATTTAGGCCAGAACAGTAACCTGATCATGGTGGCGACGACGCTGGTCCTTGGCGCAGGTGACTTTGCGCTTAAAATCGGTTCATTCACGCTGGGCGGCATCGGCACGGCGACCTTTGGGGCGATTATCCTCAATGCCATTCTGCGCCGTAACCGCGCCATGCAGCAGGATAAGCTGGCGCGTCAGCAGGGTTAACTACTCCAGCGGTGTGGCAGCAGGCTGCACCGCTTTCTTTCGTTTCAGCCGCAGTTCACTGACAATCACGCCACAGACAATCAGCGCCCCACCTACCAGCGCCAGTGCAGGCAGTCGCTCACCGGCGATACGTCCGACCACACCCGCCCAGACCGGCTCACCGGCGTAAATAACCGTGGCACGCGTGGGTGACACGCTGCGCTGCGCCCAGTTCATCGTGACCTGAATCAGTGCGCTGGCGGCGCCCAGTCCCAGCGCACTGAACAGCAGCGGCATGGAAATCACGGGCACCGTCTCCCCATTGGGGATCATCAGCGTAAAGGCGCACAGCGACGCCACCCCGAGCTGGATCAGCGTCACGCGACGCACATCGACCCGACTGGCAAAGCGGCTGATTAAGATAATCTCAGCGGCAATCGCCAGCGTACTGAACAGGGTGGCTATCTCCCCGGCATTCAGGCTGATACGACCATCCTGTGGCCCGGCCACCAGCAGCAGACCGGTAAAGGCCAGCACAATCCCCAGCCACGACATGATGCCCGGCGGACGACGTAAAAACAGCCATTGCAGCAGCGGCACCACCGGCACGTAGAGCGCAGTGAGAAACGCGGACTGACTGCTGGAGATGGTCTGCATTCCCCAGGTCTGCAGACCGTAACCGCCGGCAATCGACAGGCCAATCAGCGTCCCGGCTTTCACTTCCAGCCAGGTTATTCCTTTGAGATAGCGCCGGAAAAAGAGCGCAAGCAGCAGTGCGGCGGTGGCAAAACGCAGACCGACGAAAAAGAACGGCCCCGAGTGCTGCATTGCCCGATGCACCACCAGAAAGGTCCCGCCCCAGATCATAGTTATAAAGATTAACACCAGCTCCTGCCGCGTCAGGCGCAGGGATAAGCCGCGGAGAGTGTCCGACATAATTCACCTGATAAGAGATTCGGAAAACATTGTGGAGGAGAGCGAGGGGGAAAAGCAACGACGTTAACCGCCGGATCTTACCGGCGGCTATCAGGGGGTTAAGCGTCCGTTTTCTTCGGACTGCTGCGTCCGCCCTTTTCGCCGGCACGCGCGGCACGCTGCGGATCGTTTTTAAAATTACCGCCGCTGTTTTTGCCCCCTTTACGTCCCGCTTCTGCGGCACGTTCACGGTTTTCAGCAAAATTACCTGAACCGCCACGATGTGTTGTCATGATGTGCTCCTGTCGCGTAGTGCGATAAATAAGAATGAGAAAGTCGAGAGCTGACGGCCCGGGGCCTGGATTCAACCCATGGTTAAAGAATAGCCAGATTCTGCTTTCATCCCGCGCACAGTCACATTTAGCAACAGACTATTCACCACCGATTTGAGTAAATAACGAACATTCCTCTGGCTTACAACCGATTAGCTGCGGAATTATTACACAGCTAAACCCGCCCATTCCTTCCCTCCCCTGCGTAAAACGAAAGCTCTTCTATACTTTTTCTGGACGTCTAAACCACCTGGAGAGATCAATGGCTAAGATTCTGGTGCTTTATTACTCAATGTACGGACATATCGAAACGATGGCGAACGCGGTTGCTGAAGGCGCTCGTCGGGTTCCCGGCGCGGAAGTGGATATCCTGCGGGTACCAGAAACGATGGAGGCCAGTCGCTTTGCGGAGGTGGGCGGCAAAACCGATCAGCTGGCGGCAGAGGCGACGCCGGATGTGCTGCCGCAGTATGACGCCATTATCGTCGGCACCCCGACCCGCTTCGGCAACATGTCCGGTCAGATGCGCACCTTCTGGGATCGCACCGGCGGCCTGTGGGCATCAGGTGCCCTGTTTGGCAAGGTCGCCAGCGTCTTCACCTCAACCGGCACCGGCGGCGGTCAGGAACAGACCATTACCTCGGTCTGGACCACCCTGGCGCATCACGGCATGGTGATCGTGCCCATCGGCTATGGCACCAAAGAGTTGTTTGATATCTCTCAGGTGCGCGGCGGAACACCTTATGGTGCGACAACCCTGGCAGGCGGGGATGGCTCCCGTCAGCCCACGGAAGCGGAGCTGAACATCGCCCGTTTTCAGGGTGAACATGTTGCCAGCCTGACCACTAAACTGCAGGACTGATTTAATCAAAGGAGAAAAGTATGTCTACTGAACAATCAAAAGCACATCACGTTGGCGAATGGGCCAGTCTGCGTCATACCTCCCCTGAAATTGCTGAGGCCATTTTCGAAGTGGCTGATTACGATGAGAGACTGGCAGAAGAGATCTGGCGTCAGCAGGGCAGTGACGATGTACTGATTCGCGCCTTTGAAAAAACCGATAAAGATCTCCTGACCTGGGATGACAAACCCGTAGAACGTAAAAACGTCTGATTCAGGGGCGGGATCTTCCCGCCCTCAATTTTTTCGCTCACCAAGGAGAACGCTATGTCTTCCTATCAAAGCATTAATCCCGCCAACAACCAGTTGCTGAAGAGCTGGCCATCCCATGATGATGCCGCCGTCAGCCATGCCCTGGAGGTCGCTGACCAGCTGTTCCACTCCTCCTGGAGCAAAGGGGAGATTCAGCCGCGCCTGCAGGTACTGAAAAAGCTGGCTGACCTGATTGATAGCCGTGCGGAAGAACTCGCCACCATCGCCAGTAAAGAGATGGGTAAACTGATTGGTCAGAGCCGGGGCGAAGTCAAAATCTGCTCGCAGATAGCCCGCTACTACGCGGAGAATGCTGAGCGCATTCTGCAGCCGCACACCTACCCCAGTGAGCTGGGCGAAGCCTGGGTTGAGTATCACCCGATTGGTGTTCTGGTGGCCGTTGAGCCGTGGAACTTCCCCTACTATCAGCTGATGCGCGTGCTGGCGCCTAACCTCGCGCTGGGTAACCCGGTGCTGGCAAAACATGCCAATATCGTGCCGCACTGTGCCGATGTCTTTGAAAAACTGGTTCGCGAAGCTGGTGCGCCTGAAGGCGCCTGGACGAACCTGTTTATCTCTACGGAACAGGTCGCGGATCTGATTGCTGACGACCGCGTTCAGGGCGTTGCCCTGACCGGTTCCGAGCGCGCCGGTAGTGCCGTGGCCGAACAGGCCGGTAAGCACCTTAAGAAATCGACGCTGGAGCTGGGCGGCAACGACGTCTTTGTCGTACTGGATGATGCCAATCTTGATGAAGCCGTGCGTCAGGGTGTGCAGGCGCGCCTGAGCAACTGCGGTCAGGTCTGTACGGCGGCAAAACGGTTTATTCTGCATGAGAAAATTGCCGATCGCTTTATCAGCCAGTTCAGCGCGGCGCTGAGCGCGGCGACGCTGGGCGATCCGCTGGATGAGAAGACCACGCTGGGTCCGCTTTCCTCAGCAGATGCGCGCGACCGTCTGGTTAAACAGGTTGATGAAGCTGTCGCCAGCGGCGCAAAACTGCTGACCGGCGGTAAAGCCGTTGACGGCGTGGGCTGCTATTACCAGCCCACGATTCTGACCGGCATCACACCCGATAATCCGGCTTACTATCAGGAGTTCTTTGGCCCGGTGGCACAGGTCTATGTGGTGGCAGACGACCAGGCCGCGGTGGCGCTGGCCAACGACTCTCACTATGGTCTTGGCGGCTCCGTCTGGACGCGGGATATTGCCCGTGGCCGCAGGCTCGCTTCTGCCATTGAAACCGGCATGGTGTTTATTAACTCGCAGAGCGACACCTCCGCAGAGCTGCCTTTCGGCGGCGTGAAACGTTCCGGCTATGGTCGTGAACTTTCCGATCTGGGCATCAAAGAGTTTGCTAACCAGAAACTGGTTGTTGTGGCGGGATAGGCTGTCGCAGGTATAAAAAAACCCCGTCTCGACGGGGTTTTTTATTATCAGCAGGATGGGGATATTACGGTGTCGCTTCAGCCGCTGACTTTGTTTTATCGTTCTGCGCGCTGGCAGACGGTGTTGCAGTATCAGCCTTGTCAGCCGTGGCGTTGTCACCGGCTGATTTCGCCGCTGCGTTATCCGCTTTGGCAGCAGCCGCGTTCTCCGCTTTGGCCTTCTCAGCCGCCGCTTTATCAGCGGCAGCTTTTTCCGCTTTAGCCTTCTCCGCTGCGGCTTTGTCAGCGGCAGCTTTCTCCGCTCTGGCCTTCTCTGCTGCGGCTTTATCGGCGGCAGTTTTCTCCGCTCTGGCCTTCTCCGCTGCGGCTTTATCGGCGGCGGCTTTATCTGCATCAGCCTTCCCGGCGGCAGCCTTATCCGTATCCGACTGCGCTTTGTCTTCAGTCGCTTTATCGGCTTCTGCTTTGTCAGCAGCAGCATCCTGCGTCGCAGCGGCTTTCGCACTGTCGTCATCAGATGGCGTCGCGGCGGCTGGCTGTGGTGCAGCGGCTGGCTGCATTGGCGTGCCCTGCAGCGCCGCGTTCAGCGCCTGAGAGAACTGATCCCAGCTGCAATAGCCGTTAGCATCCGTCGGGCAGCCCGCCAGTTGCAGCGTCACACGTTTCGGCGGGTTTTTCAGACTCAGCACGTCCGCATTGCGCAGCTGATCGGCACTCTGATAGACATATTCGACTTTGAGCAGGTCTTTGTCATTCTTTGCGTCGTGCCAGCGTTCAAAGACAACCTGACCGCCAATCGGCGTTTTTTCCCAGGTATCAGGCAGCTCATACGGCTTCACCTGCAACGCGCTCAGCAGCGAGGCAATGTTTGAATCGTGCCCCACCATCAGCGTAATAGCTGGTGCACTGGCTTTATCCTGATCGACCAGCTGACTGCGGATGTAATCCACCAGCGGGGCCGCTACTTCGCGCGAGATATCCGGACTGGTAAACAGCGCGTCCTGATAGCCATTTTTAATGGCCGACAGCTCTTTCCACTGTTCAGGCGTCTTGATCTGTCCCCACGCCACCTGCTCCAGCGGGAAACCTTCATAATATTGCAGGGTGAACGCATCCATCAGCGAGTTACCCACTTTCAGCGGGCCACTGACATTCGGCTCTTTGCCATTTTCCGCGCTGAAGGTGTTCTGACCGCTGCTGAGATCGCACTGCTTTTTATTGTTACAGGCAGGCGAAGATTTATAGTCAACAATCTTCTCAAGACGCTGGAAAGCAGGCTTCAGCGAGAGTTTTTCATTTTCGGCAGCCATCGCGGCCAGCGCTTTCTTGTTGAAGGCTTCGCTGCCATCCGTGATGACCGGATTAAAGATAGGATCCATGGTGCCCATCGCATCCTGATGCGTGACCGCGATGTCACAGCCCGGGAAAGCGCCATTGACAAAGAACTGGGCGGTCGCAACGGTACGCTGCAGGCTGTTGGCATAGACAAAGACATTATTGCTGTCAGGACAGCTGCCGTTCTTCGCCAGTCCCTGCTGGGCCAGCCACTGACGGGTATAGTTACCCATGTAGATTTCCAGCACGCCACCTTTGGTGGTCAGCTGACCGCCAGGAACGTCCCACTGTGGCCAGCTTTTTTTGGTGGACTGCTCCAGCACGCTGCCGTTATCGGCCAGCGGCGCACGCAGATTGTGACGGCTTAGCATCAGGACCTGCTGCAGCTGCATATCACCTTCAGCCGCCAGCGCGACGGTTCCGACCGGCAATGCTGCGAGCACTGACAATGCGCAAAGACTCAGTTTCTTGATCATTGTGCCTATTCCATTCATTCAGTAAAGAAACACTCTGGCTATCAACCGATTAGCTCGCCTCAGAGCGATGTAATCCCTAGTGTAACTCAGCTCGCCTCAGAAAAGCGCCAGATGTTTGCAAAAACGGTGAGTAGACTATAGCAGAGAGGATAAAGAGAGATGAATGCAAAGCCGGATGCGGCTGAGTGCGCCTTTCCGGCATGGCAGAAGAACAGAGGAAGGCAGAAACGAAACAGGCCAGCACTCAGTGCTGGCCTGTAAAATCTGGCGGAGGAGGAGAGATTCGAACTCTCGGATGGTTTCCCATCGGCGGTTTTCAAGACCGCTGCCTTAAGCCACTCGGCCACCCCTCCGTTTTGAAACAGTACTGCATTGGCAAAATAATCCACTGACATTTTGCCACTTTATTGCCCGAGGCAGATAAAGTGGCGGAGGAGGAGAGATTCGAACTCTCGGATGGTTTCCCATCGGCGGTTTTCAAGACCGCTGCCTTAAGCCGCTCGGCCACCCCTCCGCAATGACGCGCACTATAAACATCCCGATTATCGATGTAAAGCCTGTATCTGACTGTTCGCATGAAAAACAGCCATTTCCTGTTTTTTCGCTGTCAAAATCACCACTCTGCTCAAACAATTAGCAGATTAGCGCGTAAAGAAGGGTAAAACGGCTTTTCCCTCTTTAATGGCCTGCGTATTCTCGGCTCATATTTAGTGTTCTGCTTAAAGGAGCGCAACATGGAAAGAATTGTCACTTCATCGCAGTCCTCACTGCTCTCAACGCACAAAGTTCTGCGCAATACCTATTTTCTGCTGGGATTAACCCTGGCTTTTTCAGCCGTGACGGCCACGGCCAGCACCCTGCTGGCGCTACCCGCTCCCGGTCTGATCCTGATGCTGGTCGGCTTCTATGGTCTGATGTTTTTAACCTACCGTCTGGCTAACAGCCCGATGGGCATCCTGGCCGCCTTTGCCTTCACCGGCTTCCTGGGTTACTGCCTGGGTCCGATCCTGAGCTCTTTCCTGACCGCAGGGATGGGGGATGTAATCGCACTGGCGCTGGGTGGAACGGCGCTGGTCTTCTTCTGCTGTTCCGCGTATGTGCTGACGACCCGCCGTGATATGTCCTTCCTTGGCGGAATGATGATGGCGGGCTTTGTGGTGCTGCTGGTCGCGGTAGTGGCTAACCTCTTCCTGCAGTTACCTGCTCTGCATCTGGCGATCAGCGCCCTGTTCATTCTCTTTTCAGCCGGCGCGATTTTGTGGGAAACCAGCAATATCATCCACGGCGGAGAAACAAACTATATCCGGGCCACGGTCAGCCTCTACGTTTCACTCTATAACATCTTTGTCAGCCTGCTGAGCCTGCTCGGTTTTGCCCGCAGCAACTGACAGACACGTGCATCAGCGTTGAAAACCCCGCTCCGGCGGGGTTTTTGCTTTTACTGCTACGCCAGTTTGCTACACTGCGCCGTCATTTACAGAGAGGAAGTCACGTGAATTTTAACGGTAACGAAATCGCCGTCGATGCCGAAGGCTATCTGAAAAATCCCAGCGACTGGAGTGCAGCGCTGGCTGAACATATTGCCGCGCAGGAAGGCCTTACGCTGACCGACGCCCACTGGGAGGTCGTCCATTTTGTACGCGCCTTCTATCTGGAATTTAACACCTCCCCCGCCGTACGAATGCTGGTGAAGGCGATGGCGAAGAAGTATGGAGAAGAGAAAGGCAACAGCCGCTATCTGTTTCGTCTTTTCCCTGACGGGCCGGCTAAGCAGGCGACGAAAATTGCAGGCCTGCCCAAACCGGCCAAATGTCTCTGACTATCCGGTCGTAAAGTCACGTGGGGGTGATGACGGCTGGTGCGGCTCCACCCGTACACTGTCCACCCGCGCGCTGCGTGGCCCGCCCGCTTTAAGCCAGGCGATGAGGGTCTCGACCTTTTCCGCCTCGCCCCAGGCCAGCACTTCGACACTGCCATCCTCCAGGTTACGCGCATAGCCCAGCACGTCCAGCGCGCGGGCTTCAGCCTGGGTGCTGTAACGGAATCCGACGCCCTGCACGCGGCCATAAACCCATGCTTTAAAACAGGCTGCTGACATACTGCCCTCCTGCTGCTGTTCGTTGCAATTTCCCGTTATCCACCGGACAATGGCACCTCATTTTTTCAGGTAAGCATAGCAAACTATGACAGTCAGATTGATTCTCGCAAAGGGACGTGAAAAGTCCCTGCTCCGTCGCCATCCCTGGGTCTTTTCAGGCGCTGTCGCGCGTCTGGAAGGTAAAGCGCAACTGGGTGAAACCATTGACGTGTGTGACAGTAACGGCAAATGGCTTGCGCGCGCCGCCTATTCTCCTCAGTCACAGATTCGCGCCCGTGTCTGGAGCTGGCAGGCCGATGAATCCATCGATATCGCCTTCTTTGTGCGCCGTTTTGAGCAGGCGCAGCAGTGGCGCACATGGCTGGCAGCGCGCGACGGTCTGGACAGCTATCGTCTGATCGCCGGTGAATCTGATGGTTTACCGGGCGTCACCATTGACCGCTTTGGCAATTTTTTTGTTCTGCAGCTGCTCTCCGCTGGAGCCGAATATCAGCGTGCGGCGATCATTACTGCCCTGCAGCAATGTTTCCCCGGCTGTGCAGTCTATGACCGATCCGACGTCGCCGTGCGAAAGAAAGAGGGTCTGGAACTGACGCAGGGCACGATTACCGGCGAACTGCCGCCGCCTCTGCTGCCGATTACTGAGCATGGCATGAAGCTGCTGGTTGATATCCAGGGCGGCCATAAAACCGGCTACTACCTCGATCAGCGAGACAGCCGTCTCGCCACCCGCCGTTACGCTCAGGATGCCCGCGTACTTAACTGCTTCTCCTATACCGGTGGATTCGCCGTCTCGGCATTGATGGGCGGCTGTAAAGAGGTGATCAGCGTTGATACTTCGCAGGAAGCGCTGGACGTGGCACGTCAGAATGTCGAACTGAATGAACTCGACCTCTCCCGCGCGCGCTTTGAGCGTGATGATGTCTTCAAACTGCTGCGTCGCTATCGTGACAGTGGGGAGAAATTTGATCTGATCATTATGGATCCGCCGAAGTTCGTCGAAAACAAAAGTCAGCTGATGGGCGCCTGTCGCGGCTATAAAGATATCAACATGCTCGCCATTCAGTTGCTGAATCCCGGTGGCGTTCTGCTGACCTTCTCCTGCTCCGGTCTGATGGCCACCGAACTGTTCCAGAAGATCATTGCCGATGCCGCACTGGATGCCGGCCGCGAAGTGCAGTTTATTGAGCAGTTCCGTCAGGCAGCGGATCATCCGGTGATCGCCAGCTACCCGGAGGGACTCTACCTGAAAGGTTTCGCCTGCCGCGTCATGTGACTTGAAAAATTGGCTCCTGCCCCCATATTGGAAAGAGAGCTTTTTTTCGGAGGTCACTATGATTGCCAGTAAATTTGGTATTGGTCAGCAGGTTCGTCATCGTTTGTCCGGCGTACTGGGCGTTATTGTCGATGTCGATCCTGAGTACTCGTTAGATGAGCCTAAAATTGAAGAGGTTGGCGCGGAAGAGAAGATGCGTTCGGCACCCTGGTATCATGTCGTGATGGAAGATGAAGAAGGCGATCAGGTGCATACCTATGTTGCTGAGATTCAGCTTTCGGGCGAAACCAGCGTCGAACACCCTGAGCAGCCCTCAATGGATGAACTGGCGGCCTCAGTGCGTCAGCAGCTTCAGGCGCCTCATCTGCGACATTAATCTGTGGCGGCACCCTCTGCCGCCACATATCTCTTCTCAGCGCGTGATCCCCAGCCGCGGAATCTCAATCTTCGGACAGCGATCCATAATCACCGTCATACCCGCATCCTGTGCCAGCACGGCCGCCTGCTCATTAATCACACCCAGCTGCAGCCATAGGGTTTTTGCGCCCACCGCAATCGCCTCCTGGGCGACGCCCCACGCGGCTTCAGAATTGCGAAATACATCCACCATATCAATATGGCCCGGAACATCTGCCAGGCTGGCATACGCCTGCTGCCCCAGCAGCGTCTTGCCCGCCAGCTTCGGGCTGACCGGAATCACGTCATACCCCTGATCAAGCAAATATTTCATCACGCCGTAGCTGGGACGCTCAGGGCGATCGCTTGCCCCGACTAAGGCGATGCGTTGGGTGCGGGTCAGCACCTCGCGAATTGTCTGGTCGTTCATCGTTATCTCCTTTCAGGCCAGAGTTGAGTGTAGATGGGCACACCCCCGAACGGTTAAGTCAGTGACGTAATTAATTGAGCCAGCGCACGATTAAATATGTTTAAATGTAAACTCACTGCCATAATGTAAGAATTTGCTACACATAATCCTGTGTGTCATCAGTTACCGGAGTTGAAATGAAGCTGTCGCTGGCTGTAATGGGGTGGGTCGCTCTCCTCGTTTCGGCGTCCTGTTCTGCCATCACGTTAAAGCTCGATCCGCAAATCGATCTGCTGGTGCTGGATGGCCGTAAGATTTCAGGCTCGCTCCTCAAGGGCGCAGACAGTTTAGAGCTGGACCGGGGTCAGCATCAGTTTCTGTTTCGGGTAGAGCAGCAACGAAAAGGTCAGAAAGAGAGCACCCTCGCCTATCAATCGGTGCCGATGATCGTCACCTTCACTGCCGTGGCTAAAACCATTACCATCCGGCTGCCTGCGCTGGAGACAAAACGTGAGCGCTATCACTTCGATCGCAGCCTGAATTTTCTGCTGGTGGATGAGAAAGGGAACGAAATCACCAGCCTGCGCGATCGTCTGCCTGCCGCGCCTGCTGTCGACATGGAAAAAGCGATGGTGAACTACAATCGCACCGGTCAGATCGCCTCTGTGCCTCGTTTTGCCCATTCAGCCTCTGAGACGCCTTCTGCGGTCAGCCTTACCGCCGATCTCGACTGGACGATTGAGGCGGAGCATCCCTCACTTCACCGCTGGTTTCAGCGCTTTGACGAAGCGACGCGTCAGCAGTTTCTGACGCTGGTCAAAATGCTGCGCACCAGTTGATAGCGCTGAAAGCGCAGAGGTAAACTCGCGCTATCGCTTTTTCCGCATGACCCTGAATGGAGACGTTTGTGGAGCAGACTACCCGTACCCTTGGCAAACAAAAACATATCGCACTGGTCGCCCATGACCATTGCAAAGCCGCTCTGCTTGAGTGGGTTAAACAGAATCAGCCTGCACTGGAATCCCATATCCTCTATGCGACCGGCACCACCGGGAATCTCATCAACCGTGACACCGGCCTGAATGTCACGGCCATGCTGAGCGGCCCGATGGGCGGCGACCAGCAGGTAGGCGCGCTGATTTCAGAAGGAAAGATAGATGCGCTGATCTTTTTCTGGGACCCGCTCAATGCGGTACCTCACGATCCCGATGTCAAAGCGCTGCTGCGTCTGGCAACCGTATGGAATATCCCGGTCGCCACCAATCGCTCCACCGCAGATTTTATTATTCAGTCGCCGCTGTTTGCACAAAGCAGCGAGATCATGATCCCTGACTATGCGCGCTATCTGGCTGGACGGCTGAAGTAACTCAGGCTTTACGCAACACCGGTACACCCAGCTCACGGAAGTGCCCGACAAAAGGTGACGGCGCGCTTTTATCAAACAGCAGAAAAACCTGCTGGCGCGCCCGTGTCAGGGCGACGTAGGCCAGGCGGCGCTCTTCTGCATCCGGGAACGCTTCCGGCTGCGGTAACAGGCCCTGTTCGATAATCGATTCGCGCACGTTTGCCGGAAAGCCCTCTTTGCCCTGCTGCAACCCCAGCAGAATGACGTAGTCCGCCTGCTGGCCTTTACTGGCATGGATGGTCATAAATTCCAGATTGAGTTTCGGCCAGCGGGTTCTGGCTTTGTCCAGCACATCCGGTCGCAGGTAGTGATAGCGCGCCAGCAGCAGGATGCGCTCATCAGGCTTTACGTAGCCGCTGAGTTTATTCAGCAACGGTTCCAGCTGATCGTCCGCCAGCAGTGAAATCGACTTTTTATTCCCTTTGGTGATGCTGTTAAGCGGCTTCGCCAGCTGCTGCGGATTCTGCTGGATAAAACGGTTCGCGATGTCGCCGATGCGATCGTTAAAGCGGTAAGTGGTATCCAGCACACAACGGTCACCCTCACCAAAGTAGTGATGAAACGCCGTCGTCAGCGTCATCTCTGCACCGCTGAAGCGGTAGATGGCCTGCCAGTCATCACCAACGGCAAACAGGGCGGTGCGCCTGTTCTGCTTGCGTAAAGCGCTGAGCAAGGCGGCGCGCTGCGGTGAGATATCCTGAAACTCATCCACAAGAATGTGTTTCCAGGGGCTGATAAAGCGCCCTTTTTCCAGCAGAGCAATCGCCTGATGAATCAGCCCCGAAAAATCGACCGCGCCCTCCTCTTTTAACGCACTCTTCCACGCTTTCAGCAGGGGAGCCATCAGCCTGATACGTTTGCTGAACAGATCGCGCACCTCTTCAGGCACCTCTGCGATCATCGCGGCCTGCGCGCCGCCATGCATGCGCATCAGACCCAGCCAGCGTTCGAGCCGCGACGCCAGGCGCTTAGCCAGTTTGTCATCCTCCCAGAATGGCCCCTCCGGCACCTCCCACTCCAGCTCGTCACGCAGCCATTGGCGCCAGCCATTGGCCTGGGCCTTTTTTTCATGACACTGCTGCCGCCATTCCTGAATCAGCAGTGCACGACGCGCATCGGCATCGCTCTCCAGCTTGCTGATGACCGGCTGTTTGTTGCTGCCTTCACGAATAATATGCAGGGCCAGAGAATGGAAGGTTCGCGCCTGAATATCACTGGCTGACAGCCGAGACTGGATACGGGCGTTCATCTCTTCTGCAGCCTGTCGGCCAAAGGCCAGCAGCAGAATTTGATCGGCGCTGGCGAGATTGCGCTGCATCAACCAGCCCGCACGCGCCACCAGCACGGAGGTTTTACCGCTCCCGGCGCCCGCCAGCACCAGCAGTGAATCTTCGCCGTTGACTACCGCCTCGCATTGCGATTGATTGAGAGGTGTACTCTCGACCGTGTCGAAGAATGCCCGGTAGCGGGTCAGCATTGCGGCGGTCCAGTCACGGTTTCGCTGCCGCAGGGCCGCCTCGCCCTGCTCCAGCCAGCGCTGACAGAAAGCCTGGTTTTCACGACAGTCAGCAAAATCCTTCAGGCGGGAGAGCGGCAGCGGCAACGCATCGAACTGCTGAATAATGGTGTTTTTCAGCGCCTGCAGTTCATGCCGGTTCAGCCAGCGATCCTGCGCACTGAATGCCTCAATGTCATCACGCAGGGTCTGCAGCACGTCGCGGCACACTGCACTCATCTCCAGACTCCAGCTCTGCCAGGCCTGCAGCAGGTAGTGATAAAAACACTGCGTTTCCTGCCATTCCGTGCCATGCAGCCGCACCACTTTTTCATCAGCCAGCAAAAATTCCAGTTCGCCCCACACCACGCCGCGCTTGCAGGCGATATCCAGCAACTGATTAAAAGGGATCAGGTACTCATGCTTATCGCCACTGACTTCGACGCCCGCTGCCATCAGACGGACACGATTATAGGGATGCCGGGCAAGTCGTTTGCCCATCGAAGTTGCTTTCAGTTCCACGCCGACACTCACGTCAGAGAATAGGATTCGGGGAAGTTTACCTGTCAGACCCTTGGCGCTCCAGCCTTAAAACAGGCTAAACTTGGCGTCACATCTTGCGGAATGCAAAAGGAAAAGAAGATCATGCGCACCGTCTTAAACGTTCTTAATTTTGTCCTGGGCGGTTTTTTCACCACCCTGAGCTGGCTGTTTGCCACCCTGATCAGCATCGTACTGATTTTTACCCTGCCGCTGACCCGCTCCTGCTGGGAAATTACCAAACTCTCGCTGCTGCCATTTGGTAACGAGGCGGTGCATGTAGATGTGCTTCGCCCTGAAAACAAAAGTCACATCATGAACACCGGCGGAACCTTTTTGAATATCTTCTGGCTGATTTTCTTCGGCTGGTGGCTCTGCCTTTCCCATATCTCTGTCGGGATTGTGCAGTGCATCAGCATCATCGGCATTCCGGTCGGGCTGGCTAACTTCAAGATCGCCGCGATAGCACTCTGGCCGGTTGGACGCCGGGTGGTGTCAGTGGAAGAGGCGCAGGCTGCGCGCGAAGCCAATGCCCGCCGCTATTAATATGATGTCAGCTACGCTGCCGGGCTGGCGCAAATATCTGTTTAACAGCGCCTGGCGTTATCTGCTGCGCATCCTGTTTGCGCTGAGCGGATGCGCCGCCATTCCCTGGTGGCTGCACCAGATTGAGTGGACCATCCCGCTGACGCTGGGTGTGGTAGCGGCGGCGCTGGCCGATCTCGATGATCGTCTGGCGGGTCGCCTGAAGAATCTGCTGATTACCCTGCTCTGCTTCTGCATCGCCTCAGTTTCCGTCGAGTTACTGTTTCCCTGGCCTTTGGCCTTTATCGCTGGCCTCGCGATCTCAACCTGGGGTTTTATTCTGCTGGGCGCGCTGGGTCAGCGTTATGCGACGATCGCCTTTGGCGCGCTGCTGATTGCGGTCTACACCATGCTTGGCATCGGGCTGTTCAGTCAGTGGTACATGCAGCCGATCCTGCTGCTGGTCGGCGCACTCTGGTACAACCTGCTGACACTGCTGGGTCACCTGATGTTCCCGGTGCGACCGGTGCAGGAGCAGCTGGCCGGCAGTTTTTCACAACTGGCGCGTTATCTGGATGCGAAAGCGAATCTGTTCGACCCGGATGCGGGTGAACAGGATGATGCCGCCTTTGTGGAGGCGGCAATGGTCAACAGCCAGTTAGTGGCCCAGCTCAACCTGACCAAAACCACGCTGCAGAGTCGTCTGCGCGGCGATCGCGGCTCTCGCGGAACCCGCCGCAGCCTCCACTACTACTTTGTGGCGCAGGACATTCATGAACGGGCCAGCTCATCTCACCTGCAATATCACCTGCTGCGGGGTGACTGGCGCTATAACGAAATTCTGTTTCGCTTCCAGCGACTGCTGAATATGCAGGCTCAGGCGTGTCGGCAGCTGGCGCATTGCATCCTGATGCGCGAAAGATGGGTGCATGACAGCCGGTTTGAGCGCGCGTTTGAACGTCTGCAGAAAGCCATAGAGCGTCTGGAGCAGCGTGAACCGGAAGCCGCCCATACGCGTGCGCTCTTCTGGCTGCTGCGTAATCTGCGCGCCATCGACGCTCAACTCGCCTCGATTGAATCTGAACAGACCCTGTCAGGCGAAGACACTCAGCACAGCGACAATCTGCTGTCGCGTGAAGGGCTGAGTGGCTGGAGCGATATCCGGCTGCGCTTCAGCCGGCATCTCACGCCCGCGTCGGCGCTGTTCCGGCATGCTGTCCGGATGTCTGTGGTGCTCTGTATCGGCTACGGTTTTATTCAGGTGACCGGACTGGAACGCGGTTACTGGATTCTGCTGACCAGTCTGTTTGTCTGTCAGCCTAACTACAATGCAACGCAGCGACGCCTGGCGTTGCGTATCGGCGGGACGCTGGCCGGTATTGCGATTGGCCTGCCCGTTTTATGGCTGGTGCCCTCCATAGAGGGTCAGTTAATCCTGATCGTTATCTCCGGCGTGCTCTTTTTTGCCTTCAGACAGGTCCAGTATGCGCAGGCCACGCTCTTTATTACGCTGCTGGTGCTGCTCTGCTTCAACCTGTTAGGTGAAGGATTTGAGGTCGCCCTGCCACGGGTGGTAGATACCTTACTGGGCTGTGGGCTGGCCTGGCTGGCTGTGGCCTTTATCTGGCCTGACTGGCGTTTCCGTCAGTTACCGGCCGTGGCAGAACGGACTCTGCAAGCCAACTGTCGTTATCTTGACGCCATCATGGAGCAGTACCATCAGGGCAAAGACAACCGACTCGCCTATCGCATTGCGCGTCGTGATGCGCACAATGCCGATGCTGAGCTGGCCTCGGTGGTGTCAAATATGAGCAGTGAAAGTCGCACCAGCCAGAAACTGCGTGAATCCGCTTTCCAGCTGCTCTGTTCTAACCACTCGTTTCTGAGTTACATCTCTGCGCTGGGTGCTCACCGCGATAAGATCAGCGATCCGGCACTGCTGACGCTGCTGGATGACACCGTCTGCTACGTGGAGGATGTGCTGCAGACGGAGGTGGTCAGTGATGAACAGGCAGAGGCGATGCGCCAGCCGTTAGCTCAGCGCATCAGCCAGCTGGCCGCGGATGCAGACACGCGTGCGCCACTGGTGCTCCAGCAACTCGGTCTGCTGGTGGCATTGATGCCTGAAATGGCTCGCCTGCGCCGCACGCTACTCGCCGACTAACCTTTGCTGCTTCCGGGCGCTGTGTCAGACAACAGCGTACGCTGAAACCAGGCGTTCAGCTCGGCCCGGGTTGCCTGCGGCAGTGCAGCAGCATGATGACCGGTGATTGCGCCCTGCAGCGCCAGCAATGTCTGAAATCCGACGTGCTGGTTGATGGCTTTCAGCTTCAGCCAGCACTGTTTGGCCCCCATCTGGTAAAGATGGTTGACGCTCATGATACCCGCGTCATACAACAGCATCTCCAGACGGACACTGAGGTTGGGCAGATCTTTGAGTCGCGGTGAACCCTGCCTGTCCTGCAGCTCCAGCTGCGCCGTTTCCAGTGAGGCGGCGGAGAGAGCCAGCAGATGCTCAGGATCGCGCCATAACGTCTCATCGACGCGGTAGTAATTGAGACTGACCAGCTTACCTCGCTTGCGAAACACCAGCGGCTGCAGAGGCCGATCGGTGATGTACGCCTGCAGGGGTTCACTGGCGCGCAGGTAGAGCTCACCCTGATTAATTAACGCGAAAACCACACTCTCAACCGCCAGTGCATACCCGCCGAACTGGGTACGGGACTCAATGGCTCCCAGTGGGGCCAGATGCG
Organism: Pantoea sp. Sc1; assembly: GCF_000255315.1. Classification (NCBI taxonomy): domain Bacteria; kingdom Pseudomonadati; phylum Pseudomonadota; class Gammaproteobacteria; order Enterobacterales; family Erwiniaceae; genus Pantoea; species Pantoea sp. Sc1. Next base: position 2,682,251 of record NZ_AJFP01000001.1, read on the forward strand.
CTCTGGAGCGCTCTACAACCGGATTCACCTTTTTCATTGCACCACCTCCATGTCAGAAACAGATCGTAAATTGCCTTGGGTATCAGGCAATTAGAAGATAGGAAAAAGCGTAAGCGGGTTCAACGAATAAATAGTGGTTCGCCTAATCTTGTCGCGTTTTTGCGAGGCGTTTTCAGAAATTTGGGTTGATCTTTATCCAGGATGACAGTACTGTATATTCATACAGTCAACTGCTGGTGATTAACTTATGCGAACCCAACATCCTGATAATGCACGCTATGCTCATCGTTATGCGTCCTCTTCTGTTCCGGCGGCTCAGCCTGGTGGAATTACAGAGTTACGTTACAGTGAGCAGCCCGGAATGATGCAGATGTTACTGCTACCGTTATTGCAGCAATTGAGTCAGCAATCACGCTGGCAGCTGTGGTTAACCCCCGCGCATAAGCTGAATCGCGCCTGGCTGCAGGAATCGGGATTACCGCTGAATAAAAGCATGCACATCGCCGATTCAGAACGACTGAATGCGGTTGAGGCGATGGTCAGGGCGTTACGCACAGGCAATTACAGCGTGGTACTGGCATGGATCCCCTACGAGCTGGATGAAGATGAGCGTCGTCAACTGGAAAATGCGGCAGCAGAGGGTGAAGCGCTGGGGCTGATTTTGCGTTCAGGCGGGGCATCGGAAGCGCCTCTCAGACCACAAAACCCCATAAAAATTCAGTCGGATTTGTTTCATTAAGTAAAAATAAGAAGTTTCTCAAGCTATTTTTCTTATCTGTCGTCGCTAAACCACTGATTCTGTTAGTTCGAGCATTGACAATGGTTTAGCAGGTTTTTCAGGCTTGCTGCCGCGACAATACTACCAGGCTAATTGTTAGAAATTGTGTATAAATCGCTGTTTTTTTACAGAAGCGCCTCACATCATACTTGTAAGTTTCCAATCTCGTTGTAGACTTTATCTCGCCAGGGTGCTCAATAACCTCCGTTTTTTGCGGTAGAGTCATAAGCGAGCGTTTTGACCCGGCGAAGGATTTAAACCAAGAGCAACCTTTTTGCTCATTGCCTATTTGGATGATAACGAGGCGCAAAATGAAAAAGACAGCTATCGCAATTGCAGTGGCACTGGCTGGCTTCGCTACCGTAGCGCAGGCCGCTCCGAAAGATGACACCTGGTACACCGGTGCTAAACTGGGCTGGTCTCAGTATCACGACACTGGCTACTACGGCCACGGTTACGAGAACAACAACGGTCCAACTCATGAAAGCCAGCTGGGCGCAGGTGCGTTCGTTGGTTATCAGGCAAACCCATACCTGGGTTTCGAGCTGGGCTATGACTGGCTGGGTCGCATGCCTAACAAAGGCACCGTGACTAACGGCGCATTCAAAGCACAGGGCGTTCAGCTGGCAGCTAAACTGAGCTACCCAATCTATGACGATCTGGACGTGTACACCCGTCTGGGCGGCATGGTATGGCGTGCAGATGCTACGCAGACTAACCCAACTACTGGCCGCATCAGCGACCACGACACCGGCGTATCTCCGCTGGCTGCTGTAGGTGTTGAATACGCACTGACCAAAAACTGGGCTACCCGCCTGGACTACCAGTGGGTTAACAACATCGGTGATGCACAGACCGTTGGTGCACGTCCAGACAACGGCATGCTGAGCGTAGGCGTTTCTTACCGCTTCGGTCAGGATGACGTCGCTGCACCAGCTCCGGCTCCGGCCCCAGCTCCAGCACCAGTTGTTGAAACCAAGCGTTTCACTCTGAAGTCTGACGTTCTGTTCACCTTCAACAAAGCGACCCTGAAGCCAGAAGGCCAGCAGGCTCTGGATCAGCTGTACAGCCAGCTGAGCTCAATGGATCCTAAAGATGGTTCCGTTGTCGTACTGGGCTTCACTGACCGTATCGGTTCAGAGCAGTACAACCAGAAACTGTCTGAGAAACGTGCTCAGTCAGTCGTAGATTACCTGGTTTCTAAAGGTATCCCTTCTAACAAGATCTCTGCACGTGGCATGGGTGAATCTAACCCAGTTACCGGCAACACCTGTGACAGCGTGAAAGGCCGTAACGCCCTGATCGACTGCCTGGCGCCGGACCGTCGCGTAGAAATCGACGTTAAAGGCATCAAAGACGTTGTAACTCAGCCACAGGCTTAAGTTAACACGTAATAAAAAACCCCGCTCAGGCGGGGTTTTTTTATGCCGGTAATAAAGGGATGTTCGGAGCTGGCCACCCTGCTCCACCTGCCCGGCTAGTCGTTTTCTGAACCTGATTTACCCAGAATCGCCTGCAGGTCCTGCTTCAGACTCGACATCTGCGTAGCATATTTCTCTTTGCGTTCCGCATCCTCGATCAGCTGAACAATGGTCTCAGAGAGGGTACAGCCGCGCCGCTGTGCCAGTCCGGCCAGTCGCTGCCAGACCAGATACTCCAGGTCGATCGATTTTTTTCGGGTATGCTGATGTTCTGCATTAAAATGGCGTTTCCGCCGTGCGCGGATGGTCTGTTTCAGCCGGTTATCAAGATCGGCATGGATATGTTCAGCAATCCATTCATTCACCGTCACCGGATTATTTTCCATCGCCAGCAGTTTATCGACTGCCGCCTGCGCCGCACTCAATTCAAGGTGACGCGTGATCAGTTCACCTTCCCGATGTTTTTTCACCAGGTATTTCCACTTCCATCCACTTTCAAGATTTTCGAGTTGCTGGTATTTCATCGGAATCTCATCGTGATCACGTAACGAGCTAAGAATAACAGCTTTTTTCCCGGATGCAGCAACGAAAAACATGCTGTCAGCTTCACAACTTCACTAGGAAGTCTGCAGTGCTTAACCAGGGTGAATCCTGTATAATCTCGCTTTTCTTAAAACAGATAAATGCGATTATTTTGACCAGCACCCAACTTACGTGGCAGACCTTACAGCCGGATAGCGCACCATACCAATCCGTTTTCTCCCGAATTGCTGATGAAGAAACTGATGCTCTGGCAACGGTACAGCCCCGGTTGCTGAATGCCCTGGCGCATTTACATCATCAGTCGCAGGGATTCCCGTTACTGCTGGTTCGAAGCCAGGAGAATCGCGATTATCTGACCTTCATTGCCCAGGCCGCGCAGCGGGTGATACCCGACAGTACCACGCTGTACGGCGGTGATTACCATATCATGGGTGACACTATCACGCTCCAGCCGCCCTCCGATCCTCAGCGCCCGTTCACCAGTCAGGGTGGTATTCATTTTGCTGAATGGGTTGAGATGGAGCAGCTGTTTGGCTGCGTACGCCAGTATAAAGATCGCCTCCAGCCTGAACCGGGCCTGATCCATCGCGCCAATGGCGGTACGCTGGTGCTCTCACTGCGAAGCCTGATGACCCAGCCGATCCTCTGGTTGCGCCTGAAAAAAGCGATTGAGCAGGGCTACTTGGAGTGGACTTCCCAGGACGAGCGCCGGCCCCTGCCCGTCTCTGTTCCGCCTGTGCCGCTCAGGCTGAATCTGGTGCTGTGCGGAGACCGCGAGGTGCTGGCCGATTTTCAGGAGCTCGATCCTGAAGCGCATGAAATGGCGATTTATACCGAATTTGAAGAGAACATTCAGATTCTGGATGAAGATGACATGCTGGCCTGGTGTCGCTGGAACGAAGAGCTGGCGCGTCAGGCGGGTCTGCCGGTTCCGGAAGCGGACTTCTGGCCGGAACTGATTAAAGAGGGTGTCCGCTATAGCGGCGATCAGGAGACATTGCCCCTCTGTCCGCGCTGGCTGCAGCGCCAGATGCGCGAGTCAGCCCTGATGGGTGACACGCTCAATGCCGAAGCGCTTCGCGACGCACTGGAAGCCCGCTTATGGCGTGAGAACTATCTCAATGAGCGGATGCGGGATGAAATCCTGCTGCGACAGATTCTGATTGAAACCGAAGGTGAAGTGGTCGGTCAGATCAACGGCCTCTCGGTCGTTGAATATCCTGGCCATCCCCGCGCCTGGGGCGATCCGACACGGATTACCTGCGTCGTTCACCCCGGTGATGGGGAGTTCATGGATATTGAGCGTAAGGCGGAGCTAGGCGGCAATATCCATGCTAAGGGCATGATGATCATGCAGGCTTACCTGATTGCAGAGCTGGAGCTCGATCAGCAACTGCCCTTTTCAGCGTCGATGGTGTTTGAGCAGTCCTACTCTGAGGTTGATGGCGACAGCGCCTCTCTGGCTGAGCTCTGTGCATTGATCAGCGCGCTGGCTAACCAGCCAATCAATCAGCAGATTGCCGTCACCGGATCGGTTGATCAGTTCGGCAACGTCCAGCCGGTAGGCGGCCTGAATGAGAAGATTGAAGGCTTCTTCGAGATCTGCCATCAGCGTGAACTGACCGGCCAGCAGGGCGTCATTATCCCGGCCTGTAATGTGCGTCATCTCAGCCTCAGCCAGGCAGTGGTCAGTGCGGTAGAACAGGGCCGTTTCCACATCTGGGCTGTAGAACGTGCTGATGAGGCCCTGCCACTGCTGACCGGTAAAATATGGCGTACGGAGGATGGCGAGGGCGATTGCCTGCTGCATACCATTCAGGAACGCATCAGCCTGTTCAACCAGCCGGATATCCCGCAACGTCCCTGGGCGCTGCGCTGGCTTAACTGGTTCAACCAGCGTTAATCCGATTTGCTCAGCGTACAACTGTTCGCTAATATTCGTGATTCACTAAAACAAGGCTTATTGAAAACATGGTAGATAAACGCGAATCCTATACCAAAGAAGATCTGATTCTGTCAGGTCGTGGTGAACTGTTTGGCGAAAATGGTCCGCCGCTTCCTTCCGGCAACATGCTGATGATGGACCGCGTGGTCAAAATGACCGAAGACGGCGGCAAATATGACAAAGGCTTTGTTGAAGCAGAACTGGATATCAATCCCGATCTCTGGTTCTTCGGCTGCCACTTTATCGGCGATCCGGTGATGCCAGGTTGCCTGGGTCTGGATGCCATGTGGCAGCTGGTAGGTTTCTATCTGGGCTGGCTGGGCGGCGAAGGTAAAGGTCGTGCGCTGGGCGTGGGTGAAGTGAAATTCACTGGTCAGGTCCTGCCGGACGCGAAGAAAGTCACCTACCGCATTCACTTCAAACGCGTGATCAACCGCAAGCTGGTGATGGGCGTGGCAGATGGCGAAGTGCTGGTTGACGGTAACCTGATCTACACCGCCAGCGATCTCAAAGTGGGTCTGTTCAAAGACACCGCGGCATTCTGAGCATTCTGCACAGAAACAAAAACCTCCGCGCCAGGCGGAGGTTATTTTCCTTTTTCAGTGACATCCGGTTATGCTGCTACCGACCTGTCCTCCATGGCTTGTCGCCAACCTCCCAACCAGTGAGACTTAGCGTCAATCAACTGATACGGACACATCTCTTTTGAGCGTCCAGTAATGCCTGCCTGATAACCACGTGAATGGGCGCGTTCGAGGCGGTCTCGTTTCTGTCTCTTCATACTCCGTGTCCCTCATGTAAGGTCTGTGGAATCTGGTGGAAAGAAAAGTGGTGAATTAATGTTCAACCACTCTTACCTTCTACCCCCTGCGCACCCAAAGATCAATGCGCAATCTTCATGCCACTGTCATAAATGTGACCTTAATCGGAAAAGAAAGCGCGGTTTTGTGATGGAGACGGCAACACTATCGCCCTGATTAAGCTAATAAAAAGCCCCTGAATCATGCCGTTATATCGCGACATTTCATCTGGGGCTTAGCTTATTTATTCATAATATTCTTAATTTAGCGCAACCACACTATTGGCGATCTGCTGCGCCGTCTGCTGCCATCCGGTGGCCAGCGTTCTGACCATGGCATCGTAGCCATCTTCAGTTTGCGGCAGGACAATATTAAATGCCTGTTTGGTCAGACGGCCCTGATGCTCCAGCGTCCATTCACCGCTGACAATCGCCTTGCCGTCGTAGCGCCCCTGAAAGCCTGTGATAGTGACATTCAGCGTGTCGTGCTGCGCACCCAGCGGCGATCCGGCTACCAGCCGCCCAGGCAGCGCCTTGCTCAGATTAGTAATCAGCGTCTGCTGCAGCTGCTGATCAAGCGGACTGGCCCAGAGGTTGTTGGCGGCAATGACATATTTGACGTCACTGGTCTGGTAGACCAGCCCGTTGCCGGCCAGATAATCCGGCACCGTCACCTGCTGCACCCACAGCATCGGCTGAGCTTCGTTCATCTGGCTGCTGCTGACCTGCATGGAAGCCGCCCCGGAGGGCAGCTGATACCAGGTATTGTCAACGCTGCTGCTGCATGCGCTCATCACCAGCGCGGCACAAAGTATCAATCCTTTTTTCACTGTTTCGCCCTCTTCGGCTGGGGATCCTGTCCCGGTTTCGCCTCAAATACCAGCGCATTGCTCTTGGTGTTGAGTGTCCTCAGTACCGGCTGAAGTTCACGCAGCACCTGATCCAGTCGTTGCATATCCCCGACCAGCTTACTGTAAGCAGGCGAACCGGGCTGCAGTCCTTTCATGCTGCGATTCAGCTCACGCAGCGTCTGCTGCAGATCTTCCGGCAGGGTCTTCATTGCCGGACTGGCGGTCACTTTGTTGATATTGTCGATAGTGCGCTGCAGATCGCGCATCGTCTTCTGACTCTCTTTCAGCGTACCGGTCGCTTCATTGACCATGCCGTTCAGAGGCAGGCTGTTGATCTTATCCAGGGCCGCCATCAGTTTCTGTTGAATCTGGCTCAATCCGCCGCTGACGGTTGGGATCACTTCATAGCCTGAGACTTTCTGCGGGCCTTTGTAGGCTGGCGCATTGTCATAAAAGTCGAGATCGACATAGAGCGCACCCGACAGCAGGTTGCCGGTTTTCAGCGTGGCACGCAGGCCACGTTTCTTCCCATCCTGCAGATGCTGCTCCAGATCGAAATTCTCGCCCAGTCGGCTGATAAAGCGATCCGGCTCAATGCGAATCAGCACCGGAACGCGGTAATCGTTGTTCAGTGCCTGATCCAGACCCGCTTTCATCAGCGGTGCCTGTGACACGGTACCGAGGCGAATGCCGCGGAATTCAACCGGTGCACCCGCCTGCAGACCGCGAATGGAGTCTGAGAAGAAGAGCACATAGTCGACGTGATTGGTGTAGAGCGAATCCTGAATGCTGCGCTGATCGTCAAACAGATGATAGTCGGCATGATTTGTCGCCGCTTCACCCAGATCCCAGCCATCCGGCACATCGAAACTGACGCCGCCACTGAACAGCGTGGTCAGCGATCCCATTTCGACCCGCATGCCTGACGCGGACATATCCACGGCGATGCCGCTGTCTTTCCAGAAGCGCACGTTGGTGGTCACCAGGCGGTCGTAAGGCGCGGCAATAAACAACTGATAGGTCATCATGCGTTTATCGGTGTCAAACGAACTGGTTTCCACTGTACCGACCCGGTAGCCGCGGAACAGAACCGGATCGCCCGGATTGAGCTGACCGGCTTTTTTGCTGTCCAGTATGATGCGGATCCCTTTGGCATCCGGTGGCGCCAGCGGCGGAGCATCCAGCAGCTTGTACTGCTCAGGTGCCTGGTTTTTCGTGCCGGGCTGCAGTTCGATGTAGGCGCCTGACAACAGCGTGCCAAGGCCGCTGATACCTTCACGGCCCACCTGCGGTTTCACGACCCAGAACACGCTGTCGCTGTGCAGCAGCTTGTCCATGCCCGCGTTCAGGCGCGCTTTAATTTCCACATGATGGAGATCGTCGCTTAGCACCGCGCTTTCCACCACACCGACATCCACGCTGCGGCTTTTAATGGTGGTTTTACCCGCCACAATGCCCTCAGCGTTTTCGGTAATTAATGTCACTTCCGGCCCCTGATGGCTGAAGTGATAGAAGAGGATCCATCCGCCGATAAGCAGCGTGACGATGGGGACAATCCAGACCGGCGACCAGCGCTTAATCTGTTCCACCTTTGCATGGCCGTGGTTAGTTTCCGTCAAGGCGCGACTCCTTCATTGTGTTTTCACGTGCACGATCCCAGAGTAATCGCGGGTCAAAGGTCATGGCAGCGATCATGGTGATGATCACCACCATCGCAAACAGAACTGCCCCCCACGCGGGATACACATTCATTAATTGCCCCATACGCACCAGCGCAGAGAGCACGGCAATCACAAACACGTCGATCATCGACCAGCGGCCAACAAACTCGACCACTTCATAAATCTTGTGCATTTTGTGGCTGTCCCGCCGTCCGCGTCCGCTGGCATCCCAGCAGAGCCAGCCAATTGCCAGCATTTTCAGCGTCGGCACCATGATGCTGGCGATAAAGATCACCAGCGCCACCGGATAGGAGCCATCAGCCCACAGCACAATCACCCCCGCCATGATATTGGAGGGATAGGCGCTGCCCAGCGTCTCCGTGACCATAATCGGCATCAGGTTAGCCGGAATGTAGAGCAGCACCGAGGTGAGCAGCAGCGCCAGCGTCCATTGCAGGCTGTGTTTACGCCGGGCCTGCGCCTGGACGCCACAACGCGGACAGACGGGCTCATCCGCAGGCAGAATGGCGGTGCAGCAGGGACAGGATCGCAGGCCCTGTGCCAGGCCACTGACGCCCACCTCGGGCGCATGCGGCAGTGCGGGGCGGGGTGAGAGGCGATCCCACAGCGCACGCCGATCGACGCACTGAAAGGCACGCAACTGCAGCAGACAGAACAGAACCCAGGGCCAGAAGCTGGTTTCCAGTCCGATTTCACCATAGGCCATCAGCTTGACGAAGCTGACCAGCACGCCAGCCATGAAGATTTCTGACATGCCCCAGTTGCGCAGATGAAACAGGATTCGGGCGAGACCGACTCTGAGCGATGTGGGTAACGGTATCGGATTGACCAGCAGAAGGATGGTTATCATGCAGAAGGCGGGAACCGCCTGCACGAACAGCAGAAACAGCGTAGCGAGGCTGCTGTAATCTTCCGACACCATCACTCTGGGTATCTGCATCAGGGTGATCTGGCTGGTCAGCCCGGCCACCTTCATGGAGACGAATGGAAACAGGTTCGCCAGCACCAGCATAAACAGCGCTGCCAGCGCATAGCCCGTTGGTCGTTTACGCGGTTCATGCCAGTTCGCCGTCAGAGCAGTGTGGCAGCGCGGGCATGATGCCCGGCTGCCAACGGGAATGTCCGGCAGCCTGATCGTTAAATCGCACTGTGGACAGAGCATCCACGCGTTACTTTTCACTGCTGAACACATCCGTTAGCCCTGCCCTACGCGCCGTTTTTCAGTGACTCAAGCTCTTCCCAGCGCGCAAACGCGGTTTCCAGCTCCTGCTCGGTCTGAGCAAGATTATCCAGCACCGGTTGCGTCTGATCGTGTGGCTGACTGAAAAAGTCCGGATGACTCATCTTCGCCTGCAGTTCACCGATGCGCGCTTCAAGCTGCTCCAGTTTTTGCGGCAATTGTTCCAGCTCACGCGCCAGATTATAGCTGAGTTTATTCACGTTACGCTTCGCCTCGCTCTTCTCTGCGGCGGGCTTCGCGGTGCTGGTTGCCGCTCTGGCTGGGGCTGAGGCCTTATGCTGCCGGTAGGCTGCACGCTGCTGTTGTGCATCGTGGTAGCCGCCAACAAAGGTGCCAATCTCGCCATTCCCTTCGAAAATCCAGCACTCGGTCACGGTATTATCGACGAACTGACGATCGTGGCTGACCAGCAGTACTGTGCCCTGATAACCATCAATCAGCTCTTCCAGCAGTTCCAGCGTTTCGACGTCGAGGTCGTTAGTCGGTTCATCGAGAATCATCAGGTTGCTGGGACGCAGGAACAGACGCGCCAGCAGCAGGCGGTTACGTTCCCCACCGGAGAGCGCGCGCACCGGGGTCATGGCCCGTTTCGGGTGGAACAGGAAGTCCTGCAGATAACCCAGAACGTGGCGCGGTTTGCCGTTGACCAGGACTTCCTGCTTGCCTTCGGCCAGGTTGTCCATCACGGTGCGATCCGGGTCCAGCTCCGCACGGTGCTGGTCAAAGTAGGCCACTTCCAGCTTGGTGCCGGAATGCACGCGGCCATGATCGGCCTTAAGCTGTTGCAGCATCAGGCGCAGCAGTGTGGTTTTACCGCAGCCGTTTGGCCCGATCAAAGCAATCTTATCGCCACGCTGCACCTGGGAAGAGAAGTCCTTCACCAGCACTTTGCCATCGACCGCGTAATCGACATTTTCCAGTTCAAAGACAATTTTGCCCGAGCGGGAGGCTTCGCCCACCTGCATGTTCGCTTTGCCCATCACTTCACGGCGTTCAGAACGCTCACGACGCAGGGCTTTCAGCGCACGCACGCGACCTTCATTGCGGGTACGACGGGCTTTGATGCCCTGACGGATCCACACCTCTTCCTGCGCCAGCTTGCGGTCAAACTCCGCGTTCTGCATCTCTTCGACGCGCAGCGCTTCCTCTTTACCCGCCAGATACTGATCGTAGTTGCCCGGCCAGGAGACCAGTTTGCCGCGGTCAAGGTCGACGATCCGCGTCGCCATGTTGCGGATAAACGAACGGTCATGGGAGATAAAGACGATGCTGCCGCTGAAATTCTTCAGGAAGGTTTCCAGCCAGTCGATGGTTTCAATATCCAGGTGGTTCGTCGGTTCATCCAGCATCAGAACGCGCGGATTGCTCACCAGCGCACGGCCCAGCGCCGCTTTACGCAGCCAGCCACCCGAAAGCGATGAAAGCTCGGTATCGGGCTTCAGGCCAATCTGCTCCAGCACATCATGGATGCGGCTTTCCAGCTGCCACAGATTCTGATGGTCGAGAATGCTCTGCAGACGCGCCATCTCATTGAGGTTTTTATCGCTTGGATCGTCCATTACCAGATGGGAAATGGCGTGATAGGCTTTCAGATGCTCTGCCTGCTCTTCAACGCCTTCAGCCACGAAGTCATAAACCGAACCGGTAATATTGCGTGGGGGGTCCTGTTGCAGACGTGCCACGACCAGGTCGGTTTCATAAATAATGCGACCATCATCCAGGGGCTGTTCACCATTGATGATCTTCATCAGGGTGGATTTACCTGCACCGTTACGGCCGACCAGACAGACGCGCTCGTTCTCTTCGATATGCAGTTCGGTGTTGTCTAGCAGCGGCGCATCGCTGAAGGAGAGATAGGCGCCGTGGATACTGATTAATGACATGTAATCTTATTCCTTACCGGCGTGTGTGATCAGCCAGCAGTTGTGAATGTGTCGGTTGCGCGCGAAATCCTGCGACTGCGTTTTCTGGGTAATATCCTGCGCCTGCAGGCCCAGAGATTTCAGGCCATCCATGTCCATTTTAAAACCGCGTTTGTTGTTGGAGAACATGATGGTGCCGCCGCGACGCAGCAGGCGCTTCAGGTTACGCATCAGCATCATATGATCGCGCTGAACGTCGAAGCTCTCTTCCATACGCTTGGAGTTGGAGAAAGTTGGCGGATCGATAAAGATCAGGTCAAAATTCTCATCACTCTCATGCAGCCAGCTCAGGCAGTCCGCCTGCATCAGACGGTGCTGACGACCGGTCAGCCCGTTGAGACGCAGGTTGCGTTCCGCCCACTCCAGATAGGTGCGTGACATATCGACCGTGGTGGTCGAGCGTGCCCCGCCCAGACCGGCATGCACACTGGCGGTGCCGGTGTAAGCAAACAGGTTCAGGAAATCTTTACCCTTGCTCATATTACCGAGCATTTTGCGGGCAATGCGGTGGTCGAGGAACAGACCGGTATCGAGATAGTCGGTCAGGTTCACCAGGAAACGCGCATTAAACTCTTTAACTTCGAAATAGTCGCCCTTCTCACTCAGCTTCTGATACTGCGCTTTGCCCTTCTGACGTTCGCGGGTTTTCATAATCAGACGGTCTGCAGGCAACGCCAGTACGGTGAGCGTCGCACTGATCACATCGAACAGGCGCTGACGCGCTTTGTTGGGATCGATGGTTTTCGGTGGCGCATACTCCTGGATAATCACCCAGTCAGCGTAGCGGTCAACAGCCACGTTGTAGTCTGGCAGATCGGCATCGTAAATACGGTAGCATTCAATGCCTTCCTGACGCGCCCACTTCTCCAGCTTTTTCACGTTTTTACGCAGACGGTTTGCGTAATCTTCCGCAATCTGCCCGGCGCTTTCGCTGCTGTTCACCGCGAGCTGATAGTTTTTCTGCACGCAATCCAGCGGGCCGTTTTTGGCTTTAAACTGACGGTCGGCGCGCAGCTGCAGGCAGCTCAGCAGCTCAGGTGAAGCGCTGAACAGGGAAAGCTTCCAGCCGCCAAAATGCTGTTTCATCAGGCGTCCAAGCTGACTGTGCAGCGCGATCAGCGCCGGTTCGCTCTCCAGGCGTTCACCGTAAGGGGGGTTGCTCAGCACCGTGCCGTGAACCGCCGCATCTACCGGATTGGTCAGCTTCAGCAGATCCTGCTGTGCAAAGGTAAAGAGCTCTTCCACACCCGCCCGGCGGGCATTCGCCTGCGCCCACTCCAGCACCCGGCCGTTCGTATCATAGCCAAAGAAGCGCGCCTGCGTATTCTCCGTGCCGGTGCGGGCACGATTATGCGCTTCGTTTTTCACGTCCTGCCACAGCGCAGCATTAAACTGGCTCCAGGCCATAAAACCCCAGTGACGGCGCAGCAGGCCAGGCGCACGATCGCAGGCGATCAGCGCAGCTTCAATCAGCAGCGTACCTGAACCGCACATCGGATCGATCAACGGGGTGGATGGCTCCCAGCCAGAACGCAGCACAATCGCCGCCGCCAGATTCTCTTTTAACGGTGCCTGACCGGTCTGCTGGCGATAGCCACGCTGATGCAATGAACTGCCGCTCAGATCCAGCGCGATGCTGGCGCGATCGTCATTCAGCCAGACGTTGATACGGATATCCGCCTGCTCACGATCGACATTGGGACGCTCCAGATTCTTACGGGTAAAGCTGTCCACAATGGCGTCTTTGACTTTCAGCGCACCAAACTGGCTGTTGCGAATCGAGTCATTGGTGCCGCTGAAATGGACGACAAAGGTTTTGTCGCTGCCGAACATGGACGGCCAGTCCACGCCCTGCACACCCAGATAGAGATCGAGGTCGCTGTAGACGCCAAACTCTCCCAGCGGCAACAGGATGCGTGATGCTAAACGGCTCCACATCAGGCTTTGGTACATGACGCGATCGTCGGCTTCGTAGTGAACGCCTCCCTGCACCACTTGCAAATCCTGCGCGCCCAGCGCGTCCAGCTCACTTTTTAACAGCTCTTCGAGCCCACGCGCCGTGCTGGCAAACAGAGAATTCATATCGTCACTTTTTAACTCTTGAGAAAATTGTCGCGCATTATAGCGAATCACAGACCTATGTCATAAAGTTAGCTTCTTTTGTCTTGCGCGTCGGGTTTCAAGGAGAACACCATGATCACGCTTTCCCGCTTATTTATTCATCCTGTGAAGTCGATGCGGGGGCTGGCGCTGTCACACGCCCGGGTTTCTGGCAGCGGGCTGGCTTTTGATCGTCTGTTTATGGTGACGGAACCTGACGGCACCTTTATTACCGCCCGGCAGCATCCGGAGATGGTGCGCTTTACACCCGCTATTTTACCTGAGGGGCTGTTACTGGAAGCGCCGGACGGCAGTCACATGCTTATCTGCTTCAGCGATTTCGGGGAGCAGGAACACCCGACCGAGGTCTGGGGCAATCGCTTCAACGCACGCATCGCCCCGCCCGCCATGAATCAGTGGCTGAGCCAGTTCTTTCCCCGTGACGTCCAGCTGCGCTGGGTCGGACCTGAACCCCGTCGCCGGGTCAAAGCATTTGACCATGTTCCTCTGAGTTTTGCCGATGGCTATCCGTTTTTGCTGGTGAACAGCGCCTCGCTGCATGACCTGCAACAGCGCTGCCCGGCCAGCATACGTGCCGAACAGTTTCGTCCCAATCTGATCGTGAGCGGCGCGGCTGCATGGGATGAAGACAGCTGGGCGGAGATCCGGATAGGTGAAGTCATCTTTGAAGTGCCGAAACCCTGCAGTCGCTGCGTGCTGACCACGGTCAGCCCCGAAACCGGACGCAAACATCCTGCCGGTCATCCGCTCGCCACTCTGCAGACGTTCCGCAGCGCCCAGGATGGCAGCGGGGATATCGATTTTGGCCTGAATCTGGTGGCCCGTAATCAGGGTGTGGTACGTGCCGGTGACGAAATGGTGATCCTGAAGCGCCATGCTCCGCGCCTCTACGGTGCCGGAGAGGTCATTGAGACGCTTAAACCGCAGCCGCAGACCCCTGATGCAGTGACTATCACCTTTCAGGGACAGACCTTCCGCGGGGATAATCAGCAGGTGTTACTGGATCAGCTGGAAATGCAGGGATTTCGTATCCCCTACTCCTGTCGTGCGGGACTGTGCGGCAGCTGTAAGCTGAATCTGGTGTCGGGCGAAGTCAAAGCACTGAAGAAAGGCGCCGTGCGTCAGGACGGAACGCTGCTGAGCTGCAGCTGTATTCCGGCAGGCGATGTCGAACTGAAATAGTCAGACCGCACGGGCATAGCGCGGCGCGACATCCTGATACCAGGGCTGCAGGCGGTCGTTCATCACCTTGATGGCATCGCCGAGCACCATATTTTTGCCGGCCAGCGTCAGTGCTGGCTGAGCCAGCAGGCAGAGCGCCGCGTTACTGCCGCTTTCAACCACCAGCAGACGCGCCTGCGTTCCCTCTTCTGCCAGCGTAACCTGCACCATCTCACCGGGCCGCGGCTGCATAGCCGGGGCATACGCGGTGAAGTGCCAGCTTTTCGGCATCAGCGGTTTCAGGAAGCGCGCGGCGACCAGGGCATTCAGCACCAGTTCAGCGCGATGGCTGCCACTGAGTTTGCACTGACGGCAGGTCTCTTCAAAGGTGTAATAGAGGGCGGCATCATCAACACAGAAACCCGACTCTGAGAACGCATCGGGCGTCAGCATTTTGCGGGAATAGCGGGAGCGAAAAAGCATACCGTCTGCCAGGTCGAGCATCATTCGGTCGTGGCTGTTGTCAAAATACCAACGCCAGTTATCGTCGGGTTTAATGTTCATCGTCTGCCCTGTCTTTTACCGCTGCGCCATACGTCACGCAGAATTCAGCGAAAATAGAATATAAGGAAAAGCTGAAAAATCGTGCAACAGGACAAAATATAAACGAGCCGAGGGGATAAATAAACCCCCCGGCGAAGCATTGTGAGAATTGTCTTAGAGATGCGTGACGATATCTTTAATTAATCCTGGCCCCTGATAAATAAAGCCTGAATAGATCTGAACCAGCGTAGCCCCTGCCGCAATCTTTTCACGCGCAGCGGTCAGAGAATCAATACCGCCTGCGCCGATAATCGGCAGGCGTCCCTGTAGTTCCTGTGAGAGCCGCTGAATGACCGCCGTGCTGCGCGACTGGACAGGCCGCCCGCTTAAGCCACCGGCTTCCTCAGCATGCTTAAGCCCCGTGACCAGGGAGCGATCCAGCGTGGTATTCGTCGCAATCACGCCATCGATCTGGTGACGCACTAAACTGTCCGCTACCTGAATTAACTCCTCTTCAGAGAGGTCCGGGGCAATTTTTACGGCCAGCGGAACATATTTGAGATGACGCTGTTCCAGCGCTTTTTGTTTCTGTTTAATGGCAGAAAGCAGATCATCCAGAGCCTCACCATATTGCAGTGAGCGCAGACCGGGAGTGTTAGGTGAGGAAATATTGATGGCGATATAACCGGCGTGGGCATACACCTTTTCCATGCAGATCAGGTAATCCTCTTTTCCCTGCTCAACCGGCGTATCTTTATTTTTGCCGATATTAATCCCCAGCACGCCGTTAAAACGCGCTTTTTTCACATTTTCGACCAGGTGATCGACCCCCCGATTATTGAATCCCATGCGATTGATAATCCCGCCCGCTTCAACCAGTCGGAACATGCGCGGCTTATCATTGCCTGCCTGAGCGCGCGGCGTGACGGTGCCCACTTCAACAAACCCGAAGCCCATCGCCGCAAAGGCATCAATGCACTCCGCGTTTTTATCCAGGCCCGCGGCCAGACCAAGGGCATTTTTAAAGGTCAGTCCCATACAGGTGACCGGACGCGACGGCAGATTCTGGCGATAAAACCGTTCCAGCGGGGTGCCATTCATAAAGCGCAGTTGCTGAAAGGTAAGTTCGTGCGCGCGTTCGGGGTCGAGTTTAAACAGCGCCGGTCGGACGATAGGATAAAACATGCACTCTCCTGAAGGACGGAAGCAATCGTGAAAGTCGGTGCACGGGAAATTGTGCGCCAGAATGGTAAAGTGCTCTGGCGCAAAAGTAAATCGAAGGGCGGAAAGGCGGGAAGTTAAGTCACCTTGCTTTGATCTTACGCAGCGGAATCGTTTACGGGGCGATTTTCCACCTGAGAGGGAAAGAGATATTCCCGCAGGATACCGTGACGATGCATGATGCCAAAAATGCCAAGACAGACAAACGCTTCCGCACCCACCATCGACCATGCCGCGCCGATTGCGCCAAACTTCCAGGCCAGGAAACAGCAGAGCGGTACGTTAATCACCCCCGCCGCCATCATGACCCACATACGCTGGCGCGCCAGGCCGTGTGGGATCAGGATCTGTAATCCGGCCGGATAGGCGATGTTGCCAAACAGGAAGCAGAGCACGAAGACGCGCAGCACATCCGCCGACGGAATAAAGTCTTTACCCAGTAAAATTGAGACGACCAGGTCAGCAAAAAACCAGGTAAAGATGACAATCGACAGACTCAGAGAGAATGAGAGCAGCAGACTTTTGCGTGTTGCGGCAATCGCGGCGCGTTTATCCCGGCCAAACAGGTGGCTGACGCGCGGAAAGAAGGCGCTCCCGATCTGCTCCGGCACGGAGTTTGCCGCTTTACGCAGGCGATCGGCACCGTTATAGATCCCCACCATATAGGTAGAGGTAAAGGTCGCCAGGATCACCACGTTGACGCTGTTAAACAGGTTGGCCCCGGCAATGGCAATAAAGACATCCATGCTGTCAGTGATGCGCTGTTTAATTTCACGCGGTTCAAAGCGGTAATGGCCAATGACTTTCATCTCCAGCACAAACTTCAGCGTTATCGCCGCACTGATCATGGAGACGACGCCAGGGATCAACGCAGCCAGCCAGGTGTCCTGCGGAGATTTCACCAGCAAAAAGGTCAGCGGAATGGCGCAGAAGTTTCCGAAGGTGGCAATAACTGCGGTTTTGCCCAGCTTCTCAAAGCCCTGCATGAGCCAGCCAAAGGAAAACAGCGAACCAACCAGCGTCGTGCAGTTCGCCAGCACAATAAAGAACAGTGAGTGCCAGGCAGGATTAAACCAGGTGGCGGTGAGCAGCGTGCCACTGGTCAGCAGCAGCAGCATCAGCTTGGCGTTAAAGGTGGACCAGAAGAGCTGACTGACACGTTCCTTGTCGTCACGATGGTGCGCAATATCTTTGGTGGTAAAGACATTGAATCCCCAGTCGGAGATGGTACTGCAATAGAGCACGCAGGCGATCGCCAGCGCCAGCGTACCCATCTGTTCTACCCCCAGAACACGGGCCAGATAGGGCAGCGTAGCCAGCGGAAACAGAAACGACGCGCCGCGATACGCCAGCAGTGAAAAAATATTAATAATCAGACTTTTATCGAGTACTTTTGCCATGACGCAACAACCTTATACACATTGCATGTCTCACCTTCTCATTTCGCTAAGGCATAAACAATATCGCTTCAAATTTTTCAGAATCCGGCTGCTTTTGCAGGATCAGGCGGCACGACTGAGCTCTTTTTTAACTTTGTAATGCTGTAACGCAATAAAGAGTTCAGGGCGATTGAACAGTAGCCACTCCTTGACGTTTTCTGTTTTGATATTACGGCCCAGGAAGCGGATGGCATTCAGGACATATTCCGGCACGGGGGTGCCATTATAGAGTGACAGGTAGATCATCAGGCGAAACGAATGAACTAAATAGGCTTTCTCCAGCGAACTGCGCCAGGCGGATTTCGTGATCGAGCTGTTTAACGTACTGTAGGCGTGCATAAAAGCGTTATAACGCTGGTAGAAAAACTCATTACTTTTGGTACTGTTGGTCAGCGAGCCATTACGGATACGCTGTTTATAATAAACCTGACGGCTGACCCAGGCCTGCTGACTTTTTACAAACACGGAGAGCGTGAAGTTGTGATCTTCATGAACGCGTCCAACAAAGCGTAATTTATGCTGCTCGACAATTCGCTTACTGACGATATAACTCCAGGCCGCCGAGGTATATCTGCCGTTTCGCAGCAGATGCAAAAAGACCTCCTGCGATTTCTGCTGGCCAAAAATTTCGTGTCTGACTTTAGGTGAGGTGACATCAATCTGCCCATCCCGAAAAACGCAGGAGTTGAAACAGAACAGGTCGGTTTCCGGGTGCTGTTCCGCGACCGTCGCAAGTTCCGCCACCAGCCCATCAACCACGACATCATCCGGGTCGCAGAAAAAGAGGAACTGGCCTCTGGCCTGCTCAATGCCCACATCGCGAGCACGACCGGCGCCGCCGTTTTCCGTAGTAATTATTTTCACCTGAGAAAGATGCGCATAATTCTGTTCAAGTAAGGCCAGCGTTCCGTCGGTGGAGCCATCATTCACAATGAGAATTTCATTGGGAGATTTAACCTGGCGCAATAAGGAATCAACGCACTCGACAATATATTTCTCAACGTTGTAGGTTGGAATAATTACGGATAACAGGATGTCAGACATAGGTAATTCTCAGCTGTTAAAAATAACAAAACGATTCACCTGCCTGATGCAGGTCCTGACCAGAGGCGAAGCGATGAAAAGAGTGAGAGGCTGATATTCTGTTTCTTTGATTCAGCCCGATTATCTTAAACCGGCTTCGTAAAAAAAGACCAGTCGTAAAAAATATCTTAACGTTTCACAGGACTATCACTGTTAAAAGACGTGCATCAATATCCTGCTGCAATGTTAAAACCGTTGAGGATTGATTTAAAAATAGGTGATAAAGCAGACGTAACCAGATTCAGGAATCTGTAAGCGAACGTCTGAATCCGTGAAAAACGTCACCATTGCTTCATTTTTATTACACTCTGCCTTATGGCATAAATCCTAATAACAGACGAAGGAAGCTCACCACCAGTCAGTTTCCGTGCTGCTTCTGACCCGGCCGCTGCGCTTAATGAAGTTGTTGGCCACAATCAGAATGTTCAGGCAATCAGACGAGAGCGATTTTTTTCGGGCATTCCGCCTGTTTTCGCAATCTTGTATCACCCTCCTTAATGAATCGTTTCTCTGTTTGCCCTGAAATTAAGAATATTCGGAATGTCCCCGGATGCGCCCCGGTTTCTGCCGCTTCTATTTGCAGTTTTTACGCTTACTTTGCCGGATAAATCATTTAAGCCCACTGCCCTGCTCTGACAGTATGAAGGCATAAGTTCTCAACATTTGATAATCAATAACTTTTAGTTATAAGGAGTGATGATGCGAGTTATTACGCTGGCAGGCAGCCCACGGTTCCCCTCCCGCTCAACTTCCCTGCTGACGTTGTGTCAGCACAAGCTGGAGGCGCGTGGCGTTGAAGTCATTCCCTGGAATATTCACAACTTTCAGCCTGACGATCTGATCAATGCGCGCTTTGATGCGCCTGCCCTGCTGGCATTACGCGAGGACCTGGCCTCAGCGGATGGGCTGATTGTGGCGACCCCGATCTATAAAGCCTCATTTTCGGGGGCGCTGAAGACCCTGCTTGACCTGCTGCCGGAACGCGCGCTGGAACATAAAGTGGTGCTGCCACTGGCCAGCGGCGGCAGTGCCGGTCATATGCTGGCGCTCGACTACGCCCTGAAGCCGGTTCTCAATGCCCTGAAGGCGCAGGAGATTCTGCACGGCGTTTATGCCGAGGATCATCAGGTGGTTCATTATGACCGGCAGCCTGAATTGCAGGCCTCTCTGGCAGAGCGTCTGGATGAAGCGGTTTCCGCCTTCTGGCTGGCGCTGACCCGTCACCACCACCCCGTTGCGCAAGCGGTTTAAGGAAAGAGCAATGAAGCAGAGATTAGGAAAGTGGCTGGTTGCGGGACTTCTGCTGGCGGGCCTTCAGGTTCAGGCCGCCGAATCCGACCCGGCTGAAATTCGTATCGGTTATCAGAAAGGCTCAGTCAGCATGGTGCTGGCAAAGTCGCATCAGTTACTGGAGAAGCGTTTTCCCCATACGCATATTAAGTGGGTCGAGTTCCCGGCGGGCCCTCAGATGCTGGAAGCGCTGAATGTGAACAGCATCGATCTCGGCAGCACCGGCGACCTTCCGCCGCTGTTTGCGCAGGCCGCGGGCGCTGATCTGCTCTATGTAGGTTCTGAACCGCCGAAACCGAAATCAGAAGTGATTCTGGTGCCGAAAAACAGCCCCCTGAAACAGGTGGCGGATCTGAAAGGGAAAAAAGTCGCCTTCCAGAAAGGCTCCAGCTCGCACAATCTGCTGCTGCGCGCGCTGCAGCAGGCGGGACTCTCCTTTAACGATATTACGCCGGTCTATCTGACGCCCGCCGATGCCCGCGCCGCTTTCCAGCAGGGCAACGTTGATGCCTGGGCTATCTGGGACCCCTACTACTCCTCCGTGCTCCAGCAGGGTAACTCGCGCCTGCTGATCGATGGCAGCTCGCTCAACCTGACCGGCTCGTTCTATTTAGCGACCCGCAGCTATGCCGAAGCCCATGGCGCCTTTATTCAGCAGGTGCTCGACACGTTCAGTGCGGCCGATGCGCTCACCATCAGCCAGCGGCAGCAGAGTACCACCCTGCTGGCTCAGGCGATGGGCCTGCCCGAACCGGTTATCGCCAGCTATCTGGATCACCGGCCGCCGACCCGCATTTCACCGGTCAGTGCCGAAACGGCCGCCGCGCAGCAGCGCACCGCCGATCTCTTTTATGCCAATCATCTGTTGCCAGTCAAAGTGACGATTCAGGATCGTCTCTGGCATCCCCACACCGTCACGCAATAAGGAGCAACAATGAGCGTATCTGTTTTCTGGTTCCTGCCAACCCATGGCGACGGACACTATCTTGGCACGGCCGAAGGGGCGCGACCGGTTGATCACGCCTATCTGCAGCAGGTGGCGCAGGCCGCTGACCGTCTTGGCTTTGGCGGCGTCCTTATCCCGACCGGCCGCTCCTGTGAAGATGCCTGGCTGGTGGCCGCCTCGCTGATTCAGGTCACTCAGCGTCTGCGGTTTCTGGTGGCGCTGCGGCCGGGTGTGATTTCACCGACGCAGGCCGCCCGTCAGGCCGCCACCCTGGATCGCCTCTCTAACGGGCGGGCGCTGTTCAACCTGGTGACCGGCGGCGATCCGGAAGAGCTGGCGGGCGACGGGGTGTTCCTCGATCACCGCGAGCGTTACGCGGAGTCCGCCGAGTTTACCCGCGTCTGGCGTCGGGTCCTTGAGGGGGAAACCGTCGACTATGAAGGCAGGCATGTGCACGTTCGCGGGGCGCGGCTGATGTTTAAACCGGTCCAGCAGCCTCGTCCGCCGCTCTGGTTTGGCGGCTCCTCGGAACCGGCGCAGGAGCTGGCCGCGGAGCAGGTTGATGTCTACCTCACCTGGGGCGAGCCGCCTGCGCAGGTCAAAGAGAAAATTGAGCAGGTGCGCGCGAAAGCGGCTGCTCAGGGCCGGACGGTGCGATTCGGTATCCGTCTGCATGTGATTGTGCGTGAAACTAATGAAGAGGCCTGGCAGGCGGCTGACCGGCTGATTGCCAATGTGGATGACGCCACCATCGCCAAAGCGCAGGCGGCATTCCAGCGCGCCGATTCTGTCGGACAGCGTCGCATGGCCGCGCTCCACGGGGGTCGCCGCGACAAGCTCGAAATCAGCCCGAACCTCTGGGCAGGTGTCGGTCTGGTGCGCAGCGGTGCCGGAACCGCACTGGTGGGTGATGGCCCGACCGTTGCCGCCCGGATCAAAGAGTATGAAGCGCTGGGTATCGAGACCTTTATTCTGTCAGGCTACCCGCATCTGGAAGAGGCTTATCGCGTCGGGGAACTCCTGTTCCCGCATCTCGACCTGCAGGTGCCGCTGGTCCCGCAGCCTCGCGTCGTTCAGGCGCACGGTGAAGCGGTAGCCAACGATTTTACCCCTGAGAAAAAAGTCGCCCGGGGCTGAGGAGAGCAGAATGGCCAGAACCCGAAAACGTCTTGCCGATACGCTGGTGCCGTGGCTGCTGCCTCTCCTGCTGATCGTGGTATGGCAGATTGCCTCGCAAACCGGCTGGTTATCAACCCGCATTCTGCCGGCGCCGGAGAAAATCGTGACCACCTTCTGGCGGCTGACGGTCAGCGGCGAACTGTGGCAGCACCTGGCGATCAGCAGCTGGCGGGCGCTGGTCGGTTTCGCTATCGGCGGCTCCATCGGTCTGATACTTGGACTGATTACCGGCACCTCAAAAACCGGTGAGCGTCTGCTCGATACTTCGGTTCAGATGCTGCGCAACGTGCCGCATCTGGCCCTGATCCCGCTGGTGATCCTCTGGTTCGGTATTGATGAGTCGGCCAAGATTTTCCTGGTGGCGCTGGGCACACTCTTCCCTATCTACCTCAACACCTATCACGGCATCCGTAATATTGACCGCGGGCTGGTTGAGATGGCCCGCAGCTACGGTCTCTCCGGCTGGAGTCTGTTTATCCAGGTGATCCTGCCCGGCGCGCTGCCGAATATCATGGTCGGCGTGCGTTTCGCCCTCGGCCTGATGTGGCTGACGCTGATCGTCGCGGAGACCATTTCCGCCAACGCCGGCATCGGCTATCTGGCGATGAATGCGCGGGAATTCCTGCAGACGGATGTGGTGGTGGTCGCCATTATTCTCTACGCCCTGCTCGGTAAACTGGCGGATGTCGCCGCGCTGCTGCTGGAGCGTGTCTGGCTGCGCTGGCATCCCGCTTATCAATTTAAGGAGGAGAACGCATGAGTCCGATTCTCTCACCGGCACGCCTCAACACCGGCACCCCGGTTGGCGTCAACGGCGTCAGCAAACAGTATGGCAACCGCACTATTCTTAATAAAATTGACCTGCATATCCCTTCCGGTCAGTTTGTGGCGGTCGTGGGCCGCAGCGGCTGTGGCAAAAGTACCCTGCTGCGCCTGCTGGCCGGACTAGAGCACTGCTCCAGCGGTGAGCTGCTGGCGGGCAATGCGCCGTTGCAGTCGGCGCGCGACGATACCCGTCTGATGTTCCAGGATGCGCGACTGCTGCCGTGGAAAAAAGTGATCGATAACGTCGGCCTGGGACTGCGCGGACGCGAATGGCGCGGCGCGGCGCGGGATGCGCTGGCGGCAGTCGGACTTGCCGATCGGGCTGATGAGTGGCCTGCCGCGCTGTCGGGAGGCCAGAAACAGCGGGTTGCGCTGGCCCGGGCGCTGATCCATCGTCCCGGCCTGTTGCTGCTGGATGAGCCACTGGGGGCGCTGGATGCCCTGACCCGCATCGAAATGCAGGGACTGATTGAGTCGCTGTGGCAGCAGCATCACTTTACCGTGCTGCTGGTCACACACGATGTCAGTGAGGCGGTTGTGATGGCGGATCGGGTGCTGTTGATTGAGGAGGGAGAGATCGGGCTGGATCTTCAGGTCGATTTGCCCAGGCCGCGGCGCCGGGGATCGGCACGACTCGCCGAGCTGGAAGCGGAGGTGCTGGATCGGGTGATGCAGCGTACAGAGCGCACTCCACCGGTGCGGCTGGCGCAGCAGCGCTAAAAAAAGGCGGAGGCCGTCTCAGACGCTCCGCCTTTTTATTATCAGGCGTTCAGCGCCCGGGTGATTTTCTCGTAGAGATCGCCAGAGAGTTTATCCAGCGTCAGCAGTTCTTCCAGCGCCTCGCGCATCATCGCCTGACGCGTTTCGTCATAGCGTTTCAGGCGAATCAGCGGCTCCACCATCCGTGCCGCCACCTGCGGATTACGGGTGTTGAGGTCAGTCAGCATCTCGACCAGGAACTTATAGCCGCTGCCATCTTTTGCATGGAAAGCAGCAGGGTTCGCGGAGGCAAAGGCACCCACCAGCGAGCGAACGCGGTTCGGGTTACTCATCGTGAAGGAGCGATGCGTCAGAAGCTGACGCACGTTGCGCATCACGTTGGCAGCCGGACTGGTCGCCTGCAGCACAAACCATTTGTCCATGACCAGACCATCCTGATGCCAGCGCTCATCATACGCCGCCAGCAGCGCATCGCGGCACGGCAGCTGCGCCGCCACAGCGGCAGAAAGAGCGGCCAGCGCATCAGTCATGTTGGTCGCCTGCTGATACTGCGCCTGCACCAGTTTGTCCGCCAGCTGCGCATCGCTGAAGGCGAGATAGGTCAGGCAGATATTTTTCAGGCTGCGCTGACCAATCGCCTCATGCCCCACCCGGTACTCGGGCTGCTGATTGGCGTTGTAAATCGCAAAGAATTCATCGGCCAGTTCGCGCGCCAGCGTACGCTGCAGCGCATCCCGCACCAGTGAGATGGCCTGCGGATCGATAACGTCAAACAGCTCGGCAATCTCATTTTCTGACGGCAGCGTCATGATCAGCGCGGTCAGTGCCGGGTCGCAGTCGGTATCAAGCAGCACTGCGCGGAATGCGTCGGCGACGTGCAGTGGCAGCGACAGATGCTGACCCTGCTGATAGCGGGCGACATTGAGGCGGATATAGGTAGCCAGCAGGCTCTGAGCCGCATCCCAGCGGGAGAAGTCGTTGCGGGCATGGCGCATCAGGAAGGTAAGCTGCGCGTCACTCCACTTATAGTCGAGCTTCACCGGCGCAGAGAATTCACGCAGCAGCGACGGCACCGGCTGGAAGTAGACGTTGTCGAAAATAAAGGTGTGGAACTCCTCGGTAACATTCAGCACATGATGCACCGGCTGCCCATTATGCTGCAGCGGGATCACCTTGCCTTCGCCATCATAGAGTTCGATATCCAGCGGAATGTGCAGCGGCAGCTTCTCTTTCTGGTCGGCGGTGGCTGGCGTGTGCTGGGTAACATGCAGAGTGTACTGTTCCAGCTCCGGATTATAGTCGTCACGGACCGTCAGGACCGGTGTACCCGACTGGCTGTACCAGCGGCGGAACTGCGACAGGTCGACGTTTGAAGCATCTTCCATCGCCTGAACAAAATCATCGCAGGTTGCCGCGCTGCCGTCGTGGCGCTCAAAATAGAGCTGCATGCCTTTCTGGAAATTCTCCTCACCCAGCAGCGTGTGCATCATGCGGATCACTTCCGATCCCTTTTCATACACGGTCAGAGTGTAGAAGTTGTTCATTTCGATCACCTGATCCGGGCGGATCGGGTGCGCCATCGGGCTGGCATCTTCGGCGAACTGTGCACCACGAACGATGCGCACATTATCGATGCGGTTCACCGCGCGCGAGCCCAGATCGGAGCTGAACTCCTGATCGCGGAAGACCGTCAGCCCCTCTTTCAGGCTGAGCTGGAACCAGTCGCGGCAGGTCACACGGTTACCGGTCCAGTTATGGAAATATTCATGACCGATTACGGCTTCAATACCAAGATAATCTTTGTCGGTCGCGGTTTCAGCTTTGGCCAGCACATATTTGGCGTTAAAGACGTTGAGGCCTTTGTTTTCCATCGCCCCCATATTAAAGAAGTCTACTGCCACGATCATAAAGATGTCGAGGTCATACTCCAGACCGAAACGCTCCTCATCCCACTTCATGCTGTTTTTCAGCGAGGTCATCGCCCAGTCAGCGCGGTCGAGATTGCCGCGGTCGACGAAAATCTCCAGCGCCACATCCCGGCCTGAGCGGGTGGTAAAGCTGTCGCGCAGCACGTCGAAGTCGCCCGCCACCAGCGCAAACAGATAGCAGGGTTTCGGGAACGGGTCCTGCCACTTCACCCAGTTGCGCCCCTGATCGTCCTGGCCGCCGTCGATCCGGTTACCGTTCGAGAGCAGATAGGGATAGCGATTGCCGTCGGCATAAATGGTGGTAGTAAAACGCGCCAGCACATCCGGGCGATCGAGATACCAGGTAATATGACGGAAGCCTTCAGCTTCGCACTGGGTGCAGAGCGCCTCACCCGATTTGTACAGTCCTTCCAGCGCGGTGTTCTGATCCGGATGAATATCGTTGATGATTTTCAGGGTGAAGCTTTCCGGCAGCTGACTGATGACCAGCGCCCCCTCTTCTTCACGGAACGCCGTCCAGGGCTGCCCGTCGATTTCCAGCGCAATCAGCGTTAACGCCTCTCCGTCCAGGCGCAGCTCAGCCTGGCTGTCGCCCAGCCGTTTGACCTGGCTGATGGCCGTTACGCGGGTGGTCGACGCATCCAGTTCAAAGGTTAAATCGATGTCGGTGATGGTGTAATCAGGCGCACGGTAGTCGTGGCGATACTTGATTTGGGGCTGTTGCGTCATATTCCGTCTCGCGTTGTTATAAGTTTACCGGCAAAGTCTAAGCTTGTTACAACAAGCTTGCCACGCACAATGCAGCTAAAGGGTGAAATGTCTACAGTTTGTTAACAAAGGCACAGATTGGCCTCGACCCGCCGGACTGAAATATGCTGTGATCGGCGTCAGATAGTGAATTATACTTTTGCGTCTTTATGACTGTGTACAACACCGGGCTCTGCGCCACCGAACAGGATGCTGAAACGCGCCATGACAGGACATGCTTCCCCGATACTGACCTCGCTGCTGGATACGGACGCCTATAAGCTCCATATGCAGCAGGCCGTTTTCCACCGCTACCATGACGTAACGGTGACGGCGGAGTTTCGCTGCCGCGGCGACGAACTGCTGGGTCTCTACGCTGACGAAATTCGTGACGCGATAACCGCAATGCAAAATCTGGCGCTGACTGAAGATGAAGCGACCTGGTTGTCTCATCTTCCCTTCTTTCGCGAAGATTACCTGAGCTGGCTTCGCCAGTTCCGCTACAAACCGGAGCAGGTTGAGGTGCGCAATCACCACGGCAAGCTGGACCTTCGTATTCAGGGGCCGTGGCGTGAAGTGATACTGTGGGAGGTGCCGCTGCTGGCGCTGATTAGCGAGATTGTGCATCGTCATCGCACACCGCAGGTCACCACTCAGCAGGCGATTGATCACCTGCATCATAAGCTCAGCGACTTTAACGCGCAGGTGGCCGACCTCGACATGTCACGCTTCCGCCTGATGGATTTCGGCACCCGCCGTCGCTATTCACAGGATGTACAGCAGTCGATTGTCGCAACGCTGAAACAGGATTTCCCCTGGCTGATTGGTACCAGTAACTATGACCTGGCGCGCCGCCTGTCACTCACGCCAGTGGGCACCCAGGCGCACGAGTGGTTTCAGGCGTTCCAGCAGATCAGTCCCGTTCTGGCGAACAGCCAGCGGGCAGCACTGCAGGCGTGGCTGGATGAGTATGACGACCAGCTGGGTATTGCGCTGACCGACTGTATCGCCATGGATGCGTTCCTGCGCGACTTTGGCCCGGTGTTCGCCCGCCGTTATCAGGGTCTGCGCCACGATTCCGGCGATCCGGTTGAGTGGGGTGAGAAAGCACTCGCCCACTATCAGAAGCTGGGTATCGATCCCTTAAGCAAAAATCTGGTCTTTTCTGACAATCTGAATCTCGACAAAGCGCTGGCGCTTTACCGCCATTTTGGTCAGCGAACGAATGTGGTTTTCGGTATCGGGACCCGCCTGACCTGCGATATCCCGGGCGTCACGCCACTGAATATCGTCATTAAACTGGTGCAGTGCAACGGTAAACCGGTGGCAAAACTTTCCGACAGTCCGGGTAAAACGATCTGTCAGGACAAAGCCTTTGTCAGAGCGCTGCGTAAAGCCTTTGACCTGCCGCTGGTAAAAAAAGCGAGTTAAATCCCCTCTTATCGGGGCGTCAATACGCCCCGCCTCTGCTGTAATAAATCTGTTTTCAGCCTGAATTTTGCTTGTTTCCTGAAGACTCGCAAGTAACATAGCAAAACCCCGGATGGGGCAACTTTTTTTACTCACTTCTTCTATATAGAGAGATATTTATGAGCGTAGTGCCTGTAGCGGACGTACTGCACGGTCGCGTCGCGGTTGACAGTGAAGTCACCGTACGTGGTTGGGTGCGTACCCGAAGAGATTCCAAAGCCGGTCTTTCCTTCATCGCCGTGTATGACGGCTCCTGCTTTAATCCCGTTCAGGCTGTCGTCAATAATTCTCTGAATAATTATCAGGATGAAGTGCTGCGTCTGACCACGGGCTGTTCGGTTATCGTCACCGGTAAAGTGGTGGCTTCGCCGGGTCAGGGCCAGGCGTTTGAGATCCAGGCGACCCATCTGGAAGTGGTCGGCTGGGTGGAAGATCCGGACAGCTACCCGATGGCGGCTAAGCGCCACAGCATTGAGTATCTGCGTGAAGTGGCTCACCTGCGTCCGCGCACCAACCTGATTGGCGCGGTTGCCCGCGTCCGCCATACTCTGGCGCAGGCGCTGCACCGTTTCTTCCATGAAAATGGCTATTTCTGGGTCTCCACCCCGCTGATCACCGCGTCAGACACCGAAGGCGCAGGCGAGATGTTCCGCGTTTCGACGCTGGATCTGGAAAACCTGCCGCGTGACGATCAGGGCAAAGTCGATTTCGCTGAAGATTTCTTTGGCAAAGAGGCATTCCTGACCGTATCAGGTCAGCTGAACGGTGAAACCTATGCCAGCGCCCTGTCGAAGATTTACACCTTTGGTCCGACCTTCCGCGCCGAAAACTCTAACACCAGCCGTCACCTGGCGGAATTCTGGATGCTGGAGCCGGAAATTGCGTTTGCTTCGCTGGATGATGCCGCAGCACTGGCCGAAGCCATGCTGAAATATGTGTTTAACGCGGTGCTGGAAGAGCGCGCTGACGACATGGCCTTCTTTGCTGAGCGTGTCGATAAAGAGGCTGTTGAACGCCTGCAGCGTTTCATCACTACCGATTTTGCTCAGGTCGACTACACCGACGCAATTGAGATTCTGAAGAACTGCGGTCAGACCTTCGAGAATCCGGTTTCCTGGGGTATCGACCTCTCCTCTGAACACGAGCGTTATCTGGCAGAGAAACACTTCAAAGCGCCAGTGGTCGTAAAAAACTACCCGAAAGATATTAAGGCGTTCTACATGCGCCTGAATGAAGATGGTAAAACCGTGGCGGCGATGGACGTTCTGGCGCCGGGCATTGGTGAGATCATCGGCGGTTCACAGCGTGAAGAGCGTCTGGATGTGCTGGATGCGCGTCTGGAAGAGATGGGGCTGAATAAAGAGGATTACTGGTGGTATCGTGACCTGCGTCGCTATGGCACCGTTCCGCATTCTGGCTTTGGTCTGGGCTTTGAACGTTTAATCGCCTATGTTACCGGCGTACAAAATGTCAGGGACGTTATCCCCTTCCCGCGCACCCCACGCAATGCGAGTTTCTGACATTCGGCATTAAATATAAGAAAATCATATATATAAAGAGGTCGGCACTGCCGGCCTTTTTTTATTTTTGTAAATTTTGAGTTCTCTCACAAAGTTCCGTCTTTTTTACATTTTGTAATACATATTTTCCTTTAGAAACCAGATTACGAGTTTAGTAGCATTTTCGCGCTAGAATTACGGCGGGGGGGATGGAAAGATGCGTGCAGACACAGGAAGACACCAAACTTCGTTGAGGGTTCTGTAAAGATTTCCTTACGGCAGTGGCAGGTGTACAAATAACTCCAATGAGGGTAATGAATAATGATGAAGCGCAATATTCTGGCAGTGGTTATCCCTGCTCTGTTAGCCGCCGGCGCAGCCAATGCTGCCGAAATCTATAACAAAGACGGCAACAAACTGGACCTGTACGGTAAAGCTGTTGGTCTGCATTACTTCTCTGATGACGATAGCAACAACGGCGACAATTCTTATGTTCGCTTTGGCTTTAAGGGTGAAACTCAGATTAATGACCAGCTGACCGGTTACGGCCAGTGGGAATACAACATTCAGGCGAACAACTCTGAAGGTTCAGACGCACAGGACGGCAACAAGACCCGTCTGGGCTTTGCCGGTCTGAAATTCGGTGACGCGGGCTCAATCGACTACGGCCGTAACTACGGTGTGGTTTACGATGCAATCGGCTGGACCGATATGCTGCCAGAGTTCGGTGGCGACTCCGGATACTCAGATAACTTCATGAACGGTCGTAGCACCGGTTTGCTGACCTACCGCAATACCAACTTCTTTGGCCTGGTAGATGGCTGGGACTTTGCTGCTCAGTATCAGGGTAAAAATGATCGTGCTGACATTCGTCGTGCTAATGGTGATGGCTATGGTGTGTCAACAACCTACGTTTCACCTATCGGTGTAGGCTTCGCAGCAGCTTATAGCAGCAGCGACCGTACCAATGCACAGGCAGCGGGCACTGTTCGTAATACTGACACTGATACCAACGTAGCTACTGGTATTGGCGAAGGTAAGCGTGCTGAAAACTGGGCAACTGCTCTGAAATATGATGCTAACAATGTTTACTTAGCTGCAATGTATGGTGAGACCCGCAACTCTACACCTATCAACTCAGGTGACTTTACAGCGTTCGCAAATAAAGCTCAGAACATTGAGCTGGTAGCACAGTATCAGTTCGACTTCGGTCTGCGTCCATCCCTCGCCTACGTTCAGTCTAAAGGCAAGGACATCGAAGGCGTGGGCGATGCTGACCTGGTTAAATACATCGATGTTGGCGCGACTTACTACTTCAACAAAAACATGTCTACCTATGTTGATTACAAAATCAACCAGCTGGATGACAACAACCCACTCGGTATCAATACAGACGACGTGGTGGGTGTAGGCCTGGTTTACCAGTTCTAATCCTGCTTTCAACATGTTGAAAAACGGGGCTGCGGCCCCGTTTTTTTATGGCTGTTAATCACAACCTCTGCGCTGCTTAACCCCTTTCCGCTCTGCGTTAACGTCTTTATCTCCCCGTCGCGCAATCCGCACCGCAAAATAGAGCATTTTGATTCGCAAACGGTTGGCATTTGCCTGGCCGGACGTTAACCTGAGAGCCCTCTTGCAAACGTTCACGCTAATGGACCTGACACATGTTTGAATCGATCTCTGCTGCACCCGCCGATCCTATTCTCGGGCTCGCCGATCTGTTTCGTGCTGATGACCGCCCTGAAAAAATCAATCTGGGTATCGGCGTCTATAAAGACGAAACCGGCAAGACCCCGGTGCTGACCAGTGTTAAAAAGGCTGAGCAGTATCTGCTGGAAAACGAAACCACCAAAAACTATCTCAGCATTGATGGTCTGGCGGATTTCGCGCGCTGCACGCAGGCCCTGCTGTTCGGCAATGATAGTCCACTGATTAGCGCGCGCCGTGCACGTACGGCACAGACGCCAGGTGGCACAGGCGCGCTGCGCATTGCGGCAGATTTTCTGGCCACGCAGACGGCGGTGAAACGGGTCTGGATCAGCAATCCCAGCTGGCCGAATCATAAAAATGTGTTCAATGCTGCCGGTCTTGAGGTGTGTGAATATCACTATTATGACGCGGCAAACCATACACTCGATTTTGAGGGAATGCTGGCGTCGCTGAGTCAGGTTCAGCCTGGCGACGTGGTACTTTTCCACGGCTGCTGCCATAACCCGACCGGTATCGATCCGACAGCGGAGCAGTGGCAGAAGCTGGCAGAGATCTCACAGGCGAATGGCTGGCTGCCGCTGTTCGACTTCGCTTACCAGGGCTTTGCCCGTGGTCTGGACGAAGATGCCGAAGGCCTGCGTATTTTCGCCGCGTCACATCAGGAGCTGATTGTCGCCAGCTCATACTCGAAGAATTTTGGTCTCTACAATGAGCGCGTGGGGGCCATCACGCTGGTAGCGGCCGACGCAGGCGTAGCAGAAACCGCATTCAGTCAGGTGAAATACACCATTCGTGCCAACTACTCCAATCCCCCGGCGCATGGTGCGGCCGTCGTCGCGACGATTCTGAGTAACGACGCGCTGCGGACCATCTGGGAGCAGGAGCTGTCGGACATGCGTCAGCGCATTCAGCGCATGCGTCAGCTGTTTGTTAACACGCTGGCAGAGAAAGGTGCGCAGCGTGACTTCAGCTTTATCATTAAGCAAAACGGCATGTTCTCATTCAGCGGCTTAACCAAAGAGCAGGTTATTCGCCTGCGTGAAGAGTTCGCTGTGTATGCCGTTAACTCTGGCCGCGTGAATGTGGCGGGCATGACGCCGGACAACATGTCGGCGCTGTGCGAAGCGATTGTCGCGGTGCTCTGAGGCAGGCGATAAAACAAGAATGGGCCTGAGGGCCCATTTTTTATGGCAGCAAAAGGACTGTTTTTACTGCAGAAAAGGATTGCTGATGCGCTCCTGCCCCAGTGTGGAGATCGGGCCGTGGCCGGGCAGAAAAGTCACATCATCGCCCAGCGGCAGTAATTTAGTGTGAATCGCCTTAATTAACTGCTGATGATCGCCCTGCGGGAAGTCTGTTCGTCCCACGCCGCCATTAAAAATCACATCACCTGAAATCAGCAGCCTTCCGGGACGGTCAAAAAACACCACATGACCAGGGGAATGGCCCGGGCAGTGCAGGACCTCCAGCGTAGTCAGCCCGACCTGCACACTCTCCCCCTCCTCCAGCCAGCGATCCGGCGTAAAAGGGGCGCACTCTTCCAGTCCGAACATCCGGCTCTGCGTGGGCAGCGCCTCCAGCCAGAAAGCATCCCGCTTTTGTGGCCCGACAACAGGGATCTGATAGTAAGCCGCCAGTTCGACCGCGGCTCCGACGTGATCGAGATGCCCATGGGTCAGCAGAATCTGAGCGGGTTTGAGTCTGAGCTGTTCCAGCGTTTGTTTGATCAGATCGGCATCGCCGCCTGGATCGACCAGAGCCGCTTCACGGGTGGTGTCGCACCAGATAACGGAACAGTTCTGGGCAAAGGCTGTAACAGGAATAATGTGGTAGTTCATAACGCTCCATGACCGGCTCACGCAGCGTCGCCGGTGTCGTTACCAGTGCCTGATCGGACCGGTATCAATATGTACAAAGTTACTGCGGGGATAATATCCTACACCACCCGCACGCAGAGATAACGCTGCTTTGCGTACATTGGCTAATGAAACCCCTTCAATATGGAAATCCATCGCCTGGCCTTTGGTGTGATAGCTATGCTTCGCGACTCCCGGACCGCTCTCACGTAACATATTGTTGGTCGCCAGTGAACGGTAGCCCGAGACCAGCTGGACAGGTTTGCGCGTACCGAGCAGTGCCTGCAGGCGGAAAATCTGATCGAAGAGGTGCGGATCAATGCTTTTCACTTTATTGGCGCGGTAGTCACGGAAAAAGTGATTTAATCGTGTCAACTCATCCTTGTCGTAACTCTTACCATTGAAAAATTCAGTTTTAAGGGTTTCACCGGTGTGAAGATTGTTAAGCATCAATACACGCGGGCGAGACGTTGAAAGCGAGGCCCTTGCAGAAGCGGGCAATAATGCCAGTCCGGCGGCGGCACTACCGCAAAGCAGCAGGTTGCGACGAAAAGAATCAATAGTAGACATGTAGCGGTTTACCTGAGAGTGAAGCCATAGAAATGTGCAAAAAGCGCACAGGCCGAACCATAACTTTCTCTCAGGTAAGCGTCAACCCATCTGGGGCGTGTTTGAGAGGCGATTCCCGAAGGAATCGCTCTCAGAGGATATTTCTTACAGTGCCAGGTGCGCCGCTAACGATTTAAAATCAATCACTAGAGCAGTAACTGTTTCGCCCGGCTCAGTGCCTGACTGCCCGAACGGGCGGTGTCATCATAATTGTAAATATCTGTTCGGAACTGCGGCTTGCCATCATCAGCAACCCAGGCAGTAAGGTAATAGAGATTGACCGGGATGCGATGGCGAATCGGCACATAACGGGTATCCCCCTCTTTCAGGGTGCTGGAAATACGGGAGTCGTTCCAGCCTGCATCCTGCAGTAACAACCCGGCCAGTTCTGATGCCTTATTCACACGTACGCAGCCTGAGCTGAGCGCACGAATATCACGCTGAAACAGGTTATGGTTTGGCGTGTCATGCAGATAGATGGCATCCGAACTAGGCATGTTGAATTTGTATCGGCCCAGCGCATTCGTCTGACCCGGAGCCTGAATCATCCGGTAAGGAAAGGATGCAGCGGAAACCATGCGCCAGTCGATCATGCTGGGATCGATCACTTCAGCGTCAGCACTCCAGCCCGACAGCAGGGTATAACCGTGCTTGTAGAGATAGGTGGGGTCCTGTTTCACTTTAGGGATGATATCTTTACGCACCAGCGTCGTCGGCACATTCCACGGCGGATTGAGCACCACATTATTGAGCGCGCTGCGCATCAGTGGTGTTTTACGATCGGGACGCCCGACAATGACCCGGGAAGAGAGGATCTTGTTGCCGTTGTTGTAGTAGATCAGCGAGTAGTTGGCGATGTTGACCATAATGCCGTTGTGCATATCATCCGGCAGCAGGCGCAGTCGCTGAATATTCAGCGCCAGTAACGAAGCGCGCATCTGGGGTGAGACGTTCAGCCACTGCCGCGTTCTGGCACCGATAGCGCCATCGCCATCCAGTCCCTGCCACTGCTGAAAACGTTTGACCGCCGCCACCAGCGTCTCGTCATAGACATTGGCGGTGTTGCCGTCCAGCGTCTGGCTCTGAACGTTGCCGGGTGACTGCGGCGATGGCGCAGGCAGATCGTTGACCGGGGTGGCGGAAGGACTCACTGCCACCGGCTGATCGCTGTGGGTTACCGGCGAAGGAGCGACCGGCACGGCATCATCATCCGGAGCCGGTGCGTTGCTCTGTGCGGTCAGCATGCCGCTGCGCTGCAGAATTTCACGCAGTGCGGGCACATCGTCACTGACCTGACCCGGACGCAGCGTTTCGCTGTTCTTCAGCTGCGGCCAGGGCTGTTTATCACTGAGCAGCGCTTTCAGCGCAGCGTGCATCGGCTGATACTGAGGATGCTGCGGCTGCAGGGAAGCAACAAACGTACTGCTCGCGCCCGCATTGACCGCATTCTGCCACTGATTTACCACGGCCACCGACGGCTGTGTCAGCCTGTAGGGAACATTACTGTAGAGCCAGGTTTCGCCCTGCGTCGGCACGTTAGAGACAAACTGCAGGTAGCCCAGCATGGCGTCGGAGAGGGTCACGTCACGCGCAAAACCAGTGATAGCCGGGTTAGTCAGACGGTCAACCCAGCGCGTGAACTGCGGCTGAACGCCAGAGAGCGCCACCTCAGCCAGCTGCTGCTGAAACTTCTGAACCGCCTGCTCATCCTGCCAGAGCGGCTGCATGTGGCGGGACGCATACAGCGTCGCCAGCGGCGCAAGATAAAATGGCTGATCGGCGCTGGAAAACGCCTGGCGGATACGTTGCTGACTGTCGGAAACCGAAACTGACGCGTGCGCGGTGCCGGGCATCGCGGCGATAACAGCGGCCTGTGGTAGCGTAAATGGAACAACCGTTAGCGCCAGCGCTAACAATGATATAACACGATGATGATTAACCTTTTTTGCCAGCAACATCCCTGCCCCCTTATCTTCTTAACTGCGCAGCGTTCCCTGTATCCGCTGCGATCGGGCTGTGACTCATTATGTTGAGTATACAAACAAAAACGGCATTTGCCTCATACGACAAATGCCGTTTCCAGATTAACCAATGGTTCGGTTTTTGACTACGTCTCAGCCTGAGATTTTTCAGTGGTCAGATCGGGCAGAGCGGCCTCCCCGCTCCCGGCGCGAGTGGGCACGGGATCGGCCGCAAATCCACGCAGGCCGACGACATGCACGTGCTCGGTGTTATTAAACACCTTACGCATCAGTTTGTAAGTCGTGCCTTTCTCCGGGCTGATGTTCTCCGGCGCAGCAATCACCAGCTGCATCTCCAGACGTTCACACAGCTCAAACAGCGTGGCGATAGAGCGGGCATCCAGACGGGCCGCTTCATCCAGGAACAGCAGGCGGCAAGGTGAGATATCCTTGCCACGCAGACGGCGGGACTCCTCTTCCCAGCTCTGCACGACCATCACCAGAATCGACATCCCGGTACCGATCGCTTCGCCGGTTGAGAGCGCGCCACTTTCTGCACGCAGCCAGCCATCCGAACCGCGGTTAACTTCCACCTCCATCTCCAGATAGTTGCGGTAGTCCAGCAGCTCCTCACCGATAGTCTGCGGCGTCCGCTGACCCATATCGATATGCGGGTTCAGACGCTGATAGAGCTTCGCCAGCGCCTCTGAGAAGGTCAGACGGTTACTGTTGAAGAGGTCCTGATGCTGTTCATGCTCTTCTGACAGCGTATCCAGCAGCATGGCATGGGTTTCGCGAACGTTAACGTTGAGACGTACGCTGCGCACCTGACCAAAGCTGACAGTCTGCAGGCCCTGATTCAGCTGACGGATACGGTTCTGTTCACGCTGAATGGTTTTACGGATGATGTTCGCTGCACTGCGAGAACTGATGGCCAGCATCTGCTCACGCGCGGTCAGCTCTTCCGTCAGGCGATTCAGCTCAATCTCCATCTGCTCAATCGCTTCCACCGGATCGTCAGTCCGGATAATGTCCTGACGAATACGCTCACGCAGATGCTGATAAACGGCGATAAAGAACTGAATTTTACGTTCCGGACGTTTCGGATCTTCTGACAGCCGCAGCACGTCGCGCAGATGTTCATTGTCCGCCACCGCCAGACGCAGCGCACCCAGCGCCTTATCCGACATCGAACGCAGTTCATCGCCACTCATGTAGGCGAGTTCACGACGATGCAGACGGCGCTCCACGCCATTCTCTTTGACCAGACGCAGCACCGTGCACCAGCCCGCTTTCGCGCTGACCACCTGTTCACGCACCTGATGATACTGGCGCTCCAGCTGGCGCAGTCGCTTCTGCAGGTTATCCATCTCCGCTTCGCAGAAGGTCAGCTGTTTCTCCAGCTGATTCCGGCGTGCGCGGTTGTGGCTCAGTGCGGTATAAAGCTCATCGCGACGCGCCCGCGCCCGCGCTTCTGCGCTGCTGTCCGCATGGACGCCAATCGTCTGCATCTCCTGCTGCAGCTCTTTCAGCATGTCGCGCTTGGCATCCCAGGCGCTTTTCAGCGAGGCCAGCAGCTGAGCATATTGGGTCAGCTGTGCCTGATGTTCACGCAGACGTTCACGGCAGCGGCTGCGCTCGCCTTCAGCCTGCTCCAGGCGCTGACGCAGTTTGTCGCTGAGGTCATTGTTGCCACTGAGCATGCTGGCTGAATCGTCATAACTGAAGTGAGCACGACGCTGCACCACCTCGGTCAGGGCAAATGCCTGCTGACGGGCGTTGCGCTGCTGCTGCTGCGCCTGCTGATAGTCCGCCTGCAGCTGTTCGTGCTGTTCCGGGTCGCTCTGCAGAACCGCGATGATCGGTTCCAGTTTCGCCAGCTTAGCGCCATGCTGATGCAGGAAGCGCGCCGCATCCTGAGCGGCATCAACCTGCTCACGAATCTCTTCGCAGCGATCGGCCAGGGTGTCATCCAGCAGCAGATTAACGCGCGGCAGCAGGCGGTTTAACTGCGACACGCCCTCTTTCGCCAGCTCATACTGCTGACGCTGCTGCTGATTGTTACTTTCATGCTGATTGAGTGCCCGCTCCAGCTCCCCGCGACGCGCGCCCAGCTGACGAATCTGCGCTTCCGGGTCGGCATCAAAGGCGACGGCCAGATGACTGCCGATAAAGCGACTGAAGGACTGATGCAGACGCTGCGTTTTCTGCACATCAAACGACAGGGTCGCGTAGCGTTCCGCCAGCTTGTCGCGCTCCAGATGCAGCAGCTCAAGCTGATTTTCACGCGCCGCGCGGCCAAACAGCGGTATTTTCGGGAAGCGGGAGTAGCGCCACTGACGCTCAGCCACTTTTACCACGACCGCATTCTGCAGCTCATCAACACTGAAGACGCTGTCGTCGAATGACTGCGGATCGCCCTCGATCAGATAGAGATCTTCCGGGCACTCTTCCAGTCCGTCCAGCAACTCGCGCACCCGTGAAAGATCAGGTACAACAATCGCGTGACGTGACGGGCCATAGAGCGCCGAGAAGTACGGCGCATCGTCCAGGGTCACATCATCGTAAATCTCTGACAGCAGCACGCCGCCAAAACGTTCTGCCAGCTGGGTCAGACGCGCATCCTCAGCACCGCCCGGCTGACTGAGCCGTTCAATCTGCTGCTCGATGTCGCGTTTACGTGCTGCCACTTCGTCGCGCTCGACGGTAGTTTCACGCTCCTGTTCCAGCAGCTGCTGCATGTACTCGGTGACATCCTGGCTGCTGTTCAGCGCCTGGCCGGTCTGTTCGCTGAGCTGCGTCAGGATCTCCTGGGCGGCGAGCCAGTGCGGCGCGCGCGCCGTCAGGCCTGTAATACGTTCACGCAGCTGTTCGAGCTCCTGGCGCATCTTCATGCGCTGCTCACCCGCGTCAGCCACGCTGCTGTTCAGCTGTTCAATCTGCGCTTCCAGCTCCTGCTGCAGGCCAGCCAGCGCATCCGCGTCGTAGTGCTGCCCCTGACGCTTGCAGAACTCGGCCAGCAGACGCTCAGCCTCGTGCTGCTCGCGCAGCCGCTGTTCCAGTTCATTGAGACGCAGACGCAGCGAGGAGAGCTGTTCGGCGTGATGGCGCTGATTACTGGCATCCCGCAGCAGTTCGCGGCCGGTTTGCCAGGCATCCTGACGACTCACCTCACCGGCGATGCTGGTCACCAGCGCCAGCGCCTGTTCAAACTGACTGTGCGCCGCTTCCGCCACGCTCAGCTTCTGCTCCAGACGCAGCAGGTGCTCTGTCGCCTCCTCCTCTTTAGCCTGGAAGCTCTCCTGCCATTCGGCTGCATTGTCGATGCTCAGGTCGGGCAACTGGCAAAGGGTGCGGGCGCGCTCCAGTGCTTGCAGTGCCTGCTGATACTGAATGGCGCGGGTTTGCTGCACGTCGAGCGCCTGCTGGAAATCAGCCAGCTGACTTTTCAGCTCATCCACTTCCAGCTCAGCCGCTTCAGCCCGCGCTTCGTTCTCTTCCTGAATCTCACGCGCTTCGGCCACTACTTCGGTCTGCTCTTCCAGCCGCAGCGTCAGGTCTTCGATATCGGCATCGTAACGTTCAATCTTCTCCTGCTGACGCATCGCCGTCTGCACGAGGTTAAGGTGATCGCTGGCGGACTGATAATCGACTTCGAGATCGTTTTCGGCGCCGCTGTGCTCAGCCAGCTCGCGCGCCATTTCAACATGACGATACTGCTCGGTGGCGAGTTGCTTGCGGCTGCTGAACAGTTCATTGCGCAGCTGTAACGCGCTGTCGAGATGAACCCGGCGCTCGTTAGCATGGCGCATGTAGTCAGCTGAAACGTAACTGGTCGCCTCAGAGATCAGATGTTTAAATAGATCGCGATCGGACTGAGTTACGCGGATTGCCTCCAGCGTCATGCGGTTCTCGCGCAGTGCGGCTTCCATATCCTGGAAGGCTTTGCGCACGCCGCTGTTTTCAGGCAGCAGGTAATCACGCAGCGATCGGGTAATGGCACTGGAGATACCGCCGTAGAGCGAGGCTTCAATCAGGCGATAAAACTTGCTGCGATCGCTGGCGGAGCGCAGACGACGCGGCACCACACCCAGATCAAACATCATGGCGTGATAGTCAGTGACCGAGTTGTAGGCGCGGAATTGTACCCCTTCCTGCGCCTCAACCCGCTCTTTGACCTCATTCAGCGGCAACACGCGCGCCTGACGGCTGTTCAGCACTTCAGTCAGCATGTCGGTCGGATTGGTGTCGGCAGGCAGACCGTGGATACTGAACGGCTTGATGTCCACCTTTTTATCCCGGCCGGCGACCTGCTGCAGGCGAACACCCACCACCACACGCTGATGGCGTGAGTTCACCACATCCAGCATGGAGTAGCAGACGCCGGCGCGCAGTTTGCCGTGCAGGCCTTTATCGCGCGACCCGGAGGTCGCACCCGCTTCGGTGGTATTACGGAAGTGCAGCAGTGTCAGATCGGGGATCAGCGCGGTGACAAAAGCCGCCATCGTGGTGGACTTACCGGCCCCGTTACCGCCTGACAGCGTGGTAACTAATTCATCAAGATCAAAGGTGCGGGCAAAAAAGCCGTTCCAGTTGATCAGCGTAAGCGAACGAAACTTTCCGCGCTCAATCATGCCTGTTCTTCCTCTGCGTTCTCACTCGCGTCGCTCTCCTGCCCGTCACCTTCATCGGTGTCGACCGGTGCAGTGGCGTTTTCCAGTAGCATCGCTTCCCCGTCACGAATCAGACGAAGCTGCGCTTCACGGGCATCATCCCCGCCGCGCACGTCAGCGCCAAAGCGGAACACCGATTCCGTGATGCGGAATTTGCTGCTGTCGTTGCCGAAAAACCACACCATGCCGAGACGGCGCAGACGGCTCAGTGAGGCGCGCACTTTCTCCTGCAGCTTGGTGCGGTCCAGATCCGACCCGGTTGAACGCTGATTCACCAGCTTCAGCAGCCGGTTCTCATCCGCCAGCGAGAGCAGTTCATCATAGAGCTCCTGCTGGGTGAAAATCCCTTCATTGGCCAGCCGTTCCGGGCTGAGATAGAGATAGCAGAGAATTTTCCCGACCATCATATCCAGCTCAGAGAGTACCGAGCGCGGGATCAGCGTGGTTGAACGCGGACGCAGATAGAAGAAGCCTTCCGGCGCACGGATTAACTCCACGTGATAGCGGCTGTAAAACTCTTCGAGAAACGACTGGTAGTCCATCAGAAAAGCGTGGTTATCCAGCTCTTCAATACCGATGTGGCGTCCCGCGCGTAACTGGCTGTCCAGCGCGGGGAAAATCGGGTTGGCCAGTGCCTGTGCCAGCTTAACCGGCATCACTTGTTCAATATTTGTCGATGACATGTGCCTGCACCTTGGCTCCGTAATCATTGATGGCTTGCCATTCCACAGGCAAGCCGGCTAAATCGGCTTCCGCTACGCCAAGACGCACCGCCTGGTCCACCACAATGCGCGCCAGATCGAAATGACGGGCGCGGGGATACTGGGCCAGGTAGTCGCGCATTACTGACGCGAGGTTGAGCGGTTTTTGTTGCAACTTGTAGACCTGCAGCGCTTCTTCAATCATGGCTGCCAGCTGTTCGCGGATTTCGTTGATCTCTTCGTACTCCATCTCCGGCGGCAGTTCGCCCATGACTTCGTCGTTACGCAGCGTCAGGGCCTCATCACGCATGTCATAGAGACGGTCGGCGTTGGCATAGGTCAGCGCCCACGGCGCGTCGAAGTAATTCTGAACCGATACCCGCAGACGCTGCGCAAAGACGCGGTTTTTATCCATGTCGATGGCAGTACGAATAAATTTGTGGACGTGGCGGTCGTAGCCGATCCAGAGGTCAATCGCCTGCTGGCCCCAGCTGGTGATTCGGTCAAGTTTGCTCTGCAGATCAAACACCAGCTTGTCGACAAACCCGAGATCCGGGCTGTTCAGCGTGGCATCCTGAATGCGTAACAGGTTTTCCTGCAGCTTGTCACCTGCGGCTTCGAGCGTATCCTGCAATTCGCGCAGGGTTCCCGAGGTCTCTGAAAGCAGCATTTCGCAGCTGGAGATAGCCGCGCGCCAGTCTTTGTTCAGCAGCTCGGCGATATCGTTTTTGACCGCCTGCTGCTGCTCATCCATCAGACGCTGGGTCATATCGATGCTGTCGAATATCTCTGCCACCGAATATTTCAGCGGCGCGAAAACATTACGGTGCCAGTGAAACTCATCGCCATTTTCCTGGGCGGCATCGGCGGCCCGCTTCAGCTCACTGGCCACAATGGAGAGCTGCATCGACAGGCGCAGGGTCGAAAACTCCCGCTGACGGATGTAGTAGTCGGTGATACCGATCGCCAGCGGCGTCAAGCGATAGATGGCGTTGCCTTCGGTAAGCTCGCTGGTAAAGCGGTTGAGCAGGCGCTGTCGCACCATGTCATTGATGGCGTTATTGGCGCGAACCAGCACGGTTTCATGGGTTTGTTCAAACGCTTTACTGACGTGACGGAAAGCATCAATCAGATCGCCTTCGCTCATTTCGCCGTCCATCCGCTCCCCGTTGAGGGTGGCGATAGCCAGCAAAAAGGCCAGCCGTTCCACTGGCAGCGCAAGGGAAAAGTCATTTTTGCGCGCCCAGGATACCAGTTCAGGTACCGTCTGGGAAAATTCACTCATAATTCGTCCTTCTGCCCGGGTTTACGCGCGGTCACGTGGATGTAACGCCCTAAGCTTAAAAAGGGTTCCTGACGGCAGTAACGCCGCTCCATCTCAATAATTTCGTCGTCGCTTTTGGGCTCGCCCTTTGGCGGTTTCATGTAGTCGCTGAAAACCCGGATACCGGCACGCCGCTCAATCACAAAGCCACAGGCCTCCAGCCAGCGATGAACCTGATCGGGATCGCGGGGATAGTCAGGCGATAGCGTGCGCTTTTTGCGTTTGGTCAGGTTGGTGCGCAGATAGCCAAAGTTGCCCAGCGTTAAGGTGCGCAGTGTCAGGCCATGCAGATTGTAAAACATCAGTGACATGACCCCACCCGGACGCAGCACATCATACAACGCTTTCAGCACCGCCTCCGGTTCGGCGACCCACTCAAG
This sequence comes from Pantoea sp. Sc1, assembly GCF_000255315.1. Lineage (NCBI taxonomy): Bacteria > Pseudomonadati > Pseudomonadota > Gammaproteobacteria > Enterobacterales > Erwiniaceae > Pantoea > Pantoea sp. Sc1. The sequence continues at coordinate 2,724,818 of NZ_AJFP01000001.1, forward strand.
CACAGCGTGGAACAATACCAGATCCACCGGCTTATCCAAATGTTCACCCACCTGCTGGGCGCTAATTTGTCTGAATTGCATGTTGTGGCTCACACCCTGCGCCGTGGCATTTTCTTCCGCCCGGCGCAGCATCTCACCGGAGAGATCGCACAGCAGCACCTGATGGCCCTGTGCCGCCAGACCGCTGGAGACCTGGCCGATTCCGCCACCCGCATCCAGCACGGAGAGCGGATGTGGCGACAGGCCTGGCAGGATCATCGCCAGCTCATCATGGAGAATGGCCTGGCGTATCCGTCCTTTGGTGGTGCCGTAAATATTTTGCGAAAATTTATCCGCGAGATCGTCAAAGTTACGATCCTGCATGGCATGCGCTCCGGTATGCTGCGGTAAGACTTGTGCTATTTTGTCACAGGCACCAGAAGAATGAACCTTTCATCCCCATCTTCCCTTCCGGGTGCTCTATTTTCGGACAACAGGACGCGTTTTTGATGTTATTTACCCTGAAAAAAGTGACTGGCGGGCTGCTTTTACCCCTGCCGTTTCTGCTTTTGCTGATGGCATTGGGCATTTTACTGCTTTGGCTGACTGACTGGCAGAAAAGCGGTAAAACCGTGATCTCTGTCAGCTGGCTGTTACTGCTGCTTCTGAGTCTGCAACCGCTGGCCGATCGCCTGCTGTTGCCGCTGGATAGCCGTTATCCGACCTGGAACGGCACCCGTGAGGTGGATTACATCGTCGTGCTGGGCGGAGGCTACACGTTCAATCCGGCGTGGGCGCCGAGCTCAAACCTGCTGAACAACAGCCTGCCGCGCGTGGCAGAAGGAGTGCGTCAGTGGCAACGCAATCCGCAATCGACCCTGATTTTCACCGGCGCCGCAGGCGGCACCAATCCGAAGAGCAGCGCCTGGGTCGCGGCACAGGTAGCCGAAAGTTTGGGGGTTCCCCCGGCACATATTCAGCTTCTCGATCAGCCGCGCGATACGGCGGATGAGGCGCAGGCGGTGAAAGGCGTGGTGGGTGAACATCCATTCCTGCTGGTCACATCCGCGAATCATATGCCGCGGGCAATACATTTTTTCCACGCGGTCGGATTGCAGCCGATTGCCGCACCCGCCAACCAGCTGGCAATTACCTCACCGCTGAATGGATGGGAGCGAGCGATACCCTCCTCGATCTGGCTGAGTCACAGCGAACGGGCGGTGTATGAAACGCTTGGCGCACTATTACAACGGCTGAAAGGCGAGAAACCGGACTCAGCCGAGCCAGGGAAGTAGCTGCGCGCAGGCATGGTCAAAACGGGGACGATTAAAGGTGCCGGTCTGGATCAGCTGGTCGACACAGTCCCACACCTGATAAACCCACCGACGCCAGACAAAGCCTTCTGAAACCGGTGCCCGCTGCAGATAGCTGTGCAGCAGCGCGGTTTCAGCAGGAGAGTCATCCAGATGGATGAGATCAATCTCACGCGGTGCCCAGAGGAGCGGGCCGGGCTGGGTCATCGCGATTAGCTGATCGCTGCGGCTGTTTTTCAGCATGCTTTGCAGCCGGACGTTGCCATGCACCATTACGCAGGGATCGTCAAAGCCGCGGAACAGATGCGCCAGTCGCGCCCGGCAGCGAAACAGAATCTGGCGATCTTCGAGCGTCAAAGCCGGTGGTCGCAGATAATTCAGCGTCGCCCACAGCACCTCAACCCGCTGAGCATACCAGGCGGGCCAGCGATTCTGCTGAGTGCTGTCCACCGTACCCACCAGCCCATGGCTGTCGAGCCGATGCCAGGCAAGCAGCCCCTCGACTACCTGCTCACAAAACTGCTGCCAGCGCTGAGCATCCCGCGCCGGGGCCTCCGCCGTCACGCCATTGAGTCGCGCCAGCAGAAGCATTTCATGAACCGGAGGACGCTGGCTCATCACCAGACCATACACGGCTGGCACTGCAATCCGTCCGGCCTGACCGAGCAACGTCAGCTTTTTCGCTTCTATCGCTGCCCGGCCCTGATGACGAAAATATTTTGCCACGACCGGCATAGGGAGGCCTTCCCGATCGTATAACGCATAAAGTCGGGTGGGCGGCTGATCGCTGATGATTTCGAGGCGGCTGATCGTTTCCCCCAGCGCCAGCGTGAGTTCCGATTTAAGCTCTTCCATGCGGCATCCTCTTCAGATGAGTATCACAATATCCTGAAGGAAGTGGTGGCGATAAGTTTAGTGGCGGATCAATAAGGTTGTGCGGAAACGGGGAGACAGGCTCCCCGATAATCAGGCCTGCATGGCCTCGCGGACACGTTGCAGATCGTCTGGCGTGTCTACCCCCACGCTGGGAATAGTTTGCGCAACAGCAACATGAATTTTCTCGCCGTACCATAACACCCGCAGCTGTTCGAGCAGCTCAATCTGTTCCAGCGGACAAGGTGCCCAGGCAACATAGCGGCGGATAAAACCGGCACGATAGGCGTAAATACCAATGTGGCGCAGCAGCGTGTCACCAATCTGGTCGCGTGACGCAGCATAGCGTTCACGATCCCAGGGGATAGTCGCCCGTGAAAAATAGAGCGCGTAACCCTGCGCATCCATGACCACTTTCACCGCATTGGGATTAAACGCTTCCTCCGCATCCGTGATGGGTACAGCCAGCGTCGCCATGCCCGCGGCCGACCCCGCCAGATTATTCGCCACCTGACGCACAATCTCTGCCGGAATCATCGGTTCGTCGCCCTGCACGTTGACGATGATTTCATCATCAGCAAACTGATACTTTTCGATCACTTCCGCCAGCCGCTCTGTGCCGGACTGATGATCGGCGCGCGTCATGCAGACTTCGCCGCCTGCCGCTTCCACGGCCTGCGCCACATCGGGATGATCGGTGGCCACAATGACCCGGCTGGCACCCGACTCGCGGGCGCGCTCCATCACATGCACCACCATCGGTTTACCATGAATATCGAGCAGCGGCTTGCCGGGTAAGCGGGTTGACGCATAACGTGCAGGAATGATGGCGGTGAAACTCATGGATGAATCTCTTCAACAGAGAGCGTACGGGCTTCTGTTTCCAGCAGTACCGGAATCCCCTCTCTGACCGGAAAGGCCAGGCCATCGGGTTTGCAGATCAGCTCCTGCTGAGCATTGTTAAAGTAGAGTTTGCCATTACAGACCGGGCAGGCAACGATTTCGAGTAAACGATGATCCATATGTCCTCCATCAGGGAGCAAATGCTTAAGGGGTAAAGCATACCATAGCCCGCTTCATGCGGGATGGGGTAAAACGTTCTCTGCGGCAGCTGCCGCAAAAGAGATTATGCCAGTGTCCACAGCGCAGGCCAGCAATCGCTAAGGGCCTCTGGCATGTTGAGGATGACGACGCTCTCTGCACCCTGCCATGCGGCGAAACGTTCGATCGCGCGCCGGATATCCACGACAAAGCGTGCCGTCACACGGGTCTTCTCTTCAAGCCAGATATTTTTAATTTCCAGCTGTTTAGCCTTACGCAGCATGCGGGCATCCAGCCGGCCTTTCAGCTGACCGCGATGGAGAATGGGCAGCACAAAATAGCCAAATTTCCGCTTTTCCGCCGGGGTATAGCACTCAATACGATAGTCAAAGCTGAACAGCTCCAGTACACGTTTGCGATCCCAGACCACCGGATCAAACGGCGACAACAGCGCGCTGTGCGTCGCCTGCAGCGGGGTCTCCAGTAACGGCAGCAGGTCCCGGTGAAGCCACATCGCCCCCAGCCCTTCCGTGTTGACGGCCACCAGTTCTCCGGCTGCCTGCGCCTCGGCGATAAACGCGTTCAGCGGTGCCCGTTTCAGACGGTAGTAGTCGGCCAGCCAGGCAGTGCGAAAGATACCCAGACTGCGGGCACTGTTCAGCAACATCTGGTGGATGGCTTCCGCTTCGCTGATGCCATGGATGGCATCCTGCCAGTCAGGCATCACGCGGCTGCGCAGGTCATAGACTCGCTGAAAATTGCGGCGTTCGGTAACCATCAGTTCACCGGCGCTGAAGAGATTTTCCAGATGGCGCTTATGCGGTTTCCATGCCCACCATCCCGATTTTAGGTTATCAGCATGGCTGAAGTCGGCGGCCCGTACCGGCCCCTTCTCCCTGATCTGCTGCAGGAGATCGGCTATTTCCTGCTGATGCTCAGCAACCCACTGCGCATTATATTTCCAGCCCAGCCGCTCCGGCGACAGCATACGATGACGCAGAAGCCGGTAATCAGCGCGGGGAATAAAGCAGGCCTCGTGCGCCCAGTATTCAAACAGCTCACCCTCAGCCAGCGCCTGTTCCAGCCAGCGCTGTGGAAAGTCACCAAGACGGCTGAAAAGCACCATATAGGGACTGCGGGCCACCACATGGATCGTATCAATCTGCAGCAGCGACATGCGGGAGATGCACGCGATCAGATCCTGATAGACCGCGCGCTTTGCGGGGGCGCGCAGCAGGCCCTGGGCGGCAAGATGAAGGTGACGGGCCTGCTGTAACGAAAGTGAATGCGTGGTGTTCATTCTTTTCCTTATCAGGCCTCACCTGAATGCGCATTGGGGGTTCAGGGCTTGCGGCGGCAGAGCTGTTCGATATCGTCCAGTAAGGGCGTCACGGCCTGGCCGGATAACCGGGCATCTACCGGCAGATACCACCACGACGGCTGAGCAAACGGACGGCATTTCACCGCGTCCTTTTCGGTCATCAGCAGTTGCTGGCCCGGCTGCAGTAAGCGGGTCAGCTCATCTTCGCTGTAGGCGTGATGATCGGCAAAGGCGACTTCTGCCAGCGGCGTCATACCCTGCTGCTTCAGCGTGTTGAAAAAGCGGGGCGGATGACCAATACCGGCCATCGCCACCACCGCCTCCAGCTGCTGCAACGGACAGGTTTCGCCGGTCAGCAGATTAGTGGCCAGGCCAGGCTGGAGATGCATGGCAATCTCGCCGGCCAGTGCATCGCCGCCGTTGATGATTACCGCATCAACCTGCTGCAGACGACTGGCACGTTCGCGCATCGGACCGGCGGGCAACCACCAGCCATTACCGAAGCGACGCAGGCCGTCCACCACCACAATTTCCCGGTCGCGCTGCAGAGCGTAATGCTGCAGGCCATCATCCGTGATAATGACATCCAGCGGGCCCTGCTGCAGTAACGCCTCAATTGCCTGTTGACGTCGGGGGGCGACCGCGACCGGTGCCCCGGTGCGCTGGGCAATCAGGACCGGTTCATCCCCGGCCTGATCGGTGCCGGTCTGGTTGGTCACCCGCAGAGGATAGTGATCCGCCTTGCCACCATATCCCCTGGAGACGACCCCCACACGCAGCCCACGCTGCTGCAGCGCCTCAACCAGCCAGATCACCACCGGCGTTTTTCCATTGCCGCCAGCGGTTAAGTTGCCCACCACCACAACCGGCAAGGGCGCACGCCAGCTTTTTCGCCAGCCCCGGCGGTAACTGAAACGTATCAGAGCCGTAATCGCCCCATACAGCAGGCTTAATGGCCAGAGCAGAAGCCACAGCGGTGAGCGACCACTCCAGATACGTTCAATCATTGGCCGAATTGCATCTTGTGCAGCTGGGAATAGGCACCGCGTTCAGCCAGCAGCACCTGATGCGTTCCGCGTTCAACGATCTGACCATCTTCAATCACCACAATCTCATCCGCTTTTTCAATCGTGGAGAGTCGATGCGCAATTACCAGCGAGGTGCGGTTCTTCTGCAACTCATCCAGGGCTGACTGAATCGCACGTTCGGACTCGGTATCCAGAGCTGAGGTCGCTTCATCGAGGATCAGAATCGGACAATCGCGCAGCAGGGCACGGGCGATGGCAATACGCTGACGCTGGCCGCCAGACAGCAGTACGCCATTCTCACCAATGACCGTATCCAGGCCTTTATCCATTTTATTGATAAAGTCCATGGCGTGCGCCATGGTCGCTGCCCGTTCAATCTCTTCACGGCTGTATTGCTCACTGCGCGCATAGGCGATGTTATTGGCAATCGTGTCGTTGAAGAGATGCACATTCTGCGACACCAGCGCCACCTGATTACGCAGCGAACGCAGGGTGTACTCACGCAGGTCAAAACCGTCCAACAGAATTTCACCCTGCTGGATGTCATAAAAGCGGGTCAGCAGGCTCGCCATCGTGGACTTACCGGAACCGGAACGGCCCACCAGCGCGACCGTTTTTCCGGCGGGCAGCGACAGATTGATATTGCGCAGTGCCGGGACTTCACGGCCCGGATAGGTAAAGGTCACGTCGCGGAACTCAATATCGCCTTTGGCGCGGGTAATTTCGCGGGTGCCATTGTCCACTTCCTGTTCACTGTCCAGAATGGAGAACAGGGTCTGACAGGCTGCCATGCCGCGCTGGAACTGGGCATTGACGTTGGTCAGAGACTTAAGCGGGCGCATCAGAGCAATCATCGAAGAGAAGACCACGGTGATGGTGCCAGCGGTCAGGGTATCCATGACGCTCGGGAAACTGGCGGCGTAAAGGACAAAAGCCAGGGCCAGAGAGGCGATCAGCTGAATCACCGGATCGGAAATAGAGGAGGCTGAGACCAGCTTCATTCCCTGCTGACGCATACGGTTACTGACGCGGTTAAAGCGCTCTGACTCAATTTCCTGACCGCCAAAAATCAGTACCTCTTTATGTCCTTTCAGCATCTGCTCGGCGCTGGTGGTCACCTGCCCCATGGTGTTCTGCATACTTTTGCTGATTGAACGGAAGCGCTTAGAAACGGTGCGGATGGCAAAGGAGACGATAGGTGCCAGCACGATCAGGATTAACGACAGCTGCCAGCTGTAGTAGAACATCATGATAAACAGGCCAATAATCGATGCCCCTTCACGCACCACGGTGACCAGCGCACCGGAAGAGGAGGAGGCGACCTGTTCAGAGTCATAAGTGATACGCGACAGCAGGGTGCCGGTCGACTGCTGGTCAAAAAACGAAACCGGCATGCCCATCATATGGCTGAACAGGCGACGGCGAATATTCATCACGACATTGCCGGAGACCCAGGAGATGCAGTAGCTGGAGATATAGCTGGTTACGCCACGTACCAGCATCAGGCCGATCACCACCAACGGCATCCACAGCATCACTGACCGGTCGGCTTTACCAAAACCATCATCCAGTAACGGTTTCAACAGGGAGAGCATTAAGGCGTCGCCCGCAGCATTAATAATCAGGGCGACAGAGGCCACAATTAATCCCGCTTTATTTGGCGCGATCATCGGCCAGAGTCGGCGGAACGTCTGCCACGTAGAGAGATCTTTATCTTGATGCATTATTTATTCACGCTGTTGGAAATAGCCGGCCATTCTACCTGGAATCACGTTTGACGCCAAACCACTGATGATACCAACGGGGCATTAATTGATCCCGCAGGCTGAAAACCTGCACGCTGCCCTGCTCTATCCTGATGCTGATTTGCCCTGACTGCCCGGTATCCAGCCAGTGAAAACCGGCGGCGTGATAGGCTTCCACGACCCGTTTTGCAGGCATACGCCATGCATTGTAGCGCGCCAGAGAGGCGATGGCGGTGTGGCCTGCCGCTTTGCGCAGCAGCAGTGAAGTGGACGAAGTGCGACTGCCGTGGTGCGGCACCTGCAGGATATCGACCTTCAATCCCTCCTTTTCCAGGGCCACCAGCTGACGCTCCGCCCTGGCTTCAATATCGCCGGTTAACATCAGCCGCACCTGACCATCATCAACAATCATCACGCAGGAGTCGTTGTTTCCACCGGGTAAAGGGGCCGTCAGCGGCCAGATGACCCGAAAAGTGAGCTGTCGCCAGCGCCACTGCGTGCCACGCACACAGGGTAAGTGCGTCCTGTCCGCCAGCGCACTTCTGATTTCCGCTGCGGGCCAGCGCTTTTTGATCGCATCCAGCCCGCCGGTATGATCAAGATGTTTATGGCTGAGGATCACCTGCTTCAGGCGCAGCTGCCTGCGCTCCAGCCACGGAATAATCACCCGACTGCCTGCATTATCGTTCTGCCAGCGTGGCCCGGTGTCATAGATCACCGCCTCGTCGCCCTGGCTGATCACCAGGCTCAATCCGTGTCCGATATCCAGCATATCGATACGCCAGCCCCGTTCCTGATTGGGCTGGCGACTGAGTATCATCGCCAGGGCGATCGCGCTGCTGCTCACAGGAAAAGCGAAAAAGAGCTGCGCGCGCCAGAGGATCAGGCCGCCCCAGACCATGACCGTAAACCAGGTTGTGCCACTCAGTGGATACCAGCCCGTCGGCAGCTGCTTCAGGCAGTAAAACAGCGCTCGCAGGGAAAGATCGGCCGCGCTCCAGAAGAAGCCGGAGAGCTGTGTGACCGGCAACAGCATAGCGAGCGTCATCAGGGGCATGGTAAGGAATGAGACGACCGGAATCGCGACGAAATTTGCCATCAGGGCCGTCAGGCTGATGCCGTTAAAAATCGCCACCTGCAGCGGTACCATTAAAATCATCATGCCCGCCTGAAGATGCAGCAGCTGAAGCGGCAGCCAGCGTCGTTGATGCCGAAGCGCGGCAGGCAAGGGAAACCAGTGATACCAGACCAGCAGCATGCCGACAGCCAGTACCGAGAGCCAGAAACTGTCAGAGAGTACGGTTAAGGGTTCTGCCACCAGCAGCAGTGCAATACAGAATGTCCAGACCTGCCAGCTGTTCAGCTGAATACCGGCAGTCCGGGTTATTCCCCATAGCGTCAGGGCAAGCAATGAACGCTCTGCGGGCGGCTGCGCGCCTGAAAGCCAGGTATAGAGTGCGGCGAACAGCCAGCTCACGATGAGAGGAAAAAGATAGCCGACACAGCGGGCTGGCAAAAAGAACTGCACGCCGCGCGCAATCAGCCAGCCGGTGCTGGCCGCTAAGGCGATGTGCATACCGGAGATCGCCATCAGGTGCGCAGTGCCCGTCTCCCGCAGAAGCTGACGCGTCTGCTGGCTCAGCTCATCACGAACGCCAAACGCCAGCGCTTCCAGCGTCGCCCGTGAAGCGAGGCCGCGGGTGCTCTCCCGATGCCCCAGAATAAACCGCCAGCGCGCGTCACAGCGCTCATCAATTGCGACCTGCTTCAGGATCCGACCCTGTAGCGGCGTATTGTTAGCGAGTGCGAAACGCTGGGCATCAAAATCGCCTTCGTTGAGACGGGCATGGACCGGTCGCAGACGCAGTTGCATCGTCCAGCGCTGTCCGGGACAGTAGAGCGCTGAATCAGCATCGAAATAGATCCAGGCGAAGCGCGGCGGAAATATCCTCCTGCCCTCTTCTTCCAGCAGGCGAACCTGAATTTGCCTGCGCGCCTGGCGGAGTTCAGCGATCTGAATCGTGTAGCTCCTGGTACGTGCAGAGAAATGTTCAATGTCCCGCACCATCAGACGGGCGTCGTTGCACGCCCAGCTCAGAAGCAGCAGCGTGATACCGATCAGACGAACGGGCTGATAAGGAGAATGCAGCAGCGCCAGACCGGTAAGAAGGAACGTCAGTATCATCTGCCCTGAAGGCAGCCGGGCCATCAGCAGTAGCGGCAGTGTGGCCACAATCGTCAGTCGCGCCAGAACAGTCCATGTCAGCATAATCATATCCATCGGGTCAGTTCGGTAAGTCTGCACCCATCAGGAGAAAGTAACAGGGAATAATTGCGCTGGCCCGAGCGGGCTCGCAAAGAACTTGCGATGGATAGCGTCAGATGAGAACAGCATGGATAGCCGATCGCAGACAGGATAGCGGGCAAAAAAAACGACATCCGGAGATGTCGTTTATCGGGTTCGGTATCGGCTTAGCCGTAAATATTTGCGCGATCGCGCAGCTCTTTACCTGGCTTAAAGTGGGGAACGTATTTACCTTCCAGATCCACTTTGTCACCCGTTTTCGGGTTACGCCCGGTGCGCGGAGCGCGATAGTGCAAAGAAAAGCTGCCGAATCCCCGGATTTCGATGCGCTCACCCTGTGCCAGCGTCGTGGCCATGTGCTCGAGCATCTCTTTTACTGCATCCTCAACGACTTTCGCCGGTATATGAGTATGCTGTCCCGCCAGTCTTTCAATCAGTTCTGACTTGGTCATGTAACCTCCGGTTTATCCCTTAGGGAAAGTATGACAGCTTTTACCGAAACCGGGTGGTTGCCCACCCGGTGCTTCAGGTCGATTACTCGCCTTTAGCCGCTTTGAACGCTTCAGCCATCGCGTTAGAGAAGTTGCCTTCTTCCTGTTTGGTGTTAACAGTGTTGATAGCTTCTTTCTCATCAGCCTGGTCTTTCGCACGGACAGACAGGCTTACGACACGGTTTTTACGATCAACGCCGGTGAACTTAGCTTCAACGTCGTCGCCAACGTTCAGAACCAGAGTGGCGTCTTCAATGCGGTCCAGTGAAGCTTCAGAAGCGCGCAGGTAACCCTCAACGCCGTCTGCTAATTCAACTGTAGCACCTTTAGCATCAACTGCAGTCACTTTACCGGTGACGATCGCACCTTTCTTGTTCAGAGTGATGTAGTTGTTGAACGGATCTTCTGCCAGCTGTTTAACGCCCAGAGAGATACGCTCGCGCTCTGCATCAACCTGCAGTACAACGGCAGCGATTTCGTCGCCTTTTTTGTACTCACGAACGGCTTCTTCGCCAGTCGCGTTCCAGGAGATGTCAGACAGGTGAACCAGACCGTCGATGCCGCCGTCCAGGCCGATGAAGATACCGAAGTCAGTGATTGACTTGATTTTACCTTCAACACGATCGCCTTTGTTGTGCGTCTCAGCGAACAGCTGCCATGGGTTAGATTTACACTGCTTCAGACCCAGGGAGATACGACGACGCTCTTCGTCGATGTCCAGAACCATAACTTCAACCACATCGCCTACGTTAACAACTTTAGACGGATGGATGTTTTTGTTGGTCCAGTCCATTTCAGAAACGTGTACCAGACCTTCAACGCCTTCTTCGATTTCCACGAAGCAGCCGTAGTCAGTCAGGTTGGTCACACGACCGGTCAGGCGGGTGCCTTCCGGATAGCGTTTAGCGATAGCAACCCATGGATCTTCGCCCAGCTGCTTCAGACCCAGAGAAACACGGGTACGCTCGCGGTCGAACTTCAGCACCTTAACGGTGATTTCGTCGCCAACGTTAACGATTTCGCTTGGATGCTTAACGCGCTTCCACGCCATATCAGTGATGTGCAGCAGGCCGTCAACGCCGCCCAGATCAACGAATGCACCGTAGTCAGTGAGGTTCTTAACGATACCTTTAACTTCCATGCCTTCCTGCAGGTTTTCCAGCAGCTGATCGCGCTCTGCGCTGTTTTCAGATTCGATAACGGCACGACGTGAAACCACGACGTTGTTGCGTTTCTGATCCAGCTTGATTACTTTGAACTCAAGCTCTTTGCCTTCCAGGTGCAGCGTATCGCGCACCGGACGCACATCAACCAGTGAACCTGGCAGGAACGCACGGATACCGTTCAGCTCAACTGTGAAGCCGCCTTTAACTTTGCCGTTGATAACACCGGTAACAGTTTCAGCGTCTTCGTAAGCTTTCTCCAGCGTGATCCATGCTTCATGGCGCTTAGCTTTCTCACGGGACAGCAGGGTTTCACCGAAGCCGTCTTCCACTGCATCCAGAGCAACATCAACTTCGTCGCCAACCTGGATTTCCAGTTCGCCGGCTGCGTTCTTGAACTGCTCTGCAGGGATTGCAGATTCAGATTTCAGACCCGCATCAACCAGAACGACATCTTTGTCGATAGAAACGACGATGCCACGAACGATAGAACCCGGGCGGGTTTCGATTGTTTTTAAGGATTCTTCAAATAGTTGAGCAAAAGATTCAGTCATATTGATAATCTTCAGGATTCTTCAATTTAACGTCCATCTGACTTCATGTCGGATGGGGTTGTTTCACATGCCCTGCACCGGATCCGTGGTACAGGGTTATTAATTCAGTTAAGCCGGGATGCCCAGCTTTTCGCGGGCATAGTGTAGCGCTTTTTCAATGACCTGGTCGATAGACATCTCAGTCGAGTCTAATACCAGTGCATCGCCAGCGGCGACCAGAGGCGCAATTGCGCGGTTACGATCGCGGTCGTCGCGCTCTTTTATCTCGGCTAAAAGGCGGTCAAAGTTAACATTAAAGCCCTTTTCCTGCAACTGTAGCATACGGCGCCGGGCGCGCTCTTCCGGGCCGGCATCCAGGAAAATTTTCACTGGCGCATCCGGGAAAACCACGGTGCCCATGTCCCGGCCATCCGCAATCAGACCCGGCATCTCGCGGAAACCACGCTGGCGGCGCAATAGTGCTTCGCGCACCCGGGGAAAGGCAGCGACACGGGAAGCGGTGTTGCTCACCTCCTGCGTACGGATCTCGCCGGTGACATCCTCCCCTTCCAGTATGACCTGCATTTCACCCTTTTGAGAGACAAAGCGCACATCAAGGTGTGCAGCAATCGGCACTAACGCCTCTTCCGAATCGATATCCACCTGATGATGCAATGCGGCTAACGCCAGCACGCGATAAATAGCACCGGAGTCCAGCAGATGCCACTGCAGCGATTCTGCCATGGCTTTGCACAGGGTTCCTTTCCCCGCGCCACTTGGCCCATCGATAGTTATGACCGGGGCAGTTACTGTCATTATTCCCTCCTGTTGCTGCGTGCTTCATGGCCTGAAGGCCACCCTTTATGGTTAGCATTATACGCTGCATAGCCGTGCTTGGTTACCCTTTCGCACTGAGCGGCTGGGAAAATTTAGTCAAATAAGAGGATATCCGGGCGATTAAAGCCAGATTAAATCAGGGAAAATCCGGTGCGGGAACGCACCGGAGAAGGTCTGTCAGGCGCGCTGGCTGATTTTCTCAAGCTGCACAAAATAGTCCGGGAAGGTTTTTGCCGTACAGCCTGGATCAAGAATGGTGACCGGCGTATCAGAGAGCGCCACCAGAGAAAAACACATTGCCATGCGGTGATCGTTATAGGTGCCAATATCCGCATGAATCAGTGTCGCTGGCGGCGTGATGCGGATGTAGTCATGGCCCTCTTCGACCTCTGCGCCCACTTTACGCAGTTCAGTGGCCATCGCGCTCAGCCGGTCGGTCTCTTTTACCCGCCAGTTATAAATATTACGTAACTGCGTTGTCCCTTCTGCAAACAGTGCCGTGGTCGCAATGGTCATCGCCGCGTCCGGGATATGGTTCATATCCATGTCGATCGCCTGCAGTTTTCCGGCGGTGCAGGCAATATAGTCATCGCCCCACTCAATGCTCGCGCCCATCTTTTCCAGCACGTCAGCAAAACGGATGTCACCCTGCACGCTCTTACGTCCGATCCCGGTGACCCGAACCGTTCCGCCTTTGATCGCGGCGGCGGCCAGGAAATAGGAGGCGGAAGAGGCGTCGCCTTCGACCAAGTAATCCCCTGGCGACTGATACTGCTGCGCACCTTTGATCAGGAAGCGTTGATAGTTCTGATTTTCAACGTCGACGCCAAAGCACTGCATCAGATTGAGCGTGATGTCGATGTAGGGTTTCGATACCAGATCGCCTTTAATGGTGATGCAGGTGTCCTGCTGAGCCAGCGGCGCAGTCATCAGCAGTGCCGTCAGGAACTGACTGGAGACGCTGCCATCCACACTGACGTCACCGCCGGTAAACCCCCCGCGTAAACGCAGCGGCGGATAGTGTTCGTTTTCCAGATACTCAATGGCCGCTCCACCCTGACGAAGCGCATCCACCAGATGGCCGATTGGGCGCTCTTTCATGCGTGGTTCGCCGGTCAGTTCGACATCGTGCTGACCTAGGCAAAGTGCTGCTGCCAGCGGGCGCATTGCGGTTCCGGCATTCCCCAGAAACAGTGACAGTGGTTGTGTGGCGTGCAGCGGGCCGCCATTCCCCGTCACTTCACACACGGTGCGATCGTCTGAAAGGGTATAGCTGACGCCCAGTGCGGTCAGCGCATTCAGCATGTGCTTTACATCATCGCTGTCGAGTAAATTGGTGAGTCGGGTGGTGCCTTTTGCCAGTGCAGCCAGCAGCAGTGCACGATTGGAAACGCTCTTGGAGCCAGGCAGATTTACCGTGCCGTCGACGCGCGCAATCGGTTGGAGAGTCAGGGAGTCCTGCATGTGAAACGAAATCCTCAAAAAATACAGAGACCTCGTCGCAGGACGAGGTCTGGCATCAGCATCAGCGCTGATATCTTATCGGTTAGCCGTGACGGCGTTCAAAATCGACCATGAAATCAGTCAGGGCCTTAACACCTTCCAGCGGCATCGCATTATAAATAGAGGCGCGCATACCACCTACTACACGATGTCCTTTAAGCGCATGTAATCCATTCTTAAATGACTCTTCCAGGAACAGCGCATCCAGTGAGGCATCGGCCAGCTGGAAAGGAATGTTCATCCGCGAGCGGTTTTCTGTCGCCACATCATTGCGATAGAAGTCGCTGCCATCAATCACACCGTAAAGCAGGTCAGATTTTGCCTGATTGATGCGATCAATTTCAGCTACACCGCCTTTCTCTTTCAGCCATTTAAACACCAGACCCGAAAGGTACCAGGCAAAAGTCGGTGGCGTGTTAAACATGGAATCGTTATCGGCCAGAACTTTGTAATCAAGGATAGAGGGAACAGAGCTGTGTGCCTGACCCAGCAGATCTTCGCGTACGATGACCAGCGTCAAACCAGCCGGGCCCACATTCTTCTGCGCGCCGGCATAAATCACACCGTAACGGCTGACATCAATCGGACGTGAAAGAATGGTAGAGGAGAAGTCAGCGACCACGGTCTTGCTGCCAAAATCGGGCTGTTCATCAATAGCGATGCCGTCAATGGTCTCATTCGGACAGTAGTGCAGGTAAGCGGACGCTTCGCTGACGGCCCATTCGCGCATCGGCAGAATGGCACGTTTACCGTCACGGGTTGTTTTGACATCCAGCGTACGCGGGGAGCAATACTTTTCCGCCTCTTTAATGGCACTGTGCGCCCAGTAACCGCCATCAACATAGTCGGCCGTTGTCGCGGACCCCAGCAGATTGCCCGGCACGGCAGCGAACTGCGCACGTGCGCCCCCATGACAGAATAAAACTTTGTAACCGGCCGGGATTTTTAGCAGATCACGGAAGTCCTGTTCGGCTTCCTCAGCCACCTGAATAAACTCTTTACTGCGGTGACTGATCTCCATTACAGAGGTACCCAGACCGCGCCAGTTCGTCAGTTCCTGTTCTGCACGACGGAGCACTTCTACCGGTAGCATCGCCGGGCCAGAGCTAAAATTATAAACCTGCGTCATTTCCCCTCACCACTGTCATATCGAACGGTTATGAATAATCATCCGGTTTTATCACTGCATTCTGATAGCTGCAATCATAAATCAGGAGGCGGTCACATTTTCTGACTCTGCCGCGCCGGATGTTATGTTACCAATGCAAACCTGCACGAAATTTTGTGAGGCGCCGTTCAGCACGATAAAAGTGCGTCTGGCCGGTAAAGCGAAGTAATGGAAAACTACGGCGGTAAATTTATCCCGCCCTGATAGCGGTCTTCAGGCAAAATCCGTATCATGGCGCGCTTTACGCACCCTATGACAACTGAGAGAGCGGCACTATGACGCAAACATTTATCCCGGGCAAAGATGCCGCACTGGAAGACTCCATTGCGCGTTTCCAGAATAAGCTGCAGGATCTTGGCTTTAATATTGAAGAAGCTTCCTGGCTGAATCCTGTTCCCCATGTCTGGTCTGTGCATATTCGCGACCGCGATTGCCCGCTCTGTTTTACCAACGGCAAAGGCGCCAGTAAAAAAGCGGCGCTGGCCTCTGCGCTGGGCGAATATTTTGAGCGTCTCTCAACGAACTATTTCTTTGCTGACTTCTGGCTTGGAAAAAAGATCGCGAACGGCGATTTTGTTCACTATCCCAATGAAAAATGGTTTGCTGTCCCTGAGGATGAATCCTTACCTGAAGGGATTCTGGACCCGCGTCTGCGCGCCTTTTACGATCCAGACCAGGCGCTGACGGCGTCCGGATTAATCGATCTGCAGTCCGGTAATGCTGAACGGGGCATCTGTGCCCTGCCGTTTACCCGCCAGTCCGACCAGCAAACCGTTTATATCCCGATGAATATCATTGGTAACCTCTATGTCTCTAACGGCATGTCGGCGGGTAACACGGCCAATGAAGCACGTGTTCAGGGGCTATCTGAGGTGTTTGAGCGCTACATCAAAAACCGCATTATTGCTGAAGCTATCAGCCTGCCTGCGATACCGGATGAGGTGATGCAGCGCTACCCTGACGTGATCGAAGCGATTGCCCGTCTTGAAGCGGAAGGTTTCCCGATTTTCGCCTACGACGCCTCACTGGGCGGTAAATATCCGGTGATTTGCGTGGTGCTGTTTAACCCGGCCAACGGCACCTGTTTTGCTTCCTTTGGGGCGCATCCCGATTTTGGCGTTGCGCTGGAGCGTACCGTCACCGAGCTGCTGCAGGGCCGGAGCCTGAAAGATCTGGATGTGTTTACCCCACCGACGTTCGACGATGAAGAAGTCGCCGAGCACGCCAACCTTGAAACCCATTTCATTGATTCAAGCGGCCTGATCTCCTGGGATCTGTTTAAAGAGACGGCGGATTATCCCTTTGTGGACTGGTCCTTCGCAGGCAGTACTGAAGAGGAGTTTGCCACACTGATGGCGATCTTTGCTTCAGAAGATCAGGAAGTCTATATCGCTGACTATGAGCATCTGGGTGTCTACGCCTGTCGCATCATCGTGCCTGGCATGTCTGATATCTATCCGGCAGAAGACCTCTTCCTGGCAAATAACAGCATGGGAGCGGGCATACGTGAAACCCTGCTGGCACTGCCTGACAGCAACTGGAATCCGGAAGAGTATCTCGATTTAATCGGGCAACTGGATGACGAAGGTTTCGATGACTTTACCCGCGTCCGGGAGCTGCTGGGTCTGGCCACCGGTAAAGATAACGGCTGGTCGACGCTGCGTATCGGTGAATTAAAGGCGATGCTGGCTCTGGCGGGTGGCGATCTGGAGCAGGCTCTGATCTGGACAGAGTGGACAATGGAATTTAACAGCTCTGTCTTTACGCCAGAGCGGGCAAATTACTACCGCTGCCTGCAGACCCTGCTGCTATTAGCGATGGAAGATGAGCGTGACCCGCTGCAATACCATCATGCCTTCACGCGGATGTATGGTGAAAGCGCAGTGGAAGCCGCCTCGGCCGCCATCAGCGGTGAACAGCCGTTTAACGGACTTCAGGCGGTTGATGATGAGCTGCTGGCATTCCCGGCTCATCAGTCTCTGCTTGCGGCTTACGAAAAACTGCAAACGGCCAAACGCCACTACTGGAAAAACGCGTAATTCCTGACGCGTCAGCGGGTCGATAGTCGATCCGGCATGGCACTGCATTTACCGGGTGCCATGCTATTTTCTTTTCATGAAACATTAGCTGCATTAAATCCCTTTCCCGCAACATCCCATTGTTTTGTTTAACATGCGGATGACCAATCAACTACAAATGCCATTCCGGACAGGCAATCACAGACCGGACATTAAAATAATCCTGCATATTTTAAAAAATATTTAATGCAATAAATTCAATAAATTACAACAAAATCATTCAGTTTTCCTGTGACAAAACGGTTACCGTTCTGGCAAACATGATCCACATCAATTACTTGCTACTACTCCTTTGTTACTATTTTTTCAGACAACTTCTGGAGTAAGTTAGTGTGAAAACTGACAACCCTTTTAATCTATTACTTCCGGCCGCCATGGCAAAAGTTGCTGAAGATGCCGGAATTTATAAAGCCACCAAACACCCCTTTACCACTTTCTTTCTGGCGTTAACCGCTGGCGTATTTATCTCAATCGCATTCGTTTTTTATATCACAGCCACCACCGGCAGCGGCACCATGCCCTATGGCATAGCCAAACTGATTGGGGGTATCTGCTTCTCACTCGGCCTGATGCTGGTCGTCGTGTGTGGTGCCGATCTCTTCACATCGACGGTCCTCATCGTTGTGGCCAAAGCCAGTGGACGTATCAGCTGGGGCCAGCTGGCCCGTAACTGGATCAACGTTTATGTCGGTAACCTGGGCGGTGCCCTCTTCTTTGTCGCCCTGATGTGGTTTGCCGGACAACATATGGTTGCCAACGGTGCCTGGGGATTAAATGTGCTGCAGACCGCCGATCACAAAATGCACCACACCTTTATTGAAGCAGTCTGCCTGGGCACATTGGCTAATCTGCTGGTCTGCCTCGCGGTCTGGATGAGTTATTCCGGCCGTAGCCTGACCGATAAGCTGGTGGTGATGATTCTGCCCGTTTCGATGTTTGTAGCCAGTGGTTTCGAACACAGTATCGCCAACATGTTTCTGATCCCCTATGCCATTACTATCCGCGACTTTGCGACACCCGAGTTCTGGCAGGCGGCAGGGGCGACAGCAGCACAGTTTCACTCACTGACCGTCACTCACTTTATTCTCGACAACCTGATTCCCGTAACCCTGGGTAACATTATTGGCGGCGGCGTTCTGGTGGGTCTGACTTACTGGGTGATCTATCTCCGTAAAGGTGACCCGGTACACTAAACGTATTTTTGATGGCACAGCCCATCCGCTGTGCCTGACCGTAACAGTCTCTTCATCTAAGGCAGGTATAGTATGACCGAACTTAATGCAAAACTGGCCACAGCATGGGAAGGATTTGCTGAAGGCGAATGGCAGAATAGCGTCAACGTGCGCGATTTCATTCAGAAGAACTACACCCCTTATGAAGGTGATGAGTCATTCCTGGCGGGTGCAACTGAAGCCACTACCAAATTGTGGGAAAGCGTGCTGGAAGGGATCAAAATTGAGAACCGCACCCACGCGCCTGTCGACTTTGACACCGATCTTGCTTCAACCATCACCTCACATGACGCTGGCTACATCATCAAGCCACTGGAAAAAATCGTAGGTCTGCAGACTGAAGCCCCTCTGAAGCGCGCCATTATTCCTTACGGCGGCATCAAAATGGTGGAAGGCTCATGCAAAGTTTATGGCCGTGAGCTTGATCCTTCACTGAAAAAAATCTTTACCGAATACCGTAAAACCCACAACCAGGGTGTGTTCGACGTCTATACACCCGACATCCTGCGCTGCCGTAAATCCGGTATTCTGACCGGTCTGCCGGACGCGTATGGTCGCGGACGTATCATCGGTGACTACCGTCGTGTCGCGCTCTACGGCATCGATTTCCTGATGGCGGATAAATTCGCACAGTTCACCTCACTGCAGAACGATCTGGAGAATGGCGTAAATCTCGAAGCAACGATTCGTCTGCGTGAAGAGATTTCCGATCAGCACCGTGCGCTGGCGCAGATCAAAGAGATGGCGGCAAAATATGGCCACGACATTTCCGGCCCGGCCACCAATGCTGCCGAAGCGGTACAGTGGACCTACTACGGCTATCTGGCCGCCGTGAAATCACAGAATGGTGCTGCGATGTCCTTTGGTCGCGTATCCACCTTCCTGGATGTCTACATTGAGCGTGACCTTAAAGCCGGTAAGCTGACAGAAGAACAGGCCCAGGAGCTGATCGACCATCTGGTGATGAAACTGCGCATGGTCCGCTTCCTGCGTACACCTGAATATGATGAGCTGTTCTCAGGCGACCCAATCTGGGCCACTGAATCCCTGGCCGGTATGGGCGTTGATGGCCGTACGCTGGTCTCAAAAAGCACGTTCCGCTTCCTGAACACCCTCTATACCATGGGCCCGTCACCCGAGCCGAACATGACCATTCTGTGGTCAGAGAAACTGCCGATTAACTTTAAGAAATTTGCCGCTAAGGTCTCTATCGACACCTCATCCCTGCAGTATGAGAACGATGACCTGATGCGTCCGGATTTCAACAATGATGACTACGCCATTGCCTGCTGCGTCAGCCCGATGATTGTCGGCAAACAAATGCAGTTCTTTGGCGCGCGAGCCAACCTGGCGAAAACACTGCTCTATGCAATCAACGGCGGTGTTGATGAAAAACTGAAAATGCAGGTGGGCCCGAAAGGCGACAAAATCAGCGACGACGTGCTGAATTTCGACACCGTCATGGAGCGTATGGATCACTTCATGGACTGGCTGGCAAAACAGTATGTGACCTCGCTGAACATCATTCACTACATGCATGACAAGTACAGCTACGAAGCGGCACTGATGGCCTTACACGACCGGGACGTCTATCGCACCATGGCGTGCGGTATTGCGGGACTCTCTGTAGCGGCGGATTCACTTTCCGCGATTAAATATGCCAAAGTGAAACCTATCCGTGATGAAGACGGCCTGGCAATTGACTTCGATATCGAAGGTGAATATCCGCAGTTCGGTAACAACGATCCGCGGGTGGATGACCTGGCCTGCGATCTGGTTGAACGCTTCATGAAGAAAATCCAGAAGCTGACCACCTATCGCAATGCCGTGCCGACTCAGTCTGTACTGACCATTACGTCAAACGTGGTATATGGTAAGAAAACCGGTAACACTCCGGATGGACGCCGCGCTGGTGCACCGTTCGGACCAGGTGCTAACCCGATGCACGGTCGCGACCAGAAAGGTGCGGTAGCGTCACTAACCTCCGTTGCGAAACTGCCGTTTGCCTATGCGAAAGATGGTATCTCGTACACCTTCTCCATCGTGCCGAACGCGCTGGGTAAAGATGATAACGTGCGGAAAACCAACCTTGCCGGTCTGATGGATGGTTACTTCCATCATGAAGCCAGCATCGAAGGCGGTCAGCATCTTAACGTCAACGTGATGAACCGTGAAATGCTGCTGGACGCGATGGAGCATCCTGAGAAGTATCCACAGCTGACCATCCGCGTTTCCGGTTATGCTGTTCGCTTTAACTCGCTGACTAAAGAGCAGCAGCAGGATGTGATTACCCGTACCTTTACTCAGTCACTGTAATCACCGCCCTACCCGCTTAAAAAGGCTCCTCGCGGAGCCTTTTATTTAAAAGTCTGTTCTGGTGGTCGTCTCTGTGAAGGTGTCCACCAGAATCGATTTCCTGCCCTGAGCGCAACAGAGATTGCGCCGTCTGTTACGGCAGACTCACTGGAGAAAACATCGCAATGTCAGTTAACGGTCGTATCCACTCATTTGAATCCTGCGGCACCGTCGATGGTCCCGGCATCCGCTTCATTACCTTCTTCCAGGGCTGCCTGATGCGCTGCCTTTACTGTCACAATCGAGATACCTGGGATACCCATGGTGGCAAAGAGATCAGCGTCGAAGCCCTGATGGCGGATGTGCTCTCCTATCGCCATTTCATGAACGCCTCTGGCGGTGGCGTCACCGCATCCGGAGGCGAAGCCATTCTTCAGGCTGAGTTTGTGCGCGACTGGTTTCGTGCCTGCAAGGCGGAAGGCATTCATACCTGTCTCGACACCAACGGTTTTGTCCGCCGTTATGATCCGGTGATCGATGAACTGCTCGACGTGACCGATCTGGTGATGCTCGACCTCAAGCAGATGAATGACGATATCCACCAGATTCTGGTGGGCGTGTCGAATCATCGCACGCTGGACTTTGCCCGCTACCTGCAGAAAAAAGGCAAACGCACCTGGATTCGTTTTGTCGTGGTGCCTGGTTATTCCGACGATGATGATACTGCGCACCGGCTGGGTGAATTCACTCGCGACATGGAGAATGTTGAGAAGATTGAACTGCTGCCTTACCACGAACTGGGTAAGCACAAATGGATTGCGATGGGAGAAGAGTACAAGCTGGATGGCGTGAAGCCGCCGAAGAAAGAGACAATGGAGCGGGTAAAAAATATTCTTGCCAGCTACGGACACGAAGTCATGTACTGAACCATTTAATGCCAGAAAAGGGAGCCAGTGGCTCCCTTTTTGTTATTCCGCGATCAGGCATGCGCCACTGGCGTGGCATGATGATTCGCTTTACGCAGCAGCATTACCAGATAGATCAGCGCCACCGTCGCAATCATGATAAACAGTGAGCGATCAGAGTAATTCTGCATCAGAACGGAGGTCATCGCCGGTCCCGCCAGACTGCCGACGGTATAACTCAGTAGCAGCGCCTGATTCATGGCAACCAGCTCATGGTGTGACACCGTCTCACAGGCCCAGGACATCGCCACCGGATAGAGCGTAAAGCCCGCAAGGCCGAGCACAAACAGCGACGGTGCCATTGCGGCATTGGCCAGCATCGCCATCGCCCCCAGGATAACCACAAAGACCTGCACCCGCAGCACCAGCATGCGACCAAAGCGGTCAGCCAGACGACCGATGGGCCACTGCCCCACAATCCCGGCACTGACCAGTAACGCCATCCAGTAGCCCACGTGAGCATCACTCATTCCCTGATGCGACAGGTAAAGCGGCATCAGACCGTAAAGTGACCCTAAGACGATACCGGAGATGATGCAGCCATTGATGCCAAGGCGCGAACTGCGGCGACGAAGCATAGGCCAGATGCGGGCCGGTACGGGCTCCGCCGCTTCAGCGCTGGCGGAGACGCGGGTAAAGACCAGCGGCAGTACCGCGCAGAACACCAGCGACGTGACCCAGGGGATCACACTCAGCAACTCTGTTGAGAGTCTGCTGACCAGCAACTGACCGGCCACCGTGCCCAGGTAGTAGACGATCATATAGGCTGCCAGAAGCTGGCCGCGGTTACGCACCGTTCCGCTGCAGAGTAACGCACTCTCTACCACCACCCACATCAGCGCACAGCCCACGCCCGCAATAAAGCGCAGCGAACTCCATGCCCAGAAGCCTTCCAGAGTCGCAAGGCAAAGCGTGGCGACAGCAAAAAGTCCGGTTGCCAGGTAATAGCTGCGATTAAACCCGTAGTGTCTGATCAACCAGCCAGCCAGCAGCGTGCCTGCGAGATTACCGGTGTAATAAGAGGAGCTTACGATGCCCACCTGCCAGGTTGTCAGTAAGTCATGGGTCAGCCACAGTGGAACCAGCGTATTCAGTACGGCGATGGCTACGGTCATTAACATCAGGCCGCAAAGCAGCAAAATCACAGGGCGTGACCAGGTTGACATAGGGGATCGAAACCAGAACAGATAAAGGAAATTGCGCGCAGTTTGCCACTGGCTTTTTTAAAGTCAATGGGTGCCATTTATCAGCAGCACATTTTGCTGCTCAACCATTTAATTTACTAATCTTCAGTGGGTTACAATCCGACAGGGCATCAGGACCTCAAATGCTATCTCTATGAAAATACAGATTTTTGAGCATTACGGCCCATCTGCTGTCGATAACGTTTATTTGTGATTCATTTGACGATAATCAGGCAGGGTAGTTAAAACTGCGGGCATAAAAAAACCCGGCTGACGCCGGGTTTAGTCCGTCAGGCTTGCTCAGCCAATGATCTCAGCGCCATTCATATACGGGCGTAAAACCTCAGGCACAACAATGCGGCCATCTTCCTGCTGATAGTTTTCCAGCACCGCAACCAGGGTACGGCCTACAGCCAGCCCCGAGCCGTTCAGGGTATGAACCAGCCGTGGTTTCTTATCCTGTTTATTGCGGCAACGGGCCTGCATACGACGCGCCTGGAAATCGCCCATGTTCGAACAGGAGGAGATTTCACGATAAGTGTTCTGAGCCGGTAACCACACTTCGAGATCGTAGGTTTTGGTCGATCCAAAGCCCATGTCGCCAGTGCAGAGTAAAACCTTACGATAAGGCAGGTTCAGCAACTGCAACACTTTCTCGGCGTGCCCTGTCAGCTCTTCCAGCGCATCCATCGACTGCTCCGGGCTGACAATCTGAACCATTTCCACTTTATCGAACTGGTGCATACGGATCAGACCGCGGGTATCACGGCCGTACGAACCCGCTTCAGAACGGAAACACGGCGTATGCGCGGTCAGTTTGACCGGCAGGCTCTCCTCTTCGAGAATTTCGTCACGCGCCAGGTTAGTCAGCGGCACTTCTGCAGTCGGAATCAAGGCATAGTGGCTGCTGTCTGACTCCTCTTCCAGCGGGCGGGTGTGGAACAGATCTTCGCCAAATTTCGGCAGCTGTCCGGTACCGTAAAGCGTTTCGTGGTTAACCAGATAAGGCACATAGGTTTCCAGGTAGCCATGCTGCTCAGTGTGCAGGTCAATCATAAACTGACTCAGCGCACGGTGCAGGCGGGCAATCTGTCCCTGCATCACGACAAAGCGCGAACCGGTCAGTTTTACGGCGGCCGCAAAATCCAGACCTTTGGCTGCTTCACCCAGCTCAACGTGATCTTTAACCTGGAAATCAAACTGACGCGGGGTTCCCCAGCGACTGACTTCCTGGTTTTCGCTGTCATCTTTACCCAGCGGCACTTCGTCTGCCGGAATGTTCGGCAATGCCAGCGCAAAGTCACGGATTTGATTCTGCAGTTCATCCAGTTCTGCTTTTGCGGCATCCAGGCGTTCGCCCAGCGCGTTCACTTCCTGACGCAGCGGCTCGATATCTTCCCCACGGGCTTTGGCCTGACCGATGGATTTGGATCGGGAGTTACGCTCTGCCTGCAAATTCTCTGTTTCTACCTGCAGGACCTTGCGACGCTCTTCCAGCGAACGCAGCGTTTCCACATCCAGTTTATATCCCCGGCGTGCCAGTTTTTCTGCGACTGCGTCTGGCTCGTTACGCAGCAGATTGGGATCGAGCATGCTTATCCTGTGTTTAAAAAGTTGGTTGAAAGAAGGGACGCACTCCGGCGGAATGCGTTGAAAACATTGCCCACATTACCGTAACGTCTGTTTCAGCGGTAGCGTTTTGTCGGGCTATTTTGATCCTGTTCAGCCAGCCAGCTTAGCTTTTCGCCAATCTTGCCCTCAAGCCCGCGCTGGGTTGGACGGTAATAGCGCGCGTCAGCCAGTTCCGGCGGGAAATAGACTTCACCTGCGGCATAAGCGTTGGTTTCATCGTGGGCGTAGCGATACTCTTTGCCGAGCCCCATCTCTTTCATCAGCTTCGTTGGCGCGTTGCGCAGATGTTCCGGCACATCAAAATCCGGATGGTCACGGGCATCCCGCATGGCGGCCTTGAAGGCGGTATAAACGGCATTACTCTTCGGTGCGCAGGCCAGATAAACAATCGCCTGTGCAATGGCGCGCTCCCCTTCTGCCGGGCCTACGCGTGTGAAACAGTCCCACGCGGCAATAGCGACCTGCATCCCGCGCGGATCGGCATTGCCGACATCCTCAGAGGCGATAGCCAGTAACCGGCGCGCCACATAGAGCGGATCGCCCCCGGCGGTGATGATACGTGCATACCAGTAGAGCGCCGCATCAGGCGCAGAGCCACGCACGGATTTGTGCAGCGCCGAAATCAGATCGTAAAAGCGGTCACCTTTGTTGTCGAAACGCGCCGAACGCTCGCCAGACACTTCATTAAGCAACTGAGGCGTGAGTTCCCGCTGGCCGGATGCGGTGGTTTCGGCCATATCGGCCATCATCTCCAGCGTGTTTAGTGCCCGACGCGCATCGCCATTTACCAGCTCAGCGATCATTCTGCGCGTGTTGTCCGGCAGGACAATATCTGTATCGCCGTAGCCGCGCGCCTTGTCCTGCATCGCCTGATCCAGCACCTGCTCGATATCTTCCAGCGCCAGGGATTTCAGCAGATAGACGCGGGCGCGTGACAGCAATGCCGAGTTGAGTTCAAAAGAGGGGTTTTCTGTGGTGGCACCAATAAAAGTAATGGTGCCATCTTCGATGTGGGGTAAAAAAGCATCCTGCTGGCTTTTGTTGAACCGGTGCACCTCGTCCACAAACAGGATCGTCCGCCGCCCGGCCTGCTTATTCTGCCTGGCACGCTCAATGGCCTCCCGGATCTCTTTAACCCCGGAGGTCACGGCTGAGATACGTTCCACATCGGCATTGCCATAGTGCGCAATGATTTCAGCCAGCGTGGTCTTGCCGGTCCCGGGGGGCCCCCAGAGGATCATGGAGTGCAGGTGCCCTGCCTCAATGGCACGCGGCAGCGGTTTACCGGCACCCAGCAGATGTTGCTGACCAATGTACTGTTTCAACGTTTCTGGCCGCATACGCGCGGCCAGAGGTTTGAAATTTTCGGTGGAAAAATCCAGGGACAGGTTACTCACCGTGACCTCACTGACGTTGGTCATCCACCGTCACGCCTTTTGGCGGTGTGAACGTGAATTTGTCCGGGCTGATTGCACCATTTTGCTGACTTTTCAGCTGATAATCGCTGCGCTGCCCATCCTGTTCGACTGCGCTGAAGCGATTGATGGTTCCGCCAGGCGTTACCTGAATCGTAAACTGTTTCAGATTGCCGTCACTGCTTTTCGGCGTCAGTTCGAAATTGTCGCCCTGCTGTTTGATGTTGTACTGCTTCCAGTCATTGGACTGGTTGCGGGCAATCAGCATAAACGGCGTGTTGCTCGTCGCATTCTGCAGCAGGCTGACCGTCGCCTGTTCAACAAACGGGTTGTAGAACCACAGCGATTTGCCGTCAGAGATGATGATGCTTTCGTCCGGGGCGGTCATATGCCAGTTAAACAGGCTGGGACGCTTGACCCACAGCTCGCCTTCACCATCCTGCACGCTGGCGCCACTGCTGTCCGTGACTTTTTGTGTGAAGCTGGCGTGGAAGCTGCTGACCTTATTCAGGCGCTGTTGCAGATCACTGGACGCATCAGCCAGCACGCTGGCTGAAGCAAAGGTGGCCAACAGGCCCAGAGCGATTACGCGTAATTTCATCTGCTTCAATTCCTTATTTAAACGTTCCCATCGATGACTGCTTTAAGCCTGATCGCCGTTCCGCCATCAGGATAGAGGAAAAAACCGAAAGCTGATTCAGATATGGGGGATAAACCGCATAAAAACAATGAGCCAGTCGGAACTGGCTCATTAAGACGTGTTACAACCTGTTAACCGTTACATATCGTGTGGCGGTGGCGACAGCACTTCACGGTTGCCATTGTGTCCGGGTGCAGAGACGATACCCTGCGCTTCCATCTGTTCAATGATCCGTGCCGCGCGGTTATAGCCGATGCGGAACTGACGCTGCACGCCTGAAATGGACGCGCGGCGCTTGTCGATGACAAAGCTGACAGCCTGATCGAACAGCGGATCCAGCTCTTCATCACTCTCCATTCCACCGGCACTTTCGCTCTCTTCGCCCGCCGTAATGTTTTCGATATATTGCGGACGGCCACGCGCTTTCCAGTCCTGAACCACCGCGTGAACTTCCTGGTCGCGAACAAACGCGCCATGAACACGAATCGGTATTGAGGAGTTTGGCGGCATGTAGAGCATGTCACCCATACCCAGCAGCGACTCTGCGCCACCCTGATCGAGGATGGTGCGCGAGTCAATCTTGCTGGAAACGGTAAAGGCGATACGTGTCGGGATGTTCGCTTTAATCAGACCGGTAATAACATCGACAGAAGGACGCTGTGTGGCCAGCACCAGGTGAATACCGGCAGCACGGGCTTTCTGTGCCAGGCGCGCAATCAGCTCTTCAACCTTTTTACCGACCGCCATGATCAGGTCAGCAAACTCATCGACCATCACCACGATGTAAGGCAGTTTCTCCAGCACCGGCGGCGTCATATCCATGCTGTCACCCGGCTTCCAGAACGGATCAGGAATCGGCCGTCCCATCGCTTCCGCCTGCTCAACTTTTTCGTTGTAGCCCGCCAGGTTACGCACGCCCAGAGCCGACATCAGCTTGTAGCGACGCTCCATCTCACCCACGCTCCAGCGCAGCGCATTCGCCGCATCCTTCATGTCGGTTACCACTTCCGTCAGCAGGTGCGGAATGCCTTCATAGACCGACAGTTCGAGCATTTTCGGGTCGATCATGATGAAGCGCACTTCTTCCGGCGTCGCCTTGTAAAGCATGCTGATGATCATGGCGTTTACGCCCACCGATTTACCGGAACCGGTCGTACCGGCAACCAGCAGGTGAGGCATTTTCGCCAGATCGGCGACGACTGGCTGACCGGCAATGTCTTTACCCAGCACCACAGCCAGCGGAGAGGTATTGTCACGGAATTTAGGACAATCCAGTACTTCACGCAGATAGACGGTCTGACGATGCTTGTTAGGCAGTTCCAGACCGACATAAGGTTTGCCTGGGATGACTTCCACCACACGCACCGCGACTGTCGACAGTGAGCGAGCCAGGTCGCGTGACAGGTTGGAGATACGTGCCGCTTTCACACCCGGCGCCAGGTCAAGCTCGAAACGGGTAATGACCGGCCCCGGTGAGATGCCGACCACCTCCGCCTTGACGCGATAGTCACCCAGACGCGACTCCACCAGGCGGGCAGTCTGCTCCAGCGAGAACATATCTACCGGCTCTTCCTCTTCCGGCGGTGCGGTCAGCAGATCCAGCGAAGGCAGCGGCGTGGAAGGTTTCTCCAGCGGCTGCTCATGGCGCATCAGGAATGGGTGGATCAGGCTGTCATGCAGTGACGGCTTCGCTTCTTCAACCGGCTGAACCGGTGCCGCTGGCGAACCATAAGCGGGCGCAGCATTGTCCGCAGCCGGTGCATTATAAGCAGGAGCCGCGGGCGCAGCGTAGGCTGATGCAGAGTGGGTCGGAGCCTGAGGCGCGGCCGGGGCGCTGTAAGCAGGCGCAGCATAATCCTGCTCAGGCGTTGCCGCTGGCGGAGCATAGGCGGGCTCTGCCGGCGCATAGCGTGGGGGAGCCGGAACCTGAGCCGGAGCCTGCGGTTCTGACACCTCACGCACCTGCTGCCAGGGTTCATGTGAAACCGCCGGCGCTTCCGGTTCAGGCGTAGCGGCAATGGTGAACAGCGGTTCAGACGGGCCTTCATCAACCAGATCTTTCATTGGCGAAAAATCAAAGGCTGACGCGGTATCCAGATTAAAGACCGGTTCTTTTCGCTCTTGCGGTTCATAGCGCTGCTGCTGCTGTTCGGCGAACTGCCGCGCCAGGGCGGCCTGCTGCTGCGCCTCCTGTTCTTCCTCATCATCCTGCTGCCAGCCGGCGCCATACCGCTGCTGCTGTTCAGACTGGAAGGCCTGGCGCAGTTCAGCCTGCTGCTGCGCTTCTTCAGCCTCCTGAGTCGGAAGATCGGATGCAGCCGCAGTTGATTCAGCGCTTTCCGCTTTCGCTTTCTCTTCAGCCATACGCTGCGAAGGTAACTTAATACCATACGAGGCCAGCTCACGGCGGGTAGGCAGTTTTACCGGATTAGGACGCGGCAATGCCGGGCCAATACCCTGCTTAACCTGCGGATTCAGATTCGTTTCAGGTGCCAGGTCAAAGACCGGGGCCGTGCGCGTCGCGGTTCGGGAGGCAGCGGCAGCGGCGGTGACCGCAGCTGTTGCGGCGGGCACCACAGGGTTGACCGGCGTGTCGCGCCAGTTCCCCATTTTCGGCTCATCATCGTCATAGGCACTGAACGCCGGAGCCGCTGGCGCCTCGTCAGGCATTTCAAAGTGATAAAGCGGAGGTGCGGCAGCAGGAGCAGATGCACTCTGCGTTGCCGTCGGCGCAGACGCTGCCGCATAAGCAGGGGCGCTCTGAGGCGGTGCCGGCTGCACAGGCGCAGCTGGCTGGGAGGCCGACAGGCTTTCTGCTGCTGGATGCACTGCTGACGGCGGTACGGCTGCAGGCGCCGCGGACGCAGCAGTTCCTGGCGTTGCCGCTGCAACAGGCGCAGCCGGAGTCAGCAGCACATCGGCCGCTTCTGCGGTAGTGGCGACGGCCGCACTGGTGGCTGCGGCGGCTTTAGCCAGCAATGGGTCCTGCTCAGACGGTGAGGATTCAGCGGCTTTGCGGGGGGCAAACAGCAGCACATCATCATCCTGATCGCCGGTATGCAGCACTGGCGCGTCATCATACTCACGCGAATCCTGTTCATCCTCTTCCTGCCAGGGTTCATCGTGACGGGAGCGGTTGCTGGCAAAGGTCAGCACGCCCATCACAACCCCACCAATTCTCTCGGCGATAGTGAGCCATGACCAGCCAGTGTACAGCGTGATACCTGCCGCCCAGACGCAGAGCAGCATCAGCGTGCCGCCAGCCGGACTGAACCAGGGAGCGATGGCATTACTCACCAGGCTGCCGATCACCCCGCCTGAGGCAAAGTACCAGATATCATCTGCGTTGAGTGCCGCCATGCCACAGGTGGTAACCACCAGCGCAAGAACGCCAATCAGGCGCAGCCCGACAGCAAAGTAGTCAAAATAGTCCTGATTATCGCGCTGACGGAAGGCAATCCAGCACAGACCCAGGATAACCGGCGGAATGGCGTACGCCATTACACCAAAGATGAAAAGTAAGGTGTCAGCCAGCCAGGCACCGACGCTGCCGCCGATATTGTGGATAGGTTCATGCCAGGCCGTTTGCGACCAGCTCGGGTCGGAAGGGTTAAAACTGACCAGTGAAACCATCAGGTAGATGGCAAACAGCGCCACCAGAATGAGCAACGCTTCCAGCAGACGACGTCCACTGCTCAGCGACTGTAACGTAACGTCTTTATCTTCTGTATATTCCTGGCTCAAGAGGACTCTCCAGGTGCCTGTAAAGTAAGAAGCAACAGCGTCGGGCAAGCCCGACGCTGATCCTGTATGAATTCACAGGAGTGTACCGAAATATCTCAGGTTTTGCACCTGCCCCGCATCAGCGAGTCTTGATCACCAGGCGATTGCTCTGTTTGACCTCTTCCATGACGACATAGGTTCGCGTGTCGTTTACGCCCGGCAGGCGCAACAGGGTCTCACCCAGCAACTTACGGTAAGCAGACATGTCAGGAACGCGCGTTTTCAGCAGGTAGTCGAAATCACCGGAAACGAGGTGACACTCTTGAGTTTCCTCAAGTTTTTGCACAGCGGCGTTAAATTGCTCAAACACATCCGGCGCACCACGATTCAGAGTAATCTCAACGAATACCAGCAGAGAAGCATCAAGATAGTGCGGGTTCAGCTGTGCGGTGTAGCCAAGAATAAATCCCTGACGTTCGAGACGGCGCACGCGCTCAAGACATGGCGTAGGCGATAATCCTACGCGTTTGGAAAGCTCTACGTTTGAAATACGACCATCTTTCTGAAGTTCGTTCAGAATGTTCCTGTCAATTCTGTCGAGATCTTTCCCGGGGCGTTTCTTATTATCTACCATTATTATTGTCTCTCTTCATTCCTTCCCTTTACCTGCCACACCCTGAAAACGCTCATTGTTCGGGGCATTTTTGAAGTGAGCTAACAGAGCCTGTGGGTGAGACTTATCGATATGACGCATGCTGTCTGTCCACATCATGCGTCATTATCCATACCAGGCTGCTTTTATTCGGCGTTAAGTGCAAAACAGGCGATGAAAACCTGTTTTGTTCCGATAAATGTTATCCGCTTCTGATAATGTTTTCGCAAAAGCGCAGGCGATTGTCAAAGTAAAATCACCAAATTCAGGACAAGATGCCAGACAGACCGCTGGGTTACTGTTTTTAAATGAGGTTTTTTCAGCTATTGCACCGCTTAAGCGGAGTTTTGCCCCCTTTTGGCGCATTGCACAGGCAAAATTGCCATTCATCGTCTACGCCACTTGCAGCTATCGTTAACAAAATTGCCTAAACCTTGTCATTGCTGCCGGATATTCCCTACAATCGCAGGCTATGTCAGCCGAATGAAACTGAGGAACGCATGAGTACGGCCAAACACAGTAAGCTACTCATTCTGGGCTCCGGCCCAGCGGGTTATACCGCAGCGGTTTATGCTGCACGCGCCAACCTGAACCCGGTGCTGATCACCGGTCTGGAAAAAGGCGGACAGCTGACCACGACCACTGAAGTGGAGAACTGGCCGGGCGACCCGCACGATCTGACAGGTCCATCACTGATGGAGCGTATGCATGAGCATGCCGAAAAATTCAATACTGAGATCATTTTCGATCACATCCACACCGTTGATCTGCAGAACCGTCCGTTCCGTCTGACCGGCGACAGCGGCGAATACACGGCTGACGCCCTGATCATTGCGACGGGTGCGTCAGCGCGCTACCTGGGTCTGCCTTCCGAAGAGGCGTTCAAAGGCAAAGGCGTCTCTGCCTGCGCCACCTGCGACGGTTTCTTCTACCGTAACCAGAAAGTGGCCGTGATTGGCGGCGGTAATACGGCCGTTGAAGAGGCACTCTACCTGGCGAACATCGCGTCTGAAGTGCATCTGATCCATCGCCGTGACAGCTTCCGTGCAGAGAAGATCCTGATTGATCGTCTGATGGAGAAAGTGCGCAACGGGAATATCGTGCTGCACACGCATCGCACGCTGGAAGAGGTGGTCGGCGACCAGATGGGCGTCACCGGGCTGACCCTGCGCTCGACGCAGAACGAGGAAACCGAATCGCTGGATGTGGCGGGTCTGTTTGTCGCTATCGGCCACAGCCCGAATACCGCGATTTTCGACGGGCAGCTGGCGCTGGAAAATGGCTATATTAAAGTCCAGTCCGGCCTGCACGGAAACGCGACGCAGACCAGCATCCCGGGTGTGTTTGCGGCAGGTGATGTGATGGACCACACATACCGCCAGGCGATCACCTCTGCGGGCACCGGTTGTATGGCGGCGTTAGACGCTGAGCGTTTTCTTGATGGATTGGTTAAAAACGATCAGTAAGTTGTTAACCCGCTGATCTCAAATGTTCCAGGCGACGGTTTTTCAGTCGCCTTTTTTATTGCCCTCATGCTAGATTCTGGCGCCAGAAAGGAGGGAAATGCCTTTCCCTCTCCTCCCCATCATCGACATTTAGCATGGTCTCGCATGGATAAATCGCGGCAGCAGCATCTCACCCGCTGGCTTCGTCAGCAGCGTCATTTCGGCGGTCGCTGGTTGCGCCTGAATACGCTGCTGGGCACCGTCAGCGCCCTGCTGATTATTGCCCAGGCAGGTTTACTGGCCTCACTGCTTCAGACGCTGATCATCGGGCAACAGCCACGTGAAACCGTGACGGCCAGCTTGCTGCTATTGCTGCTCTGCTTTGTGCTGCGCGCCCTGATAAATTATGCCCGTGAACGGACCGGCTATCGTGCCGGGCAGGCGATCCGTCAGGCGTTACGCCAGCAGGTGCTGGACCGGCTCGCCGGGCTGGGTCCGGCGTGGATTCAGGGTAAACCGGCCGGTAGCTGGGCGACCCTGCTGCTGGAACAGATTGAAGAGATGCAGGAGTACTATGCACGCTATCTGCCGCAGATGACGCTGGCAGTGCTGATCCCCTGCTGCATTCTGCTGACGATTTTTCCGCTCAACTGGACCGCGGGTCTGATCCTGTTTGCCACCGCCCCTCTGATTCCACTGTTTATGGCGCTGGTGGGGATGGGCGCCGCTGAAGCCAACCGGCGGAACTTCCTGGTGCTGGCGCGTCTGAGCGGTAACTTCCTGGATCGCCTGCGCGGCCGGGAGACACTGCGACTCTTCTATCGGGGTGCAGCAGAGCAGCAGGCAGTGGCAGACGCCACCACCGATTTTCGCCAGCGCACCATGGAAGTGCTGCGCCTCGCTTTTCTCTCCTCCGCCGTACTGGAATTTTTTGCCTCCCTGGCGATTGCCGTCGTGGCAGTCTATTTTGGCTTCTCCTATCTGGGCGAATTGCATTTCGGCGACTATGGCCGCGGCGTAACGCTGTTCGCCGGTTTTCTGGTACTGATTCTGGCGCCAGAATTTTTTCAGCCACTGCGCGATCTCGGCGCGTTTTATCATGCGAAAGCTCAGGCGGTAGGCGCTGCCGATGCACTCGAGGCGTTTATGCAGGCTACGCCAGCCGCCACACCTCAGCAGGGTCAGATCCCCTTTACGGCCAATCGATCCCTCTCGCTGACCGCCGACCAGCTGGAAGTCTGCGCTCCCGATGGTCAGGTACTGTGTGGCCCGCTCACGTTTACCATCGCCGCCGGTGAGCAGATTGCGCTGGTCGGTCAGAGCGGGGCTGGCAAAACGGCGCTGATGAACGCCCTGCTCGGCTTCCTGCCTTACCGGGGATCGCTCAGGGCTAACGGGGTTGAATTGCGCGACCTGCAGCGGGCGGACTGGCATCAGCAGCTCAGCTGGGTAGGACAGAACCCTCAGCTACCGGCCGCCACGCTCCGTGACAACATCGTGATGAATGCAGCCTGGGAGGCGGAACGATTTGCCGCGCTGCTGGAGGCGTGCGGAATTAATGAGTTCCTGCCGCGTCTGCCCGACGGCATCGGGACCCGGCCCGGCGAGGGTGGTCAACTGCTCTCTGTGGGTCAGGCGCAACGGGTCGCCGTCGCGCGCGCGCTCTACAAAAGGTCGCATTTTTTACTACTTGATGAACCCGCTGCCAGCCTGGACGCACTCAGCGAACGTCATGTAATGGCGGCGCTGAATCAGGCGGCCTCCCGACAGACCACGCTGATGATTACCCATCAGATTGATACGCTGAGCCGCTGGCAGACCCTCTGGGTTATGGAGGCGGGTAAGCTGGTGCAGCAGGGAGAGTGGCAGGCGCTGTCGCAGCAGCCCGGTGCTTTTCGTGAAATACTGCAACATCGTCAACAGGAGATCCGCTGATGTCCGCCCTGCGCCCCTTTCTTCGTCTCTGGCTGCGCCACCCTTTTCGCCTCGCGCTGGGCATCGTGCTGGCGATTGCGACCCTGCTGGCGAGTATCGGCCTGCTGACCCTGTCTGGCTGGTTTCTGGCCGCCTCATCCGTCGCAGGTGTGGCAGGCCTCTACAGCTTTAACTATATGCTGCCTGCGGCCGGTGTGCGGGGCGCCGCCATTATTCGTACGGTGGCGCGCTATGCGGAACGCCTGGTGAGTCACGATGCGACTTTCCGGGTGCTTCAGCATCTGCGTCTCCACACCTTCAGCCGTCTGATGGCGCTTTCGCCCGGGCAGCTGTTGCGGTTCCGGCAGGCGGATCTGCTCAACCGCTTTGTGGCCGATGTGGACACGCTGGATCATCTCTATCTGCGCGTCATTTCGCCGCTGACCGGTGCCCTGGTGGTCATCGTGGTGGTCACGACGGGCATGAGTTTCATCGACATCGGGCTGGCCCTGACGCTGGGCGGCATCATGCTGGTCACCCTGATCGTGATGCCCGCACTCTTTTATCGCCTGGGCCGGCCCGCGGGCGTCGCCATTGCGCGTGGCCGCGCACGCTGGCGCTTACAGCTGATGCAGTGGCTGACGGCGCAGGCAGAACTGACGTTATACGGTGCGTCGCCGGCGTGGCGTCAGCGACTGGATGAAGATGAACAGCAGTGGCAGCAGTCGCAAAGCCAGCAGCAGCATCTGCAGGCCCTGGCGCAGAGCCTGCTGCTGCTGATTAGCGGCGTGACGGTGACACTTCTGCTCTGGCTTGGGGCTGCAACAGTCAGTCAGCAGCAACTCCCCGGCTCGCTGATTGCGCTGGTCGTGTTTTGCGCGCTGGCAGCCTTTGAGGCGCTGGCTCCGGTCGCGGGCGCCTTTCTGCCGATGTCTCAGGTGACCACCGCGGCTCAGCGGGTCAGTGACATTATCGATCAGTCACCTGCCATCACCTTTCCGGCCCATTCCGCTGCCCGGCCCGGCAGCCTGACCGTCGATATCGATCGGCTCGACTTCAGCTATCCCGATCGGCCAGACCGGGTGCTTGATCAATTTACGCTTAAAGTGGATGCGGGCGAACACATTGCACTGCTCGGGCCCACCGGCTGCGGAAAATCCACCCTGCTGGCGCTGCTGACCCGCGGCTGGAACAGCCAGCAGGGTGATATCCGCCTGAACGATCTGCCGATCGCCGCCTGGTCAGAATCAGCACTGCGCCAGCGCATCAGTGTGGTTACTCAGCGGGTGCATCTTTTCAGTCAGAGCCTGCGCGATAACTTACTGCTGGCCTCTCCCGGCGCCAGTGATGAGCAACTGAATCAGGTGCTGAGCCAGGTTGGCCTGCAGCGCCTGCTGGAGAATCAGGAAGGCTTAAATGCCTGGATGGGCGAAGGCGGCCGGCCGCTTTCCGGTGGTGAACTGCGTCGGCTGGCGCTGGCGCGCGCATTACTGCACGACGGCGATCTCTGGCTGCTGGATGAACCCACCGAAGGGCTGGATGCCACCACCGAACAGCATATTCTCGCCCTGCTGCAGCAGCTGACCGCCGGAAAAACCGTCATTATGATTACCCATCGCCTGAGCGGTCTGGAAAAGATGGATCGCATCTGTGTGATGGACAACGGGACGATTGTCGAGCAGGGCAGCCATTGCGAATTAATCTCAAAAGCGGGTCGCTACTGGCGTTTCCGGCAACGGATTGCGCTATAGTCTTAGCGAAATGCTGATGAGTAACCTATCGCGATGAGACTGATACAACTGTCACGGGAATCTCTGCAATTTCCGCCTCCTGAAATGGCACTGCGTGAGCCGAATGGCCTGCTGGCCATGGGGGGCGACCTCTCCCCTGCCCGGTTACTGAATGCGTATCAGCGCGGCATCTTCCCGTGGTTTTCGTCCGGCGATCCTATCCTGTGGTGGTCACCCGATCCCCGCGCGGTTCTTCTGCCCGAGCAGTTTCATCTCAGCCGCAGCATGAAGCGTTTCCATAACCAGTCGCCCTATCGCGTCACGATGAATGAGGCGTTTGCCGAGGTGATCGAGGGCTGCGCCAGCGGACGCGAAGAAGGCACCTGGATCACGTTTGAAATGAAGCGCGCCTGGCTGCGACTCTATGAGCTGGGCCACGCCCACTCCATTGAGGTGTGGGACGCACATCAGCTGGTGGGGGGCATGTATGGGCTGGCGATGGGACAGATTTTCTGCGGCGAGTCGATGTTCAGCCGCCAGCAGAATGCTTCGAAAACCGCGCTGTTAGTCTTTTGCCAGCATTTCATCCGCCATCAGGGGCGTCTGGTCGATTGCCAGGTGCTTAACCCGCACACCGCCTCGCTGGGCGCGCAGGAGATCCCCCGCAGTGACTATCTGCACTATGTCCAGAACTTTGCCAGCCAGCCAGTCAGCGAAGGCTGCTGGCAGACTCAGACCCTTTTTTAGTCACCCCGAGATGTTTTGCACACATAAAGACGGTTAAGTGGTATAATAGTCGGGTTTGGTATGTCGTCCGCGCTTCGCAATAACGAGCCGGAATTGCCAGGCTGGGAATCTCAACGCACTCTCGGAACTGTTTTCAATCGTGCGCGTGTAACCGGTTGATACAGATTCTTAGCCCGCTAATCCCCCGCAGACGCCACATAAACACCCTAATTTTACCGGATGCCCGCCACTGACGAGCACCCCCGGCAAAGCGTTGGCAAAATCGCCGACGGTTCTTTACATAAATCGTTGAATTGGGCATTATCTTGCCGGTTCAACTGAAAGGTAGTACACCCAGAGGATTCGATGGCCAAAGAAGACAATATTGAAATGCAAGGTACCGTACTGGATACGTTACCTAACACCATGTTCCGCGTAGAACTTGAGAACGGACACGTGGTTACTGCTCATATCTCCGGTAAAATGCGCAAAAACTACATCCGCATCCTGACGGGCGACAAAGTGACCGTTGAGCTGACCCCGTACGACCTGAGCAAAGGCCGCATTGTCTTCCGTAGTCGCTAACAGACATTAATTTCGCCGCCCTTCAGGTTGCAGCGAAAAAAAAGGCCGGATAATTATCCGGCCTTTTTCACATCTGCAGCAGGCGATTAATGCACCGTGCCTTCAGTTTTCCGTTTTTCCGCACTCAGGAAGTGATAGGTCAGTTCACCTTTCTCACGATCCAGCGCCACGGATACCGAGCCACCATCCACAAGCGAACCAAACAGCAGCTCATTGGCTAATGGTTTTTTCAGGCTGTCCTGCACGGTACGCGCCATTGGACGCGCGCCCATCGCCTTGTCGTAACCCTTCTCCGCCAGCCAGTCGCGGGCTTCATCACTGACTTCCAGCGACACGCCTTTGGCATCCAGCTGCGCCTGCAACTCGACAATAAACTTGTCGACCACCTGATGGATCACTTCTGGTGACAGGTGACTGAACCAGATGATGTTGTCGAGACGGTTACGGAACTCTGGCGTAAAGATCTTTTTGATCTCTTCCATTGCGTCGGTGCTGTTGTCCTGATGAATCAGGCCAATCGACTTACGTTCCGTTTCACGCACACCGGCGTTAGTGGTCATGACCAGCACCACGTTGCGGAAGTCCGCTTTGCGTCCGTTGTTATCAGTCAGCATACCGTTGTCCATCACCTGCAGCAGCAGGTTGAAGACATCCGGGTGCGCTTTCTCAATCTCATCCAGCAGCACCACCGCATGAGGATGCTTGATAACGGCATCCGTCAGCAGGCCACCCTGATCAAAGCCGACGTAACCTGGAGGCGCACCAATCAGACGACTGACGGTGTGACGCTCCATGTACTCAGACATATCAAAGCGCAGCAGCTCAATACCCAGCGCTTTCGCCAGCTGCACGGTCACTTCTGTCTTACCGACACCGGTTGGTCCGGCAAACAGGAAGGAACCTACCGGCTTGCGATCCTGCCCCAGACCTGCGCGGCTCATTTTGATCGCTTCGGTCAGCGCCTCAATGGCGTTGTCCTGACCAAAGACCAGCATTTTGAGACGGTCGCCCAGATTTTTCAGCGTATCGCGATCAGTTGCAGAGACGCTTTGCTCCGGAATACGGGCAATACGCGCAACCACGGTTTCAATGTCGGAGACATTGATGGTTTTCTTGCGCTTGCTGGCAGGCATCAGGCGCGCACGCGCACCCGCTTCATCGATGACATCAATCGCCTTGTCAGGCAGATGACGGTCGTTGATATATTTTACCGCCAGCTCCACGGCGGCGCGCACCGCTTTCGCGGTATAACGCACATCGTGATGCGCTTCATACTTGGTTTTCAGGCCATTCAGGATCTGCACGGTCTCATCAACAGACGGCTCCGTGATATCGATCTTCTGGAAACGACGCGCCAGCGCACGATCCTTTTCGAAGATGTTGCTGAACTCCTGATAGGTGGTAGAACCCATCACCCGAATCTTGCCGCTGGAAAGCAGCGGTTTGATCAGGTTGGCCGCATCGACCTGGCCACCGGACGCAGCCCCTGCACCGATGATGGTGTGGATCTCATCGATAAACAGAATGCTGTGTTCGTCCTGCTCCAGCTGCTTCAGCAGCGCTTTGAACCGTTTTTCAAAGTCACCCCGGTATTTGGTGCCAGCTAACAGCGAACCAATATCCAGCGAGTAGATGGTGCACTCTTTCATCACTTCCGGCACGTCGCCCTGCTCGATGCGCCAGGCGAGACCTTCTGCAATGGCGGTTTTACCGACACCGGATTCCCCCACCAGCAGCGGGTTATTTTTACGGCG
The DNA here is from genome assembly GCF_000255315.1 of Pantoea sp. Sc1. Classification (NCBI taxonomy): domain Bacteria; kingdom Pseudomonadati; phylum Pseudomonadota; class Gammaproteobacteria; order Enterobacterales; family Erwiniaceae; genus Pantoea; species Pantoea sp. Sc1. The sequence continues at coordinate 2,764,088 of NZ_AJFP01000001.1, forward strand.
ACGGCACAGCACCTGAATGGTACGTTCCAGCTCTTTATCGCGACCAATCAGTGGATCGATCCCACCGACGCGAGCAAGCTGATTAAGATTGGTGGTGAAGTTTTCCATACGCTCCTCCCCGCCTGCTTGCTCTTCGTTAACCGGATTTTCTGCGCCTGGCGCCTGGCCCGGCTCATCTTTGCGCGTACCGTGAGAGATGAAATTCACCACATCAAGGCGGCTGACTTCATGTTTGCGTAACAGATAGGCCGCTTGCGACTCCTGCTCGCTGAAAATGGCGACCAGCACATTCGCGCCGGAGACTTCGCTGCGACCGGATGACTGGACATGGAAAACCGCACGCTGCAGAACGCGCTGGAAGCTGAGCGTCGGTTGGGTATCACGCTCCTCTTCGCTGGCGGGCAGCACCGGCGTGGTTTGTTCGATGAAGGCTTCGAGTTCCTGCCTTAGAGCCACAAGGTCCACCGTACAGGCTTCCAGTGCCTCTCTGGCCGACGGGTTACTGAGCAATGCCAGTAACAGATGCTCGACGGTCATAAATTCATGACGGTGCTCACGCGCTCTGGCGAAAGCCATATTTAAACTGAGTTCCAGTTCTTGATTGAGCATTAGGCACCTCCCCCAATTATCGCCCTTACCAGTTTCCTATATGGAGACGTGTTCAGGCTTTTTCCAGCGTACACAGCAACGGATGATGATTTTCCCGCGCATAGTTGTTCACCTGGGCCGCTTTTGTTTCGGCGACTTCTGCAGTAAATACACCACAGATCGCCTTGCCGTGATAGTGAACTTTCAACATCAGCTGCGTTGCACGTTCAACATCATAAGAAAAGAACTTTTGTACAACGTCAATAACAAATTCCATAGGTGTATAATCGTCATTATTCAGAATGACTTTATACATTGAAGGCGGCTTTAACCCTTCGCGTACTTTGTCTTCGGCCAGATGTTCAAAATTAAGCCAGTCGTTTGTGTTTGCCATAGTGTTCCGTTGAGATTTCGCTTTGAGCTTTTACGTCGCTACATCCTGAGAGTTTAACATGTCTGTCAAGCCGCTGGCCGCTGCTGAAAATTTATTCAGAAATTTCCTCGCGCGACCTGCATCACAAAATTCGCAATAGCGTTAACTGCCTCAAATTTTGATGATTTTTTCCCCACCTGGCCCGGTGGTTTGCTTGACGCCAGCGGCGCTTTCTCTACATTCTACCTGCACAGGCTGATTGAGTTTTAATCAACTCTGACTCACAGCGTCTGAGACCTCACCTACTTATAAAATGTCTTGCGAGGGAAGTAAAAGCATGGAGACGGGCACCGTTAAATGGTTCAATAATTCCAAAGGCTTTGGCTTTATCTGTCCGATCGGAGGCGGCGACGATATTTTTGCGCACTACTCCACCATTCAGATGGAGGGCTACCGAACGCTAAAGGCAGGCCAGCAGGTTCAGTTCGATGTTCATGAAGGTCCGAAAGGCAATCACGCCAGCCTCATCGTCCCCGTTGAGGTGCAGGTTGTGGCCTGACACTTCTCCCCTTATGAACGGTGGACCCAAATGCCAGCCCGTGCCGCTGGCATTTTCATTTACAGGAACATTCAGTCTGCCTGCCCCTGTGCCAGTCGGATAACCCGGGCAAACATCTGCCGCATCAGTGGCGGAATCGCCTCTGGCCCGCGCTCTGCCGCCGATGAGGCTACCGCAATCGCCAGCTCAGGTTTGGAACTGCGGTGAATCGCTTTGGTAATAATACGCCTGGAACTCATCGGAACGTTTAACGGCAGGTGCGCCATCTGATGATAAACCTCCTGGAAGCCGTGCTGATAGAGAAAATTTTCCATATCCAGCGCCGGTAACTGCGTCAGAAAACGCGGCTCAGCGTCACCCGGCTGCAGCTGACTGCGCGCCGTGGCGGCATACTTATGCCCCGCCTGATCGCCATCGGTCAGCACATGCCAGGCGATGCCCATACGCCGGGCAAACTTCAGCAGGGGCTTGAGACCGGACTGCGCAAACTCAATCACTTTGATCCCTTCAGCCGCAAAGTTGTAGCCACACTGCTGCGCCAGCTCATTCATGATCCAGACTTCGGTCTCCCCCTCCACCAGCAGCCAGCAGCGGGCGAAGAGCGCCGCAGGACGGTTGACACGGATATGAAAGCCGATACGCCGACTCTCTTCGGCACTCAGTCCTTCCGGACCGATGCGCCAGGCCGCTACGCGCGACGATTCACGCACCAGACGGCAGACATTTTCCACCGGCACCTGCGACAGCAGCTCAGCGGAATTGGTGGTGGCAATTTTCTGCAGCGGCAGCAGCCTCAGCAGGTTCCACGCTACCGAGAGCATAATCGGGTGCAGCCGGGTTTCCGGGTCTTCAATCAACAGCAGCGGCCGGGCATCGGCGGCAAGAGGCAGATCGCCCCGCGCCGCGATCAGCAGGGTAAAGATCTGCAGCAGGATCAGCTGGCGGCTGCGGGAGTCCGTTCCGGCAATCAGCTGGTTGAGGTGATCCAGCGCCCGCCAGCCCTGCCCGCCGTCGCGCGTCTGCCCATCCCGCGGCCGCGCCGTCTGACCGGTTTCCGGCGTCTGCACCTGAAAGTAGTGCTGCATCAGCTGCTGCATGGTCTTTAGTCCCTGCCGCAGCGCCTCATCGCTGAGCTGCTGTGGGTGGCGCGCCAGATCGCGCGCCAGCGACTCCATCCCCGCCAGTAACGGGGTATGCGCAGAATCCAGCGGCGCACTTCCCCGGGTGCGCTTGCTGAAACGCGCATCGCGCAGTCGCAGAACCGGATGACGTTTCAGCAACCGATCGATGGCCCCGGCACAGCCCGGCTCAGGCAACAGCTGACCGTCAGCATCTGTAAAACGGCGCTGGGTTTCAATACCGCTATCCCGCCAGATGGCGCTGACGCGGTAAAAGAGTCTGCGCTGTCCCTGAGCGTCACGCTGCCAGAAGGGAGCAAACAGCTCATCGGCGTCGTGCTCATCGTCGCGAAAGTGAAACAGAACCGACAGACGGCGCATCGGATCGTCCGCCTCGCCCGGGGTAAAGTGAAAATCGGCGGGCGTAAAAACGTGCGCCGGTTGATGCGGCGACAGCAACAGGCTCAGGGCATCCAGCAGGCTGGATTTGCCCCAGGCGTTCTCACCAATCAACAGGTTGGTCCGGGTCAAAGGCAGTGAAAGCTTATTGATGCCGCGGAAACCCCGAATATCGATATGTTCCAGAATCACAGGCGTCCATCCTCAGTTTATAAGAAGCATGGTTGCCGTAAGCCAGCCGGTCAAGCCGCGTTTTCGGGGTTTACTCTGTCACCCTTTTTCGCTAGCTTGTCGCCTCTTTTCCCAGGGATGGAACCTGCTGTTATGTACTCCGGACTTCTGATTATTCTGCTGCCGCTGATCGCTGGCTGGCTGTTACCCTTCCGACAGACTGCCACCCTGCGCCGGGTCAACCAGCTCCTGGGCTGGATGGTTTACGTCATACTGTTTTTTATGGGCATCAGCCTGGCCTTTCTCGACAACCTCAGCAGCAACCTGCTGGCGGTGTTTCACACCGCGCTGGTGGCTGCATTCTGCATCCTGATCTGTAACCTGCTGGCACTGCGCGGACTGGAAAAATATGCCCCCTGGCAACATGCGCATCGCCAGGAGAAGCTGCCGTCACGGCTGCATATGGCGCTGGACTCGCTGAAGCTCTGCGGCGTGGTAGTGATCGGTTTTCTGCTCGGCCTGACGCAGTGGCCGCTGCTGCATCACGCTTCGACGGCCAGCGAATATGCCCTGATCTTTCTGCTGTTCCTGGTCGGTATTCAGCTGCGCGGCAGTGGGATGACGCTGCGCCAGATTATCCTGAACCGGCGCGGCCTGCTGGTCGCCAGCGTGGTGCTGGTCAGCGCGCTGGCTGGCGGCGTGATCGCCGCGCTACTGCTTGGCGTGCCGCTGAAAACCGGTCTGGCGTTGGCCAGCGGCTTTGGCTGGTACTCCCTCTCCGGGATCCTGATGACCGAAGCCTTTGGCCCGGTCATCGGCAGTGCCGCCTTCTTCAACGACCTGGTGCGTGAACTGGTGGCGATCATGCTGATACCGGCGCTGATTGGCCGCCATCGCTCGAGCGCACTGGGCCTGTGCGGCGCCACTTCCATGGACTTTACCCTGCCGGTGCTGCAGCGGGCGGGCGGCAATGAGATTGTCCCGGCGGCCATCGTGCACGGCTTTGTGATGAGCCTGCTGGCCCCGATTCTGATCGCCCTTTTCTCTGCCTGATCCCTGTCTGAAATACGCAGGTCACCATTTACCTGGCCGCGATAAATAAGCGCAACGCGCAGGGAACAGGGTCAGAGGTGAAAAGTGGCCCGTCCTCTGCACGGCCCCCGGCTCTGCCAGCGCATTTTTTCACGCCTGCTTTTCTGCCGTGTCGTCTACGCTTCTTTTTTCAGTTCTGGTCACGTCATACATCAGGGCGAGCCGACAAAGGAGAAGAGCATGAAACAAACCGTGGCGGCGCTGGTCGCCAAAACGCTGGAAAGCGCGGGCGTAAAACGCATCTGGGGCGTCACCGGGGACTCCCTGAACGGCCTGAGTGACAGCCTTAATCGCATGGGCACCATCGAATGGATGCCGACGCGCCATGAAGAGGTGGCGGCGTTTGCGGCGGGCGCAGAAGCGCACATCAGCGGCAAACTGGCGGTCTGCGCCGGCTCCTGCGGGCCGGGCAATTTACATCTCATCAACGGTCTGTTCGATTGCCACCGCAACCGCGTGCCGGTGCTGGCGATTGCCGCGCACATCCCCTCCAGCGAAATCGGCAGCGGCTATTTTCAGGAAACCCATCCGCAGGAGCTGTTCCGCGAATGCAGTCACTACTGCGAGCTGGTCTCCAATCCGGAGCAGTTACCGCAGGTGCTGGGCATCGCGATGCGTAAAGCGATCCTGAACCGGGGGGTTTCGGTGGTGGTCTTACCCGGCGATATCGCGTTGCAGCCAGCGCCGGAGAGCGCCCGCACCGAGTGGTATCCACCGCAGCTGCCGCAGGTTCTGCCGCAGCCTGCCGAACTGGCTCAGCTGGCCAGTACGCTGAACGACGCCAGCGACATTACGCTGCTGTGCGGCAGTGGCTGTGCCGGAGCACATCAGGAAGTGGTCGCGCTGGCCGAAGCGCTGAAGGCCCCTATCGTGCATGCGCTGCGCGGCAAAGAACACCTGGAATATGATAATCCTTATGATGTCGGGATGACCGGCCTGATTGGCTTCTCATCGGGCTTCCACGCCATGATGAACGCCGGGACGCTGGTGCTGCTGGGTACCCAGTTCCCCTATCGCGCTTTCTATCCGGAAAAGGCGCGCATCATCCAGATCGACATCAATCCCGGCAGCCTGGGATCGCATTGTCACGTTGATGAGGCCTATGTCGGTGACGTGAAAACCACCCTGCAGGCGTTGCTGCCGCAGCTGACACACAAAAACGATCGTACCCATCTCGACAGCGCCGTTAAGCACTATCGTGAGGCGAGGAAAAGTCTGGATGAGCTGGCACAGCCCAATGACAAACAGCCTATCCATCCGCAATATCTGGCGCAGCAGATCAGCCACTACGCCAGCGAGGATGCGATTTTCACCTGTGATGTCGGCACGCCTACCGTCTGGGCGGCGCGCTACCTGAAGATGAACGGCAGACGTCGCCTGCTGGGGTCGTTTAACCATGGCTCGATGGCAAACGCCATGCCGCAGGCGCTGGGCGCGCAGTCCATCGATCGGAATCGTCAGGTGGTGGCCCTGTGTGGCGACGGCGGATTCAGCATGCTGATGGGCGATTTTATCTCGCTGGCGCAGCTGAAAATGCCGGTGAAGCTGGTGATTTTCAACAACAGCGTGCTGGGCTTTGTGGCGATGGAGATGAAAGCGGGCGGCTACCTGACCGACGGCACCGAACTAGACAATCCCGACTTTGCCGCCATCGCTCAGGCCTGCGGCATCAAAGGGATCCGGGTGGAGAAAGCGTCAGAACTCAACGGCGCGCTGGAGCAGGCATTTGCTCATGACGGGCCGGTGCTGGTCGATGTCATCACCGCCAAAGAGGAGCTGGCGATGCCGCCGCAGATCAAACTGGAGCAGGCCAAAGGCTTCAGCCTCTACATGCTGCGCGCCATTATGAACGGTCGCGGGGATGAAGTGGTAGAACTGGCGAAAACGAACTGGCTGCGGTAAAACAGGGGTTCCATCCAGGCGGGCGCGATGCCCGCCTTTTTTTTTGTCTTCCGCTACGTTCAGGAGCATAAGGTGATCGATTTACGCAGTGATACCGTGACCCGGCCCAGCGCCGCCATGCTGAACGCGATGATGTCTGCCGAAACCGGTGATGATGTCTACCGTGACGATCCGACCGTGAATGCGCTGGAGGCGGAGGCGGCACAACTCAGCGGCAAAGCCGCCGCGCTCTTTTTTCCGACCGGTACCCAGGCAAACCTGGTGGCGCTGCTGAGCCACTGTGAACGCGGCGATGAATATATCGTGGGTCAGCAGGCGCACAACTACAAATATGAGGCGGGTGGCGCGGCGGTGCTGGGCAGTATTCAGCCCCAGCCGGTGCTGGCCAGCGAGGACGGTACTCTGCCGCTCGATGTGGTGGCAGCCGCTATCAAGCCGGATGATATTCACTTTGCCCGCACCCGTCTGCTGAGTCTGGAGAACACCCATCACGGTAAAGTGCTGCCGCTGGCTTATCTGGAACAGGCCTGGACCTTTACCCGCGCGCATCAGCTGGCGCTGCACATTGATGGCGCACGGATCTTTAATGCGGTGGTGGCGCAGAAGACCACGCTGGCGGCGATTGCCCGCTACTGCGATAGTCTCACTATCTGTCTCTCAAAAGGTCTGGGGACACCGGTGGGTTCCCTGCTGTGCGGCGACACGGCGCTGATTGAGCGTGCGCGTCGCTGGCGGAAAATGACCGGCGGCGGCATGCGTCAGGCGGGCATTCTGGCGGCAGCCGGCCTTTACGCGTTAGAACACAACGTGGCGCGGCTCCAGGAGGATCATGACAATGCGGCCTGGCTGGGTGAGCAGTTGCATGAGCTGGGTGTCAACGTCATTGAGCAGCAGACGAACATGCTGTTTGTTGCCGTGCCGGAGGCGCAGGTCAGGCCGCTGGGCGAGTGGATGAAAGCGCGTGGGGTATTAATCAGCGCGGGCACCCGCACCCGTCTGGTCACCCATCTGGATACGGATCGTGCCGCGCTGGAACAGGTGGTCGCACACTGGAAGGCGTTTCTGCAGCAGTAACGGCTACGGCGCCGCGCCATAGCGTTCCAGCAGCGCGGCGGCTATCGCAGCCGTCTCAGCATCGGGCAGCCCACGATAATCCGCGGGCCGGAAATGCATCTGGAAGGCGGCAATCACCTTCTGCTGCTCACGCGCGCTCATCCCGTCACTCACCGGATAGCCGTAGCGGCTTAACAGGGTCAGAACCTGCTCCGCGGGCACCGCCGCGTGCGGCGCCTTGCCAGCCAGCCAGAACTGCACCCGACGGCTATCCGGCCAGGCACCGAGTCCGCGCTGCGCCAGCTGTTGCCAGGGAAAGCACGGCCCCGGATCCTGCTTGCGCTGCGGCGCGATATCACTGTGGCCGACGATATTTTCCGGTGGGATCGCGTAACGCCGGGCAATATCCCGCAGCAGCGCCTCCAGCGCCGTCATCTGTGCAACCGTAAAGGGCTGCCATTCGAGACCGGTCGGCGTGCGGCGATAGCCCCGGTTCACCAGTTCAATCCCAATCGAGGTGTCATTGATATGGGTGGCCCCGCGCCAGAAGCTGGGTCCGGCGTGCCAGGCCAGCTGCTGCTCCGGCACCAGCTGCCAGATAATCCCTTTCCCGGCGCGCTGTGGCGGCTGACGGGGGATCAGATAGTGCGCGCTGACCTCCCGATCCGTCAGCGTTGCCAGCGACGACGAAAAGTCTTCGGCCGTGTAGTGGATCACGATCACCTTCACCCGTGGTCGCGCACCCTGTGCCGGATGCCGCAGGTCGGCCCAGTAGCCGTCGCGGGATTCTATGCCGGTCTGGCAGCCGGCCAGCAGCAGCGCCGTCAGCAGCAACAGCAGGCGTCTCAACGCAGGATCACCGCCGTGCCGGTGACGCTGACCATCAGCATGCTGCTCTCTTTGCCCACCGTTTCGTAATCAATGTCGATGCCGACCACAGCGTTGGCGCCCAGCGCTTTCGCCTGCGCTTCCAGCTCGTCAAAAGCGATCTCGCGCGCCTTGCGCAGCTCTTTCTCATAAGCACCGGAACGGCCACCGACCACGTCGCGGATTCCGGCAAAAAAATCACGGAAGATGTTGGCACCCAGAATCGCTTCACCGGTGACTACGCCGCAATAGTCGCTGATGCTGTGACCTTCCAGGGTTGGGGTGGTTGAAAATTTCATCGCATTCTCCTTGTTGAAAACCGGACTAAGGCTCTATCGACTAAAAAGCATGGCTATACTCTATGCTAAAAAAGGCACCTTGCCAGAGAACCATAAGGAAATCGAGATGAGAAACAATGCGTTTGCGCTGATGATCCCGGCTGCCCTGTTGCTCAGCGCCTGTACCACCGTGGAGCCCGTGATTAAGGATAATGGGCCGCGAACCGCGCCCTGCATTGAGGGCGGTCCTGACCAGGTCGCTCAGCAGTTTTATGACCTGCGGATCGAACAGCCGGTGCCGGGACTGCCCGACAGCAACACGCTGGCGAAATACCGTCCCTACCTGAGCGACGCGCTTTATCGCGCGTTACAGGCGGCCAGCGGCAGCAACGCCGGTGCGCAGTGGCGCAATGGCGATATCTTCTCCAGCCTCTCGCAGGGTCCGACAGCCGCCAGCGTGGCCGATGCCTCAACGATTCCGAACCGCGATGCGCGCAACATTCCGTTGCGGGTTGACCTAAGCCGTGACAACCGTCAGTGGCAGGATGAAGTGCTGATGATCCATCAGGGCAGCTGCTGGGTGGTGGATGACGTGCGCTACATGGGAAATCCTGCGCATGCCGACGGTGGCAGCCTGAGCCAGATGCTGGAAAAAACGCGAAAATAGATCAGACAGTCATAAGAAGCGCGGCCAGCCTCACTGCCGCGCTTTTTTTATCTCTGCATCCTGGCCAGCCCCCCCGGAGAGGGCATGATTTTCTGCTAAGCTTTTGCTGTTTACCCCCTGTTTTACAAATTTTAACCCGCCTGAATTGCATAACTATTCTGGTGACGTTAAAATCCGCGGCACTAATAGCTATTCAAATCTGGCGCATGAGTATTCAACTAAACGCAATAAACTGCTTCTACGGTGCTCATCAGGCGCTGTTCGACATCAACCTTGAGTGCCCTCAGGGCGAGACCCTGGTGCTGCTGGGCCCCAGCGGCGCGGGTAAAAGTTCCCTGCTGCGGGTCCTCAACCTGCTGGAGCAGCCGCGTTCAGGTCAGTTGCAGATTGCCGGTAATCAGTTCGACTTCAGTCAGAAGCCTTCCGATGCCGCGATTCGGGAGCTGCGTCAGAACGTGGGTATGGTCTTTCAGCAATATAATCTCTGGCCGCATCTCACCGTGCTGCAGAATCTGATGGAAGCGCCCTGCCGGGTGCTGGGGCTCAGCAAGAGCGATGCCCGCGCCCGCGCCGACCGGCTGCTTGACCGGCTACGTCTGACCCCTTACAGCGACCGCTTTCCGCTCCACCTCTCAGGAGGTCAGCAGCAGCGCGTGGCGATTGCCCGTGCGCTGATGATGGAGCCGCAGGTACTGCTGTTTGATGAGCCAACCGCCGCGCTGGATCCCGAAATTACCGCACAGATTGTCTCAATTATTCGCGAACTGGCGCAGACCCGTATCACACAGGTGATCGTGACCCATGAAGTGGAAGTGGCACGTAAAACCGCCAGCCGCGTGGTTTACATGGAGAACGGTCATATTGTGGAACAGGGCGATGCCAGCCGCTTTACACAGCCGCAAACCGAGGCGTTTGCTCACTATCTTTCGCACTAAGTCAGGATGCTAAAAATGAAAAAAATGGTACTTGCTGCACTGCTCGCTGGTTTTAGCCTGACCGCTACGGCGGCGCAGACGATTCGTTTTGCTACCGAAGCCTCCTATCCTCCGTTTGAGTTTGTGGATGCGGACAATAAGATTCAGGGCTTTGATGTCGATCTGGCCAATGCGCTCTGTAAAGAGATCGACGCAACCTGCACCTTTACCAATCAGGCGTTCGACAGCCTGATCCCAAGCCTGAAGTTCCGCCGCTTTGATGCGGTGATGGCCGGCATGGATATTACTCCGGAGCGTGAAAAGCAGGTCCTGTTCACCAAGCCTTACTATGACAACTCAGCGCTGTTTGTTGCCCAGAAAGGCAAAGTGGCCAGCGTTGAGGCGCTGAAAGGCAAGCGTGTAGGCGTTCAGAACGGCACCACCCATCAGAAGTACCTGACGGAAAAACACAGCGAAATTACCACTGTGCCTTACGACAGCTATCAGAATGCCGTTCTGGATCTGAAAAATGGCCGTATTGATGCCGTGTTCGGTGATACCGCCGTGGTCAACGAATGGCTGAAGCAGAACCCTGCGCTGGCGGCTGTCGGTGACAAAGTAACGGACAAAGCCTACTTTGGTACCGGCCTGGGCATCGCGGTGCGCACCGGTAACACCGAGCTGCAGAGCAAATTCAACGGCGCACTGGATAAGATCAAAGCTGACGGGACGTACAAAACCATCTACAGCAAATGGTTCCAGCAGTAATCTCTGATGAATGAAATGATGACCCTTGCAAGCGCCGCCGGTATGACCGTCGGCCTTGCCGTTTGTGCTCTCATCGCTGGCCTCGTGCTGGCGATGTTGTTTGCTGGCTGGGAGTCACTGCGCCTGAGACCGCTGGCGTGGATCGGCACCGGCCTGGTGACCCTGATTCGCGGCCTGCCGGAAATTCTGGTGGTGCTGTTTATCTATTTCGGTGCCTCTCAGCTGCTCCTGACCCTGTCCGACGGCTTCACGCTTAACTTCGGCCTGTTTCAGCTGCCGGTGCAGATGCAGATTGAGAACTTCGATGTCAGTCCGTTCCTGTGTGGCGTGATTGCGCTGGCGATGCTCTATGCCGCCTACGCCTCACAAACGCTGCGCGGCGCGCTGAAAGCGGTTCCGGTCGGCCAGTGGGAGTCGGGCCAGGCGCTGGGCATGAAAAAATCGGCCATTTTTTTGCGGCTGATTATGCCGCAGATGTGGCGTCACGCCCTGCCCGGTCTGGGCAATCAGTGGCTGGTTCTGCTGAAAGATACCGCCCTGGTTTCGCTGATCAGCGTTAACGATCTGATGCTGCAGACCAAAAGTATCGCTACCCGCACCCAGGAGCCCTTTACCTGGTTCCTTGTGGCGGCGGCAATCTATTTAGTGATTACGCTGTTCAGCCAGGCGGTACTGCGCCGCATCGAACTGCGCACTACCCGCTTTGAACGGGGGAACAGCTAATGCTGGCCTACCTGCCTGAACTCCTGAAAGGGCTGCACACCAGTCTGACGCTCACCGCGGCCTCGCTGATCCTGGCCCTGCTGCTTGCGCTGCTCTTCACCGTGGTGCTGTCACTGAAAACCCCGCTGTTTTCGCCGCTGGTAAAAGGATTTATTACGCTGTTTACCGGCACCCCGCTGCTGGTGCAGATCTTCCTGATCTACTACGGACCGGGACAGTTTCCCTCGCTTCAGCAGATCCCCTGGCTGTGGCATTTACTCTCACAGCCCTGGCTCTGCGCGATGCTGGCCCTGTCGCTGAACAGCGCAGCCTATACCACCCAGCTCTTCTACGGTGCCGTGCGAGCGATCCCTGCCGGGCAGTGGCAGTCGTGTGCGGCGCTCGGCATGCGCCGAAAAGATACCCTGCGTATTCTTCTGCCTTATGCATTTAAACGCGCCCTCTCCTCCTACTCCAATGAGGTGGTGCTGGTCTTCAAGGGCACCTCACTGGCCTACACCATCACCCTGATGGAAGTGATGGGCCACGGTCAGCTGCTCTATGGCCGGACCTATGACGTCACCGTCTATGCCGCAGCCGGCCTAATTTATCTCTGCGTGAACGGTCTGCTGACGCTGATGATGCGACTGATCGAAAGGCGTGCGCTGGCCTTTGAAAGGCGCAACTGATCCCCGGGCGAGCTCGCTCGCCCTTCCCGCCTGGAAAATCACAATAATTGCATAATCATTCAATCTGTGGCAGGGTATCGCCTTCTCTGGCTGACCACAACACAGGATTTTTACAATGAAAAAATGGATTATTGCCGCGGCGCTGGCGTCACTGGCGATTACCGCTCAGGCAGCGGAAAAAATTCGCTTCGCCGCTTCCGCCACCTATCCGCCGTTTGAATCTCTCGACGGGGAAAATAACCTGGTGGGTTTTGATATCGATCTGGCTAAAGCGCTCTGTCAGGAGATGAAAGCGGAGTGTACGTTTACCAATAACGCCTTCGACAGCCTGATCCCTTCCCTGAAGTTCCGCCGCTATGACGCGGTCATCTCCGGCATGGATATCACCGCAGAGCGCAGCAAACAGGTCGATTTTACCCAGCCTTACTATGCGAACTCCGCTATCGTGATCGCCCGTAAAGGCCAGTTCAGTCACTTCAGCGACCTGAAAGGCAAGCGCATCGGCGTGGAAAACGGCACCACGCACCAGAAGTACCTGCAGGAAAAACATCCGGAAGTGAAAGTGGTGGCCTATGACAGCTACCAGAATGCGATTCTCGACATGAAGAGTGGCCGGCTGGATGGGGTATTTGGCGACAGCGCGGTGGTGAATCAGTGGCTGAAGAGCAATCCGGAGCTGGCTACGGTCGGTGAGCATGTGACCGACACGGACTACTTTGGCACCGGCCTTGGCATTGCCGTACGTAAGGGCAATACGGCGCTGCGCGATGAGTTTAACCAGGCGCTCGCCGCGCTGAAAGCCAACGGCAGCTGGCAGCAGCTCAATCAGAAGTGGTTCCCGGAGTAAGCCTCCCGATCGCAGCGCCCGCCTCCGCGATCTACGGCTGCTGGCGGCGGGTTAACAGCGTCAGCACCTCAAAATGGGCGGTATGAGGAAACATATCGAAGAGCTGCACCTTCGTGATCTCATACGCGCTCAGTCGGGCGATATCCTGCGCCATGGTCTGCGGATTACAGCTTGAGTAGAGCAGATAATCGGGTGCCATCTGGCTCAGATAGTCACACAGCGCCTCGCCAATCCCGCGACGGGGCGGATTGACCAGCACCAGCTGCGGCACCGCGTCCCGACCGGTGGCAAACGCCGTCGAATCCAGCGCCGAAAACTGCACCTTCTCCAGCCCCAGCATCGCGGCGGAGCGCTGAGCGCAGGCAATCGCCTCGGCGCTGATCTCAATCCCGGTCAGCTGCATCGCAGGTGTCGCACAGTGCAGACCGAAACCGCCCACGCCGCAGAAGAGATCCCACATGCTGTTGACCGGCAGTGCGCGGACCCAGTCGCGGGCAGTGGCATAAAGCGTGCTGGCAACCTGCGGGTTGGTCTGAAAGAAACTCTGCGGACGGATCCAGAGCGGCACGCCATTGAAGTTCTCCGCCAGCGACTGATCCGGCGTCAGCGCTATCTCCTCATCGCCCTCCAGAATCGCCATATGTACCGGCTGAATGTTGGCAGAGATGACCGTCAACTGTGGCAGCTGCTGTTGCAGCCACGGCAGCGCCGCGCGCAGCTGTTCCAGCTTCGTCGTCGATCGCAGGACAAAGCGCAGCATCATACCGCCCTGCTGACTTTCGGTAATCAGCAGAAACTTCAGTTCTCCACGCTTGCGCGCCACGTTATAGGGCGTCAGCCCGGCACGCGCGATAAAAGGTTTTAGTGCGGCGAAGACGGGCTGAAAACTGTCCGGATAGAGCGGGCACGCACACAGATCGACCGCCTCCCCCTCCCGGGACAGCAGGCCCAGCACCGGACGCTCAACGCTGCCGCTGACGACCATTTTCGCTTTATTACGGAACGCCTGCTGCGGTGATACCACCGGCGGCAACCAGGCCGCGACCGGCTGTTCAGCCAGCAGCTGTTCCAGCAGTGACTGTTTGTCGCTGAGCTGAGTGGAATAGGGTTTGTCGAGCCACTGACAGGAGCGGCAACGGTTGGCGTCATAAAGCGCGCAGTGCATGGTAAAGCCTTAACGATCGGGTCGGGCGGAGCGCGATTGTATCACCGCTTTCTGAAAAAAGCGCGGCTGCTGGCAGGCAGAAACAGCAGCATCAGCACCAGCAGATCGGGGATTTTCTGCGTCAGGGTGTGGTGAATAATCTGGACGTTGTTGTCGCCGTCGATACTGAAAATCTCAGGGTAGATCCAGCCCAGCGAGGCCACCAGCATGTAGCCCAGCACGAGCACCTGGGTCGCCACATAGCCCCAGCGTCCGGCATTACTGCCGCGCATCAGGGTAAAGGCGCAGCGCAGCTCAAACAGAAAGATCAGCTGGCTGGCGATAAAGATAAGCGTAGAGTCCCAGGACTGGGCGCTGCGGTGAACAAAGTTGGCGATTTCGCTGTAGCCCAGCTCATTGGCCAGCATCAGGACGCTCAGGCAGCGGGTAGCGATGATGGCAATGCCCGCCACACTGACCGGCACTGGCGCATCGGAAAGCGTGGCACTGCTTTTAAAGATTTCTGACATAGTCCGTGGCTCCACCCGATCGAAAAACGGGCCGGTTAAACCGGCCCGTTCATATAGTGGCAAAGGTTAACGATTTCAGCCACGTTTAGCTTTCTGAATATCGCTTAAACGCTGTTTTTCTTCGTTCGCCATTACCCGCCAGGCGATAAAACCCACTAAACCGACCACAAACAGAATCAGCGACGCCAGCGCGTTGATTTCCGGATTCACGCCGCGCCGCACGGTGGCAAAGATCGCCATGGGCAGCGTGGTGGCACCGGGCCCGGTGACAAAGCTGGCGATCACCAGATCGTCGAGTGACAGGGTAAACGCCAGCAGCCAGCCGGTCACGATAGCCGGCGCAATCATCGGCACGGTAATCACGAAGAAGACCTTCAGCGGCGTGGCGCCCAAGTCCATCGCCGCCTCTTCAATCGAGCGGTCCAGTTCACGCAGACGCGAGTTGATCACCACCGCCACATAGGCGGTACAGAAGGTCACGTGTGCCAGCCAGATGGTGAGCATGCCGCGTTCGCTGGGCCAGCCAAAGGCGTTGCCCATCGCCACAAACAGCAGCAGCAGCGACAGTCCGGTGATCACGTCGGGCATTACCAGCGGCGCGGTGAGCATAAAGGCAAACCCGTTATGCCCGCGGAACCGCCCGAAGCGCACGATGATGACCGCCGCCAGCGTGCCCAGCACCACAGCCATGGTGGCGGAAAGCCCGGCAATGCTCAGACTCAGCAGCACCGCATCAATCATCGCGCTGTCCTGGAAGAGCACCCTGTACCAGTGGAAAGAGAAACTCTCCCACACCGTCACCAGCGGTGAGCTGTTAAAGGAGTAAACCACCAGCAGCAGCATCGGCGCATAGAGGAACAGGAAACAGCAGACCAGAATACCGGTTCGCCAGGGTGAGCGAATGGTGGGCAGATTATTCATGCCTTCTCTCCCATTTCACGGTTTTGATGCTTATGGAACCAGATGATCGGCAGAATCAGGATCAGCAGGATAATCACCGCCAGCGCAGAGGCCACCGGCCAGTCACGGTTATTGAAGAACTCCTGCCACAGAATACGGCCAATCATGATGCTGTCCGGCCCGCCCAGCAGTTCAGGAATCACATACTCCCCGACCGCCGGGATAAAGACCAGCATCGATCCGGCGATAATGCCGCCTTTAGTCAGCGGCACGATGACGCTGAAAAAGGTTTTGAGCGGACGCGCCCCCAGATCCAGTGACGCTTCCACCAGCGAGTAGTCGATACGGGTCAGCGCGGTGTAGATCGGCAGCACCATAAACGGCAGATAGCAGTAGACGATACCGATATAGACGGCGGTGTTGGTATAAAGGATCACCAGCGGATGATCGATCACGCCGAGCCACATCAGAAAACGGTTGAGAATCCCGTTATTGTTCAGCAGCCCCATCCAGGCGTAAACGCGCACCAGAAAGGAGGTCCACGACGGCAGGATCACCAGTAACAGCAGAATCGTGCGCATCGACGGCTTGCTGTGTGCAACAGCCCAGGCGAGCGGATAACCAATCAGCAGACAGATGACCGTCGAAATCGCCGCTACCTTCAGGGATTGCAGATAGGCGTCGATGTAGAGCGGGTCGTCGGTCAGCGTCAGGTAGTTGCCAAAGTTGAGTACAATGCTGAACTGATCGTCCGCCCAGCTCACCAGCTCGGTGTAAGGGGGGATCGCCCGCGCGATGTCCGCGAAGCTGATCTTCAGCACCGTCAGAAAGGGCAGCAGAAACAGCAGCACCAGCCACAGGTAAGGCAGCGCAATGACCAGCTTGCGGCCATGCTGCATTTTGACCCGGGTGGCCCAGCGTTGCAGTGGCGTGCCGACCAGCCGGGCGGGCGCTTTGGCGCGTTGGAAAATCTGGCTCATAGCCGCTCCTTAAACCGTCAACACCACGCAGCTGTCGCTTTCCCAGCAGAGGCGGACTTCGTCACCCCAGGTGGGCAGCCCTTTGCGGTAGCGATGCGCGTTCTGCAACTGTGCACTGATCATCTGTCCGCTATGCAGACGGACGTGGAAGATAGAGAGGTCGCCAAGATAGGCGATGTGAACCACCTCACCCACCGCAAAGTTGCAGCCATCGGCAGGCACCTCATCGCACAGCATCACTTTTTCCGGACGCAGCGCGACATGAACCGGGACGTTATCCACCACCGAGACATCGGAGTCGACTTTTAACGGATGCATCAGGCCGGGGCTGTCGATCACCAGGCCGTCCGCCTGACGTTCACGCAGCAAGCCTTCGAAGACGTTAACCGAACCGATAAACTCGGCGCTGTAGCGGCTGGTTGGATGCTCATAGATCTCTTCCGGCTCACCGATCTGCACGAACTTGCCGCGATTCATGATCGCGATACGGCCGGCCATGGTCATCGCCTCTTCCTGGTCGTGCGTCACCATCACGCAGGTCGCACCAACCCGCTCCAGAATATCGACCACCTCCAGCTGCATCCTGTCACGCAGCTTCTTATCCAGCGCGCCCATCGGCTCATCCAGCAGCAGCAGTTTAGGCCGCTTCGCCAGGCTGCGTGCCAGCGCAACACGCTGACGCTGCCCGCCGGAGAGCTGGTGCGGTTTGCGTCTGGCAAACTCCTGCATGTGCACCAGCGACAGCATCTCGGCGACCCGGCTGGCGATCTCCCCTTTCGGCAGGCGATCCTGCTTCAGGCCAAAGGCGATGTTCTGCTCCACCGTCATGTGCGGGAACAGCGCATAGGACTGGAACATCATATTGATCGGACGCTGATAGGGGGCCACGTGCGACAGATCCTGACCATCCAGCACAATCTGGCCGCTGGTCGGTGGCTCAAATCCGGCCAGCATCCGCAGCAGCGTTGATTTGCCGCAGCCTGACGCGCCCAGCAGCGCGAAAATTTCACCTTTGTAAATGGTCAGACTGACATCATCCACGGCGTGCTGGCCGTCAAAGGATTTGGTCAGATTGCGAATCTCCAGCAGCGGCGTTAACGCCTTTGCGGTTTTATTTTGAGGACGGGGAATGGCATCGTTCACTACTATCTCTCTCCGGAGCCAGGCGGAACATCGCGGCAAAATCCGCCGCTAAAATGGCACAACAGAGGCCGACACTGCGCCTCTGTTGCTGTTACGTGACAGGTCAATCCGTTTGGGACGAACTACTTACCACTTTTTACTTTAGTCCATGCACGCGTACGCACACGATCCAGTTTCGGATCCTGGACTTTCAGCACAAACAATTTCGACATCGCTTCCGGCGTCGGGAAGATTCCCGGGTTGTTACGGATGTCGGCATTGATCAGCGGCAGTGACGCTTTGTTGCCGTTGGCATAGTTCATTTTATTGGAGACATCAGCGATCACTTTCGGATCCATGATGTAGTTCAGCCAGGCATAGGCGCCGTCAATGTTTTTCGCATCTTTCGGAATCGCCATCATGTCGAAGAAGGCCAGTGCCCCCTCTTTCGGCACGCTGTAGCCCAGGTGCACACCATTTTTCGCCGCATCCGCACGGTTTTTCGCCTGCAGGATATCACCTGACCAGCCGATCGCCACGCAGATATTGCCGTTGGCCAGATCGTTGATGTACTGAGACGAGTGGAAATAGCGGATATTCGGACGCAGCTTCAGCAGCAGGTCTGTCGCCGCACCGGAATAATCTTTGGCATCCGAAGAGTTAGGATCCTTGCCCAGATAGTTCAGCACGGTAGCGAAAATCTCTTCCGGCGCATCCAGGAATGAGACACCACAGCTTTTCAGCTTCTCAAGGTTTTCCGGCTTCATCACCAGGTCCCAGCTGTTGAGCGGCGCATCGGTTCCCAGCGCGGCCTTCACCTTGTCGACGTTATAGCCGATGCCGGTGGTGCCCCACAGGTAAGGAATCGCATATTTGTTACCCGGATCGTGCTGCGCCACTTTTTCCATCAGCGCCGGATCGAGGTTTTTGTAGTTCGGCAGTTTGCTCTTATCCAGCGGCTGGAATACCCCGGACTGAAGCTGACGCGCCAGGAAGCTGGAGGATGGCACCACGACATCGTAGCCGGTACTGCCCGCCATCAGTTTGCCTTCCAGCACTTCGTTGGAGTCAAAGACATCGTAGACAACCTTGATGCCGGACTGCTTTTCAAAGTTCGGCACGGTATCTGGCGAAATATAATCGGACCAGTTGTAGACGTGCAGCGTTTTATCTTCCGCCATGCTGCTGGCCGACGCGACCATCAGCGAAGCCGCTACCACAGCTGACAGCCATTTCTGACGTGAGTTGAACATGTTTTCCATCCTCCTGAGCGGGTCATAACAACGCTGCAAACCTGAGATCCCTGCATTGCGTTCTGTACAGGACGTCAGTGACACAATGAATCATTATTCAGCGGGAGTTTAATAGCAAAATCCTATATCTGAAGCGCAGTTACGCGCCTGTTACAGCCCCGCAAGCATAGCCCCCCTGCTCATGCTGCACCAGACCCCAGCGTAAAAAACGCCTGAAACCGATATTTTATGCATGTTTGAGCTATGAGGTTCGGCTTTGATGGCATAAACGACGACAGATATCTGGCATTAAAGGGCAAAATGCAGAATAAAAAAAGGTGGCGGCAGGCGGCGGGTATAAAAAAGCCGTCTCAGGGACGGCTTAGTCTGGAGGGGTCGGGCTAGTGCAGCACCGAATGCACGCTGGAGACCGCAACGTGCTCTTCTTCCTCGCCGACAATCAGCAGATTGTTGGCAAAGGCTTCAAGGATCACCATCGAGATCTGCTCTTCGCTCTGTTTCATAAAGTGCGAGAACTGACCAAAGGTTAATCCGGCGGTGGTCGTCATTGACTGGCAGACAATCAGCTTCGGCAGATTGTCATCCTGAATGTCGATAAACGCTTTTACCGTCAGCGAGCTGGCGTTGATCTGCGACAGATCGCCGACCAGCGGAATCAGCGCCGTGGGCTTTACTTCAGCCAGCGCCGAGAACAGGATGACGTTGTCGACCAGATCGATTTTGGCGTCAAACACCCCATCAAAGTTTTGCATGTGCGGCAGATGAAGTGCCTGACAGGCATCGCATTCGAACCAGGTGATATTTTGCTGATCCAGCCAGCGACGCAACAGGTCGATATCCGGAACGACAAGAGAATCCATCTTAAAATCCCAGTGGGGTGATAAACAGGCGACTTAGCTTACGGAAAAACGGGCGACGATGCCACGAAAACTGCTGAAAAGCGCGTTTCAGCCTGCGGTTTTAGGACGGAGCCCGGGGATGGTTTGCTGTTCAATCCGCGCGATCATCAGCGCGGCGAGGTTCAGTTCACTGCAGGTTTCAATGCCTTCCAGACCGGGGGAAGCGTTAACCTCCATCACCAGCGGACCGCGATGCGCGCGCAGAATATCGACACCCGCAACCTCCAGCCCAAGCGTAGCGGCGGCTTTCACCGCAATTTCCCGCTCCTGAGGGGTAATCTCCACCGGACAGGCTTTGCCGCCGCGATGCAGATTGGAGCGAAAATCGCCCTCTTTCGCCACCCGCTCAATCGCCGCCACCACCTGATTACCGATGACCAGACAGCGCACATCGCGCCCCCGGGCCTCTTTGATAAACTCCTGCACCAGGATATGGGCGTTGAGGCCGCGAAAGGCATCGATAACGCTTTCTGCCGCCTGCCGCGTTTCCGCCAGCACCACGCCGATACCCTGCGTGCCCTCCACCAGCTTCACCACCAGCGGCGCGCCGCCCACCATGGCGATCAGATCGTCGGTGTCATCGGGTGAGGAGGCAAAGCCGGTAACCGGCATGTCGATGCCCTCCTGCGCCAGCAGCTGCAGCGAGCGTAATTTGTCGCGGGTGCGGGTAATCGCGGCGGAGGCATTCAGCGTGTAACTGCCGCACATCTCAAACTGTCGCAGCACCGCCGTTCCGTAAAAGGTGATGGCGTTGCCGATGCGCGGGATCACCGCATCAAAATGGCCCAGCGGTTCACCGCAATAGTGAACCGCCGGAGAGGCCGGATTGATGTTCATATAGCAGGAGAGCGGATCGATGATTTGCACCTCATGACCGCGAGCTACCGCTTCATCCTGCAGCCGGCGACTGGAGTAAAGCGTGGCATCACGGGACAAAATGGCGATTTTCATCTCTGCTCTCCGCTCCTGGCTTAGCGTGTTGCCCAGCCCTGCTGATGCAGATAATCCAGCATAAACGGGCGTGTCTCTTTGATGATCAGACGCTGAATCAGCTCACTCCAGGTTTCGCTACGCTGGTTGCTGTCTCGCTGCTGATAATAGAGTTCAGTGCGGCTATCGTATTCGGCCAGCACGTTTTTATCCAGTGGCTGATAGCGGTTTTCATGCACCAGCATGGCGTGTGGCATGCGCGGTTTCACGTCCGGTTTTGACTCCGGATGACCCAGGCAGAAACCAAAGAGTGGCAGCACAAATTTCGGCAGGCCCAGCAGTTCGGTCACTTCTGCGATGTTGTTACGGATCCCGCCGATAAAGACGCCGCCCAGCTCCAGCGACTCTGCGGCCACCATTGCATTCTGCGCCATCAGCGCGGTGTCGACGCAGCCCAGCAGCAGCTGCTCGGCACGACCCAGCTGGGCATCCGGGCAAATCTGCAGATGACGATTGAAGTCAGCACAGAAGACCCAGAATTCGGCAGCCTCTCCGACCCAGGTTTGTCCGCCCGTCAGCGTGACCAGCTTGTCGCGCAGCGCTTTGTCGGTGATGCGGACAATGGAGGAGCATTGCAGAAAACTGGATGTGGACGCCGATTGCGCCGCAGTAATAATCGCTTCGCGCTGCGCTTCACTGACCGGCTGGTCGGTAAAGGCGCGGATTGAACGGTGGCTGCACAGTAAATCAATGGTCGGTGTCATAAAGTCTCCAGCAACATTATTTTCTTTTATCGGTTTGGTTAAACAGCTGTGGGGCTATCGCTTTTGCGGTGCGCCACATCAACAGCCAGGCGGCGGGCAGCATCAGCACGATCCCGGCGATAAATAGCAGCGTGGCCAGCGTTTTTGGCTCAGCCAGACCTGGCACAGGCAGCCAGTGGTTTATCAGCAGCAGCGCTCCCAGAATTAACAGGCCGCCAGCCGCCTCCATCACCACCACAAACCGCGGTAATCTGGCTACACTCTGCATCACACTCTCCTGCCTTCACGGGCTACTGAGGGTCAATTATGGTCAACAACCCAAAATTTGCGCGGGCTGTGGCCGCCGCACGGGCAAAAAAGCCTCTGTTTCAGACGCTTCCTGACGCTTAACATAGCGTGCGGGCATCAGACTAACAGGCAAATCCTGCTTTCTTTAAGCGATATGAGCGGGCATCATGGTTGCCATTCTCTGTTTAGTTGTGTGACGTACATCACACAACAGTCGCTGCAAGGAGTTTTCTATGATTGCTGTTATTTTTGGTCGTCCAGGCTGTCCCTACTGTGTTCGTGCTCATGAACTGGCTGATAAGCTGACTGCCGAGCGGGATGATTTTAGCTATCAGTATGTCGATATTCAGGCGGAAGGCATCACCAAAGCCGATCTGGAAGCGAGTGCGGGCAAACCGGTTTCTACCGTGCCGCAGATCTTTGTGGATGAAAAACATATCGGTGGTTACACCGAGTTTGCGGTCTGGACCAAAGAGAATCTGGGATTTGCCGCATAAAGGCTGAAAGCCTCGATAAAAAAGGCGAGACACTAATGTCTCGCCTTTTTATTTTCGAATGCCAGCAGCACGGCTGAGTTAGTTAAGTGACGCCATCACGATCTGCATCAGCCGCACCAGCAAGGCGCCGCAGCCTGCCCAGAACAGGGCGCTAAGGCTCCAGGCGAGCACAAAAAATCCGTTGCCGTGGATAAAGAGGCTGCTGTTCAGCAGCAGCGCGGCCAGTAACGTCCCCCACAGCCCCATCAGCAGCGTGCTTTTCAACGGGCTCTCCACCTGCAGCAGCGCCATCAGAATGCCGGGAAGCATAAAGAGCAGTAATTCAGGCTGACCGCGAAGCGGGCCGGGTCCCACCTGCCAGGTGTGACAGGTAAAAACAAACACCAGACTGTACAACACCACGCCGCACAGGCGGGTCGTCCAGAGATAAGAGCGCTGCGGCATACCACCCCACTGATTAAAAGTAATCCCGACAATAACCTGCTGATAACCCTGCTGCGTTCAGATGGAAATAAAAAGAAACAGTTCGTTGTGACAACGAATGAAAACAGCCAATGGCTGTAGAAGATATTTGTGATTAGAATAGCGCCGCGGAAAAGGTTCCATTTGCAGTACTGATACAACAGCACCTCAACGGCCTGCTCAAGATAGCGAAAAACAGGCCTCTCTTCAACAGGTTACAAGTAAACAAGAAGTTAAACAGTGAATATTAACGTCGCAGGATTGTTAAGCGGAAATGACATTTTGTTATTATTTGTCGTTTTAGCGCTCGGCCTCTGTCTGGGTAAGTTGCGTCTTGGCTCAGTTCAGCTGGGAAATTCGATTGGCGTATTAGTGGTTTCGCTCTTATTAGGGCAGCAGCATTTCACCATCAATACCGATGCATTAAGCCTGGGCTTTATGCTGTTTATTTTTTGTGTCGGCGTCGAAGCCGGCCCTAACTTCTTCTCTATTTTCTTTCGCGACGGCAAAAACTATTTCATGCTCGCCATCGTTATGGTGGTCAGCGCGCTGCTGCTGGCACTGGGACTCGGCAAGCTCTTCGGCTGGGATATTGGCCTCACCGCCGGGATGCTGGCCGGTTCCATGACCTCAACGCCGGTGCTGGTGGGCGCAGGCGATACGCTGCGGCAGAGCATCAGCGATCCTAAACAGCTTGGACTGATGCAGGATCAGCTGAGCCTGGGCTATGCCGTAACCTATCTGATTGGCCTGGTCAGCCTGATTTTTGGTGCCCGTTACCTGCCCCGCCTGCAACATCAGGATCTGCCCACCTGCGCCCAGCAGATCGCCCGCGAGCGCGGTCTGGATGCAGACAGTCAGCGCAAAGTTTTCCTGCCGGTAATCCGCGCCTATCGCGTTGGCCCGGAGCTGGTGGCGTGGAGCGGCGGCAAAAATCTGCGTGAGCTCGGCATCTATCGTCAGACCGGCTGCTACATCGAGCGCATCCGCCGCAACGGTATTCTCGCCAGTCCCGATGGCGATGCGGTGTTACAACTGGGTGATGATATCTCGCTGGTCGGCTATCCCGACGCGCACGCCCGGCTCGATCCCAGCTTCCGTAACGGCAAAGAGGTGTTTGACCGCGACCTGCTGGATATGCGCATTGTCACCGAAGAGATCGTGGTGAAAAACCACAACGCGGTGAACAAACGCCTCAGTAAGCTCAACCTGACCGATCACGGCTGCTTCCTGAACCGGGTCATCCGCAGCCAGATTGAGATGCCGATCGACGACAGCATTATGCTGAACAAAGGCGATGTGCTGCAGGTCAGCGGCGAGGCACGCCGGGTGAAAAGCGTCGCGGACCGCATTGGCTTTATCGCCATTCACAGTCAGATGACCGATCTGCTGGCGTTCTGTGCCTTCTTTATCGTGGGGCTGATGATTGGTCTGATTACCTTCCAGTTCAGCAATTTCAGTTTCGGTATCGGTAACGCCGCCGGCCTGCTGTTCGCCGGGATCATGCTGGGATTCCTGCGCGCCAACCACCCGACCTTTGGTTATATTCCGCAGGGCGCGCTGACAATGGTGAAAGAGTTCGGTCTGATGGTGTTTATGGCGGGAGTGGGGTTGAGTGCCGGCAGCGGCATTAATCACAGCCTGAGCAGCGATGGTGCGCTGATGCTGCTGTGCGGCCTGCTGGTCAGCCTGCTTCCGGTCATCATCTGCTTTCTGTTTGGTGCCTATGTGCTGCGGATGAACCGCGCCCTGCTGTTTGGTGCCATCATGGGCGCACGCACCTGTGCTCCTGCTATGGAGATTATCAGCGATACGGCTCGCAGTAATATTCCGGCGCTGGGCTATGCCGGGACCTATGCCATCGCCAACGTGTTACTGACGCTGGCGGGAACGCTGATTGTGATTGTCTGGCCGATATTGCCCCTATAAAAATTTTTTGGCTACGTCCAGAACTTTTTTGTCAGCGGGCAGTCCTAATAAGTGCCACTGCTTTTCTTTGAAATCCCCAGATTGTGGAGCCCGCTGGTCTTTTTCCTGGCGGGTTTTTTTATGCCCTTTTTTCTTGCGCGCCGCGCTGCCGCGTCCGAATCCCGCCATTCCCCTGCCGAACTTAAACCGTTGCACAACTCAGTAACAGATTAAGAGCGCGATGATGGACGAAACGCATCGCAATCAGCAGGATAGAGTGCTGTGAAATTAGCTTTTTGTGCTGATTAACTGGGCGAGCGCGCTGGTGCTGACTGTTTTTATTGCCGCTGTTATCAGAAGGCTGACCGGGTAGCGTCAGCCACTGTTAGCCGGGCTGTCTGCTGAGGAATCTATCCCGGAATGGAAGAACTGAACCACTCACTGTTTACTGCCATTAATGCCACACCAGCGTCACCTGCCTGGTTACTGCAACTGGCGACCTTTATTGCCAAAGATCTGATTGCCATCGTGCCGCTGCTCATCGTGGTGATGTGGCTGTGGGGGCCACGCGATCAGCTCTCTTCGCAGCGTGCACTGGTGCTGAAAACCGGCATGGCGCTGATCTATGCGCTGACGATCTCCTGGTGTGTGGGCCAGCTGCTGCCCCATCCGCGTCCGTTCGCCATTGGTTTCGGTTATCAGTTCCTGCATCATGCGGCGGATGACTCCTACCCCAGCGATCACGGCACCACGATTTTCACTTTTGCTCTGGCCTTTATTTTCTGGCATCGCCTCTGGTCGGGGATGGTTCTGATGGGTGTGGGTTGCGCTATCGCCTGGTCACGGGTCTATCTTGGCGTTCACTGGCCGCTGGATATGCTGGGTGGATTCCTTGTCGGGCTGCTGAGCTGTCTGGCTTCGCATCTGGCATGGCAGTTCTATGGCGAGCGGATGCTGGCTGTTATCCATCCCCTCTATCGGGCGCTGTTTGCGGTGCCGATTCGCAAAGGCTGGACGCAGGACTAAGCTCCCTGTTTTTTGAGCTCAGAAACGTCAGACAGCGTAATTTTTGCAGCGATAAATAAACCTGAGGCACAGGGAGCAGGGTCAGAAGAGGAAAGCGTCCCGCGCCAGGGATGGCGCGGGCCGGGCAGTCAGGGATGACGGTTTTGCGTCTTTCCGATCTGACCCTGCTTCCTGTGCAGGCACGATCTTACCGCCAGAGGAATTTCTGTTTTCAGGGACGCGTCAGCGTCCCGGATAACTTATGAAAACCATTTTCCAAACCAGCCGTTAAATTTCATCATCACGAAGTCAATCATCCGGCTGAAGAATCCGCCTTCCTGCACATCCTGCATCACCACCAGCGGGCGCTGTTCAATGGTTTTGCCGTCCAGCTGAAAATCGATCGTGCCCACCACCTGATTCTTCTTCAGCGGTGCTTCCAGCTGAGGTGTGGTCAGTTTAAAACTCGCCTTCAGGTTCTTCATCTGCCCTTTAGGGATGGTCAGCGCCGCATCTTTTGCGACGCCAAGATTGACCTGGCTGCGATCGCCGAACCAGACCCGCTGCTGAGCAAAAGGTGCATCGGCTTTAATGGGTGTTACCGTTTCAAAGAAGCGGAAGCCCCACGTCAGCAGCTTTTCACTTTCGCGGAAGCGGATCGCATCGCTGGTGGTGCCCAGCACCACGGAGATCAGGCGCATGTCACCTTCGGTCGCAGAGGCAACCAGATTGTTGCCCGCCCCGGAGGTGTGGCCGGTTTTAACGCCATCGACCTTGAGATTGGTGCTCCACAACAGACGGTTACGGTTGATCTGGCGGATATTATTGAAGGTGAACTCTTTCTCTTTGTTCAGCGCATACTCATCGGGGACATCACGGATCAGCGCCTGCGCAATCAGGGCCATATCCCGTGCGGTACTGTACTGCCCTTCTGCATCCAGACCGTGAACCGTCATAAAGTGGGTGTTCTGCAGGCCCAGCGCCTTCACGTAGTTATTCATCAGGCCGATAAACGAATCCTGACTGCCCGCCACGTAATCCGCCAGCGCAATACAGGCATCGTTGCCGGACTGGATCACGATGCCTTTATTCAGCTCATGCACCGGGATGCGGTCACCCGGCTTGAGAAACATCAGGGATGAACCGCGCAGCTTAGGATTGCCGGTCGCCCAGGCATCCTGTCCTACGGTAACCATATCATCCGGTTTAATTTTGCCCGCTTTAATCGCCTGACCCACCACGTAGCTGGTCATCATTTTGGTCAGACTGGCGGGATCGAGACGCTGATCGGCGCTGGATTCAGTTAAGACTTTACCGCTGGCGTAATCCATCAGGATCCACGCTTTTGCGTCAATGCCTGGCGCGGCGGGAGCCTGTTCAGCATAGGCGCTGATCGGGGCGATAATCAGTAATGAGGTGGCAGCGAAAAGCCGCAGGCGTGATGGGAAGCGAGTGTTTGTCATGGGCGTGGCCGGATTGTCCTTGTTAACGCGAAATTCCAGGGGCAGAAAATTCTCACTCAAACGCTAACCGTTGACGGCAGCGAAAAAAACCGCCGAATCGTAAAGTTTTTTAGAGTTTAGTCGATTTACCCTGGCACAACGGCCGCGCGCGTGCCCTCTCGCCTCGCTTCTGTCATCCCTGAAACTGCGTGAAATTCCGATTTTTCGCAGAAGAGTTAAGTCGGTCACAATTATCCGCTAACCTGAAAGCCAGTCAGCCGAGGAGACCGACCATGGACTTAGCCCTTTTTGATCTGGATGAAACACTTATTTGTGAAGACAGCACCAGCCTGTGGCTGCGCTGGCTGGTATCACAGGGGTTCGCCCCCAGCGAACTGATCGATCAGGAACAGGCACTGATGGCCCAGTACTATGCCGGCACGCTCTCAATTGAAGAGTATATGAATAAAACCCTCTCACCGCTGTCGGGTATGGCTACCCTCACGGTGGAAGGCTGGGTGCGCCGCTTTATTCATCGCGACATTATGCCCCGCGTTTTTCCCGCGGCGCGGGAACGCATCGAGTGGCACCGGGCGCGCGGCGACCGCGTCATGATTATCTCTGCCAGCGGTGAGCATCTGGTGGTGCCGATTGCTCAGCAACTGGGGGCCTGCGGTGCGCTGGCGATTGGCGTTGAAATCGTGGACCAGCGTTACAGCGGCAATACCTACGGCACCATGACCTATAAAGAGGGCAAAGTGACCCGGCTGGGAGACTGGAAAGCGCTGCAGGCGGAGGAGACGTTTGACCGCACCTGGGCCTACAGCGATTCGATGAATGACCTGCCCCTGCTGGAGCAGGCCGATCACGCCCATGTCATCAACCCGGACGAAAGACTGCATCAGGAAGCGGTCAGCCGGGGGTGGCAGGTTTATCACTGGGCACGCTGAATCAGCCGCGGGACGCGCCAGCGTCCTGCGCTAATCCCACTTTCAGCAGTTTGCCGTTGGCCTCATCGGTCAGCACATAGAGCCAGCCATCCGGTCCCTGCCGCACATCGCGAATCCGCGCATTCTGGTCGCCCAGCAGACGCTGCTCTTCCACCACCTTTTCACCGTTCACACTCAGCCGAATCAGGTTCTTCTCTTTCAGCGCGCCGATAAACAGCGAATTCTTCCACTGCGGAAAACGGGCGCTGTTGTAAAACGCCATGCCACTGATGGCCGGAGAGACTTTCCAGTGCCAGATCGGCTGCTCGGTGCCTGCAACATGGGTGCCCTTTGACTCCGGCACTTTATCGCCGCTGTAGTCGATACCGTAGGTCGCCAGCGGCCAGCCATAGTTTTTGCCACGACTCATGATATTCACTTCATCGCCGCCGCGCGGGCCATGCTCATTTTCCCATATCATCCCGGTCCAGGGATTCAGCGCCAGCCCCTGCGGATTACGCAGGCCAAGCGCCCAGATTTCCGGCCGCGCGCCGGGCTTATTCACAAACGGGTTATCATCCGGCACACTGCCGTCAGCATTCAGCCGCAGCAGTTTGCCCTGCAGTTTATCGAGGTCCTGCGCGGCGCTGCTGACAAAATTATCGCCGAAGGCGATCCAGAGATAGCCCTGAGTATCAAACGCCAGCCGGGTGCCGATATTGTTGCCGCTGGAGAGCATCGGCGTCTGCCGGATCACCTCGCGGAAATCGCTGAGCTGGCGATTATCCCTGCTCAGTGTCCCGACACCTACCACCGCCCCCGCTTTGCCCTTGCTGTCAGCCTCGGTGTAACTGAGCCAGACACGACGGCTGCTGGCGAAGTCGGGAGCCAGCACCACATCCAGCAGGCCGCTCTGCCGTTGTGCCCAGACCTCTGGCACGCCCTGAATCGGCTGCGACAGGCCGCTCTCCGGGTTCCAGCTGCGCAGCTGCCCGCTCCGTTCGGTTATCAGCAGCGTTTTGTTGTCGGGCAGAAAGGCAACCGACCATGGATGTTGTAACTTATCCTGTAACACCTCAACCTGCAGGTCAGCGGCAAACAGCGGCGGGACTGAGAGCAGCGAACCGGTCAGCATCAGAACGGTTGAAAAACGGGACATAGAGTTCTCCTCATGGGATAGCGTGCCTTAAGCGTAGTCAGCCCGCGCGCAGTGAACCTGAGGATTTACAAAAGATTAAACAGGAAAACCCGCCGCAGGACGCAGCGGGTGAGAGGCATTACTCGAAGCAGGTGTCCGGATTCTCAGACAGGGTGATGAACTGCTTGCCACCCTGGGTCAGCGCCATAATGGTGCCGCTTTCGATATCGTAAACCCAGCCATGCAGACGCAGTTTGCCGTTACGCAGCGCGACGGAAACCGAAGGGTGGGTTTTCATGTTGTTCAGCTGCGCGATCACGTTCTCTTTGACCATCTCATTCAGCTTCTTCTCCGGTGAGTCATACTCACGCTGCTCGACCACCGCTTTTGCCGCATCGGCATAGCGCAGCCAGTGCTCTACTGCGGGCATGGTGTCCATGCAGGCGCAGGAAGCAATGGCGTTCATGGCACCACAGTTGGAGTGACCGCAGATGATGATGTCGGAAACGCCCAGCGCGACCACGGCATATTCGATAGTCGCGGAAACACCACCAGGCTCAGGGCCAAACGAGGGAACGATGTTGCCCGCGTTGCGGATAACGAACAGCTCTCCTGGCTCCTGCTGCGTCACCAGCTCAGGCACCAGACGGCTGTCTGAACAGGAGATGAACAGGGCTTTCGGATTTTGATTTGACGCCAGGCTTTTGAAAAGATCCTTCCTTTCAGGAAACACATTCTGCTGGAAATTCAGAAATCCTTTGATGATCTCTTTCATTATTTAGCTCTCACATTATCCATTTCATTACCTGAGGGGCATAGCTCCCTCAGTGGGGTTAGCGGGTTTATTATTAATGAAAACAAGTGAATATCAACCCGCGTTTTTCATTCACTGTTCAGCCAGGGTTACGGACAGCGCTTCGCTTATCCGCCAGACAGCGGTCCAGGCGGCGATTTCTTTTTATAGCACGGTGAGTTACCACGACGCGCCCGTTTTTCTCTGAGCCTGATGCGGGTCTGCAAAGCGAACAGGCTTTTACGCGTTTTTTCACTACTTTACGTCGTGCGCCAGGCTGAAATCGTTTTCAGTCATTCACGCTCAGCGGACGCATCGCATCCGGCAGATTGCTGCGCCGTGAGCGTAATCCGCCGGGTGCAGTCAGCCAGCAGGGTTTTGACGGGAAGAAGCAGGAAAGATGAAATAGCGCGGAAAGCGGAGGCACTGCGGCGTGAAATAAATTTCGCCTCCCCGGCGCTACAGACGCGCCGGGCAGAAAAGCGTTCATGCTGGTTCAGCGCTTAGCCATAAAGTTGCTGATGCGCCTTTTTCCGTTGCAGATAGTCCTCATCGGCCCGGAGACGGTCCCAGTAAGCTTTGAAAATGGCCGCCGCCGCGGCTTTTTCTTCGTTGACGCCACGCGGCAACTCCTTGCCTTCAGCGTCATATTTTCGTCCGCCCTTATGATTGCTGTAGCGGCGGGCACGGGTATAGCCCATCTGGATAAACTTTCGCGCCATATCCATGCCGACAAAGTCATCCTGACGCCGGTAATCTTCAAACAGCGCCATGATCTTTTCTGCCGACTCTTCAGCAATGGGAACGGTTCGAAATCGCCAGTGAGGCAGTATTTCGCTCTTATAAGGCTCGACCATCAGCACACCCTGCTCCCCGCGGCCGACCTGATATCGCTCAGGGTGCTTACGGAAGTCGATAGTGCTGAAGTCCTGATCATAATCGAAAGGTTTCATGTCTTTAGTTTAGGATCAAGTGCGTCGCGCAGCCCGTCTCCGAGTAAATTAAATGCCAGAACAGTGAAGAAGATCGCCAGACTGGGGAAAATCGCCACGTGCGGCGCGATAACCATGTCGGCGCGCGCCTCGTTCAGCATGGCGCCCCACTCCGGCGTGGGCGGTTGTGCCCCTAAACCCAGAAAGGAGAGACTGGCAGCGGTGATGATCGAGGTGCCGACGCGCATGGTAAAATAGACCACAATCGGTGAGACCGTCCCCGGCAGGATATGTCGCATCAGAATGGTCCAGTCAGAGGCGCCGATGCTGCGCGCTGACTCAATAAAGGTCTGGTGCTTGAGTACCAGCGTATTGCCGCGCACCAGGCGGGCAAAAGCCGGGATGCTGAAGATGGCTACCGCCACAATCACATTGCTCATGCCGCTGCCCATAATGGCGACGACCGCTATCGCCAGCAGAATGCCGGGAAAGGCAAACAGCACATCACAGATGCGCATGATGATGCGGTCCCACCACCCTTCATAATATCCTGCCAGCAGGCCAGAGAGGGTGCCAATCAGCGCGCCGATCAACACAGAGAAGAAGCCCGCAATCAGGGAAATACGCGTGCCGACCAGCACCCGGCTGAAGATGTCGCGCCCCAGCGAGTCCACACCAAACAGGTGCATCAGTGACGGCCCCTCGTTGAGCCGGTCATAATCGAAATAGTTCTCCGCATCGAACGGTGCAACCCACGGTGCGATAAATGCCAGTACGATCAGCATCAGCACAAACAGGCCCGCCAGCAGCGCCACCGGCTGCCGTCTGAAACGCCGCCAGAACTCACGCCACGGCGTCCGCACCCGATTCTCCGCGAGCAGCGGCATGCTTTTCAGTGCCGCTTCGCGTCGCCAGTTTTTCATCGCGACTCCTTAAAGCGAATAGCGGGATTGATGACCGCATAGAGCATGTCGGTAAACAGATTGATCAGAATAAACTCCAGTGAAAACAGCAGGACCTCTGCCTGAATCACCGGGTAGTCGCGCATCGTCACAGAATCGACCAGCAGACGTCCCAGGCCAGGCCAGTTGAAAACCACTTCAACCACAATCGAGCCGCCCAGCAGAAAACCGAACTGCAGGCCCATCATGGTCACGACCGGGATCATGGCATTGCGCAGCCCATGTTTGACCACCACCAGCGACTCGCGTACCCCTTTGGCTCGCGCCGTCCGCATGTAGTCTTCCTGCATGACCTCGACAAAGGAGGCGCGGGTAAAACGGGCCATCACCGCCGCGACCGCGGCACCTAAGGTGATCGAAGGCAGGATGTAGTGTTTCCAGCTCTCTGCACCTACCGTCGGCAGCCATCCCAGCTCAACCGAGAAGACCTGCATCAGCAGCATGCCGAGTGCAAAGGCGGGGAACGAAATGCCCGACACCGCCAGCGTCATCCCCAGCCGGTCGGGCCAGCGGTTGCGCCAGACGGCAGAGACAAGGCCAATCGCCATGCCAAAAATCACCGCCCAGACCATGCTGACCAGCGTCAGCCAGAGGGTCGGCATAAAGCGCGTGGCGATCTCTTCAGCGACCGGCCGTTTCGACACCATCGACTGGCCAAAATCGCCCTGCAGCGCATTCAGTAAAAAGTGCCAGAACTGCTGCGGCAGCGGCAGATCCAGCCCCAGCTCCTGGCGCACCAGCGCCACCACGGAGGCATCCGCTTCCGGCCCGGCGATCAGGCGTGCGGGATCCCCCGGCAGCAGGTGCACAAACAGGAACACCAGCACCGCCACAATCAGCAGCGTCGGGATCAGCCCGAAAAGTCGTTTAATGAAATAGTTAAACATGCAACATCCTGCAGCTGCGGCCAGCCCGCGGGCTGGCCGGCTCCGTTACTTCAGAGTCGCCTCATCAAAATTGAATGAGGTATCGGGCATCACATAAAAACCGCTGAGGTTTTTGCTGTTAGCAGAGACCAGCTGCTCAACCACCAGCGGGATCCAGGGGTGATCCTGCCAGATGGTATCCTGCGCATCTTTGTAGAGGCGCGCTTTCTCAGTACGGTCGGTGGTTTTCAGCGCATCGGCCAGATCTTTATCGACCTTTGGATTGCTGTAAAACGCGGTGTTGAAGATGGCCGGTGGCCAGGCTGCAGTGGCGAACAGCGGCGTCAGCGCCCAGTCTGCTTCGCCGGTTGAGGCGGACCAGCCGGTATAGAACATCCGCACGCCGCTCTCTTTCTGCCCTTTGCCCTCCACTTCCGCCGCACGCTGACCGGCATCCATCGCCGTGACCTTAACCTTCACGCCCACCTGTGCCAGCTGCTGCTGGGTGAACTGCAGCACCTTCTGCGCAGTACTGTGGTTGTGCGACGACCAGAGCGTGGTCTCAAAACCGTTCGGATAGCCCGCCTCTTTCAGCAGCGCTCTGGCTTTAGCCGGGTCGTAGCTTATCGCCGGATAGCTCTGCGCAAAGTCGATGGAGGGCGGCACAACGCCGGTCGCTGGCGTCGCATATCCGGAGAACGCCACTTTCGCCAGCGCCTGACGGTTGATGGCGTATTCCAGCGCCTCGCGCACTTTCGGGTTATCGAACGGCTTCTGAGTCACGTTGAGGCTGATGTAGCGCTGCATGATGGATGGCGTGGTCACCACATCCAGCTTGCTGTTCTGCTCCAGCCGCTTCGCCTGCTCATAAGGCACCGGGAAAGCGAAGTTCGCCTCACCAGTCTGCAGCATCGCCGCACGGGTGTTGTTATCCACTACCGGACGCCAGGTGATGCTGTCCAGTTTCGGATAGCCCGGCTTCCAGTAGCCATCCCACTTCTTCACCTTCACAAAGTCCGTCTGATTCCAGGTTTCAAACAGAAACGGACCGGTCCCGACCGGATGGAAACCGATCTCTTTGCCATATTTTTTCAGCGCAGTGGGCGAAATCATCGCCGCCGCCGGGTGCGCCAGGATGTTGATAAAGGCGGAGAACGGCTCCTTCAGGGTTACTTTAACCGTGGTCGGATCCACCACTTCTGTGCTGGCGATATGTTTAAACAGGTTGTAGCGCTTGAGGTGATTATCGGGATTGCTGGCGCGATCGAGGTTGACCTTCACAGCTTCGGCATTGAAGTCCGTGCCGTCCTGGAATTTGATGCCGGAACGCAGCTTAATGGTGTAGGTCAGTCCGTCCGGGCTGGCCTGATAGCTTTCCGCCAGCACGTTGGTCAGCTTCATCGCTTTATCAAAGCCGAACAGGCCCTGATAGAAAGATTTGGCGACCGCCTGCGACAGCGTGTCGTTGGCATCATAGGGGTCGAGCGTCGTGAAATTGGACGCGACGGCAATCACCGCATCCTGTGCTGCCCAGGCGGGCAGTGCCATTGCGCTGCTTAACACGCCAGCCGCCAGTAACCCTTTACGCATCGTCATCTGCATCTTGTTCTCCTGTAATCCCTGTCGGGTTGGTCGCCGGGGCGACATCGTCACTGTTCAGGTCGCACTGATAACGTGGCGCGCGACGAAATGGCCCGGAGCCACCTCCATCAGCGGCGCCACTTCAGGCTCATCCCCTAAGGCATGGATCGGGCTGGGGATCTCATCGACCAGTAAGGCTCGTTCACGACGGCGGTGAGCCGGATCGGCTACCGGCACCGCCGCCATAAGTTTGCGGGTATAGGGATGCTGCGGCTGCTCAAAGACCGCCTGACGCGGCCCTATCTCGACAATCTGACCGAGATACATCACCGCCACGCGGTGGCTGATCCGCTCGACCACCGCCATATCGTGAGAAATAAAGAGAAAGGCGATGCCAAACTCGCGCTGCAGGTCGAGCATCAGATTGATAATCTGCGCCTGAACTGACACATCCAGCGCAGAGACGGACTCGTCGGCGATCACCACTTTAGGGTTCAGCGCCAGCGCACGGGCGATGCAGATTCGCTGACGCTGTCCGCCGGAAAATTCATGCGGATAGCGCTGAGCATGCTCCGGCAGCAGACCCACTTTATCCAGCAGCCAGGCGACGCGCTGCTCCGCCTCGCGTCGCGGCATCACCTTATGTACCAGCAGCGGCTCCATAATTGAAAAACCCACCGTCAGGCGTGGATCGAGTGAGGCATAAGGGTCCTGAAAGATAAACTGAATGTCGCGTCGCAGATGGGCCAGCGCGGCACCGGAAAGCGTATCTATCCGCTGTCCGTCGAAGGTCAGCGTGCCGCCCTGGCTCGCCACCAGCCTGAGCAGCGAGCGTCCGGTGGTGGATTTACCGCAGCCTGATTCGCCCACCAGCGCCAGTGTCTCACCGGCATAGAGGTCAAAACTGACTTTTTCGACGGCGTGAACCCGGCTTTTAACCCGATTCAGCAGCCCGCCGCGAATATCGAAGCGGGTCACCAGATCGCGCACCTGTAAAATCGGGGGCTGCAGACGGCGTACCGTATCCTGCGGCACGTCGTCGGCCGCGTCGCTGTGCAGCAGGGGAAATTTCGCGGGCAACGGCTGGCCCTGCATGGCGCCGAGCTTTGGTACGGCGGCCAGCAGCGCCTGAGTGTAGGGCTGTTCCGGTGCGCTGAACAGCCGGTCGACCGGGGCTTTTTCCACCACCTCGCCGCGGTACATCACCTGAACCCGGTCAGCCATTTCAGCCACCACGCCCATATCGTGAGTGATAAAAATCACCCCCATCTGCATCTCTTTCTGCAGCACGCGGATAAGCTGCAGAATCTGCGCCTGAATCGTCACATCGAGCGCCGTGGTTGGCTCATCAGCAATCAGCAGGGCGGGTTTGCAGCAGAGTGCCATTGCAATCATCACCCGCTGGCGCATCCCGCCTGACAGCTGATGTGGAAACCGGGAGAGGACATTTTGCGCATCAGGAATCCGCACCAGGTCCAGCATCCGGCGCGCTTCCGCCAGCGCGGCGGCATGACTCTGTCCCTGATGCAGACGAATCGATTCGGCGATCTGCTCGCCGACGGAGAAGACGGGATTCAGCGAGGTCATCGGCTCCTGAAAGATCATCGCCATATCGGCGCCGCGCACCCGACGCATCTGCTGCTTTGAGGCACGCATCAGATCCAGCACCTCCCCATTGCGACGGCGCAGCAGCGCTTCGCCACTGACCTGGCCTCCCGCCTGCTCGATGAGCCGCATCAGCGCCAGAGATGTGACCGATTTGCCTGAACCTGACTCGCCCACCAGCGCCAGCGTCTCGCCGCGAAACAGATCGAGTGACAAATGGCGCACCGCGCGGGTCAGGGTCGCCTCATGCTGAAATTCTACGCTGAGATCGCGCACCGCCAGCACCTGCTCAGGGGCCAGGGTCGGATGCGTGTGCCTGTCGCTCATCTCTGCTCCTTAACTTTCGCGGTAGATAGCGACTTCCGCTGGCTCGCCCACCCGGGCGAAGCCGCGGTACATTCCCTCGCTGTTAAACGGCAGGGCCACATTACCCGCACGATCGACAGCAATCAGGCCACCGCTGCCGCCCAGCTCCAGTACGCTGTCATGAATGACATTGACGCTGGCCTGCTGCAGCGTACGACCGGCATAGCGCATCTGTGCCGCCACGTCATAAGCGGCCAGCGTGCGCATAAAGACTTCACCGGTGCCGGTACAGGAGACCGCCACGCTGTCGTTGCTGGCATAGCAGCCCGCACCCGGCAGCGGCGAGTCGCCTACCCGTCCGGCCTGTTTATTGGTCATGCCGCCCGTTGAGGTCGCCGCAGCCAGATTGCCCTCCAGGTCCAGCGCCACCGCGCCCACCGTGCCAAACTTGCGGTCAGGGTCGAGCGGGTCGTCGCGGTGAGCCGCGCCATCATGGTCCAGCACCGCCGAATCGCTATTCAGCGCGCGCTGCAACTGTTCCCACCGCTCCGGCGTCGAGAAGTAGTCGGGGCACACCGGCGCCAGCCCGTTCGCCACCGCGAACTGTTCAGCACCTTCACCGATGAACAGCACATGCTCGCTTTTTTCCAGCACGGCTCGCGCCGCCAGAACCGGATTGCGCACCCGCGTCACACCGGCGACGGCGCCCGCCTCCAGCGTGCGCCCATCCATGATGCAGGCATCGAGTTCATGCGTGCCCTGATGGGTAAATACCGCGCCCTTACCGGCATTAAACAGCGGACACTCTTCAAGCAGCCGCACCGCTTCCGTTACCGCATCCAGTGCGCTGCCACCCTGCGCCAGGATCTGCTGGCCCTGAGTGACAATCTCCTGCAGCGCCTGACGATATGCCTGTTCTTTTTCAGCGCTCATCGCTGAGCGCGTAATGGCACCCGCGCCGCCGTGAATGGCAATCACTGCTTTAACCATAACGCTCTGCCCTGTTGCATCCGCATGAAAAACACTGATTTAAAATGGTTTTCATCCATTTTTGATGATTTTTGACTATAGAAAGCCTGCTAAGGGTTGTAAAGCGGAAACTGTTCCTGTGGTTATAACCTTTTCTTACCACCCTATATCATTTTGACCCTTGTCGCGGGCAAGCCCGGGGTGACACCGATGTGACTCAGCGGCCAATTGCCACCATAATAGGCAGCATCTGAATTCACCAGGCTGGATCCTTATGGAAAGTTTTACTGCAGGTTTGATCTCCCTTGAGGAGGCGCAACAAAAAATGCTCGCGCAGCTGACGCCCATCGCCGACGCTGAGAACGTGTCGCTGGCCGCGGCGGCTGGCCGCATCACGGCAAAAGCGGTGACCTCCCCTATCGCCGTACCGCCCTTTGATAACTCCGCGATGGATGGTTACGCCGTCAGGCTGGCAGATATCAGCCGCGGTGAGCCGCTGCCGGTGGCCGGTAAAGCCTTCGCTGGCGCACCCTTCAGTGGTGAGTGGCCGCATGGCAGCGTGATCCGCATCATGACCGGTGCGCCGGTTCCCGCAGGCTGTGACGCGGTGGTGATGCAGGAGCAGACGGAAACGCGTGAGGGGGCCGTTGTGATCACCGCACCGGTGCGTCCCGGCCAGAATATCCGCCTGACCGGCGACGATATTCAGCCCGGTCATGTCGTGCTGGAAGCGGGCACGCGGCTGGGCGCGGCGGAACTGCCGCTGCTGGCTTCGCTGGGGATCGCGCAGGTCAGCGTAGTGCGAAAAGTGCGGGTGGCGATCTTCTCCACCGGTGATGAACTGCAGCCGGTGGGGGAACCGCTGGCCGAAGGCGCAATTTACGATACCAACCGTTTCGCCGTGTCGCTGATGCTGAATAAGCTCGGCTGCGACGTCATCGACCTGGGGATTATCAAAGACGATCCGGCGGCCCTGCGGGCGGCTTTCGCAGAGGCGGATCGGCAGGCGGATGTGGTGATCAGCACCGGCGGTGTCTCGGTCGGGGAAGCGGACTTTACCAAAACGATGCTGGAAGAGCTGGGGGCAATCAGCTTCTGGAAGCTGGCGATCAAACCCGGCAAACCTTTTGCTTTTGGCCGCCTCAGCCACAGCTGGTTCTGCGGTTTACCGGGTAATCCGGTCTCGGCTGCTGTCACCTTTTATCAGCTGGTTCAGCCGCTGCTGGCGAAACTTACCGGCCTGCAGAAATCGGCTCTGCCGCCGCGTCAGAAAGTGCGCTGCGCCTCTGCGCTCAAAAAATCACCGGGCCGGCTCGACTTCCAGCGTGGCATCCTGCGCCAGAACGCGCAGGGTGAGCTGGAGGTGCAGACCACCGGCATGCAGGGTTCCCACGTCTTCAGCTCTTTTGCGCAGGCAAACTGCTTCATTGTGCTGGAGCGGGAGCGCGGCAATGTGGAGCCTGGCGAATGGGTTGAGGTGGAACCCTTCAACGCCCTGCTGGAGGCGTAAATGCTGCCTGAATTAAGCGATGAGGAGATGCTGCGCTACAACCGGCAGATCGTCCTGCGCGGTTTCGATTTTGACGGTCAGGAGCGACTTAAAGCCAGCCATGCGCTGATCATCGGGCTGGGCGGACTTGGCTGTGCCGCCGCGCCCTGGCTGGCGTCAGCCGGGATCGGCAGCCTGACGCTGCTTGACTTCGACACCGTGTCGCACTCTAACCTGCAACGGCAGATACTGCATCATGACGCCGATATTGGCTGTGCCAAAGTCGAATCGGCGGCACAAAGCCTGGCGGCCATCAATCCTCACTGTCAGCTGCATCCGGTCAACGGCCAGCTGGATGATACGGCACTGCTGGCGCTGATAGCCCGCCAGCAGGTGGTGCTGGACTGCACCGACAATGTTGCAGTGCGGGAGCAGCTCAACCGGCTCTGTCGCCAGCAGGGCGTCCCGCTGGTCTCCGGGGCGGCAATTCGTATGGAAGGCCAGATCAGCGTATTCAACTGGCAGCCCGGCACGCCCTGCTATCGCTGTATCAGCCGCCTGTTTGGCGAACAGACCCTGAGTTGTGTCGAAGCAGGCGTCATGGCCCCGCTGGTGGGGGTGATTGGTGCAATGCAGGCGATGGAAGCGATTAAGGTCCTGACGGCCTTTGGCACGCCGGCCACCAGCCGGTTGCTGATGTACGATGCCATGAGTGCAGAATTCCGCAGCATGAAAGTGGCGCAGGATGCGCACTGTGAAGTGTGTGGCGATGGAGCATAGGCTCCCTGAAGCTGGCTTCAGCCTCAGAGAGATTACACTGCGGCCCATTCCGGGCCAAAAAAGGGGGTGGCCTGCGCCACCCCCTTCTATCAGACGATTCCCTGACTGCGCAGGTAGTCTTCATAGTTGCCGGTGAAGTCCACCACCTTGTCTGCTTTCAGCTCAATCACGCGGGTTGCCAGCGAGCTGACAAATTCACGGTCGTGCGACACAAACACCAGTGTGCCTTCATACATCTCCAGCGCCATATTGAGCGATTCAATCGACTCCATATCCAGGTGGTTAGTCGGCTCATCCATAATCAGGATGTTCGGTTTCTGCATCATCAGCTTGCCGAACAGCATGCGCCCTTTCTCACCACCGGAAAGCACTTTCGCCGGTTTCTTAATATCATCCTGTGAAAACAGCAGGCGACCCAGAATACCGCGAATCGTCTGCTCATCATCACCGGGCTGTTTCCACTGACTCATCCAGTCAAATACGGTCAGATCATTAGCAAAATCTTCGGCGTGATCCTGCGCGTAATAACCAATGCGCGCGTTCTCTGACCATTTAACGCTGCCGTTATCGGGCTCAAGTTGCCCTACCAGCGTCTTCAGCAACGTCGATTTACCAATACCGTTGGCGCCGATGATCGCCAGCTTTTCGCCCACTTCCATCAGCAGATTTAAATTCTTAAACAGCGGACCGTTATCAAACCCTTTGGTTAATCCTTCCACTTCCAGGGCATTTCGGAACAGCTTCTTATCCTGCTCAAAACGGATAAACGGGTTCTGACGACTGGACGCTTTCACTTCTTCCAGTTTAATTTTATCCATCTGTTTTGCGCGCGATGTCGCCTGACGCGATTTAGAGGCGTTGGCGCTGAAACGGCTGACGAACGACTGCAGGTCAGCAATCTGCGCTTTTTTCTTGGCGTTGTCAGATAACAGACGTTCACGCGCCTGGGTTGCGGCGGTCATATATTCGTCATAATTACCGGAATAGACACGCAGCTCGCCATAATCCAAATCCGCCATGTGGGTGCAGACCATATTAAGGAAGTGACGGTCATGCGAAATGATAATCATGGTGCTGTCACGTTCATTCAGCACCTGCTCCAGCCAGCGAATGGTATCGATGTCCAGGTTGTTGGTCGGTTCATCGAGTAACAGAATATCGGGATTGGAAAACAGCGCCTGCGCCAGCAGCACGCGCAATTTAAAGCCCGGCGCAATTTCGCTCATCGGGCCATAATGCTGTTCAACCGGAATACCGACACCAAGTAATAACTCACCGGCACGGGATTCGGCGCTATAGCCATCCATCTCACCGTAAAGCGCCTCAAGGTCACCGACCTTATACCCCTCTTCTTCGCTCATTTCTGGCAAAGAATAAATACGGTCGCGCTCCTGCTTAACTTCCCATAATTCATGGTGACCCATGATCACGGTGTCCAGCACGCTGAATTGTTCAAAGGCGAACTGATCCTGACGCAGCTTACCGATACGCTCGTTGGGATCGTAAGAGACGTTGCCGGCTGAAGGCACCAGATCGCCACCCAAAATCTTCATGAAGGTGGATTTTCCGCTGCCGTTCGCACCGATTAAACCGTAACGATTACCGCCGCCAAACTTAACGGAGATATTCTCGAACAGTGGCTTACTGCCAAACTGCATGGTGATATTGCTGCTAACTAACACGGCATTGACCTTTGTGAAGAGAGTGGATGAAAAAACGGCGGCTATTATGCCAGATGTGACGCAGCGCACGCCAGCGTCAGGGATGGATTGCCGGCCGGGTGATTGATATCCCGACAGAAATAAAAAAGCCGGCAGGCCATCATGGCCCCCGGCTCCCACTTACAAGGATTGTGTCGATCAATCGATCAGGAAGCTGTCCAGGCTTTTACCGGAATCCAGCGCTTTTTTAATCGCTGCCGGGGTACGGCCCTGGCCAGTCCAGGATTTCTGCTCACCGTTTTCGTCGGTGTAAGTATATTTAGCCGGACGCGGCGCACGCTTGGTGCGTTTTTTTCCGCTTTCCAGGGCACCTAATAATTCATTAGGATCGATGCCGTCAGCCAGCAGCATTTCGCGATATTTAGAGAGCTTTTCTTCTTTTTCGCGATTCTGCGTCTCTTCTGCTTCAGCTTCTTCGCGGCGCTCAGTCACAACAACAGTTAATTTTTCCAGGATCTCTTCAAGATCGGTCAGTGGCAGTTCACGAGCCTGGGCACGTAATGTGCGAATATTGTTCAGTACCTTAAATGCGTCACTCATCACAATGTCCTTGATTAAGGGGGGTTAATAAAACTGTAGCGGCAAGATTACCTAATTCAAATAAAAAATAAATTATTTTTACGCCCCAGATAATTCTTAAGTATTAATTATGCCGAAATATGGCTTTTAAAATCGGACCCGCCTGAGGTTTATTAACGATGAATTAACAACAAACCGGGCCTGTGTCCCTGTATTGAAAACGATTTCAGCCGGACGATACCGCCTGCAGAGGCATAATCGCATCTGCGAAAGCGTGCAGGCTCAGGTCCGCTATTTCCGGTTTATCGCCCATGCTCTGGCGATAAAAAAAAGCCGGAAAGGCTACCTCTGTCACAATAGTTTACAGTTCATGATTAAAAATTGCCCTTCTCATCGGGCAATAACGTTAAAGAATTATCGCCCTATTCGATTTTATTATGACAGTCGCGACGTTCCCGGCATGTTTTACCGCTGCGTTTTTCAGCAGCGTCAGATTATTCGCAGAGAAGACCGTTGAACAACAGCGGTCGCGTTCTGCAGACGCTGGCGAATTGTCATGCGCGTTCTGAGTGGCATTAAAAAAGCATCCTGAAATAAATGCAGAAAGGTGATGCAGCTCAAAATCTTAAATTGAACTGATGCCAGCCACATAAATAATAACGCCCTGACCGCTGCGCAGATAATAGCCCTGCTGTCAGGCCTGTTTTATTTTCGGCCATTTTATCCTGACGAATTCCGGCAACGATTGCCGCTGATTCAATGAGTTAGATTATCGGTAAACGGAAGATGGCGGGCTGACCGCGCAGCGGAGAGGGATAAGCAGGCGGTCACGGCAGCAGCGCCGCGACCGCCTGAGAACTAATTGGCCTGGGTGGCCGGACC
Organism: Pantoea sp. Sc1; assembly: GCF_000255315.1. Taxonomy (NCBI): domain Bacteria; kingdom Pseudomonadati; phylum Pseudomonadota; class Gammaproteobacteria; order Enterobacterales; family Erwiniaceae; genus Pantoea; species Pantoea sp. Sc1. Next base: position 2,806,671 of record NZ_AJFP01000001.1, read on the forward strand.
GAAGACGGAGTAGTGCGGCATCTCAACAGTCTGGTATGTTTCCCAGCCGCCGCCCAGTGCTTTATAGAGCGCCACCAGATCGAGTGCGCTCTGCATCCGTGCCTGGGTTGCCTGCTCCTGTGCCTGTGCCAGCTGGCGCTGTGCATCCAGCACCTCCAGGAAGGTGGAGAGCCCCTGACGGTAGCTGTCGCTGGCGAGATCAAAGGCACGCTGAAGAGCTCCGGTTGTTTCATCCAGCGCGGTGACACGCTGCTGATCGGCGCGATAGCTGACCAGCGCATTCTCCACATCCTGCAGCGCCGTCAGCACCGTCTGGCGATAATCCAGTGCGGCACTCGCCTGCTGCGCCCGCGCCAGCTTCACGCTCGACACCAGCTGTCCGCCCTGGAAAATCGGAATCGATAACGAGGGGCCAAAGCTGTAGAAGTGGCTGCTCCAGTTATCCAGGTAGCTGACGTCCGTGTTACGCACGCCCAGCTGACCGGTCAGCGACAGGCTCGGGAAAAGCTGCGCGACAGAGACGCCAATTTCCGCGGTCTGCGCATGCAGTGTCGCTTCAGCCTGACGAATATCAGGACGACGGCGCGCCAGCGTTGAAGGGATACCCACCTGCACAAACTGAGGCAACGGCGGCAAAGGTTTCGGCGTACTGAGTTCCGCATCCAGTGCGCCCGGCGTCTTGCCGAGCAGCACCGCCAGGCCGTTCATCGCCTGCCGCGCCTGCGACTGATACTGCGGCAGTTGCGCCTGCAGCGTGCTCAGCTGGGCCCGGGCATTCTCCACGTCGGTCAGCGGCGCCAGACCATTACGCTGCTGGCTCTGCGTCAGCTCGGTCGTCTGCTGCGCCACACTGATCTGCTGTTCCAGCGTCTGGATGGTGCTCTGCGCGCCGCGCAGCTGCAGCCAGGCGCGCGCCACTTCCGCTTCCAGTGAGACCAGCGCATCATTGCGCTGCTCAATCGCCGCCTGCTGCTGGGCAGTGGCGGCCTCAACCTGACGGCGCACTTTGCCCCACAGATCCAGTTCCCAGCTCGCATCGAAGCTGCCCTGGTAGAGATTGACCGGCTGGGTCAGGCCGTTGAGCTGACTGGCTACGTTACTGTCGAGCTGATCGGTGGCCCCATTGGCTTTCAGCAAGCCTTCCAGACCGAGCTGCTGACGCGTCACTTTGGCCGAACCGCTCAGGCTGGGTAACAGGCTACCCTGCGCCTGTGTCAGCTGTTCGCGAGCCCCGGCAATACGCAGTACCGTCTGCTGCAGGCTCAGGTTGCCTGCTATCGCCCGCTCAATCAGGCTGTCGAGCTGCGGATCGTTAAAGCTTCGCCACCAGCGGGAGTTAATCGCGGCGCTTTGGGGTACGGATGCCTCCTGCGACGCCATGGCGTTAAAACTGCCCGGCACGGCCGGTTTCGGCGCCTGATAGTCAGGCCCGACGGCGCAACCCGCCAGGGCGAGAGCCAGCAGTAAACTCACGGGTTTCAGGCGATGAGAGTAAAAAACCTTCATGTTAGTGTGCTCCTGCACTGCCTTCGCTCTTAATCGGCGACAGCAGCCAGCAAAATGGAATCAAAATCAGGGCGACAATACTCAGGCCTGAGAAGACATCGATATAAGCGAGAATGCGCGACTGCGCGATCATCTCCTGATAAAGCTGACCGGTTGCCAGCGTAACGGGATCGCCAACCGCCGAAGTAAAGTCGCGTATCGCCTGCGCCCAGTGCTGCAGCGTGATGTTGAATTGCTCGTTCAGCGGCGTCATGTTGTGCACCATGTGCGCCGAGCGAACCTGCTCGCGCTCGGTAATGGCCGCGGTCGAGAGTGAAATCCCGATCGATCCGGCCACGTTGCGGAACATGGTAAACAGCGCCGAAGCGTCCGCATTGAGTCGCTGCGGAATGGTGACAAACGCGATGGTGGTCAGCGGAACAAACAGGAAGCCCAGCCCGATCGACTGCGCGCTGCGCATCATCACCAGCGTGGCAAAATCGACATTCGGTGCCAGGGTGGCGGAGTAGAAAAACGCTACCGCCAGACAGCTGAAGCCAAAGGCGATGATGTAACGCGTCTGAACAATCGGCATCAGCTTCAGCACCAGCGGGATCGTCAGCACGATCAGCACCGCACCGGGCGACAGCACCAGACCTGACCAGGTGGCGGTGTAACCCAGGTCCTGCTGCGCCAGCTGAGGCAGCACGACAGAGCTGCCATAGAGGATCATCGCCATACCCGCCATCAGCAAACCCGCTACCCAGAAGTTGCGATCCTTCATCACCAGGATATCGACCACCGGTTTACGGGCATACATCAGCCAGTAGACGGCCCCGACGATGCCGACCAGCGCCAGAATAGCGAACAGCACGATAAAGTGAGAGGCAAACCAGTCCTCATCTTCCCCGCGATCCAGCATCACCTGCAGGCAACCCAGCCCCAGGGTAATCAGGCTGATACCGATGTAATCGATCTTAAGTTTGCCTTTGGCCCATTTGCGCTCCCACGGTGGATCTTCCAGCAGCTGATAGATTGCCAGCACGGTCAGCACCCCGACCGGGATGTTGATAAAGAACACCCAGCGCCAGCTGTAGTTATCCGTAATCCAGCCACCCAGCGTCGGGCCAATCACCGGCGCAACGATGATGGCGATAGAGGAGAGACCAAAGGCTTTGCCGCGATCTTCCGCTTTAAAGTAGTCGAGCAGCACAGACTGCTGAACCGGCTGTAAGCCGCCGCCGAAAAAGCCCTGCAGGACGCGGAACAGAATGATCTGCCACAGTTCGGTGGCGATACCGCACAGGAACGAACAGATAGTAAACATCACGATGCAGATCAGGAAAAACTGTTTGCGGCCAAACAGACGGCTGAAGAATGCAGAGATAGGCAGCACGATGCCGTTCGCCACCAGATAGGAGGTCAGTACCCAGGTTGACTCATCGTAACTGGAGGAGAGTGAACCGGCGATATGCGGCAGCGCCACGTTGACGATGGTGGTGTCGAGGATCTCCATAAACACCGCCAGCGTCACCGTGATCGCCACTAACCACGGATTGCTGGCAGGTTTCCAGCTCTGCGCCGTACTCATTCCACCGTCACCTTGGGTTCAACAGAGAGACCCAGTGGCAATGGATGGTTGGGATCGAGCCCTTTATCAATCACGATTTTAACCGGCACGCGCTGCACGATTTTCACATAGTTGCCGGTGGCGTTTTCTGACGGGAAGGTCGAAAAGCGTGAACCGGAGCCCATCTGAATGCTGTCGACATGCCCTTCCAGCTTCATATCCGGCCAGGCATCGACGCTGATTTCAACTTTATCGCCCGGATTCATGCGCTCAAGCTGAGACTCTTTAAAGTTTGCGGTGATCCAGATGTCCGGTGAGACCAGCGAGAACAGCGAAGAACCAGCCTGCACCAGGGTACCCAGTTGAACATTGCGCTTGGTGATGAAGCCATCATAGGGCGCACGAACCTGGGTATAGGAGAGATTAAGGTCAGCCGTGCTGAGCTGCGCTTTTGCCTGCTCAACCTGCTGCTGACGCGCTTCAACATTGGTTTCCTGCTGACGAATCTGCAGGGCAACCTGTGATGCGACTTCAACCTGCGCTTTAGCGCTCTGTAACTGCGCCTGCGCCGAGCGTAACTGCGCCGAGGCGCTGTCGATATTGCGCTGACTGGTGGCACGCGGGTCGACGCCGCGCTGGCGACGGTAATCGGCCTGGGCGTTCAGCAGGTTGGCTTCCGCTTTCGCCTGGTCCGCCAGCGCCTGATCGCGCTGAGCCGGATACTGAACCCGGGACAGGGCCAGCTGCGCCTGCGCCTGATGAAGCTGCGCGACAGCTAAACCGAGCTGCGCCTGCGCCTGTTCACGCTGGGCGCGGTTGTCGCTGGGGTCGATTTCCACCAGCAGATCGCCCTTCTTCACCCGCTGGTTATCGTTTACCAGCAGCTTCACCACATAACCGGACGCTTTCGGCGCAATGGTCACCGCATCGCCTTCGGTAAAGGCGTCGTCGGTGGTTTCAATATTGCGGGTCGTAAACCAGAACCAGAATCCAACGATCAGCATGATCACTACCACGACCGCCAGAATAATCAGCGGCTTTTTACCGGGGCGTTTGCGTTCTGGCTGCTGGTCGTTGTCCTTGTTTTCATCTGACTGACGGTTTTTATCCGTCGCGTTATCGGCATCCTGCTGGTGTTGATCGTGTTGGTTGTTCTCGCTCATAGTTCCCATCACTGGCTAAGGCCCTGATTCCGGGCATAAAGGTCTAGTTAACCTTATATCGGAACCTGACAAAATCCAGCGCAACTTTACGAAACTTGAGAAATGGCGCACGTCCTGCCACCTGATGAGGGTGGCAGGCGGGGTGGGACTAATTGAGCAGCCGCAGCAGCAGCCAGCCGCTGGCCATCGACCAGGCGAGCAGAGGGAGTGAAAACAGGTGGAAACGCCACCAGACGGCCCGATCTTTTGCCATACGCAGCGCAATCAGGTTGGCCAGGGAACCCGGCAGCAGGCCGAATCCACCGATGTTCACCGCCCAGGCGAGCACATCCGTGGGTGGTACCTTTTGCAGCAGCAGAATCGTCGCCGGCACATTACTGATGACCTGTGACAGCCCGATAGCCAGCAGATAGAGCTGTCCATGACCGAAGTGGGAAACCGCATCAAAGTGCGCCTGCATCACCGGCAGACGGGTCAGCAGGAAGACATCAATGAACATGGCGATAAACACCGCCAGCAGGCTCCAGTCAATGCGCAGCAGCACCGGGCGCGCCATGACCAGGAAAGTGGCGAGAATCAGCAGCAGCACCCAGCCGGTGATTTCCAGCTCCAGGCCGGCGATAAACAGCAGGTAGAGCACCACACTGACAATAAACAGCGGTTTCTGCCACTCAGGCTGTTCAGGATTGTCATGCTTATCAATCGACCGCTTTGGAAAGCTGAACCAGGTCAGAACCATCAGGCTCAGCAGCAGCCATGCCGCCAGCGGCAGCATCTGCACAATAAACGCGACAACACTGAGCTTGCCGTGACTCCATAACAGAATATTCTGCGGGTTGCCGACCGGCGTAAGCAGCGATCCGGCATTCACCGCCAGCGCTTCAAAGATGATTAGCCGCGAGATGGGCAGATGAGAGAATTTGCGCAGCGTCAGGGTCAGCGGCACCAGAATAAACAGTGCCACATCATTGGTCAGAAAGGTCGAGAGCAGCGCAGCGGCCAGCACCATAAACAGCGCCAGCGCACGTTCATGCCGGAAACGCGCAATCAGCCGTCCCCCCAGCACATCAAAATAGCCGCTGGTTTCCAGCCCTTTGGTCAGGATCAGCAAACCGGTCAGCGTGATGATGGTGTGCCAGTCTACGGCACCTGGCAGATCACCCCAGCGGAAATCCGCCAGAAAAGCCAGAACCACACCCAACACGATTAATAAATGCAAAATAGAGTCGTGCAAAAAAGATCGAAGCAGTTGAGGCATGATGAGGGTACGCCTTAGCGTTAACGGGTTTCGGAGAACTTCTTAAACACAGCCAGAGTTTCATCACTGACGTGATGCTCAATCCCTTCTGAATCACGTCGGGCAGTTTCAGGACTGATGCCTAACGCCAGCAGAAAACTTTCAACAATATGATGACGGGCACGACTCTCTTCGGCCAGCTTCTCCCCTTCGCTGGTCAGAAAGACCCCGCGATAAGGGACCTGCTCGACCAGTCCGGCACTGCCCAGTCGTTTCAGCATTTTTGCCACGGTCGGTTGTGACACACCCAGGCGGGCTGCCATATCGACCTGACGTGCTTCGCCAAATTCACCAATTAAATCAGAGATTAGCTCAACGTAGTCATCAATTAACTCCCGACGATGCGCTTCACGCACCTGCCGAAAACCTTCGACATGCTCTTCAATATCTTTCAGTGGTCCTTTTGGCGCAGAAACCACGCTTTTAGCACGACGACTCATTCAGCTTCCTCATTATTATTTCCCGTACGGGCACTGCTGTACGGATTTAGCTGCGCTTATTGTAAACCAGCCGCAAAGAAGCTCAAATTTTTCCTCGTTAGCCTTGGCTAAAGGATATAGCCAGTGCTATATTTGTTGATAATGTAAGCAGCACACAGAGGATCCTTTGCGATCCTGGGTGGATCCGGTGATGACGTATCTCACCTCAGGCTGCTGACGACCGCGTCGACAATGATTGGGAGGTGATTCTATGAGCACCCTGAAATGTTGCTTAGATTGCAGCAAATGCTTCCAGGCTGAGAAGAGAACAACCACGGAGATGAAATCCTGGCTGTGCCTGCTGACGCGTTCCCCCTTCACGCTGCGTCTGATGTTGATTGAGAAACTGCTGGGCCACAAACCCGCCGATCGTCGCTGTCAGAAGCTCATCTGGCGCGGCTGACCCCTTTTCAGCGCCTCTCAGCCAGAGAGGCGCTCTCCCCTTCTGCTTATTTTCTTTTCTCTTATTTCGCCTGACACATCGCACGCTCAAGGGGCATCACGCTGCCGTCTATGAGGGCACAAAGATTGTCAGTGGGGGAAGAGAAAGGCGGGAGCCTGCATGGCGGGGAGAACATCGGCACAATAAAAAACGGCCCCATGAGGGGCCGTTTTTTGGCGGGTCAGCTAAGCTAAACTTAGAAACTGTAACCTACGCCAGCGATCCAGGTACCCACGTCCACATTGCGGATGCGGCTCTGCTCGTAGCCAACGTCCAGCGCGACGTCCTGAATTGGGTTAAACTGCAGACCAGCACCGTAAGAGAAACCTACGTCGCTTGAATCAGTTTTAGCGCGTGAAGAAGTATCGTTCTGCTGGAATTTACCGTAGCCGATACCTACAACACCGTAGATGCTCGCCCAGTCGTTCAGACGGTAAGCAGGACCACCGGTCACACCGTAGTACTGGCCTTTGTTGTAAACGCCAGCTTCAGTGCGGTCTTTTTCGGTGTAGGTGAATGAACCGATCCAACCCAGTGGGTTAGAACCGTCTTCATAGCGGTATTTCAGGTTGAAGCCGTTAGCTTTATTAGCCACGCCCTGATAGTCGCTCTGCGCGTAACCACCAGTTACGGTGCTCTGTGCCATTGCTGAACCTGCAGATACTGCCAGTACACAGGCTAATGCTGAAAGACATGCAATTTTTTTCATAACCACCTCAAATGTGAAAATACTTCTCTCCTGACAACGCTGAAAATATAACAAAAAATAGCGAGAAACTCTGCCCGGATTTTGTTGTCTAACAGAAAGTTTGGTGTAACAGGACGTTAATGCGACATCCTATGTCATTCATTTTTCTTATAAAATCCGTCATCTTCCTGCAACAATCATTTTGTGCTGAATTCCCTCTTTAAGTTAAATCCTAAAAAATCCTGACATTTCTTTACCAAAATGGCACTGAATTCGGGCAAAAACTGCGCAACCCGTTCGCATTTAAAACGCAAATTCGTGATTTTTTAGCCGCTCTTTCCTTTACACTGGTCGACTGATTTTGTTGATGACCAGGAAAAGTGAACAGGATGTCTGCCTCTCCCGCTGCTAAAAACCTTACCCCGATTTTATTGCCGGTCGCCGTACTGCTGATTGCGATGCTGTCGCTTCAGGGCGGTGCATCCCTGGCGAAGTCACTGTTTCCTGCCGTTGGGGCGACCGGGATCACCGCCCTGCGCCTGGGATTTGGCACACTGATACTCTGCATAATTTTCAAACCGTGGCGTTTACGCTTCAGCCGCGAGCAGCGTCTTCCCCTTCTGATGTATGGCCTGGCGCTGGGCACAATGAATTTCACGTTCTATCTGGCCATCCGGACGGTGCCGCTGGGTGTGGCGGTGGGTCTGGAGTTTACCGGCCCGCTGGCGCTGGCGCTGTTTGGTTCGCGCCGGCCGCTCGATTTTGTCTGGGTGGTGCTGGCCGTGATTGGCCTGTGGTTCCTGCTGCCGTTTGGCACAGGCATGACCGCCATTGACCCCGTGGGGGCCGCGCTGGCTGTCGCTGCCGGAGCCTGCTGGGCGATCTATATCCTGGCCGGACAACGGGCAGGCGCCGAGCATGGCCCTGCTACCGTGGCAATCGGCTCGCTGATCGCCTCGGTTATTTTTGTGCCACTGGGACTGACCTTTGCCGAGAGTGGCATCTGGAACTGGGCGGTTATGCCCATCGCGCTGCTGGTCGCCCTGCTCTCCAGCGCCATCCCCTACTCGCTGGAGATGGTCGCACTGACCCGCTTACCGGCGCGCATCTTCGGCACCTTGATGAGTCTTGAGCCGGCGATGGCTGCCTTTTCAGGTATGCTCTTTCTGGGGGAAACGCTGAGTGCACTGCAGTGGCTGGCGCTGCTGGCTATCATCGTCGCGTCGGCAGGATCAACGCTGACGATGCGGCCGAAAAAGAGCCAGCTGAACAACGTGGAATTATCCGGCGACACTCAGAAATAAGCGCGGCCTGCCCGCTGTTATGGCGGGCTAAATAACAATCATGCTCAACATGAGAATTATTCTTAACCGATTCATTCCGCTGCACTTTCTATTTTGAAACAGTCACTTACCGGTTATTTACAAAATAATTTAACTTACTGATTCATAATAAAATTTTCTTTATTTTATATTTTAACATAGTAGTAACCTTACTGAACCCGCGCGGCACCGGACAAAGAGAGACACTATTTCATCCATTGATAAAGTCGTTTCTGCAAAGTTAAAAAGCGCTGCTATACTTATCCGGTACTTGATTAGGACAACCATCAAAGAGAGGACTGAAACGATGAGTACCGCTAAATTGGTTAAAACTAAATCTTCTGATCTGATTTACACCCGCAATGACGTAGCCGAAGACGAAAAGAAAGCCACCATCGAGGTGCTGAATCGTCTGGTCGTCGAGTTTATCGACCTGTCATTGATCACTAAGCAGGCGCACTGGAACATGCGCGGCGCTAACTTTATCGGTGTACATGAGATGCTGGATGGTTTCCGCACCGCGATTACCGATCACCAGGATACGATTGCTGAACGTGTTGTGCAGCTGGGCGGCGTGGCACTGGGCACCGCACAGGTCGTGAACGACAAAACCCCGCTGAAAAGCTATCCGCTGAACATCCATAGCGTGCAGGATCATCTGAAAGCACTGGCCGATCGTTATGCCATCGTTGCTAACGATACCCGTAAAGCGATTACCGAAGTGAAAGATGAAGATACTGCTGACATCTTCACCGCGGCCTCTCGCGACCTGGACAAGTTCCTGTGGTTCATCGAAGCCAACATTGAATAAGACTTAATGCAGTGACTGTGCAGTCAATCAGGCGGGGAAACCCGCCTTTTTTACGTCTGTATAACCCCGTTTTATGACCCTGTTAACAGTTCTTCTCTTCTTCGCTTCAAAGCTTCAACAACTGAGGCAAACTACCGCTTGCACCAAAATCGCCACCTGCACCACAATAGAGCACCAAAACGGTGCAAATGCAGAATAACCTGCAAAATCGCTTCAGCTGTGATATTTAACTCACTGATTTCGCGTATCTTGCAAAGTTGGCATAATTTTTTCATATGACAAGCCGAAAACGCAGGTCCTGCCGCCTGAGTGTAAAAAGGAAAAAATGATGAAGTCACTGTTAAAAGTTTCTGTGGCCGCGCTGGCGCTGGCCTTCTCCCTCTCCTCCACCGCAGCAGAAAAGAAGCTGGTCGTCGCGACCGATACCGCCTTTGTTCCATTTGAATTCAAACAGGGTGACAAATATGTCGGCTTTGATGTGGATCTGTGGGATGCGATTGCCAAAGAACTGAAGCTCGATTACACCCTGAAGCCGATGGATTTCAGCGGCATCATCCCTGCCCTGCAGACACGTAATGTCGATCTGGCACTGGCGGGTATTACCATTACTGAAGAACGTAAAAAGGCGATCGAGTTTTCTGATGGCTACTACAAAAGTGGTCTGCAGGTGATGGTGCGTAACAACGAAAACAACATCAAAGGCATCAGCGATCTGAATGGCAAAGTGGTCGCCGTCAAAAGCGGCACCGGCTCTGTAGAGTATGCGAAAGCCAACATCAAATCGAAAGATCTGCGTCAGTTCCCGAACATCGACAGCGCCTACATGGAGCTGGGCACTAACCGTGCTGACGCCGTGCTGCATGACACGCCAAACATCCTTTACTTCATTCACACCGCCGGTAAAGGCCGCTTTAAAGCGGTGGGCGATTCAATCGAAGCGCAGCAGTATGGTATTGCCTTCCCGAAAGGCAGCGACGATTTACGCGAGAAAGTCAACGGCGCGCTGAAAACCCTGAAAGAGAACGGCACCTACAATCAGCTTTATAAAAAATGGTTCGGCACTGAACCAAAATAATAATTTGTCCGTGAATTAATTTGAGCAGGGAAACTTTTCCCTGCTTTTTTCCATCGCAACATATCTGGAGTGACACCATGGAGTTTGACTGGAGCGTCATCTGGCCCGCCATGCCAGCGCTGCTCGAAGGCGCTAAACTGACCTTAATTATCTCAATCATCGGCCTGTGTGGCGGTCTGCTTATCGGTCTGGTGGCCGGTTTTGCCCGTGCCTACGGCGGCTGGATCACCAATAACATCGCACTGGTGTTTATCGAAATCATCCGCGGCACGCCTATCGTGGTGCAGGTGATGTTCATCTACTTTGCCCTGCCAATGGCGTTTCCCGACCTGCGAATCGATCCCTTCAGTGCGGCGGTCGTAACCATCATGATTAACTCCGGCGCTTACATTGCCGAGATCACCCGTGGTGCCGTGCTGTCAATCAACAAAGGCTTCCGCGAAGCGGGTCTGGCGCTGGGACTGTCGGGCCGTGAAACGCTGCGCTACGTGATTATGCCGCTGGCGCTGCGCCGTATGCTGCCGCCGCTGGGTAACCAGTGGATTGTCAGCATTAAAGATACGTCGCTGTTTATTGTTATCGGTGTGGCTGAACTGACGCGTCAGGGTCAGGAGATTATTGCCGGTAACTTCCGCGCTCTGGAAATCTGGAGCGCCGTCGCGATCATCTATCTGGTGATTACGCTGGTGCTGAGCTTTGTGCTGCGCCGCATTGAGAAAAGGGTGAAAATCCTGTGATTGAATTTAAAGATGTCTCCAAGCATTTTGGTCAGACCCAGGTGCTGCACAACATTGACCTGAAAATTAACCAGGGCGAAGTGGTGGTCATTATCGGTCCTTCCGGTTCCGGTAAATCAACCCTGCTGCGCTGCATTAACAAGCTGGAAGAGATCACCAGCGGCGAGCTGATTGTGGATGGTCTGCGCGTCAACGATCCCAAAGTCGATGACCGCCTGATTCGTCAGGAAGCAGGCATGGTGTTTCAGCAGTTTCATCTGTTCCCGCAGATGAGCGCGCTGGACAACGTGGCGTTCGGTCCGATCCGGGTGCGCGGTGCCAGCAAAGAGTCGGCACGCCAGCTGGCGCGCGAGCTGCTGGGCAAAGTGGGCCTCGCCGAGCGTGCGCATCACTTCCCGTCTGAGCTTTCCGGCGGTCAGCAGCAGCGCGTCGCGATTGCCCGTGCGCTGGCGGTGAAGCCGAAGATGATGCTGTTTGATGAGCCGACCTCCGCGCTTGACCCGGAGCTGCGTCACGAAGTGCTGAAGGTGATGCAGGACCTGGCGGAAGAAGGCATGACGATGGTGATTGTGACCCACGAAGTCGGCTTCGCTCAGAAGGTGGCCTCACGTCTGATCTTTATCGACAAAGGCCGGATTGCGGAAGATGGCGATCCCGACAGCCTGATCAGCAATCCCCCGAGTGAGCGTCTGCGCGAATTTCTGCAGCACGTCTCCTGATCACAACGGGCCGCTTAGCGGCCCGTTTTTATTGTTGGCAAAGTCTGCCCTGCCCAGCTGTGAGACCGACCCTGCGAAGGGAACACGGGCAGATCGGAAAGTCGCTTAAACCATCCCTGGTCGCTCGGCCCGCGCCGTCCATGGCGCGGGACGCTTTCCTCCTCTGCCCGTGTTCCCTGCGCTATTAGCTAATGTGTTGCTGCAAGAGCAACCCCGATTGGGTTTGTCAGCAGTCTGAAACGGCCGCATCGCAGCACGTCCTTTTTTCTCAGCAGATAGATTCCTGCTACCTGCGTAATGAGATGCCTCAGTTCCCCAGGCGACTCAGCAGTTTGCTGCGCTGGGCAGCAGGCATAAAACTCCACGCCAGGAAGCGGCTCTGCTTCTGACCCTGCGCCATATTGACCACCCGCACCTCAGCCACGTCGAGCGCCTGCAGCTGTTTTTCCAGCGCGGGCAGATTCTCTTTGCGCGATACCAGTGAGGTAAACCAGCCGATCTGACGACCAAAGGCCACGCTCTCGGCGATCATCCTGCCGATAAAGGCTTTTTCACCGCCGGGATACCACAGCTCATTATGCTGACCGCCAAAGTTGAGCGGCGCCGCTTTATCGAGTCCGAGATTACGTGATTTACGTTGCGATCCCGCCGCGGCCTCCTCTGCCGATGCGTGGAAAGGCGGGTTACACATGACAGCACTGAAAAATTCGTTTTTGCTGATCACGCCCGCCAGCACCGCGTCGCTGTTTTTCTGACGACGCAGACGGATCTGGCGCGTCAGGCGCGGATTCGCGGCCAGGATGCGGTTGGCCGCTTTGAGTGCAACCTCGTTGATTTCGGTGCCGGTAAAGCGCCAGCCATATTCCGCCGCGCCAATCAGGGGATAGATGCAGTTTGCGCCGCAGCCCACATCCAGGACATCCGCTGCGGGGATTACGCCGTTGTTATCCAGCGCCAGCAAATCTGCAAGATAGTGCAGATAGTCGGCTCGTCCCGGCACCGGCGGACAGAGTGAGCCGGGGGCCAGTTGCCAGTCGATATCATAAAACAGTTTGATCAGCGCCTGATTCAGCAGCATCACCGCCTCGGGGTCCGCAAAATCCACCGACTGCAAGCCATACCCGTTGGGCCGGACTTTGGCCGCCAGCGGCGGATGCGCGGCGGTTAACGCGGCAAAATCGTACTCGCCCTGATGGCGATTGCGGGCGTGGAAAGGCGAGGTGCTGGCTGACTTTTTCATACGTTCTCTCAGTTATTCAGGCGCGCGTACAATACGCTGTAGGCGAGTGAAAATAAACCCGCACCATCCGCTTACCGCTTTCCGATTCGACAGGCCATGCTGTCGCGCTAAGATTAATCATTATTCCCCGTTGGAGAGGTTATGAGCCAGAAACGCTATTCTTATCAACCCCGTGCCGGTCATGGTCTGCCGCACGATCCGCTGAATGCCATTATCGGCCCGCGCCCGATCGGCTGGATTAGCTCAGTCAGCGCCAGCGGCCAGCGCAATCTGGCACCCTACAGCTTCTTTAACTGCTTCAGCTATCATCCGCCGATTATCGGTTTTGCCAGCAGCGGCTGGAAAGACAGCGTCCGCAATATTGCTGAGACCAGAGAGTTTGTCTGGAACCTGGCGACCCGCCCGCTGGCGGAAGCGATGAATGAAAGCTCAGCGTCGCTGCCTGCCGATCAGGATGAGTTCACCTTCGCCGGTTTAACGCCGCAGGCCGGTTCCCAGGTCAGCGCCAGTCTGGTGGCGGAGAGCCCGGTCAACTTTGAGTGTCGCTTAACACAGCTGATACAGCTGCAGGATGCCGATGGCAACCCGCTCGACAGCTGGCTGGTCATGGGTGAAGCGGTGGCGATCCACATCAGTGAAACGCTGCTGGAAGAGGGTATTTATCAGACGGCCAAAGCGGAGCCGATTCTGCGCGCCGGGGGACCCAGCGCCTATTACGGCATCAGTGAAGCCCAGCGCTTCGACCTGGTCCGTCCGGACGCCCGCCGGTCGTAACCCGCCTATCCTTCAAGCGCATCGCACCGGTGCGCTCTGATCTGTTCTGCCGCGCGGGCGATATCAGGCGCCAGCCAGCGATCCTGCTGCCAGCACGCCACCACCTGCCGTAACTGCTGCCACGCACGCCGCGTTCCTGCGGCCAGCTGGGATTCACCGTGAAACTCCAGCGCCTGCGCCGCCAGCAGATACTCAATCGCGAGGATGTGCCCGACATTGCTGACCAGCTTCAGCAGCTTCAGTGCCGCACCGGTGCCGAGGCTCAGATGATCCTCCTGTAATCCCGACGTGACAAAGTTGTCGAGCACCGCCGGCTGAGCGAGCTGGCGGTTCTCCGCGCAGAGCGACGCCGCCACATATTGCGCAATCATCATGCCGGAGTTGACGCCCGGCTCGGCCACCAGAAACGGCGGCAGACCGCTGACCAGCGGATTCACCAGCCGATCAAGCCGTCGCTCCGCGATGCTGCCCAGCTCCGCCAGCGCAATTGCCAGCAGGTCGCAGGCCATCGCCACCGACTCGCCGTGCGGGTTCGACTGCGACACGACGCGCCAGGCGTCGGGGGTGCCCAGAATCAGCGGATTGTCGGTAGAGGCGTTAAGTTCGGTCTCCACCTGACGAACCGCATGGGTAAACTGGTCGCGACAGGCACCGTGAACCTGCGGCATCGATCGCAGGCTCATCGCATCCTGTGTCCGGATACCGACGCTCGCTTTCAGCAGCGGGCTGTCACTTAACAACTGGCGCAGACGTTCGCCGCTGCGCTGAATCCCCGGACTGGCTTTCAGCGCCAGCACCTCAGGATCAAATGCCACCAGCTGGCCACGCAGCGCTTCAAAACTCATCGCGCCCGTGACATCCGCCCAGTCCAGCAGACGCGCCGCATCATCCAGCGCCAGGCAGGCTAAGCCGGTCATGCACGGCGTGCCGTTTACCAGACTCAGCCCCTCTTTCGCGCCAGGCCGGTAGGGCGTCAGCCCTGCCTCCGCCAGCGCCTGCTCTGCCGGGACGACGCTGCCCTGCCACTCCACCTCACCGATGCCGATCAGCGTCAGCCCGATATGCGCCATGTGGGTCAGATAACCGACCGACCCCTGTGACGGCACCTGCGGGGTAATCCCCCGGTTGAGCAGCGCCAGCAGCTGCTGCACCAGCGCTACCGAGACGCCTGATTTACCGTGGCTGTAGTTGGCGATCGCCGCACACAGGATGGCGCGCACCTCGGCTCTGGCCAGTTTCGGGCCGACACCACAGGCGTGGCTCAGCAGGGTATTACGCGACAGCTGGCTCAGTTCATCCTCAGAGAGGGTAATGTTGCACAGCGCACCCAGCCCGGTATTGATGCCATAAGCGACCTGCCCCGTCGCCACGATGGTGCCGACGATCTCGCGGCTCTGCGCAATCCGCTGCCAGGCACTGTCGCTGAGGGTCAGAGGGGCATCGTGCCGGGCGACCTGCACCAGCGACGGCCAGGTCAGCGGGACATCGCCCCACACCTGGGGAGGATTCAGCGTGCTGCTCATAACACCGGCTCCACCTGATGATGACGGGAGATGAACTGCCTGAAGCGCGCCGAGCCGCCGTCGCCAAACATCGCTTCTGGCGTGCCCTGACAATCAATCGTGCCCTGATGCATAAATACCACCCGGTTAGAGACGTGGCGGGCAAAGCCCATCTCATGCGTCACCACCAGCATGGTGCGCCCCTCCTCCGCCAGGCTGCGCATCACCTTCAGCACCTCACCGACCAGTTCGGGGTCGAGTGCCGAGGTCGGCTCGTCAAACAGCATCACCTCCGGGTCCATCGCCAGCGCGCGGGCAATCGCCACGCGCTGCTGCTGACCGCCGGAAAGCTGAGCGGGATAGAAATCTTTGCGGTTGAGTAAGCCGACCCGGTCCAGCAGCTGTTCCGCCTGGGCGATGCAGGCTTTTTTGTCGCGCTTCAGTACATAGTGCGGCCCTTCAATCACATTCTGCAGCACCGTCAGATGCGACCAGAGGTTAAAACTCTGGAACACCATGCCAAGCCGGGAACGCAGCCGTTCAATCTGGCGCGGATTAGCGGCCAGCTGATGCCCGCGGGCATGGCGCTTCATCTCAATGGTCTCACCACCGACGCTGACCACGCCCGAATCGGGCGTCTCCAGCAGATTAATGCAGCGCAGCAGCGTACTTTTGCCCGAGCCGCTGGCTCCGAGAATCGAGATGACATCACCTTTGTGCGCCTGCAGTGAGATGCCTTTCAGCACCTCCATGGCACCAAAAGATTTGTGGATATCGCTGGCCGACAGCGTGACGGGTGACAAATCAGACATATTATTCTCCTCCGGGGATCGGCTTAGCGGACGGTAACGGCTTTTTTTCCGGTTTGTGCACCGGCGTCAGACGCCGCTCCAGCAGGGCATAGAGTTGCACAATGATGAAATTAAGGATCAGGTAGATCGCCGCCGCACAGAGAAAGACCTCCATGGTGCGGTAGGTGCGCTGGATGATCTGCTGCGCCACCCCGGTGACATCCCACACCGTCACCAGACTGGCGAGCGCGGTCGATTTCACCAGCAGAATCGCTTCGGTAGAGTAGGCAGGCAGCGCGTAACGCAGCATGACCGGCGCAATAATGCGCCGCAGCAGCAGCCCGCGTGACATCCCACACGCCAGCCCCGCCTCGACCTGCCCTGGCGGCACCGCCAGCAGCGCCCCGCGCAGGATCTCTGCGGTGTAGGCGGCGGTGCAGAGCGAGAGCGCGAGCACCGCACAGGTGAACGGCTCACGCAGAAATGGCCAGAGGAGGCTGTGGCGGATCACGCCAAACTGCCCCAGACCGTAGTAGATCAGGAACAGCTGGATCATCAGCGGCGAACCGCGAAACACCAGAATGTAGCCGCGGGCAAAGCCGCTGAGCAGCCGCCAGCGGCTCATGCGCAGCGCCAGAATCCCTGTCGCCAGCACGCCACCGCATACAAAGGCGCTGATAAACAGACCGAGCGTCACCGGCAGCGCGGCGCTGAGTTTCAGGAAGGTGTCTGTGAGAAACGCAAAATCGATCATCAATCCCCCTAGTGCTGTGCAGCGGTGCGGCTTTGCCAGGCGCGCCCCAGACGGGATTCAGCGCGCAGGAAGGCACGGTTGGACAGCAGCGTCAGCAGCAGATAGCAGCCTCCGCCTACCAGATAAAAGGCGAAGTAGTCACGGGTCGAACCGGCGGCAATCTGGCTCGCCCGCATCAGCTCGACGATGCCGGTGACCGACACCAGTGCCGAATCTTTCAGGCTCATCTGCCAGACGTTTGATAAACCCGGCAGCGCATAGCGCGCCACCTGCGGCAGCAGGATACGTTGCCGGATGCGCCAGCGGGGCATGCCAATCGCGACCGCCGCTTCGATCTCCCCTTTCGCCAGCGCCAGCCGTGCGGCGCGATAGACTTCCGCCTGATAAGAGCCGGAGATAAGCCCGATGGCCAGCGCCCCGATCAGAAACGGCGGCGCTTCGATAAATCCGTCGGCACCAAACAGCTGGCCGATCTGCGTGATCAGCCCCGATCCTCCGAAGTAGAACAGGTAGATCACCAGCAGCTCAGGAATGCCGCGAAAGATCACCGAGTATCCTTCCCCCAGCCAGCGAACCGGCTGGTGGGGAGATAACTTCGCGGCGGCAACGCCCGATCCGACCACCGCCCCCACCACCAGCGCGGCAAACGACAGCAGCAGCGTGGTCAGCGCGGCACTCAGAATCAACCGTCCCCAGCCGTCCGGGCCAAAACTCAGCAGGCTTATCATCAGTTACCTCACTCAGGGTGTGACATCCGTTTTGAACCACTTCTCGCTCAGCTTTTTCACTGTGCCATCGGCCAGTGCGGCTTTGATCGCCTCATCCAGCCGGGCTTTCAGATCGTTATCCGCCATGCGCACGCCCAGCGCCTCTCCCTCACCCCAGATCGGGCCGCCCAGCTGCGGGCCGCTGAAGCTGAGATTGCGGTTTTCGGGCCGCGCCAGCATCGACTGCGCGAAGGTCACGTCGTCAAACACCGCATCAATCCGCCCCGCCTGCAGGTCGAGGATGGCGTCGGCCGAGCTGGTGTATTCACGGACATCCGCCACCTCTTTGAAATATTTGTCGATAAAGGGGGTGTAAACCGTGCCGGAGGCGATACCGATCGTTTTGCCCTTCAGCGCCGCTTTCAGACCTGCAATGGCCGGCTCCACGGTTTTTGCGTCATCGGTCAGCTTGATAATCTGGCTGTCGGCAGGCAGCAGGCTCCCTTTCAGGGTGATGAAGGTGGCAGGCGTCGAGGCGTAAGGCAGGGTGAAGCTGACCACTTTTTTTCGTTCCGGGGTAATCACGATCGCATCCATGATCACGTCATATTTTCCGGCATTAAGCCCGGCGATCATGCCATCCCAGTTCTGCACCACCAGCCTGCACTGAATCGCCATACGCTGGCAGAGATTCGCCATCAGTTCCGGTTCAAAGCCGCCGAGCTTGCCGCCTGGCAGCGTCAGGTTCCAGGGTTCATAACTGCCTTCGGTGGCAATGGTGATCGACTTCCACTCTTTCGCCTGGGCGCTGACGCCACAGAGCAGCAGAGAGGAAACCAGGGTCGTGAGACATAAACGACGAAGAGTCAGTGGGTGCGTCATACGGTTCTCCTGAAAGTAGCGGCCTGGTGATCGCCCTGACGAGATTTAACATAAATTTCACAGGATGATATGTCATGTATATACAAGCTAACGCGGCGCAGTTCATTCCCGGCTTTATCGTTTTGTGAGCCAGACAGAATTTATGATGTGATGGATGCGCAGCAGTAGTTGTACATACAACCAAGCAAAGGTTATGCCAGCTCTGCAAAAGGGAAAAAGGCGGCGGGGAGCGCCGTGCAGTCAGGCGGCCTGCACCCGCCTGCACCGGTTCAGCGCGACGATGCACCGGAGTGGCGCATCGCCGTGGTGGGATTATCGGGTTTTGCCCTCCGCCAGCATGGCGTGGATCAGTGTTTTCAGCGTTTTTTGCAACTGCGCGGCGCGCGCCTGCTGCCAGGCGTAAGGCGGGGTTTCATCCATGTAGTTCAGCTGCGCCAGCTCCAGCTGGACAGCCTGAGTCTGCTGCTGCGGCTGACCATAGGCGCGGGTAATGTAACCGCCTTTAAAACGTCCGTTAATCACCCAGCTGTAGTCGTGCTGCGCGGCGCAGACTGCCTCCAGCGCCGCGCTCATCGCCGGGCTGCAGCTGGCACCGTCATTGGTGCCAAGGTTGATATCGGGCAGGCGGCCCTCAAACAGGCGGGGAATTTCACTGGCGATGGAGTGTGCATCAAACAGCAGCGCATAGCCGTGCTCTGCTTTAAGCCGCGCCAGCTCCTGCTGGATCTGCTGATGGTAAGGCTGCCAGATCTGGTCGATGTAGCTCTGACGCTGAGCCGCATCGGGCGTTTTGCCTGGCAGGAAAGTCGGGGTGCCGTCGAACAGGGTTTCCGGGAACAGACCGGTGGTGGCGGTGGTGTAGAGTGGCTGATTATCGGGCGGGCGATTCAGATCGACCACGAACCGCGAGTAACGCCCGATTAATACACTGGCTCCGAGGTCGCGCACGAAATCATAGAGCAGCGGGATGTGCCAGTCGGTGTCCGGTAAACCGCGCGCGGCGTCGCTCAGTCCGGCGTCCACCTCGGGCGTCAGTTCGGTGCCGGCATGGGGAATACTGACCAGCAGCGGCAGGCTGCCCCGGGTAAATATGAAGGGATTCATTGGGGTTCTCCACGATAGATAACGGTACAGGGCAGCTCACCGCCCAGCCAGTAAACCAGTTCTGCCGGACGGGCCAGCGGCCAGTGAACGAAGTTCGCCACTTTTCCCGCCTCCAGCGAGCCGTGGCTGTCAGCCAGCCCCAGCGCTTTTGCGCCCCACAGGGTCACGCCCGCCAGCGCCTCTTCCGGGGTCATGCCGAACAGGGTGCAGCCCATGTTGAGCATCAGACGCAGCGACAGCGCCGGTGAGGTGCCGGGATTGGCATCGCTGGCCAGCGCCATCGGCACCCCGTGCTGCCGGAAGAGATCCACCGGGGGACGCCGGGTTTCCCGCAGCAGATAGAAAGCGCCCGGCAGCAGCACCGCCACGGTGCCGTGTGCCGCCATCGCTTTCGCATCCTCCTCGGTGGCGTATTCAAGGTGGTCGGCAGAAAGTGCACCGTAACGGGCCGCCAGGGCCGCTCCCCCCAGCGACGAGAGCTGCTCCGCGTGCAGCTTCACCGGCAGACCGAGCGCCACCGCCCGATCAAACACCCGCGCGACCTGCTGCGGTGAAAAGGCGAGATGTTCACAGAAGGCGTCTACCGCATCCGCCAGTCCCAGCGCCTGCACCTGCGGCAGCAGCCGTTCGCAGATGAGTTCGACCCACCCCTCCGGGTCATGCTTAAACTCCGGCGGAAAGGCGTGGGCGGCCAGGCAGGTGGCACGGACATCGGCGGCCACGCTCTGCCCCAGCTGGCGAATCGCGTGCAGCATCCGCAGTTCGCTCTCCTCATCCAGCCCGTAGCCGGACTTGATTTCCACCGTGGTGACCCCCTCTGCCAGCAGGCGGTCGAGCCGCCAGCGCGCCGACGCCACCAGCGCCTCCTCTGTGGCGGCGCGGGTCGCCCGTACCGTCGAGAGGATGCCGCCGCCCTGTGCGGCAATGTCGGCATAGCTGACGCCATTCAGGCGCTGTTCAAACTCCTGACTGCGGTCACCGCCAAACACCAGATGGGTATGGCAGTCCACCAGTCCCGGCGTCACGATACCGCCCGGCAGATGATGATGCCGCGCGGCGACGAAGGCGGGCATCTCAGCCGCCGGGCCGACCCACACCAGCTTACCCGCCCGTACCGCCATCGCCCCCTCAGGTATCAGGTGGTACTTTCCGTCCCGCATGGTGACCAGATCCGCCCCGGTCCAGACCGTCTCTACCTGCATCTCTTCCGCCATCGCTGCCTCGTGCCTCCACCGTTTACACTGTCTCTTAAAGTATGTATATGTATATACAACTACATCCGACGAGGATCAACCATGGCGACTTTTTTTGCCCCGCGCGCACTGCTGGCGGAGGGCTGGCAGCAGCAGGTACGTATCACGGTCAATCAGGCCGGTTTTATCGACGCTCTTACCCCGGAGAGCCACGCCGATCAGGCGGTGCTGCTCAACGGCGAGGTGATCCCGGCGATCGCTAATCTGCACTCGCACGCCTTTCAGCGCGCCATGGCCGGTCTGGCGGAAGTGGCGGGCGATCCGCAGGACAGCTTCTGGACATGGCGTGACCGGATGTACCGCATGGTGCAGCGCCTGACGCCGCAGCAGGCGGGCGACATCGCCGCCCTGCTCTACATTGAGATGCTGAAAGGGGGTTACACCCAGGTCGCGGAGTTTCACTATCTGCATCACGATCCCAGCGGCGCGCCCTATGCAGATGACGCCATGCTGCAGCAGCTGATCGACGCCGCCGAACTGGCCGGTATCGGCCAGACGCTGCTGCCGGTGCTCTACAGCTACAGTGGCTTTGGCAGCCAGCCTCCGGCTGCCGGGCAGAAACGCTTTATTCAGCAGACCGATCGTTATCTGCAACAGCAGGCGCGACTGGATGCGTGGCAGCAGCAGCGGCCCCTGCTGAACCGCGGCCTCTGTTTTCATTCGCTGCGGGCCGTCAGTGAAAGTCAGATGGAGACGGTGCTGGTGGAGAGCGATCCGACGCTGCCGGTGCATATCCATGTGGCGGAGCAGCAGAAAGAGGTGAATGACTCGCTGGCGTGGAGCGGCGAACGCCCGGTGAGCTGGCTGCTGAACCGTTTTGCCGTGGATGCACGCTGGTGCCTGATCCACGCCACTCATCTGGATGAGAGCGAGCTGACGCGCCTCGCCCGCAGCGGTGCGGTGGCCGGTCTCTGCCCCACCACCGAAGCGAATCTCGGTGACGGCATTTTTCCGGCGGTGGAGTATATCGCGCAGGGGGGACGCTGGGGCATCGGCTCCGACAGCCATGTCTCGCTCAGCGCCCAGGAAGAGCTGCGCTGGCTGGAGTATGCGCAGCGACTGCGCGATCAGCGACGCAACCGCATTACCCTGCCCGGCCAGCCGTCGGTCGGCGATCTGCTGTGGCAGCAGGCGGCGGCGGGCGGAGCGCAGGCGTGCGGCATTCAGCAGGGTACGCTGGCGGTGGGACAGCGCGCCGACTGGCTGGTGCTGCGCGATGAGGCGTGGCTCGGCAGCGTGGAATCTCAGGCGCTGCTGAACCGCTGGCTGTTTGCCGGTCAGCGCGATCAGATTCGGGACGTCTACGTGGCGGGTAAGGCGGTGATCGTCGATGGCGAGCATCCCCATCAGGCGGCGTGTGCCAGACGCTTCCGTCAGGCCATGGCGGCACTGCAATGATCGCCCGCTTCTCTTACGCTGACCTGGCGGTCAGCCGCTGGCGCAATGGCGGTGGCGAGACCCGCGAAATTGTCAGCTTTCCGCCCGGTGCGGAATCCTTTGGCTGGCGCGCCAGCATTGCCACCCTGGCGCAGGATGGCCCCTTCTCGGCCTTTCCGGGCATCGATCGGATCATCACCCTGCTGCAGGGCGACCCGGTCCTGCTTACCGCGCCGGGCACAGCGCATCGGTTAATGCCGCAGCAGCCCTGGTCATTTGCCGGCGAACTGGCCCTCACCGCGCAGTTGCAGGACAGCATCAGTGAAGACTTTAACATTATGACGCGGCGGGGGCAGTGGCAGGCCACGGTTGAGGTGGTTACCGCCCCCGTCAGCAGCCTGCACGGGGTTGCCTGGGTGCTGGCAGGCGCGTGGCGGAGCGACGACGGGAAACAGCTGACCGCCCGACAGGGCGCATGGTGGGTCGATGAGGCGTGCAGTTTCATGCCCGACAGCCGGGACGCCCGGCTGCTGTTTACCCGGCTTAGCCGTGTCCCCTGAAGCGGCCCAGCAGTTTGTAACGTGAGCCGGGATAGAGCAGCCGCGCGTAGGTCACGATTTTGTTGTCGCTCCAGGTCTGACGGCGGATCAGCAGGCAGGGTTCGTGCTCATCCAGCGACAGATGTTTGCGCTGACGCACATCGGGCAGCACCGCTTCAACAATGTGCTCGCCCGCCGTCAGCGGCGCAACCCGCATCAGATAGGTATACGGGGTCATCTGCTGATAGTCCTGCGCCAGATAATCGGGGGCGACCAGCGGATTGACCAGCCTGTCCTCCAGCTGTACCGGCAGATCGTTCTCGTAGTGCACAATCAGCGAATGATAGAGCGTCTGCCCGGTGGTCAGTCCCAGCACCGCCGCCTGTTCGGGATCGGCTTTATTCTGACCGATGGCGAGAATTTTACAGCTGTGCTGATGACCGCGCTGGGCGATCTCATCGGCGATATTATGCACCTCCAGCATGGCAGTGTAGCCTTTCATCTCGGCCACAAAGGTGCCGACGCCCTGCATCCGGACCAGAAAGCCTTCGCTGGTCAGTTCACGCAGCGCCCGGTTGATGGTCATGCGGCTGACGCCCAGCTCATTAACCAGTTCACTTTCTGACGGCACACGCTGATTCGCTTTCCACATTCCTTCGCGGATCTGGCTGATGATCGCCTGCTTCACCCGCTGATAAATCGGGGCGGGCTCATCGCTCATCGCCGCCGCCAGTTGTGCCAGTGCCGTATGCTCGACCATTTGCTGTTCCTTTTCCTGATAGTGCCTTCAGTTTACTGTCTCACCGCGTGAATGTATATACATCCAGTCCGGCGCGCTGTGCCTCTCTGGTGCAGCGCCCGCCTCCTGATGGTGCAGCCTCCGCCTTCGTTTCCTCACTCACCCGCAGCAGGCAGGCATTCCATTTTTGTGATCGGCCTGGCACGCCCCTTGCTACTTGTATAGACAAGAATAGACACTTATGTTTCACTCGCATTATCCCGCTGGTTCAGGGCAGGAAAAACCGCTCAGCCGTGCCAGCACACTTGTATAGACAGGAGTAGACTATGTCAGGTTCGTCTCAGGCATTGCGCCTGGTGCCAGGCGAGGTAGACCTCGCCACCTTACGCGCCATCTATCAGGGTCACGTGACGCTGAGCCTCGATGACAGCGCGCGTCAGGCGATTGCAACGGCGCAGCAGACCGTGGAGGCGATCGTCGCCTCCGGCAACGTGGTATATGGCATTAACACCGGCTTTGGCAAGCTGGCGCAGACGCAGATTCCGGCCAGCCGTCTGGCCGATCTGCAACGCAATCTGGTGCTGTCTCACAGCGTCGGGCTGGGGGATCTGCTGCCCGACAATGTCACCCGTCTGATGGTCGCCACCAAAATCGTCAGCCTGGCCCGCGGTCACTCCGGCGTGCGGATCGAACTGGTGGAGGCGCTGCTGGCGCTGTTCAATGCCGGTGTGATGCCCTGCATTCCGGAAAAAGGATCGGTCGGAGCCTCTGGCGATCTCGCGCCGCTGGCGCACATGTCGCTGATGCTGCTGGGCGAAGGGCAGGTGCGGGTCAATGGCGCGCTGATCCCGGCAACAGAGGGACTGGCAAGCGTTGGCCTGTCGCCCTTTGTGCTCGGGCCGAAAGAGGGGCTGGCGCTGCTCAACGGCACCCAGGTTTCGACCGCGCTGGCGCTGCGCGGCCTGTTTGAAGGGGAGAATCTGTTTGCCGCCGGGCTGATGGCTGGCGCGCTGTCGCTGGAGGCGATTAAAGGCTCCCTGAAACCGTTCGACGCCCGTATTCATCAGGCGCGGGGCCAGCAGGGCCAGATTGCGGTCGCGGCCGCCGTCAGCAGCCTGATCGAAGGGAGTGAAATCCTGCAGTCCCACACCCACTGTGGCCGCGTGCAGGACCCCTACTCCATCCGCTGCGTGCCGCAGGTGATGGGTGCCTGCCTGGACAATATCCGCCACGCGGCGCGGATTCTGGAAATCGAAGCGAACGCCGCTTCGGACAATCCGCTGGTGTTCAGCGACAGCGGTGAGGTGATCTCCGGCGGCAACTTCCATGCCGAGCCGGTGGCCTTTGCCGCTGACATCCTGGCACTGGCGATTGCCGAAGTAGGCGCCATCTCTGAACGGCGGCTGGCGCTGCTGCTGGACAGCGGCTTATCCGGTCTGCCGCCCTTCCTGGTGCGTGACGGCGGCGTGAACTCCGGCTTCATGATCGCCCAGGTCACCGCCGCTGCGCTGGCCTCTGAGAACAAGTCGCTGGCCCATCCGGGCAGCGTCGACAGCCTCCCCACCTCTGCAAACCAGGAAGATCACGTCTCCATGGCGACCTACGCTGCGCGTCGTCTCGGCAGCATGTGCTTTAACAGCGCCGCCGTGGTGGGCATCGAGGCGATGGCTGCCGCGCAGGGTATTGAGTTTAACCGGCCGCTGAAAAGCTCTGCGCTGATTGAGCAGGCGTTAGATGAGATCCGTCAGCAGGTGGCCTTCCTGGAGGAAGATCGCCTGCTGGCACCCGATATCGACGCCATGCGTCAGTGGGCAAGCCGCGCTGACTGGCCTCAGGCATTGACCGCGCTGCTGCCGAGCATGCGCTCCACTTCTTGAATTAAGGAATCTGTAATGAGCGAAACTCTTTCTCAGGCTGTGGCACGTGAGATTCGTGCGCCACACGGCACTACGCTGCACTGCGCTAACTGGCTGATTGAAGCGGCTTACCGCATGATTCAGAACAACCTCGACCCCGATGTGGCCGAGCGGCCGGAAGATCTGGTGGTTTACGGCGGCATCGGAAAAGCGGCACGCAACTGGGAATGCTTCGAGCAGATCCTGCGTTCCCTGCAGCTTCTGCAGCCGGACGAAACCCTGCTGATCCAGAGCGGCAAGCCGGTCGGTGTCTTCCGCACCCACGCCGACGCGCCGCGCGTGCTGCTGGCGAACTCCAACCTGGTGCCGCACTGGGCAAACTGGGATCACTTCCATGAGCTGGATAAAGCGGGCCTGATGATGTACGGCCAGATGACGGCAGGCTCCTGGATCTATATCGGTGCGCAGGGCATCGTGCAGGGCACCTACGAAACCTTTGTCGAGGCGGGACGTCAGCACTACAACAACGACCTGAGCGGACGCTGGATCCTCACCGCCGGACTGGGCGGCATGGGCGGCGCGCAGCCGCTGGCCGGGGTGCTGGCTGGCGCCTGTGTGCTGGCAATTGAGTGCCAGGAGTCGCGCATCGATTTCCGTCTGCGAACCCGCTACGTCGACTACAAAGCCACCACGCTGGATGAGGCGCTGGCGTTGATCAGCGACGCCACCGCCGCGAAAAAAGCGATTTCTGTCGGTCTGCTGGGCAATGCCGCTGAGATTCTGCCGGAGCTGGTAAAACGCGCCAGGGCGGGCGGGCCGAAGCCGGATATCGTGACCGATCAGACCTCGGCGCACGACCCGATCAATGGCTATCTGCCGATTGGCTGGGATCTGGCGCGCTGGGAGCAGGAGCGTGTTTCCCAGCCGAAAGCGGTAGAGAAAGCGGCGCGCGCCTCGATGGCGATCCACGTCCAGGCGATGCTCGACTTCTGTCATATGGGCATTCCGACCGTGGATTACGGCAACAATATCCGCCAGGTGGCGCTGGATGAGGGTGTCAGCAACGCCTTCGATTTCCCCGGCTTTGTGCCCGCCTATATCCGTCCCCTGTTCTGTGAAGGCAAAGGCCCCTTCCGCTGGGTGGCGCTGTCAGGCGACCCGGAAGATATCTATAAGACCGACGCCCGACTCAAAGAGCTGTTCCCGCATCACAAAACGCTGCATCGCTGGCTCGATATGGCGCAGGAGCGCATCGCCTTCCAGGGACTGCCTGCCCGTATCTGCTGGCTGGGGCTGGGTGAACGGCATCTGGCCGGTCTGGCGTTCAACGAAATGGTGCGCAACGGCGAGCTGAAAGCGCCGGTGGTGATTGGCCGCGACCATCTCGACTGTGGTTCGGTCGCCTCACCGAACCGCGAAACCGAGGCGATGAAAGATGGCTCTGATGCGGTTTCTGACTGGCCGCTGCTGAACGCGCTGCTGAACACCGCAGGCGGCGCGACCTGGGTCAGCCTGCATCATGGCGGCGGCGTGGGTATGGGCTTCTCTCAGCACTCGGGTGTGGTGATTGTCTGTGACGGCAGCAAAGAGGCGGATGCACGTCTGGGTCGGGTGTTATGGAACGATCCGGCGACCGGAGTGATGCGTCATGCCGACGCCGGGTATGAGCTGGCGCAACAGTGCGCCGCAGAGCACGACCTGAACCTGCCCATGCAGAAGTAACACCCTGACCGGGGCAGGCCGCAGCCTGCCCCGGCTTTCAACCTCACGCTTCGCCCCTGGCGGCAGGCCGCTGACATCACTTCCTTATTACTTATTCCATTTTGATTTAGCCTATAGCCCGATTTAAGCCTGACGGCGATAGACGCCGCGCCAGACGACCTCTAAAGTGAAATCTTCTCATTCTGTATGGAGCGCGACTCTGCATGACCCTTTCCCCTGCCCTGCTTGAAGATGCCCTGCGCTGGCGCCGTGAGTTTCATCGCCACCCCGAATTAGGTTACCAGGAACAGCAAACCAGCCAGTTTATCGCGGAGGAGTTAGCCCGGGCGGGATTGCAGGTGTTTCGTGGCCTGGCGGGCACCGGGGTCATCGGCACGCTGGAGAATGGTCCTGGCCCGGTCATTGGCCTGCGGGCGGACATGGATGCGCTGCCGATCACGGAGAAAGGGGAAGCGGCGTGGCGCTCTGCCACACCGGGCGTGATGCACGCCTGCGGCCACGATGGTCACAGTGCCACGCTGCTGGCCGCTGCCCGCCAGCTGGCCGCGACGCGCCAGTTCAGCGGCACCGTGCATTTCATCTTTCAGCCTGCCGAGGAGAACCTCGGTGGCGCACGCAGAATGGTGGAAGAGGGACTGTTCCAGCGCTTCCCGATGGATGCCATCTACGCGATGCATAACTGGCCGGGGCTGCCGCTGGGGTCACTGGCGGTGAATCCCGGTGCCATGATGGCGTCGCTGGACTCGTTTGAGATCACCCTGCACGGCAAAAGCTGCCACGCGGCGATGCCGGAAAGCGGAGCCGATCCGATGGTAGTCGCCGCCGAGCTGATTCTGGCGCTGCAGACGATCCCGTCGCGTCGCCTGTCACCGCTCGCCTCGGCGGTGGTGAGCGTAACCCAGATCCACGGTGGCGAGGCGATTAACGTTATCCCGGAGCAGATCGTGCTGCGCGGCACGGTGCGCTGTCTGCAGACCAGCGTGCGCGATAAGGTGCGCGGACTGATTGATGAGTTTGTGGCGACTCTGCCGCGTCCGTTTGGCGTCAGTGGTGAGGTGCACTGGTTGCCGGGCTATCCGGTGACCGCTAACCATGCGCTGCCCGCTGAGCAGGTGCGCAAGGTGGCGCTGGCGACGCTGGGCGCAGAACAGGTTCACTGGCAGGTGAATCCGTCGATGGCATCGGAAGATTTTGCCTGCATGCTGGAAGCCTGCCCTGGCGCTTACTTCTGGCTGGGCGCAGATGCAGAAACCCCCTCTGCGCCGCTGCACAACGCCCGCTATGATTTCAACGACGCGCTGCTGCCGATTGGCATCCGTTTCTGGCAGGATCTGGTGGAACAGGCCCTGCCGCAATCCTGAGTCAGTAACCGGCAGCGCGGATCTGCTCCTCCGCCGCCGCCAGTGAATCGCACTGACCGCTGGCGCGCAGGCAGCAGGCGATCTGCAGCCGCAGCGACGCGGGCAGCGGGCGCTGCTGATTCAGCACCTCCTCAATCCAGCGCGCCGTCACCTCTGCCGTTTTATCTGCCGGCAGTTCAACGGCCACTTCTGGCTGACGCTCCACCCAGACTTCGGTTTCGGCTCCCGCGCCCTGAATCATGCTGATCGCCGGGCAGCGCTGCGGATTCGCATACACTTCCCCTTCGGTGCCATTAAGCAACAGGGCTGGCGCATCGATGTCGCTGAAGAATTTCGCCACACGCGGCACATACTCCGGATGCGAGACGCTCGACAGACGCAGCGCCGCCCGCTCCGCAAACGGGGTCGCCAGTTTTGCCAGCGTGTGCGCACTGTTACGCACGCCCATTCGCCAGCGCAGAGACAGCTGCTTCGCCATCGGCGGGCAGAGGTGATCGATGGTGATAAAAGCCAGCTCGCCCTGATCCAGTCTGGCCTGCGCCGCCTCTGCTGTAGTAACCGGTGCGATGCCGAGCGCTGCAAACACCGCCTCGCTGGTAATGCGCGTCGCGTCGTCGCTGACGCCATGCACCAGCACCGGGAAGCCAATTTTTACCAGCAGCAGCGCCAGCAGAGGCGTCAGGTTGCCCTGACGACGGGCACCGTTGTAGCTGGGGATCACGATCGGCATGGGCCGGTTTTCCGGCGCACGCAGCGGCATCATCTGCGCCTGCATCGCCTGATAAAAGCCGCGCATCTCCGCTTCGCCTTCGCCTTTGATGCGCAGCGCAATCAGGATACCGCCCAGTTCCAGATCGGGCACCTCGCCCTCCAGCATGGCGCTGTAGAGCGCCACGGCACTCTCAAAATCGATATCGCGGGCATGATTTTTACCGCGACCAATCTCTTTAATAATTTTATTCAGTTCCATCACTCGCTTCCGGTTAAGTGCGCGGCTCAGCGCCGCGTGGGACGTCGTTTTCGCACGCTGGTTTTGGGCACCACGGCGGCCGGTATCGCTTCCGGCTCGGGCGCTTCCGGCTGCTCAATCGGGAAGACGGGCAGCGCCGCCAGCAGGCGGCTGCCGTAAGCTTTGCTCAGCAGCCGGCGGTCATAGATTACGATTTCGCCATAGCATTGATGGCTGCGAATCAGGCGTCCGACCTGCTGAATCAGGGTAAATGAGGCGCTGGGCAGACTCTGCACCTCAAACGGATAGCGCTTCAGGCTTTTCAGCCACTCGCCTTCGGTCAAAATTACCGGACTGTCTACCGGGGGAAAAGCGATTTTGTGAATATGCACCTGACTCAGCAGATCGCCTTTCAGATCCAGGCCTTCAGCGAAGGATTGCAGGCCAATCAGAATACTGGTTTCGCCTTTAGCAACCCGCTGCCGGTGCAGATCGACCAGGCGGCTGCGCGGCTGATCGCCCTGCACCAGCATCGACAGCCGCAGATCGGGCAGCGAGGTGACAAACTGCTGCATCGCCCGGTTGCTGGCAAACAGCACCAGCACCCCTTTGTGCTTTTTCTCTTTCATCTGCTGGCGGAAGAAACCGGCCATCTCGGCAATATGCTCCGCCTCATGCGACATCAGGGGTTCATAGCGCATCTGCGGGATAACCAGCTTGCCCTGCCCGACGTGGTTGAACGGGGAGTCGAGCGCCACAAAGCGGTCGCCCGCTTTTTCGCTCAGTCCCGACATTTCCTGCAGGCGGTTGAAGCTGTTGAGCGAACGCAGCGTGGCGGAGGTGACAACCACATGCGGGATTTTGCGCCACAGCATCTTCTCCAGCTGATCGCTGACGCGGATACCGGCGCAGTGAAACAGCAGGTGCGCCTGCCCTTCGCGCAGTTCGCGGGTAATCCATTTTGAAACCGGCGCGCCGGAGGCTTTCTCCATCGCCGCCAGCCGCCACAGTTTGCTGATCGATTCGAACCAGCCAAACTGGCGATTGAGCTGCAGCAGATTACGGTGCAGCCGCACCACGTCGACCTTGCCCGTCTGCTCGCTCAGCGCATTGATCAGGCCTTCACTCAGCCCGCGCAGCGCGTCACTGAGTTTAAACAGCCGGGCGCAGAGGTCGAGTAACTCCTGCGGCAGCGCCCCGAGCACAAAGCGATATTCGCCCGGCTGGTTATGGGGCGGCAGCAGCGGATTCAGCGCCTGGGCGGTCACCGTAAGCAGTTCGCGCAGCTCATCGCAGTGCGCTTTCAGCCTTTCCGGGTTTGCCAGCGGCGGCGGCGACTTCGGCCGCATCTGGGTCATGATGCCGTCGACCAGCCGGATAAAGAGATCGAGCTGCAGGCTGCTCCAGCCCGGCGTGATGTCGGCGCTCATCTCCAGCGCATCGCGGGCCACTTCCGGCAGATGGTGCCCTTCATCCAGCACCAGCATCAGGTTTTTAGCGGGCGGCAGTACCGACTCATTCTCCATCGCGGCCATCACCAGCGCATGGTTCGCCACCACCACATCCACCTGCTCAATCTCGCGGCGCGCGACAAAAAAGGGGCATTCACGATACCAGCGGCAGTGCGCGCCCAGGCAGCTCGCCTTGTCGGTGGAGAGCCGCTGCCACAGGCTGTCGCTGACGTTCTCCTCGCTGTGATCGCGCAGGCCATCCCACTGATAGCGATCCAGTGACTTCTGCAGGCGGCCACACTGCGTCTGCTCCTCTTTGGTGCTGCTGACGGCGTCGTCGTCCAGATAGAGCAGCAGATCGCCCTGCTGATCGTCGTCGGCTGCCAGCGCGGCCAGATTGCGCGGACAGACATAGCGTCTGCGTCCAAAGGCGGCAGTAAAAGTCAGATCGGGAATGATTTTTTTGAGCAGCGGCAGATCTTTGGTGAAGATCTGATCCTGCAGCGCCACGTTGGCGGTGCTGATCACCAGCCGTTTTTCCTGGGCGCGGCTGGCCGCGATGCCGGGAATAAGATAGGAGAGCGTTTTGCCGACGCCGGTCGGCGCTTCCACCGCCAGGTGGCGCGCATCGTCACCAGCCAGACATTTTGCCACTTCGGCGATCATCTGACGCTGCGGCGCACGCGGAATGAAATCAGGCACCTGCTGCGAAAGCGCTTTATACCACTGCGCTATCTGGCTTTTTACTGCGGCTGTCAGGGCCATGAGTTGCGTTACCACACCGAAAAAATGGCCTGTATTTTTACACAGTATCCCGGCGGCGTCAGCTTTCGTGCTGAATTTTTCGTGCGCCGTCGGAAATTTCAGCGGATAGCGTGGAGGCGTTCAGCACCGGGGCGTCCGGCGCGGAAGCAGGCTACGCCAGCACCTTATACATATAGGTAGTGGCATCCAGCACGCCCGCCGTCGACTCGGCATAAAAGGGGATCAACCCTGCCACCTGCCAGCCCAGCGAACGATAGAGATCGCTGGCAACGTCACCGCTGCGGGTATCCAGCACCAGCAGCGTTTTGCCCTGCCCGCGGGCCAGCTGCTCAGCGCGTTGCATCAGTTCGCGGGCAATCCCCTGACGCCGCGCCTGCGGATGCACCAGCAGCTTACTGACGTCGGCCCGATGGCGGCCATTCGGCATCGCGCTGCGACTGAGGATCACCGTCGCCACAATCCGGTTGTGCTGACGCGCCACCAGCAGTTCGCTCTCCCCGCTGGTCAGACTGGCTACCCGCTGCTGCCAGAAGCGCGTCATCACCGCCACATCGGCGGCATCCACGAATCCGACACTGGCTCCATCGGCCACGCAGGCCTGAAGCACTGCCGTCAGCCCATCGATCTCCTGTTGTGCCTGTTCAGGTGAAAGCCTCTGATAATCGATCATGGTTTTGCCACCGCCAGCAGATAGTGTGCGCCTTCGGTCAGATGCGCCTCGAAAGCCGATTTTCCGGTGAGGTGAAAACGTAAACAGTCACCGGGCTTTAGCGTCCACTGCTGTTCGGCCACCGATACGGTCAGGCCGCCTGCCTGTAGCAGGATATGTTGCTCCAGTCCCTGGATGGGTGGCGCATCATATTCAATGCGTGCACCAGGCCGTAATTTGCCCTCTACCAGTTCGCATCTAAAATGAAGTGCGGGCGGTGAAACATTGCGGCGGATAAAACCGCTGGACGGGTCATGCCAGACCGGTTGCTGATCATGAGGCACCAGCAGACTCGACGACTCCTCAACCTCACTCAGCAGGCGAGACATGGTTAATCCGTAAGCGGCACACAGCCGGTTAAGCAATGCGGCAGTAGGGCTGGTCTCGCTTCGCTCAATGCGCGATAATGACGCGCGACTGATGCCGGTGGCGACAGAAAGTTCATCCAGTGACCAGCCGCGTTGCAGGCGTAATTCTGCCAGCCTTACCGCCAGTCGTTGCTCCGTATTCAGCTCCGGCATGGTATTTTCTCATATAAGGGAAATATTCTCTTAAATGAGATATAGCTGGAAACAGGCGTATCAGTCAAGTTGTACATTGCGAAATGTATTGTACAACTTAACTGGCTTCGTTATGGTAATCGCACTCAGACCAATCGAAAGAGGCATTTATGACCTTATACAGTATCGGTGACGTCGCCGAGCGCTGTGGCATAAACCCAGTCACCCTGCGCGCCTGGCAGCGTCGTTATGGCTTGCTGAAGCCACAGCGCACCGAAGGCGGGCATCGTCAGTTTGATGAAGAAGATGTACAGCGCATCGAAGAGATCATGCGCTGGATTGAAAGCGGCGTGCCGGTCGGTAAAGTCAAGGCACTGCTGGAAGGGGGCGACGTGGATGCCCACGATGGCTGGACAACCCTGCAGGATGAGCTGATCAGCGTTCTGCGCCATGTCAGACCCGCAAAACTTCGTAACAAAATTGCCGCGATTGGCCGCGAGCATCCGATTGATGCGCTGATCGACCACGTTTTTATGCCGGTGCGCCAGAAGCTGAGTCTGGACCAGAACACCGCCCGCACGATGTGCAGCCTGCTGGATGGTCTGCTGATCGACTATGTCGCGTTCTGCCTGACGGGCAGCCGCAAAAAATCGGGCAAGGATGCGCTGATCATCGGCTGGGGTATCGAGGATCGCACCCGCATCTGGCTGGAGGGCTGGCGTCTGTCGCAGCACGGCTGGCGGATTGATGTACTGGCTGAACCGCTGGACGTGCCGCGTCCTGAACTCTTTCCCGGCATGAACATGTTTGTCTTTACCGGTAAAAAACTGACCCGTCGCCAGCAGGAACAGCTGTCACACTGGCAGGAACAGGGCTATTCCGTGCGGTTGCACGAACCCGCCTGATAACAAAAAACGCACGCCGGGCGCTTTGCCTGCTGCCTTGCGCGCGCTATTATCCCCGCCTCACTGTTAACACGCTCAGGTTTTCTCCATGAACTGCAAAAAAGCCTTTTTCGCCACGCTCTTTTTTATCATGGCCGTCGGCGGCACCAGCGGACTGATGCTGGTCGGATACTCTCTCATCGTTCACTCACGCTAAGCCAGCGTTGCAGGCGCTCAAACAGGCGGTCGCTGACGATAGCCAGCAGCGCCACCAGCAACGCCCCCTGAATCACATACGCCGTATTAAAACCGCTTAAGCCGATAATCACCGGTGACCCCAGACTTTTCGCCCCGACCGTCGAGGCGATGGCGGCGGTGCCGATATTAATGATCACCGAGGTGCGTATCCCGGCGATGATCACCGGCGCAGCCAGCGCCAGTTCGATCTGCCACAGCCGCTGCCAGGGGCTCATACCCAGCCCGGTGGCGATCTCCCGGCTGCTGGCGGGCACGCTGTCGAGTCCGGCCAGCGTGCCCTGTAAAATCGGCAGTAACCCATAGAGCAGCAGCGCAACGACGGCGGGCCAGGTCCCAAAGCCCATCACCGGCACGGCAATCGCCAGCACGGCCACCGGCGGAATCGTCTGCCCCGCCGCCACGATCGTCTCCATCAGCGGCCGGAAGGCGCGACCGGCGCGCCGCGTGACCAGCACGCCGCTGCCGATGCCCAGAACGATCGCCAGCAGGCTGGCCGTGATCACCAGCAGCAGATGCGCCAGCGTCAGCTGCCAGAAGCTCTCCTGCTGATAGAGTGGCCGCGCCAGGTCGGGAAACCATGTGTGAAACAGCGGCCCGCTGTAGGGCATCAGGGCCAGCAGCGTGCCATAAAGCAGCACCAGCCACAGCAGCGGATCTTTCAGCCAGCGCATGCTAATCCCTCGCGCAGTTGCAGCAGATCGCTAAAGTGCAGCACGCCCAGCGGCTGCTGCTGATCGTCGATCACCGGCAGTTTATCGGTGCGCCGGGTGATAAACTGCGACAGGGCGTCACGCAGCGTCAGCGTCGCGGCGATGGGTTCGCCCGTCAGCCACTCGCCGCGCCGGACGGCATCCCCGGCGTGCTCCAGCGACAGCAGTCTTACCCCCATTTCCGTGCGACCAAAGAAGTCGCGGACAAAATCATTTTCTGGCCGGGTCAGCAGCTCCACCGGCCTGCCCTGCTGAACAATCCCGCCGTTATCCATCAGTACAATGCGGTCCGCCAGGGTCAGCGCCTCGTCGATGTCATGGGTCACCAGCACGATGGTACGCCCCGACAGCCGGTGGATACGCAGCATCTCCTGCTGCAGCGCGCCCCGCGTTACCGGATCGAGCGCCCCGAACGGCTCATCCATCAGCAGCACCTCCGGATCGGCGGCCAGCGCTCGCGCCACGCCGACCCGCTGCTGCTGCCCGCCGGAGAGCTGATGCGGATAGCGCTTCAGCAGCTGTGCGTCCAGATTCAGCAGCGCCAGCAGCGCCGTGATGCGTTCGTTGATCTGCGCGCGGGGCCAGCCCAGCAGTTCGGGCACCGTGGCGATATTCTTCTGCACCGTCCAGTGCGGAAACAGCCCGATCGACTGGATGGCATAGCCCATGCGTCGCCGCAGCGTGCGGGCATTCAGCTGGCGAATTGACTCACCGGCAAAGCGGATGTCACCGCTGTCAAACTCTACCAGTCGGTTGATCATTTTTAGGGTGGTTGATTTACCGGAGCCGGAGGTGCCGAGCAGCACGCAGAACTCCCCTTCCGCCACCTGTAACGACAGATCTTTTACCGCCGTTTTGCCGTTAAAGGCGCGGGAAACGCCCCTGAACTCAATCATCTTTTCTCTCCAGCAGTGAGATCAGCAGGCGGAACAGCGCATCGATCGCCACCGCCAGCGCGATCACCGGGATCACCCCCAGCAGCACCAGATCGAGCGCGCTGCTTAACAGGCCCTGAAAAATAATCGCACCAAAGCCGCCTGCCCCAATCAGCGCGGCGACCACCGCCATGCCCAGCGTCTGTACCACCACTACCCGCAGACCCGCCAGCCAGACCGGCAGCGCCAGCGGCACATCGACCGCGACAAACTGCTGCCAGCCGCTCATCCCCGTGCCGCGCGCGCTTTCGCGCACCTCGTGTGGCACCTGCTGTAGCCCCACCACCACACTGCGTACCAGCGGCAGCAGGGCGTAGAGCACCAGGGCGATCAGCGCCGGGGCCATGCCGATGCCGCTGATGCCCCAGGCCCCGAGCCACGGAAAGTGATTTGCCAGTCCGGCCAGTGGCGCAATCAGCAGGCCAAACAGCGCCACCGACGGCACCGTCTGGATCACATTCAGCACGCCAAAGACGCCGCTCTGCCAGCCTGGCCGCCGGAACAGCAGGACCCCCAGCGGCAGCGCTATCAGTAACGCCGGCAGCACCGTACCGGCCAGCAGCGTGAGATGGCGTCCCAGTGCGGCATCAAACACCGCATGGCGGTTGGCATACTCTTTCAGCAGGGAGAGGTCGCTGAGCTGACCGCTGAAGAGCAGCAGCAGAGGCAGCAGCCAGACCTGCAGATTGAGCAGCAGCTGAGCCAGCCGGTGACGGGTGATCTGCCGCACCCGATCGGTGATAAGCAGCAGGAGCAGCGCGCCGCTGCACCACAGGCCGCTGGCAAAGCTGGTGCGTACCAGACGACTGCCCTGCTGGCTGAGCAGCGTGGCCTGATGACCACTGAGCCAGAGGATCGCGGCCAGCATCAGCTGCGCTGCCAGCAGCGCCAGCGCCAGGTTTACCCGCGTTGGCGGCCGCCATAACAGCAGCCAGAGCGTCAGCAGCGGCACAAGCAGCAGCCCGAACCGGCTGATGTGCGATCCCATCAGCGGTTCCCCGGCCACCAGCCGGTTCGGGGCGAAGTTAAGAAACGGCAGCGCCGCCAGCGCCAGGCTCAGCAGCGTCAGCAGCAGCAGGGCCACCGGCTGCTGCAGCGGGCGACGTATCGCTTCCCGCGATAACACCATCGGTTACAGCAACTTCTTCTGCTGCAGCCATTCGGTCGCGACGCTGCTGGCATCCTGACCATCCACGGCGATTTTCGCGTTGAGCTGTTGCAGCGTCTTCTCGTCCAGCGCGCTGAATACCGGCTTCAGCCATTCCGCAATCTGTGGGTACGCTTTCAGAACCGATTCGCGGATCACCGGTGTCGGGGCGTAAATCGGCTGAACGCCTTTCGGATCGCTGAGCGTCTGCAGACCCAGCGCCGCCACCGGCCCGTCGGTGCCATACGCCATCGCCGCGTTCACCCCGGAGGTCTGCTGTGCCGCCGCGCTGATGGTCACCGCGGTATCGCCGCCAGCCAGCGACAGCAGCTGATCCTGCGTGAGGTTAAATCCGTAGGCTTTTTCAAAGGCGGGCAAGGCGTCGCTGCGTTCAATAAACTCTGCCGACGCCGCCAGTTTGAAGGTCCCGCCTTTTTTCAGAAAGGCGCTGAGGTCGGCCAGAGAGGTAAGCTGATTCTTTTCGGCCAGATCTTTTCGCACAGCGATGGTCCAGGTGTTGTTAGCCGGTGCCGGTGTCAGCCAGACCAGATGGTTTTTCTCCGCATCGAGCTTTTTCACTTTCTCGTAGCCCTGGGCGGCATTCTTCCAGACGCTGTCTTTTTCATCGTTAAAGAAAAACGCGCCATTGCCGGTGTATTCCGGATAGATATCCAGTTCGCCCGCCGTGATCGCGCCACGCACCACCTGAGTAGTGCCGAGCTGGATTTTATTCACGGTTTTCACGCCATGCTTTTCCAGCACCTGAAGAATCACATTTCCCAGCAGCGAGCCTTCCGTATCAATTTTTGAGCCGACCCGCACCGGATCGGCTGCCTGTGCTACCCCGATGCTGAGCAGTAAGGCGCTGACGCCGATCCAACCCCGAATTCTGACCATGACCTTTTCCTTATCGCATTATCGCGTGTTGTTATAGCGTGATGTTTTCGCGAGGCGTCAATGGTGCGCCTGAGCGATCAGACTGCTCTCCTGCTTTCTGAGTCGATGCTGGCAGGGCGCGAAGCGGTAAATTCTCTGCCTTAAAAGCGTAGCCTGGCGCGGCGGTGATGCCGCTGACTTTCTCGCAATCTGATAACGATTTGAGATTATAAAATAATTTTATATAACTCAAATGAATTTACGTCTGGGCGTCTAAACGGCTATTCTCGAAAATCTGTTTTTATAATAAAAGACGCACAACATCATGTCCGACCTGACTTCTTCTGCCCATGTGGCGACTGCCGGGCGTTCGCCCGCCGGGGAAACGCAATGGATTCGCAGCGCCGCTGACGTCTCCCGTTTAGTGAATAGTGGCGACAGCGCCCGCAATAATGCCCGCATCGTGGTGGCGATTGCGCTGGGTGGCGTGTTTCTTGACGCCTACGATCTGGGTGCGCTGGCTTTTGGCATCAAAGATGTGACGCGCGAATTTCATCTTACGCCGACCGGCACCGGCATGATCGCCTCCGCGATTACCTTCGGGGCGATCGTGGGTGCGCTGCTCGGCGGCTACCTCACCGATAAGATTGGCCGCTATCGAGTCTTTATGGCCGATATGTTCTTTTTCGTCGTCGCGGCTATCGCCTGTGCTTTTGCTCCCAATGAGTATGTGCTGGGGGCAGCGCGCTTTGTGATGGGCCTGGGTGTCGGCATCGATCTGCCGGTGGCGATGGCCTTCCTGGCGGAGTTTTCGAAGCTGCGCGGTAAGGGGAATAAAGCCGCCAGCGTGGCGATGTGGTGCCCGACCTGGTACGCGGCGATCAGTATCTCCTATCTGCTGGTGCTGCTGCTCTATGCGGTATTGCCGGAGAGCCATACCGACTGGCTGTGGCGGCTGATCCTTGGGTTTGGAGCCGTGCCGGCGATAGTCATTATCGCTATCCGCAGTCGTTACATGAGTGAGTCGCCGGTCTGGGCGGCCAATCAGGGCGACCTGAAAGGGGCGGCGGCGATCTTACGCAGCGCATGGAATATCAACGCGCAGGTGGCACCCGATGCCGCGCTGACGCCGGTTACACCGGTGCGCAGGGCGAGCTGGCGCAACTATGGTGCGCTGCTGCAGGGCGTCTATCGCCGCCGCACGCTGCTGGCGACCATTACCTCTATCGCCTCATCCTTTGCTTATAACGCCGTCGCATTTGGCCTGCCGGTGATCATCACCAGCTTTTTTGCCCAGTCGATGCTGACCACGATTCTGGTGTCGCTGGCGCTGAATCTGCTGTTCGCCTTTGTGGGCGGGCTGCTGGCGGTGCGTCTGGTGCCGCGTCTGGGTGCCTGGAAGATGTCGGTGGCGGGTTACATTTGTCAGTGTGTGGCGCTGCTCGGACTGGCGCTGATTGGCCGCCCGGAAGGGGGGCAGGAAGCGGCTGTCGCGATCGGGATGCTGGCGCTGTTCCTGTTTGGCCAGGGATTCGGGCCCGGCTCGCACACCATGACCTTTGCGTCACTGAGCTACCCCACGTCGCTGCGGGGTGTGGGCGTCGGCTTCAATCAGACGCTGATGCGCGGCAGTTCGACCGTTTCACTGTTTCTGTTCCCGGTGCTGGTTGCGGCGCTCGGCACCGGCGTGTTCTGGGTGATCTTCCTGGCCCCGCTGGCCGGACTGCTGGCGCTGCTGGCCATCCGCTGGGAACCATCGGGTTATGATGTGGATGCAGAGGATTTTGAGCTGCCGCGATAATCCGCGCTGCGGGCGTGGACAGAGCGCAGGAAAACCGCACCTCAGTGCGGTTTTTTTATGCCGTAACGGCCGGGAAAGGAAACTGCTCCAGATAGTCCGGGATACGCGGGAAGGTATGCAAAAACCACGGCGTGAACTGCTCTGGCTGCTGCTGCATCTGCTCTTCAATCAACGCCATCGGGCGATAATCGAAGGCGTCCGCTTCCTGCGGATTGAGCTGCGGCAGGCTGTCGCAGACGGCAAAAAAGACGTGACCATATTCATGCTCGGTCAGGCCATTACTCAGCTTCAGGTTGTAGCTCAGCTCAAACACCGGCGTCAGCGTCACCACCATGCCCATCTCTTCGCGCAGGCGGCGTTCAGCGGCGTCACGGGTCGATTCATGAGGATACGGATGCCCGCAGCAGGTATTACTCCACAAGCCACCACAGTGATATTTATCGCTGGCGCGCCGCTGCAGTAACAGCTCCTGCCGGGAATTGAAGACGTAGACCGTCACCGCGCGGTGCAGTAGTCCTTTTTCATGCACTTCCAGCTTTTCCATTTTGCCGGTGGGACGATCGAGGTGGTCAACGAGGATAACTTCAATAGCAGACATGGCGTTTCCTTGAGATTATTCTCAACTATTCTGGCACAAGATTCGCGGTTTGGGCGTAACAGAAAGGAATTTTTACCCTTATCGGGCAGAGGTAAGCGGATGACGCCAGACGAAAATCAGGCCAGCAACGCTGGCCTGAGGAAGAATTACAGCCGGAAGCTCTGCACCACCTGCTCAAGCTGGGTACTCTGCGCCTCCATCGCCTGAGCCGCAGCAGAAACCTGCTCCACCAGAACGGCGTTCTGCTGGGTAGTGCCATCCAGCTGCGTAATCGCCACGTTAACCTGCTCGATCCCCATGCTCTGTTCGCGGCTGGCTGACATGATCTCGCTCATCAGCGTCGTTACGCTGCTGACGCCCTGCATCAGCTCATCCATCGTCTGACCCGCCTGCTCTACCAGCGCGCTGCCGGTATCAATGTTCGCCACGGACTCTTCAATTAACTTTTTAATCTCACGCGCCGAATTGGCTGAGCGCTGCGCCAGGTTGCGCACTTCTGACGCCACCACCGCAAAACCGCGCCCCTGCTCACCGGCACGGGCTGCCTCGACGGCGGCGTTCAGCGCCAGGATATTGGTCTGGAATGCGATGCTGTCGATCACGCTGATGATGTCGACCACTTTACGTGACGAATTGTGGATCTCGCCCATGGTGGTGACGACCTGACGCACCACTTCTGAACCGCGTGCGGCAACCTGCGAGGCATCGCCCGCCAGCTGGTTGGCGTGAGTGGCGTTATCGGCGTTCTGACGCACGGTGCCGGTCAGCTGCTCCATCGACGCCGCCGTTTCCACAATCGAGCTGGCCTGATCTTCAGTGCGCGAAGAGAGATTGGCGTTGCCGCTGGCGATCTCGCGCGACGCGGCAGTGATCGCCAGCGCGCTGTCGCCCACCTGCTGAATCAACCCCTGCAGATAGCTGATGAACTGGTTAAAGCTCTGCGCAACGGCGTTGAACTCCGGGCTGTTGCTGGCGGGCAGACGCTGGGTCAGGTCCGCGCCGCCAGTCGACAGCGCTTCGATGTTGCTGTTCAGCACGCTGAGACGCTTCATCATGGCGCGGACAAAGCCCAGCGACACCAGCAGCAGGATCACCGCCAGCGGAATCTGCACCAGGCCCAGACGCGTCAGCATGTTGTGCGACTGCGCTTTCAGCAGGCTGGTCGGCAGGCTGCTGGCAAGAAACCATGGACTGCCGGGAATGGCCTGCAGAAACAGCGTCTGCTCGCCTTCGCTGCTGTCATAGGTGGTTTCCAGCGGCTGGGTGCCCGCCCCGCTCAGCAGCGCTTTCAGGGGCGCTGCCATCGGCGTCTGCACATCGGCCAGGTTCTCCAGCTTCGGCGCGGCATTCACCAGCGCACCGTTACCGACAACTTTGCCATCCGCTTCGACGATCAGCACGTTGCCCTGGATGGTTTCGCCCATCTGCTTCGCCAGCTGGTTAAAGAATCCCAGCGTCACGTCGATGGTTGCCACCCCCCAGACGGTGCCGTTGCGGTAGATCGCCATGGCACAGTTGGTTCGCGGCTGTGGGCTGGCAGCATCCTGATAGGCTTTTGCCCAGGCGCACTGCCCTTTCGGGGCGGCCAGGCCATCCTTATACCAGGGTTGCTCCCAGTATTTGTCGGCGGCATCGGAGTTCCAGTAGGTATTGACCTGCAGTTCGTTGCTGGCATTGCGGGCAAAGAAGCTGCTGTTTTTCTCTTTGGCGGGATCGCGACGATTTGGCAACGGCCAGATGCCGCCGCCGAAGACATTACTGTCCTGATACTGGTTAACCAGCGTCGGTAGCAGGGTGTCGATGGTGGCGCTGTCCATGACGGAGGCCGCTTCGGTAATCGCCCGCTGCTGAGCCTGAACGCGGTTCATCTGC
Organism: Pantoea sp. Sc1; assembly: GCF_000255315.1. Classification (NCBI taxonomy): domain Bacteria; kingdom Pseudomonadati; phylum Pseudomonadota; class Gammaproteobacteria; order Enterobacterales; family Erwiniaceae; genus Pantoea; species Pantoea sp. Sc1. The sequence goes on from NZ_AJFP01000001.1 coordinate 2,848,515, forward strand.
TCGACGATACCGGAGGCCAGTGAATCGACCTGATAACGCACCAGACGGCTTTCGCTGTCGACCAGCTGCGGTGCGACAAACTGATTGATGACCCAAACTGTAACGAGTAAAAGCGCAACAAAGAACGCGATCATTGTTGCGGTAAAGCGGGATTGTGTTGTTTTAAACATCTTTGTTCCCCTGAACCTGGTATGGCGCGATTGCCTGATCCGGGTTAACGGCTCGCTTACGGGGAACTTGAGGTGAGCGGGATCACAGAATTAATAAATGTTTAATTTTTGTGAAAATTTAATTTCATTGCGGGATTATCACCTCCCCGGCGCGAGCCGGGGAAGGGGCGGAGAGGCCTGTTTTGCCTGCCCTAGCCTTCTGAATCGACAACCTCCTGACGCGGACGGAAGATGTGGTTACTGCCGCCAGCGGTTAACAATTCCCGTAACTTCTGACCGCCATGCTCATCCGCCTGAGCGAACTGCCGCTCCGCTTCGGTGATCGGCGTGGTCCAGAGCAGTGTGGGACGATCGCCATCGCGCTTGGGCAGTTTAAACTGTGCCGGTTCGCTGGCCAGCTCATTTGCCAGCAGGAAGCTCTCAAAGCCGACCGGCGCGACTTCCGATGCCAGCGTATGCCCCTCCCCCAGCCAGGTAAGGCGCGCCCACGGCAGATGCACAAACTCCGCCAGAGCACTCGCCATCTGCACCGCATTGCCTTCGGTCATGACCTCGCCATCCACCGCCATCCCCAGCTCGATACGGCGATACTGCGGTGCCAGCTCATCAAACAGGTAGTCGACCTGCGGCATCGGCCGGATGCTCATGCCAATCGTCAGGAAGTACCAGACGCCCTGATGCCAGTGCTGGGAGATCGCCATCGGCGGCCAGCTCCCCTGATCGATCGCGTAATATTTCACCGACTCGCCAAAGCGGCTCTGATAGCAGGCCATGAGATCCTGCTGAACCTTGTCCCACTCGCTGCCATCGTGCCATTCGCGCCAGAACTGACGCTGCTGCTCTGCACGGGCATAGTAGTCATTGGTCGAGGCCGAACCCAGCGGGGCCGTCAGCCGGTTCTTTTTGATGCAGCCCGCAGAGAAGCTGACCTGCTTATCCTGGTAAAGACTCCAGCCGGGGATCACCGCCAGCAGCTGACCGTAATACCAGAGCGCCGCGCCATCATCGCTCGGCTCCCAGAGAACCTGCAGCCCGGCGGGATTCAGTGCAGGCTCCGCTTCCAGGTTACGGCAATATTCGGCGCTGAGCAGCGGCGCAATGCCCTGCTCCATCGCCTCGCGATCTTCCTGCGCCGGTGCGGGCAGCAGGTTTCGCAGCCAGCAGCCGCGCACCGCATACTGACTGCGGAACAGGTCGGTGGGCCAGATGTAAAAATAGGCGGTGCGCGCATCCTGTTCGACAATAGCGGTGAGGGTGCGCTGCTGATTGTGGACTTCAGCAATCAGGGATTTGTACGTCATAGTGCCTCGACAAAGCCTGGAGGAATCCATTTTCCCCGAGAATAGAGCAGGATCGTGACTGCTGCACGCGGAGACAAGGGTAATAGTCTCAAAGTGGGAAGGATGGACGGAGACGACACGAATTTTAGTGCGTCGGCGACCTTTCCTGATGCCGGCCCCCAGCTCAGCAGGGTCATAACAGGATTATTCGATAAAGCCACTGCCAGAGTGCCGCAATCGCCCCGTGATCCCGATCAGCAAATCAACATCTTCAGGTGTCAGTCTGTCGAGAAAATGTTGCCTGACACTCTCTGCATGCACCGGTCGCGCTTTTGCGAGCGTCTGACGCCCTGTATCTGTCAGGCTGACCGAAATGCCAGCCGGGTCATGACGATTTCTCAGCACAAGTTGCCGGGAAGCCATACGTGAAAGCTGGTGTGAAAGCCGGGACTTGTCCCACTCCAGGTATTCCAGCAATTCACGCTGAAGCAGTGCGCCCTGCGGACTTTTACTGATTTCCATCAGAATCATGAAATCCGCGCCGGACAGACCGGTTGCCTCAGTAATATTTTTGACAATACGACCCGTTATGACTTCTGCAAGCCGGCGGTAACCCCGCCATGCCATCCACTCTTTATCTGAAATCCCGGTGCTATCCATCTCTGTCTGACCCTTCAGGTTGATATGTCAACTTTGTGATTATAGAGTATACACCCCACAGCTGAGAGAAATCCCTATGCCGAACAAACCGAATATCGCGATTGTTGGTGGTGGTCCAGCCGGACTCACTGCGGCCGTCATACTTCAGCGCAATGGTTTTAACGTCCAGGTGTTTGAATATAAGTCAGGGGATGCTGAACGAAACCAGGGAGGATCGCTGGATTTGCATCCTGACAGCGGTCAGGAAGCTCTGCGCAGAGCGGGCCTGCTGGAACCCTTCATAAAAATAGCCAGACATGAGGATCAGGAAAGCCGGATGCTGGATTACCGCACCGGAGAGGCGGTAGATGACAGCCTGATGCCGGAAGGTGAAATCGATAAACCCGAAATTGACCGCGGTGAGTTAATCAATTTGCTGCTGAGTGCCCTTGCGCCAGAGTCCCTCCAGTGGGGGCATAAGCTTCATCACGTCGATACGGGCCTGAATGGCAGGTACAGGCTGATTTTCGGAAACGGAAGAGATTCTGAGGCAGATATTATCATCGGTGCGGATGGGGCCTGGTCACGGGTAAGAAGCTACCTGACGCAGACGCGTCCTGAATACACGGGCATCACCTTTTTTGAAGGCTGGATAGATCGCCCCTCCCGACGAATCGATGGTATCGCTGGAAAAGGAACCGCTTTCAGCTTTGGCGGGGCGGAGGCTTTGGTCACACAGCGCAACGGGGGCGGAAGGATCTGCGTTTATGCGGCGATGAAAAGAGATATTGAACGTATTGAGCGGGATAGTGCGTGCAGCGATATCGCTTCATATGTGCGAGACGCTTACCGGGAGTGGGCTGATGCCCTTCAGGCCGTTGTTAATGCCCCTGCTGAATATGTCAGACGTCCCATCTACAGCCTGCCTGCGGATTTTAACTGGACACCGCGTCCGGGCATCACGCTCATTGGGGATGCTGCTCATCTGATGCCACCGGTCGGCGTCGGTGTCAATCTTGCCATGCTTGATGCCACTGATGTCGCCCTGGCCATTTGCGCGTCATCAGAACCGTTCGATGGATTACGCAGTGCGGAAAAAAAGATTATGGAACGCGCGCACGGCATGATGCCCGATGCCCTGTCTGGTTTTCAGAACTGGTTCAGCGAAAAAGAGTAAACCGATGGCCTTATAAAAGCCGTTTGCGCATAAACAGACTCAACGGGTCGGGCATATAGGGTGGGAACGCCTCGCATAGTGCGTACCCGCATCGGCGATAGAGTGCGATAGCCGGTTGCTGATGAATCCCGGTTTCAAGCCGCAGTTCGCGTAAACGGTTTTCTGAAGCTATCGTCTCAATGGCGGCGATGATCTGCTCGCCGAGCTTCCTGCCCCGGTAGGCCGGCCGGATATAAACCCGCTTGATCTCCGCAAAGCCCGCCTCCTGAAAGAGTAAGGCCCCACACCCTGCCGAAAAGCCCTGCTCATCACGAACGATAATGCACTTCAGCTGCTCATCACCGACGGTTGAGAGATCCAGACAGTGATTGCTTTCTGCCGGATAGAGTTCGCGCTGAAAAGCGTCGAGTTCGCCGACCAGGCGCACCAGGTCGCTATCCCCTTTATCGACTTCTGAAATGCTGAACATCTGTTCTCCCCGTCAAAGGTCGCTTCCGGAACGACTCTGCCCGTTGATTTACTTCAGCTTAACGCCTTTTGTTTCTGGTGCCATCCAGACCACAATCATCGCGGCGACGAAGGCCAGCACGGTGGTGGCCAGCCCGGCGGTGAAGCCGCCAATGCTGGCCACATAGCCGATGAGCAGCGGCGCGATAAAGCCGCCCAGACGCCCCCCGTTGTAAGCCAGGCCCATCAGAAAGCCGCGTGACTGGGTGTCGCCAATAATCTCGGCCAGGAAGGGGCCGGAACCGGCGAAAATACCGTTAACCCCGAAACCGGCCATAAAGATGGCCACCATGAGAATCAGCGGCTGCGTCGTCACCAGATATAATCCGACCGCGACCGCACCGATCAGGAGATAGAGCAGAAACATCGGCCGGCGTCCCCATTTATCGGCCATGAGTGAGAACACCAGGAAGCCAGCAATCGCACCGGTCTGCAGGGCCAGCACAAACTTCAGGCTGTGAAGAAAATCGAGATGCTTCACTTCACGAAGGTAAGTGGGCGTCCAGGTGAAGACCCCCCAGAACAGATACTGAATGAAGAAGATAAAGGTAAACGCCAGCAGCAACCCTTTGATATTCGTTTTGCCGGCGCTGGCCTTTTTAGTCTGCCGCTGTGCGCGTTCCTGCTGGCGCGCCAGCCATACCGGCGATTCGGGCGTAATGTACGCAATCACCATCATGATAAAAACCGGCAAAGCGCCAATCATGAACAGGTAGCGCCATCCCCCGTGTTCCAGCCCACCGGTCATTGCCGTGACCAGTGCCGTCAGGCCAATCGCCAGGATTGCGCCCACCGGTAGCCCCATCTGCATCAGCGCGCCGCCGCGCGCACGGCGCTCCGGACGCCAGGTTTCAGCGATGAGCGCCGCGCCTGATGTCCACATCCCGCCCATACCGAGCGCACCGCAGAATCGCAGCAAGGTAAAGATCTGCTGATTGTGGGAAAACGCCAGCAGACCGGAGAAAAGCGAATAGATGGCGATGCAGATTAGGGCCGTTCTTACGCGTCCGATTTTATCGGCCACCAGCCCGAAGAGGATGCCGCCAATGATCTGCCCGCCAGCCGTGGCGCTGATAAACACGCCAAGTTCCGTTTTGCCGAGGCCAAATACCACGCCCAGCACGGGTAAGAGCAGAGAGAGCAAAAAAGAGTCGTAGCTTTCAAATGTCCACCCTAACCCGCCCAGCGCCAGGGTCCTTTTTTCAGCCGATGAATAGGAGAGCACTGAACCGGAGGCGTCCGCATCGAGAGGATGCGCCTCATGCACTTTTGATTTCATATTCATCCATATTCTCCAGGGAGGATAAGCGATAGGTTGATGCCGCGGTGCGCCAGAAGAGATGCGCCTGTTCGGCCGCAGAAGCCTGCTCCGCCAGCCTTTTGCAGGCATTCCAGAACACACCGTAACTGAACATGCCTTTGTCGACCGGGAAGTTGCTGGCAAACATGCAGCGCTGCACGCCAAATGCCTCAACCAGCGTTTCAAACAGCGGTTGCCAGGCCCGGGAGAGCGTCAGGGAGTCAGGTGGTGTGTCGTGTTGTGCAAAGGGATAGCCCATGACCGTCATGCCAAAACCGCTGATTTTGATGCGCACGTTGGGCAGCGCCGCCAGGGCGATAATCCCCTTTTTCCACGCCTGAAAAACGGCATCCTGTTTACCGGCATAAGGCCCCGTTCCAATCGGTCCGCCGCAGTGATCCACAATCACCAGCAGATCGGGCTGCGCGCGGGCCAGTCCGGCAATTTCATCGAGCTGAGTGTGATAAACCCAGACATCCAGCGAAAGTCCGTTGCGGGCAAGGCAGGCTGCTCCGCGCCGGAATGCGTCACTGGCCGCCAGACCGGCGGGCGGCGTGACGGGACTGGAGCTGACGCGGGGATCAGGATGCCAGGCCAGCGGATTCCGCATCCCGCGCAGTCGTCCTCCCGATCGCGCCAGCATAAGTTCCACGACGGGCAGCAGGTCGTTCCCAGCCAGCAGGCTGGCCCCCCCAACGATGGCTTCACAACCTGCGGCTTCGCCATAGTGACCGCTTTCAAACATCGCGGCACAACCGCCTGCAAACTCGACCTCTCCGACGGGTCTGAACGCTTCAGGCCCGTGACGGCGCAGCATGGAGCGGCACTGAACATACACCGTCGAGAGAATCCGGTGACCGGACTGTTCGATATCCTGGCTGAGCTCCGGTGCCAGGTAGCGGCCTGACTGGCGATCCCACAAATGATGATGCCCATCCACGACCGGAAGTTCGGGCATCAGCGCCTCTTCATGATGACGCGCGAGCCACGCTTCCCGAACGGGCAGATGCGGTGCATTAACAATCTCCATAACGTCCTCTTAACCTTCTGATTAAAATCAGATCCCGACATTTTTCGCGTGGCGGACAGGTGAACAGACCCGAACCGTATTGTTTTATCTGATAAAACTCAGTTTTACTGAATAAATCCACTATAGGCTCAGCGGATAAAGTTCAGCCAGCAAAAAAAGGAGGCGCTTAATGTAAATACGATGTTAATCACAAATATTTTACTTTCTGGGTACATCGTGCTTCAGAGCCAGCTGCTGCTCTGCGGCGGTGCACTGATGACCGGGCACGGGAGAGCGGATGCGGTTCAGGGACGCCCCGTTTCGGGAGACGGGAAAGAGAGCGATGAAGAAAAGTCGCGGTGTGAAATCAGTAAAAACCGCGACGTTTCAGAACAGGCACAGATGCGTGTTCTACGCCTGACGGATGATAAATTCTGGTTCACAGAAGACAGGAAAATTCACCGATCTGGCGATAAAACAGACTTTATCGATCTCATGGTGAATAGCCGTGGCTGAATCGACATTTGTCCCCTCTGCTACCGTGATCGTCGGTCTCAGCACCGCCGAAATAAAGCGCCCCGCCCCGCCTTTTGATATTTCACCTGTCGCTAAGGGAGAATCTTCATAGCCGAGAACCGTGATCCCGGCATCGGAAGCCAGATGCAGATACCAGAGCATATGACATGCCGAAAGAGAGGATATCAGGAGGTCTTCAGGATTCATTTTACTGGCGTCGCCACCCAGCAGGGGATCATTGGAGCAATGGATGACCTCTTTCCCGCTGATGGCGATATCCCACGTCCTTGCATACGCTTTATAACCCGACGTCCCCGTTCCCAGATTGCCGGTCCAGAAGATGCGCGATGTGTAGTGATGTTCCATTATTCTGACTCCTTTATTGAGGATAAAACGGGGAAAACAGAGCGGGAGCTTCTGCTGTTTACTAAACCACACTCTGTCGGGTGATAAAATCAGCACAATGAAAACGCGTGCAGGTCAGCTTCAGGTACAAAGCTGGGAGTGACGGGCCAAATTCATTGTGGGAGCGGTTCGGTGATATGCTCAGGATGGCCTCTGGACGTAGAGAAGGAACGCGATAGATTGCGCAGAACGTTATCGGGACAGGAAGCGGACTCCGGCATGAACTCGCGTTGCCGGACGCACTATTCTGATTAATCGTAATTATACAGCCCTGTTCAGTGCTCTCTGGAAACAGGTTTCGACAAGGAGATCTTATGCGCCGTCGCCCCTCATCCCGATTGATCGTTCTGTCCCCTGAACATCACGTTCTGCTGTTTTATTTTTCTCATCACGATGATGCATTAACTGGCCGATCATACTGGGCGACGCCTGGTGGAGGGCTTGAGTCGCTGGAGACATTTGAGCAGGCAGCGCTGCGGGAGTTGCGGGAAGAAACCGGGCTGGTAAGAGACTCAGCAGGCGTAGCTGTCGCATCACGGACATTTCCGATGACGCTGCCGGATGGGGAAACCGTACTCGCTGAAGAACGTTTCTTTCTCATTCGCACGGAAAAGAGAGAGATTGACTGTTCAGGATGGAGTCAAAATGAAAAGCGCGTGATTCAGCATTACCACTGGTGGACAGCAGAAGAGCTGCGAGACACTACCGACACCATTTTTCCCCATGATCTGATCACCGACATCCTCTCCAGAGAGCGAGCCTGAGCCATCGCCTTTATCTCTTTAAGTTATTCCTGACGCGTCTTTTGACTGCGTAACCGCGCGGCAGGCCAGCTGTCATTTTTTTCGATAATTTTCAGTCAATAAGCAAACCGGCGTTCTGTCCGAACAGGCGGTTTATCCTCTCCGACGCCGATGAGTTTGCAGACGATCAGACAACCCGCCCGGCTGAATCAGCGCTCTCTGTCGGGGAGAGCAACCCCTTTATCTGTTCAAATCAGACTTGACCTGTAAATTAAAATATGTAAATTAGGGCGACTGCTCTAATTTTAAGATGCCAGCATCAGACAGCGTTTAATATCTGTCTATTTATCCCCTATCGGAAGTTAAGGACTGTGTAATGAATGTTGAAAAATTCCGTTGCAGAAGAAATACAAACACTTTTTTCTTTACTTCAGCCTTAATTTTATCGCTGGCAGGGTATTTTCCCGCAACCTGTTCTGCGGAAGAAAAACCCATGAACATCGCTGTTTACAGAGGAGAGGCGGGCTGTACAGGCTGTTCAGAAATGGTCGTTAAATCGCTTATCAATACAGGGAAAAATTTCTCTATCAGTTACATAGGCGAAAATGAAAAGCTCAAGCTAAATAGCAGAAACCTTAACAAATTTGATATGTATATTCAGCCGGGTGGCGGACAGGATATTCCTGCGGCTTATGATGCGATAAGCGATGAGGGAGCAGAAGCGATCCGTAATTTTGTTCGCTCTGGTAAACGTTTTCTGGGAATTTGTATGGGCGCCTATCTGGCGGATAAAGACTGGATAGGATTGATCGACGTCCCTCTGGATAGCGAAGTGGGCAGGCCAGGTTCAGAGGCCGCTGATGAGGGGGATTACACATTGTCATTACTGTGGGGAGGCAAAAAAGAATCCGCTTACTTTCAGGATGGTCCTTATCTGAGTAACAGTTCAGCCAGCAAAGGGTTTACACCCATCTCCTGGTACAGCAATGGCGATGTTGCCATGGCAGCCTATACCTATGGAAAGGGAAAAGTCGTCCTTTCGGGACCGCATCCCGAAGCGGATGAAAGCTGGATCGATGCCACTATGCCAGGCTATATACCTGCCCGGAGCAAAATGATCAGAATATTGAATTACCTGAACACAGAAAACAACTGAACGCTGGTAAAGTATAAGAGCCTGAAATGGCCTTTATCTCAATATCTGAAGAGAAAAATCAAAAAATTTCTTCAAGAAAGAGTGCGCGCTTCTCATCCGAATAATCAAGTATGATCATACTTGAATAGCCATCGAGCACAGCCGCAATTTTGCGGGCTGAGATATGACTATCTGCGGAGGAAAATTCCCCGGACTCTGTACCACGTGTAATGATATCTTCAACGATTTCATTACACTGGATAAAGTTGCCATGAATAAGGTTAGCATAGCGCTGATCTCGTGCTGAAAGAGGCCATATTTCAAGATATAATATCCAGTGAGAAGAGGGCGCGTTCGGGAGGAAATAATCTAAGAAAAAGTGCAGCTCTTCAGAGATTTTTTCGATATTCCGCTCTTTTTTCATCGAAAAATAATCGACGATATCGTCATCGAGCATTTTTTTTATGGCGTCGAACTTAAGCTCTTCCCAGTTACTGTAATAATGATACATATGGCTTCTGGAAATATTAAGCCGGGTGTTCAAATCACGCGTCGAAACATTGTTGAGCCCTTTCTCTTTAAAAAGGCTCAACGCTGTTTTCTTTATGATATTTTTAAAGGAGTCGACTTTCATTTCCAGGATTTTTTTAGCTTCAGATGGCGGCATAATACCATTTTAAGAAACTCAGCGCTAACGGCTGTAAAATACCCCCTCATGCCGGGAACCGGCAGAACAGAATATGCTATCCACGCATCATCACGAGGATGGCATGGCCCTGCCCTTACCCCGGGTCCCGCCCCATCCTCACCATCGCCCGATACCAGGCTCCTCTCTGAATCGACCAGCGCAACCCGACCGCAATCGCATTAATCTTTCGATCAATCATCGCCTGCTGAAAGCGCCCTGTCTCACGGCCGGACATCGCCTGCGCCCATGCTGGCATCAGCCCGAACCCCGACATCAGCATCACTTTCATTACCGGTTTCGCCTGCCAGCTCGGGGCTGGCGCATTCATCAGCAGTCGCGTCACTTCAGCGGTGCGCGCATCAAAGCGTAATTCCGGACGCATCTGCTGCAGATAATCCGCCACATCGACGACGCTTTTCGGCACCCGCTCCGCGCCCAGCGACTCAGCAATCAGCGCCGCTTCCTGATAGTACCGATCCTGTTCGGCGCGCGTGAGGTGGGGATTTTTGTAGCGCAGATGGGCCGCCAGGAAACGGCTGGTCTCCGCCACATGCACCCAGGTCAGCAGATGCGGATCGCTGGCGGCATAGGGTTTGCCTTCGCTGTCGACGCCGCTGACTTTAAGGTGAATGCGTTTCACCCGGTCGATCAGCGTCTGCGCATCCTGCTGATTACCGTAGGTGGTCACGGCGATGAACTGACTGGTACGCCGCAGCCTGCCCATCATATCTTCGCGGAAATTGGAGTGATCCCAGACGCCCGCCAGCGCCGCCGGATGCAGCATCTGCAATAGCAGCGCGCTGATCCCGCCGCACATCATGGAGGTAAAGTCGCCGTGGACGCGCCAGATCACGCTGTCCGGGCCAAACAGGCCGGGATCGCCAGGCGGCTGGGAGAGGTCAAACTCATTCATCGACAGGCCGTTAAGGCGAAAGACCTGCTGCTGAATACGGTCTCGCAGATTTATCATGGTGGCTCTGATAGTGAAATGACGCGGCGCGCCGTAGCAGGACGCTAACGACGCGCCGCACCCCCTTTCTCAGGAGAAAGGCGGGCGGTTACAGATAGTTGAACTGCGCATCCTGAGTACGAACGGAATCGAGTCCAATCATCACGTTGAATTTGCCGGGCTCTGCCACATGCTGCATCTGCTGGTTCCAGAACTTCAGCGCATCGACGTCGATCTTAAAGGTCACGGTCTGAGACTCGCCCGCTTTCAGCATGATGCGTTTGAAACCACGCAGCTCCTGCACCGGACGGCTGATGGAGGCGACCGGATCGTTGAGGTACATCTGCACCACCGTCGCACCGTCGCGCTGACCGCTGTTGGTCACCGTCACGCTGGCTTCGATGCTGCCGTTACGCGGCATGGTCGGCGACGACATTTTCACCGGAGACACGGTAAAGCGGGTGTAGCTCAGGCCGTAACCAAACGGATAGAGCGGGCCGTTAACCGCATCATAGTAGTGCGACGTATATTTGTTCGGCTTAGCAAAATTGTAAGGCCGGCCGGTGGGCAGATGGTTGTAGTAGATCGGAATCTGCCCCACGGAACGCGGGAAGGAGACCGGCAGCTTGCCCGACGGGTTATAGTCGCCAAACAGGACATCGGCGATGGCGTTACCGCCTTCCGTCCCGCTGAACCAGGTCTCCAGCATCGCATCGGCCATACGATCTTCATTCACCACCGACAATGCGCGTCCGTTCATCAGCACAATCACCAGCGGTTTGCCGGTGGCTTTCAGCGCGGCCAACAGCTTCTGCTGGCTTGGCGGGATCACCAGGTCACTGCGGCTGGAGGCTTCGTGGGCCATACCCTGCGCTTCACCCACGGCGGCAACGATGACATCCGCCTGCTTCGCTTTGGCGACCGCGTCATCGATCATCTGCTGCGGTGAACGCGTGTCGATGGAAACCGCCGGTTCATAGAGGTTCAGGAAGTCCTGAATGCCCTTATTATCGGAAACGTTGGCGCCCTTCTCATAGAGCAGCGTCGCTTTGCCTTCGGTGGCGTTGCGCATCCCCTGCAGCAGCGAGACAGATTGTTTCGCCACGCCGGCCGCGGACCAGCTGCCCATAATGTCGCGCTGGCTGTCGGCCAGCGGCCCGATCAGCGCAATGGTACCCGATTTCTTCAGTGGCAGCGTTTCCAGCCGGTTCTTCAGCAGCACGATACTCTTGCGCGCTACGTCGCGCGCTTCGGCCCGATGCAGACGGCTCTCCGCGTTGGTGTCCTGCGGGTCGCTCTCTTTCGGCCCTAAATGGCTGTAGGGATCGTTGAACAGCCCCATATCATATTTAACGTTAAGCACATGACGCGCCGCATCATCAATTTCGGCCATGCTGACTTCGCCGCGCTTCACCAGATCCGGCAGATATTTGCTGTAATACTCGTCGCTCATGCTCATGTCGACGCCCGACTTCAGGGCGATGCGCACCGCGTCCTGCGGATCGCTGGCGACGCCATGCTTAATCAGCTCTTTAATGGCGCCGTGGTCGCTGATGGTAATGCCTTTGAATTTCCACTGACCGCGCAGCAGATCCTTCAGCAGCCAGCTGTCCGCCGTCGCCGGTACGCCATTAATGGAGTTCAGCGCCACCATGACGCCGCCGCTGCCCGCATCCAGAGAGGCTTTATAAGGCGGCAGATAGTCCTGGAACATGCGCTGCGGACTCATATCCACCGTGTTGTAATCCCGGCCGCCTTCGACCGCGCCATAGAGCGCGAAGTGCTTGACGCTGGTCATCACGCTATAGCGATCGGCGGCGCTTTTACCCTGCATCGCCTGCACCATGCTGCGGCCCATCTCGCTGGTGAGATAAGTATCTTCACCAAACCCTTCGGAGCCACGCCCCCAGCGCGGTTCACGGGTGACATCCACCATCGGTGCCCAGGTCATATTCAGGCCATCGTCGGCTGCCTCATAGGCGGACACGCGCCCGACCTCTTTCACCGCATCCAGATCCCAGCTCGACGCCAGCGCCAGGGGAATAGGAAAAATGGTGCGCTGGCCGTGGATGACGTCGAAGGCGAAAAAGAGCGGGATCTTCAGCCGGCTGAGCTGCATCGCCTGATCCTGCATGGCGCGGATATCCGGGCGGGTCACCGTGTTAAAGATCGCACCAACCTGACTCTTCTGAATCATGTCGCGAATCGCTTCTTTGGGATTATCCGGTCCGACGCTGATCAAACGCAGCTGACCGATCTTTTCGTCCAGCGTCATTTTTTTCAGCAGCTGGTTAACGAAGGCATCCCGCGCCTGTTCGGTCATCGGGTGGTGACCTGGCACGGTCTCAGCCAGTGCCGGTTGCATCGCGAGGGAAACAGCGAGACTAACAGAGTAAATCCATTTCATCAGGTTGGGTTCTCTTAAGTAACTGCGCAATATCGTATTAACAGGCGGCAGTGTGCCACAAGATGAGAATAGCAGGTAGCCTGCCGCTGTCACACTGCGAGGAGATGAGCGGACGTGCTACAGTTAAGGCGCACTGATAAGACAAGGGAATTGCTCATGATACCAACCTCTGCCCTGCTTTCTGACCTGCGCCGCCTGGTCGGCCCCTCTCATCTGCTGACTGAACCTGAACAGACCGCCCGCTATCGCAAAGGCTTTCGCTCCGGCGAAGGGGATGCGCTGGCCGTGGCGTTTCCCGGAACGCTGCTGGAGCTCTGGCGGGTTCTGCAAACGCTGGTCAGGGCAGATGTCATCATTCTGATGCAGGCGGCAAATACCGGCCTGACTGAAGGTTCGACGCCGCATGGCGATGACTACGACCGCCCGCTGGTGATTGTCAGCACCCTGCGGCTGGATAAGCTGCAGCTGATCGACAACGGCCAGCAGGTGCTGGCTTTCCCCGGCAGCACCCTCTATCAGCTGGAAAAAGCGCTGAAGCCACTGGGACGCGAACCGCATTCGGTGATCGGCTCCTCCTGCATCGGCGCGTCTGTCCTGGGCGGCATCTGCAATAACTCCGGCGGATCGCTGATCAAACGCGGTCCGGCTTACAGTGAAATGGCCCTGTTCGCCCGAATCGATGCGGAGGGCAAACTGCGGCTGGTGAACCATCTGGGCATTGACTTAGGCAGCACGCCGGAAGAGATTCTGGGGCGGCTGGATGACGATCGCTGGCAGCCCGGTGATGTGCAGCACGATGGCCGCCACGCCTCTGACCACGAATATGCTGACCGGGTGCGTGACGTGAATGCCGATACGCCCGCCCGTTATAACGCCGATGCGCGCCGTCTGTTCGAAGCCTCGGGCTGTGCCGGCAAGCTGGCGGTGTTTGCCGTGCGACTGGACACCTTTGCCAGCGAACCCCAGCAGCAGGTGTTCTATATCGGCACCAACGAGCCAGGCGTCCTTACCGATATCCGCCGTCATATCCTGGCGCACTTCACTCATCTGCCGGTGGCGGGCGAATATATGCACCGCGACATCTATGACATTGCGGAGGTCTACGGCAAAGATACCTTCCTGATGATCGACAGGCTGGGCACCGACAAAATGCCGCTGTTCTTCACGCTGAAGGGACGGGTCGATGCCTGGCTGAACAAACTCGCCTTCGTTAAACCGCACTTCACCGACCGACTGATGCAGCGCCTGAGCCGGCTGTTCCCGGCGCATCTGCCCAAACGCATGAAGCAGTATCGTGACAGATATGAACATCATCTGATGCTGAAGATGTCTGGTGAAGGCGTTGCGGAAGCGCGTAACTACCTGCGCGACTACTTCCGTGAAGGCGGAGGCGAATTCTTTGAGTGCGAAGGCAAAGAGGGGGCGCACGCTTTTCTGCATCGGTTCGCGGCTGCAGGGGCGGCCGTGCGCTATCACGCGGTGCACGCTGACGAGGTCGAGGATATCCTGGCGCTGGATATCGCCCTGCGTCGCAACGATGCTGACTGGTTTGAAACGCTGCCTGAATCGATCCGCGCTTCACTGAGCCATCGCCTCTACTATGGTCACTTCTTCTGTCACGTCTTCCATCAGGATTACATCGTCAGAAAAGGTGTCGACGTGCACGCCCTGAAAGCGCAGATGCTGGAGATTCTGCAGGCGCGCGGCGCGGAATACCCCGCCGAGCACAATGTGGGCCATCTCTATCAGGCGAAACCGCAGCTGGCGGCCTTCTATCGCCAGCTCGATCCCACCAACAGCTTTAATCCCGGCATCGGCAAAACCAGCAAGCAAAAAGGCTGGGCCGTAAAGCAGCTGTAATCGGCTAACCGGCCCGCCTGCTCATCAAAGCGGCGGGCCGATTATGGCTATTCAGATAACATCCGCATTAAAAACAGTTAACCTCCTTTCTGATATTCTCCCTGATTATTTATAAAGCGATTCTGTTCTGCGTAATATCTCACAAAAGATTGCCCTGCCAATTGATCATCCGCCAGCCGGAAAATAGAGTGCCGCTGAAAAATAACAGAAAAAGAGAGAATGCCTTATTCAGGCAGCGCTAACCCTCACGGGTAGCGCACTATCCGTTTCAGCAGGGATGAATCATGATCTTAAAGCGATACCTTATGGCGCTCACGCTGCTGAGCCTTACAGCCTCAGCTTACGGCAGCGCCTCAGTTCAGCGGGGAGTGGATCCAATCCGTCACTTCAGGCTCACCTGTCAGGTTAACGATAATCAGGCTGCCCTTCATGGCACCGACTGTGCCGCAGTGGGTGGCGACTTCGCCGCCTGCAATCGCGCCACCCTTACCCTGACTAACAACGGCCCGGCCCTGACGGACAGGCACTGGGCCCTCTACCTGAGCAACGTCCACCAGAGGCTGCGGGTCGAACATGATCAGTTCAGAATGACCCACCTTGTCGGCGGTTTAACCCGGCTGGAGCCGACAGAGAAGTTCACCGGCCTTGGCGCAGGCGAATCGGTGCAGGTTCCCGTCGTCAGCGAATACTGGCAGCCGTTCGCGCACAAACGCCCGGACAGAGCAGAGGATCGCCTCCTCGCCTCGCTGCGCTCGCGGAACGACGATCAGGGCCGGCAGAACCCGGCCCTTTTGCCTTAAACCAGCTTCTCTTCGGGTTCCGCATCCGGCTGCTGACGGCGTTCGATAATCATGGTCTGCGGCGTGGAAAGCAGGATGCCCTCTTTACGCAGGCGCGTCAGAATATCGAACAGCAGATCGCTTTTGGCGCCGGAAATCTGGCGCTGCCCGGCCACGTTACCGGTCACGCTCAGCACAATGCCCTGCTGGGTCAGATCTTTAAACGAAACAGACGGCTCTGGCGTCTCCAGAATGCGTTCGTTTTCGTTGTAAACATCGAGCAGAATATCGCGCACTTTCACCGGATCGATGTTGAGCGGGAAGGTCAGCGTAATCGTCACCACACCCTGCGCATTGCCCATCGTGGCGTTGCGCACGTTCTGCGAGATAAACTGCGAGTTCGGCACGATGACCGTGGATTTGTCACCCAGCTGGATCTCGGTGGCACGCACGTTAATCCGGCGGATATCCCCTTCGATGCCGCTGATGGTCACCAGATCGCCCACCTTCACCGGCCGCTCGGTTAACAGAATCAGGCCCGAAATAAAGTTCTTCACGATCTCCTGCAGGCCGAAACCGATACCGACCGACAGCGCACTGACGATCCAGGCCAGCTTGTTCCACTGCAGCCCCATGATCGACAGGGTCAGCAGGATGATCAGCACGTAACCGATGTTGCTGAACAGCGTCACCAGCGACACCCGCATCCCCACGTCCATGGTGGTTTTTGGCAGGAAGTCAGTGTCGAGCCAGCGGCGCACCGAGCGCAGCACATAGATGCCGACAATCAGGCAGATCAGCGCATTAACCATGTGTGCCGGAACGATATTCAGGGACTCCAGCCCTTTCCCGCCCCAGAACTCAATCACTTTCTGCAGCAGCTCAATCGGCGTTGAGGAGGCAAACGTCCCGTTGACCAGCGCCAGCGCCACAAACAGCACCAGAATGGTCTTACCAATCGCCGTCAGCAGCGTGGCGGTTTGCTGCAGATGACGCTCATTGATGTTGAGCGAACTCTGAATGCGGCGGCCGGTTGCGTTGCTGGTCGAAAAAAGACTCTCACAGCCATCGTTGAGCAGATGGCTCAGGAAGTAGAAGGAGCCAAACAGCAGGCCACACCAGATCACCTCATAACTCAGGAAGCGTGCCAGCGTGACATAACCCACCAGCAGCGAGATCAGGATCGCGAGCGCGGTCAGGGTCAGCCCCAGCTGGATCAGCCCGACCAGCGTAGAGCGGGCTTCCGGCGGCGTGCCTGCCAGCGTCATGCGACGACGAACGCGGTTGGTTCGCATGCTGATGGCCAGCGCGGTGCTGCCTATCAGCAGCGCCGTCAGGCCGTTGGCGAAAATGGTGGTATTCAGACTGGTGCCGACGCTGTAGTTAAAGGCCTCCACCGTCTGGAAGATAAACACCAGCACCGCGGTAATGGGCGGGAACGGTTTGAGCGCCAGCGCCACTTCATTGGAGATGGTGGGCAAACGCCAGCTCGGCCGCCGCGTAGAGAGAAACGCACGCCCCAGTCCGGCGATCAGGCCACAAAAGACGCTGAGCTGAACCAGCCGATCGACAAAGTCCTGCACATTTTCCGAGACCTCATCGCGGCGGGTAAACGCCAGAGCGATAAAGTTAAAGGTGAGTACCACCGCCACCAGCGTGGTCAGGGCTATCGCGGCCGCCAGGAAGCTGCGGCGCAGTTTGCCTTCCGGCATTTTATGAATGCTGACCCAGGCGAGAAACTCCTCGCTGTAGCGACGACCCACCGTCATCACCAGCAGCGCCGCCAGCAGCCAGAGCGTACTGCCTATGCGCCAGCCCGGCTCCCAGGAGAGCGCCGCGGTGTCCTGCAGCTCCTGCAGAAACTCGCCGATCTTCTCACCGTCCAGGTCCTGGCTGTTGGTCAGGGGAGACCAGAAACGCGCACCGAGAATGGTACCGGAGTTGAGCGCCAGCTGACTTTTCAGCTGGTCACGGCGCAGGTTAACAATCTGCGACGACAGCGTTAAGGCACCATTTTTAATGCCCTCTGCCTGCTTGATCTGATCGTCGAGTTTACTTTTCTGACTCTCCAGCGCGTTTCGCTTGCGCGTCACCTCCGGCGTCTCTTTTACCCCGCTGTCAGCTTTGGGGGCCGGACCCAGCACCTGCAACTGCGCTTCCAGCTGCTGGCGATCGGGGATCAGCGCCTGACCCAGCGTGTCGGCATTGCCGGAAAGCTCCAGCGCCATCTCATTCAGCTGATTCAGTTTGTTTTCGCCCGCGTCGCCTGACACCTGGCTCTTAATCTTATCGAGGATCTTCTGCATTTTCGGCAGTTCAACCGAAGCATTCAGCTTCGGCTGGGCATCCTGTTCCTGTTCCTGTGCCGCCGCGGTGATATCATCCGCCGCCTGCGTCACCGCCGGGGCAAACGCCACCAGCGTCAGCATTAACCATGCAAAAAAGGATCTTATAAACATATGAGTAAAATTCCGGCAGCTTATATCAGGCGATCGTCCCTCGCCAGTCGCGCGTAGTGTAGGACTTTGCAAGGGATGGCAATATAGGAATAACGGGTATTTTTCGGGCTAATTCCGGGCAGACCGCGCGCGTTACGCCGCTGCCCGGCTCGCCCGGCGCGCCTGCTCAGACAGCAGACAACGCCGGGTAACACAGCAGACGTTCTCTGCTCTCTTTACTCCACGCCGGCACTGCTGTCCCCGTTGCTGGCGACCTGGCCCGACTTCTGCTTTTTGTACGCCAGCGCAGCCGCAGGTACCGGCGCGGCTTTGCCGGTCTCGATCCAGCTACGCAGACGGTTGGCATCCGCGAAATGGGTATATTTGCCGAAGGCATCCAGCACCACCAGCGCCACCGGACGATTGTTGATCATGGTGCGCATCACCAGGCAGTGCCCCGCCTCGTCCGTGTAACCGGTCTTGGTCAGCTGGATATGCCAGTCATTTTTGTAGACCAGATGGTTGGTGTTGCGGAACGGCAGTGCATAGCTCGGATGGGCAAACACGGCCGTCTCTTCTTTGGTGGTGCTGAGGGCGCCGAGCAGCGGATATTCGCGCGTCGCCTTAAGTAATTTGACCAGATCCTGGGCGCTGGAGACGTTTTGCGTCGACAGGCCGGTCGGCTCCACGTAGCGGGTCTGTTTCATGCCCAGCGACCGCGCTTTGGCGTTCATCGCCCGGATAAAGGCGTTGTATCCGCCCGGATAGGCATGAGCCAGGCTGGCGGCGGCGCGGTTCTCCGAGGACATCAGCGCAAGCAGCAGCATGTTGCGGCGGCTGATCTGGCTGTTGAGCTTAACGCGTGAGAAGACGCCACGCATTTCCGGCGTCTGGCTGATATCGACGGTTAACATCTCGTTCATCGGCAGGTGCGCATCCAGAACCACCATCGCCGTCATCAGCTTGGTGATAGAGGCAATCGGCCTGACCCGATCCGGGTGACTGGAGAAGAGCACTTTATTATTGGTGAGGTCGACAATCATCGCACTGCCAGAGGCAATCTGCGGCTGAGCAATAGGCGTAAGCTGCGACAGGGAGGTGGTCGCCTGAGCCGGAAGTGAAACAATCTGCCCGGAAACGAGCAGTGCCAGCGAAAGCAGGCTGGAACGAATTTTTGCAGACATCGTAGAAAAACCCGGTTGGTGTTATGTACTGTGCCAGAGAGACACAGGCCGCCCGCCTCAGTCACGTCGGCGCGCGGGCTGGCAGCAGCATCATACGCGGAAGGTTAAGAAATTTCCTGGGGAGAGTGTATCCGGGCGTAAAAAGAAAACTGCCGCCAGGCCGGCGGCAGCGGTTGTCTAGAACAGGCGGGGACCATATCCCCACAGCACCACGGTCAGGGCCAGTAACACTTCAAACACCAGCACGCCGATCGCCAGGGTAGAACCGGAGAAGCGCAGGCTCTCTTCACGGTCGATGTTCAGAAACAGCGGAATGCCGATATAGAGCAGGTAGCCGGTGTAGAGCAGCGCCAGCGCACCCGCCAGCACGCAGAGCCAGACCAGCGGATAGAGCGCCACCAGCCCGCTGAGAAACAGCGGTGTCGCCACATAACCCGCGAAGACGGTACAGCGCTGCACGCCGGGCCGCTGCGGATAATCACGTGCCATCCAGTGGATCACCCGCCCCATCACCGCGACGCCACCGAGAATAATCAGATAGAACAGGATGCCGAGCCCAAGCCCGGTCGCCAGGTTAAGTTGCACATATCGCCCCTCGCCCAGGTTCCACCCCAGCTGAGTGGTCCCGATGAAGGCGCAGATCACCGGGATCGCCGCCATCAGCAGAACATGGTGGGTATAGTGGTGCGATACACTCTCATTCTCTTGCTTAATATCACGCATTTCCTGATTCGGATGCGCCAGAAGTCCCCAGACATGGTTCATACAGTCACTCCTCTGATGCAGTGGGCCGCCCGATGAGCATGCGTCTTTGGGGGCAGCGTCTTCTCAAGTATAAACGGCAGCAAAACTTTCGTGGCGACCGGACAAAAAAACAGCAGAAATAAACGCACCCGCGCGGCCCGGGCGGAAGCGAAGCCAATTCGCGTATAGACTTGAAGAAACAGCCACCGAACAGGGAGTGTCACTTTGCATCTGGATATCAACGCATTAATTACGCAGTACGGTTATCTGGCACTGTTGATTGGCTGTATTGCCGAGGGGGAGACATTTACCTTACTGGGTGGCGTGGCTGCCCATGAAGGACTGCTGCACTATGCGGGCGTGGTGCTGGCTGCGATGGGCGGCGGGATCATCGGCGACCAGCTGCTCTACTGGGTTGGCCGCCGCTGGGGGACGCGCATCCTGCGCCGCTTTAAAAAGCATCAGGATAAGGTGGTGAAGGCGAACCGCCTGATCAAACGCCGTCCCAGCCTGTTTGTGATCGGCGTGCGCTTTATGTATGGCTTTCGCCTGATTGGTCCCATCATCATCGGGGCCAGCCGCCTCAATCCGATGAAATTTTTTATCCTCAATATCATCGGTGCGGCCATCTGGGCGCTGATCTTTGTCACGCTGGGCTATTTTGCGGGCGGCATTATCGCGCCGTGGCTGCATAAACTCGATCAGCATCTGAAACATCTGCTCTGGCTGGTGGGTGCGGTGGTGTTCGCCTTTGTCCTGCGCTGGGTGATCCGGCGCTGGCATAACCGTCGGGCCGATCAATAAGCGCTGACAGCTGCCCAAACGAAGCCGCATCGGCATGCTCAGCTATAGTTAACAGCACACTGACAGGGAGATGAGCATGAGTAAGGTAAAACGTAAGATTGAAGAGCACGGCGTCATTGGCGATCTCCGCACCTGTGCACTGGTGGCGAATGACGGGACGATTGATTATCTCTGCTGGCCTGAACTCGACAGCCCGTCGGTCTTCTCTGCCCTGCTCGACAGCGACGATGCCGGCCTCTTCTCCCTCTCGCCGGACTGGCCCGATGCGCGCCGTCAGCAGCTCTACCTGCCCGACACCAATATTCTGCAGACCCGCTGGCTGGATGAGCAGGGGGTCGCAGAAATTACCGACTATATGCCGATTTGCGATGACAGGGAGAAACTGCCGCGTCTGATCCGGCGGGTCAAAATGGTACGCGGCAGCGCGACCTTTACCCTGCGCTGTTCACCGCGCCACGACTACGCCCGGGCGCAGACGCGCGCCGAGGCCCATCACGGCTGTATCGATTTTCATGCCGAAGGTCAGCCCTCGCTGCGCCTCGCCGCCAGCGTGGTCATGACGCTGGAGGATGAGAGCGCGACCGCCGTCTTTACCCTGCAGCCGGGCGAACATGCGCAGTTTGAATTTGGCAGCGTCGACGATGCGCATATCGAAGCGCTGGCGACCGAACACTGCTTTGAAGATACCCTCAACTACTGGCGACGCTGGAGCGCAAAGAGCACCTATCAGGGACGCTGGCGTGAAATGGTGCAGCGCTCCGCGCTGGTGCTGAAGCTGCTCACCTCACATCAGTATGGCTCCATTGCGGCGGCGGCAACCTTTGGCCTGCCCGAAGAGCTGGGCGGTGAACGAAACTGGGACTACCGCGCCTCCTGGATCCGCGACGCCTCATTCAGCATGTATGCCCTGATGCGGCTGGGCTACACCGATGAAGCCAAACACTTTACGGAATGGGTGGGTCGCTGCGTCGAGAACAGTCATCACGACGAGATGCGCCTGCAGGTGATGTACCGGCTGGACAGCGGCACCGAACTGCATGAGATGGAGCTGCTCAACCTCTCCGGCTACGGCGATTCCCGGCCGGTGCGCATCGGCAACGATGCCTGGCAGCAGACCCAGCTCGACATCTATGGCGAGCTGATGGATGCGATCTATCTGGCCAATAAATATGGCGAGGCGATCTCTCAGCGCGGCTGGGAGCACGTAGTGAAGATGATCGACTGGCTGAGCGAGAACTGGGATCAGCCCGATGCCGGGATCTGGGAGATGCGCGGCGAACCGGAACATTTCCTGCATTCCCGTCTGATGTGCTGGGTGGCGATGGACCGCGCGCTGCGTCTGGGCATGAAGCGATCGCTGCCGATGCCCTATCAGCGCTGGGATGAGGCGCGGCGTAAAATCCGCGAAGATATCTGGGCCAATTTCTGGAACGAGGAGCGCGGGCACTTCACCTCCACACGTCACGGCGACTATCTCGACGCCTCCATGCTGCTGATGCCGCTGGTGCGCTTTGTCGGTGCCACGGATCCGGACTGGCTCTCTACGCTGGACGCGATCAAAAAGGACCTGGTCAGCGATGGCATGGTGCGGCGTTACAATATTCATGAAACCCCGGCCGATGGCCTGCAGGGAGGTGAAGGCTCTTTCGGTGCCTGTTCCTTCTGGTATGTGGAGTGCCTGGCGCGCGCAGGCCGGATACAGGAGGCGCATTTTGAGTTTGAGAAGCTGCTGAGCTACGCCAATCCGCTGGGCCTTTACGCCGAGGAGTTTGACAGCCACGGCCATGCGCTGGGCAATACGCCGCAGGCGCTGACGCACTTGGCGTTAATCAGCGCCGCCTTTTTCCTGAACCGGAAACTCAGCGGCGAACAGACCCAGTGGCAGCCTTAGTCATCGCGGTTTTCAGCGCCCTCTTCTCCCGAAAGGCGCTCATCTCTGCACGGTTTTAGGTAAAGTATTACTGTCAGGTTAAAATCCTGATTCACAACATCAGATCAATGAACATATAATGCGCAGCAGGTCACATTGGCCGGCATGAATTCGATACTTTGACCAGCCTGAAACAGGGCGATAAAGACTTGTAAAATATGAAAATGATTCGCGCTTTCGCTTCAATCGCACTGGCTCTGGCGGCGTTCAGCCAGTCAGCCTTTGCTGTGGTTTACCCGTTACCGCCGGCTAACAGCCGTCTGATCGGGGAAAATATTGAAATTACCGTTCCTGAAGACAGCAAATTGCCGCTGGAAGCTTTTGCGGCGCAGTATCAGATGGGCCTCAGCAACATGCTGGAAGCCAATCCGGGCGTTGACGTTTATCTGCCGAAAGCGGGCAGCAAAATGATTATCCCACAGCAGCTGATCCTGCCCGACGCCCCGCGCGAAGGCATTGTGATCAACAGCGCCGAGATGCGTCTTTACTACTATCCGAAAGGCAGCAAAACCGTGGTTGTCCTGCCGATTGGTATCGGTGAGCTGGGTAAAGATACCCCGATCAACTGGACCACGGCGGTTGAGCGCAAAAAAGATGGCCCGACCTGGACGCCAACCAAAGGGATGCACGCCGACTACGCCGCTCGCGGTGAAACGCTGCCTGCCGTCTTCCCGGCTGGCCCGGACAACCCGATGGGCCTCTATGCGCTCTACATCGGTCGTCTCTATGCGATTCACGGCACCAACGCCAACTTCGGTATCGGCCTGCGCGTGAGCCACGGCTGTGTGCGTCTGCGTGCGGATGACATCAAGTGGCTCTATCAGAATGTGCCGGTCGGCACCCGCGTTCAGTTTGTTGATCAGCCGGTGAAAGCCTCGGTTGAGCCAGACGGTTCACGTTACCTTGAAGTGCACAACCCGCTGTCGACCACCGAAGAGCAGTTCAACTCCCGTGAGCTGGTGCCGATCACGCTGACTCAGGCCGTGACCAAAGTGCTGGCTGATGGCAGCATCAATCAGGATCAGGTTAACGCCGCGATTCAGGGCCGTACCGGTATGCCGGTAAAAGTGAACGGTGTGGAGAACAATGTTCAGACTGCACCTGTTCAGGTGCCGGAAAACTCACAGGCCGCCCCTCAGGAGCAGCCAATGACTCCGGTGACGCCTCAGGGTGCCAGCAGTGATGCTGCGCAGCCTCAGCAGCCCGCGACAGAAGCGGCCCCGGTGACCCCGGCCGCCCCGGCTGCCGCAACGAATAATAATTCGTAACGGACCGCCTGTTCTCAGAAGCCAGCGCCTGTCGCTGGCTTTTTTATTGCCCGCGCTATACCGCCCTCTCCGGCTAAATTTCCTGCCTGCCCATCATTAATCTGTCATAGAAAGCGCGTATCACACAGCGATAACCCGGTGCAAATCAGCATCCGCTATCCGCCACATGAGGTACACCATGAGCGAAAACAGTCTCCCCTCATCCGTCCGGGGCCGGCCTGATTTCAACGGCAAAGGCAGTCGTTTCAGTAAACCGCTGTTTTTTATTCTGCTGGTCGCGGGTCTCGCGTTCGCCGGCCTCAATCTGGTCAGTGACGTTGAAGAGACCAACATGCCGGTCACCAGCCTCCTGCCCTTCTTTCTGCTGGGCCTGGCGCTGCTGATTGCGCTCGGCTTTGAGTTCGTCAATGGCTTTCACGACACCGCCAATGCCGTCGCCACGGTGATCTATACCCATTCGCTGACGCCCGGCGTCGCCGTGGTCTGGTCCGGTTTCTGTAATTTTATGGGCGTGCTGCTCTCCAGCGGGGTGGTGGCGTTTGGCATTATTTCGCTGCTGCCGGTGGAGCTGATCCTGCAGGCCAGCAGCGGCAACGGCTTCGCGATGGTCTATGCACTGCTCTTTTCCGCCATTATCTGGAATCTCGGCACCTGGTATTTTGGCCTGCCCTCCTCCTCCTCCCACACCCTGATTGGCTCCATCATCGGCGTCGGCGTCGCCAACGCGATGCTGCACGGGCGCAACGGCCTGAGCGGCGTGGACTGGGATCAGGCGCTGAAGGTGGGCTATGCCCTGCTGCTCTCGCCGGTGGTGGGTTTCGTCTGTGCCGGGCTGCTGCTGTGGGTCATGAAACGTTTTATCCGCAATCGCCAGCTTTACCGTGCGCCACAGAGCGATCAGCCGCCG
The DNA here is from genome assembly GCF_000255315.1 of Pantoea sp. Sc1. Taxonomy (NCBI): domain Bacteria; kingdom Pseudomonadati; phylum Pseudomonadota; class Gammaproteobacteria; order Enterobacterales; family Erwiniaceae; genus Pantoea; species Pantoea sp. Sc1. The sequence goes on from NZ_AJFP01000001.1 coordinate 2,873,354, forward strand.
CCGGTCTGGATCCGCGGCCTGCTGATCCTGACCTGTACCGGCGTCTCCTTTGCACACGGCTCTAACGACGGGCAGAAAGGGATGGGGCTGATTATGCTGATCCTGGTCGGCACCATGCCGATCGCCTACGCCCTGAACCGATCGCTGCCTGCCGACCAGATCCCCCGCGTGGCCGCGCTGACCGAAGTCACCGCGCATCAGCTGCGTCAGCTGCAACCGGCGGCGGCACACCCTCCCGCGGCCCGCGACGTGCTGACCGGCTTTGTCGGCAGCAACCGGATGAACAGCGAGGTGTTACCGGCGCTGGCGATGACGCTCAATGAAGTGGGTGATGAGATTCGCCGCTATGGCTCGATGGATAACATTCCGGCGCAGGCGGTGACCAACACCCGCAACCAGATGTATCTGGCATCAGAGTCGATCAAGCATCTTCAGACCGCAAAGGTCACGCTGCCGCAGGAGACGGAACGCAATCTGAAAGCCGTGAAAAGCGAACTCGACAGCGCCACCCGCTTTATTCCGATGTGGGTAAAAGTGGTGGTGGCGATTGCGCTGGGGCTTGGCACGATGGTCGGCTGGCGCCGGATTGTGGTCACGGTGGGAGAACGCATCGGCAAAACCCATCTCAGCTATGCGCAGGGCGCCAGTGCCGAGCTGGTGGCGATGGCGACCATTGGCGCGGCAGACGGTTTCGGTTTACCGGTTTCCACCACCCATGTGCTCTCCTCGGGCGTGGCAGGCACCATGGCGGCCAATCGCTCCGGCCTGCAGCTTGCCACGCTGCGCAACCTGGCGGTCGCCTGGGTCTTAACCCTGCCGGTCTCCGTTCTGCTCTCCGCCCTGCTCTACTGGCTGTTTACCCGTTTCTGATGACCCGGCGGCTCACCCGCTGGTGAGCCGCTGTTGAGCGCAGAGCCGCAGGGTAATCAGCAGCGCACCCAGGACCATGATCGCCGCCGCGAGGTAGACCGACTGCATGCCCCAGTGTCCGATAAAGAGTCCCGCCACCGGGCCGGTTAAGCCCAGCCCCAGATCGAGAAAGGCGGAGTAGGTGCCGAGCGCCGATCCCTGATCCTGACGCTCAACCCGCTTAACGGCTTCCACCCCCAGGGCCGGAAAGACCAGCGAAAAACCGCTGCCGGTCAGAAATGCCCCCGCCCCTACCAGCCAGGCGCTGTCCGCCTGCCAGATCAGCAGCAGTCCCACACACTCCAGCAGAAAAGAGAACAGCGAGACGCGCAGTCCGCCAAAGCGGGTGATAAAGCGCCCGAAGCCGAGACGCACCAGCACAAAACCCAGGCTGAACAGCGTCAGCGCATAGGCCGCGCCCTGCCAGTTGCGGCTGGCAAAGTAGAGGGTAATGAAGGTGGCAATCACGCCAAAGCCGATAGTGCCGAAGCCCAGCGCCAGACCGTAGAGCCAGACGCGGGAAAAGACGCGATGAAACGGAATGCGCTCGCCCAGGCTGACGGTGACGGCGGGTTTGCGGCTCGCCATCAGGTAGCCTGCTATCCCCATCACCGCAATCAGGCCAGCAAAGCCGCTCATGCCGAACTGCCCGTTGAGCATCACGCCCAGCGGTGCGCCCACCGCCATCGCCAGATAGGTGGCGACGCCGTTCCAGGAGATCACGCGGGCGGTCTGCAGCGGCCCGACGATGTTCATGCCCCACAGGGTTGAGCCGGTGCTGCTGAAGCTTTCGCCCACCCCAAGAAACAGCCGTCCGACAGCCAGCAGCGTCAGGCTCAGCCACGGCCAGCTGCTCAGCAGGGCAGCGATGATGGTCAGCACCCCGCTCATGCCGCAGCAGAGCAGTCCCAGCATCACCACGCGTTTAGGGCCAAGCCGGTCGGCCAGACGGCCCGACTGAGGACGGCTGAGCAGCGTCGCGAAATACTGAATACTGATAATCAGCCCGGCGATAAATGAGCTGAAGCCGAGGTGATTTTTGACAAAGCCAGGCAGCACAGCCAGCGGCAAGCCGACGGAGAGATAGCAGAAGAAGGTGAAAACGATAACGGAAAGGATACGTTTGTTGAGCTGGCTGTTGCTCAACACGGCGGTGTCAGACATAGCAGAGTTGCGGTGAAGGAAGTTTGGCTCACTATACCGTCAGGCCGCTAAGGGGTCGCCTGATTTTTTATCACAAACCATGAACCGTCGCGTGACGATCGATCGCCTGTGCAATGTCGCCCGACGATTTTAACGCCCGGATTTCGCTGAACAGGCCATCCGCTTCTGCATACGCTTTGCGCAGATAGCCAAGCCACTGTTTGATGCGCGCGACGTGATAGAGTCCGGTGTCGCCCTGCTTTTCCAGCCGGCTATATTTCTGCAACAGGCGCACCACCTCAGGCCAGGCCATTGGCGGCTCGTTATATTTGACCACCCGGCTCAGGTTAGGGATGTTCAGTGCACCGCGGCCAATCATCACCGCATCGCAGCCGGTGACCGCCATACAGTTCTGCGCGCTCTGCCAGTCCCAGATTTCACCGTTAGCAATCACCGGAATGCGCAGCCGCTGACGAATCTCGCCAATCGCCTGCCAGTTGATCGCCTCGGCACGATAGCCCTCTTCCTTGGTTCGTCCATGCACCACCAGCTCACTGGCTCCCGCCTGCTGTACAGCATCGGCGATCTCCAGGCTGCGGGCGCTGGAATCCCAGCCGAGCCGCACTTTCACCGTGACCGGTAAGTCAGCAGGCACCGCTTCACGCATCGCTTTCGCGCCGCGATAGATCAGATCGGGATCTTTAAGCAGGGTCGCCCCGCCCCCGCTGCCGTTGACCAGCTTAGAGGGACAACCGCAGTTGAGATCCACCCCCCAGGAGCCCAGCGCCACCGCACGGGCGGCGTTCTCGGCTAACCATTCGGGATGCTGCCCCAGCAGCTGCATCCGCACCCGCGTGCCGGAAGGCGTGCGGCTGTTGTTATGCAGCTCGGGGCAGAGACGATAAAAGGATTTTACCGGCAGCAGCTGATCGACCACGCGCAAAAACTCGGTGATGCAGAGATCGTAGTCGTTCACTTCCGATAACAGCTGGCGCACCAGCGAATCAAGCACGCCCTCCATCGGCGCCAGTAAAACCCTCATACTCAGACGTTCCCGGTGCGCTTCGGTGCCGGACGACGCGGACGGGAAGCGGGCTTGTCGCCCTGAGGCGCAGGCTGTCCCTGACGACGAGGCTGAGAACGCTTGTCGCCGGATGAACGTGGTGCACCTGCACCCTGTCCGCCCTGACCACGACCGCGCCCGCCGCCTGCACCGCCGCGCGACTGCTGCTGGCGACCGTTGATGATAGGCTCTGCTTTGATGCTCGGATCGGGTTCATAACCCGGAATCGCCAGGCGCGGGATTTCACGCTTCAGCAGGCGTTCGATATCACGCAGCAGTTTATGCTCATCGACGCAGACCAGAGACAGTGCCGCACCGGTGGCCGCCGCACGGCCGGTACGGCCAATACGGTGCACATAATCTTCGGCGACGTTGGGCAGCTCATAGTTGACCACGTGTGGCAGCTCTTCGATATCCAGGCCACGCGCCGCGATATCGGTCGCCACCAGCACGCGGATCCCGCCGGATTTAAAGTCAGCCAGCGCACGGGTACGGGCACCCTGGCTCTTGTTGCCGTGGATCGCGGCGGCGGTGATGCCATCTTTGCCCAGCTGCTCGGCAAGGTGGTTAGCGCCATGCTTGGTTCGGGTAAAGACCAGCACCTGCTGCCAGTTCCCTTCGCCAATCAGCTGCGACAGCAGTTCCCGCTTGCGCTTCTTATCCACGAAATGCACCTGCTGAGCAACCTGTTCAGAGGCGGTGTTGCGGCGCGCCACTTCTACCATTTCCGGGTTGGTCAGCAGTTTTTCAGCCAGGCCTTTGATCTCATCAGAGAAGGTGGCCGAGAAGAGCAGGTTCTGACGCTTAGCCGGCAGGCGCGCCAGTACGCGACGGATGTCGTGGATAAAGCCCATATCGAGCATACGGTCCGCTTCATCCAGCACCAGAATTTCGACCTTAGAGAGGTCAACCGCATTCTGATGCGCCAGATCCAGCAGACGACCCGGTGTCGCCACCAGCACGTCCACGCCGCCACGCAGTTTAACCATCTGCGGATTGATGCTGACGCCACCAAACACCACCATCGACCGCAGCGGGAGATATTTGCTGTAGTCACTGACGTTTTCGCCGACCTGCGCCGCGAGTTCACGGGTCGGGGTCAGGATCAGGGCGCGTACCGGGCGACGGCCGCGCACCGGCGTGGTGGTCGCAGAGAGTTTTTCAAGCAGAGGTAAGGTAAAGCCGGCCGTCTTGCCGGTGCCGGTCTGGGCGCTCGCCAGCAGATCGCGGCCTGCCAGCACCACAGGAATCGCCTGGCGCTGGATAGGTGTAGGTTCGCTGTAGCCTTGTTCGGCGACCGCGCGCAAAATATCGGCACTCAGGCCGAGAGAGTCAAAAGACATTACGTGATTTACTCCGGTCCGCTCTGTCCGTGATTCACGGTGTAGTTTTCAGAGGGATAGTGACGGCAGCTGGGGCTGACGCGTGAAAAGGGCACAAACTACGATGCGTAAGCGGGCGAGTGTAGCAGCTTTAGAGCAAGTGTGCGAGATAGCTCACATTTACACACACATCTTCCCCGCCCCATAAACAGGAAGGCCACCTTTCGGTGGCCTTCAACTTAGCTACGTTTTTTTTCGATGCGCCGTGGCGGTTCTTTCGCCAGCAGCGACACCAGCGCCGGACCCAGCAACATCACCACGCCGAGGCACGCCAGCAGCAGGTTGTTGTGGTAGATCCGCGACACCAGGAACAGTGTCATCATGGCAGCGCCAAAGTAGTAAGTGGTGGTCGCTTCTTCAAGATAATCGCCAAGGGTCCGTAAACGGGCGATGCGCTGTGTTGCCAGCATGGCAACAAAAACCAGTGCGTAGACGGCCACCAGCGTGCTGCAGACATCGACCAGGGCCTTGTGCTTCCAGCCCCAGATCAGCGCAGCGATCACCAGCAGATGCATAGCGATATGCATGTACGTCTGACCCGTGATGATTTGAATACGATTAGACCATTTCATTCAGTTCTCCTGGCAGACCCAACAGGTCGCCCAAGTGCTACCGGCACAAGCCGGAAACGGTTTCCTCAATGTAAAACAATTTTCGGATAACGCCTTAATTATCGCCCTCTCTCACCACCCATTTGTGACAAAGACTACACTTTGATTCTGGTGATGATGAAAAGGAGTGCGTCGCGAGTATGCCACAAAACACGCAAGGATTTTCAATAAAAGTCCTGACGATCAATACACACAAGGGTTTTGCCCCGTTTAATCGCCGCTTCATCCTGCCGGAATTACGCGAAGCCGTTCGCGCAACGTCGGCGGATGTGGTCCTTCTGCAGGAGGTGATGGGCACGCATGCCATCCATCCGCTTAACCATGACGCGTGGCCCGAGGCGCCACACTATGAGTTTCTGGCCGACACCATGTGGAACGATTTCGCCTACGGGCGCAATGCGGTCTACCCGGAAGGACATCACGGCAATGCCGTGCTGTCGCGCTTTCCGATTGCAGAGTATGAGAACCGGGATATCTCGGTGGCGGGCAGTGAGAATCGCGGCATGCTGCACTGTCAGATCGCCCTGCCCGAGCCGCATGGCACGCTGCACGTTATCTGCGTGCACCTTGGCCTGAAGGCCTCGCACCGCCGCGCGCAGATGAAGATGATATGTGAAATGGTCACCTCGCTGCCGCCCGACGCGCCGGTTGTGGTGGCGGGTGATTTTAACGACTGGCAACGACGCGCTAACGCGATCTTAAAACAGGGCGCAGGCCTGAAAGAGGTATTCAGCATGAAAACCGGACGCCCGGCGCGCACCTTCCCGGCGCGCTTCCCGATTCTGCGGCTCGACCGCATCTATGTGCGCAATGCCACCGTCACTCATCCGTGGGCGCTGCCGCGTAAGCCGTGGTCCCATCTCTCCGACCATGCGCCGCTGGCCGTGGAGATTCACCTATGAATTTCAGCTGGCAGGAAGGCAACCGGCTGCTGTTGCTGGAAAATGGTGAGGCGTTTTTCCCGCGCGTCTTTGGTGCGATACAGCGGGCCGAGCGCACGGTGCTGATTGAAACCTTTATTCTGTTTGAGGATGAGGTCGGCAATGCCCTGCATCGCGAACTGCTGGCGGCGGCCCAGCGTGGGGTGCGGGTTGAAATCATGGTCGATGGCTACGGCTCCGCCGAACTCTCTGACAATTTTGTGAACAGCCTGACCAGCGCGGGCGTGCGCTTCATCTACTACGATCCGCGCCCGCTGGTGATGGGTATGCGCACTAACGTGTTCCGCCGCCTGCACCGCAAAACCGTGGTGGTGGATGATGTGGTGGCCTTTGTGGGCGGCATCAACTTCTCTGCCGAGCACAACACCGACTACGGCCCGGAGGCTAAGCAGGATTATGCGGTGCAGGTCAAAGGGCCGGTGGTGGGCGATATCGCCCGCTATCTGCAGCAGGCGATTGGCAGTGAACAGCCTACCCGCCGCTGGTGGGGGTCGCGGTCTCACCGTCCGGCGGTCAATGCCAGGCCCGGCGATGCCCAGGTGCTCTATGTCTATCGCGACAATGACGAACATCGCGACGACATCGAAATGCACTACCTTGAAATGCTGCGCGAGGCGAAGCGGGATGTGATTATCGCTAACGCCTACTTCTTTCCCGGCTACCGGCTGTTGCGTGAGATGCGCAACGCGGCGCAGCGCGGCGTCAGGGTGCGGCTGATTGTGCAGGGCGAGCCGGATATGCCGATTGTGAAAGTGGGCGCGGAGTTGCTCTACAACTATCTGGTCGATGGCGGGGTTGAAGTCTATGAATATATCCGTCGTCCGCTGCACGGCAAGATCGCGGTGAAGGACGATCAGTGGGCCACCGTCGGCTCCAGCAATCTCGACCCGCTCAGCCTGTCACTCAACCTGGAAGCCAACCTGATCATTCACGACCGGCCGTTTAACCAGACGCTGCGTGACAACCTTGAAGCGCTGCTGGCAAATGATTGTCAGCGGGTGCAGGAGGATCGTCTGCCCCCGCGCAACTGGTGGCAACTCAGCAAAAGCGTGGTGGTCTTCCACTTCCTGCGCCATTTCCCGGCTATTGCGGGCTGGTTACCGGCGCACACACCGCGGCTGGCCCAGGTGGCTGCCCCGGTGCAGCCAGAGATGGAGACACAGGATCGCGTAGAAGCCGACAACCAGGGAGCAAAATCCTGATGGCAAAAAAACATCCACGCTGGCAACTGGCAAAAAAAATCCTCACCGTGCTGTTCTTTATCGCGGTGGTGGTGCTGCTGGTGGTTTATGCCCGCAAAGTGAACTGGGAAGATGTTTATGACGTCATCGTTAACTATAACCGCTTTGTGGTGCTGACCGCCGCCGGACTGGTGGTGCTGAGTTACCTGGTCTACGGCTGCTATGACCTTATCGGGCGCGCCTACTGCGGGCATAAGCTGGCGAAGCGGCAGGTGATGCTGGTGTCATTTATCTGTTACGCCTTTAACCTGACGCTGAGCACCTGGGTCGGCGGCGTGGCGATGCGCTACCGGCTCTACTCCCGCCTGGGGCTCGACAGCGCCACCATCACCCGCATCTTCTCCCTGAGCATCGCCACCAACTGGCTGGGCTACATTCTGCTGGCTGGCGTGGTGTTCAGTGCGGGCATGGTCTCCATCCCCAGCGGCTGGTTTATCGGTGAGACTACCCTGCGGCTGATCGGTGTGGTGCTGCTGGTGCTGGTGGCGATCTACCTCTGGGCCTGTGCCTTCTCGAAGCAGCGACGCTGGACGGTCAAAGGGCAGACGCTGCAGCTCCCCTCGCTGCGTATGGCCCTGCTGCAGTTTGGCGTCTCCTGCGCTAACTGGATGGTGATGGGGGCAATTATCTGGCTGCTGCTGGGGCGCGATGTCGGCTATCCGATGGTGCTGGGCGTGCTGCTGATCAGCAGTATTGCCGGGGTGATCATTCATATTCCGGCGGGGATTGGCGTGCTGGAGGCGGTCTTCCTGGCACTGCTCAGCGGTCAGCACGCGTCGCATGGCACCATTATCGCGGCGCTGCTCGCCTATCGCGTCCTCTATTTCATCCTGCCGCTGCTGCTGGCGCTGGTGCTCTATCTGGTTCTGGAGAGCCGGGCAAAGCATCTGCGCCAGAAGAACGAGCAGAAGCTTCAGAAGTCATCATAAAACGGGGGAGGCGCAGCCGCTGCGCCTCCCCCTTTACATCTCAGCCGTTCAGCGCGGCGCTGGCCGCGAAACGGGTAGCCTGACTCAGCGACGGTTGCCCATAATCCGCAGCAGCATCAGGAAGAGGTTGATGAAGTCCAGATAGAGCGTTAACGCCCCCATGATCGAGTAGCGACGCAGGTTTTCCGTATCGCGCGCATCAATCTGCTCACCGATATTTTTCAGCTTCTGGGTGTCATAGGCGGTCAGGCCGACAAACACCACCACTCCGATGTAGGTAATCGCCCACATCAGCGCCGGGCTCTTCAGCCAGAAGTTCACCAGCGACGCCAGCAGGATGCCGATCAGCGCCATAAACAGCAGACTGCCAAACCGGCTCAGATCGCGTTTGGTGGTGTAGCCGAAGAAGCTCATCGCGCCAAACATCCCGGCGGCGACAAAGAAGGTGCTGGCGATGGAGGAGTAGGTGTAAACCAGGAAAATGCTGGCCATCGTGACGCCGGTCAGCGCCGAATAGAGCATAAACAGCCCGGTCGCCACCGCCCCGCTCAGACGATGCACCATGCCTGACAGGAAGAACACCAGCGCCAGCTGCGCGATAATCAGCCCGAAGAAGGTGATCCGGTTGGCGAAGACCAGCTCCATGACCGCAGGCGTACGTGCAGCGAACCAGGAGACAAACGCCGTCAGCAGCAGACCACAGGTCATCCAGCCATATACCTGGGCCATGTAAGCCTGAAGCCCGCGCGAGGCGGGTTGAACGATAGAATCATGTCGTGGATATCGATCCATGATGCACCTCTTGATAAAGGGATGAGTAGTAAGACGCTCCACAGGGAGCCCTGTCAGATTTAAGTGTGGCACAGCTCAGCTCAACTGCGCCACAACATGCCGTTTAACGCCGCGACAGACACTGCTGATAACGGCTGTCGACGCGCTGCGCAAACCACGCCGTCGTGAGATTGCGGGTAATTTTCGGGCTCTCCAGCTTAATGCCCGGCAGCATTTCACGCGGCAGCTTACGGCCCGCCATTTTATCCGCCAGGGTAAAGACCTGCTTCCAGAGTTCGCTGTCGCTGAACGACGCTTTCTCCCCTTTCTCCAGATCGCGCCGGATGGCGCTGTTGCTCATGTCGATCTGCTTCGACAGGGTGCGCACCGCCAGCTCGGTGCCGCCCGCCGCGTCTGAGCCATAGAGGATCAGATCGCCATCCAGCGCCAGCTTCATCCCGGTCGCCTTCGCCACCGCCGCCTGGAATGCCGCGTTGCGACTGGCGTACCAGCCCGCATTAAAGTCCGCGAAGCGGTAGAGCGGCTGGCTGTAGTCAGCCGGGTAGCCGAGCAGGTGCATGGTGCCGAAGTAGATCCCGCCGTGACGGGTAAAGACTTCACGCCGGATCGTGCCATCAACCGGCCACGGATAGCCTTTGGCATGCGCCTCGGCAAAGGCAATGCTGACCTGCATCGGCCCGCCCGTGTGGATCGGATTGAGATTGCCAAACAGCGTCTGGCCCATCGGCACCATGTCGATCAGGTCATCAAAGATGGCGCTCAGCTCTTTTTCACTGCGCACTTTGTCGAGCCGCGCCGCGTAACTTTCGCCGGTCGGGGATTTAATCAGCAGCGCCGTGCGCACCAGAAAAGCCGGCACGTGGACTTTGGCCGCCCGGCGATTGATCTCACCCCAGGCGATTTTAGGCAGGCCGGGCACGACCGCCTCGGCGCTGAAGTTGCTCTCCTGATCCGCCACGGCGATCACCGCGCAAAGGTTGCTGGCGCTGGGATCGATCTGCTGGGTGCGGAAAGAGGTGTAAATATCGTCGCTCCATGCCGCTTTGTTGCTGACATGCGACGGCAGCAGCCGCTGAATTTGTGCTTTCACATCCTCAGGCTGCCGGACCGGCGCCTCGGGGGTTTTCTTGCTGCTACAGCCCGCCAGCACCAGCGCGGCGACCAGTGTCAGACGTTGCAGAATCGGGGTGGATGACATGCCTGTCCTCAGAATGAACCAAAACCCTACTCTATCATCGCCAGCGTTTCACAGGCAGGCGGGAACTGAACTAAGGTTACCTTTTTAACGTTAAAGGAACTTACGATGTTTAAACTCTGGCCTGTTGCGGCGTTCAGCCTGTTATTAACCGGCTGCGGCGCCAATAATACGCCTGCTCAGGTGCAGTCACCGGGCGCGCCCACCTCCTCCTCGCTGAAGCTGCTGGAGACCGGCGCCAGCGTGATGCAGTCACGACCGCCGATTGAGGCGATCAACACCTATCTGGATGGCTTCCATTTTTACAATGGTGACCAGAACGGTCAGATGGAGGCACACCACTACGTCACCGTGCTGAACGAGGATGTGATGCAGGCGGTGATCTATGACGGCAACACCCGCGACGCGCGGCTGATGGGGGTGGAGTACATCATCAGCGAACGGCTGTTCAACACCCTGCCCCCGGAGGAGAAGAAGCTGTGGCACAGCCACCAGTATGAGGTGAAGTCGGGCACGCTGATTGCGCCGGGCTTACCCGCCAGCGCCGATCACGCCCTGATGAAACGCATCGTGAATACCTACGGGAAAACCTGGCACACCTGGCATACCGACCGCGATAAAACGCTGCCGCTCGGCATTCCGGCACTGATGATGGGCTTTACGGCGGATGGTCAGATGGATTCCCGGCTGCTGGCCGACCGCGACCGCCGCTTCGACGTCGACAGCAAAGCGGTTCGCGCCCGGCGCGCCGATATCGTGGCGCACCCAGCAGCAGCGGGTGCGAACGCGTGGCAGCAGGGCCAGGTGATCCAGCTGAAGCGGACGACGGGCGGCGGTGAGCACAGTCACGGCCAGACCCGCTTTGGCCCGGCGGAGCAGCTGAAGCAGCCGTAGTTCCGCGCTACTCCCAGCGCTGAGCGGCCTGGTGATCGCTGTCGCGGGCATCCACCCAGCGGTCACCCTGCTCTGTCGCTTCGCGTTTCCAGAAGGGCGCGCGCGTTTTCAGGTAATCCATGATGAATTCGGCGGCGGAAAAGGCGCTGCCGCGATGGGCGCTGGTCACGCCGACCAGCACGATTTCATCGCCGGGAAACAGCTCGCCGACGCGATGGATCACCGTGACGCGCTGCAGCGGCCAGCGTTCACGCGCCGCCGCCACGATCTCCTGCAGCGCTTTCTCGGTCATACCGGGATAGTGCTCCAGCGTCAGCGCCGCCACATCACTCCCCAGATTGTGGTTGCGGACTTTACCGGTAAAGGTCACAACCGCGCCATCTTCATCACAGGCGGCCAGCCAGCGATACGCTTCCGCCATGTCAAACGGCGCGGGGCCGACGCGAATCTGCGTGTCCATCTCAGCCTCCGGTTACGGGCGGGAAAAAGGCCACTTCATCCCCGGCGTGCAGGGGATGCGTCATCGGCACCAGCGTCTGATTGACCGCCGCCAGCAGCTTACCCGACGCCAGCGCCAGCGCCCAGCGGTCGTCCCGTGCAGCGAGGGATGCGCGCAGTGCCGCCACGTCCGGATAGTCCGCGCTGACCTCCAGTGCGGCCGTGCCGGTCAGCTCGCGCACCTGGGCAAAAAACAGCACCTTAATCATGGGCCACCGCCTGAAAATCGCCGCTTTTGCCACCGCTCTTGCTGATTAAACGCAGCTGATCGATGACGATATCTTTCTGCACCGCTTTGCACATGTCGTAGATAGTCAGCGCGGCCACCGAAGCCGCGGTCAGCGCCTCCATCTCCACGCCGGTTTTGCCACTCAGGCGGCAGAGCGAGGTGATGCGGACCCGGCTGTGTGCCGGTTCTGCTTCGAGGCTCACTTCCACTTTGCTCAGCATCAGTGGATGGCAGAGCGGAATCAGCTCCCAGGTGCGTTTCGCCGCCTGGATACCGGCGATGCGGGCGGTGGCAAAGACATCCCCTTTATGGTGGCTGCCCTCGATAATCATCTGCAGCGTTTCCGGCTGCATCAGCACCAGCACTTCTGCCCGCGCTTCGCGCACGGTTTCAGCCTTGGTGGAGACATCCACCATGTGCGCTTCGCCCGCGGCGTTAATGTGTGTAAGTTGAGACATGCTTATTGTTTCTTCAGATGTGAGACAAAATTACAGGGTGCGGTGCGCGCATCGATCTGATCGGCAATGATGCGCTCCCAGGCGGTACGGCAGGCGCTGGTCGAACCCGGCACGGCCAGAATCAGCGTCTGATTCGCCAGACCGGCAATGGCGCGTGACTGCAGGGTCGACCCGCCAATCTCCTCATAGGAGATCATCCGGAACAGTTCGCCAAATCCCTCAATCTCGCGGTCAAACAGCGGCAGCAGCGCTTCCGGCGTGCTGTTCTTCAGGTTAAACCCGGTGCCGCCGTTCACGATCACCACCTGCACATCGTCACTGGCGATCCAGCGCGACACGGTGGCACGAATGCGATAGAGATTCTCCGGCACGATAGCGTGATCGACCACGCTGTGGCCCGCTTCCGCCGCCGCGCTGCGCAGGTAGTCACCGGAGGTGTCGTTGCTGGCATCGCGACGATCGGAGACCGTCATCACCGCAATCTGCACCGCCTGAAATTCGCTGGCTGGTTTACCCATACTGCCTCCTGAAATTAGCCGCCAATGTAAGAGAGATTCTGTGTAATGCCGGTGTTGCCCTGATGGAGAAAATGGGTCTGCTTCTTCTGCCCCAGGCTGCTGGCAATGCGCGCCTGCAGTTCAGCCTGCTGGTCGTCCGACGCCAGCAGATCGCGCAGCGGAATGCCGCCGTCGCCAAACAGACAGAGGTGCAGATTGCCCTGCGCGGAGACGCGCAGACGGTTGCAGCTGGCACAGAAATCTTTGGCGTAGGGCATAATCAGGCCGATCTCGCCGACATAATCGGGATGGTAAAAAACCTGCGCCGGGCCGTCACTGCGTTCGCTTTCGCGACGCTGCCAGCCCTGAGCGATCAGCTGGTCGCGGATCACCGCACCGGAAACGTGCTGATCGCGGAACAGCGAACCGCCGTCACCGGTTTCCATCAGTTCGATAAAGCGCAGCTGAATCGGACGGGTGCGGATCCAGTCCAGGAAGGTGGCGAGATTGCGGCTGTTAAGATCGCGCATCAGCACGCTGTTGACTTTGACCTGGCGAAAACCGGCGTCAAAGGCGGCATCGATGCCGCTCATCACCTGATGAAATTTATCCTGACCGGTAATGGCGTGAAACTGGCGGGCATCCAGACTGTCCACGCTGACGTTCAGCGCGGTTAAGCCTGCCTCGCGCCACTGCTTCACGTCACGCGCCAGCCGGTAGCCGTTAGTGGTCACCGCGATCTGACGAATGGCGGCGTTTTCACGCACCGCGGCGATGATGTCGGTGAAATCACGGCGCAGCGACGGCTCACCCCCGGTCAGCCGCACTTTTTCCGTGCCGGCTGCCGCAAAGGCCCGCGTGACACGGCGGATTTCATCCAGAGAGAGAAAGCTTTTGTTACGAACTCCCTGCGGCTTGTAGCCGTCCGGGAGACAGTAGGTACAGCGGAAATTGCAGACATCCGTGACCGACAGGCGCAGGTAATAGAACTTACGCGCGTATGCATCAGTAAATTGTGACACCAGAACACCTTTCCAGATTGGGAGATGCAGTCATTTCTTCCTGCACCCTGGCAGCTCGATGGCTACGGCCTGAACCCCCTATCCGCAGACTTAGGCATTCAGGCTTGAGTGTACGCTGACCCGTTGATCAGCGCGGTAAACATGATGGTAGCGTGATTCACGCCACTCTTCCATTCGCTGTTTTCGCTATATATTCTTATACATATCGAATTTTCACCGCATTTTCGCGACAGGATACGTTAAAATACCCGCCTGATTTTGACGTAAGTCATCCGCGCGGGCTTAGCGTTTAGAGCCTCGCCACGCGAAAGGAAAGTAAGGAGAAGTATGAATCGCACACTGGCCGATCTTGATCGCGTTGTGGCACTGGGCGGCGGACACGGTCTGGGCCGCGTGATGTCTGCCCTTTCCCCGCTGGGCTCGCGTCTCACCGGCATTGTCACCACCACCGACAACGGCGGTTCAACCGGCCGTATCCGCCGTTCCGAAGGCGGGATCGCCTGGGGGGATATGCGCAACTGCCTGAACCAGCTGATTACCGAACCCAGCGTCGCCTCTGCGATGTTTGAGTATCGTTTCGCCGGTAATGGCGAACTGGCCGGGCACAACCTGGGTAACCTGATGCTGCGCGCGCTGGATCATCTCAGCGTGCGCCCGCTGGAGGCGATCAACATCATCCGCAACCTGCTGAAGGTGGATGCCTTTTTAATCCCGATGTCGGAGCAGCCGGTGGATCTGGTGGCGATGGATGCGGAAGGCAACATGGTTTACGGCGAAACGGCGATTGACGAGATGAAGCAGCCGCCGCAGGAGCTGATGCTGCATCCCAATGTCCAGCCTACGCGGGAAGCGCTGCAGGCGATTGGTGAGGCGGATCTGATCCTGATCGGGCCGGGCAGCTTCTACACCAGCCTGATGCCGATCCTGCTGATGGATGAGATGGCGCAGGCGCTGCGGCGCACGCCCGCCACCATGGTCTTTATCGGCAATCTGGGCCGCGAGCTCAGCCCCGCCGCCGCCAGCCTGTCGGTGGCTGACAAACTGGCGATGATGGAGCGTTACATCGGCAAGCGGGTGATTGATGCCGTGGTGGTCAGCCCGGCGGTCGATACCCGGGGGATTGACGATCGGCTGATCGTCCGTGAACCGCTGGAGGCCGCCGACATTAAATATCGTCACGACCGCCAGCTGCTCAGGGTGGCGCTGGAACACGCCATTCAGGGTTTTAACGGCGCTATGAGGCCGCAATAAACAGCGTACGCAGCTCATGCAGCTGGTCGCGCACGTTCGCCGCCTGCTCGAACTCCAGGTTCTGCGCATGCTGCTGCATCTGTCCCTCCAGCTCGTGGATCTTCTTCTGCAGCGCCTGAGGCGTTAAGGTCAGCAAATCGGCCTGAGCCTGCGCTTCGCCCGGGCGGGCCGGTCTGGCTTTGCCACGGGTTTTCACCACGTTGTTGCCGAGTTCCAGAATATCGGTGATCTTCTTGTTGAGGCCCTGCGGCACGATGCCATTCTTTTCATTGTGCAGCTGCTGTTTCTCACGGCGGCGTTCGGTCTCTTCAATGGCGCGCGCCATCGACGGCGTGATTTTATCGCCGTAGAGAATCGCCTTACCGTTGACGTTTCGTGCTGCACGACCGATGGTCTGGATCAGGGAACGTTCTGAACGCAGGAAGCCCTCTTTATCCGCATCCAGGATCGCGACCAGCGACACTTCCGGCATATCAAGCCCCTCACGCAGTAAGTTGATGCCCACCAGCACATCAAACTCACCCAGACGCAGGTCGCGGATGATCTCCATACGTTCCACCGTATCGATATCGGAGTGCAGATAGCGCACCTTCTCGCCATGCTCTGTCAGATATTCGGTGAGATCTTCCGCCATGCGTTTGGTCAGCACCGTCACCAGGATACGTTCATTGGCCGCCACGCGCTGACGGATCTCCGACAGCAGATCGTCAACCTGGGTGCCGACCGGACGCACTTCGATGATCGGATCGAGCAGACCGGTCGGACGCACCACCTGATCGACCACTTCATTGCCCGATTTTTCCAGCTCATATTTACCCGGCGTCGCCGACACGTAGATGGTCTGGGGCGCCAGCGCCTCAAACTCTTCAAACTTCATCGGACGGTTATCCAGCGCCGACGGCAGACGGAAGCCATACTCCACCAGCGTCTCTTTACGCGCCCGGTCGCCTTTGTACATGCCGCCAATCTGCGGAATGGTGACGTGGGACTCATCCACCACCAGCAGGCCATCGGCAGGCAGATAGTCAAACAGCGTCGGCGGCGCTTCGCCCGGCCCGCGTGCAGAGAGATAGCGCGAGTAGTTTTCGATGCCGGAGCAGTAGCCCAGCTCGCTCATCATCTCCAAATCAAACTGGGTACGCTGGGTGATGCGCTGCTCCTCCAGCAGTTTGTTGTTCTCCAGCAGCACCCGCCGGCGATCTGCCAGCTCCACTTTGATCTCTTCCATCGCCTGCAGGATGCGCTCGCGCGGCGTGACGTAGTGGGTTTTAGGGTAGATGGTGAAGCGCGGCACCACCGACTCGATCTGGCCGGTCAGCGGGTCGAACAGCGACAGCCGCTCAACCTCTTCGTCAAACAGCTCTACGCGCAGCGCAATGTCATCCGACTCCGCCGGGAAGATATCGATCACCTCGCCGCGCACCCGGAAGGTCCCGCGCTGGAACGCCTGGTCGTTTCGGGTGTATTGCAACTCTGAGAGACGACGCAGAATACTGCGCTGATCGATGATCATGCCGCGGGTCAGGTGCAGCATCATTTTCAGATAGAGATCGGGGTCGCCCAGACCGTAGATCGCGGAGACGGACGCCACCACGATCACATCCCGCCGCTCCAGCAGCGCCTTGGTGGCCGACAGACGCATCTGTTCGATGTGCTCATTCACAGAGGCATCTTTTTCGATAAAGGTGTCGGAGCTGGGCACATAGGCTTCAGGCTGATAGTAGTCGTAGTAAGAGACGAAGAACTCCACGGCGTTATCCGGGAAAAACTCTTTCATTTCGCCATAAAGCTGGGCGGCCAGCGTCTTATTGGGCGCCAGCACCATGGTCGGACGGTTGAGGTCGGCAATCACGTTGGCGACGGTAAAGGTTTTACCGGAGCCGGTTACCCCTAATAAGGTCTGATGGGCCAGTCCATCCTCCAGTCCCTCTTCCAGGCGACGGATCGCCTCAGGCTGATCGCCTGAAGGTTTAAAGGCAGAGTTTAATTTAAAGGCTTTGCTCATGAATGCATTTCCTGCTGGAGAAGTCGGCGGGCAGGCACTTATTTTACTCGGCTATGGTGATTTTGCCAGAAAATAATACTGGATATAAAAACAGTAATGGTGCAATGTTAACCCTGTTGCGGTTCCGCTCCCCTCTCTGGCGCGCGATGAAAATCCAGGCGAAGCGTGTTGCGCAAGGTTATCCCCAGGCAGAGATCGGATTTAACATTTGTCAATAGAGCGTCACAAAATTACAGTCTGGTTACCTGACAGAGAAATCGCAGGCTTGTTTTTTAATAAAATACTGATTTTAATGGCTTTAGCTTATGAGGCCAGAATCTCGTCATTATGTTATCAGGCCCCGTATTTCCTCGCTTCCAACTGGTTTTCATTACCTAATACACAAGGTTATCCACAGGAATAGTGGATAAGTGATGGCAGCCCCGCCGCCATCAGCTGTGTATAGTTTTTCCCTGCCCTTCTGACACCGCGAAAATAATTTTTTTTCCGTTAAATTTCGCGCCCGCGGCTGGCGGAATAGTCTGCATTTTTAATCCTTCCCCCCGCTGGCCAGGCAAATTTCCGGGCGCCGACTAGAATTCTTAATCAGATTCGTTGCCTTCTCAGAGCACGCCTGCACCAGGAACAGCGCCGCCAGGCACTGCAAAAGTGCAGGTGCGTAATGACCGTGGGGAATTGATAAGTTTTTCTCACCTTTCCTTCCCCGAAAGCAGGCACAGCAGCAGAAAACAGGGCCGTTTTAAGATCTGGCCTGGGAATTGCAGGACTCTCTGGCACCAACGCGCACCAGGCGCACTGAGCTGCAACGGCGACAGGGCCGCTGCTGATGACTTGTTTGCCAGACGACAGAGAGCGGAAGCATTCAGGCTAATGATCGGGAAGGAGAGTGTCAGATGCTGAGTTTACGTTCGGTGAATCAATTTTATGGTCAGAACCACATTCTCTGGGATGTGGACCTCGATCTGGCGCCTGGCACCTGCACCGGCGTTCTGGGCCGGCCTGGCATGGGCAAAACCACGCTGGTGAACTGCATCATGGGCAGACTGCCTATCAACAGCGGCTCTATCTCCTGGAAGGAAGATGGCTCCCCGCCGGAAGATCTGCTGCTGCAACCGGCTGAACAGCGGGCACAGATGGGGATCGGCTACGTGCCGCAGGGCCGCCATATTTTTACCCAGATGAGCGTGGAAGATAACCTGCTGATCGCCCTGCTGGCGGGTGCCAGTCAGCACGATCGCCATCGCGCCATTCCTGAAATGGTGTTCGATCTCTTTCCGGCACTCTATTCGCTGCGCCAGCAGCGCAGCGGCGATCTGCCTGTCGATCAGCAGCAACAGCTGGCCCTGGCGCGTGCGCTGGTGCTGCAACCTAAACTGCTGATTCTCGATGAACCCACCGACGGCATGTCGCCGTGGCTGGAGGAGGAGATGGGCAATCTGATCCGGCGGCTTAACCTCGACTACGGGCTGACCATTCTCCTGCTGGAGCAGCGCCTGTCGCTAATCCGCCGCGTGGCAGACTACTTTCTGCTGCTGCACCGCGGTCGCAATGTGGCGCACGGCAGCATGGCGCAGCTTGACGACTACACCGTCGATAAATGGCTGACGGTGGCCTGAGGGCAAAACCGGTTGCGGCGGGCAGAGCCGCCGCTGGCCGCAGTGACGGCCGGGCCGGGTCCGCTTATTCAGGCAGCGTCAGGTAGTGTCCACAGGCAGCCTGCTGCGCCTCATCCGTGAGATAGGGGATCGTGCCCAGACAGGGGGCCGGCAGGCGCTGTTTCAGGCTGGTGAGATAGTGCTGATAGCGTTTGCCCGGTGGCTCGATGGTATTCGCGATCCAGCCTGCCAGGGGCAGTCCGCGCGCCCGTACCGCCTCTGCGGTGAGCAGCGCATGGTTGATGCAGCCCAGCTTAATCCCCACCACCAGAATCACCGGCAGCTGTTCGCTGACCACCCAGTCCGCATAGGTATGCGTCTCCGACAGCGGGGTGTACCAGCCCCCGGCCCCCTCGACCAGAATCCAGTCCGCCAGCGGCTCCAGTGCCGCCAGACCGGCCGACAGCGCCAGATGGGTAATCGGCCTGCCCTCTTCCGCGCTGACGATGTGCGGCGATGTCGGTTCCATAAAGGCCAGCGGATTGACCTGCTGGTACGTTAACGCGACGCTGCTGTAACGCTGCAGGGCCAGCGCATCGCTGTTGCGGATCCCCTCCGGCGTCATCTCACAACCCGACGCCACCGGCTTATAGCCCGCACAGCGGAAGCCTGCGGCGGCGGCGGCCTGCAACAGCGCGCCGCTGGCGACCGTTTTGCCGACTTCGGTGTCGGTGCCGGTGATAAACAGGCGTTTCATGATGCACTTACTCCATAAATTAAATGATAACTCAGGCGGTAGCCGTGCCGGTCGCGCGGCCAGTGCGCCTCTAACCGGCTGAGGCGTTGCCGGGTTAACACCTGGCCGTCACGCCCCTGATGCAGATGGGTCGCGCCAATGCCCTTCAGTGAGCGCATGGCGCTGAGCGCATCGGGAAAATGGATCGTCACCCGCTCCGAGGTGCAGCGCAGCGGCCAGGCATGGCAGGCGGCGGCAATCTGCGCCTCGCTGAGAAAGCGATTGGCATGCGGCAGTGCGTCCAGATGTGACCAGGCTTCATGCACCTCCTGCAGCGAATCGTCCCCCAGGGTGGAAAAGAGCAGCGTGCCGCCGGGCCGCAGCACCCGCCGGAACTGGGCCAGCGCCTGCGGCAGATCGTCACTCCACTGCACCGCCAGGTTGCTCCAGACCAGGTCAAAGCTGTTGTCCGCCAGCGGCAGCGCATCAATATCCCCCGCCAGATAGTGCTGCGCCGCGTCGTTGCGGCGTGCCTGTTGCAGCATCTGCGGGGAGAGATCCAGCGCCGTAACCTGTTTGCCGCGCGCGCGCCAGAGCCGGCTGTACCAGCCGGTGCCACAACCGGCATCCAGCAGGTGCAGACCACTGTCGACCGGGGCGTGTGCCAGCAGGGCATCGCCGCTCAGACGCTGCAGGGCGGCATGCGCATCGTAGTGGCTCGCCGCCCGGCCAAAAGCGCGAGCGACCGCCTGTTTGTCAACCTGCAGCGTCATGCAGCGCCTCCAGTAGCCGATCGATATCCTCAGGGCGATGTGCCGCCGTCAGGGTGATGCGCAGCCGGGCGGTACCCGGTGGCACGGTAGGCGGCCGGATAGCGCTCACCCAGCAGCCCGCCTCAGCCAGCCGCGCAGAGAGCGCCACCGCCTCGCTGTTTTCACCCACCAGCAGGGGCTGAATCGCACTCTCTGAATCCATCAGCTGCCACGGCAGCGACGCCGCGCCGCGCCGGAAATGGCGGATATTCTGCTGCAGGCGCTGGCGCAGCGCCTCGCCCTGCTGAACTTCATGCAGCGCCGCCTGCAGCGCAAAAGCCTGGGCGGCGGGCATAGCGGTGGAGTAGATCAGATGACGGCTGAACTGCAGAAAGTAGTCGGCGGTGTCGGCATCGCACAGCAGGGCCGCGCCGCTGACGCCAAAGGCTTTGCCGAAGGTGATCACCTGCAGTTCCGGCCGGACGCCCTGCTGCCAGCAGCTGCCGCGCCCCTGCTCACCCACCACGCCAATGCCGTGCGCATCATCCACCAGCAGCCAGCCTCCGGCCTGACGCGTCTGCTGCGCCAGTGCGGCCAGCGGCGCGCTGTCGCCATCCATGCTGAAGATCCCCTCCGTCACCACCAGCGTCTCCCCCTCACAGGGTGAGGCGAGCCGCGCCGCCAGACTCTCCGGCGCGTTGTGGCTGAACCGGCGCAGCTGCGCCGGGCTGTGGCTGGCCGCGTCGAGCAGTGAGGCGTGGCTGAGTTTATCAGCCAGGATGCGATCGTTTTTCTCACCCAACAGATGGATCACCGCCTGGTTGGCCGCGAAACCGGAGATAAAGAGCAGCGCACGGTCATAGCCGAGCCAGTCGGCCAGCTGCGCCTCCAGATCGGCATGCTGCCGGTGATAGCCGGTTACGTGTCCTGAGGCCCCCGCGCCCGCGCCGGTCAGCGCCGCACCCTGCTGCCAGGCCGCGATCACCGCCGGATGGCGGGTCAGGCCGAGATAATCATTGCTGGAGAAGTGGTGATAGCAGCGACCGCCGCTGTGCAGCGTGCGGGTCGTCTGTTCGTCGACAATCCGTCGCTGCCGCCAGCCATCGGCCGCACGACGCTGATCCAGCGCCTGCCGGAATCGTTGCTGCCAGCTCATTACAGCGCCGCGTTGTAGAACTGTTCCGTGTCCGCATGGAACAGCTGCTCGCTGAGATGCTCTTCCTGCTGCTGATCGCCGTGCTGCGTGTGCGTATGCTCCGGGTTCAGCCCCAGTTTGCGGAACAGCACCCGATCGGTATCCTCTTCCGGGTTTGGCGTGGTCAGCAGTTTGCAGCCGTAGAAAATGGAGTTCGCCCCGGCCATAAAGCACATCGCCTGGGTCTGTTCGTTCATCTGCTCCCGGCCTGCTGAGAGACGCACATGGGAGGTCGGCATCATGATGCGCGCCACCGCGATGGTGCGGATAAAATCGAACGGTTCCACATCGTCGTTATCCGCCAGCGGTGTGCCTTTCACCTTCACCAGCATGTTGATCGGCACGCTCTCGGGTGGCGTCGGCAGATTGGCTAACTGCACCAGCAGACCGGCGCGATCGTTCACGGTTTCCCCGAGGCCGACGATCCCGCCTGAACAGACTTTGATCCCGGCGTCGCGCACTTTGCCCAGCGTATCCAGGCGCTCCTGATAACTGCGGGTGGTGATGATGGAGCCGTAAAACTCCGGAGAGGTGTCGAGGTTGTGGTTGTAGAAATCGAGACCCGCGCCCGCCAGTCGCTGCGCCTGCTGCTCGCTGAGGGTGCCCAGCGTCATGCAGGTTTCCATTCCCATCGCCTTGACGCCTTCAACCATCTTTTCCAGATAGGGCATATCGCGCTCGTGCGGATTTTTCCACGCGGCACCCATGCAGAAGCGGGTCGAACCCGCGGCTTTGGCCTGACGGGCGGAGGTCAGCACCTCTTCCACTTCCATCAGGCGTTCCGACTCCAGACCGGTCTTGTAGCGCGCACTCTGCGGGCAATATTTACAATCCTCCGGGCAGGCACCGGTTTTGATCGACAGCAGGGTACTGACCTGCACCTGACGCGGGTCGAAGTGCTGACGGTGCACCTGCTGCGCTTTAAACATCAGTTCAAGAAAGGGTTCATCAAACAGCGCTTGCGCCTGTGCAATTGTCCAGCGTTGAGCCATTACTTACTCCAAAAAGGGTGTCATCCCGACAGAAAGCAGGGGTATACTTGTAAACTATATTTTTTTATTTTGGTTTACAACTCCGATGACCCTCTCCGCGTTTACCTCTGAAGATGCCCGTTTTGACCGCCAGCATATCTGGCACCCCTACACCTCCATGCAGGATCCCCTGCCCTGCTACCCCGTGGTGGCCGCCCGCGGGGTTACGCTGCAACTCGCCGATGGCCGTGAGCTGGTGGATGGCATGTCCTCCTGGTGGGCCGCGATCCATGGCTACAACCATCCGCGTCTGAACCAGGCGCTGACCGCGCAGGTTGCACAGATGTCCCACGTCATGTTTGGTGGCATCACCCACCCGGCAGCGGTGGCGCTCTGCCGCCAGCTGGTGGCGATGACGCCTGAGGCGCTGGAGTGCGTCTTCCTGGCGGACTCCGGTTCGGTGGCGGTGGAAGTGTCGATGAAGATGGCGCTGCAATACTGGCTGGGCCGCGGTGAGACGCGCCAGACCTTTCTGACGCTGAAGCGCGGCTATCACGGCGATACCTTTGCAGCGATGTCGGTGTGCGATCCTGAGAACTCCATGCACAGCCTGTGGCGCGGCTATCTGCCGGAACATCGCTTTGCAGCGGCACCGGCCTGCGGCTTTGACGATGCGTGGCAGAGCCAGGACTTTGAGGATTTTGCCCGGCTGATTGAGACACACCATCAGCAGCTGGCGGCGGTGATTCTGGAGCCGATTGTGCAGGGCGCTGGCGGCATGCGTTTTTATCATCCGCGCTACCTGCAGCAGGTGCGGGAGACGTGCGACCACTATGGCGTGCTGCTGATTGCCGATGAGATCGCCACCGGATTCGGCCGCACCGGCAAGCTCTTTGCCTGCGAGCACGCGGGCATCACCCCGGATATTCTCTGCGTCGGCAAGGCGCTTACCGGCGGCATGATGACCCTGGCGGCCACCCTGACCACCCGCGAGGTGGCGGACACCATCAGCCGCAGTGCGGCAGGCTGTTTCATGCATGGCCCGACCTTCATGGGCAATCCGCTGGCCTGCGCGGTCGCGTCGGAGAGCCTGAAGATGCTGGCGGAAGGAGAGTGGCAATGCCAGGTGGCAAACATCGAACGGCAGCTGCGGGCTGAACTGCTGCCGCTGCGCCACTCGCCGCAGGTGGCCGACGTGCGCGTGCTGGGCGCGATTGGCGTGGTGGAAACGCATCAGGCGGTCAACATGGCGGCGCTGCAGCAGTTCTTTGTGGAACAGGGGGTCTGGATCCGCCCGTTTGGCCGCTTAATCTACCTGATGCCGCCCTACATCATCACGCCACCGGCGTTAAGCCGGCTGACCGCTGCGATTGCCGGCGCGCTGGATCATCCGCACCATTTTGTCTCCTGAGCAGGCTGACCGCTGGCACTGGCTGCGCTTTTGGTTATGATGAAAGGCTATTCATCGACAGTTAAGGAGATGTGATGCGCGTTTTTAGTCAGGATTTTAATGACGGCGAGAAGATGCCTGAGAAGCATGTTTTCAACGGCATGGGTTATCACGGCGAGAATATCTCTCCGCATCTGGCCTGGGAAGCGGCACCGGCGGGCACGAAAAGTTTTGTTGTGACCTGCTACGATCCGGATGCCCCGACCGGGTCCGGCTGGTGGCACTGGGTCGTGGCGAATATCCCGGCCAGCACCACCTCCCTGCCACAGGGTGCCGGTTCCGGTAAAGCGGAGCTGCCTGCAGGCGCCGTGCAGACCCGAACCGATTTCGGTCAGGCGGGTTACGGTGGCGCAGCACCGCCGCAGGGCGAAACCCATCGCTACATTTTCACCGTGCATGCGCTGGATGTGGAGACGATTGAAGTGGATGAAGGTGCCAGTGGCGCGATGGTCGGCTTTAATGTGCATTTCCACGCCCTGGCGAGCGCCTCGCTGACCGCGAACTATCAGTAACAGAGAACGCTTCCCTCTTCTGACCGTGTTCCCTGCATGCTCTGAGCGGATTCATTGCGGTCAGAGGCACCCGGATTTGCGTTTTTCCGCCCTCTGAATGCCTCTCCTGCTCAGGAGAGGCGTTTTTCAGGAGGAGTTACGCCTGCAGCGGATGGATCACGACCCACATCGGACCCTGGCCCACGGCATAACGCCCCAGCGGCTTTAACAACCCTTTCGGTTCATTAATGGCATAGACTTCAATGTGATGCGACTTCTGCCCTGCCGCCACCAGATAGCGTCCGCTGTGGTCGATATTAAAGCCGCGCGGCTGCGTTTCGGTCGGCTGGAACCCTTCCAGCGTCAGCTCATCACCCAGTTCGCTGACGCTGAAGATCGCCAGCGTGCTGCTGGTGCGATCGCAGGCATAGAGGAAACGGCCATCCGGCGTCAGATGAATATCGGCTGCCCAGCGCGTGCCACTGAAGTCCGGCGGCATCATGTCCAGCGTCTGCACGCTCTCGGCCTCTCCCCCGCCCTGATTTAACGCCCAGACCTCAACCGTGCTGTCGAGTTCGTTCACGCAGTAGGCGTACTGCCCGCCCGGATGGAACTGCATGTGACGCGGACCGGCACCCTCGACCGTCGTCACCTGCGCCTGCTCACGCGGCGTCAGCTGACCGTCTGCGCCCAGCGCAAACAGACAGATGCGATCCTGCTTCAGGGCCGGCACGTAGAGCGTCTTATTGTCATTGTCGATGTTGGCGGAGTGACAGCCCTCCAGTCCGTTAATCACCTGCAGCGGCGCCTGCGGAATCCCATC
Organism: Pantoea sp. Sc1; assembly: GCF_000255315.1. Taxonomy (NCBI): domain Bacteria; kingdom Pseudomonadati; phylum Pseudomonadota; class Gammaproteobacteria; order Enterobacterales; family Erwiniaceae; genus Pantoea; species Pantoea sp. Sc1. Next base: position 2,898,427 of record NZ_AJFP01000001.1, read on the forward strand.
CTCACCAATCGGGCTGACGCTGACGCAGGCATCGTTGTAGGAGCCACAGAAGAGGAATTTCCCCTGATGATCGGTGGAGATGTGGGTCGGACTGCCGGGCAGCGGAGCCTGGCCCGCTTCCGTCAGCGTGCCGTCTGCGGCAATACGGAATGCCAGCACGCGAAAATTGGGACGAACACCGACATAGAGAAAATCGCGCTTCGGACTCACCACCATCGGCTGAACCTGGCCGGCGACATCGGTCACCTGAAGCAACGTCAGCCCACCCTCATCATTCATCTGCCAGACGTGGATCTGCTGGCTCTCGGGACTGGCGGTGTAGACAACTTGTTTCATGCATTCTCCTTTTTTGCTGCCTGATCATGAACTGTCAATCACTGTAGCGCGTTTTATTGCCGGACGCTGGAATCATTTGTGCCCTGTTTTTTGTCTCCGGGCCGCGGTCAGGTGTAGACTTTAGCCCTCGCAAACCCGGATGAATGGAAGGATTAATGAGCTACCGTGTAATTGCCCTCGACCTCGACGGCACACTGCTGACCCCCGCCAAAACGATTCTGCCGCAGTCCATCGAGGCGCTGAACCAGGCACGTCAGGCGGGTATTCACGTCGTTATCGTGACCGGACGCCATCACTGCGCCATCCATCCTTTTTATCAGGCGTTACAGCTGGAGACACCTGCGATCTGCTGCAATGGCACCTATCTGTACGATTACCAGGCGAAAAAGGTGCTGGCGTCCGACCCGCTCGATCCGCAACTCGCCCTTGAGGTGATCGACAGGCTGAACGCGCAGCGGATTCACGGCCTGCTCTATGTGGATGATGCGATGCTCTATCAGACCGCAACCGGACACGTGACGCGCACCCTGAAGTGGACCGAATCCCTCCCTGCCCACCAGCGCCCGCTGTTTCGTCAGGTGCCTGACCTCGCTCAGGCGGCGCGCGACGCCGGTTCGATCTGGAAGTTTGCGCTGTCGCATACCAACATTCCGGAACTGCAGCAGTTCGCCAGCCAGGTGGAAACGGAACTGGGGCTGGCCTGCGAATGGTCGTGGCACGATCAGGTGGATATCGCCCGCGGCGGCAACAGCAAAGGCAAACGACTGGCGCAGTGGGTTGAATCACAGGGCCTGAGCATGTCGGATGTGATCGCCTTCGGTGACAACTACAACGATCTCAGCATGCTGGAAACGGCCGGACTGGGGGTGGCGATGGGCAACGCCGACGAGGCGATTAAAGCACGGGCGAAGAAGGTGATCGGCACCAACCTTGAAACCGCCATTGCCGATACCCTCCATCAGTACGTGTTGTAATCAGGGCGTCACCGAGACGCTTTTAATCTGGGCATAGAGCCACTGATCGGGCCGGATGCCCAGCTCATCCCGCGCCCACGGCGTGATGCGTGCCCAGAGTTCGCTGATGCCGATGCGCAGCTTCACCTCAACCTGATCGCCGACCTCCACCAGCTCCACCACCTGCGCGGGCAGAATGTTGCGGATGGAGCTGTGCTGGGGTGGCTGCAGCGCCAGCGAAACGTCGGCCGAGGCGATGCGAATGCGCAGCGGGGTCTTCACCGGCTGATTCACCCGGCTGACCCAGATATGCTGATCGCCCAGCGACAGCGCGGTCATCGGGTAGTCGGGATGCTGCTCCAGGACCTGCACCCGCAGCACGCTGGTCAGTTCACTCATCGGCAGCCAGGGGCGCATCGCGCTGCTGCTCCAGACCCGCTCCAGCGGTCCGAAGGCTTTAACCCGCCCCGCATCCAGCACCAGCACGTTATCGGCCAGCTGCAGGATCTCCTCCAGGCTGTGCGAAACGTAGAGCATCGGAATATCGACCTGCTTCGCCAGCTTTTGCAGATAAGGCATCAGTTCGCGTTTGCGCGGCAGATCCAGTGACGCCAGCGGCTCATCCAGCAGCAGCATATCCGGTGCGGTCAGCAGCGCACGGCCAATGGCGACCCGCTGCTTCTCGCCGCCCGACAGCGACAGCGGAAAGCGTGGCAGCAGCGCCTCCAGCCCCAGCAGTGACACCAGGGTGTCGAACTGCGCTTTCATCGCGGGCGCCATGCCATATTGCAGGTTGCCGCGCACCCGGTAGTGGGGAAAGAGCCGGGCATCCTGAAAGACATAGCCGATACGCCGCTTTTCCGGCGGCAGCGATATCCCCTGATCCGCATCGAACAGCAGCCGGTCATTCAGCGCTATCCGTCCTCGCTGGGGCTGAGTCAGGCCGCTGATCGCGTTGATCAGCGAGGTTTTACCGGCCCCGGAGACGCCGAAGATGGCCGTGATCCCGCTGGCCGGGATCTGCAGGTCGACCTCTAAGTGATGATCGCCCTGCTGCTGCATAAAATTGAGTGACAGCATCAGCTTCCCATCCGCTTACGACCGGCACGGGCCAGCCATTCCGACGCCAGCAGCGACGCCAGCGCCAGTACAATGGCGATCACGCAGAGGCGCGCCGCCGCCCCTTCTGCACCCGGCGTCTCGATCAGGGTAAACATCGCCAGCGGCAGGGTGCGGGTCTCGCCCGGTATATTGGAGACAAAGGTGATGGTCGCGCCAAACTCACCCAGCGAGCGGGCAAAGGCGAGCACCGTCCCGACGATCACGCCTGGCAGGGTCAGCGGCAGCGTAATGGTGAAGAACACCCGCCAGCGTCCGGCCCCCAGCGTGCGCGCCGCCTGCTCCAGCCGGCTGTCGACCGCCTCCAGCGCCAGCCGGATGGCGCGCACCATCAGCGGAAAAGCGATCACCGCGGAGGCCAGTGCGGCCCCCCGCCAGCTGAAGGCGAAGCTGAAACCGAACCAGTCATAGAGCTTTTCACCGATGATGCCGCGCCGGCCCAGGCTTATCAGCAGCAGATAGCCCACCACCACCGGCGGCAGCACCAGCGGCAGATGGATCAGGCTGTCGAGCAGCGCTTTGCCGGGAAAACGGCAGCGCACCAGAACCCAGGCCATCAGGATGCCAAACGGCAGGCTGCCGAGCACGGCAATGCCAGAGACTTTGAGGCTGAGCAGTACCGCCTGCCATTCGGGATCGCTGAGTATCATTTCGTCGGTGTGAATCCGTAGTGTCTGAAGATAGCCGCCGCTTCCGGCCCTTTCAGGTAGTCATAAAACGCCTTAACGGCGGCGCGGTTGTGATCGTTAACGATCGCCATGGGATATTCCACCGGTTTGTGGCTGCTGGCCGGGAAATGCCCCACGACCTGCACTTTTTCGCTGGCCACGGCATCGGAGCCATACACTATGCCATACGGCGTTTCGTTGCGCTCGACCAGCGCCAGCGCCGCCCGCACGTTGTTAGCCGGGGCTAATACCGGCGCGACCTGCGGCCAGGCCCCCAGGTTCTGCAGCGCCTCTTTGGCGTAGAGTCCCGCCGGCACATGATCCGGGTCGCCGACCGCCAGACGTTCACCGTGCAGCAGGCTTTTCCAGTCCGTCTGCTTGTCCAGCGTAACCGCTTTTGCCGCGGCGCTGCGCGGGGCGATTAACACCAGATCGTTGCCCAGCAGCGTATAACGGCTGCTCTTCATCATGCTGTTTTTAGCGACCGCATCGTCCATCCACTGCTGATCGGCAGAGATAAAGAGATCGGCAGGGGCCCCCTGTTCAATCTGGCGTGCCAGCGTGGAAGAGGAGGCAAACGAAGCGACGACGTTCACGCCCTTCTCCTGCTGATAACGGCTGGCAATATCCTGCAGGGCATTGGTCAGTGAGGCCGCCGCAAACACGGTAATATTATCGGCGGCAACCGCCTGACCGGCCAGTGAAAAAGTGACCAGCGCCGCGACGGCCCAGCGAGTGTAATGGTGTGACATGATCTTCTCCGGCTATTCGTTGTGTAGCGGATAATATAACGCATTATCACGGCATCCCGATAAATTATCGGCAGCAGAGAGAGAAGGATGAAGGGGGGCGGGATAAAAATGACCGCGCCCGCGCAGAGAGGCGGGCGGGGCAGAAATCAGTTGTGCGAACGGGCGGAGGATTTTTCGCGATGACCAAATTTTGAGATGACGTTAAACACTTCACCCAGGCCATAAATGATGCCCAGCATCAGCGCCATCACCACAGGCACCATCAGGACGGCTACGGCGAGGCTTTTCAGTAATTCCAGCATCGGGAGTCTCACTCTGAGAATAAAAAAGTGATTGTAACGGGTCAGGAAAATTTTGCGCAGCCCTTTTCGTGCTTTTACTTTGGTCACGAAACGCCGCTATCATCGGCCTCCACACGCGTTAACCCTTTGCCGGAGCTGTCATGGAAGCCGAACTGTCCCTTCACATCCGTTTACAACAGAAACTGTTTGCCGATCCTCGTCGTATCGAGCTGCTGAAACGGGTCCGGGAAACCGGCTCAATCAGTCAGGGAGCAAAGCTGGCGGGCATCAGTTATAAAAGCGCCTGGGATGCGATTAACGAGATGAACCAGCTGGCGGATGAGACGCTGGTGGCGCGGGCCACCGGCGGCAAAGGTGGCGGCGGCGCGACGCTGACCCGCTACGGTGAACGCCTGATCCAGCTGTTTCAGCTGATGGAGCAGATCCAGCAGAAGGCCTTTGATGCCCTGCAGCAGGATGCCCTGCCGCTCGACAGCATGCTGGCGGCGATCGCCCGCTTCTCCCTGCAGACCAGCGCCCGAAACCAGCTGTTTGGCACCGTGATGAGCAATGACGCGCAGCAGGTGGTGCAGCATCTGCTGATTCAGCTGGCCGATGGGGTCACGCAGCTTAATGTGGCGCTGACGCAGCGCAGCGCCGATCGTCTTCAGCTGGCGGCGGGTAAAGAGGTGCTGGTGCTGATCAAAGCCCCCTGGATTCATATCAGCCGGGATGCCACCGGGGATGACAACCAGCTGGCGGCCACCGTCAGCGCCATTGAGCCGGGCGACGGCAAAAGTGAAGTCCTGCTGCAGATCGCCAGCGGCGAAACCCTGTGCGCCACCCTGACCCGCGAGCGGCTGCAGCAGCTGAAGCTGCAGCCGGGCGACGCAGTGACCGCCAGCTTTAATGCGGAGAACGCTATCGTCGCCACCCTGCTCTAGCGGGGAATTTGACATCACTACCGGCAGAGGTTACAACGCAGTAACACGATGCAAAAAACGGAACAAATTATGGCTTCATTGCATATTTCGCAAGGCACGTTTCGTCTTAGCGATACCCGGTTACTGCGCCTGAATCAGGTGGAACTGCAACGCGGCGAGAGCTGGGCGTTTGTCGGCGCCAACGGCAGCGGCAAATCCTCTCTGGCGCGCGCGCTCTCCGGGGAGCTGCCGCCGCTCTCCGGTTCGGTCAGCAGCACGTTCAGACGACCGGTCAGGCTGTCGCTGGAGCAGTTGCAGTCTCTGGTGGCACAGGAGTGGGAACGCAACAACACCGATATGCTCAGCGAAGGCGAAGAGGATACCGGGCTCACGGTGGCCGATGTCATCCAGATGGAGGGGCAGCACCCCGGACGGTGCGAACAGCTTGCCCGCCAGTTTGGCATTGAATCCCTACTCTCACGTCGCTTTAAATATCTTTCTACCGGTGAAACCCGCAAGACGCTGCTCTGCCAGGCGCTGATGAGCCAGCCTGACCTGCTGATTCTGGATGAGCCGTTTGACGGGCTGGATGTGGCGTCGCGCGCCAGCCTGACCGACACCCTGCGCAGCCTGCAGCAGCCCGACTTCACCCTGGTGCTGGTGCTCAATCGCTTTGATGATATTCCCGATTTTATCGGGCAGGTAGGCGTGCTGGCGGAGTGTAACCTGACCCACAGCGGCGCGCGCCAGACGATTCTGACGGAAGCGCTGGTGGCGCAGCTGGCGCACAGCGAACAGCTGCTGGGTATGGCGCTGCCGGAGGCGGATGTGCCGGATGCCCTGCCCGCCCTGGCCGATGATGCGCCGCGCGTCATCCTGCGCAACGGCACCGTCTCTTACCACGATCGGCCCATCATCAGCGGGCTGAACTGGCAGGTCAACCCAGGCGAACACTGGCAGATCACCGGCCCGAACGGTGCCGGTAAATCGACCCTGCTCAGTATGGTGACCGGCGATCATCCTCAGGGCTACAGCAATGACCTGACCCTGTTTGGCCGTCGCCGTGGCAGTGGTGAAACCCTCTGGGACATCCGGCAGCATATCGGCTATGTCAGCAGCAGCCTGCACCTGGATTATCGCGTCAGCACCAATGTGCGCACGGTGATCCTGTCGGGTTTCTTCGACTCTATTGGTCTCTATCAGGCGGCGTCTGACCGGCAGAAAGCGCTGGCCCAGCAGTGGCTGGCTCTGCTCGGCATGGACAACCGTCTGGCTGATGCCCCCTTCCACTCCCTGTCGTGGGGACAGCAGCGGCTGGTGCTGATCGCACGCGCACTGGTTAAACACCCGACGCTGCTGATTCTGGATGAGCCTCTGCAGGGACTCGATCCGATTAACCGTCAGCTGGTGCGGCGCTTTGTCGATGTCCTGATTGGCGAAGGACGTACCCAGCTGCTGTTTGTTTCGCATCACGCCGAAGATGCGCCGGCCTGCATCACGCATCGCCTGAGTTTTGTTCCTCAGGACGATGGCTACCGCTATCAGCAGGAGACGCTGCGCTAACGTTCTCTCCTCAGCCCTGACGCCGCGACAGCGGTGTTTTACAGCCCTACTGTGTAAGCGTTACCATTCCTTCTCACCTTTCACCCTCCTGCACCGCACGCAATGCCACCAAATAAGAATTTTCAGCTTGTGTAAACGATACCATTTATCCAGACTTGATCACGCTTTCGGGCGCGCTGATGTGCTAATTTTTACCGATGCCTCTTTGGCTTTTGACGCTTACCAGGACCTCACATGGACAAATTCAACCCGGTCGATCATCCGCATCGCCGTTACAATCCACTGATTGATCAATGGATTTTAGTCTCTCCTCATCGGGCCAAACGGCCGTGGCAGGGCGCGCAGGAGACCCCGGCGGTTAACACGCTGCCGTCCCATGATCCGGACTGCTTCCTCTGTGCCGGAAACACCCGCATCACCGGCGACAAAAACCCGGACTATACCGGCACTTACGTCTTTACCAATGACTTTGCCGCGCTGATGACCGACACCCCCGACGCGCCTGAGAGTGACGATCTGCTGATGCGCTGTGAAAGCGCACGCGGCACCAGCCGGGTTATCTGCTTTTCGCCCGATCACAGCAAAACCCTGCCGGAGATGTCGCTGAGCGCGCTGGAAGAGGTGGTGCGCACCTGGCAGGAGCAGACCGCTGAGCTGGGTCAGCACTATCCCTGGGTGCAGGTGTTTGAGAACAAGGGCGCGGCGATGGGCTGCTCCAACCCGCATCCGCATGGTCAGGTCTGGGCCAACAGCTTCCTGCCGAATGAAGCGCAGCGTGAAGATGACCACCAGCGCGACTACTTCGCGAAAAAGGGTTCACCGATGCTGGTCGATTACCTGGCGCGTGAACAGCAGGATGGCAGCCGCACCGTCGTGGAAACCGAACACTGGCTGGCCGTGGTGCCCTGGTGGGCCGCCTGGCCGTTTGAAACCCTGCTGCTGCCGAAGGCGCACGTCAGACGTCTGACCGATCTCAGCGCAGCACAGCGCACCGATCTGGCGCTGGCGCTGAAACAGCTGACCAGCCGCTACGATAACCTGTTCCAGTGCTCCTTCCCCTACTCTATGGGCTGGCATGGTGCACCGTTTAACGGCGAAGCCAACGATCACTGGCAGCTGCATGCCCACTTCTATCCGCCGCTGCTGCGTTCAGCAACGGTACGGAAATTTATGGTCGGCTATGAAATGCTGGCCGAAACCCAACGCGATTTAACGGCGGAACAGGCGGCGGAACGTCTGCGTTCTGTCAGCGACGTTCACTTCCGTGAGGCACAACAATGAGCTTAAAAACCATCACGCAGCAGCTTTTCTCAGACACCTTCGGTTACGCCGCCACCCATACCATTCAGGCACCGGGTCGCGTCAACCTGATTGGTGAGCACACCGATTATAACGACGGCTTTGTGCTGCCCTGCGCCATTGACTACCAGACGGTGATCGCCTGCGCCCGTCGTGACGATCGACAGATTCGCGTGGTCGCGGCGGATTATGAGAATGCACAGGACACCTTTTCGCTCGATGAAGAGATCGTCAGCGTGCAGGAACCGATGTGGGCGAACTATGTGCGCGGCGTAGTGAAACATCTGCAACGGCGTCATGCCGATTTCGGTGGCATCGACATGGTGATCAGCGGCAACGTTCCGCAGGGCGCGGGCCTCAGCTCCTCTGCCTCACTGGAAGTGGCGGTCGGCACCGTGGTGCAGCAGCTCTATAACCTGCCGCTGGATGGCGCGGCGATTGCGGTTAACGGTCAGGAAGCAGAAAACCAGTTCGTTGGCTGTAATTGCGGCATCATGGACCAGCTGATCTCCGCGCTGGGCCAGAAAGATCACGCCATGCTGCTCGACTGCCGCACGCTGGGCACCCGTCCGGTGTCGATGCCGGCAGATATCGCCGTGGTGATCATCAACTCCAACTTCCGCCGCACCCTGGTCGGCAGCGAATACAATACCCGTCGCGAGCAGTGTGAAGCGGGCGCGCGCTTCTTCAACAAAAAAGCGCTGCGTGATGTTGAGCTGGCGGAGTTTGAAGCGGCAGAGGCGAAGCTGGACCCGCAGGTGGCTAAGCGGGTACGTCACGTTCTGACCGAGAATGCCCGCACGCTCGAAGCCGCCGATGCGCTGAGCCGGGGTGACCTCTCCCGTATGGGTCAGCTGATGGCCGAGTCGCACGCCTCCATGCGTGACGATTTTGAGATCACCGTGCCGCCGATCGACACGCTGGTGGAGATCGTAAAAGCGCAAATCGGTGAGCACGGGGGTGTTCGCATGACCGGCGGCGGCTTCGGCGGCTGTATCGTTGCGCTGATGCCGCTGGATCGGGTGGATCAGGTGAAAGCCGCCGTTACGGAGCAGTATGAAGCGCAGACCGGCATCAAAGAGACCTTCTACGTCTGCAAAGCCTCTGAAGGAGCCGGTCAATGCTGAATGACGTCAACTCTCACGCGCCCGACGGTCAGCCGTGGCGCATCACGGTGCTGCGCAATGCCAACGGCATGCTGGCGACCTTTATGGACTGGGGCGCAACCTGGCTCTCCGCCCGCGTCCCGATGCAGGATGGCACGGTGCGTGAAGCGCTGCTTGGCTGCGCCACCCCCTCTGACTATCTGCACCAGGATGCTTATCTCGGTGCCACGGTGGGCCGTTACGCTAACCGCATCGCCGGTGCAAAACTGACCACACTCAACCGTCAGCTGGTGCCGAACCAGGGCGCGCATCAGCTGCATGGCGGTCCGGAAGGGTTTGATAAACGTCGCTGGCAGATTGTCAGCCAGTCAGACAGCGACGTGCACTACCGCCTGGATTCGCCGGATGGCGATCAGGGCTATCCCGGTAACCTGATTGCCGACCTGCACTATCATCTGGACGATCAGAACTGCCTGAGCATCCGCTATGAAGCACGCTGCGACCAGCCCTGTCCTGTCAACCTGACCAACCACGCTTACTTTAACCTTGATGCGCATCATGGCGACGCCCGCCAGCATCGCTTACAACTGCACGCAGATCACTATCTGCCGGTCGACAGCGAAGGGATTCCCAATGCGCCGCTGAAAGCCGTGGCCAGCACCAGCTTTGATTTCCGGCAGGCGAAAACGGTCGCGCAGGATTTCCTGACAGAGGACGACCAGCGGGCGGTGAAGGGGTATGACCACGCGTTTCTGCTCAACAGCGCAGGCGATGACAGCCAGCCTGCCGCAGAACTCTGGTCAGAAGATGGCAGACTGCAGCTCAGCGTCACCACCTCCGCTCCGGCCCTGCAGTTCTACTCTGCCAACTATCTGGCCGGTACCCGTGCCCGCGAGCAGGAGAGCTATACTGCATTTCAGGGCATTGCGCTGGAGAGTGAATTTTTACCGGATTCGCCCAATCATGCTGAGTGGCCTCAGCCCGATTGCTGGCTGCAACCGGGAGATCGCTGGGAATCGGTGACGCGCTATCGCTTCACGCCACGCTGATCTTCTGGCTGAAAAACGCGCAGTGCGTCACACACAGGCTTACGCGCTGCCCGCTTTTCCGCTATGGTATGGCGCAATCCGCTCGCGTGTCAGGCGGGCAGCAGCAGGTTTCCAATCTCACAGAAACATCACAGTATTAAGGAGTTAAGCTATGGCTGTAACTAAGCTGGTTCTGGTGCGACACGGCGAAAGCCAGTGGAACAACGAAAACCGCTTTACCGGTTGGTATGATGTTGACCTTTCTGAGAAAGGTCGTGGCGAAGCCAAATCAGCGGGTCAGCTGCTGAAAAAAGAGGGCTTTGTTTTCGATTTCGCTTACACCTCTGTACTGAAGCGCGCGATTCACACGCTGTGGAATGTGCTGGATGAGCTGGATCAGGCCTGGCTGCCGGTCGAGAAAACCTGGCGTCTGAACGAGCGTCACTACGGTGCGCTGCAGGGCCTGGATAAAGCGGAAACTGCGGCCAAATATGGCGATGAGCAGGTTAAGCAGTGGCGTCGCGGTTTTGCCGTTACCCCACCTGAGCTGGATCGTGCTGATGAGCGCTTCCCTGGCCATGACCCCCGTTACGCGAAACTGACCCCGGAGCAGCTGCCAACCACTGAAAGCCTGGCTCTGACCATCGACCGCGTGATCCCTTACTGGAACGACACCATTCTGCCGCGCATCAAAAGCGGTGAGAAAGTGATCATTGCCGCACACGGCAACTCACTGCGCGCACTGGTTAAATATCTGGATAACCTGAGCGAAGATGAGATCCTCGAACTGAACATCCCAACCGGCGTGCCGCTGGTGTATGAGTTCGATGAAAACTTCAAACCGCTGAAACGCTACTACCTGGGTGACCAGGACGAGATTGCCGCGAAAGCCGCAGCCGTTGCGAATCAGGGTAAAGCGAAGTAATTTTTCGCTGAGAGGCAAAAAGGCCAGACAGAAGTCTGGCCTTTTTTATTGGGCTGCGTCCGGCAATGCTGTGTGTCATCTTTAACTGTCAGAGTAAAAGCCTGAATGTCCGTTCGTCCCGGACGAATCACATCGTCAAAGCCGTCTGAGTATGGCAGCAATAAATCAGCCCAATGTGCAGGGAACATGGTCAGAAGAGGAAAGCGTCCCGCGCCAGGGATGGCGCGGGCAGAGCGTGCCATGGATGGCGGTTGTTGCGTCTTTCCGATCTGACTGTGTTCCCTCAGCAGGCTCACTCTCCACTGCGCATTCAGACAGATCCGGCCAGTCGTCACGCCAGATCGCCAGCACTCAACCGCGGCGCTGTTTAACCGCTGCCGCCAGCTGACGGAGCACCTTGTCGGTATCATCCCAGCCGATGCAGGCATCAGTGACACTCTTGCCATAGACCAGCGGCTCACCGCTCTCCAGGCTCTGATTGCCCTCTACCAGATGACTCTCGATCATCACGCCGACAATCGCCTGTTCACCGTTGATGATCTGCTGCGCGACATCGTCCGCCACGACCATCTGACGCTGGAACTGCTTGCTGCTGTTGGCATGGCTGAAATCGATCATAACCTGCTGTGGCAGACCCGCTTTTGCCAGACCCTCTTTGACCTCAGCCACATGCTTCGCACTGTAGTTCGGCTCTTTGCCGCCGCGCAGAATAATGTGACAGTCGCCATTGCCGCTGGTTTCGACAATCGCGGAGTGGCCATATTTGGTCACTGACAGGAAGCAGTGCGGCGAACCGGCAGCGTTGATGGCATCGATGGCCACCTTGATGGTGCCATCGGTGCCGTTTTTGAAACCGACCGGACAGGAGAGACCGGAGGCCAGCTCACGGTGCACCTGGGATTCGGTGGTGCGTGCGCCAATCGCGCCCCAGCTCATCAAATCCGCCACATACTGCGGGGTGATCATATCCAGAAACTCGCCCGCCGCCGGTAAACCGCTGTCATTGATCTCCAGCAGCAGTTTACGCGCCAGACGCAGACCATCATTGAGCTGGAAGCTGTTATCCATGTAGGGGTCGTTGATCAGCCCTTTCCAGCCCACGGTAGTGCGCGGCTTTTCAAAATAGACCCGCATGACCACTTCCAGTTCGCCTTTCAGCTCATCCCGCAGCGCCAGCAGACGGCCGGCATACTCTTTGGCGGCCTCAGGATCGTGGATTGAGCAGGGACCAATCACCACCAGCAGGCGGTCGTCTTTGCCCTGCAGGATCTGATGAATCGCCTGACGCGCCTGGGAAACGGTCTGTGCAGCACGATCGGTCGCCGGGAATTTTTCGAGCAGCGCAACCGGGGGTAACAGCTCTTTAATCTCTTTGATGCGTAAGTCATCGTTCTGGTAATTCATACTGATTCCATATTATTTCTGGCCCGGCGCCCGCCGGACACAACCTGCCCAATGTAGCCCGAAGCGCCAGGGGTGTAAATTCCCGCTGCGGGTTAAATGTGCGGGTCATATTTGCATTAATCAGGTTAGCGACTAGACTTTTTAATGGTAAGCACTGAGGAACGTCCCGCTTACATGATTAAATCACCCTGTTTAAGCCAATTGGCGAATTTTATTTCGTCCGGGACTTTTTTATCCCCAATTTCACCTCTGGGCTTAAAACGTCTTCATTTATTAATGGGAGTATAATGATGAAAAAGTTTGCCTTACTCTTTTTGACAGCAGCAATGACATTAGGCAGTGGCGCGGCGCTGGCGGAAGGCAGCAACAACGGCACAGCTAACCAGGCAGCCAGTGCAGGTGCGGTCGCACCCGGCGCAAAAGAGAACCTGCCACCGAATAATGTCGATAACAGCAAAATTAATAACACCGGCACCAATACTAATCCGGCCACTTCTGGCAGCACCACCAGCAGCGGAAATATGTCTGCTAACGAAATTGACCAGAACAGCCAGTGTAAAGATGGCAAATGTCCGAACATCAACAAAAAAGTTGAAACGAAAGTGGGCGGCGGTGACGTTAATACTAAAACCGACGGCACGACCCAGTAATTCTGTCTGACCCGGAGAGCCTCCGTTCTCCGGGTTTTTCTCCCCTCTGCCCCACTCTTCCGCTATGCTCATCCTGTGAAATTTACAGGGAAACCGTTCATGGCCGTTTTGCTCTTGATTGACGATCATCCGCTGGTCGAAGTGGCACTTGAAGCCGCGCTCAGCCAGTCGCCCATTCCGGTTCAGCTCCTCTCTGCCAGCAGTGAACACGCCGCCCGTCCTTTTCTTCAGCAGCCGCTGGACATTATCGTGCTTGATATCGGGCTGCCGGAGAGCGACGGGCTGGAGATCCTGCGCCGCCTGAAAATCCATCGTCCCGACTGTCCGGTGCTGATCTATTCGGCCCAGCAGACCCGTCACTATATCCGGCGCGCTCAGGCATTAGGGGCGTCCGGTTATGTGGTGAAAAGCCAGCGCATGACGCAGCTGCTCAGCGCCATTCTGGCCGTGCTCGGCGGACAGACCGCGTTTCCGGAAACCGAAGAGGAGCCTGAGCTGCCGCTGACGCACAAAGAGCGTCAGATTCTGGCGCTGCTCGCCAGCGGCCTCTCTAACCTGCAGATCGCCGCCCAGCTGCACATCAGCAACAAAACGGTCAGCACCCATAAAAAGAACATTCTGGAAAAAACCGGTGCCCGCTCTGTGGTTGAACTGGCTGACCTCTGGAAGGCGCAGCAGTGAGATATGCGCTGCTGATTCTGCTGTGGCTGTGCAGCAGCGCGCTGGCTGAGGTGCGCCCGGTCAGCAGCCTGAATCTGCCGATGATGCTGCCGGTCACGCATGCTGAAACCATGCAGGGAAAGAGCCTGCGCGTCGGACTGCTGGAAGAGAACCACGCGCCCTGGACGATGCGGATCGGCAACGATCTGTATGGCATCAATGCCGACTATCTTGCTGCGCTGCGACAGCTGACCGGGGCGCAGTTTACCCTGCGCCTCTACAGCGACGCGCCGCAACTGATGCAGGCCCTGAACCGCGGAGAGATCGATTTTGCGCTGGGCATGTGGAACACCCCGCTGCCTCAGGGCACGCTGAGCAGTGAAAGCTGGTTCAGCAGTCCGCTGCGGGTCTATCGCAATCAGCAGAACCAGCGTGCCGTGATGTTCAACAGCCAGAATGCGCAGCTTGCGATCAGCGACAGCACCCTGGCGCAGCTGCCACCCGCCCTGGCGGCCCGTCACCACTGGCGACGCTACAGCAGCGATCTGCAGGCGCTCTATACCCTGCTCAATCAGCAGAACGACTATGTGGTGGCGGACGAGACCAGCGCCGGTTTTCTGCTGAGTCAGCTGCAGCAGGGGCAGATTTATCAGATCGCCTCACATATTGAGGCGGGACAGCTTAACCTGCGTGCGCTCTCCCGCGATCCCGCGCTGATTGAGTGGATAAATCAGAGCCTGCGTCAGTTACCAGCGGAACTGATGAACAGCCTGCAGGCGCGCTGGAGCAGCACGCTGCCGCGCTATCAGGATACGCAGACCCTGATGCTCAGCCCCGCTGAACGCGCGTGGATTGCCGACCACCCTCGCATTACCTACACCGCCGAGCCCGACAACTATCCCTGGAGCTATCGCGACGCCAGCGGCACCGCCAGAGGCTATGGCGTGGATTTACTGAAAGCGGTCGCCCAGAGCACGGGCCTGCAGTTTGAACCCGTGTGGGTCAGCAATCCCCATCAGGCCAGTGCGCTGATTCAGCAGCAGCAGGCGATGCTGCAACTGATGCAGCCTCTTAATGGCGATGCGATGCAGAGCACCTCACTGCCGGTGTGGCGGGCGCTGTGGGGGATCTACAGCATTCACTCTGCCCCGCTGTCGCACTGGCAGGATCTGCGCGGCAGGCGGATCGGCGTATTGCAGGATGACCTGGCGTTGCGCCTGCTGCCGGAGGATCTGCATCCGGTGCCATTTGCCGACCGGAATAGCCTTTATGATGCGCTGGCAAAGGGGCAGATTGATGCGCTGGTCGATAATGTGCTCTCCGCCCGCTGGCGCATCGTCAGCCGTGATGATGCGCGTATCCACCTCGCCTTTGCCGCCAGCGACATCGCCTGGCCGATCGCGCTGGGTGTCACGCCCGATCAGCCCCTGCTGCGCAGCCTGCTGGATCGGGCGCTGCAGCAGATCCCGGCGGATACTCAGGGCAAAATGCGCGACAGCTGGTCAACACCGCCGCAGCCCGGCAGCGTGATGGTGATGCGAACGCTGCCGATGATGGTGCTGGCGGTAGCCGGGGCCGCCATTGTACTGCTGCTTCTGCTGCTGGCGCGCCGTTACTGGCAGCAGCGCCGCGAGCGTCAGCAGCGCGAACAGGCGGAGCGGGCCAACGCCATGAAGAGCCAGTTTCTGGCTACCGTCAGCCATGAGCTGCGTACACCGATGCAGGCGATCCTCGGCCTGCTGGAGCTGGAGAAGCAGCAGCACAACAGCCAGAACCTGACCCTGCTGCACAGCAGCGCACACTCCCTGCTGACCCTGCTGAATGACCTGCAGGATCACGCACGTATCGAGAGTAACAGTTTTACCCTGGCGCCCCGCCCGCTGGCGCTGGCGCAGTGGCTCGAACAGCAGCAGCATTTTTATCATCCGTTAATGCGGGCGGATGGCCCGCGTCTGATCGTCGCGGCACAGACGCCGCTGCCTGACACGGTAATGATCGATGCCGATCGCCTGCAGCAGGTGGTCAATAACCTGATGACCAATGCGCTGAAATTTACCCGTCACGGCACCATCCGCCTCACCCTGGCGGCAGAGCAGCAGCAGCTGGTGCTGACGGTCACTGACAGCGGCAGCGGTATTCCGCCTGAGGAGCAGCCGAAGCTGTTTGATCCCTGGTATCAGGCGCCGTCGGGCAAAACCGTGTCGGTGCAGGGCAGCGGTCTGGGCCTGTTTATCTGCCGCGAGATGGTGCTGCGGATGGGGGGCGATATCCGGCTCACCTCGCAGCCCGGCCAGGGAACGCAGGTAACGGTGACCCTGCCTCTGCAGATCGCGGAGCCGGTCAGCAGCACCGATGAGTCTGGCCTGCCCGGCTTTCCCCATCTGCGGGTGGCGATTGTCGATGACCATCCGGCCAATCTGCTGGTGATGCAGCAGCAGCTGGCGCGCTTTGCCATTCAGGCCGACATCTTCGAAGAGGGACGTGCGCTGCTGAAGGCCGATGCGCAGCAGCCTTTTGACCTGCTGTTTATCGACCAGATGATGCCGCGTCCTGACGGCACGCTGCTGCTGCGACTGCTGCGACGCCGTGACCGGCAGCGGGGACGGCAGGCGATGCGGGTGCTCTGCTCCGCAGACGCCCAGCTGCTGTCACGACCGGCTGAGGCGCAGGAGCGGGTTCTGATTAAACCGGTGCAGCTGGCCGATCTCCGCGCACTGCTGGCGGAGTGGCAGCCCGACCCGCTGGCACCGCTGGATGAGAACCTGTGGCAGCTGGCACAGCAGAATGACAAATTTCTCAGCCGGCTGAGTCAGACGCTGCACAGCACGGTGACCCAGGATCTGACCGTGATGCGTGAGGCGCGCGCACGCGCGGACTGGAACCAGTTTGCCGACGCGGCACACCGGATGAAAGGCAGCTGGTTGCTGGTGGGGCTGGAGCAGGGTGCACAGCTGAGTCAGCAACTCGCAGAGCAGGCAAAACAGCATCAGGACACGTCTGAGACGTGGCAATTACTGATATTATTAGCAAACAGGTTACTGAAAAAACTGGAATCTTATGGCACATACCCACACTCATAGCGGGCAGGATAGTAATCGCACGCGTCTGGCGGCCGCCTTTGGCGTGACCGTCCTCTTCATGGTTGCCGAGGTGATTGGCGGCTGGCTTTCAGGTTCACTGGCGCTGCTGGCGGATGCCGGACATATGCTCACCGATGCCGCCGCCCTGCTGATGGCGCTGCTGGCGGTTCACTTCTCGCGCCGTAAACCCAATGCGCGTCATACCTTTGGCCTGCTGCGCCTGACCACCGTAGCGGCCTTTGTCAATGCCATCGCCCTGCTGGGTATTACCGCGCTGATCGTCTGGGAGGCGGTGCGTCGCTTCAGCGATCCGCAGCCGGTGACCGGCGGCCTGATGCTGGGCATCGCGATTGGCGGCCTGCTGGCCAACCTGCTCTCATTCTGGCTGCTGCACCACGGCAGCGAAGAGAAGAACCTCAACGTGCGGGCAGCGGCACTGCACGTCATGGGTGACCTGCTCGGTTCGGTGGGGGCGATTGTGGCAGCAGCCATCATTATGCTGACCGGCTGGACGCCGATCGACCCGATTCTGTCGCTGCTGGTGTCACTGCTGGTGCTGCGCAGTGCCTGGGCGCTGCTGCGTGAGAGCCTGCAGGAGTTACTTGAAGGGGCACCCCACTCCCTGGATGTGAACCGGCTGATGCGGGACCTCACCCTGAACATCGCTGAAGTGCGCAATGTTCACCATGTGCATCTGTGGCAGGTGGGTGAAAAGCCGCTGCTGACGCTGCATGTGCAGGTGATCCCGCCCTATGACCACGATGCGCTGCTGCACCGCATTCATGACTATCTGCGCCAGCACTATCAGATTGACCATGCGACCGTGCAGATGGAGTATCAGCCCTGTGCCGGTGCTGAGTGTGAGCTGAGCTTCAGCAGCGCGGCTGAGGCTGGTCACGGTCACAGCCATTCCCATTCCCACGACCATACTCACGCCAGAGGCGACGAGCACGCTCACTAAACGACAGCGCGCGGTAACCCGGTTACCGCGCGCTGTGACCGCCCCTTACTGGCCTGTCTGCTGCGCCGACAGTGCCCGTGCCCCCTGCTCCCGGGCACTGCGGATCCACATGCGTGAGCCATTAAGCGCAATCAGCGTCAGAATCACATACTCCAGCGACATCGCATAAACCCCCTGACGGGCAAAAATCATGACGCTGATGACGTTAATGATCACCCACAGCAGCCAGTTCTCAACATACTTGCGCGTCATCAGGATCATCGCCGCAATCGACAGCACCATCATGCAGGCGTCCCAGAACGGGAAGGCATCCGGCTGCAATGCCGGCATCGCCACTGACAGGCCAATCGCGTTCATCAGCGTCACCGCCGCGCGGGTCAGCATGGCAAACACAGGGTCAATGTAGAGCGTCATCAGCGCAATCGCGACGACGCAGCTCACCGCCCAGGCGATCGCTTTCGGCAGCGGCAGCCAGCGAATCTTCAGCGCCGCCTGGTGATCGCTGGTCTGCCGGCTCCAGGCGTACCAGCCGTAAATATTGGCGGCAAAAAAGAAGAGCTGCAGCAGCAGGCTGGCGTAGAGCTGAATCTGAAAGAAGATCACCGCAAACAGCGTGACGTTAATCAGGCCAAAGGGGTAGTTGATGATTTTTTCCAGGCTGGCAAACCAGATACAGAGTAAGCCCGCCAGGGTGCCGATAGCCTCAATCCATGAGAGATCGTAGCCGCCTGCACCCAGAGGAATGTGAACCAGAATATTATGCGTGCTGAAAAAGTCCATGCAGAGCACCTGTCAGGAAAACGGCTAGGCGTTTCCCTTCACGTTGAGTTTAAGTTCCGCTGCAAAGGATAGCATGCGATTCAGGGGCAGTAACGCCGCCTCTCGCAGCGTCTCGTCCACCTGAATCTCATGTTCCGCGCCGCCCGTCTCCAGCGCGTCTGCGATGGCTTTGAGACCGTTCATCGCCATCCACGGACAGTGCGCGCAGCTGCGGCAGGTGGCGCCCTCCCCGGCTGTCGGCGCTTCCAGCAGCTCTTTGTCCGGCACCGCCTGCTGCATTTTGTAGAAGATGCCGCGATCGGTCGCCACAATCATCTGCGGATGCGGCAGGGATTTGGCGGCCTGAATCAGCTGGCTGGTCGAACCCACCGCATCGGCCAGATCCACAATCGCCTGCGGCGACTCGGGATGAACCAGCACCGCCGCGTCGGGATAGAGCGCTTTCATGCGCTGCAGCGCCTGAGTCTTGAACTCATCATGGACAATGCAGGCGCCCTGCCAGCACAGCACATCGGCGCCCGATTTCTGGGTGACGTAGCGACCGAGGTGACGATCCGGTGCCCAGATAATTTTCTCGCCCAGGCTGTCGAGGTGCTCAATCAGCTCAACCGCAATGCTGGAGGTGACGACCCAGTCAGCGCGCGCTTTTACCGCCGCCGAGGTGTTGGCGTAGACCACCACGGTGCGATCGGGATGGGCGTCGCAGAAGGCGTTGAACTCCTCAATCGGACAGCCCAGATCCAGCGAGCACTCCGCCTGCAGTGTCGGCATCAGGACGGTTTTCTCAGGGCTGAGGATTTTGGCGGTCTCCCCCATAAAGCGTACGCCCGCCACCAGCAGCGTGGTCGCCGGATGGTTGCTGCCGAAACGGGCCATCTCCAGTGAGTCGGAGATACAGCCGCCGGTCTCTTCGGCCAGCGCCTGAATTTCCGGGTCGGTGTAGTAGTGCGCGACCATCACGGCATTTCGCGCCTTCAGCAGGGTTTTGATTTTCTCACGATAAAACGCCTTCTCGTCGTCACTCAGGCGGGCGGGTTTAGGGGGAAAGGGGTAAACGGTGCTTTCAGGATCGAACATCACACTCATGACACAGCTCTCGTTTTATCTAATTAACGAAAATCGCCATAATAGGCGAAATATGGCGTTGAATCCGCCATCGTGTTTTATATGCTAAACACGATAGCGGAAAAGCCCGACTGTGTCGTGTGATTTTTTAATCGGCCTGCATGACCGCACCGCCAGCCCGACCCTGTGTGCCTTGTTCGCCCGGCTGCGGCAGGGGTTGTGATGTTTCCAGCGCCAGCAGAAACGCTTTAACCGTCAGCCCGCCGGCAAACCCGGTCAGCTTGCCGTTGGCCCCTATCACCCGGTGACACGGCGCGACAATCGAAAGCGGATTGCGACCGTTGGCCGCGCCGACCGCACGCACCGCCAGCGGATGCCCGATCTCGCGGGCAATCTGGCTGTAGCTGCGCGTTTCACCAAACGGGATCGCCACCAGTGCCTGCCAGACTTTTTTCTGAAAGTCAGTGCCGGCAAAATCGAGCGGCAGTTCAAAGCCGCGTCGCGCACCGGCAAAGTACTCGCCGAGCTGACGTGCCGTTTCGACCAGAATGGGATGGTCATCATCGCGCGTCTGCGGTAAAAAGCGGGTGCGATGAGGATCGTCGTTCTCCCACAAAATACCCGCCAGGCCGCGCTCGCTGGCCACCAGTTTCAGTTCGCCCACCGGGGTAACAGTCAATTTGAAGTAATACATGGTGATTCTCCCGTCACGGTTTCGACACGCATTATCGCACTTTTCCTCAGCCTGACTGGCTGTTTTCGGTCATGGCGATAAACTGATGTGTTGTCCGAAAACAGCCAGTCTGCCGGGAACCACCGGTGTAGGCTCCGCATATTTACCGGAGAAATACCATGCTTAATCCCGACATTGCCTATCAGGCGCTGACCTCCCGTGATACCCGTTTTGACGGCGTATTCTTTGTTGG
The DNA here is from genome assembly GCF_000255315.1 of Pantoea sp. Sc1. Taxonomy (NCBI): domain Bacteria; kingdom Pseudomonadati; phylum Pseudomonadota; class Gammaproteobacteria; order Enterobacterales; family Erwiniaceae; genus Pantoea; species Pantoea sp. Sc1. The sequence goes on from NZ_AJFP01000001.1 coordinate 2,918,906, forward strand.
GGTGACCTCAACCGGTATCTATTGTCGTCCGATCTGCCCGGTCAAAGCGCCGATGCAGAAGAACTGCCTCTTTTTCAGCAGCGCCGAAGCCGCCGAAAAAGCGCGCTTTCGTCCCTGCCTGCGCTGCCGGCCTGAACTGGCACCGGGCAATGCGCCGGTGGATCAGCCGCACCGCGTGGCGGAACGGCTGATTCAGCGCATCGAAGAGGGAATGCTGGAGGAGCGCGAAGGGCTGGAGGCGATAGCCACTGAGTTCGGTTTAAGCCTGCGTCAGCTGCGGCGTATCGTGCAGCAGGAGCTGGGGGTCTCACCGCTTGAGCTGAGGCAGACGCGACGGATGCTGCTGGCGAAGCAGCTGCTGACGGAGACGCAACTGCCGATTACGGAGATCGCCTACGCCAGCGGCTTTGGCAGCCTGCGCCGCTTTAATGATGTGTTTCAGGCGCGCTATCGCATGACGCCAGGCGCCCTGCGCCGGAACGAGGCGGGTGACGGGCGGACGCAGCCCGGTGACCGCGTGACGCTGCGGCTCGCCTATCGCCCGCCCTACGACTGGGCAGCGATGCTCTGGTTTTTACAGACTCACCTGATGAAAGAGGTCGAAGCGGTGGAGGATGGCACCTGGCGACGCACGGTGGCGATGGGCCGCTATCGGGGCTGGGTCAGTGTCGCGCATCTGCCGCAGAAGAATGCGCTGCAGGTGACGCTCTCCACCTCGCTGACGCCGGTTCTGCCTCTGCTGCTGCGCCGCCTGCGCGACCTGTTCGATCTTGATGCTCAGCCGCAGCGTATCGCCGCCTGTCTGTCACAGGATCCGCTGCTGGCGCCCAGCCTGATCGCCCACCCGGGCCTGCGTGTTCCGGGGGCTTTTGACGCCTTTGAGCTAGGCGTGCGCGCGATCATCGGCCAGCAGGTGACGGTCAAAGCCGCCACCACCGTCAGCAGCCGCTTTGCCGCCGCCTTTGGCGAGCCCTGTGAAACGCCGTTTGCCGACCTGACCCGCTACGCCGCGCCGCCGGCACGTATCGCTGGCCTGACGGTCGACGAGGTTGCGCCGATGGGCATTGTCAGCGCCGCGCGCTCACGCGCCATCATCGCCTTCGCTGAAGCCTGCGCCAGCGGGGATCTGCGCCTCAGTGCCGCTCAGCCGCCTGACGAGGTGATCAAAAAGCTGATCAGCCTGCCTGGCATCGGTCCCTGGACCGCCCACTACATCGCGATGCGTGCCCTGCGCTGGCCGGATGCCTTTCCCAAAGAGGATATCGCCATCCGGAATAACCTGGGCGGCATGTCATCCAGGGAAGCAGAAGCACGCTCGCAATCCTGGCGTCCCTGGCGCAGCTATGCGGTGATGCATATCTGGGAGAGCCTGGCAGTGGCGAAAGCGAAGAAAAAGGCGTAACGGCGGATTCAGGCCTGCTCTCCTCATCATGCAGAAGCAGCCCGCGCCAGTAGCGCGTTCAGAGAAGGAAAGCGTCCCGCACCGTAAAGTCCATGCCCTGGAAACGAAAAAAGCGCCCTGAGGGCGCTTTTTTCTTAATTGGTGGGTCGTGCAGGATTCGAACCTGCGACCAATTGATTAAAAGTCAACTGCTCTACCAACTGAGCTAACGACCCGCTGGGGGCTTACAACCGTTCAGCTCGCCAGGCGGCTGAAGTAAGATGGTGGGTCGTGCAGGATTCGAACCTGCGACCAATTGATTAAAAGTCAACTGCTCTACCAACTGAGCTAACGACCCATCTTAGGTTGTGAAGCAATCCTGAACTCTTCTTCGCGCGTCGCACTGATGCGCGACTGAGAGAAGATGGTGGGTCGTGCAGGATTCGAACCTGCGACCAATTGATTAAAAGTCAACTGCTCTACCAACTGAGCTAACGACCCATCTTCAGGCTTGCCAGACACTTTGCATTGTGTCCCGGCAACGGCGGCATATATTACTGATTTAGCGGGGTAGCGCAACTCTTATTTCTGCTAAATGCTTCAGTTGCTTACCTTTCATACGGCAAGACCAGAAATCACACGATATCTGGCCTGAACCGTACCGATTACAGACCTGACAGACGTTTTTGCGCCTGTTTTGCAGATTCGCTATCAGGATAAAGTTTGATCACCTGCTGGAAGACCGCTTTGGCTTTCGCCGTGTCTTTCTTCTCCTGCATGATCACACCCACCTTCAGCAACGCCTCTGCGGCTTTCGGCGACTTCGGATAGTTTTTCACCACCGTGGCGTAATAATAAGCCGCGTCGTCCTTTTTGCCTTTGTTGTAGTTCAGCTGCCCCAGCCAGTAGTTGGCGTTGGGCTGATAGGTCGAATCGGGATAACGCTTTACCCACGCCTGAAGCGCACTGATCGCCTGATCATACTGTTTCTTTTCCAGAATCAGCGCCACAGCCGCATTGTAATCGCTGTTGGCGTCACCGGTCTGCGCAGGTGCGCTCTCCGTTGATGCCGCTGCGCCTGTGCTGGCTGCTGCACCGGTATCGGCTGCGGCATCGCCGCCCGCCGCCTGCTGGCCGCCGCTGCTGCTGGCGCTGCTCAGGCTGTCGATCTGCTGGTAGAGCTGCTTCTGGCGCTCAACCACCTGATTCAACTGATACGTATTTTGCTGGATTTGCCCACGCAGCGCGTCGATATCACGCTGATTGTCGCTCATCTGCTGCTGCAATTGCTGCATCAGCTGCGCCTGGGCATTAGAGATTCGTTCGAGAGTGGTGACACGGTCTTCGACCGAGCCGGAGCCAACGCTACTGATTGACGCTTGGGCATTAGCGGCCCAGGGGGCCGCTACGCCAATCAGTAACGACAGACTCAACAGATGACGTCTGAAGTTACTAACCATGTGATTCTCTTAGTAGACCAGTACGGCACGACGGTTTTTAGCATACGCTGCTTCGTCATGACCCAGAACGGCTGGCTTCTCTTTACCGTAAGAAACGATAGACATCTGATCAGCTGACACGCCTTTGCCCTGCAGGTACATTTTAACCGCGTTAGCACGACGTTCGCCCAGGGCGATGTTGTATTCCGGCGTACCGCGCTCATCCGCGTGACCTTCGATGGTCACTTTGTAGGATGGGTTGCTGCGCAGGAAGGAAGCGTGCTGATCCAGCATCTGTGCGTAATCAGACTGAACGTCATACTTGTCCAGACCGAAGTACACGATGTTGTTCTGCTGCAGCTGCTGCATCTGCAGACGCGCCTGCTCGTCAGAAGACATGTTGCCGCCGTTGCCGTTCATGCCAGAGTTTGCACCGTAAGCGCCATCAGCGCCCATGCCAGTCTGGTCATTGTTGTTGTTTTTGTGTGAGCTACAAGCCGCTACTGCCAGAACCGGCAGAGCCAGCATCAAACCCTTCAGCATTTTGTTCAGTTGCATTTCAAAAATCCCATTATTGTTTATTGTTTGCGATGTCTGATCGATCAGACATTACAGATACGGCGACCAGGCAGGAAATTTGACCTGTCCATCGGTTGCCGGAAGACGCGCTTTGAAACGGCCGTCGGTTGAAACCAACTGCAGCACGGAACCCATCCCCTGAGTAGAGCTATAGATTACCATTGTGCCGTTTGGTGCCAGGCTCGGCGTTTCATCCAGGAACGTGTCCGTTAACGTTTGAACGGCTCCCGTTTCCAGATCCTGTTTGGCGACGTGCTGTGATCCACCGCTGGTGCTGATCATCACCATGGATTTGCCATCGGTTGCAACATCCGCATCCTGGTTCTGACCGCCTTCCCAGGTAATACGTTGTGGCGCGCCGCCATTAATGCCTACTTTATAAATCTGAGGTGCACCCGCCTGATCCGAGGTATAAGCCAGCGTCTGGCTGTCCGGGAACCAGGTTGGTTCTGTACTGTTATAACGGCCATCGGTGACCTGACGCGTCTGACCTGAAGCCAGATCCATCACATAGAGGTTCAGGCTGCCGGTTTTAGAGAGCGCGAAAGCCAGCTTAGAGCCATCCGGTGAGAACGCCGGGGCACCATTGTGACGCGGGTACGAGGCGACCTGACGGATAGCCCCGTTCGACAGCGTCTGAACCACCAGCGCAGACTTGCCGCTTTCAAAGGTCACGTAAGCCACTTTGCTGCCATCCGGAGACCAGGCTGGCGACATCAGAGGCTGTGGTGAACGATGAACCACAAACTGGTTGTAACCATCGTAATCCGCTACGCGCAGCTCATACGGGAACTGGCCGCCGTTGGTCTGCACGACATAGGCGATACGGGTACGGAAAGCGCCCTTGATGCCGGTCAGCTTCTCGAAGGTTTCATCACTGGCGGTGTGACCGGCATAACGCAGCCACTGTTTGGTGACTTTATAGGTGTTCTGCGCCAGCACGGTTCCCGGTGCACCACCGGTATCGACCAGCTGGTAAGAAACCTGATAGCTGCCATCCGGGTTAGCGGCGACCTGACCGACCACAACCGCGTCGATGCCCAGGGCGCTCCAGGCAGAAGGCTGAACTTCCTGTGCGCTGCCAGGCTGCTGAGGCAGACGTGAGCGATCCAGCGGATTAAATTTGCCGCTGTTGCGCAGGTCAGCGGCCACGATGCCGCCGATATCTTCCGGCGCGGCACCTGCACCCGTCCATTTAAATGGCACAACGCCAATCGGGCGAGCAGTGTTGACACCCTGGGTAATCTCAATTCGAACTTCTGCATGCAGCATGGCTGCCCACAGCAGGATAAAAAAGCCTAACGTAACGCGAAGAGCTTGCTTCATTTTATCTCCCTTATCTGAACCTCAGTCCACGATAATTGGCACTGTTCCTGGAAACCACGAGTAGAACTTAAGTACGGCAAGCTAAACATAGATCAACTTGCCGCCCGTTACTGCATTATTGCGGTTTAAAACGCATAGGGGCGTTCTTAAACACTTCGTAGACCGCCTGGGAAGGCGGCTTCGGAATACGTGCCTGTCGGGCGGCGGTAATCGCGGCCTGACAGAGCGCGGGGTCCCCACCTTCTGACTTAACATCAATCAACAGGCCATCCGGCGCAAGTTTAATCCGCAAATCACAGGTTTTTCCGCGATACAGATCGGCATCATAGAAGCGGCTTTGAATCGCACTGACCACCTGCCCCATGTAGGAGTTGATTTCCGCGCCTGACGCACCCGCTTTCTTCTGATTTCCCTGCCCTGCTGCGCCGCCGCCAGCGGCCCCGCTTTTCGGTGCATTTTTACCGGAAGCCAGTCCACCCAGCAGATCGTCGACATCGCTGTCGTTGGCCGCATCGGCGGCGGCTTTCGCTTTCGCGTCGGCTTTGGCCTTCGCGGCGGCATCGGCTTTCGCTTTGGCAGCCGCGTCCGCTTTGGCTTTCGCTGCCGCATCGGCTTTCGCTTTGGCCGCGGCTTCCGCTTTCTCTTTCGCCGCTTCTTTAGCCGCCTCTTTCGCGGCTTCCGCTTTGGCTTTTGCGGCTTCCGCCGCTTTCTCTTTCGCTGCCTCTGCGGCTTTTTCTTTGGCTTCTGCGGCTTTCTCTTTCGCCTCTTCAGCCGCTTTCGCTTTGGCCTCGGCGGCCGCTTTCACTTTAGCTTCCGCTGCCGCTTTGGCCTCCGCGTCAGACTTTGCCTTCGCTTCGGCGACGGCTTTCTCTTTTGCCGCCGCCGCCGCAGCGGCTTTCGCCTGCTGATCAGCCTGCTTCTTTGCTTCGGCAGCAGCCTGTTTCGCCTGCTCAGCCGCGGCTTTCGCCTGGGCATCCGCCTGCGCTTTAGCTTCAGCCTTCGCTTTTGCGGCTGCCGCTTCAGCGGTTTTCTGCTGCTCAGCCGCCTGTTTAGCGGCCTGTTCGGCCGCTTTCTGCTGCTCAGCCTGCTGTTTAGCCTCTTCTTTTGCCGCTTCCTGCGCAGCTAAGCGCTCTTTTTCCAGCGCTTTCAGACGCTGCTGTTCGGCGGCCTGCTTCTCCTGCAGCTCTTCAGCCTGCTGCTGCGCCTGCTTTTTACGCTGCTGCTCAGCACGCTGGCTGTCGCTCTGCTGGTTCTGCTGACGGTTATACTGGCTGACGACGGCGCCGGGATCGACCATCACCGCATCGATATCACTGCCGCCGCCACCCGCACTGCTGGGGTCAACATGCTCATTAAACGAGCTCCATACCAGCAGCGCGATCAGCACGATATGCAGAATCACCGAAATGATTATCGCGCGCTTTAACTTCTCGTTTTGCTCGGTTGCCTTCGACACACTCGGTTCCCAAAAAACGGTTCGATTTTAAATCGGCTGCGTCATCAAACCGACAGATTTAACACCCGCCTGGTGCAGCAGGTTGAGCGCTTTAATAATTTCATCGTAAGGCACCTCTTTCGCGCCCCCGATCAAAAAGACCGTCTTAGGATTCGCTTCCAGTCGACGCTGCGCTTCGCTGATCACCTGCTCGGGCGGAAGCTGATCCATGCGATCGTGATCCACCACCAGGCTGTACTGACCCACGCCCGCCACCTCAACAATCACCGGCGGATTGTCGTCGCTGGAAACGGTTTTAGAGTCGGTCGCATCCGGCAGATCCACTTCCACGCTCTGGGTAATAATGGGTGCGGTTGCCATGAAGATCAGCAACAGCACCAGCAGGACGTCCAGCAGCGGAACGATATTGATTTCCGACTTCAGGTCGCGGTGTTTGCGACCACGTACTCTGGCCATCATTAACCTCTGTTTACTTAGCGTTATCGCTGGAGAAAGCCTGGCGATGCAGGATGGCCGTGAACTCTTCCATAAAGTTGTCGTAGCCCTGCTCCAGTTTGTTGACGCGCTGGTTCAGGCGGTTGTACGCCATCACCGCCGGAATCGCGGCAAACAGACCGATCGCGGTCGCAATCAGTGCTTCAGCAATACCTGGCGCCACCATCTGCAGCGTCGCCTGCTTCACCGCGCCCAGCGCGATAAAGGCGTGCATGATCCCCCAGACGGTGCCGAACAGCCCGATGTAGGGGCTGATAGAACCGACGGTGCCGAGGAAAGGAATGTGGTTTTCCAGCGTTTCCAGCTCGCGGTTCAGCGAGATGCGCATCGCACGGCTGGCGCCATCAATGACCGCTTCCGGCGCATGATTATTGGCGCGATGCAGACGGGCAAACTCTTTAAAGCCGGCGTAGAAAATCTGCTCAGAACCGGCCAGTTCGTCCCGACGCTCCTGACTCTCCTGGTAGAGACGCGAAAGTTCGATACCCGACCAGAACTTGTCTTCAAACGCCTCCGCTTCTCTTCCGGCCGCATTCAGAATACGTGTGCGCTGAATAATGATGGCCCAGGAGGCAATAGAAAAGCCGATCAAAATCAACATGATAAGTTTGACCAGAAGGCTCGCCTTCAGGAACAAATCAAGAATGTTCATGTCAGTCACTGCTTGAACTCCGCGACAATAGACTTGGGAAGCGCAATCGGCTTCATCAGATGTGGGTTAATGCAGGCAATCAGGACTTCTGCCTCATTGAGCACTTTGCCTTCAGTATTCACGATACGCTGCGTGAACGTCATCGTGGCCCGTGTCATTGATGTCACTTCACTCTGGATCTCCAGAAGGTCATCAAGACGCGCCGCCGACAGGTAGTCCACCGTCATACGTCGTACCACAAAAGCGACCTGCTGCTCTAACAGCGTCTGCTGATTGAAATGGTGCTGTCGCAACATCTCGGTACGTGCTCGTTCATAAAAAGCGATATAGCTGGCGTGATAAACCACACCACCGGCATCAGTGTCTTCGTAGTAGACCCGAACCGGCCAGCGAAACAGCGTTGTACTCACTCTACATCCCGGCCTCGTTTTAAACGATGCTACTATACGCAAGAGAATTGGGGTTGGGAATGGGTCGCCAGAGCCAGGCGAAAATAATTATCGCTCCGTAACAAACGGAACGATTTCAGGGAGATTTATTGACCGTACGCTGACAAATATTCACTGACAGCGCCGGTAAGGCGGGGGCTAAACGTAAAAACGGTAAAGGGCAATCATTAACACCAGCACGGCGGGTAACGGCGTAAACAGCGCCTGCCATCGGGTTTTTCGTGGCCGGAAACCCACACCGTGGATCACCCCGCAGCAGACCGCCCAGATCAGCACCAGCGCCTGCAGCGCAGGCAACTCCCCTGCCTGATTGGCAAAGCGCGCAGGATCCCACATCACCCCGCCCGCCGTCAGCAGTGCCAGCAGCAGAGAGAGGGCCCGTAACGGGCCCTTATCCATCAGATCATACAGCATCCGAATCAGCGTTCGCATCAGTGAGACTCATCCTGCGCTTCAATGTGCTCAATCGCCAGCGCGGTGATGATACCAAAGGCACAGGCCAGCAGAGTGCCGAGAATCCAGGCAAAATACCACATGCGACATCTCCTTAATCAGTAGAGTGAGTGACTGTTGCTTTCAATATGCTCTTTGGTGATACGACCAAACATCTTCCAGTAGCACCAGGTGGTGTAGGCGAGAATGATCGGCACAAAGATAACGGCGGCAATGGTCATGGTTTGCAGCGTCAGCAGGCTGGACGTGGCGTCCCACATCATCAGGCTGGTGCCCGGCACGGTGCTGGACGGCATGATGAACGGGAACATCGCAATACCCGCCGTCATGATGACGCAGGCCAGCGTCAGCGAGGAGAACAGGAACGCCCAGGCCCCCTTTTCCACCCGTGAGCAGAAGATGGTCAGCAGCGGCAGAAGCACACCCAGCAGCGGGAATAGCCACAGCACAGGATGCTGCTGGAAATTCACAAGCCAGGCTCCCGCTTCGCGCACCACGGTTTTACCCAGCGGGTTGGAGGCGGCGAAGTGATCCAGAGGGCTGGTCACCACATAGCCATCAATGCCATATTTCACCCAGACACCCGCCAGGATGAAGCAGACCATCATCACCAGCGCGGCAAGCTGGGCGGCGGTGCGTGAACGCAGATGCAGTTCACCGGTGGTGCGCATCTGCAGATAGGTCGCACCCTGCGCCAGAATCATCGCCACACTGACCACTCCCGCCAGCAGACCAAATGGATTCAGCAGCTGGAAGAAGTTACCGGTGTAGAACAGACGCAGATACTCGTCGGCATGGAACGGCACGCCCTGTAACAGGTTGCCAAACGCCACGCCAATCACCAGCGGCGGGACAAAACTGCCAATGAAAATGCCCCAGTCCCAGGCACCGCGCCAGCGGTTGTCTTCAATCTTTGAGCGGTAGTCGAAACCGACCGGACGGAAGAAGAGCGACGCAAGCACGAGGATCATCGCCACATAGAAGCCCGAAAAGGCGGCCGCGTAGACCATCGGCCAGGCGGCAAACAGCGCCCCTCCGGCGGTGATCAGCCAGACCTGGTTGCCGTCCCAGTGCGGGGCGATGGTGTTAATCATGATGCGACGTTCGGTATCGGAGCGTCCCAGAATGCGTGTCAGCATACCGACGCCCATATCGAAACCATCGGCGACGGCAAAGCCGATCAGCAGCACGCCAATCAACAGCCACCAGACAAAGCGCAGAACTTCGTAATCAAACATGGTCGCTCTCCTTATCCCTGTACCGGCTGAGGGGTTGCCGTGATCTGCTCGTGGTGATAACGCCCGGTTTTCAGACTGCTCGGCCCGAGGCGGGCGAATTTGAACATCAGGTACATTTCAGCCACCAGGAACAGGGTATAGAGGCCACAGATCAGAATCATTGAGAACAGCAGATCGCCTGTGGTCAGGGAGGAGTTAGCCACCGCCGTCGGCAGAATTTCACCGATGGCCCAGGGCTGACGGCCATACTCCGCGACAAACCAGCCTGATTCCACCGCAATCCACGGCAGCGGAATCCCAAGCAGTGCCGCTTTCAGCAACCCGCGGTTCTTACCGATGCGATTGCGTATCACGCTCCAGAAGGAAAGCGTGATGATGGCCAGCAGCAGCACGCCGCACAGCACCATGATGCGAAACGCGAAGTAAAGTGGTGCCACACGCGGGATAGAATCCTGCGTCGCCTGCCTGATCTGCGCGTCCGTCGCATCCGCCACGTTGTCGGTATAGCGTTCCAGCAGCAGACCGTAGCCGAGATCCTGTTTGTGACTGTTAAAGGCGTCACGTACTGCCGGATCCTGGCTGCCGCTGCGCAGCTCATTCAGCAGGGTGTAGGCCTTCATGCCGTTGCGGATGCGCACCTCATGCTGTGCCATCAGATCTTTCAGGCCGGTGACGGGCGTATCGGTGGATCGGGTGGCGATCAGGCCCAGCAGCCAGGGGATCTGAATCGCATAGCGGTTCTCCTGAGTCGCCTGATCCGGCAGGCCAAACAGCGTAAATGAAGCCGGTGCCGGCTGGGTCTCCCACTCGGCTTCAATCGCGGCGAGTTTGGTTTTCTGCACGTCACCCATTTCATAGCCGGACTCATCGCCCAGCAGGATCACTGACAGCACCGCCGCCATACCAAAACTGGCGGCAATGGCGAACGAGCGTTTTGCAAAGGCGAGATCACGCCCTTTCAGCATGTACCACGCGCTGATGCCGAGAATAAACATCGCACCGGTGGTATAACCCGCCGCCACGGTGTGCACGAATTTGACCTGAGCGACCGGGTTCAGCACCAGCTGCGAGAAGCTGACCATCTCCATACGCATGGTTTCGAAGTTAAATTCAGAGGCGATCGGGTTCTGCATCCAGCCGTTAGCGACCAGAATCCAGAGCGCCGACATGTTCGATCCCAGCGCCACCAGCCAGGTGACCGCCATGTGCTGCACTTTGCCCAGCCGATCCCAGCCAAAGAAGAACAGGCCGACAAAGGTCGATTCCAGGAAGAACGCCATCAGACCTTCAATGGCGAGCGGCGCACCGAAGATATCGCCGACGTAGTGAGAGTAATAGGACCAGTTAGTGCCGAACTGAAATTCCATCGTCAGTCCGGTGGCCACACCCAGCGCAAAGTTAATACCAAATAACTTGCCCCAGAACTTCGTCATATCTTTATAAATCTGTTTGCCGCTCAGCACATAGACCGTTTCCATAATCGCCAGCAGAAACGCCATTCCCAGCGTTAAAGGGACGAACAGAAAATGGTACATCGCCGTTAAGGCAAACTGTAATCGCGACAGCTCGACGATATCTAACATAAGGACTCCTTGCTCCTCGCTTTCTCTCGATTACACGCGCGAATCGCGAACGTAATCGGGGTCAGGAACGACTGTTTATTGATTCCAGTTTTTTTATTACCCGCAGACCCGGCCTGTAAGCTGCCGGGACAGGTCAGTCACGCATGCAGCAGCTCTGAATTGTCAATCCGCGCTTTCATTAACGCGTGCTTTAACAGGAGAAAAGCGGGTGTCATCCCGGGTTGAGCAGACGTTTGAAAATGTGTGTAAAAGGCTGGATTGATGCAGCGCAATTTACGCCCTTAGCGTTGCGCTTTGCCAGAGAAATAGTTGGATATAAATCGCGATTAATTGATCTGGAATAACGCAATAAGTTTCCAGATATGGTCAGGTAGGATTCTTGTTAATAAGATGTCATTGCTTAAATCAGGAGTGAGAAAATAGATCACGTTTGCCATTATTTATTAACCTGGCAGGCGCCCGGACGACGCTATCATGCAGCCTGTTTCCCTTCCCGCTGACGGCCCTCTCCTCCGGGTTAATCGCAAAAAAAAGCCACCCGAAGGTGGCTGAGTCTCAGATGACGCTGGCTTATTTAGCCGGTAATACTGCTTTCACGGCGTCACCGATGTCCGCCAGACTGCGAACGGTCTTCACGCCTGCCGCTTCCAGCGCCGCAAACTTCTCATCAGCGGTGCCTTTACCACCGGCAATGATGGCGCCCGCATGGCCCATACGTTTGCCTTTAGGCGCCGTCACACCCGCGATGTAACCCACGACAGGCTTGGTCACGTGCTCTTTGATGAAGGCTGCCGCTTCTTCTTCTGCGCTGCCGCCGATCTCGCCGATCATCACGATCGCTTCCGTCTGCGGGTCATCCTGGAACAGTTTGAGGATGTCGATGAAGTTAGAGCCCGGGATCGGGTCGCCGCCGATACCCACACAGGTCGACTGGCCGTAACCGATATCGGTGGTCTGCTTAACCGCTTCATAGGTCAGCGTACCAGAACGTGAGACGATACCCACGCGGCCCGGCTGGTGAATGTGGCCCGGCATGATGCCGATTTTGCATTCGCCTGGGGTGATGACACCCGGGCAGTTTGGACCGATCATCCGCACGCCCGCTTCATCCAGCTTCACCTTCACGGTCAGCATATCCAGCGTCGGAATACCTTCGGTGATGGTGATGATCAGTTTGATGCCCGCTTCAATCGCTTCCAGGATGCCATCTTTGCAGAACGGTGCCGGAACGTAGATCACGGTTGCCGTTGCGCCGGTCGCTTCTACCGCTTCACGCACGGTGTTGAACACCGGCAGGCCGAGGTGAGTCGTGCCGCCTTTGCCTGGCGTGACGCCGCCAACCAGTTGGGTACCGTAGGCCAGCGCCTGTTCAGAATGGAAAGTCCCCTGGCCACCGGTGAAACCCTGGCAAATGACTTTGGTGTTTTTGTCGATCAGAATGGACATTATTTACCCTCCGCGGCAGCAACAACACGCTGTGCGGCGTCTGTCAGGCTGGTTGCTGCAATGATGTTCAGACCGCTGTCCGCCAGTTTCTGGGCGCCCAGCTCGGCGTTGTTACCTTCCAGACGTACCACCACTGGCACGTTCACACCCACTTCAGCGACTGCGCCGATGATGCCGTCGGCAATCAGGTCACAGCGTACGATACCGCCGAAGATGTTAACGAAGACGGCTTTCACCGCATCGTCAGAGAGGATGATTTTGAAGGCTTCGGTTACGCGCTCTTTGGTTGCGCCGCCGCCGACATCAAGGAAGTTTGCTGGCTGGCCGCCGTGGTGCTTAACGATGTCCATGGTGCCCATCGCCAGACCTGCGCCGTTAACCATACAGCCGATGTTGCCTTCCAGCGCAACATAGTTCAGTTCCCACTGTGTCGCGTGCGCTTCACGGGGATCTTCCTGGCTTGGATCGCGCATTTCGCGCAGCTCTGGCTGGCGGAACAGGGCATTGCCATCGGCACCCAGTTTGCCATCCAGGCAGATCAGGTCGCCCTGCTTGGTGATCACCAGCGGGTTGATCTCAACCATCGCCAGATCGCGCTCCAGGAACAGTGTCGCCAGACCCATAAAGATCTTGGTGAACTGGCCGACCAGCTTACCGGTTAGGCCGAGTTTGAATGCCAGCTCGCGGCCCTGGTACGGCTGCGGACCGGTCAGCGGATCCAGCGCCATTTTGTGGATCAGATGCGGGGTCTCTTCCGCTACTTTTTCGATTTCCACGCCGCCTTCGGTTGAGGCCATGAAAATCACACGACGGGTAGCACGATCCACCACCGCACCCAGGTAGAGTTCCTGGTCGATGTCGGTCGCGGCTTCAACCAGAATCTGGTTAACCGGCTGGCCGTTCGCATCTGTCTGATAGGTCACCAGGCGTTTGCCCAGCCAGTTTTCAGCAAAAGCACGGATATCTTCTTTGCTGTTAACCACTTTCACACCGCCCGCTTTACCGCGGCCACCGGCATGAACCTGACATTTAACTACCCACGGGCCTGCGCCAATTTTAGAGGCTGCTTCTTCCGCTTCACGTGGTGTAGTACAGGCGTAACCCGTTGGTGCCGGCATGCCATACCGTGCAAACAGCTGTTTCGCCTGGTATTCGTGTAAGTTCATGATGTTCTATCCATTCAGGTCTGAAAAGAGTAATGAGGTTGGGCGCACGCGAAGGTGCGCCCGGTGAAAATCAGACATCCAGCAGCAGACGTGCTGGATCTTCCAGCATCTCTTTCACTGCAACCAGATAACCCACAGATTCACGGCCATCGATCAGGCGGTGGTCGTAGGAGAGCGCCAGATACATCATTGGCAGCACCACAACCTGACCATTGACCGCCATCGGGCGATCTTTGATAGCGTGCATGCCCAGAATGGCGCTCTGCGGTGGGTTGATGATCGGCGTAGACATGAGTGAACCAAAGACGCCGCCGTTGGTGATGGTAAAGTTACCGCCGGTCAGATCCTCAACCGTCAGCTTACCGTCACGGCCTTTCACGGCCAGCTCTTTAATTTTCTTCTCGATGTCCGCCATGCTCAGCGCATCGACGTCACGCAGCACTGGCGTCACCAGACCGCGCGGCGTGGAGACCGCAATGCTGACGTCGAAGTAGTTGTGGTAAACCACATCTTCGCCATCGATAGAGGCGTTCACTTCCGGATAGCGTTTCAGCGCTTCAACCACCGCTTTCAGGTAGAAGGACATGAAGCCCAGACGCACACCGTGACGCTTCTCAAAAGCCTCACCATACTGCTTGCGCAGATCCATGATGGGCTTCATGTTGATTTCGTTGAAGGTGGTCAGCATCGCAGTGCTGTTTTTCGCTTCCAGCAGACGCTCAGCAACACGCTTACGCAGACGGGTCATCGGCACGCGTTTTTCGCTGCGATTCGCGATCGGCTGCGGCGCGGCAGCGGCTTCAGCGGCCGGTGCGGCAGCTTTGGTATCCTGTGGCTTGCTGGCAAGATGTTTTTCAACATCTTCACGGGTCAGACGTCCGCCCACACCGCTGCCTTTGATCTGCGAGGCATCCAGGTTGTGCTCAGCAATCAGACGGCGGATAGCCGGGCTGAGCGCATCGTTGCTCTCTTCTTCCAGCGACGCGGTCTGACGCTGAGCCGGAGTCGACTCTTTGCTTTCAGACTTCGCGCTGGTCTCTTTACCGGCGCTGTTGCCCTCTTTCAGGCGGCCCAGGATCTGGCGTGAAGTGACGGTGGCGCCCTCTTCTTCCAGCACGGCTTCCAGGATACCGTCAGCCGCCGCAGGCACTTCCAGCACCACTTTGTCGGTTTCGATTTCAACCAGCACTTCATCGCGAGTGACGGCATCGCCTGGTTTTTTGTGCCAGGTTGCCACTGAGGCATCGGCAACCGATTCAGGCAGGTCGGGAACGAGAATATCTACGCTACTCATTATCTTTCCTTTTAATTAATTAACGTTCAGCGCGTCATTAACCAGGTCTTGCTGCTGTTGTTGGTGTACGGACATGTAACCCACGGCCGGTGAGGCGGATGCCGGGCGGCCTGCATAACGTAAGGTCGCGCCAAACGGCACAACTTCACGGAAGTGATGCTGGCTGCAATACCAGGCGCCCTGATTCAGTGGCTCTTCCTGACACCAGACAAAATCCTGCACGTGAGAATACGCTTTTAATGCTTCCTGTACCGCCTGATGCGGGAAAGGATAGAGCTGCTCGATGCGCACGATGGCCACATCGGTCTGCTCGTTTTTACGACGCTGCTCCAGCAGGTCGTAATAGACTTTACCGGAACAGAGCACGACGCGTTTCACGCCCTGCGGATCGAGATCGTCAATTTCACCAATCGCCGGCTGGAAACTGCCGTTTGCCAGTTCATCCAGCGTTGAGATCGCCAGCGGATGACGCAGCAGTGATTTCGGTGACATCACAATCAGCGGACGACGCATACCGCGCAGCGCCTGACGACGCAGCATGTGGTAAACCTGCGCCGGGGTTGAAGGCACGCAGACCTGCATGTTCTGCTCAGCGCAGAGTTGCAGATAACGCTCCAGACGCGCAGAGGAGTGCTCCGGCCCCTGACCTTCATAGCCGTGCGGCAGCAGCATCACCAGACCACACATGCGGCCCCATTTCTGCTCACCGGAGCTGATGAACTGATCGATAACCACCTGTGCGCCGTTGGCGAAGTCACCAAACTGCGCTTCCCAGATGGTCAGGATGCGGGGTTCAGCCGTCGCGTAGCCATATTCAAAGGCCAGCACCGCCTCTTCGGACAGCACGGAGTCCCAGACTTTAAACTGGCCCTGACCACTGTGCACATGGTGCAGCGGGGTGTAGGTAGAGCCGTTCGCCTGGTTATGAATGACAGCGTGACGGTGGAAGAAGGTGCCGCGACCGGTATCTTCGCCCGACAGGCGTACCGGAATGCCTTCATCGACCAGTGTGGCGTAGGCCAGGTTCTCTGCTCCGCCCCAGTCGAAGGCTTTTTCACCTTCGGCCATCAGGCGACGGTCGTTGTAGATCTTGGCGACACGCGACTGAACTTCCACCTCTTCAGGCACCTGGCTGATACGCAGCGCCAGCTCCTTCAGACGTTTCAGCTCAACCTGCGCCGGATAAGGCTCATCCCACTCATGGTTCAGGTAAGGTGACCAGGTAAAGGAGTGCAGGCTCATCGGACGCCATTCCGGCACCACACATTCGCCCGCATCCAGCGCGTCACGGTAAAGATTGACCATCTCGGTCGCATCTTCCTGCGTGGCAACGGCTTCACCTTCCAGCCGGTCAGCGTAGATTTTGCGTGGCGTCGGGTGTTTTTTGATTTTCTGGTACATCAGCGGCTGGGTCGCGCTTGGCTCATCCGCCTCGTTGTGACCATGACGGCGATAGCAGACCAGATCGATAAACACATCACGCTTAAAGGTGTTGCGGTAATCGAGTGCCAGACGGGTAACAAAGGCCACCGCTTCCGGGTCGTCAGCGTTGACGTGGAAGATCGGCGCCAGCACCATTTTGCCGATGTCGGTGCAGTATGGCGTAGAGCGCGCATCTTTCGGGTTAGAGGTGGTAAAGCCCACCTGGTTGTTGATCACGATGCGAACCGTGCCACCCACTTCATAACCGCGCGCCTGAGACATGTTCAGGGTTTCCTGAACCACGCCCTGACCAATGACGGCCGCATCACCGTGAATGGTGATCGGTAAAACTTTATTGCTGGCTGGCTCATCGAGACGATCAAGACGGGCGCGAACCGACCCCATCACCACCGGGCTGACGATCTCCAGATGTGACGGGTTAAACGCCAGCGCCAGATGCACCAGGCCGCCTTCCGTTTCCACGTCAGAAGAGAAGCCCATGTGGTACTTCACGTCACCGGTGCCCAGATGCTCTTTGTGTTTACCGGCGAACTCGTCGAACAGATCCTGCGGCTTTTTACCCAGCACGTTGATCAGCACGTTGAGACGGCCGCGGTGCGCCATACCCAGCACCACTTCACGGGTTCCGCTCTTTCCGGCATGACGGATCATTTCGCGCAGCATCGGAATCAGCGCGTCGCCACCTTCCAGCGAGAAGCGTTTCGCACCCGGGAATTTCGCTCCCAGATATTTCTCCAGCCCTTCTGCGGCGGTCAGCTCTTTCAGGAAACCTTTTTTCTCTTCGTTGCTGAACGCTGCACGGCCCGCCACGGACTCAAGACGCTGCTGGATCCAGCGTTTCTCATCGGTGTTGTTGATGTGCATATATTCCGCACCAATCGAGCCGCAGTAAGTCTGGGTCAGCGCCTCGAAGAGATCGGCCAGCTTCATGGTCTCTTTGCCGATGGCAAAAGAGCCGACGTTAAAGCTTTCCTGAAAATCGGCCTCGGTCAGATCGTGAAAAGCGGGATCAAGATCGGCCACCCGGTCCTGTTTCCACAGGCCAAGCGGATCGAGGTTGGCGTGCTGATGACCGCGAAAACGGAACGCGTTAATCAGCTGCAACACTTTCACTTGCTTGGAGTTGGTTTCCGGATCGGAGAGAGATGAGGTGTAACGAGATGCGTCTTTCGCCAGGCGACGGAAGTACTCACGTGTGGTGGAGTGAAACTGCTCAGGTTTCATTCCGGTGCCCGGTAACTGCTGGAACATCGAGCGCCACACTGCATCGACAGAGTCAGGATCGGTCAGGAAATCCTCATAGAGCTGCTCTATGTAAGACTGATTCGCGCCGGCCAGCCAGGAAGAGTCCAGCCAGGGTTTCATCGCGCTGTTCTGCATTGTGATCCCTTAAGCATTGCTATGCTTTTTTGAGGTTTCATTTGTTGCCGCTTTCGCGGTTTGCCGTAGTGAGTTCAGCGATACGAGCACTCTGCGCAGCGCGCGTGGCCCGTAAGGGAACCTTTGTAAACGTGGTCATCACCGCGCTTACAGAGGCTTCCGTAAAACACCGGGAACCTGAGGTTCCCGGCAAGTACACATCATGCACCGCGCTGCAGCAGCATCGACTTGATATGGCCGATGGCGCGAGTCGGGTTGAGCCCTTTCGGGCATACGCTCACACAGTTCATAATGCTGTGACAGCGGAATACGCTGAAAGCATCATTCAGATTGTCGAGGCGCGACTCGGTTTCGGTGTCGCGGCTGTCAATCAGGAAGCGGTATGCGGCCAGCAGACCGGCTGGACCAATGAACTTCTCCGGATTCCACCAGAATGACGGGCAGGAGGTTGAGCAGCAGGCACAGAGAATACATTCGTACAGGCCATCCAGATGTTCACGCTCATCCGGTGACTGCAGATGTTCACGTGCTGGCGGATTTTCCCCATTATTCAACAGGAAAGGCTTAATTTTCTCATATTGTGCATAAAACTGGCTCATGTCTACTACCAGGTCACGCACGACCGGTAAGCCCGGCAGCGGACGGATAACAATTTTCTGTTTTCCGTTGCCCAGTGCCGATACCGGCGTGATGCAGGCCAGACCGTTTTTACCGTTCATGTTGAGGCCGTCAGAGCCGCAGACACCTTCACGGCAGGAGCGACGGAAGGCCAGGGTCGGATCTTTCTCTTTCAGGCGGATCAGCGCATCCAGCAGCATCATGTCACGACCATCTTCCGATTCCAGCGTGTAATCCTGCATACGCGGTTTGTCGTCGACGTCTGGATTGTAGCGATAAATTGAAAACTCGAGTCTCATCGTCGTCTCCGGAATTAGTAGGTGCGCACTTTCGGCGGGAAGGCCGCGCGCAGTTTCGGCTGCATGTTCACCTCACGGCGCGTCATGCTTTCGGTTTCCGGGACATAAAGACTGTGGCACAGCCAGTTTTCATCATCACGATCCGGGAAGTCGAAGCGACTGTGCGCACCGCGGCTCTCGGTGCGGTAGTTAGCCGCGACCGCCGTGGCAAAGGCCGTCTCCATCAGGTTATCCAGCTCCAGGCACTCAATACGCTGAGTGTTGAAATCGGGTGAGCGGTCATCCAGACGCGCTGACTTCAGGCGCTGGCGAATCTCTTTCAGCTCTTCCAGACCCTGCGCCATCGCATCACCTTCACGGAAGACCGAGAAGTTGTTCTGCATGCAGCGTTGCAGCGCTTTGCGAATCTCAACCGGGTCTTCACCGGTGGTGTTGTTTTCCCAGCGGTTGAAACGCTCCATCGCCACGGCGATTTCATCTTCGGTCGCATCACGCAGGTCGCCCTGCTCCTGGATGCTCTCCAGCAGATGCAGACCCGCCGCGCGGCCAAAGACCACCAGGTCCAGCAGGGAGTTACCACCCAGACGGTTGGCTCCGTGCACCGAAACACAGGCGATTTCGCCGACAGCGAACAGGCCTGGAATCACCACGTCTTCACCCTGCTCGTTCACGCGCAGCGCCTGACCGGTTACTTTGGTCGGAATGCCGCCCATCATGTAGTGGCAGGTCGGGATAACCGGGATAGGCTCTTTGATCGGATCGGCGTGAGCAAAGGTGCGCGACAGCTCCAGGATACCCGGCAGACGCGATTCCAGTACCTCTTTACCCAGATGATCGAGTTTCAGTTTGATGTGCGGGCCCCACGGACCGTCACAGCCGCGACCTTCACGGATTTCAATCATCATCGAGCGCGCAACCACGTCGCGGCCCGCCAGGTCTTTGGCGTTTGGCGCATAACGCTCCATGAAGCGTTCGCCATGTTTGTTCAGCAGGTAGCCACCTTCACCACGGCAGCCTTCCGTAACCAGCACACCTGCACCCGCGATGCCGGTTGGGTGGAACTGCCACATCTCCATATCCTGCACCGGCACGCCTGCGCGCAGCGCCATACCGACACCGTCACCGGTGTTGATGTGGGCGTTGGTGGTGGACTGGTAGATACGGCCTGCACCGCCGGTCGCCAGAATGGTCGCCTTCGCTTTGAAGTAGACGGTTTCGCCGGTTTCGATGCAGATAGCGGTACAACCCACTACCGCGCCATCGGCGTTTTTCACCAGATCCAGCGCGTACCACTCCGAGAAGATGGTGGTTTTGTTTTTCAGGTTCTGCTGATAGAGCGTATGCAGCAGGGCGTGACCGGTACGGTCAGCGGCCGCCGCCGTACGTGCCGCCTGCTCGCCGCCGAAGTTTTTCGACTGACCACCAAACGGACGCTGATAAACGCGGCCATCTTCCAGACGGGAGAATGGCAGGCCCATATGCTCCAGCTCCAGAATCGCTTCCGGGCCGGTTTTGCACATATATTCAATCGCGTCCTGGTCACCGATATAGTCGGAACCTTTGACGGTGTCATACATATGCCATTCCCAGTTATCTTCGTGGGTATTACCCAGCGCAACGGTGATACCGCCCTGCGCAGATACCGTGTGGGAACGGGTCGGGAAAACTTTGGATAACAGGGCACAGCTCTGGCCGCCCTGGGAGATTTGCAGTGCGGCGCGCATTCCTGCGCCACCTGCGCCGATCACCACGGCATCAAATTCTCTGATTGGCAAACTCATTTACACACCCCACACCACAACAAAGCCATAAATCGCATACCACAACAGCGCCACGACAATCACAAACTGCAGCAACAAACGGGTTGGCAGCGATTTAACGTAGTCTGTTAACACCTGCCACATCCCGATCCAGCCGTGGATCAGAATGGAGAAGAGCGTCAGCAGCGTGAACACTTTGGTGAAGGCGGAGGCGAAGAAGCCACGCCACAGGTCATACGTCAGCGTGTCTGTCATCACCACGAAACCGAGGATGTAGACGATGTAGAGCGTAATGAGAATTGCAGTTGCGCGCAGCAGCAGCCAGTCCTGAATGCCGTTGCGACCCAATGCGGATGCATTGCTTACCATACGAGGACTCCCGCCAGAATTGCCAGCACGACAGTGATCACAAAAGTTATATGTGCTGAGCGCTTACCGACCTGCAGCGTTTCAGCCAGATAACCAAAATCCATCAACATATGACGAATCCCGCTCACCGCGTGATAGGCCAGCGCCGTTAAGATGCCCCACATGATGAACTTCGCGAAGAAGCCATCCATAATGGACGCAGCGTGCTGGAAACCTTCAGGAGAGGAGAGAGAGAGACCGAGTAGCCACAGCAGGATGCCAATGGCAACCAGGGTGATTACGCCGGAGACGCGGTGAAGAATGGATGATATTGCAGTAACGGGAAACCGGATCGTCGAGAGATCCAAGTTGACAGGTCTTTGTTTTTTCACGGTTTTGCCCACACAGCTCTTTTTTATTTTGCTTCCTCCGGACCTGAGGCGGAGTCTAATCACAACGCGTGGCAGACTTTAACCGTCACCAAACAAGCAACATCCAGTGTTAATTGACGCGGTAGTAAACGCTGGGTGGCTCCTGGTGTCAGGGTGTTCCGGAGACCTGCCTGGAGTATAGGAGGATCACATTCTGATTACAATTCCCCTACAAACTCTTTGGTATATTTTAGGTAGAACAGTGATCATACTCACGATTTTCACAATTGATACAATTTTAATTATCTGATTTGACAATAGTTCAACAATTCAGTTACAAACTAAGCCTGTAAATTCCTATGATGCACAAAAGTTATGGGGATACACTTTCCCCTAAGCGCAAGTTATGTAACATTGCGATAATGAGCATTAAAAAGCATCAGGTTATTGGTTACCAAGAAGTTATGTCCTGACCGGATCTTTAACAACCGCGATATGCAGCATGTCCATGGCTCACAGGTTCCCGCTGGGAACGCGCCGCTCACTCTGTACCCTGCACCGGCCTGATCGCCGCAGAGTGATACTGTGTTGTTTTGCCAACCGCAACATGAACGCGTTTCAGGTGTCTAAAGATCCTTACCTACATAAGGCGCTATGGAGACGAAAATGACAGATAAAAAAGTAACGCTAACCCTGCAAGATGGAACATCTATTGAACTGGACGTGCTGAAAGGCTCGCTGGGCCAGGATGTGGTGGATGTCCGCTCTCTGGGTGCAAGTGGCCTGTTCACCTTCGATCCCGGTTTCACTTCTACAGCGTCCTGCGAATCGCAAATCACCTTCATTGATGGTGACGAAGGTATCCTGCTGCACCGTGGTTTCCCTATTTCTGAGCTGGCGACCCACTCTAACTATCTGGAAGTGTGCTACATCCTGCTGAATGGCGAAGCGCCGGATCAGAAGCAGTTTGATGAGTTCCGCACCACCGTTACCCGTCATACGATGATTCATGAGCAGATTACCCGTCTGTTCCACGGCTTCCGTCGTGACTCGCATCCGATGGCGGTGATGTGCGGTGTGACCGGCGCACTGGCGGCGTTTTACCATGATTCGCTGGATGTAAACATTGAGCGCCACCGCGAAATCGCAGCATTCCGTCTGCTCTCCAAGATGCCGACCATGGCAGCGATGTGTTACAAATATTCCATCGGCCAGCCATTTGTTTATCCGCGCAACGACCTCTCTTATGCCGGTAACTTCCTGCACATGATGTTCGCTACGCCATGCGAAGAGTACAAAGTTAACCCGGTGCTGGAACGCGCCATGGACCGTATTCTGATTCTGCATGCTGACCATGAGCAGAACGCCTCTACCTCAACAGTGCGTACCGCCGGTTCAAGTGGTGCGAACCCGTTTGCCTGTATCGCCGCCGGGATCGCCTCCCTGTGGGGACCGGCGCACGGCGGTGCAAACGAAGCGACACTGCGTATGCTGGAAGAGATCAGCAGCGTTGAGCACATTCCTGAGTTTGTTAAACGTGCCAAGGATAAGAATGATTCCTTCCGTCTGATGGGCTTTGGTCATCGTGTTTACAAAAACTACGATCCACGCGCGACCGTGATGCGTGATACCTGCCATGAAGTCCTGAATGAGCTGGGTATGAAAGATGACCTGCTGGAAGTGGCGATGGAGCTGGAACACATCGCGCTGAACGACCCGTACTTTATCGAGCGTAAGCTCTATCCTAACGTCGACTTCTACTCCGGTATTATTCTGAAAGCGATGGGGATTCCTTCCTCCATGTTTACGGTGATCTTCGCGATGGCCCGTACCGTTGGCTGGATTGCACACTGGAAAGAGATGCACGACGAAGGCATGAAGATTGCCCGTCCGCGTCAGCTCTACACCGGTTACACTGAGCGTGAATTCAGCTCTAAGCTGGAGAAGTAAGTTCGTGATGGCGGGGAGCGATCCCCGCCTGGCGACGTGATTCTGATCTGGCGCGGCGAGCGGTTATGCCGCGCCTGCATAGCAAACCTTTCCTCTGCGAAGCCCTTCTTTCCCTCTGTAATTCCCTTCACATGCCTGATGAAATGAGGTCTGCACAGTCACTGCTGCTGCGGGACCGAGCCTGCTCAGGGAACAGGGTCAGATCGGAAAGTCGCTCAGGCCATCCATGGCCGCTCGGCCCGCGCCGTCCCTGGCGCGGGACGCTTTCCTCCTCTGACCCTGTTCCCTGCGCTTTTGACCTGTTTGCCGCGGCCGGACTCAACCTGCTTTTGCTTATGAAGGCGCCGCAAAAATCCCTCTCTCTACCTCTGACAGCCCGGACACCAGTAAAAAGGCCGCGATGAGAGCGTGCCCTTCTCTATGGTTGTGCCACAGCGCCGGCACGTCTTGCCCTGCCGGTGAAACACCTCAAACTGAAAGGCCGCTTCCTCATGATATTTCTTCATGGTTCCGCGCATCCGGTAGGCGTGACGCGGTACCGACAGCAGTGCTTCGCTGAAAGCAGTCAGCTGATCGTCGCTCAGCTCCTGAGCCTTATGGTGAGGCAGCAGCTGTGCCAGCCAGAGAATTTCAGCGCGCAGGTAGTTGCCCAGCCCGGCCAGAAACGCCTGATCCAGCAGCAGCCCGCTGAACTGGCGTCGCCGGAAGCGGGGTGAGAGCAACCGCTCCCTGACCTCATCCACCGTCACACCGCTACTCAGCACATCCGGCCCGATACGATTCAGGAACGGGTGGGCCGCCAGCGTATCCGCGTTGAGCAGTTCAATGTCGGAGGCGCTGTAGAGCAGAATCGCTTTGCCCGCCGTCGCCAGCCGCACCCGCAGCTGACGTGTGGTGTTAAGTTCGGTGTCGGGTTTGACGATGCGCCAGACGCCGTAGAGCTGGTTGTGGCTGTAAAGCGTCAGGCCATTGCTGAAGTGCGTCAGCAACGCCTTTCCGCGCGTCTCAATCGCCTGCACCTGCTCGCCAATCAGGGCCGGTTCGTAGGTTTTCAGCTGAGGAAATGCAAACCACGCCTCTGTCAGCGGCTGCCCCACAATCGCGACTTCAAGTTTATCCGCCACACGGCGGATTTCCGGTCCTTCAGGCATTCTTCATCCTCTTAATGGGTGGCTCCGCCCACCTGTTTTATGTCGTCGCCGGTTTCCAGCGTCACCTGCACTGCAATTTCCAGCGCCCTGATAATCGTTGCGACCGCCATGCTCGGCACACCGGGATGCTGCGCCGCCTGCTCGGGCAGATAAGGGATATGGATAAAACCACCCCGCGCCGGGCGCTCCTGCTGCGCCAGCCAGTGCAGCAGGCCATACATCACCCGGTTGCAGGTAAAGGTGCCGGCGGTTTGTGAAACCGACGCGGGAATGCCCGCTTCGCGCACGGCCGCAACGATCGCTTTGATCGGCAGACGGGAAAAGTAGGCTGCCGGGCCGCCCGCGACCACGGGCTCATCCACCGGCTGATGACCGGCGTTGTCCGGGATACGGGCGTCATCCACATTAATGCCGATGCGTTCAACACTGATATCGCTGCGGCCCCCCGCCTGCCCCACGGACAGAATGAGATCCGGTTTAACCTCATCCAGTGCCTGATAGAGCACCGTCAGCACATCGCGGAAGACGACAGGTAACTGGCGGATAACGATGGTGGCGTCACCGATCTGTTTGCCCTCCAGTGCGCGGACCGCTTCCCATGACGGGTTAATCGTTTCACCGCCAAAGGGTTCAAAGGCGGTCATCAGAACAGTTTTCATGCGGCCTCACAAAAACATCAGGAAATAGAGCAGGAAAATGTTAACAATTAACAGTAGCACACCGGTTGGAATCTGAGCCCTGATCACCGCGTTACGGTCCGGCAGTTCCAGCAGCGCGGCCGGGACGATATTGAAGTTGGCCGCCATCGGCGTCATCAGGGTGCCGCAGTAGCCGGAGAACATGCCAATCGCGGCCATCACCGCCGGATTACCGCCGTGCTGCAGCACTAAGATCGGGATGCCGACGCCTGCGGTAATAATCGGAAACGCGGCAAAAGCGTTACCCATGATCATGGTCAACAGCGCCATTCCGACGGCATAAACGGTGACCGCGACAAAGCGGTTATCTACCGCCAGCCAGGTCTCAGTCAGATGCGAAATCGCACCGCCCACGCCCGCGCTGGTAAAGAGCAGTCCCAGGGTGGCGAGAATTTGCGGCAGAATAAAGGCCCAGCCAACCGAATCCAGCAGGCGGCGGGTCTCCTGCATCGACTGCACCGGTTTTTCATGAGTCAGTTTTAACGCCACCAGCCAGCCGATCAGACAGCCCACCATCATGGAGAAGAGCGTCACCAGCGTGGCGTGGTTGCCGGGTCCGAAAACCGCATCCTGCAGACCGGGAATATGGTTAAACGCCAGCACACCGATCACGGTCACGACCGGGATCGCCAGCGCGGGCAGAAACAGTTTATTGCCCAGACGCCCTGCGCTGGCCTGCTTCTCTTCATCACTGCGCTGATGATAACGACCCAGCCGGACACCCCCGAAACCGGCGATCAATGCCATCACGACCACAATGACACCGATGGTGATGTGCAGCATTCGGGTGCCCGCAGCATCCGAGCCCATCAGGCTGCTCATCATCTGCGTCGTCCAGTCCCCCACCAGAAATACCAGGCCATACAACGCCCAGAAGAGTCCGGTGGTAAAACGGCGCGGATTTGCGCTGTCGCGCCAGGAAAGAATCGCGACCACCAGCAGGATAACGCCCGCCAGCCACATCAGATATTGTTGCTGGAACATTATTCACCTCCCCGGGCTTTCAGCGCCTGGTTGTTCAGCTGCTGCAGTTCCCGCGCCAGCTGACGATCCAGACGCATCAGACGCGCCGAGTGGATCAGAAAGGCGGCGAGCGCGGTCGGAATGCCCCATAACGCAATGTGCAGCGGTTCGGTCTGAATCCCGGCCGACTCCTGCATAAAGTTATGCATAAAGATAATCGCGCCAAATGCCACGAAGATATCCTCACCAAAGAAGAGGCCGACATTATCGGTGGCCGCAGACATGGCGCGCAGCCGGTAGCGCAGTTCAGGTGTGATCTCACCATAGCGGTTTTCCGTTGCCCCCTCTGCCATCGGGGCCAGCAACGGACGTACCATCTGCGGATGGCCACCCAGGCTGGTTAATCCCAGCGCGGCGGTGATTTCACGGACAAACAGATAGACGATCAGCAGACGTCCGGCGGTGGCCGTTTTTATCTGTGCGATCCATGCCTGTGCCCGCTCCTTCAACCCGTGACGCTCCAGCAGGCCAATGACCGCCAGCGGCAGCAGCAGAATCAGCGGCAGGTTACGGGTGTTCAGAAAACCGGCGCCGAGCTTTTCCAGAATATCCGCCAGCGGCATCATCGCCGCCAGACCGGTGACGAATCCGGCGACGATCACGACCAGCACCGGATTGAAACGTAACACGAAGCCGATAACGATGGCGGCAATGCCCAGTAACGGCCAGAGATTGACTGCACTTTCCATGGTTTTCCCTCAGAGTTGAAAAACCCGGCATAAGCCGGGCTAAATGTTATTCAGGCGCTGGTAACCGCAATCTGCTGAGCGGCGAAGGCATCACGCAACCGCCGGGCAAACTGCAGCGCGTGTGCGCCGTCGCCATGTAAGCAGACGGTCTGCGCATTCACCGCGACCCATTCACCACTGATACTTCTGACTTTGCCCTGCCGGACCATCGTCAGCGTCTGATCAATGGCCTGCTGTTCATCCTCAATCAGTGCGCCCGGTTCGCTGCGCGGCACCAGTGCCCCGCTGCTCAGGTAACCCCGGTCAGCAAAAACCTCTTCCCGGGTGCGTAAGCCGTAGTGCGCCGCGGCGCGGATCGATTCGCTGCCAGCCAGCCCTGTCACGATCAGCTGGCTGTCAACCGCCCTGATGGCGCGGGCGATGGTGTCAGCCAGCACCGGATCGGCTGCGGCCTGGTTGTAGAGCATGCCGTGCGGTTTGACATGGACCAGCCGCGCCCCTTCGCTTTCCGCCAGACTTTTCAGCGCGCCAATCTGGTAGATCATCTGGGCGTAAAGCGTCTCCGGCGGCAGCTGCATGGCGCGGCGGCCAAAGTTTTCCCGGTCAGGAAACGAGGGATGCGCGCCGATGGCCACGCCCGATGCCTGCGCCCAGCGCACCGACTGCAGCATGGTCTGCGCGTCACCGGCATGAAAGCCACAGGCGATGTTGGCAGAAGTGACCAGTTGCAGCAGTGCCTCATCGCTGGCGCAGCCCTCGCCGAGATCGGCATTTAAATCAATCTTCATTAAGCCCCCACATCATCTGATCCAGTGCGCGTTGCTGATGCTGGCGCGCCAGCATCGCCTCCGGCAGGGTGCAGTGAATAAAGTGAACAGGTTCACCCAGACGGATTTGCGCCAGGTGATAGAGATCGGCTTCGATAACCGAGGCGATGCGTGGATAGCCACCGGTGGTCTGGGCATCCGCCATCAGCACGATGGGCTGTCCGCTGGGTGGCACCTGAATCACGCCCGGCATGACGCCGTGTGACAGCAGTTCACGCGGATTTTCACGACTGAGTTGCCGCCCCTCCAGCCGGTAGCCCATCCGGTTACTTTGCGGGCTGAGTTTCCAGGCGGTGCGCCAGAATGCCTGCTGCGCGTCGCGGCTGAATTCGTGGTACTCCGGGCCGGGCAGCGCACGAATCCGGTTGCCCCACAGCAGTTGCCGCACCCCGGCTTTGCGGTCGAACGTCCGGGTCGGTTTGCCCAGCGGCAGGCGATCGCCATCCTGTAAGATTCGCCCTTTGAAGCCGCCAAAACCCGCTTTGAGATCGGTGCTGAGCGAGCCGAGCATCTCCGGCAGATCAAAACCGCCCTGCACCGCCAGATAGCTGCGCATGCCGCGCTTCGGCATTGCCAGCGAGAGCACCTGCCCTTTTTTTACTGCGGTGCGCCAGCCTGTCCAGACCGGCTGACCATCCAGCTCCGCCTGACAGCCCGCCCCCGTCAGCGCAAACCAGCCATTACGGGTAAACTCCGCTTTAAACTGGCCCAGCACGATCTCCAGCACCGCGCTGTGGGGCGCATTGCCCACCAGCACGTTGGCGGTAAACATAGCGGGATAGTCGAGCACGCCGCCGGGGCTGATGCCATACTGCCGCCAGCCAGCGCGACCGGCATCCTGAATGGTGGTGGCCAGTCCGGCTCGCAGAATGTTTAACATACGCCCTCCTGTTGCGGCACAAAGCGCACGCGGTCGCCGGGACGCAGCAACACAGGCGGTTGCTGGCGCGGATCGAACAGCGCGGTGGAGGTATGTCCGATCAGCTGCCAGCCACCGGGCGAGGCCAGCGGATAGATGCCGGTCTGGCTGCCACCGATGCCGACCGATCCGGCGGGCACCGCGACTCTGGGTTCAGCACGGCGAGGCGTGTGCAGACGGGAATCGAGTCCGCCGAGATAGGGGAAACCGGGCTGGAAGCCGATAAAAAACACCACATATTCGCTGCTGCTGTGCAGCTCAACCACCTGACGGGGCGTCAGTCCGGCATGTTCCGCCACTACGGTCAGATCGGGGCCAGTGGAGCCGCCATAGATCACCGGGATCAACACCTCCCGCGACGCGGGAAATTCCGCCTCACTCTCCTCCCACCAGCGCTGAAGACGCTCTATCGCATCCAGCGCATTCTGCTGGGGATCGCGCAGGATCAGGGTGATGTTGTTCATGCCGGGGATCACTTCCTGCACGCTCTCGTGATCGCGCAGCCGCTGATTGAGTCCCCAGATGCGTTGCTGGCTCTCCAGTGAAACCGGCGGTTCCAGCTCCAGCACGACAGCGCGTTCCCCTGATAAATAACACCGTGCTCGTTGCAACCGCTACCTCCCGCTCAGTTGAGATCGCGCCTGGCCGTCCCGCCAAAAGCAGCGGTTCGGCCAGTGCCTTATCTACATAAAGCAAACAGTTATGCGAAAGTGACAGGAAGATGTCAATCAATAAGCTCCGCTGCAGGCACGCAGCAGCGTGGGTTCTCATCGAAGAATAAGGACCTGCGCAGGCGCGCAGCAGCAGGAATAGCGTCAGGAAATAAGGCCCTGCGCAGGTGCGCAGGACCGGGAAGGACATCAGGCAGGGTTAGGAATATCGATGAAGGTTACGTCGAGATTGTGCTGCTGCGCCAGCCACTCGCCCAGCGCTTTTGCGCCGCCCCGCTCGGTAGCATGGTGCCCTGCGGCAAAGAAGTGCAGCCCCTGCTCACGCGCACTGTGGATGGTCTGTTCAGAAACTTCACCGGTAATGTAAGCATCGACGCCTGCGGCCGCAGCCTGGTCGATAAAGCCCTGCCCGCCTCCGCTGCACCAGGCAATACGGCGAATCAGGGCCGGCGCGTTGTCACCGCAATGCAGCGGCTGGCGTCCCAGCCGCTCCCCGATTCGGCTGGCCAGCTGTTCGCCGGAGAGCGGCTCTGCCAGTTCCCCATGGAAAACGAGCGGCATCACTTCACCCCGGATTTCAATATCCAGCAGTTTTGCCAGCTGCGCGTTGTTGCCCAGTTCCGGGTGCGCATCAAGCGGCAGGTGCCAGCCGTAGAGATTGATATCATTCGCCAGCAGGGTCCGCAGACGGCGGCGCTTCATCCCTTTAATCGCGGCCGGTTCGCTTTTCCAGAAATAACCGTGATGGACGATTATCGCATCGGCCTCGCGGGCGACCGCCTCATCCAGCAATGCCTGACAGGCAGTGACACCGGTGATAACCCGCTTAACCTCACTGCGTCCCTCAACCTGTAAACCGTTGGGGGCATAATCGCTGAAGGTATGGCTGTTGAGATGCTGATTAATCAGCGCCTCCAGTTCGTAATGATTCATTCAGGCTCCTGCGAGGCCTCAGGCGGCGCTTTTGGCGCGCTCAAAGGCGTCTAATGTCTTTTTACGTGCGGCCTTATGATCCACGATTGGTGCCGGATAATCGAGTTTCTTATGATGCTTCTCCGCCCAGCGGTGCGGCTGATGAATATCGCTGTCGGGGACATCGGCCAGTTCCGGCAGATAGTGGCGGATAAAATCGCCCTGCGGATCGAAGCGCTCGCCCTGGGTCGTCGGGTTAAAGATGCGGAAATAGGGCGCGGCGTCCGTCCCGGTTGACGCGGCCCACTGCCAGCCACCATTGTTCGCCGCCAGATCGCCATCAATCAGCTGCTGCATAAAATAGCGCTCCCCTTCGCGCCAGTCGATCAGCAGATCTTTCACCAGAAAGCTGGCGGTGATCATGCGTAACCGGTTATGCATCCAGCCCATCTCCTTCATCTGCCGCATCGCAGCGTCAACGATCGGAAAGCCCGTTTTCCCCGCTTTCCAGGCGTCGAAATGGGCCTCATTGCTCTGCCATTCCACCCGGTGCGTCCAGTCAACAAAGGGCTTATGGCGGCACAGGGAGGGATAGGCGACCAGCAGATGCCGGTAAAATTCACGCCAGATGAGTTCATTCAGCCAGGTAAATGCGCGGCTGTTGTCCAGCACATCGGGATGTTCATGCAGGACACGATGCAGACACTGGCGTGGCGACAGCACGCCTGTTGCCAGATAAACCGACAGACGGCTGGTCGCATCCAGCGCAGGCAGATCGCGTTTGTCGGGATAGTCCAGCACCGGCTGTTTGGCGAAGTGGCGCAGACGCTTCAGCGCCGCGGTTTCGCCTGGCGGAAAAAGATCCCGGTCAAACTCACCTTTGGGGTAGTCAAATGCAGGAATCGCCTGAGTCTTCAGCGGTGCGCCTTCACGCGCTTTTGGCGCAGGGACGCACTCCGGCAATCCCTGCTGGAGACGTCGGACAAAGGCTTTGCTGAAGGGCGTGAACACCTTGTACATGGAGCGGTCGCCGCTCTGTACGCTACCGGGTGCCAGCAGCAGGCTGTCATCAAATCCCTGACAGATAACCCCCGCCTTGTCGAGACGCTTTTCAGCTTCTGCATCACGCTGACGCTCATTGACCTCATACTGATAGTTATAGAAAAGCTGGTCGACCTTCTGCTTTTCACAAAACTCCGCCAGAGCATCAATGCTGTCGCTGAAGGTGTTACACGCCTGGTAGTGCAGTCTGATGCCCCGCTCTGCCAGCGCATCCTGCACTTCCAGCAGGCTGGCGTGGATAAAAGCAGCCTGTTTAGGTGACATCTCATGCTGTTGCCACTGTTCCGGCGTCGCCAGGAAGAGCGCAATGACGTTCGCCTTGCTGTCGCGACAGGCGGCGTGCAGCGCCAGATTATCGTTGATGCGTAAGTCGTTACGCAGCCAGACCAGATGGGTGGTCATACGCCTCCTGAATTACTGTCCGTAGCGTAAGCACAAGGCTTCGGGATAAGGGTCAAAATAACGTTGCTGAGCCAGCCACGGATGCGGGAACTCCGCCATGTAGTGCTTGAGGATGGTGATCGGCACCAGCAGCGGCTGCGTCCCCTGGCGATAGCGATCGATCAGCGTGGCCAGCTCCTGACGCTGTGGCGAGCTGAGCTGACGGCGGAAATAGCCCTGCACGTGCATCAGGACATTGGTGTGATTGCGGCGTGACGCGGGACGAGACATCAGCGCCATCATGCGGTTGCGGTATTCAAACGCAAAGGCGTCCAGCGAATCCCACTGACTCATGGAAGCGACAAAAGGTCCCAGCTCGCGATATTTCTCCTGCGAGTGTGCCAGCATCATCAGCTTGTAGCGGCTGTGGAAGGCGATCAGCCCGTGGCGGGTCAGTCCCTGTTGCCACATCTGATTAAACTCATGCAGCGCGCAGATGCGGCCGATAAAGTTTTCACGCAGCGCCGGATCGTGCAGGCGACCATCTTCTTCCAGCGGCAGCCAGGGCATTTCGCGCTGCAGAAATTCAGCGAAGATGCCGGTGCCAACTTTGCGGTTGTTGTTGGTGTCAGGTTCATAGACCCGCACACGCTCCATGCCACAGCTGGGGGATTTGGCGCACAGGATGTAGCCCGAAAGATGATGCAGCGATTTTACCCGCTCTGCTGACCAGTCACGCATCTGGCGGGTGACTTCTTCTCCGCCATCTTTGCTGAAGCAGAGGTGCAAGTCATCATCATCGCCCTGCTTCACCAGCCGTAATGCCGGACGCGGTGTAGGCAAACCGATTGCCATTTCAGGACAGATCGGCTCAAAACGGACAAAGGGCGTAAGATCCTGGGTCGCAAAAGTAAGACGCTTATGGCCACCATCAAACCTGACGCTATCGCCGAGCAGGCATGCACTGATTCCAACGGGGATTTTATTGCTCATACTTGTACAACCTCTGAAATCTTGTAGAGGTTTAAGTGTAGCGTAAAATGGTCAGGAAGACAGCGTTAAAGCAACAGGTTGCTCTCTTTATTGTAGAAAAAAAGTAAAAAAAAGCCCGGTCTGCTGACCGGGCCTGTTTGCTGACAGGAGGCTTTACCAGAAGACACCGCCTGCCGCTTCTGACTGGGCAAGCCAGACCGGTTTGGCGCTGGTTTTACACCAGATGCGGTGCAGATAGCTGTAGAAACGGGCGCGATCCTGGCGAAAAAGCATGACAGGAAGCGCCATAACGCCGAGAAGAACCACCAGCGTGCGGCGTGCAATAATTTTGTAGCGTGGATAAGCCTGATACATGGTTTTTCCTCCCGGCGAGCGAAACGGTGCGAATGTGATCTGTGTCTGACTTTACGCCAGATTGTGTAATTTTACTACTCGTCTGACCACTTAATTACCGCTATTTTTGTTGTTTAAGAATCAGCCTGTAATTAAGTTACATATAAGTTACTTGCTGGTTACTAAAGAGTTGGAAGCAACTGACAGATGAAGCCGCCGGACGGCAGCCAGAAATATTGATAAAGTAGCGCTCCGGCACCCCGTTAAGGCAGGTATTGCGTGACCACGGTTTTGATCGTTGAAGATGAAAAAGAGATCCGTCGCTTTGTCCGGCTCGCACTGGAGAGTGAAGCCCTTAAAGTTTTTGATGCAGATACGCTGCAGCGCGGACTGATTGAGGCGGCGACCCGAAAACCCGATCTGGTTATCCTGGATCTGGGCCTGCCGGATGGGGATGGCACCGATTTTATCCGCGATCTGCGCCAGTGGAGCGCCATGCCGGTGATTGTGTTATCTGCGCGCAGTGATGAGCAGGATAAGATCGCGGCACTGGATGCCGGTGCGGATGACTATCTGACCAAACCCTTTGGCATCGGCGAACTGATGGCGCGCGTGCGGGTTGCGCTGCGCCGTCATAGCAGTCAGCAGCCCGACGCCCGGGTTCATTTTGCCGATGTCAGTGTCGATTTTGCCGCACGACGCGTGCAGCGCGGCGACAGTGAGGTTCACCTCACTCCTATTGAATTTCGCCTGCTGAGTATTCTGCTGAACAATGCCGGGAAGGTGCTGACACAGCGGCAACTGCTGAGCCAGGTCTGGGGACCGAATGCGGTGGAGCACAGCCACTATCTGCGTATCTATATGGGACATCTGCGTCAGAAGCTGGAGGCCAATCCGACACAGCCTGCGCATCTGCTGACAGAAACCGGCATCGGCTACCGTTTTATGCCATGAAAAAAGGCGCCAGAGGCGCCTTCTGATACTGACAGAATCGGGCAGGTATCGCAGTAAGACGGAGCCTGCTCAGGGAACAGGGTCAGATCGGAAAGACGCAAAACCGTCATCCCTGACTGCTCGGCCCGCGCCATCCCTGGCGCGGGACGCTTTCCTCTTCTGACCCTGTCCCCTGCGCATCAGGCTAATCCGCTGCGGCAGGATATGCCCTGATGCGATTAAGGGAGCAGTCTGAGGCGCCCGCGGCGCCTTTACATTGCCCGACGGATCAGGCGTTTTTCAGCACTTCGCTGACAATCTCTACTGCTTCTTTCTCGATCTGCGCGCGGTGTTCTGCGCCCAGGAAGCTTTCACAGTAAATCTTGTAGGCGTCTTCAGTGCCTGACGGACGGGCCGCAAACCAGCCATTCTCCGTCATCACTTTCAGACCGCCAATGGATGCGCCATTGCCCGGTGCTGCCGTCAGGCGAGCGGTGATCGGGTCACCTGCCAGCGTATCCGCGCTGACCATCTCAGGAGAGAGCTTCGACAGCGCCGCTTTCTGCGCGGAAGTCGCTGATGCCTGCAGACGGTTGTAGCTCGGCGCACCAAAGCGTGCAGCCAGCTCATCGTAATGCTGCTGAGGGTTTTTACCGGTCACGGCAGTAATCTCAGCCGCCAGCAGACACATGATGATGCCATCTTTGTCCGTTGACCACGGCGTACCATCGAAACGCAGGAATGAGGCACCCGCGCTCTCTTCGCCACCGAAGCCGAAGCTGCCGTCATACAGACCATCAACAAACCACTTGAAGCCGACCGGCACTTCCACCAGCTTGCGACCAATGTCATTAACCACACGGTCAATCATGGCGCTGGAAACCAGGGTTTTGCCGACGGCAACGTCCTGGCCCCACTGCGGACGATGCTGGAACAGGTAGTTAATCGCCACAGCCAGATAGTGGTTTGGATTCATCAGACCCGCCGGGGTCACAATGCCGTGACGGTCATAATCGGGATCGTTACCGAATGCCAGATCAAACTTGTCGCGGTAAGCCAGCAGGCCTGCCATGGCGCTTTCAGACGAGCAGTCCATGCGCACCACGCCATCTTTATCCAGATGCATAAAGCGGAAAGTCTGATCGACCGCGTCATTGACCAGCGTCAGATCCAGCTTGTAGTGTTCCGCAATGCGCTGCCAGTAGGCGATACCTGAACCACCAAGCGGATCAACACCCAGCTTCAAGCCCGCTTTCTGGATAGCCGGGAAATCGATAATTTCGGCCAGGCCTTCAACGTAAGGCTGAATCAAATCTTTCTCGACCACATGACCGCTGGCCAGTGCCTGCTCCAGTGGCAGACGCTTAACCTCTTTCAGGCCATCTTTGATCAGCTGATTAGCGCGATCTTCCACCACTTTGGTGACGTTGGTATCAGCCGGTCCGCCATTAGGTGGGTTGTACTTGATGCCGCCATCTTCCGGTGGGTTATGGGACGGCGTAATCACGATGCCGTCAGCCAGCGGGCCACCCGATTTGTTGTGCTCAAGGATCGCATTTGAGATGGCAGGGGTCGGCGTATAGCCATTGTCCTGCTGCACAATCACGTCAACGCCATTCGCTGCCAGCACTTCCAGCACCGACAGGATTGCCGGCTCAGAGAGCGCGTGCGTATCTTTGCCGACGTAGCAAGGCCCGGTGATGCCATTCTTTTTACGCTCTTCCGCAATCGCCTGTGCAATCGCCAGAATGTGCATCTCGTTGAAGCTTTGACGCCCTGCACTGCCGCGATGGCCAGAGGTGCCAAATTTCACCGCATGTTCCGGGTTCGCCACATCGGGCTGCAGGACATAATATTGTGACGTTAATTGTGCAACGTTAATCAAATCGCTCTGCTGGGCGGGTTGCCCGGCACGTGGGTGATTGGCCATCGGCGCTGCTCCCTGACGCTTAAGTTTTAGATGGTGCCGCAAACTTTTTCGGTGAGTTCCGCAGGGAACTGCATCGACAGCATGATGTGTTCGATCATGCTGCATTTACGGCCGGTATTGGTGTTGGTGATCACCCAGTACGGCGTGCCGGGCACATGCTTCGGCTTAGTATGGGTGCCATTCTGCAACAGCGTATGCTCATCACCTGCAAAGTAGACGCGGGTGCGGCCCTGCAGCGATGCAGTGGCCTCAGCAAAGGCTGCGGTATCAAGACGATAGAGCGTTGACAAAACGAGCATAAAGCGATTGACCGCCCGCTTCTGCTCCGCATATTCATCGGAGAGCAGCAGCTCACGCATCGCGCGCACACGATCCTGCGGGCGCGAACCCACAGGCGCAGACGGCGCCTCTTTCGCTGCATCTTTTGAGGCAGGCTGAGCCGGCGAAGCGGGTGCCGTCTGACCGGCCGTAAACTTCAGCATACGACGCAGAATGTCAGATGCGCTTTCACCAATGTGCTGCGTGTGGCTGGCAATATAACGGTAGAGCTCTTCGTCAACTTCGATCGTTTTCATCTTATTCCGTACGGTTCTTTCTCATGACAGAACCACCTCTTTCCTGAAAAGCCCTGAGTATAGTCAGACAATTCAACGGATGTGCGGGTTCTAACATGAGGATTATAAAGTTAAATTCAGGCGGGTTGTTAGCAATCAAACGGTTTACGGGCAAAAGTCAGAATATGTCCTAATGCCGCCGGAACCGGCGCGCCTGAAAAGGTGAAACCATGATAACCTAAGCTCAGGTCTCAAACTTAAGAACTTTGCTATGATTTTGAACGCCCGTCTGCAAACTGAACAATCCCCTGCTGATTCTCTGCCCATCCTGCTTATTCACGGTCTGTTTGGCAGTCTGGACAACCTCGGCGTGCTGGCCCGTGGCCTGAAAGATGCCGGGCCACTGCTGCAGGTGGATGTCCGTAACCATGGACTCTCGCCGCGATCGGAGGAGATGAACTACGCTGTAATGGCGCAGGATATGGTCGATACGCTGGATGCGCACGGCATCGATCGCGTCGCGGTCATCGGTCATTCGATGGGTGGTAAAATCGCCATGACCATGAGCGCGCTGGTGCCTGATCGCATTGAGCGGCTGGTGATGATCGATATCGCGCCGGTCGATTATCAGACCCGGCGTCACGACCTGATCTTTGCCGGTATTCGCGCCGTCTCAGAGGCAGGTGTGACGCTGCGCAGCGAGGCGGCCCGCATTATGCGGCCGGTGATTGAAGAAGAAGGGGTCATTCAGTTCCTGCTGAAGTCATTTCATGACGGGCAATGGCGCTTTAACGTGCCGGTGCTGTGGGATAACTACCCTACCCTTTCTGGCTGGCAGCCTGTTCCCGCCTGGCCTCATCCGGCTCTCTTTATCCGCGGCGGCGACTCCAGTTACCTGGATAACCGCTATCGCGATGCGTTACTTCAGCAGTTCCCGGCGGCGCAGGCCCACGTGATCGGCGGTGCGGGCCACTGGGTCCATGCTGAGAAGCCCGATGCCGTTTTGCGCAGTGTGCGGCGCTTTTTTGCGCTTTAAAAGCAAATAGATGGCAGTAAAGGTTTAGGATTGGCGTCCGGAGTAAGCGTGCAGTATGATGGCGCGCTAAAATTTTGCCGCAGGTCGATTTTTCTGCGGCAACGGCCAATAATTTATAATCTGCGCGGTGAGCGTCTGGCGCCCGCACCCATTCAGTTTTACTAAGCCATGGCAAAAGAACACACTGACCGCACGACGCTCGATCTGTTTGCTGATGAGCGCCGCCCGGGTCGCCCCAAAACCAGTCCGCTTTCGCGTGATGAACAGCTGCGCATTAATAAGCGCAATCAACTGAAACGTGACAAAGGGCGCGGACTGCGTCGTGTCGAACTGAAAATGAACAGTGAGGCCGTCGATGCACTCAATTCGCTGGCCGCGCAGCGTAATCTCAGCCGCAGCGAACTGATTGAACAGATGCTGCTGGCGCAGCTCAAACTGGATTGATGCGGGCAAATCGCACGCAGGAGCAAATGTCGAGGCTTTAACCGTTCCGCGGGTTTGTCTCGTCTGCTATTATTCGCAGAAATGTGCTGCGGCACACATCTCATTATCAGGATTTAAGAGGTTATTTTACTCATGGCACTCGTAGGCATCTTCTTTGGCAGCGATACCGGCAACACCGAAAACATTGCAAAAATGATCCAGAAACAGCTGGGTAAAGATGTTGCAGAAGTGCATGACATCGCGAAAAGTACAAAAGAAGACCTGGAAGCGTTTGATATCCTGCTGCTGGGCATCCCGACCTGGTATTACGGTGAAGCGCAGTGCGACTGGGATGACTTCTTCCCGACGCTGGAAGAGATCGATTTCAACGGCAAGCTGGTTGCCCTGTTTGGCTGTGGCGACCAGGAAGATTACGCTGAATATTTCTGTGATGCGATGGGCACAATCCGCGACATTATCGAGCCGCACGGCGCCGTTATCGTGGGTCACTGGCCAACAGAAGGCTACCATTTCGAAGCCTCAAAAGGTCTGGCTGATGAGACGCACTTCCTGGGCCTGGCCATTGACGAAGATCGTCAGCCTGAGCTGACCAGCCAGCGCGTCGATCAGTGGGTTAAGCAGATTTTTGATGAACTGCAGCTGAAAGAGATCATCGAAGCCTGATGCACCCCGCCTCAATGTGAGCGCCAGCTCACATTGAGGCAATGGAATTTCCTATAGAAATAATAGCCACATTTTTTTAACTTTCTTCGTTTAATCTGTAGAATACCCGCATCGATCTTCCGCGTATTAGCTCAGGCGGTATGACGCAGTGATGTGCTGAAAGACCTCTGCCAGAATCCTCCCCGGCCCGGTGAAGCTTCCCCCATCGCCCATGATGATTCACGGCCCTCAGGTTTTCATTTCATCCCCTGAGCTCTATAATGAGACGCAAATGCGAATGAGCACAGATCGACATTCAAGGCGACAAGCCACAAAAGTGAATATTAGTAACAGGACAAAATCCGCATGACTGACAACAACACCGCATTAAAGAAGGCTGGCCTGAAAGTGACACTGCCCAGACTGAAAATTCTGGAAGTGCTTCAGGAACCTGAGTGCCATCACGTCAGCGCGGAAGATTTGTATAAACGCCTGATCGACATCGGCGAAGAGATTGGCCTGGCCACCGTTTACCGCGTGCTGAACCAGTTCGACGACGCCGGTATTGTGACCCGTCACAACTTTGAAGGCGGCAAATCCGTTTTCGAACTGACGCAGCAGCATCACCACGATCACCTGATCTGCCTGGATTGTGGCAAGGTTATCGAGTTCAGCGATGAATCCATCGAAACGCGTCAGCGTGAAATCGCGACCCGCCACGGCATCAAGCTGACCAACCACAGCCTCTATCTGTACGGACACTGTACGCTGGGCGACTGCCGTGAAGATGAGACCCTGCACGACCAGTAATCTGGCGGGCGGAAATAAAAAACCGGTTACGTGACCGGTTTTTTTCGTCTGTGCTCTGCTGAACCCTCAGGCCACCAGCGTCTCCTGCAGATAACGCCAGCGTGGGTTCGAGCTGCTGCAATCCAGAATCGCCAGCGAAATACGGCTCTGGTTATTGCCATTCAGCATCTGCATTTCACGATACTGCACGGTGATCTCATTTTCATGATGAGAGAGTATGACGTGCTCACAGGTCGCAATTCGCATCCCTTCCCGCTGCCCCTGCAGCTGTCGGAACAGCTCTTCGACCGCGTTAAGATCGTACTCTTTACCTTTTGGCGTCACCATGCGGAAATCAGGATGGAAAAAGGACATCATCAGCTCAAAGCTGTCATCCGATCCGG
Organism: Pantoea sp. Sc1; assembly: GCF_000255315.1. Lineage (NCBI taxonomy): Bacteria > Pseudomonadati > Pseudomonadota > Gammaproteobacteria > Enterobacterales > Erwiniaceae > Pantoea > Pantoea sp. Sc1. The sequence goes on from NZ_AJFP01000001.1 coordinate 2,958,423, forward strand.
CAGGCTGATTAAAAATACGTTCAATGAGCTGATGTAAAACGACGACACTGTGTTTGGCTTCCTGAGCGAGGACTGGCATTTTTTTCCTTATATAACCCGCTTTGCTACCTCTTAGAGCGCATAGCCTACCTGAAAGCGGACAATTCACATCCTGAAATTGATTAATTTTTTTAAACTCAGATTTCTCTCACAATGCAGTCCGGGCAGGATTTGCGTTAAGCCAGAATAAACGTCGGCAATTCTCAACACAGGGGCAATAAAAAAGGGCGATTAATCGCCCTTTTGTCATTTTATGAGGTCAGCCCTAAACGATTATTCGCCCGTTTTAGCCCAGGTATCGCGAAGCCCCACGGTGCGGTTAAACACCAGCTGCGTCGGTTTAGAGTAAACGCTGTCGGCGCAGAAATAGCCCTCTCGCTCAAACTGGAACGGGGTGGCTGCTTCCACATCGCGCAGGCTCGGTTCGACGAAACCATTTTTGATGCTCAGTGAATCAGGGTTGATCACCGCCAGGAAATCTTCAGCCGCCGCCGGATTCGGCACGCTGAACAGTCGGTCATAGAGGCGGAACTCGGCAGGCTGCGCATGATCCGCAGACACCCAGTGAATCACCCCCTTCACCTTGCGGCCATCGGCCGGATCTTTGCTCAGGGTATCCACGTCGCTGGTGCAGTAGATGCAGGTAATGTTGCCCGCTTCATCTTTGGCTACCCGCTCTGCACGGATCACATAGGCGTTGCGCAGACGGACTTCTTTGCCCAGAACCAGACGTTTATATTGTTTGTTCGCCTCTTCGCGGAAATCTGCACGGTCAATCCAGATCTCACGGCTGAACGGCACTTCACGCGTGCCCATCTCCGGTTTACCCGGATGGTTAGGCATGGTGATGACCTCGTTGTGACCGGCGGGCAGGTTTTCGATCACCACTTTCAGGGGATCGAGTACTGCCATCGCGCGTGGCGCATTTTCGTTCAGATCATCACGGATGCAGGATTCCAGTGACGCCATCTCGACGATGTTATCCTGCTTGGTCACGCCAATACGACGGCAGAACTCACGAATAGAAGCCGCGGTGTAACCACGACGGCGCAGACCTGAAACGGTCAGCATCCGTGGATCGTCCCACCCTTCTACGTGCTTCTCGGTCACCAGCTGAGTGAGTTTGCGTTTTGACATCACCGCATACTCCAGATTCAGGCGCGAGAACTCATACTGGCGCGGATGAACCGGAATCGTGATGTTGTCCAGCACCCAGTCATAAAGACGTCGGTTGTCCTGGAACTCCAGCGTACAGAGCGAGTGCGTAATGCCTTCCAGCGCATCGGAAATGCAGTGGGTAAAGTCATACATCGGATAGATGCACCACTTGTTGCCGGTCTGGTGATGTTCCGCAAACTTGATGCGGTAAAGCACCGGATCGCGCATAACGATGAAGTTCGAAGCCATATCGATTTTGGCGCGCAGACAGGCCGTGCCTTCCGCAAAGCCACCGTTTCGCATTTTTTCAAACAGCGCCAGGTTCTCTTCCACGCTGCGATCGCGATACGGGCTGTTTTTACCCGGCTCTTTCAGGGTGCCACGATATTCGCGAATCTGATCCGGGCTCAGCTCATCAACATAAGCCAGCCCTTTGGTAATCAGCTCAACGGCATAGTTGTAGAGCTGATCGAAATAGTCTGATGAGTAGCAGACTTCACCGCTCCACTCAAAACCCAGCCACTGGACGTCACGCTTGATGGATTCAACGAATTCCATATCCTCTTTAACCGGATTGGTATCGTCGAAACGCAGGTTGCATTGCCCCTGATAATCCTGGGCGATGCCAAAATTCAGACAGATCGATTTCGCATGACCAATGTGCAGATAGCCATTGGGCTCCGGCGGAAAACGGGTATGCACGCTGCTGTGCTTACCGCTCGCCAAATCTTCGTCAATGATCTGACGAATAAAGTTAGTTGGGCGGGCTTCAGCCTCACTCATCTCAAAAATCCTCAATACGAATAACGGGTGATTTGTACCACGAAGTAACGGAGTATGATCCACAAAGCGTCTGAGGGAAACAACCGTTTGTTAAGCCTTTAAAACAAAAAAGGCAGGAATCGCTTCCTGCCTGTGGGGTTCTGTTGCGGGGATTAGCCTTTCACTTCATACAGCGGGGTTTCACCTGCGACGACCGGACCGTGGGCCAGGAGTGTCAGACCCGCGAAATCTTCGCTATTGCTGACCACCACCGGACTCACCATTGAGCGGGCATTCGCGTTCAGGAATTCAAGATCCATCTCCAGCACCGGCTGACCGGCTACCACGCTGGCTCCCTCTTCCGCCAGCCGCGTGAAGCCTTTTCCGTCCAGCGCCACAGTATCGAGTCCCATGTGAACCACGATCTCGACACCGTTGTCGGTTTCCAGACAGAACGCATGATTGGTATTGAAGATTTTCACCAGCGTTCCGGCAATCGGTGCCACAACCCATTTGTCGCTGGGTTTGATGGCCAGCCCGTCGCCTACCGCTTTGCTGGCAAAGGCTTCATCCGGAACCGCATCCAGTGCCACGACATCTCCCGTTACCGGTGCCAGCAGCGTCGCAATAACGCGCTTCTCGCTGTTCAGCACGGCCTGCGGTTTAACCTCCGGCTCTGCCGCTGGCGTCGTGCCGGATGCAGCTGCCGCGACCGGGCCTTTAGCCAGCACTTTTTTCATGGCGGAGGCGATGCCTTCGGCCTGGGTGCCGACAATGATCTGCACGCTCTGTTTATTCAGACGGATAACGCCGGACGCGCCCAGACGCTTCGCCACGCTCTCATTAACCTGAGCGGAATCATTAACGTTCAGACGCAGACGGGTGATGCAGGCGTCAATGCTGGTCAGGTTAGCGGAGCCACCGACCGCACCGATGTAGCGACGTGCCAGGGATTCCGTGGCGCTTTCGCCGTTATCGCTGTTGTCCACGTTGACGTCATACCCATCGCTTTCATCACCGGCCACCGCCAGCTCGCGGCCAGGGGTCAACAGATTGAATTTTTTGATGGTGAAGCGGAAGACCACGTAATAGATAACGAAGAACACCAGCCCCTGCGGGATCAGCATATACCAGTGGGTCGCCAGCGGGTTACGGGTGGAGAGGAACATATCCACCAGCCCGGCGCTGAAACCAAATCCGGCGATCCAGTGCATGCTGGCGGCGATGAAGACAGAAATACCGGTCAGTACAGCGTGGATCAGATAGAGCACCGGTGCCACGAACATGAAGGAGAACTCCAGCGGTTCGGTGATCCCGGTAAAGAAGGCGGCAAACGCAGCGGCCAGCATGATACTGCCCACTTTGACGCGATTCTCAGGACGCGCGCAGTGATAGATAGCCAGCGCAGCACCAGGCAGACCAAACATCATGATCGGGAAGAAGCCCGCCTGATAGCGACCGGTAATGCCCACGGTGGCCGACCCATCCGCCAGTGACTGTGCACCGCCGAGGAATTTAGGAATGTCATTAATGCCGGCCACATCGAACCAGAACACGGAGTTCAGCGCGTGATGCAGACCGACCGGGATCAGCAGACGGTTAAAGAAGGCGTAAATACCGGCTCCGACCGAGCCAAGCTTCTGGATATGCTCGCCAAAGCCTACCAGACCATTGAACACCACCGGCCAGATATACATCAGGATAAAGGCGACGAAGATCATCAGGAACGAAACGAGAATCGGCACCAGCCGGCGTCCGCTGAAGAAAGAGAGCGCCTTAGGCAGTTCGACGTGGCTGAAGCGGTTATAGACTTCTGCCGAGAGAATACCGACCAGAATGCCGACAAACTGGTTTTCGATTTTGCCAAAGGCAGCAGGCACCTGAGCCAAAGGAATTTTCTGAATCATTGAGACAGCGGCTGGTGAGCAGAGCGTGGTGACCACCAGGAAGCCGACAAAGCCGGTGAGGGCCGCCGCGCCATCTTTATCTTTCGACATGCCGTAGGCGATACCGATCGCAAACAGGACTGACATGTGCTCAATAATCGCCGCACCGGACTTAATCAGCAACGCTGCCAGCGCGTTATCTGCACCCCAGCTGACGGGATCGAGGTAGTACCCTACCCCCATAAGTATCGCTGCCGCTGGCAGGGTGGCAACCGGCACCATCAGTGCCCGCCCTACCTTCTGTAAATAACTTAACATGGACCTTCCCCCTATGAGCCTGACTTGTCGCTTTGCGCCGCTTAATATTGTTATGTCAGCTGCAAAGATTGTGAATACACTGCATGTCACGCAGCGAAGTGTAATGACAAATTAATTCGCCTCGCAAATTAAAACCCCGACATATGTGACTTTTATCACTAAAAAACATCGAGTCACACTGCAACATCTGGCTATGAATGCAAACTTATTTTATGATCCGAAATATTGAATTGCGCTCCGGCCGTGGCGAGAATAGAAAATCTGTTCAGGCTGATGATTTACGCAACGGTTCAGCGATCCCCTTTCCATTTCAAATGAGGTGAAACATGAGACTGATTCCTTTAGCGACGCCAACCCAGGTCGGCAAATGGGCCGCCCGACATATCGTTAACCGCATTAACGCGTTTAACCCGACGGCGGAAAAACCTTTTGTCCTGGGTCTGCCTACCGGCGGTACGCCACTGGAGGCATACAAACACCTGATTGATATGCACAAAGCGGGCCAGGTCAGTTTTAAGCATGTTGTGACGTTCAATATGGATGAATATGTGGGCCTGCCAAAAGAGCATCCGGAGAGCTATCACAGCTTCATGTATCGTAATTTCTTCGATCACGTTGATATTCAACCGGAAAATATCAACCTGCTGAATGGTAATGCACCTGATATTGACGCAGAATGTCGTCAGTACGAAGAGAAAATTCGCGCGCTGGGTAAAATTCACCTGTTTATGGGGGGTGTCGGTAACGACGGCCATATCGCCTTTAACGAACCGGCTTCATCGCTGGCTTCGCGAACCCGCATTAAAACCCTGACCCATGATACCCGCGTAGCGAACTCTCGCTTCTTCAACGGCGACGTTGACCAGGTGCCTAAATACGCGCTGACGGTCGGCGTCGGCACGCTGCTGGATGCAGAGGAAGTGATGATTCTGGTTACCGGCCATGTTAAAGCGCAGGCCCTGCAGGCGGCAGTTGAAGGCAACGTCAACCATATGTGGACCATCAGCTGCCTGCAGCTGCACGCAAAATCGGTGGTGGTGTGTGATGAGCCGGCCACCATGGAACTGAAAGTGAAAACCGTGAAATATTTCCGCGAAATGGAAGCGGAAAATATGAAAGGCGTGTAACAGAACATTGTCATGCCCTGCTGTTACGCTGCGTGACAGCAGGCCAGGACGGGAGAAGAGAGATGTACGCATTAGTCAACGGTCGCATCTACAGCGGTCATGAGATTCTGGATAACTACGCGGTCGTGGTTGACGGGACGCAGATTGCGCACGTCTGCCCGCGTGAAGCGGTTGCGGCGGATGTTGAATTGCGGGATGTGGCGGGTGCCATCATTGCGCCAGGCTTTATCGATCTCCAGCTTAACGGCTGTGGTGGCGTGCAGTTTAATGACGACATTGATGCGCTCAGCGTTGAAACGCTGGAGATCATGCAGCGCGCCAATGAGAAATCGGGCTGCACCAGCTTTTTACCGACGCTGATCACCAGCAGCGATGCCCTGATGAAGCGGGCCATCGACACCATGCGCGCCTATCTGCAGAAGCATCAGCATCAGGCGCTGGGTCTGCATCTGGAAGGCCCGTGGCTCAGCAAGGCGAAGAAAGGCACCCACGATCCGGCGCTGATTCGCCTGCCGGATGCGGCGATGGTGCAGTATCTGTGTGACAACGCCGATGTCATCACCAAAGTGACGCTGGCGCCGGAGAATGCCGGTCGCGAGGTGATTCAGCAGCTGACTGACGCCGGAATCATTGTGTCTGCCGGTCACTCCAGTGCAACGTATGAAGAGGCGAAAGCGGGCTTCTCGGCTGGCGTGAGTTTTGCGACACACCTCTACAACGCGATGCCCGCCTTTGCCGGTCGTGAACCGGGGCTTATCGGTGCGCTGTTTGATTCGCCTGATGTATACTGCGGCATTATTGCGGATGGTTTACATGTACATTACGCTAACGTGCGCAATGCTAAACGCATAAAAGGCGACAAGCTGGTGCTGGTAACGGATGCCACCGCACCGGCGGGCGCGGCAATCAGTGAGTTTATTTTTGCTGGCAAAACAATCTATTATCGTGACGGGCTCTGTGTTGACGAAAACGGCACACTCAGTGGTTCAGCCCTGACGATGATTGAAGCGGTACAGAACAGCGTCGAGCATGTGGGTATCGCACTGGACGAAGCATTGCGCATGGCATCACTCTACCCGGCACGGGCGATGGGCGTGGAAAAACAGTTAGGCTCGATCGAAGCAGGAAAAATCGCGAACCTGACTGTGTTTACGCGCGACTTTAAAATCATTAAGACGTTTGTCAACGGAGACGACGTCCTGAGCGAGTAAGCACTGAATGACCACTGGCGGCCAGTCACAAATAGGAAATGTCGATCTTGTTAAGCAACTTAATAGCGCAGCGGTTTACCGGCTGATTGATCAACAGGGGCCGATATCGCGCATTCAGATTGCCGAACTCAGCCAGCTCGCCCCCGCCAGCGTCACGAAAATTACCCGCCAGTTGATTGAGCGCGGCCTGATCAAAGAGGTAGACCAGCAGGCGTCTACCGGTGGTCGCCGCGCTATCTCAATTATCACTGAAACCCGCCACTTCCAGACCATCGGCGTCCGGCTCGGCCGTCACGATGCCACCCTTACGCTGTTTGACCTCAGCGGCAAATCGCTGGCGCAGGAGGATTATGCGCTGCCGGAACGCACCCAGGAGACGCTGGAGCATGCGCTGTTTAATGCCATCAGCAGCTTCATTGAGCAGCACCAGCGTAAAATCCGCGAGCTGATCGCCATTTCCGTGATCCTGCCCGGCCTGGTCGACCCGATTAACGGGGTGATTCGCTATATGCCGCACATCGCTGTCAGCCACTGGCCGCTGGTCGCCAGCCTGAAGAAACGCTTTAACGTCACCAGTTTTGTGGGTCACGATATCCGCAGTCTGGCGCTGGCCGAGCACTACTTCGGTGCAAGCCGCGACTGTGCTGACTCAATTCTGGTGCGGTTACACCGGGGGACCGGTGCAGGCATTATCGCCAACGGCCATATTTTTCTCGGCAGTAACGGTAACGTCGGCGAGATAGGCCACATTCAGGTCGATCCGTTAGGCGAACGCTGCCACTGCGGTAACTTTGGCTGCCTGGAAACCATTGCCGCCAATGGCGCCATTGAAAACCGTGTGCGTCACCTGCTGAATCAGGGCTACCCCAGTGTGCTGACACTGGAGGCGTGCCAGATGCCCCACATCTGCAAAGCGGCGAATCAGGGTGATGCCCTGGCCTGTGAAGTGATCGAGCATGTGGGGCGCTATCTCGGCAAGGCGATTGCTATCGCCATCAACCTGTTTAATCCACAAAAAGTGGTGCTGGCGGGAGAGATTACCGAAGCAGAAAAAGTGCTGCTGCCCGCGATTGAGGGCTGCATTAATACCCAGGCATTAGAGGCCTTCCGTAAGCATCTGCCGGTTGTTCGTTCGACACTGGATCATCGTTCTGCGATTGGTGCCTTTGCGCTGGCTAAACGTGCCATGCTTAACGGCATTCTGCTGCAACACCTTCTGGAAGATTAAGCTCACCCGCTGCTGTGGCGGGCCACACCGGATCTGACTATGACCATAAAAAGCGTAATTTGTGATATCGATGGCGTGCTGATGCACGACAACACGGCCGTTCCCGGCGCACAGGAATTTCTGCAGCGCATTCTGGCCAAAGAGATGCCGCTGGTGGTGCTGACCAACTACCCTTCGCAGACTGAGCAGGATCTGGCTAACCGTTTTGCCTCAGCAGGCGTTGAGGTGCCCGATTCCGTCTTCTACACCTCGGCAATGGCCACCGCGGACTTCCTGCGCCGTCAGGAGGGCAAAAAGGCGTATGTGATTGGTGAGGGGGCGCTGATTCATGAACTCTACAAAGCGGGCTTTACCATTACCGATGTGAATCCCGACTTTGTGATTGTCGGAGAGACGCGCTCCTTTAACTGGGACATGATGCATAAAGCGGCCTTCTTTGTTGCCAACGGCGCTCGCTTTATTGCCACCAATCCCGATACCCATGCGCGTGGGTTTATTCCCGCCTGTGGCGCACTCTGTGCGGGGATTGAGAAGATATCCGGCCGCAGCCCCTTTGTTGTGGGCAAACCAAGCCCTTACATCATGCGTGCCGCGCTGAACAAAATGCAGGCTCACTCCGAAGAGACGGTCATCGTCGGCGATAACCTGCGCACCGATATTCTGGCCGGTTTCCAGGCGGGTCTGGAGACGGTGCTGGTGCTCTCTGGCGTCTCCACCCTGAGCGATATCGACGCGATGCCGTTCCGCCCGGACTGGATCTACCCCTCTGTTGCCGATATTGACCTGTTCTGATTCAGTTTGCTTATGACGCATCGGGCTGAATTGTGATGCGTCTCCCCTTTTTCTCCGCTTTTACCCTCTGTTTGCCGCCTGATTTTTGCTCAAAAAATGCATTTCATTGCAGATCCAACAACAAATAAGCTCTTAAATTATCGTTTATTCAATTTTATCGTTATGTGATCAATATTTTTATCAGTAAATCACGATTCCTCTTGCATTGACGGCACCAAATAGCGCATTTTCTTATCTATCACGCAGCGTCAGGCTGCCGGACAAACCTAAAAGATAACATCGCCGTAAGGTGAGCTCAGGAGTCAGTTATGTGTTCAATTTTTGGTGTGCTGGATCTGAAAAGCGATCCTGTTGAGCTGCGCAAAAAGGCGCTGGAATGTTCACGCTTAATGCGTCATCGCGGCCCGGACTGGTCAGGCGTTTACGCCGATGACCATGCCATCCTGGCGCATGAACGTCTCTCAATTGTTGACGTTAACAACGGCGCACAGCCGCTGTATAACGCCGACCACACCCATGTCCTGGCAGTCAACGGCGAAATTTATAACCATCAGGCGCTGCGCGCGGAACTCAGCGATCGCTATGCGTTTCAGACCGGTTCTGACTGTGAAGTGATTCTGGCGCTCTACCAGGAGAAAGGGGTCGACTTCCTTGATGACCTGGAAGGCATGTTCGCCTTTATCCTCTACGACAGCGTCAAAAACACGTATCTGATTGGCCGTGACCATATCGGTATTATCCCGCTCTATATGGGTAACGATGAGCATGGCAACCTCTATGTCGCGTCAGAAATGAAAGCGCTGGTACCGGTCTGCCGTTCGATTAAAGAGTTTCCGCCGGGAAGCTACCTCTCCAGCACCGATGGCGAAATCCGTCGTTACTGGCAGCGTGACTGGATGGAATATAAAAACGTTGAGCACAACACCACCGATGCGGCCGGCCTGAAGCATGCGCTGGAAGAGTCTGTGAAAAGTCACCTGATGTCAGATGTGCCTTATGGTGTGCTGCTGTCGGGCGGTCTGGACTCCTCCATCATTTCCGCCGTGACCAAACGTTTTGCGGCAAAGCGTGTTGAAGACCAGGATAAAAGTGATGCGTGGTGGCCACAGCTTCACTCCTTTGCTGTCGGGCTGGAAGGCTCACCCGATCTGAAAGCGGCGAAAGCCGTGGCGGAACATCTGGGCACCGTGCACCATGAGATTCATTTCACCGTGCAGGAAGGTCTGGATGCGATTCGCGATGTGATTTATCACATTGAAACCTATGACGTCACCACCATCCGTGCCTCCACGCCGATGTACTTAATGTCGCGTAAAATCAAGGCAATGGGCATCAAGATGGTGCTGTCAGGCGAAGGCGCAGATGAAGTGTTCGGCGGCTATCTCTACTTCCATAAAGCCCCCAACGCTAAAGAGTTCCACGAAGAAAACGTGCGTAAACTGCAGGCCCTGCATATGTTCGACTGTGCCCGCGCCAACAAAGCGATGTCCGCCTGGGGCGTTGAGGCCCGCGTGCCGTTCCTGGATAAAAAATTCCTGGATGTGGCGATGCGTATCAACCCGGAAGATAAAATGTGTGGCAGTAACGGCAAAATGGAGAAGCACATTCTGCGTGAATGTTTCTCCTCCTACCTGCCGGAAAGCGTGGCGTGGCGTCAGAAAGAGCAGTTCTCAGATGGCGTCGGTTACAGCTGGATTGACTCGCTGAAAGAGGTGGCTGCGAAGCAAATCAGCGACCAGCAGCTGGCAACCGCTCACTTCCGCTTCCCGCACAACACGCCGGGGTCGAAGGAAGCCTATCTCTACCGTGAGATCTTTGAAGAGCTGTTCCCGCTGGCCAGCGCCGCGGAGTGTGTGCCAGGCGGTCCATCAGTAGCCTGTTCGTCAGCCAAAGCGATCGAGTGGGACGAGGCGTTTAAAAACATGAACGATCCATCAGGTCGTGCCGTTGGTGTGCATCAGTCAGCCTATCAATAAGCCGACTGAGCACGGTCAGAATGGGCCCGCTGCGGCCCATTTTTTTGACGATTAGCGTTGTATTCACTGAAAAATTGCCGAATAAACCGCCATGCTGGTTATAAGCCACGCAAACAGCCATAACCAGGCAAAAATCGGTAAAAAAATTGTTGACGCTGTCAGGTCAACTCCGCATAATGCGCCCCGCAACGCCGATGAAGGTAACGCGAAAAAAAGATGGCTACGTAGCTCAGCTGGTTAGAGCACAGCACTCATAATGCTGGGGTCACAGGTTCGATTCCCGTCGTAGCCACCATCTTTTTTTGCGGGAGTGGCGAAATTGGTAGACGCACCAGATTTAGGTTCTGGCGCCGCAAGGTGTGCGAGTTCAAGTCTCGCCTCCCGCACCATTTCATTATTCGGCAGCGTGGATGGGATATCGCCAAGCGGTAAGGCACCGGTTTTTGATACCGGCATTCCCTGGTTCGAATCCAGGTATCCCAGCCAATTTTGATGATTCTCGATGCTGAGAACGGACGAATGGGATATCGCCAAGCGGTAAGGCACCGGTTTTTGATACCGGCATTCCCTGGTTCGAATCCAGGTATCCCAGCCATCATTAAAATGCAGTACAATTTGGCTACGTAGCTCAGCTGGTTAGAGCACAGCACTCATAATGCTGGGGTCACAGGTTCGATTCCCGTCGTAGCCACCATATAATTGGGGTGTCGCCAAGCGGTAAGGCACTGGTTTCTGATACCAGCATTCCGGGGTTCGAATCCCTGCACCCCAGCCATACAAAGACAATTTGAAAAACACCATTATTGGGGTGTCGCCAAGCGGTAAGGCACTGGTTTCTGATACCAGCATTCCGGGGTTCGAATCCCTGCACCCCAGCCAAATTGCACAACAGGCCCGCTTTTGCGGGCTTTGTTGTTTTTGTCCTCTGCCTTTCTGACGGCTGACCCACCCTGCGGCGAGCCAGACCGCCTCTCTGTTACAATCCCAGCGCGTAGCGCAGCACCTGCCGCTTCAGTACCCCGGAATGTTCGGCGGCGATCAGGCCGAGATTTCGTGCAAACCGCAGCGGAGCCAGCTGATTGCTGAAGGCGAAGTAGAAGAGATCCATCCCCCCCTGCATCAGCATGTTGTCGCGGCGGCGCTTGCGGTGATAACGCTGCAGCACCCGCTCAGAGGCCCACTCTTCCGCCGCATCGCGCGCGCTGACCAGCACATCAATCAACGCATCAATATCGCGATAGCCCAGATTGACGCCCTGCCCGGCCAGCGGATTGATGGTGTGCGCCGCATCGCCAACCAGCGCCAGCCCCGGCAGCACATACTGCGAAGCGTGACGGCGCACCAGCGGGAAACTGCCCGCCGCGTGGGCTTTAAAACGTCCCAGCCGCGCCGGGAAGTGACTGGCAATCTCTTTTTCCAGCTGGGCCATCGGCATCGCCTGAAGCTGACGGACTCTTGCCGGTGCGTCATACCAGACCAGCGAGGCCCGGTTGTCATACAGCGGCAAAAAGGCGCGTGGCCCCTGCGGAGTGAAGTGCTGCCAGGTGGCATCGCCTGCCGGATGTTCACAGGTCACGCTGATCAGTAAACAGGACTGCGCATAGCTCCAGCCATGAATCCCGATGCCGGCCATCTGCCGCACCTGCGAATTGGCCCCATCGGCGCCGATCACCAGCCGGGTATGTAGCGTCACGCCATCGCTCAGGTCGACGCGCCAGCCGCCGTTTTCCGGCTGCAGATTTTCCAGCGTGGCCGGGCAGTAGCAGGTCACATTCCGCGACTGCATCTCTTCCCACAACGCGCGCTGAAGAACGCTGTTCTCGACCATGAAACCCAGCTCCGGCAATCCCAGCGAGGCGGCATCGAAACTCACCTGCGCCGTCTGCCACTCCCAGGTTTCCAGCCTGCGATAAGGGGCGCTTCGCATCGCTTCCACACGCGGCCAGACGCTGAGCTGCTTCAGTAACGCCACCGAGGAGGAACCGATCGCTGAAATGCGCAGATCGGGATCGCTGTCGGCATCAAAGGGGGCGGGTTCGGCGCGTTCAATGACCGCCACGCGAAAACGCTGCTGCGTCAGTCCACAGGCCAGCGCAGCACCCACCATGCCTCCCCCGACAATCACCACATCAAACTGATTATCCTGCATTGCTTCTATCCTTCTCTTATTGCCGTCCGCCTGCGCAACACGGGTCTGAATACAGCAAAGTGTACCGGAAAACCGGATAGCTGACAGAAAAGCCCGCAGGCTGGTCACAACCGCATCAAAGCATTACAATACGCGCCCCGCACTTCACTGCACTGAATCAATGGCTAGCGCGATGACAAAAAAACTGCATATCAAAACCTGGGGATGTCAGATGAATGAGTATGATTCATCGAAGATGTCTGATCTGCTGAACAGTACGCACGGCTATACGCTGACCGAGGTCGCTGAAGAAGCGGATGTTCTGCTGCTTAACACCTGCTCTATCCGCGAAAAGGCGCAGGAGAAGGTTTTCCACCAGCTGGGGCGCTGGAGAAAGCTGAAAGAGCGTAACCCGGATGTGATCATTGGCGTGGGCGGCTGTGTGGCGTCACAGGAAGGAGATCATATTCGTCAGCGAGCGCCCTGCGTGGACATCGTATTTGGCCCGCAGACCCTGCACCGCCTGCCGGAGATGATCAACACCGTGCGCGGCAGTAAAAGCCCGGTGGTAGACATCAGCTTCCCGGAAATCGAAAAATTTGACCGCCTGCCGGAACCCCGCGCAGAAGGTCCGACAGCCTTTGTCTCCATCATGGAAGGCTGCAACAAATATTGTACGTTCTGCGTGGTGCCTTACACCCGTGGTGAGGAAGTGAGCCGTCCGTGTGACGACATTCTGCTGGAGATTGCTCAACTGGCGGCGCAGGGCGTGCGCGAAGTGAACCTGCTGGGTCAGAACGTCAACGCCTGGCGCGGTGCTTCCTTTGATGGCGACACCTGTACCTTCGCTGAGCTGCTGCGCCTGGTCGCCGCCATCGACGGTATTGACCGCATCCGCTTTACCACCAGCCACCCGATTGAGTTCACGGATGACATCATTGATGTCTACCGTGATACGCCGGAGCTGGTGAGCTTCCTCCATCTGCCGGTGCAGAGCGGCGCAGACCGCATTCTCACGCTGATGAAACGTGCCCACACGGCACTGGAATATAAAGCGATTATCCGCAAGCTGCGCGCGGCGCGTCCCGATATTGAGATCAGCTCTGACTTCATCATCGGTTTCCCGGGTGAAACCCAGCAGGATTTCGAGCAGACTATGAAGCTCATCGCCGACGTGAATTTCGATGTCAGCTTCAGCTTTGTCTACTCAGCCCGTCCCGGCACGCCCGCCGCTGACCTGCCGGATGATGTCAGCGAGGAGGAGAAGAAGCAGCGTCTGTGGATCCTGCAGGATCGCATCAACCAGCAGGCGCAGGCGATCAGTCGCCGCATGCTGGGCACCGTGCAGCGTATTCTGGTTGAAGGCATCTCCCGCAAGAACGTCATGGAAGTCTCTGGCCGCACCGAAAATAACCGCGTGGTCAACTTTGAAGGCTCACCTGAGATGATCGGCCGGTTTGTGGATGTTGAAATTGTCGATGTCTACACCAACTCCCTGCGCGGCAGGCTGGTGCGCACCGAAGATGAGATGGGCCTGCGCATGGCCCAGAGCCCGGCGTCTGTGATTGCCCGCACCCGCAAAGAGAATGACATCGGCGTGGGTCTCTTCCAGCCGTGATACCGGCTTTATTGTGCGGCAGCGCGCTTCGCGCTGCCGCCCGTTTCACATTGCGACACTTGCTTTCTGAAGCTGTTGCCCAAATATCTCTCCTTAAGCTTGCGCCCAGGCGTTACGGCATAAATAATTTCGTTATGGTGCATCCGGTTAAGCTCAACGGTGCGTCAGACACACCCCATAACTGGCCCTGAGTGACCCAAAGGATTCGTTTGAATATCGAAACTCGTGAAATCGCCCTTGAACCGGCTGATAACCGTCGTCTGATGAGCCTGTGCGGGCCGTTCGATGACAATGTGAAACAGCTTGAGCGCCGACTGGGTATTGAGATCAATCGTCGCGACAACGTCTTTAAACTGGTTGGACGCCCTCTGTGCGTCAATGCCGCCGCCGATATCCTGAAAACGCTCTATGTGGATACGGCGCCCGTGCGCGGCGACATTCCGGATATCGAGCCGGACCAGATTCATCTCGCCATCAAAGAGAGCCGGGTGCTGGAACAAACCGCGGACAGCGTGCCGGAGTACGGTAAAGCGGTCAACATCAAGACCAAACGTGGCGTTATCAAACCGCGCACGCCGAACCAGGCGCAGTACATCGCAAATGTCCTCGACCACGATATCACCTTTGGTATCGGCCCGGCCGGTACCGGTAAAACCTATCTGGCCGTGGCCGCCGCGGTGGACGCGCTGGAGCGTCAGGAGATCCGTCGCATCATGCTGACCCGCCCGGCGGTAGAAGCGGGTGAAAAACTGGGCTTCCTGCCCGGCGATCTGAGCCAGAAAGTCGACCCCTATCTGCGTCCGCTCTACGATGCGCTGTTTGAAATGCTCGGTTTTGAGCGGGTTGAAAAGCTGATGGAGCGCAACGTCATTGAAGTGGCCCCGCTGGCCTACATGCGTGGTCGTACCCTGAACGACGCGTTTATCATTCTTGATGAGAGCCAGAACACCACCATCGAACAGATGAAGATGTTCCTGACGCGTATCGGCTTCAACTCTAAAGCGGTCATTACCGGCGACGTAACCCAGATTGACCTGCCGCGCCACGTTAAGTCCGGCCTGCGTCATGCCATTGAGGTACTCTCTGATGTGGAGGAGATTAGCTTCAACTTCTTCCACAGCGAGGATGTGGTTCGCCATCCTGTCGTGGCCCGCATTGTCACCGCCTATGAAGCCTGGGAAGCGGCCGATCAGACCCGTCGTGACCAGCAGGCTGAAGAGCGCAAACGTGAAGCGCTGGCGGCGCAGAGCGCAACCCAGGAGAGCAAATGAGCGAGGTGATTCTCGACCTGCAGGTCGCCTGTGAAAACAGCGCAGAGTTGCCGGATGAAAGCCAGTTTCATCGCTGGCTCTCGGCGGCGGTTGCCCCTTTTCAGCCCGACAGCGAAGTCACCGTCCGTCTGGTTGATGAAGCCGAAAGTCATGAGCTTAATCTGACCTATCGCGGTAAAGACAAGCCGACTAACGTGCTCTCCTTCCCGTTTGAAGCCCCGCCGGGTATTGAGCTGCCGCTGCTGGGCGATCTCATCATCTGTCGTCAGGTGGTTGAGCAGGAAGCGGCTGAACAGGGTAAAAGCGTGGAGGCGCACTGGGCCCACATGGTCGTGCACGGCACGCTGCATCTGCTGGGATATGACCATATTGATGACGACGAAGCCGATGAAATGGAAGGGCTGGAGACCGAGATAATGCTTGCTCTTGGGTATCCTGATCCGTACATTTCGGAGAAAGAAGACGCCTGAATCCCGCATTCAGGCTATCCGGCTGTCAGTGCATGTGGCTGACAGCCCCCATTCCTCACCAGAGAGATCTTTAAAAACCGCCATGAGCGACGACCATTCTCAAAACAGCGATGCACCCAGTAGTAAAAAGGGATTTTTCTCCCTGTTAATCAACCAGCTTTTTCACGGCGAACCCAAAAACCGTGATGAGCTACTGGAGCTGATCCGCGACTCGAACAACAAAGAGCTGATTGACCAGGACACCCGCGACATGCTCGAAGGGGTACTGGATATTGCGGAGCAGCGCGTGCGTGACATCATGATCCCGCGCTCGCAGATGATCACCCTGAAACGGAATCAGAGCCTTGAAGAGTGTCTGGATGTCATCATCGACTCCGCGCACTCCCGCTTCCCGGTGATCAGCGAAGATAAAGATCATGTGGAAGGTATCCTGATGGCGAAAGATTTACTGCCGTTTATGAGCAGCGAATCTGAACCTTTCAGCATTGAAAAAGTGCTGCGTCCTGCGGTGGTGGTGCCGGAAAGTAAGCGTGTGGATCGGATGCTGAAAGAGTTTCGCTCCCAGCGTTACCACATGGCGATCGTGATTGATGAGTTTGGCGGCGTCTCCGGCCTGGTGACCATTGAAGATATCCTGGAACTGATCGTCGGTGAGATTGAAGATGAGTATGACGACGAAGAAGATCGTGATATCCGTCAGCTCAACCGCCACACCTTCACGGTGCGCGCGCTGACCGCCATTGAAGATTTCAATGAGGTGTTTGGCACGCAGTTCAGTGATGATGAAGTCGACACCATCGGGGGCCTGGTGATGCAGGGCTTCGGCCATCTGCCTGCGCGCGGTGAAAGCATCGAGATTGAAGGTTACCAGTTCAAGGTGGCGATGGCGGACAGCCGACGCATCATCCAGGTTCATGTGACTATTCCGGAAAACGCGCCACAACCTCAACTGGAAGACGAATAAGTCTATGGCTTTCGCCTCACTTTACCCGCGTCAGCGGGTTCGCCTGCTGCTGGCTTTAATTACGGGTGCGTCTGGCACCCTCGCCTTCTCCCCCTACGATTTCTGGCCCGCCGCACTGCTGTCACTGTGCGGTTTACAGCTGCTGACCCTTAACCGTTCCACTCCGCAGGCCAGCGCCATCGGCTTTGTCTGGGGGCTGGGCCTGTTTGGCAGCGGCGTCAACTGGGTTTACGTCAGCATCGCCACCTTTGGCGGTATGCCCGGCCCGGTGAACGTGTTTATTGTGGCGCTGCTCGCCGCCTATCTGGCGCTCTATCCTGCCCTGTTTGCCGGTGTGCTGAACCGCCTGTGGCCTCGTACTTCACTGTGGCGGCTAGCGCTGGCCGCCCCGGCGCTGTGGCAGATCACCGAGTTCCTGCGCGGCTGGGTGCTGACCGGCTTTCCGTGGCTGCAGTTTGGTTACAGCCAGATCGACGGACCGCTGAAGGGTCTGGCACCGCTGGCGGGCGTTGAAACCCTGACCTTCCTGCTCATGGTTATCGCCGGGCTGCTGGCTTATGCCCTGCAGCAGCGCAATGTCAGAAGTCTGATCGCCGCGCTGCTGCTGCTGGCGCTGCCGTGGCCGTTGCGCTACCTCCAGTGGGTTGAGCCGATGCCCGAGCGCACCGTCGAGGTGGCGCTGGTTCAGGGCAACATTCCGCAATCCATGAAGTGGGACCCGCAGCAGCTGCTTAACACGCTGCGCATTTACACCGGTCTCAGTCAGCCGCTGATGGGCAAAGCGCCGATCATTATCTGGCCGGAGTCAGCGATAACCGATCTGGAAAGCAACCAGCAGCCCTTCCTGCGTTCGCTGGATGATGAGCTGCGTCAGCGCGGCAGTTCGCTGGTCACCGGTATTGTTGACTCCCGGCTGGAGCAGAACCGCTATCACGACTACAACACGGTCATCGTGCTGGGCGGCAAAGCGCCGTACAACTACTTCAGTGGCAACCGCTACCAGAAAAATCATCTGGTGCCGTTTGGTGAATTTGTGCCGCTGGCCGATCTGCTGCGTCCGCTGGCTCCGTTCTTCGATTTACCGATGTCCGCGTTCAGCCGGGGCAACTATCTCCAGCCGCAGCTCAGCGTGGCGGGATATCACCTTACCACGGCGATCTGTTATGAGATCGTGCTGGGTGAACAGGTGCGGGCCAACTTCCATCCCGATACCAACTTCCTGCTGACCGTTTCTAATGATGCCTGGTTTGGTCACTCGATCGGCCCGTGGCAGCATTTCCAGATGGCGCGGATGCGGGCGCTGGAACTGGGTCGTCCGCTGTTGCGCAGCACTAACAATGGCGTCACGGCCGTGGTGGATGCGAAAGGCGATGTGGCGTCAATTCTGCCGCAGTTCACCCGCGATGTCCTGACCAGCAAAGTCACCCCGACCCAGGGGGAAACGCCCTACGCGAAAGCGGGCGTCTGGCCGGTGTGGTCTCTGACGCTGCTGGCTGCGGTAATTGCCCTGCTGCGTCGCCGTCGATAACCGCCTGGATGCCGCAAGGCCAGCGGTGAGTCCAGCCAGCGCAGGAAACACGGTCAGGCAAAAACCGCCCTCTCTGACACCCCCGACCCGCGTCGTCCATGGCGCGGGTCGCTTTCCGCTTCAGCCCCTGTTCGCTGCGCTTTCATCTGACGCTTTACTGCCAGATTCCTCCGGCTTCGGGTGTGTCAGCCTTCTGAGGCTTCGTTTTTTATTTCTTTCTCCCCGATATAACTCACTCTCCTGACCGCATACTCTGCTGCCTTTCTCGCTCTGAACCGCTTTCTGGCACGATGATTGCTAAATATTTCAGTGTTTTTCACAAACAGGCTGATTGCAGGCGCTGACAGCGAGCCGGTTGCACCAAAACCATCCGCCCCGCTGCACCGTTACCGCGCAGCGCGGGATATTTGCCTTTTTTTGGTGCGTATCACCTCGCAAAACAGAAACTTTTTTGTTTCATTGCGTTAACAATCCGCTATGTTAGTGACTCTTCTGCGCCCGTTTTCAGCGCAGAAAGAGCCCGGACGCAGCAAAAAACAGACACAACATCATAATCAGCGCAGGTTATAGCCTGTGCCTTTTTCATACGAAGGAGTTGGAACATGCAACTACGCAAAGTGGCATTATCTCTTCTGCTGATCAGCGCAGCGGCGGGAGCGGCCCAGGCGGAAGATCTCAGCGGCACCCTGAAAAAGATCAATGACAATGGCGTTATTGTGGTCGGGCATCGCGAATCATCAGTTCCCTTTTCTTATTATGACAACCAGCAAAAAGTGGTGGGCTATTCACAGGCCTATTCCAACGCCATCGTGGACGCCATCAAAGCAAAACTGAACAAGCCGGATCTGCAGGTCAAGATGATCCCTATCACCTCTCAGAACCGTATCCCGCTGTTGCAGAACGGCACCTACGATTATGAGTGTGGCTCGACCACCAATAACCTTGAGCGCCAGAAACAGGCAGCCTTCTCTGACACCATTTTTGTCATCGGCACCCGTCTGCTGGTGAAGAAAGGTGGCCCAATCAAAGATTTCGCTGACCTGAAAGGCAAAACCGTCGTTGTGACCTCCGGTACCACCTCTGAAGTGCTGCTGCATAAACTCAATGACGAGCAGAAAATGGATATGCGCATCATCAGCGCAAAAGATCACGGCGACTCTTTCCGCACCCTGGAAACCGGTCGTGCCGTGGCCTTTATGATGGATGACGCGCTGCTGGCTGGCGAACGCGCAAAAGCGAAAAAACCGGACAACTGGGAAATCTTAGGCACGCCGCAGTCCAAAGAGGCCTATGGCTGCATGCTGCGTAAAGATGATCCACAGTTCAAAGCCCTGGTGGATGAAACCATCGCTAAAGCCCAGACCTCCGGTCAGGCTGAAAAATGGTTCGACACCTGGTTTAAACAGCCGATTCCGCCTAAGAACCTGAACATGAACTTTGAACTGTCTGAAGACATGAAAGCACTGTTCAAGACGCCGAACGATAAAGCACTGAATTAACAACAAAATACCCAATGGATTTCAGGTTGCATCACGGTGGCCAGAGTGAATCCCGATGCGCTTACGCAGGTAAGTGATTCGCGTGAATCAACGCAGCCAGCAACATGGCAGCCAGAAAGACGGCGGGTATAACAAGGGCAGCCCGGCTGCCCTCTCGATTGCTGAAACCGCGGCATGGACAGACAGACTGACACGGGTCGTTCCCCTGCGTCAGAAGATAAAACGCCGTTCATCAATCTTCAGGGTAGCTTCGCTACCCTTTTTTTCCGGAGCTCGTTATGGGTATCGATTGGAACTGGGGCATCTTTCTCGAACAGGCCCCGTTCGGTAACACGACCTACCTTGGCTGGCTGTGGTCCGGTTTTCAGGTGACGATTGCTGTCTCCTGCTGCGCCTGGATTATTGCCTTCTTTGTGGGTTCATTTTTCGGCATTCTGCGCACCGTGCCTAACCGCCTGCTGGCCACCATTGGCACCTGCTATGTCGAACTGTTTCGTAACATCCCGCTGATCGTCCAGTTCTTCTTCTGGTATCTGGTCGCGCCTGAACTGGTGGGCGAGAAGCTCGGCATGTGGTTTAAGTCGGAGCTGGATCCCAACATTCAGTTTTTCCTCTCCTCCATGATCTGTCTTGGCCTCTTTACCGCGGCCCGCGTCTGCGAGCAGGTCCGTGCTGCCATTCAGTCACTGCCGACCGGGCAGAAGAATGCGGGTCTGGCGATGGGATTAACCCTGCCGCAGACCTACCGCTATGTGCTCCTGCCGAATGCGTATCGCGTGATTGTCCCGCCGATGACGTCGGAAATGCTGAACCTGGTCAAGAACTCGGCTATCGCCTCCACCATTGGTCTGGTCGATATGGCCGCGCAGGCGGGCAAACTGCTCGACTATTCGGCCCACGCCTATGAGTCCTTTACCGCCATTACGCTCGCCTACGTCGCGATTAACCTGGTGATTATGTTGTTGATGAGTCTGGTCGAGCGCAAAGTCCGGCTGCCAGGCAATGCGGGAGGCAAGTAATGTACGAGTTTGACTGGAGTTCCATTGCTCCCAGCCTGCCCTATCTGCTCAATGGCCTGGTGATTACGTTTAAAATCACCCTGACCGCCGTGGTCTTCGGCATTCTGTGGGGCACCCTGCTGGCGGTAATGCGTTTGTCGAGCTTTAAGCCGATCAGCTGGTTCGCCAAAATTTATGTCAACCTGTTCCGCTCCGTGCCGCTGGTGATGGTGCTGCTCTGGTTCTATCTGGTGGTACCGAGTTTTCTGCAACAGGTGCTGGGGCTATCGCCCAAAACCGATATCCGACTGATTTCAGCCATGGTCGCTTTCTCGCTGTTTGAAGCGGCTTACTACTCTGAAATTATTCGCGCCGGCATCATCAGTATCTCACGCGGCCAGGGTAACGCCGCGCTGGCACTCGGCATGACGCCGTGGCAGTCGATGAGACTGATCATCCTGCCGCAGGCGTTTCGCGCCATGGTTCCGCTGTTACTGACCCAGGGTATCGTGCTGTTCCAGGATACCTCACTGGTCTATGTCTTAAGCCTGGCGGACTTCTTCCGCACCGCGTCCACCATTGGTGAGCGCGACGGAACCCAGGTGGAGATGGTTCTGTTTGCCGGTCTGGTCTACTTCGTGATCAGCCTGAGTGCATCGCTGTTGGTCAGCTATCTGAAAAGAAAAAGGACGGTTTAAATGATTAGCCTGAAAAATGTTTCTAAGTGGTATGGTCACTTTCAGGTGCTGACCGACTGCTCAACCGAGGTCAAAACCGGTGAAGTGGTGGTGGTGTGCGGGCCGTCCGGCTCCGGTAAATCGACGCTGATCAAAACGGTTAACGGACTTGAGCCGATCCAGCAGGGTGTGATTGCGGTGAATGGCACCGAGGTGAACAACAAAAAAACCAACCTGGCGCAGCTTCGCAGTCAGGTTGGCATGGTGTTTCAGCACTTCGAACTCTTCCCTCACCTGAGCATTATCAACAATCTGGTGCTGGCGCAGGTGAAAGTGCTGAAGCGCGACAAAGCGGCCGCGCGGGAGAAGGGGCTGAAACTGCTGAAGCGAGTGGGTCTGGCCGCGCATGCTGAGAAGTTTCCCGGTCAGCTTTCCGGGGGCCAGCAGCAGCGTGTGGCGATTGCGCGGGCGCTCTGCATGGACCCCATCGCGATGCTGTTTGATGAGCCGACCTCCGCACTGGACCCGGAAATGATCAATGAGGTGCTGGATGTCATGGTCGAACTGGCCCAGGAGGGGATGACAATGATGGTGGTAACCCATGAGATGGGCTTCGCCCGCAAGGTAGCCAATCGCGTCATCTTTATGGATGAAGGGAAAATTATCGAAGACACCAATAAAGATGACTTCTTTAATAATCCGCAGTCTGACCGCGCCAAAGATTTCCTCGCCAAAATCCTGCACTAATCCCGGCCATTATGCGGGTCACCACCGGTGGCCCGCCTCACGCTTGCGATGACGCTATCAGGGTTCAAAAGGCTGACGCTGAAACTGATCGTGGCCGCACTCCGGACAGCGTGACAGCGTTTCAGGCGTGTAGATTGCCCGGGTAAACTGGCACTTTTCACACACCAGATTCCCCAGCCCCACCACTTCCCCGCTCTGATACACCCCATGATGATGCAGATCCTGGAAGACCTCACGCCACTCCAGCTGACTCTTATCGGTAATATCTGCCAGCTCTTTCCAGACGCTCTCACGGATAATGCGCATAAAGAGCGAGTCCGCGACCGGTTCTTCGACGTCGCTATAGCTGCGCGCAAACTCTTCCAGATCGCGTCGGACCGCGCGCAGTACCTGATCAATCTCCTCTCCCGTCATATCGTTGCGCGCCAGCAGCTGGCTTCGCCGTCCGTCAATCAGCGCATCCGGGTTACGATCGCCCTGACGCAGACGGTCGGTCAGTACGGCTAACGACTCGCGATATTCCTGAGCCACTTTATTCATTTTGTTCTCCTTTTATGCAGACTCTCGCTGAATTAAGTTTAGTCGCAATGTTGCTTTTGCCGTGTCGTCTGTACAGGGAATTACAAAAGGGTGAAGGTTCTGACGCTTTCGGCAGAAATCGCGCCAGCAAAAGTGGGAAGTGTTGTTGATATGCGGCCTTATGGGTATGCTATGCGGATCTTAAAGCCAGAAAAATGTTATTCACAAAGGACCACAGGCAGCCATGCAAGAGCAATACCGCCCGGAAGAGATTGAATCCCGTGTGCAGCAACACTGGGATGAAAACGAAACGTTTAAAGTGACTGAGCAGGAAGGTAAAGAGAAATATTACTGCCTTTCAATGTTGCCCTATCCTTCTGGGCGCCTGCACATGGGCCACGTTCGTAACTACACCATCGGCGACGTAATCGCGCGTTATCAACGTATGCTCGGCAAAAACGTACTCCAGCCGATTGGCTGGGATGCTTTCGGCCTGCCTGCAGAAGGCGCGGCGGTGAAGAACAACACCGCGCCGGCCCCGTGGACCTACGACAACATCGCCTACATGAAGAACCAGCTTAAACTGCTGGGCTTTGGCTATGACTGGAGCCGTGAACTGGCGACCTGCCAGCCTGAGTATTACCGCTGGGAACAGTGGTTCTTCACCAAACTGTATGAAAAAGGCCTGGTCTATAAAAAAACCTCGGCGGTGAACTGGTGCCCGAACGATCAGACCGTACTGGCTAACGAGCAGGTGATCGACGGCTGCTGCTGGCGCTGTGACACCAAAGTTGAGCGCAAAGAGATCCCGCAGTGGTTCATTAAAATCACCGATTATGCGGAAGAGCTGCTGAACGACCTGGATACGCTGGACGAGTGGCCTGAGCAGGTCAAAACCATGCAGCGTAACTGGATTGGCCGCTCAGAAGGCGTTGAAATCATCTTCGACGTCGCTGACAGCGAAGAGAAAGTCACTGTCTACACCACCCGCCCGGATACCTTTATCGGCGCCACCTATGTGGCCGTGGCCGCAGGCCATCCGCTGGCGACCCAGGCGTCGGTGAACAATCCGGCGCTGGCCGACTTTATCGCTGAATGCCGCAACACCAAAGTGGCTGAAGCCGATATGGCGACCATGGAGAAGAAAGGCATGGCGACCGGCCTCTCGGTTGTCCACCCGCTGACCGGCGAACACCTGCCTGTCTGGGTCGCTAACTTCGTTCTGATGGAATATGGCACGGGTGCCGTGATGGCAGTTCCGGCGCACGACCAGCGCGACTGGGAGTTTGCCACCAAATATGACCTGCCCATTAAGCCGGTTGTCCTTAACCTGGATGGCAGCATTCCTGACGTCAGCGCGGCGGCGATGACCGACAAAGGCGCCCTGTTCAACTCTGGCGAATTTAACAGTCTGGATCATGCGGCCGGTTTTAACGCCATCGCAGATACCCTGGCGGCCAAAGGCGTGGGCGTGCGTAAAGTGAACTACCGTCTGCGCGACTGGGGCGTTTCCCGTCAGCGCTACTGGGGTGCGCCTATCCCGATGGTCACGCTGGAAGATGGCACCGTAATGCCTGCACCAGAAGATCAGCTGCCGGTGATCCTGCCGGAAGATGTGGTGATGGATGGCATTACCAGCCCGATCAAAGCGGATCCGGAGTGGGCAAAAACTACGGTAAATGGCCAGCCTGCGCTGCGCGAAACCGATACCTTTGACACCTTCATGGAGTCCTCCTGGTACTACGCACGTTACACCTGTGCCGACTACAAAGAGGGTATGCTGGACCCGGCTGCAGCGAACTACTGGCTGCCGGTCGATCAGTATGTCGGCGGTATCGAGCACGCCATCATGCACCTGATGTATTTCCGCTTCTTCCACAAGCTGCTGCGTGATGCGGGCCTGGTGAACTCCAGCGAGCCAGCCAAACGCCTGCTGTGCCAGGGTATGGTGCTGGCTGATGCCTTCTACTACCTCGGCGACAACGGCGAACGCAACTGGGTTTCACCGGTTGACGTTGAGGTTGAGCGTGACGAGAAAGGCCGCATCGTGAAGGCGGTGGACAAGCAGGGTCGCGAGGTGATCTACGCGGGCATGAGCAAAATGTCGAAGTCGAAAAACAACGGCATCGACCCACAGCTGATGGTTGAGCGTTACGGCGCGGATACCGTGCGTCTGTTTATGATGTTTGCCTCACCGGCGGATATGACGCTGGAGTGGCAGGAGTCTGGCGTTGAAGGCGCAAACCGCTTCCTGAAGCGTGTCTGGAAACTGGTCTACGAGCACACCCAGCTGGGTGCGACCGTGGCACTGGATGTGGAGAGCCTGAACGATGAGCAGAAATCGCTGCGTCGCGACCTGCACAAAACCATCGCCAAAGTAGCCGATGATATCGGCCGTCGTCAGACCTTCAACACCGCTATCGCGGCGATTATGGAGCTGATGAATAAACTGGCCCGCGCGCCGCAGGAAAGCGAGCAGGATCGCGCCCTGATGCAGGAAGCGCTGCTGGCGGTCGTTCGTCTGCTCTATCCGTTTACCCCGCACGCCAGCTACGTTCTGTGGCAGACGCTGGGTGGCGAAGGCTCCATTGATGAAGCGACCTGGCCGGTTGCGGATGAAGCCGCTATGGTTGAAGATTCACTGCTGGTTGTGGTGCAGGTCAACGGCAAAGTGCGTGGCAAGATCACCGTCGCCGCCGATGCAACACAGGAACAGGTTCAGGCACGCGCTGCCCAGGAGCATCTGGTGGCGAAATACCTGGACGGTGTGACTATCCGTAAAGTCATTTATGTACCGGGCAAACTGCTTAACCTGGTCGTAGGTTAAGTTCAGGAGGAACTGTGCGACATCCGATTATCAGGCTGTTTGTCATGCTGGCGGTGGTCATCACCGCTGGCTGTGGTTTTCATCCGCGTGGCACCACACAGGTGCCCAGCGAACTGAAAACCCTGATTGTTTCAACCGGCGATCCTTATGGACCCCTTGCGCGTACTGTGCGTCAGCAGCTGCGTATCAACGATGTCACTATTGTTGAAGACACTAAACAGAACCGCACCGATATTCCGACGCTGCGTCTGGGTCCTGAGGTGTCGGGACGTAACACCGCCTCGGTCTTTATCAGCGGCACCTCTGCGGAGTATCAGCTGGTCATGACGCTAACGGCGCAGGTCCTGTTGCCGGGCAAAGGCATCTACCCAATCAGCACCACGGTCTATCGTTCATTCTTCGATAACCCGAACGCGGCGCTGGCAAAAGATGCCGAGCAGGATCTGATTACACAGGAGATGCGTCAGCGTGCGGCCGAACAGCTGATACGTAAGCTGCTGACCGTGCATGCCGCACAGATCAACAACAAAGAGACCTTACCGGCGTCCGTGATTCCGGTGCCGGGCCAGGTTTCAAAGGAAGCGCCCACTTCCTCTGCCACCAGTCTGCAATGATCAGGATTTATCCTGAGCAACTCAGCGCGCAGCTCCGTGAGGGGCTGCGCGCCTGTTATTTATTAACCGGAAACGAACCGCTGCTGTTGCAGGAGAGTGCCGACGCCATTCGCGCCGCCGCAACCGCGCAGGGATTCCAGGAACATTTCAGTTTTACGCTGGATGCGCAGACCGACTGGGAAAGCCTGTTCGTCAGCTGCCAGTCACTGAGTCTGTTTGCCCAGCGTCAGACCCTCACGCTGCAATTCCCCGACAATGGCCCTAACGCCGCAATGGCCGAGCAGCTGGTTAAGCTGTCGCAATTGCTGCACGCCGATATCCTGCTGGTCTGCCGGATGGCAAAGCTGACCCGCGCGCAGGAAAACAGCGCCTGGTTTAAAGCGCTGTCCGCCTCTGCGGTCATGGTGCCCTGCCAGACGCCAGAGCAGGCGCAACTGCCCCGCTGGGTGGTGAATCGGGCCAGAGCGCTGAAGCTGTCGGTGGATGACGCCGCCGTGCAGCTGCTCTGTTACTGCTACGAAGGCAATCTGCTGGCGCTTGCTCAGGCGCTGGAGC
Organism: Pantoea sp. Sc1; assembly: GCF_000255315.1. Classification (NCBI taxonomy): domain Bacteria; kingdom Pseudomonadati; phylum Pseudomonadota; class Gammaproteobacteria; order Enterobacterales; family Erwiniaceae; genus Pantoea; species Pantoea sp. Sc1. The sequence goes on from NZ_AJFP01000001.1 coordinate 2,985,335, forward strand.
GGCTCTCACTGCAGTGGCCTGACGGCAAACTGACACTGCCGCGGGTGGAAGAGGCGGTCAGCGATGCAGCGCACTTCACCCCTTTCCACTGGGTGGATGCGTTACTGGCAGGCAAAAGCCGCCGCGCCCTGCATATCCTCCATCAGCTGGAGAAAGAGGAGAGCGAGGTGGTGATTCTGCTGCGTACGCTGCAGCGCGATATGCTGACACTGCTGCATCTGCAACGTCATCAGGCACAGCAGCCGTTGCGCACGCTGATGGATCAGCAGCGGATCTGGCAGAATCGCCGCGCGCTGTTCACCGAAGCGCTGCAGCGACTCGACGCTGCCCGTCTGCAACGCGCGATCCATCTGCTGAGTCAGATTGAGGTGACGCTGAAGCAGGATTATGGACAGCCGGTGTGGCCTCAGTTGCAGACGCTGACGCTGCTGCTCAGCAGCCGGGCTTTTCCCACGAGTTTTGCGCATGTCTGAGTTGCAGGCGCTGTTTGGCGGCACGTTCGATCCGATTCATTTCGGCCATCTGCGCCCGGTCGAAGCGCTGGCGCAGCAGACCGGTCTGCAGCGCGTGACGCTGCTGCCCAATAATGTCCCTCCCCATCGTCCGCAGCCGGAAGCCAGTGCGGCCCAGCGGGTCGACATGCTGCGCTGTGCCATCGCCGGTTTGCCGCTGTTTGATATTGATACCCGTGAGCTTGCGCGCGATACGCCCTCCTGGACCGTGACGACCCTGGAGGCCTGGCGCGCCGAACGCGGTGCCGCCCAGCCGCTGGGATTTATCATTGGTCAGGACTCCTTACTGAGCTTAGCCAGCTGGCATCGCTGGCAGGATCTGCTGTCACTCTGTCATCTGCTGGTGTGCCAGCGGCCGGGCTATGCCACGCGCTTTGAGGCGCCAGAGATGCAGCAGTGGCTCAATGAACACCTCGCCGGCGATATCCGGCAGCTGCACCAGCAGCCTGCGGGCCATATCTGGCTGGCAGACACGCCGCTGTATAACATTTCGGCAACCGAAATCCGCCGCCGCCGCCATCAGAACCTGCCCTGCGACGACCTGTTGCCCCCGGCGGTGATCGACTATATCGACCGCGAAGGCTTATATCGCGACTGATCCGGGCATGCTATACTGCGCCGCTTAATTTTCTGGCTGCACTTTCCGGGCTCGCAGCCGGCCCGATACCATCAGCTTCAGAGGGGAACCTTTTGCAAGGTAAAGCACTCCAAGAGTTCGTTATTGATAAGATTGATGATCTCAAAGGTCAGGACATCGTGACCATCGACGTTCAGGGCAAATCCAGCATCACCGATTTCATGATCATCTGCACCGGCACCTCTACGCGTCATGTGACCTCGATCGCAGAGCACGTTGAGCAGGAGTCCCGTTTAGCTGGCCTGATGCCTTTAGGCATTGAAGGTAAAAGCGCGGCGGACTGGATCGTGGTTGATCTCGGTGATGTCATCGTGCACGTGATGCAGGAAGAGAGTCGCCAGCTGTATGAGCTGGAAAAACTCTGGGGCTAATCGGTGAAACTGCAACTTGTTGCCGTCGGCACGAAAATGCCCGACTGGGTGCAGACCGGTTTCATGGAGTATCTGCGCCGCTTCCCGAAAGATATGCCACTTGAGCTGACCGAAGTCACCGCGGGGAAACGCGGCAAAAATGCTGATATCAAACGCATTCTTGAAAAAGAGGGTGAAGCGATGTTAGCGGCGGTCGGCAAAGGAAATCGCATCGTCACGCTGGATATTCCCGGTCATCCGTGGGAAACCCCGCAGCTGGCGCAGCAGCTTGAACGCTGGAAACTGGATGGCCGCGATGTCAGCCTGCTGATTGGCGGGCCTGAAGGCCTGGCCCCCGCCTGCAAAGCGGCGGCAGAGCAGAGCTGGTCCCTGTCAGCATTGACGTTGCCCCATCCGCTGGTGCGCGTGCTGGTTGCGGAAAGTCTGTATCGAGCCTGGAGCATCACGGCAAATCATCCTTATCATCGTGAATGACCGATCAGCCCACAGCAGACATGACAAGTAGCGGATGAAATTACAAAGCAACGCCTTTCGCGATTACAGCGCCGAACAGAAACTCTTTGTCCGTCGGGCGTTTTTCGCCTTCGTCGGTATTTTGCTGCTCTCTTCAATCCTGGTGGTGAACCTTTACCATCTGCAGATCCTTCGCTTTGATGATTACAGTACCCGCTCCAACCAGAACCGCATAAAACTGGTGCCTGTCGCGCCCAGCCGCGGCATTATCTACGATCGTACCGGCACGCCGCTGGCGCTGAACCGCACCATCTATCAGGCTGAACTGGTGCCGGAAAAAGTCGATAACCTGCAACAGACGCTGGAAAATCTGCGCCCGATTCTGGAGCTGACGGATGAAGATCTGGAAAACTTCCAGAAAGAGCGTAAACGCTCGCGTCGTTTTACCTCCATTCCGGTGAAAACCGCGCTGAATGAGGTGCAGGTCGCCCGTTTTGCGGTCAATCAGTACCGCTTCCCCGGCGTGGAAGTGAAAGGCTATCAGCGCCGCTACTACCCATACGGCTCCACGCTGACGCATGTGGTCGGTTACGTCTCCAAAATCAACGATCGTGATGTGGCCCGCCTCGATAAAGAGGGGATCTGGCCAAATTACGCTGCGACCCACGATATCGGCAAGCTGGGCATCGAAGCCTATTATGAAGATCTCCTGCACGGTAAAACCGGCTTTGAGGAGGTTGAGGTCAACAACCGTGGCCGGGTCATTCGCCAGCTGCATGAGGAGTCGCCTCAGGCGGGCCGTGATATCTATCTGACGATCGATCTCAAACTGCAGCAATATATTGAAACCCTGCTGGCGGGCAGTCGCGCAGCGGTGGTCGTCAGCGATCCGCGCACCGGCGAAATCCTCGCCATGGTTTCCACCCCCAGCTACGACGCCAACTTATTTGTCGACGGGATTTCCAGTAAGGATTACCGCGGCCTGCTGGAAGATGAAAACCGCCCGCTCTATAACCGCGCGATTCAGGCTGCCTACCCTCCCGCCTCTACGGTCAAACCCTATGTCGCCGTCTCCGCCATGAGTGCCGGGGTGATTAACCGCAACACCAGTGTTTTCGATCCCGGCTGGTGGCAGCTTCCCGGTTCCGAAAAGCGTTTCCGCGACTGGAAGAAATGGGGCCATGGTCGTCTCAACGTCACCAAAGCGCTGGAAGAGTCTGCTGATACCTTCTTCTATCAGGTCGCCTATGACATGGGCATCGATCGCCTCTCTGAATGGATGAACAAGTTTGGCTACGGCAGCCGGACCGGTATCGACCTGCCGCAGGAGAGCGCCGGCAATATGCCGACCCGAGACTGGAAGATGAGACGCTTCAAAAAGCCGTGGTATCAGGGTGACACCATTCCGGTGGGCATCGGCCAGGGCTACTGGACGGCCACGCCGCTGCAGATGAACAAAGCGATGATGATTCTGATTAACGATGGCATCATCCGTGTGCCGCATATCCTGCGCGCTACCCGTGAAGGCCGGACGCTGGTGCCCTATCGCCAGCCGCCTGCCGCCCCGATTGGCGATATCCATTCCGGCTACTGGGAAATCGCCAAAGATGGCATGTATGGCGTGGCAAACCGCCCTAACGGCACCGCGCACAAGAGCTTTGCGGATGCGCCCTACAAAATCGCCGCCAAGTCCGGTACGGCACAGGTCTTTGGCCTGAAAGAGAACGAAACCTATAACGCCCACAGAATTGCTGAACGATTACGCGACCATAAGTTAATGACCGCGTTTGCTCCCTATGACAAACCTCGGGTTGCCGTGACCATTATTCTGGAAAACGGTGGCGCCGGTCCGGCTGTCGGCACCGTCATGCGCCAGATTCTGGATCACATCATGTTAGGTGATAACAATACAGTCCTGCCGGACGCCGCCCCGGTGCCGCCCGGTTATGAAGGTGAATAAACATGTCGATGCAAGATAGTCCGCAGAAACGATCAATCTGGATGCGCATCCACATCGATCCGCTGTTTATGCTGATCATCCTCGGCCTGCTGACCTACAGCGCCGTGGTGATCTGGAGTGCCAGTGGTCAGGACCCGGGCATGATGGAGCGTAAACTGGGTCAGATCGCGATGGGCCTGGTGATCATGATTGTGCTGGCGCAGGTGCCGCCGCGTGTCTATGAAGGCTGGGCACCTTACCTCTATATTGTCTGCGTGATCCTGCTGGTAGCGGTAGATGCCTTTGGTCAGATCAGTAAAGGCGCACAGCGCTGGCTCGATCTTGGCTTTGTCCGTTTTCAGCCCTCGGAGATTGCCAAGATCGCGGTGCCGCTGATGGTCGCGCGCTTTATTAACCGTGACGTCTGCCCGCCGACGCTGAAAAATACCGGTATTGCGCTGGTGTTGATCTTCGTGCCTACCCTGCTGGTGGCCGCGCAGCCCGACCTCGGTACCTCCATCCTGATTGCCGCGTCGGGTTTGTTTGTGCTGTTCCTGTCAGGGATGAGCTGGAAACTGATTGGCGTGGCGGTGCTGCTGGTGGCCGCCTTTATCCCGATCCTGTGGTTTTTCCTGATGCACGACTATCAGCGCGATCGCGTCATGATGCTGCTCGACCCGGAAACGGATCCGCTGGGTGCCGGCTATCACATCATTCAGTCGAAAATCGCCATTGGCTCGGGGGGACTGCGCGGCAAAGGCTGGCTGCAGGGCACCCAGTCTCAGCTGGAATTTTTGCCGGAACGTCACACCGACTTTATCTTTGCGGTTCTGGCCGAAGAGTTAGGGCTGGTGGGCGTGCTGCTGCTGCTGACCCTTTATCTGCTGCTGATCATGCGCGGACTGGTGGTGGCCGCGCGGGCGCAGACCACCTTTGGCCGGGTCATGGCGGGCGGTTTAATGCTGATTTTATTCGTTTATGTTTTCGTTAACATTGGCATGGTTAGTGGTATCTTACCGGTGGTTGGCGTACCGCTGCCGCTGGTCAGTTATGGCGGCTCCGCGCTAATCGTGCTTATGGCGGGATTTGGCATCGTGATGTCGATCCACACTCACCGAAAAATGTTATCTAAAAGTGTCTAAGAGGCTGCAGATGCGTAAGGAATGGCTTGGCGTTGCACTGGCATCACTGGTTCTGGCGGCCTGTACCACGCCGGAACCCCAAAATACGGCGCCGCCGCAACCGGCATACAATGGACCGGTGGTAGAGATTCCGGGCGTTGAGCCACGTTATGAGCCGGTTAATCCGGGCACCAGCCAGGATTACAGCGTCAACGGCAAAAATTATCGCATCGTTAAAGATCCCTCCAACTTCAGTGAAGTCGGTCTGGCCACCTGGTACGGTGAAGAAGCGCAGGGCAATCGCACCGCCATCGGTGAAACCTACGATCCCGATGCGCTGACAGCGGCCCACCCTACCCTGCCGCTGCCGAGCTATGTGCGCGTCACCAATATCGCTAACGGTCGTCAGATTGTGGTGCGGGTGAACGATCGCGGTCCTTATACGCCGGGTCGTATTATCGATCTCTCCCGCGCCGCCGGTGACCGCCTGAATATCTCGAACAATTCGCGGGTGCGGGTCGACTTTATCAAGGTCGCGCCTGACGGCTCACTCTCCGGTCCTGGCACCATCGGCACCGTCGTAGCGAAACAGAGTTACGCCCTGCCCGCCCGTCCGGACCTGAGTGGTGGCGCAGTCATGAATGGCGGCAGCGCAGCGGCTGCTCAGCCGCCAGCGCAGAATGTGGATGCTATCAGTAACAGCACGCTGCAGAGCAGTGACAGCATGGGTGCACCGGTGCAGAGCAGCGGCTTTCTTGGCGCACCCCAGCCTTTAGCGAGCGGCGTACTGGAAGGCAGTGAACCGCCCGCTGCCGCCGTTGCCGCACCGGCAGCTGTTGCTGCTCCCGCCGCCAGCGCCGCGCCTGCGGCCAGCCGGGGAACCGCAGCGGGCTATGTCGTGCAGGTCGGCGCGCTGAACGATCCGGCGCGTGCACAGCAGATGATGAAAAGCCTGAGCCAGCGTTATGGTGTGCCCGGGAAAGTCGAAGACGCAGGCAACAATGTTTATCGCGTGCAGCTTGGCGGGTACGCTACCCGCGCCGAAGCCGCCGCGCTGCAACAGCGCCTGAGCAGTGAAGGCCAGACCGCTTCATTTATTACTAATACGCGTCGCTGATCCGTTTGTCAGACCGCTGCACGTTACGTCTGCTAACAACCCAATCATTTCACCCCATGCCAGCGCCCCTGGCATTGGGTATGATAAGTGACTTTTTTAAACCTCAAACTCACGGATGTTGTAGTCCTACACATGAACACGCTGAAATCCTCTCGTTTGCTGAAACGCCTGACAGTGGGATCACTGATCGCTTTCTCCCTCAGCCATGCTGCTATCGCTGATGACGTCAATCTCAAGACCATGATTCCGGGCGTACCGGACATTGATGCCGAAGCGTATGTCCTTATCGACTACAACTCGGGCAAAGTGCTGGCGGAGAAAAATGCCGATGCACGCCGCGATCCTGCCAGTCTGACCAAGATGATGACCAGCTACGTCATCGGTCAGGCCGTGAAAGCCGGTAAAATTCATCAGGACGATATGGTCACCATCGGTCAGGATGCCTGGGCCACCGGTAACCCGGTGTTTAAAGGCTCCTCGCTGATGTTCCTGAAGCCAGGCGACCGCGTACCGGTTTCTCAGCTGACCCGTGGGATTGTGCTGCAGTCCGGTAACGACGCCTGTGTAGCGATGGCTGACTATGTTGCCGGCAGCCAGGACGCGTTCGTTAATCTGATGAACAACTACGTCAAAGCGCTTGGCCTGCAGAATACCCACTTCGGCACTGTGCATGGTCTGGACGCTGAAGGTCAGTACAGCTCCGCACGCGACATGGCGCTGATCGGTCAGGCGCTGATCCGCGATGTGCCGGAAGAGTACGCCATCTATAAAGAGAAAGAGTTTACCTTCAACAATATCCGTCAGATGAACCGTAACGGTCTGCTGTGGGATACCAACCTGAATGTGGATGGGATCAAAACCGGTCACACCAATTCGGCAGGTTTTAACCTGGTGGCATCAGCGACAGAAGGCCAGATGCGCCTGATTTCTGCCGTCATGGGCGGGCACACCTTTAAAGGCCGTGAAACGGAGAGCAAGAAACTGCTGACCTGGGGCTTCCGTTTCTTTGAAACCGTCGCGCCGCTGAAAGCAGGTAAAGAGTTCGCCTCTGAGCCGGTCTGGTTCGGCGATAATGACCGCGTGCAGCTGGGTGTGGAAAAAGATGCCTACCTGACCATTCCACGTGGCCGCATGAAAGATCTGAAGGCAAGCTATGTGCTGAACAACACAGAACTGCATGCCCCGCTGAAGAAAAACCAGGTCGTCGGCAGCATCAACTTCCAGCTGGATGGCAAAACCATCGAACAGCGTCCGCTGGTGGTACTGAATGAAATTTCCGAAGGCGGTTTCTTTGGCCGTATCGTTGATTACATCAAGCTGATGTTCCATCACTGGTTCGGTTAAGCGTGACGGGTGATTGAAAAATCACCCTTCCGCCCCCATTACACGATATTATGATGCTCCCGCTCAGGCGGGAGCCTGTTTTTTATGCACCGGAGTTAATATGAAAACCAAACTGAATGAGCTGCTCGAATTTCCTACCCCGTTTACCTACAAAGTAATGGGTCTGGCGCAACCGGAGCTGGTTGATCAAGTGGTTGAAGTGGTGCAACGTCATGCGCCCGGCGACTACAGTCCTGAAGTTAAGCCGAGCAGCAAAGGTAACTATCACTCGGTTAACATCACCATCAACGCGACCCACATCGAACAGGTTGAGCGCCTGTACGAAGAGCTGGGCAAGATCGAAATTGTCCGGATGGTGCTGTAATTTACGGGTCGGCAAGGCGCCTGTGCCTGACGGTTTGCCGACATTATCCAGCGATTCTTCTTTAGCGGATTCTCGTTTTGTCAGTTGAAACCCTTCTCGTCCGTCAGTCCGGTCTGCGCGACTGGCAATCTGTCTCCGATGCCATGCACCACTACACCGACCAGCGCGATGAACAGAGTCGCGACGAAATCTGGCTGGTTGAACATCCGCCGGTCTTTACCCAGGGTCAGGCAGGAAAAGCGGAACATCTGCTGATGCCGGGAGAGATTCCGGTGGTGCAGAGCGACCGCGGTGGCCAGGTGACCTATCACGGTCCGGGACAGCAGGTGATGTATGTCCTGATCGATGTCAAACGCCGTAAGCTTGGCGTCCGCCAGCTGGTTACGATTCTGGAAGAGACGGTGATTGCCACCCTGGCGGAATCTGGCGTCAGCGCCCGCGCGCGTGCCGATGCCCCTGGCGTCTACGTGGGTGAAGAAAAGATCTGCTCACTGGGATTACGCATCCGCAAAGGCTGCTCGTTTCACGGTCTGGCGCTGAATGTAGCGATGGATCTCTCCCCCTTTCTGCGGATTAACCCCTGCGGCTACGCCGGCATGAGCATGACCCAGTTAAGTCATTTCCGGCCGGGCGTTACGACAGAACAGGTTCGTTCGCCGCTGGTCAGCGCGTTTGCGCGGCTGGCCGGTTACGACCATGTTGAGTGGACCATGGATGATCTGCCGGTTCAGCCTTAGCGCTGAATGCGAATTTACAAATATGTAACTTTTCCGCGCTGACGGTGGCTGCTTCCCAGGCCCTGAGATGATATAATTTTTGCACTTTTTTCAAATAAAGTTGAAAGCACCCTTCCCGGTTTGAATGGGAACGCTTTCAAATCGCAATCCGACCGGAACCTGCTGATTTATGAGTAAACCAATTCAGATGGAACGCGGCGTCAAATATCGTGACGCAGACAAAATGGCGCTGATCCCGGTGAAAACCGTGGCTGTTGAACGGCAGGAGATGTTGCGTAAGCCGGAATGGATGAAAATCAAGCTGCCAGCTGACTCCAGTCGTATTCAGGGCATCAAAGCGGCGATGCGTAAAAACGGGCTGCACTCGGTCTGTGAAGAGGCCTCCTGCCCTAACCTCGCCGAATGCTTTAACCACGGCACCGCCACCTTTATGATCCTGGGCGCAATCTGTACCCGCCGCTGTCCGTTCTGCGATGTGGCCCATGGGCGTCCCAACGCGCCTGATGCCGGTGAGCCCGCAAAGCTGGCGCAGACCATCGCCGACATGGGACTGCGTTACGTCGTGATCACCTCGGTTGACCGTGACGATTTGCGTGACGGTGGCGCTCAGCATTTTGCCGACTGCATCAGCGCGATTCGCGAAAAAAATCCGACGATCAAAATTGAAACGCTGGTGCCGGACTTCCGCGGTCGTATGGATCGCGCGCTGGAGATCCTCACCGCGACGCCACCGGATGTGTTCAACCACAACCTGGAAAACGTACCGCGCGTCTATCGTCAGGTTCGTCCCGGCGCTAACTACGAGTGGTCGCTGAAACTGCTGGAGCGTTTCAAAGAAGCGCACCCGGATGTCCCGACCAAATCAGGTCTGATGGTGGGTCTGGGCGAAACGAATGCCGAAATCATTGAAGTGATGCGCGATCTGCGTCGCCATGGCGTCACCATGCTGACGCTGGGTCAGTATCTGCAGCCGAGCCGTCACCATCTGCCGGTTCAGCGTTACGTCAGCCCGGCCGAATTTGATGAGATGAAAGAAGAAGCGATGGCGATGGGCTTCACGCATGCGGCATGTGGTCCGTTTGTCCGCTCTTCCTATCATGCCGATATGCAGGCGAAAGGGATGGAAGTGAAGTAATTCCCGTTTTGCTGCTGCATAAAAACAAAAAACCAGACTGCTGACAGTCTGGTTTTTTTATGTGTGCCTGAAATAAAAAGTAACAGTTATTTGCTGCAAATAACCGATTAATCTTTATGAACGACGCGTTCTGCAGGCACGTCTTCAGCCGTATTTCGGGTTGCACTGGTATCTTCATCTTTCATGGCTTTCTTGAAGCCCTTGATTGCGGAGCCCAGATCGCCACCCAGCGAGCGCAACTTGTTGGTACCAAAAAGCAGTACGATAAGCGCACCGATAATCAGCAGCTTGGCAATACTGATACCTTCCATATTTAACCTTTCAACTTTATCGAATAACGGTGACTGTTATTTACGCGCAGATTGCCTGTCACCACAAGCAGAATCTGTAACAGAGTAAGATCTGACACTCCTGCCGTCAGCGTATCCGCCTCAGGCTCTGTTTGTTTCACTCTCCGTCGAGTTCAGGCCGGGCAAAACGCCGGTTCTCCAGCACCGGCAGAACCTGACGGGCATAGGCAAGACGTTCGGGATCGAGGTCGGCAAACAGCAGTGCGGGCGCTTCCGCCGCGTTTGCTACCGCGACCCCCATCGGGTCCACCACCAGACTGTTGCCGATATTCCGTGGACCACACTCGCCCGCCGCCACCATATAGCAGGTGTTTTCCAGCGCACGGGCGCGGGTCAGCAGTTCCCAGTGCATCTCTTTCAGCGGGCCTTTCACCCAGGCGGCAGGCAGCACCAGGACGTCGGCACCGTCCAGCGCCAGCCGCCGCGCCATCTCCGGAAACCGCACGTCATAGCAGGTCATTAAGCCCACCTTCATACCGGCCACCTCAATCAGCGGAGGAATGACCTGGCCGGGATTGACCCGCTGCGACTCCTGCATCGTGAAAGCATCATAGAGATGCAGTTTTTCATAGACGGCGATGATCTCACCCTGTCGGAAGGCAACCAGCACGTTAAGCGCTTTCTGCGCGCCGTCGGGAACATGCAGACAGAGGATCGTCGTCAGGGCACGCTCTTTGCTGGCTGCCAGCAGCTGGCTCAGGAAAGGGCCATCCAGCGGCTGCGCCGCTTTCAGCACGATATCGGGATCGGTAATATCCCGCGCCAGCACGCCTTCCGGCAGGACCAGCAGATCGGCTCCCCCTTCCGCCGCCCGCTGCATCAGATCCAGACAGACAGCGGCGTTTTCCTGCCATTCACGACCGACGGCAAACTGCCCCAGAGCCACTCTCATCATTGTTCTTCTCCTGCTGTCGCCATCAACAGCCTTCCGGCGACCCTGTCAGAGGGATTCCCTCAGGCTGCCCCTGTTCACTGCCCTCATTGATCAACGCCGCGGCACTCTGCTCTGCGGTCGGGCTGAGGGAGCATCGTAACCTGAACACACCGGAAAAGTCTGCCGGAGAGAGCCTGTCAGCTCAGGCGGGCGCCTGAAGGACGTGCGCAGGGCAACCGTTTCTGCTGCCTGTCTGGCGCGGAGAGAGCAGAAAGCACTGACCACCGGCCGCTCTCCTGCGGGAGGCTCACCCGCCGGATGAAAATTAACTCGCCAGGGATTTAATATGATAACGGGGTGATTCGGCAAAGCCTTCACGGCCGTAGAAGAGATTCGCTTTCAGGCGCGACTGGTGGCAATGCACCTCCATGCGATCGCAGCCACGACGCGCGGCCAGCGCCTCAGCATGCTGAAGCAGCTGCTGCCCCATCCCTTTGCTGCGCTCGCCTTCGGCAATGCAGAAGTAGCTGATGCGGGCAAAGTCACCGGCCAGCGCCAGCTGTGGAATGAAATGCAGGGAAAGAAACCCCAGCACCTGGTTATCCTGTTCCGCTACTAAGAGTGCTTCACTGGGATCGCTGCATAACTGCGCCAGGCGCTGCTCAATAAAACCTTCGGTGCCGCCGTAGCCTAATTCGCTGAGCAACGCACTCAGCGCAAAACTGTCTTTTAACTCTGCCTGCCGTATATTCATCCTGCCTCCTCACCCACCGGGATCTGTCACTCTGTTATAACGCGTTGCCCGCAAAAAAGCGGCACTTCAGCTTGTTATAAATATGTTACGAGGATTTATTGTGAAGCGTCGCGCAGTTTGTGCGGCAGACGAGCCAGCAGCGCAGGATAGACAGGAGAAGGTGACGCGCAGATGACAGGCATAAAAAAACCCGCCATCAGGCGGGTTTTTAGAATTCTGACTGTTAACTTACAGGCTGATAACGTTAGCAGCAGATGGGCCTTTAGCACCGTCGGTGATTTCAAACTCAACGCGCTGACCTTCAGCCAGAGTTTTGAAGCCGTTGCTCTGGATTGCAGAGAAGTGTACGAATACATCTTTGCTGCCATCTTCAGGAGTAATGAAACCGAATCCTTTAGATTCATTAAACCACTTAACGTTACCTTTGATCTTAGACATCTATATTACCTTTACATGAAAAATGGACACTAAACTGTGTCGGCATCTAGTACAGCAATTGCGGAGGGATTTGTCCAGCACGATTTGATGAAAAAGTGATAAATATCGACTTTCTGTGCATCCATCACACTTTCCTGCTTTCCGACTTGCGAAATCGGTTTCAGCAGCTAGCGAACGCCTTTCCTCTTCTTCGCGCTAACACGCTGGAAAGTCATGCCTTTTTTGAATTTCAACTTAACAGGCGCTGTGGCTGAAAAAGAAAAATCTTATTGAGACGCGTTCCTGTTCTTTCTGACGATATGGCGCGTAAAAACGCCCTTTTTTTTCTCTGCCGGGTCAGCCAGGCGTCTGACGCTGGTGCAATTTTCAGGCGGCTGAAAGCTATAACAGGATAAAAAATCACTTATTGCAAAAAAATTGCGATTAGTTCACCGCCAGTTCGCCTTTCTTTCCGACAAAATTGAGCCTGCCGTGCCGTTTATCCGCGCCAGGACAGGCCATCTGCGGGCGTTTTAGCCAATAGATGACAATCTTTGATCATGATCAATGAAGTGGTTTTTACAGGCCGGATTCGCATTTGGCAGCAAACATTCATGCTCATAAGACACTACTTTTCTCATCGCAGTCCGGAATAATATTGCATAGCAATAGATTAAGTCTGCTTAACCGGTCAGGGAACGCGATCAGCACAGTGTCAGTCCAAAGGAGGTCATACGCAGGATGGTGATGAAAATACGCTGTAGTCAGTGTGGAAGCGCCCGGTTCGTTTTTGCTGATTACAAAGAGGGCCAGCGCACCTTTCATGGTGCCTGTTGCGCATGCTGTCGAAAACAGCTGGGCTCGCGGGATCTACTGCCGAATACGCCAATGGACCCGATTACACAGTGTCTGTTGGCCAGCCAGAAAACGTTTCGGGCACCTGATTAGGTGCCCGCTGTCGCAGAATCTTTAACAGAAATCAGAAAATCAGTTTGAACACCCCTGTCAGGGTCAGTAAGCCCACGATAAAAATGATCGCGATAATCCACAGAATAATTTTCATTTCCTTTTCCCTCGCTGGTTAAACAGGTTTCCTGTAAGCAGTATAGTCAGAAAACCAGGCTCTGCCGCTTCACTAAGTCGTTAACCGGTTACAGGTTCATCAACTTTTGCTTTTATTTGCATTCTGAGAGTGCGATCGCAACCCCGTCTTTTACCCGCCCTCTTTCTTCGTTTTACAGACGACTCCTGGCTAAAATTCAGGCGGCAAGGCAGATCTCAATCTCAATAGTGAGGAGATTGACATGAGTTGTGAGGAGATCGTATGAGCACGATTAATACCAGTATGGGCCGCTACAGCCTTAAGGCTAAAAACAGCGGTAACCACATTAAAGGTTCTTTCGCCATCAACGATGAGGGTGGCACTCAGCTCACGATGCAGGAGTTTGAAGAGCACTACCTTGATGATGTGGTGAATAATGTCATCTATCCCGTCACTGGCGGCAACCGCGAAATTGCGCGTGCGCTTCGGGAACAGATGGTGAAAGCCGGTTTTGAAGCGCCTCATTAAGCGGGCAGCGTTAACTGTTATCACCCATGGGCCGCATAGCGCGGCCCTCTTTATGAGCACCATCCTCTTCAGAGAGCCAGCAGAGGGCCGCTGGCAGGCGGTGTGCCAGCGGCAGGGGATCAGATTACCCAGGAGAGCAGCAGACAGCCCACCAGGCCGCACACGGAGATAATGGTTTCCAGCGCCGACCAGGAGCGAATGGTCTCACCTATCGTCAGGTTGAAATACTCCTTGAACAGCCAGAAGCCAGGGTCGTTAACGTGAGAGAAGATGACGCTGCCGGACCCTACGGCGATCACCATCAGTTCCGGGCTGGCACCACTGGTGACAATCAGCGGGGCCACAATGCCACCTGCGGTAATCGCCGCCACCGTTGCCGAACCCAGCGCGATACGCAGCACCGCCGCAATAGACCAGGCCATAAAGATGGGTGACAGCTGAGTCGAGTGCATCATGCTGGCGATATATTTATCCACGCCGCTGTCGACCAGTACCTGCTTAAAGGCCCCGCCGCCACCGATGATCAGCAACATCATAGCGATGATTTTGATCGAGTCGGTCAGGGTATCCATTACCTGTTCCATTGAGCGGCCGCGGTTGAGGCCAAACGTGAAGATGGCAATCAGTACGGCAATCAGGGTGGCCATGACCGGGTCGCCAAAGAACTCAGCATACGGCAGCAGCACATGCCCTTTTGGCAACAGCATCTCTGCCACCGCACGCAGGGCCATCAGCACCACCGGCACCAGGGCCGTCCAGACGCTGACCCCAAAGCTGGGCATTTCTGCTTCGGTGAACGTTTTCGGGTTATAGAGTCCCTGCGGAATCGGTTTGTCGATGCCCTTCAGGAAGCGGGCGTAAACCGGGCCCGCCAGAATCACCGTAGGAATACCCAGCAGGGTGCCAAACAGCAGCGTTTTGCCCATGTCAGCATTGAACAGCGTGGCGATGGCGGTCGGGCCGGGATGCGGTGGCAGAAAGCCATGCGTAACGGACAGTGCAGCCGCCATCGGCACGCCGACATAGAGCAGCGGCACGCGCGCCGACGCCGCCACGCTGAACACCAGCGGCAGCATCAGCACAAAGCCAACTTCATAGAACAGTGCAAATCCGACGATAAAACCGGTCAGCACCAGCGCCCACTGAATGTGCTTTGTGCCAAATTTTTCGATCAGCGTGGTCGCGATACGCTGCGCACCGCCGCAGTCGGCCAGCAGTTTACCCAGCATGGCACCAAAGCCCATGATCAGCGCCAGGCTGCCGAGCGTGCCGCCGACACCCGCTTTGATAGACGTAATCACTTTATTAACCGGCATGCCCTGCATCACGCCGACAGCCAGCGCCACCAGGATCAGCGCGATAAATCCATTAAGCTTAAAGCGAATCATCAGCAGCAGCAGTAACGCGACGCCGATCGCCACATAGAGTAATGGCATAGGTTTTCTCCACCTTGCGCACTGAATGGAATCCAGTGTCGGTTGTTATCATGGTCCCCTAAGGGCTGCAAAACAGTGCGCCTGTAAGAATTTTATACATCCGGACAAACGCTGTTACCGATAACATGTTAAGGGTAACATCCGCAGTAAAGCACCACCCCGCCGGGGTGAATTTCTGTTTTGCGAAGATGATCAACTTTTTACCGGGACGTTATCAGAAAGTTTGCCAGTGCCGGCGGCGCGCTTTTCGTTACACTCAGATTTTAGTGAAATGTAAAAAGGATGCGCTGGTGAGTGTGAACCTGAGTGAGCTGTACAGTAATCAACGAACCCTCTTTGGCCGCGGCAGCCTCGATAAACTGGTGCCGCTGCTGGCCGCCCGGTCACAGCCTACTTTGCTGTTTTGCGGGCAATCCTTTCTGCAGGGCGCGGCGTATGAGCGGATTAAAGCTGACCTGAACGCGCAGATTATCGGCTATGAAATTGTCAGCCATGAAGCCTCTCCTGCTGAGATTGATGGCTGGGTGGCACGCTGGCGGGGTCATGTGGATCGGGTGGTGGCCATCGGCGGGGGCAGCGTGCTGGATGCGGCTAAAGCGTTCAGCGCGATGATGCAACATCCATTGCCGACGGCCCGCTATCTGGAAAAGGTGGGCGACAGCGCGGTTCAGCCAGTCACGTTACCGCTGATTGCTATTCCGACGACGGCCGGGACCGGCAGTGAAGTGACGCAGAATGCGGTGGTGACCGACCAGCGCGATATTCAGATCAAAGCCTCACTGCGCCACCCGGTTTTTGTCCCGGAAGTGGCTATTCTCGATCCCGATCTGCTGAAGGGGGCACCTGATCACGTGCTGGCGACCTGCGGGATCGATGCCTTTACCCACCTGTTTGAAGCCTACCTCTCCGCGAAAGGTAATCTTTTCACTCAACAGCTGGCCGTGACCGGCCTGCGTCAGTTTATTCAGGCCTGGCCGGCGCTGAACAGTGAAGAGAGTGCGGGCGATGCGGCAAGAGAGTCGATGATGATGGCATCGTGGCTGGGGGGTGTTGCGCTGAGCAGCGCCGGTCTGGGGGTCATCCACGGTATTGCAGGCGAACTGGGCGCGATAAAACCATTTCACCACGGTGAAGTGTGCGGACGGCTGTTGTTCCCTTTCCTGGATCTGCTGGCCGACAGCGGTCATCCGCTGCAGCAGACACTGATGTCAGCGTTACATGGGCAGCTTTTCAGTGAAGCCACCGACTCACCCGCGCAGTTCCTCAAAACGTGGCTGCAGCAGCAGGCGATTCTGCCGTTCTGGCAGGGGGGTCCCACGCTGACGGGCGAAGAGGTGAAGTGGATTCTGGCGCGCGCCAACAGCAAAAATTCGCTGGTGAATTACAGCCGCGAACAGATGGAGACGATGATCGCCCAGGCCTGGCGCATCACGGCGTGAAGCGAGGCGGGCCAGATGACCCGCCTCTGCCCTGGTGAAAACCGCGTCTGTCCGTTACGCGGGCAGATTTGCGAATGGCCCCTCACCGGCCAGCATCTGCTCAATCACCTGCAGCACGCCCTCTTCGTTATTAGCAGGGGCAGCATAGCGTGCTGCCTGCTTCACCCGCTGTGGCGCGTTGGCCATGGCAAAACTGAAACCAGACTGCTTAAGCATCTCCAGATCGTTGCCGCCATCACCAAACGCCAGCACCTGGTCGTGTGTGATGCCCCAGCGCGTGGCGAGCAGATCCAGGCCGTGCGCTTTATGGTTGCCCGGCACAATCAGGTCAACGGAGCCGTGTCCGCTTGAGGTTGCGGCCACACGACCATGATGCAGCCGTTCGATATCCGCCATCAGCGGCTCGATAGCGTCGTCAGAGAGATTGAGTGCGAACTTGAACAACCGATCATGCTGCACCTCATCCAGATGCTGAATCGGCTTCAGGCGATGACAGTAGTGACGCATCTTTTTCAGCCAGCTCTCTTCCATGCCGTCAAAGTAGTACGCACTTTCGCGTCCACACAGCAGATAACGCAGGCCGGGATAGTTGCCGTTTTGCAGGGTGTTGATGACCGCTTCGACATCGCGGCGGTCAAAGGCGCCGCAGAACAGCTCCTCATCACGGTCGATAATCCATGCGCCGTTTTCCGCCACAAAGGCGATATCGCTGGAGACCTCCGGAAAAAAGGATTTGAGCTGGTAGTACTGATTACCGCTGGCCACGACAAATTTGATGTCGCGGGCGGTGAGTTGCTGGTAGCAGGCGAGAAACCGGGATCGATTGTACTGCTTGTTGTCGTCCAGAAAAGTGCCATCCATATCAACCGCAACCATCTTAACCGTCGTCATCATGACTCCTTACACAGGGAGAATGTCAGTGTGGAGTCTCAGGATAGACGCTGGCGGCGCAAAACGGAAAGAAAGCGGGATGGCCGCCGCCATCCCGTGGGATCAATTCAGTGCGTTGTTCATCAGCAGTGAGGTAATAATGCCGGTTGCCGCCGCAATCAGCACATAGTTGCCGTTGATGTCTGCCCAGTGTTCCCCCTGCGGAGGTTCAGGCAGTCCGCGCGCATCCCAGTCGTCAACGCGGTAACGGTCGTCACAATAGGCTCGCGGGATCGCATGGCCACGGCGAAACTCATGTCCCTGCCAGGCGAATGCGTCGCGCGGCTCATATCGCCCTCTGTCGTGACGGAAGCGCTCGTCATCATGACGCGCATGTTCAATCTCATGGCGTTCCCGCTCCTCATGACGATGGCGGTCGTCGCGGTCACGATCCGGATGCGGGCCGGGCCCCCACGCATCCGGGCCAGGGCCATCATTCTGATGCGGCACCGGCGGGCGGTGCGGATCGCCGCGATCGTCTGCCAGCGTGGTCTGAGAAAAGAGCGTGCTGCATGTCAAAAGTGAAGCGATAAGCGTTAATGTTGTTTTTTTCATGGTACTGCCTCCGAAAATAACGGCTGTCAGGCACCGTTGATCGGCATCATGGCAATAATCCTGTATGGCAACATCTGTATAATTCTTAAAAACCGCCAATTTACAGACCATTACGCGTAATTATCACTTTCTTAACACTGCAGACCGCCCTGCCCGCGGTCTGACCGGCGCATCAGACAAAACGCCGATCATCGCTGCCAGCGAAAACGTGTGTCAGGGTACGAAACCGCACCCTGACAGGGGCCGGTTATGGCGTACTGAGGATCACGGGCGCGTCAGGTAACCCCGTAAAGTGCGTCACGATGTGGTGGTAATCCGCCGTGGGGTCGAGGTCACGGAACTGTTGCGGATAGAGATCTTTCGCCAGAATTTCCATCCCGATAATGTTGTAGGGATGATTGTAGAAGTGATGGTAAACGCCATAGACGCGCTGCTCTCTGACCGGGGCGATCTGCGCCAGCCCCGTGCGGCTCTGTAAGCGCTTAAAGGTCGCGGTTACCTCGGCCTGATTCGCGCCATAACCAAACGGCAGCACATTGCTGTTCGGCCGCTTTGAGCCGGTCATGATGTAGACATCCGGCTTCATGGCGATGATCTTCTCCAGCGAAACAAAGCCGGAACTGCCGGGCAGCAGTGCAGAGCCAATATTTTTGCCGCCGACCGCCTCCACCAGCGCGCCCCAGCCGTTGTGTCCGTGGGTAAAGCAACAGTTGTCGCTGTTACCGGCAATCGGCTCGACAAAAACCGTCGGCTTGTGCGGAACCTGGGCGATCTTCTCCTGAAGCGCCTGCCAGCGCTGCTGATAAAAATCGGCGTAGTCTTTTGCTTCAGCTTCACGGTTCAGCACCGTGCCGAGCACGCTCACGCTCTTGAGGGTGTTCTCTTTCGGATGCAGCTCATCATCGAGGAACAGTACCGGGATGTGCAGATTTTTCAGGGTGGCCAGCACGCCTGATTGTGTCAGCGCGGGTTTAGCACGCAGCTGCGCAATCATCAGATCGGGCTGCTTCGCCAGCACGCTCTCCAGGTTGACCTGGCCCTGATCGTTAAAGCCCATATCCACAATTGAGGTCGCCTGAGGCCAGCGCTGCTTCAGCAGATCCCAGGTCTGGGTGTCCTGCTTTTTCGGCAGATTGTTCCAGGCCACGACCCGCTGAAACGGATTCTGTCGATCCAGCAGTGCCAGCGTCATGACGTCGCGGCCATCCTGCAGAATCACATGCTGAGGCTCTTTCTGCAGCGTAATTTTCTGTCCATCCATATCGGTCACGGTGACCGGATAAGTGGTGGCCGCGCAGGCGGTCGACAGCAAAAGTGTGGTGGCAGCAGCCATCCCGATCTTCATGTTCATCCTGTCCTTTAAAGGAATAATAATTATTCGCGTTAACTCTACCATGTCACTCTGTAACAACTGTAACCATTGCTAACCAGATACTTCAGTCAGGCAGGAGTGAGGGGATGAGCCGGATTCGGACGCGCGGGAGGCATGTATGACAGGGGGAACGGCAGGTGCTTCCCGGAGGAGGCACCTGCCGTGGGCAGGATTACTTCACCAGCGAATAGAAAATAGCGGAGATGGCAATCACTCCGATCAGCACCACAAACAGGTTGCTGAGTTTTCCGCTGTACTGACGCATTGCCGGGACTTTCTGAATGGCGTACATCGGCATCAGGAACAGGATCATGGCAATGACCGGCCCGCCCAGCGTCTCAATCATGCCGAGAATATTCGGGTCCAGCGTTGCCACCAGCCAGGTCGTCAGCAGCATAAAGAGTGACGTCAGGCGATTCAGTCTGGCCGGCGCGATCGCTTTACCGCGACTGCGCAGCGCTTTATTAACCATGCCGTTGAACCCTTCGCGCGCGCCAAGGTAGTGACCCAGGAACGATTTGGTGATCGCCACCACCGCGATCAGCGGGCCCAGCCAGGCAATCATCGGCACCTGAAAGTGGTTCGCCAGATAGGAGAGAATCGTGATGTTCTGCGCCTTGGCCGCATGCAGATCCTCAGGCGACAGGCTCAGCACGCAGCTGAAGACAAAGAACATCACTGTCACCACCATCATCAGGTGTGAGCAGGCCAGAATGCGCGAGCACTTTTTCTCAGCGGCGTCGCCATACTCTTCGCGCTTCGCCAGCGCAAAGGAGGAGATAATGGGAGAGTGGTTAAAGGAGAAGACCATCACCGGGATCGCCAGCCACAGCGTCATCCACAGGCTGCTGCCTGCAGGCTGAACGGTCAGCGTGGAGAGCGCCGCGCCGTGCCAGTGCGGGATCAGATAGCAGGCCATCAGCATCAGCACCGCGACAAAGGGGTAGACCAGCACGCTCATCGCTTTGACAATCATCTTCTCGCCAAAGCGCACAATGGTCATCAGCCCGACAATCAGCAGCAGCGACAGCAGCGCACGCGGCGGCGGCACCAGCCCCAGCTGATTCACCATCAGGCTCTCGACCGTATTGGTAATCGCAACGCTGTACATCAGCAGAATCGGGTAGATGGCGAAGAAATAGAGCAGCGTAATCAGCTTGCCCGCCCCGACGCCGAAATGCTCCTCAACAACCTCGGTGATATCACCGGCCGGGTTTTTGCCGGAGAGGACAAAGCGGGTCAGCGCGCGGTGCGCATAAAAGGTCAGTGGAAACGCCAGTATTGCCATAATGATCAGCGGGATGAGGCCGCCGACGCCCGCATTAATCGGCAGGAACAGGACGCCCGCGCCAATCGCAGTGCCGTATAAACCCAGCATCCACATGGTGTCGGTTTTACGCCATCCCGTATCGACGTCACTTTCAAGCGCGCCCAGCGTGCCAGTTTGCGTGGTTTTCATCAGATATTCCGTGTTAAAAGCGCCAGTACCCTGGACCGCTGAAAGAGGTGTCGTCCCCTGCTTTCCGGCCCGGTCGCAGCGGAACCTGCGCGCGTGATGCTGCCAACGCACATGCACAGGTAATCGTTTGCGTGCGCCACTTTTTACACTACCTGACGATAAAAGTTCAAGCCGCACCGATAAACGCGCACAGATTGCTGAAATAACCGTCAGGTTGTGCAGAGTGACTGCGGGGCAGATCATGCCATCTTTAAGGCCGCTTTACCGCACTAAAAAAGGTGATCCCTGTAACGATTAAGCGTAACGGACTACGCTTTAACTCTGACGGGTCGCGAAGGTGGCGACGCAAACACGGGAGAAGAGAATGAAAATTGCCTGTCTGGGCTGGGGATCGTTAATCTGGAAAACCGGCGCGCTGCCGGTCGCCAGTGAGTGGCATCATGATGGTCCCGCCGTACCGGTGGAATTTGTGCGCATCAGTGATGGCGGTGAGCTCTCCACGGCGATCTGTCTGAATGCCAGTCCGGTGCCGGTGTGCTGGGCCTGGCTGAATACCGCTTCACTGGAGCGGGCCTGCCAGGCGCTGCGGCTTCGTGAGGCCATTCCGGACAACCGCGTCGATGGCGTCGGGATGACCACGGTGACAGATAACGCCACAGGCCCGCTGGCGGCGTGGGCGCAGGCCAGAGGGATTGAAGGTCTCATCTGGACTGATTTGCCCGCCCGCATGGCCGGTGTCGAAGGCCAGATACCGACGCTGGGTCAGGCGCGGCACTATCTGCAGCAGCTGAGCGGTGAAACGCGGGAACACGCTTTCCGCTACATTGAACAGGTGCCGGCGCAAATCGACACGGCTTATCGTCGCGCCTTTGCCGATCTGATGCGGTGGCAGCCCGATGCGCCTCTTGTCACGGTTGCTGACACCCGGACACCCCCTCCCTGCCAGCCCGGCTGAGACGGGGCTTTCTCCTGCACCGCTCTGCTTACTCTTCTGAGGGTGACTACACTTCACGCAGGTTGAGGCTCAGATATCGCAACACTTCCCCGCGAGTGGTCACGGCTCACGGTCTGACCGCCCTTCCCTTATCAGCAGGAGATGAACAGATGAAAGCATTAACCTACCACGGCCCGCATAAAGTCAGCGTGGATAACGTCCCCGATCCCGGCCTGGAAGCCGCAGATGACATTATTCTGCGTGTGACCGCCACGGCCATTTGTGGTTCAGACCTCCACCTCTATCGCGGCAAAATTCCCGGCACCGGCCATGGTGATATCTTTGGCCATGAGTTTATGGGCGAAGTGGTTGAGACAGGCAGTGCGGTCACGGCCGTCGCCAAAGGCGATCGGGTGGTCATCCCGTTCGTTATCGCCTGTGGCGACTGCTTTTTCTGCCTGCTTAATCAGTATGCCGCCTGTGAGAACACCAACAGCGGCCGGGGTGCCATCATGAACCGCAAAAATATTACTCCGCCGGCCGCGCTGTTTGGCTTCAGCAAACTTTACGGTGGTGTGCCCGGCGGACAGGCTGAGTATGTCCGGGTGCCTAAAGCCAACACTGGCCCGTTTAAAGTGCCGCCGGTGCTGTCGGATGAGAAAGTGCTGTTCCTCTCCGATATCCTGCCGACCGCCTGGCAGGCGGTAAAAAATGCCGAGGTCAGACCCGGTTCCAGCCTGGCTATTTTCGGTGCCGGGCCGGTGGGGCTGCTCAGCGCCGCCTGCGCCCGTCAGCAGGGGGCCGAACAGATCTACATGATCGACCACAACAGCTACCGCTTAAACTTTGCCCGTGAACGCTATGGCGTTATCCCGATTAACTTCGATGAAATTGATGACCCGGCAGGCTGGATCATCGAACAGAGCGCTGGCAATCGCGGGGTGGATGCGGTGATTGACGCCGTGGGCTTTGAGGCGAAAGGCAGCCTGACGGAAACCGTACTCAGCAACCTCAAACTGGAGGGCAGCAGCGGTAAAGCGTTGCGCCAGTGTATTGCGGCGGTGCGGCGTGGCGGTATCGTCAGCGTGCCGGGCGTTTATGCCGGTTTTATTCACGGCTTCCTGTTTGGTGACGCCTTCGACAAAGGACTGACCTTTAAGATGGGGCAGACCCACGTTCACGCCTATCTGCCTGACCTGCTTAAGCTGATTGAACAGGGCCACCTGACACCGGAAGAGATTGTGACCCATCATCTGCCGCTGGAGGATGCGGCCCGCGGCTACGATATTTTCAACAAACGGGAAGAGGAGTGCCGCAAGGTGATTCTGGTGCCTGGCCTGTCACCCACGCAGGCCACCCTGTAACCTGCGGGTCTGACGCGTTCAGATTCGGCTCTCTGGTGCCCCGGCAGCGTGCTCTGCCGGGGCGTTATCTTAAAACGGCCTGCGTTGCAGAGTGCTCCGCCCCTCCCGTCCCTCCAGCAGATGTTCATCCGGCGTATCCGCCGTATCCACCTGGCTCCCCTGTTCCAGCAGTCGCGCACTGCGTGAATGGGGATGACTTTCGCTAATCACCTGTTGTGAAAACGCGCCAAACGATAACAGTAAAAAAAGTAACCCACTGGCCAGCCTCACTTTCATACGCACACCTCTTTGATAACGGTGACGCTATGCTGCCCGAAGCGTTTTCATTTTCTGTCAGTAACAGGCAAAGTTATGTGGCAACCGGGAACAAGCTGCAACGCGTTTAGCTGCGGTTCAGCTTTCCAGGCTGAGGCCATCAGTGCAACCGGCGCACGGTCAGCGCCACAGACCAGCGCTGGCGCTGGCAGCGCGGACAGACCGCCTGCTGCTCTGCCTCAATGGTCCGGGTCTGGCCGCAATGGGTGCAGGCATAAAGCCCGCTCGTCGGGACCGTGCTGTAATCCTGCCGGTGCGCGGGAGGCAGCACGCTTAACCCGGCGCGCATCGCATCGTCGTCATAGAAATAGAGGCTGAGCTGGCCATCGACCTCCACCAGCGCCAGGCGGATCTGCCCCAGATGTTCCACGCCGCTCTGCCGCAACTCCATATAGAACTCATCTTCGGAAATATTCAGCCGATCCAGACTTTCCAGCACATACAGCCCGTCTTTAATCAGGGTAATCACATCCCCCTGAATCAGCCGTGAAAAGCGCGGACTGAGCGCCGTCAGCCAGGTGGTCAGACGGTAGAGCGACAGCAGAACCACAAACACCATAATGACCGGCAGCACCGGCACATCATCATAAAACGTCACGTCACCCGAGGCGGAACCCAGCGTCAGGATCACCACCAGTTCAAACAGAGACAGCTGACGCACGCCGCGCCGCCCGGAGACTTTGAGAAAGGTAAATACCACCAGATAAGCGATCAGGACACGCGCCACCACCTCAAACAAAAAGGTGGCGGGCTGATCGTTGAGCATAAAACGGTGCCAGTCGAATGAGAACATAGTCTGCTAAACATCCTGTTTTAAAGGGGGCGTCTCTTCGCCGCCGCCGATTGATTGGCCCGCAGATCCAGGCCAGCGATACGTCAAGCTTGTCGCCTGTTCGCCAAAAGGCAAGCGAAGCTGTAAGCCTGAAGCGGGCGAGTCTGACCGTTCTGCAGGCTGCGGAAAAGGTTAACAAAGCTGAAAAAGGGACAGCCTCGCCTCACGCTGCGCTTATTTTGCTGGCGACTGAAACGGAAGCAAAAATTTCCTGTTTCTGGCTGGCTGCTTTTTGCCGCTGCGTTTTTTCTTTTTACTTCAATAATTTGCCAAGAACATTACCCAGCCTATACTTTCCAGTAAGGCTTCCACCTCATCACTTAACATTCAGAGAAGCCACTCTTTTTCCTGCCGATAGCGCTGTCTGTGAAACCTGCTATCTCACTCGTCCATTTTGCAACAGGTGCTGATGCCTGCCATTCAGCGTCTGTGGCTTATGGCAGGGATCGCCCGTTCGTTGAGAGTGGCCCGACCGGCCAGTCTGCTTTGCATACCCATAACGCCCTGACCCGTTTCACGACGGCGCGTCAGCGGGAAGCGTGTTGCTTTTTTTCGGGAGATGCCATGACGCCTTTTTCCAGTTTCTGGCAGGCGGGTTATGAAGGGGCCGATCATATCAATCCTGCCGGTCTTGCGCTGTCGATGAACGATCTGAATCAGCATCAGAGCCGTGCAGCGGCGGATTATGCCGCCCTGGCCCCCTTTTCCCTTCGCACGGTGCGCGAAAGCGTGGGCTGGCGGCTGTGTGAACGCAATGGACGCTATGACTTCTCGACCGTCGCAGCGCGGATGGTGGCCGCACGTGAGCAGGGTATTCAGCTCAGCTGGACACTCTGTCACTACGGCTGGCCCGCTGACGTCACGCTGTTCAGTGATGACTTTGTCAGCCGGTTTGCCGCCTTCTGCGGCGCTCTGGCCCGCTTTCTCGCCCCCTGGTATTCGTCTGCGCCGGTCTATTCACCGATGAATGAGATCTCTTTCCTCAGCTGGGGCATCTCCGTCGGGGTTTTCCCCTGTGAGGCGATCTCTGAACCCGATCGGGCGGATGCCGCCAAGCGTCAGCTGGTGCGGGCTACGCTGGCGGCCTGTGATGCGATCTGGCAGGCGGATCCGCGCGCCCGCCTGCTGCATTGCGATCCACTGATCCATATCGTGCCCGATCCCGCCGATCCCGACAGCGACGGGCTGGCACGCGCCCTGTGTGACACCCAGTACCAGGCGTGGGACATGCTGAGCGGCAGACGTCATCCGGAGCTGGGCGGCGCGCCCCGCTATCTCGATCTGGTGGGCGTCAACTATTACCACGACAACCAGTGGGAGCAGGGTTCGAACCAGCGACTCTGGTGGCATCTGGGCGACAGCCGCCGCCTGCCGCTGCATCAGATGCTGCAGCAGGTCTGGCAGCGTTATCAGCGGCCGCTGCTGCTGGCAGAAACCAGCCATGTCGGCAGCGGACGCGGAGCCTGGATCGGCGAGATCGCCGCCCAGGTGGCGCAGGCGCAGCTGGCGGGTGTTGAGATGCTCGGCATCTGCCTCTATCCGATTCTCGATCGTCCCCTCTGGGAGGAGACCACCTTCTGGACCCGCAGCGGGTTATGGGATCTGGACCTGTCAGGGCCCGATCCTTACGCCCGCCAGTTACAGCAGCCTTATGCCGACGCCCTGCGCCAGGCGCAGCGCTTTTTGCAGCACATCGTCCCTTCCTCATCCCCCTGTCAGGAGTCTGTCATGAACAAACCCGCTCTTATCGTTTTCAGTCATTTACGCTGGGGCTTTGTTTTCCAGCGCCCGCAGCAGCTTCTGACCCGTCTGGCACAGCACTATCGCGTGCTGTTCGTCGAGGAGCCGGTCTGGCAGGCGGGACCACCTGGCCTGCATCAGAGTTCGCCCGCAGCAAATATCACCGTGATCCAGCCGCATACCCACCACGACGCGCCCGGTTTTCACGACAGCCAGATTGCCCCACTGCTGCTGCTGCTCGCCCCGCTGCTGGAGGAGGATGAGGAGCCGCTGATCTGGTTCTATACCCCCATGGCCCTGCCGCTGCTCACCCCCTTCAAACCCCGGCTGGTGATCTACGACTGCATGGATGAGCTCTCCGCCTTCCACAACGCCCCGCGCCAGCTGCAACAGCGCGAATCGGCGCTGATGACCCGCGCCGATCTGGTGTTCACCGGCGGCTCCAGCCTCTATGAAGCAAAGCGCGATAAACATCATCAGGTTTACTGCTTCCCCAGTAGCGTGGATGCCGTCCACTTTGAGCAGGCGCGCGATCGCAGTAACCATCATCCGCTTCAGGATACGATCCCGGCAAAGCGGCTTGGCTATTACGGCGTACTGGATGAACGTATCGATCTGCCGCTGATTGCCGCGCTGGCGGACAGCCATCCGGAGTGGCAGATCATCATGGTCGGGCCGGTGGTGAAAATCGATCCCACCAGCCTGCCGCAGCGCGACAATATTCACTGGCTCGGCCAGCAGCCCTACCAGGCGCTGCCGCAGTTCCTGGCGGGCTGGGATGTCTGCCTGATGCCTTTTGCCATTAACGCCTCGACGCGTTTCATCTCGCCCACCAAAGTGCTGGAGTATATGGCGGCACAGCTGCCGATTGTCAGTACTGCCATCGTGGACGTGGCGCGGCATTACGCTGAAGAAGTGGCGGTGGCAGAGACCCCTGCCGCCTTTATTGCCGCCTGTGAAGAGGCGATGACCTTCAGTGCGGCTGAGCGACTGGCGCTGGCGGGCCGCATGCAGGTAAGAGTGGACGCGACCTCCTGGGATCGCACGGCAGAACAGATACAGGCCCTGATCCAGCAGGCTCTGACGCATCCGCAGCCTGCCGGTGAACCGGTCACGCCAGCCAGTGCCCAGGCGAACGTGACGCCGTTAACCCCGGCGATGCTGGAGAGCGAAGCGGTGCCCTGCCTGATTGTCGGTGCCGGGCCAACCGGACTGAGCGCCGGTTATCACTATGGTGAAGGCGCGGTGCTGCTGGAGAAAAATGCCACGCCGGGCGGCTGGTGCCGCTCCATCGACGATCGGGGTTTTACCTTCGACTATGCCGGTCACATTATGTTTTCGCAGGACCCCTATGTCCTGCAGCTCTACGAGATGCTGCTCGGCGACAATCTGCACTGGCAGGCGCGTGAGGCCTGGGTCTGGAATGACGGCATCTATACCCGCTATCCCTTCCAGTCGGCACTGCACGGTCTGCCGGTTGAGGTCGTAAAAGAGTGCGTGCTGGGCGCCATTGAGGCGCGCTATGGCGAAACGGCCGCGCCCGCGGTGCCGCTGGATCGGGCGCGGGCGCGACGGGACTGCTGTGCCGATGGCGCGATAGCGGATGAGGGCAGCCTGGCCGGTGAAGTGGAAGGCGAAGAGGATTTTCAGCACTTTATCCTGCGCACCTGGGGGAAAGGGATCGCACGCCACTTTGCCCTGCCCTATAACCAGAAACTGTGGAAAGTGCCGCTGACTGAGATGGAGACCTCGTGGCTGGGCGGACGCGTGCCGCTGCCCGACCTGGCGCAGATTATCGATGGCGCACTGCAGCCGCTGGCAAAACCGGTGGGGCCTAACGCCCGCTTCGGCTATCCGCTGCGCGGTGGCTTCCAGGCGCTGATGTCCGGCTTTCTGCCGCACCTGAAGTGCAAACTGGAAACGGATGCCACCCTGAGCCGGATTTATCCGCAGGCGCATGTCGCGCTGCTGGCGGATGGACGCCACTACCGCTATGAGCAGTTGATCAGCACCATGCCGCTGCCGGAACTGATTAAACTGATGGGCGATGAGGCGCCGGAGAATGTACAGCGGGCGGCACAGCAGCTGCAGTTTGTCTCGGTGCGCTGCGTGAACCTGGGCATCGGCCGGGCTGACCTGACCGAAAAACACTGGATTTACTATCCGGGCGACACGCTGTTTCACCGCATCTTTGTGCAGGGCAATGCCAGCCCGCACTGCAATCCCCCCGGCGGGTTCGGCTTAACCTGTGAAATCACCTACAACGCCGCCCATCCGCTGCCGCTGGCGGGCGATGCGCTGATTGAACGCTGCCGTCAGGATTGCATCCGGGTCGGGATGATCAGCGAGAGCGATCCGCTGCTCTGCGCCTCAGAGGTCGATATGCCCTACGCCTACGTCATCTATGACCATGCGCGCAGTGCGAACGTGGCGCTGATAAGGCAGTGGCTGCTGACGCAGGATATTCATCTGTCAGGCCGCTACAGTGAGTGGGAATATTACAATTCCGACCACGCTTTCCTCGCCGGTAAACGCGCTGCCGAAAATGTCCGGCTGCAGCATGTCAGCGAGCGGACACGCGGCTGACCCGACGCAGCCAGCTACGCAAGAGGCTGGCTGCACTTCGCGGCTTTCAGCGACTGCAACTGGCTGACGCGCCGCGCCACCTTCTGGCTGGCATTGTATTTCGCAATGCCATTGCCCAAGCCAAAATCGCCGACGAAGCCCAGCACGGTCAGGGCGTCAAACCGACCGGTCTGCTCAATATCGCTCTGTACGCCGTGCGCTTTCACCAGCTCCTGATCCAGCGCGCCACAACTGAGCATCGCCGTCTCTTCCGGCGTCACCGCCGTGGCCTGCGGATAGTGCTTGGTGGCACAGCCTGTCAGCGACAGCGCCAGCAGCGCCGCCAGAATTATCCTGTTATGCATTTTTCATCGCCCGATCTTCACCTCATTAACCGGGTTATCGGCAGATTCCGCCGCGATCATGAGTGACTGACCTACCAATAATGGTTGAAACCGCTACGCTAAGGTAGGATCCCGCGCGTGATGGTCAGTTGCCGGACGTGACTGTCCGGGCGCGACGCCGTGAACGCACATCCGCCGTTCCCCGCTTCTGCCCTGAATTTCAACGCGTTAGCCTGCATGAAGCTGCCACCGGCAGCGTTTAAAGAGTAAAGCCTGATCGATATTCAGTGATGAGCGGTCAGTGCAAGCGAAGCCAGACACGGAAAATTCGTGCTTCGGGTTTATCAGAGTATGTTCCAGATGAGGTTTTTCCATGCGTTTTAAAGGATTGAACATCGGATTTTTCATTTTGATTCTGGCGATCGCCACGTTCGCCTTTTTTGAGGTGCTTTCGCCCTATTTCTCGCCGATTTTATGGGCGGCAATTCTGGCGGTCATTTTCCATCCGCTGAAAAGTTATCTGCGGGGCCGGCTGGGGGAACGCAATGGCCTGGCCGCACTGCTCACCCTGCTCTGCATCTGTCTGATTGTGTTTACGCCGCTGGCCATTATCGCCTCATCGCTGGTGGTCGAAACCAATGCGGTCTATCACAAACTGCAGACCAACTCGGCGCAGTTCCCGGCGGTTTTCGCCGACCTGCTGCAGCATCTGCCGCGCTGGGCAAAACACTATCTGGCTGAAAATAATCTCGATACCGCCGGAGAGATTCAGCAGAAGCTCTCCTCGTTTGCCCTCAAGGGCGGTCAGTATCTGGCAGGCAGCGCATTCATCATCGGCAGGGGCACCTTCAGCTTTACCGTCGGTTTTGGCGTGATGCTCTATCTGCTGTTCTTCCTGCTGAAAGATGGCTCCTATCTGGTGCATCTGATCCTGGAAGCGCTGCCGCTTTCGACCTACGTCAAGCATCACCTGCTGGTGAAGTTTGCCGCGGTGGCGCGTGCGACGGTCAAAGGCACGGTTGTGGTCGGCATCGTGCAGGGTATTCTCGGCGGGCTGGCCTTCTGGTTCACCGGCATTGACGGCAGCCTGCTATGGGGGGCGCTGATGGCGTTCCTCTCCCTGATCCCGGCCGTCGGCTCCGCCATTATCTGGGTGCCTGCAGCGGTCTTCTTCTTCGCCACCGGTGCCGTGTGGAAAGGCCTCTTCCTGGTCGGTTTCTTCGTGGTGATTGTGGGGCTGGTGGATAACATCCTGCGTCCGCTGCTGGTCGGTAAAGACACCAAAATGCCTGACTACCTGATCCTGATCGCCACGCTGGGCGGGATGGAGATTTACGGCATCAACGGTTTTGTCATCGGTCCGGTGATTGCGGCGCTGTTCATCGCCTGCTGGAACCTGCTCTCCGGTCGCGATAATCGCGAGAACATCGAAGTCATCGATGAAGAGGTGATCGAAGAGGGCAAGAAACAGTCTGAGACCGCCGCCGAGGCTGCGGCAGAAGCCGCCGCCGTTGCGGCCGAAGCAGCGGCTGACGCAGAGATGAAAGTCTCAGCCTTAGCGGCGGCGGAGAAAGAAAAAGCCGCCGCCAGCAAAGCCTGATTTTCTCTGGAAATGAAAAAACCCACCTTTCGGTGGGTTCTTTTTTATCTGAAATGATAGCGAATCAGTTGGTCGCTTTGTTTTTCAGGTCTTCAGCGCCCTGCTTGGTTTTATCCCAGCCTTTCTCGGCACCTTCTTTCGTTTTGTGCCAGCCCTTCTGGGTACCTTCGCTGATTTTGCTGCCGGTGGTGTGGCTCTTGCCTTCCGCCGCGTGCTCAGATTTCAGCTTCAGTTCTTCGCCCTGATTCTGCGCATGATGCAGTTTTTCTTTAGCGGTATCCGCGCCTTTGTGCGCTTCCGCAACGGTGTTATCGGTAGTGGTAGCAGCAAATACCGGCGAGGCCAGCAAAATAGCAGACAGTGCAATAATTGATTTCTTCATAATTCCCTCTGTATTCATTGTTGCCGTGTAGGTTTTAATCCTGGCATAGCGATTCCAGGAAAGATTTAAGAATAAACCAGGAATGAAAAAGGGCCAGTTTTCACCAGAAAATTCCCTCCGGGGCAGCCTGATCGTCCGCTACCAGAGCGCGAGCTGCGGATCGTCATCCGGCTTCGTCGTCTTTCTGTCCACCCGCGCGGGCGGTGCGGGACGCTGCATCTGATCGCTGATCCACTGCAACAGCACTGACACCACATAGGCCTGCTGCTCTGCGCTCAGGGGCTGCTGCTGAGCAATATTGTGCCATTTGCTCAGACAGCCGCGACAGCAGGTCGCGGTGGCATGCTGGGCGATAAACACCGGATGACCGCGCATCGGCGTCTGTTTGCCATCACGCGCGGGCCGGGCAGGCGCCAGCCGCTGTGCAACAAACTCTGCGGCATGCTCACGCAACACCGGCTCGCCTTTGCTCAGCGCATAATCATACTCCGCGCGCCCCAGTCGAAAGCGCTGGCGGAATGGCGAGCGCGCCAGGCGGGCAAAGAGATCGTCAGAAACCGTCATACTGCCCGCCCGTCACTCATATTTCCGGCCCGCCAGGTAGCGCACGCCCTGCGGCCCGAACGCCTCACGATGCAGCTCATTCGGCTGCAGGTGAAACGTCTCTCCAGGATGGTAAGTGGTCTCGCCCTGTTCTGTACTGATGGTGATATCACCACTGAGGATCAGGGCCAGTGCTTCGAAGGGATGGACATGATTGTCGAGCTCGGTGGCGGGCGCACGTTCTACCAGCAGTGGCTCGTCAAACCCTTCTCCGGCTAATCGTTTTCTGAATTCATCTTCTGTCATTGTCACTCCTCGATATGGAACCGACCCTGGAAGTGTAGACGATTTTTATCGCCATTTATGGCACGCCGGTGGTTACGTAAAGTAGCGCAAGCAGGGTTGTTCACCGCGCATACCGATGCTGTACTTTCCGCCTCGTGCCAGCCATTTTGACATCAGGATGACGGAAAAATATGTCTCACCCTCTGAAAACCGCCCTGCTGCTGATCAATCCGCGTTCGCGTAAAGGCCGTGCGGCGGCCAGCAGGGCCAGGACGCTGCTGACTCAGGCGGGTATCACCCTGCTGCAACCGGCTGAGGAGGAGAGCCGCAGCTACTGCGAACTCATCGCGGCTTATGCCCCTCGCATTGATGCGGTGATCGTTGGCGGGGGGACGGCACGCTTAACGCCGCCGCGCCGGGCGTGATGCAGACCGGCCTGCCGCTGGGGATCCTGCCGCTGGGCACCGCCAACGACTTTGCCCGGACGCTCGGCATCCCCGCCACGCTGGAGCAGGCGGTGCAGATTATCACTGACGGGCAGCTGCGTGCAGTCGATCTGGGGGAGGTGAATCAGCATCTGTTCCTCAACGTCTCCAGCATCGGCTTTTCCGCCGAGCTGGCGCGCAATCTCACCGCAGAATCGAAAAAACGCTGGGGAGTCGGCGGTTATGCTCTGGCGGCGTTGCGGCTGCTGCGTCAGAGCCGTCCGTTCAGCGCCACCCTGATCCATGAGGAGCAGCGCATGCCCATCCGGACCGTTCAGGTTTCCGTGGGCAACGGCCGTTTTTATGGCGGAGGGATGACGGTCGAAGCGCGCGCCGCACCGGACGACGGGCTGCTGGACGTTTACAGTCTGGAGGTCCGGCACAGCTGGCAGCTGATTGCGCTGCTGCCCTTTCTGCGACGGGGTACGCAGGGTCGCTGGCGCAACGTGCGCACCTTCAGCACGACGGCGCTCACTATCGAAACGCGCCGCCCCCACTACATCAATGCAGACGGCGAGATTATCGGACAGACGCCCGCCCATTTCCGCCTGATCGCAGGGGCCATACAGGTTTATGCCCCTGCCGGTCCGACAGCGGAATAGCGGATGTCACATCGCGGGGTTAATGCTGAGTGCCGTTCTTTTCGGCGTCGTTGATCTGCGTGGTGAGAGTGCTGACCAGCTCTTTCGCCATCTCGATGGTCAGGCCGAAAAACAGCGATTCCTGCGCCGATCGCGCGCGCGGGACCTGAGGATCGAGATAGCTGAACTGCAGCACCAGCGCGGCGTGCCCGCTTAACGGGCCGATGTGCCAGCCGGTGACCGGATAGAACGTAAAACGGTTAAAATCATTCACTATATACCTGACTTGTTAAGCATAACGCTGATTGAGTGTCAGGCCAGCTCAGAAAATAAAACACGGTTCGGTTACTCAGCCTGGCGCAGATCGGCTGAATAGCAAGCGAAGCGAGATTCACCCCGCCCGCCAGGCGTGGCATCAGCAGCCCGGCGAATCCTGCCGTCTGAGGCGGTCAGCTGTCCGCGCGGGGGATAACCGAAATATGTCCGTTGACCTCCAGCACGGCATACTTAATCTGATCAAACCGTTCCAGTCCCGGTCCGGAACGCGCCGCCTCCAGCACATCGTCAGGATCAATCCCGGTCATCTTCATGCGTTCGGTCAGCAGGTTGCCGTTTTCCACCAGAATCACAGGACCGCCATCGATCGCCTGCTCCACCACCGGAAAGCGGCTTTTCAGTTTTCCCAGTACGATGTCAATCGTCACCAGCGTGATAATCGTCAGCGCCGCGCCCGTCACCGAGAAATCATCGCCCAGCAGCGCCTGCTGCGTGGCTTCGCTGATAATCAGCAGCAGAATCAGATCGAAAGAGGTCATCTGCAACAGCGTGCGTCTGCCCGCAATTTTGAACACCACCATCAGAACCAGGTAGATCGCTGCAGCGCGTAAAACCGTTTCCATAAAGTGCCTCTGTCAGGGATAGATCCATTGAGTAAATCGGGCCGGCGCGTGATCATCGCCCTGAATCGTGACGTGGATCAGGCCCGCATCGCGTGGCTGCAGGCCGAGCCAGATTGCGTGATCCGCCCCGGTGTCACCGGCGGAAAAGGTCAGCCGCAGATCGCTGCCGATCGTCACGGCTTCCAGCGGCTGCGGCTGCAGCGTCTGGATCTGCAGATTATTCAGCGCGCCGCCGCCAATCGTGATCGTGAAGCGATCGCCGGCGGGTGCGTTGTAGCCAATCCGCATATCCATATTGCTTTCGGTCCGGCCGAACCGTTCATATTCAACCTGAAGTGTGCCGTCTGGCGACCGGCTATGACCCTCGCTCAGCACCCCTTTAGAAAAGAGGCCGCACGCTCCCAGAATCACCAGCAGAATTAACAGATACTCCCCTGCCCGCTGAATCAGCCATTCACGCCGTACCCAGCGAAGATCTTCTTTTATCGGGTAGTCCCGACTCACAATGCGATCTTTCTTCACTCTCATTCCCTCTGGTAAGCGTACCCGCCTCTGCAGCACGCTGCCTGAAGCATAGCGGACGGGCATTATTTCGCGCGTCGCTCAACCCAGAACGACCAGCTGTGGTAGAGCAGCGTGAGCGGCATCGCAATCACCGCTCCCACCAGCACAAAACCCTGCGTGACCGGCGAGGCGGCGCTGTCGCTGAGCGTAAACTGATAGGGCACAAGCCACGGATAGAGGCCACACAATACGCCGCTAAAGAGTGCGCTAATCAGCATCAGCGTCAGAATGAGTTGCAGTAGGGGCCTGGCGCGCCACAAGGCCACCGGCAGGGCGATCCAGAGCAATACTATCGCGCCTGCTGCGATCCTGCCCGGTGGTCGCTGCCAGCTCTGCCGCCAGAGATCGGCATTGAGATAAAGGTCGGCCAGGAAAATAACCAGTGCCAGCAGCCACCACAGCCAGCTCAGTGCCGCCGCCAGCGGCTGTACCCGCTCACCAATGCGCCAGCCAATCCAGCAGCAGGCCATCAGCGAATTGATCGCTATCAGGCCTGCGCCACTGAGCAGCGGCACCAGGCTCAGCCCATCCGGCAGGCCGGTCTGCGGCTGAGCGCTGATGATCATGCCGGCGCACCAGCCCTGAATAAAGGTCGCCAGCGCGGAGCTGCCCGCCATGAGGCGATCCAGCCAGCGACGCAGGCGGGGAGAACTCTGAGCGCGATACTCCAGTGCCATCGCCCGCACCAGCAGCGCCAGCAGCATGGCAAACAGCGGGACACTCAGCTGACTGAACAGCAGCGCATAGACCGTCGGAAACAGCGCCAGCAGCCCACCCGCCGCCAGCACCAGCCAGGTCTCATTCGCATCCCACACCGGCAGAATGCTGTGCGTCATCAGTTCACGCTGTTCATCATCGTGAAACCAGCAGAAAAGCATCCCCACGCCCAGATCCGTGCCATCCAGTAGCAGGTAGAGCAGCAGAGAGAGACAGATAATCAGCGCAGAGAGATCGGCCATGGCACTCTCCTAATGGGGCGTTTTCAGCGCAATCACCACCGGTTCTCCCGATGGCATCTCACCCTTAACCCGGCGCAGCAGATAGCGTAAACCGAGGGCGAAGGTCAGCGCATAGATCAGCAGCACCGCCACGAAGATGCCCAGCGTGCTGCTGAGTGACAGCGGCGAGACGCTTTGTGCGGTGCGTAACAGGCCATAGACCGTCCACGGCTGACGCCCGACTTCGGTCACGACCCAGCCTGACAGCAGGGCAATAAAGCCCGCCGGTGAGAGCCATGTCAGCCAGCGCAGAAAGCGCCCCGACGTGGTCAGCCCTCCCCGCCAGCGCTGCAGATTCGCCGCCAGCGTGGTTACCAGGATAATCACCCCCAGCCCCACCATCAGGCGAAAAGCGAAAAAGACCGGGAGCACCGGGGGGATGGCATCCGCAGGAAATTCGCTCAGGCTTTTAATGTGGCCGGAGAGGTTGTGGCGCAGATAGAGCGATCCGAGTGCGGGCAGAGTGACCTCCAGAATGTTGCGCTGCGCCTGCTGGTCCGGCAGCGCAAACAGCCGCAGAGGCTCCCCCTCGCCGGGGGCTGGCTGGTGCCAGCTGCCTTCCATCGCAGCCAGTTTAGCGGGCTGGTAGTCGCGGGTGTTTTCACCGTGCAGATCGCCGAGAACGATCTGCAGTGGCACCGCAAACAGCAGCAACGTCAGCGCGCTGTTGAGCATCAGACGCGAAGCCGCCTCCCCGCTGAAATGGCGGAGCCGCCACGCCGCCACGCCCGCGATCATCACCGCCACGGCAATCAGCGAACCGACCACCATATGGCTGAAGCGCCACACAAAGGAGGGAGCCTGCAAAAGCGACCGCCAGCTGTCCGCCAGAAAAACCCCGTTCGGATCCCGCGTAAAGCCGACCGGCGTCTGCATCCATGAGTTAGCGGCCAGAATCCAGAAGGCGCTGAGCAGCGCGCCAAACGCCACCAGACAGGTCACAACAAAATGCACGCCGGGCCGGATTTTATTGAAGCCGAACAGCATCACTCCGGTCAGGGCCGATTCGAGAAAAAACGCGACCAGCACCTCATAGAACATTAACGGCCCAATCACGCCGCCGGCCTGCTGTGAAAAACGCGCCCAGTGCGTGCCGAACTGAAACTCCATGACGACGCCGGAGGCGGCACCTATCGCCACCGTCAGGGAAAAGAGCGTCAGCCAGAAGTGCAGCGCATCCCGTGCAGCCTGCTGCTTTCCCCACA
The DNA here is from genome assembly GCF_000255315.1 of Pantoea sp. Sc1. Lineage (NCBI taxonomy): Bacteria > Pseudomonadati > Pseudomonadota > Gammaproteobacteria > Enterobacterales > Erwiniaceae > Pantoea > Pantoea sp. Sc1. Next base: position 3,021,857 of record NZ_AJFP01000001.1, read on the forward strand.
GCCAGCGCGCCTCAAACCACACCAGAAAGGGGGCCAGTCCCAGCGTCAGCGCCGCCAGCGTAATATGCATGCCCATGGTCAGCGCAAACTGCGTCCGGGCAATTGCCAGCACCCAGTCGCTGTCAATCATGGCGGTATCGTCCCGAAGCCTCAGATCCGCCGGAGTGCATGAGGGATGAGGAGAGACACGCCGCAAGCCGTTCTTTCATCTGAATCTCTCCTGACAGGAATAGGATCTTATTGCCTCTCATCAGCGTCAGGCTTATTTCGCCAGACGGTAAGTCGCCTCTCGTTTTGTCAGTTTATCGTAGTGAAGAAATAAAAATTCAGCCAGCATCGACCGGGAAGGAATAACAGCACGTGCAGAACCGCGTTAATTGCCATCCGGTGAACAGCGATAAAAAAGATATTATCGCCCTATCGGATGCGCTGCGCTTAAATAACGAAAATAAGCATTAAGCGAGGCGGAGAATTAATTCGTCCGCCTCTGGATTGCCCTACAGCCAGCCGGAGCGACGCAGCCTGGCCCACAATCCGCCGCAGGCCAGCAGCGTCAGACCGACTGCCAGCGGATAGCCATAATGCGACTTCAGCTCCGGCATATGTTCGAAGTTCATGCCATACATGCTGAACACCACGGTCGGGATAACCAGGATGGCGCCCCACCCTGCCAGCTTTTTCACAACCTCATTCTGCTGTACCGTCACCAGCGCCAGATTGACCTGCATGGCACTGGTGAGCATCTCGCGCATATCTTCCGCATCGGTCACCACATGGCGGGCGTGATCCTGCACGTCCCGGATATAGGCGCGCAGCGGGCGCGGGATCAGATCCTCATGCAGGTGAATAAGCTGGTTGCAGATCTCCTCCAGCGGCAGTGCCGCATTGCGCAGCTTCAGCAGCTGCCGCCGCACGGTGTAGACCGCCTGTACCGACCGGCGGTCAAATTCGCTGGTGAAGAGATCATTCTCCATTTGCCCGACGCGTTCGTTCAGCGAGGTGGAGAGTTCGGCATAACGGTCGACAATAAAATCGAGCAGGCAGTAGAGCGGATAACCCGGCCCCAGTTTCAGCAGCGCCGGATTTTCAGCCGCCCGCTCGCGCACCGGACTGTAGCTCTCCGAAGCACCGTGACGGATGCTGATCAGGAAATTTTTTCCGACAAAGAAATGGGTTTCGCCCAGTTCACAGCTGTCATCTTTCGCACGCACCGTTTTCACCACGATAAACAGCGACTCGCCATAATGTTCGATCTTGGGCCGCTGGTGCGCATTCAGCGCATCTTCAACGGCCAGTTCGTGGAGTCCGAACTCTTCTTTGATCTTTGCCATAAACGCCGCGTCTGGCTGCCACAGGCCGAGCCAGATAAACGCCTCCGGCTCTTTAATCACGTCGCTGATATCCTCAACGTCTATCTCTTCGCCCGCGCATCCCGGACGATACACTCTGCTGCTTACGATCATCTTCTGTGTTCCCGTAGTGACAATAGAAGCAGCTTAGCCAATCCCGCGCCCGTAACCGGATAAAAACCGTAAGGATTTGCTGCAACAGTGTGTCGTCAGCGGGTTACCACTTCAGGCCTAATCCGGTGGAGAAGATCCCTTCGTTCAGGGTATCAGGAATGCCGCTGACCAGATTACGATGGTAGCCAACATGCAGGGTCGACCAGGAGGTCAGGCTGTAGCGCAGGCCAACTTCCGCATCCAGCATGAATACGCCGTCGTCATCCAGCGAATGACCGACATCACCGTTGCTGTAGAGCGTGACCGATTTGCCCAGCAGATAGCGCTGATAGTTCCAGCGCAGCGAACCGCCAAAGTGGCGCTCCTGCCGGTCATCGCTGTACCCATACTCAAAGGCGCCACCCAGCAGGGAGAGCGAGAAGCTGCTGAGTTCGGTGTCCCACAGCTGATAGCCGGGACCGGTGCCAATCAGTGCCTGGCGCGACAGATTCTCCACCCAGTCGCGCTTATAGGTGGCGCGGGCCTGCCAGAAGAACTGCTCCCGGAACAGATAGTCAACGGCGTAGCGCAGGCTGTAGTTGTCGGTGTTGACGCTCTCATTTTCCTGCTCGCGATTGTAGGTTGCGCCAATATCATGCCGCCATTTTCCCTGGTTCAGCTTGGTGTTGAGCGCAAAACTGTAGTCGTCCGTTTTGGTAGAGGCCTTTTTGACCTTCATACCGGCGTCGATGTTGCCGGTCCAGGCGAGCTGATCGCTGCGGACTTTGGCTTTCATAAACTCATCGATGCGCCTGACGGAGACCTGCTGCTCCTGCTCGTCGCGTTCCACCCAGACGTAGCCGGGATCAGAGGAGGAGAGCCGCACCTGATAATGTTCACCGGTTTTTTTGTTTTCAACATTCACCGGATTGTCGCTGGCGAGGGTGCTGACCGCATTCCAGTCCAGCGTGACCGTGCCGGCATAATGCGTCTCTAACGCCAGCTTGCCATCACTCAGGTAACGGATGGTGCCGGTGAGCCGGTCGCCATTATTCAGCCAGACGGTATCGGCGGCGGCCTGCTGAGCCCATCCGGCGCAGCAGCTGATAACCAGCAGTGTGGTAAACGAGGTGGCACAGCGCATAGCTTTCCCTGAAAAGGCGTCGTCCTGCATGGACGACGCGTCACCGCAAATTCTGACCTGACAATTAAGCCGATTCCGCGACGATATGCAATGTGCCGCCCCGGTTATGACAGGTCGTGCAGCTCTTTACTGAGGGGAGGCCCCAGCCTGAAGTCGGAAAAACGGATCGCCAGTCCCTGCCGCTCCGGCGAGCAGCCCATCACGCCGACAAAACGCCGCGCCTGACCGGGCCAGGGACAGAGCCGCAACAGTGGCCAGGTCAGGCCGTCGGTGGAGTACTGGATTCGCAATGCCGCCTTTTCCAGCGTCGCGCGCATCCAGAACTGACGCGCATCACCGGGGAAAACACCGGTAGACCAGTCAGAAAACTCGCGCGTGACCACGCTGCCGATGGCAGGCTGGTCATCATTAAACTCAATGCCTGCTTTAACCCAGTGCGTTTCACTGTCCTGAATAAACAGACCGGCCTGGTCATAAAGCTGGCTGAAGTCCGCCCTCACCTGCACCTGAACGGTAAAATCATTTTCCACCCAGAAGCCAAATGCATGGCCGCTGTGCCGTTCGAAGCCGTACCAGGTGCGCTGCCAGAAATCGCTGTTTAACGCGGTTTCAAACTGCAATGTTTCACCATCCAGACTGTGTACCGGCGGCTGATTAATCCAGACGCCGCCTTCGGCCGTTATTGAACTGACTGCTCTCATGGTCACTCCTTTCAGTAAGGTAAAACGCCTGCAGGCTGGCCTGCAGCGAGGTCATCGGTCTGATCATCATCGCCATCAGGGCCAGTCAGCTTAACTATTTCATTTTGTTAATCGCCTGGCTAAAACGGCATTTAACAGCCAGGCTTGTTTTGTCTGACGGCAACTGAACTCATTAAATATAAGGATTAAGCCACCATGGTAGATAAATCAGAAATTTTAGATCACGCCCAGGTTGTTGATGTTAACGGTGAACATGTCGGTATCGTCGATCATTTCGAAGGTGACGACAAAATTAAGCTGGCGAAAAGCGATCCGGAAGCGGGCGGCAAACACCACATTATTCCTTTCAGCTGGGTGAAAGAGGTTGACGATAATAAAGTCATCCTTTCTAAAGCCAAAGCTGACGTTGAAAGCGAGTGGCAGTCTGCATAATATCGTCGCCGTGGCACTCGCCACGGCGTATTTATTTCACGTACCTGTTTCTGCGCCCTGCCCCGCCCGTTCTCTCTGTCCCTTTAAATTTTTTACTGCATAAACTTTTGGCCACTAATAAAAAGTGCGTCTTTTACGAAGACAGGCTGATATTTTCCATTCGCGTTGTTGCGTAGCAGCCGAATACCCCTTCGATGAGTGGATAGCGCCCGGCATCGGGCAGTTCAAAATGCCACCATTCAGTTGCAATGCCGGTAAAGCCGCCTCCCAGCATAATGGCATTGAGCAGCAGCCGGTTGCGCTGCGCCTGCACGGCTACCGCAGGATGATAAGGATGGGAGTGCTCGCTCATCTCATCAAAGCCGGTGCCCATATCCATTATCTCGCCACGCTCGTCGATCAGCGTCACATCCACCGCCGTGCCCCGGCTGTGATTAGAGCCGAGTGCCAGGGGAACAACATAGTCCGGATTCGGGCACGCCTGCCAGAGGATCGCCTGCGCTTCAGGAGGACGGTATGCGTCGAGAATGAGCAGCGTATAGCCCGCGACCTCTGCAATATCGATACTTTTCGCCAGCGCTTTCGCCGCATTAACGTGTAGCAGACAGCGCGCATCGCGGTAGATTGGCTGCCCGGTGAGGTTGTCGGCGGTGGCATATTTGAGATCGATGGCTAACTGAGGAAAGGCGTCAGCGATGTCTGTCAGATGGTTATTTTCCATGGTGGTGAGTTCCCTGTTTATGCGCTAAGTCAGGCTGGCCATGAACGATGATGTTGAGGGGTATCATGGCACCGCGGCAGGGGGAAGGAAAGTGTGTGATAAGGCGTGCTGTGGCAGCGTGATTACTCAGTGTGGTGGCTGGCATATTTAAGGCTTCGCAATAGCTTCAGGATTCACCCACTCAATAGTGTCGACTCCGGTGTATGATGGGGATGCATACTGCCGCATTGATGTTCATCATTTCACAAAGGGTGTCGCGCAATGAAAATAGGGATATTTATGGCAATCCTGTTCACTTCCTGGGTTCTTATACCCGAAGGATTCATCAGCTCATTGATTGCAGGCCAGATCAATGGTGATGGTGAAAGTGCTATGGATAGCTTCGGATTCACAGTGATTCTACTAAAGGCCGTTTTTTCTGTGCTGCTTGCCTTCACTGGCATCTGTTTATATCACAAAGCTAAATGACGCTGTCTGTAAAAAGCGCGTCATCGGCAGCCATCAGAAACCCCGCTGAGCTTCAGGCGTAACCATAAAGACAAAAACAGGATGAGTGTAAGGAACAGCGGCATTTTTGAGAGGGGCTGAAGGCGAATAACACAGATTCATAATATGAATTTCCGCCCAGAACAGATATTACAGATCACATCACAAATAAGAGATAAGCAAAGTGTGAAACGGAAATAATTCATTCTTTCAGAGAGGCATCACAACATTATATTTAAGTATCAGCGCGTTTACCGGGCAGAAGTTGTATATTTAAACAGGTAATAACAGAACGGGAAGCGCGAAAAGAGAGATTTTTGCGCGGCTGAAGCGGGCGGCAACCCGCAGCAGCCGCTGACCATAAGCAACTAAGAAGGAGTTGATCATGGCTGACACGCATTATAAGTCAGAGACACGCACATCCACAACCGCCGCCAGCGAATCGCGGGCGCATTATTACAGAGTGAGATACCGACCCAATAAAGGTCAGCCGAACCCGCTGCCACAGCTCACCATCAAGGGGCGCTGGCTGGAAGCGCTGGGCTTTACCACCGGGCAAAAGATCGAGGTAATCACCGGGCCGGGACGGTTAATCATCCAGCTGGCCACTGAAGGGTAACTGGGTGACACATAATGTAAAATCCCGGCAATAAGGCCGTGATTTACGTACATCACTCAGGATTTGAAGGCGAGGACGGTTTCTCTTTCGACATAAGACATTGTCCTACGCCAATAATCACCCCACATCCAATTGATATTTCAGCTGCTCTGACTAAGTCATTTCGATAAAAATCAAAATCACCTGATAAAAAATAGGATGCCAGAGATATAAATATTCGACCACCTACAAGAATAATGAAAAGGCCCACTACCCATGAAGAAATCAATAATAATAAGAGTTTAATTTTCTTCTTTTGCATCACTCTTTTCTCCAGTTGCTGCTGAACTTTTTCAGCCAGGTTCTGTGCGGAACTTCCAGGATATTCAGAACCAGCAGATTCAGCTACTGCTCCTTTATTTTAGGTATAGAAAGTCTGGTAAGCCTGCCCGCTGATGTCCCCTGCCGTTGGCTTTTTACCCGGATTCGCCCCGCCTCTGCCGTCTTCAGCTGCCCCGGCGTGACATCCTTCACCCGTTCGTTCGCGGCCTTCGTCGCGGCTATCTGCTCCTCTTTCCGTGGGATGTCCGCCGCCCGGTTACTGATTTTACCTATCAGCTGCGTCTCACGCAGCCGGTTCTGCTCACGCTCCTTGTCAAATAGCGGCGACAGCGTCTGGTTCGCGTGCTCTGCGGCTCAGCGCGCCCCCACTCACCCGCCACCTTCGTCACCGAGCTGTCGCTGCTCATAACCGCCCCATCCAGTTGCGTGTGAAAGACTTCCGCTTATATACCCTGAGGCACACCTGGGCGAACTGCTTAATCCAGTCTGGCGTTCCGCTGTCCGCGCTGCAGGAAACAGGCGGATGGGAAAGCATCGAAATGGTGCGTCGATATGCTCATCTGGCACCTAACCATCTGACTGAACATGCGCGCAAAGTTGACTCACTTTTGGAGGAAAACAACACAAATATGACACAAGGAAAAAATCAGGTAGGGTGGAATCTGGCGTAAGCCACTGAAATCGATGCAGGATTATAACTTGCGAGCCAGTCATCTGTTGCATATGTGATTTTTTCATTTAAATTTGTGATCTGCCTCCAAATATGACTCTTTAGAAAATGACTACTCTCACGGCTAAAGTTCATCACTGCATGATCGTGTGGGCGTCGATGACTCTGAACAGAGATAAGAAAATTCTCAACCTACCTTACAAACAGAAAATGTATAATACTCAAACATTTGAATAAAAGGGATTGATTTTAAATGAAAGGAATCGATAAAAAACTGATCATCTTCACTACAAAAAAAGATTTAATGACAGAAATGCTGATGACATGCAAAGTGGCGATATGGATGTTAATTTACTGAGAAAGCATTATCATCTCGGGCAAGTTTCAACTTTCATCGATTGGACTACTTTTGGCCCATCCTATCAGCATCCTACTACTCACTCTATACAGCCGGTCAGTAGAGAAAAAGCTATTGCGATATTATATGATGAGCTACGATCTCAGTCCTATGCTTTTTCTTTCCGAGGACCATACCAAGGCTTGATTATAAATCTTTTCAATCACATGGAACGTAGTAATGGAAATGATTTTCAACATCCTTTTATGAACAATGCCTACAGAAGTCTCATATTGAGTGACAACTCTATCGATAGCACATTATCCATAATTAAAAGCACTATCGAGCAATTTTATTTTAATAAGTCACAATTGACGAAAGAGCATTTTTCAAATGTGTTGTCTAAAAGTCGCCTACCTAAATACACAAGATGGAAAGATTTCGTCAATGGAATGGGCATTACTGTTCACGATATAAACAGCACAGAAATCTCTATAGAAAGCCTGACCTTTCAGGGCAATAAATATAGTGCGACTGTCAAATACAGAGCACAAGATCATTTTGGCTTAGATAAAGAAGATATCTTAAAAGTTAAATTTAACTCTATTGCTTTCTTTAGAATATGGTTCGTTCTACAGAGAGCAAAGCATTTTTCTCAGAAGCCATTTTTCACAAATTTTGAGGCTACTATAACATTGACAGGAGAAAACAATGTTTAAATACAAAAGGATTAGCGTAGTTGTGATTTTTTTAATAACAGCATACTGCGTATGGATTGCTACAAAGCCAGCCAAAATAGTCAGAGTTGATAATGGTGCAGTTTTTGTAGAACATCTACCAATGACTACTGAAGGAAAACTAAACTGGTGGTTGGAAAATAAAGATTCACTTCAGAAAAAATATCATATTATCAGCACCCCCGATAATTACACAGTTATCGTCATGAATTTCGGCGGTTATGAACAATTACCAAAAGGAACCAGAGATGGTTCAATTGATGACTATACCTGCTTTGATGATAGTAATGGCGAGAATAAGAAATGTGTTTATAACAGCATAGCAATTATTGTTAGAGGAAGCCTTAATAGTAAAAGCTATATTAATTTAGACGAGCATACATACACCTTAACGCCAGATGGTAAATTAAAAGCTGAAGAGAAATAATAAAGATGAAACAGGCTTAACTTTCCTCTTTTTCAGCTTTTATCGTCACAGGGTTAAACTTAGTTTTCATCAACCTTTTCATGCGTTGAAACAGATAGTTTCCCTGCACTCATTGTAAGAGCCAGATACAAGAACAGGCCGCAATGTCGGCAACAAGTTTCCGGGAGATGGATCTGAATATATTGTCCGTGGGGTGCTGCATCTTACAGGCAGGGAAAATTATGACCGCTACGGCAAAATTCTACATAAGGATTTGGTCAATCATCCAGATTCCGTTGCCGTTTATCCGGACATTGCAGTCAGAACAGCGTGCGGGTTCTGAGTCTCACGGTTCGTTAATCCACGTGCGGATAAAGACGATTTGAAAGCCGTTACACTGCTTGTTAATGGTGGCCTGAATGGCTTTACTCAAAGGCATCTGGCGTTGGATCGTATTAAAAAGGAAATGGGGATTGCTCAATGAAAAACATTAAAGCTGCTGTCATTCTATCGGGATAACGATGACAGAATCTCTATTGATAAAAAAGTTACCCCGCTGGCAAAGATTAAGAATCCGCAAGGCGGCACCCGAAAATTAGACGCTCTTGAAATTTGGGGATATATCTATAAAGGTAAATACCGTATGCGCTTTATGTATTATTCGAACGTGGATTGTACGCTGATGGGTGAAGAAATACTGGAGTATGCGAACCTGTAAGATTCACATCACCCCAGAATATCGGTCTGAAAGCGGCAGGGATTGAAGACTTCCATTTGCATGAACTGAGGCACACCTGGGCGAACTGATTAATCCAGTCTGGCGTTCCGCTGTGAGCGCTGCAGGAAATGGGAGGCTGGAAGAATATCGAAATGGTACAGCGATACGCTCACCTTGCACCTAACCACTTAACGGAGCATGCACGGCAAATTGATGCGATTTTTGGCAGTCGTGTCCCACATCTGTCCCATGTGGAAAATCAGGTAGTCGGAGGAGGGGGGTAAGTCATTGAATTTATTTGGCACGCCCTACAGGATTCGAACCTGTGACCTACGGCTTAGAAGGCCGGTGCTCTATCCAGCTGAGCTAAGGGCGCATGGAGATGGCACGGATTATACGTCGGGAAGCGGGTACGTCAACGTTTTTGCCGTTTCCCGACAGCGAAGTGCTGATGTAATAACCAATTCACGTCAGTGACGCTTGCGCCATTCGCTGAGCGACACGAGTTTACTGCTGCCGGTGAATTCTCCTTCCAGCTCAATCCCTTGTGAAGTGAAATGCGCATTGTATTGCTCACGAAGTGCGTGCAGCTCCCGGCTATCTGGCTCCAGCTGTCGCAGAAAGCCCAGCGCGAGCAGCAGCTGCTGGCGGCTGATAAGCGGTGGAAAACCGGCATGCCTGAGAATCGCATGCCAGCGCTGGCTGTTCTCTTCGCTGCCGTCAACAATCAATACCTGCCAGATCAGCAGCACTGCAGCACCATTATGCAGATGCGTTTCATTGTCGCTGCTGAGATAGTCGGTAAACTCTTTCGCCGCCTCTTTGCCCATCATAGAGATCATCGATTCCACCTGTACCGGAGGCAGACGCAGCCGTTTGCTGAGCCGCTGGGCGGCGTGGCGTGAGCCAGCGGTGAGCAGCTGAAATCCAGCGACAAATACCACCGCCAGCGTAGCAAGCATTATCCAAATCATGACTTCGTCCCCGGGTTGTCCTGCCGATATCATACGCATGCAGGCTGGCTCTCGTCGCGACGAAAAAGCCGGAAGGCGCATACACGGCTGAAACTGTGACTGACAGCAGCCCGCGCTTCTGACAAAATAGCCCCCTTCCCCGATTCAACACAACACAGTGGATTTCCTCTCTGATGGCAGCAAAAATTATTGACGGTAAAACGATTGCGCAGCAGGTGCGCGTTGAGGTTGCGGAAAAAGTGAAGCAGCGCCTGGCGGCCGGAAAACGCGCCCCGGGCCTGGCTGTCGTGCTGGTGGGTGAAAACCCGGCCTCACAAATCTATGTGGCCAGCAAACGCCGTGCCTGTGAAGAGGTCGGATTCCACTCGCGCTCTTACGATCTGCCCGCCACCACCCGCGAAGATGAGCTGCTGGCGCTGATCGACACGCTCAATCAGGATGACGACATCGATGGCATCCTGGTTCAACTGCCGCTGCCAGCGGGCATCGATAACGTGAAGGTGCTGGAGCGCATCACACCTGATAAAGATGTCGATGGATTCCACCCTTACAACGTGGGTCGCCTGTGTCAGCGCGCGCCCACGCTGCGTCCCTGCACGCCGCGCGGTATCATCACGCTGCTGGAGCGCTACAACATCGACACCTACGGCCTGAATGCCGTGGTGGTCGGCGCGTCCAACATCGTCGGTCGCCCGATGAGCATGGAACTGCTGCTGGCGGGTTGCACCACAACCGTCACCCACCGTTTTACTAAAGATCTGCGTCACCACATTGAACACGCCGATCTGCTGGTGGTCGCGGTGGGCAAACCCAACTTTATTCCGGGTGACTGGATTAAACCCGGCGCGATTGTCATCGACGTGGGGATCAACCGTCTTGAGAGCGGCAAAGTGGTGGGCGACGTTGATTTTGAGAGCGCATCAGCACGCGCCTCCTACATCACGCCAGTGCCGGGCGGTGTGGGACCGATGACCGTCGCAACACTGATACAAAACACGCTGCAGGCGTGTGAAGAGTTTCACGATAAAGAGGTAGATTAAATGGCAACGTTTTCACTGGGAAAATTCCCGCATGTTGATCTGTGTGACCTGCTGAAGCTGGAAGGCTGGGTTCAGAGCGGCGCACAGGCGAAAGTCGTGATTGCCGAGGGTGAAGTCAGGGTCGATGGGGCGGTGGAAACCCGTAAGCGCTGCAAAATCGTGGCCGGTCAGACCGTTGAGTTTGCGGGTTACCGCATTACTGTGGTCGCGTAACCTTCAGGCGTCCCTGCGGGGACGCTGTTACAGCAACGCCTCTCCCCTGACCCTCGTCTCCCCTTCCCGCTGTTCCCATGCAATATGATTCACTGCCGTATGCGGCGCAATCAGCCTCAGGTTACGGACTGAACGGAAGCCGCGGATCTCGATCTGTTCAATCGTCACAATAAAAAAGGGCGATTGCTCGCCCTCTCCGGTTTATTTTCGACGCCAGCTGGAGCCCTGAGGCCCATCCTCGACAATCACGCCCAGCGCGTTCAGTTTGTCGCGGGCGATATCTGCTTCCGCCCAGGCTTTGGCCGCGCGCGCATCGGCACGGGCTTTCACCCAATGCTCAATCTCGGCAACCTCTTCATCATTCACCTGCGCGCCGCTCTGCAGGAAAAGCTCCGGGTCCTGCTGCAGAATACCCAGTACTTTGGCCAGCTCACGCAGCTTCGACGCCAGCCCATGCGCTGAGGCGCCCTCTTCGCTTTTCAGGCGGTTCACTTCACGCGCCATATCAAACAGCACCGAGTAGGCTTCCGGGGTATTGAAGTCATCATCCATTGCGCTGCGGAACCGCGCTTCAAACGCTTCACCGCCGCTGGCTGGCACGCTGCTTTCAGTGTGGCGCAGCGCCGTATAGAGACGCTCCAGCGCCGCACGCGCCTGATTGAGGTTATCTTCGCCGTAGTTGAGCTGGCTGCGATAGTGACCGGACATCAGGAAGTAACGCACCGTCTCCGCGTCATAGTGCTGCAGCACATCACGTACGGTGAAGAAGTTGCCGAGTGACTTAGACATCTTCTCACGGTCAACCATCACCATGCCGGAGTGCATCCAGTAGTTAACGTACGGACCGTCATGGGCACAGCCCGACTGGGCGATTTCATTTTCATGGTGCGGGAACATCAAATCGGAGCCGCCGCCGTGAATATCGAAATGGTTGCCCAGCTGTTTGCAGTTCATGGCCGAGCACTCGATGTGCCAGCCAGGACGACCGTTGCCCCACGGTGATGACCAGGCCGGTTCATCCGCTTTAGACATCTTCCACAGCACGAAATCCATCGGGTTGCGCTTCACGTCAGCGACTTCAACCCGTGCGCCTGCCTGCAGCTGTTCCAGATCCTGGCGTGACAGCGCGCCGTAGTCAGGATCGCTCAGCACATCAAACATCACGTCGCCGTTATCTGCCACATAGGCGTGACCACGGGCGATCAGCGTCTCCACCAGCGCAATGATTTCCGGGATGTGGCGGGTCGCACGCGGCTCCTGATCCGGCGGCAGAATCCCCAGCGCGGCGAAGTCATTGTGCATCTCGCCTATCATGCGGTTGGTCAGGGTTTCGATGCTCTCGCCGTTTTCATTGGCGCGTTTGATGATTTTGTCATCAATATCCGTAATGTTGCGCACATAATTGAGCTGATAACCCAGATAGCGCAGATAGCGCGCCACCACGTCAAACGCCACGAACGTCCGCCCATGACCAATGTGACAGAGGTCATACACCGTGATGCCGCAAACATACATGCCGATTTTCCCGGCATGAATGGGTTTGAATTCCTCTTTCTGTCGACTCAGGGTGTTATAAATCTTAAGCATTGAACGGTTCCGTTTTCGCGTGTGGTTGACACTTTTAAGTATCCAGACATTGTGCCGTATTTTTATCGCTCGCGCGACGCAAAGCAAGCCAACTGCGCCGTGCTGCTGACGCGTCATTGGAAATTATGATATAAGAACGGTCGACAAAAAGGGGGACGCCATCCGACAGAGCGACCCCGGCTACTGATCACAACCTTTACAGGACGACAAAAATGGTAACTTTCCAGACGAACCATGGCGATATCGTAATCAAAACCTTCGATGATAAAGCGCCAGCAACCGTACAGAACTTCCTGGATTACTGCCGTGAAGGTTTTTACGACAACACCATTTTTCACCGCGTAATCAACGGCTTTATGATTCAGGGCGGCGGCTTTGAGCCGGGCATGAAGCAGAAAGCGACCAAAGACGAAATCAAAAACGAAGCGAACAACGGCCTGAAAAACACCAAAGGTACGCTGGCTATGGCTCGCACCTCTGCGCCGCACTCAGCGACTGCACAGTTTTTCATCAACGTGGCTGACAACGACTTCCTGAACTTCCGTGACGAAAGCGTTCAGGGCTGGGGCTACTGCGTATTCGCTGAAGTGGTTGAAGGCATGGATGTGGTCGAGAAGATCAAAGCGGTCTCTACCGGTCGCAGCGGCATGCATCAGGATGTACCGAAAGATGACGTCGTTATCCAGAAAGTGACCGTCAGCGAGTAATGTCGCGCACCCTGTTTATCGCAGATCTCCATCTGTGTCAGGAAGAACCGGCGATTACCGCCGGTTTTCTGCATTTTTTACAGCGCGAAGCGCCCCACTGCGACGCGCTCTATATTCTCGGCGATCTGTTTGAGGCCTGGATTGGCGACGACGATCCCAATCCTCTGCATCAGCAGGTGGCCAGCGCCCTGCGCGCCCTGCCGGTTCCGGTTTACTTTATTCACGGCAATCGCGACTTCCTGGTGGGCCGACGCTTCGCGCGCGCCAGCGGGATGACGCTGCTGCCCGAAGAACAGGTGCTGACGCTGTATGGCCATCGCCTGCTGATCATGCACGGCGATACGCTCTGTACCGATGACGCCGGTTATCTGCGCTTTCGCGCCAAAGTGCACAATCCGTGGATTCAGCGGCTGTTTCTGGCCCTGCCGTTGTGGGTCCGCAAACGCATTGCTGCCCGGATGCGCGCCGACAGTAAACAGGCTAATCAGCACAAATCACAGAGCATCATGGATGTGAATCAGGATGCGGTGGTCGCGACGATGCAGCGCCATCAGGTGCCGCTGCTGATCCACGGGCACACCCATCGTCCGGCGATCCATACGCTGACCCTGCAGAGTGAGACGGCGCAACGCGCGGTACTCGGCGCCTGGCACAGCCGCGGCTCCATGATCCAGCTTGACGCTGCTGGCATTCAGCTTATCGATTTCGACTTTTAACCAGCGGGTAAATCCCCGACATCAGCCCGACGCAACCGTTTTCCTTGCGCCCTTCTCATGCTATTCTCTGTGCCCTTCAAAACCTGTCCGCCCGGCCAGGTCTGTTTGTTCATTCACAGGAGTTGACCGCATGTCATCCAACGCCCCGGCCCGCATCGCCATTGTCATGGGTTCCAGAAGTGACTGGGCCACCATGCAGTTCGCCGCTGAGATCCTTACCAGCCTGGACGTCCCATTTCATGTCGAAGTGGTCTCTGCGCACCGCACCCCGGATAAACTGTTCAGCTTCGCCGAATCGGCAGCCGAAAACGGTTTTCAGGTGATCATTGCCGGCGCAGGTGGCGCGGCACATCTGCCGGGTATGCTGGCGGCCAAAACCCTGGTGCCGGTACTGGGTGTACCGGTGCAGAGCGCGGCACTGAGCGGCGTGGATAGCCTCTACTCGATTGTTCAGATGCCGCGCGGTATTCCGGTCGGTACGCTGGCAATTGGCAAAGCGGGCGCAGCCAATGCCGCCCTGCTGGCGGCGCAGATTCTGGCCCTGCATGACGGCGCGCTGGCGTCACGTCTCGATCACTGGCGGCAGAGCCAGACCGATGAGGTGCTGAACCATCCCGATCCGCGGGTGGATGCATGAAGCCGGTCTGCGTTCTGGGCAACGGCCAGTTAGGCCGTATGCTGCGTCAGGCCGGTGAACCGCTGGGCATTGCGGTCTATCCGGTGGGTCTGGACGCCGACCCTGCCGCGCTTCCTATCGCCGACAGCGTGATCACCGCCGAAATCGAGCGCTGGCCGGAAACGGCGCTGACGCGGGAACTGGCCCGTCATCCGGCCTTTGTGAATCGCGATATTTTTCCACGTCTGGCCGACCGCCTGACGCAGAAACAGCTGCTGGATGAGCTGGGGCTCGCCACCGCGCCGTGGCAGTTGCTGGCGGATAAAAGCGAATGGCCGGCGGTGTTTAACTCGCTGGGCGAACTGGCCATTGTAAAACGCCGCACCGGGGGTTACGACGGGCGCGGTCAGTGGCGTCTGCGCGCCGGTGAGACGCACACCCTGCCGGAGGAGTGCTACGGTGATTGCATCGTTGAGCAGGGCATTAACTTTTCCGGTGAAGTCTCCCTGGTAGGCGCACGCGGCCACGATGGCAACGTTGTGTTCTATCCGCTGACGCATAACCTGCATCAGGACGGCATACTGCGCACCAGCGTGGCAATGCCGCAGGCGGATCAGGCGCAGCAACAGCAGGCCGAGGCGATGCTGAGTGCGATCATGCAGGCGCTGAATTACGTGGGCGTGATGGCGATGGAGTGTTTTGTTACGCCTGCCGGACTGCTGATCAACGAGCTGGCTCCGCGTGTGCATAACAGCGGCCACTGGACGCAGAACGGTGCGTCAGTCAGCCAGTTTGAGCTGCATCTGCGTGCCATTCTGGGGCTGCCCCTGCCGCAGCCGGTGGTGTTTGCCCCGTCGGTGATGGTCAATCTGATCGGCACTGCGGTGAACCTCAGCTGGCTGCAGCAGCCGCTGGTGCATCTGCACTGGTATGACAAAGAGGTACGTCCGGGCCGTAAGGTGGGCCATCTCAATCTGACCGACAGCGATGCAGAACGGCTTAAGGCCGCGCTGGATGCGCTGGTACCGCAGTTACCGGAAGAGTACGCCAGCGGCATCGCCTGGGCCGTTGAAAAACTGTAGTTCCCCGTTATCCGCTCGCGGGTACGGTCCGGATGAAGCTTAAAGGCGGCCTGGTGCCGCCTTTAAGCCATTATCCCTTATGCCGCATCAAACTTCCTGAACAGCGCCTTTCCTTTCAGTAACCGGATCCCCAGCCAGCCGCCGCACAGCGATAACAGCAGGGCACCGCACAACGGCAACGCCAGCCACAGTGTCCAGTCCGGCTGCCACGGGAAGTCGAAAATCTTACGCTGCAATCCCCACAGCGCCGCCTCCGCGCCTATGGCCGCCGCCACACCTGAAACCACCCCCAGCAGTGCAAACTCACACCACAGCGTGGTGCGCAGCAGTCGCCTGCCGGCACCCAGCGTGCGATAGACCACCAGCTCCTGACGCCGCTGGCGCATACCGACCTGAATCTGCGCCAGCAGCAGCAGGATGCCGCAGGCGGTGACCAGCACCACCATAATCTCCAGCGCCTGACTGACCTGCGTCAGCACCTGACCGACCTGCCGCATGATGCCGCCGATATCAAGCAGGCTCAGCGTCGGAAAGGCCCGGTTAAGCGCGGCCAGCAGAGCGGGATCGGACGCCATGCGGAAGCTGGTGAGCCAGGTCTGAGGCTGGCTGTCGAGCGCCCCCGGCGGAAAGATAAAGAAAAAGTTTGGCTTCAGGCTCTCCCAGTCCACTTTGCGCAGACTGCTGATGCGGGCACTGAAGGTCTGCGTATCGCCTTCAAACGTCAGGGTATCACCCAGCTTCAGGCCCAGCCTGTCCGCCAGTTCCACTTCCATCGATACTTCACCCGCGCCAGGCGGCCAGCTGCCGGCCACCAGCGGATTGTGATCCGGGCGCTCCGCCAGGGCCGTCAGGTTAAGTTCACGGTTGAGAGCGTTATCCCGTTCGGGGTCGGCAGGTTTGCCATTGAGCCCGGTGAGCCGCACCCGTGCAATCGGATAAAAGGTTTCGGGCCTGATCTGGTGCGACTGCAGGAAATCGCGCACCTGCGGCACCTGATCGGCCGTCATATTCAGCAGGAAGAAGTTCGGGCTGTCCGCCGGTAGCTGCTGCTGCCAGCGATCCAGCAGATCACCGCGCATCACCAGCAGCAGCGCCAGCAGCATAAACGAGAACGAAAAAGCCGCGAGCTGGCTCAGCGTCATGCCGGGCTGGCGCAACAACCGGTTGATAGCCAGCCGTAACGCCAGATTGCGTACCACCAGCCGGCGCAGCAGCAGCAGGGTTCCCCAGCCGAGCAGGGCCAGCAGTGCCGCCAGCACCACCACGCCTGCCAGCAGCGCCCAGAGCATTTTACTGCCGCCGACCAGCAGAGCGAGCAGCGCAACGACCACGCCGCTCATCAGCGGAATATAGATTTTCAGCGGCCAGAGGCTGGCGACCGCATCACGCCGCAGAACGCGGAGTGGCTGCGTCGCCAGCAGCAGCCGGTAGGGGCGCAGGCCGACCAGCAGCGAAATCACAAACAGCGATCCCACAGCCCAGATCCACGGCCAGAGGCTGGCGGCGGGTAAGCTGGCGGGCAGGACCGGTTTCAGCATCGCCATCAGCATCGCTTCCACGCCCTGCCCCACCAGGCCACCGGCTATCGCCGCCAGCAGCAGCACTGCCAGCCACTGACCGATAATCAGGCGCTGTAATGCGCCCTGCGCAGCGCCCAGGGTTTTCAGCACCGCCACCAGATCGTAGCGGCTGCGACAGTAGTGACTCATGGCGACCGCCACGGCGGCTATCGCCAGCATCAGCGTCAGCAGCGCCGAGAGCAGCAGAAACTGCTGCGCCCGCTGCATGGATCGCCCCAGCGCATCTTCGGAATTGTCGACGCTGATCCAGCGCTGGTCCGTTTTCAGCTGCGGTTCAATCCAGCGGTCATAGCGGGCCAGCGCTTCAGGATTACCCAGAAACTTATAGCGCCAGGTCAGGCGACTGCCGGGCTGAATTGCACCGGTTTTTGCGGCATCCGCCAGATTAATCAGCAGACGCGGCGCCATTTCAAAGGGGTTGAAGCCACCATCCGGCTCCTGGATCAGCTCCCCGGTTATCCGCAGCCGGGTGTCCCCCACGTCCAGCATATCGCCCACTTTCAGATTCAGCAGCGCCATCAGACGCGGCGCGGCCAGGGCGGTGCCCGCCTGCGGTTTCAGCCCTGGCGGGGCTGTCTGCAGCGTGCCAGCCATCGGATAGCGATCGTCTACCGCTTTTACGGCGGCGAGCTGAGGCGACTCACCGGCAAAGGTCATCGTCATAAAGGTCAGCTGACGGCTGACCGTCAGACCGCTCTGCTGCGCTTTCTCCAGCCAGGCTTCCGGTGCCGCATCTGTGCTGCGCAGCGTGCGGTCACCCGCCATAAAATCACGGCTCTGCTGATTCAGCCCTTTTTCCATCCGATCGCTGATCGATCCCAGTGCCAGCACGCAGGCTACCGCCAGCGTCAGGGCCAGCCAGACAATCAGCAGCGAGGGCGACCGCCACTCGCGCCAGAACCAGCGCCAGATCATTGCTCCTCCCACAATTTACCGTCACGCAGCCGGAGACGACGGTCGCAGCGCGCCGCCAGTTGCTCATCATGTGTCACCAGAATCAGGGTGGTGGCAAAGTCACGGTTAAGGGAAAAGAGCAGATCGGCGATGCGATCGCCGGTTTTGCGGTCGAGATTGCCGGTCGGCTCATCGGCAAACAGCAGACCCGGCCGCCCACTGAAGGCGCGTGCCAGCGCGACCCGTTGCTGTTCGCCGCCGGAAAGCTGAGCCGGCAGATGATGCAGACGTTCCCCCAGCCCCAGCAGCGTCAGAAGTTCACGTGCCTGTTCACGGCTCTGACGGTCACTGTCGCCACGCAGCAGCGAGGGCAGCTGCACGTTCTCCAGCGCGTTGAGGGTTGGCACCAGCATAAACGACTGAAAAACAAAGCCGACCTGCCGGGCGCGCAGGGCCGCTCGCTGCTCTTCGTTCATCTGGTGCAGCGGCTGCCCCAGCAGATGGACTTCGCCGCTGCTGCCATCATCCAGCCCGGCCAGAATGCCCAGCAGCGTTGACTTACCGGAACCTGACTCGCCTATCAGCGCAATGGTCTCGGCTGGTTTGACAACCAGCTCAACTCCGGTAAGGATGGTTAACTGATGCTCTCCCTGACCGACGGACTTAGTAAGATGATGAACTTCAACAATGTTTTCCGCTGGCATTATCCCTTCCTGTTATTGGTTCTTCTGCTGGTGTCGCGGTTTGCGGCTGCCGATACCCTGATGGTGCTGGGCGACAGCCTGAGTGCGGGCTATCGTATGTCCGCCACGACCGCCTGGCCCAGCCTGCTTAACAAGCAGTGGCAGCAGCAGCCTGAAGTCATCAACGCCAGTATCAGCGGTGATACCTCCGCTCAGGGGCTGGCACGTCTGCCCGCGCTATTAAAACAGCATCAGCCGCAATGGGTGTTAATCGAATTGGGCGGTAACGATGGCCTGCGTGGTTTCCCGCCCGCGACCATTACGCAGACGCTGAGTAAAGTGATCGAAGATGTCAAAGCCGCCAATGCGAAACCGCTGCTGATGCAGATTCGCCTGCCGGCCAACTATGGTCGCCGCTACACCGAGGCGTTCAGCGGCATCTATCCGGGATTAGCGCAGCAACACAATATTCCGCTGGTGCCCTTCTTCATGGAGCAGGTCTATCTGAAACCTGAATGGATGCAGCAGGACGGCATCCACCCCAATCCCGATGCCCAGCCTTTTATCGCCCGGTTCATGGCGAAAGAGCTGGCCCCTTTAGTTAAGCAGCCGTAGCGCGACCGGATAGGCGAAAAGGGTAAAGAAATGCAAAAAACCATCCTGATTACAGGTTGTTCCAGTGGCATCGGCCTTGTCGCCGCACAGGATCTGCTGGCGCGCGGCTATCGGGTGATCGCCGCCTGTCGCAAAGCAGATGATGTCGCGCGCATGAATTCGCTGGGCTTTACCGGACTTCAGCTGGATCTTGACGATCCGCAGAGCGTGGATCAGGCCGCAGACACGGTCATTGCACTCTGCGATAACCGTCTGTACGCGCTGTTTAACAACGCCGGCTTTGGCCTCTATGGCCCGCTTCGCACGCTGACCCGCCAGCAGCTGGAACAGCAGTTTTCCAGTAACTTTTTCGGTGTCCATCAGCTGACGCTGCGGCTGTTACCCGCGCTGCAGGCCAGCGGCGACGGACGCATTGTTAACACCAGTTCGGTGCTGGGACTGATCTCGACCCCCGGCCGCGGGGCGTATGCCGCCAGTAAATATGCACTGGAAGCCTGGAGCGATGCGCTGCGGCTGGAAGTACGCAGCAGCGGCATCCGGGTCAGCCTGATTGAACCCGGCCCGATCCAGACCCGCTTTACCGACAACGTGACGCAGGGCGAACAGCACAATCCGGTGCGCAATCCCGGCATCGCGGCCCGCTTTACCCTGCCACCGGAAGCCATTCTGCCGAAACTTCGTCACGCACTCGAGAGTCAGCATCCCCGTTTACGCTATCCGGTGACCCTGGTCGCACACGTGATGAGCCTGCTGAAACGGTTGCTGCCTGGCTGGATGCTGGATCGCATTTTGCGCAGCCATTAATCAGCCGCAGGCATTAGCGCTTGAAGCCGGGCCCGTTGGCCCCATATTCTTAGAACACTTTTTGCAAAGAGACTTCTCCATGTCACCACATGCTTCGATCATCGACATCAACGAATCTAACCTGCAGCAGACCCTTGAGCAGTCGATGCAGCTGCCGGTGCTGTTCTACTTCTGGTCTGAGCGCAGCCAGCACTGTCAGGAACTGACGCCGCTGCTGGAGCGACTGGCACAGGAGTATGCGGGTCAGTTTATTCTCGCCCGACTGGATTGCGACAGAGAGCAGCGCGTGGCGGCGCAGTTTGGTCTGCGCTCTATCCCGACCGTCTACCTGTTCCAGGATGGTCAGCCGGTCGACGGCTTCCAGGGTCCGCAGCCGGAAGAGGCGATCCGCGCCCTGCTGGAAAAAGTCCTGCCGCGCGAAGAAGAGCTGAAAGCCCAGCAGGCGATGGCGCTGATGCAGGAAGGGAAACCGCTGGAAGCGCTGCCGCTGCTGAAAGAGGCGTGGCAGTTAAGCAAACAGTCCAGCGAAATCGGCTTCCTGCTGGCGGACGTGCTGATTACGCTGAACCGCAGCGATGAAGCGGAAGCGGTGCTGAAAGTGGTGCCGTTGCAGGATCAGGATACCCGTTATCAGAGCCTGATGGCGCAGATCGATCTGCTGAAACAGGCGGCGGACACGCCGGAGATCCAGCAGCTGCAATCCCAGCTGGAAGCGGAGCCGGCTAACGCCGGGCTGGCTGCTAAACTTGCGTTACAGCTGCATCAGGTGGGCCGGAATGAAGAGGCGCTGGAACTGCTGTTCAGCTTCCTGAAATCCGATCTGAATGCGGCGGATGGCCAGGCGCGTAAAATGCTGCAGGAGATTCTGGCTGCGCTGGGCACCGGCGATGCACTTGCCGCGCGCTACCGTCGTCAGCTCTACTCCCTGCTTTACTGACCGGCAGACCCCGGGCCGAAGCGACTCGGCCCGTTATTCTGACAATGCGGAGGTTGTATGATAACAGTAATTCCTGCCCTGATTGTGCTGGCACTGGTGGCTGTCTGGGCGACAGTCAAGGTCGTGCCACAAGGTTTTCAATGGACGGTTGAACGTTTTGGCCGTTATACCCGCACCCTGCAACCCGGACTGAGCCTGGTGGTGCCGTTCATGGATCGTGTCGGTCGCAGGATCAACATGATGGAACAGGTGCTGGATATCCCCTCCCAGGAGATCATCTCCAAAGACAATGCTAACGTCACCATCGATGCGGTCTGCTTTATTCAGGTCGTTGACCCGGCGCGCGCCGCCTATGAGGTCAGCAATCTTGAGCAGGCGATTCTGAATCTCACCATGACTAACATGCGCACCGTGCTGGGCAGCATGGAGCTGGATGAAATGCTCTCTCAGCGCGACAGCATTAACACCCGCCTGCTGCACATTGTGGATGAAGCGACCAATCCGTGGGGCGTCAAGATTACCCGTATAGAGATCCGCGATGTCCGTCCACCGCAGGAGCTGGTTGGCGCGATGAATGCGCAGATGAAAGCGGAGCGCACCAAACGCGCTGATATTCTGACCGCCGAAGGGGTGCGTCAGGCGGCTATCCTGCGGGCTGAAGGGGATAAGCAGTCGCAAATCCTCAAAGCCGAAGGGGAACGGACCTCGGCCTTCCTGCAGGCTGAAGCGCGTGAGCGTCAGGCGGAAGCGGAAGCCAACGCCACGAAAATGGTCTCTGAAGCGATCGCCGCGGGCGACATTCAGGCCATCAACTATTTCGTCGCGCAGAAGTATACCGATGCACTGCAGAAAATCGGCGAAGGCAATAACAGCAAAGTGGTGATGATGCCGCTGGATGCCAGCAGCCTGCTCGGTTCGATTGCGGGCATCGGCGAACTGCTGAAAGAAACCCGCACTGAGTCGAAACGCTGATGCTGGTCGATATCATTGCGCATCCGCACTGGTTCTGGCTGACGCTGGGAGGATTACTGCTGGCGGCGGAGATGCTGGGCACCAGCGGTTATCTGCTCTGGATCGGGCTGGCGGCGGTGCTGGTCGGTGTCTTTGAATGGTTTGTTCCGCTCAGCTGGACGGCACAGGGGGCAACGTTTGCTGTGCTGACGCTGGTCTGCGTCTTCTTATGGTATCGCTGGATGCGGCACCGCGAAGCGCATCAGGCTCCGAATGCGCTGAATCAGCGGGGGCGTCAGATGATCGGATCGACGCTGACGCTGGATACCGCCTTGCAGAATCGTACCGGACACGTGCGCATCGGAGACAGCAGCTGGCGGGTGCAGGCCGATCGGGATCTGCCGGCGGGCACCCCGGTGATCGTGGTCGGCATTGAAGGCATTACGCTGCGTATTCAGCCACGCTGAGCGCAGCACCCGGCCAGATTGTTGATAATCGGGCATTCGGCGCTCTCATCGCCCGGACAGGCATCTGCCAGTGCCAGCAGACGAGCTCGCATCGCGTGCAGCTCTTCAATGTGCGCGGCTATTTCTTCGGCTTTCTGCAGGGTTCGGGCTTTAACATCGGCACTGTGGCGCGAGGGATTATTAAACAGCGCCACCAGCTCACGGCACTCATCCAGCGTAAAGCCCACCTGCCGCGCCTGACGTAACAGGTTCAGCTCATCAAGGTGGTGTCCGCTGTAGCTGCGGTAACCATTTTCACTGCGCACTGGCGGCGTGACCACCCCCTTCTCTTCGTAAAAACGGATCGCCTTGCTGGTCAGCCCGGTCTTTTTCGCCACATCGCTGATGTTCATTTTCGTCCCCTTGACCTTCCCCTTGATGGAAGGTTTATGCTTAAGCATGAATCGAAACTGGCTTAACGGTCAAATATGTTCACCTGAGGAGCTGATTATGTCACATACCCTTTCTCTGGCCCTGGACGGCCTGTCCTGTGGACACTGCGTCAAACGCGTGAAAGAGGCACTGGAACAGCGCGACGACGTCGACCACGTAGAGGTCACGCTGCAGGAAGCCCAGGTTTCCGGTCATGCGGAGGCCGCTGCGCTGATCGCCACCGTGGAGCAGGCAGGCTATCACGCGACGCTGAAACCGGCGGACACCTTCCCAAAGTCTGAACCGTTGACAGCATCGGAGCCGCCGCCGGAGGCGCTGACAACGGATAATGCCTCGCATCCGGCAGAAAAAACCGCTCCCACTCATGTGCTGCTGATCGACGGGATGAGCTGCGCCAGCTGTGTCAGCCGGGTAGAAAAAGCACTGCAGCAGGTTGCCGGCGTCACTCAGGCGCGGGTTAATCTC
This sequence comes from Pantoea sp. Sc1, assembly GCF_000255315.1. NCBI lineage: Bacteria > Pseudomonadati > Pseudomonadota > Gammaproteobacteria > Enterobacterales > Erwiniaceae > Pantoea > Pantoea sp. Sc1. The sequence continues at coordinate 3,045,354 of NZ_AJFP01000001.1, forward strand.
GGTGAACGCAGCGCGCTGGTGCTGGGTGATGCTGATCCGCAGTCGCTGGTGGCCGCTGTCGATGCCGCAGGCTATGGCGCGCAGGTGGTTGATGACGAACAGGAGCGGCGCGAAAAGCAGCAGCAGAGCGCCCGCAGCGCGATGCGCCGCTTTAGCTGGCAGGCGGCTGTCGCGCTGGCCTTTGGCGTGCCCCTGATGATCTGGGGCATGGTGGGCGACAACATGATGCTCACCGACAGCAACCACCGCCTCTGGCTGACGCTGGGCTGCCTGACCCTGCTGATCATGGTGCTTACCGGCAGCCATTTTTACCGCAGTGCCTGGCTCAGTCTGCGCAACGGCAGTGCCACCATGGATACGCTGGTGGCACTCGGCACCAGTGCGGCCTGGATCTACTCTTTCAGTGTGGTGCTCTGGCCGGGCTTCTTCCCGCCGCAGGCCCGCCATCTCTATTTTGAAGCCAGCGTCATGATTCTGGGCCTGATCAACCTGGGCCATGCCCTGGAGCAGCGCGCACGTCAGCGCTCGTCAGAAGCGCTGGAGCGCCTGCTCGATCTGACCCCGGCTCAGGCGCGCCAGGTCGGCGAACAGGGTGACCAGCTGATACCGGTCAGCGCGGTGCAGCCCGGCATGCGGCTGCGTCTGGTCACGGGCGACCGGGTGCCGGTCGATGGCGACATCGCCAGCGGTGAAGGCTGGTTTGATGAGGCGATGCTGACCGGCGAAGCGGTGCCACAAAGTAAAAGCCCGGGTGCGGCGATTTTTGCCGGTACCCTGGTGCAGGATGGATCGGTGGAATTCGTTGCGAAAGCCACCGGCGAGCAGACGACCCTGTCGCGCATTATCCGGCTGGTGCGGCAGGCACAGAGCAGCAAACCCGACGTGGGCCGGCTGGCCGATCGCATCTCTGCCATCTTTGTGCCGGTGGTGGTGGTGATTGCGCTTCTCAGCGCAGCCGTGTGGTATCTGTTCGGGCCACAGCCGCAGATTGCCTACACGCTGGTGATTGCGACGACGGTGCTGATTATCGCCTGCCCCTGTGCACTGGGACTGGCGACGCCGATGTCGATCATTGCCGGTGTGGGTCGCGCCGCTGAGCTGGGCGTGCTGGTTCGCGACGCCGATGCGCTGCAACGCGCCAGCCAGATCGACACCCTGGTATTTGATAAAACCGGCACCCTGACCGCGGGTACGCCGCAGGTCAGCGATGTTCAGGCCTGGGGCACAGCCAGCCGGGAATCGGTGATCGCAGCGGCCGCCGCGCTGGAGTCTGCCTCCGGGCATCCGCTGGCCAAAGCGATTGTGGCTGAAGCGAAACTGACACAGCCTCCTGCCGTTGCGCAATTTCGTACAATACGCGGCAAAGGTGTCAGCGGCATACTGGATGGCAGAACGCTGCTGCTGGGTAATGCGGCACTGATGCAGGAGAACGGCGTCGATTGCCGGATAGCGGAAGCAGAGATTGTGCGCCTGACGCAGCAGGGCGCCACCCCTGTGTTGCTGGCTGAACAGGGTGAGCTGGTCGGATTAATCGCGCTGCGTGACAGGCTGCGACCGGAAAGCCGGGCCGCCCTCCAGCGCCTGCATCAGCAGGGTTATCGTCTGATGATGCTGACCGGGGACCACGAAACGACCGCGCGCGCCATTGCTGCCGAAGCGGGCATTGACGAGGTCATTGCAGGCGTTCTGCCGGAAGGCAAAGCGGCAGCGATTACCCAGTTACAGCAGCAGGGGCATCGCGTGGCGATGGTCGGAGACGGTATCAATGACGCGCCCGCGCTGGCGCAGGCCGACGTGGGTATTGCCATGGGCGGCGGCAGTGATGTGGCTGTCGAAACCGCAGGGATTACCCTGATGCGCGCTGACCTTAACAGCGTGGCGGATGCGCTAGCCCTCTCATCGGCGACACTGCGCAATATCCGGCAGAACCTCTTCGGAGCCTTTGTTTATAACAGCATCGGTATTCCGGTGGCGGCAGGCGTGCTCTATCCGCTGACCGGCACGCTGCTCAGTCCGATTGTGGCCGGTGCGGCGATGGCGCTCTCCTCGATTACGGTGGTCAGCAATGCCAATCGCCTGCTGCGTTACCGGCCACCGCGCCCGTGATCGTCGCTCCGGCGCTGTTTTTCCCTCGCTGAAGTCGCTAGCATGGGGTTTTACATCGCAAAGGACCGGGAATGACAGGCAACCTCTGGCGCTCACTGCGCGGCTTTATCGGCCAGCTTTTCCCCGCCAGTTACCGCTGGCCGGCAATGGATGTCCGGCTTGGCGACCGTCAGCTGCATCTGGTTGGCAGCATCCACATGGGGACCCGCGACATGCAGCCGCTGCCCGCCCGCCTGTTGCGTCAGCTGCAGCAGGCTGATGCGCTGATTGTGGAAGCAGATATTACCCAGGGCGGCTCACCCTTTGATCACGCTGGCGATCGCCCTGCCCTCGCCTCCCGGCTCGATGACCAGGCGATGCAGAGGCTCAGCGCACTCTGTCAGGAGATGAGCCTGACACTGAGCCAGTTTGATCATCTGCCTGCGTGGCAGGTGGCGCTGATGTTACAGGCACAGCAGGCGCAGAGGCTGGGATTACGGCCAGATTACGGCATTGATTATCAGCTGTTGCAGGCCGCGAAAGGTCTGAACAAACCGGTGATTGAGCTGGAGGGCGCCGATGCGCAGATCGCCCTGTTGACCGCACTGCCCGATGACGGTATGGCCCTGTTACAGGATACGCTGCTGCACTGGCACACCAATGCCCGGCTGCTGCAGATGATGGTGAGCTGGTGGCTCGATACGCCACCCCGTCAGCCAGATATTACCCTGCCCTCCACGTTCAGCCAGACGCTGAACGATACCCTGATCGGTCAGCGTAATGCGCAGTGGTGTAAAAGCCTGCAGAGTCTGGCGGCGGGCAACTATGTGGTGGCGGTGGGGGCGCTGCACCTCTATGGCGAAGATAACCTGCCTGAGATGCTGAAGAGGCCCTGAAAAAAAAGAGAGCCGATAAGATTATCGGCTCGTCAAAGAGGAATTTGTTTATGATTTTGGTTATCGCTCAGCAACCGAATTGCTGGCGCGCGGCCAATTTTCACTCAAAGAACAAAATTCCGCCACCTTTTTCCATCATTAAGCGTAATAAGATTTTTCTGAGTAAGGAACCCGTATGACGCCCGCCGTAAAATTGCTGGAAAAACAGAAGGTCAGTTTTACCCTGCATCCCTATGAGCATGACAGCAACGAAACCCATTTTGGAGACGAAGCGGTGCGCAAGCTCAATCTGGATGCGCGCCAGGTCTATAAAACGCTGCTGGTCGCCCTTAACGGCGAGGCGAAGCAGCTGGCGGTGGCGATTACGCCGGTTTCGACGCAGCTGGATCTGAAGAAGGTGGCAAAGGCGCTGGGCGCAAAAAAAGCGGATATGGCCGACCCGCAACTGGCACAGCGGGTCACCGGCTATCTGGTGGGGGGGATCAGCCCGCTGGGACAGAAAAAACGGCTGCCTACCGTCATCGATCGCTCCGCCAGCGCGTTCAGCGCCATGTTTATCTCCGGCGGCAAACGGGGGCTGGATATCGAACTGGCACCCGGCGATCTTTCACGACTGCTGGATGCGCCGTTTGCGGATATTGCCCGCCACGATTAAACCCGTGGCTGAGCGCAGAGCTGGTCGATCATCCAGCGCCCCGCCGGACCGGGTGGCGTGCGGCGTGACCAGACCACCTCAACAGCGATATGCTGCGGCCAGCCCGGCAGCGACAGCTCTTTCAACACGCCATGCCCGAATTGTTTCACCAGCCAGCGCGGCAGAATCGTCCAGCCAAATCCCTGTTCCGCCATCTCCAGCAGTAACAGATAGGTGGGCGCAGACCAGATACGCCCCATCGGTTTTGGCTGGTGCGCTTCAACCCAGGTGTTAAGCCGCAGATGCCGGACCGGCTCCAGCTGGCTTTCGCTGAGGATCTCCGCCTGAGCCAGCGGGTGATCGCGATGTAAAAAGATGGCCATCTGTGCTTCAACCTGCAGTCGCGCCACCGCGATATCTACCGGCAGATTGGGTTGCGCCCGCACGACGCCCAGATGGACCCGTCCGGCCTGCAGCAGGTCCAGCACATCCTCATCTTCCGCAATCATGCACTCCAGTTCCAGCTCCGGGTAGCGGGCATCAAGCTGTTTCAGCAGCTGTTCATGATGATCGGTTTGCCAGAAATCGGACATGGCAAAACTGAGCCGGGGCTCAACCCCCTGCGACAGGCGTATTGCCAGCGCATCCAGCCGTTCACTGGCGGCCAGAATCTGCTGAACCTGAGGCAGCACGCGGTGCCCCTGTTCCGTCAGGATGGGCTGACGACCGGCACGGTCAAACAGCGCAAAACCGAGATCGTCTTCTAAACTGGCCACCGCTGCACTGATGGTGGACTGGCTTTTGCCCAGCGCGCGCGCAGCCGCAGAAAAAGAGCCGCTCGCCACCGTCTGCATAAAAGCCTCAAGGGATTCCGGGGAGTATCGCATTCGATCCATCGCTTTTTCCGATAGGTGTTCATTTTATCTTAGCACTCTGCGATGGGAAAATGCGCCGCATGATTGAAGGAGAAAAGACAATGCGTACCCGCTCACTTAAAGAACGTATTCTTCATGCCGTCTGTTTTGAGACGCTGGCGATTCTGACCGTTTCGCCGCTGGCGGCCTGGGTGATGAATAAACCGCTGTTTCAGATGGGATCGCTGGCGATTATGCTTTCAACCGCGGCGATGCTGTGGAACATGATCTACAACGCCGGGTTTGATCGGATCTATGCGCCGGGCGAGAAACGCGGGCCTGTCGTGCGTGCCGTTCATGCGCTGGGATTTGAAGGTGGCTTTATCCTGATCGGTCTGCCGATTGCCGCCCTGATGCTGGATATTACCCTGTGGCAGGCGTTTCTGGTGGAAGTGGCCTTTTTCCTCTTCTTCCTGCCGTTTACCCTCGCTTATAACTGGGGCTGGGACCAGCTGCGCGCCCGCTGGATCAGGCGTCGCCACTGTCGGGCATGACAAAATCGGGAGGCGCAGACGCCTCCCGGTGCGTTCAATGCGTGCGGGCTGTTTCGTTCCCCCACGGCCAGATCCACGCCAGAATCATTTTCGGGTAGTTACGCTTACGCGCTTTTTCGGCCGCCTCATCCCGCGCCCGGATCTGCTCATCGGTCAGATGTACGATCTGGCCTTTGGGCTTATAGTCACTGGCTTTAAGCGGCGAATGGGCGTGAATCCACTCACGCAGTACCTGCGCATCCACCGCTCCGCTGTTGCGATAGCCCGCGTGGTTATCCAGACGCGGATAACCGTCGCCGCCTGCCGCATTAAAGCTGTTGGTCGCCATACGATAGTGCTGCGTCTCCTGCAGCGGCTTGCCGTTGATCATGACGTCGCTGACCTGCTTTCCATCCGCGGTCAGGCTGATCCCGGCAAACTGGGCGTAGCCCCCCGTGTCCGGCTGAATATTGGCAACCACATCCAGATATTTTTTGATCTCCGCGCCGGTCAGGCTGACAGAGACCACCTGATTGCCAAACGGCTGAACCTGCAGCAGATCGCGCCAGCTGAGCTTGCCCGATTTCAGCGAGGTGCGAATGCCACCACCGCTCATCACGGCAAAATCCGCCTGCGTGTGCGCCATCTGGGCGCGCAGAATCAGCTGGCCGAGGTTGGTCTGCTCAAAGCGAACCTGCTCTTTTTCACCGCTGAACTCGCCGTCGGCGCTGCCGACATTGACGGTTAACTTCGCCTCCGCCCGCTTCTGGAACGGCATCAGCAGTTTCATCATCGCGCTGTTTTTAGGGATCTCCTCCTGCCAGGTGAGCCAGGTTTCGCTGCCATCGGCGTTTTTCACCCGGTGTTTAAGATTCACCGGCACCAGCTGATACGCCTCCAGCGTCACCTGACCGTTGCGGAAGGTAAAATCGCCGCGTCCGACATATCTGCCCCACTTGTCGGCCTGCATAATCCAGATGCCATTTTGCTTATCAGGCTGGCATGGCTGGCCAGGCTGATAATTTTTCACGCTGACGTTCTCTTTTTCCATACAGACGGCGTCATGCGAATGCCCGCCGACAATCAGATTGATTGTCCCGGCGGGCAGGCTGCGCGCCAGGGTGACATCGTCAATGCCGTTGCTGCCATGGTTGCCATCGTCATAGTGACCAAGATGGGTCAGCGCGATAATCACATCCGGCTTCTCTGTGGCGCGCAGTTCGGCTACCGCCTTCACGGCTTCAGCAATCGGATCGCGGAAGTCGGTATCTTTCAGTCCTTCAGGGTTAGCCAGCTTCGCCGTGTCAGGCGTGATCAGCCCGACAACCGCGATTTTCAGTCCAAGACGGTTAAAGACTGCCCAGGGTTTAAACATCCGCTGACCGGTGCTTTTCTGATAGACGTTGGCAGCCAGCAGCGGGAAGCGCGCCCACTTCTCCTGCTTGCGCAGCACCGCAATCGGCTTATCAAACTCATGATTGCCCAGCGCCATGGCGTCATAACCAATCAGGTTCATCGCCCGAAAATCAGGTTCTGCATCCAGCTCGTCAGACTCCGGCACCCCGGTGTTCACATCCCCGGCGGAGAGGATCAGTGCGCCGCCGCCTCTGGCCTGTACGTCATAGCGCATCGTGTCCATCAGCGTTTTCTGTGCCGCCAGACCATACTCGCCCTGGTCATTGAACCAGAAATGGCCATGCTCATCGTTTGTGTGCAGCACGCTGAAGCGATAGCTGCGATCGGCCTGGGCGGCCTGTGAAAACAGCGGAAACAGCGCCATCAGCAGCGCGACGCCCGCCCCTGTCCATTTTGAAATCACCACTGACATTCTCCTTAATTTTCCCCTGGCCCGAATTCCCGGCCGCATTGCCCCACTGTGTCGCACATTCTTCCGGCGAACTCAAGGCCAATGCGCATCACGCCAGCTGCACCGGTCCGCGCAATGCCGCCAGCAGAACCGGGGGCGGGCACCGTATCGCAGGCTCCCTGTCTGCCAGCGTCACCTCAACCGACAGTGCGCTCTATTGTTAACTGATTGTTTACTCCTGCAAAAAGAGGGGCTGACGGGTTTTAGCCGCTCTGAGAGGCCATTTACCGGCTATTTGCGTCAGACTGCCGACATTTACTCATGATAATTTTTATTTATCCTGCTCTGGCTGAACCGCAAATTCAGCCAGTATTGCTGATAATGAGCAGAAATGGCCTTCCGATTGTGTAATTGGCTTTTTTCCGGTTTTTTTACGCTATTCCCGCAAATTGCTCAGCGGAAGGTGTGATTTTACATTAAACTCGTTTGTTACAAGCGGATACATTTGCATACAAGGAGACAGGCATGCATCACACCACCCCGTTGATCACTACCATTGTCGGAGCGCTGGTTCTGGCATTTCTCCTTGGGATGCTGGCGAATCGCCTGCGTATCTCTCCGCTGGTCGGTTACCTGATGGCCGGCGTGCTGGCCGGCCCCTTTACCCCCGGTTTCGTTGCCGATACCAATCTGGCCCCTGAACTGGCTGAACTTGGCGTTATCCTGCTGATGTTCGGTGTCGGCCTGCACTTCTCAATGAAAGATCTCATGTCGGTAAAGTCGATCGCCATTCCCGGCGCCATCGCGCAGATCGCCGTCGCGACCTTACTGGGAATGGGATTGTCCTGGACGCTGGGCTGGTCATGGATGACCGGCCTGGTCTTTGGCCTCTGCCTCTCTACCGCCAGTACCGTGGTGTTGCTGCGCGCGTTAGAGGAGCGACAGCTGATCGATAGCCAGCGCGGGCAGATTGCGATTGGCTGGCTGATTGTTGAAGATCTGGTGATGGTGCTGACGCTGGTGCTGCTGCCTGCGATTGCCGGCATGATGGAACAGGGCAACGCCAGCGCCGGCCTGCTGGCCTGGGATCTGCTGTGGACCATCGGCAAAGTGGCGGCCTTTATGGTGCTGATGATGGTCGTGGGACGCCGGGCTGTGCCCTGGATCCTCGCCCGCAGTGCGGCGACCGGTTCACGTGAACTCTTTACCCTGGCCGTGTTAGCCCTGGCGCTGGGTATCGCGTTTGGCGCGGTTGAATTTTTCGATGTCTCGTTTGCGCTGGGTGCGTTCTTCGCCGGTATGGTGCTCAACGAGTCCGAACTGAGCCACCGCGCGGCACGCGATACCCTGCCGCTGCGCGATGCCTTTGCGGTGCTGTTCTTCGTCTCGGTGGGGATGCTGTTTGACCCTTCCATTCTGGTAACGCAGCCGCTGGCCGTGCTGGGTGCGCTGGTGATTATTGTGGTCGGCAAGTCAGTCGCCGCCTGGCTGCTGGTGTCATTGCTCGGCCATTCGCGTCGCACAGCGCTGACCATTTCGGTCAGTCTGGCGCAGATCGGTGAGTTCGCCTTTATCCTGGCGGGTCTGGGTATCTCACTCGGCCTGCTCAGCGATGAGGGGCGCAACCTGGTGCTGGCCGCCGCTATTCTGTCGATTATGCTCAACCCGATTCTGTTTACCCTGCTGGAGCGTTTTCTGGCGAAAACCGAAACCATGGAAGAGCAGACGCTGGAAGAGGCCATCGAAGAAGAGAAGCAGATTCCGGTCGATTTCTGCAATCACGCGGTGATTGTCGGTTATGGCCGGGTGGGCAGCCTGATTGGTCAGAAGCTGCTGGAGGCGAATGTGCCACTGGTGGTGGTTGAAAACTCCCGTCCGCGGGTCGAAGCGCTGCGCGAGCAGGGTATCAAAGCGGTGCTGGGCAACGCGGCCCGCGCTGAAACCATGGAACTGGCACGACTGGACTGCGCCCGCTGGCTGTTACTCACGATCCCGAATGGCTATGAGGCGGGTGAAGTGGTCACCGCCGCGCGTGAAAAACACCAGAACATTGAGATTATTGCCCGCGCCCACTACGACGATGAAGTGGAATACATCATGGAACGCGGTGCATCCCGCGTCGTGATGGGTGAGCGTGAGATCGCCAGCAGCATGCTGCAGATCCTGCAGGATGAGATGACGCAGGGAGAGGATTTACAGCCCTGTGATGTAGTGCGCTGATTGCTGTTCATAAAGGCCCTGCTGTTCAGAAGGGCCTTTTTTATATCCTGTCGCGACCCGCTTTACCGATCCCAGTAGGACTCTTCCAGGCTGTCCTCGCGTTCCGGCAGTCCGCGGGTTAAACGCGGCGAATGCTGGTTCAGCACCTGATAGCTGACACGGTTGGCGTACTTACACACCTGCGCCAGCGACGAGTAGGTCAGATAAGGACGCGCATGTTTACTGGAGTTGGGCACATTCAGACTGTGATAGGTGTTGGCGGTAATATCATGCAGTAACGCCGCCAGCGCCCCATCCCCCGCGCCATTGGTGTTCATGATCTTCTCCGGGCCGCCCATATAAGGCGCGATATGCGAGAAGACACGCAGCGGCTGCTGGCAATCCTGCTGGCGCATCACCCGGCTGAACTCATACTGATTGAACTCCGCAATCGCGCCAGGCAGCAGCGGGTGGTTGGTTTTGCGTTTGAACTCTTCCTCGGTGTACCCCGCCATATAGAGCCCGATTGGGCCAGCGGTACAGAGCACCAGATCCACCCACTCCAGCGCCATATCCGCGGCGAGCAGCGGATCGGACTCCCCGGTCAGCGCCAGCGCTTCCTCTTCATTCATCGCCACGATGCTGACATGGTCACGCAGGAAGTCACGCCAGAACTGAGGGTTGTCGCCAATCACATGTTTGGTGCCCAGCGTCAGCACCACCGGCACATGATGGCGTTTGGCATACTCAATCGCGCGCAGCGTCGCCTGCGGCATCGGCTCACCCTCGGCACAGCGCACCAGATAGGAGGTGAGAACCAGCGCCGAGGCCCCGGCAATTACGTCTTCCGGCACACTATCCGGATGAAGCTGATTCATCTGACCGGGGCTGATAGCAAAGGTGCGCTCGCCATGCTCGCCAATCAGCGTGAAGCAGCGACCGATCGCGCCATCCACCCCCTGAAGGAAGTTGAGATCTACCCGGCTTGAGGTGTTGCAGAGGTAGCGATAGGCGTAGCCGCCAATCTGGATGTTGTTACACATCACGCCCAGCAGGACCGAGCGATCATCGGCCAGCACCGAGAAGTTATGCAGCGTGTTACCGATGGTGCCACCGGCAAACTGATGGGTGATGAGCCCGTCACGCATCAGCTCGCTGTACAGCGCTTCCGCGACAGCATTGTCGATGACCAGTGAGTGCCCGGCACTCAGGCCGTATCGTGACAGAAAAGCGTCATCGACTTTTGCTTCGATATCCACCAGCGTCTGGTCGATACCCACCACCCAGCTGCCCGCATCAACGTCGGTCTGAGTCGGCTGTAACAGGGGATCGCGTGCGCTGACGGGAAAGTAGTGTTTAGATTTGCGTTTGCCGGGAAATTTCATCGGGAGTGCCGTCTGGAAAAACAGGCGGAGAATGATATCACACTCTCCGCCTCTGCTTTAACGACGTGCGTTGACCAGTTGCACCATCATGTCGATGTGCGCGTCATCGGCGTTCAGTGCGGGAATGTACTCAAACTTTTCGCCGCCGGCGTGCATGAAGATTTCGCAGTTTTCACCACTGATCTCCTCCAGCGTCTCCAGGCAGTCTGACGAGAAGCCCGGGCTCATCACCTGAACATGTTTAATCCCCTTCGCAGGCAGGCTTTCCATCGTTTTGTCGGTGTAAGGCATCAGCCAGGGCTCACGACCAAAACGTGACTGGAAGGTCATCATGTACTGATCCTCACGCAGGCCGAGCGCTTTCACCAGGGCCGCTGTGGTATCCGCGCAGCGCTGCGGATAGTCATCACCTTCGTTGGCAAAGCGCTGCGGAATGCCGTGGAAGGATAACACCAGCAGATCGGGCTGGCCGTGCCGCGCAAAGGATTGCTCGACAGAGGCTTTCAGCGCGGTGATATAGGCCGGATGCTCGGCGTAGTCGCGGATAAACTGCACCTCAGGCAATGAGCGATACGCTCTGAAGACGCTGGTCAGGCCATCCCACACCGCCGCCACGGTGGAGCAGGAGAATTGCGGATAGAGCGGCAGCACAATCAGGCGGGTCACGCCCTGCGCCATCAGCTTATCCACGGCGCTTTTCAGGCTGGGATTGCCGTAGCTCATACCGAGTTCAACCGGCATATCGACGCGGGCCGCCAGGGCGTCGCGCTGACGCTGGCTATAGACCAGCAACGGCGATCCCCCTTCCATCCAGACCGAAGCGTAAAGCTTCGATACGCGCGGTGAGCGAAACGGCAGAATGACGGCATTGAGAACCGGCCACCAGAGCCAGCGCGGCGCATCGACCACGCGAGGATCGCTTAAAAACTGTTTCAGATAACGTTTAACAGCAGGTGTGGTAGGGGCGTCTGGCGTACCTAAATTAACCAGTAACACGCCGGGCTTATCTTGCCTCATTGGAGTTCCTTGATAACAACGGGATGCGTGAAAACAGGGAAATTGTAGCGGAATTAGTGGGAGGTAAAAGCAATTACTGCAAAAGGGGCCGGTAATCCCGGCCCCGGTGAGCTTAGCCCAGAATCTTAGCCAGCTCAGCACTCACTTCGGACACCTTACGGGTGCCGTCGATTTTGTGATAGGCGGTGTTGCCCGCTTCCGCTTCTTTGCTGTAGTAAGCAATCAGCGGCGCGGTCATCTCATGGTATTCCACCAGACGCTTACGCACGGTCTCTTCCTGATCGTCTTTGCGCGTGGTGAGCTCTTCACCGGTCACATCATCTTTGCCTTCCACTTTCGGTGGATTGAAGGTGACGTGATAGACGCGGCCTGACGGCGCATGCACGCGACGACCTACGATACGTTCGACGATCAGTTCGTCCGGTACAGCGAACTCCAGCACGTGATCAACGGTGATCCCGGCTTCTTTCATTGCATCCGCCTGAGGAATGGTGCGCGGGAAACCGTCCAGCAGGAAACCGTTTTTGCAATCTTCCTGGGTGATACGCTCTTTAACCAGCGCAATCACCAGCTCATCGGTCACCAGTTTGCCAGCATCCATGATGGCTTTCGCCTGGTTGCCCAACTCGCTGCCTGCTTTCACTGCTGCACGCAACATGTCGCCAGTGGAGATTTGCGGAATGCCGTACTTCTCCATGATGAATTGGGCCTGAGTCCCCTTACCTGCGCCCGGAGCTCCGAGCAGAATAATACGCATTGCGTAAATCCCCTTGCGAATCGCATTGATCTATCTTGAAGGCGAAGAACATACCATTATGACCCGCTCATCACAAGGAAGGGCGCGGATCGCTCAGGGCTACTTTACTGGCTTTATGGCGCGAAACCAGACCCGGCTGGTCTGCCTGACGCTTTTTCAGATTTCATGCCGGTGCCGAGCAAATACTGCAGCCGGCGGCTCAGATAATGGGTCATATTCACGCTTTTTTTACCGCTGCCACGCACGTTGGCATTCAGCTGCAGCCGCGCCTGCTGCGGCCACTTCACCACGTCATCGGCGTCCGACAGCCTGGCGAACAGCGGTGCCGGGAGCGTAAAGCTGGCAAAGGGCAGACCGGGCTGATGGCTGGAGTTGAGCGACAGCGGCCCTGAAAGTGAAAGCGCATCGACGGTGGCGGCATTGTAAGGCCGCCACTGCGGATCGTTGAGGCGATGCAGCGCCTCGTCGATGGCGGGCAGCGTCAGCCCCTGTTCAAACAGACGCAGTTCACTGCGTACCAGGGTGCTGAAGTCGTGCGTTCTTAGCGCCACCAGCACCAGATCGCTGCAGATCTCCGCATGCCGATCCAGTCGGGTCACAAACAGACGGGCTTCGTCGATCAGTTTGTGATGCAGCACGCTGGCGAAGCTCTCGCTCGCTTCCGTCACGCCGTGGCGCTGGCACTCCCGCAGCGGGCGCACCCGGCCATCCGGTAAGTCGACGTGCGGCACCAGCGTGATGTTACCGGCTATCAGGGGGATCGCGGGCAGAACGCTGAGTTCGGTAACCGGATAGTGTGAGGCGTAGCGGGTCTGATTGCGCGTCTGCTCCTGGCGCAGAAACAGCTGAGAGAGCAGCACCTGAGCCACATGCAGTGAGGGGGTAAAGAAGAGGTCAAACTGCTCAAGTTTATAATAACGTGACAGCGCCAGGCGCAACCGATGACGCGCCTCTTCAGACGTTTCAGAGGATAAAGGGCCGTTTGCCATGGCAGTCTCGCTTGAATAATAGTGTGGCGTGAACGCAGGTGAAGCCAGGCGGAATAGCTGTGGAAAGTCACAGATATAAGGATGAGTCAACCCGCCAGAATTTGTCCTGTAGAGTAGGCCAATGCGGCTGGACTTTAAAATGATATAAATTGACAATCCCTGTTAGATTTTTGCACAGGGGATAAGGATGAACGGACTGCCGCCACTGAGAGCGCTGCACTATTTCCACCAGGCAGCCTTGCACAGCAGCTTCAGCGTGGCGGCTGAACATCTGCACGTCACGCACAGTGCTATCAGCCATCAGATTCGCCAGCTGGAGAGCTGGATGGGTAAACCGCTGTTTGTCCGCACTAATGGCCGCGTAAAGCTGACGGCACATGGCGACCGTCTGCTATTGAGCTGTCAGCAGGCATTCAGTGAATTACGCAGCAGCTGTGAAAATATCCGCACCGGTCTGCTTCAGCAGATTCGTATCTCCTGTGCCCCCAGTTTTTTATCGCAATGGCTGATCCCCCGCATCTCCAGCTTCTATCAGCGCTATCCGGAGATTGAGGTTCACTTTCAGCCGCTGGCTCAGGTTCCTCAACTGCGCAGCGAGCATGTGGATGTGCTGATCCTCAGCCATAGCGAGTCACCTGAACCCGATATTGACGCGATGCTGGTGAGCGAGGATGAGATCGGACCGCTCTGCGCCCCGCATTTCGCCTCACAGCTGCGGGTGGGCGAAGATTTATCGGCAATGCCGTTGCTGCATGCGGATACCCGTCTCCACGCCTGGTCAGAGTGGGCCTCAAAGGCAGGGGTCAGCGGCCGCTTCAGCAGCGGTAAGCACTTTGAGACGCTGACGCTGGCTATTCAGGCGGCACGCAGTGGTCTGGGCGTGCTGATGGCGCCGCGTCTGCTGGTTCGGCGGGAGCTGGAGGAGGGATCGCTGATCGCCCCACTCGGCTTTGTCCCGACCGATCGGGCAACATGGATGATGACGAAGCAGAGTCGCCGTGACGACAGCGAGATCACCCTGTTTCGGGACTGGCTGCGGGATGCCGCACAGCCATAAAAAAAGCCGGTGATGATCACCGGCTTGATGTTGTTGACTCTGCTCTGAACTGCCCTGCTCTACTCTGCTCGGCTGTCAGATCGAGCCCGCACAGGGAACACGGTCAGGCAGACGACACCAGAGCTAAAGCGATGGGAGCATACGCCAGGAGCAAAGCATAGCGGGCCATGGATGGCCCGCGCTGAGCCCGCCAGGGATGGCGGCGTTTGCGTCTTTGCGGAGGGCGTATGCTCCCTGAGCCAGCGCTGCACAATCCGCGTCAGGCCATTAAAATCGCCGCCCCGTTAACGTTTAAGCCGTCAGCAGCTGATTCATGCGACGGATAAACTGGTTTGGATCGTCCAGGGTGCCGCGCTCTGCCAGCAGTGCCTGATCCAGCAGCAGCTCAACCCACTCACCGAAGCGTGCTTCATCCTGAGTATCGGCAACCCGTTTCACCAGCGGGTGATCCGGGTTGATTTCGAACAGGTACTTCACTTCCGGTACCTCTTGTCCGGCCGCGGCAAACAGCTTCGCCATCTGCGTGGTCATCTCGTTGGCGTCGGTCGTAACAATGGCGGGTGTGTCAGTCAGACGGTGAGTCAGACGTACTTCTTTCACGCGTTCACCCAGCAGATTTTTCACCCGCTCAACAAACGGCTCCAGCGCTTTTTCCGCCTCTTTCTGCTCTTCAGTCTCTTCATCGGCCAGCTTGCTCAGCGACTCGTCCGCTTTGCTCACTGACTGGAAGGTTTTCCCGTCAAACTCGGTGAGATAGCTCATCATCCATTCGTCGATGCGATCGGAGAGCAGCAGCACCTCAATACCTTTTTTGCGGAACAGCTCCAGATGCGGGCTGCTCTTGGCAGCGGCATAGCTGTCAGCAGTGATGTAGTAAATCTTCTCCTGACCTTCCACCATGCGGCTGACGTAATCTTCCAGCGAAACGGTCTGTGCCGCGCCGTCGCTCTGGGTGGTCGCGAAACGCAGCAGCTTCGCGATCGCTTCCTGATTCGCGTGATCTTCTGCCGGGCCCTCTTTCAGCACCAGACCGAACTCTTTCCAGAAGGTCTGATACTTCTCACTGTCATCTTTCGCCAGTTTTTCCAGCATCTGCAGGGTACGTTTGGTCAGCGCACCGCGCAGGCTCTGCGTGACGCGGCTGTCCTGCAGGATCTCACGGGAGACGTTCAGCGGCAGATCGCTGGAGTCAATCAGGCCACGCACAAAGCGCAGGTAGTTCGGCATAAACTGCTCAGCGTCATCCATGATAAAGACGCGCTGTACATAGAGTTTCAGGCCATGCTTCTGATCGCGGTTCCACATATCGAACGGCGCACGCGCCGGAATGTAGAGCAGGCTGGTATATTCCTGCTTACCTTCCACCCGGTTGTGGCTCCACGCGACCGGATCGCTGAAGTCGTGGGCGATGTGCTTGTAGAACTCGTTGTACTCTTCATCGCTGATGTCAGATTTGTTGCGGGTCCACAGCGCCTGGGCTTTGTTGATCTTCTCCCAGTGCGTCGTGTCGCTCTCTTCATCTTTGCTTTCGATCTCAACCGGCAGCGCGATGTGATCGGAGTACTTGCTGATGATGTTACGAACCCGCCAGACATCCAGGAACTCATCTTCGCCTTCGCGCAGATGCAGGGTGATCTCGGTCCCGCGGTCGGCTTTCTCAATCTCCGCCAGGGTATATTCACCCTCGCCTGCTGACTCCCAGAAGACCCCTTCATCGGCTGAGGCGCCCGCGGCACGGGTGCGCACGGTCACTTTATCCGCCACGATAAAGGCGGAGTAGAAGCCCACGCCAAACTGACCGATCAGCTGGCTGTCTTTCGCCTGGTCAGAACCCAGGGATTCAAGGAAAGATTTGGTGCCTGATTTGGCGATAGTCCCGAGGTTCTCAATCACCTCATCACGACGCATACCGATACCGTTGTCGCTCAGCGTCAGGGTACGGTTGTCCTTATCAACAGAGAGACGAACGTGCAGCTCGCCATCACCTTCATACAGGCTGGAATCTGACAGGGCGCGGAAGCGCAGTTTGTCGGCCGCATCCGAGGCGTTGGAGATCAGCTCACGCAGGAAAATCTCTTTGTTTGAATAGAGAGAATGGATCATCAGGTGCAGAAGTTGTTTTACTTCCGACTGAAAGCCACGGGTCTCTTGTCCTTTCATGGTCATTGCTACCTCAACAAAACAGGTTGAACAAACGTTGAGGTTGATGTGGGGATGGCGGGGGGATTTTCAAGCCGGTGTCTGTCACAACACCGGCAAGTGATTAAAATTTAAACTTCTGGCGACCCGCCAGTGAATGGGAGAGCGTGGTGCCATCGACCATCTCCAGCTCACCGCCCACCGGCACGCCGTGCGCGATTCGGCTGGCGCTGACGCCATACTGGCCACAGAGCTCCGCGATATAGTTCGCGGTCGCCTCACCTTCCACCGTCGGGTTGGTGGCGAGGATCACTTCCTGCAGGGTTTCACTCCCCAGACGCTGCTCCAGACGATCCAGACCGATGTCGGCCGGACCGATCCCGTCGAGCGGCGAGAGATGGCCCATCAGGACAAAGTAGCGACCGCCAAACTGGCCGGTCTGCTCAATGGCGTGGATATCCGCCGGGCTTTCCACCACGCAAATCTGACCGTTCTGCTGACGCCGTGGGTTGGCGCAGATCGTGCAGATTTCCTGCTCGGTGAAGGTGCGGCAATCGGCACAGTGACCAATTTCCGACATCGCCCGGGTCAGCGCCTGTGCCAGCCGCATGCCCCCGCTGCGATCGCGCTGCAGCAGCTGAAACGCCATGCGCTGAGCCGACTTCGGCCCCACGCCGGGCAGACAGCGCAGCGACTCCATCAATGATTCAAGCAGTGGGCTGGTTTGCATCAGAATGGCATCTTAAAGCCTGGCGGCAGCTGCATGCCTGAAGAGACAGAAGCCATCTTCTCTTTCTGGGTTTCGTCAATGCGACGTGCGGCATCGTTGAACGCTGCGGCAACCAGATCTTCCAGCATGTCTTTATCATCTTCCAGCAGGCTGGGATCGATTTCCACGCGACGGCAGTTGTGCGCGCCGTTAATGGTGACTTTTACCAGGCCAGCACCGGACTCACCGGTCACTTCAAGCGCGGCGATCTCTTCCTGAACTTTGGCCATTTTGTCCTGCATCTGCTGGGCCTGTTTCATCAGGTTGCCCAATCCGCCTTTACCACCAAACATAGTTTTCTCTCTCAGCTAAGGCTACAACGCTATCGTGACGATAGCAGCAGCGTGTTCAAACAGGTCGGATACTCTCCTCATCCAGATCGGCATCGAAAAATCGCTGTAGCGTCTGGATGTGGGTATCACAGGTGATCGACTGACGCGCCTGCGCCAGTTTCTCTTCGTAAATGGCCTGACGCCACTCCAGTGGCGTCAACACCGATGAATTATCGTCTTCAACTACCGAGAGTTCAACTCTCTGCCCGGCGTGCTGACTCAGCGCCTCGCTTAACACCTGCTGCGCCGACGCTGAATTAAGATGCCGCTGGCTGCTGCGCAGATGCAGGCAGACGCCGCTTTCGGTCACCTCTTTCCACGCGTTTAAGGCCAGCTGCTGAACCAGCTTCGGCAGCGGCAGGAGAGCGATTTCTGCGGCCCAGGGATCGCGCTGCTGCGCCTCTTCCGCCAGACGCGCCGCCAGCTCAGGGGTTTTCTCATGCTCCAGCGCAGAACGCAAGGCCTTTGGCGTCGCCACCGGCTCCGCCACTTCCTCCGTCTGATTTACCGCCTTCCAGCGGTACGCTTCCTCTTTTAACGGCGCGGCAGGCTCGCGATCGCGGATCCGCTGCTGACTGCGCTCGGTAACGGAAGCCAGCCGCTCCAGCGCGGAGTTGGCCGGCCGCGCACCTGGCGCCGCCGGCTCACTCTTTTTTGGTTTGTTCGCTCCCTGACGCAGCAACTGAGTGCGCGCCTGCAGGAGCTGGCTGGTGGAACTCGACAGCGCGCTGTCCGGTGCGGCATCGGGCGGTGGCGAACGCGGTGGCTCCGCGTCGGGTGCCGCCATCTGTGGCTGCGCGGCAACCGGCTGCGGCGTTGCGGCTGGCTGCGGCTGTGGCTGCGGCTGTGCCGTCTGCGGCGGTGTCGCAGCGGCCGGTGACGGCGTGGCCGGTTGTCGGGCGGCTGGTGCCGCTGATGTCGATCCCGCAGCCGATCTTTGTGCCGGGGCCACTGGCGACATCTGCTCGGTTAATGCGGGACGCGCAATGGGTTCCGCCACGGCGGCTTTCGGATGAAACGCCAGTGCACGCAGCAGCGTCATCTCCACCCCCATGCGGCGGTCGGGCGCAATCGGCAGATCCTTGCGCCCCATCAGCAGGGTCTGATAGTAGAGCTGCAGATCGGCGGGCGGCACCACCCGGGCCAGTTCCCGCAAACGAAGCGCGCTGCTCTCGTCATCATCGTTGAGTGAGGCGGGCAGCAGTTGCACCATCGCAATCTGATGCAGCAGGCGCAGCATTTCTACCAGCAGCGCCTCCCACTCGACGCCGCGAGACGCCGCCTGACTCAGCAGGTTCATCACCTGCTGACCGTCACCCTCGACCAGCGCCTCCAGCAGCCCCAGCGGCTGCTCATCATCCAGCGTGCCAAGCATGACGCTGACCGTGCTGCTGGTCACCGCCCCCTGCCCCATGGCAATGGCCTGGTCAGTGAGGCTCAGCGCATCGCGCATACTGCCATCGGCAGCCCGTGCCAGGAGTTGCAGCGCACGGGTTTCACTCTCAATCTGTTCCTGCTTCAGGACATGCTCAAGCTGCTGACGGATTTGATCGACATCCAGCGCCTTGAGGTGAAACTGCAGACAGCGCGAAAGGATGGTCACCGGCAGTTTCTGCGGATCGGTCGTGGCCAGTAAAAACTTAACGTGTGAAGGCGGCTCTTCCAGCGTCTTTAACAGCGCATTGAAGCTGTGACGTGACAGCATGTGCACTTCATCGATCAGATAGACTTTGAAGCGGCCACGCGCCGGGGCGTACTGCACGTTGTCGAGCAGATCGCGGGTGTCTTCAACTTTGGTGCGTGATGCGGCGTCAATCTCGATCAGATCGACAAAGCGGCCCTGCTCGATTTCCCGGCAGTTGTCACACTGACCACAGGGGGTCGCGGTGATACCGGTTTCGCAGTTAAGGCCTTTGGCCAGCAGACGCGCAATGGTGGTTTTCCCGACGCCGCGGGTGCCGGAGAAGAGATAAGCATGATGGATGCGTCCCAGAGACAATCCATTCGCCAGCGCGGTCAGAACATGTTCCTGACCGACAACATCAGCAAAAGCCTGGGGACGCCATTTTCGCGCAAGTACCTGATAGCTCATGTGGATTCGACGAAGTTGGATGGAAAGATGAGCGCAGACGCTCTGCAACCCCTGTATAAGATTGCAGTAGTCTATCAGCTACGCTTTTGCCTGGCACTCGTTATCTTGACGCCAGGGGCGTGACGGCCTCGCGCGGGAGCAAGGCCGGAAGAGTGGCTTAGTGGCCGGGGAATTTAACCAGGCTGTAGCTCTCAACGCCCAGGGCAGTCAGACGCGATTCACCGGTCAGGTCGAACAGATTAATGATGAACGCCGCGTCTTTCACTTCACCGCCTGCACGACGAATCAGTTTCACTGTCGCTTCGA
The DNA here is from genome assembly GCF_000255315.1 of Pantoea sp. Sc1. Classification (NCBI taxonomy): domain Bacteria; kingdom Pseudomonadati; phylum Pseudomonadota; class Gammaproteobacteria; order Enterobacterales; family Erwiniaceae; genus Pantoea; species Pantoea sp. Sc1. The sequence goes on from NZ_AJFP01000001.1 coordinate 3,065,205, forward strand.
TCGTGCCGCCGGTCGCCAGCAGGTCATCGACCACCAGCACCACGTCGCCAGGCTGAATGGCATCTTTGTGCAGTTCCAGCTGATCGGTGCCGTACTCCAGCTCATAGGCTTCGCTGTAGGTTTCACGAGGCAGTTTGCCCGGCTTACGCACCGGCACAAAACCGACGCCGAGGCCCAGCGCCACCGGTGCGCCAAACAGGAAACCGCGCGCTTCCGTGCCGACCACTTTGGTGATGCCTTTATTACGGTAACGCTCAACCAGCAGCGCAATCGACGCGGCATAGGCTTTGGGATCTTCCAGCAGGCTGGTGACATCGCGGAACAGGATGCCTGGCTTAGGATAATCGGGGATGCTTTTGATGCTGTTTTTAATGAATTCAAGCTGCTGCGCAGTGTCGGTCATGATGATACGCCTGGTAAAAAATTCTGTTTCGCGCAGCTTCAAAAGCGCTAATACCTGGTAAAAGGCTCAGCGGAAGTTAATTCACAAAGGGAAGCCACGCACGAAGACGCCCAAATCTAAGCAAATGACCGGCTAATTGCAACTTTATCCGGGTGGCGGCGGTGCGTCCGCTGTTTCTGCCACCACCGGAATCCGCCACATAAACAGCAGCAGTGCGGCCAGCATGATTAGCAGCATGACGCGAACCCAGACCTGGTGAACCAGAAACAGGGAGAGGCTAAAGGTCGCCACGATCAGACAGATGGCACGCACTTTGGCACCCGGCGGCATGGCGCGATGCTGCTGCCAGTGGCGCAGATAGCGGCCAAAAGGCGATTTCCACAGCAGCCAGTGATGAAAGCGCGGCGATGAGCGGGCGAAACACCAGGCTGCCAGCAGCATGAATGGCGTGGTAGGTAATAAAGGTAATACAATGCCCAGCGTTCCCAGCACAATGGCCAGCCAGCCGAGGGTTAATAACAGAATGCGTTGCATAAATGCCGCCCAGCTCTTTCTTCATCTGCTTACGTTAGCACAGTTGAGCGTGCCGCGATGAGGGCGATCGCTATTCAGCAGCGATTGCAGCAGCGATTGCAGCAGCTTATTCTCACCCTGCGTGAGACCCTGGCACGTCACCCGGACGGCGTCTGCCGCCTGCCACGTTTTGACAGCCAGCTGTTCCACACCAAAGGCACCCGGCTGGCGGATTATCTGCAGGAAGTGGAGCTGAATTTCGCCCGTCTGTGCGACAGCAGCCAGGATCTGTCTCGCAGCCGCTGGCTGGCGGAACGCCTGGTCGATCAGATTGCGGCTCTGCAACGTGAGGTGGGTACCCAGCAGTTGCGTCTGCGACGTGAACAGCCGGTGCAGGGACCCGCCCCGACAAAATATCAGGAGTACCGTGAATTTGAGCGGCGTCTGCTGGCGATGATCGATCAGTGTGAGCAGCGTCTGGCCCTGGCGGAAACCCTGATGATTCAGCAGCAGCTGAAGCAGGAGCTGGAAACGTTAGAGGGTCGGCTGGCTCGCTGCCGTCAGGCGATTCGCTCGGTGGAGTGGGCGGCCTCACTGCGCGGCAGCGAATAAAACGCAGCGCGACAAAAGCGCTTCTATACTGGGTGTGATTCTGCGCGGAGAAGAATAATGGGCTTATTCACCTGGCTGTTATGCGGGCTGCTACTGGGGTTGCTGAAACGTCTGCTGCTGCCGGGACGCCCTGGCGGGCTGGTGGCCACCCTGACACTGTCGATGATCGGCGCCCTGATTGGCGGCTATATTGCGACGTACTTTGAACTGGGTTCACTGGCCACGGTGCACTTCGGCGCGCTGGGGATGGCCATTGCAGGTGCGCTGCTGATGTTGATGGTCGTGGCCCGATTACGTATATAGGAGAAGCGATGTCACTGGAAAATGCTCCTGACGACGTCAAACTGGCCGTCGATCTGATTCAGCTGCTGGAAGAGCATCAACTGCCGGTGGAGACGGTGCTCTCAGCGCTGGCCATGGTGCAGCGCGACTTCGAGAACAAACGCGACCGTCAGCCCGATTAATGGCGGGCGGTCAGCGTCGGGCTGAGGCACAGCATATCGATAAAGGCATTTACCAGCGTCGGTGCGTCGGCGGCTAAATCAAAGCTCTCTGGCGCGAACAGCCAGCTTTCCATCATGCCGTTGACATACCCACGCAGAATAATGGCGGCCTGCCGCGTGCTGAGCGTGCCCGGAAGCTGTTCCGCTTCAATACACTGACGCAGGACATCTTCGATTTTGTCGTAGCACTCCAGCAACAGGCTCTGCTGCATACTCTTCATCGCCGACATTTCGCCAACAAATTCGCATTTGTGGAAAATGATCTCCATTAAGGCGCGGCGCTGAGGATCCTTTGCTGTCGCTTCAAAGATATAGACCAGCATTGCACGCAACACAGAGAGTGGATCACCAGGGTATTTTGTCTGATACTCAAGTTCCACATCATCCAGACCGGCATCACAACGAAGCCATATTTCATGTAAGAGATCGGCTTTATTTTTGAAGTGCCAGTAGATTGCCCCGCGCGTCACACTGGCAGCGGTTGCAATATCGGCCAGAGACGTGGCTGAGACGCCCTGCTGCGAAAACAGAACAAGGGCGGCATCAAGAATTTGATGCCGCGTTTCAAGTGCTTGCGCTTTGGTTTTTCGTGCCATAGGGGGCTTTTTTTACAAACGGGTAAGTTTACATACATTTGTGAATGTATGTACCATAGCACGACCTGCGACTTGACACAGCAATGGGTTTTTCAGTTTGTGATCCATTGACCAATTGATATCGGACACTAGAGGTTTATTTATGAATAAAATCAGAGGATTATCGCCTCTGGCGGCCGTCCTGATGCTATCAGGCAGCTTTTTGTTAACAGGATGTGACAACAATAAATCCGAACAAGCCGCCCAGCAACCGCCAGAAGTGGGTGTCGTGACCCTGAAAACTGAACCCCTGAAAATTTCGACTGAACTTCCAGGCCGTACCTCAGCCTATCGCGTGGCTGAAGTGCGTCCGCAGGTTTCCGGTATCATTCTCAAGCGTAACTTTATTGAAGGCAGTGATATCAAAGCCGGTCAGTCTCTCTATCAGATCGACCCGGCCACCTATCAGGCTGCTTATGACAGCGCGAAAGGCGATTTAACCCAGGCACAGGCCAACGCCCGTATCGCTCAGCTGACCGTTAAGCGTTACAAACCGCTGCTCGGCACGAAATATATCAGTCAGCAGGATTACGACACGGCGGTTGCCACGGCTGCGCAGAATGACGCAGCGGTCCAGGTGGCAAAAGCCAACGTGGAAACGGCCCGCATTAATCTGGCCTACACCAAAGTCACCTCCCCTATCAGTGGCCGCATCGGCAAATCGTCAGTCACCGAGGGTGCGCTGGTTCAAAGCGCCCAGACCACCGCGCTGGCGACCGTGCAACAGCTTGACCCGATGTATGTCGATGTGACCCAGTCGAGCGAGGATTTCATGCGCTTACGTTCAGAGCTGGAGTCAGGTCAGCTGAAGCAGACCGATGGCAAAGCCAGCGTGACCCTGCTGATGCAGAACGGCAACACTTTTGCGCAGAAGGGAACCCTGGAGTTCTCTGACGTCACCGTCGATGAGACCACCGGCTCCATCACCCTGCGTGCCATTGTCCCGAACCCGGACCATACCCTGTTACCGGGCATGTTTGTGCGCGCGCGTCTGGAGGAAGGGACCAATCCGAATGCGTTGCTGGTTCCACAGCAGGCGGTCACCCGCACGCCAACTGGCCAGGCGACGGTCATGGTGGTCGGCGCAGACAACAAAGTTGAATCGCGTCAGGTCACAACCTCACAGGCGATTGGCGACAAATGGTTAGTCACCGACGGCGTTAAAGCGGGTGAACGTGTGATCAGCACAGGTCTGCAGCGAGCCAAGCCGGGCGCACAGGTTACCCCACAAGAAGTCTCAGACGATGCGAAAGCGGCACCCGATTCTAAGCCGCAGTCTGACAAGTCATCGTCATAACAGGAGCCGTTGATTCATGGCTAAGTTCTTTATCGATCGCCCCATCTTTGCGTGGGTGCTCGCCATCATCATCATGCTGGCCGGTGCGCTGTCGATTCTCAAACTCCCGATCGAGCAATATCCCAATGTTGCGCCGCCGGCGATTGAGATTCAGGCCTCTTACCCTGGTGCGGATGCGAAAACGCTGCAGGACACGGTGACCCAGGTCATTGAGCAGAATATGAACGGTATCGATGGACTGATGTATATGTCCTCGAGCAGTGACTCATCCGGTACCCTGACCCTGACCATCTCCTTTGAGTCAGGCACGGATGCAGACATCGCGCAGGTTCAGGTGCAGAACAAACTGCAGCTGGCGATGCCACTGCTGCCGCAGGAAGTTCAGCAACAGGGGATTCAGGTTAAAAAATCCTCCAGCAGCTTCCTGATGGTCGCCGGCTTCATCAGCGACGATGACAATATGACTCAGAATGATATTTCTGATTATATTTCCTCGACCATTAAAGATCCGCTGAGCCGTACCAAAGGTGTCGGTGATACCCAGGTGTTTGGTGCGCAGTATGCGATGCGTATCTGGATGGACCCGCACAAGCTCAATAACTACAACCTGACGCCGGTTGACGTGATCAGCGCGCTGAACACGCAGAACGCCCAGGTTGCCGCCGGTCAGTTAGGCGGGACACCGCCGGTGCCGGGACAGCAGCTTAACGCCTCTATCATTGCGCAGACCCGCCTGACCTCGACCGATGAGTTCGGCAAAATCCTGCTGAAAGTGAATGAGGATGGTTCACAGGTTCGCCTGCGTGACGTGGCAAAAATCGAACTCGGTGCAGAAAACTACGAGATCATTGCCCGTTATAACGGCCGGCCCGCGTCCGGTATCGGTATCAAACTGGCAACCGGCGCCAACGCCCTGGATACCGCGAATGCGGTGAAAGCGGAACTGGCGAAGATGCAGTCCACCTTCCCGGCCGGAATGAAAGTGGTTTATCCGTATGACACCACCCCATTCGTTAAGATCTCTATTTTCGAAGTGGTGAAAACGCTGGCTGAAGCCATCGTGCTGGTGTTCCTGGTCATGTACCTGTTCCTGCAGAACTTCCGCGCGACGCTGATTCCGACTATCGCCGTGCCGGTGGTATTGCTCGGCACCTTCGCCATCATCAGCATTTTTGGCTACTCGATAAACACCCTGACACTGTTCGGGATGGTGCTGGCTATCGGCCTGCTGGTGGATGACGCCATCGTGGTGGTGGAGAACGTTGAGCGCGTGATGCAGGAAGAGGGCTTGCCGCCAAAAGAGGCGACCAGGCGTTCTATGGAGCAGATTCAGGGTGCGCTGGTCGGTATCGCGCTGGTGCTGGCCGCGGTATTTATCCCGATGGCGTTCTTTGGTGGTTCGACCGGTGTGATTTACCGCCAGTTCTCGATCACCATTGTGTCAGCCATGGCGCTGTCGGTGCTGGTTGCCCTGATTCTGACCCCGGCACTCTGCGCCACCATACTGAAGCCGGTGAAAAAAGACGGTCACGGTAAAACGACCGGCTTCTTCGGCTGGTTTAACCGGATGTTCGACAAAAGTACCAATCACTACGTCGACAGCGTTGGCCACATCATTCGCAGCACCGGCCGTTACATGGTGATCTACCTGGTCATCGTGGTCGGCATGGCGTATCTGTTCATGCGTCTTCCCTCTTCATTCCTGCCGGAAGAGGACCAGGGGTTACTGCTGGCTCAGGCGCAGCTGCCTGCGGGCGCTACGCAGGAACGCACCCAGAAAGTGCTGGATCAGGTCACCGACTACTTCCTGACGCAGGAGAAAGACACGGTTAAATCGGTGTTTACCGTTAACGGCTTCGGCTTTGCCGGTCGCGGACAGAACACCGGTATTGCTTTCGTCAGCCTCAAGCCGTGGGATGAGCGAACCGGCAGCGATATGAAGGTACCGGCGATTGCCGGGCGTGCGATGAAGGCGCTGGGTGCCATCAAAGATGCGATGGTCATCCCCTTCAACCTGCCAGCCATTATCGAACTGGGTAACGCCACCGGCTTCGACTTTGAGCTGATTGACCAGGCCAACCTGGGCCACGAGAAACTGACCGAAGCGCGTAATCAGCTGTTCGGCATGATTGCCCAGCATCCTGACACTCTGGTGGGTGTGCGTCCTAACGGTCTGGAAGATACGCCGCAGTACAAGCTGATCATCGATCAGGAGAAAGCACAGGCGCTGGGCGTATCGTTAAGCGATATCAACACCACGCTGGCGGCCTCCTGGGGTGGCTCCTACGTCAATGACTTCATCGACCGTGGTCGCGTGAAGAAAGTTTACGTCATGGGTAAAGCGGACTCCCGTATGCTGCCGGATGATATCGGCAAATGGTACGTGCGCAACAGCAACGGAACGATGGTGCCTTTCTCCGCCTTCTCGACGGCGAAGTGGCAGTATGGTTCACCGCGTCTTGAGCGTTACAACGGTCTGCCTGCGATGGAAATCCTGGGTCAGGCTGCGCCAGGCAAGAGCTCCGGTGCCGCCATGGATCTGATGGAGCAGCTGGCGGAGAAACTGCCTGCGGGTATCGGCTATGACTGGACGGGCATGTCTTATCAGGAACGTCTGTCGGGTAACCAGGCGCCTGCGCTCTATGCCATCTCGCTGATTGTGGTCTTCCTGTGTCTCGCCGCCCTGTATGAGAGCTGGTCGATTCCGTTCGCGGTTATGCTGGTGGTTCCGCTGGGGGTTATCGGTGCGCTGATCTTCACCACCCTGCGTGGCCTGAGTAACGACGTCTACTTTGTGGTGGGGTTACTGACAACCATTGGCCTCTCGGCGAAGAACGCCATCCTTATCGTCGAATTTGCTAAAGATTTGATGGATAAAGAGGGCAAAGGCCTGGTGGAATCGTCGCTGGAAGCCTGTCGTATGCGTCTGCGTCCGATCCTGATGACGTCACTGGCGTTTATTCTCGGGGTACTGCCGCTGGCGATCAGTACCGGTGCCGGTTCCGGTTCGCAGAACGCTGTAGGTACCGGCGTTATCGGCGGCATGGTTACCGCGACCGCGCTGGCTATCTTCTTTGTTCCGGTGTTCTTCGTGGTGGTTCGCCGCCGCTTCAGTAAGCACAAAGAGGAACCGCGCAGCGCTGAGCCGGTTGAGCACAACCAGACTCACTAAGCAGTAACACCTCTGAGGCCGCGCAAGCGGCCTTTTTTTTACCCTTCAGTTTCGCCCTCCTCTCCCCCTCGCCTTTCTGCCATCAGCAGACGTTGCATTCCGTTCCGCGGCGGCGCATAATGTTGTTATATTATAACATTACATAGGTGTGCATTATGAAAGCAAATATCCATCCTCACTATCGCCCGGTGGTCTTCCATGACACCTCAGCTGACGTTTACTACAAGATCGGCTCGACCATTAAAACCGACCGCACCGTAGAGTTTGAAGGTGAAACGCTGCCCTACGTCACGCTGGATGTGTCGTCGGCTTCACACGTTTTCTACACCGGTAAACAGAAAGATTTCGCTAAAGAGGGCAGCACCGCGCGCTTTAACCAGCGCTTCGGACGCTTCCTGGGTCGTAAATAGAGGAGAGGGTCATGCAGGTATTAAGCTCGCTGCGTTCCGCAAAAAATCGCCATCGGGATTGCAGGGTGGTCCGTCGCAAGGGGCGTATTTACGTCATCTGCAAAACGAATCCGCGCTTTAAAGCCGTACAGGGAAGAAAGAAGAAACGCTAGTGTGTGTCGTGATGACTGGCCGGGCTTGCCCGGCCTTTTTTATGCTTACTGCATGCTCTTCAGCATGGCGTTCACGTTGTGCTTAAAGGCAGCCTGATAGGTCGGTGCCGGACCAGAAGCCGGGGACAACGCCTCCGGATAGAGCTCACCGCCTGGCTCCGCTCCCGTAGCGCTGGCGATCTGTTTAACCAGACGCGGATCGGTCTGGTTCTCAATGAAATAGCGGGTGATGTGCTGCTGTTTCAGCTGAGTGATCAGATCACCGACGTTACTGGCACTCGCTTCCGCTTCGGTAGAGAACCCGACGGGCGCCAGGAACGTCACGCCATAGCGCTGGCCAAAGTAGCCAAAGGCATCATGGCTGGTCAGCACCTTCCGCTTCTCCACAGGAATTTTATCAAACGCCGTCTTTGCCCAGCTATCCAGCGCCTGTAACTGCTGAATGTAATTCTGTCCTCGCTGACGGATCGCCGCAGCATCCTCGGGGTCGGCTTTGACCAGCGCATTCATCACGTTGGTCGCGTAGATCACGCCGTTCTGCATGCTGTTCCAGGCGTGCGGATCGGTGATGGTTTTGCCCTCCTCTTCCATGCTGCGTGTGGTGACACCCGCAGAGGCGACTACCGGCTGACCGTGATAACCGGAAGCGCTGACCAGGCGGTCCATCCACCCTTCCAGTCCCAGCCCGCTGACAAAGACCAGATCCGCTTTTGCCAGCGCCTGGCTGTCCTGCGGCGTCGGTTCAAACGTATGGGGATCGCCATCCGGCCCTACCAGACTTTTCACCTTCACATGATCGCCTCCCACCTGGCTGACGATGTCTGCCAGCACGGTAAAGCTGGCGACAACGTCTACGGTTTTTGCCATCGCCAGCGGCGTGGCGAACAGCGCAGCGAGCGCCAGACTAACCGGTAATTTTTTCATAGATACCCCTTAAGATTAATGGCGGCGTAAAATTCCGCCGCACGGTCCTGTCAGAATCGAGAGAAAGAAGAGCATGGCGGCGCTCAGCACCACGGCGGGGCCGGCCGGCAGCGAGAAGTGCCAGGAGAGCATCAGGCCCGCCAGCGCAGAGAGGGTTGCCATGAAGATGGCGATGGCCAGCATCGCCGCAAGATGACGGCTCCAGAAACGGGCGCTGGCAGCGGGTAACATCATTAAACCCACCGACATCAGCGTGCCCAGCACCTGAAAGCCCGCGACCAGGTTCAGCACCACCAGCATTAAAAACAGGCCATGCACCAGCGGCGCGCTCCATTTCCCCTGCGCCCGCAGAAAGTCACCGTCAAAGGCATCGATGACCAGCGGGCGATAGATCACCGCCAGCATGATCAGCGTAAAGGCCGCGATGCCCCCGACCAGCAACAGCGCCGCGTTGTCGACCGCCAGCAGCGAGCCAAACAGAACGTGCAGCAGATCCACGCTTGAGCCGCGCAGTGAAACCAGCGTGACGCCCAGCGCCAGTGATCCAAGGTAGAATCCGGCAAAACTGGCATCCTCTTTCAATGGCGTGTAGCGACTGACTGCGCCAGAGAGCAGCGCGACCGCCAGCCCGGCAATCAGGCCGCCGATACCCATGGCCACCAGTGAGAGGCCGGAGATCAGATAGCCAATGGCCGCACCCGGCAGCACCGCATGGGATAAGGCGTCACCAATCAGGCTCATACGACGCAGTGAGAGGAACACACCGAGTGGCGTGGCACTGACGGCGAGCGCCAGGCAGGCCACCAGCGCTCGCCGCATAAAGCCAAATTCGATAAAAGGCTGAATCAGGGTCACGAGGCTCGACTCCGTGCCAGGACATCGGACCGGAAGGTATCGCTGAGATGATGTTCATCCATCGACAGGACGTTACTGAAGTAACGCGCCACCAGCGGGCGGTCATGCAGCACCACCAGCAGAGTGGTGCCTGCCTGCTGCTGCTGCTCCAGAATCGACATCAGCAGGGTAACCGTCTGGCTGTCTATGCCGTTAAAGGGTTCATCCAGCAGCCAGAGCGCGCTGCGCTGTAGCATCAGCCGGGCAAACAGGACGCGCTGAAGCTGCCCGCCCGAGAGGGTGGCCGGTTGCGCGTCCGCATAATCGCTCATCTGAACCGCCTCCAGCGCCTGCCCGATTTCCCGCCGCAGTGACCGGTTAATGCCGCCAAACCAGCCGCAGCGTGGCCAGCACCCCATGGAAACCAGTTCGAAGACCGTCAGCGGAAAGCGGGTCTCAAGTTCGGTGCGCTGTGGCAGCCAGCCGATATCCCGGCGCGCCACCTGCAGTTCGCAGCGTCCGCTTACCGGCGGCAGTAAGCCCGCAATGGTTTTCAGCAGGGTCGATTTCCCGCTGCCGTTTGCGCCGACCAGCGCAGTCATGGAGCCTGCTGCGAGCTGACCCGTGATCGCCGGGGTGACCCCCTCTCCCTGGTAGCCTGCACGCAGTGCGTAAAATCGGATCATGCGCTGATCCCCCAATATATCGCGACAGCCAGCAGCGCGATGATCAGCAGGGCGACGCCCAGCCGTCCGCCCAGCGACATAAGTAATCCACTCTGACGCATCAGTTCACCAATATGTTATAACATAACAATAAGAATACCGGATGCAGCCTGCGGTTCAAGAGCGGAATGTGTTTCAAAAGGTATCGGGAGTCCGGCGGCCCCGGGGGCGTTTAAGCCACACCCGCCGCACCGCTTTGCTGGCAAAACTCAGAAAATGACAGTTTTGTGCTTTACTGGCTTGCAAACCTGTTGCGTAAAACCAATGATAGGTTTATTAACGGTTAGGAGTAGACAAGATATGCTGTCACGGATTGAATGTGATATTGCGATGGGTGAAACAGACTGCGCAAAAATAGCTGAAGTTGTTCAGCGGAATATTCTCAAAATATCAGATTTGCTGACAGGGGATTTACGCTGGTACGCTCAGAATGCGCAGTTAGTACCAGACAGTTTAAAAATAGTTTCCGTTGAATACCTGGATCTGAATAGTTTTAAATTACTTTACGATTTTCAGTGGAATTTATTTAGTCCCTGTCAGGATCTGAATGAAACGGTGACCCAAACGGAGCGGGTAAACTTTTACATTAAGCCCGGTGCGCTTGAGTTTGATGTGATAGACAACCAGCAACCCTCTCCGGGTGATGAATTGTAATATTTAGTAATTGAGATGAGCAGAACTAATGGTTTTACACTATCTTTAACGTATCCCGTTTAATAACCACCTGAAAGATCGCTTCCTGGCCGCTTTATCCGAACTCGCCGCCCTGCGGCAACTGTGCAAGCTATGGAGGGGAAAAAGATGGACGAATACTCACCAAAACGGCATGATATTGCCCAGCTGAAATACCTGTGTGAGAGCCTGTTTGACGACAGCATGGCAACATTGACTGACAGCCACCATGGCTGGGTAAATGATCCCACTTCTGAAAGCAATCTGCACCTGAACGATCTGATTGAACATATCGCGTCGTTCACCATGAATTACAAAATTAAACACGTTGAAGATGAAGCGCTGATTTCGCAAATCGATGAATATCTTGATGATACTTTTATGTTATTCAGTAACTACGGTATCAATAATCCTGATCTTCTGCGGTGGCAACGTTCAGCAAAACGCTTATTTAATCTGTTCACTGAAGAGTGCGCTTTTCTCCAGCAACCGAGCCATTCATTATAGTACAGACGTGAGAACGCTTTATTTATGAACAAAACACTGACAAAAACTGATTATTTGATGCGACTGCGTCGCTGTCGCTCCCTGGATACCCTGGAGCGGGTGATCGAAAAGAATAAGTATGAATTACCGGAAGATGAATTAGCGGTATTCTATTCGGCAGCTGACCATCGTCTGGCCGAGCTGACGATGAATAAGCTTTACGATAAAGTACCGGGTTCGGTCTGGAAGTTTGTCCGCTAATCTGCTCACCTGCATCTGACGGCATTGTCCCCACATTAAGTACCGGATATTCCTGCCTGCCGGCAAAGGATCGGCCCAGGCGGGTTTTGCCTGTCTGTCATACTGGGGAAGAAGTTCAGGGGGGGAAAGTGGTGGGGGCCCTGCCAGCTACATCCCGGCACACGCATCACCTGCTACGGCTGCTTCCTTCCGGATCTGACCGAGTTCACAAGCTAGCATTGCGGGAGAACCAACAGGGCCCCCATTGACAAGCCCTCTTTACGAGAGCGGGGGCATTATCTGGGAAGGGGCTGGCAATTGCAAGCGTCGTCGGGACAACCGTTGTTTTCTTGAACAACCGCCGCGTTGATGCTTTCACCATCGCCTCTGCATGATAAAGTTAACCCTCTTTTTTCCTGACGAAATAAGCACATGAATCAGCCTGACACTTTCCAGCAACGCATCTGGCAAATTGTTGCCGCGATTCCATCCGGGTGTGTCACGACCTATGGCGATGTGGCACGACTGGCCGGTTCGCCGCGCGCGGCACGTCAGGTCGGCGGTGTGCTGAGCCGGTTACCCGAGGGAACCGCCCTCCCTTGGCATCGTGTCGTCAATCGTCACGGCATGATTTCGCTTCAGGGCGACCAGCTGATACGACAGCGGGATGCACTGGAAGCAGAAGGGATTGTGGTGAGTGATGCCGGTGAGCTGGATCTTGAAACGTATCGCTGGCGATTCGATGGCTGAAAAACGGGGCGGCTCTGCCGCCCCGTTTGCACATTACAGACGGGTGGGTGCAGGCACCGCCGCAGAAGGCGTGACCTGAGTCGGTGATGTCGAAGGCACGGTGGTCGCTGCGCCTGGCTGGGTTGGCATCGCCATTGAAGGCACCGGTACCAGCAGCAGTTCAGCTTTGGTGCCGCCCTGATTGATGACCGGTTTTACGCTGTCAGTGACAAAGGCCAGCTTGCCATCGATAGCGATGGCGGCGCTTAGCAGAATGCGTGCATTTGGCTGGATGTCAGCCGGGTTAAACGGCAGCACAAACTGGAACGGCGCCTGTTTGCCTTCCGTCCGCACCACGCGTTGTGACAGCACTTTTGACGGGGCGTCGGTAACAGACGCATCTGACAGCGTCACGGTTAATACCGCATCCGGCGGCAGCGCGATGCGCTGGCGAATAAAGACTGAACCGCTGACGTTAGGCTGCGCAATCGCCGCCGTCTGTCCGGCTACCGCAGAACCCAACGTTGGTGTTGGCACAGGTTTACTCTTGTCGGCACAGCCCGCAACAGCAACCGCCATAACTACCCCACTGAACACATGCCACAGTTTCATTGATGTCGTCTCCATTTGATCAAAATGATTGTCGGCAGCGAATCCTGCTTACAGCGTTTCACTCGCCGTATGTCCTTAATGTTGGCACAAAAATGAAATTTTGCCTGGCACAGGCAAAGCGGAAAGTCTGATTGACGTCAACTGGTCCGATCTTTCACACTGAGCAGGTCACTATATTGAGGAACGCGCCATGAGTCAGGCACTGCAAAATCTGCTGAATTTATTAAATCTGGAAAAACTGGAAGAAGGTTTATATCGCGGCCAGAGTGAAGATCTTGGCCTGCGCCAGGTGTTTGGCGGTCAGGTGGTGGGTCAGGCGCTCTATGCCGCAAAGCAAACCGTCGCGACCGATCGGACGATTCACTCCTTTCACAGCTACTTTCTGCGGCCCGGCGACAGCCAGAAAGCGATTATCTACGACGTCGAAACCCTGCGTGACGGCAAAAGTTTCAGCGCCCGCCGGGTCAGTGCCATACAGAATGGTCAGCCCATTTTTTATATGACCGCCTCATTCCAGTCACCGGAAAGTGGCTTTGAGCATCAGAATGTGATGCCACAGGTGGCAGGACCGGAAAATCTGGTCACGGAACAGGCGATGGCGCAGAAGATGGCGCACATGCTGCCGGAAAAACTGCGGGAGATATTTATCGCGGAACGTCCGCTGGAGATCCGCCCGGTGCAGATTCACAATCCGCTACGCGGGCATGTGGACAAGCCTGAGCGCCAGGTCTGGATCCGCGCCAACGGTCCGCTGCCTGACGATCTGCGCATCCATCAGTATCTGCTCGGCTATGCGTCGGATCTCAATTTCCTGCCGGTTGCGCTGCAGCCACACGGCAAAGGCTTTTTAGAGGCGGATATGCAGGTCGCCACGATCGATCACTCGATGTGGTTCCATCGTCCGTTCGACTTCAGCGAGTGGCTGCTCTACAGCGTGGTAAGTACTTCAGCGTCAGGTGCCAGGGGGTTCGTACGGGGTGAGTTCTACAATCAGCAGGGGGTGCTGGTCGCCTCTACGGTGCAGGAAGGGGTGATGCGCCAGCGAAGCGAATAAAAAAAGGGGCGATAGCTCGCCCCTTTTTCACTGCTTATACTCTCACGCATTACTGGTTGTAAGCGTTCTCGCCGTGGCTGTTAACATCCAGACCTTCGCGTTCGTGCTCTTCCGGTACGCGCAGACCGACAATCAGATCGGCCAGTTTGAAGCCGATGAAGGCCACCACGCCAGACCAGACGATTGTGACGCCGACGCTGAAGAGCTGAACCCAGACCTGATGGCCCATGGTCACACCCTGCGCATAACCGACGCCGCCCAGTGAAGAGGAGGCAAACACGCCCGTCAGGATACAGCCAACAATCCCGCAGACGCCGTGCACGCCGAACACATCGCAGGGGTCGTCCACACGCAGCCATTTCTTCAGAGAGGTCACACCCCACAGACCCGCCAGTCCGCCAACCAGACCGATAATCAGTGCACCACCGACGCCAACATAACCACAGGCTGGGGTAATCGCGACCAGTCCGGCGATAAAGCCTGAACAGGCGCCCAGCAGAGAAGGCTTACCGCGCACCGCCCATTCACCAAAGGTCCATGAGAGTACGGCACCCGCCGTTGCCACAACGGTGTTCAGGAACGCCAGTGCGGCAATTTCGTTTGCAGCTGAGGCAGAACCGGCGTTGAAGCCGAACCAGCCTACATAGAGGATCGCGGTGCCGGTGAAGACCATCGGCAGATTATGAGGTTTGAAAGCTTCTTTACCAAAGCCGGCACGTTTGCCAACCAGATACGCGCCCACCAGACCCGCTACCGCGGCGTTGATATGCACGACGGTACCGCCGGCAAAGTCCAGCGCGCCATCCTGCGCCAGGAAACCGCCCGCCCATACCATATGCGCGATAGGCAGGTAAGCCAGCGTCAGCCAGACACCGACGAAGATCAGTACGGCTGAGAAACGGATACGCTCTGCAATGGCACCCACAATCAGGCCCACGGTGATGCAGGCAAATGAGGCCTGGAATGCAACGTGGATATACTGATAGAAGCTGCCCATTACCGCGGTCAGCTGGATATTCTTCAGCATGGCCCAGCCAAATCCGCCAAAGAAGGCGTTACCTTCGCTGAACGCCAGTGAATAGCCGTAGACCATCCACAGGACGCACACCAGCGAGAAAGTGACGGCCACCTGCGTCAGCATCGACAGCACGTTCTTACCGCGAATCAGACCGCCGTAAAACAGCGCAATCCCTGGAATTGACATAAACAGCACCAGCGCGGTGCAAATCATCATAAATGCGTTGTCAGCCTTGTCCGCAACGGCAGGCGCAGCCATCGCGAGCGATGGTAACAGTGCCAGGCTGGTCAGGCCCAGCTTAGTCAGAACTTTATTCATTTTTATTCCATCCCATCACAATACTGAGTCGTAATTACAGAGCGGCTTCGTCGGTCTCGCCGGTACGAATACGAATGACGCGCTGCAGTTCAGCCACGAAAATTTTACCGTCGCCAATTTTTCCGGTGTAAGCCGCTTTACTGATGACATCCACAACTTCGTCCAGCTGATCGTCGGCAATAGCGATATCAATTTTGACTTTCGGCAGGAAGTTCACGCTGTACTCTGCGCCCCGATAGAGCTCGGCGTGCCCCTTCTGGCGGCCAAACCCTTTCACTTCGGAGACGGTCAGTCCCTGAATGCCGATAGAGGACAAAGCTTCACGCACATCCTCCAGCTTGAATGGCTTAATTACGACGGTAACCAGCTTCATTGGATCCCCTCCAGCGAGTAAATAGGTAACGTTTACGGACACACAGGGAGATAAGCAAAGGCTGTGCCAGTTAGCAAAAGCGGTGATAATCAGTGGGTCAGGCGGGATGGAGCAAGGAGGGGCTCTGCAGTGGCTCTGAAAAGGGGGAAAAGGAGAAAGCCGGTCAGCGCATCGGGATGCACTCCTTTGGTGCTTCAGGCGTCAAAGGAGTGCATTTATACAGATTAGTCCGATAAAACTGCGCAAAAAAGGTGCAGGTCAGGCTTCCGCGGTGGCAGGCACGCCCGACGCGAGATCATCCCCGGCCTGCTGAAGCTGATACATCTGCCAGTAGCGGCCCTGCATCGCCAGCAGTTGCTGGTGCGTGCCCTGCTCGACCACCCGACCGCGATGGAGGACCAGGATTTTGTCGGCGTCGATAATGGTGGAGAGACGGTGAGCAATTACCACCAGCGTGCTGTGCTGACGCAGTCTGGCCAGCGTCTGCTGAATCGCCTGTTCCGTGCCGGAGTCAATATTGGCCGTTGCTTCGTCCAGAATCAGTATCTGCGGCAGATCGACCAGCACCCGCGCCAGCGCCAGCAGCTGCTTCTGCCCGACCGACAGGTTATTCCCCTGCTCACCCAGCCGGGTGTGAATCCCCTCCGGCAGAGCCTGCGCCAGGGGCGCCAGCCGGACCTGTTCCAGCACCGTCCAGACCGCCTCTTCGCTGATATCACGGCCCAGCCGGACATTGGCCAGCAGCGTATCCGCCAGCACCACCGGGTCCTGCTGCACCATGGCGATCCCGTGTCGCAGCACGCTATGGCTCAGATCCCCAATCGGCCGATCATCAATGCGGATTTCACCGCGCGTCACCGGGTAGTAGCCCATTAGCAGGTTTGCCAGCGTGCTTTTGCCGCTGCCGGTATGTCCGACCAGCGCCACAAATTCGCGCGGCGCCACCTCAAGATTGATGTCACTGAGCACATCGCGGTTTTCACGGTAGGCGAAACTCAGATTGTTCAGCGAAATGCGGCCGGAAGCCAGCGGCTGCTGACTGTCGCCATACTGCTGCTGCGCGGCATCCATGAGTTCGAAGATGCGCTCACCGGAGACCACCGCCTGCTGCAACATCGACTGCTGTGTGGTCAGCTCAATCAGCGGCTCATTCAGGCGTCCCAGATAGGTGATGAAGGCATAAAGCACACCGACTTCAAATACGCCAGGCACGGAGAAGCTGAACAGGACCAGCAGGCCGCACAGCACCATCGCGGAAAAGAGGCTCAGCAACGGGCGCAGCAGAAAGCCGTCGAGACGCAGCGTTTCCATCCGCGCCAGGTAGTGAGAGCGACTGGCCTCGCCCATCCGCTCGCCGAAGCGGGCCTGCTGACGAAACTGCTGGATCACGCTCATGCCGCTGATCACTTCGTTAAAGCCGTTGTTGATATCGGCCAGATAACCGCGAACCCGGCGGGCGATCGGCGTGCTGAAGCGCTGATAGATCACCATCACCATCAGCACCAGCGGGAAGATCATCATCGCCACCAGCGCCATGCGCCAGTCAAGGCTGAACATCGCCACCATCATGGCCCCGACCAGCGCGGCACTGCGCAGCACGGTTGAGACCACCGTGACGTAGAGATCGCGGATGACTTCGGTGTCGTTGGTCACGCGTGAAATAATCTGACCGACCGGCTGGGTATCGAAGGCGCTCAGCGGCTGACAGAGCGCGGCATTCATCACATCGCTGCGTAACCGCTGCACCACGCCGATCGCCGCCCGGTTGAATAACAGCGCCTGCCAGTAGTGGAGCGCGGCGGCCAGTAGCTGAAGCAGAATGAAACTGACCAGCAGGCCGGCGACTAGCCCCCAGGGCATCTGATGTTTCGCCACCAGATTGTCGATAAAGTAGCTGACCAGCACCGGTCCGGTTACCTCAGCAGCGGCCGCGATCCAGAGCAGGCCGACGGCCAGCGACAGGGATTTACGCCAGGGCTTACCGTAGCTCAGCAGGCGCTTCAGGGTAGGCCACAAGCGGGCAGACTTAGCCATGCGGCACTCCTTTCTCATTTTCATCATCATCCAGTGCGGCTTCCAGCTGCTGATAACGGAACATATCCCGATACCAGCCGGGCGTTCCGCTCAGCGTATCGTGGTCACCGCGCTGGGCGACGCTGCCCTGCTGCATCACCAGAATTTCACTGGCTTCCGTCAGCGCCGATAAGCGGTGCGCGCTGATAATCAGCGTGCGTCCCTCTCCCCAGATGCGCAGGTTATGCAGAATTTCATGTTCGGTACGGCCATCCACCGCAGAAAGCGCGTCATCCAGAATCAGGATTTCGGCATTCAGCAGCAGTGCCCGGGCAATGGAAAGGCGCTGCTTCTGTCCCCCGGAGAGCATCACACCCCGCTCCCCGACTTCCGTTTCATAACCCTGTGGCAGACGCAGGATATCGTCATGCACGCAGGCGAGCCTGGCGGCCTGTTCGATCTCCTGCCGGGACGCGCCCGGTTTCCCCAGCGCAATGTTACTGGCCACGCTGTCAGAGAAGAGGAACGGCGTCTGGCTGACCACCGCAAGACGGCTGCGCCAGCTGTCGAGCCGCAGCTGCGGCAGCGGGATCTGGTGGTAGCGGATATCCCCCTGCTGAATGTCAAAGTGGCGCTGAATCAGGCTGAGCAGGGTGCTTTTGCCGCTGCCGGTCGGGCCGCACAGTCCCAGCATCTCACCGGGTTTCAGCTGAAAGCAGACATCGCTTAACACCGGCGCCGTGCTGGCCGGATAGTGAAAGGCTCGAATCGCCACCTGAAGCGTTCCGGGGTCAGGCGGCAGCGTTTTGTCACCATCTTCCACCGCCGGTGCTTCCGCCAGCAGCGCGCCGATGCGGCTCCACGCGGCGCTGCCGCGTTCGACAATATTAAACATCCAGGCCAGCGCCAGCATGGGCCAGATCATCAGGCCGAGATACATCACGAAGCTGGTGAGCTGACCCAGCGTCATCTGATCATGCCACACCAGCCAGCTGCCGCCGCCAATCGCCAGCAGGTTTGAAAAGCCGATGGCGATATAGATAGTGGGATCGAAACGGGCATCAACCCGCGCCACCCGCAGGTTTTTCTCACCGGTATCGCGGGCGATAGCGGAAAACTGCTGTGACTGATGCTGCTCAAGCCCAAAGGCTTTGATCATGCGGATGCTGGTCAGGCTCTCCTGCGTCTGGTCGTTAAGGCTGGAAAAGGCTGCCTGAGCCAGCTTAAAGCGATCGTGCAGTTGATTACCGTAACGATGGATGACGATCGCCATCACCGGCATCGGCACCAGCGAGAGCAGCGTCAGCTGCCAGCTGATCTGGGTGCTCATCACCAGCAGCACGCCACAGCCCATAACCAGCGAGTCCACCAGCGTCAGCACCCCTTCCCCGGCAGCAAACACCACCCGATCCACGTCGTTAGTGGCGCGCGCAATCAGGTCACCCGTGCGATGGCGCAGATAAAATGCCGGTTGCTGACGACTCAGCTGACGATAAAAATCTTCGCGCAGCTCGACCGCCAGCTGGTAGGAGGCGCCAAACAGCAGCACGCGCCAGACATAGCGCAGCAGATAGACCACAACTGCTGTTGCCAGCATGACCCCAATCCACATCATGATGCGACCGGTACTCATAGTGTCGCCTGTCACGCCGTCAACAATGATCCCCACTACATGCGGCGGCAGCAACTGCAGAACAGCAATAACAATCAGCAGGATGACCGCGCCCAGATAGCGTCGCCACTCCCGCAAAAAATACCAACTTAACTGACTGAATAATCGCACAGCGCTGTTCTCAATCTCAGGCCCCCAGAGGGGCAACGGGTAAAGCCGTGGTGTATTTAATCTCTTCCATGGCGAAGCTGGAGGTCACATCGATCAGGCCGGGCACGCCGTTGACTAATCGCTTATAGAAAGCATCATAGCTTTTCATGTCGGCCACCTGAATGCGCAGCAGGTAGTCATACTCGCCTGCCATACGGTAAAAGGCCATCACCTCCGGCATGCTATTGACCACCGAGACAAAGGCCTGATACCAGTCACGGCTGTGCTGCTGGGTTTTAACAAACATAAACGCCGTCAGTGACAGGCCGATTTTGTCACCGTCCAGTAACGCCACCCGCGCGCGAATAATGCCATCATCTTCCAGTTTTTTCAGTCGCTTCCAGCAGGGCGTGGTCGTGAGATTGACGGCATCTGCCAGCGCCTGCAGCGACAGCGTGCAGTCCTGCTGCAGCAGCACAAGCAGCTTAAGGTCAGTTTTGTCTAACATTTGCGTCTCCGGGAGAATCATTTTCTCCATTAACGCGATTTTAGCGGTAATTTTGCAATCTCTTTTTCCTGCACGTGCCATAAAATAGCCGGACTGTTTATAACCGGATGACTGAGATGCAGACCTGCTGGATTCGCCACGCTATCAACGAAATTAACGCCGATTTTCAGCGATCGGCCGAGACGCATCTGATCCGTTTCGATCTGGCGGATTTTCCCGGCATCTGGTTCTACCTGAAAGATGAGAGTACCCATCCCAGCGGCAGCCTGAAGCATCGCCTGGCGCGCTCCCTGTTTCTTTATGGCCTCTCTAACGGCTGGATTAAACAGGATACGCCGATTATTGAAGCCTCGTCAGGCAGCACGGCTGTTTCTGAGGCCTACTTCGCACGGCTGCTGGGACTGCCCTTTATTGCGGTGATGCCAGCCAGTACGGCAAAACGGAAAATTGAGCAGATCGCCTTTTATGGCGGGCGGTGTCATTTTGTCGAGGATCCCTGCCAGCTCTACGCGGAATCTGAGCGGCTGGCGCGAGAACTGAACGGCCACTTTATGGATCAGTTCACCTATGCTGAGCGTGCAACCGACTGGCGCGGCAATAACAACATCGCGGAGAGCATTTTCCGTCAGATGCAGCATGAACCCTATCCGATCCCTCATACGGTGATTATGAGTGCAGGCACCGGCGGCACCTCCGCCACGCTGGGGCGCTACATCCGCTATCAGGGACTCGAAACGAAACTGCTGGTGGTCGATCCTCAGCACTCGGTGTTTTTCGATTACTGGCAGCAGCGTGATGCCACCCTGACCAGCACCCGTGGCAGCCTGATCGAGGGGATTGGCCGTCCACGGGTCGAGCCGTCATTTATGCCCGATGTGATTGACGAAATGATCAAAGTGCCGGACGGCGCAACGCTGGCCGCGATGCTGAAACTGGAAAAGATTCTGGGACGCAAGCCGGGTGCCTCTACCGGCACCAACTTCTGGGGCATGATGCAGGTGGCGAAACGCTTACGGGCGGCAAATCAGTCGGGCGCGCTGGTCACGCTGTTATGTGACAGTGGCGAACGCTATCCCGACAGCTACTATCAGCCGGAATGGGTGGCAAAACATATCGGTGACATCACGCCGTGGCAGCGCGAGCTGGCGTAAAAAACCGGACTTCCAGTCCGGTTCACGGCAATCCTCAGCATTCGGGGGAATACGCGAGGTGGGGTGTCGCCAGCCAGTGATTTAAATAATGGGACACCGCCTGTGTCCCGCAATGCCCTAACACCGGCAGATGCGGAAGCGCCATCTTTAACTGCGCCATCGCATTGCCCATGATGAAACCCTGCCCGGCCTGAGCCAGCATCTCGCGATCGTTCATCGCATCCCCGAATGCCATACACTCAGCCATGGTCAGGGAGAGGTGGTCACACAGCAGCGCCAGCGCGCTGCCCTTATTGCAGTTTGCGGGCAGCACTTCCAGACAATCCTCCGCAGAGAAACAGATGTTGACCTGATCGCCCAGCACGGCATCCAGCTGCGTTTTAAGCTGACACAGGTGCTGATGCCGATCGATGAAGCAGATTTTTGTTACCTGATGCGCGGGCAGCGTTTTAAGGGCGCACAGCTGATAGCCAAATCCGCTCATCTGATGCGCCACCAGCAGTTCAGGCTGCGGCCGGTCGGTAAACCAGCCCTGGTCGTTAAAGATGTGCATCGTGGCAGTCGTCTCCCAGTGACGATGGATCACCTCTTCGGCGACGGCAGAAGGCAGATCGCATCCAAAGAGCCGCGTTCCCTGCCGGTCATGTATGCGGGTGCCATTCCCCGTGATAAGCCAGGCGGGCAGAATCATTTTTTCCCGCAGAATCTGCATCTCCAGCAGATGGCGGCCCGTCGCCAGCGCGAGATGAAGACCCCGTGAATGTAACGCCTGCAGACTCTCCAGTGTCTGCTGTCCCAGCTGGTGATCCGGCAACAGCAATGTGCCATCCATATCGAACGCGGCTAAACGCATCATGACTCTCCTCCTGCTGAAAAGATGAGTCCCACTATTGCCTGTTAATTACGGAACTAATAGTGAATACTTTTAAAAAATTGTTCCGGGTTTATGATGCGCGAACTTCACCGTATTCATCAGTTTCAGCGCCTGTGGCAGCAGAGTCAGGGGGCGCCTCAGCAGACCTGCGTGGCGGAGATGGCCCGTCACTGCATCTGCAGCGAGCGTCATCTGCGCACGCTGCTGTCACACTGGCAGCAGGCGGGCTGGCTCAGCTGGCGGGGTGAAGCGGGCCGGGGTAAGCAGGGCCAGGTCACTTTTCTGCGCACGCCTGAAGCGTTACGTCAGCAGCTGCTGCAACGGCAGCTCGATAGCGGCGCGGCGGCAGACGCCTTGCAGCTGCTGGATCTGCCGCCGGAGCGGCTGATGACTCTGCTGCGCCCGATGATGGGGGGACAGTGGCAGAACGATACGCCGGTGCTGCGCATCCCCTACTATCGCCCGATGGAGAGCACAGCACCGCATCAGATTACCGGTCGGGCTGAACAGCATCTGGTGCGCCAGATCTACTCCGGCCTGACCCGCTTTGAGCAGGATGCGCCGGTTGGCGATCTGGCTCATCACTGGCAGCACGATGAAACGGGATGTCACTGGCTATTCTGGTTACGGCCTCAGCTGAGGTGGCACAACGACGAGCCGGTTCAGGCGGAGCAACTGGTGTCGCAGTTTCGTCAGCTGTTGCAGGAACCGCGCGTCGCACTGCTGCTGGCCGACGTGGAGAGCGTGGAAGCGCCGCATCCGCTGGCCCTGCGTTTTGTGCTGCGGCAACCTGATTTCTGGCTACCGCACCGGCTGGCGCATCTGCTGTGCCTGCTGCCCCATCCCGATCATCCCGCCATCGGCAGCGGTCCGTGGAAACTGCGTCACTTCAGCCCTGAACTGGTCAGGATGGAGAGTCATGCGCAGTGGCACCTGCAGCGTCCACTGTTGCAGGCCGTGGAGTACTGGATTACGCCACAACTGTTCGACCCCCGCCTGGGCAGCAGCTGTCGTCATCCGGTGCAGATCGCCATCGGCGATGCCGCCGAGCTTAAGACGCTGCAACCGGTCAGCAACAGCATCAGTCTCGGTTTCTGCTATCTGCTCTGCCGCCCGCGTGACGGTTTTACTGCCGAACAGGCGCGCTGCGTCTTCCATCTGATCCAGCAAAGCGGCATCGTCAGCCGGCTGCCTCTTGATGAAGGCTTAATTACGCCCAGCAACGAGCTGCTGCCTGGCTGGCCGGTGCCGCCGATCGAGGCAGTGCCTGGCCCCCTGCCCGCCACGCTGACACTCCACTATCAGCTGCCGGTTGAGCTGCATCAGATGGCGCAGGCGTTATGTGAATTACTCAGGCAGCATGGCTGTCACCTCCAGGTGTTTTTTCATCCGGTCAAAAGCTGGCAAACCATTCATCAGCTTGATGAGGCCGACCTGGTGATGGGCGATCGACTGATAGGCGATGCCCCGGTGTTTACACTGGCGAACTGGCTGGCACTGGACCCGCTGTGGCGGCCTCTGTCAGCGACCCTGCAGGGCAAAGCGGTACAGAGACAGCTGCTGGCTATCCAGCAGATTGCTGACGGTGAGGCCCGCTCCCGCGCGCTGCATCAGCTTTATCATCAGCTGATGACGGACGGCATTCTGCTGCCGCTGTTTAACTATCGCTACCAAATCTACGCGCCGCCCGGCGTCGAAGGGATTGAACTCAATGCGCTGGGCTGGTTCGATTTCAGCCGCGCATGGATTCCGCCGCCGATTGATCCGCCGTGCAGCTGTTCAGCGGCGGAATGAGGCATTACCATAAGCGCAAAATTACTTATCAGGGAAATGCCATGAAACGCGCTGTTGTTGTTTTCAGCGGTGGACAAGATTCCACAACCTGCCTGGTTCAGGCTTTAGCACTTTATGATGAGGTGCACTGCGTCACCTTCGATTACGGACAACGCCATCGGGAAGAGATTGAGGTGGCCCGGGAACTGGCTATCAGGCTGGGTGCGCGCGCACACAAAGTGCTGGATGTCACTATGCTGAACGAACTCGCCGTCAGCAGCCTGACGCGCGATAGCATTCCGGTACCCGCCTACAATCCTGACGCCACCGGATTACCGAGTACTTTTGTGCCGGGTCGCAATATTCTCTTTCTGACGCTGGCCTCGGTTTATGCCTATCAGGTAGAGGCCGAAGCGGTGATCACGGGCGTCTGCGAAACCGATTTTTCCGGCTATCCCGATTGCCGCGATGAGTTTGTTAAAGCCATGAACCAGGCGGTCACGCTTGGCATGGCGCGCACTCTCCGCTTCGAGACGCCGCTGATGTGGCTCAATAAGGCGGAAACCTGGGCGCTGGCGGACTACTGGCAGCAACTGCCGCTGATTCGCGAAGAGACGCTGACCTGCTATAACGGTGTGAAAGGTGACGGCTGCGGTGAGTGTGCAGCCTGTCATTTACGGGCCAACGGCCTGCAGGGTTATCTCAGCGATCGTGCGGGCGTGATGGCCGCAATGAAAGCAAAGAGCGGCCTTAACTGAGGCCGACAGTGATGGCGGCAGCGATCGGGTTTGCCGCCTTTTTTTCTCTCATGCCATCAGACGCATCAGTCGCTCCCGCAACGCCCCTTCCAGGGTGACCGCCTTCTGGGTGCGCAAATCGATGCAGACAAAGGTCAGCGCAGCATCGGCAACCACTGTCTCCTGGCCTGCCAGCAGCACCCGCTGTGCGATGACGCCACTCCTGCCATTTAACTGCGTAATCTCACTGTCGATGGTGAGTACGTCGCCCAGTACGGCCGGGCGACGGTAGTTGATGTTAATATTGACCACCACAAACGCCAGTTTCTGCTCCTGCAGCCAGTGGAATGCTTCAGCCTCTTCCAGCCATTGCCAGCGCGCCTCCTCAAGAAATTCAAGATAACGCGCATTGTTAACGTGCTGATAGACATCCAGATGGTAGCCGCGCACTTTTATCGTGGTCTGCATGGTCATGCTCTCCTGCTTTGGGTGAACTGGTTGGACCTGTTCACTTTAGCAGAGCCGCCGGTTCAGCGCGGGTTATGCATCACAGATGCGTACTGCCTCACAATTTCAGCCGGCCTGCATTACGTTCTATCAGCGCATTCCCGATCCCCGGCACTTCGCTGAGTTGCTGGATCGCGCTGAACGGTCCGTACTGTTCGCGATAGCTGACAATGGCCTGGGCCTTTTTCAGCCCCACGCCGTTCATCACGGCAGAGAGCTGTTCCGCCGTCGCATCGTTGATGCTGACCTGACCCGGCTGAGCAACGTCGCTGATTGCTTTTTCCGGCGCAGGCAATGCGTTCTGGCTGATGGACGTGCTGGCAGGATCGGGGGCCGCAGCAACGCTGCTGTGGCAGAACGCGCCGCCCAGCGCGAGTGAGAGATAGAGGGCAACGACTTCATGTTTAGCCATGCTGTGTTTCTCCTTGTGTGTAAACAGCAGCGACAGCGTGTCACGACGGTGCACAAGCCACAAAAGCGGGATTTCAGAAATGGAAAAGGCCGCGAATGCGGCCTTGGATTATTACAGTGGTTTCGCGGTTTCTGCGAGGCTTACTGCATTTGTGCGGCTGCGCCGTACTTGATTTTTGCCTCTTTGCGCAGATTTTGCAGTAACGCTTCAAAGGTCAGTTGGGCATTGTTCTGCGTGACACCTTTGACCATTTCATCAATCTGCGCCTGTGGCATGGTGCCGGTTTTCACCTTATCCACTGCCACCAGCACCACGTTGCCCTGCATATCTTCGCTCACGCCCCACGACGGTTTGTTATCCGCAGGCTGAGGCAGATTAAAGGCAGCCTGTGCCACCGGATCCTGCACGTTGCGATCGACCGTTTTACTGGCGCTCAGCGTCAGGCCTGCTGCGGTCAGCGCCTCCTGCTTACCGGCTTTAAGCGCATCCAGCAATTTGTCCGCCTGGGCTTTCGCCTGCTGCGTCGCTTTATCATGCTTCAGCGTGTCGGTGATCTGCGCCTTAACCTGATCCAGCGGTTTTATCGCTTCCGGTTTGTGATCGCTGATACGCAGCACAAAGGCGCGGTCGCCATCCACTGTGATGATATCGGAGTTATTACCCGGCGCACCATTCTGTCCCACCAGGCCACCGTTGAAGATAGCCTGCTTCACCGGATCAAAGTTAAGCGCGTCTGGCAGTGAATCCTGACTGAACCAGCCGGTCTCCTGCGCCTTCAGACCGGAAGCCTGCTCGGCACCCGCCAGTGACTCATTATCGTTGCTCGCCGCTTCGCTGACTTTCTGCTGCAGTTTGTAGAAGGCATCAACGCCCTTCTCCTGCTTCACTTTCGCGGCAATCGCGCTGTGAACGTCAGCCAGCGGCTTAACCTGCTCTGCCTGGATATCGTCAAGACGCACGACCAGGAAGCCCACTGACGACTTGATCACACCCGACATCTGGCCTTTCTCTGTCAGGCCCGCATTTTTCAGCTCATCCGGTGTGGTTGACGGTTCCAGCCAGCCCATGTCGCCGCCCTTACGCGCGGAGATAGGGTCAATGGATTTGGCTTTTGCCACGTCCGCGAAAGAGGCGCCCGCTTTCAGCTGAGCCAGAACGGCATTAGCATCCGCTTCCGTTTTGGTCTGGATTACGCTGTAGCGAGTACGCTGTGGCTGCGTGTAGTCCGCTTTATGCTGATCGTACCAGGCCTGAATATCCGCCTCGCTGGCATCCTGCTGCATGCTGGCGGCATCCATCAGGATATAGCTGACGCGGAACTGCTCTGGTGCCATAAAGCTGCTTTTATGCAGCTGATAATACTGGCTGATTTCGTCATCGGTGACGGTCTGTTTCGCCGCCAGCGCGTTCACATCCAGCGTCGCCTGACGGATATCACGCTGCTGGGACACCAGGTCCACCAGCCGGCTCGCTTCGCCTTTCAGCGTGAAGTCGGTATTGGCAACGGCATTGATCAGCTGTTGATTGGAGAGCTGTTTACGCAGCGCTTCAGCATACTGGTCAGCACTGAAACCCATGCTGCCGATCAGATTGAGGTATTTCGCATTATCGAATTTACCGTTGGTCTGGAAAGCCTGCTGGTTGAAGATAGCCTGTTTGACCTGATCGTCGCTGATGCTGAGGTGGAGATCTTTGATATAGCTGTCAAGCAGCGCCCGGTCGATTAACTGAGACAGCGCCTGCTGACGCATCTGCTGCATGTAACCGTCGTTGCTGGCCAGCTGCGAGAACTGGTCCCCCAGCATCTGCTGCTGACGGCTGCGTTCGCTGTTGAACGCCTGCTCCAGCTGCGCGCGGCTAATCTCCTGACCGTTTACTTTGGCCGCATAGTCGTTATTGCCGCCAATCAGATAGTTGCCAACGCCCGTCAGCACAAAGGAGAGGATAATCAGCCCCAAAATAATCTTGAGCACGACATGGTTCGACGCCGCGCGTAAATTGTCCATCATGGTATGGCAACACTCCGCTGTAGTGTGAATGTAAAGCCCGGTCGCCCTTCGCCTCTGGCTGGCGACTCACGCAACTGCTGGCTTAGCTGGCAGTCTCAATCCGGTCCAGGTCCATCTAACGGCCCGATTTTCACCGATTAAAACAAAAAAGGCACATCTCATTGATGTGCCCGTATGTTACATGAGAACGCGTTCATCGTCCTCTCATCCACTGAAGAAAATGCGTCAATGAATCTGTTCGTTATTCTTAATTGACTGCGTCTTTCAAGGCTTTACCGGCACGGAAACCTGGCACTTTACCGGCCGGGATCGTGATCTCTTTACCGGTTTGCGGGTTGCGGCCAGTACGCGCAGCACGGTCACGTACAGAGAAAGTACCGAAACCGACCAGAGCCACTTCATCACCGTCTTTCAGCGCATCAGAAACAGAGCCCATAAATGCATCTAAAACACGTCCCGCTGCCGCTTTAGAAATGTCAGCATCAGCAGCAATTTTGTCGATCAATTGTGACTTATTCACTCTCTTCATCCCCTCTTTTATTATTTCACATCGTACCCCGGCTTCCCGCCGGGTACGAACGCGCAGCAAGTTATATCAAGCCTGTGGAGCCGAAACAACGGAATTTCTCTGAGAACGTCATGCCGGCAGCCACCTAAATTAGCGGCACAAAAAAAAGCTGGCAAGCGTCAATTGCCTTGCCAGCTTCGCTTTTTAACGGTTTATGCCGCTAATCACTATTTTGCTGTTGTGACCTGCATACCGTATGGCGCATTTTCCAGTGCCAGATTCAGCACCTCTTCAATGCGTTTCACCGGATGAATCGCCAGATCGGCAATCACGTTCTGAGGAATATCTTCCAGATCACGCTTGTTGTCGTCCGGGATCAGTACGGTTTTAATGCCACCACGGTGCGCGGCCAGCAGTTTCTCTTTCAGGCCGCCAATCGGCAACACCTGACCACGCAGGGTGATCTCACCGGTCATCGCCACATCGGCGCGCACCGGGTTACCGGTCAGACAGGAGACCAGCGCGGTACACATTGCGATGCCGGCGCTTGGGCCATCTTTTGGCGTCGCGCCTTCGGGAACGTGAACGTGAATATCACGTTTTTCGTAGAAGTCACCATTGATGCCCAGCTTCTCGGCACGGGCACGCACCACGGTCAGCGCAGCCTGAATCGACTCCTGCATCACTTCACCCAGCGACCCCGTATAAGTCAGCTTGCCTTTACCCGGCACACAGGCGGTTTCGATGGTCAGCAGATCGCCGCCCACTTCGGTCCACGCCAGTCCGGTCACCTGACCGACACGGTTTTCGCTGTCAGCACGGCCATAGTCGAAGCGCTGAACGCCCAGGAAATCCTTGAGGTTCTCGCCATCGATGGTGATGTGCTTTTTCGTCTTGTCCATCAGCAGTGACTTCACCGCTTTACGGCACAATTTCGACAGCTCACGCTCAAGGCTACGCACCCCGGCTTCGCGGGTGTAGTAGCGAATGATGCCGATGATGGCGCTGTCTTCAACCGTAATCTCACTGGCTTTCAGGGCGTTACGCTCAATCTGCTTCGGCAGCAGATGCTGCTTAGCGATGTTCAGTTTTTCATCTTCGGTGTAACCCGACAGACGAATCACTTCCATACGGTCAAGCAGCGGAGCCGGAATGTTCATGGAGTTTGACGTGGCCACGAACATCACATCGGAGAGGTCATAGTCGACTTCCAGATAGTGATCGTTGAACGCAATGTTCTGTTCCGGATCGAGGACTTCCAGCAGCGCCGACGCCGGATCGCCACGCATGTCAGAGGACATCTTGTCGATTTCATCCAGAAGGAACAGCGGGTTTTTCACCCCGACTTTTGCCATTTTCTGAATGAGTTTACCCGGCATTGAGCCGATGTAAGTACGACGGTGACCACGGATTTCCGCTTCGTCACGCACGCCACCCAGTGCCATACGCACATATTTACGTCCGGTCGCTTTGGCGATCGACTGACCGAGGGACGTTTTACCTACCCCTGGCGGTCCGACCAGGCAGAGAATCGGCCCTTTGATTTTGCTGACGCGACTCTGAACCGCAAGATACTCGAGAATACGATCCTTCACGCGCTCCAGGCCGTAGTGATCGGTATCCAGTGTCTCCTGCGCTTTACGCAGATCTTTCTTCACTTTGCTGCGTGCGTTCCACGGAACCTGCACCATCCAGTCGATGTAGCCACGCACCACGGTCGCTTCCGCCGACATCGGAGACATCATTTTCAGCTTCTGCAGCTCAGCTTCGGCTTTCTCACGCGCCTCTTCCGGCATTTTTGCCGCGTCGATTTTGCGTTTTAACGCTTCATATTCGTCCGGCGCGTCATCCATCTCGCCCAGCTCTTTCTGAATCGCCTTCATCTGCTCATTCAGATAGTACTCGCGCTGGCTCTTCTCCATCTGCTTTTTAACACGGTTGCGAATACGCTTCTCAACCTGCAGCAGATCGATTTCAGATTCCATCATCGCCATCAGATATTCCAGACGTTCGTTAACGTCGGACATCTCCAGCACAGACTGTTTGTCTGCCAGTTTCAGTGGCATATGTGCAGCAACGGTGTCGGCAAGGCGCGCCGCATCGTCAATATTGTTCAGTGAGGTCAGGACCTCAGGTGGGATCTTTTTATTCAGTTTGATGTAGCCTTCAAACTGGTTGATCGCCGTGCGCACCAGCACTTCCTGCTCGCGCTCTTCAATTTCCGGCGAAACCAGGTATTCAGCTTGTGCCACAAAATGGTCACCGTTATCGGCCAGCGTCGTGATATGGGCGCGCTGTAAACCTTCGACCAGAACTTTGACGGTGCCATCCGGCAGTTTCAGCATTTGCAATACTGATGCCACGGTCCCTACTGAAAAGAGATCGTTAATGCCAGGTTCATCCGTTGAAGCCTCTTTCTGTGCGACCAGCATGATTTTTTTATCATGATCCATTGCGGCTTCAAGGCACCGAATTGATTTTTCCCGGCCAACAAACAACGGAATTACCATGTGCGGATAAACCACCACGTCGCGCAGCGGCAACACGGGGATTTCAATGCGTTCAGAACGCTCAGGATTCATAGAGCTCTCTCTTTGTTTAATGTCCGCCAGGTGATGGGAACCGCATCAGGCAGGTATGCAGTTAAACCCACAGGTATCTGAGTATATGGGGATGATTGTCTGACATTCAACGTCACAGAGGCGAGAAAAGCAAAAGGGGAAACATTTTCCCCTTTTTTAAGATAACAATGTGGACGATCTGTTTAATTATTCGCCAGATGCCTGCGCTTCGTGCTTACCGTAAATCAGCATCGGTTCAGACTGACCGTCAATAACTGACTCATCAATCACTACTTTTTCGACGTCATCCATAGAAGGCAGGTCATACATCGTTTCCAGTAACGCACCTTCAACGATCGAACGCAGACCACGTGCACCGGTTTTACGTGACATCGCTTTTTTCGCAATAGCGGTTAACGCCTCGTCACGGAACTCCAGCTCAACGCCTTCCAGGTTGAACAGCGCCTGGTACTGTTTGGTCAGGGCATTCTTCGGCTCACGCAGAATCTGAATCAGGGCTTCTTCACTCAGCTCGCTCAGGGTCGCCACAACAGGCAGACGACCGATGAACTCAGGGATCAGACCAAATTTGATCAAATCTTCAGGTTCACACTGTGAAAGCAGTTCGCCTTCGCTGGCTTTCTGCGATTTCCCTTTCACGGTTGCGCCGAAGCCGATACCGGATCCGGTTTCAACACGCTGCGAGATCACTTTGTCCAGACCGGCGAATGCGCCGCCACAGATAAAGAGAATTTTAGAGGTATCAACCTGCAAAAATTCCTGCTGAGGATGCTTACGTCCGCCCTGCGGTGGAACCGCGGCTACAGTACCTTCAATCAGCTTCAGCAGCGCCTGCTGCACACCTTCGCCTGACACGTCACGGGTAATCGACGGATTGTCAGACTTACGTGAAATTTTGTCGATTTCATCGATGTAGACGATGCCGCGCTGCGCTTTCTGCACGTCATAGTCACACTTCTGCAGCAGCTTCTGGATGATGTTTTCGACATCTTCACCCACGTAACCCGCTTCAGTCAGCGTGGTTGCATCAGCCATGGTGAATGGCACATCCAGCAGCCGCGCCAGCGTCTCAGCCAGCAGCGTTTTACCACTCCCGGTCGGACCAATCAGCAGAATGTTACTTTTGCCCAGCTCAATACCGTTGCTGGTATCGCCATTACGCAGACGTTTGTAGTGGTTGTAAACCGCAACCGCCAGCACTTTCTTCGCTCTCTCCTGACCGATGACATAATCATCAAGGTGATGGCGAATTTCATGTGGGGTTGGCAACGCACTGCGTTCACGATGCGGGGCAACTTCTTTGATCTCTTCGCGAATGATGTCGTTGCACAGGTCAACACACTCATCGCAGATATACACTGACGGCCCGGCAATCAGCTTTCGCACTTCATGCTGGCTTTTGCCGCAAAAAGAGCAGTACAGCAACTTTCCTGAACCGTCTTTGCGCTTATCTGTCATCAGTTAACCTCTTCTTGTTCTCAGGCCGTACCTGCGTACGGCGCAGGCCGTGCAGTGACGGCCGAAATTCATTCAACCCGTAATAGTACCGTTGTCCTGTTAACTATAGACCAGGGACAAGGGTAAGTCGGGTCTTATTGGCGATGCGTCAGAATTGAATCGACTAAGCCATACTCTACCGCTTCACTGGCAGAGAGGAAACGGTCACGCTCGGTGTCGCGCTCAATTTCTTCCAGCGATTTACCGGTGTGCTCAGCCATCAGCTCATTCATACGCTGTTTCACCTTCAGGATCTCGCGCGCATGGATTTCAATGTCTGACGCCTGGCCCTGATAGCCACCCAGCGGCTGGTGGATCATGACGCGTGAGTTTGGCAGGCAGAAACGTTTACCTTTGGTCCCTGCGGTCAGCAGGAAAGCGCCCATGGAACAGGCCTGGCCCATACAGATGGTGCTGACGTCCGGCTTGATGAACTTCATGGTGTCGTAAATCGACATGCCAGCCGTGATCACGCCGCCCGGTGAGTTAATGTAGAGATAGATATCTTTTTCCGGGTTTTCCGCTTCCAGAAACAGCATCTGCGCGACGATCAGATTCGCCATATGGTCTTCGACCTGGCCGGTCAGGAAGATCACACGCTCTTTCAGCAGACGGGAGTAAATGTCGTAAGAACGCTCACCACGCGAAGTCTGTTCAACAACCATTGGCACCAGCGCATTGTGCGGTGCAGTATATTCACGATCGCCACTGTATGACATTACCGTCTCCTGGATAAATTTCATTGGCAACATTCTGTACCGATTCTACGAAAGACGCGCGGGAAACTCCACGCCACGTCTCTTTCCGACACCTTCAGGACGGTTAATCAGCCAGCCTCACTCTTCTTCCTGCATACTCCCTATATCTGGGGATAGTGCACGCCTGTTTCAAGCATAACAATCTTTTCCCTGTTCGCTAACCCGGAAAAAGCGATGCGTGAATAATTTGCTGGTTAATTAAGCAAATAGAGGGGAAGAATCGCGTGCTGCGCGTCAAAACAAAAAAGCCCGCGACTTTTCAGTCGCGGGCTTAGCACATACCGTTAAAGGTCTGATCAGGCCTGAGCGGTCTGGTTCATCAGATCCTGGAAGTTGGTCTCTTTCTCGGTCACTTTCGCTTTCGCCAGGACCGCTTCAACCGCCTGCTCTTCCAGCGCAACGTTGCGCATGTTGTTCATCAGCTCGTTATTCTTGCTGTAGAACTCGATCACTTCCTGCGGATCTTCATACGCAGAAGCCATCTCTTCGATCATGGTGTTAACGCGTGCTTCATCCGCTTTCAGCTCATGGGTACGAATCACTTCGCCCAGCAGCAGGCCGACAACAACACGGCGTTTCGCCTGCTCTTCGAACAGTTCGCGAGGCAGTTCCAGCGCCTGCTGCTCGTTGCCACCAAAACGCTGTGCAGCCTGACGACGCAGAACGTCGATTTCGCTATCAACCAGCGCAGCAGGAACGTCGATTTCGTTAGCCGCAACCAGACCGTCGATCGCCTGAGATTTGATGCGGTTACGGATAGCGCCTTTCAGCTCACGATCCATGTTCTTGCGGACTTCAGTGCGCAGACCGGCAACAGAACCATCTTCAACGCCGAAACGTTTGATGAACTCTTCAGTCAGTTCTGGCAGCTCGCGCGTTTCAACTTTCTTCAGCACGATCTCGAACTTCGCGTCTTTCCCTTTCAGGGTTTCTGCGTGATAGTCGTCCGGGAATTTCACGTCAATGGTGAACGTCTCGCCCGCTTTGTGACCCACGATGCCTTCTTCAAAGCCTGGGATCATGCGGCCCTGGCCCATGGCCAGAACGAAATCAGAGGCTTTGCCGCCTTCGAACTCTTCGCCGTCAACGGAACCGTTGAAGTCGAGGGTCGCGCGATCTTCTGCACCGGCCGCTGCGTCGCTTTCAATCCAGTTAGCCTGCTGCTTGCGCAGGGTATCCAGCATGGTGTCAACGTCAGCATCGGTAACTTCAACCAGAGGTTTTTCGACTTCGATGTTTTCCAGGCCTTTCAGCTCAACTTCCGGATACACTTCGAACTCAACCGCGTAGGTGAAATCCTGACCTTCTTTGTACTCGCCTGGCACGTAGTTAGGTGCGCCAGCCGGGTTGATTTTTTCTTTGATGATGGCGTCAACGAAGTTGCGCGTCATCAGCTCGCCCAGCACGTCCTGGCGGACAGAAGCGCCGTAACGCTGTGCGACGATGTTCATCGGCACTTTGCCTTTACGGAAACCATCGATGCGAACTTTCCTGGCAACGTCAACCAGTTCTTTTTTTACTGCGCTTTCGATGCTGTCAGCAGCGACAGTAATCGTAATGCGACGGCCCAGGCCCTGAGTGGTTTCTACAGAAACTTGCATCTTGTTACCTCAAAAAATCACGTGCTCGGTCAACTTCAGACACCACACATCGTGAAATGCGCCGTATCCAACAACCGGGACGGCTTCCGTGAAGAGAACCTGATCCCTGTTACCAGAAGCGTCCCGAAGACATTCCGGAAAAATAGACGCAGCATTATAGCGGCATCGCTGGAATGAGTCGAGGATGGTAACTCACCACTTTTCAGCAGCTTTGCTGCTTTTTTGAGCCAGGGATCGCGTTTTTCGCTAAATAAACGAAAAAACGGCCCGCAGGCCGTTTCAGAGAAGGGAGATCAGGCGAGGGTTCCGGCCCCACGACAGTTCGGCGAAGCCAGCACGGTATCCTGCAATCCTTCCCACTCTTTCAGTGTGTAGGTGTGCAGGGCTAAGGCATGGACGCTGCCGGCGAGTTCTGCCGCCAGTTCGCCATAAATCAGACGGTGACGCGCCAGAAAGCGCTGGCCTGCAAAGCAGTCGCTGACAATGACCACTTTGAAGTGACTTTCGGAACCGGCAGGCACATTATGCCGGTAACTTTCGTCATGCACTTCCAGATGAGCTGGCTGAAATGCCACACGCAGCTTTTCTTCTATTTGTTCGCGGATCATGGCTATTACTCCTCAATGGCGAGCGCGGTGCCCCATCTCATTCAATCTTAGTCGCTTTTACTGCGCTTACCCGTCAGCCGACACGAAATATTCGCTCAGGCGTCGGCCAGCTTCCGGCGCGCATCATAACGCAGCTGAAACGAACAGCAAACAGACCCGCCAGTGACCCCGCGCAAAACATCTTCAGAGACAATTTCCCCTGGCGCAGGGCTTTTTTCACTGCCGGGCAATGCTATGATGAACGCCATTTTTGCAAACAAACCCCCTGACACCAACGAGAAAAAGTATGTTGAAAAAACTGTTATTCCCCCTGTTGGCTGCGTTCATTTTAGCCGGCTGTGCAACCAGCAATAATACCCTTACCATTCAGCCTAAGATTGAGCTGCCACAGCGCGATCCGGGCCTGATGGCGGTCACCGTCAGCATCAACGGAGCCGATCAGCGTCAGGATCAGGCGCTGGCAAAAGTGAACCGTGACGGTCAGCTGGTGACCCTGACACCATCGCGCGACCTGCGTTTCCTGCTGCAGGAAGTGCTGGAGAAACAGATGACGGCACGTGGCTACATGGTGGGACCGAATGGCGCGGTCGATCTGCAGATCGTAGTGAACAACCTCTATGCTGACGTTACCCAGGGCAACGTGCGCTACAGCATCACCACGAAAGCGGACATCTCTATCATTGCTACCGCCAAAAACGGCAGCAAACAGGTTAAAAATTACCGCCAGACTTACAGCGTAGAAGGCGCGTTCAGCGCAACGAACCAGAAGATTACTAACGCGGTCAACGCCACCATGAGCGATGTCATCGCAGACATGGCACAGGACACCAGCGTCAACGACTTCATCAAACAGAACGCGCGTTAATTTCGTCTCTCCTCTGCCCGGCATGATGCCGGGCATCGTGTTTGTTACCGGCAGGATCCGCATGAACCACTATCTTCGCCTCTTCAGCCAGAAAAATGCCGCCGTACTGCTGCTGCTCGGTTTCGCCTCCGGCCTGCCGCTGGCCCTGACATCCGGCACGTTGCAGGCGTGGATGACAGTGGACAATGTCGATCTGAAAACCATCGGTTTCTTTTCGCTGGTCGGCCAGGCCTATGTCTTTAAGTTTCTCTGGTCGCCGATGATGGACCGCTACACGCCGCCGTTTCTGGGCCGGCGTCGCGGCTGGTTGCTGCTCAGCCAGCTGGCGCTGGTCGGGGGCATTGCGGCGATGGGGTTTCTGCAACCCAGCCGGGATCTGACCCTGATGGCAGCTCTGGCGGTGCTGATCGCCTTCTGCTCCGCCTCACAGGACATTGTCTTTGACGCCTGGAAAACCGATATTCTGCCGCCTGAAGAGCGCGGCAGCGGCGCGGCGATTACCGTGCTGGGTTACCGGCTGGCGATGCTGATTTCAGGCGGGCTGGCGCTGTGGCTGGCTGACCGCTATCTCGGCTGGCAGGCGACCTACTGGCTGATGGCGCTGATGATGGTGCCGGGCATTATCGCCACGCTGATGGCGAGCGAGCCGGACACCCATATTTCCACGCCCCACTCTCTGCGTCAGGCTGTCGTCGACCCGCTGAAAGATTTCTTTCAGCGCAATAACGCCTGGCTGCTGATTACCCTGATTATTCTCTACAAGCTGGGTGATGCCTTTGCCGCCTCACTGACCACCACCTTTCTGATTCGCGGCGTCGGCTTTAATGCTGGCGATGTCGGTCTGGTTAACAAGACGCTGGGCCTGCTGGCGACCATCATTGGTGCGCTCTATGGGGGTGTCGTCATGCAGCGCCTGAGTCTGTTCCGGGCACTGATGATTTTCGGCCTGCTGCAGGCTGCCTCAAACTTCGGTTACTGGCTGCTGGCGGTGACGGATAAACAGCTGTGGAGCATGGCCAGCGCGGTCTTTGTGGAAAACCTCTGTGGCGGCATGGGCACCGCCGCCTTTGTGGCGCTGTTGATGACCCTCTGCAACAAATCGTTCTCCGCGACCCAGTTTGCCCTGCTGTCAGCGCTTTCTGCGGTGGGCCGGGTTTACGTCGGTCCGGCTGCGGGCTGGCTGGTTGAACTCTGGGGCTGGCCAGCCTTTTATGCCTTCACCGTCGTGGCGGGCGTGCCGGGTCTGTTGCTGCTGGCATTTTGCCGTCAGACGCTAAATCAGGTCGAGCAGAGTGGCAAATTCCTGACACGAAGCTACTATCCTCTTGGCTATCGCTGGACGAATCGTCTGTTTGCAGCAGGCTGTGGCGTGCTGGGACTCTGGCTGGTGGCGCTGGCGCTGGATGCGCTGGGGCTCACTGTGCTGGCTGCCCTGCTGTCACCCCTATTTGGTACTGGCATGGTACTCGCGTTGCTGGCCGTATTGTCGGGTCTGCTGCTCGACTACCGGGCACTGAAACGAGCGCCTGCCCTGCCCGCGTCAGATGCTTAAGTGAAATCGATGGGTTAACGGCTGCGGCTTATTTTTTTGTCAACGGACCAGGCCGCCGTCATTTATCATCGTCTGTTATTTTTTGAAAATAAGAATATGGCCTGAGGAGGGGGAGCGGAAATACTAAAAACCGGTGAGCAATTACTTTAGTTAAATTTCATCACACAAATGATGCAGACTTGTTAAATATTTGGGCGTTAAAAGTAAGGGTTATTCCTTTCCCTGATTTTTTTGCGGTTACTTCCATTGGTTTTTGTTATATTGGTGCCAACTGCTTGTCTGCGTTAACTATTTGTCACCTGACGCAACATCTGTGACACCCTTAGCAAAAGGTGTCAACACGCATCTGACACATCCTTAAGCTGGTTTACACTGCATAAACCTTCCCGTAAAATGCGCGCACACTTAAACGACAATAGAGCCCTTTGTCATTGAGGTCGTTAAATGAGACTCAGTAAATACAATAAAAGTTTGGGGATTTTGTCATTAATTGCAGGCACTTTTTTAATGAGTGGCTGCGATAGTGCATTGTTAAATCCCAAAGGACAGATTGCACTGGAGCAACGTTCGCTGATACTGACTGCCTTTGGCCTGATGTTGATCGTCGTTATCCCCGCAGTCCTGATGGCCGTGGTGTTTGCCTGGAAATATCGGGCATCCAACACGAATGCGAAGTACAGCCCTAACTGGTCACACTCTAACAAAGTGGAAGCCGTGGTCTGGACCATTCCGATCCTGATCATTCTCTTCCTCAGCGTGCTGACCTGGAAATCGACCCATGCACTGGAGCCCAGCAAACCGCTGCAATCTGATGTAAAACCGGTTGAGATCGATGTGGTTGCACTGGACTGGAAATGGCTGTTCATTTACCCGGAACAGGGTATTGCAACCGTGAACCAGATTGCCTTCCCGGCAAACACGCCAGTGAACTTCAAAATCACGTCTAACTCCGTCATGAACTCTTTCTTCATTCCAACGCTCGGCAGCCAGATTTATGCGATGGCCGGTATGCAGACCAAGCTGCATCTGATTGCGAATGAGCCAGGGACTTTCGACGGTATCTCTGCGAACTTCAGTGGTCGCGGTTTCTCTGGCATGAAGTTCAAAGCCATTGCAACCAAAGACGATGCGGAATTCCAGCAGTGGGTAGCAAAAGTTAAAGCAGCACCTAACACGCTGACCACCATGGAAGATTTCGAGAAAGTTGCTGTACCAAGCGAAAACCACCCGGTGGAATATTTCTCTTCAGCGAATCCTGAACTGTTCAAGCAAGTTATCGCTAAGTTCATGACCAGCCACGGGAAGATGGACATGCCTGAACATGAAGGTATGGACATGAGTCACGCCGCTTCCGCGGGAGCCGAGGAATAATACGATGTTCGGAAAATTAACACTGGATGCAGTGCCGTACCATGAGCCGATTATCATGGTCACGGTCGCCGGTATCATTTTAGGTGGTCTGGCACTGATTGCCGCCATCACCTATTTTGGTAAATGGCAATATCTGTGGTCTGAATGGCTAACGTCTGTCGACCATAAAAAACTGGGTATCATGTACGTCATCATGGCATTCGTCATGCTGCTGCGTGGTTTTGCTGATGCCATCATGATGCGTACCCAACAGGTAATGGCGTCGGCCGGTGAAGCGGGCATTCTGCCACCGCATCACTACGACCAGATCTTTACGGCGCACGGCGTCATTATGATCTTCTTCGTGGCGATGCCTTTCGTGGTTGGCCTGATGAACATCGCCGTTCCGCTGCAGATTGGTGCACGTGACGTTGCGTTCCCGTTCCTGAACAACCTGAGCTTCTGGTTTACTGCGGTCGGTGTGATCCTGGTTAACCTGTCACTGGGTGTGGGCGAGTTCGCGCAGACCGGCTGGCTGGCTTATCCGCCACTGTCCGGCGCGGAGTACAGTCCCGGCGTCGGGGTCGACTACTGGATCTGGAGTCTTCAGCTCTCCGGTATCGGTACGACCTTAACCGGTATTAACTTCTTCGTGACCATCCTGAAGATGCGTGCACCGGGCATGAGCCTGTTCAAAATGCCTGTCTTTACCTGGACTGCGCTGTGCACCAACGTCCTGATCATCGCTGCGTTCCCGGTTCTGACCGTGACCCTGGCGCTGTTGACCCTTGATCGTTATCTCGGCTTCCATTTCTTCACCAATGAAATGGGCGGGAACATGATGATGTACGTCAACCTGATCTGGGTCTGGGGTCATCCGGAAGTGTATATTCTGGTTCTGCCGGTCTTTGGTGTGTTCGCAGAAATTACCGCGACCTTCTCCAAAAAACGTCTGTTTGGCTACACCTCACTGGTGTGGGCGACCATCGCGATTACCGTACTGTCGTTCATCGTCTGGCTCCACCACTTCTTCACCATGGGTGCGGGTGCGAACGTTAACGCCTTCTTCGGTATCATGACAATGATCATCGCGATTCCGACCGGGGTTAAAATCTTTAACTGGCTGTTCACCATGTACCAGGGCCGCATCCAGATGCACTCTGCGATGCTGTGGACCGTTGGCTTCCTGGTAACCTTCTCTGTAGGGGGTATGACCGGCGTACTGCTGGCCGTTCCGGGTGCTGACTTCATTCTGCACAACAGCCTGTTCCTGATTGCACACTTCCATAACGTTATCATCGGTGGTGTTGTCTTCGGTTGTATGGCGGGCGTGACCTACTGGTTCCCGAAAGCCTTTGGCTTTACCCTGAACGAAACCTGGGGCAAACGCGCCTTCTGGTTCTGGATCATTGGCTTCTTCGTTGCCTTTATGCCGCTGTACGCACTGGGCTTCATGGGTATGACCCGTCGTCTGAGCCAGGATATCGATCCACAGTTCCACCCTCTGCTGGTGGTCGCTGCGGTCGGTGCAGGTCTGATTGCAATGGGTATCCTGTGTCAGCTGACCATGTTCTACGTTTCGGTCCGTGACCGCGACCAGAACCGTGATCTGACCGGTGACCCGTGGGGCGGTCGTACGCTGGAGTGGGCAACCTCTTCACCACCACCGTTCTATAACTTTGCTGTGATCCCGCATGTGCATGAGCGTGACGCTTTCTGGGAAATGAAAGAGAAAGGCGAAGCGTACAAGCAGCCGGAGTCGTATGAAGAGATTCATATGCCGAAAAACAGCGGTGCTGCACTGGTTATCTGTGCGTTCGCGACGGTAATGGGCTTCGCGCTGATCTGGCATATCTGGTGGCTGGCAGGTCTTTCATTCCTCGGCATGATCGTTACCTGGATCGTGAAGAGCTTCGACGAAGACGTGGATTACTACGTTCCGGTTGCTGAAGTTCAGAAGATTGAAAACCAGCACTTTGACGAAATCAGCAAAGCAGGTCTGAAATAATGTCAACTGAAACTCTGATTAAACATCACCACGACGCCCATGCGGAGCATGGGCATCACGATGCAGGAGCCAATAAAGTCTTTGGCTTCTGGATCTACCTGATGAGTGACTGCATTATCTTCGCAACCCTG
Source organism: Pantoea sp. Sc1 (assembly GCF_000255315.1). NCBI lineage: Bacteria > Pseudomonadati > Pseudomonadota > Gammaproteobacteria > Enterobacterales > Erwiniaceae > Pantoea > Pantoea sp. Sc1. The sequence goes on from NZ_AJFP01000001.1 coordinate 3,106,093, forward strand.
TTTGCGACCTATGCCGTCATGGTCAACAACACTGCCGGTGGCCCGGCAGGTAAAGATATCTTTGAGCTGCCGTTTGTTCTGGTAGAAACCGCCCTGCTGCTGCTGAGCTCCATCACGTACGGCATGGCTGTTATCTCCATGAACAAGGAGCAAAAAGGTGCCGTTATCGGCTGGCTGGCGCTGACCTTCCTGTTTGGTCTGGGCTTCATCGGCATGGAAATCTATGAATTCCATCACCTGATTGCGGAAGGCTTTGGTCCGGATCGCAGTGGCTTCCTGTCTGGCTTCTTTACGCTGGTCGGTACCCACGGTCTGCACGTGACCTCGGGTCTGATCTGGATGCTGGTGCTGATGTTCCAGATTTCTAAACGTGGCCTGAACGCGACTAACCGCACCCGTATCATGTGTCTGAGCCTGTTCTGGCACTTCCTGGACGTGGTCTGGATTTGCGTCTTCACCGTTGTTTACCTGATGGGAGCCATGTAATGAGTCATTCTGTTAACGAACATGGCGCTTCACACGGTAGCGTGAAGTCCTACATGATCGGCTTCATCCTCTCTATCATCCTGACGGCGATCCCGTTCTGGATGGTCATGGATGGCAGTGCATCTCACGGTACTATCCTCGGTGTTGTTCTGGTCTGTGCGGTTATCCAGGTGCTGGTTCACCTGGTTTACTTCCTGCACTTAGACAGCAAATCTGAGGGTGGCTGGAACATGGTAGCCATTGTTTTCTCGGCCATCATCATCCTGATTGTCGTAGTAGGCTCACTGTGGATCATGTGGAACCTCAACTACAACATGATGCCTCACTAAAGAGTCACGCGTAATGTTTAAGCAATACCTGCAAGTTACAAAACCAGGAATTATTTTCGGGAATTTAATTTCTGTGATCGGCGGATTCCTGCTGGCCTCTAAAGGCAACACGGATTACGCCCTGTTTCTCATCACCCTGGTGGGCGTGTCACTGGTGGTTGCATCGGGTTGTGTTTTCAACAACGTGATCGACCGCGACATCGACATCAAGATGGAGAGAACCAGGAATCGGGTGCTGGTAAAAGGCCTTATCTCCGCGAAAGTAAGCCTGGTTTATGCCACTGTGCTGGGTATTGCTGGCTTTGCGTTGCTCTACTTCGGTGCAAATCCGCTGGCCATGTGGCTGGCGGTGATGGGCTTCGTGGTTTACGTGGGCATCTACAGTCTCTACATGAAGCGTCATTCCGTTTACGGTACGCTGATTGGCAGTCTGTCGGGTGCTGCACCGCCGGTTATCGGCTACTGTGCGGTATCCAATGAGTTTGATGCCGGTGCCTTAATCCTGCTGGCGATCTTCAGCCTGTGGCAGATGCCGCATTCGTACGCGATTGCCATCTTCCGCTTTAAAGATTACCAGGCGGCGAACATCCCGGTACTGCCGGTGGTGAAAGGGATCTCCGTAGCAAAAAATCATATTACGCTCTATATCCTGGCGTTTATGATTGCCACGCTGATGCTGACGCTGGGTGGCTATGCCGGCTACAAATATCTGGTGGTGGCCGCTGCGGTCAGCGTCTGGTGGCTGGGCATGGCGTTATCCGGTTATAAAACCGCTGACGATCGTGTCTGGGCGCGTAAACTGTTTGTCTTCTCTATCGTGACGATTACCGCGCTGAGCGTGATGATGTCGGTAGATTCGATGGCTCCGGCCTCGAAGGACCTGCTGACTTACGTCTGGTAACGGACACCGTAAGAGCATGAAAAGGGCGCGATTTTCGCGCCCTTTCTTTTTGTTACGACTGCTTAAAAACTATTGTTTTACCCGCCCTGCCCCGCCCCCTAGAATAAATGCAGCACATTAACAGAGGTTGGAATGAACGATAATAAAATGACTCCGGTGGAGCTGCGCGCCACATGGGGCCTCGGTACGGTCTTTTCCCTGCGCATGCTGGGAATGTTTATGGTCCTGCCGGTACTGACCACTTATGGCATGGCATTACAGGGCGCGAGTGAAACGCTGATCGGCCTGGCGATTGGTATCTATGGCCTGGCCCAGGCGATTTTTCAGATTCCTTTTGGTCTGCTTTCCGATCGCATCGGGCGAAAGCCGTTGATCGTGGGCGGACTGCTGCTGTTTGTTCTGGGTAGCGTTATTGCTGCCTGCACGGACTCTATCTGGGGCATTATTCTGGGCCGTGCGCTGCAGGGCTCCGGCGCAATTGCCGCGGCCGTGATGGCGCTGCTCTCCGATTTGACGCGAGAGCAGAACCGCACCAAAGCGATGGCCTTTATCGGCATCAGTTTTGGTGTCACCTTCGCGATTGCGATGGTCGTCGGTCCGGTCGTTACGCACGCGTTAGGGCTGCAGGCGCTGTTCTGGATGATTGCGATCCTGGCCTCGCTGGGTATCGTCATCACGCTGCTAGTGGTGCCATCCACCCCGCATCATGTGCTGAACCGTGAATCGGGCATGGTCAAAGGCAGCTTTCGCAAGGTGCTGGCAAATCCACGTCTGGTGAAGCTGAATATCGGTATTTTCTGTCTGCATATCCTGCTGATGTCGAGCTTTGTCGCCTTGCCGGGGCAGTTTGAGCAGGCGGGTTTCCCGGCCCCGGAACACTGGAAAGTCTATCTCTCGACCATGCTGATCGCCTTTGCGGGCGTGGTGCCGTTCATCATTTATGCCGAAGTGAAGCGTCGCATGAAGCGCGTCTTTGTGGGCTGCGTCGGAATGATCGTTATTGCTGAGATCGTACTGTGGGGTGCGGAAGGCCATTTCTGGACGCTGGTCGTTGGGGTTCAGCTCTTCTTCTTCGCTTTCAATCTGATGGAAGCCATTCTCCCTTCGCTGATCAGTAAAGAGTCGCCTGCCGGTTACAAAGGAACGGCGATGGGCATTTACTCCACCAGTCAGTTCCTTGGCGTAGCCGTTGGCGGCAGCATGGGCGGCTGGGTGTTTGGTCATTTCGATGCACAGACCGTGTTTATGGTCGGCGCAATGGTGGCTGCGGCCTGGCTGTTTGTCAGTATGACGATGCAGGAACCCCCTTATGTGAGCAGCCTGCGAATTGTGCTGAGTGACGCGGCACTGGCTTTGCCGAATCTGGAGCAGCGCCTGAAAGCGCAGAAAGGGGTGAACTCCGTGTTTATCGTACCGGAAGAGAAAAGCGCGTATATCAAAATTGATAGCAAGGTCACCAGTCGGCCAGAGCTGGAAGCGCTGCTGGGGAGTTGCTGATAAAAGGCCGGTTTGCCGTGGTAGTGTTGAGATCGGGCTGGCTCAGGGAACAGGGTCAGATCGGAAAGTCGCAAAAGCCGCACCCCTCTTACAGAGGACTCATAAATTCAAAGGCTTAGGGAACCAGAACGTAATCATCCAGACGACATCCGGTTCGATAACAAAAAACCCGGCCTGAGCCGGGTTTTTCATAACTGCCTTCAGGCCCAAAAAACAGCCTGTCCCGCTTAATCGCGGAAGTTTTTAAACTGGAACGGCTGCCCCAGATTGCTGCCGCGCACAATCGCCATTGCGCTCTGCAGATCATCGCGCGCTTTGCCGGTCACTCGTAACGCTTCACCCTGAATCTGGGTCTGTACTTTCAGCTTACTGTCTTTGATCAGCTTCACCAGCTTCTTCGCTACGTCGCTCTCAATGCCCTTCTTCAGTTTGGCATCGACCGCCCAGCTTTTACCGCTGTGCTCAATCTCTTCCGGCACCTCTAAGGCACCGCCTTCAATCCCGCGCTTCAGTAACTTCTCACGCAAAATATCGACCAGCTGTTTAACCTGGAAATCAGACTCGCTGGTGATTTTAATGGTTTCATTCTTTTCGTTGAGCTCAAACTCGGCGCTCACGTTACGGAAATCGAAGCGGGTAGACACCTCACGGTTGGCATTCTCCACCGCATTGCGAATTTCCTGCAGATCGACTTCTGAAACGATATCGAAAGATGGCATCTCTTCTTCTCCTGACGCTAAAGTGACATGCATAATACGCGTCTTACGGTGCTAAATAAAATCAGGCTGTGCACGACGCTATACTCATGGTGTGACAGTAAATAATAAATGGATAGCCCGCCAGCGGGAGGCAGTATGAAAATTACCGTGTTAGGGTGCGGTGCTCTGGGTCAGGTCTGGCTGACAGCGCTCGCCCGTCAGGGACACGAGGTGCAGGGATGGTTGCGGGTGCCGCAGCCCTATTGCTCGGCCAATGTCGTCGACCCGGAAGGCAACATAGCCAACCGCACCTTCATCGCTAACGATCCGCTGTTTCTGGCGGAAAGCCAGCTGCTGCTGGTTACGCTAAAAGCGCCCCAGGTGTCGCCCGCCGTGAAAAATCTGGAAAGCGTTCTGCCGGAAAACTGTCCGGTGCTGCTGCTGCATAACGGCATGGGCACGCTGGAGGAGCTTAAAGGGTTAACACAGCCGCTGCTGCGTGGCGTCACGACGCACGCCGCGATGCGTGATGGCACCGTCATCAAACACATCGCCAGCGGCATCACCCACATCGGTCCCGGTAACCGCAAAAGCGCCGCTTACAGCGATCTGGCCGACATCCTGCACCATGCCCTGCCCGATGTCGCCTGGCATGACAACATCCGTGCGGCCTGCTGGCGCAAGCTGGCGGTGAACTGCGTGATCAACCCGCTCAGCGTGGAATATGAGTGCCAGAACGGCGCGCTGCGTGCGTATCCGGAACAGATTGCGCAGTTATGCGAAGAGATCAGCTGGGTCATGGAGCGCGAAGGTCAGAACGTAGCCAGCGAAAGCCTGCAGGATATTATCTTCGACGTGATTGAAAGCACGGCGGCGAACACCTCTTCCATGCTGCAGGATATCCGCGCGCAGCGGCTCACCGAAATCGACTACATCAGCGGCTTTTTACTGCGCCGCGCCCGGACGCACGGCCTGGTGCTGTCGGAGAACACCCGTCTGTATGACATTGTAAAACGCAAGGAGTCCCATTATGACCGCGAACGCATCGGTGCTGGTTTGCCTGGCACATGGCAGTGAAGAGACCGAAGCCGTCACCACCATCGACCTGCTGGTTCGTGCCGGGCTGAACGTCGTCACCGCCAGCGTCGAAAGCGATGGCAGCCGGGAGATCGTCTGCTCACGCGGTGTCCGCCTGCTGGCTGACGCCCCGCTGGTCGAGGTCGCCGACAACGATTTCGCCGCCATCGTCCTGCCTGGTGGCCTGAAAGGCGCGGAGACCTTCCGTGACAGCCCGCTGCTGGTTGAAACGGTGCGTCAGTTTCATCTCAGCGATAAAATCGTTGCGGCGATTTGCGCGGCGGCAGGTACGGTGCTGGTTCCCCACGATCTGTTCCCTGTCGGAAACATGACCGGCTTTCCCGGCTTAAAAGAGACCATTCCGGCGGAGAAATGGATGGAGCGCCGCGTCGTCTGGGACCCGCGGGTAAAACTGCTCACCAGCCAGGCACCCGGCACGGCCATGGATTTTGCGCTGAAACTGATCGATCTGCTGGTGGGAAAAGAAATGGCACGCGACGTTGCCGCACAGCTGGTGCTGGCACCCGGCATTTATGACTATCAGGCGTGATCAGGTTCATCAGTCAGACCCCGACAGGGTCTGACTGACCGTAAGCCAGCACTACGGGCGGTAGACTTTCACGTTCTTAAAGCCCTGCTCATGCAGATAGAGGGCCTGCAGACGGCTCATCACGCCGCGATCGCAGTAAAGCAGCCAGGTGCGGTTCTGATCGAGATCGCCAAACTGCGTGCTGAGTTTGTAGAACGGCAGTGATTTCACCTCCGTGGCCTTCAGCTCAAGCGGATTCTCTTCCTGCTCGTCGATGGCGCGGATATCCAGCACCACGTCGTTTTCACTCAGCAGCGCGACGGTTTCAACTTCCACCACCTCCTCTTCTGTCTGCTCAGCGATGGTGCGGATATCGACATTGGTCGCCTCTTCCACCACGCGATCCAGAATCGTGAAGTCGAAATTCTGCTCTTCTGCCTCGATCTTCGCTTTCACCGCCTTCACTGTCGGGCTTTTGGAAATCACCCCACAATATTCCGGCATGGTGCTGGCAAAATCTTCGGTGCCGATCTCCCGGGCGACTTTGATGATGTGCTCTTTGTCGTGAGAGATCAGCGGACGCAGAATCAGCGTATCGGAGGCGTTATCAATCAGACGCAGGTTGGTCAGCGTCTGGCTCGATACCTGCCCGACTGCTTCACCGGTGACCAGCGCCTGTACGCCGTAACGCTCAGCCACGCGGGAAGCGGCACGCACCATCATGCGCTTCAGCACCACGCCCATCTGACCGTCATCCACTTTTTCCAGGATCTCGCCGACGACCGGCTCAAAATTGATCGCCACAAAGCGCACCCGGTGCGAACGGCCAAAGCGGTTCCAGAGATAGTGCGCGACCTGACGGACGCCAATCTCATGGGCGGCGCCGCCAAGATTAAAGAAGCAGTAGTGTACGCGGCTGCCGCGGCGCAGCAGCATGTAGCTGGAGACGCCGGAGTCAAAGCCACCGGAAATCAGCGACAGCACATCTTCCTGTGTGCCGATTGGGAAACCGCCCAGCCCCTCATAGCGTGCAGTCACCAGCGTCAGCTGATTCTCGTCCACTTCGAGATTAACCGTTACCTCCGGGTTTTTAAGCTGCACACGGGCGCTTTCGATGTGCTGGTTCAGCCCGCCGCCCACATAGCGCTCCACATCCTGCGAACTGAAGCTATGCTTACCACGACGTTTAACCCGAACGCAGAAGCTCTTTCCTTCGAGGCTGTCGCGATACTGCGCTAAGGTCTGTTCGAAGATGTGATGAATATCTGTGTACTCGCGATCTTCAACCGCTAAAACGTGATGAATCCCCGGAATGCGCGTCAGCTCATCGGGAATAATGTCCCGCAGCGCGTCGTTTTTTGAGCGCACTTCAATGTGATCCCAGTAACGCACAACGGCGATGTCGTCGCTGACGGTTTTCAGGACGTTACGGATATTGCTGGCAAGAATCTTGATAAAGCGCAAACGCACCGACTGACTCTTGATGGTGATTTCAGGAAATAACTTGATGATAAACTTCATGGCGACACAGCTTCGTTGGGCAAATAAGTGCTAAAAGAGGCAGCACTTAGCTGGTAAAATCACAAAATTGCGGGCTGCAAGGCGCAACCGCATCCGAGGCGCGGGAGTATATCACCTTTGTCAGGTGACTGCTTCTTCATCAGCTGCCGCATTGATTATTTTGCTAATCATAGGGTCTCAGCTACCATGACCGATTGCGAGATAATGTCCCAACCGTGAGTCGACACGAAATATGCCGAAAAAAGCCGAACAGCCAGCCAGCTTTGAAACGTCATTGCAGCAGCTGGAGCAGATTGTCAGCCGTCTGGAAAGTGGTGAACTGCCGCTGGAAGAAGCCCTGAACGAGTTTGAGCGCGGCGTGCAGCTGGCGCGGACAGGCCAGCAGACGCTGCAGCAGGCTGAACAGCGTGTCCGTATTCTGCTGAACGATGATAAAAACGCCGACCTCACTGCTTTCACGCCGGAAAATGACTAATGGATTTTGTCCGATTACTCGACGCGTATCAGCAGCAGGTCAACGCCGCGCTGACGCGTTTTATAGCGCCACTTCCTTTTCAGAGTTCTCCTCTGGTTAATGCCATGCATTATGGGGCATTATTGGGCGGTAAACGCCTGCGCCCTTTTCTGGTCTACGCGACCGGTGAGATGCTCCGCGCCGACCCGGCGAGTCTGGATGCGCCCGCCGCCGCGGTTGAATGCATTCATGCGTACTCTCTGATTCATGACGATCTCCCTGCGATGGATGACGATGCACTGCGTCGCGGGCAGCCGACCTGTCACATTAAATATGGCGAAGATACGGCGATACTGGCAGGCGATGCCCTGCAGACGCTGGCCTTCTCAATTCTGACTGACGAGGCGATGCCGGGTGTCAGCGCGGAGTACCGGCTGCGGATGATCTCTGAACTGGCAAACGCCAGCGGCGTGGCCGGCATGTGCGGCGGTCAGGCGCTTGATCTGGCCGCAGAGGGTAAATCGGTGGATCTCGATCAGCTGGAGCAGATCCATCGCCACAAAACGGGCGCGCTGATCCGCTCAGCCGTCCGCTTAGGTGCTTTTACCGCAGGCGATGCGGGCCGTGAAGCCCTGCCGCTGCTCGACCGCTATGCTGAGGCTATCGGTCTCGCGTTTCAGGTGCAGGACGATATCCTGGACGTGGTGGGTGACACCGCCGTTATCGGAAAACGTCAGGGTGCCGATCAGCAACTGGGCAAAAGCACCTATCCTTCACTGTTAGGCTTAGAAAATGCCCGTGCCAAAGCGCGGGATTTGTATCAGGAAGCCCTTGATGCTCTGGAATTGCTCGCCGCGCACTCCTATAACACCACAGCACTGCAGGCGCTGGCGAGCTTCATAATTGAACGCGACAAATAACTTCCATAATGAGTCTCTGATGAGTTTTGATATTGCTAAATACCCGACACTGGCGCTGGCAAACACGGTTCAGGAGCTGCGTGCCCTGCCGAAAGAGAAGCTGCCTGCACTGTGTGATGAACTGCGTCAGTATCTGTTAGACAGCGTGAGCCGCTCCAGCGGCCATTTTGCATCGGGTCTGGGCGTTGTCGAACTGACTGTCGCGCTGCATTATGTCTACAACACTCCTTTTGATCATCTGGTATGGGATGTGGGTCATCAGGCTTATCCGCATAAAATTCTGACCGGTCGCCGCGATCGCATCGGCACCATCCGTCAGAAAAACGGCGTGCATCCGTTCCCGTGGCGCGGCGAAAGTGAATATGACGTGCTGAGCGTCGGTCACTCGTCGACCTCTATCAGTGCCGGTCTGGGCATGGCCGCGGCGGCAGAACGCGAAGGTCAGGGTCGTCGCACCGCCTGTATTATCGGCGATGGGGCTATCACCGCAGGCATGGCGTTTGAAGCGATGAACCATGCCGGTGATATCAAACCGGACATGCTGGTGATCCTCAATGACAATGAGATGTCGATCTCCGAAAACGTCGGCGCGCTGAATAACCGTCTGGCGCAGATCCTGTCAGGTAAAACCTACGCGCGACTGCGTGAAGGCAGTAAGCGCGTACTGACTAACCTGCCCCCGATTAAAGAGCTGGTTAAGCGCACGGAAGAGCACCTCAAAGGCATGGTGGTGCCGGGAACGCTGTTTGAAGAGTTAGGCTTCAACTACATCGGTCCGGTTGATGGCCACGATGTCCTGACGCTGGTCAATACGCTGAGTAACATGCGCAACCTGAAAGGGCCGCAGTTCCTGCATATTATGACGAAGAAAGGGAAAGGCTACGCCCCGGCAGAGGAAGATCCGATTGCCTGGCACGCCGTCCCTAAATTCGATCCGGCCATTGGCGAACTGCCGAAAAGTGCCGAAGGTCTGCCGAGCTACTCTAAAATCTTCGGCAACTGGCTGTGCGAAATGGCCGCCGACGATCCGAAGCTGATGGCGATTACCCCAGCGATGCGTGAAGGCTCCGGCATGGTGACCTTCTCCCGTGAGTTCCCGCAGCAATATTTTGATGTGGCGATCGCCGAGCAGCACGCGGTGACCTTCGCCGCCGGTATGGCGATTGGCGGTTATAAGCCGATCGTGGCCATCTATTCCACCTTCCTGCAGCGCGCCTACGATCAGCTGATCCATGACGTCGCTATCCAGAAACTGCCGGTCCTGTTTGCTATCGATCGCGGTGGTATTGTCGGCGCGGACGGTCAGACTCACCAGGGCGCATTTGATCTCGCCTATCTGCGCTGTGTGCCGGAGATGGTGATCATGACGCCCAGCGACGAAAATGAGTGCCGTCAGATGCTCTACACCGGCTATCACTATCAGGACGGGCCGAGCGCCGTGCGTTATCCGCGCGGCACCGGCGTTGGCACCCCACTGGCACCGCTACAGAGCCTGCCGCTGGGCAAAGGCGTGGTGAAACGTCAGGGTGAAGAACTGGCGATTCTGAACTTTGGTACGCTGCTGCCGGAAGCGGCCGCTGCGGCGGAAGCGCTGAATGCGACCCTGGTCGATATGCGTTTTGTGAAGCCGCTGGATGAGGCGCTGATTGCCGAACTGGCCGCCACCCACACGTCACTGATTACGCTGGAAGAAGGCGCAATCAAGGGCGGTGCAGGCAGCGGCGTCAATGAATTCGTCATGGCAAAACGCCTGGCTGTGCCGGTTCTCAATATCGGCCTGCCCGATGAATTTATCCCGCAGGGCACTCAGGAAGAAGTGCGCCATGACTACCTGCTGGACGCCGAAGGTATCCAGCAGCAGATCACCCGCTGGCTGGCGCAGTAACCTCTCCTCTCTGCGCTCCCTCCGGGGAGCGCAACGCCCTGCTATGCTGAAACCTTTGCACTTTCGCAGGAGCCTCCACCATGAAACTGATTCAACTGGGAACCACCGACCTTCAGGTTTCGCGCCTCTGTCTGGGCTGCATGACCTATGGCGAGCCGACGCGCGGCAACCACGCCTGGACGCTGCCTGAAGCGAGCAGCCGTCCGCTGATCCAGCAGGCCCTCAACGCAGGGATCAACTTCTTCGACACGGCCAACAGCTATTCAGACGGCAGCAGTGAAGAGATCCTGGGACGGGCGCTGAAAGATTTTGCGCGCCGTGAAGAGATTGTGGTCGCCACCAAAGTCTATTTCCCCCTGAGCAACCTCTCACAGGGTCTGTCGCGCAAAAATATCCTGCAATCCATTGATGACAGCCTGCAGCGCCTCGGCATGGAGTATGTCGATCTGCTGCAGATTCACCGCTGGGATTACGAGACGCCGCTGGAAGAGACGCTGGAAGCGCTGCATGATGTCGTACAGTCGGGCAAAGCGCGCTACATCGGGGCCTCATCCATGCACGCCAGCCAGTTTGCTCAGGCGTTGCAGATGCAGTCGCAACAGGGCTGGCATCGCTTTGTCAGCATGCAGGATCAGTACAACCTGATTCAGCGTGAAGAGGAGCGTGAAATGCATCCGCTCTGTCAGAAAGAGCAGATCGCCGTGCTGCCCTGGAGCCCGCTGGCGCGCGGTAAGCTGACCCGCCCATGGGGTGAAAACACCGCTCGCTCCACCTCTGATCAGGTCATGGCGAAGCTCTATGCCACCACCGAAGAGAATGATGCCGCCATTGCGCAGCGTCTGGCGCAGGTAGCAGAGAGTAAAGGCGTGACGCGGGCACAGGTCGCCCTGGCCTGGCTGCTGAGCAAACCTGCCGTCACGGCGCCAATCATTGGCGCGTCGCGTGCTGAGCAGTTTGCGGATCTGGTGAAGGCGGTGGATGTCACACTGAGTGACGACGAGATTACCCTGCTGGAAGAGGTCTATCAGCCGCATCAGGCGGTGGGATTCGAGTAACGCCGTCAGATGACGCCCTTGCCGGGCGTCATCTTATCGCGGGTGAGCGGATCAGCCCGCCAGCCAGACTCCGATGCCATACAGCATGGCAGCCGAAATGACCCCGGCAATGATGTCATCAACCATAATGCCCATGCCACCGTGCACGTTGCGATCAAACCAGCGAATCGGCCAGGGTTTCCACATATCCAGAATACGGAACAGCACAAATCCCCCGAGCACCCACTGCCAGCTGTTGACCGGAATCGCCATCAGCGTAATCCACATGCCGATAAACTCATCCCAGACAATACTGCCATGATCGTGAACGCCCATATCTTTGGCGGTGCGATGACAGAGGTAAACGCCGACGCAGATGCCGACCAGCACGACCAGCGAATAGAGGTCCTGCGGCAGAAACGTCATCAGCCACCAGAACGGGATCGCCGCCAGCGATCCCATGGTGCCAGGCACCACCGGGCTTAACCCGCTGCCAAAACCGGTCGCCAGCAGATGCCAGGGATTGCTCATCCGCAGGCGGCCTTTGGCCACATCGTTATTTCGTATCAAAGTGATCGAATCCTTTATGGCGGAAGGTGGCGGGCTTGCCATTATCCAGCAGCGTTAAGCCTTCCGACTCCGGTGCTATCTGACCGATGCAGGTGTAGGGCACGCCCAGATGACCCAGCGCCACATCCAGCGCGCCGCGATTCAACTCCGGCACGGTGAAGCAGAGCTCATAATCCTCTCCCCCACTCAGCGCCCAGCGCAGAACCTGCTCAGGGTCGAAATGGTCACGCAGCGCGCCAGAAAGCGGCAGAGCATCAAGATTAAGCCGTGCGCCACAGCCGCTGGCTTTCAGCACGTGACCGAGATCGGAAATCAGGCCGTCAGAGAGGTCTACCGCAGAGGAGGCCAGCGCACGCAGGGCCTGTCCCTGCAGAATGCGCGGCATGGGGCGCAGATGGCGTTTGATCAGCGCCTCATGCACCGCCGGATCGCTGATGCGGCAGTGATGCTGCAGCAGCGCCAGGCCCGCCGCGCTGTCACCCAGCGTGCCGGTCACGTAGATCCAGTCACCCGGCTTCGCGCCGGAGCGTTTCAGGGCCCGGCCCTGCGGCACCAGACCGTGAATCGCCAGCGTCAGGCTCAGCGGGCCGCGCGTGGTGTCACCGCCCACCAGCTGCATATCGTAATACTCCAGCAGCTCAAACAGGCTCTCACTGAACGCCGACAGCCAGCTCTCATCGACCTGCGGCAGCGTCAGGGCCAGCGTCAGCCACGCGGGATCGGCGCCCATAGCGGCGAGGTCGCTGAGATTAACAGCCAGGGCTTTGTAGCCGAGATCGGCGGGATGGATATCCCGTAAGAAGTGCACACCGGCAACCAGGGTATCGGTGCTGATCGCCAGCGTCTGTTTTTCCGGCACGCTCAGTAACGCACAATCGTCACCGATGCCGAGTTCGACATCACGGCGGCTGCGTGTTCTGCGGTTGAAGTAGCGTGCGATGAGTTCAAATTCACCACAAGACATAATTACGTTCCGCTTAACCCTCTATGAAAAAAGGCCGGCAAGCCGGCCTTTTTGTTTATTTGCGATGGGGTCGAATCTGTGGACCGGCTTTATCCAGCACGCCGTTAACAAATTTATGACTGTCTTCAGCGCCGAAGACTTTCGCCAGCTCAATCCCTTCGTTGATGGCCACTTTATAGGGCACATCATCACGTTTGCTCAGCTCATACAGTGAGATGCGCAGGATCGCTTTTTCTACCTGGCCCAGCTCTTCAAGCTGACGCGACAGGTAGGGCTTCATCAGTCCATCCAGATACGCACTGTTGGTCGCCACACCGGACAGCAGTTCGCGGAAATAGGTAATGTCGACGTCTTTGACGTCCTGTTCCGCCAGAAACTGGTATTCCACATCGGCAATGTCGTTATTCGACAACTGCCAGGAGTAAAGCGCCTGAACAGCGCACTCACGGGCGCGACGACGAGCAGCAGGTTTCACAAAATTCCCCTTACAAAAATCAGGCTTTAATGGCTTTCAATACGTTGATCATTTCGAGCGCGGTCAGTGCGGCTTCCGCACCTTTGTTACCGGCTTTGGTACCGGCACGTTCAATGGCCTGCTCGATGCTTTCGGTTGTCAGCACGCCAAATGCGACAGGAATATCGCTGTTAATGGCGACGCTGGCGATACCGGAGCTGGCTTCACCCGCCACATATTCGAAGTGGGCTGTGCCACCACGAATCACGGTGCCGAGGGCGATAATCGCATCATATTTGCCGGCGTTAGCCAGCGCGCGAGCTGCCAGAGGCAGTTCGTAGGCGCCGGGAACCCAGACTACGGTGATATTGTCATCTTTGACCTGGCCGATACGTTTCAGGGCATCAATTGCACCCTCCAGCAGGCTGTCATTAATGAAGTTGTTAAAACGCGCGATAACGATGGCAACACTGGCCTCAGGCGTTGCAACAGCAGCTTCGATAACTTTCATACTTATCCTTTCAGGGGTTTATTTAGCCCCGCGCAGGGGGGCGGATTCTATCATACTCTTCGGCGGCGTGCTCTCGCTTTTCCGCCCGTGTTATTGCGGCGTCAGGGTCAGGCGTAAATCGTCTCCGACCTGACGGACATCGCTGAAACGAAAGGCAGGCGCATCAGCCAGCTGACTGAGTCCGGGCAAGTGACACAGGCCGCGGCCTTCATCACCTAACAGCTTAGGTGCCACGTAGACGATCAGCTCATCGGCCAGTCCCGCCTGCAGCAGCGCACCCGCCAGCGTTGCGCCCGCTTCAACCCAGACGCTGTTGATCTGGCGCTGGCCCAGCAGCATCATCATCGCCACCAGATCCAGCTGATGCTCGCGCTGCGGAACGGCAATTTGCGTCACGCCTGCGGGCCAGCTCTGCTGATCCAGCTGATGGCGCATCAGCCAGGTTTCTCCTGGCTGCGAAATCAGGCGATGCCCGGACGTAACGCGATTCTGGCTGTCGATAATCACCCGCACCGGCTGACGCAGCTGCTGCTCATCCAGCAGCGCCTGGGTGTCCGCACTGAGTTCGGACCAGCGCACCGTCAGGGAGGGATCGTCCGCCAGCACGGTTGCGCTGCTGCTCAGGATAGCCGCACTTTGCGCCCGCAGACGCTGCACATCACGACGCGCAGCCGCAGAGGTAATCCACTGACTTTCGCCGCTGGCCATGGCGGTCCGGCCATCCAGCGACGCGCCCAGTTTGAGCTGAATCCAGGGAAACCCGGTGCGCATCCGCTTGAGAAAGCCGCGATTCAGCGCCTCCGCTTCCGGCATCATCAGACCGTGGCTGACCTCAATGCCCGCCTGCTGCAGGCGGTGCAGCCCGCGACCGGCGACCTGCGGATTCGGGTCCTGCATCGCGGCCACGACCCGCTTCACACCGGCGGCGATCAGGGCATCACAGCAGGGAGGCGTACGGCCATGATGACTGCACGGCTCCAGCGTCACATAGGCGGTAGCGCCGCGCGCTTTTTCGCCTGCCATACGCAGCGCGTGGACTTCCGCATGGGGTTCTCCGGCGCGCTGGTGCCACCCCTCCCCCACGACCTCACCATCGCGTACGATAACGCAGCCGACGTTGGGGTTGGGCATGGTGGTAAAACGGCCGCGTCGCGCCAGCTCCAGCGCGCGCGCCATATAGCGTTCATCCATACTTTAATCCTGTAAACGGGCGATCTCTTCGCCAAAATCCCGGATATCTTCAAAGCTGCGGTAAACCGAGGCGAAGCGGATGTAGGCCACCTTATCGAGTTTTTTCAGCTCATCCATCACCAGGTTGCCAATCAGCTTGCTGGGGATCTCCCGTTCACCCGTGGCACGCAGCTGGGTTTTGATATGGTTTACGGCGCTTTCCACCGCGTCGGCGCTGACCGGACGCTTTTCCAGCGCCTTCATCATCCCGCTGGCCATTTTGTCTTCATTGAAGGGTTCGCGCACGTCATTGCTTTTCACCACGCGAGGCATCACCAGTTCTGCCACCTCAAAGGTGGTAAAGCGCTCATGGCACATCAGACACTGGCGGCGGCGGCGCACCGAAGAGCCTTCACTAACCAGACGAGAATCAATCACTTTGGTGTCCACAGCGGAGCAGAATGGGCAATGCATGACGTTTCCTGACGCGAGAGTGATGGGTCAGACAGTGTAGCGCGAACTGCGAATCAACAAAATCTCTTCGTGCCTTTCAGAGGATTCACCTCTCAGGATAAACGATGCTAAATTTCGTCTGCAGCAAAAGGGACTACGCTTTAAGGGCTGCAATTGAAATTTTCCACTAACACACTGGAGGTTGTATGGGTCTGTTTAACTTTGTGAAAGAAGCGGGTGAAAAATTGTGGGATGCCGTGCATGGCGGTGATGACCAGAATAAAAAGCTGCAGGAGCACATCAACAAACTCGGATTACCCGACAGCGACAAGGTTGATGTCAAAGTGAATGGCGATACCGTCACGGTGACCGGCGATGGCCTCTCTCAGGAGCTGAAAGAGAAGATTCTGATCGCAGCGGGCAACGTCGCGGGCATCACCAAAGTGGAAGACAAGGTTACCGTCACCGACAGCGCAGCGGAGTCCGAACTCTACACGGTGAAAAAAGGCGATACGCTGAGCGCCATCTCGAAACAGGTCTACGGCAACGCCAATGAGTACAATAAGATTTTCGAAGCGAACAAACCGATGCTGTCGCACCCTGATAAGATCTACCCGGGTCAGGTGTTACGCATCCCGAAATAACGGACAAGGATAACTTATGAACAGGATGGTTTGGGTTCCGGTGGCGCTCTCTCTGATGACGCTGAGCGGGTGCAGCAGCACCGCCAGCACACCGCAGGTCAGAGAGCTGCATCAGGAAGTGAATCAGCTTAATCAGCAGATGCAGCACCTGACCTCGCAAGCCAGTGCGCTGGAGATTCAGGGACAGCTGAACAGCCAGTCTCAGCAGGGAGCATGGCTGCTGCCACAGGCCAATACGCCCGTGGCGTTGCAGACCCGGCTCGGTACGCTGCGACTGACGCTGTCGCCCGTCACGGCTGAAGCGAGCGGCTCGCGGGCAACCCTCACGGTGCGTTCGATGGATGAACAGCCGTTGCCTGCGCTGAACGCCACGGTGATCTGGGGCGAGCTCGATCCCGCCAGCGGCAAGCCGCTCGGCAATGACACGCTGAGTCAGACCATCACCGTGCCTGCCTCCCTGCTGCCGCAGCATTCGGTCACCGTTCCGCTGCGCCTCAGCGGTCTGACACCGGAGCAGCTCGGCTACGTCCGCGTGCATAACGTGACCGGTAACGTGCCGACCCAGACCCCACCTGCTGCACCGGCATTACCCTGACGGCCGGCGCAAAAAAAACGGGCAGCCCAAGGGCTGCCCGTTTTCATTTCTGTCATGCGATTACGGCAGGATAGAAGGCTGATCTGCGCCCTCTTTCTCAACCTTCTGCACCAGCATATGTTCACGCTTCATGCCCAGCTTCAGCGCCAGCGCCGAAGAGACATAAATGGATGAAATCGTACCGATCGTCACACCAATCAGCATGGTCAGTGAGAAGCCTTTCAGCAGCGCACCACCAAAGATGAAGAGGATGAGGATCATCGCCAGTGTGGTCAGCGAGGTAATCAGCGTACGGCTTAAGGTCTGGGTCAGGGACACGTTGGTAATATCGTAAGCGCTGCCGCGACGGATCTTGCGGAAGTTCTCACGAATACGGTCAGAGACCACGATTTTATCGTTAAGCGAGTAGCCAATCACTGACATCAGTGAGGCAACAATCGTCAGGTCGATTTCAATACGGAACAGCGCCAGCAGACCGCAGGTGATGATGACGTCATGCGCCAGCGCCAGCACGGTGCCCAGTGCCAGACGCCACTCAAAGCGGAAACCGATATAGATCAGAATCGCAATCAGTGCAGACAACAGCGCCATCGCCCCCGCCTGCGCCAGGTCGCTGCCCACGCTCGGGCCTACGAACTCAATGCGCTTAACGGTCGCGTTCTGCTGGGTGGTCTGGTTAATCACCGACACCACTTTATTGCCTATTTCGGTGCCTGCCGGACCGGTAACCGGTGCCATACGCACCATGACGTCACGGCTGCTGCCAAAGTTCTGCACCAGCGGCTCGTCAAAGCCCGCTTTCACCAGATCGCTGCGCAGCGTGTCGAGGTCGGCAGGTTTTTCCAGCGCAATCTCAATCACGGTACCGCCGGTGAAATCGAGGCCCCAGTTAAAACCGCGCACGCCCACGATCGCAATCGCAGCGACGATCAGCAGTCCCGAAATGATGAAGGCCAGCGTATCCCAGCGCATAAAGTCGACGACTTTACGCCCGTGGTTCAACTGCTCAATGTTATATTCCTGTGCCACAACGCACTCCTCAGATAGACAGCTTGTTGATGCGTTTGCCACCGTAAACCAGGTTAACAATGGCACGGGTACCGATAATCGCGGTGAACATTGAGGTCGCGATACCGATAGCGGTGGTAATCGCAAAGCCTTTGATCGAACCGGTGCCGACCGCGTAAAGAATGATCACTTTGATCAGGGTGGTCACGTTCGCATCGACAATACTGGAGAAGGCGCCTTTGTAGCCCTCATGGATTGCCTGCTGAACCGAGCGCCCGTTGCGCAGCTCTTCTTTAATACGTTCGTTAATCAGTACGTTGGCATCAACTGCCACCGCCAGGGTTAACACGATACCGGCAATCCCCGGCATGGTCAGGGTCGCGCCCGGCAGCAGGGACATGATGCCGACAATCAGCACCAGGTTTACCAGCAGCGCACTGGTCGCAATCAGACCAAACTTCTTGTAGAACACCACCATGAACAGGATCGACGCAAGCAGACCCCAGAGGCAGGCTTCCAGACCCTGAGTAATGTTCTGCTGACCCATGGTCGGTCCGATAGTGCGCTCTTCCACGATCTGGATTGGCGCAATCAACGCACCGGCACGCAGCAGCAGCGACAGCTGACGCGCTTCGTTCGGATTGTTGATACCGGTAATGCGGAAGCTGTTCCCCAGGCGAGACTGGATATTGGCGACGTTAATCACCTCTTCCTGTTTCACCAGAATGGAACGGCCATTGGCATCTTTCTTACCGCTGTCTTTGTACTCCACAAACAGGGTCGCCATCGGTTTGCCGATGTTGTCCTTGGTGAAGTTCGACATGATGTTTCCGCCTGCGCCATCCAGTGAAATGTTCACCTGTGGCTGGTTGTACTCATCCATGCTGGAGGTCGAGTCGGTGATGTGGTCACCGGTCAGAATCACCCGCTTGTAGAGTACGACCGGCTGGCCGTCACGCATCTTTTTGACTTCGGAGTCACCCGGCACCCGGCCACTGGCGGCTGCGCTCGGATCCACGGTGGTGTTCACCAGACGGAATTCCAGGGTTGCGGTCGCACCCAGAATCTCTTTGGCGCGCGCCGTGTCCTGAATCCCTGGCAGTTCCACCACGATGCGATCGGAACCCTGACGCTGAACCAGCGGTTCCGCCACGCCCAGCTGGTTCACACGGTTACGCAGAATCGTGATGTTCTGCTGAACCGCATATTCACGCGCTTCGCTGAGACGGGCATCGCTCATGGTGGCACGCAGCGCATCGCTGCCGCTGCTGTTGATCACCAGATCCTGATGACGGGAAGAGAGCCAGGAAATCGCCGCATCGCGGCTGGCGGCGTCACGGAAACGAATTTCCACGCCGTAGTTCGCGATTTTATTGACGTTGGTATAGGGGATATTTTTGGCGCGCAGGTCGCTACGCAGCGTATCAGCATTCTGCTCCTGCAGTTTGCTGAGTGCGGTGTCCATGTCCACTTCCATCAGGAAGTGCACGCCGCCACGCAGGTCGAGACCGAGTTTCATCGGTTCTGCTGACAGCATGGTCAGCCAGCGGGGCGTGGCAGGCGCGAGGTTCAGCGCCACGACGTAGTCTTCACCCAGCGCTTTCATGATCGCTTCACGGGCGCGTAACTGCACATCCGTATTGGCGAAGCGCGCGGTAATCGCACCATTTTCCAGCGCAACAGATTTGCTCTGGATATTGTCCTGTTTTAATGCGGACTGAATCTGATCCAGCGTCTGCTCACTGGCGGCGCTTCCGCGCGCACCAGTGATTTGAACGGCCGGATCCTCACCATAGAGGTTGGGAAGCGCATAGAGCAGGCCGACGATAATCACGACGACCAGCATCACATACTTCCACAAAGGATAACGGTTTAACACGGCAGTTCCCTTAGGGAAGAAAGAATTACAGCGCCTTAATGGTGCCTTTAGGCAGCACGGCGGCAACGAAATCACGTTTAATGACCACTTCGTTGGTGTCATTCAGCGCGATAGCGACGTAGCCCGTGTCAGAGACTTTTGTGACGCGACCGACCAGGCCACCGCTGGTCAACACTTCATCGCCCTTTGAGATGGAATCCATCAGCTTCTTGTGCTCTTTCGCACGTTTCTGCTGCGGACGCAGGATCATGAAATAGAAAATCAGACCAAACACCACCAGCATGATCACCAGAGAATACGGACTTCCCTGAGACGGTGCGCCTGCTGCGGCCACGGCGTCAGAAATGAATAAGCTCATTAAATTTCCCTCATTGATGAATTGTCAGACGTTAAAGGCGGAACTTCTTTACCCGTCCGTTGGTAAAACTCAGTTACAAAGCGCTCTAATCTACCCTCTTCGATAGCCTGGCGTAAACCAGCCATCAGACGCTGGTAGTAGCGCAAATTGTGGATAGTATTCAGACGCGCGCCCAGTATTTCGTTACAACGGTCGAGATGATACAAGTAGGCCCGGCTATAATTGCGACAGGTGTAACAGTCACACTCCGCATCCAGTGGCGCGGTGTCATCTTTGTAGCGGGCGTTGCGGATCTTCACCACGCCCTCGGTCACAAACAGATGACCATTGCGCGCATTACGGGTTGGCATCACGCAGTCGAACATATCGACGCCGCGACGGACGCCCTCAACCAGATCTTCAGGTTTGCCAACGCCCATCAGATAACGGGGTTTATCCTGCGGAAGCTGCGGACAGACGTGCTCAAGAATACGGTGCATGTCCTGCTTAGGTTCACCCACCGCCAGGCCGCCCACAGCGTACCCATCAAAGCCAATCTCTACCAGACCTTTAACCGAGACATCTCGTAAATCTTCGTAAACCGAGCCCTGGATAATGCCAAACAGTGCGTTTTTGTTGCCGAGGCTGTCAAAACGGTCACGGCTGCGTCGTGCCCAGCGCAGCGACATCTCCATTGAACGTTTGGCATAGTCCCAGTCCGCCGGATAAGGCGTACACTCATCGAAAATCATCACGATGTCGGAACCGAGGTCATACTGAATCTCCATCGATTTTTCCGGATCGAGGAAGATCGGATCGCCGTTGATCGGGTTACGGAAATGCACGCCCGCTTCGGTGATTTTACGGATGTCGCCCAGGCTGAAGACCTGGAAGCCACCGGAGTCGGTCAGAATTGGCCCTTTCCACTGCATAAAGTCATGCAGATCGCCGTGCAGTTTCATGATCTCCTGACCCGGACGCAGCCAGAGATGGAAGGTATTCCCCAGAATGATCTGCGCGCCGGTATCCTGTACCTCTTCCGGCGTCATGCCTTTGACGGTGCCGTAGGTGCCAACGGGCATAAACGCCGGGGTTTCCACCACGCCGCGATCAAAAATCAGACGGCCACGGCGTGCGCGCCCGTCTGTGGTATCAAGTTCAAATTTCACAAAGCCTCCATCGGAGAAACAGTCCGATGCAGATAGCCTTCTGTCACGCAGAGCGCGATTCCGGCTATCGGTTGATAAATCAGTCGCCCACTTTTTCCAGCGGCGCCTGCGGATTTTTGCTGATAAACATCGCGTCGCCATAACTGAAGAAACGATATTGCTCAGCCACGGCTGCGCGGTACGCGGCCATGGTGTGCTGATACCCGGCGAAGGCCGAGACCAGCATAATCAGGGTCGATTCAGGCAGATGGAAGTTGGTGATGAGCGCGTCGATCACCTGATACTCATAGCCCGGATAGATAAAAATCTGGGTATCGTCGAAGAATGGCGCGATCAGGGCATCCTGGCTCGCTTTGGCTGCGCTCTCCAGCGACCGGACGGAGGTGGTGCCCACCGCAACCACCTTATTGCCGCGCGCCTTGCAGGCCAGCACCGCATCAACCACCTCCTGCGGTACTTCGGCATATTCCGCGTGCATGTGATGCTCTTCGATGGTTTCGACACGCACCGGCTGGAAGGTTCCCGCCCCGACATGCAGCGTCACAAACGCCATCTCAATGCCCTTCTCTTTCAGCGCCTGCAACAGCGGCTCATCAAAATGCAGACCGGCTGTGGGTGCCGCGACGGCCCCCGGACGGGCGCTGTAGACGGTCTGATAAAGCTCGCGGTCGGCCTCTTCGTCCGGCCGATCGATATAGGGCGGCAGGGGCATATGGCCCACGCTGTTCAGAATATCGAGTACCGCGCGCTCATCATCAAATTCAATCTCAAACAGCGCATCGTGGCGGGCCACCATGGTCGCTTTCACGCTCTCATCTTCGCCCAGCAGCAGCGCTGCACCCGGCTTCGGCGCTTTTGAGGCGCGCACATGTGCCAGCACACGCTTGTCGTCGAGCATCCGCTCGACCAGCATCTCGATTTTGCCGCCGCTGGCTTTGCGGCCAAAGACGCGCGCCGGGATCACACGGGTATTGTTGAACACCAGCAGATCGCCTGGATTCAGCTTATCCAGCACGTCGGTAAAGACCCCGTGCGTCAGTGCGCCGCTGGGACCGTCGAGCGACAGCAGACGGCAGCCGCTGCGCTGCGCCTGGGGATAGTGAGCAATCAGGGATTCGGGCAATTCAAAAGCAAAATCGGCGACACGCATTGAAGTGTTCTTTCTCAGGCAAAAACAGGCGGCACAGTTTAGCGGAAAATCGACCAATTCTGAACAGCTGGCTGCGCAAAGGCAGTTCAGCCTATAATGCGGCATGAACTTTCTTGCTCATCTCCATCTGGCTCAGCTGGCCGACAGCTCCCTGCTCGGCAATTTAATGGCTGACTTTGTGCGGGGTAACCCGCACCAGCACTGGTCTGCGCCTGTCGCAGACGGCATCCTCATGCACCGGCGTCTTGACGTCATGACCGACACGCTGCCGGAAGTGCGCAGCGCCCGTCAGCTGTTCCGTGCTGAAACCTATCGCGTGGCCCCGATTACGCTGGACGTCATCTGGGACCATTTTCTGGCCCGTCACTGGCAGCAGTTCATGCCCGGCCAGACGCTGGCGCAGTTTTCTGCCGCCGCCGAGCGCGAAATCGTGCCGCACCTCGCGGAGACGCCGGTCGATTTTCAGGAACTTAACGCGGTGATGTGGCGCGAGCGCTGGTTTGAGCATTATGCCCAGCCCGCGCGGCTGGAGCGGGTTCTCCACGGCATGGCCAGCCGCCGTCCGCGTCTGGCGGCACTGCGCGACTCCTACCAGGATTTCACTGAACACTACGAACAGCTGGAAGCGCTGTTTTTTGTTTTTTATCCGCGTTTAATGGCGCTGGCGACCAGCCGCACCCTGTAAAACCCGATCCTCTGCTGCCGCACCGGGCGGGCGCAGGCGCCTGCCCGCTGAAAAAGCGCGTCGTCCGCCCCTGCGCCATCTTGCCATTGCCCGCTAACTGCGGCTTAATGAAGCCTTTCTTAACAATAGTTACGTTAACAGCACAGCCAGACCGCCTGTTCAGGCGCGCCTTCCGTTCGTTATGGCACAAAATCATAAGAGGAAAAGATGTCATCCGCTTCGCAATCTGAAATTGACGCGCGTTACCGTTACGCCTGCGACATCGCCCGTGCGGCGGGCAGCCGGGCCCTGTCATGGTATCAGCAGCGTCAGACACTGGTGGTGGAACACAAAAGGGATTTACAGGATGTGGTGAGCGAGGCTGACCGCAACGTGGAAGCGCTGCTTAAAACATTAATCGCTGAACGTTTTCCTGACGATGCCGTCTATGGTGAAGAGAGCGGTGGCGAGGTTCAGGGCGCCCCTTTTGTCTGGGTCATCGATCCCATCGACGGCACCGCCTGCTTCGTCAACGGCCTGCCTAACTGGTGCGTGTCGCTGGCGTTGGTCTGCGAGGGCGAACCGGTGATCGGCGTGATCTGCGACCCCAATCATCAGGAGCTGTTTCATGCCCGCAAAAACCACGGGGCGTGGCTCAACGAAAGCCGCCTGCAGGTCCATGCGGCAGAGCGGCTTAACGAAGGGCTGCTGGGTATCAGCAACTCCAGCCGCACCGGCGGCGAAAGCGTCTCGCGCCTCATCACCGGTCTGATTGAGCAGGGTGGCATGTTTATTCGGGTGGGGTCCGGCGCGCTGACCAGCGCCTGGGCTGCTGCTGGACGCCTGATCGGCTATTACGAAGCGCACATGCATCCCTGGGATAGTCTGCCGGGCATTGTCCTGATGCGCGAAGCGGGCGGCGTCACCAACGACTACCTGCGTAACGACGGGCTGAAAAACGGTAATCCGGTTCTGCTGGCCAATGCGGCCCTCTATCCACAGATTAAAGCGCTGGCGGGTAATCCCGCTCTGGATGAGTAGATGATCCGGTTACGGCTGCGTCGGTGCGCCCTTATTCTTGCCGCTCTCTGTCTGCTGAGCACGACGTCACAGGCGGCTGAGTATCAGCTGGAGAAGGTGGTCGAGCTGAGCCGCCACGGCGTGCGGCCACCGACGCCGGGAAACCGCAAAGAGATTGAGGCGGCCAGTGAGCAATCCTGGACGGTGTGGACCACCGCCGATGGGGAGCTGACCGGACATGGCTACAGCGCGGTCGTGAATAAGGGGCGCTGGCAGGGCGAACACTATCGCCAGCTCGGCCTGCTGGCGGCGGGCTGCCCCGATGCGGCGCAGGTCTACGTGCGGGCCAGTCCGTTGCAGCGCACCCGCGCCACCGCGGCGGCACTGACTGACGGCGCCTTTCCCGGCTGCGGCGTGCCGGTGCATCACGTCGCGGGCGAGGTCGATCCCCTGTTTCAGAGCGACAAACTGCCCCTCACCCACATCGATCCCGCCCGGGCGCTGGCGGCTAAGCAGCAGAAGGCAGGCGATCTGGCACAGCGGCAAAAGCAGCTGCAACCGGCAATTCAGCAGCTCAGAGCGGCGGTCTGCCCGCCTGCCTCCCGCTGCACGTTCTTCGATCGCCCCTGGCAGTTCAGACAGACCCGCAACGGCGGCAGTTACGTTGAGGGGCTGAGCGCGATGGCCAGCATGGTGGAGACGCTGCGCCTGGGCTACAGCGAAAATCTGCCGTCTAATCAGCTCGCCTGGGGACACATCACCTCGGCGGCGCAGATCACCTCGCTGCTGCCACTGCTGACCGCAAACTACGACCTCAGTAACGATATCCTCTATCTGGCTCAGCGGCGTGGCTCGATCCTGCTCAGCGCAATGCTGCAGGTGATTGGCTCCAACACGTCGCCGACCCGCTGGTTAATTCTGGTGGCGCATGACACCAATATTGCCATGGTCCGCACGCTGATGGGCTTTGACTGGGCGTTGCCAGGCTATTCACGCGGGAATATTCCGCCGGGCGGCAGTCTGGTGCTGGAGCGCTGGCGCGACACGCGGAGTGGGGAACGTTTTTTGCAGATCTACTTTCAGGCGCAAAGCCTGGATGATCTCCGCCGGCTGCAACCGGTTGATGAAAAACACCCGTTATTACATCAGGCGTGGCATCAGCCTGGCTGCAGGGATACCAGTGTGGGCCTGCTCTGCCCTTATCAATCCACGCTGACACAACTGCGGAAAAACATCGACAACAGCGCTACGCTGCCGGTTTCCGTTATATTGCCCTGAGTCTGTGGCTAATCATATTCAGGCCGCAACAAAAACGCGGTCTGAATAATGTTAATCCCTGTTAATTAGCGCTATTCCGCCCTTTTCTTAATTAAATCCGGCTGGCTTTCAGCGTCCCGCGTTTTGTTTTACGATAGCCCCGTCAATCATCCCTTTATACATTTTTTCCTATAATATTTAGATTCTTTCGGCGACTGGTTTCGCCGTTTTTTATTTCCTTTTACCCTCCCCTTCTCTGGCCATTCAGGCCTGTCTGCCGGGTAATGACTTTTATTCTGCGCTGACAGCGCGTCCTTTGAGAAATTAAGGCGGGAGGAAAAGAGAATGAAGGCGGGAGATTGCCGGTTCTGCTCCCCCGTGAATCGGGAGAGCAGAACGGAAGATTAGCGTGGCTTGCGCACCAGCTTATAGCCCAGCAGCAGCAGCACAATCCACACCATACCTACGTAGAGTGAAATGCGGGTATCGGGGAAATAACCAATCAGGCCGATAATAAAGCAGAGGAAGGCGACGCCGACGCCAGCGGTCCAGCTGCCGCCCGGCAAGGCGAACAGCAGCTTACCGGCCGCCTCTTTGCCAATTTTGCGGCGGAACGCGATCTGCGACAGCAGGATCATGATCCAGACCCACACCGTAGCAAAGGTCGCCAGCGAGGCGATCACCAGGAAGACTTTCTCTGGCATCAGGTAGTTGAGATAGACCGCGATCAGCATGGCGAACATCATCACCACGACCGTCACCCACGGAATGCCGCGTGCGGAAACCTTCATGAAGACCTTCGGCGCATGGCCCTGCTGCGCCATGCCGTGCAGCATACGGCCCACGCCAAAGACATCGCTGTTAATCGCGGAAAGTGACGCGGTCAGCACCACGAAGTTAAGAATCGAGGCGGCTGCAGCGATCCCCAGATGCTGGAAGGTCAGCACAAACGGGCTGCCCGACGTCCCCACCTGGTTCCACGGGTAGATCGACATAATCACAAACAGCGTGCCGACATAAAAGACCAGAATGCGCCATGGCACAGAGTTGATCGCGCGCGGAATCGACTTCTCCGGCTCTTTCGCTTCCCCGGCGGTGATGCCGATGATTTCGATGCCGCCGTAGGCGAACATCACCATCTGCAGCGACAGCAGCATGCCGACCACGCCGTGAGCGAAGAAGCCGCCGTTGGTCCAGAGGTTATGGATACCGGTTGGCTGCCCGCCGTTGCCAATCCCCCAGATAATCATGCCGAAACCGGCCAGAATCATCACGATAATGGTGGCGACCTTGAAGAAGGAGAACCAGAACTCCACCTCGCCAAACACCCTGACGCTCATCAGGTTAACCGCCCCGATGATCAGCACCACGCTCAGCACCCAGATCCAGTGCGGCACCTCCGGGAACCAGACGCCCATATAGATGCCAAACGCCGTCACATCGGCAATCGCCACAATCAGGATTTCAAAACAGTAGGTCCAGCCGGTGATGTATCCGGCCATCGGCCCCAGATAGTCCTGGGCGTAACGGGAGAAGGAGCTGGCCTGAGGATTATTGACCGACATCTCACCCAGCGCGCGCATGATGATGTAAGCCACTGCCCCGCCGATGATATAGGCGAGCAGCACGCTCGGCCCGGCCATTTTAATCGCGTCAGCGGAACCGTAAAAGAGCCCGGTGCCAATCGCCGATCCCAGCGCCATAAAGCGGATATGGCGCGTGCTCAGTCCGCGTTTGAGCTTATTGGTTTCTTGCATAACAACCTGTACCTGTGAAATGAAAAAACCACGGGCAAGCCCGTGGTTAAAGAAAAAACCGTGCTGACTGTTACGAGTGAGCCGTTACCTGTTCAGGCCCTTTCACCCGATCAACCACAGCGGCAATCAACAGCATCACCAGCGACGGCGGCAGCCAGGCGAGACCCTGGTCAGCCAGCGGCAGATGCTGGCTGAAAGCCGGCAGCAAATCTTTAAACCCGGTCGTTTTAATCGCATCGACAATGCCAAACAGCAGGCTTACCAGCATTGCAGGCGCGATAATCCGGCTGCTCTTGTTCCACCAGTTGAGGGTGAAACTCAGCACCACCAGCACGATACAGGGCGGATAGATCGCCGTCAGTACCGGGATGGAGATCTGAATCAGGTGGCTCAGGCCGAGATTCGACACCACCATAGAGAACAGACCCAGAATAAACACCAGCGTTTTATACGATAACGGCAGGTATTGCGCAAAAAATTCCGCACAGGCACAGGTCAGGCCCACCGCGGTCACCATGCAGGCGACGAAGATCAGGGCGGCCAGGAAGAAGCTGCCCATGTTGCCAAAGGTGTGCTGAACATAGGCGTGCAGAATCGCTGCGCCGTTAGCGTTTTGATCCACCAGCGCGCCGCTGCCCGCCCCCAGTTTAAACAGGCAGAGGTAGACCAGCGTCAGGCCCAGACCGGCAATCAGTCCTGCCAGTACGGTATAACGGGTCAGCAGTGCGGCATTGTCCACGCCACGCGAACGGGCGGCGTTAACAATCACGATGCCAAACACCAGCGCGCCCAGGGTATCCATGGTCAGGTAACCGTTGACGAAACCGCTGGAGAAGGCCGCTCGCTGATAATCAGCCGTGGCGGTGATCGTCCCGCCTGCCGGCCACAACAGCGCGGCGACGCCCAGTATGGTCAGCGCAACGATTTTCAGGGGTGCCAGGAAGTGCCCTACCGTGTCGAGCAGCTTGCCGGGATAGAGCGACACGCCAATCACCAGCACAAAGTAGATCAGGCTGTAGATAAACAGCGGCAGCGCGCCTTCACCGGTCAGGGGGGCGATGCCCATCTCAAACGAGACCGTCGCCGTTCGCGGGGTGGCAAACAGGGGCCCGACCGCCAGATAGCAGACGGTGGCCAGCACGATGCCAGCCACCTTGCCGATCGGGCTGCTGAGCGCATCCACGCCGCCGCCGACACGGGCCAGCGCGATCACGGTCATCACGGGCAGACCCACAGCGGTAAGCAGAAATCCGATAGCGGCAGTCCAGACGTGTTCGCCAGACTGAATACCCACCATAGGAGGGAAAATGATGTTGCCCGCGCCAACAAACAGGGCGAATGTCATAAAGCCCAGCGCGAGAATGTCCTTCGAAGTTAAACGATGTGTCATACGGCCTGTCACTGATGTTGCGGTGGAAGTTGGGTTTGTGTTGTCCCCCTCGCTGCATATAAGCCGCGACCTGACTGAGTGTCTCAGCGCATTATGCTCGTCGCAGGGAAAAGTGCAGGTGATTTGAGCTGCTTTTATTCTGTTCACAGAGGGATGGATCGACAACGGCGCTAAGTAAAACGTTTATAGCGGAGAAAGGCAATACGGGATCGGAAAACCAGAAGCTTATCCCGCCATTTTTTCAAATGACAGAGGATAGCGTTGATTTTTGGCACAGGCACACAAGATGATGTGCCTGAAAAACAGACAGACGGTGGGAAATATCCGCATAAACGCACCGGCAGATACACAAAAGGCGCGTTTTACGCGCCTGTCTGCACAACGTTACAGCCTTACCAGACCTGTTTCGCGATATCGACAACCAGTCGAATCTTCTGCCACTGCTCGGCTTCGCTGAGGCTGTTGCCCTCTTCGGTCGACGCAAAGCCGCACTGCGGGCTGAGGCAGATCTGCTCCAGACTCACAAACTGCGCCGCCTCCTCCAGCCGGGATTTCACCTGCACCGGATCTTCCAGCTCTCCCACTTTCGTGGTGATCAGCCCCAGCACCACCTGCTGATGACCGGGCTTGATGAAGCGCAGGGGCTCGAAGCCGCCGGAACGGGCATTGTCATACTCCAGGAAGAAAGCATCTACGTTAACGCTGCCGAACAGGATTTCAGCGACCGGTCCGTAACCGCCCTCTGAGATCCAGGTTGAGCGGAAATTACCGCGACAGACATGCAGACCCACGGTCAGATCGGCCGGTTTATCCTCCAGCGCTTTGTTCAGCACCCGGGCATAGGTCTGCGCCAGCTGCGCCGGATCGTCACCACGCGCCCGGATATCCCGTTTCTGATCTTCCGAGCAGAGGTAAGCCCAGACGGTATCATCCAGCTGCAGATAACGACAGCCCGCCGCGTAAAACGCCTGAATCGCCTGTTTGTAGGTCTGCGCCAGATCGTCGAAATAGTCCGCCAGATCGGGATAGACCTCCGCGTCGATCACTTTGCGACCGCCACGAAAGTGCAGCACGCTGGGGCTGGGAATGGTCATCTTCGGCACCGCATCACCGGCAATGCTCTGCAGGAAGCGGAAATGGTCCAGCATCGGGTGATCGGCCGGAAAGCCGAGCTTGCTTACCACTTTCACACCGTGCGCTTTGGTCTGCACGCCATTGAACTGAATGCCCTGCTCCGCTTCATAGCTCTCGACGCCGTCCAGGCCGTAGAAGAAATCGAAGTGCCACCAGCCGCGACGAAACTCACCGTCAGTCACGACTTTCAGGCCGTTCTCACGCTGCTTAGCCACCACATCACGGATGGCCTCATCTTCCACCTGACGCAGCGCTGCCGCATCAATCTCGCCGGCCGCAAACTGTTCGCGCGCCTGTTTAATCGCGGCGGGACGGAGGAAGCTGCCAACGGTATCGGCACGGAACGGGGCGGTTTCTCTTTGCATGATCACTCCTGTCTCTCCTGCCAATCATTGCGGCAGGAAATAATTGCACTCTGATATAAATAGCCATCTGGATGGCTATATGTCTGAATGCAGAGTGACATGAGTCGCCTCTGTCTGCAACTGAAGAAAATTCAGCGATGATGAAAAAAATTCAACTTAGAGGATTACTGCAGGGCTGCACGCGCCTGCGCCATCTGCGTGTCAGAGAGCGGCAGGTAGCCCGCTTCACTGACCCGACGCTGTCCCTGCGCGGAAAGCACCTGCTGCAGAAACGCGGCCACCAGCGGCGGCAGCGGCTTACCGGGCGCTTTATTGACATAGAGATAGAGCGGACGCGCCCAGGGATAGCGGCCACTGCGGATAGCCTCCGCATCCGGGGCAATCGCCTGCCCCTGATCGTTCTTCACCGCCAGCATTTTGACGCCGCTGAGATGAAAGCCAAAACTGGCGTAGCCAATGCTGCGCGGGTTCCCGGCTACCGCCTGCACCACCGCAGCCGAGCCGGGAAACTCCGCCACGTCGCGGCGAAAATCGCCCTTGCAGAGCGCCTGCTGCTTGAAGAAACCCCAGGTGCCGGAGGCGGAGTTGCGGCCATAGCGCTGAATCGGCCGTTTACGCCACTCAGCGCCGGTTAAGCCAAGATCGCCCCAGAACCGCGGCACGCTGTGTGCACCGCACAGGCGGGTCACAGAAAAGAGGGCATCAAGCTGCGAGGGCGCAATCTGTTGCAGCGGATTGCGCTGGTTGACCACGACGACCAGCGCATCCATGGCCACCGGCACCGCCAGCGGCGGGTAGCCGTAGCGCGCTTCAAACGCCTGGCGTTCATCCGCCTGCATCGGGCGGCTCATCGGGCCAAGCTGCGCCGCCCCCGCCGCCAGCGCGGTCGGGGCCGTAGAGGAGCCGGAGGCCTGCACCTGCACATTGACGCCCGGAGCCTGACGGCTGAAATCCTCGCTCCAGAGGGTCATCAGATAGCCCAGCGTATCAGACCCGACACTGCTGAGATTGCCGGCGAGCGTGCCGGGCTGAGCCAGCGCCAGACCCGGCAGCAGCGTAATGAGGAAGAGAAGAAGCAGGCGCATGGCAGAGTTCCGGCAGCGGTTAATGAACGGCATTCTCCTGCATCACGCTGCTGACAATCAACCTTGCCGGCAGCGTAAAGGTAAAGCAGGTCTCCTTATGCGGCACGCTGGTGATATCGAGCCGCGCGTTGTGGTGGCTCAGGGCATGTTTCACAATCGCCAGCCCCAGCCCGCTGCCACCGGTGGCGCGTGAGCGCGCCTTGTCAACCCGGTAGAAGCGCTCGGTCAGCCGCGGGATGTGTTCCGGCGCGATCCCCGGCCCGTTGTCACAGACCCGGAAAATCGCGCCCTGTTTGCCGCGCAGCCAGCTGATATCGATCCGCGTGCCCTCTGGCGTGTGGTTCACCGCGTTGTAAACCAGATTGGAGATGGCGCTGCGCAGCTGTTCATCGTTGCCGAACACTTTCAGATGGGGATCGGTGTGGAAATGGATGTCGTGGCGGCCGCCGCTCAGCGTCGCGGCTTCATGCTGTAGCAGTTTCAGCATCACCGGCACATCGACCTTCTCTTTCAGGTCGATCGCCGGGGCCGCTTCGATGCGCGACAGCGTCAGCAGCTGCTTAACCAGACTGTCCATGCGGCGCGTCTGCTCCGACATGGTGTGCAGCGCTTTGCTGCGCGAAGGTTCGCTCATCACTGAGTCGTTCATCATCTCCAGATAGCCCTGCAGCACCGTGAGCGGGGTGCGCAGCTCATGACTGACATTGGCAAAGAAGTTGCGGCGCGCCCCTTCCAGCTGATGCATCTGCGTCACATCGCGCGCCACCAGCAGCCACTGCCCTTCACTGTAGGGCATGACGCGAAATTCCATGTGCAGTTTATTGTTCAGCACCAGCGTCAGGGGTTTATCAAAATCGCGCTGGCGAAGATAGCGGGAGAATTCGGGGTAACGCAGCAGGTTGAGGATATTCTGGCCATTATCTTCCGGCCAGCGCAGGCCAAGGTGCTGCTGCGCCAGTCCGTTGCACCAGAAAATGGTGCCCTCTTCGGTGGTGAGGATGACCGCATCCGGCAGCGATTCGGCACCGCTGCGGAAACGCTTAATCAGATTGCCCAGTTCGCGCCGCCGCCGCCGGTTGCGCAGCTGCATCTGGTAAAGCCCATAGAAGAGCGGCTCCCAGCTGGCACGCCCGGCAGGCGGCGTCATGGTGCGGTCGAGCCACAGCCAGTGTGACAGCCGCATCAGATTATGAAAATGCCACAGCAGCACCAGCAGCACGCTCAGCAGCAGCCACCAGGCCAGCCCGCCAAACAGCAGGCCCGGCAGCAGCGCGGGCAGACAGGCCAGCAGCAGTTCTGTCAGTAATCTCTTCCAGGAGAGGCGTTCCAGCACGGTAAAGGCTCCGTTCAGTAGCGGGCAGAGAAACGATACCCTGTTCCGCGAACGGTTTGTACCATGCGATCGTGGCCGGAGATCTCCAGCGCTTTACGTAAACGGCGGATGTGAACATCAACGGTGCGATCTTCCACATACACATTGGTGCCCCAGACGTGGTTCAGCAGCTGTTCGCGACTGTAAACGCGCTCCGGGTGCGTCATAAAGAAGTGCAGCAGCTTATATTCGGTCGGGCCCATCTCCAGCGGCGTGGTTTCGGACATCACGCGATGCGACGAGGGGTCCAGACTCAGCCCCTGCATCTCGATCACTTCTTCCACCGCCATTGGTGAAATACGGCGCATCACCGCTTTAATGCGCGCCATCAGCTCTTTAGGGGAAAAAGGCTTGGTAATGTAGTCATCCGCGCCCACTTCCAGCCCGCGCACCCGATCTTCCTCTTCGCCACGGGCGGTCAGCATCATGACCGGAATGTCGCGCGTCATCGCCTCACGCTTCAGGTGTTTGATAAACTGAATGCCGCTGCCGCCCGGTAACATCCAGTCCAGCAGAATCAGATCGGGCCAGGGTTCGATCAGCCTGGCCACGGCGCTGTCATAATCTTCCGCCTCGATTGGCTGATAGTCGTTCTGCTCCAGAACAAAACACAACATTTCACGGATGGGGGCTTCATCCTCCACAACCAAAATGCGCTTAGCCATTATTTCTCCTGCTGATTATGACGGCTGTCACTGAGATTCGCGGCGCCATTATGCGTCAGATTTGTGACACTTTTATGAAAAACATAACCTGCCTGTAACCACATAGGTAATCAATTATGACAGTGCAGCGACTCTTTTTTGCTTTGGCCGCAGAGCCAGTATAATCGCCGGGCGAATCACAACGGCAGGGACTCATCATGCGCATTATTCACACTGCGGACTGGCATCTGGGGCAGTTCTTCTACAACAAAAGCCGGGCGGCCGAACATCAGGCGTTTCTCGACTGGCTGTTGATCCAGATTGAACAGCATCAGGTGGATGCGCTGATTATCGCCGGCGATCTGTTTGATACCGGCACGCCGCCCAGCTACGCGCGCGAAATGTTCAACCGTTTTGTGGTAGCGCTGCAGCCCAGCGGCTGTCAGCTGATTGTCCTGGCGGGCAACCACGACTCCGTGGCGACGCTGAATGAGTCACGCGAGCTGCTCGCCTGTCTCAATACCCGGGTGATCGCCACCCCGCAGGACGATGATGTGCTGCTGCTCAACACCCGTCAGGGTGAACCGGGGGCGCTGCTCTGTGCGATTCCCTACCTGCGCCCGCGCGACATCCTGCGCAGCCGGGCGGGTCAGTCGGGACGCGACAAACAGACCTCGCTGCTGGAGGCGATCGCTCACCACTATCAGCAGCGTTTCGCCGCAGCACAGGCACTGGGCCATACGCTACCGGTGATCGCCACCGGTCACCTCACCACCGTCGGCGTCAGCCAGAGCGATTCGGTGCGTGACATCTATATCGGCACGCTGGACGCCTTCCCGGCCAGCGCCTTTCCCGCCGCCGACTACATTGCGCTGGGCCATATTCATCGCGCGCAGTGCGTCGCCGGCAGCGAGCATATCCGCTACAGCGGCTCACCGATCCCGCTGAGTTTTGATGAGCTGAGCAGTGAAAAAAGCGTCTTCCTGCTGGAGCTGACGGCCAGCGGCCTGCAGGCGGTCACCCCGCTGGTGGTGCCGCAGACTCAGCCGATGCAGGCGCTGAAAGGATCGCTGGCGCAGATCGCTGAACAGTTAAACGCCTTCAGCGGGCAGCAGCCGGAGAAACCGATCTGGCTCGATATCGAAGTCACGACCCAGGAGTACCTCAGCGATCTGCAACGGCAGGTGGAAACGCTGACCGCCACGCTGCCCGTCGAGGTGCTGCTGTTGCGCCGCAGCCGTGAACAGCGGCAGCAGAGCCTGGCGCGGCTTGACAATGAAACCCTGAGCGAGCTGAAGGTGGAAGAGGTCTTCGCCCGCCGGCTGGCGCTGGATGAGGGCTTAGAGGCGGAGCAGATCGATCAGATGACCACCCTGTTTCGTCAGACGCTGGCCGCCATGGAAGAGACCCAATGAAGATCCTTACGCTACGTTTTAAAAATCTGAATGCCCTGCGCGGTGAATGGTTTATCGATTTCCGCGCCGAACCTTTTGCCAGCAACGGCCTGTTCGCCATTACCGGTGCCACCGGTGCCGGGAAAACCACCCTGCTGGACGCCATCTGCCTGGCGCTCTACCACCAGACG
This sequence comes from Pantoea sp. Sc1, assembly GCF_000255315.1. Classification (NCBI taxonomy): domain Bacteria; kingdom Pseudomonadati; phylum Pseudomonadota; class Gammaproteobacteria; order Enterobacterales; family Erwiniaceae; genus Pantoea; species Pantoea sp. Sc1. The sequence continues at coordinate 3,140,601 of NZ_AJFP01000001.1, forward strand.
CCGCGCCTGGGCGCGATCTCCCAGAGCCAGAACCCGCTGATGACCCGCGACTGCGCGGAGTGTCTGGCTGAGGTGGAGTTTGAGATTAAGGGTGAGGCCTGGCGCGCCTTCTGGAGTCAGAACCGCGCCCGCGGTGCCGCCGACGGCAAGCTGCAGGCCCCGCGCGTTGAGCTGGCACGCTGCGCCGACAACACCATCGTGGCCGATAAGGTGGGTGACAAGCTGAAGCTGACGGAAACCCTCTCCGGGCTCGATTTTGAACGCTTCACCCGCTCGATGATGCTCTCTCAGGGCCAGTTCGCCGCGTTTCTCAATGCCAGAGCCAGTGAACGCGCCGAACTTCTCGAAGAGCTGACCGGCACCGAAATCTACGGCCTGATCTCAGCCGCCATTTATGAGCGCCACAAAGAGGCGAAAACCCAGCTGGACCTGCTGCGCAGCCAGGCAGGCGCGATGACCCTGCTGGAGAGTGAGGCGCGCGAGGCGCTGCAACGGCAGCTGACCGGGCTGACCCAGGCGGAACAGCAGCTCAGCAGCCACTATCAGCAGGCGCAACAGCAACAGCAGTGGCAGCAACAGGCGCAGCAGCTGCAGCGGGAGAGTGAGCAGGCGGAGGCGGCGGTGCAGCAGGCCAGCGCGGCCTTACAGGCCGCTGAGCCCGATCGCCAGCGGCTGGCACGCAGCGAACCGGCTGAAAAACTGCGGGGCGCGCTGCAGCAGCGCGACGCCCTGCGTACCGAGCATCAGCAGGTCTCGCATCGCTGTCAGCAGCTCACGGATCAGCAGCAGCAGGCGCAGAGCCAGCATCAGCAGCATCAGCAGCGCTATGCGGCCACCCAGCTTGCCCGCCAGCAGGCACAGCAGGAACAGCAGCAGCAGGAGACCCTGCTGACGGAACAGGTGTTGCCGCTGGATCAGCGCATCAGCGCCCTGCAGCAGCACAATGAGGAGCAGCAGCAGGAAAACGCCCGTCAGCAACAGCATCTTGATCAGACTCAGGCAACCCTGGCGGAGCAGACCCGTCAGGTGACCCGCCTGAAGCAGGCGATGGCTGAACAGCATCAGTTACGTGAGCAGTTGACCGATCTGGCGCACTGGGGTGCTTCGCTGCCGCTGTGGCAGGAGAATTTTGCCCTGCTGGCACAGCGTGAAGCGACGCTGGCGGGACTGACGCAACAGCGCAATCAGCAGCAGCAGCAGATCGCCACGCAGCAGGCGGAACAGCAGCAGCAGGCCCGACAGGCACTGCCGCGCCAGCAGGCGGAGCAACAGGCCCGCGAGTCGCTGTCGCAGGCGGAGCAAGCACTAACTTCGCTTCAGGAGCAGCATCCGCCTGCCGCACTGCGTCAGGCGTTAAGCCAGTTGCAGAGCAGCCGTCCGGCGCGTCAGCAACTGCTGCTGCTCTCAACGCAGTGGCAGCCGCTGCACCAGCAGCTGGACCAGCGCCAGCAAAGGCTAAATGCACTGGAAAAAGCGCATCAGCAGAGTGAAGCGGAATTGCAGACGCTGCGCGAGACGTGGAAACGCGAAAAACAGCAGCTGGATGATGTGGAAAAAATCTGCGCGCTGGAGCAGCAGATTGTCGATCTCAGCGACTACCGCGCCCGGCTCACCGCCGATCAGCCCTGCCCGCTGTGCGGCTCCTGCACCCATCCCGCCGTCGGGGCCTACAGCACACTGGAAGTCAGTGCTAACCAGCAGCGCCGGGCTGCGCTGCAACAACAAACCGAGGCACTGCGCGAAGCGGGCACGGCAAAAAACGAACAGCTGAAGCAGTCTGCGGTACAGCAGCAGACGCTGCGCGAGGAAATCGCCGGGATGCAGCAACAGCTTGAGCAGCTTGAGCAGCAATGGCAGGTTCTGAGCGGTGAGCTGGCACTTACTTTCCCGCTTGCCGATCGCGAGGCCTTAGCCACGTGGCAGCAGCAGCAAAGCGACCGTGAAAGTCAGCTTGAGCAGCAGCGACAGGCTCAGGAAGCCGCTCAACAGGCGCGTCAGGCTGCGAAAGATCACCATCTTCAGCAGCTACAGGCCTGGCAGCAGCAGCAGCAGGCCGAACAGCTGGCGCAGCAGTCGCTGACCAGCCTGCTACAGGCGCTGGATGTGCTGCAACAGCGTCAGCAGCAGGAACAGCAGGCCTGGGAGCAGTTGCAGAGCCGTCTGGAGCAGCAGTTCAGCGCACACCATCTTGTCCTGCCTGCTGCCGCCGATCGCGCTGCGTGGCTGGCGGAGCAACAGCGGCGCTGGCAGCGCTGGCAGGAGAGTGAGCAGTTGCTCGCTAACCTGCAGCCGCAGCTGTTGAAAGGGGAAACCCAGCTCACTGCCCTGCTGCAGCAGGCTGAACAGGAACAGCAGCAGCTCACGACTCGTCAGCAACAGCAGCAGCAGAGCCAGGCGCAGCTCAGCGAAATGCGTCAGCAGCGTCTGGCGCTGTTTGGCGATCGCGAGGTCACCCTCGCCCGTCAGCAGCTGCAGGCCCGCGTTCAGCACGCCGATGAACAGCTGGCACAGCAGCTCACCGCGCTGCAACAGGCGCAGGCCGAGGTCAGTCGCCTGCAGGGTGAGCTGGCGGGGCTGGAAAATCAGCGTCAGACCCTCAGCAGCAAACTGGCAGAGGCGGAAAGCACACTGCAGCAGTCACTGGCGCGCGCCGGATTTGCCGATGAAGCCAGCCTGCGCGCGGCGCTGCTGGATGAGCAGACTGCACTGCAACTGCGCCAGCAGCTGCAGCAGCTCGATCAGCAGTACCAGCAGCAGCAGGCGCGACGGGCGGATCTGCGTCAGCGGCTCAGCGCCCATCAGCAGGCAAAGCCCGACGCGATGCCGGAATCTGCGGAAGCGCTGGCGCAGCAGCTGGAGCAGTTACGGCTGGCGCTGCGCGACAACGCCAGCCAGCAGGGTCAGATTCAGCAGCAGCTGCACAGCGACGCCAGCCTGCGTGCCCGGCAGCAGAGTCTGATGACACAGATAGAACAGGATGGGGTGGCGCTGGCGCAGTGGAGCCTGCTCAACGACCTGATCGGCTCCGCCAGCGGCGATAAATTCCGGCGTTTCGCCCAGGGGCTGACGCTGGATCATCTGGTCGCGCTCGCTAACCGTCAGCTTGACCGGCTGCATGGCCGCTATCTGCTGCAGCGGCGGGCGCAGGATCAGCTGGAGCTGGATGTGGTTGACACCTGGCAGGCTGATGCCGCGCGCGATACCCGCACCCTGTCGGGCGGGGAGAGCTTTCTGGTCAGTCTGGCGCTGGCCCTGGCGTTATCCGACCTGGTCAGCCACAAAACGCGCATCGAATCGCTCTTTCTGGATGAAGGATTCGGCACGCTGGATGCCCAGACGCTCGACACCGCGCTGGATACCCTGGATGCGCTCAACGCCAGCGGCAAAACCATCGGGGTGATCAGCCACGTCGAGGCGATGAAGGAGCGTATCCCGGTGCAGATTAAAGTGCGCAAGATGAACGGGCTGGGTTACAGCCAGCTGGAGCTGCCCCAGGGATAACGGGCGCGTCAGCCGGGAGGTTAAGCGATGCGCGGCGCTGACATCCGGCGAGCCGTTATCCGCAGGCAGCACCAGAATCAAGGCGGGTTTGCTGGCATGGAAGGCACTGCCCGCCGTCAACCAGGAGAGTGCCGCAAAGGCCTGTTTTCTGCCTTTCTCATCCAAAACGTGAAAGAGAGATCGTCCGCACCGGGGCGATAAATTCTGGTTCTGCTGACAGTCGGAGGAATGCCATAGCATTCAGCAGGCCGGTCTGTAGACTGTCGGCAGCAGACCGGAAGATCTTTAAGGGGAGATGGGCCAGTTAAATGAATTTGATTAATGTAATGAGGCGGATATTGCCGGGTGTGATTGTTGCCATCTCGCTCAGCGCTTGCCAGCAAGCTGTGATAAAGCAACGGGATAGCGTGGCAAACCTCTGTCAGCCGGAGAAAGATCCTGACAGCAAATCCTGTCACTGGACGCATCAAATGCAGCCGGTGCTGAACCGGGACTTCCGGGATGCAGCCCGTTATGCGGGCCAGCAATGTCTGGTACGGATGGAGTGGCAACGGAGTGGACGTTATGCGGTGACCCAGACCCAGGGTGATGAAGCGCTCTGCCTGCGCGCATGGCAGCTGGTGGCGCAGACCCGCGGCCTTCCGCCACCGCCGGAGCCCGGACAACCCGCGTGGTTCGGCTTTGCGCCGCGCGGTTAGCTGGCCAGCCCCTCCTGACGCCACTGACGCGGACTGATACCAAACCAGCGACGGAACGCGCGCGAAAAAGCACTGACTTCCGAGTAGCCCAGCAGCAGCGCCATTTCTGAAATCGGCAGCTGCTTCTGTTGCAGGTAGTGTGTCGCCATTTCGCAGCGCACCTGATCCACCAGCGCGGTAAAGCTGCTGCCCTCTTCGCGCAGCCGCCGCTGCAGTGACCAGCTCGACAGCCCCAGCTTATCCGCCACCTCTTCCAGCACCGGCTCTCCCTGCATCAGCGACAGATTGACCTGCGAACGCGCCTGCTCAACCATGCTCTGCTGCGACGTGCCGCGATTAAGCCGCCGGATCGCATCCTGCATCACCGTCAGCAGGATCGGATCGCTCTCCGGCATGGCGCGCAGCAGATCGCGCTTCGGGATCACCAGTGAATTGAAGGGCTGATCGAACCAGACCGGCGCATCAAAGACTTTGCAGTGATCGTGCCACTGGCCGGGGCGCGGATGTTCAAAGTGCACTTCGCGCGGCGCCCAGTGTTTGCCCGCCACGTGGCGGATCAGATTCATAAACATGCCCAGCGTCAGCTCCGCATCCTGACGGCGCGACAGAATCGCCCCGTGGCGCACCTGATAGTCGAGCCGCCAGCACTCCCCCTTATCCACCAGACGCGTCAGCGTGTCGTGCTGATGCCAGGGAAACGCGTTGACCACATTGTGCAGCGCCTGTTCCAGCGTGGTGGAACAGAGACCGATGTAGCCAATCAGGCCTAATGACTGCGGTTTAAACTGCCTGCCGTAGTGCAAACCGAAGTTATCAGAACCGGAGTGTCGGGCCGCCTCTTCCAGTACCCGACAGTAGTTAACCAACCCGAGGCTCAGCGTCGGGCTGGCAAGGCGCTCCGGATCGATGCCGCTGATACCGAAGATGCGGTCCGCGTCGCCGCCCTGAGTATGAATAAAGTCGCTCAGGCCAGTCGCTGCCGCAGCCAGTACGCCGTGATTGCCAGCTTCTGCGGCTGCCGAGCAGGCAGCAAACGCATCGGGCTTGATCAGTGTCGGATTCATGGTCGCCTCTGTGAGTAGAAAGGTGGATCACCCCTGTTACTGACAGCAATTTCCATACCAGTTTCCCGAAGCCAGCCGCAGGCGGCACGGGCGCAACCGCATCCCGCCTCCCGGCCGCCTCTTCCGCTGCGCCACCCGGCTGTCGGGCACTGTGGCGGCGCAGCGACGCCCGTCGCTGGTGCATCAGACCCCTACCGGCAGTCGCTCCCCCTCCAGATAACGGCGGCAGAGACGCACTGAATGGCTCGCCCACTCGGGTCCCAGACTGCGCGCCATTTCCGTTTCGGCATGCGAACCGACCCACGCGGTGAGCTGAATACGACGCTGAACCAGCAGCGCAGGCAGCATAGCCATCTCCGCATCGCTGATGTGCGCCACCTGCTCATAACCGCGGATCCAGTGATCGATCCACTCCGGGGCGCGCGGATGGTGCTCAACAAAACTGATCGCCGCCGCCAGATCGTGCAGATACCAGCCCAGCCCGCAGTCATCAAAGTCGATCACCCGCGTTTCCCCTTTGTGCAGCAGCAGGTTGGTCAGGCGAAGATCGGCGTGGATCAGGCCGTAACGATCCGATCCCTTCCCGAACTGCGCCATCGCCGCGCCCACCTGCGCAATCGCCTGTTCGACCACGCCGTGATCGGCAGGGTTGAGGTTCGGCGCATCCTGCCAGCGTCCCCAGTGACTCTCCGCGCTGGTCATGGTGTGGTGGTCCCAGATAATGCGCTGAAAGCCCGCTGGCTTTTGCCACTGCTTACTCTGCTGGTGCAGCCGGGCGGTGATCTGCCCCAGCTGCTGAAAGGCGCGGGGATCGACATCGGTAGTCGGCATCTCGCCCTCGATCCAGTGAAACAGCACCACATAACGCTCGCTGCCATCCGGCAGCCGCAGCGTCAGCACCTGTTCACCCTCTTTATCCGGCACCGCTTCCGGCACCATGATGCCGGTTTCACGCAGCGCATCGAGCCACTGCAGTTCACTGACGATATCTGCTTTCTGATGGTAATCGCCACGATGCAGCCGCAGCGCATAACGCTGCCCGGCCGCCCTGAGCAGAAACGTGGCGTTCTCCGATCGGCACAGCAGGCTGAGCTGACCCTGCAGCGGATCGGGATAACAGGCCAGCGCCTGCTGCGCCATCAGGGTGAGTTGGGAATCAGTCAGGTTGTCATATTGTTTCGCGCTCATCAGTCCGGCTCCTGGTCACTTGCGTCATTTCAGCATGCGTGGCCAGCGTGTGTGCTGCTTGACTTCAGAGGAGACAAAGTTGACCGCAGCGTGCAACTGGCCCGGTTGTTGCGTGTGAGTTGACTCTGGAGAACAGAAGTCACTGCGCTGGCGTCAAGTCGTGGCGCGCAAGGCAGCGGCATCATCCTTCTACTGTAGCGTAATGGCGGTGTAACGCCGCATAAGACCAACAACGACGGGGATGGCAGTTATGACAAACAGACTCAAGCCCACGCTGGGCACCCTGCATCTGTGGGGGATTGCGGTTGGCCTGGTGATCTCAGGCGAATATTTTGGCTGGAGTTATGGCTGGGCGGTGGCGGGCACGCTCGGATTCCTGGTCACCACCGCGCTGATCGCCACGCTCTACACCTGTTTTATCTTCAGCTTCACCGAACTGACCACCGCGATCCCCCATGCGGGCGGGCCGTTTGCCTACAGTCGCCGCGCCTTTGGCGAAACCGGCGGGCTGATTGCCGGTCTGGCGACGCTGATTGAGTTTGTCTTTGCGCCACCGGCGATTGCCATGGCGATTGGGGCCTATCTCAATGTGCAGTATCCCGACCTTAACCCGAAAACCGCCGCCGTCGGCGCCTACCTGCTGTTTATGACGCTGAATATCCTCGGCGTAAAACTGGCCGCAATGTTCGAACTGGTGGTGACGGTGCTGGCGGTGATCGAACTGCTGGTGTTTATGGGCGTGGTCTCTCCCGGTTTCAGTCTGGCGAACTTCGCCGCACACGGCTGGGCCGGGAGCGACAGCTTCGGACTGCCCGCTTTCTCCGGCATTTTCGCCGCGATCCCTTTTGCCATCTGGTTTTTCCTCGCCATTGAAGGCGCGGCAATGGCGGCAGAAGAGGCAAAAGATCCCACCCGGACCATTCCCCGCGCCTACATCAGCGGCATTCTGACGCTGGTGGTGCTGGCGATTGGCGTGATGCTGATGGCGGGCGGTGCGGGCGACTGGCGCAAACTGGCTGACATTAACGATCCGCTGCCGCAGGCGATGAAAATGATCGTCGGGGAGCACTCAAACTGGATGCATATGCTGGTCTGGATCGGCCTGTTTGGCCTGATTGCCAGCTTCCACGGCATTATTCTCGGCTACTCACGGCAGTTCTTTGCGCTGGCCCGCGCGGGTTATCTGCCTCCTTCCCTGGCAAAACTGTCGCGTTTTCAGACCCCGCATCGCGCCATCATTACCGGCGGCGTGCTGGGCATTGCGGCCATCTACAGCGATGGCGTGGTCAATCTGCAGGGGATGACACTGACGGCGGCGATGATCACCATGGCGGTGTTTGGTGCCATCGTGATGTACATCATGAGCATGCTCAGCCTCTTCCGGCTGCGCCGTAGCGCGCCGGAGATGGCACGCAGTTTCCGTGCGCCGGGCTATCCGATTGTGCCGGGCATCGCCCTGCTGCTGTCGGTCATCTGCCTGCTGGCCATGCTGTGGTTCAACCCGGTGATTGGCGCGCTGTTTGTCGCCATTATGGTGGTGGGCTATCTCTATTTCCTCGCGACCAAAGCGCAGCGCGGACGCGCCCCGCAGGACAGTATGCTGGTGGGCGAGTAAACCGGCACAACAACGCTGACGGATCAACGGCTCAGCGCCTGGTACTTCAGGGGCTGAGCCGCCGCGGTCCGGCAAGCGCATGACAGAGCCAGCTCTCACCGGCATGCCGCATCAGCTCTGCAGCGGCCAGAGCCACGCCGCACCGCGCACGCCGCTGGAGTCGCCATGCTGCGCTTTCAGCACCGGCGTTTCACACTCGCCGCCAAACACCCACTTCTTCATCAGCAGCGGCACGGTCTGATAGAGGCGATCCACGTTGCTCATCCCGCCGCCCAGCACGATCACATCGGGATCGATCAGATTCACCACCTGCGCCAGCGATTTTGCCAGCCGCAGCTCATAACGGCTCATCGCCAGTTCGGCGATCGGATCCTGCTGCGCCAGCAGCGAGACGATTTCCGCCCCTTTGCGATGCATGCCGCTCAGCCGCTGATAGTCGATGCCAAAGCCGGTGCCAGAGACAAACGTCTCAATGCAGCCCTGCTGGCCGCAGTAGCAGGGCACTTCCTGGCGGTAGCGCAGCTCATCCTCATCCATCCAGGGCAGTGGATTGTGCCCCCACTCACCGGCATTGCCGTTGCCGCCAATGCGTGATTCACCGTTGATCGCCACGCCCGCTCCCGAGCCGGTGCCGATGATCACCGCAAACACCAGCGCCTGTCCGGCCCCGGCGCCGTCGATCGCTTCCGACACCGCCAGACAGTTGGCGTCGTTGGCGATACGCACTTCGCGGTTCAGCGCCTGTGCCAGATCTTTATCCAGCGGCTGACCGTTAAGCCAGGTGGAGTTAGCATTTTTTACCCGCCTGCTGTAAGGCGACAGTGAGCCAGGAATACCGATCCCGACCGTGCCGCTCTGGCCGGTTTTCTCTTCAGCCAGCGTCACCAGATCGACAATCGCCTGTACCGTCGCCTGATAGTCATCACGAGGGGTATTTACCCGGTGGCGGAACAGCGCCTGCCCTTCATCTGACAATGCAATCACTTCTGTCTTGGTGCCACCCAGATCGATACCTATGCGCACGGTTTATTCCTCATTATTCGTTCAGATGAGAGATACAGTAGAAGCCGCCAGCCGGAAAGGCAATGAAACCACTCCGATGTTTCGCTATCATGCGCGCTGACTCTAGCAGACTTGTGCGCCCGATCGCGCCACGGTAAGGAATCCCGATGTTGTGGTTTAAAAATATGATGGTTTATCGTCTGAATCGTGACATTCCGCTGTCCGCAGATGAGATGGAAAAACAGCTCGACGCCTTCACGTTTTCGCCGTGTGGCAGTCAGGATTTAAGCAAAACCGGCTGGGTCTCGCCGATGGGCAACCGCAGTGATGCGCTGACCCACGAGAACAACGGCCAGATCGTGATTTGCGCCCGTAAAGAAGAGAAAATTCTGCCCGCACCAGTGGTGAAACAGGCGCTGGAAGCCAAAATCGACAAGCTGGAATCTGAGCAGAGCCGCAAGCTGAAGAAGACTGAAAAAGATTCGCTGAAGGATGAAGTGCTGCACAGCCTGCTGCCGCGCGCCTTCAGCCGTTTCAGCCAGACTTACCTCTGGATCGACACGGTTAACAATCTGATTATGGTGGACTGTGCCAGCGCTAAGAAAGCGGAAGATACGCTGGCGCTGCTGCGTAAAAGTCTGGGTTCACTGCCGGTGGTGCCCCTGACGCTGGAAAGCCCGATTGAGCTGACGCTGACCGAATGGGTGCGCTCAGGCGATCTGCCGGCCGGTTTTGCACTGATGGATGAAGCGGAGCTGAAAGCGCTGCTGGAAGATGGCGGCGTCATCCGTTGTAAAAAGCAGGATCTGGTGTGCGATGAGATCGCCAACCACATTGAAGCGGGCAAGCTGGTGACCAAACTGGCGCTCGACTGGCAGGAGCGTATTCAGTTTGTGCTGGCCGATGATGGTTCAGTGAAACGTCTGAAGTTCAGCGACACGCTGCGCGACCAGAACGACGATATCGACCGCGAAGATTTTGCCCAGCGTTTTGATGCTGACTTTATTCTGATGACCAGCGAACTGGCCGCGCTGACCAGCAACCTGGTGGAAGCGCTCGGCGGCGAAGCCCAGCGTTAATCATCGGCAGGCAGCCCCATGCTGACAGGGGGTGTCTGACCATAAAAAAAGGGCCGCTAAGCGGCCCTTTTTTAATCTTTCAGGTAACGGCAGAGATAGGAGCTCGGCTCGCCCACCTGCAGATGAAATTCGCTGTGACCCGGCACGTTGAACACCGAACCCGCTTCAAACCATTTCCACTCCGTCTCACCCGGCAGTAACACCTTCAGCGAGCCGCTGACCACGGTCATCTCTTCCGGCTGACCGGTACCGAATGTGTATTCACCTTCAGCCATCACGCCCACGCTGGCACGGCCGGTGCTCGCACTGTCAAAACCGATAGATTTAACTTTTCCGTCAAAATACTCACTTACGTTGAGCATAATAGTCTCCAGAGCACATGTTGTGTGTCTGGCAGTGTAGAAGGGAACCCGCTGATCTGTCACGCGAAATCACAGGCGTTTGTGATCGCCTTCGTCAGGGAAGCAGCGCGGCCGCCAGCCGGGCCACCAGCTCATTAGAGAGGAGAACCGGCACGCCCAGCTGCTGCTGTAACGCAGCCCGATGCTGCTGGTGATACCCCATACAGTCCATTACCACCAGCGCCGCACCCTGCGCTTGCAGCGTGCATGCTGCACTGGCGAAGGTCGCCTGATCGCCCTCATAGGGGCTGGCAACCGCATAACAGGGGGTGACGGGCAGATGCTGCCACTTACCCGCCTGCTCGACAATCTGCTCCGTAACCGGCACCACGATCCCGATCTGCTGCTGCTGCACCATGGCGCCGATCAGCGGCGGGATAATACGGTCCGGCTCCAGCAGAAGCGCCTGTCGGGTGCGAAGCTGGCTGAATTCACCGGTGCAGAGCAGCAGGATGGTCTGATAGCCTGCAAGTTCCAGCGCGCTGATTTTGCGCTGCAATCCCTGCTCCACCTTTGACGCCGCCAGCCGCACCTGTTCGCCGCTTTGCAGCCGTGACACCAGCAACGCATCGCCTGCATCCGGCGCAAACTGCGCCTGGATCTCGGTGCTGCTCAGCCCATCCAGCAGTCCGGCGTGATCGGTCTGCGCATCCGGCAGATGCTGACGCAGCAGCGGCAGAATGTCGCTGCGTGGCGACTGACCGATGGTCAGCGTCACCAGGGAGGCCGTCATCTTAGTGGTTCCGGTGACGCAGATGCGCCAGGCTGCCATAGAGCGCGATCAGTCGCGCATATTCGTCGGCGTCGTAGAAGTGACAGGTTTCACGACCAAACTCCTTGGCGACCTCAATGGCAAACTTCGCGGCGGCCGCAATGTCCACTTCATGACTGGCCCCGGTTCCGCAGCCCGGCACCACCGACTCTGCCGTGATCGCCACGCCTACTACCGGGACATCGGTGGCGGTGGAAGGCTGCAGAATACTGTTGAGATGATAAATCCCGTTACCGTACGGCGTAATATCCTGAGTCGTGATCGGGAAGGTCACCGCCGGACGACCGCTGGTCATCTCCATGATGCGCAGCAGATCCTCCGACACCCGCAGGATGTAGCCCTCTTTTACCGTTGGCGACAGAGCAAAACCTTTGTGGTTGATGATGCGGTTGCCTTTGGTGGTGTCGATCGACAGAATCGCATCCACCCCCGCCACCACCTCATTGTCATTCATCGTGACATCATCAATCGGTGAATCCATAAAATCGACCGGCAGATGCGGCCGCGTGGGCGCATCGGGACAGATATGGGTGGTGATGATCACATCCCCCGTCAGCCTGTCGCCTTTACCCTGCATCTGCGCCAGCTTCAGCGCACAGGCGATCGCCGCGACGGCACCATCGGCATCGGAGACCATCCCGATCCGGCCAGGGCGGGCACCGATGCCGCCAAGCCGGCCAATAATTCCCAGCGTTGGCGCACGGCCTCCCGCGGCTTTGCCCTGCACGCCCGGGATATCGATGCGCACAAAGTCGGTCCGGCCTTTGGGACCGGTCACCCGGTTGAAACGGGCCGTGATCTCCGGCCAGGGCGCAAACAGATCCACCACCTGCTGCCCGTCGATATGGGCGCTGTCCAGTAATTCAAAAACCGTCAGGGTCTGCTGCAAACTCATCGTTAATCCTTTTATTTCTTGCTGCTGCTGGCAAACAGCGAATGGAAGAAGCTGTAGAGGGCATCACCGGCAATAAACCCTGCCGCCATGACTTCCATAGGCGACCGGCCCCGCTCGCCCCAGACGCGAATAATGACGATGCGCAGGGCAATCCCGACCATCACAGCCCAGCCCGCCATCGCGTTGTTGATTAACAGACCGGTGGCCAGCAGCACGCCCAGCTGCCGCTTCGGTCCGCCGACCAGCTGAATTATCGCGCCAGGAATCGCCCACAGCAGCAGGTTTCCGGCGATACCCGGCTCCGCGCCCGCCTGAATCGTTTTGGCATAGACCCGCGCCACCGGCGGCAGCAGGTTATCGGTAAAGAACAGGGTGTGGGCGTACCAGACCAGCGGAATCGACACCACAAAGGCGATCATGGCGGCGATCAGCTGAATGCGCCGTCCCCACAGCTCCTGTTGCAGGTCGGCACCGTTGCCGCGCAGGATAAAGCCCGCCTTCAGGTCATAGCCCATATCGGCGAACGCCGGCCCGGTGGCGGCGGTAAAGCCGCACAGCAGACAGAGTGCCAGCGGCGGAAAGCCGAGCAGAATGCCGATAATCAGCGTAATCAGCGCCACGGCAAAGGCCGGGAACCAGCCGGAGTGCATCGCGGCAATCCCGACAATCAGTTCATGGGCAAAGGCCGCAAAGGCGGCGTAGAGGACAAACAGCAGCAGCATCGCGATGCCCATCTCACTCCACAGGCCGCCCGCCAGCGCCAGCATCGCCGAAATCACGATGTAGCCCACGCTGCCGAAGCCCAGCGCCCGCTGCACCTCATTGCCGTTGCGGCTCACCCCCTGCGCATCATTTTTGCGACTGCGGATCACCATCATGACCTGAATCAGCGCCACCAGGCCGGCACCGACCATCACGCCATGCGGAATGTAGAGTGCATTGATATCAATACCGGCCACCGGCTGCGCGTAGGCCCGCAGCAGAAAACCGATGCCGAGCATCGACAGCGCCCAGATATTGCCGATAAACGCGGTGCCAAAGGCGGACATCGGGATCTTCAGCATCGCGCCGACAACGCCACCGACAATACCCGCCACCAGCAGCCAGGCCTGGCGCCCCCCTTTATCCCCTGCTTTGATCGCTTCAGCCGCCGCCACGCCCGGAGGCCAGGCATTGCTGGCCGGAAAGACGCGGGTATCAAACAGACGATAGAGCAGCCAGGCATCAAGCAGCATTGCGGCACTGACGCCACAGAAGAGTGGCAGGACCAGCTGTGGCTCTCCCAGCGCCCAGGGCACCGCAATCGGCATCAGCAGACTGTTGGCTGCCCCGAAGGTGGCTGAGGAGATAGCGGTCTGCGCCAGATTCTGGATTTCAATCGAACGATAGCGGCGGAAAGCCTGCAGCGGAATACGCGCCAGCAGCATGGCAAACAGCGCACCAATAATCGACGTGTTAGGCGTTACGCCAAGGGTGGTGATCAGCTGGATACCAATAATGGCACCCGCGATAGAAAGCAAAATTAAAACCAGTGCCACGCCAGCGTGCCTGATCGGATTTACCCGTTCCATATGTCCCCGCCAGTCCTTGTCCAGAAGAAATAGAAGAATGTCTGCCCGCCTGCTGACGGGTTGACGCCGCTTGTCTTTTTTACGGTTCTGATGCGCGCAGGCGCTGCCCTCCTGCCAGGAACGTCACCCGTGCACAAACACGCGAGGGGACGCACACAGGCAGCCAGGCTGCTGCGTAAAGCATGGCGATCAGATTGAAAGAAAAAGGCCCGAAGGCCCTGGTTTTCCCTGGTGTGGCGAAAGTATTACGCCGATAAAATCGTGGTGACGTTACGCGCCAAACTTTTCGGCCATCTCTGTGGCCGTTGCGCGTAATGCGTCAAGGAGCGCGGGCGGGTATCCCGGTTCCGACTCCTGCGACAGAAACGACAGGCAGAGCGCGACCGTTTCGCCATGATGTTTGTTGTGCACGATGACTGACAGTGAACTGATGCCAGGCAGAGACTCATTACGGGCCAGTGACCAGCCCTGCTGCCGGATTTCCGCCAGACTGGCAAGAAGCGCCTCCGGGCTTTGCGGCGAGTTTGCCGGGCCAGCCTGCCAGTGGTCACGAAAGCGCGCCAGCACCTCGTCATCGCTTAACTGCGCCAGCAGTACCCTGCCGGTTGAGGTGGCGTCAGCCGGCATCCGGCTGCCGGGTGGGGTGACCATCTGGGTAAAGTGACGGCCATGAAACATGCGCATCACTAATATTTCCCGGCCATCCAGCTTTGACACGTAGCCCATGCAGCCCGTTTTTGCGGCCAGCCTGACCATCGCGGCTGAGACGCTGTCCACCAACGGTGCAGACAGATAATGTCCGGCGGCGGCTAACAATACGCGGCCAATATGATAACCGCGCGTGTCGGCATCGCGCTCCAGCAGCCCCTGACTTTCCATCGTGGCGAGCAGACGCGATACCGTGCTTTTGGGCAGGCCCAGCGCCTCAACCACCTCACTGAAGGAGAGACCGACATGCCCCTGCGTCACGCCCTTTTGCTGAAATAACCGGAGTACGGCGGCGGCATTTTCGAGTGTGGTCATGTCACGGGTTCCACTATATGGAACAAAGTTCCTCTGCTGTTCCGACGAAAATAAAACGTGACGCTGAATCGGTCAAGCGACAATTTTGTCGCCGGCAGGATCGGCAGCAGAGAAAATACGGCGATAAAATTGATTAGCGGGGCTTTATAGGGCGACGCCGGGAGTGCGCAGAACAGACGCCCGGACAAAAAGCCAGTCGCAGTAAATCTGCGTAAATTTTGCGTGTTAATTGACCGGATGCGGTCGGGGAAAGAGAAAACTTTATCGCGCAGGGGCGACAGAAGAAGATGTTGCCGGCTATCACAGGATGAAACAGGCTGGCGTCCCTGCCAGCAGCAACGAATTACTCTTTTTCGACGTCTTCGTAGCGCGCTTTGGCATCATGCGCTTCTTCTTCCGTTTCGTGCTCGCTGATTAAGGAATTTGGTTTAGGGTGATCGGCACGTAACTCATAGGACGTGACTTTTTTACCCTCAGGACCCTTTTCTACAGGCACAACTTTCGCTTCACGTGGATACGGTGGTCTGGTCGGCATACTGTGTCCCTCTTCTCTCAATAACATTCCACAGGACAGGCCGCTGCCTGTCATGAGGTAAGTATAGACAACACCCACTGAAGCGGGATCAAAGCGGGAAAAATCTGAGGGTTAGCTGGCGCGCGCCAGGGAGAGGGAGAGCAGGATCTCCTCGACCACACGCTCGGGGGACTGCATGGCATTCACCTGATGATGGGCGGCGGCCTGATAGAGATGCGCGCGTTCGCGCAGGACATCGCTCATCTCATCGGCAATCGGACGGCCGGTTAAGGTCGGACGCTGGGCCGCCTCTGGTTCGCTTTGCAGCCGCTCTGCCAGCACCTCCGGAGAGGCGCTAAGCCAGATCACCTGTCCCTGCTCCCGCATAAAGCGGCAGTTCTCCTCGGCCAGAATCATGCCACCGCCGGTGGCTATCACGGTGCGCGGCGCCGTCACGGCCTGCAGTGATTCGGTTTCACGGGCGCGGAACCCCTCCCACCCTTCTGCCGCCACAATCTCGGCCACGCTGCGCTGCGTGCTGAGTTGCAGATGGTGATCGGTGTCGGTGAAGGCGTAGCCCAGCGCCTGCGACAACGCCACGCCGACTGTGGTTTTGCCGCAACCGCGAGCGCCAATCAAAAAGATGGGTAATGACATCAGGGCCGTTCCTCCGCCTGACCGCGCGATGCGGCTGCATGGTTAGCTGATTAATGCGACGCATCATAACTGGAAATTATTATGGCCTCCACCTGTCAGGCAGGTTTTACGCACTTTACTGCCCTGAATGGCGATAAGTCTCATCTTTTCAAGGGGAAATGCATGCACGATTTGTGCATCAGGGTCTGCGCTGCCCGGCAGAAATGGTGAAAAAGCGGGGCAAAACGGGTCTGGCAATATTTGCTTACCGCCACAGATTTACTTTTCTCTCAGCCGCCCACATATACTGATCACCATCGCCACAGGAGAGTCATCATGCAACGCGAAGAACAACAACTGATCGAAGGGCTGTTCACCCGCCTGAAACAGGCCGAAAGCCAGACCGCGGCACGTGATGCCGCTGCCGAACAACTGATTAACCAGCACCTGCAGGCGCAGCCTGGCGCACCTTACTACATGGCGCAGGCGATCCTGATTCAGGAAGCGGCGCTGAAAAAACTCAATGAGCGGGTATCGGCGCTGGAAAGTCAGCTGGCACAGCAGCAGCAACAGCAGCCCGCGCAGAGCAGTGGCGGATTCCTGTCAGGACTGTTTGGTGGCGGTTCACGTCAGCAGCAGCCTGCTCAGCAACAGCAGCAACCGTCACCTTGGAACAGTGCGCCTCAGCAACCGGCTCAGCCGCAATATGCGCCAGCCCCGGCGTCACGCGGCACCGGCTTCCTCGGCGGCGCACTGCAGACGGCGGTGGGTGTCGCCGGTGGTGTGGTGATGGCCGATATGCTGACCAGCATGTTCCACCACTCACAGCCGGAAGAGATCGTGAACATCATCAATGAGCCACCGCTGCCGGAGGTGAACGATAATCTCAACACCTTTAACGGCGGCGATGACAACCTCAACACCTTCAACGAGGGTAATGACAACGCCTTCCTGGATCAGAACAGCGGCTGGGATAACAATTTTGCCGACAACGGCGACCTTAACGATTTTGGCGGCGACGACTACGACGACGACAGCTTCGTTTAACGTCAGCGTTTCTGCTGTCTGAGCCAGCTATCCAGTTCATTTGCAAACTGCTGGCGGTCACGCGGACTCATTGCCGCGGGGCCGCCGGTCTGCACACCGCTTGACCGCAGGGTATCCATAAAGTCGCGCATCGTCAGCCGTTCCCGTATCGTCGCCGGTGAGTAACGCTCGCCACGCGGATTCAGCGCCGCCGCCCCCTTCTCAATCACCTCGGCCGCCAGCGGAATATCGGCGGTAATCACCAGGTCCCCTGGCTCAACACGTTTAACAATTTCATTGTCCGCGACATCAAACCCGGCAGGCACCTGCAGGGTGCGCAGATAGGGCGAAGGCGGCACACGCAGAAACTGGTTTGCCACAAAGGTGACCGTGGTGGCGGTGCGATCGGCCGCGCGGTACAGCACCTCTTTGATCACATTCGGACAGGCATCGGCATCGACCCAGATAGACATCATCACTCCTTACAGTCAGAGAAGTCTGCGATCTTGCCGGGTTCCCTTTAAATGGCAAATTTAATTTGCGGCACGCTTTCCAGGCTGCACGTGGCTGACTTGTTATTCGGGCTGACTGAAGTAAGCTAGCCGGAAGAAAACGCATAATGTCCTAAGGAGATGGCGATGCTGGCTAAGAAAATCGGGTTTATCGGCGGGGGAAATATGGCGAAAGCCATTATCGGCGGACTGGTCAACAGTGGCAAAATCGCCCCGTCTGATATTTTCGTTTATGACCGCAAAGCAGACACCAACCAGGCGCTGGCAGAGCAGTATGGCATCAGCGCCGCAGAGAGTGCTGACGCGCTGGCGCGCGAGGTGGACATTCTGTTTGGCGCGGTCAAACCCAATGTCATCCTGAAAGTGTTAAAAGAGCTGGCAGGCAGCCTGAAGAAAGAGGCGCTGGTGGTGTCGATTGCGGCGGGTGTGACGCTTGATTCACTCTCTTCGGTGCTGGGTTATGACCGCAAAATTGTCCGGGCGATGCCTAATACCCCCTCGCTAGTGAGTGAAGGCATGACCTCGGTCACGCCTAATGCGCTGGTGGAGTCCGCAGAAACCGACGAAGTGGTCGCGATTTTTGAGAGCTTCGGCAAGGCGGCGGTAGTGGATGAGTATCTGATTCACTCGGTCGTGGGCGTCAGCGGGTCCGCCCCGGCCTACGTGTTCATGTTTATCGAGGCGATGGCGGATGCGGCCGTCTCTGGCGGCATGCCGCGCGCGCAGGCCTATCAGTTTGCCGCGCAGACGGTGAAAGGGGCGGCGCAGATGGTGCTGACTACCGGCAAACATCCGGCGGAGCTCAAAGATATGGTCTGCTCTCCGGGCGGCACCACCATTGAAGCGGTGAAGGTGCTGGAAGAGAAAGGGATGCGTTCGGCGGTGATTGAAGCGATGCAGCAGTGCATGGCGAAGTCAGAGAAACTGAGCCGCAGCTAGCAAGCCACGATGAGCAGGGCGGCCCGTCGGCCCGCCCTGCATTCGGCCTACTCCATCGCTGCCTTGCAGTACGCCACGGCGTCGGCAAAGGTCATGGGTTGCTGCATCCGTTCCACCAGCTCAGCGGTCAGCGTATACATCCCGCACGAGCAGATCGCCGCCAGTTCACCCTGCTGTCCATAACACGCGATAAACTTTTTCTCCTCCAGCGAGCCGAGCAGCTGGAAATTATCCCACTCTCTGGCGTGGCCCAGATACTCATAACGGGTGCCATACTGAGTCGTCCAGAAAAAAGGCACACGTTCAAAGGCGACGTGCTGGTCCAGCATATTTCTGGCGACGGTCTGTCCCTGCTGATGCGCAACACGATAGTGCTCGATGCGCAGCGGCCCCTGCGCCGACGGATACGTCGCGATATCACCCGCGACCCAGATGTTCTCAGCGACCTTCAGCTCTGCATCGGCCTGCAGGCTGCCATCCTCTGCCAGCGGCAGATCGTGGATAAAGTCGGTGGCCGGTTTCACGCCGGTGGCAAACAGGACGACGGTGGCGGGCAACTGCCGCCCCCCTTTAAGCTGCACACTGCTCACCTGCTGATCGCCCTGCAGGGATTCAATTTCGCCCTGCTCCCATTTCACGCCATTTTTCTGATGCAGCTGATAGAAATAGCGGCCAATCTGGTCGCCAAACTGTTTCGCAAAGGGCAGCGTCTGGCGGGCAATCACCGTCACGTCAATGTCACGGTTACGCAGCGCCGACGCCAGTTCGGTGCCGATAAAGCTGTTGCCGATAATCACAATTTTATGGCTGGCATCTACCGCCTGAAGCAGCTGGTCGGTCTGGGCTTTGCTGCGCAGCAGATACACCCCCTCCAGATCGCTGCCGGGTATATCGGGACGAACAGGTGCCGCGCCGCTGGCGATCAGGAGTTTGTCGAAGGCGAGGCTTTCACCATCCTCAAAGATCAGCCGTTGCTGCTGAGCGTCAAGGCGGCTCACACTGGCCTGAATGCGCTCGACGTGATCCATCACATCCGCTTTCAGCAGCTGCGGTACCTCGCTGATATCCATCTTGCCTGATGGCACAAATTTGGTCAGTGCAGTGCGGTCGTAGGGTGCGTCCGCTTCCCGCTCCACCAGCACCAGACGCCCTTTATAGCCCTCATGCCGTAACCGCCACAGCGCAGCACTTCCCGCCGCGCCGCCACCCAGCACCACGAAAACCGGTGCGTCTGCACCGCTGCCAATAGGCGCGGCGGGCGACATCGCCTCAGGATTGACCAGCACACGCCCCTCTTCAATCCGCAGCGGATACTGTTTGAGATCGGCCAGCGCCAGCGGTTCACACATTTTGCCGTCGGCCAGATTAAATGCGGCTTTGTGCCACGGGCAGACCAGCCGGTCGCCACAGATCGCGCCCTGCTCCAGCGGCGCGCCAGCATGCGGGCATTTCGCCTGGTAAGCACGAACGCTCTCCCCCTCGCGGATCAGTAACACTTCCACCTCACCCAGCGTTTTTTTAACCGGCTGACGCTGCGGCAGGTCTTTCAGATCGACGGTAAATTGATAGTTCACAACGTGGCTCCTTTGACTGTTCCGGTTGGGCGCCGCGCCGTCAGACCCTGCGCAGCGCAAATCCCCACAAACAGTAAGTGTGGCAAAGGAAATTAAAAGCCTGACGCGGAATGTTTGTCAGAAGCGTAACGGGCTGTTACAGCAGGGAATTTAAACACAGGCCGGAAGGGAAACGGCCACCTGCGTGGCCGGGAGAAACATCAGCTTTTTTTCAGGCACTGGCTCATAAAGGTTTTACGTGCATCACCCGCCAGCTTTTTATCGCCAGCTTCGCCATTGCAGCTTTTCATTTTCATCTGCTGCGGAGACATCTGTGACAGCTTGCTCTCTTTTTTCAGGCATTCACTCATAAAGGATTTGCGCGCATCTCCCTTGAGATCCTGTGATTTGGCATGCTGGTTACAGATCGTCATTTTCTCCTGCTGCGGGGTCTTCTCCGCCGCATTTGCCAGCCCGCTGACCAGCAGGCCCGCCATCATCATTGCCAAAAAACCGACTTTCATCGTGTTATCTCCCATGTGGATGTGTTCTTTCTTATTCTGGCAGCGAATAAGCAAAGCGGGAAATGTTTCCGGTCAGCGTGATGGAAAGATCCCATTCCAGAGTGGGACTGTACTGCACGTTTAGCGCGGATCAACAAATCCATGGCCTGGCCCGCCACCCGGCCCGCCCCAGCCCCCTCCACCGCCGCCGCCAGGAGGCGGGAAAAGACATCCGCTCAGGATAAAACCTAATGCCACAACAGCAGCCAGCTTAACGATTCGTTTCATATCAACCTCAGGGTGTAAAAATCGGGCTGAGTGTATGAAGCCATCAGCGGGACTGACAAGTGAGATTTCTCTGCATCCTGCCGCTATTCATCTTTGCTGACCAGACTTAACATTTTACAGTCAGTAATCTGCTCTCTTCTCAACATCCCGACCGATTTGCAGACGAAACTATTTGTGCAAAACGGGAGGGCGAACGCTTTACAGCCTGGCATTTTTTGCGCATTGTGAGCGCATCACATTTACAGGATACCGACATGACTCTCTCTCAGGCTGCTCTCAGCGACATCCTCTCCCGGCGTGACTGGGAAAACCCGGTAGTGACCTCGCTGCATCGGCTGGATGCCCACCCGCCCTTTGCCAGCTGGCGCGATGAAGAAGCTGCGCGTGATGACGCCCCGTCCGCCTCACTGCGCAGTCTCAACGGTGAGTGGGGATTCAGTTACTTTGCGCAGCCTGAAGCGATTCCCGCCAGCTGGTTACTGCAGGATCTGCCGGATGCCGGTACGCTTCCGGTGCCGGCCAACTGGCAGATGCACGGCTATGACGCGCCCATTTATACCAACGTGCAGTATCCGATCCCGGTCGATCCGCCGCGGGTACCGGCAGCAAACCCGACCGGATGTTACTCGCTCACATTCAGCATTGAAGCCGCCTGGCTGGAGACGGGACAGACGCGCATTATTTTTGACGGCGTTAACTCCGCCTTTCACCTCTGGTGCAACGGTCACTGGATTGGCTACTCCCAGGACAGTCGTCTGCCCGCTGAATTTGACCTGAGCGAGGTGCTGCGTCCCGGTAAAAACCGGCTGGCCGTGATGGTGCTGCGCTGGAGCGATGGCAGCTATCTGGAAGACCAGGACATGTGGCGCATGAGCGGTATTTTCCGCGACGTCACCCTGTTGCATAAACCCCGGATTCATCTGGCTGACGTTCAGCTGGAAACCCGGCTCAGCCCGGAATTTTGCCGTGCGGATCTGCGCGCGCAGGTGCGTGTCGCGTTTCCTTCCGCTGTTACCTCGCGCTATCAGCTGCGTCTGACGCTGTGGCAGGGCGAGCAGCAGATTGCACAGTGTCAGCAGCCGCTGGGCAGCGCCATCATCGATGAACGCGGCCACTATCCCGAACGCGCCCTGCTCAGCCTGCCGGTTGAGCGGCCTGACCTGTGGAGCGCGGAGACGCCTCACCTCTACCGCGCCACGCTGGCCCTGCTGGATGAGCAGCAGCAGTTAATCGAGGTGGAAGCCTGGGATGTCGGTTTCCGCCAGGTCACTATCGACAATGGCCTGCTGTGCCTGAACGGCAAACCGCTGCTGATCCGCGGCACTAACCGTCACGAGCACCACCCTGAACGGGGTCAGGTGGTGGATGAGGCGATGATGCGCCGCGACATCATGCTGATGAAGCAGCACAATTTTAATGCGGTGCGCTGCTCGCACTACCCCAATCATCCGCTCTGGTACCGTCTGTGCGATCGGTACGGGCTTTATGTGGTGGATGAGGCCAACATTGAGACCCACGGCATGCAGCCCATGAACCGGCTCTCTGACGATCCGCGCTGGTTTGCCGCCTACAGCGAGCGGGTCACGCGCATGGTGCAGCGTGACCGTAACCACTGCTGCATTATTATCTGGTCGCTGGGCAACGAGTCCGGCCATGGCGCAACGCACGACGCGCTTTACCGCTGGGTGAAAAGCAGCGATCCGACCCGTCCGGTTCAGTATGAAGGCGGCGGTGCGGATACCGCCGCGACCGATATCATCTGCCCGATGTACGCCAGGGTGGATCAGGATCAGCCCTTCCCGGCGGTGCCGAAATGGTCACTGAAAAAGTGGATTGGACTGCCGGGCGAAACGCGCCCGCTGATCCTCTGTGAATATGCTCATGCGATGGGCAACAGCTTTGGCGGCTTTGCAAAATACTGGCAGGCTTTCCGTCAGTTTCCGCGCCTGCAGGGCGGCTTCGTCTGGGACTGGGTGGATCAGAGCCTGACCCGCTATGACGATCAGGGAGAGCCCTGGCAGGCCTATGGCGGCGACTTTGGCGATACACCCAACGATCGTCAGTTCTGTATGAACGGGCTGGTGTTTGCCGACCGTACACCTCATCCGGCGCTCTATGAGGCGCAGCGTGCCCAGCAGTTCTGGCAGTTCACGGTCGATCCCGATGATCCGCTGAGCTTTACGGTCAGCAGCGACTATCTGTTCCGCCACAGTGATAACGAAGTGTTGCGCTGGTGCATAGAGCAGGCCGGCCAGGTCGTGGCGCAGGGTGATATCCCACTTGATATCCCCGCCCAGGGCCAGCAGCGGATCACCCTGCCCTCCCCGCCTCCGTTGCAGGGCGAATGCTGGCTGAATGTTGCCGTGCATCAGGTGCAGCCGACCCGCTGGAGCGAAGCTGGCTGGCGTGTCGCCTGGGATCAGTGGGCGCTCCCCTCCGCGCTGGCACTGCCTTCCCTGCCGGAAACCGGTGAGGCACCGCAGCTACACGATAACGGCCGTGAGATTGTCGTCACCCACCGGCAGCAGCGCTGGCAATTTTCCCGTCACAGCGGCGAACTGGAACAGTGGTGGGTGGATGACGAGCCGACGCTGCTGACGCCGCTTCAGGCGTGCTTTATCCGCGCGCCGCTGGATAATGACATCGGCACCAGCGAAGCGGAACGGATCGATCCCAACGCCTGGTCGGAGCGCTGGAAAGCGGCAGGCTATGACCAGATGCAAAGCCAGCGGATAGCGATTGCGGCCGATACGCTGACCCGGGCGGTGCAGATTGAGACGCTGCACAGCTGGCACGCCGGGGGGCAGCTCGCCTTTATCAGCCGGATACGTTTTCTGATCAATGCACAGGGGGAGCTGACGCTGCAGCTTTCCGTTGAGCAGTCCCGCGGTTTGCCACCGCCCGCGCGCATCGGGCTACGCTGCGCGCTGGCGACGATCCCGCAGCAGGTGAACTGGCTCGGCCTCGGCCCGCACGAAAACTACCCTGACCGCCAGCTGGCCGCACAGTTTTCCCGCTGGCAGTTACCGCTGGATCAGCTCTTTACGCCCTATGTTTTCCCGGGTGAGAACGGCCTGCGCGGCGGCACCCATCAGCTTGATACCGGCAGCTGGCAGGTCAGCGGGGATTTCGCTTTCTCGCTGAGTCGCTTCAGCCTGGAGCAGCTGCGGGAGACGTCACACCGCCACCTCCTGCGCCCGGAAGCGGGCTGCTGGCTGCATCTGGATGCGTACCACATGGGGGTGGGCGGCGATGACTCCTGGAGTCCCAGCGTCAGTCCTGAGTTTCTGCTGACTCAGCAGCGCTGGCAGACGGAACTGACGATTTGCCAGCCGACGCGGGCAGCACGGTCTTCGGACGACGGTAAACGCGCTTCAGAAACAGCACATTAATCAGCACCACCACGGCGGTGGCAAAAAAGACCCAGCGGAAACCTGCCATCGCCGACACCGCCCCGCCCAGCAGCGGACCGGCAACGTTGCCGAGATACATAAACGACTGGTTGTAGCCGAAGATCCGCCCCGTAATGTTGTCGCGTGAATGGCGCACCAGCAGGGTCTGCACCGCAGGCATCATCGCACCATCGGCGAAACCCAGCAGAAAGCGCAGCACGCCCAGCTGCGTTGCGCTGGTCACAAAGGACATGGCGATAAACAGCAGCAGCGAGATAGCCATCGTCGCCAGCAGAATACGCTGTGTACCAATGCGATCGCCGAGTCGCCCCAGCCGGGGTGCGGCCAGCAGAGCGGACACGCCGGGCAGCGCGGCGATCACCCCGCTGAGAAACGCGATGTTCTCCGCATGGGGCGCCAGCTCCCGCACAAACAGCGTCAGGATGGGGTTAACCGACCCGTTACACATCTGAATCACCAGGGTGGTAAAGAACAGGCAGAGCACCAGTCTGGGGTTATCCAGCGAGCGGAACACCTCGCGTCCGCTGAGCTTCTCCTTTTTACTCACCGGGGTGTAGCCGGTCTCTTTAATCAGGAAGAGTGTGACCAGAAAACTGACCAGCAGCAGAGCTGCGGTGACCATGAAGACCATGCGCAGCCCCACCCCGTCAGCCAGCAGCCCGCCCAGCATCGGTCCCAGAATCACCCCGCCAATCTGGCCGGTGGAGACACAGCTCAGCGCCCAGCCGCTGCGTTCACGCGGCACCTGAGCGGCCACCAGCGCCATGGCGTTGGGGATATAGCCGGAGGTCAGCCCCATCAGGGCGCGCAGCAGCAGCAACTGCCAGGCTTCGGTGACGAAAGCCTGCAGCAGGATCACGATCCCCATGCCAGCAGCGGCGCGCAGCAGCATCAGTTTCCGCCCTTTGCGATCGGCCAGGCTGCCCCACAGCGGCGCAACCGCCGCTGAGATCACAAAGGTGATGCTGAACGTCAGTCCCGACCAGAGGCTCAATGAGGTGCCGCCGGTGACGCCCAGTTGCTCAAGGTAGAGTGGCAGGAACGGAATAATCTGGCTGATCGCCAGTCCGGTAAAAAAACAGCCAAACCAGACAGAGATCAGGTTTATCTTCCAGGGTTCAATAATGCGTGGCATGGGCAGAGGGCGTGAAGAGAAAGAGGGCTGAGTTTAACCCAGGCCCGCTGCGCGTGACCGCCAGAACATGGCAAAAACGGCAAGCATCTTGATTCTGCGCAATTTATGCCGCCGGACAGGTCGCGGATCTGTCGCCTGTCGATCTCCATCCCCCCCTCAGCAGGATGGAAAAATATGTCATTGTGTTACTGACAACCGTTTGCTTCGCTTCTATGTTTAAAAAACCGCCAGCCACGGCGGTATGGCGATCGTTCCGATCGGTGTGACGCCCTCCGCAAACAACGGTGCAGACCGTCCGGCTATGCTGAGGCGAACCCGCATATTGAGTAGATAAACGCCCCTGCACCCGGGTGTAAGGGAGAGGTCTGGGGTTTAGCGGAGGTGGGAAATGAGAGTGCAACCGAACAGCGCCAGCCGCGCTATCACCGACTATTTCAATGGCCCGAACTGGCGGACGCCGCCCGAGTCCGATCTGCTGGCGGTGATTATGCGCGAGATGATGGAAGCGGGTCAGCCCGCCACCAATAAAGCGATAATTGCCCGGGTAATTGAGAAACTGGAAGTCGAAGGGGACGAAACGCAGCTGCAACGTTATCGTACCCTGCTGGCTCAGTTAATCGACGCCCCGCCCCGGGCCTGAAGCGCTGGCTTATTTCACCCAGCGCAGCTTATCCGCTTCGCTGATGCTGGCCCGCCCGCTGCTGCGCTGAAACAGGCAGAGCTCCCGTCCACGCTTATTGTTCATATGACGCTGAGGATAGCGCCCCTCCAGCAACAGAGCGCTGTATCCTGTGCTGTCGTCATACTCAATCGGCTCGCCCAGCACCCTGACTTTGCTCAGGTGACTGGCGTTAATGCAGGCCTGGGTCATCACCTGACGGCTCTGTTGCCAGGCTTCGGCACTGGAGGCCTGCGCCGCTGCACTGCTGAGTAAGGCTACAGAGATTAGCGCGCCTTTCATCCGTTTCATGTTCGCTCCTGTTACCGCCCGCAGGCGCTAAAAAAATTCCCGCCGGGGCGGGAATAAACAAGACGAGCATTGTCAATCGCGTGACGAGAAGCGCATCGAAATGCAGCACCATTCTCGCCCGCCGTTATGACAAGGCTGTGACACCCAGGCCGTCAGCCGCAATAAACAGAGCTGATGTTGCCGTTTTTATCCGCCAGGAAGTTAAGCCGGTTGAGGTTAAAGTCCATGGTGACGGCAGAGTTATAAGGGATAGGACGCACCAGCTGATCGAAATGCTGTCCCTGCAGCGCGGTTAACGGTTTGCCGACATAGTGCTGAAACTGTGAGGCACCACAGCGATCATTCTCAGGATCCGGCTTCACGCTGGCCGTGTCAGAGTGGGAGGCGGATTGACAGGCGGTTAAGGCAAACAGACCCGCTACCAGCAGCCCTTTTCCATAAAATTTCACGTTTGATCTCCTGTTGGACGTGTAAAACCCTGTCCCCAAGAGTAGCAAAGCGTGCCGGCCAGGCTGAACTCTAAAAAAGTAAAGTTGTTACAGCCGCAGAAAATCGTAAGCGGTGGCGATCACAATTTAGGATTAATCGCACGCACTGCTTAAAAAAGAAACGCCCGGTGGCTACAATTAACTAAGATTATTCTTAGCTCTGGGAGTCCATAATGGAACTGATTATTTTTGTTGTCTGCGCCATGCTGATGACCGCCGTGGCGGTCAAAGTCCGTTAAGCGGACCCAGCCTGATTCTGCGCCGTTCTTTCCAGAAGCGTACTGAACGCAGCCAGCGGCATCGGACGACCGAGGAAGTAGCCTTGCCCCTCTTCGCACGAGAGCTGTTTTAACTGGTTCAGCTGCGCTTCTGTCTCAATCCCCTCTGCCGTGATGGTCAGCGCAAACGCGCGTGCCAGCGCAATAATGCCCGCTACCACTGACTGCGCCTGCTCCGACTCCGGAAAATCTTTCATCCAGGAGCGATCGATCTTGAGGCCGTTAAAAGGGTAGGTTTTCAGGTAACCCAGCGCGGCATAACCGGTGCCGAAATCATCCACGGTTAACCTGACGCCCAGCGCCCGTAAGCCCTGCATCATCTCCAGCGCACGCTGCGGATGTTCAAAGGTAACATTCTCTGTGATCTCCAGCTCCAGACGCGTTGCCGGCAGGCCGCTTCGGGCCAGCGCATCCGCCACCCGCTGCACCAGGTCGCTGGTGCGAAACTCCATCGGCGAGATATTCACCGAGACGTAGCGGTCGCCTCCCCACCCCAGCGCATCTTCACAGGCGCGCATCAGCACCCAGTCACTGATGGTGGCAATCAGTCCGCTCTCTTCCGCCAGCGGAATAAAGTGATCGGGTGTCATCCACTGATCCGGCGCAACCTGCCAGCGAAGCAACGCCTCGGCTCCCGCCAGCTGGCCGCTCAGCAGCTGATAGCGGGGCTGATAGTGAAGGCGAAATTCATTGTTCCTCAGCGCTTTCTCAATGCGGCGTGCCATTTCACGCTTATCCTCGCGCTGGCTGGCCATCTCGCTGGCATACCAGACCCACTGATTGCGCCCCGCTTCACGTGCTTCGGTGAGCGCGATATCGGCCATACGCAGCAGCGTTTCCGGGTGACTGGCATCCTGCGGGACGCAGGCAATGCCCATGCTGACCGTCAGATAGTGGACATGCTGGCCGGTGCTGATCGGCTGCTGAACCTCATGCACCAGCTGAGCACAGCGCTGATCGACCCGCTCGCGGTTCGTTTCACGCAGGACCAGCACAAACTCATCCCCGCCCAGTCGTGCCACCAGCTCCTGAGGCCCCGTGGCGCGCTTCAGACGCTGCGCGATCTGGCTCAGCACCTCATCGCCCGTCGCATGGCCCCAGGTTTCGTTGATCGGCCTGAACTGATCGAGGTCGAGCGTAATCAGCGTCAGCGGCACGATCCCTTCCGGCTGCTCAAGATGCTGTGTCAGAAACTCCTGCAGCTGCACGCGGTTCGACAGGCCGGTTAAGACGTCATGACGCGACAGGAACTGGATACGCGCCTCCGCTTCCATACTCTGCGTGATGTCTGAAACCGTGCCGCGGAATCCGATACGCCGCGTGTCATGCCAGATCGTTTTCGCCACCAGCTGACCAATACGGCGGTTGCCCTGCGCCGACATAAACTGGCAGCGCAACGGCATCTGCTGCCCCTCCTCCTCCTGGCGCAGCAGCCAGGCGACCAGCGAATGGCTGGGATGGGTCAG
The DNA here is from genome assembly GCF_000255315.1 of Pantoea sp. Sc1. Lineage (NCBI taxonomy): Bacteria > Pseudomonadati > Pseudomonadota > Gammaproteobacteria > Enterobacterales > Erwiniaceae > Pantoea > Pantoea sp. Sc1. The sequence continues at coordinate 3,169,131 of NZ_AJFP01000001.1, forward strand.
CAGCTGATCGATGTGTCGCCCCAGCCAGTGTGACATGTCGTGGCCGGTGACATTTTCAAAGCGCGCGGACAGGTAGATCAGGCGGCCCTTCTCATCCGTCTCCCAGATCCAGTCTGACGCCGCCTCAGCGAGATCGCGAAACCGCGCTTCGCTGCTGGCCAGCTCCTGCTGGCTGATCGCCAGCATGGCGAAGCGCCGGTCTGAGAGAATCGCATTCGAAAGCGCATGGCGGCTGACGCGGCGGGTGATCAGACCAATGATGATCGCCATCAGCGTCAGCAGGGGCAGCAGAAACAGGATCAGGCCCATTCCCGGCATCTTCGGTGTCCAGCGCAGGACAATAGGTTCGCCGTGCGGCAACGGCTGCACCATGCGCGGCTCGCGCAGCGCATCCTCTTCACTGTCGGGCAGACGCAGCTCGCGCACATCCAGCGAGGCACCCAGCGCCTGAAGCTTGGCGGGGGTAAACAGATTCACAAACACCATCACGGATGGCGGCCCCGCCTTTGACGGCGTGTTATCCACTCTGCCGCTGCTGATCGGGGCGGCCACCACGATGGCGGGCAGATGATTGATCTCTGCATCCTGCGTCATGGCCCTGTTGTTCAGCTGACGCGCGGCCGCAATCAGGCCGGGCGTCTGCTGACCCAGCCAGGCCTCCAGCGGCGTGTCCGTCAGCTGACCATCAATCACCGTGTAGGTGGTGTGACCTTTGCCATCCACCACGAACACGCCTTCATAGTGATACTCTTCATAAAGACCCGGACCAAAGTTCTCTTCGTCATACGCCCAGGCTTTGTTCACGCTGACGTGAAGATTACGCCACGCTTCGCCCCAGAAGGCATAATCCCGGATATCAGTGGCCATCGCCTCCTGACGACTCTTCCATGCCTGCTGCACCAGCAGCAGATCGTGCTCAGCCGATGTGCTGTTCTGCCGCTGGGCAATGGTCAGCACCATCACCATTGAGAGCAGCAGCACGCCAAACAGCAGCAGCGAAAGCGTACGCAGACTGCGGCGCGTAAAGCGCACAGTGCGGTCTTCAGCAGCCTGTCTGAATGGCGGTGAGGGCGGTGCCGGGGGGTTAAAATTCATTGAAAGTGCTCACTACACAACCAGGTTTTAGTCACGGGCCAGCCCTGTAATACGGGGGGCTGACCAGATAGTTTCCTCAGTTATCGGCCCGCCTGCTCCGGTGTTTAGTCTGCGGCAAAAATAAGCATGCAATATTGTCTCAAGGGCTGACTCGACAGCGATCAGGCGCATTGCTACTATGCGCTAACCTTCGCTGGCAGAGTCGCCTATGAACACCAATTCCGACAGAGTGACCCTGACGCTGTTCTACGTCGGCAGCTTTGTGGTTTATTACCTGGTTACCATGCTGATCACGCTGTTTCCCAACTACAGCGTGCTGCGCAATGACGGACTGCTGGTGCCGGTGCTCTGCCTGTTTGAATTTGCGGTTATCTACCCGCTGTATCGCTTCTACTGCCAGCGCCGCGCCGATCTGCCGCTGGGTGAACTCGGCATGCTGCAAACCCTGCTCTTTACCGGCGCGCTGTTTGTCCTGATGGCGGCCCAGATGCAGTTTATGCAGCCGGAAGGCTGGCTGGTGATGCAGGCCCAGCAGGGACGCAATTCGCTGCTGATTCTGCTACTCACCGCCGTGCTGCTGGCCCCGGTGTTTGAAGAGGTGCTGTTCCGCGGATTCCTGTTGCAGGGCTTTCTGCTGTGGGCGCCGCGCAGCCGCTTTGCCTGTATGCTGCTGACCTCGCTGCTGTTTGCGGTGATGCACACGCAGTATGTTCACTGGCAGACCCTGATCGCCCTGACGCTCTTTTCGCTGCTGCTCTGCTACGCCCGGCTGCGGAGTAACAGTCTTGCCCTGCCTATCTTTCTGCACACCCTGAACAATCTGATTGCGCTGCTGCCCGCCTGGTATTTCGCGGGCTGACGCCTCATCGCCTCTCTGCTGACGCACCGTTTTCCGGCCGTGTCGCGGGCCACCGCTCACACTGACAATGCTGCCCCGGCACGTTTGTCTATACTGGTGGATAAAAAGGGAAAAAAACGTCACAGTCCGGACCAGCAGACCGTGTAAAGGAGAAGAGCGATGTTGATAGGATTTGTGTTGTTAGTGAGCGCGTGTGGATATGATGCCTGTGAGGCGCTACCCGTCTCGGAGCGTATCTATCCGACCAAAGCCGACTGTGAAACGATGGCGCACCGTATTCACAAAGTCAGACCGAACGTGGTCCTGCTTTGCGGTGAGGTTCATCGCTGATTCAGGGCCAGTCGCAATAAAGCCGCGCTGCAACATTGCAAGCTGGCGATTTAGCGTACAAAATATAAGCTGTTGTTCACCATTATCGTTGTGAATCCCATGAAAACATCACGTCCCCGTCGTCCTGCCGGACGCTGGGTTTACTATCTTTTGTATGATGGCATTCTGTGGCCCTGCCCTGTCCGCTGGGAGTGGGAGAGCAGTTATGGCGGCTGGCTGCCGTTTTACTACACGCCTACCTTTGAGTTTGTGGTGGGCGATCCGCGCAAGGCTTATCGCATTGCGCGCAGCGACGTGCGGGTCAGACGGCGCGAAGATGCCTTTGTCTGAGCGAAATCTACCGCCACGGCAGCCATGAGGCTGTCAGCAGGAAGTAAATCGCCTCCAGCACGATAATCACCATCAGTAAGATGCCCAGCGTGTGGCGACCTGTTCCCTTCATCGGTTCAGGCCCAGACCATCGCAGCCCGACGTATCAGCGCAGGGCACCACAGATGCATAACAGCACCAGCCCCCTCTTCCACTGTTTTCTGGCCGCCCGGACTCTCATCATCGCGGTTTCCTCTCTGTCAGAAAGCAAAGATGCGCCTGAAGGCGCATCTGTTTCGGTCAACAGCAGGACCGGTTGTGCATAGCGTCGCGCCAGGGCCGCCAGGGGCGACCCGTTACCGGCATCAGTTATTCAGCGTGTAATCCAGTGTGATTTCCGCATTCAGTAACTGAGAAACCGGGCAGCCCGCCTTAGCGTTGTTGATGATTTCATCAAACGCTGACTCATCAATGCCTGGCAGAGAGACGGTGCTGGTCAGCGCCACTTTGGTGATGGCAAAGCCGTCGCCTTTCTTGTCCAGCGACACATCGGCCGTAGTATCAATGCTTTCCGGCTTGTGACCCGCATTGCCCAGCATCAGCGAAAGGGCCATGGAGAAACAGGCCGCGTGCGCTGCACCAATCAGCTCTTCCGGGTTGGTGCCTTTGCCGCCTTCAAAACGGGTGTTAAAGCCATAGGGCTGCTGGCTCAGCACGCCGCTCTCAGTGCTGACGGTGCCTTTGCCTTTGATATCGCCTTCCCAATGCGCCGAACCTTTCTTATGAATGGTCATCTCATTCCTCCTGTGGGTAAAGAAGCTAAGTATAGACAATGCATTCATTTTCGCAGGCTTAACTCACCGCGCGCGGACGGGGTGAGGCGCTCTGCGGCTCCAGCAGCGCCCCGGCCTGCACCAGCGAATCGCGCGTGATATCCGCGATGGACTTCGCGCCGGTCAGGGTCATGGCAACGCGCATCTCCTTCTCAATCAGGTTCAGCAGGTTTTCCACGCCGCGCTGACCGTGGGTCGCCAGCGCATAGATAAAGGCGCGTCCCAGCAGCACGCTGTCTGCGCCCAGCGCAATCATGCGCACCACATCCAGCCCGTTGCGGATACCGCTGTCTGCCAGAATGGCAAGATCCCCTTTGACGGCATCGGCAATCGCCGGTAACGCCCGCGCAGACGACAGCACACCATCCAGCTGACGGCCGCCGTGGTTAGACACCACAATCCCGTCGGCCCCGAAGCGCACCGCATCGCGCGCATCTTCCGGGTCCAGAATCCCTTTGATCACCATGGGCCCGTCCCAGAACTCACGGATCCACTCCAGATCGCGCCAGGAGATAGAGGGATCGAAGTTGTTCGCCAGCCAGCCGATGTAATCTTCCAGTCCGGTCGGCTTGCCGAGATAGGCAGAGATATTGCCCAGATCGTGTGGACGTCCCTGCAGGCCGACATCCAGCGCCCACTGCGGATGCGTGACCGCCTGCCAGTAGCGTCGCAGCGCGGCGTGTTTACCGCTCATGCCGGAGTGCGCATCGCGGTAGCGGGCACCCGGCGTCGGCATATCGACGGTAAAGACCAGAGTCGAGCAGCCCGCGGCTTTGGCGCGCTCTAGGGCGTTGCGCATAAAGCCGCGGTCGCGCAACACATAGAGCTGGAACCACATCGGGCGGTTAATCGCCGGTGCCACCTCTTCAATCGGGCAGACCGAAACCGTGGAGAGGGTAAACGGAATCCCTTTCAGGGCAGCCGCACGCGCCGCCTGCACCTCTCCCCGACGGGCATACATGCCACACAATCCTACCGGCGCCAGCGCAACCGGCATCGACAGGGTTTCCTTAAACAGGGTCGTTTCCAGGCTCAGTTCTGACATGTTCTTCAGAATACGCTGGCGCAGCGCCACGTCCGACAAATCCTCCACATTGCGACGCAGGGTATGTTCGGCATAGGCCCCGCCGTCAAGATAGTGGAACAGGAACGGCGGCAGGATACGTTGCGCGGCGGCGCGATAGTCACTGGCAGCTGAGATAATCATCAGTCGGATTCCTTAGGGTTGCGTGTGTCGTTATCCGGTAAGCGGGTGATGCGCGCCTGACGCGCTTCATCTTCATGCAGGCTTTTCATGGTGGTGTGAACAAACCCCAGGTGCTGCATCGCTGCCTGCCGGGCGGCGTCGGCGTCGCCCGCGAGAATGGCGTCGAGCAGCGCCTGATGCTGTTCCGTGAGGCGGGCAAAAATCGCAGGCTGGGTATACATCCGCTGACGGCTCTGCATGACCGAGGATTGCAGCAGTTCAAAAAAGCCCCGCATGGTCTGCAGCAGCACCAGGTTGTGCGACGCCTCGGCAATCGCCAGATGGAAGCGCACATCGGCCTGGGCGGCGAGATCGGGATCGTCACTCTCCTTCAGCTTCAGCGTGGCATCAAAGGCGTATTGCAGCCGCTCTCTGTCGGCGTCGGTGGCGCGCAGTGCCGCATGCCAGGCGGTGCTGGCCTCAATGGCGTGACGCGCCTCCAGAATGTCATAGCGGTAGTCGGGATCGTCATGCAGCAGCTGGCGAATCGGCTCCACGATGCGCTGTTCCGACCAGGGGGCCAGCTGCTGCCGGAGCCAGGTTCCGCCGCCACGCCGGCTGATCAGCATCCCGCTGCTGATCAGCTGCTGAATCGCCTCACGCAGCGAGGAGCGTGAAACGCCGAGTTCAGCCGACAGCTGTCGCTCGGCGGGCAGGCGCATGCCTGGCTCAAGTTGATGGTCGGTGATGTACGCCCGCAGGCGCGTCACCAGCGGGTCTGCCGGGTTTGTCATGGGATCATCCAGGGGAAAACGTAGGCCTGAAGCGTGGTAATGAGACCGACCATACAGGTGAAAATCAGGCTGTGTTTCACGGTAAAGCGGAACAGGTCGGACTCTCTGCCCACCAGCCCGACCGCCGCACAGGCGATGGCGATCGACTGCGGTGAGATCATCTTGCCGGTCACGCCGCCGGTGGTGTTGGCCGCTACCAGCAGGACATCGGAGACGCCAATCTGCTGCGCGGTGGTGGCCTGCAGGGCGGCGAAGAGCGCATTGGATGAGGTGTCCGATCCGGTCAGGAACACGCCCAGCCAGCCCAGAAACGGCGAGAAGAAGGTAAACGCGTGACCGGTGTGCGCGAGGGCCAGCGCCAGCGTGGCGGAGAGGCCGGAGTAGTTGGAGATAAAGGCAAAGGCAAGCACCATCCCGATAGAGTAGATGGGCAGCGCCAGCTCCTTCAGCGTAGCCGCAAAGGTCTGCAATCCGGCCCTGGGCTTCATGCGCAGGAAGATCATCGCCGCAATCGCCGCGATCAGAATCGCGGTGCCGGTGGCGGAGATCAGATCGAGCTTATAGAGGGCCGGATAAGGCGTGGTGCTGCTGACCACCGGCGGCACCCGCGCCACCAGCCCATTCAGCAGCGGAACCGGTATGTTCAGCACCCACTCATAGAGCGCGCCGCCCTGGGTGAACAGCGCCTTAAACGGCGGAATACTCCAGAGCGTTACGGTGGCGGTGAGAAACAGGAACGGCATCCAGGCGCGAACGATCTGGCCCAGCCGGTACCTCTGCGGCGGCGTCAGGGTGTCACCCTGCTTCGCCCCGGCATCAGCAAAGCGGAAGATGCGCACCGGCTTCCAGACCCGCAGGAACAGCGTCAGAGAGATCAGCGAGGCGAGCGACGAGATAATGTCAGGCAGCTCCGGGCCCAGAAAGTTGGAGCTGAGAAACTGGGCGACAGCAAAGGAACCGCCCGCCACCATGACTGCCGGCCAGGTCTCTTTTACCCCACGCCAGCCATCCATAATCGCCATAATCCAGAACAGCACAATCAGGGTCAGCAGCGGCAATTGACGCCCGGCCATCTGGCCGATGGCGAAGCTATCCAGCCCGGTGACCTGCCCCGCCACGATAATCGGAATTCCCATCGCGCCAAAGGCGACCGGCGCGGTATTCACGATCAGGCAAAGCCCGGCGGCATAGAGCGGGTTGAAGCCCAGCCCCACCAGCAGCGCGGCGGTAATCGCGACGGGTGCACCAAAGCCCGCCGCCCCTTCCAGAAAGGCGCCGAACGAGAAGCCGACAATCAGCATCTGCAGGCGCTGATCGGGCGTAATCGACAGGATAGAGGCGCGGATAATATCGAACTGGCCGGTTTTAACCGAAATTTTGTAGACGAAAACGGCGGCGACAATGATCCAGGCTATCGGCCACAGGCCGTAGAGAAAACCATACACCACGGCGGCCAGCGCCTGTGCCACCGGCATCTGATAGAGGAACAGCGCCACCAGCAGCGCCAGCACCACAGTCAGGGTGGCCGCCAGATAGCCCTTCATCTTAAGTTTAATCAGTGCAAAGAAGAAAAACAGAATCGGTATCAGTGCGACCAGGCTCGAAAGCCAGATGTTGCCCAGCGGATCGTAGTTTTGTTGCCAGATCTGCATGCCGTTATCTCCAGAGGAAAGATGAGATGGAACACAGTCGCTGTGCTGCATTCCCTCAGCCCGCCGGATTGGTCAGACCACATCCGGCTTTCGCGGGCCTTATGGCTGGAGATAGTTAATGCATTGTTAACCTGTGGCAACAAAAGTTGCGCGATTTTTCTGGTTGTGTGAACCAGGGAAAAATATTGCGCCGATTGGTCTGACCAAAATCAGGAATTTCCTTCGGGAAAGGCGTGCGGATAACTGCGCGGATGGAAACGCAGATTAAGCGCAATCAGCAGCAGCGTAACCGCCGCCTGCAGAACCCACACGCTGGTGAAGTGACCGGTAAGCGTGTGCAATTGTCCGGCGATAAACGGCATACTGCCCGCGATAATAAAGCCGACGCCCTGCATAAAGGCGACCAGCCGTGCACCCGCCTGCGGCTGCGCCAGATGATCCAGGGCCAGTACCAGCGCCAGCGGAAACGCCCCGCCCAGTCCTGCGCCCGCGATCCCCGCCCAGAGCCAGGGAGCCAGCTGCGGGGCAAACAGGAAGCCAAGCATGCCGCAGAGCTGCATCGCCAGCGTCAGCAGCAGCAGCGGACGGCGATCGCGCCCCCGCGCCAGCAGAGGCAGCAGCAGCGCCCCGGTCACCTGACAGCCGATCATCATGCCGAGCAGTGAGCCGCCCGCCTGCGCAGGCCAGCCAAGGTGATGATAGAAGTCGGGCAGCCAGGCGACACAGATGGCGTAACCGCCGTTCACCAGGCCGAAACTCAGCGCCAGTGTCCAGGCGCGCGGTTTACGCCAGAGGGAAGGCAGCGCTGCCCTCTCCTGGCGGGCGACCGGTCTGCTGGCGATAAACAGCCAGAGCAGCATAGCCAGCACCACCGGCAGCGCCCAGCTGCTCAGCGCGCCCTGCCAGCCAAGCTGCCCGGTCAGCCACGGCGAGATTGCCGCACCGATGCCACCGCCGCCCATCAGCGCCGCGGCCCACAGACCGGTGACCCCGGCACTGCGCTGGCCAAAGCGCTGACGGATCACTCCCGGCATCGCCATCTGCACGATGCCGATGCCCGCACCGCCCGGCAGGGTCGTCAGCACCAGTCCTCGCCCCTCCGTCACAAACAGCCGGCTCGCCAGGGCCAGCAGCAACAGCAGCAGCCCGCCCAACAGCAGTTTGCGCACGGAAAAGCGCTGCATCAGTGGCGCACTGACGAGGGCAATCGCGCCCATCATCATCATCGGCAGCGCCGGCAGCAGCGACGCCGCCAGCGGTGACAGGCCAATGCTCTGGCGTAACTGGCCGAGCAGTGGGCTGACGGAGGTCATCAGCGGCCGCATATTCAGCCCGGCCAGTACCAGTGCCGCCAGCAGCAGAACGTTATCTCTCTTCATCGGCAATCCATACGTTTAAAAGTTGTCAGCCTGACAGCAGCCGATACTATTGGGAAATGAAATATTACTCTGCCAGGTAGTGAAAAAATGAATCGTCAGCCGATGTTTACCCCGCAGCAGTTGCTCAGTTTTGTGGCCGTGTGCGAAACCACCAGCTTCACCCGGGCGGCCGACCGGGTGCACCTGTCGCAGTCCACCGTCAGCCAGCAGGTGCGGCGCCTTGAGGAGATGGTGGGAAAGGCACTGCTGGTTCGCTCCTCGCATCAGGTGCAGATCACCGAAGAGGGCGAGAAACTTTTGGGCTATGCCCGCCGGATTATTGCGCTGAACGGGGAAGCCCACGATGTCCTGAGCGATCAGTGGCGCGACGGCGTGCTGCGGCTGGGAGTGCCGGAAGATTTTGCCGCCCCCACCGCCGGTCTGCTGGCGCACTTCAGTCGCGCCCACCCTCAGCTGCGGCTGGATGTGATGAGCGGCATGCAGGTGGAGCTGAGGCGCGCCTGGCAGCGTGAAGAGCTGGATATCATGCTGATTAAGCAGCCCTATGGCGATCGTCCGCTGGCATCGCGGCCGGAACCGCTGCTGTGGCTCGACAGCGCGGAGTGGCCCTGCTTCGAACAGACGCCGGTGCCGCTGGTGTTGTTTCCCCAGCAGGGGCTTTATCGCGATGAGGTGTGTCAGACGCTCGATGCGCTGGGCCGAAGCTGGCGCATCAGTTACAGCAGCGCCAGTCTGGTGGCGCTGGCCGCCGCCAGTGCGCAGGGGCTGGGGCTGACGTTGCTGCCCGCCAGCTGTCGCCTGCCCGGACATCGGGTGCTGGGCCGTGAGCAGGGGCTGCCGGTGATTGATACTTTTGAACTGGCGCTGTTCTGCCGTCATCCACAGGATCCGTTGCAGCGCGCGCTGGCGGAATCACTGGCAGCGTTCGGTCAGCTGCGCTGGCAGTGAAATATCGAATAGTCACCAGTGAGAAATAGCGCAGCAGGGTAAGCCCGCCTTTGTCAGATTAACGGTCTGTTCCCCTGACTGGAGTTTTTATGCCTGTTTCCTCTTCATCGAGCCGCCGTGGCTTTCTCGGACACGGTGTCCGCTGGATCGCCGCAGGCGGCCTGCTCGCTGCCGGTCTCGGCTCGGCCAGTGCCGCGACGACTTCCGCCCCCTCCGTCTCCCATCCTGACACCCCCGCCCCGCTGCCTCAGCAGGATCACTATCTGCTGCGCAATGTGCGGCTGGAGGAGGGGTTTATTCGTGAGGAGGATGAGATCGTCGCCACGCGCACCGGCCGTTACGATATCAGCGTGCGCGACGGCAGCATTGATCGACTGACGCCCGCCGGTCAGGGTGATGCAACTCTGCCGTCATGGGATGCGCAGGATGCACTGCTGCTGCCCGCCACCCGGGATATGCACATCCACCTTGATAAGACCTTTTACGGCGGCCCGTGGCAGGCGCCCCGTCCCCGTCAGGGCAAAACCATCATGGATATGATTGCCCGCGAGCAGGTGCTGATTCCGCAACTGCTGCCGCACTCACAGGCGCGCGCCGAAGCGTTAATCGCCCTGCTGAACGCCAAAGGCACCACCCGCGCCCGCAGCCACTGCAATATCGATCCGGTCAGCGGCCTGCAGAGTCTGGAACATCTGCAGGCGGCGCTGGCGCGGCACCCCGACTTTCACTGCGAGATCGTGGCGTTTCCACAGCACGGCCTGCTGCACTCGCAGGTCGATGGCCTGATGCGCGAGGCGATGCAGCACGGCGTCGCAAAGGTGGGCGGGCTGGACCCCACCAGCGTGGATGGCGCGATGGAGAAGTCACTGGATGCGATGTTCCGGATTGCACTCGATTATCAGCGCGGCGTTGACATCCATCTGCATGAAACCTCCCCGGCTGGCGTAGCCGCGATCCAGTACATGATCGACACCGTCGCCAGGAACCCGGCGCTGAAAGGCAATGTGACACTGAGCCACGGTTTTGCGCTGGCGACGCTGGAGGGGAGCGCCCTGAACAAAATGATTGAAGGGCTGGCAGAGCAGCAGTTCAGCGTGGCCTCAACGCTTCCCCTCGGCAAACTGACCATGCCGATTCCGCAGCTGCAGGCGGCGGGCGTAAAAGTCATGACCGGCACCGACAGCGTTATCGATCACTGGTCACCCTTTGGCACCGGCAGCATGCTGGAAAAAGCGAATCTCTATGCCCAGCTCTATCGCGGATCGGATGAGTTTTCGCTGTCGCGGGCGCTGGGGATTGCCACCGACGATCGGCTCCCGCTTTCGGCTCAGGGCGAGAGACAGTGGCCGCAACCAGGCGATGATGCGAGCATGATGCTGGTAGCTGCCAGCTGCTCCGCCGAAGCCGTGGCACGGATTTCACCGGTAGTCGCAACCTTCTCGCGCGGTAAACCCGTGTTTGCGCTGTCATCGGCCTGAAATCGCAGGGCGGATCGTGGGCGTTTAGCCTGCTTAGTCATAGCGGAGAGATCGAGCCTGCTCAGGGAAGCGACTGCTGGACATAAAGCGAAGGGAGCATACGCCTGTAGCAAAGCATAGCGGGCCAGGGATAGCCCGCGCTGAGCCTGCCAGGGATGGCGGTTTTGCGTCTTTGCGGAGGGCGTATGCTCCCTGAAGCCTGCTCTGAGTGGAAGCTGAGTGGTATCGTGAAATGGATCGAGCCTGCTCAGGGAAGCCAGTCAGATCGGAAAGGCGCTTAAGCCAATCCCTGGCCGCTCGGCCCGCGCGATTACGCACCTCATCCATGAGGTGCGCCCGTAAACGGGCCAACGCGTTGCGTTGTTCAAAAACGCTCCCGGCGTTTTTGTCCCTGGCGCGGGACGCTTTCCTCTTCTGACTGGCTTCCCTGCGCTTTAAGCTTATTTATCGCTGATAGATTTCCGGTGCCCACGGTTTATCAGCAGCAACAGTCCTGAAACGGGAAGCGACTGCCGGACGTAAAGCGAAGGGAGCATACGCCTGTAGCAAAGCATAGCGGGCCAGGGATGGCCCGCGCTGAGCCTGCCAGGGATGGCGGTTTTGCGTCTTTGCGGAGGGCGTATGCTCCCTGAAGCCTGCTCTGACAGGAAGCTGAGTGGTATCTCGAAATGGATCGCGCCTGCTCAGGGAAACGACTGCCGGACATACGCCTCCCAGAAACGACAGAGCCTCCACAGGGGAGGCTCTGCATTTACCTGAGCGGAGTGCGTGTTACGCGCTTTTGGCCCATTGTTGATTCGACATTAATTCCATTGCCAGCGCGTATAAGCGACGATCTTCCTGATCACAGGGCTCATCTTCCGCATAACACCCGATCATCGAAGCGATCTTATCCGCAGATAAGCTCTCTCCATGAACGTGAAGTGTCAGTACGGCGCGGCCTACTATTTTAAGCACATTTTCATGTGGTCCCTGGATGCTATTACTCAATGCAAATACCCTCTACCGGTCGTTGTACCAGGAATATGGCGCGCTAAATATAAAGCAATTAGCTCAGGATTTTTATCGGCACCAGGAGTGATATTTTTTAATGATTAATTCTATTACTGGAGTCATGACAAAGGATTTATCTGATTAACAATGAAATAAATTTTTAAAAACGGCAGCTTATAAACCTATGACTGGCCTCATGAAATACCCTTTTTTGATTAGTCCCCTTCGGCGCCGGCCAATTAATTAAAAAAACCACCATTTTCAGGCAAACTTCAGTCTATTCCTAAGCGATACGGCAGGGATAGATTCACCCTGCTAACCATCGAGGTTCCCGTTGCCGTCTGGCGTGCTTTCTGCCAGACTTGCCCCGCAATCATGCCCTACACTTTCAGCCTCAGAGGCCGCGCCCGTGACCGCTTTTTCTACCCTCAATTCGCTTCCCGACAGCCAGCTCGATAACCTGCGCGAGATGGGCTACACCAGCATGACGCCGGTCCAGGCCGCTACGCTGCCCGCCATTCTGCAGGGACGCGACGTGCGCGCGCAGGCAAAAACCGGCAGCGGTAAAACGGCTGCGTTTGGTATCGGCTTACTGCACCATATCGACAGCACCCGCTTTCAGACTCAGGCCCTGATCCTCTGTCCGACCCGTGAACTGGCGGATCAGGTAGGCAACGTGCTGCGCCAGCTGGCACGCTTCACCCGCAACATCAAAGTCCTCACCCTGTGTGGCGGACAGCCGATGAGCGCACAGCGCGACTCCCTGGTGCATCCGCCGCATATTGTGGTCGGCACGCCAGGCCGTATCCTCGATCACATCCATCGTGAAAACCTCAAGCTCGACCAGCTCAACACGCTGGTGCTCGATGAGGCAGATCGGATGCTGGAGATGGGCTTCCTGAATGATATGGAAACGATCATTGAAGCCACCCCCGCGTCACGCCAGACCCTGCTCTTCTCCGCGACCTGGCCTGACGGCATCACGGCTATCAGCGCCCGCTTCCAGCGCGACGCGCTCAGCGTGGTGACAGAAGATGTCAGCGAACTGCCCGCTATTGACCAGCAGTTCTTTGAAGCGAGCCACAATGAAAAACTGGGCTTACTGATTGCCCTGCTCAGCGAGCATCAGCCCGCTTCCTGTGTGGTCTTCTGTAACACCAAACGTGAATGCGACGATGTTGCCGCGGCGCTCAACGCACGCGACATCAGCGCCCTGCCACTGCATGGCGATCTCGAACAGCGCGACCGCGAACGCGTCCTGATCCGCTTCGCTAACGGCAGCGGTCGTGTCCTGGTCGCTACCGACGTCGCCGCACGCGGACTCGACATCAAATCACTGGCGATGGTCGTCAACTATCAGCTCGCCTGGGACCCTGAAGTCCACCTGCATCGCATCGGGCGCACGGCACGCGCCGGTGAGCATGGCGTTGCGGTCAGCCTGGTGGCACCCGATGAGATGGCTCGCGCCCATGCGCTGGAAGATTTCCTGCAGCAGAAACTGCCGTGGATCGCGGCCAGCACGCTGAAAAAAGGCAGCAGCAAACCGCTGCCTGCGGCCATGATGACGCTCTGCATTGATGGCGGTCGTAAAGCCAAGATTCGTCCGGGCGACATTCTGGGGGCACTGACCGGTGAGGGGTATCGCGCGGAGCAGATTGGGAAGATTGTGCTGACGCCAACCCATGCCTATGTGGCCATTGAAGCCAGTCAGGCGAAAGGCGCGCTGGTGAAACTCAAGCAGGGCAAAATCAAAGGCAAAACCTGCCGGGCGATTCTGCTGAAGGATTGAAAAAACGGGCGAGGATAACCTCGCCCGTTTTTATTACGGCTCTTCGATTTGGGTCACGTGCAGCGTAGTCTTATCCCCTTTACCCTGCACCTTGCCGCTGACCCGCACTTTGTCTTCCGCAGTGTAGGTCTTACCATCAAAGGTTTTCTTCGGCGCGATAATCGGTAACGTCCCGGTGTTGTCGCGGAACTGATAACGTTCACCCTGCTCTTTCTTCACGATGTAGCCTTCCAGCGTCACGTAACCGCCCTGACGGAAGTCGCGGATCTGATCGATATGCGTCTGACCGGTATCTTCAGAGCCTTTATAGCCCGCATCCTGCTTGTGCTGTGGCGGTGGCGTTTCGCCCGCTTTGTATCCACCCTCTTCCGCTGCAACGCCCGCGCTCACCATCACCAGCAATGACGCTAAAATCACTTTTTTCATTTCACACTCCTTTATTGGAAAGGTGTCCATGTTGAACCTTCAGGGTTAAGCCTGGCACATTAATTGGCGATCGTTTTATTTCACCCTTCTCTTCTCACCTTTTTCCGTTTGCTGCCGATAACCTTTACACACCCTATTTCACCAGCTGCGTTAACGCAGAGGCAACCATGGATAATTTTCAAAAAGAGATTGATGAAAGAGCGAACCTCGCGTTATCGAACAAGTTTGAGCTGCTGCTTTTTCGCTTAGGTTCCGATCAGCTGAAAGGCAAGTCCGAGCTGTTTGGCATTAACGTCTTCAAGCTGCGTGAAATTGTGCCGATGCCGGCCATCACCAAAGCCGCTGGCATGCGGTCACCGCTGCTGGGGATGGCGAGTATTCGGGGTCAGTTCATTCCGGTCATCGACCTGCCTGCCGTGGCCGGTTGTGTGCCGGAAACCGGCCTTAACCTGCTGCTGGTGACCGAGTATGCCCGCAACACTCAGGCGTTTGCCGTTGAGTCCGTTGAGAACATCGTGCGTCTCGACTGGAGCCAGGTTCACACCGCGGAAGCGGGTATCGGCGGTCGCAACATCACCAGTATCGCCTGTCTGGACAGTGACAAGCAGAGCAATGAGCTGGCGATGGTGCTGGACGTTGAGCAAATCCTGTATGACATCATTCCGTCGGTGCGCGGCGTTGAGCCGGAAGCGGCGCGACCACGCACGTTCAACTATCGCCCTGGCGCCGTTGCGATTGTGGCAGAGGATTCCAAAGTGGCGCGTCAGCTGCTGGAACAGGGCCTGAAGAGTATGGGCATCCCGGCGCTGATGTATAACACCGGCCTGGAAGCCTGGGAAAAAATTAAGCAGATGAGCCAGGACGCGCAGGCAGCAGGCGAGTCGATCCATGACAAAATCGCTCTGGTGCTGACCGATCTGGAGATGCCGGAAATGGATGGCTTTACGCTGACCCGCAACATCAAGCGTGACCCGATTCTGAAATATCTGCCGGTGGTGATTCACTCCTCCCTCTCCGGCAGCGCCAACGAAGATCACGTGCGCAAAGTCGGTGCCGATGGCTACGTGGCGAAGTTTGAGCTGAACGAACTGTCAGACGTGATTTTCAACGTTCTCGACGCGGCCCGCTAAGCGAACGCGGGCACATTCGCCCGCGTTTACGGCTCACCTGACAAGGAACCGACTATGCACATTGAAACCTTACCCGTTACCCCTGCTCGCCAGAAGCTGCTGCGTGGCCGTTTACGCCA
The DNA here is from genome assembly GCF_000255315.1 of Pantoea sp. Sc1. Taxonomy (NCBI): domain Bacteria; kingdom Pseudomonadati; phylum Pseudomonadota; class Gammaproteobacteria; order Enterobacterales; family Erwiniaceae; genus Pantoea; species Pantoea sp. Sc1. The sequence continues at coordinate 3,184,451 of NZ_AJFP01000001.1, forward strand.
GCTGGCATGGATTACCGCCGTTACCCTGAGCCTCGCATTCTGGGCTGGCCTCTACTTTTTGATTTTCTGACGTTTAAGCCATTGCTTAAACCGGGCTGTCAGCGTTTCTGCTGACAGCCCTTTTTTTTGTCTTAATTTCGCCGCTCAATCATTGTTCATTTTTTCTGATGCTTAGACCCGATTATTTATTCACGCAACGTTATTACTTAAAAAATATTAAAGGTACATCTGCGCACTCCGATAACTGTATGCGCGAGACCCCCTTTTTGTCTGCGGTCCTGGCCTCAGGCATCAGCAAGGCACTGCGCACAACGGCAAGGCACCTGATTGTTGATAACTCATTGATTAATATTAAGACGGGAAGAGATTATGTTCATTATCAGTAATATGAAGGTGGGAATACGGCTCGCTGCAGCCTTTGGTATTATTGTCACGCTGCTGATCGTCATCGGCGTGACCTCGATAACGAGGATTAACAGTATTAATACGGCGATCGCCTCGATCGTTGACGATCGTTATGTAAAGGTCCGACTGGCCTTTGATGTACGCGACGGTGTTAACGATCAGATTAAATATCTGCGCGGCATGGTGATCGACACGCTGCACCCGGAAAAGAATGCGAAACGCTTTGGTCAGCTGGAAGAGGCGACACAACGCACTAACAACGCCATGAAGAAGATCGAGGCCATTCAGGTCACGGCGGTGGGTAAGAAAAAGATCGCCGGTCTTCTCGCTTCATCGCTGGCCTTCGAAAAGGTGAAAGCCGAGCTGATGGCGCTGGTACAGGCGGGTAATTTTGATGCTGCCAGCACCTATGTGCTGCAATCCATGACCGCCACACAGAATAAATTCCTGCAGGACGCCATCAATTTTGCCAACTCCCAGGACGCGCAGCTGCGCAGTGAGGGTCAGGGCATTATGGATAATGGCCAGTCGGCTATTACGGTCACGCTGATTTTCTCCGCCCTGGCGATTCTGGCTTCCATTGTGCTGGGCTACTTCCTGACCCGCTCTATCGTCCGTCCGCTGGTGGCGGCGGTTGACGTGGCTGAACGTGTTGCCGCAGGCGATCTGAGTTCGCAGATGCAGGTCACCTCGCGTGATGAGACCGGCATTCTGATGCAGGCGCTGCAGCGGATGAACGACAACCTGCTCTCTATTGTGACCGAAGTGCGCACCGGCTCCGACACGATCGCGGTGGCCTCCAATCAGATCTCCAGCGGCAACCTCGATCTCTCTACCCGTACCGAACAGCAGGCCAGCTCGCTGGAGGAGACCGCGTCGGCCATGGAGCAGATGACCTCGACGGTGAAGCACAACGCCGATAATGCGCGTGAAGCCAATCATCTGGTGTCGGCAACCTCCAGCGTGGCGCGTGAAGGCGGCGTGGTGATGGAGCAGGTGATTGAGAAAATGGAAGCGATTGCCCTCTCCTCACGGAAAATTGTCGATATCATCAGCGTTATCGACTCCATCGCTTTCCAGACGAACATTCTCTCTCTGAACGCGGCGGTTGAAGCGGCACGTGCGGGCGAGCAGGGTCGCGGTTTTGCGGTGGTTGCGACGGAAGTGCGCAATCTGGCGCAGCGTTCAGCGTCAGCGGCAAAAGAGATCAAAGTGCTGATTGAGGATTCTGTCGCGAAAGTCGATGAGGGCAGCAAGCTGGTCACACATGCGGGTTCTACTATCGGGGAGGTGGTGAACAGCGTGCAGAGCGTGGCGAACATCATGAGCGAAATCACTATCGCCAGCAGCGAACAGAGCAGCGGCATCAGTGAAATCAACCAGGCGATTACCCAGATGGAAGCGGTGACCCAGCAGAACGCCGCGCTGGTACAGGAAGCCTCAGCCGCGTCACAGGCGCTGCAGGATCAGGCAGAGCGGATGGCACAGGCCATGAGCGTGTTTAACACCGGTAAACTCTCCCTGCAGCCGGTACTGCGTTAACGCCCGAAGCGGCCTGCTGCGGCGGGCCTGTTTCCGGGTCGGGCAACAGCAGAAACAAAAAAGGCTGCCAGAGGCAGCCTTTTATTACTGTAAATGCAACAACGCTATATGGCTCACTAGCCTGTCAGAGTGCGCGAGGCTGGCTCTGAATCGCAATCCTTGCCGTGTTCACCTGAACAACAACAGATTTGCAGAAAATGCATTTCGCTCCATGCGGGTTGGCTCTTGTGACATCAAAATGTGATGTACGAAACTGTGAGCCATGACAGTGTGGACATTTAAAAGTAATTTTCAGTCCTTAGAGACCAACAACGTTCGCAGCAGCTGGGCCTTTGGCGCCATTTTCTACTGTGAATTCAACTTGCTGACCTTCGTCTAATGAACGGAAATCGGTGCCCTGGATTGCAGAGAAGTGTACGAATACATCTTTGCTGCCGTCCTGAGGAGAGATGAAACCGAAGCCTTTCTCTGCGTTAAACCATTTAACGGTACCGCGAATTTTGTTAGACATGCTTAAATCCTTAATATATCGAGCCTTCCGGCATAATGGCCTGAGAACAGATTTTAATCAGAACGTAAGAGAAGACTCAAAAAGAAGGGATGTCTCGCGACAAACTTAGAGATGAGAACTGCTTTGGTTACTTACTTTGATAGTGTCTGTTAATCAAACCGACGATTCATTAAGCCACACTTAACCAGGTGGCGCAAGCCGCAATTGAAATTAATCTCAAATTGTGCGGCCGCCCGTTTCAGCGGGCCGGCATGCGGGGAAACGTCTCAGCGATGCGTCCCGCATGCCACTCTTCTGCTCTGTCTGCCAGCGTGACTCAGGGTGTCAGATCGCCATTCAGCTCGCTCAGCAGGCTGTTGCGCATCCCACCCTCATCAATGGGATCGAGGTTAAGCCAGGTCAGCGTCTGACGCCGGCTTTTCTCATCATAATCGGAGTAGACGCCATGAATATCGCCCTTCTCCGGCGAGTAGAGGATGGCAATCGTCTGCGCCGGGCAGTTATGTGGCTTACATCCCGACAGCGCCTGATACTTCACCCCCTTAATGGTGACCTCCGTGGCCGGGGTACTGGTGCCGCCCTGCTTAACCCATGCCGGAAAAGCGTGCCCGGCGATCAGCTTGTGATACGCCTGGCCGGTCTGTTTGTTCTGGATAAAATCATACAGATAGGTTGGGGCCGCGGCACTCGCGAACAGCGGAACGGCAGCCAGCACCGCCGCGATAACACCTCTTTTCATCCTCTTTTTCTCCTCATATCTGGGTTTTTCTGCGCTGACCATGACCTTATCGGTTTTACCGCGCGCTGTCAGTATCGCCGGGGTGCCGTTACGGTTTCTGACGGCCGATCAAAAAAGGGCGAGGCCGGAGCCTCGCCCAAAACATGCCGATCATCAATCGTAGTAAGGGACCTTGCGGTCAACGCCGTTGATATTGATCAGCACAAACCCGGTTGGCGCGGTCTTGTTGGCGGGTGTTCCCGCTGCGGTAGCGAGTGTAACCACGCCTTTTTCGTTGGCCCCGATGCCCGCCAGTCCGTTGTGCATGCCGAAGCGTGCCGCGGGTTTCAGAGAGCCGACTTTGGTGACGTCTGTCACCACGGACATGTCGGACTGGAACAGCGAGCAGGAGCCGGTGTCGAAACGGGTCGGCCCGGTGGTCTTCAGGTTGAACATCGTCTCGCCGCTGTTGGCTTTCAGCTTGACCCAGATAACGGCATAGGTAGTCCCTACCCGGCCATAGCGGATGTCCAGCACCGACGGCTGCCCCATGTGGTACGCATCGGCCCAGACCGTCTCCAGACGCTGCAGGTTGATCAGCGTCTTACCCGTGCCGACGACGTTAACCGGCGAACCGGCGGTGCCGGAGGGCGTGGTGGCGTCCGCTTTCCCGATTAACTCCATCACCCACTGCTGGTTAGGCGCCGGGAAATAGAGCTGACCCAGCCGATACCAGTTATCGGTGTCGGTGTTGTTCACCACTTTATAGCCGCTGTAATAGCCAGCACGCAGCGAACCGGTCAGGAAGGAGCCGTAGTTTTCATCCCGACGATAGCCATATTCAAAGGTCGACAGCCACTTATTGCCGGCCACGTCATTGGTGATTTTCGCCCCGGCCTGCAGGTTAATTTGACGCATCAGGACGCGGGCATTGTTGAGATTGAGCGGCGTACCGCAATCTTCAATGTTGAGCGTATCGATGGTCCAGCCGCCGTCCGACAGATCCCCCGGGTTGGTGGTGTGCTCAATCCAGACGTTGCGCATGATCCCCTGGGTCACGCGCGGCATATAGAGCGTGGCGTCGCCATAGCCTGACTGGAAGTTGGCGTTGCACAACTCAATCGCAGTTGAGTGGTCCCAGTTCCCCTTCAGTGTGTTTGACCAGCCAACATCAAACACGCGTGAGAAGGTGCTTGAGCTGTAGACCTGATCAAACTTACTGTCGAGCGTATCCTGCAGCTTAAAGACGGTTCCGCCGGTGCTTTGCGCCTTGAAGCAGAAGATATTAACGATCTGGCCGCCCACAATCGTGTTTTCAAAGAACGGCTGAACGTTGCTGCACTGCTCTGGCGTGACGGTGACTTTGGCAGTGGTGTCGACGGTTCCGGCATTAGCCTGTCCATGCCAGCAGATGCCTTTGATGACGATCCGGCGCGCATTAACCTTAAACACCGTATTGGCGCTTTTGTCGGAAATGATGGTGGTACGCGGTGACGATCCGAGATCGCTGTCATCACCCTGGATACCAAAAAACGCCGTCTCCGTCGCGCTGAGATCGATGGGTGAAATCAGGAAGCGGCCACCCGGAAAACGCACCGGCAGCGATTTCACATAGGTGTTATAGCTCTGAGTCCATGCCAGCATCCGCATAAAGGCGTCGGTATCATCGGTAACACCATCCCCTTTCGCGCCGAAGTGCAGGATGTTCACTTCAGTGGGATCGTTGATGGTGCGCTTCCAGTAGAAACCGTTCCCCACCGCCACCGTGCCCCCATCATCCTTCAGCGGGGTGGTGCTGAGGAAGCCGACAAAATCAGCGCCGCCACGGAAGCTGGAATCTTTGTCGTAATAACGTTTCAGGCTCGCCACTTCACCTGATTTTGGTGGGACTGTGGTACGCAGTTCAGCAAAAGAGTTAACTTCGATCATAGAATCCTCCTCAGGATTATTGGGATATCGCGCTGACCATCAGCGCACTACTTCGCCGCAGCCGGATGGCCGCAAAGGGTGTCCCACATGTCGTTGTGGGTGTTGATGGCGCGCACCGTACGAACGTCCATTTTTTGCGCGTCATCGCCGTAGGTATAAAGAGGGGAAAAAAGAACGCAGGCAGAGTCGGTGATCGCCACCGGCTCAGGGTTTGTGGTATTTCGACTGCTGCAGCTTGTCGCGAGCAGCAGCGTCATCAAGGCTGTGGTTATCAGTCGCCACACGGTTAGCCTCCTCGCGGTTATGTTGTTGCTGTTGCGCCACCGCAGTCACGCGGGCCGCCTCCTGTTGCGCGTTATCGACGTCGTTCCGCGCTTTTTGCTGCACTTTGCCCACTTTCCTGCCACCAAAATAAGTGGCTCCCAGGGCCGCAATAACGGCGGCCAGCGCGGCAAGCCAGTGCCAGCCGCCTCCCAGTAATGTCGTAATCAGCGTCATGGCTGCGTTCCTCCGGCCTTCTGCTTCTCAATCAGCAGGTTTTTCTGACGAACAAACTGGGCGATGACGCCCATCGCCACCATGAAGGCGCCGACCAGCCCCAGATAGTTGTGCGGCAGAATCGTTTTGACGTCCTCCGGCAGCACGCTCCAGGCATCAACGGCGGCAGAAGGAAAGGATTGCGCCCAGGCGCTGAGCATCGATCCCAGCGACGCCAGCCAGACTGACCAGGTTCTGAAGAGCAGGCGGGCGTGCGAGACAAACTGGAGAGTGGTGAAACGCTGCAACAGCAGCAGGATGATGATCGCCGTCAGCACGGCGACCAGAAACATGAGCCATCTCATAGTAACCCCCTGTAAACCGCATAGGTTCCGCTGCGCATCATCTCGGCGTGACGTCTGGCCCGGCCCGGTGTCTGACGGGCCCACAGGCTGTTCATCATCGCGTCAGCCGCCTCATCAAACTTCTCAGCCACAATGGCGCTGAGCATGTTTTTAAACTGCATGACCCCGTCGACGCCCAGCTGATACGCCATGCTCAGCAACACATCGGTGCGGGCGTCATTGCACTTTGCCAGCGCGTTACGCAGCAGTTCCCGGCTCTGCATCTCCTGAATTTTGTTTTCGAGAATGCACTGCTTCCAGACATCCCCTACGCGCCGTGGCACCCGGAACGCATAGTTGTTCAGCGAGGCGCCCTTGGGTCCGATGCGGATGCCACCGGCTACCGTGGGGAACCCCAGCGTGTCGAGGTAAGGCGCGTCGACATACCCTTCTTCAAAGTTCAGTACTGCGATTATCTGGCTCATAACGACTCCTCAATGGCGGGTTAAACCCATTCAGCCCTGTGAACAGAAATACATAACGCCCACTGATCATTACCCTGTCCGGCGCAGCAGAATGCCCTGCTCACCCTGCAGCAAAACTGAACAGTAATTCAGCAGATTACGCCCAGCGAAAGCTGGAGAACGCAAAGCGTTATCCGGAACGAAAAGGTGTGTTTTTTTGCGCTTCAGCTCACGGCATAGAGATGGACGTGAGGCAGACAGCAGTTGTCGAAAGCGGGAGTCTCTTTGCTGATGATGCGGGGTGCAGTAATCGCGCGATCCACGCGCGGGATAACCTGACGCTGGCAGATTTGTTCTGCGCGCCGCAGGGCAGGTGTTTCAGCTGGAGAGTTCAGGGCCTGGTCAATACTCTGTTTCAGGCTGCTGAGAGGTTGGCGCCGCCGATGGCGACGAGTACGTGCGTTGCCCATAAAAACGCTTTTGCCATAGTGAATTATCGCCATAACTCCTCCTGTGAATGAGTCTTTGGCGATGGGGTGGCAGGCGCGAGCTTTCGGCGAACCGAACGGGCCCGAATGTCGCGATTCACGATCGCACGCTCGCCCCCCGGCTGCGTGAGCAGCCAGGTGGAAAGTAAGCGAAGGGGAAATAAACGGCATCTGACGACGCTGCATTTTGCGCATCCACCCCATCCCAAAGTTCACTGACTTTTGGGTGGTATGATTCGCGCTTGTGCAGCGCCTCAATTGTTTAAGAGCGGCTCATCCCTGAAAGAACGGCGTTGTTCATCCATATCCAAATTATTAACAGGTTCTTATGCATTATCAAACACTGTTGGTTAATTTTTTATTTACCGCTGGTTAAATTTATGAATTTATGCCGATTATTTTTTTGCGGCCCGCCTGAGAAACGCCTTAAAGGCGGGCTCAGCCGAGGATTTGATACTGTCGCGCCTGGCTCATGATCACTTTTGCCAGAACCTTCAGGCTGGTGACGTCATCATGATTGAGATACCAGGTCTCATAACGTTTATTGTCTGAAATCACAGCAATTTTCTTATGCTGAAGTTGCAGACGCTTGAGGTAGAGCTGCTCGTCAAGGGTAAAGATGTAGATGCCGTCGCCATCAAACATCCGCACGCTGATATCGACAAACAGCTGATCGCGCGGCGCAAAGGTGTCCGCCATCGAGTCGCTGTTAATCGCGATTAACCGGATGTTTTCCGCCGGGCGACCGTTGAACAGCACCCGCGCCTCATCCGGACCATATTCGATCGCCTGGATGGTTTCGACAAACTCGTCCCGCGCGGGCAGGCCCGCCGCGCTGCGCTGACCAATGTCCAGACTGTCCACCCGGAACACATTTTTCCGGGCGGCAAACGTGTTCAGCGTCACCGGCTCTGCGGGTTGATCCATCCCATACTGCAGCCACTCCACCCGGACGCCCAGCAGCTCGCTGAGCGCCAGTAAGTTGCCATCATCAGGCACTGACTGCGCGTTAAACCACTTCCACACTCCCGGCGTTGAAATTTTACAGCCCTGCTTCTGCAGGGCGCTGGCAACCTGTTTGTTCCGTCCATGTCCGGCAATGCCGGCACTCTCACAGGCCGCTATCAGCCTGGCGGTGAAAGCTTGTTTTGTACTTTCTTTTTTAACCATTAGTTAATAATCAGCCATAGAAGAGATACTGGATGTTATTTTCGTTATTGCTACCAGTTCATTTTATATTACCGCTCGTTTACTACCTAACCGCTTTATCAAGCGTTCCTGATTATCATTATCCGCTTCAGCCTGCGACGGGACAAAAAATATTGCCTCAGGCCGCATAGCGCCTTGTGTTTCAGGAATGTTCCGTAAGAAATTGCGTGAAATTCAGCCAGCAATCTGGCCTGCGATAAGGTGACCGGAACGGAATTGAAACTGAAGCGCAGAAAATCCTATCTTTCACTGGCCCGAAAAAGAGACGCTAAAAAAAACGGGAGCCTGTGAAAGACTCCCGTTTTGTTAAAAATTATCGCAATTATGAGCGGAGCGTATCGTCGCCCCAGGCTATCCATTTATAGGTGGTCAGCGCCTCTAATCCCATCGGACCGCGCGCATGCAGTTTCTGCGTACTTACCGCCACTTCAGCCCCCAGACCGAACTGCCCGCCATCGGTGAAGCGGGTGCTGGCGTTGACATAGACGGCTGACGAGTCAACCTGGCGTACAAAGCGCATCGCCTTGCGGGTGTCGCGGGTCAGAATGGCATCCGAGTGCTGCGTGCCGTGCGTGCGGATGTGATCAATCGCCTCATCCATATTCGCCACTAACCGGACGTTGAGATCCAGCGACAGCCACTCGTCGTCATACTGCTGCGGATTGACCAGCGAGACCGATGCCGGCCCCTGCTGCAGCTGCGTCAGCACGTTGCTGTCAGCATGCAGCGCGATCGCCTCCTGCGCCATACGCGCGCTGAAAGCGGGCAGGAAACGATCGGCCATAGCCTGATCCACCAGCAGGGTCTCCAGCGAGTTACAGGCGCTGGGACGCTGTTTCTTGGCGTTGACGATCAGATCTAGCGCCGGTTCGATCGCCATCGTCTCATCAATGTAGATATGGCAGACGCCGATGCCGCCGGTGATCACCGGAATGGTGGAGTTTTCCCGGCACAGCTTGTGCAGGCCAGCTCCGCCGCGCGGGATCAGCATATCGACGTAGCGATCCAGCTTCAGCAGCTGATTCACCAGTTCACGATCGGGGTTCTCAATGGCCTGGACAATTGCCGCCGGTAGTCCGTGCTGTTGCAGCGCCTTCTGGATCACCCGCACGGTGGCCGCATTGGTGCGCCAGGTCTCTTTTCCGCCGCGCAGAATCGCGGCGTTACCGGTTTTCAGGCAGAGGCTGGCAACATCCACGGTGACGTTTGGCCGCGCCTCATAAATCACGGCCACCACACCCAGCGGCACACGACGACGTTCGATGCGCAACCCGCTGTCGAGCTGCCCGCCATCAATGAGCTGGCCAACCGGATCGGCGAGCTGGCAGACTTTGCGCACATCGCTGGCAATGCTGCTCAGCCGCTCCGGATTGAGCGTCAGCCGATCCATCAGCGCGGCGCTCATGCCATTCTGACGCGCATCGGCTAAGTCCAGCGCGTTAGCCGCCAGAATCTCAGCGCTTTCCGCCTCCAGATAGTCGGCAATGGTCATCAGCACCTGGTTCTTTTCCGCCGTTGACAGATCGGCCACGGTATACGCTGCGGCACGCGCCGCTTTTCCCATCTCTTCAAGCATTGTCCGCTCCTTAACTGACGATCATGTCGTCGCGGTGAACCGCCACCGGGCCATATTCATAACCCAGAATGTCGCTGATCTGCTGGCTGTGATGCCCGGCGATCATCCGCATTGCGTCGCTGTTGTAGCGTGAAACCCCATGGGCGATGTCCCTGCCCTGCAGGCTGCGAATGCGGATTACTTCACCGCGCGAGAAATTTCCCTGGATGGCGCGGATCCCTTTCGGCAGCAGCGAGCTGCCGCGTTCGATAATGGCCGCCAGCGCACCATCATCGACGGTCAGCTCACCGGCCGGGGGTGCCCCGAAAATCCAGCGCTTGCGGTTTTCCAGCGGCGATTGCTGCGCATGGAAGCGCGTGCCCACCGGTTTCCCCTCAATCACATCGCTGATCACGCCGGTGCGGCTGCCTGACGCGATGATGACGTCGATGCCGGCGCGGCAGGCCACATCCGCGGCCTGAAGCTTGGTTGACATTCCACCGGTGCCCAGCCCGGAGACGCTGCCGCCCGCTAAGGAACGTAACGCGTCATCAATCACATGGACATCACTGATCAGCTCAGCGTCGGGATTATTGCGCGGATCGGCGGTGAACAGTCCCTGCTGATCGGTCAGCAGCAGCAGCTTGTCGGCCCCGCCAAGCATCGCCGCCAGCGCCGAGAGATTGTCGTTGTCGCCCACTTTGATTTCCGCGGTGGCGACGGCGTCGTTCTCGTTGATGACCGGCACAATGTGATTGTCCAGCAGCGCACGCAGCGTGTCGCGGGCATTGAGGAAGCGTTCGCGATCTTCCATGTCGGCGCGGGTCAGAAGCATCTGGCCGATATGGATACCGTAGATAGAGAAAAGCTGTTCCCACAGCTGAATCAGACGGCTCTGCCCCACCGCAGCCAGCAGCTGCTTTGAGGCGATGGTCGGCGGCAGTTCGGGGTAGCCCAGATGTTCGCGTCCGGCGGCCATTGCGCCGGAGGTGACGATCACAATGCGGTGGCCTGCGGCGTGCTGCTGCGCACACTGCCGAACCAGTTCCACCATGTGCGCCCGATTTAACCGGCGCGATCCGCCGGTAAGAACGCTGGTACCCAACTTGACCACTAAGGTCTGACTGCCACTCATATTTCCTGCCGTAGTGAAAAATTTTTACGAAAGGACGTTTTAACAGGAGTCGATAAGGAAGCCAACAGCCAGCGGGGGAAAAGCACGAAATTACGCGGACAGGGGCGTAGACCAAAAGTTCACCGTTAACAAGAAATCAGGAAAAGCGTCATAAAAAGTTCATCTCTGACGGGTAAAAAGTCGGTGCTTTACAAAAACTTTCATTTTTTTACGGCGTTCACACGGCGCTCACATTGGGATTGATAGCAAATGAAGAAAAGCACACTGGCCATGCTCCTCTCTACGCTGATGCTGGCTTCTGCCGCGCAGGCTGCCGAAATCTATAACAAAGATGGCAACAAGCTGGACTTATACGGCAAAGTGAAAGCGGAACATTACTTCAGCGACAACGCCAGCGCAGATGGTGACAAGTCCTATACCCGTATTGGCTTTAAAGGTCAGACACAGATTAATGACCTGATGACTGGTTATGGTCAGTGGGAATATCAGTACAACGTCAATAACTCCGAAGGCAGCGACGCCAACAATGGCAACAAAACCCGCCTCGGTTTTGCCGGTCTGAAATTTTCGCAGTACGGTTCGGTGGACTATGGCCGCAACTACGGTGTGCTGTATGACGTTGAGGCCTGGACCGACGTGTTCCCGGAATTTGGCGGTGACGGCACGGCCCGTTCAGATAACTTCATGACTCAGCGCGCCACCGGCGTCGCCACTTACCGTAATAACAACTTCTTTGGTCTGGTGGATGGACTGAAATTTGCGCTGCAGTATCAGGGCAAAAACGACGCCACCAGCGCCAACAGCCGCACCGATATTAACCGTCAGAACGGCGACGGTTACGGCGCCTCACTGGGCTATGCTCTGGGTGATAGCGGCGTGAGCCTGATGAGTGCCATCACCTCCTCTGACCGCACTAACCAGCAGCAGGCGCGCGCCTATGGCGGCGGTGACCGTGCCGACTCCTGGGGCGCAGGCGTGAAGTATGATGCCAACAGCGTCTACCTGGCGGCGATCTACACCGACACCCGCAACATGACGCCCATCAGCGGCACCAACCGCAACACGGGTGCCTCCGTTGCGGGCGCAGCCAACAAAGCGCAGAACATCGAACTGGTGGCGCAGTATCAGTTCGATTTCGGCCTGCGTCCGTCTATTGGCTATGTGCAGACCAAAGGCAAAGATATCGAAAACGGTATCGGCGATGTGGATCTGGTGAAATATATCGACGTCGGTGCGACCTATTACTTCAACAAAAATATGTCGGCCTTCGTGGATTACAAAATCAACCAGCTGGATGATGACAACGCGCTGTCGCTCAACAACGATGACATCGTCGCGGTGGGGATGACTTACCAGTTCTGATGTGGCGGTTGTGGCACGCCGGTCACAGCATAAAAAGGGCGAGTTTTCACTCGCCCTTTTATTGTTTGCACGATCTGACTCAGGCTGCGGTGAGATCGAGCCCGCTCAGGGAACCAGGTCAGAACGGAAAGTCGCTTAAGCCAATCCCTGGCCGCTCGGCCCGCGCCGTCCCTGGCGCGGGACGCTTTCCTTTTCTGACCCGGTTCCCTGCGCATCAGGTTTCGTTATCGCGGCCAGTTTCACTCTGCTTCAGGCTTCTCAGCACGCTGACGACGAGGTCCGGCCGCCCTTTTCCGCTGACTCAGGCGCTCAGCTTCACCGGTTTCTCATCGAAGTCGCTGGCCGGAATAAGGTCCAGATCTAACTCCTTCAGCATCGCCTTCAGACGGGTATGGAAGTTACGTAAGGTCTCCTCCACGCGCGCCGTGTTCTCTTTGCCCTTGATGGTTGCCACCGACCAGTCACCCTCTTTATCGAACAGGCCGATGTGGTAGACATAGGTAAAGTGGTCAGCCTGCGCTTCCAGTTCCATCCACCAGCCCCAGAACTCACGCAGTTCCGGTGCGGGTTTCACATTAACGCAGGCAGCCAGGCAGTCGAAGAAGAAACGGGTTTCGCCACATTTCCCATCGCGAATATAAGGTCCAAGCTCGGTAAAACGCTTAAGCAGGCGACTGCGGGGATGACCACTTGGTAACGTCATGCTGATTCTCCATTGGTTTTGACCGCTATACAGCCCTGATTTCCGGGCAGCCCGGAAAAATTCCGCTACTAGTTGTAGCAAACAGTGAAAATTTTGCCAGTTACCTTTTTAAACGCTTCTCCAGCCAGTCGCAAATCTCATTCAGCGCTTTGTCGAAACTGGCCATCACCGGCTTCACCGGAATCAGCAGGGCTTTCCCGTCCGATGAGGAGCGGGCGATCAGCCTGCTCTCCTCCTCCGGGCTGAAGAGGTCGTTTTGCCAGTAGCCCGAAAGCATCGGCGTGGGCGTGCGACGTCCCAGCAATCCCTGAGTTTTCAGCGAATAGCGATTGAGTTCGGTGCGCAGTGCGCTGTCAGAGGCGGTGGCCATGCCGAGACGGCTCGCCAGCATGTCCATGTACATATCCGGGATCTTATCCTGCAGCGCCGTCTGCGTCAGCAGCGCGTGTACAATCGGCCCCAGACAGGCAACGCCCCGCAGCCGCTGCGATTCAAGATAGGCCAGCCGAACGGCCACGTTGGCACCAAAGCGGTAACCAAACGCCGCCACACGCGTATGATCGACCCAGGGCACATTGGTCAGGTCACGCAGCACCTGCTGATGCAGGAAGCTGGTGTCCTGATTCAGCGTCCATTTCACCGAGTTACCCACGGACGGCACATCAATGGTCAGCATCGCGATGCCGCGAGGCGCCAGATAATCATGGAAAAGACGGTAGTGATCGCTCTGTAACGAGTCGAGCGCGCCGCAGAACAGCACGGTGGGATAAGGGGCTTCGACGCCGGGCGGCATGTGCAGAAAGCCGGTGACCGGGCTGCCGCCCGCGATGGCGAAGGTCAGGGTCTTCAGTTCACCGGGCAGGCGCTGCGTCGCCTCTTCATAGGCGCGATTGGCCAGCGTCTGTGCCTGATCGGCCAGCTCATCCCCTTTTATGTAGGGATAGGCGGCGACGCTGTAAAGGTGCGCCGCATGCAGCCAGAAGTCGCCTGCCTCACTGTCGTCGCCAGATTCCAGCGCCTTCTGCTGCCAGATCCCCGCCTGTCTGCACCACTCGAAATGCCAGTTGCCGCTGCGAAAACCGATCACCGTATCGAGCAGCGTCTCATCGGTATGCTCAACCTTGCTGATGGCGATACGGGCCAGCACTTCGCTGATCTCCTGCGGCGTCAGGCCGCGCCATGTCCACATCAGCTTATTCAGCATCCGATACCAGCCCCGCTGGCTCTCTCCGTCCAGCGTGGAGTGCACATCCGGGGTGGCATGATGCTGACGACGCACCAGGGAAGAGGTTTCAGGATGTTTGAAGCGGGGTTTGAACAGCTCCTCGCTAAGGTTTTTGCTCGTCATTCTCACTTCTCCTGCAACAGAAACGGCGATGGCTAAGTGTACTGTACGGCAATTCGGGGTGCGAGGCTCAGAAAGCACAACGCCCGGAAAACCGGGCGTTGTGACGTGAGGATGGCGTAATCAGCTTTTTACAATCGGCGGGATGTAGACCACGCCCATATCCCACGGCTGCTCGATCCAGGTATCCTGCGGGATATCGACGATGTAATCGTCAACCAGCGAGCGACCGGCCGGTTTTGCGAAAATGGTGCAGAAACGCGCTTTCGGGTACATCTCACGAATCGCCTGCGCCGTTCCGCCGGTGTCCACCAGGTCATCGATCACGATGAAGCCTTCACCGTCGCCTTCTGCGCGCTTCAGCACTTTCATTTCACGCTGATGATCGTGGTCATAGCTGGAGATGCAGACGGTATCGACATAGCGGATACCCAGTTCACGTGCCAGCAGCGAAGCCGGTACCAGACCGCCACGGCTCACCGCGATGATGCCTTTCCACTGTTCAACAGGCAGCAGACGCTGGGCGAGTTTACGGGCATGAATCTGAAGCATGTCCCAGGTGACGACGTATTTTTCGCTCATAGAATAGAAATCCCAGCCAACCGAAGTGGCTTAAAAATGTGCAACGGGGAAAAGGTTGCGCGAGATTATAAGGAGTTGACGCGCTAAAAACCAGCACCCGCGCGCTGGTTGCGGCTTTTTAGCGCGTCCGGGAGCGCACCCGGTGAAAAACAGTGATATTCTCGGGCCTGGCTCGTCAGATTCTCTGACGGCGATTTTTCACTGGAAACTCGCGATGTCCGGCCTCGCCGGTACACTGACACAGGAGACCTGTCGTGTCTGAATTGTCTCAACTCTCTCCACAGCCGCTGTGGGATATTTTCGCTAAGATCTGCTCTATTCCTCACCCCTCTTTTCACGAAGAAGCGCTGGCGAGCTACATCACCGGCTGGGCTAAAGAGCAGGGCTTCTGGTGTGAGCGCGATCAGGTCGGCAACATCCTGATTCGCAAGCCCGCCACCGCTGGCATGGAAAACCGGACCCCGGTCGCGCTGCAGGCGCACCTCGACATGGTGCCGCAGAAGAATAACGACACCGTGCATGACTTTACCAAAGACCCGATTCAGCCGTGGATTGATGGCGAGTGGGTCAAAGCGCGCGGCACGACGCTGGGTGCCGATAACGGCATCGGTATGGCCTCAGCGCTGGCGGTGCTGGCTGACAACAGCCTGACCCACGGCCCGCTGGAAGTGCTGCTGACCATGACCGAAGAGACCGGCATGGATGGCGCATTCGGTCTTCAGCCCAACTGGCTGCAGGCCGAAATCCTGATCAACACCGACTCTGAAGAGGAAGGTGAGATCTACATGGGCTGCGCGGGCGGTATCGACTTCGTCTCCTCCCTGCCGCTGACCCGTGAGGCCGTGCCTGCTGAGTTCCAGACCCTGAAGCTGACGCTGAAAGGACTGCGTGGCGGTCACTCCGGCGCCGATATTCACATGGGCCTCGGCAACGCCAACAAGCTGCTGGCGCGCTTCCTGGCGGCCCACGCGGCTGAACTGGATCTGCGTCTGCTGACCTTCACCGGCGGCACACTGCGCAACGCCATTCCGCGTGAAGCCTTTGCGACCGTTGCGGTTGAAAGCCACAAAGCGGATGCGCTGAAATCGGCGGCGGCGCAGTTCCTGAGCGCCATCCAGAACGAGCACGGTATCAAAGAGCCGAACATCGCCCTGGTCACCGAGCCACTGGCGCATCAGGGTGCCGCCCTGAGCGCTGACAGCCGCGATCGCTTTCTGAACCTGCTGAACAGCACGCCAAACGGCGTCATCCGCAATTCAGACGTGGCGAAAGGCGTGGTTGAAACGTCACTGAATATCGGTGTGGTGACGATGGAAGAGGATCACGCCGAGATCAACTGCCTGATCCGCTCGCTGATCGACACCGGCCGCGATTATGTGGTGCAGATGCTGACCTCGCTGGGCCAGCTGGCCGGTGCGCAGACCAAAGCGAAAGGCGGCTACCCTGGCTGGCAGCCGGATGCGGACTCCGCCATCATGGCGCTGACCCGTCAGACTTACATCGCCCTGTTCGACAAGACGCCGAACATTCAGGTGATCCACGCCGGTCTGGAGTGTGGTCTGTTCAAGAAGCCTTACCCGAACATGGATATGGTGTCGATTGGGCCGACCATCACCGGGCCGCACTCGCCTGATGAGCAGGTGCATATTGAAAGCGTTGGCCTTTACTGGAAACTGCTGACCACCCTGCTGAATGTGGTGCCAGAAAAGTAATCCGGTCGTCAGAAAAATGAACCAGGCTCCGGCCTGGTTTTTTTATGCCTGCCACTTTCCCCCAGCATAATTCGCTGCCTTCTTTTCGTTTTCCCCCGCTATTCCGCCACGTTCCCGCGCTTCGCTGGTTATAGCCGCCATTATGTCCGGATGTCTGGATGGCTAATAAGATTTCGTGCTAGCTTATGCGCTTTCGGCTGTTGCCGCGCCTGAAGGTTCAGGAAAAAATGCGGCCACTCATTCTTCAGGAGAGTCATCACATGCCAGGGTTAAATTGCCTTGAGATGCGTAACATCTCCATCGCTTTTGGCGGGTTTGCCGCGCTATCGTCGGTGGATTTCCGCAGTGAAGGCCATTCGGTTCATGCGCTCACCGGTGCGAACGGAGCGGGCAAATCCACGCTGATGGCGATCCTGTCCGGCGCGCACAGCCACTACAGCGGCGAGATCCTGCTTGATGGCCAGCCGGTCTCCATTCGCACACCGCGCGAGGCTAAGCAGCTGGGCATTCATCTGGTTCAGCAGGAAGTGGATGTGGCGCTGGTGCCGCAGCTCAGCGTGGCAGAAAACATCCTGCTGGACCGACTGGCCGAGCCGGGTCACCGCTATCGCTGGGGAGAGATCCGCCGTCAGGCGCGGGCGCTGCTGGCTCAGCTCGATGTGGCGCTGGATGTTAACCGGCTGGTGGAGCGCTGCACGCTGGCGGAAAAGCAGCAGATTCTGTTAGCGCGGGCGCTGTCGCACCACTGCCGCTTCCTGATACTGGACGAACCCACCGCCCCGCTGGACCAGCATGAAAGTGAACGACTGTTTGCCGTGGTCCGTCGCCTGCAGGCCAGCGGCATCGGCGTGGTCTTTATCTCTCACCGCATCCATGAACTGAAAGCCATCTGTGATCGTCTGACGGTGCTGCGCGACGGCCGCCTGATTGAAACCGGCCCGATGGCCGCGCTGAGCGGAGAGCAGATTGTTGAGAAGATGCTGGGTCATCAGCTGACCGACATCTTCCCGCCGCGTCGTCCACAGCAGGCGCAGCCGCTGCTGATGGCGGTGGAGGGACTTCACGATGCGCAGCGGCTGCAGGCTATCTCGCTGCGCCTGCACAAAGGGGAGATTCTGGGTATTGCCGGCCTGGCCGGCGCGGGGAAAACCGAACTCTGCAAAGCCCTGTTCGGCGCCACACAAAGTCGCGTCAGCCGGGGTGAATTGCACGGTGAGCCGTGGCAGCCCCGCTCGCCGCACGATTCGGTCAGCCGTCGCATGGCGCTGGTGCCGGAGGAGCGGCGCAAAGAGGGCATTTTCATCGATGAGTCGGTCGCGATGAACCTCAGCGTCAGCGCGGATGACAGCTTTTCGCGCTGGAGCCTGTTTGGTCATCGTCAGGCGTGGCGCTGGGCCGAGCAGATTATCCGGCAGCTGCAGGTGCGCACCACCGGTCCGGCTCAGACGCTGCGCCGCCTGTCGGGCGGCAATCAGCAGAAAGTGGCGATCGGTAAATGGCTGCGCAATAACGCCGACGTGCTGATTTTCGATGAGCCGACCAAAGGCGTCGATATCAAAGCCAAAACCGAACTGTTTACCCTCATCGACAGCCTGGCGCGGGAAGGGAAAGGGATTATCTACGCGTCGGGTGAATTTTCTGAACTGGTCGGCTTATGCGACCGGATTTGCGTGCTCTGGGATGGACGCATTGTGGCTGAACTGGCTGCAGACGACGTCACCGAAGAGACGCTTTTGCTCTATTCCACCGGAGGAACCCCTGCGTGAGCAGCAAAGAGACCCATCTTAAACTGACCGCCACCCCGTGGCATCACCAGCTATTCGACTTTCTCTATAAATGGGGCATGCTGCTCACGGTGGTGATCCTGATCGCCGCTTTTGGGCTGGCTTCCGACAGCTTCCTTGAACCCAATAACATCATCAACATTCTGCGTTCGATCGCGATTGTGACGGTCATTGCCGTTGGCGTCTCCATCTCCCTGACCGTCGGCGGCTTTGATCTGTCGGTCGGCTCGACCGCCTCGCTGGCTAATGCGCTGGTGATTTCACTGTTTGTCTGGTACGGCTTTGGCACCACTACCGCGATTCTGATCACCCTGGCGCTCTGCACGCTGGTCGGGCTGTTCAACGCCTTCCTGATTGTGATCCTGCGCATCCCCGACATGCTGGCGACGCTGGCGACCCTGTTCGTGATTCAGGGTGTGGCGATGACCTACAGCTTCGGCGGGTCGATCACCGAGAACATGGTGCTGCCGAGCGGTGATATGGCGGAAGGCACCATTCCGGCGGCGTTTGGCCTGCTCGGTCAGGTGCCGACCATTGTCATCATCATGCTGGTGGTGACCGTCGCGGCACAGCTGGCGCTCTCCCTGACCAAACATGGTCGCCGGATGTATGCGCTGGGCGGTAATCCGGAAGCGGCGCGCCTCTCCGGCATCCGCACCACCCGCTACCGGGTACTGGCTTACGTCATCGCCTCCCTGCTGGCGGGCCTGGGCGGCATTCTACTCGCCTCGCGCATCGGTTCATCCCAGGTCAACGCCGGCAGCGGCTACCTGATGGACGCGGTCGCGGCGGCGTGGATAGGCTTCTCACTGGCGGGCTCCGGCAAGCCGAATGCGCTCGGCACGCTGGTCGGCGCGGTGATCCTGGGCGTGCTGCAGAACGGTCTGGTCATGCTCTCTGTGCCCTACTACGCCATGGACATCATCAAAGGGCTGGTGCTGGCTTTAGCACTGGCGATCACCTATATCCAGCGCCGCTGAGGCGCGTCTATCGGAGTTGATAACAATGCAAAAAATAACGCTCTCGCTGCTGGCCCTGAGCCTGCTGAACGCCAGCGCCGCCTTCGCGGAGACCGTCACCCCGGTGCCTGCGGCCATCGCGGGTCATGACGGCCCCATCCGCATTGCGGTGATCCGCAATCTCGGCTCCGATGACAACACCACCCAGTTTGTTGCCGGTGCCATTCAGCAGGGTCGCCAGCTTGGCTTTAAGGTCAGCACCTTCCTCAGCAACGGCGACGACGCGCGCTTCCAGGACTTCGTTAATCAGGCGATCAGCCAGAAGTATGACGGCATCGTGCTGTCGCACGGTAAGGCGCCCTACGCCAGCGGGCTGGTGAAGCGGATTGCCGATGCGGGCATCAAACTGTCGGTGTTTGATACCCCGGTGGAGAGCCCGATTCCCGGCGTCACCGTTACCGCTCAGGATGATGCCTCGCTGGCGCAGCTGTCGCTGGGCCAGCTGATCAACGATTTCCACGGCAAGGCGAATATCGTCAAGCTGTGGGTCGCCGGTTTCCCGCCGATGGAGCGCCGTCAGGTGGTATATGAAAAACTGCTGAAAGAGAATCCGGGCATTCATCAGCTGGAGTCGATTGGGGCCGTTTCAACTGACGTGCAGGGCGACACCGCCAACAAGATTGGTGCGATTCTGGCGAAATACCCGAAAGGCAAAATCGACGCGATCTGGGGAGCCTGGGATGCGTTCAGCCAGGGGGCTTACAAGGCGCTGCAGGAGAATGGCCGGACCGAGATCAAGCTCTATAGCATCGATGTCTCGAACCAGGATTTGCAGCTGATGCGTGAGAAAAACAGCCCTTGGGTGCAGACGGTGGCGGTCGATCCTAAAACCATTGGCGCGGTCAATATGCGGCTGGTGGCGAAGAAGATTGCCGGTGAAGAGACACCAGCGACGTATCAGTTTAAAGCGGCGTCAATCTCTCAGCAGCAGCTGAACAGCCAGCCTGGCGCGGTGAACGTCGCCTCGCTGAACAAAATCATTCCGGGCTGGGGCAGCAACGAGGATTTTGTCGCGCCGTGGTTCGCCACCCTGGCCGCGAAATATCAGAAGTAATCTGGCGTCAGCCCTGCCGGCGGGTGAGGCTGACTTATAAACCCAGCAGGAGCTGACGTTCCAGCTGGGGATCTACCATCGTCACGTGCAGTCCCACCAGCCGCACACCGCGCCCGGCGCGGCGCTCATCCCAGGTCTTGCGGGCGATGGCGATCATGTCCTCTTTATTCAGCACCGGCCAGATATGCTCCTGGGTGGTCTGCTGAAAATCACTGAACTTCAGTTTGACGCCCTGACGCGCCACCTGTCTGTCGGGTCGGATCTGCGTCAGCCGGCGGTCGAGTTCGGCATAGAGAAAATCGATGATCTCCAGGCAGGCCTCCCAGTCGCTGATATCTTCCGCCAGCGTGCGTTCGACCCCCAGCGATTTTCGCTCGCGCTCAACGATCACGCCGCGCTCATCAATGCCGTGGCTGCGCTCCCACAGCACCCGGCCAAACTTGCCAAAGCGCTTCAGCAGCAGCGCTAAATCGGCCTTCTGCACGTCGCCACAGGTCACCAGCCCCATCTCTTCGAGCTTCTTTGCAGAGACTTTGCCTACGCCAGGGATCTTCGCCAGCGGCAGCGTCAGTAAAAAGTCAGGCATCTCTGCCGGGGTGATAACACACTGCCCGTCCGGCTTATTCAGGTCGGAGGCGATCTTGGCCAGAAACTTGATCGGGGCGATGCCGGCCGAGGCGGTCAGCCCGGTTTCACGGTAAATCGTGGCGCGGATCGCCTGCGCCATCAGCGTGGCCGAGCCGTGGCAGTGCGGGCTGTCGGTCACATCCAGATAGGCTTCATCCAGCGAGAGCGGTTCAATCAGCGGGGTATAGCGGGAAAAGATTTCGCGGATCTGCGCGGAGGCTTCCTTATAGGCGTCGAAACGTCCTGGCAGAAGGCGCAGATGCGGGCATAGCTTCAGGGCCATGCCGGTCGGCATAGCGCTGCGCACGCCAAATTTGCGGGCCGGGTAGTTGGCGGTGCTGATGACCCCGCGACGTTCGCGGCTGCCACCGATGGCGATCGGGATGTCGCGCAGCCGGGGATTGTCACGCATCTCCACTGCGGCATAGAAGCAGTCCATATCGACATGAATGATTTTACGCATACCCCCCCTCCGGCACTGGATAAGTATACAGCTGACAGGGGTAACTGCAATATTTGTTGCCCGGGCGAATAAAGTTTACAAATTTCTGGCCGAATAACCTTCAGTAAATCGCGAATTTGGCCGACGCCGTCTTGCTAAAAAAACAGACAATGTTTAATGTTGCGCTGCGGTAGCGGATAGTTCCGATAATGCCAACAAAGACGCAAAATTTGTGTCATGTTCTATTCACCTCAAGGTATACACAGCATGGGCAAAATCGCACTCCTGTTTGCGATGATTTTACTGCCAGCCCTCAGCATGGCAATGACACCCGAACCCGTTCAGTCAGCGGCACCGGTCAGCAAAGAATTAAAGAAGCAGTTACTCGGCACGCCGGTCTACATCCAGATCTTCAAGGAAGAACGCACGCTCGAACTCTACGGCAAAATCGGTAACGAATATCGCCTGCTGGATACCTACCGCATCTGCAACTTTTCTGGCGGCCTCGGCCCGAAACGCCGTGAAGGCGATTTCAAAAGCCCGGAAGGTTTTTACAACGTGAAGCTGAATCAGCTGAAGCCCGACAGCCGCTTTTATCGCGCCATCAACATCGGCTTCCCGAATCAGTACGATCGCAATCAGGGTTACAGCGGTAACTACCTGATGATCCATGGCGACTGTAAGTCGATTGGCTGCTATGCGATGACCAACGCCTATATGGATGAGATTTTTACCTATGTGAATGCCGCGCTGCGAAACGGCCAGCAGGATGTCAGCATCAGCATCTATCCGTTCCGCATGACCGACAGCAACATGCAGCGTCACCGCTACTCCACCTATGCCAGCTTCTGGCAGCAGCTGCAGCCGGGATACGCTTACTTTGCGAAGTATCACCAGCCGCCGATGGTCAATGTCGCCAGCGGGAAATATGTGATGAACAGCAGCCCGGCACCGGTTTTAGCCAGTCCCGAAGCCGCTTCCCATTCATTCCTGGCGCTCTCCAAGGCAGAATAACGCCCATTCACCTGGCGCAATCCGCTGCCAGGTTTCATTGGCCGTCAGAGGCTGCGTTGCAATCACCGTCACCACGTCATGCGGCGTGGTGTGCTGCTGAAAATCGACTTCCACATCCTGATCAAGCAGCTGTGCCCGGCCAAACGGGGCGCGACGGGTGATCCAGAAAAGGTTGGTCGAGCAGAAGGCCATCAGATAACGTCCGTCTGACAGCAGCATGTTAAATACCCCCTTCTGCCGCAGCGCGGTGGCCAGCTCGCCAATAAAGCGGAACACCGCCGGCCAGTTGCCCGGCGTGCGCGGATAGCGTGTCGCCAGCTGATGCAGGATCCAGCAGAACGCTTTTTCACTGTCCGTTTCCCCCACCGGCCGGAATGTGCCGGTCTCCAGCTGCTTATAGCCCTTCAGCTGCCCGTTGTGCGCGTAGGTCCAGTTGCGGCCCCACAGCTCGCGGGTGAACGGATGGGTATTCTCCAGCGACACCTGCCCGCGATTCGCCTGACGGATGTGCGCCACCACCGAGTGCGACTTGATCGGGTACTCCTGCACCAGACGCGCAATCGGAGAGTTAAAGCTCGGCAGCGGATCTTTAAACGTACGGCAGCCTTTATCTTCGTAAAAGGTAATGCCCCAGCCATCTTTGTGAGGCCCGGTTCCCCCGCCCCGCTGAACCAGTCCGGTAAAGCTGAAACAGATATCCGTGGGAACATTGGCGCTCATCCCGAGCAATTCGCACATAGCCACCGCCTCTGATTAAGCGGCCTCCCGTCAGACAGGAGGCCAGCGCAGTTACTTCACCATCTCTTTTTCGACCAGCAGCATCAGGATGTGGATCACCTTGATGTGGATCTCCTGAATGCGATCGGCATAACCAAAGTGTGGCACCCGGATCTCAATATCGGCACTGCCTGCCATCTTACCGCCATCTTTGCCGGTCAGGGTGATCACTTTCATCCCCTGCGCACGGGCGGCTTCAACCGCTTTAATGATATTGGCAGAGTTGCCCGACGTTGAGAGGCCCAGCAGCACGTCGCCCGGACGCCCCACCGCTTCCACATAGCGTGAGAAGACGTAGTCATAGCCAAAGTCATTACTGACGCAGGAGAGATGGCTGACGTCAGAGATGGCAATCGCCGGATAGCCAGGACGATTTTCACGATAGCGGCCGGTCAGCTCTTCGGCGAAATGCATCGCATCACAATGGGAGCCGCCGTTACCGCAGGAAAGCACCTTGCCACCCGCCTTGAAGCTGTCAGCCAGCAGCACCGCAGCACGTTGGATCGCATGAATATTGGCGTCATCGCTGAGGAATTTATTCAGCGTATCAGCAGCTTCATTAAGCTCAGAGCGGATGATGTCCTGGTACATAGGGATGTCCTTTATAAGAAGAGGTTAATCGCAGCAAGTTTAACGGAATGGCTGGTCAGCGCAAAGCTTCATGCCACGCCTGACCCGGCGGTAGCGGTGTGGATTCCGACACCGGTTGTCGAATAAAACGGCAAAAATCCGTTTTTGTGAGGCAGGTTGTAATTGCGATGTAAACAAATTGATAAATCCGCCCGGCTGCTCTAAACCTCTCTACATAACAGGTCAGACCTCTTACTACTTGCGGAGTGGTTCACTATGATGGTTGTTTCGATACTTGCCACGGTGGCGCTGATTGGCGCCCTCTTCTATCACCGCCTGTCGCTGCGGACCGCCAGCGCGATCCTGCTGCTGTGGACCGCCGCGATGGCGGTCGCGCATCTCTGGACGCCGTGGCTCCTGCTGCCGCTGGCGATCCTGCTGCTGCCGTTCAACCTGCCGTCGCTGCGTCGCAGACTCTTTTCACAGCCGATGCTACAGCGCTTCCAGCAGGTGATGCCGCCGATGTCCCGCACCGAGAAAGAAGCGATTGATGCGGGCACCACCTGGTGGGAAGGCGATCTGTTTCAGGGCAAGCCGGACTGGCAGAAGCTGCATAACTACCCGCAGCCGCGCCTGACGCCGGAAGAGCAGGCTTTTCTTGACGGCCCGGTTGAAGAGGCGTGCCGCCTGGCGAACGATTTCCGGATTACCCATGAGATGGCCGACCTGCCGCCGGAACTCTGGGCCTACCTGAAAGAGCATCGTTTCTTCGCGATGATCATTAAAAAAGAGTATGGCGGACTGGCCTTCTCCGCTTATGCGCAGGCCTGTGTTCTGCAGAAACTGGCGGGCGTCTCCGGGATTCTGGCGATCACGGTGGGTGTACCTAATTCACTGGGTCCGGGCGAACTGCTGCAGCATTACGGTACCGAAGCGCAGAAAAATCACTATCTGCCGCGACTGGCGCGCGGTGAAGAGATCCCCTGCTTTGCGCTGACCAGTCCGGAAGCGGGGTCAGATGCGGGTGCGATCCCGGATACCGGTGTGGTCTGCATGGGTGAGTGGCAGGGTGAGCAGGTGCTGGGCATGCGGCTGACCTGGAACAAGCGTTATATCACCCTGGCCCCGATCGCCACTGTGCTCGGCCTGGCCTTTAAACTGACCGACCCGGATCATCTGCTGGGCGATAACGCCAGCCCGGGCATCACCTGCGCCCTGATCCCGACCAGCACGCCGGGCGTGGAGATTGGTCATCGCCACTTTCCGCTCAACGTGCCGTTCCAGAACGGGCCGACGCGCGGCAAGGATATCTTTGTGCCGATTGACTTCATCATCGGTGGCCCGGAAATGGCAGGACAGGGCTGGCGGATGCTGGTGGAGTGTCTGTCGGTGGGCCGTGGCATTACGCTGCCCTCCAACTCAACCGGCAGCCTGAAGAGTGTGGCGCTGGCAACCGGCGCTTACGCGCACATCCGTCGTCAGTTCCGGCTCTCTATCGGTAAGATGGAAGGGATTGAAGAGCCGCTGGCGCGCATTGCCGGTAACGCCTATGTGATGGACGCCGCGGCCACGCTGATAACCGCCGGGATTATGCAGGGTGAAAAACCGGCGGTGCTGTCAGCGATTGTGAAATATCACTGCACCCACCGCGGCCAGCGCGCCATTATTGACGCCATGGACATTGCCGGCGGCAAAGGCATTATGCTGGGTAACAGTAACTTCCTGGCACGCGCCTATCAGGGTGCGCCCATCGCCATCACGGTGGAAGGCGCGAATATCCTGACCCGCAGCATGATTATCTTTGGTCAGGGAGCGATCCGCTGCCATCCGTATGTTCTGCAGGAGATGGCCGCCGCCGCCAGCAACGATGTTAATGCCTTCGATGATGCGCTGTTCAGTCACATCGGCCACGTCGGCAGCAGCACCGTGCGCAGCCTGTGGCTGGGATTCACCGCCGGACGCACCAGCGCCAGCCCGACCCGCGATGCCACCCGTCGCTACTATCAGCATCTGAACCGCATCAGTGCCAACCTGGCGTTGCTCTCAGATGTGTCGATGGCGGTACTGGGCGGCAGTCTGAAACGCCGCGAGCGCATCTCGGCGCGCCTGGGCGATGTGCTGAGCCAGCTCTATCTTGCCTCAGCCACCCTGAAACGCTATGACGATGAAGGCCGTAATGAAGCCGATCTGCCACTGGTTCACTGGGGCGTGCAGGATGCCCTGCATCAGGCGGAGGTCGCGATGGACGATCTGCTGCGCAACTTCCCGAACCGGCTGGTCGCGGGTGCCTTACGCATGGCTATCTTTGCGGGCGGACATCACTGCCCTGCCCCGTCTGATCGTCTGGATCACCAGCTGGCAAAACTGCTGCAACAGCCGTCAGCGACCCGCAGCCGTCTGGGCCGGGGCATCTATCTGACGCCGGGCGAGAATAACCCCGCCGGTCAGATGGAACAGGCGCTGCAGGAGGTGATGGCAGCCGAAGTGATTTATGACCGCCTGTGCAAACAGACAAAGCAGCATCTCTCCTTCACCCGTCTGGATGCGCTGGCAAAGCGTGCGCTGGAGCAGGGCTGGATCGATGCGAAGGAAGCAGAGGTGTTGCAGCGTGCTGAAGCCAGCCGTCTGCGCTCCATCAACGTGGATGAGTTTGAGGCAGATGCACTGGCGGTGCCGGTGGCGGAGAAAGCGCCTCAGCCTGCGTCGCGCACCAGCGAGGCGGCGTAGGGTTCAGGCCGGTGTGATAGCCGCACCGGGCTGCTGAACTTATGCTTCCTGAGCCAGCTCTGTTTCAGAGGCCGACATCATGTCGGCCTTTTTTATCCCGCCTGGCGGATGCGGGCAATCAGCGCATCCACATCTTCCACCTGATCGGCAGCCAGGATCAGCGTACGTCCTAAATTAATCGCGTTACCAATGCAGTCCGTGCGCATCGCCGGATCGGCAATCAGCTTCATATCCGCCACGTGGGACATCCCCACCGTGCGCCGAATCAGTTCGGTGCCGCAGTAACCGATGGTGTCCGCCCAGACCTTGCGCAGAAACGCCGCCGCATAGCCGGGCCAGGACAACGCCTCATCGCGGGTTTTCTCTGCCGCCAGCGCCAGAAAATGCGAAGCAAACGTCGACCAGAGACGATGGACATCACTCAGCCGCTGCTCGCGCGCATCGGCTGCCTCACGCGGAGCCAGCAGCCCCGGCAGCGCGCAGTAGTTAATCAGCAGGTTGCCAATCGCCGTTCCGACATCAAACCCAATCGGGCCAAAGTAACCGAACTCCGCATCAATTGCCTTCAGGCTGCCGTCAGCCACGAAAATCGAGCCACTATGAATATCGCCATGCAGCAGCGCTTCGGCATGCGCAAAAAAGCGATGCTTCAGCCCGCCGACGGCAATGCGCAGCGCATCGTCGTTGCGCAGGCTGGCCACCAGCGGCTCAAGCGCTTCAGGGTAGCTGTTACGCTCATGATCGGTGTAGGGATCGTTAAAGAAGAGATCTTCGGTGATTTCACACATTTCCGGATTAATGAAACGCGCCACTTCCGCCTTTTTCTGATGCGGATGCAGAACGAAATCGGAGGTATGAAACAGGGTCTGTGCCAGATAAACGCCTAACTGCGCTGCGGCTTCCGGGTAGTAAGCGCCCTTCACCAGCTCGCCGCGCCAGATACGGTGGCTGGAGAGATCCTCCATCACCATCACCGCCAGCTCCGCATCATAATGCGTCACCTGCACCGTATGCTGCGGACAATATTTATAGTGCTCGACCAGGGTCTGCGCTTCCAGCCTCGCCCGATCCAGCGTCAGCGGCCAGGACTCCCCGACGCAACGCACATAGGGCAATGCCTGCTTGACCACTACCCGGCTCCGGCCCTGATCGTCATAAACTTTGAACACCAGATTAAGGTTGCCATCACCAATCTCTTCAGCGCTGCAGAGCGCGGCAGGATCGTCCACGCCGCTAAATTGCCGGGCATACTCAACAGCATCAGCAGCAGTAAAGGTACGGTATTGCGACATTGCCTGTTCCTCATCAATCGAAGGCGGATAACCCAGGTGTAATAAGCCGTTCAGACGTCTATACATCCGTTCAGCATGTTGGCACAATACGCATCATTAACGCAACATGGATTTCACCCACAATGCAGACACTCAAAACCACCAGCTTAGAGGTTCGTGACAATCAGCTCTGGATTCTGGATCAGCAGGCGCTGCCGCAGCAAAAGAACTGGCTGCCCGCACACAGCGTCACGCAGCTGATTGACCATATTCATGCGCTGCGGGTGCGCGGTGCGCCGCTGATTGGCCTCTCTGCCTCACTGCTGCTGGCGCTGCTGGCTGAACAGGGGCAGACCCGCGCTGAACTGGCACAGGCGCTGGAACATCTGCGTGCCGCCCGGCCAACCGCCGTTAATCTGATGAACAATCTTGACCGGATGAAAGTGGCGCTGGCCCAGCCGGCGTTTGTCACTGCGCTGACGGACGAAGCCTGGCGGCTGGTGCAGGAGGATAAACAGCTCTGTGATGCGATTGCTGAAGCCGGTTGCACGCGGATCAAACCGGGCAGCCAGCTGCTCACCCACTGCAATACCGGCGGGCTGGCCACCGCGGGCGTGGGCACCGCGCTGGGCGTGATTGCCCGTGCGCATCAGCAGGGGTGGATCAAAAATGTCTGGGTGGATGAAACCCGACCGCTGTTGCAGGGCGGCCGGTTAACCGCGTGGGAGCTGGGCGAACTGGCGATCCCCTATACCCTGATCACCGATTCCATGGCCGCCAGCCTGATGGCGCGCGGCGAGGTGGATGCGGTCTGGGTCGGTGCCGACCGCATTGCCGCCAACGGTGACGTGGCCAATAAAATCGGCACCTACAGCCTGGCGGTGCTGGCCCACTATCACCAGATTCCGTTCTACGTCGCGGCTCCCCATACTACGCTGGATCGTCACTGCCCGGATGGCGCCGCCATCCCGATAGAGCAGCGCGCCGCCAGCGAAGTCACGGGCGTGGCGGGCAGTTTTGGCAGCGTGCAGTGGGCACCGGAAACGGCCAGGGTCTTCAATCCGGCGTTCGATGTGACGCCAGCCGCCCTGATCAGCGGCTGGATACTCGACACGGGGGTGGTCACGCCTGACCAGGTGCAGAGCGGCATCTTCCAGCCGCAGTAAGCGATATCAGGGGTTTGCGGCAGCGCGGAGGCTCACCGCAAACCCCTTTCCGGCCGTGGGCCGATCAGGCCAGACGCGGATAGGCATCGGCGATCTTATCGCCGGTGAAGTGCGCCACCCAGCCTTCCTGGTTGTCGAAAATCCGGATCGCCGTGAAGTGCGGTGACGATCCCATATCAAACCAGTGGGGCGTGCCCGCAGGCACCGAGATCAGATCGTTCTTTTCGCAGAGGATCTGCAGGATCTCACCGTCAAGATGCAGACAGAACAGCCCGGCCCCCTCGACAAAGAAACGCACCTCATCTTCGCCGTGCGTATGCTCGGAAAGAAACTTCTCACGCAGCACCGTTTTCTGCGGATTGTCGGCGCGCATACTGATCACGTCCCAGCTCTGATAGCCCTTCTCAGCCACCAGCCGATCAATCGCATGCTGATAGGCCTTAATGACCGTTTCCGCATCCGGGTTCTCACCCAGATCACGATCGGCTTCCCAGCGTTCAAAACGCACCCCTTTCGCGTTCAGGCGTTCCCGAATCGCCTCTGCTTCGGTACTGTGCCAGACCGGCTGGCTTGCTTCGCGGTCAGTAAAAATCGTCAGTGCGCTCATGCTAAATCGACTCCGGGTTAATCTGGGAAAAATCCGTCACCTGACGATGACGGCTCTCGCTGTCCGCCTCGCCACGCAGTAACTGTATCGTCTGCCAGCCCGCCTCCGCGGCGGCATCCAGCTCCTGACGAATATCAGAGAGGAACAGCAGCTGCTCCGCTGGCTGCCCGATCTCAGCGGCGATCGTGCGATAGGCTGTCACCTCGCGTTTAGCGCCGACGTGCGTATCAAAGTAGCCGCTGAAGATGTCAGTAATATCACCTTCGTCGCTGTAGCCAAATAACAATTTCTGCGCCGCAACCGAACCGGAGGAATATACATAGAGTTCAATGCCCTGCGCCTGCCAGCGGCGTAATGCAGGCAGCACATCGGGATAGAGATGGCCGGTAAAACTGCCGTTAAGATAGCCGTCGCGCCAGATCATGCCCTGCAGCGCTTTCAGCCCGGTGGATTTACGATCCTGATCCATAAAATCGGACAGGATCGCGATGACCGCCGCCAGATCGGCCTGCGGCTGCCCCGCTTCTTCCCGCACCGACTGCAGCGCCGCCGCGACCTCTGGCTGATGCTGATGCTCTCGCAGAAAGTCCGCCAGATGCTGACGGGCATAGGGGAACAGGATGTTGTGCACAAAGCGAATATCGCTGGTGGTGCCTTCAATATCAGTAACAATGGCGCGGATCATGCTTTCTCCAGCAGGCGACGTTGACGTTCACATTCAAATAAAAATTCCAGACCTTCCAGATGGCGGCGCGCTTCGCTGACATCCTCGCCCCAGCAGGTCAGGCCGTGGCCGCGCAGCAGGAAGCCGTAACGCAGCGGAAAGCGGGCGGCGTAATCTTCAATCTCTGACGCCAGCGCCACGATATCCTGACTGTTGTCGAACACGGGGATCGCCACCGTGTCCAGATGGGTATGCTGACCGCTTAGCGATTTTTGCATCTCATAGCCGTGCAGCAGCAGCGCCGCGCCCTGCTCCACCCGCGACAGCACCGTGGCATTGACCGTATGGGTGTGCAGCACCGCGCCCGCTTCAGGAAAGAGGCGATAGATCAGCGTGTGCAGGCCGGTTTCTGCCGAGGGCTTACGGCCCGACAGCGACTGGCTGGTGGCGATATCGACCTCGATAAAGTCATCACGCGTCAGCGTGCCCTTATCTTTGCCCGATTCGCTCAGCAGGCAGACATGCCCGTCGCGGCGTACCGACATATTCCCGCCGGTGGCCGGAGCCCAGCCTTTCATGCCTATCCAGTGACAGGCGGCAACCAGCTGATCTAACGGATGACTCTGCGACATAAAGGTTCCTTGCGGTGAAAGGTGATACCTCGTAAGCAGGCGCTGCCAACGCCGCTAACGCGCGAAGCATAAAGCAGTTAAAGGCGAAATGATCCGTGTGTCAGCAAGGCGGCAAGCGCGCTTATCCCGGGGAGCTTACATGAGTAAGTGACCCGGGTAAGCAAGCGCGGCCAACGCCGCTGACGCGCAGAGCATAAAGCATTTAGACGTCTAAGCGTCTTGATTGCCAAATACTACCATCCTGTTTATAGTGGCACAAACCCCGGGTGACCCCGCTTCTCTCTTCGCGCTTAAGGCCTGACATCATGACGCAGCACAACCTGATCCCCGAGAGCAAACTTCCGGCGCTCGGCACCACGATTTTCAGCCAGATGAGTGCGCTGGCGCAGCAGTATAACGCCATCAACCTCTCTCAGGGCTTCCCCGATTTCAGCGGCCCGGACTATCTGCAGCAGCGGCTGGCCTATCACGTCAGCCAGGGCGCGAACCAGTACGCGCCGATGACCGGGGCGCTGCCGCTGCGTCAGGCGATCGCGGAGAAAACCGCGCGGATTTATGACTATCAGCCTGATGTGGAAACGGAGATTACGGTGACGGCGGGCGCAACCGAAGCGCTCTATGCGGCGATTACCGCGCTGGTGCGTCCGGGCGATGAGGTGATCTGCTTTGATCCCAGCTACGACAGCTATGCCCCGGCGGTCACGCTCTCGGGCGGCGTCATGAAACGCATGGCGTTGCAGCCGCCCGCCTTCCGGCCAGACTGGCAGGCGTTTGCCGGGCTGCTGAGTGATAAAACCCGGCTGGTGATCCTGAACACCCCGCACAACCCGTCAGCCACCGTCTGGCAGCAGCAGGATTTTGCCGCGCTGTGGCAGGCGATTGCTGCGCGACCGGTCTACGTGCTGAGCGATGAAGTTTACGAGCATATCTGTTTTGATGAAGCGGGCCACGCCAGCGTGCTGGCCTATCCTGACCTGCGTCAGCGCGCCATCGCGGTGTCGTCGTTTGGCAAAACCTTTCACATGACCGGCTGGAAGGTGGGCTACTGCATCGCCCCGGCGGCGATCAGCGCTGAACTGCGTAAGGTGCATCAGTATCTGACCTTCTCGGTCAATACCCCGGCGCAGCTGGCGATTGCCGATATGCTGCGTGAGCATCCGGAGCACTATCAGGCCCTGCCCGCCTTCTATCGCGACCGCCGCGATCGGCTGGCGAATGCACTGCGTCACAGCCGCTTCAGGGTTTTACCGTGCCAGGGCACCTACTTTTTGCTGGTGGATTACAGCGCGATCTCCGATCTGGATGATGTCAGTTTCTGCCAGTGGCTGACCCGCGAAGTGGGCGTCGCCGCGATTCCTCTGTCGGTGTTCTGCGCCGATCCTTTTCCTCATAAACTGATCCGCCTCTGTTTTGCTAAACAGCCGGCGACGTTGGATGCTGCCGCGGAGCGCTTATGTCAGCTTTAAAAATCACGCTTTTGCAGGAGACGCTGAGCTGGATGGATGGCGAAGCCAACCTGCGTCATTTTGACGAACAGCTGGCCGGAGTCACCGGACGCGATCTGATTATCCTGCCCGAGATGTTTACCACCGGCTTTGCGATGGAGGCTGCGAAAAGCTCCCTGCCGCAGGCGCGGGTGGTGGAGTGGCTGCATCAGCATGCCCGCCGCAGCGATGCGCTGGTGGGCGGCAGCGCGGCGATCCAGACCGAAAACGGCGCGGTGAACCGTTTCCTGCTGGTGGAGCCGGACGGCACGCTGCACCAGTATGACAAGCGACATCTGTTCCGCATGGCGGATGAACATCACCACTATCAGCCCGGCGAAGCGCGTCAGGTGGTGGCGTGGCGCGGCTGGCGCATCCTGCCACAGATCTGTTACGACCTGCGCTTCCCGGTCTTCTCCCGCAACCGCAACGACTACGATCTGGCGCTCTACGTCGCCAACTGGCCAGCGCCGCGCGCCTTACACTGGCAGGCGCTGCTGTTAGCGCGGGCGATTGAGAATCAGGCATATGTCGCAGGCTGCAACCGCGTCGGCAGTGATGGCAATCAGCATCACTACAGCGGCGACAGCCAGATTATTTCGCCGCAGGGCGAGATCCTGAGTGCGGCGGAGCCACATCAGCGCGCCCGGCTGGATGCGACGCTGTCGCTGGAGGCGCTTCACGCTTACCGCGAACGCTTCCCCGCCT
This sequence comes from Pantoea sp. Sc1, assembly GCF_000255315.1. Classification (NCBI taxonomy): domain Bacteria; kingdom Pseudomonadati; phylum Pseudomonadota; class Gammaproteobacteria; order Enterobacterales; family Erwiniaceae; genus Pantoea; species Pantoea sp. Sc1. The sequence continues at coordinate 3,217,478 of NZ_AJFP01000001.1, forward strand.
GGCAGGATGCGGATCGCTTTTCGCTGTAAACGGCCGGCTCAGCTGCCGCGGTAGGTTGACCAGGACCAGGGGGAAATCAGAAACGGCAGATGGAAATGGCTGCCCGCCTCGGCAATCATAAAATCGATCTGCGCGCTGACGTAGAGCGCATCCCGACCGGCGGCAGCAAAATAGTCGCCGATTTCAGCGGTCAGGCGGTAGTGCCCCGGCGTCAGCGGCTCCGGGGTCAGATCTTTCAGTCGTCCGTCGCTGTCCGTTTCACCCTGAGAGACGGGAAACCACCCCTCCGGGCTGTTCTGCTCCAGCGAGATGGCCACCCCACTGGCCGGTTTTCCCAGCGCCGTGTCGAGAATATGCGTGGTAACGGTACTCATTGAATCGTCTCCCTGAGGCGTAACAGTGTGATTTCACGCAGCTGATCCAGCGCCTCCTGCTGTTCAGCCTGATCGTCATTCTGCAGACGGCGCTGCAACGCTGCCAGCATCTCCTCGCCGCTGCGCCCTTTCGCGCGAATCAGAAAGACCCGGCCAAAGCGCGCCTCATAGGCCTGATTACCCTGCTGCATCGCCTGTTGCAGAGCGTGATCGGCCTGCTGCATGGCGGACTGCTCGCCGCGCGACAGGGTCGCCTCTTTGTCTGCGCCCCGCGCGCGTTCGCCGATGCGCGGATGCGCCGACAGCGCCGCCGCCAGATCGGGCTGCTGCCACTGGCGGGCCAGCGTGTCGGCGCGGGTCAGCAGCGCGTCTGTGGTGGCAAACGGACGAGCGGCCACCAGCGACTGCTGCCAGTGTGGGATCGCCACACAATGCCGGATAGCCGCCAGCGCCTCGTCGGCCGGCAGCTGATTAAACGTCGTTAATTCCATTTTCAGCTCCGTCCGGCGATCAGCGTGACCGCCTGCAGATAGGCCTGCAGCGCCGGTGCCACATCCTGCACCGCGACAGACTCGGCCGGATGATGGCTGATGCCGCGATGGTTTCGCACAAACAGCATACCGACCGGCCAGCGTTCAGCAATGGCGATGGCGTCATGTCCGGCTCCGCTTGGCAGCGACAGGCTGCGCCCCTGCACCGTTTCAACCGCATGGCTCAGCGCCTGCTGCAGCGCCGAGTCACAGGCGGTGGCCCCGATGCGATAAAATTCGTTCGACGTAAACTGCACTCCACGCCGCAGCGCAATCGCTTCGGCCTGGGTTAACAGCGTGGAGAGCAGGGTCTCCAGCGGATGATCGAGCGGGCCGCGCACATCCAGCGACAGCGACACCTCGCCAGGGATGACATTCACCGCCCCCGGGGCACAGCTGAGGGTGCCGACGGTGGCGACCAGCTGCGGGTCCTGCTCACGGGTGGTCTGCTCAATAAACACCATCCACTCGGCGGCTGCGGCCAGCGCATCTTTGCGGTGGGTCATCGGCACCGTGCCGGCATGGCCCGCCTCACCAGTAAAACGGCAGTGAAGACGACGCGCCCCGTTGATGGCCGTGACCACGCCCAGCGCCAGATCCTCCTGCTCCAGGCAGGGGCCCTGCTCAATGTGCAGTTCAAGATAGCCGACGATGTCCTCTATCCGTCGGGCCGCCGCGCCGATTTGCGCACTGTCGAGCCCGACATCCGCCATCGCCTGCGCCACGGTAATGCCGTTGCCATCGGGATGGGTCACCCAGCTTTGCGGCCAGCTGCCGGTAATACCGCGGCTGCCAAGCAGCGTGATGCCAAAGCGGGTTCCCTCTTCATCACCGAAACCGATCACCTCTATCGCCAGCGGCAGACGGCACTGGTGCTCATGAAGCCACTGTACGGTTTCGATGGCGCTGAGCACGCCCAGCATTCCGTCGTAGCGACCGGCGTTACGTACCGTGTCGAGATGCGAACCGAGCAGCAGCGCGGGCGCCCCCGCTTCGGCTGCCTCGTAGCGGCCACAGATATTGCCGACTTCATCCTGCCAGACCGTCATCCCCGCCGCCTGCATCCACTCCCCAACGCAGGCGTTGGCGCGCAGATGTTCCGGCGACAGGTAGACGCGGGTCAGGCCCTCCGTCGTTTCGCTAATCGCTGCCAGCGCATCACAGCGCGCCATGACGCGCTGTGCAGCAGCGAGGGCTTCGCTGGCGCTCATCATCATGCCTGGCTCCCGTAGTGATCCCAGGCGGCCTGAGCCCCCGCGCCCTGCGGCGTGCGATACCCCAGGTGAGTCAGCACCGTTTCCAGCGCGGCCAGCGTCTGCAGCACGCAATCTTTACGCGCGTTATAGCCCATGGTGCCGATGCGCCAGACCTTGCCATGCAGTGGGCCAAACGAGGTGCCGATCTCAATGCCGAAATCCTCCAGCATCAGCTTGCGCACCTGGTCGCCATTTACGCCTGACGGGATCATCACACCCAGCACGTTGTTCATTTTGTTTTTCAGGTCGCCGAAGGTTTCCAGCCCCATCCCCTGAATGCCCTTCAGCATCGCCTCACCATGCAGTTTGTGACGGGCGATGCCGTTGTCCAGCCCCTCCTGCAGGATCAGGCGGGCACATTCACGCGCGCCAAACAGCGCGCTGGTCGCTTCGGTATGGTGATTGAGTCGCTCCGGGCCCCAGTAATCCATGATCATGCCGAGATCGAAATAGTTGGAGTAGATCATCTCCTCCTCGCCATCCTGATGCGCCTCGGTGCGGATCCCCTGCTCCACGCATTTACGTTTGCGGATCACCGCGGCCATCTCTGCGCTCAGGGTGATCGGCGAGGTGCCGGAAGGCCCGCCCAGACATTTCTGCATTCCCGCCGAGACGGCATCCAGTCCCCAGGCATCCGTTTCCAGCGCGTTACCCGCCAGCGACGCGGTAGCATCGGTGTAGAACAGCACGCCATACTGCTTACAGATGGCACCCAGCTGCGCCAGCGGCTGCAGCATGGTGGTGGAGGTGTCGCCCTGCACCGTGAGCAGCAGGCGTGGCCGCACTTTTTTAATCGCCTCTTCAATCTGATCGGGGGTAAAGACCTCGCCCCACGGCACTTCGATGGTGTGGACGTCTGCCCGGCAGCGGCGGGCGATCTCGCACAGCAGATGGCCGAAGCGGCCAAACACCGGCACCAGCACCTTATCCCCAGGCCGGATAGCGGAGAGCAGAATCGCTTCGATACCGGCGCGGGAGGTGCCATCAACCAGCAGCGTCCAGCGGTTTTCGGTGCGAAATACGCCGCGATAGAGCGCCATCACTTCGTTCATGTAGTGGGTCATCGCGGGGTCGTACTGCCCCAGCAGCTGACTCGACATGGCGCGCAGCACGCGCGGATCGGCGTTGATCGGGCCGGGTCCCATCAGCAGACGCTGTGGCGGATTAATTTGCGGGTAATGATTGATATCCATGCGGGTTTCCTTTTTTAAGACTCAGAGACGCACTGAAGAGATAAACTGCTTCAGCTCCGGCGACTGCGGCTGCGCAAACAGCGTTTTGCTGTCGCCCTGCTCCCAGACGCGCCCCTGATGCATAAAGACCACTCGATCGCCCACGTCGCGGGCGAAATTCATTTCATGCGTGACGAGGATCAGCGTCATGCCTTCCGCTGCCAGCTGCTCCAGCACTTTCAGGACTTCGCCCACCAGTTCGGGATCCAGCGCAGAGGTGATCTCATCACAGAGTAAAACTTTGGGCGTCATCGCCAGCGCACGGGCGATCGCCACGCGCTGCTGCTGGCCGCCCGAGAGGCTGGCAGGGTAATAGTTAAGGCGCTCGCCCAGCCCCACCTTCTCCAGCATCTGCGTCGCCAGCGCCCGGCATTCAGCGTCGCTTTTCTTCAGCACGCGGCGCGGTGCCAGCATGACGTTTTCCAGCGCCGTCATGTGCGGGAAGAGGTTGAAGTTCTGAAACACCATGCCAATCGAGCGGCTGATTTCACGCGCCTGCGAGTCACGACTGGTGATGGTCATGCCGCCGAGCTTGATGCTGCCCTCCTGATAGCCTTCCAGCCCGTTCATACAGCGCAGCAGCGTGCTTTTGCCCGATCCGCTGCGACCGATGATCGAGATCACCTCTCCCATGTCGATATCCAGATCCACGCCTTTCAACACATGGTTGTCGCCGTAATATTTTTGCACCTGATTAATGGTGATGAGCGGCATTGAATTTTTTCTCCAGATACTGGCTGTAGCGAGACAGCGGATAACACATCAGGAAGTAGCCCAGCGCCACCAGCCCGAAAACTTTAAACGGCTGGTAGGTCACGTTGTTCAGAATCGTGCCCGCCTTGGTCAGCTCGATAAACCCGATAATCGACGCCAGCGCGGTGCCCTTGATAACCTGTACGGCAAAACCTACCGTCGGGGCGATGCCGATGCGGATCGCCTGCGGTGCAACCACCCGCCACAGCGTCTGACCAAAAGTCAGGCCGAGGCAGCGTGACGCTTCCCACTGCCCTTTCGGCAGGGCACGGATGCTGCCGTACCAGATATCCACCAGAAAGGCGCTGGTGTAGAAGGTCAGCGCCAGCGAGGCGGCCGTCCAGGGTGCCACATCAATGCCAAATAAGCCGACGCCAAAAAAGGCCAGAAACAGCTGCATCAGCAGCGGGGTTCCCTGAAACAGCGCGGTGTAACCCCGTATCGCACGCGTCAGCCATTTGCGCTGCAGCAGACGCAGCAGCAGCAGAGGCAGCGTCACCAGGGTTCCGCCGACAAAGGCCACCAGCGACAGTAACAGGGTCCAGCGCGCCGCCAGCAGCAGGTTGCGCACGATGTCCCAGTCGGTAAAGGTCGTCATCATGAGGGCTGCACTCCAAACCATTTACGGCCTATCGCCAGCAGCAGATGGCGCATCGCAATCGACAACGCCAGGTAGATCAGCGTGGTCACCAGATAAACCTCAAAGCTCAGAAACGTGCGCGACTGAATAAGGTTGGCGGCGAAGGTCAGCTCCTCGTAGGAGACCTGCGACACCACCGACGACCCCAGCATCACAATAATGCACTGGCTCACCAGCGCCGGATAAATCCGCTGCAGCGCAGGGGGTAACACTACCCGCAGAAAGGTCTGGCTGCGGGTCAATCCCAGCACCCGCCCCGCTTCCCACTGCCCTTTCGGGGTCACCTGGATGCCGGCACGGATGATCTCGGTGCTGTAAGCGCCCAGGTTGATCAGCATCGCCAGCAGCGCCGCCTCACCGGCGGTGAGTTTCAGACCCAGATTCGGCAGACCGAAAACGATAAAGAACAGCTGCACCACAAACGGCGTATTACGGATCAGCTCGACATAGAGGCCCCAGAGGCGGCTCAGCCAGCCCGGTTTACCGCTGCGCAGCGCCGCGCCTGCGATGCCAATCGCCACCCCACCGGTGGTCGCCAGCAGCGTCAGCTGAATGGTGACCCAGAGGCCGGAAAGCAGCTCCGGCCAGTAGGGCCACAACGCGGGAAAGTTAAGTTGCCCGGTCATGAATCTGTCCTCATGCGCCCAGGCTGGCGGGCAGTGGCGCTTTCAGCCACTCTTCGGACAGCTTGTTCAGGGTGCCATCTTTAATCCCCTGCTCAATCAGCGCATTCACCTTCGCCTTCAGCGCAGGCTCATCTTTCTTCAGACCGATAAAGCAGGGCGAATCTTTCAGCATAAACTGAGCGACCGGCGCTTTTTCCGGATTCTGGCGGGCAATGGCGGCGACCACCAGGTTGCCGGTGGCGACATACTGCACCTGGCCGGAGAGATATGCCGATAAGGTGGTGTTGTTATCTTCGTAACGTTTCACCTGCGCATCTTTCGGAGCCACTTCGCTCAGCACCATATCCTCCACCGCGCCGCGGGTAACGCCAATCGACTTGCCGCTCAGCGCGCTGGCCGCTTTGATCTCGTCACCTTTCGGTCCGAAGACGCCCAGGAAGAACGGCGCATAAGCGCGGGTAAAGTCGATCACTTTTTCACGCTCCGCATTTTTACCCATGCTGGAGATCACCAGATCGACCTTGTCGGTTTGCAGATAAGGCACCCGGTTGGCGCTGCTGACCGGCACCAGCTGCAACTTAAGTTTCATCTGCTTCGCCAGGTACTTCGCCATGTCGATGTCATACCCCTGCGGCTGCAGATCGGTACCGACCGAGCCAAACGGCGGGAAATCCTGCGGAACGGCCACGCGGATCACACCGCGCTTCTGAATGTCCTGCAGTTGATCGGCCAGTGCGCTTCCCGCCTGTGCCATCAGTAATGCCGCTGTTGCAACCGCCATTAAAACTTTTTTCATTATGCACCCCGGTGAAATGTCATGAAACAAAAGATTCTTTAACAGGCAATCTGCAACTAATGTGCCAACAAGGGCAGCGGCGGAAAAAGGGTTAAGCGGCAAAGAGTTCACTGAAAAAGGGGCGTAACCGGGGAGGATTACGCCGCGGGCGGGCGTGTGCTGAAATGGGGCAAAGCACCAAAATGGTGCCTGTTAACGGTGCTCCAGCTCGTCGAACTGCTGGTAGAGATCGGCGATCTGATGAATACGCTGCCGCCCCTGCGCCAGCATTTCATGCAGCAGCGCATTGGCAATCAGGTTAATCAGACTCATGGCCGAGCCGTAGCTGTCGAAGGCGGAAACGCTGTCGAGCGGCGTGCAGAGTTGCCAGCGTGCCAGCGCAGTGACCGTCTGCGCCTGCGGCTCACACAGCGCCAGCAGCGGTATTCCGGCCGCCTGAAGCTGCTGCATCAGCGGACGGATGATGCGGGTGCGGCGGCGAAACGCCATCACCACCACCATATCCTCCGGGGTGATATCCACCAGCTCCTCTGCCAGCGTCTGGCCTGGCTGCGGCAGGATAAAGACCTGCGAGCGCGCCTGCACCAGCTGCTGTCGCAGATGCAGCGCCACCGGATAGGCGTTGCGCATGCCGATGATAAAGACGCGCTTCGCCTGCGCCAGCTGCTGGATCACATCGTTAAACTGACGGGCATCCAGGCTGTTGACCCACTGTGTCAGGTTCGCCATCTCCTGCTTGTAGTGGCGCGCCAGCAGCGTGTTGCCCTGCACCGCATCCCGGTTATCGGTCAGCGGCATGCCGCTCTGACGCAGGATGCGCAGCTCATCGCGCATATCCTTGTATTTCTCGTAACCCAGACGCTTAAACAGCCTGCTGACCGTGGCTTTCGACACGCCGCTGAGCCGCGCCAGCTCGGCGCTGTTGTAGCTGATCAGATCATCGAAGTGGTCAAACACGAAGTCGGCAATGCGCTGCTCCTGCGGCGAGAGCTGGGGATAGTGACTCCGGAGTCGTTCATCAAGCTGTTTCATATCGCACCCTGTAACTTTTGTTTCAGCAGAAGCTAGCACAATTTACGCCAGGTTAACCGGCGCAATGTCAGCTCAGGCTAAAAACTGGAACAGCTCTTGCTTTGCTATCGGTTCTGTTACCCGAAGAACGAGAAAAAGATGATTCAGAGTAATATGGCGCCGATGGGCATGGCGGTGACGCCGCACCATCTGGCGAGTGAGAGCGCGCTGGCGGTGCTGCGTGACGGCGGCAACGCCATCGAAGCGATGGTGGCGGCAGCCGCGACTATCGCCGTGGTTTACCCGCACATGAATGGGCTGGGCGGGGATGGGTTCTGGCTGATCCTGCCACCCGGCGGCGATCCCGTCGCTATCGACGCCAGCGGTGCCGCCGGTTCGCTGGCGCATCCGGATTTCTATGCCGGTCACCCCAGAATCCCTCATCGCGGGCCGAAAGCGGCGCTGACCGTCGCCGGTACGGTCAGCGGCTGGCAGGAGGCGCTGACCCTCGCCGCAGAATCCGGCAGCCCGCTGCTGCCGCTGGCGCGTCTGCTGCGCGATGCGATTCGCTACGCCGCGGACGGTATTCCGGTTACCGCCTCTCAGACCGCCGCCACGACGAACTTCCGCAGTGAGTTACAGCATCAGCCCGGATTCAGCGCCACCTTTATGCCTGATGGCGAGGTGCCGCAGCCTGGCAGCCGTTTTACCCAGCCTGCGCTGGCACAGACCCTGAGCCAGCTTACCGAACAGGGGCTGGACAGCTTCTATCGCGGCCCGCTGGCGCACCATATGGCTGATGAAATGGCCACGCTTGGCATGCCGGTCACCCTGGCCGATCTGCAGCAGCATCGCGCCCGTCGCACCACGCCCCTGCACCTCGCACACAGCGAAGGCGACATCTGGAATATCGCCCCGCCGACCCAGGGCCTCGTCTCACTGGCGATCCTTGGCATTACCGATCGCCTGGAGATGGCCGGGGCTGACGAGGCGCAGACGGTGCACCGCATCGTGGAAGCCACCAAAAAAGCTTTTGCGCTGCGCGACCGGCACATTACCGATCCGCGTTATGTCACCGAAGATGTGCAGGCGCTGCTGGCTGAGGACGCCCTCGCCACCCTCGCCAGCCAGATCAAAGATGGCGAGGCGGCAAACTGGGGCAGCGGCCGCGGGCCGGGCGATACGGTCTGGATGGGTGTGATGGACAGCAGCGGGCTTGCCGTCTCCTTTATTCAGAGCATCTATCACGAGTTTGGCAGCGGGGTCGTCCTGCCTGGCACGGGCATCACCTGGCAGAACCGGGGAGCCGCGTTCAGCCTCGATCCTGAACATCTGCTGGCGCTGGCACCCGGCAAACAGCCCTTCCATACCCTGAACCCCGCCGCCGCACGGCTGAAAGATGGCCGGACGCTGGTTTATGGCGCAATGGGCGGAGATGGTCAGCCGCAGACCCAGGCAGCGATCTTTACCCGCCATGTGATTCAGGGGTTGCCGCTACAGCAGGCGGTCAGTGCACCGCGCTGGCTGCTGGGGCGTACCTGGGGCCAGTCATCAGACTCGCTGAAGCTGGAAGGCCGCATTGCCGACGAAACCGTCGCACAGCTGCGCCAGTGGGGGCACGAGGTAGAACGCCTGCCGGACTTCAGCGAATCCGTGGGTCATGCGGGTGCCATTGTGCGTCACTGCAACGGCATGTTTGAAGGCGCGAGCGATCCGCGCAGTAACGGCAGCGCCGCCGGTTTTTAAACAGGAGTGAATCATGAATGAACATGAGTGGGCCAGCTACATCGGCCATATGGAGCAGATCCTGCAACTGACGCTGGACGATCCCCGCCGCGCCGAGCTGCTGATCCAGCTGTCGCGTATCGCGGAGATGGCCGCACCGCTGATGGCGTTTCCGCTTGATGACCGGCTGGAAGTGGCGGGAGTGTATCAGGCATGAAAACAGGTGACGTTTCGATTCAGACGCTGCAGCAGGCGATCCGCCAGGGTGAGATCAGCGCTCGCGAGGTGGCCGAACAGACGCTGCAGGCGATTGAGCAGCACAACCCGGCGCTGAATGCCTGGACGGAAATCACCGGGCCTCGCATGTTGAAAGAAGCCAGCGCGGTTGATGCGCAGCGGCAGCGCGGTGAGCCCCTGCCCCCGCTGGCGGGCATTCCCTATGCAGTGAAGAACCTGTTTGATGTGGCGGGTCACAGCACGCTGGCAGGGGCCAGGCTGTTCAGCGACCGCCCCGCGGCGCAGGCAGATGCCTTCGCCATCGGCAAACTCCGCCACGCTGGCGCGCTATTATCGGGCATGCTGAACATGGATGCCTACGCCTATGGTTTCACCACCGAGAACAGTCATTACGGCCCGACCCGTAACCCACGCGATTTAAGCCGCGTCGCGGGCGGCTCGTCCGGGGGGTCGGCTGCCGCCGTGGCCGCCGGGCTGGTTCACTTTTCGCTGGGCACCGATACCAACGGCTCAATCCGGGTGCCCGCGTCGCTGTGCGGCATTTTTGGCCTGAAACCCACTTTTGGCCGACTGTCACGCAGCGGCAGCCACCCCTTTGTTGCCAGCCTCGATCATATCGGCCCGCTGGCCCGGCGGGTGGAAGACCTGGCGCTGGTTTATGACCTGCTGCAGGGCGCAGACCCCGCAGATGCGTTTCAGGCCGTCCGGCCGCCAGAGGCCACGCTGCCCGGCCTGTCGCAGGGCAGTGAAGGGCTGCGCTGTGGCGTGCTGGGCGGTTTTTTTGCCCGCTGGTGCGATGAGGACGCCCGCGCGGCGGTGGCCACCGTCGCAGCCGCGCTGGAGGCGCAGGAGGAGGTGGTGATGCCGGAGGCGGAGCTGGCGCGTTCGGCAGCCTTTATCATGACCGCCGCCGAGGGGGGGAATCACTATCTGCCTGCCCTGCGTCAGAAGCCTGAGGTGTTTGAACCTAACTCACGTGAGCGTCTGCTGGCCGGCGCGATGATGCCCGGCGCCTGGTATGTGCAGGCCCAGCGCTTTCGTCGTCATTTCCAGCAGCAGGTGCTGCCGCTGTTTGATCGCTTCGATGTGCTGATCGCCCCGGCAACCCCCTGCAGCGCGATCACCATCGGTCAGCAGACGCTGTCAATTCAGAGTGAATCGCTACCCGCCAAAGCGAGCATGGGCATGCTGACGCAGCCCATCTCCTTCCTGGGACTGCCGGTCTGTACCGTTCCGCTGGCGACCCGAAGCGGCCTGCCGATTGGGTTACAGCTTATCGCCCGCCCGTTTAATGAAGCGGCGGCATTACGTGCCGCCTGGACACTGGAACAACGCGGCATCACCCTGCCGCAAATCACGATGGCAGGAGCCTGATGAACAGAGAGATTAATTTACCGCAGGTGGTCAGCGAGGTGACGGCGCAGTTCTGGCGTTACGAAAAGGCGCTGGTGAGCAATGACGTGGCTGAACTGGATGCGCTTTTCTGGCACGACCCACGCACCGTACGCCTCGGGGCCGGTGAAAATTTGTATGGCATCGATGAGATTCGCGCCTTCCGGGCTGCGCGCCCCGCTGTGGGCCTCGACCGGAGGCTGCGGAATACGGTGATCACCACCTTTGGCGAGGATTATGCGGTCTGCAGCACCGAATTTACCCGTGCCGGCAGTGATAAAATCGGCCGTCAGCAGCAGACCTGGGTTCGCATGCCGCACGGCTGGTGCATTGTGGCCGCCCAGGTCAGTCTGATGAGCTGATTATCGCCGGTGCGTCGCCTGGCCCGAGGGAGGCGACGCACCGGAACCGGCTTAGGGTGCCGGGTGTGTCGCGATCCAGTGATCGGCGATCTGCTGGCGGGTACAGATCCAGACGTCGTCATGCTGCTGAATGTGGTCGAGGAAATTCTGCAGCGCACGGAATTTGCCCGGACGCCCCAGCAGGCGACAGTGCATCCCGATGGACATCATCTTCGGCGCGGTCTCCCCCTCTTCATACAGCACATCGAAGCTGTCACGCAGGTAGGTGAAGAACTGCTCGGCGGTGTTAAATCCCTGCGGCGAGGCAAAGCGCATGTCATTGCACTCCAGGGTGTAGGGAATAATCAGGTGCGGCTTAACCGTGCCATCCTGACAGGTCACCTGCGTCCAGAACGGCAGGTCGTCGCCGTAGTAGTCGCTGTCGTAGCTGAAGCCGCCCTGCTCCACCACCAGCCGGCGCGTGTTCGGGCTGTCACGTCCGGTATACCAGCCGGTTGGGGCTTTCCCAAACAGATCGGTCAGCACATCCACTGCCTGCTGCATATGCTGACGTTCGGTTTTCGCATCCACGCCCTGATAGTGGAGCCAGCGCCAGCCGTGACTGACCACATCGTAGTCCGCCTGTTTAATCGCTTCGACAACCTCCGGGTGACGCGCCAGCGCCATCGCCACGCCAAACACGGTTAACGGCAGACCGCGCTTCTGAAATTCATTGTGAATGCGCCAGAAACCGGCGCGCGAGCCGTACTCATAGAGTGACTCCATCGACATATGACGGTCGGCATAGCTGGCGGCACCGATGATGTCGGAGAGGAACTGCTCGGAGCCGGCGTCACCGTGCAGCACGCTGTTCTCCGCCCCCTCTTCGTAATTCAGGACAAACTGCACCGCCACCCGGGCGTTGTTAGGCCAGGCGGCGTGCGGCGGATGAGCACCATAACCGATCAAATCGCGCGGATAGTTTTTGTTAAAGCTGTACTCTTTCTTCTCTGCAGCGTCAGTCATTACTCGCTTCCTGTCTTCTGTCTGGAAAGTTCCGTTAGTTTAGATGCTGAAACGCACCTGAGAGAGGTTTCTGCAAAGGCCAGGCCAGATCGCCATGTTTGCTGGTGCCAAAGCCAAGCGCCACCAGCGACTCCACCATTTTTACGGCCGCGCCGACGCCATCAATCACCGGCAGACCCAGTTCCTGCGTCAGGGAAGCGGCCAGCGTCGCCATGCCGCCACAGCCGAGCACAATCGCGCCGCTGCCATCTTCCCGTTTGGCCTGGAGGCAACGCTCACGCACTTTTTCCTGTGCCAGTCCGCTGCCATCCTCCAGCGCCAGCACCGGCAGATCGATGGCATGCAGCGCGGCACAGTGATGGGTAAAGCCATACTGCTGCAGAAGATGACGGGCAATCACCAGCGTGCGCGGCAGCGTGGTGACAATCGAAAAGCGCGTCGCCAGCAGCGTGGCGGTGTGCATCGCCGCTTCTGCGATACCGATGACCGGCCCGCTGGCCAGTTCGCGCGCCGCCAGTAATCCCGGGTCGCCAAAACAGGCAATCACATGTCCGCTCACGCCCTGTTCCCGCCCCAGCCTGACCTGCTCCAGCACCCCGATGGCCGCGATCGCCTCATCAAAATGCCCTTCAATGGAAGGCACGCCCTGCGAGGGGGAAACGGCCAGAATGTCGGTGCCGGGTGCGGCAACCGCACGGGCAGCCTGAGCGATGGTTTCGGTCATCGCCAGGCTGGTGTTGGGGTTAATGACCTGAATCAGGCTCATGAGGCCGCTCCTTTGCCCGTGGCAAACAGACGTGAAAAGTCGGGCAGCGTTTCACCGCTGCGCTCAAAGTGCAGGCTGGAAACAATATGCTCAAAATGGTGCTGCAGCGCCTCAGTCAGCGGCTGCAGCGCACGTGCCCGTAACAGGGTCAGCAGATGCGTGTGATCGTCACAGCGGCAGCCGCGCTGCCACGGCGCGCCATAGGCGGCAATCACCAGCGACGAGCGCTGCGTCAGGCTGGTCACCATGCCGGTGAGCACCTGATTACCGGAAATCGCCTGCAGCTGAATATGAAAGGCTGCCGAAAGCCGGATGGCTGCCGGGCCATCATGCGCGGCGTGGGCCTGATTCTCCTGTGCGATAAGCTGTTCCAGCGCCACCAGATGCGGGGGCTGCAGATGGGCCAGCACGGCGTGCAGATTGGCGCACTCCATTAAACTGCGGGTGGCGAAGATCTCCCGTGCCTCTTCAACGCCAGGGGTGGCGACCTGCGCACCACGTTTGGGCGTCAGGGTGACCATTTGCACCGCCGCAAGGCGCTGCAGTACTTTGCGAATGCCGGTGCGGCTTACTCCAAACACGCCGGAGAGCGCCTCTTCCGGCAGTTTACTGCCCGGCGGCAGCTGATGCTCCACGATGGCAGTCATCAGCGCCTGGTAGATCCCTTCATCTTTATCCTGCGTTCTGGCGGCGTCTCGCTGGCCTGTTTTACTTGTCATTACCTGCTCCGGAAGCTCTCTGTACGCCACATATCGTATACGTGAACAGCAAATATTGTATACAGGAAAAGAAATCTGGCCTGAATCCTGCAATACCCCTTTACCAGATTATTCATTTCACTCTCGGGTAGAGGAGCAGGTTTCATGCCAAATCATTCCACGGTGGCCAGCACGGCCTCTGACGCTAACGCCAGTTACAGCCCACGTCTCTGTAACGACGATCTGGCGCCCACCCGCGACCAGAACTGGTCGTGGTACAACATTTTTTCGTTCTGGATGTCAGATGTCCACAGCATGGGCGGCTATGTGGTGGCGGCCAGCTTCTTCACGCTGGGATTAGCCAGCTGGCAGGTGCTGCTCTGCCTGCTGGCCGGAATCTGCATCGTGCAGATCTGTGCCAATCTGGTGGCAAAACCAAGCCAGATGGCAGGCGTTCCCTATGCGGTGATCTGCCGTCAGGCGTTTGGCGTGTTTGGCGCGAATATTCCGGCGGTCATCCGCGGGCTGATCGCTTTTGCCTGGTATGGCATCCAGACCTACCTGGCGGCGAACGCGCTGATGCTGGTTCTGCTGAAGTTCGCCCCGTCACTGAACTCAATGACCGAGCCACACTGGCTTGGCCTGTCGCTGCTGGGCTGGTGCTGCTTTGGCGTGATGTGGCTGCTGCAGGCGATGGTCTTCTGGCATGGCATGAGCGCCATCAAACGGTTTATCGATGTGGCAGGTCCGGCTGTCTATGTGGTGATGGTGGCGCTGGCGGGCTGGATTGTATACAAGACCGGTTTTGATGGGATCTCTTTTACCCTCGCCAGTAAATCACTCACCCCGGGCGAGCAGACGTGGCAGATGATTACCGCAACCGCGCTGGTCGTCTCCTACTTCTCCGGGCCGCTGCTGAATTTCGGTGACTTCTCCCGCTACGGCAAAAGCATGTCAGAGATCCGTCGTGGCAACCGCTGGGGCCTGCCGTTTAACTTCCTGCTCTTCTCCGTGGTGACGGTGGTCATCGTGTCGGGCACCCAGTCGCTGTTTGGTAAAATGATCACCGATCCGATCGAGACCGTGAGCATGGTCGGCAACGACCTGGCGGTAGCGATTGGGCTGCTGACGATGATTACCGCCACTATCGGCATCAACATTGTGGCGAACTTTGTCTCACCCGCCTTCGACTTCTCTAACTGTTCACCGCAGAAAATCAGCTTCCGCACCGGCGGGATGATCGCCGCGGTGGGCTCGGTGCTGTTAACGCCGTGGAACCTGTTCCAGTCGCCTGAACTGATTCACTACACCCTGGATGTCCTGGGCTCCTTTATCGGGCCGCTGTTCGGGATTCTGCTGACTGATTTCTACCTGATCAAACGCGGACGCATCTCGGTCGACGACCTGTTTAACGCCACGCCAGCGGGCCGGTACTGGTATCGCGGCGGGTTTAACCCTAAAGCGATCGCCGCGCTGCTGCCGTCGGTGGCCATCTGCCTGGTGATCAGCTTTATCCCTTCCCTGCATCAGGTGGCGAACTTCAGCTGGTTTATCGGAGCCGGTCTGGCGGCAGGCTGCTACCGCTTTATCGCCCGTGAAGAGCGGGAAGCGGCAGACAGTGCGCGCTGGCTGGGTGAGGTCGTGGCGCAGAAAGAGTAACCCGCCACGGAATCGCAGACAGCAAAAAGCCGATTCATTTCTGAATCGGCTTTTTTAAAGAGATTGGCGGAACGGACGGGGCTCGAACCCGCGACCCCCTGCGTGACAGGCAGGTATTCTAACCAACTGAACTACCGCTCCGCGCTTTGTTCCCCGTCGAGAACGAGGCGCATAGTAATGGCAGGCCGTTGCGGCGTCAACGCTTTTTCCTGACGACGCGATCGTTTGCCGTTTTTTTCAGCTCGCCGTTGATTTTATCCACAAATTTCCGTCATTCAGCCGCGCCACAGGCAGCTGCCGCCCTTTTTCATGACCAGATCCAGCCGTGACTCATGGGCAACGATCTCCTCGTCGCTGGCCGTCACCACGCGCAGTGCCGAAGCGGGACGTACGATGCGCTGAATGCTCTCGCCCTGCGCCTGACGGGCGCTTTCACTTTCGGATAAAAACGACAGTGAGGTCTGCCCGCCGGTCATGGTCAGGAACACGTCCGCCAGGATCTCGGCATCGAGCAGTGCGCCGTGCAGCGTTCGCTTGCTGTTGTCTATCTCATAACGCGAGCAGAGCGCATCCAGGCTGTTACGCTTGCCGGGAAACATGCGCCGCGCCAGCGCCAGGCTGTCGGTTACTTTGCAGAAGGTTTCGGTTTTCTCAATGCCCCGATTCAGCTTTGAGAACTCATAATCCATAAAGCCGATATCGAACGGCGCGTTATGGATCACCAGCTCGGCGCCGCGGATATAGTCGAGAAACTCATCCGCAATCTCGCTGAACATCGGTTTGTCGGCAAGGAACTCATCTGCAATCCCGTGAACGCCGAAGGCTTCCGGATCGACCAGCCGATCGGGCTTCAGGTACATATGGAAGTTGTTACCGGTCAGGCGACGGTTAATCACCTCGACCGCACCAATCTCAATGATGCGGTGCCCCTCATAATGGACCCCGATCATGTTCATGCCGGTGGTTTCAGTATCGAGTACGATCTGGCGGTTATTTGCAGTGCTCATAAGACCCGTTTTATGTCAGACTTGACGTTTTTGAGAGGAAGTCTACCAGAGATGCGCAAACAGGTAGAAATATTCACCGATGGATCCTGTCTTGGAAATCCCGGTCCCGGCGGTTACGGGGCGATTTTACGTTATGGCCAGCATGAGAAAACCTTCAGCGCGGGCTATCGCCTCACCACCAATAACCGGATGGAACTGATGGCGGCCATTATTTCGCTTGAAGCGCTGACGCAGCCCTGCGATGTGGTGCTCAGTACTGACAGCCAGTATGTGCGTCAGGGAATTACCAGCTGGATCCATAACTGGAAAAAACGCGGCTGGAAAACCGCGGATAAAAAACCGGTGAAGAACGTCGACCTCTGGCAGCGTCTCGACCAGGCCCTCAGCACCCACAAGATTCAGTGGGAGTGGGTTAAAGGCCACGCGGGACATCCCGAGAATGAGCGCTGCGACGTGCTGGCCCGCAGCGCGGCGGAAAATCCCGCCTTTGAAGATATCGGTTACAAGAGCGAGTCCTGATCGTCTGCCTGCCGGAACTGGCGGGTAGCATTGACGGTCTGGCGGATCTGGCTGGGACTCATGCTCTTCTTCGCCCGTGTCGGCAACAGCGGGAAGGTGCGTTTACGTGCCACGACAATATTCAGGCACCCCAGCGCCGGTAAGTGGGCGCTGATCAGTTTCCCCCCCTGCCGATGCCACGGCACCACCTGAAACCGGGTGCGGTAAACCACCTCATAGTTCAGCAGGCTCAGCCAGTCGAGCAGACGCATCTGGCTGAACATCCGTCCGCTCCAGGGCGCCTTACGGCCTAACCCCGGAATCATTTTCGTGACCCCGAGCAGGCTGAAGGGATTGAAGCCGCTGATGATCATCCAGCCGTCGTCAATGAGTACCCTGTCCACTTCCCGCAACACCCGATGCGGGTCCTGGCTCCAGGCCAGCGTATGCGCCAGCAGACAGGCATCAATCGACTTCGACTCAAAGGGAAGCTGCAGGGGGTCAGCCAGCACCTGTAACAGCTCGCCCTCGCTGCCCACGTTGACCTGATGTGAAATAGCACAGTGTTCGGTGTTGATTTCTGCGCTGAGGTTGCCAAGCTTAAGCATATGAAAGCCATAAAGCTTTCCGAGGTAAGGCTGAAGCTGCTGGGTCAGCGCGTCGCGGAAATAGTCTCCCCACGGCATATCGCGCCACGATAGCGGAGCGTTCAGAATCTGGCGTGTTGTCGCGGGCTTCATGCTTTACGCTCTTCCTTATTCCTACGACCTGCTAGAGGTGATGATGAATCTTACCAGTATTCCTGCGTTGCAGGACAACTACATCTGGACGCTGAATAATGATGAAGGTCAGTGTCTGATTGTCGATCCCGGTGAAGCTCAGCCGGTATTAGAAAAAATGGCCTCTAACGGCTGGCAGCCGGTGGCGATTCTGTTAACTCACCACCACAACGACCATACGGGTGGGGTGAAAACACTGTGTGAGCATTTCCCGGCGCTCGAAGTTTACGGCCCGCAGGAAACGGTCGCCAAAGGAGCCAGAACGGTGGTCAGCGAGGGCGATCAGGTAACGGTTCTCGGCCTGACGTTCGAGGTGATTCATACCCCTGGTCACACTTTAGGACATATCTCATATTACAGCTCACCTTATCTTTTCTGTGGCGACACACTCTTTTCGGGTGGCTGCGGACGTCTTTTCGAAGGCACAGCAGAGCAGATGTATGAATCCTTTCAAAAGCTTAATCAGCTTCCGGATGAAACGATGGTCTGCTGCGCGCATGAATATACTTTATCTAACCTGAAGTTTGCTGCGGCTATTCTGCCCCATGACCCGCAAATAATGGCCGAATATCAGAAAATTAAGGACTTACGCGCCGAAAATGGCATTAGTCTGCCCACAAAACTGGGGCACGAACGGTCAATAAATTTATTTCTCCGCACGCAAGATATTGATTTGCAAAGGGCGTTAAACGTTAACGTGAATGATGAACCGGTATGGCACACATTTGCCGTTCTACGCGAGAAGAAAGACGCTTTTTGATTTTTCGGGTTGTGTTGTGAAAAGTCGTCACGTATAGTTGCTCGTCTTTTAAGCGAACTATTGACACACACATGAAGGCTAAAGCGATCTTACTCGCCTCAGTCTTGCTGGTAGGATGTCAGGCGTCGAGGAACGATGCCAATATCCCCGAACAGCATGCACAGAGCCTGTCTTCAGCTGGTCAAGGTGAAAATGGAAAGTACGGAGACGAGTTTTTGTCGCCGCGATGGCAGGAAGATGGAACTGGCCTCGCAGCAGACGCAGATCTCTGGAGTTTCATTAGTGACGAGTTGAAGATGGGGATTCCGGAAAACCCGGCAATCCGCGAACAAAAAAGTAAATTTTTAAAAAATAAGAGCTATCTCCACGATGTAACATTACGGGCAGAGCCGTACATGTACTGGATAGTCGAGCAGATACAGAAACGTAAAATGCCGATGGAACTGGTACTGCTACCCATAGTGGAGAGCGCTTTTGACCCTCGCGCAACCTCATCCGCCAATGCCGCTGGTATCTGGCAGATAGTTGCCTCAACGGGTCGAAATTATGGACTGAAACAGAACCAGTATTACGATGGGCGACGGGATGTTGTCGCATCCACACGGGTTGCGCTGGATATGATGCAGCGTCTTAACACCATGTTTGACGGTGACTGGTTATTAACCATTGCCGCATACAACAGTGGTGAAGGACGTGTACTCAAAGCGATAAAACAGAATAAGGCGCGCGGTAAGCCGACTGACTTCTGGCACTTATCGCTGCCACGCGAAACCACGGTGTATGTGCCGAAAATGTTAGCTCTGAGTGAACTGCTCAAACATAACAAGCGTTACGGTATCAAACTGCCGACACCCAACGAAAGTCGTGCACTGGCACGGGTGGAAGTGGGTCAGCAGATACAGCTGACGCAGGCTGCCGAAATGGCAGGTATGTCGCTCACGAAACTGAAGAGCTTCAATACCGGCTACAAAGGCGGTGCAACCGCGCCAAACGGCCCGCACTATATTATGGTGCCGAAGTCGAACGTCGCCAGACTGCGTAACTCACTGGCGTCCGGTGACATCGCAGCGGTACAGCCAACTCAGCTTGCGAAAGCGAGTGCGAGCGGCGGGTACAAGGTGCGACGGGGTGATACGCTCTCGGGTATCGCCGCGAAGCTTGGCGTTAGCGTCTCCACACTGAAGCAGGATAATAACCTGCGCGGTGCCGATATCCGACCGGGTCAGACGCTGACTATCGGTTCGAATGGCACCCGACTGGCTGATAACGGCAACAGCATCACCTATCGTGTTCGTAAGGGTGATTCTCTTGACAGTATTGCACGGCATCACGGCGTCAATATTAAAGACGTGATGCGCTGGAACAGTGTGCTGGACAGCGCGAAAGATATTCAACCCGGCGATAATTTAACGCTGTTTGTGAATAATAACGCGACACCTGATACCTGATACGTTGAAAAGGCTGACAATTGTCAGCCTTTTTCTTTTATTCATCCGCAGCCGTCTGCGCTGTACCCTCGCTTTACTCTTTTCTGTCTGCCCCGGACTCCCGTCCTGAACTGAACTCCACCAGTAAAGGATTATGGTCGGAAGCCCGCGTCACCAGCACTGAGGCCTCACTCACCCTGAGATCGCGATAAAAGACAAAATCCAGCGGGCGACCAAACGCTTTACGGCGGTGGTCGGCAGTGAACATCACCTCTTCCAGCTTCATGCGCTGGGCAAAGCGGTAGAGCGCGTTAATGCGCTGACGGCTCCAGGCATTAAAGTCCCCGGCCATGATCACCGGACCGCGATGATGCATAATCTGCTCCCCTATCGGGCCCAGCTGTTTGCTGTAGACGTCGACGCCCAGGCTGAAGTTAACGGCGTGGATATTCACGACCATCAGCATTTCACCGGTGGGCAGAGGATAGGCCGTGACCAGTGCCGATTTAGCCAGCCTCAGCAGCGGCTCACGCTCACGCAGCGGGCAACAGTAGACCGGATGAGCAGAAGCGAGCGTCATCACGCCAGAGGGGTGCTGAGGCAGCACAAAGGCGGGAACCTGATCGGCAGCCAGATAATTACTCGTCGCAAACCGTACCAGCTCCGGCGTTGTCTGCGCCTCCTGAAGTAAAACCAGGTGCGCGTCCTTACCAAACCCCTCCAGCACCGACATCCAGTCTGCACGCTGCTGCTTGAAGATGTTCCACACCAGAACCTTAAGATTCGGATGCGCGGGCAAGGGAGCGCCGGGTGGCAGTGCCTGACCGAGATGGAGCATCGCACCCGGTGGAAAGATCTGTTCCACAGGTTGTCCCGCCACATATCGCATTGCATAAGTTTTTTTGCGCACTTTCCCGCCTGGCTGATGATTCAAAAACAGATAACACCTGTCTGTTATAGGGATTTTAGACCGGGGTTTCAATGGATGCAGGTCAATGTCAGAATTCAGCACCCTTTTCCAGAATAAAACAGCGCCTTTGCAGGCGTTGAACAAAACGCGGGGAGGCATGATTCGTGCGGTCATTGCTGACCAGACTTCTATACTGGAACCACAGCACTATCGGCCACCGCGTCGCGCCATCGCCACGTCCATGCAGGGAGGTTAAATGAAGGCATCTTCTGACGAACTGAAAGTGTTTGTCAGCGTAGTAGAAAGCGGAAGTTTCAGTCGCGCTGCTGAACAGCTGCAGATGGCGAACTCAGCCGTCAGCAGAACGATTAAAAAGCTGGAGAACAAGCTGGGCATCGCCCTGCTCACCCGCACCACCCGGCAGCTGGCACTGACGCAGGAGGGAGAGCGTTATTTCCGTCATGTTCAGCGCTTTTTGCAGGAGATGACGACGGCGGAGAGCGACCTGATTGAGAGCCTGCAGGAGCCAAAAGGCCTTTTGCGCGTTGATGCCGCGACGCCGGTAATTCTGCATTTGCTGATGCCGATGATTAAGCCTTTCCGTGCCCGCTATCCAGGGGTGAGGCTTTCGTTAATCTCCTCGGAAAGTTTTATCAATCTCATCGAGCGAAAAGTGGATATCGCTATCCGCGCCGGTAATCTGACTGACTCTACCCTGCGCGCCCGTCTGCTGTTTAACAGCTTTCGTAAACTGGTTGCGTCGCCCGCCTATCTTCGGGAGCATGGCGTGCCGCACACCGTGGCTGAGCTTGATCGTCATCACTGCCTGGGCTTTGAGGACTCGCCCCGGCTTAATCGCTGGCCCGTCGCCCGTGACAGCGGTGAGCTCTATGATATCGACTGGGCTCTATCCTCCAACAGCGGAGAGACGATTAAACAGCTCTGTCTCACAGGTAATGGTATCGCCTGTCTGTCGGAATATATGATCGATCGTGAAATTGCCGAGGGAACGCTGGTTGAAGTGCTGGCAGATCAACGCCTGCCGGTCGAGATGCCGTTCAATGCGGTTTATTACAGTGATACTGGCGTCAGCCAGCGTGTGCGCGCTTTTATTGACTTCCTCAGCGAGTGGAGTGCTGAACAACCGTGGCGCATCTGAGATGCGCCCAGGTCCGGTGAGGATGCCTGCGTTCAGGGAGGGCTTTCCGGGCAGTATTTGCTGCAATGGAAAAAGCCCTGACCGTTAAGTCAGGGCTTTCCAATTAAGTGGCGGAACGGACGGGGCTCGAACCCGCGACCCCCTGCGTGACAGGCAGGTATTCTAACCAACTGAACTACCGCTCCACCGGTTCTTTCACAGCTGTCAGCAGATGGCTGATAGCTGTTTGTTCCTGTTGTTTTCCTTGTCAGGGGAAAAGGAACTAATTTGATGCCTGGCAGTTCCCTACTCTCGCATGGGGAGAGCGGTTCAGATAGCGCAAGTGCAAATTAAGACTTTTTTTCCGTTCGTCTGAAATTTGCACAAAAGCGCCCTTTTATGCCTGTTTAATGCGCGCTGGCAGTGCGGCCAGGCTATCGATGACCCAGTCAGCGGCGGCTTCCCCTTCAGCGGTCACCGGTTTACCGCTACGTACCAGGACTTTGGTACCGACACCGGCAGCCTGCCCTGCCAGCATATCCTCCAGCTTGTCACCCACCATATAAGAAGCCGCCATATCAATATTCAGCTCTTGCTGAGCCATCACGAGCATACCCGGCTGAGGTTTACGACAGTCGCACGCCTGACGATACTCTGCAACGGCGGCGTCGGGATGGTGCGGGCAGAAATAGATGCCGTCCAGATCAACGTCGCGATCGGCCAGCGACCAGTCCATCCATTCGGTGAGCTGCATAAAGGTGTCTTCAGTAAACATACCGCGCGCGATGCCAGACTGATTGGTCACGACCACCAGCGCATACCCCATCGCCTTCAGTTGCTGCAGCGCTTCAATGGTGCCGTCAATAAACTGAAAGTTATCGATCTCATGGACATAGCCATTATCGACATTAAGGGTGCCATCTCGATCAAGAAAAATAGCGGGGACTTTATTCGCCACGTAGAAACTCCTGCTGTAAAAATTGCCGATCAGTATCGCATGATTGCTGTGAAAGGGAGAATGTCAGATTGAATCACTTCCATTGATTCAGACGTCTGGATGCCTTACCATCCATCCAGCTTTTACCCTTAATAAAAGCAACGAGGCTTCCCACACCACGGACAACGCAACACGATAATAAATAACCTAATGATTAAACTCGAAAATATCACCAAAGTGTTCCAGCAGGGTACGCGCACCATTTCGGCGTTGAAGGACGTCAGCCTGCACGTGCCTGCCGGACAGATTTATGGCGTTATCGGCGCTTCCGGTGCCGGTAAAAGTACGCTGATTCGGTGCGTTAACCTGCTGGAACGTCCGACATCAGGCCGTGTGCTGGTCGACGGTGCTGACCTGACCGCACTCAGCGAACGTCAGCTGACTCAGGCCCGTCGTCAGATTGGCATGATCTTCCAGCACTTCAACCTGATGACCTCCCGGACCGTCGCGGGTAATGTCTCCCTGCCGCTGGAGCTGGGAAATCTCTCCCGTGAACAGATCAACGCTCGCGTTAAGGAACTGCTGGAACTGGTGGGATTAGCCGATAAGCACGATGCCTGGCCTGCGAACCTGTCGGGTGGACAGAAGCAGCGTGTCGCGATTGCCCGTGCGCTGGCCAGCAATCCAAAAGTGCTGCTGTGTGATGAAGCCACCAGCGCTCTGGACCCGGCGACAACCCGTTCTATTCTGGAGCTGCTGAAGGACATTAACCGCCGGCTGGGCCTGACGATTCTGCTCATCACCCATGAAATGGATGTGGTGAAGCGCATCTGCGACCAGGTGGCTGTCATCAGTCAGGGTGAGCTGATTGAGAAAGATAGCGTCAGTGAGGTCTTCTCGCATCCTAAGACACCGCTGGCTCAGCAGTTCATTCAGTCTACCCTGCATCTGGATATCCCGGATGATTATCAGCAGCGCCTGTCAGCCACTGCCGCTGAGAACAGCGTGCCCTTGCTGCGACTGGAATTTACCGGTAAATCGGTTGACGCCCCGCTGCTTTCCGAAGCCGCACGGCGTTATAACGTGAATAACAACATTATCAGTGCGCAGATGGATTACGCCGGCGGCGTGAAGTTCGGCATTATGCTGGCCGAAATGCACGGCACTGAAAGCGATACCCGCGAGGCGATAGTCTGGCTGCAGGAGAATCATGTGAAAGTAGAGGTGCTGGGTTATGTCTGAAGCGATGATGTGGTTGCTGGGACGGGGCGTGTGGGAAACGCTGATGATGACCTTTGTCTCCGGCTTTTTTGGTTTTGTACTGGGTCTGCCAGTCGGCGTTCTGCTTTATGTCACCCGTCCGGGACAGATTCTGCAGAATCAGGGGCTCTATCGCGTGCTCTCCGCGCTGGTGAATATTTTCCGCTCCATTCCGTTCATTATCTTACTGGTCTGGATGATTCCTTTTACCCGCGTGATCGTCGGCACCTCCATCGGACTGCAGGCGGCAATCGTCCCGCTGACCGTTGGCGCCGCCCCCTTTATCGCCCGTATGGTGGAAAATGCCCTGCTGGAACTGCCTACCGGCCTGATTGAAGCGTCACGTGCCATGGGTGCCACGCCGATGCAGATCGTTCGCAAGGTGCTGCTGCCGGAAGCGATGCCGGGTCTGGTGAACGCCGCGACAATCACCCTGATTACCCTGGTAGGTTACTCTGCCATGGGCGGCGCGGTCGGCGCCGGTGGTCTGGGTCAGATCGGTTATCAGTATGGTTATATCGGATATAACGCCACCGTGATGAATACGGTATTGGTGTTGTTAGTGGTTTTGGTGTATCTCATTCAGTTCTGTGGCGACCGCATCGTACGTGCTGTGTCCCATAAGTAAGCCAGCAATATCACATTATTAAGGAAAGGATATGTCTTTCAAATTCAAAAAAATTGCCGCTGTGGGTGCACTGATTGGCGCGATTGCGCTGGCAGGATGCGATCAAAAAGAGAAAGATGCGAACCACATCAAAGTGGGCGTGATTGTCGGCGCTGAACAGCAGGTTGCTGAAGCCGCGCAGAAAGTCGCGAAAGAGAAGTATGGTCTGGACGTTGAGCTGGTCACCTTCAACGATTACGTTCTGCCGAATGAGGCACTGAGCAAAGGCGATATCGACGTTAACGCCTTCCAGCACAAACCTTATCTGGATCAGCAGATCAAAGATCGTGGCTACAAACTGGTTTCCGTCGGCAACTCTTTCGTTTACCCGATTGCGGGCTACTCGAAAAAGATCAAATCGCTGGATGAGTTGCAGGATGGCGCTCAGATCGCGATTCCAAACGATCCGACTAACCTGGGACGTTCGCTGCTGCTGCTGCAGAAAGCCGGCCTGATTAAACTGAAAGAGGGCACAGGCCTGCTGCCAACCTCGCTGGATATCACTGAGAATCCAAAGCATCTGAAAATTGTTGAGCTGGAAGCGCCACAGCTGCCCCGCTCACTGGACGATCAGCAGATCGCCCTGGCGGTCATCAATACCACCTATGCCAGCCAGATCGGCCTGACCCCGACTAAAGATGGGATTTTCGTCGAAGATAAAGATTCACCTTATGTGAACCTGATTGTCGCGCGCGAAGATAACAAAGATGCGGAAAACGTGAAGAAGTTCGTTCAGGCTTACCAGTCTGACGAAGTTAACGAAGCCGCCAACAAAGTCTTTAACGGCGGTGCAGTTAAAGGCTGGTAAGTCAGCCAACATTCTCCCCGGGGGCGGCGCTATGCCGCCCTTTCTGTTACGGCCTGCCCTGCCCGACTTGTTATTTATTCCTGTCCTTGTTTCAATAACGCCACTTTTGGAAACCTGAGGATGTTGCCATGCGTTTTTTACCGCTCGGCTTGTTAGCATTGATGCTGACAGGGTGTGTTCATGAGTATCACCCGATAACCAGCGCACCGTCCAGGCCGCAGCACTCCACTGAACCGACCCGCAAACCCGCTGCCCGCCCCGCACCGGTTAAGCTCTACACGGATGCCGCCGATCTGGTCAGCAAACCGTTCCGCGATCTGGGTGAAGTCTCTGCTGAAGATTGCCAGATCAGCAATCAGAACTCGCCCGCTAACATCGCCACGGCCCGTAAACGTCTGCAGATCCGGGCGTCACAGATGAAAGCCAATGCGGTGCTGCTGCACAAGTGTGAAATCGTGACGGGTACGCCAGGGTGCTACCGTCAGGCAGTGTGTCAGGGCTCGGCATTGAAAGTCAGCAATCAATGAGTGAATTCACCTTTGCGCAGATTGGGGTCATCCGCTCGCCGTGGAAAGAGAAGTTTGCCGTGCCGCGCCAGCCAGGCCTGGTGCAGGATGGCGGCGGAGAGCTGCACCTGCTGCCCCCGTACAATCAGCCGGAAGCGGTTCGCGGACTGGAAGCGTTCAGTCACCTCTGGCTGCTGTTTGTCTTTCATCAGACGATGGCAGGCGGCTGGCGTCCCACGGTTCGCCCTCCCCGACTGGGCGGCAATGCGCGCATGGGTGTCTTTGCAACCCGTTCAACGTTTCGTCCCAACCCGATTGGCATGTCGCTGGTCGAGCTGAAAGAGATCAGGCTTGAGAAGCAGCAGGTGATCCTGCAGCTTGGCAGTCTGGATCTGGTCGATGGCACCCCCATCGTGGATATCAAACCCTATCTGCCTTTTGCCGAAGCGCTGCCCGAAGCCCGGGCGGGATTTGCCCAGGCAGCACCGGCGGCCACAATGCCGGTGCGCTTTTCCGTGCTGGCGCAGGCGCAGCTGCAACAGCATGCCCGCTATCCCCATCTGGCGCGTTTTATCCGTGACGTGCTGGCGCAGGATCCCCGTCCCGCTTACCGTCAGGGCCAGGCAGAGGAGCGGGAATATGCGGCCTGGCTGATGGATTTTAATGTACGCTGGCGCATTGACGATGCCGGGACAGAAGTGATCGCTATCGACCCGCGTTAAAACCCGCTTTTGAGCCAGTGATCTCACTGGTACACTAGCCGCCAGCAAATTTCTGTCTGTGACTTTCCGATCAACTGGAACCGTAATCAATGCGTACTACTCAATATCTGCTCTCTACTCAGAAAGAGACGCCTTCCGACGCCGAAGTGATCAGCCACCAGCTGATGCTGCGCGCCGGTATGATCCGCAAACTGGCTTCTGGCTTGTACACCTGGTTGCCGACCGGGGTTCGCGTGCTGAAAAAAGTCGAAAACATCGTGCGCGAAGAGATGAACAACGCGGGTGCGGTTGAGATTTTAATGCCGGTCGTGCAGCCTGCCGACCTGTGGCAGGAGAGCGGTCGCTGGGAGGAGTATGGCCCGGAGCTGTTACGTATTGCCGACCGCCACGAACGTCCGTTTGTGCTGGGCCCGACGCATGAAGAGGTGGTCACCGACCTGATCCGTAATGAGCTGAGCTCTTATAAGCAGCTGCCACTGAACCTCTATCAGATCCAGACCAAATTCCGTGACGAAGTGCGTCCGCGCTTTGGCGTGATGCGTTCGCGCGAATTCACCATGAAAGATGCCTACTCTTTCCACGTGTCGCAGGAATCGCTGCAGGAAACCTATGATGCGATGTACCGCGCCTACAGCCAGATCTTCAGCCGTATGGGCCTGGATTTCCGTGCCGTACAGGCCGACACCGGCTCTATTGGTGGCAGTGCATCACACGAGTTCCAGGTGCTGGCCCAGAGTGGTGAAGACGATGTGATCTTCTCAACCGATTCTGATTACGCCGCCAACATCGAGCTGGCCGAAGCCGTCGCACCGGCCGGTGAACGCGCTGCGCCGTCGCAGGCAATGCAGCTGGTTGAGACGCCAGACGCAAAAACCATCGCGGAGCTGGTTGAGCAATTTGATGTGCCGGTTGAGAAAACCGTGAAAACGCTGATTGTTAAAGGCGCGGAAGAGAGCGGTCATGCGCTGGTTGCCCTGCTGGTTCGTGGCGATCATCAGCTGAACGAAATCAAAGCAGAGAAGTCAGCTATCGTGGCGTCACCGCTGGTCTTCGCGACTGAAGAAGAGATTCGCGCGGCAGTGGGTGCAGGTCCGGGTTCAATCGGGCCGGTCGGCCTGCAGATGCCGATCATCGCAGACCGTACCGTCGCGAAG
This sequence comes from Pantoea sp. Sc1, assembly GCF_000255315.1. NCBI lineage: Bacteria > Pseudomonadati > Pseudomonadota > Gammaproteobacteria > Enterobacterales > Erwiniaceae > Pantoea > Pantoea sp. Sc1. The sequence goes on from NZ_AJFP01000001.1 coordinate 3,245,113, forward strand.
ATGAGTGACTTCAGCGCCGGTGCTAACGTCGATGGTAAGCACTACTTCGGCATTAACTGGGAGCGCGATCTGCCGCTGGCCAGCGTTGCGGATATCCGTAACGTGGTTGAAGGCGATCTGAGCCCGGATGGCAAAGGCACGCTGCAGATTAAGCGCGGCATCGAAGTGGGTCACATTTTCCAGCTCGGCACGAAATATTCGGACGCGCTGAAAGCCTCTGTTCAGGGCGAAGATGGCCGCAACCAGATAATGAGCATGGGCTGCTACGGTATCGGCATCACCCGTGTTGTCGCCGCGGCGATCGAGCAGAACCATGACGAGCGCGGCATCATCTGGCCGGCGGCACTGGCTCCGTTTGAGGTCGCGATTCTGCCCATGAATATGCAGAAATCCTTCCGGGTGAAAGAGCTGGCGGAAGAGCTGTATGCCACACTGCGCGCGAAAGGCGTCGACGTGATTCTGGATGACCGTAAAGAGCGTCCGGGCGTGATGTTCGCTGATATGGAACTGATCGGTGTGCCACACACCATCGTCATTGGCGATCGCAATCTCGATAATCAGGAGATTGAGTACAAATCACGTCGTGCCGGTGAGAAGCAGATGATTAAGCAGGATGAGATCGTCGATTTCCTGCTGAAGGCGCTGAATAAGTAAGTTCTCAGCGCGGGCTGGAACTCTTCGCGGCCCGCCCCTGAAGGTATAAGCACTCAAACGCCCCGCCTGCGGGGCGTTTTTTATTGCACTCTGCCGCGCATCGCTTTGGTACTGCTGCGGCGCGCTTTTCCTTCCAGTCGTCGCTCTTTTGACGCGCGGGTCGGCCGCGTGGCGCGACGCACTTTTTCGACCGTGCTCAGTTCGCGGATCAGATTGAGCAGCCGTTGCAGCGCGGCTTCGCGATTCATCTCCTGACTGCGGTACTCCTGCGCCTTGATCACCACGACGCCTTCAGCAGTGATCAGATGATGGCTGGCGGTAAGCAGCCGCTCTTTATAGAAGGCAGGCAGTGAAGAGGCGGCAATGTCAAAACGCAGATGGATAGCCGTGCTGGCTTTATTGACATGTTGCCCACCCGCTCCCTGAGCGCGTATCGCCGTCAGCTCAATCTCACTGTCCGGGATCTCAACCGAACGGGACAGCATAATCATCGCTCTCCTCTCCCCTGCTTCATGACCTTTACCTCTGATAACCTGTTCATCAACTTAACCTTTTGTGCGATCCCGCGTTGCGCGGCAGCCAGCGGAATCTGTCACTTTAGCAGTGTTTTACGTGCTGTTCCTGCTTTACGCAGGCTGATTTCCTGCAAATGGCTATGGTATAGTCGCCAGTTAATCAGAGTATCTACGCTCTGCCGAGGAGGATCATGTGCAAAATTATTGTGAGTTAGTTCGCCGCAAATATGCCGAAATCGGTAGCGGAGATTTAGGTTACATACCGGATGCGATTGGCTGCGCATTGAAGGCACTTGATGATATTGCCGCAAATAGTGAGCTAAACTCTTCTGTCAGGGAACAGGCGGCCTACGCCGCTGCTAACTTATTGGTGAGCGACTATGTTGATTAATGAAGCGTACCACCCCATCAATTGCGATGATTACGATAACCTGGAACTCGCCTGTCAGAAAAACTGGATGCTGTCACTGGACATGAAAGATGGCGAGCAGCTGAAGGCAAAGGCGAAAGAGATTTTTTCACGTAAGAACGTGGAATATCTGGCTATCGATCTCTCTGGTGAACATCGCGAGTTACGTCTCGACCACATCGCCAGCTTTACCCATCCTGAGCTGGGCACGGTGGTTGTCAGCGCAGAGTAATTCACTCCTTCCGGGCGGGACATCCCCGCCCCTGTCACACTCAGGGCTGCAGCGAACTGTAATACGCCGCCAGATCCGCCATATCGTCATCACTTAATCCCGCAACAAACGCCTTCATGACCTCAGCCTGACCGCCACTGCGCTCGCCCTTTTTATAAGCCTGCAGCGCATGTTCAAGATATGGGGCGTGCTGCCCGGCCAGACTGGGATAAAGCGGCACGGTCGCTTTGCCTTCCGCGCCATGACAGGCCATACAGCTGCCCGCTTTCTCTGCGCCACGCTGCGCATCGCCAGCGGCCCAGGCCGGTAATAAAGCGGCCATCAGGGCGCCGATCAGCCACGTTTTCATTGTTCAGCTCCTGTGCAGGTGGCCCTGTCCCAGACAATCTGCCAGCCCTGCTCATCGCATGCCGCACCCTCCCGGGTGATAAAGAGATCCGGAACACAGACCAGCGTCTGATTATAAAAAATTAGCGGCAGCCGCTCGCGCTGCCATGGAGGAATATGCAGTGCCTGCCAGAGCTTCTTCATCTCCCGTCCGCCTTCCCGCCCCACCAGATGCACCTGGCCCTGCGCGTGAAATCGCACGCTGACCTGCTCATCGGGCTGCGGATGGCGCAACAGGCTCTGCGCCTGGCTGGCACGCAGCGTGCCGAGGCTTTGCGGCAGCGTCAGCGGCTGGCAGCGTTCGGGCCACGTCAGCACCGTATCGCGCAGCGAACTGCGCACCGGCAGCCAGTAGAGCTGCTGCCGGTATCGCCGCAGTTCCGCCTGTCCGAATCGCAGACGAGGCTGCGCATCCTCACGACTCGCCATCACCTCATGGCGGATGCGCTGCAGCGCGTCGCGGGAGGGCATCGCTCCGCCCTGCCCGGCGATCCAGCGACGCAGTAAGGCGTTAGCGCGCGGCTCACTCATCGTCATCAGCGGCGGAAAGTGCAGACTGCCATCCGGCTGGACGCGCTCAGCCAGCTCTCCGGCGAGAAGTTCATCCAGCAGCTGCTCCTGCTCACTGCACAGGGCTGCGCTTCGGGCGGTCGCCTCGGCAAAGTGGGGCCAGCGCTGAGAGAGTTCAGGCAGCAGCCGCTGACGCAGAAAGTTACGGTCGTAGCGCAGATCCTGATTACTCTCGTCTTCGATCCACACCAGCTGATGGGCATGAGCATAGGCTTCAAGCGACTGTCGCGACTGATTAAGCAGAGGACGTAACAGCCGATGGGAACCCAGCCTGCGCACTGCGGGCATGGCCGCCAGCCCTGCCGGACCGCTGCCGCGCTTCAGCGCCAGCATAAAGGTTTCACACTGATCGTCGAGATGCTGCGCCGTCAGTAGCTGCTCGTCCGGCTGCAGGGCCGCACCCAGCGCCTGATAACGGGCGGTGCGTGCCGCCGCTTCAATGCCCTTTTCACTGCCGTCAACGGTGACGTGCAGCACGTCACACGTCAGCTGCCACTGTTCGCATATCGCCTGGCAGTGGGCCGCCCAGCGGTCAGCATTCGGGCTGAGTCCGTGGTGAACATGCAGCGCCCGCAGACGCGACTGAGGATGCTGCTGCTGCCAGTCGCGAAGCTGATGCAGCAGCACGGTGGAGTCAAGTCCGCCGCTGAACGCGACCACCAGGGCAGCGTCCGGTTGCAGCAGTGAGTCAAAAGCGGGCAAAGACATCGCAGAATCCAGAATATCGGGCCACTGAATGTCGCCCGCCGAGCGCGCTAGTTTACGCCTGATAGAGCTCCAGCGGCAAACCATCCGGGTCGGCAAAGAAAGTACAGGCTTTACCGGTGAGTTCATCAATGCGAATCGGCTCGCAGATCACACCTTTTTCAGCCAGCGTCGCCACCGCTGCGGCCACATCCGGCACGGTAAAGGCCAGATGGCGCAGACCGCACGCCTCAGGGTGACTGACCCGTGCAGGGGGTTCGGGAAACGAGAAAAGCTCAATGGTATAGCGATCCCCTAACGCAAGATCGCCTTTCCAGGAGTCGCGCGCTTCGCGGTAAACTTCGCCCATCAGTCGAAAGCCCAGCACATCGCAATAGAAGGCTTTGCTGCGCGGATAGTCAGAGGCGATGATGGCGATGTGGTGAATAGCGTTTAACTGCAACATGTTGAATATCCTGATTCGGGCAGGATGCCTGAGTCAGGCATCCCGCCGCTGATAAGATTTAAAAATTCATGCCGGGTCGTTTTTCAGCACGCGCACACGGTATTCGCCCTCTTCCGTCAGGCTGGCACCGTGAATGTCGGTTTCAAACCCCGGATAGTGCCGGCCAATGCTGCACAGCATCAGCAGGAAATCGAGCACCGCGCGACTCTTCTCAGTGATCATCTCTCCCGGCATCACCAGGGGAACGCCCGGCGGATAGGGCAGAATCATGTTGGCCGAAACCCGCCCGACCAGCTCACTGATATCCACCGTTTCGATGTTGCCCTTCACCTGCTGCTGAAACGCCTGATGCGGTGTCATCTTCATTTCAGGCAGCACGTCGAATGCCTGCAGCATCAGACGCGGCAGATCGTGATGGCGGATCAGCTGATGGATCCCCTGCGCCAGGGTCTGAATGCGCATGTTGCGATAGAAGTCGGGATCCTCTGCGTAGAGATCCGGCAGCATGTTTTTCACCCGCAGATTCAGATCGTAGGCGCGTTTAAATTCGGTCAGCCCGCGCAGCACGCTCATCGCCTTGGTTTTATCGATGCCGATACTGAACAGGAACAGCAGGTTATAGGGGCCGGTTTTCTCCACCACGATGCCGCGCTCATCCAGAAACTTCGCCACCAGCGCCGCCGGGATCCCCTCTTCCGCCATCTCACCCAGCTCGCTCATGCCCGGCGTCAGGATTGTCACCTTGATCGGATCGAGATACATGTGATCGCGATCGGCCTGCGTGAATCCATGCCACGCTTCGTCGCCCGGCTGGATCGGCCAGCACTGCGCTTCGTCAACCTGTTCCGGCTGCCAGATGTCAAAGAACCAGCTGTCAGACTCTTCACGCAGCCGCTGGATCTCACGGCGGAAATGAAGCGCGCGTTCGACCGAGCGATTGATCAAACGTTTACCCGGATTGCCGCGCAGCATGGCAGCAGCGGTTTCAATAGAGGAGACGATGGCGTAGTTAGGTGAGGTGGTGGTGTGCATCATGTAGGCTTCGTTAAACGTCTGCTCGTCGTAGTCGCCTTTAATGTGGATCATGGATGCCTGAGAGAACGCCGCCAGCAGTTTATGGGTCGACTGCGTTTCATAGACCACCTTGCCCGGAATGCGGTCTCCGCTCATGCCGCTTTTGCCCGCATAAATCGGGTGGAAATTGGTGTAAGGCACCCAGGCGGAGTCGAAATGAATCGACGGCACAGCCAGCGTCTCTTTGATGTACTGGGTGTTGTAGAGCAGCCCGTCATAGGTGGAGTTAGTAATGACCGCATGCACCGGCCAGGTGGCTCTGTCAGTCGATGCCACTTTATGCGCTATCGCGTCGCGGGTGAACTCCTGCTTCGGGATGCCGCCAAGGATCCCCAGCGCATTGCGGGTCGGCTTCAGCCAGATCGGGATCAGATCGCTCATCATCAGCAGATGGGTCAGCGATTTGTGGCAGTTGCGATCGATCAGCACGGTGCTGCCCGCCGGAGCGGCATACATCCCGACAATTTTATTTGAGGTCGAGGTGCCGTTGGTCACCATATAACTCTGCTCAGCGCCGAAGGTGCGCGCGATATACTCTTCCGCTTCCAGGTGCGGCCCGGTGTGGTCAAGCAGCGAACCCAGCTCGGTCACCGAAATCGAGATGTCTGATTTCAGGGTGTTAGCCCCGAAGAAATCGTAGAACAGACAGCCGACCGGGCTCTTCTGAAACGCGGTGCCCGCCATATGGCCCGGCGTGCAGAAGGTGTACTTGCCCTCTTTCACATAGGTGAACAGCGCTTTGGTTAGCGGCGGCGTGATGTGGTCAAGATAGTCATCCGTGTATTGCCGGATGTGCAGCGCGATATCCTCGGCGGCATTCAGCGCATACTCAAAAAAGTGCAGCGGCATACGCATCTCATTGATGCTGATATCCATCTGCGAGTGGGTATTGATAAAGGCATACAGAGGCAGGTATTCGTTTAGCTGATTAATCTCTCCGCACAGTTCGGGGCTGTTGTGCGCATCCCAGTCGAAGATAACGCCGCTGATACGCGGGTTGTGTTCGATCAGTTTCAGCAGATCGTCACTGTTTTTCGGGTAAAGCAGCTGGAAGGCCTGCAGATTTAACGCCGCGTCGAGTTCGCGTAACGGTTCATCTTTGTAAAACACGCCGTGCGCGCCCATGATCGCCAGAATATTCAATGCCTGTCTCCCTGATTGTGGTGGAACCGGTCAAGCATAACCGCTAACCCCCATAAGGTGTAGCGAGGCGGTGCCAGGAGGAAACTGAAAGCGGCGAGTGAGCGTGTGGAGGGAAAGTGCAGGCATAAAAAAAGCGGACCGGAGTCCGCTTTTATGGAAGTGCACTTATCAGGCGTAGCCGTAGCTCATCAGGCGCTGATAACGACGGTCCAGCAGCTCTTCAGTGCTTAACCCATCGAGTTCGGCCAGATCGGCCAGCAGCTGCTGCTTCAGAGACTGCGCCATGTCGACCGGACGGCGATGCGCGCCACCCAGCGGCTCCGGGATTACGGAGTCAATCAGCTTCAGCTCTTTCAGACGGTGAGCGGTAATGCCCATCGCTTCCGCAGCCAGCGGCGCTTTATCTGCACTTTTCCACAGAATAGAGGCACAGCCTTCCGGCGAGATAACGGAATAGGTGCTGTACTGCAGCATATTCACTTTATCGCCCACGCCGATGGCCAGTGCACCACCTGAACCGCCTTCACCGATGACCGTACAGATGACCGGTACTTTCAGGCCAGACATTTCACGCAGGTTGCGCGCAATCGCTTCAGACTGCCCGCGCTCTTCCGCGCCCACACCCGGATAAGCACCCGGGGTGTCGATGAAGGTGATGACAGGCATTTTGAAGCGCTCAGCCATCTCCATCAGGCGCAGCGCTTTGCGATAGCCTTCCGGTGCTGGCATGCCGAAGTTACGGCGAATTTTCTCTTTGGTTTCACGGCCTTTCTGGTGCCCGATGATCATCACCGGACGTCCATCCAGACGCGCAATACCGCCAACAATCGCTTTGTCATCCGCATAAGCACGGTCGCCCGCCAGCTCATCGAAATCGTCGAACGCGTTGCGGACGTAGTCAAAGGTATAAGGACGCAAAGGATGGCGCGCCAGTTGAGCGATCTGCCATGCGCCTAAATCGGCGAAGATTTTACGGGTCAGCTCAACGCTCTTCTCGCGCAGGCGCTGAACTTCTTCATCCAGATTAACGTGTTTATCATCCTGACGACCAATTGAAGTCAGCGAATCAATCTTCGCTTCGAGTTCTGCAATTGGCTGTTCAAAATCCAGGTAATTAAGACTCATAATGTTCCTGTTCTAGTCAAACTCCAGTTCCACCTGCTCCGATCCAATCAACGAGCGCAGATCGTTAAGTAAACGATCGCTGGGCGAAATTCGCCACGCTGCCCCAAAGCGCAGCTTCGCTCGCGCGTCGGCTCTCTGATAGTAGAGATGCACCGGAATCGTCCCTGATCGATGAGGTTCCAGGGACTGACGGAGTCGGTTTAATAGCTGGTCATCAATTTGCCTGTCCGTCAGCGAGATAGCAAGTCCGCGCGCGTATTTTTCGCGAGCTTCGTCGATGTCCATAACTTCACGAGCGGTCATTTTAAGGCCACCACTGAAGTCATCAAAGCTGACCTGTCCACTGACGATCAGGATTCGGTCTTTCTCCAGCAGCTGCTGGTATTTATCTAACGCATCGGTAAATAACATCACCTCAAGACGACCAGAACGATCGTCCAGAGTACAGATACCAATTCGGTTGCCGCGTTTGGTGACCATTACCCGTGCAGCGATCACCAGACCGGCCGCCACGGTAATTTTCCCCCGGTCGGTTGGATGCATATCTTTCAGCCGCACCCCGCCAACGTAACGCTCAATTTCTTTCAGATACTGATTAATCGGGTGCCCGGTCAGGTAGAGCCCCAGGGTTTCCCGTTCGCCATCCAGCTGCACCTGCTCCGGCCATCGCGTGACGCTGGCGTACGATTTCTCTACCTGCTCCGGCTCTTCCGCCAGCACGCCAAACATATCTGCCTGGCCAATCGCCTCCGCCTTCGCATGCTGATCGGCCGCTTTTAACGCGTCACCGAGCGCACTCATCAGCGCGGCGCGATGCGGCCCCAGGCGATCAAAGGCCCCGGACATGATCAGTTTTTCCATCACCCGACGGTTGATCTTTTTGGTGTCGGTTCGGGCGCAGAGGTCAAACAGCTCGCGGAAGTAACCGCCTTCGTTTCGCGCATCAATGATCGCTTCGATCGGGCCTTCACCGACCCCTTTTATCGCACCGATACCGTAAACAATTTCACCTGCGTCATTCACATGGAAGGGATAGAGGCCGGAGTTGATATCGGGCGGCAGCACCTTCAGTCCCATCCGCCAGCACTCATCGACCAGGCCTACCACCTTCTCGGTGTTATCCATATCGGCGGTCATTACCGCGGCCATAAACTCTGCCGGATAGTGCGCTTTCAGCCATAGCGTCTGGTAAGAGACCAGTGCGTAAGCCGCAGAGTGTGACTTGTTAAAGCCATAGCCTGCAAATTTTTCTACCAGATCGAAGATCTTCATCGACAGTTCGCCGTCGATGCCCATGCTTTCAGCACCGTCACGGAAAACGGAGCGCTGCTTGGCCATCTCTTCCGGTTTCTTTTTCCCCATGGCGCGACGCAGCATATCTGCGCCCCCCAGGGTGTAACCGGAGAGAACCTGGGCGATCTGCATCACCTGTTCCTGATAAAGAATGATGCCGTATGTCGGCTCCAGCACCGGTTTCAGGCTTTCATGCTGCCACTGGATATCGGGATAGGAGATCGCTTCACGACCATGCTTACGGTCGATGAAGTTATCCACCATGCCGGACTGAAGCGGCCCCGGACGGAACAGCGCCACCAGTGCGATCATATCTTCAAAGCAGTCGGGCTTCAGACGTTTGATCAGATCCTTCATGCCGCGCGATTCAAGCTGGAATACCGCGGTGGTTTCCGAGCGCTGCAGCATATCGAAGCTTTTCTTGTCATCCAGCGGGATAGAGGCGATATCGATCGGCTCCAGCCCCTGCTTTTCCCGGCGCGGGTTGATCATCTTCAGCGCCCAGTCGATGATGGTCAGCGTTCTCAGCCCCAGGAAGTCGAACTTCACCAGGCCGGCATATTCCACATCATTTTTATCGAACTGGGTCACCGGGAACTGGCCGTGCTCATCGCAGTAGAGCGGCGCAAAATCGGTGATCTTCGTTGGCGCGATGACCACGCCACCGGCATGTTTACCGGCGTTACGCGTGACCCCTTCCAGCTTACGCGCCATGTCGATCAGCGCTTTGACCTCTTCATCTGCCTCATACATGGCAGGCAGCTGCGGTTCAGCAATAAAGGCTTTTTCCAGCGTCATGCCGGGATCGGGCGGGATCAGTTTGGAAATGCGATCCACGAAACCATAAGGATGACCCAGCACGCGGCCAACGTCACGAATAACCGCTTTCGCCGCCATGGTGCCGAAAGTGATGATCTGTGAAACCGCTTCACGCCCGTACATGTCCGCGACGTGTTCAATCACCTGGTCACGCTTCTCCATGCAGAAATCGACGTCAAAGTCGGGCATTGAGACACGTTCCGGGTTCAGGAAACGTTCGAACAGCAGGTCAAACTCCAGCGGATCGATATCGGTAATTTTCAGCGCATAGGCCACCAGCGAACCGGCACCGGAACCACGACCCGGCCCGACCGGCACGCCATTATCCTTGGACCACTGGATGAACTCCATCACGATCAGGAAGTAGCCCGGGAAGCCCATCTGGTTGATTACGTTGAGTTCAACCTCCAGACGCTCATCATATTCCGGGCGTTTCTGCAGCCGCTCAGCTTCGTCCGGGAACAGGAACACCAGACGCTCTTCCAGCCCCTCGCGGGATTTCGCGACCAGATAATCTTCCGTGGTCATATCACCGGTCGGGAACTGCGGCAGGAAGTATTCGCCCAGCCGGACCGTGACGTTACAACGCTTAGCAATCTCTACGCTGTTTTCCAGCGCTTCCGGGATGTCCGAGAAGAGCTCGCACATCTCCGCTTCGCTGCGCATATATTGCTGAGGACTGTAGTTGCGCGGACGCTTGGGGTCATCCAGCGTATAGCCGTCATGGATGGCCACGCGGATTTCATGCGCGTCGAAATCCTCTTCATTGATAAAGCAGACTTCGTTGGTCGCGACCACAGGAATGCCTTCGGCAATCGCCAGCTCCACCGCCGCGTGCAGGTAGCTCTCTTCATCCGGCCGGCCGGTGCGGATCAGTTCCAGATAGTATCTGTCAGGGAAATGCTGCTGATAAAAAGAGAGGCACTGTGAAACCAGCGCGCTGTTTCCGCGCAGCAGGCTGCGGCCGACATCTCCGCGGCGTCCGCCTGACAGCAGGATTAACCCTTCCTGCAATTCCATCAGCCAGTCGCGATCGATAATCGGCCCGTCCACGCCATAGCCACGCTGATAGGCGCGGGAGATCAGCAGCGTCAGGTTCTGATAGCCGGTATTGTTCGCCGCCAGCACGGTCAGCTGCGTGAGTTCATCCCCCATCAGCTCGCTGGCAACCTTAAAATCGGCACCAATAACCGGTTTTATCCCTGCGCCGTGCGCCCCGCCGTAGAATTTCACCAGGCCACACAGGTTAGTGAAGTCGGTGATCGCAATCGCGGGCATGCCGAGCGCAGCCGCCTTTTTGATCAGCGGCCCGGTTTTCGCCAGGCCATCAACCATCGAATAGTCACTGTGGACGCGCAGATGTATAAAACGGGGTTCAGCCATATCAGTTTCCGGTTAAAACAGCGTCAGGCTATTAAAGCGTATGGGGCTGGCTGGCGGCCAGTACGTCCGCATCGATCAGCGCGTTGCGGACAGGAGCAAAACTGCGACGGTGGTGCGGGGTCGCGCCATATTGCGTCAGCTTTTCCATGTGCAGCGCTGTCGGATAGCCTTTGTGCTGTGCAAAGCCATATTGCGGGAACAGCAGATCGAGTTCAGCCATTTCACGGTCGCGGGAGACCTTGGCAATGATAGAAGCGGCGCTGATCTCAGCGACCAGACTGTCCCCTTTGACTACCGCCTGCGACGGCATCGGCAGCGCCGGGCAGCGATTACCGTCGATCAGCACATAGTCAGGCTGAATGCAGAGGCCAGCAACCGCACGCTGCATCGCCAGCATAGTCGCATGCAGGATATTCAGCTGGTCAATCTCTTCCGGTTCTGCCCGGCCCAGGCTCCACGCCAGCGCCTTCTCTTTGATTTCGTCAAACAGGGCCAGCCGGCGTTTTTCCGACAGCTTCTTCGAGTCCGCCAGCCCGGTAATCGGGTTGACCGGATCGAGGATCACCGCCGCCGTAACGACCGCGCCAACCAGCGGGCCGCGCCCGACTTCGTCCACACCGGCAATCAGCGTGGCGGCAGGATAGATAAAATCAGGCATTCACCAGCTCCAGTACCGCATCCGCCGCCTGTTCATCGGCGTTCCAGCGGATCTGTTGATGTAATTCATTGAACGTCTGCAGCAGGGTTTCGCGCTCAGGCCCGGCATGCAGCAGCGGATCTAACGCCGCGGCCAGGGCTTCGGGCTGACACTCATCCTGCAGTAACTCTTTCACCAGTTCCCGCCCTGCCAGCAGATTGGGCAGCGAAACATAGGGGGTCTTCACCAGCCGTTTCGCCAGCCAGAAGGTCGCCGGTTTCATACGATACCCCACCACCATCGGGCATTTTGCCAGCATGCACTCCAGCGCAGCAGTGCCCGACGCCAGAAGTGCGGCATCGCTCGCGATCATCGCCTCGCGTCCCTGACCATCCAGCAGATAAACAGGAAGGTCGGGAGCCGTTTCGGCTTTTATCTTCTCAAACTGTTCGCGCCGGCGGGCGTTAACCAGCGGAACGACGATTTCCAGCGCCGGATAGTGACGGCGCAGTAACCGGGCTGTCTTGAGAAAATCGGCGCTGAGCATGTCAACTTCTGCGCCACGACTGCCGGGCAGCAGGGCCAGACAGAGCGCATCATCGGCAATCCCTAGGTGACGACGCGCAGCCTGTTTGTCAGGGTGCAGCGGCATCGCATCCGCCATGGTGTGACCGATAAAACGGCAGGGAACATTGAAGCGATCGTAGAACGCTTTTTCAAACGGCAGGAAGGCCAGCACCAGATTGGTGTTACGACCAATCTTGAAGACGCGCTTCTGACGCCAGGCCCAGACAGAGGGACTGACGTAGTGAATGGTACGGATACCGGCGCGTTTCAGGTTACCTTCCAGCGTAATATTGAAGTCAGGCGCATCGATCCCGACAAACACATCGGGCTGGAGTTCGGTAAAGCGCCGGGTGAGATCGCGGCGGATCGTCAGCAGACGGCGCAGACGTCCCAGCACCTCCACAATGCCCATGACCGCCAGCTCTTCCATCTCATACCAGGCTTCACACCCTTCCGCCTGCATCAGCGGACCGGCTACGCCGACAAAACGCGCGTCGGGATGGCGCGCTTTCAGGGCTCGAATCAGACCTGCACCAAGAATATCGCCGGAGGTTTCTCCGGCGACCAGGGCAATCGTTAGAGGACGCGCTGACATGAATTAACGAATTAATCCACGGGTTGAACGGGCAAAGAAATCGTAGAAAGGCTGCACTTCGCTATGCTGCTGCGCAAGCGCTTCAATCTCCGGCTTCACTTCCTCCAGCGTTCTGCCGCTGCGATAGAGCAACTTGTAGGCGTTGCGGATCGCGTGCAACGACTCTTTGCTGAACCCACGGCGCTTGAGGCCTTCAATGTTGATCCCGAACGGCGTGGCATGGTTGCCCTGCGCAATAACGTAAGGCGGCACATCCTGCGCCACGCCGGAACAGCCACCCACCATCACGTGCGCACCAATAGTGCACCACTGATGCACCGCTGTCATGCCGCCAATAATGGCGAAATCATCGACCGTGACGTGACCACCCAGGGTCGCGTTGTTGGCGAAGATACAGCGGTTGCCGATGACGCAGTCGTGCGCAATATGAACGTTGACCATCAGCAGATTATCGCTGCCCACCGTGGTGACATGGCCACCCTGAGTGGTGCCGCGATGAATCGTCACGCTTTCACGGATGCGGTTGCGATCGCCGATTTCAACCCGTGTTGGCTCACCGGCATATTTCAGATCCTGGTTCACTTCGCCGATAGAGGCGAACTGATAGATCTGGTTATCTTTACCGATACGCGTGTGGCCGTTCACCACAACGTGTGACTTCAGTACCGTTCCTTCACCGATCTCCACATTCGCGCCAATAAAGCAAAACGGGCCAATGTGAACGCGGGCGCCGATAACCGCGCCCTCTTCGATGACAGAACTGGGATGGATAGTGGCGGTTGGATCAATCACGAATTATGCCTCCCGGCTGCGGGCACACATCATGGTCGCTTCACAAACGATTTTACCGTCGACAGTCGCCACGCCTTTGAAGCGGGTCAGACCACGGCGGGTTTTCTCGAAAGTGACTTCCATGATCATCTGGTCGCCTGGTACCACAGGGCGCTTGAAGCGGGCGTTGTCGATACCGGCAAAATAATAGAGTTCACCTGGCTCCAGTTTACCTACGCTTTTAAACGCCAGAATACCGGTGGCCTGCGCCATCGCTTCCAGGATAAGAACGCCAGGAAAAATCGGTTTACCAGGGAAATGCCCCTGGAAAAACGGTTCGTTAACAGAAACGTTCTTCACTGCACGCAGGTATTTGTGCTCTTCAAATTCCAGCACGCGGTCTACCAGCAGAAACGGATAGCGGTGCGGCAGCAGCTCTAAAATCTCTTCAATTTTCAGAGTATGAGTTTCAGTAGTCAAAATACTCTTCCTGTCCTAAAAATCTGATGACATCAATAACACAGCCTGCACAGATCAAAATGATCTTCCGCAGGCCGCAAATAGGTTCTGTGGCGCCGGGCTTCCCTGCTTAACATTTTTATTATGAAAGCCGGTCAGTTTTGGGATGGCGGTCAGTCGTCTTTGCCGACCTTGCGCTCGATGGCTTTTAAGCGTTTGCTCATGTCATCGATGTTCATCACCAGCGCTGCAGTTTTGCGCCAGGTTTTGTTGGGTTGCAGCGGAATGCCTGAGGAATAGACGCCAGGCTCTGTGATAGGACGCATGACCATGCCCATACCGGTCACGGTGACTTTGTCACAGATTTCCATATGGCCGTTAATGACGCTGGCACCGCCAATCATACAGTAACGTCCAATTTTCAAACTACCCGCCATGATCACACCGCCTGCAACCGCAGTATTGTCGCCAATAACTACGTTGTGAGCGATCTGGCACTGGTTGTCTATGATAACACCATTGCCTATCAGAGTGTTATCCAGCGCACCGCGATCGATGGTAGTGCAGGCACCAATTTCCACCCGATCGCCGATAATTACCGCGCCTAACTGCGGGATTTTCACCCAGTTACCGCGATCGTTGGCATAGCCGAAGCCATCAGAACCGATGACGGTGCCTGACTGAATCAGACAATCCTCGCCGATCTGAATCTCATGATAAACGGAGACGTTGGCCCAGAGGCGGGTGCCGCGACCGATGCGGGTTTTTTTGCCCACAAAGCAGCCTGCGCCGATCACCACGTTGTCGCCCAGCTCCACATCTGCTTCGATTACGGCGTTAGCACCAATCGCGACGTTGTTGCCGAGTCGGGCTGAAGGGTCGATCACCGCACTGGGCGCGATATTCTGCGCGGGCTGGGGGGTGGTATCGAGTATCTGTGCCATACGCGCATAGGTCAGGTAGGGATTTTTCACCACCAGCGCTGCCGTATTGCACCACTCCAGATCCGCTTCCGTCAGCACCACGGCTGAAGCCTTTATCAGGGCGAGTTGCTCGCGGTAACGGCTGTTTGCAAGAAATGTGATTTGGCCAGTTGTGGCGGATTGCATAGAAGCAATGCCGGAGATGACGATATCGCCATCTCCGTGCAATTCTGCATCCAACTGCTGGGCTAAATCAGCCAGTCGAATAGATGCCATGAATTATTTAACCTGTTTCAGCACGTCAGCAGTAATGTCTTTTGCGTTTGATGCATAAGCCACCGCGTTCGCGTCGATCACGACATCGTAACCATCGCTGTCAGCGACTTTCTTCACGGCGTCCTGAATGCGGCTCAGCAGCTTGTTACGCTCTTCCATCTGACGACGGCGGTTATCCTGCTCAAAGGCCTGGGCTTTTGAAGAGAAAGCTTCACGCTGAGACATGACATCTTTTTCCATACGGCTGCGTTCGCTGGCCTTCATGGTAGAGCCGTCACGCTGTAAACGCTGCATTTTAGTTTGCAGATCGCGTTCCTGGCTCTGCAGCTCAGTTGCACGGCCTTTGAACTCATTTTCCAGCTGTTTAGCAACAGTCGCACGTTGCGGTAACTGTTGGAAAATGCTGGACACGTTTACCACTGCAATTTTGTCAGCAGCCTGAACACCAGCGGAAACCGCTAAAGCAAGACCCAGACCTGCGGCACACAACAACTTTTTCACTATAAACTCCTTACCATCAACGTTTGTGTCAGCGACACAGTGTTTGCCCCGGAACAGCCTGCGCTGTCCGGCAGCAAGACTTCAGCTATGCATCCATGCTCAGAACATTACCAGGTTTTACCAATGTTAAACTGGAACTGCTCTGACTTGTCTCCATCCACTTTCTTTATCGGCTGGGCGTAAGAGAACACCAGCGGGCCGAGCGGTGACATCCACTGCAGCGCAACACCGCTTGAAACGCGTATATTGTTAGGATCGCTGTAGTCCGGAATGCCCGCCGCACGAGTTTCGGCCGTGTTTTCCCAGTGGGTATCCCATGCGGTACCGGTATCGACAAACACCGAGGTACGTACCGAGTTGGCATACTTCTCGCTCAGGAACGGCGTTGGCGTGATCAGCTCAAGGCTGGCAATCGCCATGGCGTTTCCGCCGACCGCATCGTCAGACTTACAGATGCCATCCGGATCGGCCAGGCGGCAATTCGACGAGTTGTTATTGTAGTAGGCAGCCTTCGGACCAATGGTATTGGACTGGAAGCCACGAACGGTACTGGAACCACCGGCGTAGAAGTTCTCATAGAACGGCATCTCTTTGCCGCCGAGACCATCGCCGTAACCCACACGGCCACGACCCAACAGCACCCAGGTGTGATCCTGGTTAATCGGCACATACTGCTGGGTATCCAGCGTGGCCTTGTAGAAGCTGTTGTCTGAGCCAGGAATCGTCACCTTACCGTTCAGGTTGGTGCGGTTACCCGCCGTCGGGAAGAAGCCACGGTCCAGCGTGTTGTAGGTCCAGCCGTAGTTGAAGGTGAAGTCATCAGCAGAGAATTCGCCTTTATCATCCAGCTGCTGCGGCTTGCCGACTGAATCCAGATAACGCCACATCGCCACCTGCGGCTGCATGTTAGAGAGGTCGTTGTGGACATAGCCCAGACCGACACGCAGAGTGTTGTTTTCGTTAACCGGGAAGCCCAGCGTGCCATCCAGACCATAACTCTTGTTGGTGTAGTCAGAGAGGTCTGCATTGTCCGCTTTAAAGTCGTTATAGAACAGACGACCACCCAGACTCACCCCATCTACGGTGAAGTAAGGGTCAGTCAGCGAGAACTCGGCATAGGTCTGGTAGTCATTTTTGGTGCCGCTGATGCCAACGGTATTACCGGTGCCCAGCCAGTTATCCTGCGTGACCCCGACCTGGAAGCTTACGCCACTCTCGGTGCCGTAACCGACGCCGAAGTTGAAAGTCCCGGTGTTGCGCTCTTTAACCTTGTAGACCACATCAACCTGATCCGGTGAACCTGGCACGCGCTGGGTATCCACATCGACGTTTTCAAAGTAACCGGTGCGGTTAAGACGCTCTTTGCCCTGCTCGACCAGGTCGCTGCCCAGCCAGGCCCCTTCCATCTGACGCATTTCACGACGCAGCACCGCATCTTTTGAGGTGTCGTTACCTTCAAAGCGAACATGACGCACGTAGTAGCGGTTACCGGCATCGACGTTGATGTGCAGTTTGACGGTCTTATCAGCATCGTTGATTTCAGGCTGTGTCACGACGCGCGGATAGGCGTAGCCGTAGCGGCCCAGCAGTTTCTTGATGTCATCTTCCATCTTCGTGACTTTGGCGCCGTTATAGAGCTCGCCTGCCGGAATTTTGGTCAGATGTTCAATCTCTGCTGAGTGGCCTGCCATGCTGCCATTCACGATCACGCCTGCGATTTTGTACTGATCGCCTTCAGTGATGTTGACCGTGATGTAGATGCCTTTTTTATCCGGCGTCAGGCTGACCTGGGTCGAATCGATATTAAAGCGGGCGTAGCCGCGATCCAGATAGAAGCTGCGCAGGGTTTCGAGGTCACCGGCCAGTTTCTGTTTCTGGTATTTACGGTCGCCGACCACGTTCCACCATGGCACTTCATCGCGCAGCTGGAAGCGGGAGATCAGTTCATCAGAACTGAACGCCTTGTTACCGACGATGTTGATCTGCTGAATTTTGGCAGACACACCCTCCGTAAAGACCAGCTTCAGATCGACACGGTTACGCGGCAGTGGCGTGACCACCGCTTTCACGTTGGCCGTATATTTACCGACGCTGTAGTAAAAATCCTCCAGGCCCTTTTCGATAGAAGAGAGCGTGGTACGGTCAAGCGCTTCGCCGACACGCACACCGGAGGCTTCCAGATTCTGTTTCAGCTGATCCTCTTTCACCGCTTTGTTACCGGTGAAGGTAATGCTGGCAATGGTAGGACGTTCTTTGACCTGGACAATCAGCGTTGTACCGTCTCGCAGGACCTGAACATCCTCAAAGTTGCCAGTCGCGAACAGTGAGCGAATGGTGTTTCTGACATCATCGTCATTCACCGTATCGCCAACCCGAACTGGCATGCTCAGCAGAGCCGCGCCGACGGCGACTCGCTGCAGCCCTTCGAAATGAATATCCTTCACCACGAAATCGTCTGCACCGTAAACGGTGGCGCTGCTAAACAGCAGCGACGCTATGAGCAACTTTTTCATCGCCATCGTTATTATGCGTTTTCCTAACACATCCCCTGAATGTTCGCGTTCCAGCGGTTACAAACGGGAGAAATCATTGAAAAGTGCAAGCCCCATTAACAGCACCAGCAAAATCGAACCGATGCGATAACTAAAGTCCTGAACTCGCTCGGACACCGGTCCACCTTTGATCTTTTCGATCGCCAGGAAGAGCAGATGCCCACCATCTAAAACCGGCAATGGGAACAGGTTGATGATGCCCAGGTTGACGCTGATCAGCGCCAGGAACATCAGGTAGTAAATCAACCCATACTCTGCTGACAACCCTGCACCCTGCGCAATCGAGATTGGCCCGCTCAGGTTGTTCAGCTTCACATCACCCGTGATTAACTTGCCCAGCATAGAAACGGTAAGCTTCATCAGCTGCCAGGTTTTTACACTGGCCTCACCGATAGCCGCAAACGCGCCATACTGTCTTACCGTTCTGTACTCTTCCGGCAGCGGGACAATGCGCGGGATAACACCCGCAAATCCTTCGCCTTTGCTGCCCGATCTGGCTTCTGGCGTCATGGTCAGCGTAATTGCATCACCGCCGCGATCCACCTCAAGCGCCATGCTTTTGCCCGGGTTATCCCGGACCTGCGTGACAAAAGTCTGCCACTGCGATAATGGCTGACCATCGACTTTAACGATCCTGTCGCCAGCTTGCAAACCGGCTTCACTGGCTGGCGAGTTCGCCTGCACTTCTGCCAGCGTGGTCTCAATCTGTGGACCACGTGGCCGGATGCCCAGCGCGACAACCGGATCCTGCTTGTCTGGCTCAAACTGCCAGTTACGCAAATCCAGCTGTTTCTCCTGGGTCGCGTCCTCGCCAAATCGTGCCACCGTCAGGGTTGTGCTGCTGTCGCCGATTTTACCCACCAACGCCATACGCACAGCATCCCAGTCAGGCGTTTCGATACCGTCAACCGCCTTAAGTTCCATACCGGGTGCAATTTGCGCTTCCGCCGCGACCGAACCGTTTAAAATTTCACCGATTACCGGGCGCACACCCGGCACGCCGTGAATAAACACAACCCAGTAGGCAAAGATGGCAAAGAGGAAGTTAGCGACAGGACCCGCCGCAATGATGGAAGCGCGCTGCCAGACGGCTTTGTTGTTGAAAGCCTGATGACGCAGTTCGGCGGGAACGCTCTCGACACGCTCGTCGAGCATTTTCACGTAGCCGCCAAGGGGAATCAGCGCGATGACAAACTCGGTGCCCTGGCGGTCACGACGCCGCCAGAGTGATTTACCGAAACCGATAGAAAAGCGTTCAACTTTGACGCCGCAGCGACGGGCGACCCAGAAATGGCCAAATTCATGGACGGTAATCAGCACGCCCAGCGCAACGATAAAGGCGACAAAACTCCAGATTATGCTCAACATCTTTGCCTGTCCTTAAAGGGTGCGAAACACCAGCAGCAATAAACAGGCAAACACCGGCACTGCCGCAGTCAGACTATCAATGCGATCCAGAATCCCGCCGTGACCGGGGATCAGATTACCGCTGTCTTTGATGCCCGCTTCGCGTTTGAACATACTTTCGGTGAGATCACCCAGCACCGACGCCAGGGTCGCAATCACCGCGCAGACCACCAGCGTGCCAGCTGACACCGTCAGAGGGGCCAGCGTTGCGAACAGCAGCGCAATCAGCGCGGAAGAGACCAGACCGCCCAGAAAACCTTCCCAGGTTTTACCCGGTGAGACCTTTGGCGCCAGCTTGTGTTTGCCGAACATCTTGCCAAACATGTAGGCCCCTGAATCCGCGCCCCACACCAGCAGCATGACAAACAGCAGCCACCAGGCCCCGGCAAAGTGATCGGTTTCATAGTGATACTGGCGCAGCGCCATCATGCCCCAGAAAAAAGGCACCAGGGTTAAGAGACCAAACAGCAGGCGAAGCGGACGTGAATGGCGCCAGAAGGCGGCCGAAGCGGGATAGGAGAGAACCAGCAGCAGCGCAACGACCCACCACACCAGCGACGCCCAGAGCGATGTCGCCACCTGCGGCAGATGCACATCATGCTGATAAGGAGGCAGAGTAAACTGCATCAGGGCCAGTAAGAGGCCACAAAGAACCGCCAGCCAGACGCGCTGCTGACGGGATGCCATCCCTGCCAGCTGACCCCATTCCCAGGCGGCCAGCATACAGATAATGATGGTGGTAATTGCGAAACCCACAGGTGGTAACCAGAACAGTGCAGCTATTACCAGCGGAATTAAAATTAACGCGGTAATCAGACGAGACTTCAGCAAAGGTTACCCCCAGATTGCTCAGGCGCCGCCTGGTGCAGCGCCGCCAAAACGACGCTCCCGCAGAGAGAATGCATTCAGTGCACCTTCAAAAACGTGTTCATCGAAATCCGGCCAGAGCACATCGGTAAAATAGAATTCAGCATAGGCAATCTGCCACAGCAGGAAGTTGCTAATCCGATGCTCTCCCCCGGTCCTTATCACTAAATCCACTGGCGCCAGCTCCTGCATACAGAGCTGCGACGTCAGGCTCTCTTCGGTAATCTGGTCAGGACGCAGTAAGCCTTCCTGAACCTGTTCAGCCAGTTTTTTCACGCCTTCGATAATATCCCAACGGCCGCCATAGTTGGCAGCAATGTTGAGCGTCAGGCCACTATTATTTGCAGTCAGCGTCTCAGAACGGCGAATACGTTCCTGAATACGCGGGCTGAATCGGCTGGTATCGCCAATGACGCGTAACCGGACGTTGTGTTTGTGCAGGCTCTTCACTTCACTGTCGAGTGCCCAGACAAACAGTTCCATTAACGCGGTGACTTCCTGCGCCGGACGGCTCCAGTTTTCACTGCTGAAGGCGTAAAGCGTCAGGGCTTCGAGATTGTTGCTGACAGCAAAGCTGACGGCACGACGTACCGACTTGACGCCCGCTTTGTGGCCTGAAATGCGCAATTTTCCCTGATTTTTGGCCCAGCGACCGTTGCCATCCATGATGATAGCGACGTGGCGCGGACCGTTTCCCTGCTGGTCATCAGTGTTGTTGTGATTGTTAGACGACATAACGCTTAACCAATTCCTTTCATCAGAAATGCTGTGGTTTCTGAATACATTGCGCCCGATTCAAATCCCGACAGATTCTCAGTGTCGGGCCACACCGAATTCGGTGACAGACCGTGAAACGCGAGCCAGCGACTATACCATTTTCACCTGAAGCGAACAAATGGCCTCATATCGATCGGCGTCACGACGTGAAGCGCGACAATATTTCTGTTGCCCGCGCGCGCGCAGAGCGATCGATTTCAAGGACAGCGTCCACCGAATCCGGTTCCGCACACACCTGTGCCGCCAGCACCGCACTGTTCAGCGCAGCGATGTCGGTAAAGCGGATCTGGTGATTCAGGAAAGCCGCAACGGCAACCTCGTTGGCTGCATTGAGCGTGGTGGTGGCCGCCTGCCCTGCTTCGCAGGCATCAATGGCCAGCTTCAGACAGGGGTAGCGATTAAAGTCAGGTTCAGCAAACGTCAGCGCCGACATGCGGGTGAAATCCAGCGGCGTCACGCCTGCATTGATGCGCGAAGGCCAGGCCATGCTGTGAGCAATGGGCGTACGCATATCCGGTGAACCTAACTGAGCCAGCACGCTGCCATCGCAGTATCGCACCATGGAGTGAATCACCGACTGCGGGTGAAGTATCACTTCCATCTGCGCTGCGCTGGCGTTGAACAACCAACGGGCTTCAATGTACTCAAGACCTTTATTCATCATGGTGGCCGAGTCGACAGAGATTTTTCTCCCCATCGACCAGTTCGGATGAGCACAGGCCTGATCGGGCGACATGGCGCTGAGATCGGCTAAATCTGTGTCACGAAAAGGACCACCTGATCCCGTAAGGATAATCGACTCAATGCCATTATCCCGCAGGTCAGCGTAACCTAACTGATGCTGGATGGTAGCCGGTAAACTCTGAAAAATGGCGTTATGCTCGCTGTCGACCGGTAGTAACTGTGCGTGATGATGACGCACGGCCTCCATAAACAAACGGCCGCAGGTGACAAGGGACTCTTTGTTCGCCAGCAGCACGGTTTTTCCGGCACGGATGGCTGCCAGCGTCGGCAGCAGGCCGGAGGCGCCAACAATCGCCGCCATCACCTGATCCACCTCATCCAGCGCGGCCAGCTCACAGGCTGCCTGAACGCCGGAGAGCACTTCAGTATTGACCCTGATTGCTCTCAGTCGCTCACGCAACGCAGCAGCGGAGGCTTCGTCTGCCATGCAGGCGTAGCGCGGGGTAAAGGCTGCACACTGTTCGGCCATCAGCGCCACGTTATGACCGGCCACCAGTGCTGTAATCTGATAGAGCGCCGGATTGGCGCGAACCACCGCCAGCGTGCTGGTGCCGATTGAGCCGGTTGATCCCAGCAGAGTTAATCGCTTCATGAAGCTATCCGTGTGAAGTCAGGGTGCACAGTGGCACAATGTAAAACGCCGCCAGATGTCGCATTCATACGAATACCTCTCTGTACGGCGTTTTTTCCGGCAGCGATGGGATTAGAAATCCATCAGCTCCGTCTCTTTTTCTGACAGTGCAGCATCCACTTTCTTGATGTAAGCATCCGTCATTTTCTGGATTTCATCCTGCGCACGACGTTCGTCGTCTTCGCTGATCTCTTTATCTTTCAGCAGCGCTTTGATTTTATCGTTGGCATCGCGACGGACGTTACGTACCGACACACGGCCCTGCTCGGCTTCGCCGCGCACGATTTTAATCAGATCTTTACGACGCTCTTCGGTCAGCGCAGGCAGCGGAACACGGATGTCGCTGCCGGCTGAACTTGGGTTCAGACCGAGATCGGACTTCATGATCGCTTTTTCAACTGCCGCACTCAGGGTGCGATCAAACACGTTGATTTTCAGCGTGCGTGAGTCTTCCACAGTGACGGAAGCCAGCTGACGCAGTGGCGTCGGCGTGCCGTAATATTCGACGACGATGCCGTCAAGCAGCGAAGGGGAAGCACGACCCGTGCGCACTTTGCTGATGGTGTTTTTGAATGCTTCAACGCATTTTTCCATGCGCGTGTCAGCATCTTTTTTGATGTCGTTAATCACGTTGAAACCCTTGGATTCGGTTTGACCTGGCCAGTTCCGGCCTGGCCGGAAGCGGGATCGATAATCATCGATAATCCTGACTGGTGCGCGATGCGTCATCATCGCGCTGACAGAATATACCTTATTTTATCTCGCCTCGGGTATTAATGCGTAATCAGGGTGCCTTCTTTTTCACCCATCACTACGCGACGCAGCGCGCCTGGCTTATTCATGTTGAAAACACGGATAGGCAGTTTGTGGTCACGCGCCAGGGTAAAGGCCGCAAGATCCATCACTTTCAGCTCCTGATCCAGCACTTCAGTATAGGTCAGTTGCTCATACAGGGTCGCATCCGGGTTTTTTACCGGATCGGCAGAATAGACGCCATCCACTTTGGTCGCTTTCAGGACCACATCCGCTTCGATCTCAATACCGCGCAGGCAGGCCGCAGAATCGGTGGTGAAGAACGGATTGCCGGTACCGGCGGAGAAGATCACCACGCGGTTGTTACGCAGCAGGCTGATCGCCTCTGCCCAGCTGTAGTTATCGCAGACGCCATTCAGTGGAATCGCTGACATCAGGCGGGCATTCACATAGGCGCGGTGCAGCGCATCACGCATCGCCAGGCCGTTCATTACGGTAGCCAGCATACCCATGTGGTCACCCACAACGCGGTTCATCCCGGCCTGCGCCAGGCCCGCTCCGCGGAACAGGTTACCCCCGCCGATCACAACGCCAACCTGGATGCCCAGCTCAACCAGCTCTTTTACCTCTTGTGCCATACGGTCCAGCACACTCGCGTCGATACCAAAACCTTCAGCGCCTTGCAGGGCTTCACCGCTGAGTTTAAGCAGGATACGTTGATAAACAGGTTTTGCGTTGGTCGCCATGGTCAGTTCTTCCTGGAAGATAGGGTGTAAAGGAGAAGTAAATTGTGATCGATCATCCGCTTACCGCAATGAAATTGCTATTGGGATGAAACTGAAAATGTGTCTGTTGCGGTTCACAGACAAAAAAGAACCGCCATCTGGCGGTTCTTTCAGAGCATTAAGACTGCTTGGACATGGCTGCAACTTCTGCAGCGAAGTCAGACTCAACTTTCTCGATGCCTTCGCCCACTTCGAAGCGGATGAAGTTGATGACGTCAGCGCCCTGCTCTTTCAGAGCCTGGCCAACGGTTTTGCTTGGGTCGATAACGAAAGCCTGACCAGTCAGAGAGACTTCGCCGGTGAATTTCTTCATGCGGCCTTCAACCATCTTCTCTGCGATCTCTTTTGGCTTGCCAGACTGCATCGCGATGTCCAGCTGAACCTGGTACTCTTTCTCAACCACGTCAGCAGAAACGTCTTCTGGCTTAACGAATTCAGGCTTGCTTGCCGCAACGTGCATAGCGATCTGTTTGATCAGATCTTCGTTAGCGCCTTTCGCTGAAACCAGTACGCCGATACGTGCGCCGTGCAGGTAGCTGCCCAGCTCTGCGCCTTCCAGGATTGCGACGCGACGGATGTTGATGTTCTCACCGATTTTAGCAACCAGTGCAACGCGCTCTTCTTCGAACTGCGCTTTCAGAACTTCTACATCGGTTACGCGATCGGCTGCAGCCGCGTCCAGAACTTTGTCTGCGAATGCCTGGAAACCGCCATCTTTTGCGACGAAGTCAGTCTGGCAGTTTACTTCCAGAATCACGCCGTAGTCGCCAACGATCTTGGTTTTGATCACGCCATCAGCCGCAACGTTACCTGCTTTTTTCGCTGCTTTGATTGCGCCAGACTTACGCATGTTCTCAATCGCCAGCTCAATGTCGCCGTTCGCTTCGGTCAGCGCTTTTTTGCAGTCCATCATGCCAGCGCCAGTACGCTCGCGCAGTTCTTTTACCAATGCAGCGGTAATGTCAGCCATTCCAGAATCCTCGGTTCGTGCCTGAGTACATGTGCACCAGCAGACACTTATTTGCGGAAAATTTACTCTGTCCCGCCGTCCGACTGGGGGCGTTACAGACTTAGATAAAATAAAGGGGCCAGTACAGGCCCCTTACAGATCACATCTGAATACTAAGGGCTCTTATGCAGAGCAAACCTTATTAAGCGTTTTCTAAAGACGCTTCTTCAGCTTGCTCAGCCAGATCCTGAGAACGGCCTTCGCGAACGGTGGTCGCAACGGCATTCAGGTACAGGCTTACAGCACGGATTGCGTCGTCGTTACCTGGGATAACGAAATCAACGCCATCTGGATCAGAGTTGGTATCAACGATAGCAAATACCGGGATACCCAGGTTGTTTGCTTCTTTGATTGCGATGTGTTCGTGGTCAGCATCAACAACAAACAGCGCGTCTGGCAGACCGCCCATGTCTTTGATACCGCCCAGGCTGTTTTCCAGCTTGGCCAGCTCACGCGCACGCATCAGCGCTTCTTTTTTGGTCAGTTTGTCGAAAGTACCATCCTGAGACTGAGTCTCCAGATCTTTCAGACGCTTGATTGACTGACGCACGGTTTTCCAGTTAGTCAGCATGCCACCTAACCAGCGGTGGTTTACGAAGAACTGGTCGCAGCTCAGTGCAGACTCTTTTACCGCTTCAGCAGCAGCGCGCTTGGTACCTACGATCAGGATCTTACCTTTACGGGAAGCGATCTTGTTCAGTTCAGCCAGAGCTTCGTTGAACATAGGAACGGTTTTTTCCAGGTTGATGATGTGAACCTTGTTACGTGCACCAAAAATGAATGGCTTCATTTTTGGGTTCCAGTAACGGGTCTGGTGACCGAAGTGAACACCAGCCTGGAGCATGTCGCGCATGGAAACAGTTGCCATGATTACCTCTGAAATTTGATTTGGGGTTGGGCCTCCATGTATCCCATACGACCGACCTCTTTCAAGGCACCCCGGCGTATGTGTCGATACATGTGTGTTTTATTACACATAATGAGAGTTATGCGTTTCCTGCTGACCAAAACGGCCATACAGAGAATCGTCGGCGCGCTTTATACCACAAACCGCCGGGGGACGCCAATAAATGATCGCTGACGGAAGCCCGCGCGTTCTCTATTTGGCAGCCCATTTTCTGGCTGCTAACATGACAGCACAGAACTTATTATTGTCGAAAATTTCGACAAATGCGGATTAATTTAATGCCAATTTCAATCAAAACAGCTGAAGAAATCGAAAAAATGCGCGTCGCGGGCCGCCTGGCCGCCGAAGTGCTGGAGATGATCGAACCGCACGTTAAACCGGGTGTGACCACCGGTGAACTGGACCGCATCTGCCACGATCACATTACCCAAAAGCAGCAGGCTGTCTCTGCCTGCCTCGGCTATCACGGCTTTCCAAAGTCGGTCTGCATTTCGGTAAACGAAGTGGTGTGCCACGGTATCCCGAGCGACGATCGCCCGTTAAAGGATGGCGATATCGTCAACATTGACGTCACCGTGATCAAAGATGAGTACCACGGCGATACCTCGAAGATGTTTATTGTCGGCAAACCGACCATTCAGGGCGAGCGCCTCTGCCGCGTGACCCAGGAGAGCCTCTATCTTTCACTGCGTCTGATCAAGCCAGGTATCCGTCTGCGCGAGCTGGGCCGGGCTATCCAGAAGTATGTAGAAGCGAATGACTTCTCCGTGGTGCGTGAATATTGCGGTCACGGCATCGGTAAAGGGTTCCACGAAGAGCCGCAGGTGCTGCATTACGATGCGGATGACAGCGGCGTCGTGCTGCAGGCGGGCATGACCTTTACCGTTGAACCGATGGTCAATGCCGGCGATTACCGCATCCGCACCATGAAAGATGGCTGGACGGTAAAAACCAAAGATCGCAGCTTGTCCGCGCAGTATGAGCATACTATTGTGGTGACGGAAAACGGCTGCGAGATTTTAACCCTGCGCAAAGACGACACGCTGCCTGCTGTGCTCGTCGCCGAGGGGTAATTCCCCGGATAGAGATCAAGCCGGCCATGTGCCGGCTTTTTTTTGGCTAAAAAAGAGAAGAGCAGCATGAGCGTGAGCCTGTCGGAAGAGGTAAAAAACGGTCTGGTCGATTCACCGGCCGAATGGGGTGACGATCAGCTGACGCGCGAGCTGCTGAAGCCGCGGCTGGAGCAGTTTCAGCAGCATCTGGCTGCAGCATTCGACGCCGGTGAAGCCGTGGAACAGCTGATTGATGCCCGCACGCTGTTTATCGATCGGCTGCTGCGCCGCCTGTGGCGCTTCTTTGGCTTCGATGCGATGCCCGCCATCGCGCTGGTGGCCGTGGGCGGCTATGGGCGGGCCGAACTCCACCCGCTCTCTGACATCGATGTACTGATCCTCAGCCGTCAGCCGCTGGATGAGCAGGCGGCGCAGCGCACCAGCGAACTGCTGACCCTGATGTGGGATCTCCGGCTGGAAGTGGGCCACAGCGTGCGCACGCTGGAGGAGTGTCTGCTGGAGGGGTTATCTGACCTCACCGTCGCCACCAATCTGATTGAGTCACGCATGCTGACCGGCGACGTGGCGCTGTTCCTGGAGTTGCAGAAGAACGTCTTCAGCGACGGCTTCTGGCCCTCATCCCGCTTTTTTGCCGCCAAAATCGAAGAGCAGCAGGAGCGCCACAAACGTTATCACGGCACCAGCTACAACCTTGAGCCGGATATCAAAAGCAGCCCCGGCGGCCTGCGTGACATCCATACGCTGCAATGGGTCGCCCGACGCCATTTCGGTGCCACCACGCTGGATGAGATGGTCGGCTTTGGCTTTCTCACTGAGGCTGAGCGCAGCGAACTCAACGAATGCCAGGCGTTTCTCTGGCGCATCCGCTTTGCGCTGCACCTCTCCCTGCCCCGCTACGATAACCGCCTGCTGTTTGATCGCCAGCTCAGCGTGGCGCAGCGCCTGAACTATCAGGGCGAAGGCAACGAGCCGGTCGAGCGGATGATGAAGGATTTCTACCGGGGCACGCGACGTATCGGTGAACTGAATCAGATGCTCTTACAGCTGTTTGATGAGGCGATTCTGGCGCTCTCCACCAATGAGAAGCCCAGACCTGTCGATGACGACTTTCAGCTGCGTGGCGACCTGATCGACCTGCGTGATGAAACGCTGTTCACCCGTGAGCCGCAGGCGATCCTGCGCATGTTCTACGTCATGGTGCGCAACGAGAACATCAAAGGCATCTACTCTACCACCCTGCGTCACCTGCGCCATGCACGCCGCCATCTGAAACAGCCGCTGTGCCAGATCCCGGAGGCGCGCCGCACGTTTATGTCGATTCTGCGCCACCCTGGCGCGGTCAGCCGGGCGCTGGTGCCGATGCATCGCCACAGCGTGCTGTGGGCCTATACGCCGCTGTGGGGCCATATTGTCGGCCAGATGCAGTTTGATCTGTTCCACGCCTACACCGTGGATGAGCACACCATTCGCGTCCTGCAGAAGCTGGAGAGCTTTGCCAGCGAGTCCACCCGTCCGCAGCATCCGCTGTGCGTCGAGCTGTGGCCGCGCCTGCCTCAGCAGGAGCTGCTGCTGATGGCCGCGCTGCTGCATGACATCGCCAAGGGGCGCGGCGGTGACCACTCGATTCTCGGCGCACAGGACGCGCTCGACTTCGCGGAAAGGCACGGCCTCAACTCGCGGGAAACGCAGCTGGTGGCCTGGCTGGTGCGCCATCATCTGCTGATGTCGGTCACGGCTCAGCGGCGCGATATTCAGGACCCGACGGTCATCCAGCAGTTCGCAGAGGTGATGCAGAACGAAAACCGGCTGCGCTATCTGGTCTGCCTGACGGTGGCCGATATCTGCGCCACCAACGAGAGCCTCTGGAACAGCTGGAAGCAGAGCCTGCTGCGCGAACTCTTTTTCGCCACGGAGAAGCAGCTGCGTCGTGGCATGGAGAACAGTCCGGATCTGCGCGAGCGGGTGCGCCATCATCGTCTGCAGGCGCTGGCGCTGCTGCGGATGGACAATATAGATGAGGAGCGCCTGCATCAGATCTGGAACCGCTGCCGCGCTGACTACTTCCTGCGCCATACGCCAAATCAGATCGCCTGGCATGCCCGCCATCTGCTGGTGCATGATCTGAAGAAGCCGCTGGTGCTGGTCAGCCCGCAGGCCACGCGCGGCGGAACGGAGATTTTTATCTGGAGCCCTGATCGCCCCCACCTGTTTGCCGCTGTCGCCGGTGAACTGGACCGCCGCAATCTCAGCGTCCATGACGCCCAGATCTTCACCAGCCGCGACGGTATGGCCATGGATACCTTTATTGTGCTGGAACCCGATGGCAGTCCGCTCTCCCCGGATCGCCATCCGATGATTATTCAGGCGCTGGAGCAGGCGATAACCCAGTCGCAGTGGGTGCCGCCGCGCACCCGCCGACCGTCAGCCAAACTCCGGCACTTCAGTGTGGACACCGAGGTCAACTTCCTGCCGACCCACACCGACCGGCGCAGCTACCTGGAACTGGTGGCGCTGGACCAGCCGGGTCTGCTGGCCCGGGTTGGTGAAGTCTTTGCCGATCTCGGCGTTTCACTGCACGGCGCGCGCATCAGCACCATCGGCGAACGGGTCGAAGATCTCTTTATTCTGGCCAACAGTGAGCGGCAGGCGCTGGACGAAGAAATGCGCAAAGCATTGCAACAACGGTTGACAGAGGCCCTTAATCCAAACGATAAAGTGTGACCAGACACGATTTATCATCCTCTATTTTTATTTGTGCCGGGAGAGTGCCCGGCATTGCACATGACCGATCAGGAAAAAAATATGCAACAGTTACAGAGCGTTATCGAATCCGCCTTTGAACGTCGCGCGGACATCACCCCCGTCAGCGTTGACAGCGAAACCCGTGATGCCATCAACCAGGTGATCGCCCTGCTGGACAGCGGCGAACTGCGCGTTTCTGAAAAGATCGATGGCGAGTGGGTAACGCATCAGTGGCTGAAAAAAGCAGTGCTGCTCTCTTTCCGCATCAATGACAATCAGGTCATGGAAGGGGCAGAAACCCGTTTTTACGACAAAGTGCCGATGAAGTTTGCTGGCTGGGATGAGGCGCGTTTTAAAGCCGCCGGTTTCCGCGTGGTGCCGCCTGCGGCAGTGCGTCAGGGCGCGTTCATTGCCCGTAACACGGTGCTGATGCCCTCTTATGTCAACATCGGCGCTTTCGTGGATGAAGGCACCATGGTGGATACCTGGGCGACCGTCGGCTCCTGTGCGCAGATCGGCAAAAACGTTCACCTCTCAGGTGGCGTGGGAATCGGTGGCGTGCTGGAGCCGCTGCAGGCAAACCCGACCATTATCGAAGACAACTGCTTCATTGGCGCACGCTCTGAAATCGTTGAAGGCGTGATTGTTGAAGAAGGCTCCGTGATCTCAATGGGCGTCTATATCGGTCAGAGCACCAAAATTTATGACCGCGAAACCGGCGAAGTCCATTACGGCCGCGTTCCTGCCGGTTCGGTCGTCGTTTCCGGTAACCTGCCTTCTAAAGATGGCAGCTACAGCCTCTACTGTGCGGTGATCGTGAAGAAAGTTGACGCGAAAACCCTGAGCAAAACCGGTATCAACGAACTGCTGCGCACCATCGACTGATGTCAGTGACGGGCTGGAAACCAGCCCGTCATCTTTTCTTTACAGCCATTCCAAATCAACCTGATTCGCGCCGCGAAGGAACGGGTGCGTTTAGATTTCATCCAGGTCATAATCCGCGCCAGTTAAATCCTGTCGCGCAATGTTCATCCCGCTGATTTATGTCTACAGTTGTCTGACGTCATGAACAAGACTGCGCGCTTCTCACTTTTGATGGAAAAAACGCCATGTATGACAATCTGAAAAGCTTAGGAATCAGTAATCCGGACGACATCGATCGCTACAGCCTGCGTCAGGAAGCGAATAACGACATTCTGAAAATCTACTTCCGCAAAGATAAAGGTGAATTTTTCGCGAAAAGCGTCAAATTCAAATATCCGCGTCAGCGCAAAACCGTCGTGGCCGATCACGCGACCCAGGGCTATAAAGAAGTTCAGGAGATCAGCCCGAATCTGCGTTATGTCATCGACGAACTGGACCAGATTTGCCAGCGTGACCAGGTTGAAGTGGATCTGAAACGCAAAATTCTGGATGACCTGCGTCATCTGGAAAGCGTGGTTTCTCACAAAATCAGTGAGATTGAATCGGACCTGGAAAAATTAACCCGTAACGGTCGTTAATTCCCTGCCCGATCGGAAAGGCCAGCACTGCTGGCCTTTTTTATGCCCGCTGTTTGCGTGTTATCCCTGCTCATCCAGCTGCAGCGCCACATAGAGCAGCAGCCTGTCATCAAACTGCCCCAGGTTAAGCCCGGTCAGTTCAGAAATCCGGTTCAGCCGGTACTCCAGCGTGTTGCGATGGATAAACAGCGCGCGCGCAGTGGCGCCCGGCTGCACGTTGTGGGTAAACCAGGCCATCAGCGTACGACGCAGCAGGCCGTTGTTATCCATGCTTTTAAGCTTTGCCAGTGGCCGCGCCAGCTCATTCGCCTGCCAGCCGCCTCGCAGGCTGTCGAGCAGCACCGGCAGCACCAGATCCTGATAGAAGTAGCTGCGTAATCCCGGCATCCGCTGCTTGCCGACCATCATGGTGGTGCGGGCAGTGCGATAGGAGCGCGCAATGCTGCCAGGCCCGGTAAAAACATTGCCGAGTGCAATACGCATCCGCAGATGCCCACGCTCTTTCATCCGCTGCAGCAACTGCTCGATGCGGCGGCGATGATCCTCCTGATCGTGGCGTCCATGCGCATTCAGGGCGGGTTTCAGCACCACCATTTCGGTCAGCGAAACAATGGCGATCAGATTATCGCGCTCCGGCGTGGTCAGCAGTGTCTGCAGCTGCTGCAACTCTGACATGGCGCTGTCCACGCCGAGCTGGCCGCTGTCCACCTCGATGACAGCGGCAACGCGAGGCTGATTGAGGTCGATGCCGAGCCGCTGCGCCCACTCGGTCAGCTGCGGCGACAGCGTGTCACTGCGGATCAGATTCAGCACCAGCTCTTCACGCAGACGGCTATCCTGGGCCAGCATGTGCAGCAGCCGCGCCTGCTCCAGCATCATCTCTGCCGCCATACAGACCAGCTCGCCATAATGACGCAGCGACAGCGGTTCGCCGGTCAGGCCAATTACACCCGCAATATCGCCATCCAGGCGCAGCGGCAGGTTGATGCCTGGCCGCACGCCGTGCAGATGTTTAGCCACGGCGTCATCAATGTCCACCACGCGTCCCTGAGAGAGCACCAGCAGTGCGCCTTCGTGCAACTCTCCAACGCGTTCAGGATCGCCGCTGCCAATGATGCGGCCCCGCGCGTCCATCACGTTGACATTGCTGTCGATAATTCTCATGGTGCGCGCCACGATATCCTGCGCCAGCCGGGCATCAAGGTGATAGGCAGCCATCCATTACTCCTGAAAAAATAGGGGAGCAACAGAATACGCAGGCGTCGCACGCGGAGCATTGTGCAATTGCACAGAGGCGGGCGCTGATTTCCCGGATTTGCGGTCACTATCACACTCTGCCACGGCGGAGAGCGGGCATAAAAAAGGCGGACCGCAGTCCGCCTGAGAGGTTATTACGCGTCGCTTACTGCATCAGCAGATAGAGCGTATTGTCGCCACGCTTCACGTTCAGCGCCAGAACCGATGGTTTGGTGTCGAGGACTTTACGCAGCTCGCCCAGGTTGGTCACCACCTGCTGGTTAACGCCCTGAATCACGTCGCCCTTCTTCAGGCCGATACGCGCCGCGGCACTGCCCGGTTTGACGTTATCCACCCGCACCCCTTTGGCACCCGCTTCGATGTTGCTGAGATCGGCGCCTTCAATGCCGGTGTAGATGGTCGCAGACTGAACTTTCGCCTGGCTGCTCTGCTGCAGCTGGACAGAGACGTCGAGCGGCTTGCCGTCACGCAGCAGGCCCAGCTTCAGCGTAGTGCCCACCGGCAGTGAGCCCACTTCCGCACGTAACGAGGCAAAGCTGCTGAGCGGTTTGCCGTTCATGGAGACGATCACGTCACCGGCTTTGATCCCCGCTTTGGCGGCAGCTGAGTCCGGCAGCACCTGGCTGACAAAGGCACCGCGCTGCGCGTCCACCTTCATCGCTTTAGCCAGCTCGGAGTTCAGCTCTGTCCCCTGCACGCCCAGCTCACCCCGTTTCACCTGACCAAACTCCACCATCTGCGCCGTCAGGTTTTTCACCATGTTGCTGGGGATAGCAAAGCCGATACCGATGTTGCCGCCATCCGGTGCCAGAATCGCGGTGTTAATTCCGATCAGCTCACCGTTAAGGTTAACCAGCGCGCCGCCGGAGTTACCCCGGTTAATCGCCGCATCGGTCTGAATAAAGTTCTCATAATTTTCCACGTTCAGGCCGCTGCGTCCCAGCGCAGAGACGATACCTGACGTCACGGTTTCACCCAGTCCGTAAGGGTTACCGATCGCCACGGTGTAGTCACCCACACGCAGGCTGTCAGAGTCGGCGATCTTCACCGCGGTCAGGTTTTTGGCGTCCTGCAACTGCACCAGCGCAATATCGGAGCTCGGATCTTTGCCAATGACTTTGGCGTCATAGCGACGGCCATCGCTCAGCTGCACCTGAATTTTGGTGGCGTTGTTCACCACGTGGTTGTTGGTGACCACATAGCCTTTTTCGGCGTTAATGATGACGCCCGATCCCAGCGCGCGGAATTTCTCCTGCTGGGTATCCGGGCCTGGCGCTCCGCCGTTACCGCCTGCTCCACCGTCCTGGCACATTGGTGAGCCCTGGAACGGCGAGCCGTCCTGGCAGAAAGGCGAATTGTCGCCAAAGAATTGCTGAAACTGTTGTGGCATGCGGGGAGTTTTAACCGTGGTGGTGCCCTCGACGCTGATACTGACCACAGACGGCATGACCTTCTCCAGCATTGGAGCCAGACTTGGCAGTTGCTGGCTATCTGAAGAGGCCGTTTGCGCAGCAGAAACAGTAACAGGGGCGAGCGCCATGCTCAGGCTTAACGCCAGCGCACTTAATACTAAGGTCTTTTTTTTCATTTTTCATTTCTCTGTAAGATTACTGTTCAGACCATTGCTGTGGTCGAAAGGTGAGATAAATGTTTTAGCGCGAAGTTCCTTAAAAAGTTTCAGGCAAAAGTAAAAATTTATTCGCGCTCTTTACAATTGGCGGCTTATTCTACGGCCATCAGCCGCCGGTACTCATCCCAGGCATAGAGATCGGTCATGCCGCTGATATAATCCTGAATAAGGCGGAAGCGATAATAACGCTCCCACAACAGCCGCTGATATTTATGCTCCACCACCAGGTTACGCATCTTATGTAAATACGCTTTGCGGTGTTTACCGGAGAGCTTATGAAAAAGCCGGGTTTCGATGGGATGCTGACGCAGGAAATCTTCATTTATCAGCGTGGTAAAGGCTTCGTAGTTGAGGCGCATCAGCGGCTGATAGATCTCCAGCAGGCCCCTGATGACGCGGTAACCCTGCAGTTCCAGCTGTTCCACTTCAGAATGGTTAAAGACCTGCTGACGGGCGACGGTCTTAAACAGTTGCAGCAAACGCCCCTCTTCACCCTCATCTTCCAGCAGCGCATGGTTGAAACTACCGTCGAATATGGCCGGCAGATTATCAACAAAACGCTTGACCGCATAGCTGACCAATACACTCTGAACATTTACGCGTAATGACATAAAAAATTGATCGCTGCGGCTGCGGCGTTTTTTATTACAGGCTTCACGCCAGGCTTCGCCAATCGTCCGGCTGAAAGCGTCATTATTTTTAACCGGCCCCCAGGCTTTATTGAGAAATTCATACAAACTCTCAACATTGAAGATATCTTTTTCTACAGCGTCGTCCAAATCGGCAATACAATAGGAGATATCATCCGCGGCTTCCATTATATAGGTGAGCGGAAAGCGGTGGTGCTCTTTCATATTGGTGGCAGCACGCAGCTCGGTAATATAATCCTGTTCAGAGAGATAAAAACCCGGTTTCTTCATCAATACGCTAAATTCGGCGGGTTTTTCACCCTGCCACCAGGCGGGGGCCGTATATTTCAGGATGCAGGCAACCTGAGAATAGCTGAGATTGAGTTGCAGCAGCGTATGCACCATGCGAATGGCCTGGGCGTTGCCTTCAAAATGGCAGAGATCCTGGCGGATGGTGGCGTTGAGCTGATCAAAAGCCTGACGCTGCGCCTCCCCTTCCACACCGGCCACCAGCGGATCGACCAGTTCGGCAGGCAGATTTTCTTCAAACCAGTCGTTGATCGCCGCCTCGCCAAAGTGGCCAAACGGCGGATTGCCGACGTCGTGCAGCAGACACGCCATCTCTATCAGGCTTTCAAACGCCCCCTCTAACTCATCCAGACCATACTGCGCCAGACCGCCCTGCATCTTCAGCGTCTGCAGGATCTCTTTGGTGATGTAGCGGCCGGTCTGCTGGACCTCCAGCGAGTGCGTTAAGCGGGAGCGGACGGCGGCGTTGCGCTCCAGCGGGAACACCTGGGTTTTCTGCTGCAGGCGACGGATAGCGGCGGAGTTGATAATCCGCCCGCGGTCGCTCTCAAAATGGCGGGTAATGTAATATTCGCCTTCCGGATCTTTTCGACTGGTATAAGGGCGCGAGAAGCTGATCTTCTTCCTGAAATTGATCGCCGACATGGATTACCCCTTATTTTTTCGTGAATTAATCCCCTGAATGCCATGCTAAACTATGCCCTAATTTTTCATTTTTTACATTAGCGGGACTCACTATGAAAGCAGGCATTATTGGCGCGATGGAGCAGGAAGTCACACTGCTGCGCGACAAAATTGAAAACCGTCAAACGCTGTCGCTGGCGGGTTGTGAAATTTATACCGGCACCCTGCAGGGCGTTGAGGTGGCACTGCTGAAATCGGGCATTGGTAAAACCTCTGCCGCGCTGGGTACCACGCTGCTGCTGCAACTCTGCAAGCCTGACGTCGTGATCAACACCGGCTCTGCGGGTGGATTAGCGCCGTCGCTCAGCGTGGGCGATATCGTGGTCTCTGAAGAAGTGCGTTATCACGATGCGGACGTCACGGCCTTTGGCTATGAGCCGGGTCAGATGGCGGGGTGTCCGGCCGCGTTCGTGGCAGACAGCACCCTCATC
Organism: Pantoea sp. Sc1; assembly: GCF_000255315.1. Taxonomy (NCBI): domain Bacteria; kingdom Pseudomonadati; phylum Pseudomonadota; class Gammaproteobacteria; order Enterobacterales; family Erwiniaceae; genus Pantoea; species Pantoea sp. Sc1. The sequence goes on from NZ_AJFP01000001.1 coordinate 3,281,285, forward strand.
GCCGCAGCGGAAGCCTGCATTAAACAGCTTGATCTGAATGCCGTGCGCGGCCTGGTGGTCAGCGGAGATGCCTTTATCAACGGCGCCGAACCGCTGGCGCGCATTCGCAGTCAGTTCCCGCAGGCGATTGCGGTTGAGATGGAAGCGACCGCCATCGGTCACGTCTGCCATCAGTTCCAGGTGCCGTTTGTGGTGGTGCGGGCCATCTCTGACGTGGCCGACAAAGCGTCGCACCTCAGTTTTGATGAGTTCCTCAGCGTGGCAGCAAAGCAATCTTCACTGATGGTGGAGAACCTGCTGGCGCAGCTGGCGCGTGGCTAAAACCCTGCTCTTCTGCTGGCTGCTGCTGTTGAGCGGCAGCCTGCTGGCTTCCCCACCCCGCGTTATTACCCTTGCTCCCCATCTCACCGAACTCGCCTTTGCCGCCGGGATCACCCCGATTGCGGTCAGCGCCTGGTCCGACTTTCCGCCACAGGCAAAACAGATTGAACAGGTTGCCGACTGGCAGGGCATCAGAACAGAACGGATCCTGCAGCTTAAACCCGATCTGGTTCTGGCCTGGCGGGGCGGCAATCCGCAGCGGCAGATCGCCCAGTTGCAGCAGCTCGGTGTACCGGTTAAGTGGATCGATCCGCGGACGCTGGATGAGATGATCGCGGCGCTGGCCGATCTGGGTCACTGGAGCCCCAGGCCGGAGCAGGCGGCCCGCGCGGCCCGGCAGTTACATCAGCAGGCGGCGGCGCTGCGCCAGCGCTATACTCACCTGGCTGCGGTTCCGCTTTTTTTGCAGTTTGGCCAGCAGCCGCTGTTCACCGCCGCCAGAGAGACGATGCAGAATGAGATGGTTACCCTCTGCGGGGGCAGGAATATCTTTGCTGACAGCCGCGTCAGCTGGCCGCAGGTGAGCCGCGAGCAGGTTCTGATGCGCCATCCTCAGGCGATAGTGACGGGCGGCGATGCGCAGCAGGCGGAGAATATCCGGACATTCTGGCAGCCGCAGCTCAGGGTGCCGGTGATCGCCATCAACGAGGACTGGCTTAGCCGCCCTGGCCCGCGACTGCTGCTGGCGGCGCAGCAACTCTGTGCGGCCCTGCATCCCGATCGATAAATCAGCGAATTGATTAAAGCCGCCGCACTTTTTGCCGTTAATCAATAACAGAGACGAGCGAGCCACGTATGCTCGCCCTCCTTTTAGCGCCCCGGCGCCTTTTTAAACACCAGGAACTTCACATGACCAGAGCACTGCTGCTGGCCATAGGGCTGACGATCGCCGGATCTGCCTGTGCGGGATCGATCACTGGCTCTATAGGCGCCAGGCTTGTCATCTATTCACGCTGTGAAATCAACACGGCACGTGGTCAGCCCGCACCGCAGGTTGACTGTGGCAGACAGGCCAGTGCGCAGCCGCGCATTACAGAGAGCCAGAGCCGGACAGAGGGAAGTCAGAAGCAGGGAATCCGTCTGGTAACGGTAGAGTGGTAAACGAGGCCGTCAGCGTGACGGCCTGCATCATCAGATACTGAAAGAGGAGCCACAGCCACAGGTGGTTTTCGCATTCGGGTTGGTCACGATGAAGCGCGAACCTTCCAGCCCTTCGGTGTAATCCACCGATCCACCCACCAGATATTGCAGGCTCATCGGGTCAACCACCAGCGAGACGCCCTGCTTTTCAATCGTCATGTCGCCATCGTTCAGCTGGTCATCAAAGGTGAAGCCATACTGGAAACCACTGCAACCGCCACCGGTGATATAGACACGCAGTTTCAGCGCCGGGTTCTCTTCATCGGCAATGAGGTTCTTGACCTTGTTGGCTGCGGCGTCGGTAAACTGCAACGGCAGTGCTACTACTTCATCACTCATGTTTTACTCCGCTAAACGTCCAGGTCAGAAAACGACCTTAATTACGCTATTATCAGTCAGCACCTCAGCGCAATCAAGCTCTGCCCTTCGCACTCTGTGCCGCTTTCCCCTCTGTAAGGGGCGCTGCGGGTGAAACCACCTTTCGCAGGCTGCCCCTCTTCCGTAGAATGGCACCCTATTTTTCTGAACCGCTGGAGCCGAAAATGAGTAAGTCCGAACAACTGTTTGCCGAGGCACAACGCCTGATCCCGGGTGGCGTAAACTCGCCAGTACGCGCATTTACCGGTGTGGGCGGCGTTCCGCTGTTTATCGATCACGCTGACGGAGCCTGTCTCTATGACGCCGATGGCAAAGCCTATATCGATTATGTCGGCTCATGGGGCCCGATGGTACTGGGTCACAACAACGCGGCGATCCGCGATGCGGTGATTGAAGCGGCCGGGCGTGGCCTGAGCTTTGGCGCACCGACGGGCATGGAAGTGACCATGGCGCAGCTGGTGTGCGATCTGGTGCCGAGCATGGAGATGGTGCGGATGGTGAACTCCGGCACCGAAGCGACCATGAGCGCTATCCGTCTGGCGCGTGGCTTTACCGGCCGCGACAAAATCATCAAGTTTGAAGGCTGCTATCACGGCCACGCCGATCATCTGCTGGTGAAAGCGGGTTCCGGTGCCCTAACCCTCGGTCAGCCAAACTCGCCGGGTGTCCCGGCCGATTTCGCCAAACATACCCTGACCTGCACCTTTAACGACCTCGACTCGGTGCGCAGCGCGTTTGAGCAATACCCTGAGGCGATTGCCGCCATTATCGTTGAGCCGGTCGCGGGCAACATGAACTGCATTCCGCCACAGCCTGAGTTTCTGCCGGGCCTGCGCGCCCTGTGCGACGAGTTTGGTGCGCTGCTGATTATTGACGAAGTGATGACCGGTTTCCGCGTTGCGCTGGGCGGCGCGCAGGCTCACTACAATGTCCGTCCCGATCTTACCTGCCTGGGTAAAATCATCGGTGGCGGTATGCCGGTAGGCGCATTCGGTGGCCGTCGCGAAGTGATGGCGGCGCTGGCCCCGACCGGTCCGGTTTATCAGGCGGGTACGCTCTCTGGTAATCCGATCGCGATGGCGGCGGGCTACGCCTGTCTGACTCAGCTTGCTCAGCCGGGCACCCATGAGAAACTGGATGCGCTGACCCGTCAGCTGGCTGAAGGTCTGCGTGACGCGGCGAAAGAGCAGAATATCCCGCTGGTGGTGAACCACGTTGGCGGCATGTTCGGCTTTTTCTTCACCGACGCTGACAGCGTGACCTGTTACGCGGACGTCACCCGTTGCGATGTGGAGCGCTTTAAAACCTTCTTCCACCTGATGCTGGAGGAAGGCGTTTACTTTGCTCCATCGGCTTATGAAGCGGGCTTTATGTCGCTGGCCCACAGCGAAGTGGATATTCAGCACACCATCGATGCCGCGCGTCGTTGTTTCGCGAAGCTCTGATTTCGACAGCGTTAATGACAAAGACCGGCCTCTGCCGGTCTTTTATTAATAACGTTTGTCCGGGTTAGCGATAAGATCGAGCCTGCCCAGAAAACAGGGTCAGATCGGAAAGTCGCTTAAGCCAATCCCTGGCCGCTCGGCCCGCGCCGTCCCTGGCGCGGGACGCTTTCCTCCTCTGACCCTGTTCTCTGCGCGTCAGGCTAATCGGTGACTGCCAGAATCACCTTGTTCTGGATGTGTGCGCCGGTCTTATTAAACTGAACGCCGCAACAGCCAGATAAAGTAAGGCGCGCCTAAAAACGTCGCCATCAGCCCGGCTGGGATCTGATCCGGAAAGGCCAGCATCCGACCGCACCAGTCCGCCACCACCATTAACCCCGCTCCCAGCAATCCTGACAGCACCATCTGCGGCAGAGCCCGCCGGAAGCCCAGCATGCGCGCCATATGCGGAGCCATCAGCCCGACAAAGCTCAGCGGACCGATAGTCAGCGTCGCGCTGGCAGTCAGCGCGGCCGCCAGCAGCAGCAGACTCAGCCGCACCGGTGTTAATGCGATGCCGGCCGAGCGCGCGGTGACACTGCCCAGCGGCAGCAGGGTCAGCCAGCGACTGGCGAGCGGCGCCAGCGCGACCAGCACCAGCGCGCAGAGCGCGCTCTGCATCGCCTGACGGCCGCTGATGTTATAGGTCGAGCCGGAGATCCAGCTCAGCAGGTCGCCCATGCGCGGATCGCCACTGGCCAGCAGCAGCATCAGCAGCGTGACAAAGGCGCTGTTCAGCGCCATACCTGCCAGCAGCATCCGCTCCGGCGAGAATCCCCCCCGGCTGGCGAACAGCATAATCACCAGCAGCGTCAGCGCCGCCCCCAGCGCACCGGCAGGCAGCAGCCACGCCAGAGCATCCCCCGGCACGAGAAACATCATGACGACCACACCACAGGCGGCACCGGAACTGATGCCCAGCACTTCCGGGCTGGCCATCGGATTGCCGGTCAGCCGCTGGATCAGGCTGCCCGCCACGCCCAGCATCAGGCCGGTCACCAGCGCAGCCAGCACCCGCGGCGCACGCCACGGCAGCAGTGAATGCAGCATCTCACCTGCTGACCAGCTCCAGCCCTGCGCATCCCGTCCCCCGGCCAGGCCGACCCAGGCCAGCAGGGCCAGCACGGCGATGCCAATCAGCGCCCAGCGCAGCAGGTTCTGCCGCTCGGCGGGCACGTTGTCACCCTGATTCAGGGCGGGCGGCACGGAGCCGGTTCGCAGACGCGGTAGCAGCCACAGCAGGATGGGCACGCCCAGCAGCGCGGTGGCTGTACCGGTCGGAATATCACGCCAGTGCGTGCTGAGCCATAGCACGCCGCTGTCCGCCAGCCAGAGCAGCAGCGCGCCCGTCAGGGGAGCCAGCACCATCCGGGTGATCAGACGTCTTCCCCCCAGCAGCTTCGCCAGCAGAGGAGCGAACAGCCCGATAAAACCGATGACCCCGGCCACATTCACCAGCTGGGCGCTGAGCAGGATGGCCAGCGCAAGGCCGCCAATGCGCGCCACAGAGAGCGCGAGGCCCAGATTCTTCGCCACACTATCATCCAGCCCCATCAGCGTCAGCGGACGCAGCAGCGCCAGGGCCAGCACAAAGGCCAGCAGCAGGCGCGGCCAGAGTTGCTGCACATTGTCCCAGCTCATCTGATTCAGTGCGCCGGTGCTCCACAGAAACATGTTCTGCAGCTGATCGTGATTGAAGATAGCGAAGATTTGATTGACCGAGCCGCTGTAGAGGCTCAGCACCAGGCCGGCCAGAATCAGCGTGACCGGCGACAGACGCTTGCCCCAGGCCACACCCAGCACCAGCGCCCCCACCAGCACCGCGCCGCTGAGCGCGGCAAACTGCTGGGTCAGCGCGCCGCCGGGCAGATGCCAGAGCGTCGCTACGGTGATCCCAAGCTGCGCCCCGGACGAGACGCCCAGCGTGGTCGGCTCCGCCAGCGGATTGCGCAGGATCTGCTGAAACAGCAGACCGGCCAGCCCCAGTCCGGCACCGACCAGCAGCGCCAGTACGGTGCGCGGCAGCAGGCTGTAGTGAAACACCATCTGCGACAGGTTATCGACAGCCGGTGACCAGAGCGCCTGCGCCCAGTCGGCGGGCGGCAGGACCTGTTGCAGATTGACCAGCGTCAGGCTGAGCGCCAGCAGAAACAGCAGGCTAAGCAGCAGGAGAGGAAACAGGGCATGGCGCATCATTGCGTCTCCAGCGCGCGTTCCAGCACGCGAACAAAGTGCAGCGCGGAGAGCGTCGCACCGTAATACCAGACCGCCGGAACGCGCTGAAAACGTCCGGCGCGCACAAACGGCAGCGACTGCCACAGCGGACTGCGCATCAGCTGTGCCATATCGGCATCGTTGTCGTGATCGAAGCAGATTGCCTGCACATCCCCGGCCTGCGCCAGCTGTTCGATGCCAACCACCGCGCTGCCCCAGAAGTTGGTTTCGCCCTGCCAGCCATTTTTCAGGCCCAGCAGCGTCATCACTTCCAGAAACAGACTGTTTTTGCCGAAGGTGATGGCATGACGGCTGTCGAGCAGCGACATCAGCAGGAGGGTGCGTCCGGCATAGGGTGCCAGACGCTGCCGCGCTGCCGCCAGCTGAGCGTCGACCTCGCGCAGATGCTGCTCCGCCCGCTCGCTGACCCCAAGCCGTGCAGCCAGCTGGCGCAGCGATGCCCGGGCGGCGGTCAGGGGTTTGCCGTCGCCGCTTTGCAGGTCAAAGCCCATGATCGGCGCGATGCGCATCAGTTTTTCTTTCGAAGGGCCGTAGCCGTTGGAGCAGAGGATCAGCGACGGCTGCATCTGTACCATCAGCTCAAGATTGGGTTCCGTGCGCAGACCGACATCCGTCACGCCCGCCGGCAGCGGCGGCTCCCCGACCCAGATGTTGTAGTTATGCAGATCGGCCACGCCGTAAGGCGTGATACCCAGCGCCATCAGCAATTCGGTGGGTAACCACTCCAGCGCGATAATCCGGCTAAGGTTCGGCGTCGCGGCACGCAGGGGAAGCGCACAAAAGAGTGGCGAGGCCGCCAGTGCCAGCATCAGGCGGCGGCGAGAAAGATCGGGCATCATCCTTTCCTTAACAGACAAAACTGACCGGTGCGCCACCCTGCGGGTGCGGTAAAATCCCCATCGGGATGCCGTAAATTGCCCCCAGCACCTCAGCCTGCATAATGGCCTCTGCGTCACCTTCGGCAATCATCGTTCCCTGACGCAGCGCCACCAGATGATCGCAATAGCGTGCTGCCATATTGATATCATGCAGTACCGCAATCACGGTTAAGCCGCGCTGCTGACTGAGGTTTTTGATCAGCGCCAGCACCTCAACCTGATGAGCAATATCCAGCGCCGAGGTGGGTTCATCCAGCAGCAGGCAGCGGCTGTTCTGCGCCACCATCATGGCCAGCCAGGCGCGCTGGCGTTCACCGCCCGACAGGCTGTCCACCAGCCGACCGGCAAAGGGTTTAAGCCCCACCTGCGTAATCGCATCCTCCACCCGGTCGCGATCTTCCTGACCAAAGCGGCCCAGCGCGCCGTGCCAGGGATAGCGGCCAATCGCCACCAGCTCACGAACCGTCATGCCTTCGGCTGCCGGTAGCTGCTGCGGCAGATAGGCGACCTGACGGGCAAAGGCTTTACTGTTCCAGCGCCCGACCGGCTGCTGATTCAGACGAACCTCGCCGTGGCTGGCACCATGATGACGACCCAGCATTTTCAACAGCGTCGACTTACCTGAACCGTTGTGACCAATCAGCGCAGTCATTTTGCCTGGTGGAAAAGTCAGTGAAAGTGGCTGGAGGAGGGTTCGGCCCGGGACCTCAAAGCTGGCGTTATCCAGCGTAAAGGTGGCCTCTTCTGCGTGCGGATACGGCATGATAATCCCTGTGAACGGGCGCCGAAGCGCCCGGTTAAATCAGAATCTGAAGGTGGCGGTACCAACAATCTGGCGCTCTGCACCCCAGTAGCAGGCGTATTCACGGTAGCAACTGGCGACATACTCGCGGTTAAACAGGTTGTTGACGTTAACGCCCACCGACGAGCCTGGCAATCCGAAACGGCCCAGATCATATTTCAGCGCCGCATCCACCGTGGTGTAACCGGCAACCTTAAAGTTCTGGTTCTGCTCAGAGCCAGTGCTGTAAAGCCCCTGACTTTCGCCTACATACCGTACCCCAGCGCCCAGCGTCACGCCTGACAGCGCAGTTTCGTGGAAGGTGTAGTCGCTCCAGAGTGAGGCCATATGCTTCGGCACCTGCACCGGCGTTTTGCCTTTCAGCAGGGTGTCTTCGGTATATTCCGCATCGGTGTAGGTATAGGAGGCGGTCAGGTTGACGTTGGCATTCAGCGCCGCTTTGGCTTCCAGCTCAACGCCGCGCGAACGGATCTCACCGCTCTGTACGCTGAAAAGAACATTACCGGGTTCGGCTGTCAGGTTTTTGGTTTTGGTCAGCTGATAAACCGCCGCCGTCACCACGACCGGACGATCTTTCGGCACATATTTCACGCCTGCTTCATATTGCTTAGCGCGCGCCGGATCGAAAGGCTGACCGTCAGACGTTGTGCCTGCCGTTGGTATGAACGATTCGCTGTAGCTGAAATAAGGCGCGATCCCGTTATCAAATACGTAATTAAGGCCACCACGCCAGGTAAACGCCTGATCATGATTTTTAACCTCCGTATCCCCATTACGATTCAGCGCTGATGTCATTGCATAATCGTAACGGCCACCCAGGGTCAGTACCCAGCGATTCCACTCCATCTGATCCTGCGTATACAGGCCTGTCTGCTCCTGTTTATTCAGGTACTGATAAGGGAATGGGGTGCCGATATTCGCATCATTACCGTACTGCGGATTAATGGCATTCAGTGGCGCAGCGCTACCAAAAGCTGCATCAATGTCATTGCGCGTCCGCTGATAATCCACACCCAGCAGCAGCGTATGATCCACCAGGCCGGTGGCAAATTTCGCCTGCGCCTGCGTATCCACGGCAAACTGATTCAGCTTCTCGCTGGAGGCTGCTGACCCACGGGTGATCTCCTGCGTCGCGGCGTTGAAACCATTGCCATAAATACTGCGGTAGTCGGTACGCAGATCGGCGTAGCGCAGGTTCTGACGCAGCGTCCAGGTGTCGTCGACGCTGTGCTCGGCGCTGTAGCCCACCATTTTGGTGGTGCGGGAGATCTTGTTGCTCTGCTCGCCTTCATCGAAGTTGGTCGGCAGCTTATATTCACGGCCATCCGCGCGGGTGATCGGCACGATCGTGCCCTGCCGCGGCAGCCAGCCGTAATAGCCGGTTTCCGGCTCGTTCTGGAAATAGGTCAGCAGGTCAACGCGGGTCCGCTCATCGGGACGCCAGCTGAATGCGGGCGCGATGGTGTAGCGCTTCTCTTTGTTCATCGCCTGCTGCGCATCCTGACTGCGCGCCTGCCCGGTCAGTCGATAGCTGTATACACCGTCATCATCCAGCGCGCCGCCAAAATCAAAGCCGGTGGAGAAGAGATTGTCGTTACCCATCTGGAACTGAACTTCACGCAGGGTCTCCTGCGTCGGACGCTTACTCACCAGCGCGACCACGCCACCAGGGTTACTTTTGCCGTAGAGCACAGACACCGGACCACGCAGCAGCTCGGCGCGCTCCAGGAAGTAAGGGTCGAGGGCAAACTCCGAGTAGTTATCCCCCTGCAGTTTCAGGCCATCCAGATACTGGTTGGTGTTGGTTTCGCTGAAGCCGCGGATCGACAACGCATCAATCACGTCTGAGCTGCCCCGGTTGCCGGTCAGCACGCCAGGCGTGTAGTTAAACGCTCCTTTGACGCTGGTCACGTTGCGCATCTCCATCTCTTCGCGGGTCACCACGGAGACGGACTGCGGATTTTTTTCGATTGGGGTATCGGTTTTGGTGCCGGTAGCGCTGCGCTTCGCGGCGATCGTCGGCGCCGGGCCCCAGGGGCTTTCGGCTTCGACCCCACTGCCGCCTTCTGCCGAGACGACCATCGTCTCCGTCTGCGCGGCATACAGCGAGGTGCTCAGGCTGAGTGAAATCATGACGCCCAGAAGCGGTCGGGAAAATGTTTTTTTGGTGTTGTCGGCAAAACGCGTTCGCGCATTCATAAAAGTGTCTCTTAAAATAGGCTCAGGCGAGCGAATCGAAACGATAATGATTATTATAACGGATTAGATAATATGCGAACTGCAGCGGGCACTGCAAGAACAAATCCCAGCGTTGACGCCGTTTGCGGGGCGATTGAAGAGTAATAAAAGACCACAAAAAAAGGGCGCCGAAGCGCCCTTTTTAACCCATCTGGCCGATTTATTTGCCAAACATATCTTTTATCCACCCTGCTACGCCGTCGCTCTCTTTCTGCTCCTGCGGTTGCTGGGTCGGCTGCTGCTGTTGCTGCTGTTGCTGCTGCTGATCGAACAGCTGTTGCTGCTGCTGAACCTGTTGCTGCTGTTGCTGACACAGCGCATTCGGATCCAGCGCCCAGACCGGCAGCGCGCGCCAGGTACTGCTGCCCGTGCCGCAGACAAAGTTACCGGCAGAGTCGATGTTCATCAGCGAGACATCTTCCGGCGGCGTCAGCTGCAGCGGCATCGGCGCCTGATTATCGAGGTAGCGACGGTAGATCTGCATCGCACCGCTGGCACCGTAGAGTTTGGTCGGCTGGTTGTTGTCGCGTCCCACCCAGGTGATCGCCACTTCTTTGCCATCAATACCGGCAAACCAGCTGTCGATCAGATCGTTGGTGGTCCCGGTTTTCCCGGCCAGATGCGCATTCGGGAAACGCGCGCCCAGCGCACGGGCGGTGCCGTGATCGGCGACCTGCTGCAGGGTATAGAGTGTCAGATAGGCGGCCTGAGCCGGTTCCACGCGCTGCGCCTGCGGATAGCTCTGATAGAGCACGCTGCCATCTTCGGCGATCACCGACCGCACCGCCGAGAGCTCAGCGCGGTTACCGCCGCTGGCAATCGACTGGAACGCCTGCGCTACTTCAACCGGCGTCAGGTTCAGTGCACCCAGCAGCATGGCAGGCACCGGATTGAGCTGATCCTTCGCCACGCCCAGCTTCGTCCAGGTGTCCACCACCGCATCCAGCCCCAGCGTCATACCGAGGTTCACCGTCGGCACGTTCATGGAGTTGGTGAGCGCATCCACCAGCATCACTTTGCCGCTGAAGCGACGATCGTCGTTCATCGGTTTCCAGAGGCTGCCGTTGGGCTGCTTCAGCGCAATCGGCTCATCGGCGATCCAGCTGTTGAGACGGTAGCTGTTAGGCTGGCTCAGCGCGGTCAGATAGGTCGCCGGCTTCGCCAGTGATCCAATTGAACGGCGCGCCTGCAGCGCACGGTTGTAACCGGCGTACTGCGGATCGGCACCGCCGACCATGGCGCGCACTTCGCCACTGAAGCGGTCAACCACCACCATCGCCGTTTCCAGATCCTTCAGGCCGCGCTGTTTTTTCAGCGTCGGAATTCCGTCAACCACCGCTTTTTCCGCCGCATCCTGCGACACCGGGTCCAGCGTGGTGAAGATTTTCACCCCGGAGAGATCTTTGATCTTATCGCCCAGTTTCGCCTGCAGTTCGTTACGCACCATCTGCATAAAGGCAGGCTGTGGCGTGATCACGCCGCCTTTTGGCTGCACGCCCAGCGGACGCGCCGACAACATGTCATATAGCTCCTGATCGATCACCTTCTGCTGCTGCAGCAGGCGCAGCACCAGGTTGCGTCGCTCCAGCGCCAGTTTCGGGTTGCGCCATGGGTTGTAGAGCGAGGCGCCTTTTACCATGCCGACCAGCATCGCCTGCTGATCCAGACTCAGCTCATCGACCGGACGGCCAAAGTAATAGAGGCTCGCCAGCGGGAAACCGCGGATCTGATCGCTGCCCGCCTGGCCGAGATAGACCTCGTTCAGGTAGAGCTCCAGGATGCGGTCTTTGCTGTAGCGCGCATCCATGATCACCGCCATGTAGGCTTCACGCGCTTTTCGCCACAGCGAACGCTCGTTGGTGAGGAACAGGTTCTTCACCAGCTGCTGCGTCAGCGTACTGCCGCCCTGCACCGCTTTGCCGGCGGTGATGTTCGCCAGGAAGGCACGGCCAATCGAGTAAGGGCTGATGCCGTCATGCTCATAGAAATGGCGATCTTCTGTGGCAATCAGCGTATCGACCAGCAGATCCGGGAAACCGGCGCGGGGCACGAAGAGTCGCTGTTCGCCATTTGGCGACTGCAGCATGGTGATCAGCCGGGGATCGAGGCGGAAGAAGCCAAAATCGCGACCGGTTTCGAGGTTTTTAATCTCGCTCAGCTCATCCTTGCTGAAGCTCATGCGTGCATGGATCTGCCCCTCTTTACTGTCGGGGAAATCAAACGGACGACGCAGCAGCTCGATCGTGTTGCCCTTCACCGAAAACTCGCCGGGACGGGTAATGCGCGACACTTCGCGATACTGGGTGCCTTCCAGCAGGGCGACCATTTCACTTTTGTTGTAGGCCATGCCCGGTTCCAGGCTGACCATGCGGCCATAGACGGTGGCGGGCAGTTGCCACACTTTACCGTCGATACGGCTGCGAATTTCCGAGTCGAGGTAGATGCCCCACGCGGCCATAACCACCACAAACACCAGGAACAGTTTAATTACCCATCCCAGCCAACGGCGTTTGCCGCGCGGCGGTTTTCCACCTTTACCTTTACGTGGCACCGGCGCTTCCTCCTCGTCATCATTAAAATCGTCCTGGTCGATATCCTGTTCGATATCCCTGCGTCGTCCCCGCCCCGCACTGCTGCGCGGCGGCAACGCTTTACCTTTGCGCCCTATTGGTTCGCGATCGTTCCCAGACATTACTTTTCTTCTCCAGGCAGTGCTTACGGCAGCGCCGCTACTCTAACTGCTTTCTCGCATAACGCATGGCAGAACCCTCTGAATTCGATCCAGTGGACTCAACCCTGCGGGGACATTTTTTTGGTTCGCCTTGTTGGCAAGGCGGTAGCCGGATCGTCGGGCCAGAGGTGTTTCGGATAACGTCCCTTCATCTCTTTCCTGACCTCCGGCCAGGCACCGCGCCAGAACGCCGCCAGATCGCGGGTGATCTGCAACGGCCGCTGGGCGGGCGATAACAGCTCCAGCACCAGCGGGATGCGGCCTTCCGCTACGGTGGGGTTCTGCGCTTCACCAAACATCTCCTGAATCCGTACCGCCAGCGCGGGCGGCTTCTCCGCATCGTAGCGAATCGGCAGCCGGCTTCCGGTCGGCACAGTGTAATGAGTTGGCAGCGCACTATCCAGCCGCTGACGTTGTGACCATGTGAGTAAATGTAAGAGTGCGGAGGTCAGGTTTACCGCCTGCAGGCTGCGGAGATCGCGCACCGTGGTCATCTGCGGCAGCAGCCACTCCGGCAGACGCTCAAGCAGTGCCGCATCATCGACACCAGGCCAGCCCTCTTCCGGCAGCCACTGCGCCGCACACTGGATACGCACCCGCAGCTGCTCTGCCTCTGGCGTCCAGCCGAGCACGGACAGCCCCTTGTCCGCAATCCAGCGCAGCATCGCCGCGTGCAGTACCGCCGGTTCCGGCTTTGCCATCGGCTGCGTCCGGAGTATCAGTGCGCCAATCTGCTCACGCTTCAGGGCGCGCAGCGTGCCCTTCTCTTCATCCCACTCAACCTCGGTGCGGCGCTCAACCAGGGCGGGCCGCTGCTGGCACAGCGCCTCAATGTCGACCGGCAGAGCCAGCAGCATCCGGGCATCCGGCGCGGCGCTGCTCTGTAACAGGGCAGGCGCGATCAGCCATTCATGACGCGTCAGGCCATCCTGCTCATCCAGTCTGGCCCCCAGCCCGTTGGCGAGCTGATAGCGGCCGCTCTGGTCGCGTCGCCGCGCCAGCCGATCGCCAAACCCCACCGCCAGCAAGCCAGCGAAACGATCCTCATCGACCCGTCCGCCGCGTACCTTCAGTCGCTGCTGCCACTGCTGCGCCCGCCGCTGCCACTGTGCCTGAGGCCGGTGCAGTGCATCGCGCAGATCGGCGCTGCCGCTGCGGGGTGGCTCTTCCAGAATCGCCACCAGCAGTGCGGCGCTGGCGACCGCATCCGCCTCGTCGCCCGCCGCACAGAGCATCGCCGCCAGGCGCGGATCGCTGCCCAGCTGTGCCATGCGCCGCCCCAGGGTATTCAGCAGGCCATGTTCATCCAGTGCCCCGAGACGGGTTAACTGCTGCCGGGCCGCCGCCAGGTTTTTCACCGGTGGCTGATCCAGCCACTGCAGCTGTTGCGGCTGGGTGCAGCCCCACTGCAGCAGATCCAGCCACAGCGAGGAGAGATCGCTGTTCATGATCTCCGGCTCGCTCTGCGCGGCCGCGCGGGCGGCCTGCTCCTGCGGCAGTAAATGCAGGCAGATCCCCGGCATCAGACGTCCGGCGCGGCCTGCACGCTGGATCATCGACGCCTGGCTGATGCGCTGGGTCTGCAGACGCGTCACGCCACTGCGGGCATCGAACAGGGCGCTGCGTTCCAGTGCGCTGTCGACCACCAGCCGGATCCCCTCAATGGTCAGACTGGTTTCGGCAATATTGGTGGCGAGCACCACTTTGCGGCGTCCGGCTGCGGCGGGCTGGATTGCCCGGCGCTGTGCCGCCAGCGGCAGCGCACCGTAGAGCGGCGTCAGATCCACGTCGTCGCTGATGCGCGCTTCCAGTTCACGCTTCACCCGTTCGATCTCCGCCACGCCCGGCAGAAACAGCAGCAGCGAACCGCTCTCCTCCCGCAGCAGCTGGGCAACTTCACGCGCTACCGCCTCTTCGAAACGCACCGTCTGGTTCAGCGACGCATAGCGCCGCTCCACCGGAAAGCTGCGTCCTTCTGAGACGATCAGCGGGGCGTCGGGCAGCAGCGCCGCCAGCCGGGCATTGTCCAGCGTGGCGGACATCAGCAGGATTCTGAGGTCGTCGCGCAGCCCCTGCTGCACATCAAGCAGCAGCGCCAGCGCCAGATCGGCCTGCAGGCTGCGCTCGTGAAACTCATCCAGGATCACCAGCGACACACCCTCCAGCATCGGGTCGTGCTGAAGCATGCGCGTCAGCATGCCTTCGGTCACCACTTCCAGTCGCGTCTCTGGTCCGACGCAGCTTTCGCCGCGCATCCTGAATCCTACCGTCGCCCCCGGCTGCTCGCCGAGCTGCTCCGCCAGCCGTTGCGCTACGTTGCGCGCCGCCAGCCGCCGTGGTTCCAGCATAATGATTCGCCCCGGCAGCGCCGCCTGCTGTAATAGCTGCAGCGGCAGCCAGGTCGATTTGCCCGCCCCCGTCGGTGCGGCCAGCAGGATTTGAGGGGCGTGGCTCAGCGCCGCCAGAATGTCAGGCAGCACCGCGCTGACTGGTAAATCGCTCACAGCAAACTCCGCTTCTGCCTGTGCTAAGATGGCGCGCATTGTAGCATCCATCCGTGATATTTGCCGGAGAGCGCCATGGCGACACAACGCTTATTTTTTGCCATCAGCCTGCCTGACGCGATGCAGCAACAGCTGGTGCGCTGGCGGGCCGACACCTTCCCTGCAGAGGCGGGCCAGCCGGTGGCCGCCGCCAGCCTGCACCTGACGCTGGCGTTTCTCGGCGAGGTCGCGCCGGAGACCTCGCAGCGCCTGCAGACGCTGGCATCGCGCATTGATCAGCCCGGCTTCGATCTCGAGCTGGATGATGCCGGACACTGGCCGCGCCCCGGCGTGGTCTGGCTCGGCTGCCAGCGCGCCCCACGCGGTCTGTTACAGCTCGCCAGCCTGCTGCGGGCCCAGGCTGCCCGACACGGCTGCCACCAGAGCCCGCAGCCGTTTCATCCGCACATTACGCTGTTACGCCAGGCGACACAGCCCGTGGCGCTGCCGCCGCGCGGCTTTCACTGGCGTTTTCATGTCCCGGCGTTTTCGCTGTTTGCCTCGGAGTACAGCCGGGGCCGTACCCGTTATCGCACCCTGGCCAGCTGGCCGTTACGCTCTCAGGATCCCCATGCACTTCTCTCCTCCTCTTAAACCCGCCCGCCTGATCGCCCGCTACAAGCGCTTCCTGGCCGATGTCGTGACGCCCGAGGGCGAGCAGCTGACGATTCACTGCGCCAACACCGGCGCCATGACCGGCTGCGCCACCCCAGGCGACCGGGTCTGGTACTCCACCTCCGGCAGCCTGACGCGGAAATACCCGCACAGCTGGGAGCTGACCGAGACGCAGGCGGGAGCGTGGATCTGCGTCAACACGCTGCGCGCGAATCAACTGGTAGCCGAAGCGCTGGAGCAGAACCGGATAGCGGAACTGACCGGTTATGCCCAGCGTCAGGCGGAAGTCAGATATGGCAGTGAAAAAAGCAGAATTGATTTCCTGCTCAGAGCAGAGGGCCGACGCAACTGCTATATTGAGGTGAAATCCGTAACCCTTTTACATGAAGGTAAAGGTTATTTTCCGGATGCGGTGACGATTCGAGGACAGAAACACCTGCGCGAACTGGCGACGGTTGCGGCAGAGGGTCATCGGGCCGTTTTGTTGTTTGCCGTTCTGCACTCGGGGATTGAGGACGTTTCCCCGGCACGCCACATTGATGCGGCGTATGCAGAACAACTGGCTCAGGCGCAGCGAGAGGGTGTAGAGGTTTTCGCGTATCAGGCAGACTTATCCGCGGCGGGAATAGTTCTTAAAACGCCGGTTAACGTAACCTTGTAATATCTTTTGCAATTTTATGTGGTAAGAATGCTCGGAATCGGGGACCAACTACGCTGTTCCTCACAGGCTTGTCAAGGTGTGTTCACGAAGAATTGCCAACCCTGACTGCTTCTGTTATTTATAGCGGCCTGTTTTTTTCCCCAATGGGGGATCGATGTACCCCGCAGATGTCAAATGCAGGCTGGCAGCAACGCCCCTGCGAGACGCAAGTCGAAGGGTATAGTGCGTGTTATCCAGGAGAAGCAACATGCAAGAAGGTCAAAACCGTAAAACATCGTCCCTGAGTATTCTCGCTATCGCCGGCGTCGAACCTTACCAGGTGAAACCGGGCGAAGAGTATATGAACGACGCGCAGCTGACCCATTTTCGCAAGATTCTGGAAGCCTGGCGTAATCAATTGCGGGACGAAGTCGATCGTACCGTATCGCACATGCAGGATGAAGCTGCTAACTTCCCGGACCCGGTAGACCGTGCCGCGCAGGAAGAGGAGTTCAGCCTGGAGCTGCGTAACCGCGATCGCGAACGTAAACTGATTAAAAAGATCGAGAAGACGCTGAAGAAAGTGGAAGATGACGACTTCGGCTATTGCGATTCCTGTGGCGTAGAGATTGGTATCCGCCGTCTCGAAGCGCGTCCTACCGCCGATCTCTGCATCGACTGTAAGACCTTAGCAGAAATTCGTGAGAAACAAATGGCCGGCTGATGCCGCGTCCAGCCTGTTGCCACGCAGCGGTACACCTGTTGTCCTGTCCGCTGCGTGGTCACTTCTGAAACCTATGTCATCCTCCTGTATCGGTCGCTTCGCCCCCTCTCCTTCTGGTGAACTCCATTTCGGCTCGCTGATTGCTGCGCTGGGCAGTTACCTGAGCGCGCGTGCGCAGAACGGGCTCTGGCGGGTGCGGATTGAAGATATCGACCCGCCACGCGAAGTGCCGGGGGCTGCAGATCGTATCCTGCATCAGCTGGCGCACTATGGACTGGAGTGGGATGGTGAGGTGCTGTGGCAGTCGCAGCGTCATGAAGCCTACCGGGAGGCGCTGGCCTGGCTGCAGCAGCATCGTCAGAGCTATTTCTGCACCTGCCCGCGGCGCCGCATTCAGGAGATTGGCGGTTTCTATGATGGCTACTGCCGCGATCGGCATCGCGGGCCGGAGAATGCTGCGCTGCGTTTACGTCAGCATGCCCCGGTTTTTGCCTTTG
The DNA here is from genome assembly GCF_000255315.1 of Pantoea sp. Sc1. Lineage (NCBI taxonomy): Bacteria > Pseudomonadati > Pseudomonadota > Gammaproteobacteria > Enterobacterales > Erwiniaceae > Pantoea > Pantoea sp. Sc1. The sequence continues at coordinate 3,298,571 of NZ_AJFP01000001.1, forward strand.
AGGATCGGCTGCGCGGTCACGTTGAGGCGGACAGGGGGCTGGCAGAGGAAGATTTTATTATTCACCGGCGCGACGGGCTGTTTGCCTATAACCTGGCGGTGGTGGTTGACGATCACTTTCAGGGGATTACTGAAGTGGTGCGCGGCGCCGATCTCATTGAGCCGACCGTGCGGCAGATTGCGCTTTATCAGCAGTTCGGCTGGGCGGTGCCCGCCTGGCTGCACCTGCCGCTGGCGCTTAATCACGACGGTAATAAGCTGTCGAAGCAGAATCATGCGCCGTCGCTGCCGGATGGCGACGCCCGGCCGCTGTTAGTGGCGGCGTTGCGCTTTCTCGGACAGCCTGTTTCACCCGGCTGGCAGGACTTAACGCAGGACAAACTGCTGTCTGATGCGGTGTCGCAGTGGAATATCGCTTTGATGCCGCAGGAGAACGCCCTGAAACCGGATGCATAGACAACAGCATTCTCAAACGGTTCTCAACAGGCTATGATTAGCCGCTGATTTTACCTACACCCTTTTTATGCCACTGTCGAGGTGTCCCATTTTTACCCGAGTAGCTAATTTTTGCCGGAAAGTCCTGAAGCGTGATGAAGAGGAAGCCCCAGCAGAGGTTGAACCAGAGCGTCTTATGACCATCATCCCTCGTGAAAGCCATACCATCTCACGTAAAGACATCAGCGAAAATGCCCTCAAAGTGCTCTATCGCCTCAATAAAGCCGGTTATGAAGCCTATCTGGTAGGCGGTGGCGTGCGCGATTTGCTACTGGGGCAAAAACCGAAAGATTTCGACGTGACGACCAACGCCACACCTGAGCAGATGCGCAAGCTGTTCCGCAACTGCCGTCTGGTCGGTCGCCGTTTCCGTCTGGCACACGTGATGTTTGGCCCGGAAGTGATCGAAGTTGCCACCTTCCGTGGACATCATCAGGCGGAAGAGATGGCTGAGGATCGCAACAGTTCGCAGCGCGCCCAGAGCGGCATGCTGCTGCGCGACAACATTTTCGGTTCGATTGAAGATGATGCTCAGCGCCGCGATCTCACCATCAACAGCCTCTACTACAGCGTGGCGGATTTCACCGTGCGTGACTACGTGGGCGGCATCAGCGATCTGGAACAGGGCATCATCCGCCTGATTGGCGATCCGGAAACCCGTTACCGCGAAGACCCGGTCCGTATGCTGCGCGTGGCGCGCTTTGCTGCGAAGCTTAATATGCGCATTGCGCCGGAAACGGCAGAGCCGATCCCGCGTCTGGCCTCGCTGCTGCGTGATATTCCACCGGCTCGCCTGTTTGAAGAGTCGCTGAAGCTGCTTCAGGCGGGCTACGGCTACAGCACCTATCTGAAGCTCTGTGAATATCAGCTGTTCCAGCCGCTGTTCCCGACGCTGGCGCGCAACTTCACGGAAAACAGCGACAGCCACATGGAGCGCATGCTGGCGCAGGTGCTGAAAAACACTGATAACCGCATTCAGAATGATATGCGCGTGAATCCGGCGTTTCTGTTTGCCGCGATGTTCTGGTATCCGCAGCTGGAAGCGGCAGAGCGCATTGCGCAGGAAAGTGGCCTGACCTACTTTGAAGCCTTTGCGATGGCGATGAATGATACGCTGGATGAAGCCTGCCGTGCGCTGGCGATTCCGAAGCGCATCACCTCGCTGATCCGCGATATCTGGCTGCTGCAGCTACGCATGTCGCGCCGTCACGGTAAACGCGCCTGGAAACTGATGGAGCATCCGAAATTCCGCGCCGCTTACGATCTGCTGGCGCTGCGGGCGGAAGTAGAAAATAACCCGGAACTGCTGCGTCTGAGCCAGTGGTGGGGCGAATTCCAGGTCGCCGCGCCGCCGCAGCAGAAAAACATGCTGAACAACCTCGGCGACGATCCGGTGCCGCGCCATAAATCGCGTCGTCCGCGCCGCCGTTCTTCCGCGCCGCGTCGTGACAACCAGAACGCCTCATGACCCGGGTTTACCTGGCATTAGGCAGTAACCTGGCCGATCCGCTGCATCAGGTTGATGCAGCGCTTCGCGCCCTGGATGCGTTGCCGCAGACGCAGCGCATTGCCACCTCGCCCTTCTACCGCACGCCACCCTATGGCCCGCCTGATCAGCCCGACTTCCTGAATGCCGCCGTGGCGCTGGAGACCGATCTCAGCGCAGAAGCGCTGCTGGACCACACCCAGCGGATTGAGCAGGAGCATGGCCGGGTGCGTAAGGCGGAGCGCTGGGGACCGCGCACGCTGGATATCGATCTGATGCTGTTTGGCGAGGCGGTGATCAACAATGAACGCCTGACGGTGCCGCACTATGACCTGCTGAATCGGGCGTTTATGCTGGTGCCGCTGCTGGCGATTGCGCCGGATGTTCGCCTGCCGGATGGCCGTGCGCTCAGCACGATTCTGGCCACGCTCGACAGTAGCAGCATCACCCTGTGGCCGCGCTGAGCAGACAAACACAACTCTCTGATTCCGCTCTCTGACGCTATCCAGTAAACTGCGCCCATCAGAATTCCTGAGTTGAGAGCGCCATGAAACCCACCACGATTTCACATCTGCGTCAGGCGAAAGCCAGCGGTAAAAAATTCGCGACGCTGACCGCCTACGATTTCAGTTTTGCCCGCCTGTTTGCCGATGAAGGCATTCAGGTGCTGCTGGTTGGCGATTCGTTAGGTATGACGATTCAGGGGCATGACTCAACGCTGCCGGTGACGGTCAGCGACATCGCCTATCACACCGCCGCCGTGCGCCGTGGCGCGCCGCAGGCGCTGCTGCTCGCTGACCTGCCCTTCATGAGCTATGCCACGCCGGCACAGACCTTTGACAACGCTGCGCAGCTGATGCGCGCCGGAGCCAACATGGTCAAACTGGAAGGCGGCAGCTGGCTGGCTGAAACCGTCCGGATGCTGACCGAGCGGGCGGTGCCGGTGTGTGGTCACCTGGGGCTGACGCCGCAGTCGGTCAATATCTTTGGCGGTTATAAAGTCCAGGGGCGTGATGAAGCGGGAGCCGAGCAGCTGCTGGCCGACGCGCTGGCGCTGGAAGCCGCGGGTGCACAGCTGATGGTGCTGGAGTGCGTGCCGGTCTCGCTGGCCCAGCGGATCACCGCCGCCCTCACTATTCCGGTGATCGGCATTGGTGCCGGTAACGTCACCGATGGACAGATTCTGGTGATGCATGACGCTCTGGGCGTGACCGGCGGCCACATCCCTAAATTTGCCAAAAATTTCCTGGCGGAGAGCGGCGATGTCCGCGCGGCGATTCGCCACTATATCGCTGAAGTTGAAGCCGGCACCTACCCGGCGGCCGAGCACAGTTTCCAGTAATTCGGGAGAATCACCGTGTTGATCATTGAAACGCTGCTGATGCTGCGCCAGGAAGTCCGTCGCTGGCGTCAGCAGGGTAAACGTATTGCGCTGGTGCCGACCATGGGCAACCTGCATGAAGGGCATCTGACGCTGGTGGATGAGGCGCGGGCGCGCGGCGACATCGTGATTGTGTCGATCTTCGTGAATCCGATGCAGTTTGACCGGGCAGACGACCTGGCCCGTTATCCGCGCACGCTGCAGGAAGATTGCGAAAAGCTGAACCGCCATCAGGTGGATGTCGTCTTTGCCCCCTCGCCGGCTGAAGTCTATCCGGAGGGCGCGCAGAATCAGACCTTTGTTGAGGTGCCGGTGCTCTCCTCTCTGCTTGAGGGCGCGACCCGTCCGGGCCATTTTCGCGGCGTGGCGACCATCGTCAGCAAACTCTTTAATCTGGTGCAGCCCGACATTGCCTGTTTCGGTGAAAAGGATTTTCAGCAGCTGGCTATCATTCGTAAGATGGTGGCCGATATGGGCTTTGACATTGAAATTGTCGGCGTGCCTACCGTACGGGCTGCGGATGGTCTGGCGCTGAGCTCGCGCAACGGCTACCTGACGGCCGATGAGCGTCAGCTGGCCCCGGTGCTGAGCCAGGTGATGCGTCAGATGGCGACGCGGCTGGAAAACGGCGAGCGCCATGTTGAAGAGATTATCGAGGCGGCCAGTGAGGCGCTGGTCGCGCAGGGATTGCGTCCTGATGGCCTGGCGATCTGCGATGCGGAAACGCTGCAGCCGCTGACGGTGGACAGTCAGCGCGCTGTCGTACTGATGGCCGCCTGGTTGGGCAATGCCCGCCTGATTGACAACCAAACCGTTGACCTGACGCTGTAAGCACACCCGCTACAGATTATTTTATTTCTCTGACAAGGTTTCTGGCTATGATTCGCACTGTTCTGCAAGGCAAATTACACCGCGTGAAAGTGACGCAGGCGGACCTCAATTACGAAGGTTCCTGCGCAATCGATCAGGATTTCCTGGATGCTTCCGGCATTCTGCAATATGAAGCGATCGATATTTATAACGTCACCAACGGTCAGCGTTTTTCCACCTATGCTATCGCGGCTGAGCGTGGCTCAAAAATCATTTCGGTAAATGGTGCGGCCGCCCGCTGCGCCTGCCAGGGCGATATTTTAATTATCTGCTCCTATGTGCAGGTTGAAGATGCGGAAGCGCGTCAGTGGCAGCCTAAGGTCGCCTATTTTGAGGGTGACAACCAGATGAAGCGTCTGGCAAAAGCGCTGCCAGTACAGATCGCCTGATAAAAAAGGGCCGCCCGTGATACGGCCGGCCCTTTTTCTTTGCGGTTATTTCCGTTAAACCGGTTTGGCCGCCAGCGGCTTCGACGGTTTTTTCATCGTAAAGAGGAAATTAAACCAGCCACGCTTTCTCATCAGGCAGAGCGTCCAGGGTAACGCCAGCGCCACCAGGAAAGCCGAAATAAACTTCAGATCGTTAACCCAGGCGGACGGGCTTTCAAATTTCACAATCTTACTGAAGAACTGAATCGCCAGATAATGCGACAGGTAAAAGACGATAGAATTGACGCCGATATAATAAACCAGTTCAGACTTCAGCTTCAGCGCAATCCAGACAAAGAACGGAACCGACAGCAGTGCCAGCGGTGACAGTAATGCCTGCGAATGACGATCCAGCACAAAAATATTCAGGCAGGAGAGCAGCGCAAAACTGGCCACTGAAATGAGCAGGGTCGGACCGTGCTGCACTTTCTCCGCGATATCCACCTGCTTTCTCACCACGTAATCGCCCAGATAGAAGAAAACAAACAGATAAAGGGATTTATTAATGTGGCTGTTATCGAAACTGGCAAACACGCCGTCCGGGTCAATGGCTGGCAGTGCCCAGCTCAGCGCCATACAGATGCCGAACACCAGCAGGAACGGCAGATGGCGGGCAAAGATAATCACAATAAAGAAGATAAACAGCGAATGCAGGAACCAGGTCATATCGCCGCCACCGGTCAGGTGAGAGAGAATAATATTCATCGGCGATTGCGGCGTATTGGCCATTGAGCTGAACAGAATTTTCAGCCCGCCATATACTGCCACCCAGACCACGAACGGATAGAGAATACTGCGCACCTTGTTATTAAAAAAAGGACCCAGGCCTTTTCTTAATCCGGCATCGACAAATAAGCCCGACACAAAAAACATCAGCCCCAGCCTTACCGGTGCCAGCATCTCATTTAGCAGGCTGCTGAAGGCGGTAAAATGACCGGCATTGTTATGGACAGCGATAGTACTGTGCAAAAAAATGATTGCGAGAATACTCAATCCCCGCAGATTGTCGATCCACGTTATACGATTCATCTTTTCCTGCCTTTGATTAAAAACTGGCCCTGAATGTGCGACCATTCTTCTTATTACAGACACTCCATTCCCGCCCTTTCGTCCCTGAGCAGAGGAATAACCTTATTCGGCGGTATTCTGATCACTCGCGCTGAAATAAACAACAGTCGGGGCTTAAGGCTAATCTTAAAAAAAATTTAACAGTGGAGAATCATTAAGATAGAAACCGGTTCCACTTTAATATCAGATAATGCTTAGGGTTATTTTTTATCAGGAGGGCGAAAAAGGCAGCTATTTTCCGCAATCGCGTGAAAAAAGAGAGGCGGAGCAGAAGAAAGGATCGTTTTTTAAGGCCAGTGACAACCGGAAAAGGCGGCGATTTTTTATCCGATAATAAAAAAGCCACGCGCGTTTCGCTGCGTGGCTTCGGTAAAGGTTTCGTCAGGTGCGTAATCCGCGTCCGCGCTGAATCAGCGCATAGACCAGCCCGTAAAAGACCAGAATAAACGCGATCAATACCGAAAGCGTAAAGGCCAGCGGCACGTCATTAATGCCCAGGAAGCCATAGCGGAACCCGCTGATCATATAGACGATAGGGTTCAGCTTCGAAACGGCCTGCCAGAATGGCGGCAGCAGACTCAGCGAATAGAACACGCCACCCAGATAGGTCAGCGGCGTCAGCACAAAGGTCGGGATCAGGCTGATATCGTCAAAGGTCCGGGCAAACACGGCGTTCAGCAGACCGGCCAGTGAAAACAGAATCGCGGTCAGCAGCAGCGTCACCGCCACCATCGTCCAGGAGTGAACGTGAAACGGCACGAAGAAGAGCGAAATGGCCGTGACCAGAACCCCGACGCAGACGCCACGCGCCACGCCGCCGCCAACATACCCCGCAATAATGATGTGGGTCGGCACTGGCGCGACCAGCAGCTCTTCAATGTTGCGCTGGAATTTGGCACTGAAGAATGAGGATGCGACGTTAGCATAGGCGTTGGTAATGACCGCCATCATGATCAATCCCGGCACGATAAACTGCATATAGCTGAAGCCGTGCATCTCACCAATGCGTGACCCGATCAGGTTACCGAAGATGATGAAATAGAGCGTCATGGTGATTACCGGCGGCACCAGCGTCTGGATCCAGATGCGGGCAAAACGGTTAATCTCTTTGGCCCAGATACTTTTCAGCGCCACCCAGTACAAATGTGTCATGCTTTTGCTCCTGTTTTTCCCTGCGTCGTCAGGCCAACGAACAGCTCTTCCAGACGGTTCGCTTTATTTCGCATACTCAGTACCTGCACCCCCTGCGCACTCAGCTGGCTGAAGACGCTGTTCAGCCCCTGCTCACGCAGCACTTCCACCTCCAGCGTGGAGGTATCCGTCAGGCGATACTGGAATCCTTCCAGCGCGGGCAGCGGACTGCGCGGCGCCAGATCGAGGATAAAGGTTTCTGATTTCAGCTTGGACAGCAGCCCTTTCATCGAGGTGTTTTCCACCAGCTCACCGCTCTGGATGATGCCGATGTTGCGGCACAACATCTCCGCCTCTTCCAGATAGTGGGTGGTGAGAATGATGGTGGTGCCTTTGGCATTGAGATCTTTCAGGAACCCCCACATTGAGCGCCGCAGTTCGATATCGACCCCCGCCGTCGGCTCATCCAGAATCAGCAGTTTGGGCTCATGCATCAGCGCGCGGGCGATCATCAGACGGCGTTTCATCCCGCCGGAGAGCATGCGCGCCCGTTCACTGCGTTTTCCCCACAGATCGAGCTGTTTCAGGTACTTCTCCGCCCGCTGATTGGCCTCACGCCGTCCGACGCCGTAGTAACCCGCCTGGTTAACGACAATCTGCATCACCGTCTCAAACGGGTTAAAGTTAAACTCCTGTGGCACCAGGCCGAGCTGGCGCTTGGCATTCACCACATCTTTTTGCAGGTCGTAGCCAAACACCCGCACGCTGCCGCCGGATTTATTGACCAGCGAACTGATAATCCCGATGGTGGTGGATTTACCGGCACCGTTTGGCCCCAGCAGCGCATAAAAGTCACCCGCTTCAACGTTAAGATCGATGCCCTTCAGCGCCTGTACGCCGCCGGGATAGGTCTTGGTCAGCTGAGAAAGTTCCAGTGCATATGTCATTCTGCATCCATACCCTGTTTTGGTGGCATCGTAATGCCGTTTAAATTTAGTCAGCCCTGGCATATAGTACGCGCGCGCACCTTGCGCAGTAACCGGTCGCTCAACGCCATGACAGACATTAACACCCTGATCAGTAACAACCGCGAATGGTCAAAATTACTGATTGAAGAAGATCCCGGCTTTTTTGAGCGGCTCGCCCAGGCACAAAAACCGCGCTTCCTGTGGATCGGCTGCTCAGACAGTCGTGTTCCTGCCGAACGCCTGACCGGACTGGAACCGGGCGAACTCTTTGTTCACCGCAACGTCGCCAATCTGGTGATCCACACCGATCTGAACTGTCTGTCCGTGGTGCAGTACGCTATTGAAGTGCTGGAAGTTGAACACGTCATCGTGTGCGGCCACTACGGCTGCGGCGGCGTGCAGGCCGCGATGGATAACCCGGAGCTGGGGTTGATCGACAACTGGCTGCTGCACATCCGCGACCTCTGGTACAAGCATAGCGTGTTGCTGGGGGAACTCCCGCCGGATAAGCGCCTGGACAAACTGTGTGAAATCAACGTGATTGAACAGGTCTATAACCTGGGACACTCGACCGTAGTGCAATCTGCCTGGAAACGCGGGCAGAAAGTCTCACTGCACGGCTGGGTTTACGGCATTCAGGACGGCTGCCTGCGTAACCTTGATGTCACGGCAGACAGCCGGGAGATCCTGGAACAGCGCTACCGCAATGGCATCGCCAGTCTGCAGATGAAGGTCGAAGCCTGAACCGATCGCGGCGCAAAACGCGACATAGCCTACACCAGTCGGAGGGTGCAGGCCTTGGAAGAATGTGCGGTTATGTGCTGTCAGGATTCCAGCGGCACCACTTTGCCGATGTAAGGCAGATGGCGATAGTGCTGGGCGTAGTCGATACCAAAGCCCACCACAAATTCATCGGGAATGGCGAAGCCAACATACTCAACGTTAACCTCGACTTCGCGGCGTTCAGGCTTATCCAGCAGGGTGCAGATCGCCAGTGATTTTGGCTGACGCAGCTGCAGGATCTCCCGCACTTTGCTCAGGGTGTTGCCGGAATCAATGATATCTTCGACGATCAGCACATCCTTGCCGCGAATGTCCTCGTCCAGATCTTTCAGGATTTTCACATCACGTGAGCTGGACATGCCGCTGCCGTAACTGGAGGCGGTCATAAAATCGACTTCATGCGGCACCTCAATGGCGCGACACAGGTCAGCCATGAACATGAATGAGCCGCGCAGCAGCCCCACCAGCACCATATCGCTGCCGCTGTCGCGGTAGTGATCGGTAATCTCTTTGCCCAGTTCAGCGATGCGCGTGGCGATTGCCTGTTCAGGGATCATCACTTCAACAGTGTGTTTCATTGCGTTCAGCCCGGTTACGTCAGAAAAGCCCCGAAGTCTATCACAGACGCCGCCACGTCGGCTGCGCCGCAGCGCAGGCAAACGATTACGTCGCGAAAATTGTTCACAGTCGTCTGCGGCTGGCTCAAATGCGCATTACCTTAGAACATTACGGCATTTACCAGCATGATTCGCTGCATGGTAGCCTTTATCCAACATATCGTTACCCTACTCGCGCCGCAGGCCGGAGATCACAATGACTTCACCTTCAAGCAAGAAAACGCATATCGGCGACAGGCCGCTGCACCCTGAAACGCAGATGCTGAACTATGGCTACGATCCCCGCCTGTCAGAAGGCGCGGTGAAGCCGCCGGTCTTTCTGACCTCCACCTTTGTCTTCGACAGCGCCGAAGAGGGACGCGATTTCTTCGATTACGTCTCCGGCCGGCGCGAGCCGCCAGAGGGCAAATCGGGCGGGCTGGTCTACTCCCGCTTTAACCACCCTAACAGCGAAATCGTGGAGGATCGGCTGGCCGTCTATGAGCAGGCGGAGAGCTGTTCGCTTTTCTCCTCCGGCATGGCCGCTATCGCCACCACCCTGCTGACCTTTGCCCGTCCCGGCGAGGTGATCCTGCACTCCCAGCCGCTGTATGGGGGCACCGAAACTCTGCTCAGCAAGACGCTGCACAATCTGGAGATCGGCGCGGTTGGCTTCAGCGACGGCAATGATGAGGCTAGAGTGCGTGAAGCGGCACAGCAGGCGATGGCGCAGGGCCGCGTGGCGATTATCCTGATTGAAACCCCGGCGAACCCCACCAACAGCCTGGTCAACATTCGTCTGATGGCGCGTATCGCTGATGAAATTGACCAGCAGCAGGGCTCCCGACCGATTATCGCCTGTGACAACACGCTGCTCGGCCCGCTGTTCCAGCAGCCGCTGACCCTGGGCGCGGATCTCTCGCTCTACTCGCTGACTAAATATGTGGGGGGGCATTCGGACCTGATTGCGGGGGCGGCGATGGGCAGCAAAGCACTGATGGCAAAAGTGCGCGCCCTGCGCAGCGCCATCGGCACCCAGCTGGACCCGCACTCAAGCTGGATGCTAAGCCGATCGCTGGAAACGCTGTCGCTACGCATGGAAAAGGCCTGGCAGAATGCGGAAGCCGTAGCGGCGTTTCTGCGCGATCACCCGAAAGTGGCGAAGCTGCACTGGCTGCCCTATCTCGACGCGGAGAGCGCGGAGGGCAAAACGTATCGCGAGCAGTGCAGCGGCGCCGGTTCGACCTTCTCGTTCGATATCGTCGGCGGCCAGCCTGCGGCGTTCCGTTTCCTCAACGCGCTGTCGCTGTTCAAGCAGGCGGTGAGTCTGGGCGGCACCGAGTCGCTGGCCAGCCATCCGGGCAGCACCACCCACTCCGGCGTGCCGCAGGCGGTGCGTCAGCGAATCGGTATCACTGACGCCACGGTGCGGCTGTCGATTGGCATTGAGAACGCGGGCGACCTGATTGAAGATGTGAAGCTGGCGCTGGAGCAGGCGTAATCAGCTCACGGTAAAGCCCAGCATCATGCCGGTATCTTCATGCTCCAGCAGATGACAGTGGGCCATATAAGCGTGTTCGGCGGCGGCGACATAGTTGAAGCGCACCAGCACTTCACTGCGCCAGCCGTCGACATTGACCATATCTTTCCAGCCCTGCCGATGGGGCGCTGGCGGTTTGCCATTCTCGGAGAGAATGCGGAACTGCGTGCCGTGAATATGAAACGGATGCAGCATCGCATCGCCTTCGCCGGAGATCGTCCACTTCTCATAGTCGCCCAGCTTCACCGCAAACGACGGTTTCGTCATATCAAACGCCTGACCGTTGATTTTATTGCCGTTTCGGAAATCATAACCCGCTGGCTGCGCCATACCCGCCATACCGTGCATGCTGTGATCCATCGGCGCGGCGGATGAGCCGTGCGCCTGCGCCATCGCCGGATGGTCGCCCGTCTCCCCGGCTTTTCCCTGCCTCTGCGGCATCGCGTGATGCCCGCCTTTGCCCATCGCTTTCTCGCCATAGCGCTGCATCAGCGCCTGCATCCCCTGCTGGTCCAGCTGCGGATCCATCATCAGCTGCAGCCAGCGGGTGTGCAGCCCCTCTGTCGCGGGCAGAGCGGGCAGCGTCGCCAGCCGATCCGGCAGCGTGGCACTGGCCATCACCCGCAGCGGCAGGATCTGCACCAGCGGCAGCGGCTGATCGAATGGCGGCAGCGTCATCCCCATCTGATCGGTGGGCAGCGTCACCAGATCAAAGGCTTTGCCGTCAGAGGTGTCGATCATCACCTCAAAGCGCTCGCCTGGCAGGATCGGCAGCGCCTCGACGCTGACCGGCTCCGCCAGCAGACCGCCGTCGCTGGCGATCACATAGAGAGGACGTTTATCACTGGCGGCAACGTGCAGCGACCGGGCATTACAGCCATTGAGCAGGCGCAGCCGCAGCCAGCCGCGCGGCACCGCATGCTGCGGATAGTGCGCCCCGTTAGTCAGCATCATGTCACCAAACCAGCCTACCGCCGCGCGCATTACGTCGAGCTGATAGTCGATATGGCGGCCATCCTGAGTCAGCTGCTTATCCTGAAAAATCAGCGGCACATCATCCACGCCCCACTGCACAGGCAGCCGCAGTGTGCCGCTCTCTTTATCTTCCAGCAGGATCAGGCCCGCCAGCCCCTGCGCCACCTGATGCCCGGTTTTGCCGTGCAGATGAGGGTGATACCAGCAGGTTGCGGCGGGCTGATCGGGCGTGAAGGAGACCTGACGCGAGCCGCCGGGGGCTATCGCCGCCTGCGGTCCGCCATCCACCGCGCCAGGGATTTCCAGCCCGTGCCAGTGCAGCGTGGTCGCTTCGCTGAGCCGGTTATGAATGTTCATCGTCACCGGCTGGCCGCGCTGTAGCCGCAGTACCGGCCCCAGCAGGCTGCCGTTGTAGCCCCAGGTCGGCACCGCTTTGCCGTTCCACTGCGTGCTCCCCTGCATGGCGGTGAGGCTGTATGTGCCTCTGGCGTCGGGTTCCAGCAGAGAGGGAATCGGCAGCAGCGGACGGGGTGCCGCCATCAGCGAACGGCTCCAGAGCGGTAACGCTCCGGCTGCACTCAGTGCGGCGGTGAGTTTCAGGAAGTGGCGACGTTGCATGGTGATCATCCTTGTGGCATCAGAGCGCACAGCCTAAACCCTGACCTTATGGGAAGGTCAAGCGCTACCCGTGAGAATCTGACGAAAAAAGGCGGCGCAGCGGCTCACCACGGCAAATTAATCGAAAACCTGAGAGCAACTGTGCTAACGTCATTAACAATACCCATTGAAGAGAACGACTATGAAGCAAAGCATCAAGATCCTGCTGCTGACGGGACTCCTTGGCTTCTCCTCCACCAGTTTTGCCCTGAGTGAATCCGAAGCGGAAGATCTGGCGGATCTCACGGCGGTTTTCGTCTATCTGAAAAATGATTGTGGCTATCAGGATCTTCCGGACGCGCAGATTCGCAAAGCGCTGGTCTTTTTTGCTCAGCAGAACCGCTGGGATTTAAGCAACTACAGCAACTACAACATGAAAGCGCTGGGCGAAGAGAGCTATCGCGACCTCAGCGGCATCGCCATCACCAACGACAAAAAGTGCAAGTCTCTGGCCCGCGATTCACTGAGCCTGCTGGCCTACGTCAGGTAACGCCCCCGCCCTCTGCTGCCGGACATTTGACCGTGCAACCACGGTCAGTGTTAGCTATGATGTGCCGCCCATCTTCATGGCGACATCAGAGGAGAGCACCATGGCCCACAATGAAACGTGGCATGAAACCCTTCATGCCGGTTTTGGCCAGTATTTTACGGTAGACAAAGAGCTGTACCGTGAAAAGACTGCGCATCAGGATTTAATCATTTTCGAAAATGCCGCGATGGGTCGCGTCATGGCGCTGGACGGTGTGGTTCAGACGACCGAGCGTGACGAATTTATCTATCATGAAATGATGACTCACGTTCCCCTGCTGGCGCATGGCGCCGCGAAGAGCGTGCTGATCATTGGCGGTGGTGACGGTGCGATGCTGCGTGAAGTGTCGCGTCATTCTCAGGTCGAAAAGATTACCATGGTGGAGATCGATGCGGGCGTCGTGACCTTTTGCCGCCAGTACCTGCCGAACCACAGCGCAGGCGCCTACGACGATCCGCGCTTTACGCTGGTGATCGATGACGGGGTAAACTTCGTCAATCAGACGCAGGAAAAATTCGATGTGATCATCTCCGACTGTACCGATCCGATTGGCCCGGGCGAGAGTCTGTTCACCTCTGAATTTTATGCCGGCTGCAAAGCGGCCCTTAATGAAAATGGCATCTTTGTGGCACAGAATGGCGTCTGCTTCCTCCAGCAGGATGAGGCGGTGAACAGCCATCGCAAACTGGGTCACTACTTTGCGGATGTCAGCTTCTATCAGGCCGCGATCCCGACCTACTACGGCGGCATCATGACGTTTGCCTGGGCGAGCGACAATCCGGCGCTGCGCCACCTGGATACCGCCACGCTACAGGCGCGTTTCGAGGCCGCTGGCCTGGCCTGCCGTTACTACACGCCAGCCATCCATACCGGCAGCTTTGCCCTGCCACAATATCTGTTGAATGCGCTGTCTGCCGCGTGCTGACAGCACATTTCTAAGGGGGTGAATGAAATTGCAAAAGCTAAAACTACATGGCTTCAACAACCTGACGAAAAGCCTGAGTTTTTGTATTTACGATATCTGCTATGCGAATACTGAAGCTGAACGCGATGGGTACATCGCCTATATCGATGAACAATATAACGCGAATCGCCTGACGGAGATCCTGACCGAGACCTGCTCCATCATCGGTGCCAACGTGCTGAACATCGCGCGTCAGGATTATGAGCCGCAGGGAGCCAGCGTCACGATTCTGGTCAGCGAAGAGCCGATCGATCCAAAAGATATCGATAACTCAGAACATCCGGGTCCCCTGCCCAACTCGGTGGTAGCCCATCTGGATAAGAGCCATATCTGCGTGCACACCTACCCGGAGAGCCACCCTGAAGGCGGACTCTGCACGTTCCGCGCGGATATTGAAGTCTCAACCTGTGGCGTGATCTCACCGCTGAAAGCGCTGAACTACCTGATCCACCAGCTGGAGTCAGACATCGTCACCGTCGATTACCGGGTGCGCGGCTTTACCCGTGACGTGAAAGGGATGAAGCACTTTATCGACCACGAGATTAATTCGATTCAGAACTTCATGTCTGAGGATATGAAGGCGATGTATGACATGGTGGATGTGAACGTCTATCAGGAAAACATCTTCCACACCAAGATGTTGCTGAAAGAGTTTGAGCTGAAGCACTACCTGTTTAACACCCGTCCGGAAGATCTCAGCCCGCAGGAGCACAAACGCATCACCGATCTGCTGTGGAAAGAGATGCGTGAGATCTACTACGGCAGAAACATCCCTTCTGTTGGTCTGAAGACGCTGTAACCCTCAGGCGCGCAGCGTTACCGGCGGTAACCTGCGCGTGCTGTCTCTCAGGTCGTCAGCGCGAGCGCAATGCCGCGCTCGCGCAGCGTGCGGCAGACCGCGTCCTCTAAACCGCTGTCCGTCACCACATCGGTCAGCTCATCCAGCGGTGCCGCGCAGAACAGCGACCAGGAACCATATTTGCTGCTGTCCGCCAGCAGAACCCGGCGAGCCGCATTGGCCAGCAGGTCATGTTTCAGCCCCGCTTTCTCCTCGGTCGGCGTGGTGATGCCGCGCTCCAGGCTCCAGGAGTTACAGCTGACGAAGGCGATATCGGGATTGATGCTGCGCAGCAACCGGCGTCCATGTTCGCCCACGCAGGACTGACTGGAGTCATCAATCCGCCCGCCGATAATCGTCACTTCAATCTGCTTAAATTCTGACAGAAACAGCGCAATGTGCAGATCGGCCGTGATCACCCGCAGCGGCAGATGCGTCAGCTGACGCGCCAGTTCCAGCATGGTGGTGCCGGCATCCAGCACGATGGCATCGCCTGCCCGGACAAAGCTGGCGGCGCACTCCGCGATGGCCTGCTTCTCCGCCAGGTGACGCTGCATCTTCTCCAGGGTGGTCGGCTGGGCGGGAATAAACCGATTCAGGGTGACACCACCGTGACTGCGGCTGATCACGCCCTCTTTATCCAGCTTGATCAAATCACGGCGAATCGTGGCGGGTGAGGCGGAGATCGCACTGACCAGTTGCTCAACAGTCACCAGATTATGGCTTTTCAGATAATCCATAATCTGGTCAAGACGGCTCTGTCCCTTCATATTTCCCTATGCGAGCTGCATCGCGAGTTTGATAGAGATCGCCATGCTCTCAGACTTCGCTTTACCTGTCCAGGCGATATCAAAGGCGGTGCCGTGGTCCGCAGAGGTGCGGATAAACGGCAGGCCGGCAGTAATGTTGACGCCGTCATAGAAGCCCAGCAGCTTCAGCGGGATATGCCCCTGATCGTGGTACATCGCGACCACCATGTCATAGTGTCCCTCCTGGCATTGCAGGAACACCGTGTCCGGCGGGCACGGTCCGGCGACATCAATCCCCTGCGCTTTCATCGCCTGAATGGCAGGTGCAACGGTGGTGATCTCCTCATCGCCAAACAGTCCGTTCTCTCCGGCATGGGGATTGACGCCCGCCACGGCGATGCGCGGAGCCTGATAACCGACGCGCCGCAGGAAAGTGTCCGCCATACCAATGACCGTTTTAATGCGCGGCTGGTTCAGCGTGTCGAGGAACTTACGCAGGGCAATGTGAGTGGTGACGTGAATCACCTTCAGCTTATCGGTGTAGAGCACCATGGCGTAATCCCGGGTGTCAGTGAGGTGGGCCAGCAGCTCCGTATGCCCCGGGTAGAGATGACCGGCCGCATGCATCGCCTCTTTGTTCAGCGGCGCGGTGGCAATCGCCTGCACGTCGCCCGCCAGCGCCAGCGCCGTGGCACGTTTCACACAGCGCCACGCCAGATCGCCCGCCTCTTTCTGCACCACGCCGGGTTTCAGCGCGTCGGGGTCAGCCAGCGGCTCGTCAATCACGTTGATGATGCCGGGAGCAAAGCGTGCATCCTGCACCCGGTCAAGGACCCGCAGCTCGGCCTGGGGCGTAATGTTCATCGCCAGAATACGGCGCAGCGTACTGGCGCAGCCAATCACCACGGCAGGAATGCCATTCAGCTCACCTTCAGAGAGCGATTTAATGATGATTTCCGGACTGATGCCCGCCGGGTCGCCCATGGTGATCGCAATAATTTTACTCACTCGACTTCTCCTCAATAAAATCAATGGCTGCTACCAGGGTGTTTTCATCACCAAAGCCACCCGCTTTGGTCATCACCGGCAGAGTAAATTCACTGTTAAGCAGAACCCCGTGCGGCACACAGCCCGCCACCAGACCCTGAATGGTAAAGCCGCTGGCACCCAGTGCCCGGGCGACGGCCATCGCCACATCCCCTCCCGACAGATAGAGCGCATGCGGCTGCGCAGTGCGGCAGAGCCGGTAGGTGATCTCGCCAAGAAACTGGCAGATCGCCTCCCCCAGCTGCTGGCGCGTCATGCTGAAGTGCTGACAGAGCTGCGCAATCTCGTGCCGCTGCGCCTCGTGCTGGCAGGTGGTGATCACCGTATGGCGACCGGCCCGCAGTGCCGCAGCCGCCTCGTCGATCCAGCGATCCCGATCGGGCCAGGCGGGCTGCCGGAACAGCTGCCGGATATCGACATCCACTCTCGCTGCGTCACGCCGGCTGATCAGCGTGGCAACCTGCTGCTGCCCGCTCTCGCTCATCGATCCCACCACCGCCAGCACCGGCCGGGGCGTTCGCACCCGGAGCGCGGCGCCCAGCGCATCGCTTAATCCGGCGGCACCGACCAGCAGCGGCGTCTCGCGCAGCCGCGCAGCCGCGGCGATCAATCGCGCCAGGTCCGCCCCGGTTTCGGCATCCACGACGACGATGCCGTGCGCCGCCGCCAGCACCGCATCAAGCCGGTCGCTGCGCAGCGTGGCAAGATCGAGCACGCTGCCGGCGATCTGCATCTGTTCGAGAACGCTGGCGCTGGCGATCGGGGTTTTCGGATCGCTGGCAAATTCGGTGTCCGTGAGCAGACGCTGATGGACCCGGACGTGACCTCCGCACGTGGTGCGGCCCAGTCGTGGCACCGCCGGTGCAACCAGCGCCAGCGTTTTCGCA
This sequence comes from Pantoea sp. Sc1, assembly GCF_000255315.1. Lineage (NCBI taxonomy): Bacteria > Pseudomonadati > Pseudomonadota > Gammaproteobacteria > Enterobacterales > Erwiniaceae > Pantoea > Pantoea sp. Sc1. The sequence continues at coordinate 3,315,962 of NZ_AJFP01000001.1, forward strand.
CTGGCCTTCAGTGCCGCCACCGTTTCAGCGCCGATATTGCCGCGCAGCGTGGAGTCGATCTTTTTGAACAGCCAGCCGTGCTGAAACTGCGCCGCGAAGTGCCGCACCGCCTGCGTGACGCGCTCTGCCGCCTGGGTGGCGCTGATCGCCCGACTCTCCGTGCTGACGACCAGCACATCTGCCGTCTCTGGCAACGCGCCCCGGGTGTCGAACAGCACCTGAACGCCTGCGCCGGCCTGCGCCAGTCCGCTTCCCGCATCGTTGGCACCGGTAAAGTCATCGGCGATGACCAGTACCGGCGTTTTCCATAATGATGAGCCCATCCTCACTCCTGTCAGGCGATTGCTGCTGCCATTGATTATATTCAATCATAATTGATTATATTTGAGCAACTTCAAATTAATCGAAATCGATATGCCCTATAAAATGAGCCATACAGAGTGACTGACCTCGCATTGAGATGAGCAAAGTTAATCATCGTCTCAGACGCGATCGACATAAGGGTATGAAATGAACATTAACAGCACGGTGATAAGCGGCTATCAGGCGTTAAACGACATGCGCTATCTGCTGGAGGGGGTTTCATCCGCGGTAGTGGTAACTGACCGGAACATTGAAGCGATTCCGGCTGTGCAGGCGCTGCTGGGGCAACTCCGGGAGCAGATCCCCCACATCAGCGTGGTGAACAGTGTTCCCCCCGAGCCGAGCCAGCATGATGTGGCCGCCCTTCTTGCCGCACTCACGTCGCGCAGGGCTGACATGGTGATCGGTATCGGCGGTGGCAGCGTGCTGGATGTGGCAAAGCTGCTGTCGGTGCTGTGCGTGGATGCGGCCCCGTCGCTGGAAGCCCTGCTGGCGGGGGAGAAACCGCAGCACCGCACCCGCTCCATGCTGATTCCGACCACTGCGGGTACCGGCTCAGAAGCCACGCCCAATGCGATTCTGGCGATCCCGGAGAAGGAGACCAAAGTCGGCATTATTTCCCCGATCATGCTGCCCGATGTCGTCGCGCTGGTGCCGGAACTCACCACCAGCATGCCCGCACACATCGCCTCCTCAACCGGTATTGATGCCCTCTGCCACCTGATCGAGTGCTTTACCGCCTGCGTTGCCAATCCGGTCAGCGATAACTATGCGCTGATCGGGATGAAGAAGCTGTTCGCCAATCTCGAAACCACCCTGCGGGAGCCGGAGAATCTGCAGGCACGACTGGAGATGTTGTGGGCCTCGTATTATGGCGGCGCGTCGATTGCCCATGCCGGCACGCATCTGGTGCACGCCCTCTCCTACCCGCTCGGCGGCAAATATCATCTGCCGCACGGCGTGGCGAATGCCATTCTGCTGGCCCCCTGCATGCGCTTTGTCCGTCCGGCGGCGGTGAGTAAATTCGCTCAGGCCTATGACCTGCTGCCCGATGCTGACCACCGTTTAAGTGATGAAGCGAAGTCCCATGCGCTGGTCGACTACTTCACCGCACTGGTGGCGCGTCTGCAGCTGCCTGCCAGTCTGGAAGCGCTGGGTATCGGCCCGGATCACCTGCCCTATCTGGTGGAAGCCGCGCTCGACGTGCAGCGCCTGATGAAAAATGTCCCGATGGCGGTCACCGCTGACGATGTGCGCGCGGTCTATCTGACCCTGTTTCCTTCCTGCCAGGCGTAATGAGGATTGTCATGAATAAGAAAATAAGCGGCGTACTGACCGCCATCGTCACCACCTTCGATCGTGACGGCGCTTTTGATCCGGTGAGACAGCGGGAGCAGGTCAGACGACAGCTCCGGTCCGGTAACGGCATCTTCTGCGGCGGCACCAACGGCGAATTCTTTGTGCTGAACGAGCAGGAAAAGCTCGCCGTCACCGCCACCTGTGTGGATGAAGTCAGCGGCCGCGCGGCGGTGGTGGCGCACATCGGCGAAATCTCGACGCGTGAAACGATCCGGCTCGGCACACAGATCGCCCGCCTGGGCGTGGATGCCGTCTCCGCGATCACCCCCTGGTTTGTGCCGCTGAAACAGCAGGAGCTGATCGATCACTACCGGCGCGTGGCTGACGCGCTGACGGTGCCGCTGTTCCTCTACAACATCCCGGCGCGCACCGGCAATACGCTGCAGCCGGAGACGGTGCGCACGCTGGCCGCCCATCCCAACATCATCGGCATCAAAGATTCGGCGGGCAGTTATGACAGCCTGCGCGGCTTCCTGCAGGCCACCGCCGACTGTGACGGTTTTGATGTGCTGAATGGCCCCGACTCGCTGATCCATCAGGGGTTTGTTGAGGGCTGCTCCGCCGCCATTTCCGGGCTGGCCAACGTGGCCCCGGAGGCGATTAACGCTATCTGGGCGCGCTTCGCTGCCGGCGATATTGCCGGTTCGCAGCAGGCTCAGGAGAACGTCACCGCTCTGCGCACGGCGCTCTACAGCATCGGTTTCTCACCGGCCGCCGTGAAAAAAGCGGTCAGCCTGCTGGGCTTCGAGGTGGGTGAAAGCCGCTATGCGGTGCAGTTCAGCGCCGAAGAGCAGCAGCAGATCCGTCAGATCGTCACCCACTACCTGCAATAAACGCCATCGCCTTTGTCTCCTACCGGTCAGATGAGAACGAACCTGATGGTCGCCATCTGCCAGCACAATCGAGGTTATGATGAACGCATTTTCAACTGAGAGCACCTTACTGATCGTAGGCATGGTGGTCGCCTATATCCTGTTCACCACCTGGCTGACCTGGCGGCTGCGCAGTAAAAGCAGCGGTGACTTTATGGAAGGCTCCCGCGCCATGCCCGCCTTTATTGTCGGCATCATGCTGATGTCGGAATATATCGGGGCAAAATCCACGATCGGCACTGCGCAGGCCGCCTTTGAAAATGGCTTCGCCGCTTCCTGGTCAGTGATCGGCGCGGCGATTGGCTTCCCGCTGTTTGGTCTGATCCTGGTGAAGCGCATCTACAACACCGGTAAGATCACCATCTCCGGGGCGATTGCCGAAAAATATGGCAGTTCGACCAAAAACATCATTTCGCTGATCATGATCTATGCGCTGCTGCTGGTGAACGTCGGCAACTACATCAGCGGCGCAGCGGCGATCTCTACCGTGCTGAAGATCGACCTGACCCAGGCGGCCTTTATTACCGCGGTGGTGAGTACCTTCTACTTCGCATTTGGCGGCATGAAAGGGGTGGCCTGGGTGACGCTGCTGCACAGCGCCATTAAGTACATCGGGATCCTGATTATCCTCTACGTAGCGCTGAAGATGACCGGCGGCGTGGCCCCGATGATCGAGAAAATGCCCGCCTTCTACTGGACGTGGGACGGACACGTCGGGGCCAGTACCATTGTGGCCTGGCTGATCGGAACCGTGGGCTCGATCTTCTGCACCCAGTTTGTGATCCAGGCGATCTCCTCGACCAAAGATGTCAAATCCGCTAAGCGTGCCACGTGGGTCGCCTTCTTCTTCTGCCTGCCTATCGGCCTGGCGATGGCACTGATCGGCGTGGCGGCGAAGTTTGCTCATCCCGACATCAAGAGCCTCTATGCCCTGCCGGTGTTTTTGCAGGATATGTCACCCTGGCTGGCGGGCATCGTGACGACCTCGCTAGTGGCATCGATTTTCGTCAGCGTCGGCACCGTGGCGCTGGCGATCGCCTCGCTGGTGGTGAAAGATTTTTATGTTCCTTACCGTCACCCTACGCCAGAGCGCGAGTTCAAAGTGACGCGCTGGTTCTCGATTGCCATCGGCTTCTTTCCGCTGCTGTTTGTGCTGTTCTTCCCGGAAGTGCTGAAGCTCTCCTTCTTTACCCGCGCGATTCGCCTGTCGATCACCGTCGTGGCGATCATGGCGTTCTATCTGCCCTGGTTTAAGAGCACACGCGGTGCCAACGCCGGTCTGATTGGTTCCTGTCTGGTCACCTCCGTCTGGTTCCTGATGGGGAATCCGTTTGGCATCGATAATATGTATGTGGCGCTGGCCACGCCGGCGATCATTATGGTGATTGACCGCTGCATCCCGTCACGCCAGTCTCAGCCTCAACCGCAACGCAATGCACAAAAGAGTGGAGCCTAATATGACTCAGGAAACCGTCACCGCCGAACGCACCGGCCAGCTTGCGCCGCATCCGCAGGATAGCGCGCAGCAGGTTGCGATGCTGCCCTCCTCCTGCCCGCAAAACCATGCGGCTAACCTGCTGCCGCTGCCGGATGGCGATCTGCTCTGCGTCTGGTTTGGCGGCACCCAGGAGGGGATCGCCGATATCTCTGTCTGGTGTTCACGGCTGCAGAAAGGCAGCGATCGCTGGAGTGAGGCGCAGAAACTCTCTGAGGATCCGACGCGGTCCGAGCAGAATCCGGTGCTGTTCCTCGATCCCGATCAGGTCCTGTGGCTGCTCTGGACGGCGCAGAAGTCCGGTAATCAGGACACCGCCATCGTGCGCTATCGTCAGTCTCACGATCTGGGCCGGAGCTGGGGCGCGATCGACACCCTGCTGGATAAGCCTGGCACCTTTATTCGTCAGCCGATCGTGGTGCTGCCGAATGGCAACTGGCTGCTGCCGGTCTTTTACTGCCTGACGCCGCCCGGTGAAAAATGGGTGGGTAACTATGATGTCAGCGCCGTGAAGATCTCGGAGGATAAAGGCCGGAGCTGGCGCGATGTCAGCGTGCCTGACAGTACCGGCTGCGTCCATATGAACGTCACCCTGCTGGAGGATGGCTCGCTGCTGGCGCTCTACCGCAGTCGCTGGGCCGATCACATCTACCAGAGCCGCTCGTTTGATCAGGGAGAGAGCTGGAGCGCACCCGAAGCGCTGTCGCTGCCAAATAACAACTCCTCTATTCAGGTCACGACGCTGCGCAACGGTCATCTGGCGCTGGTGTTTAACGCCATGAGCGCTGAAGGTGCCAGCGAACGTCGCCTGTCGCTCTATGACGAAATTGAAGATGATGAAGAGGACGGTGAGGTGGCGGTGGCCGCCGAAGCGGTGGTACACAGCGGCCGTACCGCCTTCTGGGGTGCGCCCCGAGCGCCCATGACGCTGGCGATCTCAACAGATGGCGGCAAAAGCTGGCCGCTGCAGCGCAATCTGGACGAAGGCGATGGCTACTGTATGACCAATAACTCGCAGCAGAAGTTAAACCGTGAGTTCTCCTATCCCAGCATCAAAGAGGGTCTGCATGGCGAACTGCATATCGCCTATACCTGGTATCGTCAGGCGATCAAATATGTGCGGATTGAGGAGTCATGGGTGCAGGGAGGTGACGCGTGAATGAACGGATGGCGCTGGTGACCGGTGCCAGCTCCGGCATCGGTCAGGCGATTTGTGACCGCTTACTGAGTGACGGCTGGCAGGTGATCGGCCTGAGCCGTTCGGCGGTCTGCCGCACAGAACCGGGCTGGCAGAGTCATCAGATCGATATCAGTGACAGCGCTGCCCTGCAGGTGCTGCTGGAACAACTGCCTGTGCCGCAGGCGGTGATCCATGCCGCGGGTATGATGCAGGCCGCGCCGCTGGGGGAACTGGATTTGGCGACCAGCGCCCGTCTGTGGCAGCTGCACGTGGCCGCTGCGGAACAGCTGGCGAACCATTTTGCGCCGCGGATGGCGGCAGGCGGGAGAGTGCTGCTGCTGGGGAGCCGTACGTCAGGCGGTGCCGCAGGCCGCAGTCAGTACGTGGCGACCAAATCAGCGATGATCGGCATGGTGCGCAGCTGGGCGGCAGAACTGGCTCCGCGTGGCATTACCGCCAATATCGTGGCCCCCGGTGCGACCGAAACACCGATGCTGCACCAGCCGGGCCGCGCCAGTTCACCGCCGCGCCTGCCGCCGATAGGCCGCTATATTCAGCCGCAGGAAGTGGCCGATCTGGTGGCGTTCCTGCTCTCTCCCTCAGCAGCGGCAATCACCGGGCAGCAACTAGTGATCTGCGGTGGCGCCTCGCTGAGCTAACCTGCCCCGGCCGCCGGGCGGTTTCACATCCCGGCCAGACATGAAGTGCCACCTGTCCGGCATTTAGCGCCGGACGGGATTGCCATACTGGTTCACAAACTGGCGGTACGCGGCGATGACCAGCAGAAAATCTTCAATGCCGCAGAATGAGAGGCTCTCTTCGTCGTAGTAGTTCATCCCCTCCTCCATGCCGTCATCTTCCAGCGCCAGCAGGTTGGCGCGAATCATCACCTCCTCCTCATCCACCAGGATGGTGTATTCGCTGCCGATGCGCTGCCACTGTCGCACGCTGCCCTTGACGTCTTCGATAGCAGCTTCGACTTCATCCAGCAGACCCGGATCGTTTTTCACCTCTTCGTTGAACCAGTGGCCGACCGCTTCATGATCCATCGACATGCGGACCTTAATCTGTCCGGTCACATCGCGTAAAAATTCATATTCCATCGCCCGTTCCTCTCAACGTCGTCGCGTCACTCAATGAGTGTCACGGCTGGCTTTGCAGCATAATGTGACACGTCGCGCATTATTACAGGCTGTCAGGCGAAATCCAGCTTTTGATCGTGCCGGTGACCGGCGCGAAGACGAAAAAAAGGGGCGAATCATCGCCCCTTATGCATGCTTACAAGGTGAAGGATCAGACTGCGGTCTGGAAAATCACGCCTTCCGCTTTGTCGGTGTACTGCGCCAGCTGGTCGAAGTTGAGATAGCGATAGGTGTCGCTGGCCGTTTTATCGACCTGCGCCATAAATTGCTGATACTCATCAGGCGTGGGCAGCCGGCCCAGCAGTGACGCAACGGCAGCCAGCTCGGCAGACGCCAGATAGACGTTAGCGCCGGTACCGAGACGGTTCGGGAAGTTACGGGTCGAGGTGGAAACCACTGTCGAACCGTCTGCCACACGTGCCTGGTTACCCATGCAGAGTGAACAGCCCGGGATCTCGATACGCGCACCGCTTTTACCGAAGACGCTGTAGTAGCCCTCTTCAGTCAGCTGTGCGGCATCCATCTTGGTTGGCGGTGCCACCCACAGGCGGGTTGGCAGCTGACCTTTGTGGCTGTCCAGCAGCTTACCGGCAGCACGGAAGTGACCGATGTTGGTCATGCACGAGCCGATAAACACTTCGTCGATCTTCTCGCCCTGAACGTCCGAGAGCAGACGGGCATCGTCAGGATCGTTAGGGGCACAGAGGATCGGCTCTTTGATATCAGCCAGATCGATCTCGATCACGGCGGCGTATTCCGCATCCGCATCGGCTTCCAGCAGCTGAGGATCGGCCAGCCATTTCTCCATGCTCTCCACGCGACGCTCCAGCGTACGACGATCGCCGTAACCTTCTGCGATCATCCACTTCAGCAGCACGATGTTGGAGTTGAGATATTCGATGATTGGCGCTTTATCCAGCTTAATGGTACAGCCCGCCGCAGAACGCTCTGCTGACGCATCGGACAGTTCAAACGCCTGCTCAACTTTCAGATCCGGCAGACCTTCAATCTCCAGGATGCGGCCAGAGAAGATGTTTTTCTTACCTTTCTTCTCAACGGTCAGCAGGCCCTGTTTGATGGCATAAAGCGGAATGGCGTGAACCAGATCGCGCAGGGTAATACCGGGTTCCATCTTGCCTTTGAAGCGCACCAAGACCGATTCCGGCATATCGAGCGGCATGACGCCCGTTGCCGCGGCAAACGCCACCAGGCCCGAACCGGCCGGGAAAGAGATGCCGATAGGGAAACGGGTATGGGAGTCGCCGCCGGTTCCTACGGTATCCGGCAGCAGCATACGGTTCAGCCAGCTGTGAATAATGCCGTCACCCGGACGCAGTGAGACACCGCCACGGTTCATGATGAAGTCTGGCAGCGTGTGGTGCGTGTTCACATCGACCGGCTTAGGATAGGCGGCGGTGTGGCAGAAGGACTGCATCACCAGATCGGTAGAGAAGCCCAGGCAAGCCAGATCTTTCAGCTCGTCACGGGTCATCGGACCGGTGGTATCCTGCGAGCCCACGGAGGTCATCTTCGGTTCGCAATACGCGCCCGGACGCACACCGGTTACGCCACAGGCGCGGCCGACCATTTTCTGCGCCAGTGAGAAGCCACGGGTGCTCTCCGCAACATCTTTCGCCTGACGGAATACGGTGCTGTGCGGCAGACCCAGCGACTCGCGCGCTTTGGTGGTCAGGCCACGGCCGATGATCAGCGGAATACGGCCACCGGCGCGCACTTCGTCAATCAGCACTTCGGTTTTCAGTTCGAAGCTGGCCAGCAGGTCGTTGGTTTCGTGGTTACGCACTTCCCCTTTGTAAGGGTAGATGTCGATCACATCGCCCATGTTCAGGTCGTTGACGTCCACTTCGATAGGCAGTGCGCCCGCATCTTCCATGGTGTTGAAGAAGATAGGCGCAATTTTGCTGCCCAGCACCACGCCGCCGCCTTTTTTGTTTGGCACGTTCGGGATGTCGTCGCCCATGAACCACAGCACCGAGTTGGTGGCGGATTTACGGGATGAGCCGGTTCCGACTACGTCACCGACGTAAGCCAGCGGATAGCCTTTGGCCTGCAGCGCTGCGATCTGTTTGATCGGGCCGATATTGCCCGGCTCATCCGGCTCAATGCCTTCGCGGGCATTTTTCAGCATCGCCAGGGCGTGCAGCGGGATGTCAGGACGTGACCAGGCATCCGGGGCCGGAGAGAGGTCGTCGGTGTTGGTTTCGCCCGTTACCTTGAATACCGTGACCGTGATCTTTTCGGCCAGCTCAGGACGTGACAGATACCATTCCGCATCGGCCCAGGATTGCATGACCTGCTTCGCGTATTCATTGCCCGCTTTAGCTTTCTCTTCGACATCATAGAAGTTGTCGAACATCAGCAGGGTGTGTGAAAGGGCTTTGGCCGCGATGGGGGCCAGTCGGCTGTCGTCCAGCGCCTCGATCAACGGATGAATGTTATAACCGCCCTGCATGGTACCGAGCAGTTCGACCGCTTTTTCAGGAGAGATCAGAGGAGAGGTTGCTTCGCCTTTGGCAACAGCCGCCAGGAAACCGGCTTTGACATACGCCGCTTCATCGACGCCAGGTGGGACTCGGTTGACCAGTAAATCGGTCAGAAATTCTTCTTCACCCGCAGGTGGATTTTTCAGCAGTTCAACCAGCGCGGCCATCTGGGAAGCCTCTAAAGGCTTAGGAACAATTCCCTGGGCAGCACGCTCGGCAACGTGCTTACGGTATTCTTCTAGCACGACGTTATCCTCGCTCTCATTATGTAGGGCTTTCCGACCACCTTGCTCACTTATGGAGAACAACCTTCCCTTTTCTTGTCCAGGTTGAGGTGCCCGGTTTCGCGGAGGGCAGAATAGCAGGATTTCGTCTGTTTGTTAATCTGTTTACAAAAATACAACATAATCGACTACGCCCATTCTGCCCGTCCGGTTCGCCGTCTGCGCGGGCTGACTGTGCGTAAACGGACGGTCCCGAGCGTACCGCATGCCGGGGAAATTAGCCCTGGAAAATGTCTGGTTTATCGCGGTTTAAGAGAAGTATCAGTGCGGAATCGATAACGGACAGGAATAGAAAGGTGCGGTTTGTGGGACTGGCCATCGATGCCACCGGCCAGACACAGCGGTGCAGAAGAGGCCTTAATGGCCTCTTCTGCCTGCTATCAGTTTTTCAGATTTTCCGGGAAGTCAGCGGGCAGCTGATCGGGCGGGCAGTCGATCACGCTTTCGTTATTTTCGCCCACATCGCGGATCACGGTCAGCGTCGCGAACTCGTCAATGACTTCGGTTGGGTAAGCCGGACCTGCTTCGCGGAAGGCGGCCATCTCTTCCAGATGGTCATTCTGGAAACAGACGGTTTTTTCCGGATTGTTCATTACCCAGCGCGGGAAGAAGATGGTGCCGTGGAAGATTTTATCCGCCAGGTTGACGGCCAGGCTGACATCGGTGCCGGTAGGTTCAGTCCAGGAAACTTTATAGACATCCTGCGCCAGACGGACGACATAGACATGCTGATTTTTAACCCAGCGATTACCCACCATGCCGCTGTGGATGCGATAGTCGATCGTGCTGGCATTTTTGATGTAGAGCTCGTAATTCCAGCCGTTGTCGTAGGTGTAAACCAGGTGTTTGCCAACGATGCCTGACAGATCATGTTTATCAAAAGTGCTCATGGTCAATTCCTCATTTATTTGCCTTGAGGAGATTATTACGCGTTACAGATGAGATGAATAACGCTATTTTTAGCACTGAATAATCCAATTTTTCGATGAGTTGCCATGTATAAAACGACACTGGAACAGTGGGCGCTGCTCGACGCGGTGGTGAATGAAGGGAGCTTTGCGCTGGCCGCAGAAAAGCATCATCGCAGCCAGTCTTCACTGAGCTATCAGCTTAGCCTGCTTCAGCAGCGGCTGGGTCTGACACTGCTGCAACAGGAGGGGCGTCGCGCCGTCCTCACTGCCGAGGGACATCAGCTACTGGCTCAGATTCGTCCATTGCTGGAGGGGTTCGGCGCGCTTGAAGCTAAGGCGCATGCGCTGCAGCGGGGCGAACGTTCGCGCATCGATCTGATGGTGGACGCGACGCTGCCTAAACCTCTGCTGTTTGATGTGCTGCAGACCTTTCAGCAGCACTACCCCCATGTCCGCATCTGGTTCAGCGAAATCGTTCGCAGCGAAACGCCGGAAAGGCTGGCTGAGCAGCAGGCTGACCTCTGGCTGGTTGCGCAATATGGCGATGCCCCTGTTGCCGGCGAGAGCCTGATGAGCGTCGATTTCGTGGCCGTTGCCCATCGGGATCACCCCCTGCACAGTGAACCCGCCCCGCTGAGTGTTGCCACGCTGGCTCGCTGGCCCTGCATCACCATCCTGGATCGGCAGCAACAGCACCAATCCGAGGTCAGTGGCGATCAGGCGGAGAACTGGTCCTTCACGACGCTCTCCGCCGCGATTGAAGCAGTCCAGCATCAGCTGGGCTATGGCTGGTTACCGGAACAGAATATCGCCGGGCTGCTGAAGAGCGGTGAACTGCGCCCCCTGCCGCTGTTGCAGGGCCGCCGACGCAGCAGTTCGCTGGTGATGTATATCAATGAAGAGAGGCTGCCCGGCAACAGCGCCATTGCGGCCCTGGCGCAGATGTTTGTGGAGCGGGTGGCGGTATGGGAAGCGCGTCGCTGAGCGGTGATCAGAAGGTTTACAGGACGCCGTGGAGGAGAGGTGATGGGGTTATTTCCACTGACGCAGGGAACACAGATATAAGCAATGACACCTGCCTGCTAACCCCGCTTTATCCCCGCTGGCGCGGGGAACACGCGCACAGCAGATGATCGAGGGTATCAGATACCCTTGTTAAAACCTCTGTTACCGAACTGATGCCCGAAGCATCTGCCGGTGTTCACATCGACGTAAATATTCACGGGAGTAGAGGTCTCGATTTCCATCCATGATTTGTTTTCCGCATCTTCGCTCGATGTTTCGACGATATAGCATTCAACGCCGTCAAAAGAGGACGTTTTAATGAAAGTGAATTTCTCACTCCATCCCAGTTTATGTCGGAATGCGTAGTCGCGTGCGGCATCCTTTGCATCTTCTGCGTTGATCATTGCTGAATTCCATAATAGACATTGTACATTGCCCCGCCGACAACAACCGGCCCCAGAAGCACGCCAGCTGCTTCATGTCGCAGAGCGGTAAAGGTGATCTCATAGTTGTTGGTCAACGGGAATTTGAAACCGTCAATAACATAACGGGGTGACATCCCTTTCGCTCTCATTAACCCAACCAGCTCTGCAAATGCCTCTTCCAGATACCGTAAGATATATGATTTGTGATAGGCGCTAACATGCATGAAAGCTCTAAGCTCGCGAAGCAGATAAAACTTCGGCGCAATGGATGAATGCACCCGCTCATGATATAGGGTCACCAGAACATCCTCAGCAGCCTGCTCTGCTGTTTTTACCGTACGGTCGTAGGCACGGCCAATGGTAATGTCACCCCACATGTTAGTTGAGCCTAATCCGGCACTTTGCTTATCAGTAAAGCGAATTTTAGGGCGATACCGCCAGGATGGAGAACTGTTCCGGGGGCCATTCATTGCGCGTCCCACTGATGCGCTGTATCTGGGCATACGAATATTTCGGTATGAATGCCTGAAGGCGTCACGAGGGTTCTTTTTCAGTAAAATCGCCATCACAGTATCGACGCCAATTAGAGTGATAGCTGCCGCTAAACAGGTCGCTGCTTCATCCAGGTCACTTTCAGTTCTGGCGCTGTATGTGGTCTTAACGAATTCATAGAGTTTTTTTGAAGCCTCAACAGCCACACCACCAACGGCAACCCAACCCGCCACTATCAGAATGAGATCGGCTAACTCTCCAATGCCAAAAAAGTGTGCGCCTGCCCATACCCCCGTGATCGCGGCCATTGTGGCCAGAGCTGATGGGGTTAGCATTGCCAGCAATTGTTCACCAACATCACCTGGCAGTAGTTTTGCAGCCTTAGTTATGGCAAATTCAAGTTTCTGATGCATATCCATATTTGCAACATTCATCTAATCACCTTAGAGGGCTATTTAGGTCCATGTAGTTCAGGATTGTATTGCTCCTGGCAGGTTAGGGGTATAAGAAATGACTGTCAGACCTGTTACCTTCAAAAATCTGATGTTCCTGGATCTGGCGAGATATCCTGACGGCATGGTCGGCTGATTGTAGGGATGCCTTTTAACACGGACTCAGGTAAGTGCTGGCTCTGCCTGCCGGTGTACGGGCAGTCCTGACATAGACATTCACAATCCCACTATTTAAGCCTGCTGGCACAGCAGTTTTCTATGAAATCCTTCTTCATCACGCCGGTATCGGTAATTTGCAAAATTAGCATCATGTGACTTACTGTTGATCCGGGTCTTAAATGCGATCTACCAGATTTTTACCCTGACTTACCCCAAATGCATACTTAATATACTGCCCATAATCCAGACCAAAAAAAAGCCTCCATATCGGAGGCTTTTTCGTCAGCAGCGGAAACTTACTTCTTCTTCGCTTTCGCGTTAGGCAGATCGGTGATGCTGCCTTCGAAGATTTCTGCTGCCAGACCGACTGACTCATGCAGGGTCGGGTGAGCATGGATGGTCAGCGCGATATCTTCCGCATCACAACCCATCTCAATCGCCAGACCGATTTCGCCTAACAACTCGCCGCCGTTAGTGCCGACAATCGCGCCACCGATGACACGGTGCGTCTCTTTGTCGAAAATCAGTTTGGTCATACCGTCTGCACAATCTGAAGCGATAGCACGGCCAGAGGCAGCCCACGGGAAGGTGGAGGTCTCGTAGCTGATGCCCTTCTCTTTCGCTTCTTTCTCGGTCAGACCGACCCAGGCAACTTCTGGCTCAGTATAGGCAATGGATGGGATCACTTTCGGGTCGAAGTAGTGCTTCAGACCGGAGATCACTTCCGCCGCAACGTGGCCTTCGTGCACGCCTTTGTGCGCCAGCATCGGCTGACCGACGATGTCGCCGATAGCATAGATGTGTGGCACGTTGGTACGCATCTGCTTGTCGACACGGATAAAGCCGCGATCGTCCACTTCCACGCCCGCTTTACCGGCATCCAGACCTTTACCGTTCGGCACACGACCGATAGCCACCAGCACGGCGTCATAACGCTGCGCTTCACCCGGTGCCTTTTTGCCTTCCATTGAAACGTAAATGCCATCGTCTTTTGCTTCAACGGCGGTCACTTTGGTTTCCAGCATCAGGTTGAATTTCTTGCTGATTTTCTTGGTAAAGACTTTGACGACATCTTTATCCGCAGCCGGGATAACCTGGTCAAACATCTCAACCACATCGATCTCTGAACCCAGCGCATGATACACCGTCGCCATTTCCAGACCGATGATACCGCCGCCCATAACCAGCAGACGCTTCGGCACTTCTTTCAGTTCCAGCGCATCGGTTGAATCCCAGACGCGGGGATCGTCATGAGGAATGAAAGGCAGTTCGATTGGGCGTGAACCCGCAGCGATGATGGCATTATCGAAGTTGATGGTGGTCGTGCCGCCTTCACCTTCCACCACCAGGGTGTTAGCACCGGTGAATTTGCCGAGGCCATTAACCACTTTGACTTTACGACCTTTTGCCATTCCTGACAGGCCGCCAGTCAGCTGGTTAATCACCTTCTCTTTCCAGCTGCGAATCTTGTTGATATCAGTAGAGGGCTGACCAAACACAATGCCGTGCTCTTCAAGGGCTTTCGCCTCTTCGATCACTTTGGCAACGTGCAGCAGCGCTTTAGAGGGGATACAACCGACGTTCAGACACACACCGCCAAGGGTGCTGTAACGCTCTACCAGTACGGTTTCCAGACCTAAATCCGCACAACGGAAGGCTGCAGAGTAACCTGCAGGACCTGCCCCAAGTACCACGACCTGGGTTTTAATCTCTGTACTCATCATGACCTCTTATTTGATATCCGGCGGGTCAGACGTTCTTATAATGCCCTTGTTCCACCGGGACTTTCACCGCAAGAGTTTACAGAATTGTTAACAAACTGCCAACCGTGACGCGACGAAACGTTAAAGGAAGGCCGGCATCCGCCGGCCTTCTTCACATTTACATAACTAAACGACGTATGTCTGAGAGCATATTGCCAATAATGGTGATGAATCTTGCACCATCAGCTCCGTCGATCACGCGGTGGTCGAAGGAGAGAGAGATTGGCATCATCAGACGCGGCGCAAACTCTTTACCGTTCCACACCGGCTCCATCGCCGATTTAGAGACACCCAGGATAGCCACTTCCGGCGCGTTAACAATCGGCGCGAAGTGCGTGGTTCCCAGGCCGCCCAGGCTGGAGATGGTGAAACATCCGCCCTGCATGTCGCCCGCAGTCAGCTTACCGTCACGCGCCTTCTTCGACACCGCCATCAGCTCACGCGACAGCTCGGTAATGCCCTTTTTGTTCACGTCTTTGAAGACCGGAACCACCAAGCCATTTGGCGTATCGACCGCCACACCGATGTTGATATATTTCTTCAGCGTCAGCTTCTGCGCATCTTCGGAAAGCGAGCTGTTGAAGCGTGGCATCTGCTCAAGCGCGGCAGCGACAGCTTTCATGATGAACACCACCGGGGTGTACTTCACATCGAGCTTACGCTTCTCTGCTTCGGCATTCTGCTGCTTACGGAACGCTTCCAGATCGGTGATATCGGTTTTGTCGAAATGCGTAACGTGGGGGATCATCACCCAGTTACGGCTCAGGTTCGCACCCGAAATTTTCTGGATACGACCCAGTTCGACTTCTTCAACTTCACCGAACTTGCTGAAGTCCACTTTCGGCCATGGCAGCATGCCTGGCAGGCCGCCACCGCTTGCCGCAGCCGGTGCCGCTTCAGCGCGTTTCACCGCCTCTTTCACGTAAGTCTGCACGTCTTCTTTCAGAATGCGACCTTTACGGCCGGTGCCTTTGACTTTCGCCAGATTCACACCGAACTCACGCGCCAGGCGACGGATCACCGGGGTGGCGTGAACGTACGCATCGTTCTCGGCAAACTCACCTTTGCTGTCCGCTTTGGCTGCCGGAGCAGGCGACGCAGATTTAGCTTCAGGTTTCGCAGCCGGGGCCGGTGCGGCTTCCTGCTTCGCTGCCGCCGGGGCCGGTGCGGCACCTTCGACTTCAAACACCATGATCAGTGATCCGGTGCTGACTTTGTCGCCGGTCGCCACTTTCAGCTCTTTGACGGTACCCGCGAATGGCGCAGGCACTTCCATTGACGCTTTATCGCCTTCCACCACGATCAGTGACTGCTCAGCGTCAACTTTGTCGCCCACTTTCACGAGGATCTCGGTGACTTCTACTTCATCACCGCCGATGTCCGGGACGTTAACCTCTTTTGCGCCCGCCGCTGCGGCGGGTGCCGATGCCGCTTCTTCTTTCAGTTCTGGCTTCGCATCAGCGGCCGGTGCAGCCCCTTCCGCTTCAAAGACCATGATGGCAGAACCGGTGCTGACTTTGTCGCCAGTCGCAATGGTGATTTCTTTAACCACACCCGCGAACGGAGCCGGCACTTCCATTGACGCTTTATCACCTTCCACCACAATCAGTGACTGTTCGGCTTCAACTTTATCGCCAACCTTCACCAGAATCTCAGTGACTTCGACTTCGTCACCGCCGATATCCGGCACAGCCACTTCTTTGCTGGCGGTGGCTGCTGCCGCGGCGGGTGCAGGTGCCGCGTCCGCTTTCTTCTCTTCGGCGGCGGCAGGTGCCGCTTCTGCGGCCCCTTCTGCGTCAAACACCATGATCAGCGAGCCGGTTTCTACTTTGTCACCGGTGGCGATTTTGATCTCTTTCACAACGCCAGCCTGCGGGGAAGGCACTTCCATTGAGGCTTTGTCGCCTTCCACGGTGATCAGCGACTGCTCGGCTTCCACCTTGTCGCCAACTTTCACCAGAATCTCGGTGACTTCAACTTCGTCAGACCCGATATCCGGTACCTTAATTTCGATAGCCATTACTCTCTTACCTCTTAAGCCAGACGCGGGTTAACTTTATCGGCATCGATGTTGAATTTGGTAATGGCATCCGCCACCACTTTCTTCTCGATCTCGCCGCGTTTAGCCAGCTCACCCAGCGCAGCAACCACCACATAAGATGCATCAACTTCAAAGTGATGACGCAGATTCTCACGGCTGTCAGAGCGACCAAAGCCATCGGTACCCAGCACGCGGTAATCGCTGGCTGGAACATAGCTGCGAACCTGTTCAGCGAACAGTTTCATGTAGTCGGTTGAGGCAACCGCTGGCGCGTCATTCATCACCTGAGCGATGTAAGGCACGCGTGCTTCTTCTGTCGGATGCAGCATGTTCCAGCGCTCACAATCCTGGCCATCACGCGCCAGTTCGGTGAACGAGGTGACGCTGTAGACATCAGAGCCGATACCGTAATCTTTCGCCAGGATCTGTGCCGCTTCACGTACGTGACGCAGGATAGAACCTGAGCCCAGCAGCTGCACTTTGCCTTTGCTGCCTTCTACCGTTTCCAGCTTGTAGATACCCTTACGGATACCCTCTTCCGCACCCTGCGGCATGGCTGGCATATGGTAGTTTTCGTTCAGCGTGGTGATGTAGTAGTAGATATTCTCCTGCGCTTCGCCATACATACGCACCAGACCATCATGCATGATGACAGCCACTTCATAGGCGTAAGACGGGTCGTAAGAGATACAGTTCGGGATGGTCAGCGACTGAATATGGCTGTGGCCATCTTCATGCTGCAGGCCTTCGCCGTTCAGTGTGGTACGACCGGAGGTTCCGCCGACCAGGAAGCCGCGCGCCTGCTGGTCACCCGCCAGCCACATCAGATCGCCGATACGCTGGAAGCCGAACATCGAATAATAGATGTAGAACGGGATCATCGGCAGGTTGTTGGTGCTGTAAGAGGTCGCCGCTGCCAGCCAGGATGAACCTGCGCCCAGCTCGTTGATCCCTTCCTGCAGAATCTGGCCTTTCTCATCTTCTTTGTAGTAAGCAACCTGCTCACGGTCCTGCGGAGTGTACTGCTGGCCGTTCGGGCTGTAGATACCAATCTGACGGAACAGACCTTCCATACCGAAGGTACGCGCTTCATCAGCGAGGATCGGAACCAGACGATCTTTGATCGACTTGTTCTTCAGCATCACGTTCAGGGCACGAACGAAGGCGATGGTGGTGGAGATCTCTTTGTTCTGCTCTTCCAGCAGCGCACCGAACTCTTCCAGCGCTGGCATTTCCAGCTTCTCGGTGAACTTCGGCTGACGCGTTGGCAGGTAGCCACCCAGCTTCTCACGCTGACCGTGCAGGTAAGTGTGCTCTTCTGAGCCTTTTTCGAAGGTCACGTACGGCAGATCTTCGATTTTATCGTCAGCAACCGGCACGTTGAAGCGATCACGGATATAGCGCACGCCATCCATGTTCATCTTCTTCACCTGGTGAGCGATGTTTTTGCCTTCCGCGGTGTCGCCCATACCATAACCTTTGATGGTATGCGCCAGGATCAGCACCGGCTTGCCTTTGGTGTCCTGCGCTTTTTTCAGTGCCGCGTAGATTTTCTTCGGATCGTGACCGCCACGGTTCAGTGCCCAGATTTCATCATCGGACATGTCTTTAACCAGCGCGGCGGTTTCCGGATATTTACCAAAGAAGTGCTCACGCACATAGGCGCCATCACGGGATTTAAAGGTCTGGTAGTCGCCGTCGACAGTTTCGTTCATCAGCTGAATCAGCTTGCCGCTGGTATCTTTGCGCAGCAGCTCATCCCAGCGACCGCCCCAGATGACTTTGATCACTTCCCAGCCAGCACCGGCAAAGATGCCTTCCAGCTCGTTGATAATCTTGCCATTACCGGTGACCGGGCCATCCAGACGCTGCAGGTTGCAGTTGATGATGAAGACCAGGTTATCCAGTTTTTCACGGGTCGCGATGGTGATCGCACCTTTGGATTCTGGCTCATCCATCTCACCATCACCCAGGAAGGCGTAGACGGTCTGAGCAGAGGTATCTTTCAGGCCACGGTGTTCCAGATATTTCAGGAACTTCGCCTGATAGATCGCTGACAATGGACCCAGACCCATAGAAACGGTCGGGAACTGCCAGAACTCCGGCATTAATTTCGGGTGCGGATAAGAAGAGAGACCTTTACCGTCAACTTCCTGACGGAAGTTGTTCATCTGCTCTTCGGTCAGGCGACCTTCAAGGAACGCACGGGCATAGATGCCCGGAGAGATGTGGCCCTGGAAATAGACCAGATCGCCGCCATCTTTGTCATTACGCGCGCGGAAGAAGTGGTTGAAGCACACTTCATAAATGGTCGCAGAAGACTGGAAGGAGGACATATGGCCGCCGAGTTCCAGATCTTTCTTCGATGCGCGCAGCACCGACATGATGGCGTTCCAGCGGATAGCGGAACGGATACGACGTTCAAGAGAGGTGTTGCCCGGATAGTCGGGTTCATCTTCAACGGCAATAGAGTTGATGTAGTTGCTGATAGCAGACGAACCTGCAGCAACGTTCACGCCGCCTTTGCGGGCTGCACCCAGTACCTGATCGATCAGATACTGTGCACGTTCAACACCTTCTTCACGGATGACCGATTCGATCGCCTGTAGCCAGTCACGAGTTTCAATCGGATCCACGTCATTGTGTAAACGTTCTGACATGGGTGTGTTCCTTATCTGTGTCTAATACGTTGAATAATCGGGAGCCTGTCAAAGCACAAGCAGGCAGGCTCGTCGCACATGTCCGTACGATCTTTGTCGCACGTTATTCCTTACGTTGCTGTAAACGACGCAGGGAGCGTTCTCGACGGCTCTGCTCCCGACTTCTGTCCAGCAAGATTTCCTCTATGAACGCCAGGTGACGGTGTGAAGCCTCGCGCGCTTTTTCTGGCTCACGGGCCACAATCGCCTCAAAGATTCTGGCGCGGTGACCGCTCACTTTTGCCAGCATTTCCCGGCGAGAGTAGAGCAATTCGAAATTCTGACGGACGTTTTGTTCCAGCATAGGGCCCATTGAGCGTAGCAAATGCAAAAGCACCACATTATGGGCCGCTTCTGTGACAGCGATCTGATACTGCATCACGGCGTCCGCTTCAGCGTCTAAATCGCCGCTGTCCTGCGCCTGCTGGATGTGAACATGGCAGTCACGAATGCGCAGCAGATCTTCTTCTGTGCCGCGCAGCGCCGCGTAATAGGCGGCGATGCCCTCTAAGGCATGACGCGTTTCCAGCAGGTCAAACTGTGATTCCGGATGGTCTGCGAGAAGCTCAACGAGTGGATCACTCAGGCTTTGCCAGAGATGCTCCTGTACGAATGTTCCGCCGCCCTGACGGCGCAGCAACAATCCTTTCGCTTCTAAGCGCTGGATCGCTTCGCGGAGAGACGGACGTGAGACATCGAATTGTTTGGCGAGTTCGCGCTCAGGGAGCAGCTTCTCTCCCGGACGCAGTGTCCCTTCCATAATCAGGGATTCGAGCTGTTGCTCGATAGCATCTGAGAGCTTGGGTTGGCGAATCTTACTGTAAGCCATCATCCCTTCTTATTAAGCCAGTCGTCCGGAGTAAATTGGTAATACCAATTGTACAGAGGTGGCGGTAAAGTAACAAAGTATTCACCTTGTGTCTATATGGTGTCTGTGACATTCCCCTGCCTCTGAAGCCCGCCCTGACGCTAACTTGCGGTTAAAAAAATGAAAAATTCGCGTTGGGCTGAATGTTAAATAAATTCACTTTTACCAAACCTTACACCTGCTTAGCCCCGAAGCGCAGCGGCATCCATAAGTGAAAGCTATTCGTCATGAACCGCATTTCATGGCAGAAATTTCTCTGGCCTGACGTGACCGGGATGGCGTTTTTTCAGTCAACTCTCAGCACGAAAGGCGAAAGCAGGTGCAAAGCGATTCGCTTATCACTATTCTTGTCGCCAGGGTAGCGCATGGCAGCACTCAGCACGCCAGATACCGTAAAATAATCAATACGTTAATGTAACTACTTCCTTACAGCGAACCGCGCTGGGAACGAAGAATAAAAACATCACGAGGTTTGTATGGAACAACAGCAAGGCGAGGCGCTGAAACGTGGTCTTAAGAACCGCCATATTCAGCTCATCGCGCTGGGTGGAGCAGTAGGAACCGGCCTGTTTCTGGGCAGCGCATCGGTCATCGAATCCGCCGGTCCGGCCGTTATTCTGGGCTATGCCATTGCCGGTTTTATTGCCTTTTTAATCATGCGCCAGCTGGGCGAGATGGTCGTTGAGGAGCCGGTTGCCGGCAGCTTCAGCCACTTCGCCTATAAATACTGGGGCAACTTTGCCGGCTTCGCCTCGGGCTGGAACTACTGGGTACTTTACGTGCTGGTCGCCATGGCAGAGCTCACTGCCGTCGGCAAATATATTCAGTTCTGGTGGCCCGACTTTCCGACCTGGGCCTCGGCAGCCATCTTCTTCGTCATGATTAACGCCATCAACCTGACCAACGTGAAAGTCTTTGGTGAGATGGAGTTCTGGTTCGCCATTATTAAAGTGGTTGCGGTCATTGGCATGATCCTGTTCGGCGGCTGGCTGCTCTTCAGTGGCAACGGCGGCCCGCAGGCGACGGTACGTAACCTCTGGGAACAGGGCGGCTTTTTCCCGCACGGTATTGGCGGTCTGGTGACGGTCATGGCGATCATCATGTTCTCATTCGGTGGGCTGGAGCTGGTGGGGATCACCGCCGCTGAAGCCGATAATCCGGAAGTCAGCATCCCGAAAGCGACCAACCAGGTGCTGTGGCGCATCCTGATTTTCTACATTGGTTCACTGGCGGTGCTGCTGTCACTGATGCCGTGGAGTCGTGTCACCTCTGAAGTCAGCCCGTTTGTCTTTATCTTCCACGAGCTGGGCGATGCCATGGTGGCGAATGCGCTGAACGTGGTGATCCTGACGGCCGCCCTGTCGGTCTACAATAGCTGCGTTTACTGCAACAGCCGTATGCTGTTTGGTCTGGCTCAGCAGGGCAACGCGCCCAAATCGCTGCTGAAAGTTGACCGTCGCGGCGTTCCGGTCTTAACCATTCTGGTTTCTGCGGTCGCCACGGCGCTCTGCGTGCTGATCAACTACCTGATGCCCGGTGAAGCGTTCGGCCTGCTGATGTCACTGGTGGTCTCTGCACTGGTCATCAACTGGGCGATGATCAGCCTGGCGCACCTTAAGTTCCGTCGTAAGAAAGATCAGCAGGGCGTGACCACCCGCTTCAAAGCGCTGCTCTATCCGGCCGGTAACTGGATTTGCCTGATCTTCCTGGCGGCAATTCTGGTGCTGATGGCAACCACGCCGGGCATGGCCATCTCTGTCTGGCTGATCCCGGTCTGGCTGGTGATTCTGGCGCTGGGTTACTTTATTAAGAACCAGACGCAGAAAGTCTGATCCCTTCTCATATCCGGTGCGCCTGCTCAGGCGCACCGTCCACTTTCGTTCTGTTACTATTTTTATTGCTGACGGGTAGTGATAATTTTTTCCTGCTTCTCACCCAATAAAGGAAAAAATAACTATGCGTGAACTCGCACCTTCAGAAATTATGGCCGTCAGCGGATGTGGCCTGATTCAGGATATCACCACCGCCGTCGGCCAGCAGGCCGGTTCGCTTTTGGGCAGCGTGATGGGTTCCCTGATACCGATTCCCTTTCTCAACGGCGTGATCTCCTCGGTGGCTAGTACGCTTTTCAGCACCATTGGTGGCTGGATTGGCAGTCTGCTCGGTGGCCTGGTTGAAGGACAGAATAACAGCGCAGCTTAACGATTCTCTGCCGTCCTGCCCCGCTTAATGTGATGTGAACGGGCCCGCGCCTGCGTGCCAGTTCACATTTTTTTGCGCCCGCCCGTTTTGTCCATCTCTGTGACTCAATACTGCCACGCCGTGAGTGACTTAAGCGCTGATAATCATTAGCTTCATGGTTTGCAGGAGAAGCACAATGAAGCCCGCGGCACTCACATTCAAAGAAAAACTGGGTTATGGCATGGGCGATGCCGGATGCAACATGATTGGCGGTGCCATCATGCTATTCCTCAACTACTTCTATACCGACGTGTTCGGCCTGGCTCCGGCGCTGGTGGGCACACTGCTGCTCTCGGTCAGGGTGCTGGATGCGGTCACCGACCCGATTATGGGCGCGATTGCCGATCGCACCCAGAGTCGCTGGGGCCGTTTTCGTCCCTGGCTGCTGTGGGTCTCCGTTCCCTACGTGCTGTTCAGCGTACTGATGTTTACCACGCCAGACTGGACCTATCACAACAAGGTGATCTGGGCATTTGTCACCTACTTCCTGATGTCACTGACCTACACCGCCATTAATATTCCTTACTGTTCACTGGGCGGCGTGATTACCAGCGATCCCGGCGAGCGCGTCTCCTGCCAGTCCTACCGCTTTGTTATGGTGGGCATCGCTACATTGACCCTCTCCCTGTCACTGCTGCCGATGGCGGAGTGGTTTGGCGGCGCGGATAAGGCGCGCGGCTATCAGATGGCGATGGCGGTGCTGGCCACCCTGGGCCTGGCGATGTTTCTCTTCTGCTTTGCTACGGTGCGTGAACGCATCCGCCCTGCCGTTCCCAGCAATGATGACCTGAAAAAAGATCTGCGTGATGTCTGGAAGAATGACCAGTGGGTCCGGATCCTGCTGCTCACCTTCTGCAACGTCTGTCCCGGCTTCATTCGCATGGCGGCGACCATGTACTACGTAACCTGGGTCATGGGTCAGTCAACGCACTTCGCCACCTTGTTTATCAGCCTGGGGGTAATCGGCATGATGGTGGGCAGCACGCTGGCGAAAGTGCTCACCGACCGCTGGTGCAAACTCAAAGTCTTTTTCTGGACCAATATCGCGCTGGCCCTTTTTTCCAGCGGCTTTTACTGGATCGATCCGCACGCCACCCTGATGGTCGTGGTGGCTTATTTTGTGCTGAATATTCTGCATCAGATCCCCTCTCCCCTGCACTGGTCGCTGATGGCCGATGTGGATGACTACGGCGAATGGAAAACCGGTAAACGCATTACCGGCATCAGCTTCTCCGGCAACCTCTTTTTCCTCAAGGTGGGTCTGGCTGTCGCAGGGGCGATGGTCGGTTTTCTGCTCTCAATGTATGGCTACAACGCGGGCGCAAAACAGCAGTCAGCCGAGGCGATTAACGGCATCATGCTGCTGTTTACCGTTATTCCGGGCGTCGGCTACCTGATCACCGCCGGTGTGGTACGGCTGATGAAGGTTGACCGCAAAATGATGCTCACCATCCAGCAGGATCTGGCGCTGCGTCGCGAAAACTTCCACGACTTACACACTGTTCATCTGCACAACCGTGCTGCCACGCCAACCGGAGATGTAAAATGAGCCCAACCTGGCCGAATCCTTTTATTGAGCAGCGCGCTGACCCGTTTATTCTGCGCCATGAACAGCACTACTATTTTGTCGCCTCAGTACCGGAATATGACCGGCTGGAGATTCGCCGCGCCACCACGCTGGCTGACCTGCGCAGCGCAGAACCGGTGGTGGTCTGGCACAAGCCGGAGAGCGGCCCCTGCAGCGAACTCATCTGGGCACCCGAGCTGCACTATATCGACGGGCTGTGGGTGATCTATTTCGCGGCGGCACCGACGCGCGACATTAAAGAGGGATTATTCCAGCATCGTATGTACGCACTGGTGTGCGAGGCCGGCGACCCGCTGCAGGGCGAATGGCAGCCCTGCCGGCGCGTCTTCAGCCAGCTTGACAGCTTTTCACTGGATGCCACCCACTTCGTGCATCAGGGTAAAAACTGGTATCTCTGGGCACAGAAAGATCCCGCCATTCCCGGTAACTCCAACCTCTATCTGGCGGAGCTGCTTAATCCCTGGACGCTGAAAGGCACGCCGGTAATGCTGAGCCGGCCTGAATATGAGTGGGAGTGTGCAGGATTTAGCGTGAATGAAGGACCGGCGGTCATTCGTCATGGTGACAGGCTGTTTGTTACCTACTCCGCCAGCGCCACCGATGAGAATTACTGCCTGGGCATGCTGTCGATTGCCGCAGAGGCGGACCCGCTCGATGTGACCGCATGGCAGAAATCGGCGCGGCCGGTGTTTGTGTCCAGCTGGGACAATCATCAGTATGGGCCGGGGCACAACAGTTTTACGCAGGATGAGTCGGGGCGGGACGTGCTGGTCTACCATGCGCGAAACTACACGGAGATTGAGGGCGATCCGTTATGGGACCCGAACCGCCATACCCGACTGAAATATTTCAGCTGGCGCAGCGATGGCACGCCCGATTTTGGCGTGCCCCCTGCTGATCACACCAGCGTGCCATAAATCGTCAGCAGCGCTACGGCCACCACCAGCACCAGTGAGGTCCGTTTCGCCAACGCCACGGCCACCCGTGGCGTTTCAACTTTATCCGTGTGCGGATCGCGGGACAGCGAGAACTGCGCCAGGGTGGTCAGCACCTGATACTGAGAACGGTGACGATCGGTCAGTGAGACAAACCAGGCGGGCAGCGCCTTTTCACCGTGGCCCAGCAGAGCGTAAGCCACCCCCGCCAGCCGGACCGGTATCCAGTCGAGCAGATGCAGAATACCGTCGACCCCCGATTGCGCCCGCGCCATCGGTGTGCCGTGCTTTGCCAGCCAGCCCTGCCAGGCTCGCAGGAAGGCGTAACCCACCAGCAGCACCGGTCCCCAGGGACCACCCACCACCAGCCAGAACATCGGTGCCAGATAGAAACGGAAGTTTATCCAGATCAGCGCATTCTGCAGCTCGCGCAGAAATTCGCGTTCGCTGCACTCCACCGGCACACCATGAATCAGCGTCAGCTCCGCCGCCATCGCCTGATGCGCCGCATCGTCGTCATGACTGGCCGCCTTCAGATAGTGATGGTAGTGCTGCCGCACTGAACCGGCCCCGATACAGAGCAGCCCAACCACAATCCAGAACAGCAATAGCACCACGCCAAACAGCACGCCTTTCAGCGTCACCAGCACCAGTGCCGTCAGCGCCATCGCCAGCATGGTCATCAGCAGCGTCCGCATCATGGAGAAGTGGCGGCGATGGCGAAAAATCGGCTCCAGCCGGTGTTCGAGCTGCCAGTGCTCGCCCAGTTTAAACAGGCGCTCCCAGCCCAGAACCAACAACAAGGTAAACAACGTCATACTGACCCCGCAAAAATCAGGATTTTTGCTGCGTTAACAGCTCTCTGTAGTACTCCCAGTCAAAAGCAGGACCAGGATCGGTTTTGCGCGCCGGAGCGATGTCGCTATGCCCGGTAATACGTGCAGGCGTGACCGGATAGTGCTGCAGCAGCAACTGCGTAACCTGCTGCAAAGCCCGATATTGCGCCCCGGTATAAGGCTCGCTGTCAGTTCCTTCCAGCTCGATGCCAATAGAGAAGTCATTGCAGTTTTCCCGGCCCTCAAACTGCGAAACCCCCGCATGCCAGGCGCGCTTATCAAAGGGAACATACTGCACAATCTCGCCGTCACGGCGAATCAGGCAGTGTGCCGCCACTTTCAGTGCCGCGATATCGGCAAAATAGGGATGCGCATCCGGCGGAAGCGTACCGGTGAACAGCTTATCGATCCACGGTCCGCCAAACTCTCCCGGCGGCAGGCTGATATTGTGAATCACCAGCAGCGACGGCGCCTCATTGTCAGGTCGTTCATTGCAATGTAATGAGGGCACCTGACGTACACCGGTCAGCCAGCCCTGTTTGATTTTCATACCGGATTTCCTTGTTCTGCCTGGCTGAGAATAGCATGAATAATAAAGGATTCTTGCCCCTTAGTGTGTCGGCAGCGTGACATTATCTGATTCCTTGTTAAGGATACTAAACAAAATACGGTTTATGGCTGGCACCGCGTGGCAGTTCAGGCTATTGTGACCGCCTCAGACATCCCCTTTTCTGGAGTGTAAGCCTATGTCTTCTCGTGGTTATGATCCCGACAGCCGCCGTCAGGCGCTGATTAAACGCATTGAAAGTGACATCCCGGATGCCGTTGCGCTGGCGTTAAAGGAGGATCTCGGTGGGGAGATCGACGCCGACCGCGATATCACCGCACAGCTGTTACCGGCCGACACCCAGGCCCATGCGCAGGTCATTACCCGCGAAGCCGGTGTTTTCTGTGGTAAACGCTGGGTCGAAGAGGTGTTTATTCAGCTGGGCGCGCACGCCACCCTGAACTGGCACGTCAGTGATGGCGATCCGATCAAGGCTGACCAGCTGCTGTTTGAAATTGAAGGCCCGGCGCGCCTGCTGCTGACCGCCGAGCGGACGGCGCTCAATTTTGTGCAGACGCTCTCCGGCGTGGCGACCGAAGTCAGCCGCTATGTCGCGCTGCTGGCAGGCAGCCAGACCCAGCTGCTGGACACGCGTAAAACCCTGCCCGGCCTGCGGACGGCGCTTAAATATGCCGTGCTCTGCGGTGGCGGCAGCAATCACCGGCTCGGCCTCTCTGACGCCTATCTGATCAAAGAGAATCATATTATCGCCAGCGGGTCGATTGCTCAGGCGGTGGAAAGAGCGCAGTGGTTACAGCCAGACGTGCCGGTTGAAGTTGAGGTGGAATCGCTGGAGGAGTTACGCCAGGCGCTGGAGGCCGCCGCTGACATTGTCATGCTGGATAACTTCAGCCTGGAGGAGATGCGTACCGCCGTCGAACTGAATCAGGGGCGGACGCTGCTGGAAGTTTCCGGCAACGTTACCGAAGCCACCCTGCCGCAGATCGCCCTGACCGGCGTGGACTACGTTTCGGTTGGCGCACTGACCAAACATGTCCGGGCGCTGGATCTCTCGATGCGTTTTCAGCAAAAGTAAACCGCAGCGGCACGGTCAGTGCCGCTGCCTCTGTCCGCGCACTCTGCTGACCTGCCCGCGCGGCCACACGTTTTGCGACCTCGCTTACAGCGCCATTGCTACTGCGCTGTAACGACGCACATTCTTTCGGTGATCCTTTCCAGCCTGAAAACTCGCCACTGTTTTTCATTGCCCCCGCTTTCTACCCTGTCGACTTCTTAATCAGGAGACGATGGAATGAACTATCAACGTGGATTTACGCTGGTTGAACTGATGATTGTGGTCGGCATTGTGGCGATTCTGAGTGCCATCGGCCTGCCCGCCTATCAAAACTATCTGCAGCGCGCCGCGCTCACCGACATGCTGCAAACGATGGTGCCCTATAAAACCGCCGTCGAACTCTGTGCCATGGAGCGCGGCGGCCCGACGCAGTGTCAGGCCGGACAGGCTGGTATCCCTGCTGCGAAAGGATCGCGCTACGTTTCGGCACTGAGCGTCACTAACGGGGTGATTACACTGACCGGCCAGGAGAGTCTGAATGGCCTGAGCGTTGAAATGGTGCCGATTCATGATGCCACGGATGGCAGTATCAGCTGGCAGCGCAGCTGCACCAGCAGCAACAACAATCTGCGCGACAATTGCCTGGAACAGTTCCGCTTTGCGGATAAAGGGGCCAGCGATGAATCCGCCTGACGACGCAATAACAGCACTCTGCCAGCGCTATCGCGCGCTGATTTTGCAGCATGATGCCGATCGGTTACGCGTTGCCGTAGCGGAGAGCGTTCCGCCCGGCCTCTCTGAAGCGCTTCACTTTGCCAGTCAGTGTCAGATTGACATTGAATGCTGGCCGCAGGCCCGCCTGGATCAACGTCAGCATGCCGACACGGGGCGGGTCGCGCGCGAAGAGACACCCGCTGAATCGGCGATTGAAGCCGCCGAGCTGATTCTGCGTCAGGCGCTGGAACGTCGCGCCTCGGATGTGCATATCGAACCCGGCGCTGAGGGGATGCGGGTGCGGCTGCGCATTGACGGTGTCCTTCACCCGCTCTCTTCCCTGCCTGTGACCCAGCCTGCGGCGCTGCTGGCGCGCCTGAAAATCCTCGGCGGACTGGATATTGCCGAACGCCGGTTGCCCCAGGATGGTCAGTTCAGTCTGGCGATCGCCGGTCAGTCAGCCTCCTTTCGTCTGGCAACGTTACCCGTGTATGGCGGTGAAAAAGCGGTCATCCGGCTATTGCAGAGTGAAAGCGCGGCGCTGTCACTGGATAAGCTCGGTCTCCCCCCTGCGCAGCTGCGCCTCTTCACGGCGGCGCTGGCCCAGCCGCAGGGGATGATCCTGGTCACCGGGCCGACCGGCAGCGGCAAGACATTTACCCTCTACAGTGGACTCAGCGCCCTGAACCGGCCAGAAAAAAACCTGTGCAGCGTGGAAGATCCGATTGAGATCCCGCTGTCCGGCATTAATCAGACGCAGATCCATAACCGCAAGGGGCTGGATTTTAACCGTGTGCTGCGGGCGTTACTGAGACAGGATCCGGATGTCATTATGGTCGGAGAGATCCGCGATGCCGAAACGGCAGAGATTGCAGTGAAGGCAGCGCAGACCGGCCATCTGGTGCTTTCAACCCTGCACACCAACTCCACCGCCGAGACGCTGACGCGGCTGCGGCAGATGGGCATCCCCGGTTATCTGCTGGGCCCGGCGCTGAAGCTGATCGTGGCTCAACGCCTGGTCCGGCGCCTCTGCCCCCATTGCCGTCAGCCGGCCCAGGCGGTGGCGCACTACCCCACAGAAATCTGGCCCGGCACGCTGCAAACCTGGCGGGCACCCGGTTGCGATCACTGCTTCTCCGGCTACTTTGGCCGGCTGGCGCTGTTTGAACTGCTGCCGATCAATGCCAGGCTACAGAATGCCATTGCTGCTGAGATGCCGCTGGAGAATCTGCTCACGCTGGCAAAACAGCAGGGATTGCGCCCCCTGCTGGTTTCCGGTCTGGAAGCCGTAAGCCGGGGCGACACCTCGCTGGAAGAGATGCAGCGGGTCATCGGGCTGGACGATGGCTGATGCAGCGCTGTTCCGCTGGCAGGCGGTAGATAGCCAGGGGCAGTTGCGCAGTGGTCAGCTGCTGGCGGTTGACAGTGAAACTCTGCTGCGGGTGCTGGCGCAGCGCGACCTGCTGCCCGTGAGCTGGAAGCGGGAAAAGGGCTGGCGTCAGTCGGAATGGAAGTGGCAGCAGAAGAGCGATCTGATACGCCAGCTGGCAACCCTGCTCAAAGCCGGTCTGCCGCTGGCAGAGAGTCTGGCGTTGCTGGCAGAGGGGCATCCGCATGCAGGCTGGCGGGCATTGCTGCTCGCCCTGCATTATCGGGTGCTCAGCGGCACCCCTTTTTCTCAGGCATTACGTGAATGGCCACAGATTTTTCCGGCGCTCTATCCGGCACTGATGGAGGTGGGTGAACTGACCGGTCAGCTTGATGTCTGCTGCGATGAGCTGGCCCGTCAGCAGATCCGGCAACAGCAGTTAGGTCACCAGGTGGTGAAAGCGTTGCGTTATCCGCTGTTCATCCTGCTGGTGGCCCTCGCTGTCACCTGCGGCATGCTGCTGTTTGTGCTGCCTGAGTTCGTTGCCGTCTATGACGCCTTTGACGCGCCCCTGCCCGCCTTTACGGCAGCGGTGATGCAGCTATCAGCCCAGCTTCAGGCATGGGGAGGCGTCCTCGCTTTCGGCGTAACGCTGATACTGGCGATTGTGTTTCAGTTGCGACGGCGCTCTGCGGACTGGCAGCGCCGCGAACAGGCGCTTTTGCTGCGCCTCCCCCTGCTTGCCGGATTATGGCAGGGGATGCAGCTGACGCAGATCTATACCATCCTGACGCTGACGCAGCGTGCCGGGTTGACCCTGTTGCAGGGACTGGCCGCCGCAGAAGTGACGCTCTCTGCCCTGCTCTGGCGGGAGGCCATGGCCGCCCTCCAGCAGCACATTGCTCAGGGTCATCCCCTGCATCAGGCATTGATGCATCATTCGCTGTTCACGCCGTTATGTGGTCAGCTGATTCGGGTCGGCGAAGAGGCGGGAGCACTGGATGTGATGCTGGCGCGTCTGGCGGAGTGGCACGAGGCAGAGACCCGCAAACGTGCTGATACCCTGGCGGCGTCGCTGGAGCCGGTGATGATGGTGGTCATTGGCGCTATCGTCGGCTCGCTGGTAGTCGCGATGTATCTGCCCGTATTCGGTCTGGGTGATGCGATGCATTAAGGGGCGCCGGATGCGCCCCGGACGATTACCGGTTGAATACGCGGTTTTCCTGCTCATTGACCCGGATGAAGGTCGTGCGTTTGGTCAGCTCTTTCAGACGCTCAGCCCCGACGTAGGTGCAGGCGGACCGCAAACCTCCCAGAATATCCCGTGCAGTATCAGCCACCGGGCCACGTAATGGCAGCTTCACCGTTTTACCTTCGGCGGCCCGATACTGGGCGACACCGCCGACATGACGTTTCATCGCCGATTCAGAACTCATGCCGTAAAACAGCATGAAGCTTTCGCCATTTTCTTCGACGACCTGCCCTTCACACTCATCGTGTGCCGCCAGCATGCCTCCCAGCATCACAAAGTCCGCTCCGCCGCCAAAGGCTTTCGCAATATCGCCTGGCACCGAACAGCCGCCATCACTGACAATCTGTCCACTTAAGCCATGGGCCGCATCGGCACATTCGATGACGGCAGAAAGCTGCGGATAGCCCACGCCGGTTTTCACCCGGGTCGTGCAGACTGACCCCGGACCGATGCCAACCTTGACGATATCCGCGCCCGACAGAATCAGCTCTTCCACCATTTCCCCTGTCACCACATTACCGGCACAGATGGTTTTCGCCGGGAACATCTCACGAGCGCGCTGCAGAAAATCAACAAAATGCTGCGAGTAGCCGTTGGCCACGTCGATGCAGATAAACTGTAAATCGTCGGACAGCGCCATAATGGCGACCAGCTTGTTCAGATCGTTTTCAGAGGTGCCGGTTGACACCATCACATGCTTCAGAACCGTGGCGGGGACGCGCTGAATAAACGCCCGCCACTCCTCCACGCTGTAGTGCTTGTGAACGGCAGTGAGAATAGCAAAACTGGCCAGCGCCTCAGCCATTAAAAAGGTGCCGACGGTATCCATGTTAGCCGCGATAATCGGGACGCCGCTCCAGCTCAGGCGGGAGTGGCGGAAGGTGAAGCTGCGTTCCAGCTCGACCTGCGAGCGGCTTTGCAGCGTGGAGCGTTTGGGCCGGATTAAGACATCTTTAAAGCCCAGTTTCAGATCTTCTTCAATACGCATAAACAGTGTCCTGGTAGGTGGCAACAACTCGCCGTTCGCGAAATAAGCACGGTTCCAGTGACGTTATATTACGCGCCTCTGGCGACGCGACAAGACTGCGAATTTCACTTTATTTACGCTACAATCCGTAAAATTTATTGCTGCTTTATTGGTGTGATCTGTCGCTCATTTTTGCGTTTTTTGTTCAGATCATTACCCTGAACCTATGTCCATATGAGAAGCCAGGTGAGAAACATGCCCTATACCGTCGCGCTCACAGGAGGAATCGGCAGTGGTAAAAGCACGATAGCCGGAGCCTTTGCTGCGCTTGGTGTGGAAATTATTGATGCTGACCTGATCGCACGCGAAGTGGTCGAGCCAGGCACTCCCGCTCTGCAGGCCATTGAGGCGCGCTTCGGCGCATCGATCGTGACCGGACAAGGAACGCTTGACCGTGCTCGCCTGCGCGAAATTATTTTCCAGCAGCCCGAAGAGAAAAGCTGGTTAAACGCGCTGCTGCACCCGCTGATTAACGCCCGGACGCGACAGCTGATCGCCCAGGCGGCCTCACCTTATGTGCTCTGGGTGGTGCCACTACTGGTAGAAAATCAGTTACAGCACCAGGCTGATCGGGTGCTGGTCGTGGATGTTGATGAGGAGACGCAGTTAGCCCGTACCCGACAGCGCGATGGGCTCTCCCTGGAGCAGGCGCAACGTATTCTTTCCGCGCAGGCGACGCGCCAGCAGCGCCTCGCCTGTGCCGACGATATTATTGATAACAGTGGCGAGCCCGATGACGCCTTGCCACAGGTTGCCGGACTTCACCAGCGCTACCTCCGGCTGGCGGCAACGAAACAGGATTAATAACATGAGCACACCCGTTCTGTTTGAACACCCACTGAATGAAAAAATGCGGACCTGGCTACGGGTTGAGTTTTTAATTAATCAGTTAGACGAAACGACCCCGCTGGATAAAACCGTCAACGCGCTGACCTTTTTCCGCCTCACTGGCGAGTTGCTCGACATTTTCGAGCGGGGCGATATTCGCACAGAGCTGCTGAAAGAGCTGGAGCGTCAGCAGCAGAAATTACGCGCCTGGGCGGATGTGCCGGGTGTCGATATGACGCGGGTAGATGCCCTGAGCGATAAACTCAAAAGTCAGTCAACCCGGTTGATGAATGCGCCACGGATGGGGCAGCAACTCCGCGAGGATCGTCTCATTGCCCTGGTGCGCCAGCGTCTGAGCATTCCTGGCGGCTGCTGCAGTTTTGATTTGCCGGGTCTGCACATCTGGCTGCATCTGCCACAGGAAGTCCGCGATGCGCAGGTTGAAGCCTGGATGCAGACCCTGGAGCCACTCCATCATGCCCTGGCGATGGTGCTGGATTTGATCCGCCAGTCGGGTTCGTTCCATACGCAGACCAGCCTCAATGGCTTTTATCAGGATAATGCCGAGGATGCCGATCTGCTGCGACTGCAGCTGTCGCTGGACGATGCGCTCTATCCACAGGTGTCCGGCCACAAAAGCCGCTACGCCATTCGTTTTATGCCGCTGGACAGCGAGCGCGGCGAAGTGCCCGCCCGTCTTAACTTCCAGCTGGCCTGTTGTTAGAGGTAACTATGCAGCAAGAAGTCATGACCGTCTCCTGTCCGCAGTGTGGCAAAGAGGTGATCTGGGACGAACTCAGCCCGTTTCGGCCGTTTTGCAGTAAGCGCTGTCAGCTTATCGATTTAGGGGAATGGGCTGCCGAAGAGAAACGCATTCCCAGCAGCGATGATATGAACGACAGTGAAAACTGGAGCGAAGAAGATCGCTGACAGAAGGATGGGGCGCACTGCCCCATCTGCTCAGAGCTCGCCGGCGACCAGACGCGCAATCAGCTGATGATTCGCGGCCGGAAATTCGTCGGCGACCAGCGCCTGCTGATCAACCCAGCGCTGCGGCTGCCCCTCTTTACCCCACGGCTCTCCCTTCCAGCCTTCGACCAGAAAGAAATGCAGCGTTACGCGCAGATCGTCATAGGTGTGGTCGGCATGACCAATCGGGCGCGCATCGGTCACTTCAATACCGGTTTCTTCATGGAGTTCTCTGACGAGCCCCTCCTCCGCGCTTTCGCCCGCTTCAATCTTACCGCCGGGAAACTCCCATTTGTTCGCCATGTAAGACGTTGACGCGCGCTGGGCAAGGAAAATTTGTTTACTGGCATTGCGAATGATGCCAACCGCAACCTGCAGGTGCTTCATGGAAACTGTCCGGTCGTAATGAGTGAGGGCTGATTTTAGAACATGCTATAGCGGAAGTTAACCGCTTTACGTCTGCTCTGGCGAGATGGGCCGCGGGCATAAAAAAAGGAGCCAGCGGCTCCTTTTTCATCAGCATTGCGTATCAGGCGATACGGCCATGACACTGCTTGTATTTCTTACCGGAACCACACGGGCAGGGATCGTTGCGGCCGACTTTACGTTCACCGCTCTGCTCTGCCGCCGGTTCTGCCAGCGCATCCTCTTCTACGTGGCTCAGCTGCTGCTGCTGCGCCAGACGCTCGGCTTCTTCACGACGCTGCTGCTCCATCGCTTCAACCTCTTCAGGCATACGCACCTGAACCTTGCTCAGGGTACTGATCACTTCATACTTCAGTGATTCCAGCATCGCAGCGAACATGGCGAAGGATTCGCGCTTGTACTCCTGCTTAGGATCTTTCTGCGCATAGCCACGCAGATGGATACCCTGACGCAGATAGTCCATCGCAGCCAGATGCTCTTTCCACAGCGAATCCAGCGTCTGAAGCATCACGCCTTTTTCGAAGTTACGCATCATCTCGGCACCGACGATCTCTTCTTTGGCAGCATAGCTCTCGGTCGCGTGGGTCATGATGCGCTCACGCAGCACTTCCTCGTGCAGATCCGGCTCTTTATCCAGCCATTCCGCTATCGGCAGGTTAAGATCGAAGTCGGCGCGCAGACGCTCTTCCAGCCCTGGCACGTCCCACATCTCCTCCAGTGACTGCGGCGGAATGTAGGTATCGATGGTCGCTTTGTAGACATCGTGGCGAATACTGTTAATGGTTTCGCTCACATCAGAGACATCCAGCAGCTCATTACGCTGGCTGTAGATAGCGCGACGCTGATCGTTTGCCACATCATCATATTCCAGCAGCTGCTTACGAATATCGAAGTTACGGCTTTCAACTTTGCGCTGAGCATTGGCGATCGCTTTGGTGACCCATGGATGCTCAATCGCCTCGCCAGGCTTCATGCCCAGTTTACGCATCATATTCGACACGCGATCGGAGGCAAAAATACGCATCAGCGCATCTTCCATTGAGAGGTAGAAGCGTGAGGAGCCGGCATCACCCTGACGACCTGCGCGACCACGCAGCTGGTTGTCGATACGGCGGGACTCATGACGCTCGGTACCGACGATGTGTAAACCCCCTGATGCCAGAACCGCATCGTGACGAACCTTCCAGGCCGCTTTGATCTCTTCGATCTGCGCTTCGGTCGGATTCTCCAGCGCCGCCACATCGGCATGCCAGCTGCCGCCCAGCATAATGTCTGTACCACGACCCGCCATGTTGGTGGCGATCGTTACCGCACCCGGCTGACCCGCCTGCGCCACGATATCCGCTTCGCGGGCGTGGAACTTGGCGTTCAGAACGTTGTGTTTAATACCCGCACGGGTCAGTTCGTTAGAGACCACTTCCGATTTTTCAATCGAGATCGTCCCTACCAGCACCGGCTGACCGTTAGCAGTACGCTCACGGATATCTTCGATAATCGCATCGATCTTCTCTTTCTCGGTCATGTAGACCAGGTCAGCCAGATCTTTACGTACCATCGGACGGTTGGTCGGCACCACGATAGTGTCGAGTTTATAGATGGAGCTGAATTCGAACGCTTCAGTGTCTGCGGTACCGGTCATACCGGCCAGCTTCTCGTAAATACGGAAGTAGTTCTGGAAAGTGATAGAGGCCAGCGTCTGGTTCTCGTTCTGAATCTCTACCCCTTCTTTGGCTTCAATCGCCTGATGCAGACCATCGGACCAGCGACGACCCTGCATGGTACGGCCGGTGTGTTCATCAACAATCACGACCTCGCCATCTTTGACGATATAGTCCACGTCGCGGGTAAAGAGCGCATGAGCACGCAGCGCCGCCGTAACGTGATGCATCAGCATGATGTTGGTCGGTGAATAGAGTGACTCACCCGCTTCCATGATGCCCTGGCTGACCAGCAGCTCTTCCACCTTAACCAGACCGCGCTCGGACATGTGAGCCTGACGCGCTTTCTCATCGACCCAGAAGTCACCTTCACCCTGATGAGTTTCGTTATCTTCCTTATCCTGACGAACCAGATGAGGGATGATTTTGTTCACTTTGGTGTAGAGGTCAGAACTGTCTTCTGCCGGACCGGAGATAATCAGCGGCGTACGCGCTTCATCGATCAGGATGGAGTCGACCTCATCCACCAGTGCATAGTGCAGTTTACGCTGTACGCGCTCTTCCGGGCTGAAAGCCATATTGTCGCGCAGGTAGTCGAAGCCATACTCGTTGTTGGTGCCGTAGGTGATGTCTGCAGCGTAGGCTTCGCGCTTCGCTACCGCAGGCAGGCCCGACATGTTGATACCAATGCTCAGGCCAAGGAACTCGAACAGTGGACGGTTGTTTTCCGCATCGCGCTGAGCCAGATAGTCGTTGACGGTCACCACGTGAACGCCTTTGCCGGAGAGTGCGTTCAGGTAGGCTGGCAGGGTCGCGGTCAGGGTTTTACCTTCACCGGTGCGCATCTCAGCGATGCAGCGGTCGTTCAGCACCATGCCGCCAATCAGCTGAACGTCGAAGTGACGCATGCCAAACACACGTTTACTGGCTTCACGCACTGTCGCAAAGGCTTCAGGAATCAGGCTCTCCAGCGATTCGCCTTTTTTCAGGCGCTCGCGGAACTCGTCCGTTTTGGCTTTCAGTTCATCATCAGAGAGCTTCTCGAAATCAGGCTCCATCTTATTGATGACATCTACCACTTTGCGCATGCGGCGCAGCGTACGATCGTTGCTGCTGCCAAAAACCTTGGTCAATATTTTGCTTAACATAATCAATAGTTTCTCAATTCAGCCGGCGCTTGCCGGACTGCGAAATCTTAACAGAGTGAATAAAACCAAAAATATTAGCAGAACAATCGGGCAGGTCCGGCGCGAATGCCATGCACGCTGGCATGCCACTCAACCCATGAGCGGGTTACGGCGGTGAAAAGCGGGGGTGCCGTCATCAGCTGCGGGGCGGTATGCTGCGCAGAATGGGACGTCAGTAAGTTATGCAGTGAATCAATCAGCGCCAGCTTTTGTGCCGCCAGCGGTAAAATCTGTGGCTCCGCCTGGGCCTGTGGCGCCAGCGTGAACGAAAGATGACGGATAACCGTACGGATGGCATGCTGATGCCAGTAATCCACGCTGAAGCTGGGACGGCGGGACGCTTCCTGAAGCCGTATCAGGTGGTCAAAACGTGCGGCACTGCCCAGAAAAAGGCTGCTGGCCGGAGATTCTGAAGAGGTGCTGAGTTCGGAGTTTTGCGCACAGGCTGGCAGGCCAAAGCTGGCCGCGACCATCCCTAACAGGAGATGGGGCCAGAAATAGCGTCTACCCAATTGTCGCCAGCGCTGAAGAATCCCGATCACACCCTTTCCATTGCGCATGCTCCTGCGCCTTTGTTTTCGTTCAACCGCCGCATGCTGCAACGGATTTCGGCCTGTAAAAGCGCCACAGATAGTATCATTAATGTGGGGCATCCACACCTGAGATTAAAGTGGCGGTGTGAGAAAAGGCGAGCGATTGTTCAGCAATTCAGCAGAACAGACAAGGCGTTACGAGAGAGGTCACACAATTGCGACGGAGAACAGGAGGGCAATAAAAAACGGCTGGTGCCGCTGACCGGAGAGGGTGTCAGCATAACCAGCCGTTTCGCGTTCCGGGGTAATTAAGCCAGAACCAGATTCGGTGCTTTGAATGCCAGCGGCAGTTCAGCTTCGTCTTCGAAGGTTGCCCATTCCCAGGCTTCCTGCTTAGCCAGAACCGCTTGCAGCAGCTTGTTGTTCAGTGCGTGGCCTGATTTGAATGCAGTAAATGCACCAATGATGTTGTGACCACACATAAACAGGTCGCCGATAGCGTCCAGCATTTTGTGACGGACAAACTCGTCTTCAAAACGCAGGCCTTCTTCATTCAGTACGCGGAAATCATCCAGACCTATCGCACAATCTAAGCTACCGCCCAGGCACAGGCCTTTAGACTGCAGATATTCGATTTCACGCATAAAGCCAAATGTACGCGCCCGGCTGATCTGACGAACAAAGGCATCAGCAGAAAAGTTCATCGCATAACGCTGTGAGCTGGAATCGATAGCCGGGTGTTTGAAGTCGATGGTGAAATCTAGCGAGAAACCGTTATACGGTTTGATCTCGGCCCATTTATCACCCTCTTCCACACGCACGGTCTGCTTAACGCGCACGAATTTCTTCGCGCTGTTGAGCTGTTCGATACCCGCATCCATCAGCAGATAGATAAACGGTGCTGCGCTGCCATCCATGATCGGAATTTCCGGAGCATCGACTTCAACAATAATGTTATCGATACCCAGACCGGCCAGGGCGGCATTGAGGTGTTCGACCGTTGAAATACGCACGCCGTCATCATTCACCAGGCAGGTACTCAGCATGGTGTCGCGCACGTATTTTGCATCAGCCGGAAAATCTACCGGTGGATTCAAGTCGGTGCGACGATAGATGACCCCGGTGTTAGCCGACGCAGGGCGTAATGTCAGGGTGACTTTTTTGCCGGTATGCAAACCGACACCCGTCGCCTGAACAATACGTTTTAATGTCCTTTGTTTGATCATCGCATTATCTCGCAATATTACCTTTCCGACCGCCAGTATACTTTACCAGCGGGCAGACACTTTAGCACAAAGAGCGGAGAACCCCAATTATAGGGTTAATCCTAATCGGCCTGCTTGCGTAAAAAGGCCGGAATATCAAGATAGTCGGGCTCTTTGTTCGACTGCGCAGCCTGGTCGTTAACCACTTTAGCAGCGGGTTTCTGCTCCTGCGGCAGCGGTGACATACCGTGCTGCTGATAGCGGTGATCCATCACAGGCTGGCTGGCTGGCTTGTTAGTGACCAGCGTGATTTCCGGACGCTTGTCCATGCCGATACCGGTTGCCACCACGGTGACGCGCAGTTCGTCGTTCATTTCCGGATCCAGCGAGGTGCCGATAACCACGGTTGCGTTGTCAGAGGCGAAGGCGCGGATGGTGTTACCCACGGTTTCGAACTCATCCAGACGCAGATCGAAGCCTGCCGTAATGTTGACCAGCACGCCACGTGCACCAGACAGGTCGATATCTTCCAGCAGTGGGCTGGAGATCGCCATTTCAGCCGCTTCTTCCGCGCGATCTTCACCGCACGCAACGCCTGAACCCATCATCGCATAGCCCATTTCAGACATGACGGTACGCACGTCAGCAAAGTCGACGTTCATCAGGCCCGGACGGGTGATCAGCTCGGCAATACCCTGGACTGCGCCTTTCAGCACGTCGTTGGCTGCGCCAAACGCATCCAGCAGGGAGATTCCGCGACCCAGCACTTTCAGCAGCTTGTCGTTAGGAATGGTGATCAGTGAATCGACATGCTTAGAGAGTTCAGCGATCCCCTGCTCGGCAAACGCCATGCGTTTTTTGCCTTCGAAGTTGAACGGCTTGGTGACCACGGCCACCGTCAGGATGCCTAAATCCTTTGCCACTTCAGCCACGACAGGCGCTGCACCGGTACCGGTACCGCCGCCCATGCCGGCTGCGATGAACACCATGTCTGCCCCTTCCAGCGCAGAACGCAGTGCTTCGCGATCTTCTTCTGCAGAGTTACGGCCCACTTCCGGGTTCGCACCCGCACCCAGACCTTTGGTAATGTTGTTACCGATCTGGATCGTCTGGCCAACCGCTGTTTTACGCAGCGCCTGAGCGTCGGTATTCACAGCAAAGAATTCCACACCTTCGATACGCTCGCGTACCATGTGCTCTACGGCGTTACCGCCGCCGCCACCGACGCCGATGACTTTAATCACCGCGTCGTTGGTTAATTCCATAGGTTCAAACATGATTTCTCTCCGTTATGTGCCTGTCGCCTGGAGATCACTAAAGAAAACAGCATGATCTCCTTTCACAAAAATTAAAACTCTTTTTTTAACCAACTGTTAAAACGCTTGAACCAGTTACCTACTGAGACACGCTTTTCGGTCTCTGCATCACCGTTCATGTGCGACTCTTTGCCATAGTGCAGCAGTCCCACCGCGGTCGAGTAGTACGATTCCTGCGCATAATCAGTCAGGCCAGTAATATTCAGCGGCTGTCCGATACGCACCTGCGTATGGAATACGCGTTGCGCACAGGCCGCCAGTCCTTCAATTTGCGCGGCGCCACCGGTCAGGACAATGCCTGCGGCTAAGTGGTGCTTCACGCCCTGCTGACGCAGTTGTTCCTGTAACTGCAGAATCTCGTCGTTGACCAGATTCAAAAGTTCGGTATAACGCGGCTCAATCACCTCTGCCAGCGTCTGACGCTGCAGGCTGCGCGGTGGACGTCCACCCACGCTTGGCACTTCAACGTTCTCATCTTTGCCGACAATCGATCCCAGCGCACAGCCATGGCGCACTTTAATCGCCTCCGCATCGGTTGGCGGTGTGCCAAACGCATAGGCGATATCGCTGGTGACGACGTTGCCCGCATACGGAATAACCTTAGTGTGCCGTAAAGCGCCGCCGGTATATACGGCAATGTCCATTGTACCGCCACCAATGTCGACAACACACACGCCCAGCTCACGTTCGTCTTCCGTTAAAACGGCAAAACTGGAGGCGAGACCGGCAAAAATCAGCTGATCGACTTTCAGCCCGCACCGCTCAACGGCTTTTACGATGTTCTTCGCCATGTCGTTGTGACAGGTGATCAGGTGCACTTTCGCCTGCATACGCACGCCGGAAAGGCCGACCGGGTTCTTAATCCCTTCCTGATAGTCGATGGCATATTCCTGAGGAATCACGTGCAGGATGCGATGCTCATCACGCACACGCACCGATTTGGCGGTATGCACGACGTTCTCCACATCATCCTGAGTCACTTCCTCTTCCGAAATCGGAACCATCCCGATTTCGTTCTGACAACTGATATGTTTGCCCGATAAAGCAAGGTAGACAGAGGAGATCTGGCAATCTGCCATCAGCTCAGCCTGGTCGATGGCACGCTGAACGCATTTCACCACCGACTCAAGGTCGTTTACGCCACCTTTATCCATACCGCGGGAGGGACAGCTGCCCACCCCAATAATGTTGACCATACCATCGGGCAGAATTTCCCCAACCAGGGCGGCGACCTTCGCAGTGCCGATTTCGAGTCCAACTACCAGTTTTCTGTCCGTTGCCTTGATCATTGTTGTTTAGCCTGTGCCTGGTTCTGTTGCTGATTACTGTCCTGTGGCTCCATCACAACCGGTGTCCAGCCAACAGAAGCGCCCGAGTCGTATCGCAAATCCACGTAGCTGATACGTTTGCTCTCGTTCTGACCTTGCTGTTCCAGCACCGGGTAGAGCTCAATAAAGCGATTCAGTCGTTTCATGGTGTCGCTGCGGCCCAGCTCGATACGAACATCATCGCTGGTGACCAGCTGCCATGAACGCCGGGCCGTCATCGACGCCACCTTCAGAGTAAACTTCCGGGCTTTCAGCACATCATCCATGCTGTGATAGCCCGCCAGGACCTCTTTCTCACTCCCTTCAGGTCCATACAGCATTGGCAACGTCTCTTTACCAATGTGGCTGGCAGGCACACTGAAGGAAACCCCATCAGCATCCACCATATGCACATCGTTCCAGCGCGCCACTGGCGTGTACTCCACCAGATGAATCTTCAGCTCGTCCGGCCACTGTTTACGCACGCTGACCTGCTTGATCCACGGCAGCCGCTCGATCTGCTGCTGCAGGATGTCGACATTCTGCGACATAAAGGTGCCCGGTGGGCCAAGCGACAGGATCGCCTGGCGGATATCATCGTGCGTGGTGTAGTGCGTCTGCCCCGTTACCACCAGTCTGGATAACGGCAACCGGGACGCATCATTCATCCACTTCAGCACCACCAGCCCGCCGGAAATCATAATCCCGATGACAATCAGCAGGAAAACAATACCGAACAGTCGGGCTCCGTTACTGCGCCCGGTGCGAGTACGCTCCTGCGGTTCACGGTTTCGAACTCTCATCGCCGCCTGTGACATATCAGTCGGCCAGCTCCAGAATATGGGCAACCAGCTGCGGGA
Organism: Pantoea sp. Sc1; assembly: GCF_000255315.1. Taxonomy (NCBI): domain Bacteria; kingdom Pseudomonadati; phylum Pseudomonadota; class Gammaproteobacteria; order Enterobacterales; family Erwiniaceae; genus Pantoea; species Pantoea sp. Sc1. Next base: position 3,357,849 of record NZ_AJFP01000001.1, read on the forward strand.
AACGCATACCCGCCTGTTTCGCCGCCATCGGCACCAGACTGTGGCTGGTCATGCCCGGTGAGGTGTTGGCTTCCAGCAGCTGAAAGTTCCCCTCTCCGTCGGTCATCACATCAACCCGTCCCCAGCCACGGCATCCCAGCGCACGCCAGGCTGCCAGCACCAGCTGCTGCAATTCTGCTTCCCGTTCGGCACTTAAATCGGCCGGACAGAGATACTGAGTATCGTCAGAAATGTATTTAGCTTCATAGTCATAGAACTCGCTGGCGCTCTTAATTTCAATGGCAGGCAGAATACGATCGCCCACAATCGCGACGGTATACTCCGCGCCGCTGAGAAACGCCTCGACCAGCACGTCATTGTCGTGCTTAAACGCCAGTTCCAGTGCAGCAGGCAGCGCGCTCAGATCGTTGACCCGGCTGATGCCCACGCTGGAGCCTTCACAGGCTGGCTTAACAAACAGTGGCAGGCCAAGCGCCGCAATCGCCGCGTCGCTCTCGGCATCCAGCCCGGCATCAAATTGCTGACGCGTCAGCCAGACAAAGCGTCCTGAAGGTAAGCCGCGCCCCTGCCACAGCAGTTTGGTGCGCAGCTTGTCCATGGTGACGGCTGAGGCCATCACGCCGCTGCCCGTGTAGGGTAGTTGCAGAAACTCCAGCACCGCCTGCAGCGAGCCATCTTCGCCACCCCGGCCATGCAGAGCGATAAAGGCTTTGGTAAAGCCCTGCTCTTTCAGCGTGAGAACCGAAACATCACGGGTATCGATGCCATATGCATCAATGCCCATTTCCCGTAATCCGGCTAACACAGCCTGACCCGAGTTGAGTGACACCTCACGCTCTGCCGAGGTACCGCCCATTAATACGGCAACTTTATCCGCCATGACGATCCTCCGCTTTCTGCTCCGGCTGGAGCTTCGCGTCAGCCAGCTTGCGGGCAACCTTACCGACGTTACCGGCCCCCTGCACCAGAATCAGATCGTTGCCTGACAGCAGCGGTGCCAGCATCTCCGGCAGCGCGTCATGTTCCGGCACCAGAATCGGATCCACTTTGCCCCGATTGCGAATCGCACGGCAGAGCGAACGGCTGTCTGCGCCCGGAATGGCCGTCTCACCGGCAGAGTAGACATCCAGCATCAGCAGGACATCGACATGTGACAGCACGTTGGCGAAATCATCGAAGAGATCGCGGGTTCGGCTGAAACGGTGCGGCTGAAATACCATGACCAGTTTTTTGTCCGGCCAGCCTGCACGTGCCGCTTTGATCGTCGCCTCAACTTCAGTCGGGTGATGACCATAGTCATCCACCAGCATTGCGCTGCCCGGCTGCCCGTTTACCGGTTCGGTCGGGAACTCACCCAGCAGATCAAAGCGACGGCCCGTGCCCTGGAAGCTCTCCAGCGCGGCCAGAATGGCGTTGTCTTCAATGCCCTCTTCGCTGGCGACGGCAACCGCGGCGGCCGCATTCAGTGCGTTGTGGCGGCCCGGTGCGTTCAGCGTAATCTGCAGCGGCGCTTTATCCTGACGGATCAGGGTGAAATGTCCCTGCGCACCACTCTGCTCATAATTCTCAATGCGCAGGTCAGCGTCATCACTGAAACCGTAGGTGGTAATGTGCCGTCCTACACGTGGGATCAGATCGCGGATCACCGCATCATCCACGCACATCACTGCGCGACCATAAAACGGCAGGTTGTGCAGGAAGTTAATAAAGGTCTGCTTCAGGTTCTCAAAATCGCCCTGATAGGTGTCCATGTGGTCCGCTTCGATGTTGGTTACAATCGCCACCATCGGCTGCAGATGCAGGAACGACGCGTCACTCTCATCCGCTTCGGCAATCAGATAGCGGCTGTTGCCCAGACGGGCATGGGTGCCTGCTGCTTTGACCAGTCCGCCGTTCACAAAGGTCGGATCCAGCCCGGCTTCCGCATAAATGCTTGAGACCATCGCCGTGGTGGTGGTTTTGCCATGGGTGCCCGCAACGGCGATGCCGTGACGGAATCGCATCAGCTCCGCCAGCATCTCCGCGCGACGAATGACCGGAATGCGCTGTTCACGCGCCGCCACCAGTTCAGGGTTGTCCTGCGAGACCGCGCTGGAAACCACCACCACGCTGGCATCGTTCACGTTTTCAGGGCGATGGTTAAAATAGATGGTCGCACCCAGCGCTATCAGGTTCTGCGTCACCGGGTTAGGGGCCAGATCTGAACCGCTGATATGGTAGCCTTCATTTGCTAACACTTCGGCAATACCGCCCATGCCAGCACCACCGATGCCGACAAAGTGGATGTGCCGGACGCGACGCATCTCGGGCACGATAGAACGCAGTTTTGCCAATTGTTGTGTATTCATCGCTCTCAATTACCTGCTCTTTCAGTTTGTACCCGGCCCGGGTACAGGTCAGACACGCTGACCGGAATGATTACTTTGCGGCGCGAGCCACTTCCTGTGCGACCCGATCGGTCGCATCGGGGATCGCCACCTGACGGGCCTGCTCAGCCATCGTCAACAGGGTTGCGCGATCCCAGTGGCGTAGCAGATCCGCTACGGCCTCCGCAGTAAACTGCGGCTGCTCAAAAATTCTGGCGGCGCCCGCTTTTTCCAGCGGCAGCGCGTTCCAGTACTGCTGGCGATCCTTGTGCTGAAACGGCACGAAAATCGCCGGTAAACCAGCGGCAGCGACTTCACTCACGGTTAACGCTCCGGAGCGGCAGACCACCACATCGGCCCAGGCATAGGCCGCCGCCATATCATCGATAAACTCGGTGACCCTGTGCTGCGTCTGACCCGCCTGCTGATAGGCTTTCTCCGTTTCGGGCAGCGCCCCTTTACCGGTCTGATGCCACAGGGTGATCTCATCACCCACCAGCGCCGCAATCTGCGGCAGCGTCTGATTCAGTATCCGCGCGCCCTGACTGCCGCCAATCACCAGCACCCGGATCGGGCCTGACCGGTCGGCCAGCCGTTGTGCCGGCAGAGGCAGCGCCAGCACATCCGTACGCACCGGATTGCCCACCACATCGGCAGCAGGAAAAGCCCCCGGAAACGCCTGCAGCACTTTGGTGGCGATTTTCGCCAGCCATTTGTTAGTCAGTCCGGCAATCCCGTTCTGCTCATGCAGTACCACCGGAATGCCGCAACTCCAGGCCGCCAGGCCACCCGGACCGGAAACGTAGCCGCCCATGCCCAGCACAACATCGGGCTGCCAGGCTTTCATAATGCGGCGCGCCTGACGCCATGCATTGAAGATGCGCATGGGCGCCAGCAGCAGCGCTTTCAGGCCTTTACCGCGCAGTCCGCTGATGCGGATAAAGTCGATCTCAATGCCGTGCTTCGGCACCAGATCGGCCTCCATGCGGTCGGCGGTGCCTAACCAGCGAACCTGCCAGCCCTGTTCCATCAGATGATGGGCGACAGCCAGACCGGGAAAAACATGTCCGCCGGTTCCGCCTGCCATCACCATCAATCGCTTACCGCTCATCGACCACCTCGGGTAAACGCCTGCGCTTTCGCCAGGCGCGTTTCATAATCTATGCGTAATAAAAAGACGATGGCGGTCGACATAATGATCAGACTCGAACCACCGTAACTGATCAGCGGCAAGGTCAGGCCTTTAGTCGGTAACATACCGGCTGCAGCCCCGACGTTAACCAGCGCCTGGAAGCTGAACCAGACGCCAATTGAACAGGCTAAGAAGCCGGAAAAACGCTGATCCAGCTCCAGCGCGCGTCGGCCAATCGACATCGCACGAAAAGCGACGAAGAATACCATTAAAAGTGCCAATACCACACCGATGTAACCGAGTTCTTCCCCTATGATGGCGAAAATAAAGTCGGTGTGCGCCTCCGGCAGATATTCCAGCTTTTGCACGGAGTTACCGAGTCCCTGCCCCCAGAACTCACCGCGGCCAAAGGCCATCAGCGACTGGGTCAGCTGGTAGCCACTCCCAAACGGATCTTCCCAGGGATTCCAGAACGACGTCACGCGGCGCATACGGTAGGGTTCTGCAATGATAAGCAGGATCACCGCAAAGATACCGGAGCCGATAATCGCCATGAACTGCCACAGCTTGGCCCCCGCCAGGAAGAGCATCGCCAGCGTCGTAACAAACAGCACCACCACCGTTCCCAGGTCGGGCTGCGCCAGCAGTAACACCGCCAGCACGACCATGACGCCCATCGGTTTACAGAAGCCCCAGAAGTTATTACGCACCTCTTCCACTTTGCGCACCAGGTAACTGGCGAGATAGCAGAACAGGGAGAGCTTCGACAGCTCCGCAGGCTGGATACGCAGCGGACCCAGCGCAATCCAGCGCGATGCACCGTTAACCGAGCTGCCGACCACCAGAACAATCAGCAGCATAACGATCGTGACCATCAGCATCACGTTGCTGTAGCGCTGCCAGAAATCCATTGGCACCCGCAGCGTGACCAGCGCCATGCCCAGCGCCAGCGCAATGTAGAAGGCGTCACGCTTGGCAAAGTAAAAGAGATCGTCATTCAGACGCTGACCGACCGGCATAGAGGCCGAAGTCACCATCACAAAACCAATCACTGCCAGACCGAGCGTCAGCCATAACAGCGTGCGGTCATAGAGCACCAGTGAAGTGTCATCACTTTCACGCGCTCCCATGACCCAATCTTTCAGGCGTCCTGAGAAATAGTGAGCCAGTCCGGCGCCAGGAATACGCATCAGCTCAGCTCCTTCGCCAGCTGCGCGAACTGATCGCCGCGCTGCTCAAAGTTACGGAACTGGTCCAGGCTGGCACAGGCGGGCGACAGCAGAACCATATCGCCGGATTTAACCTGAGGCGCGATCTGCTCCATTGCCTGACGCATCGTCTCCGTGCGTACGGCGATCTCAGGACGCAGCGCCGCCAGTGCATCGCCATCGCGGCCAAAACAGTAGAGACGCACATTGTCACCCTGCAGCCAGGGGATCAGCGGCGTAAAGTCGGCTGATTTGCCATCGCCGCCCATCAGCAGCCATAACGTGCCGTTCACCTGCAGACCATTCAGCGCCGCTTCGGTGCTGCCAACATTGGTGGCTTTAGAGTCGTTAATCCAGCGCACGCCCTGATGCTCATGCACCAGCTGGAAGCGATGTGCCAGACCGTTAAAATGCGTTAAAGCGGCCAGGCTGGAGGCGCGTGGCAACCCTACGGCGTCAGCCAGGGCCAGCGCCGCCAGTGCATTGGTGTAGTTGTGCTGGCCGGTCATTTTCATTTCAGCGGTGTTCAGCACCTTCTCACCCTTCACCCGCAGCCAGATACTGCCCTGCTGCTTGTTAAGGTGATAGTCACCGAAATCGATGCCAAAGCTGACACAACGGGTGTCCGCCCCGCGAACCGGCATCGTCAGGGCGTCATCGGCGTTAACGATGCAGGTCTGCGCATTCTCGTAAACCCGCAGTTTGGCGGCACGATACTGCTGCATCCCCAGCGGATAGCGATCCATATGATCTTCGCTGACGTTCAGCACGGTTGCCGCCGCGGCTTTCAGGCTGTGCGTAGTCTCAAGCTGAAAACTGGAGAGCTCCAGCACGTAGAGCTGCGCCGGAGACTGTAACAGGCTCAGTGCGGGCAGGCCGATGTTGCCGCCCACGCCCACCTGCCAGCCTGCGGCTTTGGCCATCTCGCCCACCAGCGTCGTCACCGTGCTTTTGCCGTTAGAACCGGTAATCGCCACGACAGGCGCCTGCGCCTCGCGGCAAAACAGCTCGATGTCGCCGACGATTTCGATACCGGCATCTGCTGCTTCGCTGAGAAGCGGATGCGCCAGCGCGATACCCGGACTGGCAACAATCAGATCGGAGGTCAGCAGCCAGTCGCCGTTAAGACCGCCCAGATGGCGTTCAACCTGCCCGGGCAATTTATCCAGCCCCGGCGGCGAGACACGGGTATCCATCACGCGAGGCGTTACGCCCTGCGCCAGAAAGAAATCAACACAGGAGAGCCCGGTCAGGCCCAGCCCGATGATGACGACTTTTCTACCCCGATAGTCAGCCATGATTAACGCACCTTCAGCGTGGCCAGGCCAATCAGCACCAGCATTAGCGAAATAATCCAGAAGCGCACAATCACGCGCGGTTCCGGCCAGCCTTTCAGTTCATAGTGGTGATGGATCGGCGCCATGCGGAAAATACGCTGACCGCGCAGCTTGAACGATCCCACCTGCAGGATCACCGACAGCGTTTCAACCACAAACACGCCGCCCATGATCACCAGTAAAAATTCCTGACGCAGTAACACCGCGATGGTTCCCAGCGCGCCGCCCAGTGCCAGCGAGCCCACATCCCCCATAAAGACCTGTGCCGGGTAGGTGTTAAACCACAGAAAGCCCAGCCCTGCCCCGACGATAGCGGTGCAGACAATCACCAGTTCACCGGCATGACGCAGGTAAGGGATGTGCAGATATTCTGCGAATTTCACGTTACCCGTTGCCCAGGCAACCAGCGCGAAGCCGGCCGCCACAAAGACGGTCGGCATAATAGCCAGACCATCCAGGCCATCGGTCAGGTTGACCGCATTACCCGTTCCGACAATCACAAAGTAGGCCAGCAGCACATAAAAGAGGCCGAGCTGCGGCATGATGTCTTTGAAAAATGGCACCACCAGCTGGGTCGCCGGCGTATCTTTGCCTGCCGCATACAGCGCGAACGCCACGCCCAGCGAAATCACCGACATCCAGAAATATTTCCAGCGGGCGATGAGTCCCTTCGTGTCTTTACGTACGACTTTACGGTAATCGTCGACAAAGCCGATGATGCCAAAGCCGATTAACACCACCAGCACACACCAGACATACGGATTCGACGGATAGGCCCACATCAGCACCGAAATGGTGATGGAGGTCAGGATCATGATGCCGCCCATAGTCGGCGTGCCGCGCTTGCTGAAGTGAGACTCCGGGCCGTCGTTGCGGACAACCTGACCGATCTGTAACTTCTGCAGCCAGGCGATCAGGCGCGGTCCCATCCAGAGCGAGATAAATAACGCGGTCAGCAGGCTGACAATGGCGCGAAACGTCAGATAGGAAAAGACGTTAAAACCGGAATATAAAGCGACCAGATGCTCGGCCAGCCAAACTAACATGTTCCTTTCTCCTGTAAGCTCTGTACTACCTGCTCCATGGCGGCACTACGCGAACCTTTTATCAAGACAGTAATTTCTGAGTGTTCGGACAACAGCTGGCGTAAACGTTCAGTCAGCGCCGTCTTATCGCTGAAATGTTCGCCAGCTTTGCTGCTTTCGCTGATGAAATGGCTGAATCTGCCGGTCGTCAGCACGCGATCGATGCCTGCGTCACGTGCCGCCTCGCCGACTTCGCGGTGACACTGTTCGGTCTCGTCGCCCAGCTCGGCCATATCCCCCGCCACCAGCACCCGATAGCCCGGCATCTCGGACAGCACCTGAACCGCTGCGGTCATTGAACCGACGTTAGCGTTGTAACTGTCATCCAGCAGCAGCTGCTGCGCAGAGAGGCGCACCGGGAACAGACGGCCAGGCACCGACTGCAGGCTTTTCAGCCCCTGCTGAACGGCGCTCAGCGGCGCGTCCACTGACAGGGCCAGCGCCGCAGCGGCCAGAGCATTAGCGATGTTATGGCGACCCGGCAGCGGCAGAACGATCTCCACTTCGCCACGCGGAGTCACCATGACAAAATGGGTGCCGTCCTGAGCAATGCGGATATCGCGGGCGGAGAAGTCGCACCCTGCCGCCTGTGGTGCAAAGCGCCACACGGTTTTATCCTGCAGATTCGCCTGCCACTTTGGCCAGTCATTGCTCTCGGCATTCAGAATCGCAATGCCGTGCGGCGGTAAGCCCTGAAAAATTTCGCCTTTAGCTTTGGCAACGCCCGCCAGTGAACCAAAGCCTTCCAGATGTGCTGCCGCCAGGTTGTTAACCAGCGCACTCTCCGGCCGAACCAGATCGGTGGTATAGGCGATTTCGCCCTGATGATTCGCGCCCAGCTCGATCACCGCATACTGATGTTCAGGTGTCAGGCGCAGCAGCGTCATCGGGACGCCATAGTCGTTATTGAGATTACCGGCGGTATAGAGCGTTTCACCGCACTGACGCAGAATCGCCGCGGTCATCTCTTTCACCGAGGTTTTTCCGGATGAGCCGGTCAGCGCCACGACGCGGGCGGTGGACTGCTGGCGAACCCAGGCCCCCAGTCTGCCAAAGGCGAGACGGGTATCCTCAACGACCACTTGCGGTACAGCGACAGGTAAATGCTGACTGACCAGCAGCGCCTGTGCGCCATTCGCAATCGCATCGCCGACAAAGTCATGCGCATCAAAACGCTCACCCACCAGCGCGACAAACAGGCTGCCAGCCGTCACCTTGCGGGTATCTGTGGTGACCTCATTCAGAGTGAGGTCGCTGCCATAAAGCGTGCCGCCGGTGATCTGTGCCAGGGTCTGTAATGAAACCGGAATCATGCTGTGCCTCCCAGCAGAGCCGCGACCGTTGCACGGTCGGAGTAATCAAGCCGGTGTGTACCGATGATCTGATAATCTTCGTGGCCCTTGCCCGCGACCAGCACGATGTCGTCAGGCTGCGCCTGCATAATGGTGTTAGTCACCGCCTGCGCACGACCGGAGACCACACGGGCGCGGCCCGGGTCCAGCAAACCGGTCAGAATATCGTTGACGATGGCCTGCGGATCTTCACTGCGCGGGTTGTCATCGGTAATCACCACCACATCGGCAAACTGCTCGGCAATCGCCCCCATTAACGGGCGTTTCCCTTTGTCACGATCGCCACCGCAGCCAAACAGGCACCACAGTTTCCCTGTGCAGTGCAGGCGTGCCGCTTCCAGCGCTTTTTCCAGCGCGTCTGGCGTGTGAGCGTAATCGACCACGACCGTGGGTTTACCTGCGGCACTGAACACTTCCATACGCCCGTTGACCGGCTGTAACCGGGGGGCGGCGTCGATCAGCGTCGCCAGCGGATAGTCGAGCGCCAGCAGGGTCGCCAGCGCCAGCATCAGATTGCTGACATTGAATGCGCCCATCAGCGGGCTGGCAATGTCGCCATTGCCCCAGCTGGAGCTGAAACGGATATGGGCGCCGTTGTCGTGGTACTCCACCGTGTCGGCTTTCAGCCAGCGGCCATGGCAACCCGGCTGGAGGTTATTCTCCATGGTGACTGCGACCGCATCCGGTAAGCGCGCGAGCCAGCGACGCCCCACTTCATCATCCGCGTTGAGGATCGCCTGACCGACCTGATGCTCAGAGAAGAGCAGCCATTTGGCGGACTCGTAGCTCTCCATGTCACCGTGATAGTCGAGGTGATCGCGGCTGAGATTGGTGAAGACCGCAGCGGCAAACGGCAGTGCCGCGACGCGATGCTGAACCAGCCCGTGTGAGGAGACTTCCATGGCGGTCAGGGTCGCCCCTTTTTCAGCCAGATCGTGCAGCAGATGCTGTACGTCTACCGCAGAGCCGGTAGTATTTTCGGCGGCGGCCAGCTGGCCTACCAGGCCATTGCCGACCGTGCCCATGACCGCGCTGGTTTCACCCAGCAGCATTGCCCACTGCGCCAGTAACTGCGTGGTGGTGGTTTTGCCGTTGGTACCGGTCACGCCGATCAGCTTCTGTTTTTCACCTGGCTGCTGGTAAAAGCGTCCGGCTAATGCCGAAAGACGCTGATGCAGCTGCGCCAGATAGATAACCGGCACACCGTGCATTTCACGGATTTCACCGTCGGCGGCTTCGCCTTCGGCTTCCGCAACAACGGCAGCGACGCCCTGCGCAATCGCCTGCGGGATAAAGCGGCGTCCATCAACCTGATGGCCTGAAACAGCGACAAACAGATCGCCAGAAGCCGCAAGGCGGCTGTCCAGGGTCATGTCACGCAGTGGGCGCGCCGGCGCGCCTGGCACCCAGGGGCCGAGTAAGTCGCGCAGGTTACGATCTGTCACTTGATTCCTCACTTCTGTTAGTCACCAGCTCGTTTCTGTCATTGGTCGGTAACGCATCCGGTTCGATGTTCATGGTGCGCAGTACGCCGCCCATGATGGCACCAAACACCGGAGCAGAAACCGCACCACCATAATATTTGCCGGCCTGGGGATCGTTGATCACCACCACCAGCGCGAACCGAGGATGACTGGCAGGTGCAACACCTGCGGTATAGGCGATGTATTTGTTGACGTAGCGACCATCCGGTCCGACTTTTTTCGCCGTACCGGTTTTTATCGCAATGCGATAGCCCTTGATGGCCGCTTTGACACCGCCGCCACCGGGCAGCGCCACGCTTTCCATCATATGCATCACGGTTTTCACCAGCGACTCATCGAAAACGCGCTCTCCCGCGACGGGCGGGTCGACTTTGGTAATCGACAGCGGGCGATTAATGCCATAGCTGCCAATGGTTGCGTAGACTCGCGCTAACTGTAACGGCGTTACCATTAGCCCGTAGCCGAAAGAGAAGGTGGCCCTCTCTATGTCAGACCACCGTTGTTTTTTAGGGTATAAGCCACTGCTTTCCCCGACCAGCCCCAAATTGGTCGGTTTGCCCAGTCCAAAACGCGAGTAAGTTTCTACCAGCGCTGAGGAGGGCATCGCTAACGCCAGACGTGAAACCCCGACGTTACTCGACTTCTGCAGAACCCCTGTCAGGGTCAATTCGTTGTAGCGCGCCACATCTTTGATCTCATGACCATTGACGCGGTACGGCACGGTATTCAGAACGCTGTTCTCTCTGACCACGCCGCGTTGCAGCGCCGTCATCACCACCATCGGCTTCACGGTTGAGCCAGGCTCGAAAATGTCGGTGATGGCGCGGTTGCGCATCAGATCTTTGGAGGTATTACTGAGATTGTTCGGGTTGTAAGCCGGGCTGTTAGCCATCGCCAGCACTTCACCGGTGTTCACATCCACCAGCACCGCCGTGCCCGACTCCGCTTTGTTGAACGCCACGGCGTTATTCAGTTCGCGGTAAACCAGCGCCTGCAGACGTTCATCAATGCTCAGGGTCAGGTTGTGGGCCGCCCGGCTGTCGACGGAAGAGATATCTTCGATGACCCGACCGTAACGGTCTTTACGCACCGTTCGTTCGCCCGGCGCACCGGTCAGCCACTTATCAAAGCTCTTCTCGATGCCTTCAATGCCCTGTCCGTCGATATTGGTAAAACCAATCAGATGGGAGGTGACCTGCCCGGCAGGATAGTAGCGGCGCGACTCTTCGCGCAGATGAATACCGGGAAGTTTGAGTTTTTTAACGTACTCGCCGATAGCCGGATTGACCTGGCGCGCCAGATAGACGAAGCGGCCTTTCGGGTTGGCGTTAACACGCGCCGCCAGCTGATCCAGCGGAATCGAAAGCGCATCGGAGAGCGCCTTCCAGCGGCTGTCCAGTGTGACGCCGCCGCCGGCGTGGAGCTCTTTGGGATCGGCCCAGATGGCATTTACCGGGACACTGACGGCGAGCGGGCGTCCGGCTCGATCGCTGATCATCCCGCGCGACGTCGGCACCGCCTGCACGCGCAGCGAGCGAAGATCGCCCTCTTTGACCAGCTTGCCTGGATTGATCACCTGCAGCCAGGCAACGCGTGACAGCAGTCCACCCAGCGCCAGCAAAATACAGCCGCACAGCAACGCAAAACGCCAGCTTACAAAGCTGGCCTTATCTTCCGGTTTCTTTAACTTCAGCGTTCTGCCTGTACCGCTCATTCGCTATCTGAGGTCCTTATTTCTGCACCACGATATTTTCTTGTGAAGGATCAACGTGCTGCAGCTGCAGCTTCTCGGTGGCGATGCGTTCGACACGGCTGTGATCGCCCAGCGCATTCTCTTCCAGAATCAGGTTGCGCCATTCGATATCCAGCGCGTCGCGCTCCAGTACCAGCTGTTCACGCTGTGCGGTTAACAGTCGGGTTTTATGGGTGGTGGTGACCACCAGCACGGCAGAAACCACCACAGCGATCAGCAACAGCACCGGGATCTTGCCCTTTCGCAGCAGATCCCCGCCGATAACGGCGGGCAGACTGTGACGCTCATTACCGATCATGCGTCGGTTTTCTCCGCAATACGTAATACCGAACTGCGCGCGCGCGGGTTCTCAGAAACTTCGGCATCGCCCGGCGACATTTTGCCGAGTAATTTCAGTTCACGACCGCCCAGGGCACGCAGCTGATGTTCCGTCATTGGCAGCCCGGCTGGGACCTGCGGCCCGCGACTCTGATCGCGCATAAAGCGTTTCACCAGCCGATCTTCCAGCGAGTGGAAGCTGATCACCGAAAGGCGCCCTTGTGGTGCCAGCACCTCAACTGCCCCTTTCAGCGCAATATCGATCTCTTCCAGTTCACTGTTAATCCAGATACGGATCGCCTGGAAACTGCGCGTCGCCGGATGCTTGAACTTATCTTTAACCGGCGTGGCAACGGCGATCACCTCAGCCAGCTCCCGTGTCCGGGTCATCGGCGCTTCGCGATTGCGCTCAACAATGGCGCGGGCGATACGTTTGGCGAACCGCTCTTCACCGTAGGTTTTCAGAACGAAAGCGATGTCTGCCTCTTCCGCCTGCAGCAACCACTCGGCGGCGGAGTGGCCGCGCGAAGGATCCATACGCATATCCAGCGGTCCGTCACGCATAAACGAGAAGCCGCGCTCTGCGTCATCCAGCTGCGGTGAGGAAACCCCCAGATCCAGCAGGATGCCGTCAATTTTTCCGACCAAATCCCGCTCAGAGACATACTCTGCCAGGGCGGAAAAAGGGCCATGAATAATAGAGAAGCGGGGATCTGTAATCTCAGCGGCAGCGGCGATAGCTTGAGGGTCGCGATCGATGGCGATCAGTTGTCCCTTCTCTCCCAGTTGCGAAAGAATCAGACGTGAATGACCACCACGACCAAACGTGCCGTCGATGTAGATACCGTCTTCCCTGATATTGAGGCCGTTAACCGCCTCATCCAACAGCACGGTGGTATGTTTGAAATTTTCCTGCATAGCTATAGCGACAAGTCCTGCAACCGCTCAGATAAAGGCTCCTGAGCTGACTGTTCTGCGTCAATATCGTCCCTGACCTGTTGATACCAGGTCTGTTCATCCCACAGCTCAAACTTGTTGAACTGTCCGACCAGCATCACTTCTTTGGTTAATTTTGCGTGCTGCCGAAGCGTATTCGCCAGCAGCAGGCGTCCTGCATTATCCATCTGACATTCACTGGCATGTCCCAGCAACAGACGCTGCACACGGCGCTCAAGTGGATTCATACTGGATAAGCGGGCGAGCTTTTTTTCAATGATTTCCCATTCGGGCAGGGTATAAAGCAACAGGCATGGCTGGTGGAGGTCGATGGTACAGACCATCTGCCCCTGAGATTCCCCGATCAGCAAATCGCGATATCGCGTGGGTACGGCAAGCCGCCCTTTACTGTCGAGATTGACTAACGTTGCTCCGCGGAACATGCCAGTCTCTCCCCCTGGTCACCCGTTTGCACCACTTTATCCCACTTTTTACCACGAAACGAGTTTAAGGATTCGATGAAATCCTTGTCAAGCCGGAGCGGCAGTTGAATATCACTATTTACAGAGCGCCGAATTAATGGCTGCCGACGCCCTGATCGAATAAAAAGAGAAAGAAAAAATTAAACCAATGAATACCTGAATAAAAAAAACGGGCGCGGAAAAAACGATTAAAAATGAAACAGCATCACACGCTGAATATTTCTCATGGTTTCTGAGACAGCGGCGGCATTTTAAGGGATTTCCGAAAAAAAGCCCAGCGGCTCAGGGCGGACAGGAAAGCGGCATTTGTTGAAGTTGTAAGCAGATAATAAAAATAACCCTTTCTGCTTTGTTAGAATTGATGAGCAGAATTTACGCTTTTTTACGTCGACCTGTTTATTTAATCAGTAATTCGGAAAAAAATAAACGTGGTGGGCAGCGTAATACTGCCCTTCCCTCATTTAACTCTTCGGCTTAATTGTCCGCGACGATATAAATTACGGCGGATACGGGTTAAACCGGGTTTAGGTTTTCTTGGCTCATCCAGCGAGGCTAAAACTAATTCCAGTACCCGTTCGGCGACGTCACGATGGCGTTGTCCTACGGCCAGCACCGGGCACTCAAGAAAGTCCAGTAATTCGTGGTCGCCAAAGGTGGCAATCGCCAGCTCGGTAGGCAGCCGGCCGTCTCGTTTCAGCGTGACATCCATGACGCCCTGCAGCAGCCCGAAAGAGGTAGTAAAAAGCGCCTCCGGCATCGGATGCTCTTCAAGATAACGCTCAAACAGCGCGGCGGCAGCGGTGCGTTCGAAGCTGTTGCAGTAGATGTAATCTATCGGCCGCGGGTCATCTTTCCACGCATCACGGAATCCCATCTCACGCAGGAAGCTCACTGACAGCTCAGGCAGGGCGCCGAGGAACAGCACGTTTTTGACCTCAAGCTGACGCAGTTCAGCCGCCAGCGTATGGGCATCGTCCTGGTCGGCGCCCACGACGCTGGTGAAATGTTCACGATCCAGCGCACGGTCTAACGCAATGATCGGCAGCGGATCGTTGACCCAGCGCTGATAAAAGGGATGCTCAGGCGGTAACGAGGTGGAGACGATGATCGCGTCGACCTGACGCTGTAGCAGATGCTCAATGCAGCGCATCTCGTTATCAGGCTGATCTTCTGAGCAGGCGATCAGCAGCTGATAGCCTCGCTGACGCGCCTGACGTTCAAGATAGTTTGCAATACGGGTGTAACTGGTATTCTCCAGATCGGGAATCACCAGCCCAATAGAGCGCGTTCGCCCGGCGCGCAGCCCGGCGGCCACCGCATTGGGGTGATAATTATGTTCACGCACGACCGCCATCACTTTCTCAACGGTTTTGTCGCTGACACGATACTGCCGCGCTTTACCATTGATCACATAACTGGCCGTGGTGCGCGACACGCCTGCCAAACGCGCAATTTCATCCAGCTTCACGATAACCCCACCATCAAATCCGCTTTTACGGCAGAAATAGCCGCAGTTAAGCTATGGATAACTCATGGCTATCATCTAACAGCAGAAAAGTGCGCGGAGCAACCGCTTTTCTGAATGTAACCAGCCTGGCGCATAAAAATAAAAAAACCCGGCATTTCGCCGGGTTAGGTGAGGTTCGATGGTGACGCAGCGTGATTAACGCATGATGCGATCGCCGCGTGATACGCCCACAATACCGGAGCGGGCCACTTCAACGATTTCGGCAACCTCACGTACGGAATTGAGAAACGCGTCCAGTTTGTCACTGGTGCCTGCCAGCTGAACCGTGTACAGCGTGGGCGTTACATCAATAATCTGACCACGGAAGATCTCAGCGTTGCGCTTCACCTCTTCACGGCCATAGCCACTCGCCTGGATCTTCACCAGCATGATCTCACGCTCAACGTAGGCACCCTGCCCCAGTTCGGTCACGCGCAGCACATCCACCAGCTTGTGCAGCTGCTTTTCGATCTGCTCCAGCACCTTCTGGTCGCCTACCGTCTGAATGGTCATCCGCGACAGGGTGGGATCATCGGTAGGCGCAACGGTCAGGCTTTCGATGTTGTAGCCGCGCTGCGAAAAGAGACCGACGACACGGGATAATGCGCCAGATTCGTTCTCCAGCAGAACTGATAAAATGCGACGCATAATTATGTCCTCTCCGTTTTGCTTAACCACATCTCATCCATGCTGCCACCGCGAATCTGCATCGGGTAAACATGCTCGCTACCATCCACGGCGACATCCACAAACACCAGACGCCCCTGTGCCAGTTTCTCCAGCGCCAGCGTCAGCTTCTCTTCCAGCTCAGCCGGATGCTCAATGGCAATCCCGACGTGGCCGTAGGCCTCAGCCAGACGCACGAAGTCAGGCAGTGATTCCATATAGGACTGCGAGTGGCGGCCGGAGTAGATCATATCCTGCCACTGTTTCACCATGCCCAGAACCCGGTTATTCAGGCTCAGTACCAGCACCGGCAGATTGTACTGCAGTGCGGTTGAGAGCTCCTGAATGTTCATCTGGATACTGCCATCGCCCGTCACGCAGATAACGGTTTCGTCCGGCAGAGCCATCTTGACACCCAGCGCAGCGGGCAGGCCAAAGCCCATCGTGCCCAGCCCCCCGGAGTTGATCCAGCGACGCGGTTTATCAAACGGGTAATAGAGCGCAGCAAACATCTGATGCTGGCCCACATCGGACGTGACGTAGGCGTCGCCGTGGGTCAGACGGCTGATGGTTTCAATGACGGCCTGCGGCTTGATTTTGTCGCTGGTCCGATCAAACTCCAGGCACTGACGACTGCGCCAGCCCTCAATCGCGCTCCACCACGCCTGCAGACTCTCAGAGCGCGGCTCGCTGTCGTTTTGCGCCAGCAGCTCCAGCATCTGCTGCAGCACCTGCTTCGCATCACCCACGATCGGGATATCCGCCGCTACCGTTTTGGAGATAGAGGTCGGGTCGATATCAATGTGCATGATGGTGGCGTTGGGGCAATACTTCGCCAGATTATTGGTGGTGCGGTCGTCAAAGCGAACGCCGATACCAAAAATCAGATCGGTGTTGTGCATCGTCATGTTGGCTTCATAGGTGCCGTGCATGCCAAGCATCCCGACGCACTGACGATGCGTCCCAGGAAACGCGCCCAGTCCCATCAGCGACGTGGTGACCGGAATGTTCAGGCTTTCGGCCAGCTGTAACAGTTCTGCTTCACAGCCCGCGGTGATGGCACCGCCACCGGCATAAATCACCGGCTGTTTTGCGGCCAGCAGTGTCGTCAGCGCACGCTTAATCTGACCTTTATGGCCCTGGATGGTCGGATTGTAGGAGCGCATGCTGACAGCGTCCGGCCAGTGATAAGGGAGCTTATTGGCCGGGTTGAGAATATCTTTCGGCAGATCGATAACCACCGGTCCCGGACGTCCGCTGGCGGCGAGCCAGAACGCCTTTTTCAGCACGGTGGGGATCTCTTCGGTGCTTTTCACCAGAAAACTGTGCTTCACCACCGGCCGTGAAATGCCGACCATGTCGCACTCCTGAAAGGCATCATAGCCAATCAGCGAGGTAGGCACCTGGCCCGACAGAATCACCAGCGGAATAGAGTCCATATAGGCGGTGGCGATCCCGGTGATCGCATTGGTCGCGCCGGGGCCTGAAGTGACCAGCACGACCCCGACTTCACCCGTGGCGCGTGCGAGGCCGTCAGCCATATGCACCGCAGCCTGCTCGTGGCGTACCAGAATGTGATCGATACCCCCGACGGTTTGCAGCGCATCATAGATATCTAATACCGCGCCACCCGGATAACCGAATACCTGCTTAACGCCCTGATCGATTAACGAACGGACGACCATTTCGGCTCCTGACAACATCTCCATCTTCTGCCTCCAGGCTTCAGGACCGGGCGCCATGAATAGGGCCGTTTGCACATATCGCGTCACGCCGGTGCCTGCTCTGCCAATCAAAATCTTATGTTTATGCACGACAGCGGAAACCTGTGCCGCTGTCCGGTTACAGAGAAATCTGTCGAGTTCATTGTTCTGAGAGTAGGTCGATTACCATAACCGCACTTCAGCGGGCAGGCAAACCGCAAAGCCGTGTAAATTAAATGGCAGGGACGTAAAGGCTCTGCCCGATAAGAATTGGCTGCGCGGATTAAACTAATTACGCCGCAGAACCGCAGAGGAAAATGCTGACTAAGAAATTATTTTTAGCGTGATCTAAGAAATAACGAAAACTTATTGTGACCTGCCCCAGCCCACAATCGCCCCGCCGTTTTATTTTCTGGGTTAATTAACCAGAAAATCGCTAAAGTGCATACGATTATGCTAAGCAAGCGGACATAAATTCTGCGTCACGCCTGAGAAGCATAAAAATAAAATTATTATTTTTCAAATAGATAAGACAGTCACCACACTGCAACAGCGTACTTATCCTGCCTGACCGGCGCGGCACTCACTTCTGCGCTATTCATTACGCTGTCAGGCCGTAAAATAACAGACGATCTTCCTTTTACTCGCTGGAGAATAACCCTGCACAGAAGGTTGACATCCCTGAGTGATTGCAGTACCAATATAGGCAGCACAACAATTTATAAGGTTTGAATCCATGTTTCGTTTTGCTCGCCTTCTCGGTCTACTACTAAACGCATACAGCTTGCGCGGTAGACTTGTGGGCGGAATCAAACACTGATTCAAACCTGCTGAAAGTTAAAAACCCGCGCCTGTCGCGGGTTTTTTTATGCTCGTTGCCAGGCCAGAAAATGCATAAGGATGAATACGATGAGTCAGCAAGTCATTATTTTCGATACCACTCTGCGCGACGGTGAGCAGGCATTACAGGCCAGCCTGAGTGTGAAAGAAAAATTGCAGATTGCATTAACGCTGGAGCGTATGGGCGTGGATGTCATGGAAGTGGGTTTCCCGGTCTCCTCACCTGGCGATTTTGAATCCGTACAGACCATCGCGCGCACCATTAAAAACAGCCGGGTCTGCGGTCTGGCCCGCTGTGTGGAGAAGGATATTGATGCGGCATACGAATCACTGCGCGTTGCCGAAGCCTTCCGTATTCATACCTTTATCGCCACCTCACCGATGCACATCGCCACCAAACTGCGCAGCACGCTGCCCGAGGTGATTGAGCGCGCGGTTCACATGGTGAAACGTGCCCGTAACTACACCAATGACGTTGAATTCTCCTGCGAAGATGGCGGCCGCACCCCGATTGATGACCTGTGCCGGATGGTTGAAGCCGCAATTAATGCCGGTGCCAATACCATCAATATCCCGGACACCGTGGGTTACACCCTGCCAGGCGAATATGCTCACATCATCAGCCAGCTGATCAACCGCGTACCTAACATCGACAAAGCGATTCTCTCTGTCCATACCCACGATGACCTGGGTATGGCGACCGGTAACGCCCTGGCGGCTGTCCAGGCGGGTGCACGTCAGGTTGAAGGCACGCTGAATGGTCTGGGTGAACGTGCCGGTAACTGTGCGCTGGAAGAGGTGATCATGGCGATCAAAACCCGCCAGCAGATCATGAATGTGCACACCAACATCAATCATCAGGAGATCTACCGCACCAGCCAGATGGTGAGCCAGATCTGCAATATGCCTATCCCGGCTAACAAGGCGGTGGTCGGCTCCAACGCTTTCGCCCACTCCTCCGGTATTCATCAGGATGGCGTGCTGAAGAATCGCGAGAACTATGAAATTCTGACGCCGGAGTCGATCGGCTTACACAAGATTCAGCTGAACCTGACCTCACGTTCTGGCCGCGCGGCGGTAAAACATCGTATGGAAGAGATGGGCTATGCAGAGCAGGATTACAATCTGGATGCCCTGTATGACGCCTTCCTGAAGCTGGCTGACAAAAAAGGTCAGGTGTTCGACTACGACCTGGAAGCGCTGGCCTTCATCAATAAACAGAATGAAGAGCCGGAGCATTTTCAGCTGCATGAATTTAACGTTCAGACCGGTTCCGGCATCACCGCTACCGCCTCTGTCAAGCTTGGCTGCGGCGATGATGCCAAAGCGGATGCGGCCACCGGCAACGGCCCGGTTGACGCGGTCTATCAGGCTATTAACCGTATTACTCAGTTCGACGCAGAGCTGGTTAACTACAAACTGACCGCCAAAGGCCACGGCGAAAACGCGCTGGGTCAGGTCGACATTGTGGTGAGCTACAACGGCCGTAAGTTCCACGGCGTCGGTCTGGCGACCGATATCGTGGAATCGTCCGCCAAAGCGATGGTGAATGCGCTGAACAATATCTGGCGTGCCCGCCAGGTTGAACAGGAATTGCAACGCAAATTTAAAGATCAGAAGGAAACCGTATAACTATGTCCAGCTCTTCTCATATCGCAGTTTTACCCGGTGACGGCATTGGCCCGGAAGTGATGGCACAGGCAATGAAAGTGCTGGACGCCATTCGCCAGCGCTTTGATATGCAGATTACCACTCAGGAATATGCGGTCGGCGGCATCGCTATCGATCAGCACGGCGAACCCCTGCCTCCTGCGACCGTGGCGGGCTGCGAGCAGGCGGATGCGATCCTGTTTGGTTCGGTTGGCGGACCGAAGTGGGAACATTTGCCACCGGCCTCGCAGCCGGAACGCGGTGCCCTGCTGCCCCTGCGCAAACACTTCAGACTGTTCAGTAACCTGCGCCCGGCGGCACTCTACAGCGGTCTGGAAGCTTTCTGCCCGCTGCGCGCCGACATCGCGGCGAAAGGCTTCGATATCCTGTGCGTGCGTGAACTGACCGGCGGCATCTATTTTGGTCAGCCTAAAGGACGCGAAGGCAGCGGCCCGGAAGAGCGGGCATTCGATACGGAGGTTTACCACCGCTTCGAGATCGAGCGCATCGCCCGTATCGCGTTTGAGTCTGCGCGTAAACGCCGCAATAAAGTGACCTCAGTAGATAAAGCCAACGTCCTGCAGACCTCAGTCATGTGGCGTGAAATCGTTAATGAGGTCGCTAAAGAGTATCCGGACGTACAGCTGAGCCACATCTATATCGACAATGCCACCATGCAGTTGATCAAAGATCCGTCACAGTTTGACGTGCTGCTCTGCTCCAACCTGTTCGGCGACATTCTCTCTGATGAGTGCGCCATGATCACCGGTTCGATGGGGATGCTGCCTTCCGCCAGCCTGAATGAAGCGGGCTTTGGCCTGTTTGAACCGGCAGGCGGCTCCGCACCGGATATCGCCGGACAGAATATTGCTAACCCGGTCGCGCAGATCCTGTCGCTGTCCCTGCTGTTACGCTACAGCCTGAATGCCGATGAGGCTGCCGACAGTATCGAACGCGCCATCAGCCGTGCGCTGGAACAGGGCTACCGCACTAAAGATTTAGCCGGTGATGGCCCAGCGGTCAGCACAGATGAGATGGGCAGCATCATTGCCCGCTTTATCGCCGAGGAAAAATAAAAAATGAAAACCTTATACCAGAAGTTATTTGATGCACATGTCGTCCACGAAGCGCCGAACGAAACGCCGTTACTCTATATCGATCGCCACCTGATCCATGAAGTCACCTCGCCACAGGCTTTTGATGGTCTGCGCGCGCATGGACGCAAGGTGCGTCAGCCGGGCAAAACCTTTGCCACCATGGACCACAACGTCTCTACTCAGACCAAAGACATCAATGCGTCGGGCGAGATGGCGCGGATTCAGATGCAGGAGCTGATGAAGAACTGCGCTGAATTTGGTGTACAGCTCTATGACCTGAACCACCCGTATCAGGGAATCGTGCACGTTATCGGCCCTGAGCAGGGCATGACGCTGCCAGGCATGACCATCGTGTGCGGTGACTCGCACACGGCGACGCACGGTGCCTTCGGCTCACTGGCCTTTGGTATCGGCACCTCCGAAGTAGAGCATGTGTTTGCCACCCAGACCCTGAAGCAGGGCCGGGCGAAAACCATGAAAATCGAGGTACTGGGCCAGGCTTCAACCGGCATTACGGCAAAAGATATTGTCCTGGCGATCATCGGCAAAACCGGTAGCGCAGGCGGAACCGGCTATGTGGTTGAGTTCTGCGGTCCGGCCATTCAGGCGCTGAGCATGGAAGGTCGTATGACGCTGTGCAACATGGCGATTGAAATGGGCGCGAAAGCGGGCCTGGTGGCACCGGACGAGACCACCTTCAGCTACCTGAAAGGCCGCCAGTTCTCCCCACAGGGTGAGAAGTGGGAGCAGGCCGTAGAGTACTGGCGCACATTGAAGTCAGATGAAGGCGCAACCTATGATGCGGTGGTCACGCTGCATGCAGAAGAGATTGCGCCACAGGTCACCTGGGGCACCAACCCGGGTCAGGTGATCGCCGTTGATCAGGTGATCCCGAACCCGGCCTCATTCGCCGATCCGGTAGAGCGCGCCTCAGCGGAAAAAGCGCTGGCGTATATGAATCTGCAGCCGGGCATCCGACTGACCGATGTCGCGATTGATAAAGTCTTTATCGGCTCCTGCACTAACTCACGCATTGAGGATCTGCGTGCCGCCGCCGCTATCGCCAAAGGCCGCAAAGTTGCGCCGGGTGTGGTTGCGATGGTGGTGCCCGGTTCCGGTCCGGTAAAAGCACAGGCGGAAGCGGAAGGTCTGGATAAAATCTTCCTGGAAGCGGGCTTTGAGTGGCGTCTGCCAGGCTGCTCCATGTGTCTGGCGATGAACAATGACCGCCTCAACCCCGGCGAGCGTTGCGCGTCAACCAGCAACCGTAACTTTGAAGGTCGTCAGGGCCGCGGTGGACGAACCCATCTGGTCAGCCCGGCAATGGCCGCAGCGGCAGCCGTCACCGGCCACTTTGCCGACATCCGTGAACTGACGACAGGAGCATAAGTCATGGCGAATAAATTTACTCAGCACACCGGCATCGTCGCGCCGCTGGACGCCGCAAACGTCGATACCGACGCGATCATCCCTAAGCAGTTTTTGCAGAAGGTGACCCGCACCGGTTTTGGTCAGCACCTGTTCCATGACTGGCGTTTTGAAGATGACGCCGGCACGGTCCCGACTCCCAGCTTTGTGCTGAACAAGCCAGAGTTTAAAGGCACCAGCATTCTGCTGGCGCGCGAGAACTTTGGCTGTGGCTCCTCTCGTGAGCATGCGCCCTGGGCGCTGACCGATTTCGGTTTTCACGTGGTGATTGCGCCAAGCTTCGCCGATATCTTCTACGGCAACAGCTTCAACAATCAGCTGCTGCCGGTGAAGTTAAGCGAAGAGGAAGTGGATGAGCTGTTCCGGCTGGTTGCGGCTCAGCCAGGCATCAGCTTTACGGTCGATCTGGAAGCGCAGACGGTGACCGCAGGCGATAAAGTCTACCCGTTTGAACTCGACAGCTTCCGTCGCCACTGCATGATCAACGGCCTCGACAGCATCGGTCTGACCCTGCAGCATGAAGCGTCAATTTCGCAGTATGAGCAGAATCAGCCCGCCTTCCTGCGCTGATTGCGTTAAGACAGGGCTAATCTGACAGCAACAATTAAGCTTAACGCGCAGGGAACACGGTCAGAGGAGGAAAGCGTCCCGCGCCAGGGACGGCGCGGGCCGAGCGGCCAGGGATTGGCTTAAGCGCCTTTCCGATCTGACCGTGTTCCCTGAGCAGGCTCGCTATCACAGCGACCGGTCCAGATTCCTCGATCGTTAAAAAAAGGGCGACATCCTGTCGCCCTTCTTCTTTATACGTCGCGCACCCGCGCCGACATCACCAGCGCCACAATCGCCAGCCCGAATGCCAGCCAGTAGACCGCCTCATGTCCCAGCCGCTCGCTCAGCGTACCCTGAATCACCCCGGCCAGAATCATGCCGGTTGAGATGGAGTTGGTGAACAGGGTGGTTGCGGCGCCAGGCCGTCCCGGCATCAGATCCTGGAACCACAACATCCCAATCCCGGCAATAATCCCGACAAACACCGCATTAAACAGCTGCAATACCATCAGTGACGTGCGGGAGTTAAACAGCATCAGCCCCAGATAAAACAGGACTCCGGCGGCCACCGCCACCAGCATTAACCGGCGCTTGCCCATGCGGCGGGCGTAATGCCCGGCCAGCAGCATCACCGGGATCTCCAGCCCGGCGGCCGTGCCCATCAGCAGACCCGCCAGCTTTTCCGGCAGGCCAAGCGTCGTACTGATATAGAGCGGCATATCAATGATATACATGGTATTGCAGGTCCACATCACCACCGAGGCAATAAACAGCAGGCGCACATCCCGGTCGCGCCAGCCGCTTAGCGGCAGACCGCCGCTTTGCAGCAGAGGCTGCGCACGGGGCACTGACGGCAGGGTAAACCAGACCAGCAGGATACAGATCAGAAACAGCGCGGCGGCCACCATAAACAGCGTGACAAAACCATAGTTCAGCGCCAGCGCAAATGAGAGCGGTGGCCCGATGACCCACGCCAGTGACAGCTGCGCGCGCATCACCGAACTGAACATGACCGCTTCACGCGCCGACTGATCGGCATATTCCCGGGCCAGCGCAAAGAGCTGAGGCATTGAGACGCTGGCGAGCGCCGACAGCAGCACACCCAGCGTAATCAGCGTCAGGTAGTGGCGACTGAAGGCAAACAGCAGCGCATTAACCAGCGCCATCAGGCAGCAGAACAGAATGATATTACGGCGGTCCCCCACGCTGTCCGAACGCTTCGCCACCAGCATGCTCACCAGGATACCGGCCACCGCATTGATGGTAAAAAACAGTCCGACCCAGAAAGGGCGGGCCTGCACTTCGCGCGTCAGAAACAGGCTCAGCGTCGGTGCCTGCAATGCGCCCGCCACGCCCAGCATGAACGAGGCAACCATAAAAGCGAGGTAAACCGGATTGATGCGGCGCTGCCGCGTTAACAGCGATTTCATAGCGAAATCCCTTAGAGGCTAAACAGAGAGGAAAAAAAGAAGGGTAGACCATACCGCGCACGATGAAAAAAGCCAGCAGAGATCCTCTGCTGGCGGTGTAAATGCACCCTACTCAGAAAAGCACTCCGCTGAACAGCGAAGTCAGGGTTGAACGCCATTCCAGACTGAATGCCTCCCGCTCTTCCCATAGCGCAAAGTTTGCTCTTAAAATGAGGCAGAAAAAACAGAGCGCTTTTCAGCAGGAGTTCCTCTTTTATGTCCTCGTCACGTCTGAAGCAGCAATTCATTCGCCTGTGGCAGAGCTGCCAGGGCCAGTCGCAGGCCATTACCCTCAGCGAACTGGCTGACCTGCTGCACTGCTCGCGCCGCCACATGCGCAATCTGCTCAACCGGATGCAGGCGGCAGGCTGGCTGGTCTGGCAGGCAGAAGCGGGACGCGGCAGGCGGTCACATCTGACGTTCTGCTATACCGGGCTGGCTTTACAGCAGCAGCGTGCCGAAGATCTGCTGGAGCAGGATCGCATCGATCAGCTGGTCCAGCTGGTGGGCGATAAGGATCAGGTGCGGCAGATGATCAGTGCGCATCTCGGCCGCAGTTTCCGGCAGGGCAAGCATATCCTGCGGGTGCTCTACTATCGTCCCCTGCTCAATCTGCTGCCTGGCTCGCCGCTGCGGCGCTCTGAAACGCACATCGCCCGGCAGATTTTTAATGGCCTGACGCGGATAAATGAGGAAAACGGGGAAATCGAGCCCGATATCGCGCATCACTGGCAGCAGACCTCCCCGCTTCACTGGCGCTTCTTTCTGCGTCCGGCTATTCGTTTCCATCACGGTCGGGAGCTGGAGATGGCGGATGTCATCGCCACCCTGGAGCGTCAGCGCCCTCATCCGCTCTTTTCCCACATTGCAAAGATCTCCTCACCCGCCCCCTGGACGCTGGATGTGCATCTGAGCCAGCCCGACGACGGCCTGCCCTGGCTGCTGGGCAGCGTCAGCGCGATGATCCTGCCGCGCGAGTGGCCGACGATTCAGGATTTTGCCCGCCAGCCAGTCGGCACCGGCCCCTACCGGGTGATCCGCAATCATGAGAGCCAGCTGAAGATTGAAGCCTTTGATGATTACTTTGGCTTTCGCGCCCTGATCGACGATGTCTCTATCTGGGTGCTGCCCGACATCAGCGATGAGCTGGTCTATGCCGGTGTGCGCCTGCAGGGGGACGCTGCGGATGAGATTCAGGAGGAGAGCCGCCTTGAAGAGGGCTGCTACTATCTGCTGTTTGACCAGCGTTCAGAGCAGGGCCGCAGCGAGGCAGTCAGGCGCTGGGTCAGTTATCTCTTCAACCCTATCGCCCTGCTCAACCACGCGGGCGTCGGCTATCAGCGATACTGGTTTCCGGCTTATGGCCTGCTGCCGCGCTGGCACCACCGCCGGGACCTGACCCCGGTCGAAAAGCCGCCCGGCCTGACCCATCTGACGCTGACCTGGTACAGTCAGCACGTGGAGCATGAGGGCATCGCCAATGCGCTGCGTCCCCTGCTGGCCCAACAGGGCGTCACCCTGGAAACCCGTGAGATCAGCTATGAAAGCTGGTATCAGGGCGACGCGGAGAGTGATATCTGGCTCGGCAGCGTCAACTTTACCCTGCCGCTGAACTGGTCGCTGTTCGCCCAGCTGTATGAGATCCCGCTGCTGCATCACTGCCTGCCGATTGACTGGCACAGTGACGCGGCCCGCTGGCGCGAGAAAACGCTGCCGCTGGCCGAGTGGAGCAAACAGCTGGTTGAAGAGGCGGGTCTGCATCCGCTGTTTCATCACTGGCTATTGCTGGAGGGCCAGCGCAGCATGCGTGGCGTGCGGATGAATACCCTGGGCTGGTTTGATTTTAAATCGGCCTGGTTTGCGCCGCCGGCACTGTGACGCTTTCGCCACGGCGCTGAAATGACTAGAATGTGACGTTCTCAACGGGGTGCCGCCTGCCACCAGCAAGCAGCTGAGAGAGACCCGTCGAACCTGATTCGGTTAATACCGACGTAGGGATTTGAGAGGCCGCTGTGCTCAGATCCTTTGCGACTCATCCCCTATTCTCCTGAAGGAGCGCAAAGTGTTAAACAAAGTTCTGCCGGTATTGCTGTTACTCTCCGCCCCCGTTCTGGCGGCTAAGCCGGTCCTCACGGTCTACACCTACGACTCCTTCTCTGCCGACTGGGGCCCTGGCCCGGCGGTAAAAAAAGCCTTTGAGGCGCAGTGCAACTGTGAGCTGAAATTCGTCACGCTGGAAGATGGCGTCTCGCTGCTGAACCGCGTGCGGATGGAAGGCAAAAACAGCAAAGCGGATCTGGTGCTGGGGCTGGATAACAATCTGGTGCAGGCGGCGCAGAAAACCGGTCTGTTTGCTGAAAGTCAGGTCGACACCGCAAAACTTACCCTGCCTGGCGGCTGGCACAACACCACCTTTGTGCCGTTTGACTATGGCTACTTCGCCTTTGTCTATGACAAAACCCGGCTGAAAAACCCGCCCAGGAGCCTGAAAGAGCTGGTCGACAGCCCGGAAAAGTGGCGGGTAATCTACGAAGATCCGCGTACCAGTACTCCCGGCTTAGGCCTGCTGCTGTGGATGCAGAAGGTCTACGGCGACCAGGCTCCGCAGGCGTGGCAGAAGCTGGCGCAGAAAACCGTGACGGTGACCAAAGGCTGGAGCGAAGCCTATGGCCTGTTCCTGAAGGGCGAAGGCGATCTGGTGCTGAGTTACACCACCTCTCCGGCTTATCACATCATCGAAGAGAAAAAAGAAAACTACGCCGCCGCCCCGTTTGCCGAAGGACACTATCTGCAGGTGGAAATGGCCGCACAGTTAGCCAGCAGCAAACAGCCTGCGCTGGCACAGCAGTTCATGCAGTTTATGGTCTCGCCTGCGTTCCAGCGCACCATTCCCACCGGCAACTGGATGTACCCGGTGATCGATACGCCGCTGCCTGCCGGTTTTGCCAGCCTGACGGTGCCGTCCACCGCCCTGCAGTTCTCGCCTGAAGAGGTGGCCACACAGCGTTCAGGCTGGATCAGCCAGTGGCAACGCGCCGTCAGCCGCTGATGCCGCGCTGGCTGATCCCCGGATCGCTCGCCACGCTGCTGTTAACCGGCGTGGCGCTGCTGGCCTTTGGCGCGCTCTGGATGGCCGCGCCAGGCCTGGAGTGGCGCAGCGTGCTGCAGGATGCGTATCTGCGGCATGTGATCGGCTTCTCTTTCGGTCAGGCGCTGCTCTCCGCCCTGCTCTCCCTGCTGCCTGCGGTGCCGCTGGCGCGGGCGCTCTATCGACGCC
Organism: Pantoea sp. Sc1; assembly: GCF_000255315.1. NCBI lineage: Bacteria > Pseudomonadati > Pseudomonadota > Gammaproteobacteria > Enterobacterales > Erwiniaceae > Pantoea > Pantoea sp. Sc1. Next base: position 3,385,488 of record NZ_AJFP01000001.1, read on the forward strand.
GTTTTCCCGGCCGTCAGCTGCTGCTGCGTCTCTGTGCCATGACCCTGGTCCTGCCGGTACTGGTGGCGGTGTTTGGTCTGCTGACCGTCTATGGCCGCGTTGGCTGGCTGGCCCAGCTCTGTCAGCTGCTGGGCATCGGTTATCACTTCTCACCCTATGGTCTGCCGGGCATTTTGTTGGCGCACGTCTTCTTTAATCTGCCGCTGGCGACGCGTCTGATGCTGCAGGCGCTGGAGAGCATTCCGGCCGAGCAGCGTCAGCTCGCGGCGCAGCTCGACCTGCGCGGCTGGCACCATTTTCGCCTGCTGGAGTGGCCGTGGCTGCGGCGTCAGTTGCTGCCGACCGGCGCGCTGATCTTTATGCTCTGCTTTGCCAGCTTTGCCACCGTGCTGTCACTGGGGGGCGGGCCGCAGGCTACCACGCTCGAACTGGCGATTTTCCAGGCGCTGAGTTATGACTACGATCCGGGCCGTGCCGCGCTGCTGGCGCTGATTCAGCTCGGCTGCTGCCTGACGCTGGTGCTGCTCAGCCAGCGCTTCAGTAAGGCGATCCCCGCCGGAACCCGTCAACTGAAGGGCTGGCGCGATCCGCAGGATTCATGGGTCGCACAGCTCAGCGATGCGCTGCTCATCCTGCTGGCGCTGCTCCTGCTGCTGCCTCCGCTGGCGGCGGTGATTGTGGAGGGCCTGCATGGCGGAGTGCGCGGTGCGCTGGCTCAGCCTGCTCTCTGGCGGGCAACCCTGACCTCATTACGCATCGCCACCGGGGCCGGATTGATCTGCGTGGTGCTGACCATGATGCTGCTCTGGAGCAGCCGCGAGCTGCGTCTGCGCCAGCATCTGGCGGCGGCCACGCTTATCGACACCAGCGGAATGCTGATTCTGGCGATGCCGGGCATTGTGCTCGCCACCGGCTTTTTCCTGCTGTTCAACGCCACCATCGGCCTGCCCGACTCCGCCGAAGGGCTGGTGATGTTTACCAATGCGCTGATCGCCATTCCCTATGCGCTGAAAGTGCTGGAAAACCCGATGCGCGACACCGCAGAGCGTTACGGCAGACTCTGCGATTCACTGGATATTCAGGGCTGGAACCGGCTGCGGCTGATCGAGTTGCGGGCGCTGAAACGTCCGCTGGCCCAGGCCCTGGCCTTTGCCTGCGTGCTGTCGATTGGTGATTTTGGCGTGGTGGCGCTGTTTGGCAGCGCCGACTTCCGCACGCTGCCGTTCTACCTCTATCAGCAGATAGGTGCCTATCGTGGCGCTGATGGTGCGGTTACCGCCCTGCTGCTGCTGCTGCTCTGCTTATTGCTGTTCACGCTAATGGAAAAATTACCGGGCCGCCATGCTGACTCTTGATAACCTTACCTATCTCTACCAGCATCTGCCGATGCGCTTCAGCTTCAGGGCCACACGCGGTGAACGCATCGCGATTCTCGGCCCCAGCGGCGCGGGTAAAAGCACCCTGCTGAGCCTGATTGCCGGTTTTCTGCCGGTGAATCAGGGCACCCTGCTGATTGACGGTCAGGAGCACACCCACACTGTCCCGGCCCGACGACCGGTTTCCATGCTGTTTCAGGAGAACAACCTGTTTCCGCACCTCAGCGTGCAGCAGAACATGGCGCTGGGGCTGCACCCGGGGCTACGACTCAGCGCGGAACAGCAGCGGCAGCTGACTGCGCTGGCTGAACAGGTGGGATTAGGCGATCTGCTGTCACGCCTGCCAGGCGAACTGTCGGGCGGCCAGCGCCAGCGCGTGGCGCTGGCCCGTTGCCTGCTGCGTGACCGACCGGTGCTGCTGCTGGATGAGCCCTTTTCCGCGCTGGACCCCGCCCTGCGCGGCGAGATGCTTCAGCTGGTGCGTTCGGTGTGTGAGGCGCGCAGCATCACGCTGCTGATGGTGTCACACAGTCTGGAAGATGCGCAGCAGATCGCGCCGCGCAGCGTGGTGATTGTGGATGGCCGGGTTTACTGGGATGGCGAAACCCGACAGCTGCTGTCGGGCGACACGCGGGAGGCCGACGTACTCGGCATCCCGCGTCGTTAAGCGGCTCAGGCGATGAAAACCTGCCACAGCAGATGGCGGAAAACCGGCATCATCGGATGGAACTGGATCGCGACGAACGCCGCCACGGCGATCGCCAGCCCCAGCGGGCCAGCCCAGCGCAGGCGCGCCGGGGGCAGCCAGGCGGTGGCCCAGTCGCGGCTCTTGCCACTGCGCCACCAGCGCCAGCCTAACCAGCCGCCAAGCCAGATCAGCAGCGCTGCGCCGAGTAACAGCCATTTAAAGCTGCCGCCCTGCGCCGCTTTTGGCACGTCAATCGCCACCCCGGCCAGAATGCCGGGCAGCAGATAGATCGGCGGCCAGAGAAGACAGCCGATGAGATTAGGCGGCAGAAATTTACGTACCGGCAGCTCCAGCATACCGGCCGCCAGCGGGATTAGCGGCCGCGTGGGGCCGACAAAACGTCCGACCAGGATGGTAAACATACTGTGCTGATGCAGGGCATGCTCGGTTTTATCCAGCAGACCTTTGTACTTTTGCAGATACTTCCAGCGGTGCAGCGGCCCCTGAAATTTCCAGCCGATACCGTAGGAGACCCAGTCACCGATCAGGCAGCCCGCAAAGCCCGCCGCCCAGGCAGGATAAAGACCAAGCTCGCCACTGCCGACCAGCGCGCCCAGGCTGGCCATCATCACCGTACCTGGCAGCAACAGCCCGACCAGCGCCAGCGACTCCAGAAACGTCACCAGCGCAACGGCAAACAGCGCCCACTCCAGGGACTGCGTAATCAGTTGTTGAATCCAGGCTTCCATAGTGGTCCTTAGTCAAAGCAGAAGGCTGGATTGTCCAGAGCCAGCCACACAGCGTCAAGGCAAGAATTGTAGGACAATGTTGACAAATCGTGGCGACAGGAACTGTATAAATATCCATGATATACTCAGGTTGTTTACTTATCCCTGAAACACGGCGTCCGGAGAACATCTGACTATGCCCCGCACAGGTTTTCTGCTCACCCGCCACTGGCGGGACAGCCCGAATGGCACCGAAATTATCCTCTGGCTCGCCACCGATGCGGGCGCGCAGCGCGTGGTGCTGCCTGTGCAGGAGTCTGTCGCTTTTGTGCCTGCGGAATATCAGCCGCAGATCAGCGAGTTGCAGAGAGAGGAACGCCAGCTGCGTATCCAGCCGCTGGCGCTGAAAGATTTTCGTCACCGTCCGGTGCTGGGCCTCTACTGCCAGCAGCATCGTCAGCTGCAGCGCATCGAAAAACGGCTGCGCGAACAGGGGATTCCGATCTACGAGGCAGATATCCGCCCGCCGGAACGCTATCTGATGGAGCGCTTTATTACCGCCCCCGTCTGGTTTGATGGCGAGCAGCAGGGCGACACGCTGGTCAACGCGCGGCTTAAGCCCCATCCAGACTATCGCCCGCCGCTGAAATGGGTCTCGCTGGATATTGAAACCACCCAGCATGGCGAGCTCTACTGCATCGGACTGGAGGGCTGCGGTCAGCGCCAGGTCTATATGCTCGGCCCGGCTAACGGCGATGCCAGCACGCTGGATTTCGACCTGATCTATCTCGACAGCCGGCCACAGCTGCTGGAAGCCCTGAACCAGTGGTTTGCAGAGCATGACCCGGATGTCCTGATTGGCTGGAACGTGGTGCAGTTTGACCTGCGGGTGCTGCAGAAACATGCCGACCGCTACGGCATTCCGCTGCGTCTTGGCCGCCAGCAGACGGCGCTGGAGTGGCGGGAACATGGCTTCAAGCCAGGCGTTTTTTTCGCGCAGGCCAGCGGCCGCCTGATCATTGATGGCATCGACGCACTGAAATCGGCGTTCTGGGATTTTCCGTCGTTCAGCCTGGAGTCGGTGTCGCAGCAGCTGCTGGGTGAAGGCAAAGCGATCGACAATCCCTGGCACCGCATGGAGGAGATCAACTGGCGGTTTGCCAACGATAAACCGGCGCTGGCGCGCTACAACCTGAAAGATTGTGAACTGGTGACGCGCATCTTCCACAAAACGGCGATCATGCCGTTTCTGCTGGAGCGCGCGGCGGTCAATGGTCTGGCCGTGGACCGCCATGGCGGTTCGGTGGCGGCGTTCAGTCACCTCTATATTCCGCGCATGCACCGTGTCGGGTTTGTCGCGCCCAATATGGGTGAGGTGGCCCCGGAAGCGAGTCCGGGCGGTTATGTCATGGATTCGCGTCCCGGTCTCTACGACTCGGTGCTGGTACTGGATTACAAAAGCCTCTATCCGTCGATTATCCGCACCTTCCTGATCGACCCGGTGGGTCTGGTGGAGGGTCTGGCCCATCCTGATGATGCGGATTCGGTTGCCGGTTTCCGGGAAGCGCGCTTCTCTCGCCACACCCACTGCCTGCCGGCGATGGTTGAACAGATCTGGCTGGGGCGCGAAGCGGCGAAAAAACAGAACAATCAGCCGCTGTCACAGGCACTGAAGATCATCATGAACGCCTTTTACGGAGTGCTGGGCACCAGCGCCTGCCGCTTCTTCGATCCGCGACTCGCCTCCTCAATTACCCTGCGCGGTCACGCCATCATGCAGCAGACCCGCGCGCTGATCGAAGCGGAAGGCTACGACGTCATCTATGGTGACACCGACTCCACCTTTGTCTGGCTGAAGTCGGCCCACGATGAGGAGCAGGCCGCTGCCATTGGTCATCAGCTGGTGCAGAAAGTGAATGCCTGGTGGCGCGATCACCTGCAGCAGACGCTGGGACTGACCAGCGCACTGGAACTGGAGTATGAAAACCACTTCTGCCGTTTTCTGATGCCGACCATTCGCGGCGCGGAACAGGGCAGCAAGAAACGCTACGCCGGACTGATTCGTGACGCCGACGGTGCGCGCATGGTCTTTAAGGGGCTGGAGTCGGTGCGAACCGACTGGACGCCGCTGGCCAAAACATTTCAGCAGCAGCTCTACCACCGTATTTTCCACCGCGAGCCGTGGCAGGATTACATCCGGGAGACCGTGGCGCAGCTGCTGGCGGGCGAGCTGGACGATCAGCTGATCTACAAAAAGCGCCTGCGGCGTCCGCTGAAGGAGTATGAACGAAATGTGCCCCCGCACGTGCGCGCCGCCCGGCTGGCTGATGAGCAGAATCGCAAACTGAACCGGCCACTGCAGTATCAGAACGGCGGCCGGATTCGTTACGTCATGGCTACGGCTGGCCCCGAACCGCTGGAGGCGCGCAGTACGCCGCTCGACTATGACCACTATGTGACGAAGCAGCTGCAGCCGGTGGCAGAGGGGATCCTGCCCTTTGTCGGAGGAGATTTTGCTACACTGATTACGGGGCAGCTGGGGCTTTTTTGACAGGTGACGAATGCCCTGCCATCCAGTACCATAGCGCCCTTCCTGAAACTCACCGCTCTTATGCACGCTCCAGACCTTGTTGTCTGGCGGTAACGCTATTGCCTGAGATTCGGGAACACCTCTAAAAACGTTAAAATTCGAGCTAAAAATATATGGTTTTTACATTAGGTCAGCGCTGGATTAGTGATACGGAAAGTGAACTGGGACTGGGCACCGTGGTGGCGATCGATACCCGCATGATCACCCTGCTGTTTCCGGCCACGGGGGAAAACCGCCTCTACGCCCGCAACGATTCGCCGGTTACCCGCGTCATCTTTAACCCGGGTGATACCATCACCAGTCACGAAGGCTGGCAGATGCGCGTCGATGAAGTCCGCAACGAAAATGACCTGATGACCTATATCGGTACCCGACTGGATACTGAAGAAAGCGATGTGATCCTGCGTGAAGTGATGCTCGACAGCAAGCTGGTGTTCAGTAAGCCGCAGGATCGTCTGTTTGCCGGTCAGCTCGACCGTATGGACCGCTTTGCCCTGCGCTTCCGCGCACGCAAATACCAGAGTGAGCAGTACCGTCTGCCGATCAGCGGGTTACGCGGCATGCGCACCAACCTGATCCCTCATCAGCTGCATATCGCACACGATGTGGGTCGTCGCCACGCGCCACGCGTACTGCTGGCCGATGAAGTGGGCCTGGGTAAAACCATTGAAGCCGGGATGATCATTCAGCAGCAGCTGCTGGCGGGTCGTGCCGAGCGGGTACTCATCGTGGTGCCTGAAACCTTACAGCATCAGTGGCTGGTCGAGATGCTGCGCCGCTTTAACCTGCGTTTCGCCCTGTTTGATGATGACCGCTACACCGAAGCGCAGCACGACAGCGATAACCCGTTTGAAACGGAACAGCTGATCATCTGTTCGCTCGACTTTGTTCGCCGTAACAAACAGCGCCTTGAACTGCTGGCCGATGCCGAATGGGATCTGCTGGTGGTGGATGAAGCGCACCACCTGGCCTGGTCCGAAGGCGAACCCAGCCGTGAATATCTGGTCATCGAAAAACTGGCTGAGAAAACGGCCGGGGTGCTGCTGCTGACGGCGACGCCGGAACAGCTCGGCATGGAGAGTCACTTTGCCCGTCTGCGTCTGCTCGATCCGGACCGTTTCCACGATTTTGCTGCCTTTGTTGAAGAGCAGCAGCATTTCCGTCCGATTGCCGATGCGGTAACAGCGCTCCTGGCTGACCAGGCGATCTCCCAGGAAGAGATGAACCGGATCAACGATCTGGTGGGCGAAGAAGATATCGAGCCGCTGCTGCAGGTCGCCAACAGCGATCGTGAGGGCAAGCTGGAGGCGCGTCAGGAGCTGATCGCCATGCTGATGGATCGCCACGGCACCAGCCGCGTCCTGTTCCGCAACACCCGTAACGGTGTGAAAGGTTTCCCGAAACGCGAACTGCATCAGATCCGCCTGCCACTGCCTGCGCAGTATCAGACGGCCATCAAAGTCTCCGGCATTATGGGCACGCGCAAAAGCGCCGAGGAGCGGGCGCGTGACCTGCTCTACCCGGAGCAGATTTATCAGGAATTTGAAGGCGACAGCGGCACCTGGTGGAACTTCGATCCGCGCGTGGAATGGCTGATGGGCTATCTCACCAGCAACCGTAAAGAGAAAGTGCTGGTCATCTGCGCCAAAGCGGCCACGGCGCTGCAGCTGGAGCAGGTACTGCGCGAGCGCGAAGGCATCCGGGCGGCGGTGTTCCACGAAGGCCTGTCGATCATTGAGCGTGACCGGGCTGCCGCGTGGTTTGCCTCGGAAGAGAATGGCGCGCAGGTGCTGCTCTGCTCTGAAATCGGTTCTGAAGGCCGTAACTTCCAGTTTGCCAGCCGCCTGGTGATGTTCGACCTGCCCTTTAACCCGGATCTGCTGGAGCAGCGTATCGGCCGTCTGGACCGTATTGGTCAGGCGCACGATATTCAGATTCTGGTGCCGTGGCTGGAGCAGACCGCTCAGGCGGTGCTGCTGCGCTGGTATCATGAAGGTCTGGACGCGTTCGAGCACACCTGCCCGACCGGTCGTACCATCTACGACAGCGTGCATCAGCAGCTGATCGGCTATTTAGCCGCGCCAGAAAACAGTGAAGGCTTTGACAGCTTTATCGCGGAGTGCCGTAAACAGCACGAGGCGCTGAAATCGCAGCTGGAACAGGGCCGCGATCGTCTGCTGGAGCTGAACTCTAACGGCGGCGAATCGGCTCAGCTGCTGGCGAACGCCATCAGCGAGCAGGATAACGACACCGGTCTGGTGAACTTCGCGCTGAACCTGTTTGATATTGTCGGTATCAATCAGGAAGACCGCAGCGATAACCTGATTGTGCTGACCCCTTCCGACCACATGCTGGTGCCCGATTTCCCTGGCCTGCCGGAAGATGGCTGCACCATCACGTTCAACCGCGATCAGGCGCTCTCCCGCGAGGATACCCAGTTCATCACCTGGGAACATCCGCTGATCCGTAACGGCCTGGATCTGATCCTGTCGGGTGACACCGGCAGCTCCGCGCTGTCACTGCTGAAGAACAAAGCGCTGCCGGTGGGCACGCTGCTGGTTGAGCTGATCTACGTGGTGGAAGCGCAGGCACCGAAGCATCTGCAGCTGACCCGCTTCCTGCCACCGACGCCTGTCCGTCTGCTGCTCGATCGCAACGGCACCAACCTGGCCGGGAAAGTGGAGTTCGAAAGCTTTAACCGCCAACTGAATGCGGTTAACCGCCATACCGCCAGCAAACTGGTCAATGCGGTGCAGCAGGATGTGCATGCGATCCTCACCCAGGGTGAAGAGAGCGTGGTCAGCGAGGCACGTGCGGTGATTGAAGCGGCGCGGGCCGAGGCGAATGAAAAGCTGGGCGCAGAGCTTTCCCGTCTTAACGCGCTGAAAGCGGTGAACCCGAACATCCGTGAAGATGAGATCGAGGCGCTGGAAAGCAACCGTGAACAGGTGCTGGAAAGCCTGGATCAGGCCAACTGGCGTCTCGACGCGCTGCGCCTGATTGTGGTGACTCACCAGTAAGCTCAGGGGCCTTCCGGCCCCTTATTTTTGGAAAGCCCTATGGAACCTTACAATCCACCGCGTGAACCCTGGCTGCACATCCTTTATCAGGATGCGCATATCATGGTGGTGAATAAACCCAGCGGTCTGCTCTCGGTACCCGGTCGGCTGGATGAGCACAAAGATAGCGTGATGACGCGGATACAGCGTGATTTCCCGCAGGCGGAATCGGTTCACCGGCTGGATATGGCGACCAGTGGTGTGATGGTCGTCGCCCTGACCAAGGCGGCTGAGCGTGAGCTGAAACGGCAATTTCGCGAGCGGGAACCCGCCAAGACCTACGTGGCCTGCATCTGGGGTCATCCGGAGAAGGAGGAGGGAGTGGTTGATCTGCCGCTGATTTGCGACTGGCCTAATCGTCCGAAGCAGATGGTCTGCTTCGAGAACGGCAAAGCCGCGCAGACGGAGTATCAGGTGCTGGAATATCGTGCGGATAACAGTGCGCGCGTTTCGCTGAAGCCGATTACCGGCCGCTCGCACCAGCTGCGGGTGCATATGCTGGCCCTGGGCCATCCGATTCTGGGCGACAACTTCTATGCCCATCCGGACGCCAGGGCGATGGCACCGCGCCTGCTGCTGCACGCGGAGTCACTGACTATCACCCATCCGGCATTCGGTAATGCCATGACGTTTCGTCAGCCCGCCGATTTTTAAGGGAGGCGGTACGCCTGGCCGCCTCCTTCTGAGAGGCGGAGAGAGGCGCGATTACTTAAAGCCTTTTTCTTTGCGAATCAGATCGTACGCCGCCTGAATTTCCTGCGCCTTCTGCTTCGCCATCTCCATCATCTCTGGCGGCAGCCCCTTCGCCACCAGCTTGTCGGGATGATGCTCGCTCATCAGCTTGCGGTATGCGCGCTTGATGGTGGTGGCGTCATCGCTGCTCTTCACACCCAGCACGCTGCAGGCATCTTCCAGCGTTGGTCCACGTTGCGCCTGCTGAAAGCCACCATTGCCACTGCGCTGTCCGCCGCCGAACTGCTGGCCGCCTTCCATCATGCGCAGGAACTGATCGAACTGAACGCGTGAAATGCCCAGTTCCTCGGCGATGACATAGAGCACCTGCCGCTCATTGGGATGCAGGGAACCATCGGCAAAGGCAGCCTGAATCTGAATTTCCAGGAACATGCGAATCAGATCGAACCGGCCAAAACAGGCGCTGCGCAGTTCCCGCAGTTTGCTGCGTAACGGGTAATCTGCCTGCTTGCCTTCGCGAAATGCGCGCTGGGCGGCGGTGCGCGAGTCACCGTGCAGCTGCATCCGCTCCATGAGCAGCGACGCAATCTGAATATCCGCTTCGGTAACGCGCCCTTTTGACTTGGTCAGATGGCCCATGACCTGAAAGGTGGTGCTGAAAAACAGCGTCTGTCGGGTCTGATTATTTGAGAAGTAAGCCTTGCCTTGTGCGCCGCGCACTTTGTCAAACATATGGCCAATGATCAAACCGATCACAATACCCCAGAAGCCTGCACCGGAAAGTAATCCCAGCGCCAGACCCACAACTTTTCCCCAGTAGCGCATAAACTCCTCAATTCGCCATGCTTGCGGCTGAAAATTGCATTATCATACCTGTCATTTATCTCAGCGCCTAACGGCAACGCTGACTGACCAGGATTAACACTGGCGCAACGCCGGGCAGTAAGTTAGTCTCTGACCCGATTGTCGGCATGATGCCAGTTTTCATGGAATTCTCGATACCGCGTATGAAAAAACATATACCTACCCTGCTGGCCACACTGATCGGCGCAGCCATTAGCCAGCAAGCCGTTGCCGACGATCTGATGTCGCAGTGTATGTTAGGCGTGCCGAGTTACAACCGCCCGCTGGTGAATGGCGATACCAATCAGCTGCCTGTCACCATTCACTCCGACGCTGCCAAAGGGAACTATCCCGATGATGCGGTCTTCACAGGCAATGTGAATATTGAGCAGGGCAACAGCCGTATGCAGGCCGATGAAGTTCAGCTTCATCAGCGTCAGCAGGAGGGCCAGACCACGCCGGTTCGTACCGTCGATGCCCTGGGTAATGTGCATTACGATGATAACCAGGTCATCCTGAAAGGTCCGAAAGCCTGGTCAAATCTGAACAGTAAAGATACCAACGTCTGGAACGGTCAGTACCAGATGGTGGATCGTCAGGGTCGCGGCACCGCCGATCAGATGAAACTGCGCGGTGATAACCGCTACACCATTCTGGAAAATGGCACCTTTACCTCCTGTCTGCCCGGCTCCAACAGCTGGAGCGTGGTCGGTTCTGAAGTGATTCAGGACCGCGAAGAGGAAGTGGCCGAGATCTGGAACGCCCGCTTTAAACTCGGTTCCGTTCCGGTGTTCTACAGTCCCTATCTGCAGTTACCGATTGGCGACCGTCGTCGCTCCGGCTTCCTGATCCCGAATGCCAAATATGGCAGCAACAACGGCTTTGAGTTCATCCTGCCCTACTACTGGAACATCGCGCCGCAGGCCGATGCCACCATTACGCCGCACTACATCAGCAAGCGCGGCATGAAGTTTGAGAATGAATTCCGTTATCTGACAGAGCTGGGCGCAGGTCTGATGGAGTTCGACTACCTCGGCTCAGACAAGCAATACGACAAAGATAAAGCGCTGCGCGGCATCGCCGAAGATGACAGCTCCGATCGCTGGCTGTTCTACTGGCGTCATGCAGGTGTTTACGATAAACACTGGCGTTTCAGCGCGGACTACACCAAGGTCAGCGATAGCTACTACTTCAACGACCTCGACTCGAAGTACTACAGCTCGACTGACAACTATGCCACGCAGAAATTCAGTATTGGCTACGCGGACACCAACTGGGATGCGACGCTCTCCAGCAAAGATTTCCAGGTATTTGGTAATACCAGTAATAGCAACGTTTACCGCGCCATGCCGCAGCTGGACGTCAATCTCTATCAGAATGACATCGGTCCGTTTGATGGCCGGATATATGCGCAGGCGGTGAAATTCACTAACGTCAGCGATCGCTATCCTGAAGCGACCCGTTTGCACGTTGAGCCAACGCTGAACCTGCCGCTGTCTAACGGCTGGGCCAGCCTGGATACCGAAGCGAAATTCCTGGCAACCCACTACCAGCAAACCAATGTTGATTACTACAACAACAACTTTGCGAACCGCAACGGCAAAAGTGGCGATCTGGATGAGTCGGTAAACCGCACCCTGCCGCAGTTTAAAGTCGATGGCCGTCTGGTCTTTGACCGCGATATGGACTCAGCGGCGGGCTACACCCAGACGCTGGAGCCGCGGGTGCAGTACCTCTATATCCCGTACCGCAATCAGAGCAACATCTATCCATACGACTCAACGTTGCTGCAGACCGACTACACCGGCCTGTTCCGCGACCGCACGTATAGCGGCCTGGATCGTATCGCCTCGGCTAACGAAGTGGCCACCGGTGTCACCACACGCATTTATGATGCCGATCTGGTTGAACGTTTTAACGTTTCTGTAGGTCAAATCTACTCGTTTACCCCTTCTCGTACTGGTGTGAATCAAACCAGTAAAGAAGATGATACCGGCAGCCTGATCTGGGCTGGCGATACATACTGGAAAATCAGCGATCGCTGGGGTGTCCGGGGTGGGTTGCAGTATGACACCAAACTCGACAACGTTTCCCAGGGCAATACCGTACTGGAATATCGTCGTGATGCCGATCGCATGGTGCAGCTGAGCTACCGTTACAGCAGCCCGGAATATGTCGCAACCGCGCTGAACGACAGCAGCCTGGTGACCAATCCTATCTTCAAAAATGGGATTTCACAGGTAGGCACCACGGCCAGCTGGCCGATTGCGGATGCATGGTCCGTAGTAGGCGCGTACTACTACGATACCCGCAACAGCCGTCCGGCTTCGCAGCTGGTAGGCCTGCAGTACAGCTCATGCTGTTATGCCATTCGGGTCGGTTACGAACGCAAAATTAACGGTTGGGAAAACGACGACAGTAAATATGACAACCAAATCTCATTCAACATTGAGCTGCGTGGTCTGAGCTCCAACTATGGCTTAGGCACCAACGATATGCTGCGTCAGGGAATTATCCCTTACCAGCCCGCTTTCTGATGTTGTGATGTTTGACAGGCAATCCCGCAGTGCGGAACCAACAATGGATAAAGTATGAAGAACTGGAGAATGCTGATTCTTGGTGTGGCAATCAGTGCCAACACCGCGTTCGCAGCACCACAAGTCGTTGATAAAGTTGCCGCCGTCGTCAATAACGGCGTGGTTCTTGAGAGTGACGTGGACGGCATGATGGGCACGGTGAAATCTCAGGCCCGGCAGGCAGGTCAGCAGTTGCCAGATGATAAAACGCTGCGCCATCAGATTCTGGAACGCCAGATCATGGACAATATCATTCTGCAGATGGGTGAAAAAGCGGGGATCCAGATCAGCGATGAGCAGCTGGACCAGGCGATTAAGAACATCGCCGCACAGAACCGCATGACGCTGGATCAGCTGCGCAGTCGTCTGGCTTATGACGGCATGAACTATGGCGTCTATCGCTCACAGATCCGCAAAGAGATGATGATTGCCGAAGTCCGCAACAATGAAGTGCGTCGTCGCGTGACCATCCTGCCGCAGGAAGTGGATACGCTTTCAACCCAGATTGCTGCCCAGAACAGCCAGGGAACCGAGCTGAATATCAGCCACATTCTGCTGCCGTTGCCGGAAAACCCGACGCAACAGCAGGTCGATGAGCAGGAAACGCTGGCGAAACAGCTGGTTGGCGAACTGAAAAATGGTGCGGATTTCGGCAAGATGGCCGTGACCTACTCCGCCGACTCGCAGGCGCTGAAAGGCGGCAACATGGGCTGGGGTAAAATCGAAGAGTTACCGACCCTGTTTGCCCAGGCGCTGGCAACGGCGAAAAAAGGCGACATCGTCGGGCCGGTGCGTTCAGGTGTGGGCTTCCATATCCTGAAGGTGAACGACCTGCGTGGCGAAAGTAAGAACGTCTCGGTCACTGAGGTGCACGCTCGTCATATTCTGCTGAAACCATCGCCGATTCTCACTGACGATCAGGCCAGGGCGCAGCTGGAACAGATCGCGGCCGATATCCGCAGCGGAAAAACCACCTTTGCCGCCGCAGCAAAACAGTACTCTGACGACCCGGGATCGGCGAATCAGGGTGGCGATCTCGGCTGGACCTCTCCGGAAGTCTTTGATCCCGCCTTCCGCGATGCGCTGCTGCGTCTGCAGAAAGGCCAGACCAGCCAGCCGGTGCACTCCTCTTTCGGCTGGCATCTGATTCAGCTGCTGGATACCCGCCAGGTGGACAAAACCGACGCGGCCCAGAAAGAGCGCGCTTATCGCATGCTGTTTAATCGTAAATTTGCTGAAGAAGCGCAGACCTGGATGCAGGAACAGCGCGCCAGTGCCTATGTGAAGATTCTGGATGGCAATGCACAGTAACCAGCGTGTGGTGATCACTCCCGGCGAGCCCGCCGGGATTGGTCCCGATCTCACCGTTCAGCTGGCTCAGCACGCCTGGCCGGTGGAACTCGTCGTCTGCGCCTCCCCTGCCCTGTTGCAGCAGCGGGCAGCGCAGCTCGGTCTGCCGCTGACCCTGCGTCACTACCAGCCTGAGGCGGACCCCGTGCCGCAGCAGGCGGGGACGCTGACCATTCTGCCGATTGAGACGGCACAGCCGGTCACACCAGGCGAACTCTGTGTCGCTAACGGTGATTATGTGCTGGCCACGCTGGCCCGCGCCTGTGACGGCTGTCTGCAGGGTGAATTTGCGGCGCTGATTACCGGTCCGGTGCACAAAGGCGTGATTAACGATGCCGGTATCGCCTTTACCGGCCATACCGAATTCTTCGCCGACCGCGCAGGCGGTCATCGCGTGGTGATGATGCTGGCAACCGAAGCGCTGCGTGTGGCACTGGCCACCACGCATCTGCCGCTGAAAGAGGTGCCTGCGGCGGTCACCCGCGAATGCCTGCATGAAGTGATCACCATTCTTCATCGTGATCTGCAGCAGAAGTTCGCCATTGCCGAGCCGCATATCTATGTCTGTGGTCTTAACCCCCACGCCGGTGAAGGCGGTCATATGGGACGGGAAGAGATTGAGACGATTACGCCGGCCCTCAATGAACTGCGTCAGCAGGGCATTAAACTGACCGGCCCGCTGCCTGCGGATACACTGTTCCAGCCCAAATATCTGCAAAACGCCGATGCGGTGCTGGCGATGTATCACGACCAGGGCCTGCCGGTACTGAAGTTTCAGGGGTTTGGTCGCGCGGTAAATATTACCCTGGGCCTGCCCTTTATCCGGACCTCCGTTGACCACGGCACCGCGCTTGAACTCGCCGGGCTGGGTCAGGCGGAACCGGGCAGCTTTATCACGGCGCTTAACCTCGCCATCACTATGATCAAGAGCAGTAATGAATAATCGCGTCCATCAGGGGCACTACGCCCGTAAACGTTTCGGGCAGAACTTCCTGAACGATCAGTACATTATCGACAGCATTGTCTCCGCCATTCATCCCCAGCGCGATGAAGCGCTGGTGGAGATCGGCCCTGGCCTCGGCGCCTTAACCGAGCCGGTGGGCGAACGCCTCGATAGCTTAACGGTGGTGGAGCTGGACCGCGATCTCGCGGCGCGTCTGCAAACGCATCCGTTCCTTGGCCCGAAACTGACCATCTTCCAGCAGGATGCCATGACCTTCGACTTTGCCGCGCTGGCACAGGAGAGAGGCCAGCCGCTGCGGGTATTTGGTAACCTGCCTTACAATATTTCGACCCCGCTGATGTTCCACCTTTTCAGCTATACTGGTTCGATCAAAGATATGCACTTCATGCTGCAGAAAGAGGTGGTTAACCGTCTGGTTGCGGGCCCGGGCAGCAAAGCGTATGGTCGCCTGACGGTGATGGCGCAATATTACTGCCAGGTTATTCCGGTGCTGGAAGTGCCGCCACACGCCTTCACCCCGCCACCGAAAGTGGACTCGGCTGTCGTGCGTCTGGTGCCGTTTGCCGAGCCACCGCATCCGGTCAGCGACGTGCGTATCCTGAGCCGTATCACGACAGAAGCCTTTGGTCAGCGCCGTAAAACATTGCGCAACAGCCTGAACCACATGGTGGCGGCAGGTGCGCTGGAAGAGTTATCCATTGATCCTGGTCTGCGTGCTGAAAACGTCTCGGTCGCGCAATATTGTCAGCTGGCTAACTGGCTGGCGACGCATCAGGGAAAATCGCAGGAGTAAGTCATGAGTGAAACGGCCCGCGTCTCCGTTCATGTGCAAAGCCAGTACGTCGCCTCCCAGTCCTCGCCGGATGAGGATCGCTACGTCTTCGCCTATACCATTACGATACGCAATCTGGGCCGTTCCGCCGTGCAGCTGCTGGGGCGTTACTGGCTGATTACCAACGGTAACGGCCGCGAAACAGAAGTTCAGGGCGAAGGCGTGGTCGGTGAGCAGCCGCTTATCCCGCCGGGCAACGAATTCCAGTACACCAGTGGTGCTGTCATCGAAACGCCGATGGGCACCATGCAGGGACACTACGTGATGGTCGACGATCAGGGCGACACCTTTCACGTTGAAATCCCGGTGTTCCGCCTCGCCATCCAGACGCACATTCACTGATTTTCACGCCTTTTGCCCGATACGTCGGGCACATTCCCGATGGATAAAACGTTATGAGCACATACCTGATTGGCGACGTCCATGGTTGCTACGATGAATTACGTGCCTTGCTGCAGCAGGTCGATTTCAATCCCGAGCATGACACGCTGTGGCTGACCGGTGACCTGGTGGCGCGCGGTCCCGGCTCACTGGAGGTCCTGCGCTATGTGAAGTCACTGGGCGACGCCGTGCGCCTGGTGCTGGGCAACCACGATTTACATCTGCTGGCGGTCTACGCCGGAATCAGCCGTAACAAGCCTAAAGATCGCCTCACCACCCTGCTGGAAGCGGACGATGCTGATGAGCTGATCAACTGGCTGCGCCGGCAGCCGCTGCTGCAGGTGGATGAAGAGAAAAAGCTGGTCATGGGACACGCCGGTATCACGCCTCAGTGGGATATCGACACCGCGAAAAAATGTGCGCGGGAAGTGGAAGCGGTGCTCGCCAGCGACAGTTATCCGCTGTTCCTGGATGCGATGTATGGCGATATGCCAAATAACTGGAGCGAAGATCTGACCGGTCTGGCCCGACTGCGCTTCAGCACCAATGCCTTTACCCGTATGCGCTACTGCTTCCCCAATGGTCAGCTGGACATGATCTGCAAAGATGCCCCTGAATCGGCGCTGCCACCGCTGAAGCCCTGGTTCAACATCGACGGACCGGTCGCCCGGGACTACACCATCGTTTTCGGTCACTGGGCTTCACTGGAAGGCAAAGGCACGCCAGAGGGAATTATCGGCCTGGATACCGGCTGCTGCTGGGGCGGCGCGCTGACCCTGCTGCACTGGGAAGAGCAGCGCTATGTGGTTCAGCCCTCTAACCGCGAGAAAGCGCTCGACTCCAGCGAAAGTCTGGCGCCTCCGGCGCTATAACCCTGAGGCTGGCCTGGCGGCCAGCCTGCTGTTTTATGCGCCGATAATGCCGCCATCCTCCCGGGTGATCATGATCACCGACGAGCGCGGGCGCGGACTGTTGTCAGGAAAATGTGAATCCCCCTCTTCGCCAGGGTGCTGCACGTTCACGAACAGCGTTCTGTAGTCAGGCGTAAAGGTAATGCCGGTCAGCTCGCAGGATTTAGGGCCGACCATAAACCGGCGAATCTCGCCGCTGTCCGGGTCTCCTGCCAGCATCTGATTATTCCCCTGCCCCTGATAATCCTCTTTGTTGCTGTATTTGCCATCAGTAAGGATCCAGAGCCGCCCCTGCGCATCAAACCCCAGGCCATCCGGGCTGTTAAAGGTGTTTTCAGCAGTGATGTTCGGTGTGCCACGATAGATGCCTTCGGGATGGGCAATCGGATTGCCGCATAACGCGTAGATGTCCCAGGCAAACGACGTGGCCGTGGCATCGCCCTTCTCATCCCAGCGGATAATCTGGCCATAGATATTTTTAGGGCGCGGGTTGGCGGCATTAACCGGCATCCCCTCATTGCCGCGCTTGTTGTTATTGGTCAGCGTACAGTAGGCGCGGCCATCATGCGGGTTAACGGCGATCCATTCCGGCCGATCCATCCGCGTGGCGTTAACCACATCGGCAGCAGCACGCGCATTGATCAGGACATCGGCCTGGCTATGAAATCCTTTCTCAGCAGTGAGTCCATTTTCCCCCCACTTCAGTGCCAGCCAGCGACCACTGCCTTTCAGGGGTGTGCCCTGTTCATCGCCGTTAAACTGCGCCACATAGAGCGTGCCCCGATCGAGCAGTCCGTGATTCGCTTTCGCGTCGTCCGGGTTAACCTTATCGTCCGAGACATATTTATAAATGTACTCGCCACGCTCATCGTCGCCCATGTAGACCACCAGCTGGCCGGTTTTAGCAACCGTCACCGCAGCATTCTCATGCTTGAAACGTCCCAGCGCGGTTCGTTTGACCGGCACCGATTGGGGATCGAAGGGATCGATTTCGACTATCCAGCCGTGGCGGTTAAATTCGTTAGGATTTTTTGCGATATCGAAGCGGGGATCAAAATCGGACCAGTTTCGCTCCGGCTCGGTGGCGTTCAGGGTGTAGCGCTTCTGCTGGGCGGTCGGCGTAAAATTCGCGTCATGCGTGCCAAAGTAGGTGTCGTAGTTCTCTTCGCAGGTCAGATAAGTGCCCCAGGGCGTTTTACCGTTGGCGCAGTTACCAAAGGTGCCGAGAACCTGCAGGCCCTGAGGATCGGCGGCGGTCTGCAGCGCTTTGTCGCCTGCGGCCGGACCGGAAAAACGCATCGGGGTATTGGCGGTAATGCGGCGGTTGTAATCTGAAGGACGGACAACCTGCCAGCGATTGCCTTCGCCGCGTTTAATCTCAACGACAGAAACGCCGTGCGCCGCCTGTGATTTCTTCACATCCTCCAGGCTGGTCGCTTTGCTGCCGCCATGGGCGAATAGCGTCGGCTCATTCACATACTCATTGTTGATTGCCATCACGCCACGATGCTCATCAATGGCGAAGAAGCTCATCCCGTCATTGTTGTCACCGAACTGCTTTTCCTGATCCTCCGCGCTGTTGTTGCCATGCGGATCGAACTCAGCCGCGCCATTAACCAGCGGATCGCCCCAGGAGATCAGTACTTCAGCGCGATAGCCTGGCGCCACAACAATCTCATCCGCGGTCGAAGCGGCAATCGCCTGAAAGCCCAGCAGCGGGCTGCCGGCGGGTTTTTCCTGCGCCAGTGCGCCGGAGGAGAAAGTCAGGCCGCCGCTGAGAAAGCCGGTCAGCCCGAGTGCGCCGGAACCGGCAAGGAACTTACGTCGCTGCGAATCGGGCAGGCGGTCTGTGCTTAACGCGGAGAGTTCGATCTTCATCAGTGATTGCTTCCTTTATGTCGGTCCCGGAAAAGAAGCAATGCTAATGAATAAAGATGACAGCCAGGTTACAGGCGGGCGGACAAGGAATCAGCGACGGCGATCCAGGATCTCAAAGCAGTAGCTGTGGGAGTTATGCTCATCAGCGTCGTGGAACTCGCTGAACGTTGACTGCCACTCATCCGGCTCGTAATCCGGGAACTGCGTGTCGCCTTCTACTTCTGCATCGATGTGGGTCAGATAGAGACGATCGGCACGCTTCAGCATCTGCTCATAAACGCGTCCGCCACCGATCACCATGATCTCTTCGGCTTCACCGGCAGCCTGAACCGCCTCATCCAGCGAAGTGACCCAGGTGACGCCTTCGGCGGTGCCGGGCTGGCTGCTGACCACGATATTCAGTCGGCCAGGCAGCGGGCGACCAATGGATTCAAAGGTCAGCCGGCCCATAATCACCGGTTTTTTCAGGGTGTTACGCTTGAACCACGCCAGATCTGCAGGCAGGTCCCACGGCATGGCGTTCTCCATTCCAATAATGCGATCTGCTGCTAATGCCGCGATAAGACTAATCATGTTAACTACTCACAGGAAAAAAATTGGCGCCATGATACGAGAAGGTGAAACTTTCGTCGATAGGGGGGAAGGTCTAATTGCGTAAAGCTTTTTATGATGTCGCATTTCACTGCCTGCGCAGCGTTTTTCACCGCGAAATCGCGTCTGTTAGCCGCAGCTCGCCAGTAATCTGACGCCGGCTGGCACAAAACCGGGCGAATAAGAAAACGGCTCCCGCAGGAGCCGTCGGGGTTATCAGAAGTCGTAGCGCAGACGCACCAGATTCATATCACCCAGGTTATCGGTGCTGGAGGTAAAGACATGTTCGTAATCGACACGGAAACCGTAGTCGAGGAACAGCGTCACGCCCAGACCGTTGTCGATGCGCTGATAATCACGGCCGGTCGCATACTCAATGCGATCGCCCATGACATATGGCTGCACCGCTTTCAGGCCATACTGCGCCACCGGGATTTTATAACCGGCAAAGTATTCCACGCCCCATGCATCGCCAGCAAAGTAGTCATGCACATCTTTGCGTTTGGTGGTCATGAAGTTCTGATACCAGCCGCCGCCCGCTGACAGCGTCCAGTTGCCCGGGGTCCAGCTCAGCGCGGTGCCATAAATGTTCTGATCGTAATCGCCGCTGTCGCCGTTGTTCGGGTTACGCATCGTCGCGCGGGTGTAGTTCCACGCCGTGCCCCAGCTCAGATCGTCGGTAATGTGATAATCCACACCCAGCGAACCGCCGCCTTTGCGCTTGTAGCGCAGGCCGTTGCCTGGCAGGAACTCATTATCGTCGAACAGATAAGAGGCGTAGAGATCCAGATCGCCGAAGGTGTTTTTATACTTCAGTTGCTTACGCGAACGGTAAGAGCCATCGTAGTCGCCATTGATCCCGTTGCCTGGTGCCTGACCGATCATGTCGTAGTCCCAGATATCGGTCTTGGCGCCTACGGTGTCGTAGTAAACGCTGTTCTGCTGACCAAAGGTCAGCTGGCCCCAGGTCTTGCTTTTCAGACCGGTGTAGAGCTGGCGGCGCGTGGTGTTATTCGCACCATCTGCATAGTGACGATCCCAGCTGAATACCGCCGGAATATTCACGCCCAGCTCGTAGTAGCTGATCCAGCTGACGTCATCGAACAGATAGTAATCCGCGCCGAAACGGAAACGGGTGCCGCCATCGAATCCGTCACGTTTGTACGATTTGTCATCCACGCCGGTCTGGTGATTGACCTGAGCACGGATGCTGCCGCCAAAGGTAAAGTTGAGGCGGCTAAGCGGATCGCCAGCCTGTGGGTCCTGTTTTAACAGGGTGATTTCCGCCTGGCTGGCGAAAGGAAGAATAGCCATCAGTGCAGCCACTGCACTCAGAGAAAAAGTACGCATTTTCATTTTTATAGGTGTCCTTGCACGCTCCGGTGATGAGCGGCAGGCATATTACTGGCGAAAAATCCGGACAGGAAGTGTTTATCTTATAAATTTGTGCGAACGGGGCTGATTCGCACCTATAGCTAAAAAACTAAGTCAAATCAGTGACTTTAAGGCAAATCCGTTGCTTTACGCGAGCCTGATTTTCAGATTATCGCCAGGTGAGAGGCAAAAAAAGCGGCTCCCGCACGAGCCCTTCAGACAGCTGACAAATTCAAATTCCGGGGGGGACCACAACGTATCAGCACAACGCGCAGGGAGCACGGACAGAGGAGGAAAGCGTCCCGCGCCATGGACGGCGCGGGCCGGGCGGCCAGGGACTGGGTTGAGCGACTTTCCGATCTGCCCGTGTTCCCTTCGCAGGCGCGATCTCACCGCTGATATGGCCAGAATATAAAAAAAAACGGCTCCCGCAGGAGCCGCTTTTCACACTACTTTGTCTTACATCGCCTTAATCTGCGCGTGCATCTCCTGAACGGAGATGACCTGCTCCGTCGGGTCAGCATTCAGCGCCATCGCAGTGGCGAAACCGCCATTCAGCGTGGTGTCATAGTGCACTTTATACTGCAGAGCACTGCGGCGAATCAGCTTCGAATCTTCAATCGCCTGACGTCCTGCCGTGGTATTGACGATATAGCTATATTCGCCATTCTTCAGACGGTCCTGAATGTGCGGACGACCTTCATGCACCTTGTTCACCAGGCGTGGGTTAATTCCCGCCTCGCCCAGCACAACCGCCGTGCCGTGTGTCGCATCCAGCTCGAAACCAAACTTCTGCAGCTTGGCAGCCAGGTCGACGATACGTTTCTTGTCGCCTTCACGTACCGACAGCAGTGCACGGCCTGACTTCTTCATGTTGCTCTGTGCGCCCAGCATCGCTTTAGAGAAGGCCTCAGCAAAGGTGCGGCCCACGCCCATGACTTCACCGGTCGAACGCATTTCCGGTCCAAGAATCGGGTCAACGCCCTGGAACTTGTTGAACGGCAGTACGACCTCTTTCACGGAGTAGTAAGGCGGAATCACCTCTTCGGTAACGCCCTGCTCTGCCAGCGTTTTGCCTGCCATCACGCGTGCGGCCACTTTCGCCAGCGGCACACCGGTCGCTTTCGAGACGAACGGCACGGTACGCGCGGCGCGCGGGTTAACTTCGATCAGGTAGACTTCGTTGTCTTTGACCGCGAACTGGACGTTCATCAGGCCGCGGACGTTCAGTTCGAACGCCAGCTTCTCAACCTGCTGACGCATCACATTCTGAATCTCCTGATTCAGAGTGTAGGCCGGCAGTGAACAGGCGGAGTCACCGGAGTGAACGCCAGCCTGCTCGATATGTTCCATGATGCCGCCAATCAGCACCCGCTCACCGTCGCAGATCGCATCCACATCCACTTCGACCGCATCATCCAGGAAGCGATCCAGCAGCACCGGCGCATCGTTAGAGACGGAGACCGCTGTCTGGAAGTAGCGCTTGAGGTCGGTTTCGTCGTAGACGATCTCCATGGCACGGCCGCCCAGTACATAAGAAGGACGCACCACCAGCGGATAGCCCAGGCCAGCGGCTTTCTCAACGGCCTGCTCCAGCGTTGCGACCGTGGCATTGGCTGGCTGTTTCAGGCTCAGACGATCGACAGCCTGCTGGAAACGTTCACGGTCTTCAGCACGGTCAATAGAGTCCGGGCTGGTGCCGATAACCGGCACACCTGCCGCTTCCAGCGCACGCGCCAGCTTCAGCGGGGTCTGACCGCCATACTGCACGATTACGCCTTTAGGCTGCTCGATACGGACGATTTCCAGCACATCTTCCAGCGTTACCGGCTCAAAGTAGAGACGGTCGGAGGTGTCATAATCGGTCGACACAGTTTCCGGGTTACAGTTGACCATAATGGTCTGGTAACCATCTTCACGCAGCGCCAGCGCGGCGTGAACACAGCAGTAGTCGAACTCAATACCCTGACCGATACGGTTTGGCCCACCGCCCAGAATCATGATCTTATCGCGATCCGTCGCCGGGTTGGCTTCGCACTCCTCTTCATAGGTGGAGTACATGTAAGCGGTATCGGTGGCGAACTCGGCGGCGCAGGTATCCACACGCTTATAGACCGGGTGCAGGTTAAACTGCTGACGCAGCTTGCGAATTTCGCTCTCAGCCACGCCAGCCAGCGCAGCCAGCCGGGCGTCGGCAAAGCCTTTACGCTTCAGCGCACGCAGGAAGGTCGCATCCAGGCTGTTTACCCCTTCACGAGCCACCTGGTCTTCCAGCCGGATCAGCTCTTCAATCTGCACCAGGAACCAGCGGTCAATGTTGGTGAGATTGAAGACGCCATCGACCGACATCCCGGCGCGGAACGCGTCAGCGATATACCAGATACGGTCTGAACCGGCATCTTTCAGCTCGCGGCGGATGCGGGTCAGGGCTTCCGGGTCGTCCAGATGCACTTTCGGATCGAAGCCGTGCGCGCCCACTTCCAGGCCGCGCAGCGCTTTCTGTACGGACTCCTGGAATGTGCGGCCAATCGCCATCACCTCACCGACCGATTTCATCTGGGTGGTCAGGCGGTCGTTGGCACCGGCAAATTTTTCGAAGTTGAAGCGTGGAATTTTGGTGACCACGTAGTCAATCGACGGCTCAAATGAGGCGGGCGTTAAACCACCGGTGATGTCATTCATCAGCTCATCGAGAGTAAAGCCGACCGCCAGCTTGGCCGCAACTTTCGCAATCGGGAAGCCGGTCGCTTTTGAAGCCAGCGCAGAGGAGCGAGAGACGCGCGGGTTCATCTCGATAACAATCAGGCGACCATCTTTCGGGTTCACCGAGAACTGGACGTTAGAGCCACCGGTTTCCACACCGATTTCACGCAGGACCGCCAGCGAGGCGTTACGCATGATCTGATACTCTTTATCCGTCAGCGTCTGAGCGGGGGCGACCGTGATGGAGTCACCGGTGTGAATCCCCATCGCATCGAAGTTTTCAATCGAGCAGACGATGATGCAGTTGTCGTTTTTATCGCGAACCACTTCCATCTCATACTCTTTCCAGCCAATCAGCGACTCATCAATCAGCAGCTCATTGGTTGGTGAAAGGTCGAGGCCCCGTTCACAAATCTCTTCAAACTCTTCGCGGTTATAGGCGATGCCGCCACCGGTGCCGCCCATGGTAAAGGAGGGACGGATGATGCAGGGGAAACCGACATCTTCCGCCACGGCCAGCGCTTCTTCCATGGTGTGTGCGATACCGGAACGGGCGGTGTCCAGCCCGATGCTTTTCATCGCGACGTCAAAGCGACGACGATCTTCTGCTTTATCAATGGCATCTGCAGTCGCACCAATCATGGTCACGCCAAACTCTTCCAGCACGCCCTGACGCTCAAGCTCCAGTGCGCAGTTCAGCGCAGTCTGGCCGCCCATGGTCGGCAGTACGGCATCCGGACGCTCTTTTTCAATGATTTTGCGCACCACTTCCCAGTGAATGGGCTCGATATAGGTGGCATCGGCCATCTCAGGGTCGGTCATGATGGTCGCCGGGTTGGAGTTCACCAGGATGACCCGGTAACCCTCTTCACGCAGCGCTTTACACGCCTGTGCACCGGAATAGTCAAATTCACAGGCCTGACCGATCACAATCGGACCGGCACCAAGAATCAGGATTGATTTTATGTCTGTACGTTTTGGCATGAATTAGCTCCTGATTACTTCGCTTGCAGACGGAAGGCGTCAATCAATTCAATAAAGTGGTCAAACAGCGGCGCAGCATCACCCGGTCCCGGGCTGGCTTCCGGGTGTCCCTGGAAGCTGAAGGCTGGCTTGTCAGTGCGGTGAATGCCCTGCACCGTTTTATCGAACAGCGAAATGTGGGTGACACGCAGGTTCGCGGGCAGATCGTTCTCATCGACGGCAAAACCGTGGTTCTGGGCGGTGATCATCACACGATTATTGTCGAGATCCTTCACCGGATGGTTGCCGCCGTGGTGGCCAAGCTTCATCTTCACGGTCCGGGCTCCGCTGGCCAGCGCCAGCAGCTGATGACCCAGGCAGATACCGAACACCGGAATCTCGGTTTTCAGGAAGGCCTGAATCGCGCTGATGGCGTAGTCACATGGCTCCGGGTCACCCGGGCCGTTGGAGAGGAAAATGCCATCCGGATTCATTTTCAGCACCTCTTCCGCCGGTGTCTGAGCCGGTACAACGGTCAGACGGCAGCCGCGGTCAACCAGCATACGCAGAATGTTGCGCTTGGCACCGTAATCGTAAGCCACGACATGATAAGGCAGGGCTTCCGCTGAGGATTGTTCCGGCAGACCACTGCCCAGCGTCCAGCTGCCCTGCTGCCAGCTATAGGTTTCCGTCGTGCAGACCTCTTTCGCCAGATCCATCCCTTTCAGCCCGGGGAACGCCTGGGCTTTCTGCAGCGCCAGCGCGGCATCCGGATTATCACCGGCGATAATGCAGCCATTCTGAGCGCCTTTCTCACGCAGCAGACGCGTCAGCTTGCGGGTATCGATATCGGCAATGGCCACAATGTTGTTGCGCTGCAGGTAAGCGGAGAGTCCCTCTTCGCTTCGGAAGTTGCTGGCAATCAACGGCAGATCACGGATGACCAGGCCCTGAGCATGAATCTGGCTTGATTCTTCATCAGCGGCGTTGGCACCGACATTACCGATATGGGGATAAGTGAGAGTAACGATTTGGCGGGAATAGGAAGGATCAGTGAGGATTTCTTGATAACCGGTCATTGAGGTGTTGAAAACGACTTCCCCCACTGCCGACCCCGTTGCCCCGATGGCCCGACCGTGGAATTGGGTTCCGTCTTCCAGAACCAGGATTGCTGACTTAATCAAAACATCCTCCAGGGAATAAACAGTCATAATATCTGCATATTAATTCAAAATAGCCGCCTGAATCAATGCAAAAACCGCCTGAATTGTCGATTTTTGGCAAATTGCGCGCATTCTAATGATCACCCTGGGGCTTGTCTACCCTGAGGCCCGTTTTTTTCATCTTTATCTGACTTATGAGGTCAGAAACGGGCTTAAGCGGTAAAAACAGGAGAAAACCCGGCCGAATAATCGTTTGCCAGGCAGTAAAAATAAGAACGCGAGGCTGTCAGGCTGATTTTTTTGACCAAATGGTCAAAAATGGCATCTTAACGGAGATAAAACGCGGGAAAAGTGATAAAAACAGATGGCTTAATCTGTTTTGACATCATAGCGAGGATTTAAGACAAAATTAAGGGCAATAAAAATATTGCCCCTTTTCAATCAATTGGTTAACGATTGAAATAACCACATCACGATGGTTCACAACACGCACAACATCACAGATCCAGCACATCCCGCATATCAAACAGGCCTGCTTTTTTCTCTTTCAGCCACAACGCCGACTTAACCGCACCTTTTGCGAAGGTCATACGGCTTGAGGCCTTGTGGGTTATCTCAACCCGTTCGCCGATATCCGCAAACATTGCCGTATGCTCACCGACGATGTCCCCGGCGCGGACCGTGGCAAAACCGATTGTCTGAGGCTGACGTTCGCCGGTGTGTCCTTCACGCGTATAGACCGCGTGCTCATCCAGTTTCCACTGCATCGCATCGGCAATCGCTTCACCCATCGCCAGTGCGGTGCCCGATGGCGCATCCACTTTGTGGCGATGGTGCGCTTCAGTAATCTCAATATCCGCATACTCCCCCATTACGCTGGCGGCTTTCTCCAGCAGCTTCAGCACCAGGTTGACGCCCACACTGAAGTTTGCGGCGAACACAATGGCGATATCTTCTGAGGCGGCGCGAATAGCTGCTTTGCCTGCGTCATCGAACCCTGTGGTGCCGATCACCATCGCTTTGCCGTGCTCACGGCAGATCGCCATATACTCCAGCGTGCCTTCCGGACGGGTAAAGTCGATCAGCACATCAAAGTCATCAATCACTGCACGTAAATCGTCAGCAATCAGGATGCCGTTTCTGCCGATGCCCGCTAACTCTCCGGCGTCGCTGCCGGTCAGCGATGAACCCGGACGGGCGAGCGCAGCACCCAGCTCCACGCCTTCAGCCTGCTGTGTCGCCTCAATCAGATTACGGCCCATACGGCCCGGCGCGCCCACAACGGCAATGCGGATATTCTTCATATTTATTCATTCCTAAAACAAAACTATGCATCCAAAGCGTCATCAGGTTAACGACGAGTTAACAGTCACGCCACTATTAATCAGGGATAATAAGAATTTTATGCCAGCCGCCTGCGATTATCAGTAAAAGCAATCGCCATGGCAAAAGGTGGGCTTTTCATCGGCCGCTAAAAACAAAAAAGGCCGAACGGAGTCGGCCTTTTTATCAGGATTAACGTGTGGTTACTGCACGTTGCGCACCTCGACGCGCAGCTCTTTTGGCACTTCAAAGACGATGTTCTCTTCACGGCCAATCAGCTCGATCGCGGCTTCGCCGCCCAGCTCACGCAGTCGCTGAATCACCTGCTGCACCAGAATATCGGGCGCTGAGGCACCGGCGGTGACACCGATACAGGCCACGCCTTTGACCCACTCTTCCTGAATATCATCAGCAGAGTCGATCAGCTTCGCCAGCTTACCGGCGCGCTGCGCCAGTTCAGCCAGACGGTTCGAGTTGGAGGAGTTCTTCGACCCCACCACCAGCACCACCTCGGCATCTTTCGCCAGGGTGCGAACCGCTTCCTGCCGGTTGGTCGTGGCATAGCAGATATCATCTTTACGCGGCCCGATAATCGCCGGGAAGCGCTGACGCAGAGCATCGATGATGTCTGACGTATCATCCACTGACAGCGTGGTCTGCGTCATGAAGCTCAGGTTGTTTTCATCCTTTACCGTCAGCCGGAAAACATCTTCCGGTGACTCGACCAGATACATCCCGCCATCGGGGTTGTTGTAC
This sequence comes from Pantoea sp. Sc1, assembly GCF_000255315.1. Lineage (NCBI taxonomy): Bacteria > Pseudomonadati > Pseudomonadota > Gammaproteobacteria > Enterobacterales > Erwiniaceae > Pantoea > Pantoea sp. Sc1. The sequence goes on from NZ_AJFP01000001.1 coordinate 3,413,230, forward strand.
TGCCCCATGGTGCCTTCCACTTCCGGATGACCCGCATGACCGATCAGTATTGCCTCAACGCCTTTACGGCTGGCGCGTGCCACTTCCATATGCACTTTTGTCACCAGCGGACAGGTTGCATCAAACAGCATGGTCAGATTGCGCGCTTTGGCTTCTGTACGCACCGCCTGCGAAACACCATGCGCAGAGAAGATCAGAATCGCGTTATCCGGCACTTCACTGATCTCTTCGATGAAGATCGCCCCGCGCTCACGCAGGCTGTTGACCACGTAACGGTTATGCACCACTTCGTGACGCACGTAGATGGGCGCGCCATACATCTCCAGCGCGCGCTCAACGATACTGATGGCGCGATCAACGCCGGCGCAGAAACCGCGCGGATTAGCTAACAGGATTTGCATCGTTCGCCTCCAGTGCCGGATCGATCTCCAGCACCTCTACATCAAACTGAATACGATGACCTGCCAGCGGATGGTTAAAATCTACGGTGATCGAATCACCGGAGACTTCACGGATCACGCCTGGCATTTCACTGCCGCCCATGCCGCTGAACAGCATGATGGCCCCCACTTCCGGTTCACCGGCATCGATAAAGTCACGACGCGAGAAATACTGGATCAGGTCAGGGCTGACGCCACCAAATGCCTCTTCCGGCGCCAGAGTGAACTGTTTAGTTTCACCCGCTTTCAGCCCCAGCAGTGCCTCCTCCAGTGCCGCAGAGAGGCTGCCATCACCGAGACGGAACAGCGCAGGCTTACCGTTTGCACGGGTCGATTCCGCCGTCGAGCCATCTTCCAGCTTCAGCGTAAAATGCACCAACACCGCGCTGTCGCGCTGTACGGACTCAGTCATCACTTACCCTTTCTGTTTAGCCTGTTTGCCGTTCGGGCTGAAAAAGCCCTCCAGCACCACCAATGCGGCACCAATACAGATGCCGCAGTCAGCGATATTAAATGTAGCGAAGTGCCAGTTACCGACATAAAAATCGATAAAATCGACCACAAAGCCATGCCAGGAGCGATCAAATAAATTGCCTATCGCACCGCCGATAATCAGGGCATACGCGATGTTTGAAATCTTCTGGCTGGCCTGATTGCGATACATCATCAGCACCAGTGAAACCACGATCGCCAGCGCAATACCGGCAAAGAACCAGCGCTGCCAGCCGCCTTTGTCCGCCAGGAAACTGAACGCCGCGCCGTAGTTGTGCGCATAGAACAGGTTCAGATAGGGCATCAGCGGCTGCGTTTCATGCAGCATCATATTGTTCATCACCCACTGTTTACTGGCGAAGTCGACAACGATGACCACCAGCACCAGCCACAGCCAGCGCAATCCGGTTGAGAGAATAGGTTTACGCATCAGGCAAATTCACGCTGTTCACCGTCACCGGCTACGTTAGTGTAACAACGACCACAGACCGCAGCGTGCTCCGGATTCTGGCCGACGTCGGTAGTGTAATGCCAGCAGCGCTGACATTTCTCGCCTTCCGCCTTGTGCAGCGCAATTTTCAGACCTTTCAGCAGTTCGCTCTGCTGCGCTTCATCGTTTGCCAGCGCATAATCGGCCACCTGGGCACCTGAGGTCAGCAGCACAAAGCGCAGCTCGTTGCCCAGCGCCTGCAGCTTAGCGGCCAGCTCCGCATCGGCATAGAGCGTCACGGTGGCTTCCAGTGCGCCACCGATACGTTTGTCGGCACGCGCCTGCTCGATGACCTTGTTAACTTCGCCACGCACTTTCAGCAGCTCAGCCCAGTAGGCATCGTTCAGGGCTTCATCTTCCGCCAGGCCAAACAGACCCTGATACCACTCTTCGGTGAAGACATACTGCGCGCGTTCGCCAGGCAGATAGCCCCAGATCTCATCCGCGGTAAAGGACATGATCGGCGCCATCCAGCGCACCAGCGCTTCAACGATGTGCCACAGCGCGGTCTGACAGCTACGACGCGCCAGGCTGTCGCCCTTCGCGGTGTACTGGCGATCTTTGATGATGTCGAGATAGAAGCTGCCCATCTCAACAGAACAGAACTGCATCAGACGCTGGATCACTTCATGGAAATCGTAGTTCTCATAAGAGGCGACGATATCGGCCTGCGCCGCCTGCGCACGTCCCACGGCCCAGCGATCCACCACGACCATCTCTTCCGGTTTCACCAGGTCGGTGGCCGGATTGAAGCCGTTAAGGTTCGCCAGCAGGAAGCGGGCGGTGTTACGGATACGGCGATAGGCATCGGCGGAACGCTTCAGGATCTCATCGGAGACCGCCATTTCACCCGAATAGTCGGTTGATGCCACCCACAGGCGCAGAATGTCAGCACCCAGCTTGTTCATCACATCCTGCGGCGACACGGTGTTGCCGATCGATTTCGACATTTTGCGGCCCTGACCATCCACGGTGAAACCGTGTGTCAGTACCTGACGATAAGGCGCTTTGCCTTTCATCGCGGTGCCGATCATCAGCGAGGACATAAACCAGCCGCGATGCTGATCGGACCCTTCCAGATAGAGGTCCGGCGCCTGTCCTTCGAATTCCGGACGGGCATCCACGACGGAATAGCTGGTTGACCCGGAGTCGAACCAGACATCCAGGGTATCCGGAACCTTGACGTAATGATCGGCGTCATCGCCCATCAGCTCGCGCGGATCGAGATCCCACCAGGCCTGAATGCCATCCTGCTCAACACGCTGTGCCACTTTCTCCATCAGTGCCAGGGTATCCGGGTGCAGCTCTTCGCTCTCTTTATGAACGAACAGCGCCATCGGCACGCCCCAGGTACGCTGACGAGAGATACACCAGTCAGGACGGTTCGCCACCATCGATTCAATACGCGCCTGACCCCAGTCCGGGATCCACTGCACGCCTTTGATCTCTTTCAGCGACTGCGCACGCAGGCCTTTCTGATCCATGCTGATGAACCACTGTGGCGTGGCACGGAAGATGATAGGCGTTTTGTGACGCCAGCAGTGCGGATAGCTGTGCAGCAGTTTTTCAACGTGCAGCAGCGCCTGCTTCTCTTTCAGCAGCTCAACGATCATATCGTTGGCTTTAAAGACGTTAACCCCATCCAGCGTCGGATAAGTGCCTGGCAGATACGCGCCATCTGGCCCGACCGGGTTAGCGGTTTCGATGCCATACTTCTGGCCGATCACATAGTCATCCGGGCCATGGCCGGGTGCCGTATGGACCGCACCGGTACCGGCATCCAGCGTGACGTGTTCACCCAGCACCACTTTCGACTGAATCTGCTCAAGGAACGGATGCTGGAACAGCTGCAGCTCCAGCGCGGCACCTTTGCATTCGCCCAGCACCTGCCATTCGCTGACACCGGCACGCTTCATGACGCTTTCCACCAGCTCTTTTGCCAGGATCAGGGCACGGCCCTCGATCTGGATCAGCTGATAGTCAAATTCCGGGTGCAGGGAGATAGCGCGGTTAGCGGGCAGCGTCCACGGAGTGGTGGTCCAGATAACCAGTGAAATCGGGCCGTTAACCGCGGTGACGCCGAACGCCTGACGCACAGCGTCGGCATCGACGGCGTTGAACATCACATCAATCGACGGTGAAGTCTTGTCGTAATATTCCACTTCCGCTTCGGCCAGGGCAGAACGGCAATCCAGGCACCAGTGCACCGGCTTCGCGCCCTTGTGCAGGTGACCGTTGCCGATGATTTTACCCAGCGCACGGATGATGTTGGCTTCCGTGTTGAAGTCCATGGTCAGGTAAGGACGATCCCAGTCGCCCAGTACGCCCAGACGGATAAAGTCCGCTTTCTGGCCTTCAACCTGTTCTGCCGCATATTTGCGGCACGCTTCGCGGAATTCAGCCGCCGTGACTTTCTCGCCCGGCTTGCCGATCATCTGCTCAACTTTATGCTCGATAGGCAGACCGTGACAGTCCCAGCCCGGCACATAGGGCGCGTCATAACCCGCCATGCCTTTCGACTTAACGATAATGTCTTTCAGAATCTTGTTAACTGAGTGACCGATATGAATGCTGCCGTTCGCATAAGGAGGGCCATCATGCAGGATAAAGGTTTTTTCCCCTTTTTGGCTTCGCGGATAACGCCATACAGGTTGTCGGCATACCAGCGTTGCAACATTCCCGGTTCGCGTTTGGCCAGATCGCCACGCATCGGGAATCCCGTTTCCGGCAAATTCAGGGTAGATTTATAGTCACTCATCAGATTCTCGATTCCGTTTTTCGCTCAGGTTAAAGCAGCCCAAAGAACTGCCGGGCCGTTACCACATCATTCGCAATTTGTTCTTTCAACGCCTCCAGTGAGGCAAAGCGCTGCTCGTTTCGTATTTTCTGTTTCAGCACCACATCAATGTGACGACCATAAAGATTGATATTGATGTCGAGCAGGTGAACTTCAAGCTGCTGGCGTAAACCTTTTACCGTCGGACGGGTGCCGATGTTCGCCACGCCCGGCAGCGGCTCCGGCGTCAGCCCTTCCACTTCCACCGCATAGACCCCTTTCACCGGCGACACGCTGCGGCGCAAAGGCAGGTTGGCGGTTGGGAAGCCCAGCGTGCGTCCCAGTGCATCACCGTGCACGACGCGGCCGGAAATCGTGAAAGGATGGCCTAACAACGACTGCGCCAGCGCTAAATCATCGGCGGCCAGCGCCTGGCGCACGGCGGTGCTGCTGATGCGCTTTCCGCCCTCACAGAAGGTTTCGGTGCTGATAACCTCGAAGCCATACTCCACACCGGCTTTCTGCAATAACCGGAAATCCCCCTGGCGACCGGCGCCAAAGCGGAAATCATCGCCCACCGCAAGGTATCTGACGTCAAGCTTTTCAACCAGCAGGTCGCTGATAAAACGCTGGGCGGATAACGCCGCAAAGCGACGGTCAAACCGCACGCAGAGCACTTTATCGACGCCGGCTTCAGCCAGGTAGCGCAATTTTTCACGCAGGCGCGTCAGGCGAGCCGGGGCTTTATCGCCAGCAAACAGCTCCAGCGGCTGTGGTTCAAAGACCATGACCACCACCGGCAGATTACGTTTGCGTCCCTCTTCACACAGCCGGGCCATCAGTGCCTGATGCCCGCGGTGTACGCCATCGAAATTACCAATGGTCAGAACGCAGCCGCGATGCTGCTCGTTAAGATTATGAATACCGCGGATAAACTTCATGGCTGACCCAAACCGGTGGAAATCGGCGGATTATACCCTTGAAACCGGTTCAGGTTAACCCGTCAGCACGCCTTTCATGCTTAACGTGCTGCATTTCCTGTTACAGAAGCACGTGTTGAGAATTTTGTCGCGAAATACTGTATTCAGGAAGGCGAAGCTGGTAGAATCTTGCGCCATCAAATACGTAACCGAGTGCTGCTCATAGAGCGACGCTTATTTGCACAAATCCATTGACAAAATCAGGTTGGAAGGGCATAGTCCTCGGCCTTTGATTTGTCTCTATAGAACACATTTGGGAGTTGGACCTTGGCTAATATCAAATCAGCTAAGAAACGCGCCGTAACATCTGAGAAACGCCGTAAGCATAACGCTAGCCGCCGCTCTATGATGCGTACCTTCGTTAAGAAAGTATACGCGGCGATCGCTTCAGGCGACAAAGCTGCTGCGCAGAACGCATTCAATGAAATGCAACCAATCGTGGACCGTCAGGCTGCTAAAGGTCTGATCCACAAAAACAAAGCTGCACGTTATAAAGCAAACCTGACTGCACAGATCAACAAACTGGCTTAATCGCCTGTTGTTTATCGCTTTGTTGAAAGAACCGGCGCTTACGCCGGTTTTTTTTTCGCCTGTCATTTGCCGCACCGCCACTCCTCGTGAGGGTGATGCAACGCGAAAAAAGGAGGCTTTCGCCTCCCCTCTCTTAACGCAGCCTGACCCGTAACAGGCTATATCCCAATACGGCGGAGAGCAGAGAACCGGTCAGAATCCCCAGCTTAGAGAACGTCACCAGCTGCTCATGGGCGGCATCAAAGGCCAGTGAACTGATAAATATCGACATTGTGAAGCCGATACCGCACAGCACGCCGATCGCCATGATATCGCGGATGGTGGTGCCGCCAGGCAATACCGCCAGCCGCAATCTGACGGCCAGCCAGCAGAAGAGCGTAATGCCCAGGGGTTTGCCGATTAACAGGCCAAAGATGATGCCTGCCGGTTCCGGTGACAGGATATCGCCCAGCGTAATACCGGCGAGGGAAATACCGGCATTGGCAAAGGCAAACAGCGGCAGAATCAGCCAGTTCACCCACGGCATCAGGCCGTGCGCCAGATGCTCTGCTGGCGAGTGCCCCTCTCTCTTCTCCAGCGGCACAAAGAAGCCCACGATAACGCCTGCCAGCGTTGCATGAACACCCGACTTAAGGACGGCGGTCCAGAGCACAATGCCCACCAGAATGTAGATCGAGATTTTGCGGACGTTGAAGTAATTCAGCAGGGCCAGCACCACAATCGCCGCTGCCGCCACGCCCAGAGAGAGCATAGACAGGCCGCTGGTATAGAACAGGGCGATAATCACAATCGCCCCCAGGTCATCGATAATCGCCAGCGCCATCAGAAAAACTTTCAGCGCAGCGGGAACCCGGCTGCCGAGCAGGGCCAGCACCCCCAGTGCAAACGCGATATCCGTTGCCGTGGGAATCGCCCAGCCGTTGCGGGCAATCTCATCACCGTGGTTGAAAGCCAGAAAGATCAGGGCGGGCAGCGCCATGCCTCCCAGGGCTGCGATAACCGGAAAAATTGCCTTCTCCCGGCTTGCGAGTTCACCGACCCTCAGCTCACGCTTCACTTCCAGCCCAATCAGCAGGAAAAACAGCGCCATCAGCGCATCGTTTATCCATAACAGCAGATTTTTGCTGATATCCAGCGCACCAAAGCGGATCTGGACAGGCTCATTCAGTAACGCCTGATAGCCTTCGGCCGTCGCAGCGGTATTGGCGAGGATCATGGCCGCCACGGCCGCCAGGATTAATATCATGCCGTTACTGGCATCACTTTCAATGAAGCTCCTGAGGAGGTTTCTGAGTTTCCGAGGCTTATTCAACGTTTATCTTCCTGATCGGCGAGTGAAAGTGAATAAGTGTAACGACTCATATCGCCCGTTAACAGCAGCTTGTGCCCGGCGTTGTCGCTCGCATTGACCGGATCATCCGCAGGCCCGTCTACGCTGCGGGGCAGTCGGTGTGCAGCATCCCTGATCAGAGGCCAAAAAAAACGGAGCCCAGGGCTCCGTTTTATCTTTCCCGATTTATCGGGTCAGGTCGTCAAAGAATTTTTTCACACCGTCGAAAAAGCTCTTGGAGCGCGGGCTGTTGTGCTCGCCGCTCGGACCGCCAAAACTCTCTTCCAGTTCACGCAGCAGCGATTTCTGTTTCTCGTTCAGGCTGACCGGTGTTTCCACCACGACGCGACACAACAGGTCACCAACCGCACCACCGCGAACAGATTTCACGCCGCGTCCGCGCATGCGGAACAGCTTGCCGGTCTGGGTTTCTGACGGCACTTTCAGCTTCACGCGTCCATCCAGCGTCGGCACTTCAATCTCGCCGCCCAGCGCCGCCATCGCAAAGTTAATCGGCACTTCGCAGTAGAGGTTGTTCTCTTCACGTTCGAAAATCGGGTGTTTCTTCACCGAGACCTGAACATAGAGATCGCCCGCTGGCGCGCCCTGCTCGCCCGCTTCGCCTTCTCCGCTCAGACGGATACGATCGCCGGTGTCGACCCCGGCCGGGATTTTCACTGACAGCGTTTTCGACTTCTCAACGCGACCGTGACCGTGACAGGCGTTGCACGGATCTTTAATCACCGAGCCGCGACCGTGGCAGGTCGGACAGGCCTGCTGAACGGTGAAAAAGCCCTGGCGCATCTGCACCTGGCCTGCACCGTGACAGGTCGAACAGGTTTGTGGCTGCGTGCCCGGTTTCGCGCCGCTGCCGTGGCAGACATCACACTCTTCCAGCGTTGGAATGCGGATCTCTTTGGTCACGCCGCGTACCGCTTCTTCCAGCGTCAGCTCCATGTTGTAGCGTAAATCGGCGCCGCGGGATGCGCGCTGACGGCGTCCACCACCAAAGATGTCACCGAATACGTCGCCAAAGATATCGCTGAAGTCTGCACCGCCGCCGCCAAAGCCGCCGCCGCCGAATCCACCGCCACCCATGCCGCCCTGTTCAAAGGCTGCATGACCATATTGATCGTAGGCCGCACGCTTCTGCGCATCGGTCAGGATTTCGTACGCTTCTTTAGCCTCTTTGAATTTGGCTTCGGCTTCTTTATCTCCGGGATTACGATCCGGGTGAAATTTCATTGCCAGGCGTTTGTACGCCTTTTTGATTTCACGCTCGTCCGCGGATTTGGCGACGCCTAAAATCTCGTAGTAATCACTCTTCGCCATGTTTATTTAGCCCTTAACATGATCGCACGGGCGTGGAGAGATCTCCGACGCCCGTGCTGGTTTCAACGGCTGTCAGGCCAGCCGTCGCGCCCGGTCAGGGGCAATTATTTCTTGTTGTCTTTTACTTCTTCGAATTCAGCATCGACAACGTCGTCATCTTTCTTCGCTGACGCATCACCGGCATCGGCTGCACCTGCCTGAGACTGCTGTGCGGCTTCCATCAGTTTGCCGGACACTTCCATCAGCGCCTGCATTTTGGCGTCGATTTCCGCTTTGTCTTCGCCTTTCAGCGCAGTTTCCAGCGCGGCCAGTGCGGCTTCGATTGGCGCTTTGTCGTCTGCTGACAGTTTGTCGCCGGCTTCTTCCAGCTGCTTACGCGTGCTGTGGGCAATCTGATCGCCCTGGTTGCGCGTCTGTACCAGCTCTTCGAACTTACGGTCAGCTTCTGCGTTCGCTTCCGCATCACGCACCATTTTTTCGATCTCTTCGTCGTTCAGACCGGAAGAGGCTTTGATGGTGATTTTCTGCTCTTTACCGCTGTTCTTATCTTTCGCCGACACGTGCAGGATACCATCCGCATCGATGTCGAAGGTGACTTCGATCTGCGGCATACCGCGAGGGGCAGCCTGGATACCGTCGAGGTTAAACTGGCCCAGTGACTTGTTGTCATTGGCGCGCTTACGCTCACCCTGCAGCACGTGAATGGTCACGGCTGACTGGTTATCTTCAGCAGTCGAGAAGACCTGGCTGTGCTTGGTCGGGATGGTGGTGTTTTTGCTGATCAGCGACGTCATCACGCCACCCATGGTTTCGATACCCAGTGACAGCGGGGTTACGTCCAGCAGCAGCACGTCTTTCACGTCGCCACCCAGTACACCACCCTGAACCGCAGCACCGACAGCAACGGCTTCGTCCGGGTTCACATCTTTACGTGGCTCTTTACCAAAGAACTCGGTGACTTTCGCCTGAACCAGTGGCATACGGGTCTGACCACCGACCAGGATAACGTCGTTGATGTCAGAAACCGACAGGCCCGCATCCTGCAGCGCAACTTTCAGTGGCGCGATTGAGCGTGCAACCAGATCTTCAACCAGTGACTCCAGCTTAGAGCGGGTCACTTTGATGTTCAGGTGCTTAGGACCGGTCGCATCTGCAGTGATGTACGGCAGGTTAACGTCGGTCTGCTGAGCAGAAGAGAGCTCGATTTTCGCTTTCTCTGCGGCTTCTTTCAGACGCTGCATCGCCAGAGGATCGTTGTGCAGATCGATGCCCTGATCTTTCTTAAATTCAGCTACCAGATAGTTAATCAGACGGCTGTCGAAGTCTTCACCACCCAGGTGGGTATCACCGTTGGTTGCCAGAACTTCAAAGGTTTTTTCGCCATCAACTTCATCGATCTCGATGATGGAGATATCGAAGGTACCGCCACCCAGGTCATACACGGCGATGGTGCGGTTACCCTGACCTTTGTCCAGACCGTAGGCCAGTGCAGCAGCGGTTGGTTCGTTAATGATACGCTTAACTTCCAGACCCGCGATGCGGCCTGCATCTTTGGTCGCCTGACGCTGTGCATCGTTAAAGTATGCCGGAACGGTGATCACCGCTTCGGTCACTGGCTCACCGAGGTAATCTTCGGCGGTCTTTTTCATTTTCTTCAGCACTTCAGCTGAAATCTGCGGCGGTGCCATTTTCTGGCCTTTCACTTCCAGCCAGGCGTCGCCGTTGTCAGCGCTGGCGATTTTGTACGGCATGATTTTAATATCACGCTGAACTTCTTCGTCCTGGAAGCGACGACCGATCAGACGCTTAATTGCGAACAGGGTATTCTGCGGGTTGGTCACTGCCTGACGTTTAGCCGGTTGACCGACCAGAATTTCGCCATCCTGTGTGTACGCAATAATTGAAGGCGTGGTGCGATCGCCCTCGGCATTTTCCAGCACGCGTGCTTTGGTGCCATCCATGATCGCAACACAAGAGTTGGTTGTACCCAGGTCAATACCAATAATCTTACCCATCTAAACATCTCCCACTTAAATTCGTTGCCAATTTGGGTTGTGAACCTTTTATGTGGGCGGGTTGTTTGCATTCAACCTGCCAGCACATGCTTTTTTTCCAACGTTCACAACGCTCGATGAGAAGTAAATGGGGCCGCTTCGATGCGCATCAAGGGTTAAACCAAAAAAATTTTCACCTCTGGCCCGGTCGGGATCAAAGAACCCAGGCAGAACGCTGAATATGATGCGCCGCTCCGCTCGATGGAGTGAAGCGGAGTGCTTTTTATCATCAACGTTTACTGACCGCCGAGGAACTATGGCAAATTCAACACTGGCCAACCCTGCCCCGCTGGGATTAATGGGATTTGGCATGACAACGGTTTTACTTAACCTGCACAACGCGGGCCTGTTCACGATGGACGTCGCGATTCTGGCCATGGGGATTTTTTATGGTGGGATTGCGCAGGTGCTGGCAGGCCTGCTGGAGTTTAAAAAGAATAACACCTTTGGGCTGACGGCCTTTACCTCTTACGGGATGTTCTGGTTAAGCTTTGTGGCGATTCTGCTGCTGCCGGAAATGGGCCTCGCGAACGCCCCCGACGAACGTTTTCTGGGGGCCTGGCTGCTTCTGTGGGGCATCTTCACGCTGTTTATGTTTGTCGGCACGCTGAAAGGTGCGCGGATGCTGCAGTTTGTTTTCGCCACGCTCACGCTGCTGTTTCTGCTGCTGGCCGTAGCGCATCTGATGCATCTGCCTGCGCTGGTCACCACGGCAGGCTGGGTTGGCCTTCTCTGCGGCGCCAGCGCCTGCTATCTGGCCATGGGGGAAGTGCTGAACGAAACCTTTGGCCGTACCGTTCTGCCGATTGGCGAGAAGCCGCATCAATCATAATAAGACGCGGAGTCAGGCTCCGCGTCCTCTCACTACAGCGAATTAACCCCCTGATGCAGTTCTGGCTCGTGGCTGATATCGCGCCGCAGCCAGATCCCCGTCACCAGTCCCACCAGCGCCAGTGCCATCACATACCAGCATGGGGCCATCACCGACACATTCATCAGCAGCGACACAAAAATCGGTGTCAGGCCGCCGAAAATCGCATAGGCGAGATTGTAGGAGAAGGAGATACCGGTAAAACGGACTTCCGCCGGAAAGGCACGCACCATCACGAACGGGACGGCGCCCACGGCGCCAACACTGAGGCCGGCCAGTCCATACAGCAGGAAGAGCTGCTGCGGATAGAGTGCAGTCAGATGATAAAACTGCCAGCAGCAGATCGCCAGCAGCAGGCTGCCGACACACAGCGTGCGGCTGGCACCGAAGCGATCGGCCGCCAGGCCGGCAATAATACAGCCGAAGCAGAGCATGACGGTGGCCAGGCTGTTGGCCTGCAGCGTCAGCGCAGGCGCAATGCCCAGCTGTTTTTGCAGCCAGACCGGGGACATCAGGATCACCACCACAATGCAGGCGGAGAGCAGCCAGGTCAGCAGCATGGAAATGACGACCGATTTTTTATGTTCAGCCAGCACTGTTTTCAGCGGCAGCTTACTGGAGAGCGCTTTACGCTGCTGCATCTCCACAAACACCGGCGTCTCATGCAGCCAGCGGCGCAGCACCATCGCGCCCAGCCCGAACAGGCCGCCGAGGAAGAACGGGATGCGCCAGCCGCCATCATGAATCGCCTGGGGTGAGAGTAAGGTATTGATCAGCGTTGCCACCAGCGACCCCAGTAAAATTCCGATGGTCAGCCCGGCCGTCAGTGTGCCACAGGCGATACCGATGCGTTTATAGGGCACATGCTCAGCGACAAACACCCAGGCTCCCGGCACCTCGCCACCAATCGCCGCCCCCTGCAGCATCCGCATCAGCAGCATCAGTAACGGTGCGGCCACGCCGATAGTCTGCCAGGTGGGAAGCGCGCCCATCATCAATGTCGGCAGCGCCATCAGCATAATGCTCAGGCTGAACATCTTCTTACGCCCCACTTTATCGCCAAAGTGGGCCATCACGATGCCGCCCAGCGGACGTGCCAGATAGCCGGCGGCAAAAATGGCAAAGGTCTGCAGCTGGCGCAGCCACTCGGGAATATCGGCGGGGAAAAAGAGTTCGCCAATGACGGTGGCGAAGAAGACAAAAATGATGAAGTCGTAAAATTCCAGCGCGCCGCCCAGTGCGGCCAGCGCCAGGGTTCTGTAATCCTTACCGGTCAGACGCTGCGTAGAGGTCAGGTTCATAATAGTCCAGAGGCAAAAGATCGGGTTGTAAAGATCTAATTACTATACCGTCAATCTTTTGCCACACCAGCCGGGCTATAGCTTATGCCTGAAATGGACAATATTTAGTTGTTTATCTCACGTATCGCGCTTTTAGGCCGAAATGCTGCTACCACGTCGCGATGGGTTTCGACATACGGTCCTTCCAGCAGCTGTAAACAATAAGGTACAGAGGCAAAAATGCCGTGGACTTTGACGTTGCCCTGCTCATCTTTCAGCCCCTCCAGCGTCTCCCTGATCGACTTTGGCTGACCAGGCAGATTGAGGATCAGTGACTGCTTACGGATCACGCCGACCTGACGCGACAGAATCGCGGTCGGCACAAACTGCAGGCTAATCTGACGCATCTGCTCACCGAATCCGGGCATCTCCCGATCGGCGACGGCTAAGGTGGCGTCGGGAGTGACGTCGCGCCGGGCCGGGCCGGTGCCGCCAGTGGTCAGCACCAGATGGCAAAAGCGTTCATCGACCAGCTCGCAAATCGCCTGCTCAATCATCGGCTGCTCGTCCGGCACCAGTCGGGACTCCATTTCGAACGGGCTGCTGATGGCCGTGCTGAGCCAGCTCTCCAGCGCGGGAATCCCCTGATCCTGATAGATGCCGTTCGCGGCGCGATCGGAAACCGAGATCAGGCCAATGCGTAATGTATTCATGGTTAGCTTCGCTGTGAATGACCGCGGTGCGGTGGAGTAAAAGGGGAATAGCCGAAAGGATAATACAAAGTGAAAGGGTCGGAAAAGGGAAAACCGTGACGGCCTGCGCCGTCACGATCGGAGGATTACAGCAGTTCTGCCAGCATCTTCTCAAGTTTGCCCTGATCAACGGCAAAGTTGCGGATGCCTTCTGCCAGCTTCGCTACCGCCATCGGATCCTGGTTGTGCTGCCACAGGAACTCAGACTCGGTCATGCGGGCCGGACGTGCTTTCACTTCACCGCTGTAGCTCAGTTTACGCTCCAGGGTTCCTTCGCTCTCGGCCAGCTCTTTCAGCAGCGCAGGCGAAATGGTCAGACGGTCACAGCCAGCCAGCTCGATGATTTCACCGGTGTTACGGAAGCTGGCGCCCATCACGACGGTTTCATAGCCGTGCTGCTTGTAGTAGTTGTAGATTTCAGAAACAGAAACCACGCCGGGATCTTCGTGTGCCGCGTACTCTTTTTTGTCGGTGTTGGCTTTGTACCAGTCGAGAATACGACCCACAAACGGAGAGATCAGGAAAACGCCCGCTTCGGCACAGGCACGCGCCTGAGCGAAGGAGAACAGCAGCGTCAGGTTACAGTTGATGCCCTCTTTTTCCAGCTGCTCCGCGGCGCGGATACCCTGCCAGGTTGAGGCCAGTTTGATCAGGATGCGGTCATTGCTGATACCGGCATCGTTGTAGAGTTTGATCAGACTACGGGCTTTATTGATGCTGCCTTCGGTGTCGTAAGAGAGACGCGCATCCACTTCGGTCGAAATACGGCCCGGGATCAGTTTGAGAATTTCCAGACCAATGTTTACGGCCAGCTTGTCAGAAACCAGCTGCAGCTGCTCATCTTTATCGCTGCTCTGCTCACGCGCCCAGCCGATCGCTTCATCGATCAGTTTACGGTATTCAGGGATTTGCGCGGCGTTAAGAATCAGAGAAGGGTTAGTCGTGGCATCCTGCGGCTGATACAGCTTCATGGCTGCGATATCACCGGTGTCGGCAACGACGGTGGTGAGCTGACGCAGGGAGGTAAGTTTGTCCGTCATGTTCTTTTCTCTTAGTTAACTGTCAGTGTGAAAAAAGGCTGTTGCGATAATATCACGCGCCAACGGTGGCGCAAGGTCAGGGAATGCCGTTTACGATAGCGCGAACAAATAGGTGTGATTCGTCATTCTTTGCGGCTTTTTTGCTACACTGCGGAGCCTGATAAGCCGCCAATATCCTGTTAAAGCAGGCATTAAACGAGGAAGCAACTATGTTGATGGTGATCTCTCCCGCCAAGACGCTGGATTATGACAGCCCGCTGGCGACAACCCGCTATACCCAGCCTGCGCTGTTAGAAAAGTCACAACAGCTGATTGAGATTGCGCGTGACCTGTCACCGGCCAGCATCGCCTCGTTAATGGGCATCAGCGACAAACTGGCGCACCTGAATGCCGAGCGGTTTAACAGCTGGCAGCCCGACTTCTCGCCGCAGAATGCCCGCCAGGCGATTCTGGCGTTTAAAGGCGATGTTTATACCGGTTTGCAGGCGGAGACGTTCAGCGATCAGGATTTCGATTTTGCCCAGCAGCACCTGCGTATGCTGTCTGGCCTGTATGGCGTGCTGCGCCCACTCGATCTTATGCAGCCTTACCGGCTGGAGATGGGCATTCGGCTGGCGAATCCGGCAGGTAAAGACCTCTATACCTTCTGGGGTGACCTCATCACCGAAACGCTGAACGCCGCGCTGGCGGAACAGGGCGACAACGTCCTGATCAACCTCGCCTCAGATGAATATTTCCGGGCGGTCAGACCGAAAGCGCTACAGGCGCAGATGATTAAGCCGGTGTTCCTGGATGAGAAAAATGGCAGCTACAAAGTCATCAGCTTCTACGCCAAAAAGGCGCGCGGCCTGATGAGTCGCTATGTGATTCAGGAGCGCCTGACAAAGCCGGAGCAGCTTAAGGCGTTTGATCTGGAAGGCTACCGTTTTGATGCAGTCAGCAGCAGCGAAAGCGAGCTGGTGTTCAAGCGCGCGGAGCAGTAGCCCCGCGCGTCTTCTCTTTCCCGCAGCCGGGAAAGATTATTTCAGCAGGAATGCCCGCAGCGCGGCAAAGTCCGCCTGCATCTGGTGCGACAGCAGCGGGAGTTCCGCACGCTCCGCCAGCTCCGGCGGCAGCGTCAGGGTCTGCTCAAGGATCGCTTCCACGCTTTCACGGAATTTGGCCGGATGGGCGGTGCCAAGGAACAGGCCATACTCGCCCTCCTGCAGCTGATCGCGCAGCAGACGCCAGGCGATGGCGGCGTGGGGCTCAGAAATGTAGCCAATCTCAGCCAGTTCACGCATGGCGGCACGGGTGGTTTCGTCAGAGACCGCACCGCAGGCCAGGTCGGTCAGCCGCCAGGTTTTACGGCGGAACAGCTCTTCCACACGCGGCCAGTTGTTCGGCTGGCTGACATCCATCGCATTCGACAGGGTCGCGACCGTCTGGTTAGGCTGCCACTCGCCGTTTCCGAGGAAGCGCGGCACCGTGTCATTGGCGTTAGTGGCGGCGATAAAGCGCTTGATCGGCAGCCCCAGTGATTTCGCCAGCAGACCCGCCGTTAAATCCCCGAAGTTGCCGCTTGGTACGGAAACCACCAGCTGATTGCGTTTTTCCTGCGGCAGCTGCGCCACCGCTTCAAAGTAGTAGCAGATCTGCGCCAGCAGGCGGCTGATGTTGATGGAGTTCGCTGAGTTCAGGCCAATCGTCTTTTTCAGCACTTCATCATCGAACGCCTGCTTGACCAGCGCCTGACAGGCATCGAAATCGCCGTCGATGGCGATAGTTTCGATGTTGCCGCCCAGCGTACAGAAGAGTTTCTCCTGCAGCGGGCTGATCTTGCCCTGTGGATAGAGGATCACCACACGCACATTCTCCATGCCGTAGAAGGCGTGGGCCACGGCCGCACCGGTATCACCGGAGGTCGCGGTCAGAATCGTGATCTGCTCGTCTGAACCGGAAACATAGGAGAGCATCTGCGCCATAAAACGGCCGCCGAAATCTTTAAACGCCAGCGTCGGGCCGTGGAACAGCTCCAGACAGGCCACATCTTCACTGACCGCTTTGACCGGTGCCGGAAACGCAAACGCGGCTTTAACACGCTCATGCAGCTGTTCGGCCGGGATCTCATCACCAATATAAGCCGACAGAATTTTGCTGCTGCGGCTGACAAAATCCATCTCCAGCATCGCGTCGATGTCTGTCAGTTCAAACTCCGGCAGTTCCAGCGGAAAGAACAGACCCTGCTGTGATCCCAGACCCTGTTTCACCGCCTGGGCGAAGCTGACCTGCTCGTTGTGATCCTTAAGATTGTAGAGTTTCATGCGTTATCCCAATTGTCGTGCGCCAGCCGTGTCGAGACGGCAGATATGGACGAAGCCTTCATCGTTCTGCAGATAGTGCTGGCTCAGCCAGTCAGCCATCCGCTGTGCCGTTTCCATCTGATTGCAAACGGCGAAAAGTGTCGGACCAGAGCCTGAGATACCGCACGCCAGTGCGCCGATATCGTTGGCCGCCTGTCGCGCCTCGGCGAAGCCCGGCAGCAGTCTGGTGCGATAAGGTTCAGCAATGACATCCTGCATAAGTTTAGCGGCCAGCAGCGGCTGACGCGTGTGGCAGGCGTGAATGAAGCCCGCCAGCAGGCGGCCATGCTTGATGCACTCCTCTTTGCGGTACTGCGCCGGTAAAATCGCGCGCGCTTCGGCGGTCGAGACTTTAATGCCCGGATAGGCCATGACCCACAGCCAGTCATCAAAGCCGGGCACGGCCTGGCTGATAATCTCATTCTCCTGCAGCATCAGCTGAATGCCCCCGAGGAAGCAGGGCGCGACGTTATCGTAATGAACGCTGCCGGAGATGCGCCCTTCCAGCTCGCCCATCAGCGTCAGCAGGGTGCTGTCATCGAGGGGCTTACCGCAAAATTCATTCATCGCGACCAGACCGGCCACCACCGAGCAGGCGCTGGAGCCCAGCCCGGAGCCGATGGGCATGTTCTTCTCCAGCGTCATCGCCACCGGGATCTCTTTGCCCACCGCCTCGCAGAAGCGCTGCCAGCACTGATAAACGATATTCTCTTTAGGATCGGCGGGCAGCTTACTGACAAAACGTCCGGCGTTGGTCAGTGAAAAGTGCTCTGCCGCCTCCACGGAGACGCAGTCACCCAGCAGGGAACCGTCCACCGGCGAAACCGCCGCGCCCAGCACATCGAAGCCGACGCTGACGTTACCAATCGAGGCCGGTGCGTAAATTTTTACCATTTTTAAACTCCCAACTTCCATGACAGCGTGCGCAGCAGGTCGGCAAAGACACCGGCCGCTGTCACATCATTTCCTGCACCGTACCCGCGCAGCACCATCGGGATCGGCTGATAGTAGCGGCTGTAAAATGCCAGCGCATTCTCGCCATTTTTCACCTTAAAGAGCGGATCGTTGCTGTCTACGGCGTCAATTCTGACTTTGCAGACGCCGCCCTCTTCGATCACGCCGACATAGCGCAACACTTTACCCGCATCACGCGCCTGCGCAACCCGCGCGGCAAAGGCGTTGTCCAGCTCGGGCAGGCGCTGCATAAACTGCTCAACGTCTGCAATGTCGGTCAGGCTGGCGGGCAGCAGCGGCTCAATCTCAATATCCGTCAGCTCCAGCTGATGACCCGCTTCGCGCGCCAGGATCAGCAGCTTACGCGCCACGTCTGTGCCGGCGAGATCGTCACGCGGATCGGGTTCGGTAAAGCCCATCTCCCGCGCCATCTGAGTCGCCTGAGACAGGGAGACGCCTTCATCCAGCTTGCCGAAGATAAAGGAGAGCGAGCCAGACAGAATGCCGGAGAAGCGCAGCAGCTCATCACCCGCATTCATCAGGTTTTGCAGATTTTCGATCACCGGCAGACCGGCACCAACGTTAGTATCATAAAGGAATTTGCGGCGCGATTTGGCTGCGGCGGCACGCATCTGCTGGTAGTAGTTCCAGGATGAGGTGTTAGCCTTTTTGTTCGGCGTCACCACGTGGAAACCTTCGCTGAGAAAATCGGCATACTGATCGGCGACCGCCTGGCTGGAGGTACAGTCCACAATCACCGGATTAAGCAGATGATACTCTTTGACCAGCCGGGTCAGACGCGCCAGATTGAAAGGCTCTTTGGCTTCGCTTAATGCCGCTTCCCAGTGGCTCAGATCGATGCCGTGAACATTCGTCAACAGCGCATGCGAGTTGGCGATGCCGCAGACCCGCAGGTCGATATGCTTCTGCTTCAGCCACGCCTGCTGGCGATGTAACTGATCCAGCAGCGCACCGCCGACGCCGCCGACACCCACCACAAAGACTTCGATAACCTGATCGGTGGCGAACAGCATCTGATGCACCACGCGCACGCCGGTGATCACTTCATCGTTGTTAACCACGACGGAGATGGAACGTTCAGAGGAGCCCTGCGCAATCGCCACGATATTGATGTTGGCGCGCGCCAGCGCCGAGAAGAATTTAGCTGAGATGCCGCGCAGGGTGCGCATGCCATCGCCCACTACCGAGATCACCGCCAGATTTTCAATGATATCCAGCGGGTCCAGCAGGCCATCTTTCAGCTCCAGATAGAACTCCTCTTCCAGCACCTGACGCGCCCGCGCCAGCTCGCTCTGCGGCACGCAGAAACTGATGCTGTATTCAGACGAGGATTGGGTGATCAGCACCACGGAAATGCCGGTGCGCGACATCGCCGCAAACACCCTGGCCGCCATCCCGACCATCCCTTTCATGCCGGGACCGGAGACGTTAACCATCGCCATGTTATTCAGGTTGGTGATGCCTTTCACCGGATTTTCATCCTGCTCGCCTTCTGCCCCAATCAGGGTGCCGGGCGCCTGCGGATTGGCGGTGTTTTTGATCAGGCACGGGATCTGGAACTGCGCGATGGGCGCAATGGTGCGGGGATGCAGCACCTTGGCGCCGAAATAGGAGAGCTCCATCGCTTCCTGATAGGACATCGATTTCAGCAGGCGGGCATCCGGCACCTGACGCGGATCGCAGGTATAAACGCCATCGACATCGGTCCAGATTTCACAGCAGTCGGCGCGCAGACAGGCTGCCAGCACGGCCGCCGAGTAGTCTGAGCCATTACGGCCCAGCACCACCAGCTCACCGCGCTCGTTGCCGGCGGTAAAGCCCGCCATCAGGATCATATTCTGCGGCGGGATCTGGCTGGCTTCGATGCGACGGGTCGATTCGGCGATGTCGACGGTGGACTCCAGGTAGTGACCGACAGCGAGCAGCTTCTCTACCGGATCGATCACGCTGACCTCATGACCGCGTGCCTGCAGCAGCGCTTCCATAATGGCAATCGAGAGCTTTTCACCGCGGCAGATGATCGCCGCGTTGACGCTGTCCGGGCACTGCCCCAGCAGGCTGATGCCGTGCAGCACCTGCTTCAGCTGCGCAAACTCCAGGTCCACGCGGGTTTTCAGCCGCTCATATTCAAAGCCAGGCTGTGACTCAGCGAGGCCCTGCAGCAGCTCGCTGAAGATGCGCTCAGCGTCGCTGATATTCGGCAAAGCGTCCTGACCACTGATGGTTTTTTCAATCATCGCCACCAGGTGGTTAGTGATCTTTGCTGGCGCAGAGAGCACGGTTGCAACCTGTCCTTGTTGCGCATTACTTTCCAGAATGTCAGCGACGCGAAGAAACCGCTCCGCATTCGCTACCGAGGTCCCGCCGAATTTCAGCACTCGCATGATATAAACTCTCCTGAATTTAAGCCGAAAAAAAAGCCCGCACTGGTTAGGTGCGGGCTTTTTTTCTGTTTTTCCTGTATGCGTCAGCCCGCACCGTTACCTGTGGTAATGGTGATGGTAATAATTGTGGTGTTCAGGCTGATTTTACGCATTGAGATTTTTTTCTGTCTGTCTTTGTCTGTCCGTCTGGCATCCAGAAGTAAAGCAAAGCGCACATTAAGTCAACCCGATTTGTCCGGCGGGCCCGTTTCCCTGACTGCGCAGAGCCACCGGCGAAATCGTAAAACTCTCTTTGATCGTTTGCGATGCTGAACTTCTCTGCGATCTGTTACTGCAAAATCAGATTTTCGCCGAGGATTAATCTGCGAGTTTTTTTTCAATATCGTGCAGCAGACGATGCAGCATCGCCGTGTCGCGCTGTTCCAGCAGCCCCACCCGCTGATCGATCCAGTCAGAGAGTTTCTCATCATCACTCACCTCCAGCTGCGCCAGCAGCTGATGCAAACGCTGCCGCAGCGCCTGTAACTGCTGCCCGTCTGCGGCGGCGGTAAGCGGAGCCTCAACCTGGTTCAGCTTCGACAGCTGATAGCAGTAGACCATCACCGCCTGGCCGAGATTGAGTGACGGATAGTCATTCGCCATCGGGATGCCGGTCAGCAGATCGACCTGCTCCAGCTCCTCATTGGTCAGCCCGCTGTCTTCGCGACCAAATACCAGCGCCATACTCTTTACCCACTGACGCTTCTCCAGCAGCTGTGTTTCAACCTGCTCTGGCGTGGCGTAGTAGCGAAACTTTGCCCGACTGCGCGCAGTGGTGGCGACGGAGAAGTCGATGTCAGCTAATGCGTCAGCCAGCGTTGCAAACGTCTGGACGTTATCAAGGATCTCACCCGCGCCATGCGCGACCCGGCGCGCGGCCGGGTCCTGCCAGGCGTCGCTGGCGACAATGCGCAGCTGGCTGAAGCCCATGGTTTTCATGGCGCGCGCCGCAGCGCCGATATTTTCTGGCCGCGCGGGCGAGACGAGAATCAGGGGGAAGAGCATATTTATTCCATTGGTCCATTTACATAACGCCATATTAACATGACTGTTCAGGATTCAGCGGGCGGAAGCGAATAAGAAAAGCGGTGATTAACATTGTTAAAACCGGTTAAAAAAGCGGTCCGAATCTTTTTACCGGCGAAGCGGCCTTTATTAAAGAAACCACTATTAAAACATTTAAGTTCAACAAGATAGAATGTGATTACCAGTGGGTTTCATTTTGGAACCGAAGCGTGAAAAATGTAATGAAAATGATGCTTTTTGTGAGCTAAACGGGCAATCTACGAGAAGTTTTTCACAAAAGTGTTAACGTGCTACAATTGCATTTGATATAAGTCAACGAAGCGTTGTTTTTATGCTTATCGGTTGTAGTTGGTGCTGTTAGGTTGCTGTTAATGCAGTTAGGATATGCGCCATTATCATTCTCGCCTGGGGCATGCAATTTTCATCCTGACTGGCTGAGCTAATACTGTTGTTGACGTTGATAGATGGCTTATCAAAATATGATTTCGTACAACGGTTCAGCGCGGCCCGCTGCTCTCGATGATGGAGAACGCCATACCGCTGTACGCCCTGTTTTCAATTTGTTGGCAAATTTTAGGTAGCTAAACATGCAGACCCCGCACATTCTTATCGTTGAAGACGAACTGGTCACGCGTAACACCCTCAAGAGCATCTTCGAGGCAGAAGGTTATGTGGTGTATGAGGCGACTGATGGTGCAGAAATGCATCAGGTGCTGACCGACAATGACGTTAACCTGGTGATCATGGACATCAACCTGCCGGGTAAAAACGGCCTGCTGCTGGCCCGTGAACTGCGCGAACAGGCCAATGTCGCCCTGATGTTCCTGACCGGCCGTGACAACGAAGTTGATAAAATTCTCGGTCTGGAAATTGGCGCTGACGACTACATCACCAAACCGTTCAATCCGCGTGAGCTGACGATTCGTGCCCGTAATCTGCTGTCGCGCACCATGAATCTCGCCATGCCGGGCGAAGAGCGCCGTCAGGTTGAGAGTTACAAATTCAATGGCTGGGAGCTGGATATCAACAGCCGCTCACTGATCAACCCGAACGGCGAGCACTATAAACTGCCACGCAGTGAGTTCCGCGCCATGCTGCACTTCTGCGAAAATCCGGGCAAGATTCAGACCCGTGCCGATCTGCTGAAAAAAATGACCGGCCGTGACCTTAAGCCGCACGACCGCACCGTGGATGTGACCATCCGTCGTATTCGTAAGCATTTCGAATCGACGCCGGACACGCCTGAAATCATCGCCACCATCCATGGTGAAGGTTACCGCTTCTGCGGCGACCTGCATGAGTAAGCTGCGGTAAGCCTGAAAAAAACGCCCCTGCGGGCGTTTTTTTATGTTCAGTGCCACGGCATAATCGGCACGGCGCTGATCGCATTCTTCGGTGAACCATCGACGACTTTATCGGAGTAGGTCAGATAGACCAGGGCGTTACGCTTTTTATCGAAGAAGCGCACCACCTGCAGCTTTTTGAAGATCAGCGAGGTACGCTGGCGGAAGACCACCTCCCCCTCCGCCTTGCCCTGCGCGATTTTCTCACTCAGCTCCACTGGCCCAATCTGCTGGCACGAAATCGCCGCATCGGAGGTATCCTCAGCCAGCCCCAGCCCGCCTTTAATCCCACCGGTCTTCGCCCGGCTGATATAGCAGGTTACATTTTTAACATCCGGATCGTCGAAGGCTTCAACGACAATCTTGTGGTCAGGCCCGAATATCTTAAACACCGTGTCGACAGAGCCGATCTGTTCGGCGAGCAGCGGGCTGGAAAAGGTCAGTGCGGTCAGCGCAGCGAGGATAAGACGAGGTCTTGTCATGGGGTTACCATTGCAAATTGAATAGATGAACATGTAATGTACTGTCAATCGATATAATGACAAAACCAAAACGGGTTATGCCCGCACTGATTTAGCACAATCTTCCCCGGAAAACGGCCCACGTCTTTTGAGCAATGAGTGCTAATATTCTTCGATGCATTTAGCTGCACCACCAGAGTATGAGGATGTTTTATGGACCAAGCCGGTATCATTCGCGATTTGCTTGTCTGGCTGGAGAGCCATCTGGATCAACCCCTTTCACTGGACAACGTTGCCCAGAAAGCCGGTTACTCTAAATGGCACTTACAAAGGATGTTTAAAGACGTGACCGGACATGCGATCGGCGCCTATATCCGGGCGCGTCGCCTGTCTAAAGCGGCGGTGGCGCTGCGCCTGACCAGCCGTCCGATTCTGGACATCGCACTGCAGTATCGTTTTGATTCACAACAGACTTTTACCCGCGCCTTCAAGAAGCAGTTTGCGCAGACGCCGGCCTGGTATCGTCGCGCTTCCGACTGGAATTCCTTCGGTATTCGTCCCCCTATCCGTCTGGACAATGAGACGCAGCCGGAACCGACCTTCGTCACCCTGCCGGAAACGGTGCTGGTGGGTCAGACCCAGAACTACACCTGTATTCTGGAGCAGATTTCCAGCTACCGTGACGAGATGCGGATTCATTTCTGGAAGCAGTTCCTGCTGGAAACGGATACCGTGCCGCCGGTGCTGTATGGCCTGCATCAGGTGCGCGCCAGCCAGGAAAAAGATGACGAGCAGGAGATCCTCTACACCACGGCGGTACCGGCTGACAGCGCGGGCAGCCTGCACTCCGGTCAGAACGTCATTCTGGAAGCGGGCGATTATGTGCAGTTCACCTACACCGGCCCGCGCGTCAATCTGCAGGAGTTCATCCTGCTGCTCTACGGCACCTGCATGCCGACGCTGGGGCTGACCCGCCGTCAGGGGCAGGATATTGAACGCTTCTATACCCACGGCGGTAAAAAGCGTGCCGAGCCGCCGACAGAGATCCGTTGCGAATATCTGATTCCGATTCGCCGCCAGACCCCGGTCAGCTGATATTCAGGCTGCCGTCCTCATGACGGCGGCCTGCAGACCTTCAGCGCTGCAGCTCGTCGAGTGCGGGCGCATCCAGATGAGAGATATCACCCGCCATCTCCACAATCCACCCTTCGGCCAGCCAGGCGCTCTGCTGATAATCGACCCGCGAGAGCGAGCAGTTTCGCAGACGCAGCCGGCGTTCCGCCCAGGCAGGCAGACCGAGAATGGTGCTGACCAGCGATCCCAGCGCCATACCGTGACTGACCAGCAGCGGACAGCTCCCGGCCGGCAGGTCGAGACAGGCATTCAGCGCGGCGTGCATGCGCGCTGCCAGTTCGGACATGGACTCCCCTTCCGGGATGCGCCCGCCTTCGGTGCCGTTCACCAGCGTGGCACGCCACTGCTCTTCTGCGGCGGTTAAGCCATCCAGCGGACGCTTCTCCAGCACGCCCATATTGAGCTCCCGCAGGCGCGGATCGAGCGTCACCGTGCAACCACAGGCATCCGCGATAATCTCAGCGGTGCGGCGCGTGCGGCCCAGATCGCTGGTGATAACGTGGGTAATACCCAGATGTTTCACGCGTTCACTCACCTGATGCGCCTGCTGTTCACCTTTTTCCGTCAGCGGACTGTCGGACTGCCCCTGAATGCGACGTTCCGCATTCCAAACCGTTTCACCGTGACGAACAAGATAGACCTGTAACATAGTAGTTTCCGTTATACTGCGACCAGAATCGCCTTAGAGCCTGTCTGTAGCCTGATGGGCCAGGCGCTTAACCATCTGAGGGTTCAATTAATTATGTACCATGTTGTCGCAGCCACCACCAATCCAGCGAAGATTCACGCGATTGCGCAGGCATTCAACGACGTTTTCGGCGAAGGATCCTGCCATATTGAAGGGGTCGGGGTCGATAGTGGTGTTGCCGCCCAGCCGCTGAGCCACCTCGAAACGCGAACGGGCGCACGTCAGCGCGTAATGAATGCCCGTCAGGTGCGGCCTGAAGCGACATTCTGGGTGGCGATTGAGGCGGGGATCGAAGAGGACAGCGCCTTTGCCTGTATCGTGATAGAGAATCAGAAGCAGCGTGGCGAATCGCGGTCAGCCAGCTTTACGCTGCCACCGGCGGTGCTGGCGGGTCTGCGCGAAGGGCGGGAGCTGGGCGAAGAGATGGCGCGGTTAACCGGCATTGAAAATATCAAACATCAGGGCGGGGCTATCGGGGCGTTCACGCACGGCCTGCTCAGCCGCGCCAGCGTCTATCATCAGGCCCTGATTCTGGCGCTCTGCCCGTTTGTTCATCCGCTCTATCAGTCGTAATTACTTGCCGTCCAGATGCGCCTGCAGCCAGCGTTTCAGCTCCGGCGGCGCCTCTTTCAGACTGTTAGAGCCACGGGTGATGGTGGCGATACCCACGCCAAGTTCGTTTTTCAGCTCGCGCTGGCTCATCTCCCCCTTCATCAACTCTTCGATAATCCGCAGTCGTGTGCCAAACGCTTCCCGCTCATCCGCCGTCATCATCAGTTGCATCAGCGGCAGCGCGTGACCATCGGCAAAGGCCTGCTGCATCAGCCTGACAAAGCGCTGCCAGCTATCGTCGGCCGGAGGGGTTTCGGCTGAAGGGGAATGAGAATGGGTCATGAAGAGGCTTCCGTACTCGCTAAAGAGTACGGAAGCTTAGCACAGCTAGTAACGGCGATTCCACTCACCATCTGACAGGATTTTGTCAGGCTTGCCCATGAAGTGACGATAGTAGGCGTCATAGGCCAGCACGTTCTTCACGTAACCGCGCGTTTCAGAGAACGGAATGGTCTCGATAAATGCCACGGCGTCGAGATTACCTGCACTGGTTTTCAGCCAGCTTCGCACCCGGCCCGGACCGGCATTGTAAGCCGCAGAGGCGAAAATCCGGTTCTGGTCAAACTGCTGGTAGACATACTCCAGATACTGGGTACCAATCTGAATATTGGTTTCCGGATCGAGCAGCTGACTGCTGTTACTGTAGCCGGGGATGTCATACATCTTCACGGTGTGCGCCGCGGTGGCAGGCATGATCTGCATCAGACCACTCGCCCCGACCGGCGAACGCGCTTTCGGGTTCCAGGCGCTCTCCTGACGCGAAATCGCCATCGCATAGCTTGGCGGGATCTGCTTCACCTGGGTGTTGCGCTCGTAAACGCTCTGCCACGCCAGCGGGAACCGCTCTTTCAGACTGTCCCACATTTTGGCCGTGATCGTGGCCTGCACGCTGAGATCCCACCAGTCCTGCTCATTGGCGTAGCGCGCCAGCATCTGCTGCTGCGTATGTGTGCGGCTGCCGATCAGATTGCTCCACTCGCTGCGCGCCAGGTTATCCAGCCCCCAGTACATCAGTTCACGGACGCGCGCCAGCTCGGGGCCCTGCACCGTAGCACTGTCAGGCTTCGGTGCTTCATCAATCTGCAGCGGATAATCCACCCCCAGACGCTGAGCGGCCACCATCGGATAGAAGCCACGCGCCTGCATCAGTTTACGCAGGATCTCTTCCGCTTCCTCTTTGCGATCTTTCTCAAACAGCAGGTCAGCCTGCCAGTACTGCCACTCATCCTTCTCTTTGGCCTCCACCGGCAGACGGGCGATCCAGGTGTTCAGACCGCGCCGATCGTGCTGCGACAGCGCCAGCCGCACCCGGCGTTCCACCAGCGCGGTGGACTCACTGTTCATCACCACCGCATCGCGCCAGCGTGCCTGTTCAGCGGTCAGATCGCTGCCCATCATGCGCCAGACCACGATCTCTTTCAGCGCCTGCTCATCTTCCGGCCCCATTTTCTGCGCCCGGACCAGAATCGGGATCAGGCTTCGGGCGTTTTCCATATCCTGCCGCGCCACGCGGGTAAAGGCGTAAATCGTCGCCTGGCGGGTAAAGTCGGTGGGTCCGACGGCGCTGGCGAAGGTGCTGACCGTCAGCGGGTCCTGCTGCAGCGCCTGCACCGCGTCAGACATGGTCTGATAATCTGCCGGCAGGGTTTTCGCCAGATAGCTGACCAGGCTGTCGTTACCCGCCTTCATCGCCAGACGGATACGCTCCAGGATCGTGATCGGTGAAAGCTGACCCGATGACTGCCAGACCGAGAAGAGCTTATCGCAGTCGGCAGGCAGCGCAGTGCCGCGCAGCCAGATCTGCTTCGCGCCATCAAACGCGGCCTGCTGCTGACCCGTGGCCCATTTGGCGTAGTACCAGTTGCAGCGCGCCTGCACCGGTTTCGGTTCGGTCGGGCTGAAATTCAGCACGCCCTGCCAGTCCTGCCGGTAAGCCAGCACATTGATAAAGCGGGTGCTGAGCGAGCGCGCAGGCGGCAGTGTGGGATACTGGCGAATAAAATTCTGTACGGCCAGGGCGGTCTCCTGATCGAGATCCTGTGCCAGCAGGCGATATTGCAGATAAGGATAGAGCGGATAATCCTGAAGCGTGGGCAACAGCTGCTCCACGGTGGCCATCTGATTGCTGTCCCACGCCTGTTTAATTTGTTGATAACGTTGCCGTTGTTGATCAAGCGAATCGGCCCATGCGCTGCTGGCCGTACCGACCAGGCAGATCCCTATCATCCAGTTACGCCACTTCACCACGTAAATCTCCTCTGTTGCTGGGCGCCGGCGAGTTGCCAGGCAGTCTTCATGCTAACCAGGGCATCAGACTCTTGCCATGTTCTTCACAATATTTACGCACGCGACGGTTAAACGCACCGTCATCGTTCAGCCTGCGCGCCGTCATTGTGCAAATAATCATCAGAAAAACTTATCACCTGTCACTTTAAGGCGTTGAATCATCAGCTTAAAAAAGTGGCACACCCTTTGCTGTGTTGAATTCCATCTTGTATACCAGCTGGAATCCTTCTTATGACTTCGACCACTGGCCTGACACTGCACGCCTGGCAACAACGCTACCAGCAGGCGCCACATCAGATTAGCGCACTGCTGAGCGCACACCTTGCCGCCCTGGATCCCCAGGATAATGCCTGGATTATGCTGGCGACCCCGGATCAGCTGGCGGCGCAGATTGAACCGCTGCTGGCTCACTATCAGCGCGATCCCGCATCGCTGCCTCTGTTCGGCGTGCCGTTCGCGGTCAAGGACAATATCGATGTGGCGGGCTGGCCCACCAGCGCCGCCTGCCCCGCCTTTACCTATACCGCCAGCGAGGACGCGGTAGCGGTAGCCAGACTCAAAGCGGCCGGGGCCGTGGTCATCGGTAAAACCAACCTCGATCAGTTTGCCACTGGTCTGGTCGGCACCCGCTCACCTTTTGGCGCGGTCAGTAACACCTTTGATCCCGATTATGTCAGCGGCGGCTCCAGCTCCGGCTCGGCGTCGGTGCTGGCGCGCGGACTGGTCGCCTTTTCCCTGGGCACCGATACCGCCGGTTCGGGCCGCGTCCCGGCCGGTTTCAACAATATCGTTGGCCTGAAGCCGACCAAAGGCTGGTTCTCTGCGCGCGGCGTCGTGCCCGCCTGCCGCCTCAATGACACGATTTCCGTGTTCGCCCTGACGGCAGAAGATGCCTGGAGCGTCGCCAGCGTGATCGGGGGCTACGATGCCGGGGACGCCTATTCGCGCGTGAATCCGCGCACCGCCCCCGCCAGCCTGCCGGTTCGCCCCCGCTTTGCCGTTCCTGACACGCCGGAGTTTTTCGATGATGCCGCCGCTGAAGCCGCCTGGGATCGGGCGCTGGAGGCCCTGCAGGCGAGTGGCGCGACGCTGCACCCCATCGACTTCACCCCGTTCCGGCAGCTGGCAGAGCAGCTCTACTACGGTGCCTGGGTCGCTGAGCGTACTGTGGCGGTAGGCGGGATGCTCGATCGCCCCACCGATATGGACCCGGTGGTGCATGAGATCGTCGCCAGCGGCCTGAAATACAGCGCCGTCGATGCCTACAAAGCGGAGTATCTGCGGGCCGGGCTGACGCGCCAGATTCAGCAGACCCTGGCGCAGTTTGACGCGCTGGTGGTGCCGACCTCGCCCACCATTCATACCCTCGCAGAGATGAAGCAGGAGCCGATTCACTACAACTCACAGTTTGGCACCTACACCAACTTTACCAACCTCGCTGACCTCGCCGCGCTGGCGCTGCCTGCGCCGTTCCGCAATGACGATCTCCCGGCGGGTATCACGCTGATTGCGCCCGCCTGGCACGACCGGGCGCTGGCTGAATTTGGCATCCGCTGGCAGCGCCAGCTGGCGCTGCCGCTGGGGGCAACTGGCCTGCCCTGCCCGCCGCCCGCCGCTCTCCCCGTCTCCCCCGATCATGTCCGGCTGGCTGTGGTGGGGGCACACCTCACCGGCATGCCGCTGAATTTCCAGCTCACCGAGCGCAGGGCGGTATGGGTGGAAGAGACAAAGACCGCCCCTCACTACCGCCTGTTCGCCCTGCTGGACGGGCCGATTAAAAAGCCCGGCCTGATGCGGGACGAACAGGGTGCCGCCATCACGGTGGAGCTGTGGGACATTCCGCTGGCACGCTTCGGCGAATTTGTGGCGGAGATCCCCGCCCCGCTGGGTATCGGCAGCCTGACGCTGGCGGATGGGCGGATCGTCAAAGGCTTTATCTGCGAAGGCGCTGCGCTGAACAGCGCGCTGGAAATCACCGAATCGGGCGGCTGGCGTAACTGGCTGACCTCACAGGGGAGTCACTGATCATGTTCACCACCGTACTGATTGCCAACCGGGGCGAGATTGCCTGCCGCGCCATTCGCACCCTGAAGCGCCTGGGCGTCAAAAGTGTCGCGGTCTACTCTGACGCGGATCGCAACGCGCAGCACGTTAAGCAGGCGGACAGCGCGATCGCCCTCGGCGGCGACAAAGCCAGTGACTCCTACCTGCGCATCGACAAAATTCTGGCGGCGGCGCAGCAGAGCGGCGCGCAGGCGATCTGGCCAGGCTACGGATTTCTGTCGGAAAGCCAGGCCTTTGCCGAAGCCTGTGAGGCGGCGGGCATCGCCTTTGTCGGCCCGACCGCGCAGCAGATTGGCGAGTTCGGCCTGAAGCACCGCGCGCGTGAGCTGGCGGCCAGTGCAGGCGTACCGATGACACCGGGCACTCCGCTGCTCGCCTCGCTGGAGGAGGCGATTCAGGCTGCCGACGAGATTGGCTACCCGGTGATGCTGAAAAGCACCGCCGGTGGGGGTGGCATTGGCCTGACGCGCTGCGCCGACGCCGACGCGCTCGCCAGCGCCTGGGAGAGCGTGCGCCGCCTTGGTGAGCAGTTCTTCAGTGATGCAGGCGTGTTTCTGGAGCGCTGCATCGATCGCGCCCGCCATATTGAGGTGCAGATTTTTGGTGACGGTAACGGCACCGTCGTCGCACTGGGTGAACGCGACTGCTCCCTTCAGCGCCGCAATCAGAAGGTGGTGGAAGAGACACCCGCGCCCGGGCTTTCGCAGGAGACACGCGACGCCCTGCTCGCCTCGGCGGTGCGGCTGGGCGAACAGGTCAACTACCGCAGCGCAGGCACCGTGGAGTACATCTACGACGTCAGCCAGCAGGCGTTCTATTTCCTTGAAGTGAACACCCGCCTGCAGGTTGAACATCCGGTCACCGAATGCGTCACCGGGCTCGACCTGGTGGCGTGCATGCTGCAGGTGGCGGCGGGTGATCCGGTGGAGTGGTCACGCCTGCAGCAGCCGCCTCAGGGCGCGGCGATCGAAGTGCGGCTTTATGCGGAAGATCCCCTGAAAAACTTCCAGCCCAGCCCTGGCCTGTTAACCGCGGTCAGCTTTCCTGACGGCGTGCGTGTCGACAGCGGCGTCGAAACCGGCAGTGAAGTCTCCAGCTTTTATGACCCGATGATCGCCAAGCTGATTGTGCATGCCGACAACCGTGAAGCGGCGCTGGAAAAACTTCATCACGCGCTGGATGCGACCCAGCTGCACGGTATCGCCACCAACCTCGACTATCTGCGCCAGATTACCACCAGCGAGGCGTTTCGCAGCGGCAACGTCTGGACGCGCTATCTCGACAGCGTGGTGCCTGCCGCCACCGTGGTGGAGGTGCTGCAGCCCGGCACCTTCAGTTCGGTGCAGGACTACCCCGGCCGCCTCGGCTACTGGGACATCGGGGTGCCGCCTTCCGGCCCGATGGATGACTTTGCGTTCCGGCTGGCTAACCGCATCGTCGGAAACCATGAGGCGGCGGCGGGGCTGGAGTTCACCCTGCAGGGCCCCACCCTGCGCTTCCACTGCGATGCGATTGTGGCGCTGACCGGCGCAGAGTGTGACGCGCAGCTTGATGGCGAAGCGGTCAGTTACTGGCAGCCGCTGACAATAAAAGCGGGACAGACGCTGACGATGGGACGCGCCCGCAAGGGCTGCCGCAGCTATCTGGCGGTGCGCAACGGCTTTGACGTGCCGGAATATCTGGGCAGCCGCAGCACCTTTTCGCTGGGCCAGTTTGGCGGTCACGCCGGACGCACCCTGCGGGTCGCCGACATGCTGCCAGTCTCACAGCCTGCGCGCGCCGCCTGCACCACACCGGCCCCGACTGGCGCGCCGCAGCCGCTTGATGCGTCGCTGATTCCGCACTACGGCAGTGAATGGCGCATCGGTGTGCTCTACGGTCCGCACGGCGCACCGGACTTTTTCACCCAGGCCGCCATCGACGAGTTCTTTGCCAGCGACTGGCAGGTGCACTACAACTCTAACCGCCTCGGCGTGCGGCTGGTCGGCCCGAAACCGACCTGGACCCGCGCCAACGGCGGTGAGGCGGGCCTGCATCCCTCCAACGTTCACGACTGTGAATATGCCATCGGTGCGGTCAACTTCACCGGCGACTTCCCGGTGATCCTGACGCACGACGGCCCGAGCCTCGGCGGCTTTGTCTGTCCGGTAACCATCGCCAGAGCCGAGTTGTGGAAAGTGGGCCAGGTCAAACCCGGCGACACCATCCGCTTCCATCCAATCAGCGCGGAGGAGGCGCTGGCGCGGGAAAACGCGCAGCGTCATCTGATTGAGACACTGCGCCCGGAACATCCCCCGGCCTTTGCCGTGCCGTCACTGGCTGAAACCGCTCACGGCTCCGCCACGATTCTCGCTGCCCTCGACGCCACCGACACCACCCCGAAAGTGGTCTATCGCCAGGCGGGCGACAAATATGTGCTGATTGAATATGGCGACAACGTGCTGGATCTGGCGCTGCGTCTGCGCGTGCATCTGCTGATGAATGCGCTGACGGCGCAGGCAGAACCCGGCGTCGAGGAGCTGTCGCCGGGCGTGCGCTCGCTGCAGGTGCGCTACGACAGCCGCATCATCAATCAGTCCGCCCTGATGACGCTGCTGCTGGCGCTGGAGGCGACGCTGGGCGATGTCAGCACGCTGAAGGTGCCCTCCCGCGTGGTGTGGATGCCGATGGCCTTTGAGGACAGCGCCACGCTCGGTGCCGTCAGCCGCTACCAGGAGACGGTTCGCGCCAGCGCCCCCTGGCTGCCGAACAACGTGGACTTTATCCAGCGTATTAATGGCTTAAGCAGCCGGGAGGAGGTGCGCGCGACCCTGTTTGACGCCAGCTATCTGGTGCTGGGGCTGGGCGACGTCTATCTCGGCGCGCCCTGCGCTGTGCCGGTCGATCCACGCCATCGTCTGCTGAGTTCCAAATACAGTCCGGCGCGCACCTTTACCGCCGAAGGCACCGTCGGCATCGGCGGCATGTACATGTGTATCTACGGTATGGACTCGCCTGGCGGCTATCAGCTGGTGGGCCGGACGCTGCCGATCTGGAACACTTTCCTGAAAAATCCGCAGTTCGCGCCCGACGCGCCGTGGCTGCTGCGCTTCTTCGATCAGGTGCGCTTTTATCCCGTCAGTGAAGAGGAGCTGACCCGGCTGCGCGAAGATTTTCGCGAAGGTCGTGGCAGCCTGCGTATCGAAGAGACGCAGTTCGATTTTGCCGCCCACCAGCAGTTCCTCACCGATCACGCTGCTGAGATCGCGGCGTTCCGCCAGCGCCAGGCCGCCGCTTTTGAGCAGGAGGTGCAGCTATGGGCGCAGGAAGAGCAGAGCGCGCCGCAGGCTGAGGAGGCGCTGGCCAGCGTCAGCGAGGAGCAGGAAAACGGCGTGGCGGTGCAGGCTGACCTCAACGGCAATATCTGGAAAGTGCTGGTGCAGCCGGGCGACGCGGTCAGCGCCGGTCAGACCCTGATCATCGTGGAAGCGATGAAGATGGAGCTGGCGATTGTCGCCCCGCAGGCCGGTCGGGTCACGCGTATCGCCTGCCAGGCGGGCCGCCCGGTCAGCCCGGGCGATAACCTGCTGTGGCTGGAATAAGGAGCAGCAATGACAAGGCAACCTCAATCCCCAAAAGCGCGCCCGGAGGCGCTGGCAGAGCGGGTCTATCAGGCGCTCAAGGCCGATATCTTCGCCTTTCGCCTGATGCCGGGTGACCGCTTCAGTGAAAGCGAAATCGCCGGACGGCTGGCGGTAAGCCGCACACCGGTGCGTCAGGCGTTGTTCCGGCTGGAGCGCGAAGGCTTTGTGGAAGTGTGGTTCCGCAGCGGCTGGCAGATCCGAAACTTCGATTTCGCCTGGTTTGAATCGCTCTATGACCTGCGCACCGTGCTGGAGTGCGAGGCGGTAAAACGCCTCTGCGCCCTGCCCGCCCCGCAGTGTACAGCCCTGTTAGCGGAGCTGAACCAGTTCTGGTGTGAGGCAGAGGCGCTCACCGAGGGGCTGGTGGTTTCGCAGCACGATGAGGCGTTTCACATGACGCTGGTGGCAGCAGCGGGCAACCCGGAGATGGCCCGCATCCATGCCGAACTCACGGAGAAGATCCGCATTATCCGGCGGCTCGACTTCACCCGCGACGACCGTATCTGCGCGACCTATCAGGAACATGCAGAGATTTTACAGGCGATTTTTCAGCAACAGACCACCGAAGCGCAACGCATGCTGACCGACCATATCGCCGTCAGCAAGGCGGAAGTCAGGAAGATCACGTTGCATCGCCTGCAGCAGGCCCGGCTCCAGACCATCGAATAACACAACAACCACTCAGGGGTTCAGATGATGAAAAGACGTTCGTTGATCAAAGCTTTTGCGCTCTCCGCCACCGTTGTCAGCATGGGATTTGCCTGGAGTGCGCAGGCGGCTGACACCATCAAAGTGGGGATCATGCATTCCCTCTCCGGCACCATGGCGATTTCTGAAACGCCGCTGAAAGATGTGGCGCTGATGACCATTGATGAGATCAATGCCAAAGGGGGCGTGCTGGGGAAAAAGCTGGAGCCGGTGGTGGTAGACCCCGCCTCTAACTGGCCGCTGTTTGCCGAGAAGGCGCGGCAGCTGCTGACGCAGGACAAAGCGGCGGTGGTGTTTGGCTGCTGGACCTCAGTGTCACGTAAATCGGTGCTGCCGGTATTTGAAGAGCTGAACGGCCTGCTCTTCTATCCGGTGCAGTATGAAGGCGAAGAGATGTCGCCTAACGTCTTCTACACCGGTGCGGCGCCAAACCAGCAGGCGATCCCGGCGGTGGAGTATCTGATGAGCGAAGATGGCGGCAGTGCTAAACGCTTCTTCCTGCTGGGCACCGACTATGTCTATCCACGCACCACCAACAAGATCCTGCGCGCCTTCCTGCACAGCAAAGGCGTGGCGGACAAGGATATCGAAGAGGTCTATACGCCGTTTGGTTACAGCGACTACCAGACCATCGTGTCGAATATCAAAAAGTTTGCGGCTGGCGGCAAAACTGCGGTGGTCTCGACCATCAACGGCGACTCCAACGTGCCGTTCTACAAAGAGCTGGCCAACCAGGGGATCAAAGCCACCGACATTCCGGTGGTCGCCTTCTCGGTGGGTGAAGAGGAGCTGCGCGGCATTGATACCAAACCGCTGGTCGGCCAGTTAGCCGCCTGGAACTACTTCGAGTCGATCGACAACCCGACCAACGCGAAGTTTGTCGCGGACTACCGCGCCTACGCCAAAGCGCACAATCTGCCGAACGCCGCCACTGTGGTCACCAACGACCCGATGGAAGCGACCTATGTGGGCATCCATATGTGGGCCCAGGCGGTGGAAAAAGCGGGCACCACCGATGTCGACAAAGTGCGGGCCGCAATGGCCGGTCAGACCTTTAACGCCCCGGATGGCTTTACCCTGACCATGGACAAAACCAATCACCATCTGCACAAGCCGGTGATGATTGGCGAAGTGGAAGAGAACGGCCAGTTCAGCGTGGTGTGGCAGACCGACAAGCCTGTGCGCGCGCAGCCGTGGAGCCAGTACATTGCCGGTAACGACAAAAAGCCCGATTACCCGGTAAAAACCGCGCAGTAAGCGCGCGGCAGACAGGCAGCGTCCATCGCTGCGAAGCGGCAGCACGGCTGTGTAATCCGCCGTGCTGCCTCCCCCTGACGAGGCTCTCTTTATGACTCTATGCCGCTGCTTATTCAGCCTGCTGCTGCTGATGCCGCTGCTGGCCAGCGCCGGACCGGCGGCTGACTTTGCCGCCGCCAGCCGCAGCCAGCAGGCCACCCTGCTGCAGCAATGGGCCGCCGCGCCGGACAGCCTGCGCCTGCCGCTGCTGGAAGCGCTGCACGCCGAAACGGTCGTCATCGACCAGAACAAACAGCCCTTCAGCCAGCAGGGTACACAGCTGACACCGCTGGAGGGTGCGGCCCGGCCCGCCGGTAACCTGAAAAAACTCTTTATGAACAACCGGCTGCGCGTGCTGGTCAACAATGCGCTGGCCGCCCACCAGCTGGTGAGCAGTGATGCCGCGCTGCGCCTGCGTGCCGCGCAGCAGTTGCAGAATGGGGGGGTTGCCGACCAGCTGCCGCTGCTGACGCAGCGCCTCGCCGCCGAGCAGGATAGCCGGGTTCATGCTGCCTTAGCGCTGGCGCTGGCCAACCTGCAACTGGCAGACAGCAATCCGATGGTGCGCCTGCGTGCGGTCAATCTGCTGGGCGAGTCCAGCGATCCCGACACCCAGGCCAGCCTGCAACGCCTGACTCAGCCCGCGAATGAACCGGATGCCACGGTGCGGGCCGCGGCGGCGGACAGCCTGCAACAGATTCAGCAGCGGCTGAGATGGGGCGATCTGCTGGGTCAGGCCTTCAGCGGCCTGTCGCTGGGATCGATCCTGCTGCTGGCCGCGCTGGGTCTGGCGATCACCTATGGCCTGCTCGGGGTGATCAATATGGCACACGGCGAAATGCTGATGCTCGGCGCGTACGCCACCTGGTGGGTACAGAGCCTGTTTCAGCAGTTTGCGCCGCACTACCTGGCCTGGTATCCGCTGCTGGCGCTGCCGGTCGCCTTCCTGGTCACCGCCGCCGTCGGTATGGCGCTGGAGCGCACGGTGATCCGCCATCTCTATGGCCGCCCCCTGGAGACGCTGCTCGCCACCTGGGGGATCAGCCTGATGCTGATTCAGCTGGTGCGGGTGCTGTTCGGGGCGCAAAACCTGGAGGTGGCGAACCCGTCATGGCTGTCAGGAGGATTACAGGTGCTGCCTAATCTGGTGCTGCCGTGGAACCGCATCGCGGTGATCCTGTTCGTGGTATTTGTGCTGGCGCTCACCTGGCTGCTGCTGAACCGCACCCGCCTGGGCATGAACGTGCGCGCCGTGACGCAGAATCGCGCCATGGCGGAGTGCTGCGGCGTGCCGACCGGCCGCGTCGATATGCTGGCATTCGGGCTCGGCTCCGGCATTGCCGGGCTGGGCGGCGTGGCACTGTCGCAGCTGGGCAACGTCGGCCCGGAACTGGGTCAGGGCTATATCATCGACTCGTTTCTGGTGGTGGTGCTAGGTGGCGTCGGCCAGCTGGCGGGCACCGTGGTCGCCGCCTTCAGTCTGGGCATTCTGAACAAAGTGCTGGAGCCGCAGATTGGCGCGGTCCTGGGCAAGATCCTGATTCTGGTGCTCATCGTACTGTTCATTCAGAAACGTCCGCAGGGGCTGTTTGCGGTGAAAGGAAGGGTGACTGACTGATGACGCAACCTATCACGCTTCGCGTGGCGCGCACCGCCCCACGCGTGACCCTTACCCTTGGCCTGGTCATCACCGTGGCGCTGCTGCTGATGCCGTTTCTGGCGCTGCTGCCCGCTACACATCCGCTGGCGATCTCCACCTATACCCTGACGCTGGTCGGCAAAATCCTCTGCTATGCGGTGGTCGCCGTGGCGCTGGATCTGGTGTGGGGCTACGCCGGCCTGCTGTCGCTGGGCCACGGCCTCTTTTTTGCCCTGGGCGGCTACGCCATGGGCATGTACCTGATGCGCCAGGCCGCCGGGGAAGGCTTGCCCGCCTTTATGTCCTTTCTCTCCTGGCGTGAGCTGCCCTGGTTCTGGGCCGGCACCGACTCCTTCGCGTGGGCGCTCTGTCTCAGCATGCTGGTGCCAGGCCTGCTGGCGCTGCTGTTTGGCTTTTTCGCCTTTCGCTCAAAAATCAAAGGCGTCTACTTTTCGATTATGACCCAGGCGCTGACCTACGCGGGCATGCTGCTCTTCTTCCGTAACGAAACCGGTTTTGGCGGCAACAATGGCTTTACCGGC
Source organism: Pantoea sp. Sc1 (assembly GCF_000255315.1). Taxonomy (NCBI): domain Bacteria; kingdom Pseudomonadati; phylum Pseudomonadota; class Gammaproteobacteria; order Enterobacterales; family Erwiniaceae; genus Pantoea; species Pantoea sp. Sc1. Next base: position 3,450,760 of record NZ_AJFP01000001.1, read on the forward strand.
TTCACCACTCTGCTCGGCTTTTCGGTGACGGCGACCCCGACCCGTATCGGACTGTTCGTCGCCACGGTATTGCTGCTGCTGCTGAGCCTGGCGATCGGCTTCGCCCTGGCGCGCAGCAAATTCGGCCGGGTGCTGACCGCCGTGCGGGATGCGGAGAACCGCCTGACCTTCTGCGGTTACGATCCGCGCGGCTTCAAGCTGTTTGTCTGGACGCTCTCCGCGGTGCTGTGCGGCCTGGCCGGGGCGCTCTATGTGCCGCAGGTCGGCATCATCAACCCTGGCGAGATGTCCCCTGCCAACTCGATCGAAGCGGCGATCTGGGTGGCGCTGGGCGGACGCGGCACGCTGATTGGCCCGCTGCTGGGCGCAGCGATCGTTAACGGCGCACGCAGCTTCTTCACCGTCGCCTTCCCGGAATACTGGCTCTTTTTCCTGGGCCTGATGTTTATCCTGGTCACGCTGTTTCTGCCGCACGGCGTGATTGGCCTGCTGCGCCGGAGAAAAAAATGAGTGATGCCCTGTTTACCCAACCCCAGTTAGCGGATCGCCACCGGGTGCAGCGCGATCCGGTGCTGCAGCTCGATAAGATCAGCGTCTCCTTTGAAGGCTTCCGGGCGCTGACCGATCTCTCGCTGCAAATCGGCGTCGGTGAGCTGCGCTGCGTGATCGGCCCCAACGGCGCGGGCAAAACCACGCTGATGGATGTGATCACCGGTAAAACCCGGCCGGATGCGGGCCGGGTGATCTACGACCAGGACAGCGATCTGACCCGTCTGTCTCCGGTGGCGATCGCCCGCGCCGGGATTGGCCGTAAGTTCCAGAAACCCACGGTTTTTGAAGCGCTGACCGTGTTCGAGAATCTTGAGATCGCCCTCAGGGCCGACAAATCGGTGTGGGCCTGCCTGCGCGCCCGCCTCAACAGCGAGCAGCGCGACCGGATTGATGAGGTGCTGAAGCTGCTGCGGCTGGGCGGCGAGCGCCAGCGCCGGGCGGGTCTGCTGTCGCACGGCCAGAAGCAGTTTCTGGAGATTGGCATGCTGCTGGTGCAGGAGCCGCATCTGCTGCTGCTGGATGAACCGGCGGCGGGCATGACCGATGCGGAAACGGCCTACACCGCCGAGCTGTTTCGCAGTCTGGCGGGGAAACATTCACTGATGGTGGTGGAGCACGACATGGGCTTTGTGGAGACCATCGCCGACCACGTTACGGTGCTTCATCAGGGACAGGTGCTGGCGGAGGGATCGCTGCGCGAGGTGCAGGCTAACGAGCAGGTTATCGACGTTTATCTGGGGCGCTGAGATGTTACAGGTTACTGAACTGAATCAATACTATGGCGGCAGTCACATCCTGCGCGGCCTCTCGTTTGAGGTCAGGATTGGCGAAATCACCTGCCTGCTGGGGCGCAACGGCGTGGGAAAAACCACGCTGCTGAAGTGCCTGATGGGCCTAATCCCGGCGAAGTCGGGGGAGATTCACTGGCAGCAGCAGCGGATGAATGGCCGCAAACCGCATCAGCGGGTGCAGGCTGGCATCGCGTATGTGCCGCAGGGGCGGGAAATTTTTCCGCGCCTGACGGTGGAGGAGAATCTGCTGATGGGCCTGTCACGCTTTCCGGCGGCAGAGGCACGGGCCGTCCCGGAGGAGATCTATCAGCTCTTCCCGGTGCTGCAGGCGATGAAGTCACGCCGGGGCGGCGACCTCTCTGGCGGCCAGCAGCAGCAGCTGGCGATCGGCCGGGCGCTGGCCTGTCGGCCGCAGCTGCTGATCCTGGATGAGCCGACCGAAGGGATCCAGCCATCGGTGATCAAAGAGATCGGCGCGGTGATCCGCCAGCTGGCGCAGCGAGGCGATATGGCGATCCTGCTGGTTGAGCAGTTTTATGATTTCGCGGCCGAACTGGCGGACAGCTATCTGGTGATGTCCCGCGGTGAAATTGTGCAGCGAGGCCGCGGCGACGCCATGGAGGCAGAAGGCGTGCGCGGCCTGGTGGCGATTTAACGCCCGGCTTACAGTAAGCCAGTCTCTACTGAGCAGTGGCGCGATTCCCCCGCGCGCCAGAGGTTTGCGGCCCTCACGGATTGCGGGTAAGATTGAGTGCCAGCCTGGCGGATGAGACGCAACTCATTCAAATCTGTGAGGTTTGTCGCGTATCGACGCCGATTCCGGCGTCCTTCCTCCGCACTGCAGGATAGGGAACAGAGAGATGACCATGGAAACCCGGCGCGATGAACGCATCCAGAAACTGACGCAGGCGCTCAAACGCACCGATAAACTCCATCTGAAAGATGCGGCCCGGCTGCTGGGCGTCTCTGAGATGACGGTTCGCCGCGATCTGACCGAGCCGGGCTCCAGCGTAGTGCTGCTGGGCGGCTATATCGTCAGCGATCCCAAAAGTCATGCCGGTCACTATTTTGTCAGCGACCAGCACGGGCAGAACGCCGCCAGAAAGCAGCGGCTGGCTCAGGTGGCCGCCAGCCTGGTCAGCGAGAACGACACGGTCTTTTTTGACTGTGGCACCACCCTGCCCTATATCATTGATGCCCTCCCCGACACGCTCTCTTTTACCGCCATCTGCTGCGCCATGAACACGTTTCTGGCTCTGAAAGAGAAACCGGCCTGTCACGTGATCCTGAGCGGCGGGGAGTTTCATGCCGACAATGCGCTCTTTACGCCGGTGGGTGTGCACACCCTTCTCGACGATCTCTGCCCGACGCTCGCCTTTATCTCTGCGGCCGGGATCGACAAAGATCAGGGCGCAACCTGCTACAACACTAACGAGCTGACGATGAAACATCACGCCATGCTGCGCGCCCGTCAGTCGGTGCTGGTGGCGGACAGCAGCAAATATGGCAAAGTGCTGCCCGCCCGCATCGGCGACCTGCAGCGCTTCGATCTGCTGGTCAGCGACAGTGCCCCCGATCAGGCCCTGCAGACCTGGCTGACGCAGCAGGCTATTCCCCTGCGTCTGCCCTGAGGCCGGAGGCCAGCCGGTCTCTGCCCGCCTTTTCATATGGCTCGCCGGTGAGCCGGACAAATCAGCGTCTTATGCCTGACCGCCCCCGGCCCGCGAATATTCGCCGCCCCCCGGCTGGGATTAAGGGGTGAAAAAGGCTAAACTTCGACATCATTCCAACGACCAACAGACCCAGAGGCTCAAACCAACGTGGCTCAATTCGTCTATAGCATGCATCGCGTCGGCAAAGTGGTTCCGCCGAAGCGACATATCCTGAAGAACATCTCGCTCAGCTTCTTCCCTGGCGCCAAAATCGGCGTACTCGGCCTGAATGGCGCGGGTAAATCGACCCTGCTGCGCATTATGGCCGGCATCGATAAAGATATTGAAGGGGAAGCGCGTCCGCAGCCAGGCATCAAGATTGGCTACCTGCCGCAGGAGCCGCAGCTCAACCCTGAACACACCGTGCGTGAGTCGATTGAAGAAGCGCTGTCGGAAGTGGTTGGCGCACTGAAACGCCTTGATGAAGTTTACGCACTCTATGCTGAAGAGGATGCTGATTTCGACAAGCTGGCCGCTGAACAGGGTCGTCTGGAAGAGATTATCCAGGCGCACGACGGCCACAACCTGAATACCCAGCTGGAACGTGCAGCCGATGCGCTGCGTCTGCCAGACTGGGATGCGAAAGTCGCGACCCTTTCCGGTGGTGAACGTCGCCGTGTTGCCCTCTGCCGCCTGCTGCTGGAAAAACCAGACATGCTGCTGCTGGACGAACCGACTAACCACCTGGATGCGGAATCTGTCGCCTGGCTGGAACGCTTCCTGCACGACTTCGAAGGCACGGTCGTCGCCATTACGCATGACCGTTACTTCCTGGATAACGTGGCAGGCTGGATCCTGGAGCTGGACCGTGGCGAAGGCATTCCATGGGAAGGCAACTACTCCTCCTGGCTGGAGCAGAAAGATGCGCGTCTGGCGCAGGAAGCCTCTTCTGAAGCTGCCCGTCGCAAGTCGATTGAGAAAGAGCTGGAGTGGGTTCGCAAAGGACCAAAAGGCCAGCAGTCTAAGGGCAAAGCCCGTCTGGCACGCTTTGAAGAGCTGAACAATACCGACTACCAGAAGCGTAACGAAACCAACGAACTGTTCATTCCACCAGGTGCCCGTCTGGGTGACAAAGTGCTGGAAGTCAGCAACCTGCGTAAGTCCTATGGCGACCGTTTGCTGATTGACGATCTCTCCTTCTCCGTGCCGAAAGGCGCGATTGTCGGGATTATCGGTCCGAACGGCGCGGGTAAATCGACGCTGTTCCGCATGATGTCCGGTCAGGAACAGCCTGATTCCGGCAGCATCGTGCTGGGCGACACCGTCAAGCTGGCCGCGGTGGATCAGTTCCGCGACAGCATGGACAACTCGAAAACCGTGTGGGAAGAAGTTTCTGGCGGTCAGGATATTATGCGCATCGGTAACACTGAGATGCCAAGCCGCGCCTATGTCGGACGCTTTAACTTTAAAGGCGTCGATCAGGGCAAACGCGTGGGCGAACTCTCAGGCGGTGAGCGTGGTCGTCTGCACCTTGCGAAGCTGCTGCAGGTTGGCGGCAACATGCTGCTGCTCGATGAACCGACGAACGACCTGGATATCGAAACCCTGCGCGCACTGGAAAACGCCCTGCTGGAGTTCCCGGGCTGTGCCATGGTGATCTCGCATGACCGCTGGTTCCTGGACCGTATCGCCACCCATATTCTGGATTACCAGGATGAGGGCAAAATTGAATTCTTCGAAGGTAACTTTACCGAATACGAAGAGTACAAGAAGCGTACCCTCGGCGCAGATGCGCTGGAGCCGAAGCGCATCAAGTACAAGCGTATGACGAAGTAAAGATATAAACGGGCGGCTGCGATGCCGCCCTTTTTTTTAACTCAGTCAGCGATAAAAATCCCTGAACACCGGGGATTGCAGCGCGAACTCGATAAAGCGAGCCAGCGCCGGAGAGTGCAGTTTGCGCCCCGGATAGACCAGCCAGAGTTCATTCCCTTCAATCTCCCATTCCGGCAGGACGGGCACCAGACGCGGGTCCGCCATCGCGCCATCGGTCAGAAAGTGCGGCAGCAGCGTGATACCGGCATCCCCCAGCGCGCATTCACGGGCGTAGAGCAGATTATCGGTGAGGTGGCCTGGCGGCAGCAGCCAGCGGTAGAACTCATCATCGCGCTGCAATACCCACTCATTCCAGGCGCGATGGGCAATACAGCGGTGCGCAGAGAGTTGCTGCGGATGAACCAGCGGCGGATGCTGATCGAGATAGTCCTGCGAGGCGACCAGCAGTCGCGGGCAGTTACCGATCCGGCGGCCAATCAGCGACGACTCGTGCGGCTGACCGGTGCGCAGCGCCACATCGAATCCCTCCTGCACCAGATCGCGCATCTCGTCGGAGATCGACACATCCAGCGTCACATCGGGGTAGAGGCGTAAAAATGCCGCGTTACAGCGTGCCAGCAGCGTCGCGCCGATCCCCGCCGGGCTGGTGATGCGCAGACGACCGCTGGGATTTTCACGCAGGCTGGCGATCGCCTGATCCGCGCGTTCACTCGCCTGCATCATCTCCTGACAATGCAGCAGATAGCGCTCACCGGCAAAGGTCAGATTGAGCTGGCGGGTTGTGCGGTTCAGCAACCGAATCCCTACCCGCTGCTCCAGCTGGCTGATGCGCTGACTGACGCTCGATTTCGGCAGTCCCGCCCGCTCTGCCGCGCCGGTAAAGCTGCCGCACTCCGCTACCAGCGCAAAGAGCGCCATATCCTGCCACTGCCGGAAGGCCATTGTTCACCTTAGACGAACACTCTATGAAAGATTGTCCATCTTATCACCGCTAAAACCAGGTTCTACACTTAAAGCCTGTTCCAGATCGTGACGCCAGTCTGCCACGGACAGCGCATCACCCGCCGGGCGGCCTCTTCACCGGCTGGCGTGCACTGCCCAGGGCCAGAATGGCAACTGACACTCTCCAGGCTTTGAGCCTGACTTAACAGGAAAATGCTATGTCTATTCGCGCTATCGCTATTAATCCGGAAAGTCCTGAAAACTTCACAGAAATCTTCCCTGAAACCCCGACGCCCGGTGAGTATGACCTGCGGGTCAGCGTCAAAGCCGCCTCGGTCAACCCGGTCGACACCAAAGTCCACAAAGGGGCGATCAAAAACGGCTTACAGGTGCCGCGTGTTCTCGGCTGGGATGCCAGCGGCGTCGTGCTGGAAGTCGGCAGCAAAGTCAGCAACTTTAAACCTGGCGATGAGGTCTTTTACGCTGGCGACCTGACCCGTCCTGGCAGTAACAGCACCGAGCAGCTGGTGGATGCGCGCATCACCGGACACAAGCCCGAAAGCCTGGACTGGGCGCAGTCGGCGGCCATTCCCCTGACGGCGCTGACCGCCTGGGAAGGCCTGTTTGAGCGGCTGAACCTGGAGACGGCAACCGAGGATCAGACACTGCTGATCGTCGGCGGCGCTGGCGGTGTCGGATCGCTGGCGATCCCGCTGGCGAAGCTGCGCAGCAAGGTTCAGATCATCGCCACCGCCTCCCGCGAGGACTCCGCGCAGTGGTGCCGCGATCGGGGCGCCGACAAGGTGATCAACTATAAAGATATGATCGGTGAGCTGGAGAAAGAGGGCATTAAACAGGTGGACTACATCTTTTGCCTGAATGATACCGACGGTCACTGGGAGACGATGGCAAAACTGATCGCCCCGCAGGGCCATATCTGCACCATCGTGGAAAATGAGCATCCGCTGTCGATGGATCAGCTGAAGCTGAAGAGTGCCGCTCTGCACTTCGAGCTGATGTACACCCGCAGCATGTTTAAAACGCCCGATATGGCGCGCCAGGGCGAGATTCTGGATGCCGTTTCGGCACTGCTGGATGAAGGTAAACTGCAAACCACACTGAGCGAGACGCTGCACGGCTTGAGCGTTGAGACCTTAACCGCTGCCCATCAGCGTGTGCTGGAAGGTCACATGCGCGGCAAAGTGGTTATGGTCTATTAATCCGGCTGTTCTGCGGCGGCGGTGAAAAGCAACAGCCGCCGCGCTGAGGATGTATGTATGACGTAGCCCGGTGCAGACCGGGCTATGACGGAGCTTACGGCTGAACGTTCTTCTCGCCCAGCACCCCTTTGACCAGTTCAATACAGCGCAGGAAACGGGTGTCGTAGTCATCTTCCTGGACATGGACGAAGTCGATGTTGTTTTCCCGCAGCATCGTGACCAGCATGGACTGAAACTCCCGCCGATCCACCGAGCTGCCCAGGCTGCGTAAGCCATCCGCCACCCAGGGCACGTTGTTCTCCAGCAGAATCACCAGATCAAAGCGATACTCATCGATCAGCGCCTGCACAAACGGATGCTCACGCCCTTCATACTTCAGACAGAACGCCTGAGTCGTCACGAAGTCAGTGTCGATAAACGCCACTTTATTGGCATATTTCACCGCAAAATCGATGTACTGCGCCTGTCCCAGCGCGATCTTGTCGTAATCAGAATATTGCAGCGCCATTTCGTCACCACCCAGATGGGAAAAGACATAGTCGCGGCCATATTCCCAGGCACTGGTGGTGTTGAAGATGTTGGCGAGTTTGTTCACCAGCGTCGATTTACCGCTCGACTCGCCGCCGAGGATCGCCACGGTGCGCACAAAGAAGGGTTTGACTTCTGTCGGGATGTACTCCCAGAAGCGGAACGGATCCTGACGGATCTGCCCGCCGCTGATGCTCATAAAGGATCGGTTGGGATCGACCAGCACGGTCTGAATGCCCAGGTGCTGCTGATACATCTCCGCATCCGGCGCTTCGCTGGTGTAGATACAGTCCGCAGCAATGCCGTGCTCGCTGAGGAAAGCGCTGACGCCCTCACTCCAGACATCCCAGCCATGCGGATAGGGTTCAATCCCCTCCTCGTTGAAGGCGTGAATGCGGATGTTTTTCTGGTACTTAAAGGTCTGCAGTAGCCAGCGCAGGCGATCGCTGACCGTCGGCTGCTGGGACATGGCGCTGTTCTCAAACAGCTCGCGGTCACGCGGCTCATCGTAGCCCATGATGATGTGCAGCTCATCCACCTGACTGCATGCGCGCTGGATCAGATAGATATGGCCGGTATGCAGCGGATAGAACTTACCGAATACCACGCCCACCCTTTTATCACGGCGCGGAAATTCCAGCCCCAGAAAGCGGTGCAGCGCTTCCAGCTTCTGCGCGCTGGGACTTTTGATTTTGGCATTGAGCAACTGGCTCAGATAGCCTTTGGTCATGCCGCTGGCGTCAGCGACCTGTTGCAGCGTGTGCCCCTGCTGGCGAATGGCCGTTTTCAGATACTCAAACGACGACATGTCGTGCCTCCTGCATCAATGCGGTTAAGGTGGGTGCCGCCTGCCCGTGGTTTTTCCGGGCAGGCGTCAGGCGCGTTACAGATCGTCCAGAATCGCCAGCGCATCGGCCAGCTTTTTCGCGCTGAAAACCTGCATCCCGGCAATCGGTTTTTTCGGCGCATTTCCTGCCGGAACGATGGCACGTTTGAAGCCGTGCTTCGCCGCTTCCGAGATGCGCTCCTGACCGCTGGGCACCGGGCGGATCTCACCGGCCAGTCCTACTTCGCCGAAGATCACCAGATCCTGCGGCAGCGGACGATCGCGCAGGCTCGACACCATCGACAGCATCAGCGCCAGATCGGCGCTGGTTTCGGTGACTTTGACGCCGCCCACGACGTTGACGAACACATCCTGATCCGCCATCTGCAATCCGCCGTGACGGTGCAGCACCGCCAGCAGTATGGCCAGGCGGTTCTGCTCCAGCCCGACCGCAACGCGACGCGGGTTGCCCATCATCGAGTGATCGACCAGCGCCTGAATCTCCACCAGCAGCGGTCGCGTTCCCTCCCAGAGCACCATAACCGAGCTGCCTGAGGTTATCTCTTCACCGCGCGACAGGAAGATCGCTGACGGGTTGCTGACTTCGCGCATGCCCTGCTCGGTCATGGCAAACACCCCCAGCTCATTGACCGCACCGAAGCGGTTTTTATGACTGCGCAGGGTGCGGAAGCGGGAGTCGGCATCGCCATCCAGCAGTACCGAACAGTCGATGCAGTGCTCCAGCACTTTCGGACCGGCCAGCGAGCCATCTTTCGTGACGTGCCCCACCATGATGATCGCCACGCCGCGCGTTTTGGCGAAGCGTGTCAGGTAGGCGGCGGTTTCCCGCACCTGGGCGACGCTGCCCGGCGAGGACTGGATCTCCGCCATGTGCATCACCTGGATCGAGTCGATCACCATCAGCTGCGGCTGCTCCTGCTCGGCGATCAGGCAGATCTGCTCAATGCTGGTTTCCGACAGCATGTTCACATTTTCGGTGGGCAATCCCAGACGATGGGCGCGCATCGCCACCTGTTGCAGGGACTCTTCACCGGTGACGTACAGGGTTTTCATCCCTTCCGACAACCGGCACATCACCTGCAACAGCAGCGTGGATTTACCGGCGCCGGGGCTGCCGCCAATCAGAATCGCACTGCCCGGCACCACGCCGCCGCCCAGCACCCGATCAAACTCTTTAAAGGTGGTGGAGAAGCGCGGGAGTGCCTCCAGGCTGATTTCTGAGAGTTTCTGCACCCGGCTGGTGCCGGCGCTGCCGGCATAGCCGCTCAGGCGCTCGTTGCGCGCAGCCGCCGGTGAGGCGGCAATGCGCACCTCGGTGATGGTGTTCCAGGCGTGACAGGCGCTGCACTGCCCCTGCCAGCGTGGGTAATCTGCGCCGCATTCGTTACAGACAAATGCGCGTTTTGCCGCTTTGGCCAAATCAATTCCTCAGTTAACGCTCTTCGTGGATCAGGCTGCCGGTCAGGATGCAGAACACCCCCATGAGATCGGCATGGCGAATGGTGACCGCAGTCTGCTCATTCACCTTAGGTTTAGCATGGAACGCAATGCCCAGCGCGGAGGCTTTGATCATCAGCAGGTCATTGGCTCCGTCGCCGATCGCGACCGTCTGTTCCGGCGCGATATCAAAACGCTGCGCCAGCTTCTTCAGCGTATCGGCTTTATATTGTGCGTCGACAATCGGGCCCAGCACGTTGCCGGTCAGTTTGCCGTCGCGGATTTCCAGTTCGTTGGCGACCACGGCCGACAGATGCAGCTTATCGCGCAGGTATTCGGCGTAGTAGGTGAAGCCGCCGGAGGCGATAGCCACCTGCCAGCCCAGCGCCTGCAGCTTCTGCGTCAGGGTGGTTAAGCCCGGCATTAAAGGCAGCTCATCACGCACCTGTTTCAGAATATTGGCGTCTGCGCCCTGCAGGGTGGCAACGCGCTGACGCAGGCTGGCGCTGAAGTCGAGTTCACCGCGCATCGCGCGCTCTGTCACTTCTGCTACCTGCTCTCCGCTGCCTGCCAGTTTAGCGATCTCGTCGATACATTCGATCTGAATCGCGGTGGAGTCCATATCCATCACCAGCAGACCGGGGGCCTTGAGGTAGGGGATTTTACCCAGCGGCGCCACGTCCAGCCCGGCATCGTGCGCTAGTTTAGTCGCAAACGGCGTCAGCGAGCCTGCCAGGCGGATCACCTGATACTCATCGACGTTCCAGGCGCTGACAATCACCATCGCTGCACCCAGCTGATGCTGATAATCGGTCAGCCGTTGCTTATCCAGCCCGCGGCCATACAGCAGCCAGCCGGTGCGGCCAGCGCGATAATCCAGCGGCATCACTTCATCACCGCTAAGAGAAAGGGGCAAACCCGGCCAGAGAGAGACATCGGCGGGAAGATCGCACCAGGTTAAACGATTTGGCATCAGAGCTCCTGTAGGGACAACAAAACCACGCAAGAGGCTACCCTGTCTGCGTCGCTTCTGGCAACATAATCTCCAGGCTTTCTGTTGTGACATGACCCGGATGAGTAATGGCTAAAACCGCGCTGAAATTTCGCTTACATCGTACCGTGATCGTTCTCATCTCGATGACGCTGCTGGTCGCCCTGATGCAGGGCGTCTCCTGGTTCAGTACCGGTCATCAGATGGCGCGTTCTGAACAGGTCGAAGAGCTGGCTCATACGCTGACCAGTCAGGTGGCGTTCAGCCTTAAGCCGTTGATGGACAACAGTGAAAACAACCGTAATCAGATAGAAGCGATTCTGAATCAGATGACGGCGAACAGCCGCATTCTGGATGCGTCGGTGTATGACGGCGACGGCAGTCTGGTGGCGCACAGCGGAGAAAACATCAACGTGCGCGACAGGCTCGCTCTCGACGGGCAGCGTGCAGGCAGCTATTTCAACCATCAGATTGTGCAGCCCCTGGCCGGAAACGATGGCCCGCTGGGCTTTCTGCGCGTGACGCTGGACACCCATGTGCTGGTCACCGACTCACATCAGGTCGACAACACCACCAATATTCTGCGCCTGATGATGCTGCTGGCGCTGGCCATCGGCATTATCCTCTCCCGTACCCTGCTGCGCCACCGCCGTACCCGCTGGCAGCAGTCACCGTTCCTGCTCACCGCCAGCACGCCGGTGCAGGAGGATCGGGATGAAGATGACCCGAAGAAAGAGTAATGTCCGGCTCTGCTGAGAGGATAAAACGAGAAAGGCCCGCTCTGCGGGCCTTTTTTATGGGAACGTTGCGGATTTGCGAGATAGCTTCCCTTAGCCGATCAGCAGCGCTTCCAGCTCAGCCAGCGATTTGACCTGCCAGGTCGGTTTGATATGTTCCGGCAGCGGCCGGGTGCCATGATCGAGCCAGCAGGTTTTCACCCCGGCATTCATGCCGCCGAGAATATCGGATTCCGGCGTATCCCCGACCATCAGCACCCGCTGACGATCCGGATTGCCCATCAGGTTCAGCGCATAATCAAAAATCTCCACCGCCGGTTTTGGCACCCCGACCTGCTCAGAGATCACCAGCGCCGAAAAGTAGTCGCGGAAACCGGTGCGCTCCAGCCGCGTCTGCTGCAGCGCGGTAAAGCCGTTGGTGATGATGCCCATCTTTACCCGACCGTGCAGCTGCTTCATCAGGCTCACCGCGCCTGGCAGCGGCGTACAGATCTCGCCCATGGCGGTCAGGAAGCCGCTGTTGAGGATCTCCGGCGCGACGCTGAGCTTTTCGCTCCAGTGATTGAAACGCTGGGTCTGTAACTGCAACGCGGTAATCGTGCCGTTCTGATAATCGACCCAGAGCGGCTTGTTAACCGCCTGATAGTCGCTGTAATCCTGGTCGGAGAACTGCACGTCATAACCGGCGAACAGCCGCTGCAACCCGGCATAAGCATCGAAATGAAAAAGGGTATCGTCCGCATCAAACAGGATGCAATCCCACTGTTCTGACATTAAAGCTCCTTAGCACCGCTACAGCGTCAGCGCCATCATCAGGGCATCTTCACGCCCGCTGGCGGTGGGATAGTAGTTGGAACGACGGCTCACCTGGTTGAATCCCATCTGCTCATAAAGCGCAATGGCGGGCAGATTGGACGCCCGTACTTCCAGCCACAGCGTCAGCACATCGCGTTTTATTAACTCGTCGATCAGATGCTGCAACAGCTGACGGCCAAATCCCCGGCGCTGCCAGGCGGGATCGACCGCGATGTTAAACAGCGACGCTTCATCCAGCACCACCTGGGTAATGGCAAAGGCGGCCATTTTTCCTTCGGCATCCAGCCGTAAATTGAGGAAGCGCTCGCCCTGATTGCTGGCAAACGTCTGTTCACTCCAGGGAAACGCGTGACTGCGACGCTCGATGGCAAAGGCCTCGGCCCGATCGTCAGGGGTGAGTAAAGAGATGGCTGTCATGGTTACACATCTGTTGCCAGAGCGCGCGTCTGGCGACGCCGCTGCTGATCAGTTCATTGAAAGCGGCGCTGGTCAGTGCCACGCCATTAAAAGTCTGTGCACTCTCAACCCCAAGCAGCCAGCCGGCGCAGTTCAGCGTTTCCGGCAGCATCTGGAGTTGATCCGGCGTCACGGTCATCACCTGGGCGGGTTGAAGATTGAGCGTCTGCAGCACGTCGCGCATCAGCGGTTCATCCAGCCCGGGGGGCACGTCAGCGACAATGATTAACTGCGTGTCCGGCGCCAGCGTGACGGCAATTTCGCCCTGAAGCACGCGCGGGCGGCGCAGTTGATACTGCGTAATTCCCATTTGCTGTAAAAGCCAGTCGCGCCTGGACGTCATGGTGTTACCTGTTGGCTGCCTGAATGCGACGCTATGCTAGCAAACCCATCGAACATGCGCCAACAAACCACTATAATCCCCGCTCAGATCTTACAGGAGCTCTACATGTCTGCTTTTACCCCGGCCAGCGAAGTCATTCTGCGCCACAGTGATGAATTTACCGCCCGCCACGTTTTATTTGCTGGCGATTTGCAGGATGACCTGCCCGCTCAGCTGGAAACCGCCTCGTCGCGCGTACACACCCAGCAATATCATCACTGGCAAAACCTGAGCCGCCGTATGGGCGAACAGGCGCGTTATGGACTGGTTGCGCAGGCGGAAGATGTGCAGGGCTGCGATACGCTGGTGTATTTCTGGACCAAAAATAAGCCGGAAGTGCAGTTCCAGCTGCAGAATCTGCTGTCGCTGCTGCCGGTGGGCTGCGACGTGTTCGTGGTCGGTGAAAACCGCAGCGGCGTGCGCAGTGCAGAAGGCATGCTGGAGTCCTGGGTAACGCTGGAGAAGATCGACAGCGCGCGCCGCTGTGGTCTCTATCACGGTCGCCTCGACGCACAGCCTGACTTTGATGCCGGCGCCTTTGGTCAGCAGTATCAGATGGATGACCTGACGATTCACACCCTGCCAGGCGTCTTCAGCCGCGATGGTCTGGACAGCGGCAGTGCCCTGCTGCTCTCCACCTTTACGCCACACACCAAGGGAAAAGTGCTGGATATGGGCTGTGGCGCAGGCGTCATTGCCGCCTCACTGCATGCCCGTTCGCCTAAAGTACGCCTGTGGCTGTGTGACGTTCACGCGGCGGCGATTGAAGCGAGTAAGGCGACGCTGGCCGCCAACGGCATTGAGGGCGAGGTCTTCCCCAGCAACGTTTTCTCTGACGTCACCGGACGTTTCGACATGATTATCTCTAACCCGCCGTTCCATGAAGGCACGCAGACCAGCCTCGATGCGGCACAGGCATTAATTCGTGGCGCGGTGAAGCATCTGAACACCGGCGGCGAACTGCGTATCGTTGCCAATGCCTTCCTGCCCTATCCGCAGGCGCTGGATGAGGCGTTCGGCAGCCATGAAGTGATTGCACAGACTGGCCGCTTTAAGGTTTACCGTGCCGTCTATGGTCGCGGTGCGAAAACCCGTTAATCCTTTTTTCCGCTGCTGACCGCGTTGCCGGGCTGAAAATGTTGCTTTTTAGAGCGATCGTTTCAGCCCGACGAAATAGTTGTTGACGCAAAGAGTAAAATCTCTAGAATGCGCCTCCGTGGTTGTAACATTCTCAGGGTGTTACGGGTATGCGAAGGTGGCGGAATTGGTAGACGCGCTAGCTTCAGGTGTTAGTGTCTTAACGGACGTGAGGGTTCAAGTCCCTCTCTTCGCACCAAAATCACATGTTTCATATCGCGAGCACTGCGCGAAGGTGGCGGAATTGGTAGACGCGCTAGCTTCAGGTGTTAGTGTCTTAACGGACGTGAGGGTTCAAGTCCCTCTCTTCGCACCATTGCGGTGATATGAAAAGACAACAAGATGCGAAGGTGGCGGAATTGGTAGACGCGCTAGCTTCAGGTGTTAGTGTCTTAACGGACGTGAGGGTTCAAGTCCCTCTCTTCGCACCAACGTTGTCATCCTCCGGCTTTATTCATGTTTTCTTCCAGTTCTGACCGTTTCTTTGCCGTTTCAGGCTCGCCTTCTGATTTTTACACCTTCTCTGTTACGCCAGCATGACGCCTCTGCGCTGTTGCTAATTCAGATGAAAATTCACGGAAACCGCCGCCAGTCCGGTCGCTAATGCCAGGCAGGATGGCAGCAGCAGATAGTGACGCAGGCGCTGATGAAAGAGCATCACCACCGTCAGCAACAGCGCAACGATCATCACCATTCGCCACTGACTGAATCCCGGCTCCCACAGGGCAAACAGCGGCAGCGCTATGCACGGCAGCAGAACCCCCCACACACTATCCAGTTTTTTACCCAGTGCCCAGCTGATTCCCCACAGGCCGCAGGCCGCTACAATCGCTATCCCCATGACGCCAACCTCAAATGATAAGCATTCCCATTATCATATGACAGTTTTTCCCGTTCTGCAGCCTGTTTTTGGCTGGCCCGGCGCTGAAGATGACAGATCATCTGGAAAATGCTAGATTGCGGCCGATAACACCTTTAATAACAGCACTAGCAATATTTGCTCATTGTCCTGCAGCCCCCTCCTTTCTGCTGGCTTGCGCTTTGGTATTTCAGGGTCGTCACGAGTATTTATAATGAAATTACAATCATATGAAGAACTGAAGCAGAGTAAATACCGGCTTTCAGTGATGCTTTTCCTGTTTTTAAATATCGCCGTTTCCCTCTTTTATCTGCTGCCAATAATGAGCACGGAAAAAAGTGAGACGACGCTGCCGGTTATGTGTGTCGCCGCCTTTAGCTCCCTCACGTTAATTGCCCATTTAATCTGGCCCAAAGTTAAACTCCCCCTGTTAAATCCTGTTGCGCTGCTATTAGGGATCTTCTGGGCCTGGCATATTAATTATCGTTTCCATCTGGTGTTCTATTTTGATGGTGGCTTTCTGATTATCAGCCTGATCAGCGTGTTATTTATCAGCGCCATCGCCCTGAGCGATTATCTGGTGGCTTTTTGTCTGCACGTCGCCCCGCCCGTTCTGACCGTATTGCTGCTCGACAATGGTCAGCATCTGCCGCTTATTCTGCTGACCATCTCCCTGCCGCTGATCGGTTTTTCATTGCAGCACCTGATGCGCCGCCGGGCCGACAACTTTACCCTGCGTCTGATGCATCAGCTTTACGAAGAGAAAGAGACCTTCAGCGACCTCAGCATGCTCGATCCGCTGACCGGGCTGTATAACCGCCGTGGTCTGAAGAACCGGCTCGACAATATTCTGGAAAACCACGCCGGCAGCCATTTTGTGCTGTTGCTGGATATCGATTACTTCAAGGCCTACAACGACAATTATGGTCATGCGATGGGCGATCAGGCGCTGGCGCGGGTCTCTGTGGCGATCCGTGATGCGGTGCGTTCGCGCGATGTCGTTACCCGCTATGGCGGTGAAGAGTTCCTCGTGCTGATGACCAACGTGAACAGCTCCATTGCGATGAAGCTGGCAGAGCGCATCCGTCAGTATGTGGTGGATTTAGAGATCCCCCATCTGTTCAATGAGACTGTGTCAACGCACGTCACCATCAGCGCGGGGATTGCGCCGATTTACGACAACGAGTTCGACCAGGCCGTCGCCAATGCCGACAGTGCTCTCTACGTCGCGAAGAACCAGGGCCGGAATACCATTCTCGCCTGGGAAGATTTACCCAGAGAGGCACCTCGCACCGCAGAAGAGCCCGTATAACACGCTGATAACCGGCATCCGCCCCTGTTGATCTGACCGATCTGTCGCGGTCATCGCCGGGCTGATTTCTCCTCTCCTCCCCTGCTGTTTTTACCGCCAGCAACCGCACGCTTTTACGCCGCTTGTAGAGTTAATCAATAACGATTATCATTTGCTTTCTTATCTACACTTTTCGCGAGTCGTCATGGCAACCGCTTCAGCTCAGGAACAGCGTTTCAGCGCTCAGTCGATGATCTTCCGGCAGAATGACCGTCCACTGGCGGAAAGTCTGTATGAACGGCTGCAACAGCAGCGCAGCTATCTGCTGGATTCGACCAGGCTCAGCCAGTCAGCCCCGCGTGATGCGCAGACCCTTGCCGTCTGGTCACACGCTGACGCCTTCGCCCCGCTTATCCGGCGCTACAGTGACTACCTCTATCGCGATCATCCCGATGCGGTGCGTGAAGCGAAACCCGTGCTCTCACTCTGGGCGCAGTGGTATTTCGGCCTGCTGATCCCGCCGCTGCTGATGGCCCTGCTGCAGGAGTCCCGCGCGCTCGACTGCTCGCCTGAACACATTCGTGTCGGTTTTCATGAGCATGGCCATCCGGCCACCTTCTGGATTGATGTGCAGGAGGATGAAGAGGCGCGCTATCTCAACCCGCTGCAGCGCATCGACCGCCTGATTCAGCAGCATCTCATCCCGGCCGTAAATGGCATTACGCAGCATGGTGACATCAACGCCCGCCTGATCTGGAACAACATGGGGTTCACCTTCCAGTGGTTCCTGGGTGAGCTGAAAAGCCAGATAGATGAGACGCTGGTCCTGCAGCTGGAACAGGCGCTGTTCTTTAACCAGCGGCTGCTGGATGGCAGCGACAATCCCCTCTATCGCACCATGATCCCGCGTGACGGTGAACTGGTGCGGCGCAGCTGTTGCCAGCGCTATCGCATTCCCGATGTTCAGCAATGCGGCAACTGCACCCTGAGCAGCAGCTAAACAGACCCGATTCCCGCGAATTCTCCGTTTATCCCGTTTACAGGCACAAAGGCTTGTGGCAATTTTTACGCCTTCGATCAGCCTGGAGAGAAAGATGAGTCTGGAGTCTGTGCGCCAGTTCTTCGCCGAACACGCCCCTGAAATTGAAATTATTGAACTGGCAGAGAGCACCGCAACGGTCGGGATGGCCGCTCGCGCCCACGGCGTGACGCCAGGCGAAATAGCAAAAACCCTGTCGCTGAAAGTGAAAAACGAGGTGGTACTGATTGTGACGCGAGGCGATGCCCGGCTGGACAATCGCAAGCTGAAAGCGGCGCTGGGCGCGAAAGCGCGCATGCTGAGCGTTGACGAGGTGATTAACTGGACCGGCCACCCGGTAGGCGGCGTCTGCCCTTTCGGTCTGGAAAATCCCCTGACCGTTTACTGTGATGTTTCACTGCGCAGTTTTGAAGAAGTCTTACCTGCCGCTGGCGCTATCCATAGCGCCGTCCGCATTTCGCCGCAGCAGATGGCTGAACTGACGAATGCCCGCTGGATTGATGTCTGCGAAGCGACCTGACCCTTTACCTCTGCTCAGCTAATCAGGCGTCTGAAAGCCTGCTCAAGGATCGATAACAGCAGCGTGTTATCGACGCGATGCAGGACATGCACCGAGGCGCCGCACTGCTCGGGCACACCCACAGAGAGCCGGAGCGGCTGCCGATAACGCCAGCTTTTGCCGCGCGTGGCACCGGGACGCAGCTCAATGTCGACCCGGTAATCGATCCCTGAGGCGACCCGCTGATTCAGCAGCCAGGCGACCACCAGCGCATCGTGGATCCAGCATCCCGCCAGCTGACGGGTCTGCATCGAATAGTCGATCCACGGACGCAGCGTGTCGCGCACAAAGTCGGCCAGCGGATGATCGACGGCGGTCAGCCGGGTCAGATCCTGCTGGGTCAGCAGCGTCTGCGTGGTGACATCCATCGGCACCAGCGTTACCGCAGCACCACTGTGCAGCACCTGGTGCGCCGCTTCCGGGTCCAGGCCGAAGTTGGTGTCTTTGATATAGTCATCCAGCGCAAAGACGCCTCCCATGACCACAATCTCTGCCACCGATTCGGCCATCGCGGGATAGCGCTGCATCGCCAGCGCCACGTTCGTCAGCGGGCCAATCGCCACCAGCGTAATCTCGCCCGGATTGTCGCAAATCAGCCTGCCGATAGCGTCAGCCGCGTCAAATCCGTCCGCGCTGACATCGGCTGGCTGACGGACATCCTGCCAGAGATCGGCCAGCGCCAGCTGATTAACCCGGTTATCGAGCGTCTCGCGCCACGGCGCCGGATCTTCCTGCAGCGCCTGTGTCGCCCCCTGCACCACCGGGATGGTGAGTCCCAGCCGGGCTATCAGATCTTTCGCCACGCGCGCGCCCACCTCACTCGGCGTATTACCCGCCACGGTGGTGATTAATTCCAGCGACAGGCCGGGTGAGGCTAAGGCCAGCGCAATCGCCAGGCCATCATCGGTGTTGGCACCTGCAATCCCATTACCGGGATCGCAATCAATAATGATTCTTTTCATCTTCTTATACGTTAACTCTGAGATTGCGGCGTGCAGCCGCAGGATTCACCGATTTCAAGATAGTGTGGAAACTCCTTTAACTGGGCTTCGCTCTGCCCTTCTTTCAGCATGTGGATCGCCGCACGCGCCATCTCGCGCAGTGGCTGACGCACGGTGGTTAATGTCGGAACATGAAACGATGACTGATTGGTGCCGTTAAAGCAGACCAGCGCGACATCCTGTGGCACCCGGATCTGATGCTCCGAAAAGGCCCGCACTGCGCCAATCGCCTGACCTTCGTTGCTGGTGAACAGCGCGCGGGGCACGCAGCCACGGGCGATCATCGTCTGCACCGCTTCATATCCCCCCTGTGGGGTGTAGCTGGCGGGAAACATCAGCGATTCATCAATCGGCAGGCCGCGCTCCTGCATGGCATCTCGCCAGCCCTGAATACGATCCTGCGCGTTAAGCATATCGACCGGACCGGTGATGATGCCGACCTGCTGATAGCCGTGGCTCAGCAGATGTGCCGTGACCTGCCAGGCCGCCTGGCGCTCATTGACACGCAGCATGTTCACGCCCGGCTGAGGTTCCACCCGTTCCAGCATCACCAGAGGCGTGCCGCTCGCCTTAATCAGGTCAATGTAAGGATGGCGATCGACGCTGTTATAAAACAGGCCATCGACCTGCCGGTTGAGCAGCCCCTGAATAAGCTCCAGTTCGCGCCGGCGATCGTCACCGGCATCGCCCAGCAGCATGACATGACCGTGGTTCATCGACTCCTGCAACAGCACGTGCGCCATGGAGGCGACAAACGGATTGCCGATGTTCGGCACGACCAGACCAAAGGTTTTGGTGTTGCCGGACGCCAGCGCCCGTGCAGCCGCATTGGGCCGGTAACCGGTCGCTTTAATCGCCTCCAGCACCCGCTGCCGGGTCGCCTCGGCGACCGGACGCGGCCCGTTGTTAATGACATAACTGACAACTGCCACTGAGGTGCCTGCCGCTTTCGCCACTTCACTGCGGGTCACTTTTCCCGTTAACGACTTAGGCACATCACTTTCCTCCCTAAAAAAACAGGCCGCTTTACACGGCCTGCTGCTTATTTCGTTTTGCCCTGTCAGATGGCGTCATCAGGCAGATTGAGATCCCGCCCTCGCGTCTCAGGCGCAACAAAGGTGGTAAAGAATCCAATCGCGGCCATCGCCGAGAAGTAGACCGCAATCGGCCACCAGTGTCCGGTATAAGAGAGCATAGCAGCCGCAATCAGCGGTGCCGTGCCGCCGGAGAGAATCGAACCCAGCTCCTTCGCCACCGCCATTTTGGTGTAGCGATGATGCACGCCGAACATCTCCACGCCCCAGGCGGCCTGCACACCAAAAATACCCAGCGACGCCAGCCCCATGCCCACCACAATCACCGGAATGACCAGCATCGGTTCACGCGTATCCAGCAGCGTAAAAGCGGGCCAGGCGTAGAGCATCAGCAGCAGACAGAAGACGCGATACACGATCCGGCGACCAAAACGGTCAGAGAGCCAGCCCGCAAAAGGGATGATCAGGAAACCCAGCAGCGACGCAAGGAACACCGCCGTGGTCGGGACCGATTTATCCACCAGCAGAACCTTCGCGACATAGCCGACGATGAAGCCCTGCGACAGATAAGAGGGGCCGTTTTCACCGATGCGCAGCCCCACCATCGTCCAGAAGGCGCGGGTGCGCTGGAAGAACGGCCGCGTATCCTTCACCGGCGGGGTCGCCAGCACACCGGCGCGCGCCGCTTCCATCTCCGCTTTTCTGCGCTCAAAAACCGGGGTTTCGCGCAGATGACGCCGGATCCACAATGCCACCAGCGCTATCAGCGCACTGCTGAGAAAAGGAATACGCCAGCCCCACGCCAGCAGGCTCTGCTGATCCATCTGCACCACCAGCAGCCAGACCAGCGACGCCAGCAGTGTGCCGCTGTTAGAGCCCAGCGCGATAACGGAAGCGACCAGCCCGCGACGCTCTGCGGGCGCATACTCGCCCAGCATGACCGTACCGCCAGAGAGCTCTGCACCCGCGCCGAACCCCTGCGTGAAGCGCAGCAGGACCAGACAGGCGGGTGCCCAGACGCCAATCGTGGCATAGCTGGGGATTAAGCCGATAAAGGTGGTGGAGGCCCCCATCAGAATGATGGTGGTGATCATGACCGCCTTTCGCCCTTTGCGGTCGCCGAGCCAGCCGAAGAAAAGTGCGCCGATAGGCCGGGCAACGAAGCCGACTGACCAGGTGGCAAAGCTGGAGAGCAGCGCCATGGCCGGTGTCGATTCGGGAAAGAAGACATCGCCGAAGATGATACCGGCAGCCAGACCATAGAGCGCAAAATCCGCGTACTCCATCGCCGTTCCGAGCCAGCATGAGAATGTGGCGCGCCAGAAATCTTTGCGGCCTGAGGGGGTGTTAAACCGCGCATCGGCGGCTGAAGTGGATGACAGTGATGCCTGCTGCTTAACGGAATTGTGTGCCGTCATAACCCTATCCCTGAATGCGTATGCAGATCGATAAACGCCCGTCCATGGGTCGATTCCCTGATAAAAGCGGAATTCCCCGGTGGCGACGTTCAGTTGACTAACCATGATGAAAGGTTAAAGGATTCCCTGGTGTTGGAATCATCTGCCTCGCCCGTTTTCGCCGATCTTTTTTAACCGGTCACTTAAACTGAGCGAATGTAACTTAACAATCGATGGAGCCGACTGTGCATCGAGCACCGTGAGCAATCACTGGGGACCTAGTGTATCTACGCGCGTAGATAAATCAAGCGATCCCGCCGCAAAATGTTAGTCAGACTTCACTATCACAGTGCGTCATCATGGTTTTTTATCGCAAATTCAGCCAGTTAACAGCGCCTCACTTTGCACAAAAAAAAGTCATCACTCGCGTTAAGTCAGCACTTTCTCTAATCATTAAGCATGATAAACAGGCGGGGCTGCTTTCATCGGGCTCTGTTGTCGCACAGCTCTGTGACCGCAGGATGACACTCAGGCTCAGGCTGAAAAATCGCTGCGCGCGCAAATAATGCGTTACCCTGAAAAAAAGGCCAGGCAGAGAATGTATGACCATTATTCTGATGCGACACGGTAAACCCGATCATCAGGCCGCAGGCCGTCTGAGCGTGCAGGCGCTGGCAGACTGGTGCGAAGCCTACGATCGGTCACAGGTCAGTGACGGGCCGCCGCCGCGCACTGTCCACATTGCCCGTCAGGCGGCGGTTGTTGTCTGCAGTCCCCTGCCCCGCGCGCAGTCCTCCCTGAGTCAGCTTGGTCTGCAGCCGCATGAGGTGAATGCTCTGTTTAGTGAAGTTGCCGTGCCGATGCTGCGAATGGGCGCGATGCAGCTGCCGATTCTCTGCTGGCTGGCGCTGCTGCGGCTGCTCTGGTTCTGCGGATATGCGGGTGATGCGGAGTCCCTGCCTCATGCGCGCCAGCGCGCCGCGGCGGCGGCAGAAAAGTTAATCGGGTACTCCGCTCAGGGCACCGTGCTGCTGCTGGGCCACGGCATCATGAATAAGATGATTGCCCGGGAATTACGCAAACGCGGCTGGCAGGCGGAGAAGCATGCCAGCAGCCGCCACTGGAGTTCCGCGATCTATCATCGCCCGTTTATCTGATCGAGCGAAAAATAGCCCAGCACTTCACACCCCGTTCCCACGCGCGGCGTGGCAATCACTTTACGCTGCGCCAGATCGATCACGCTCAGCGTGCCATCATCCTGATTGGCAATCAGCAGCTGCTTTTTGTCGGGGGTAAAACAGCCATCCATCGGCATGTTACCCACCCCGATGTCACCCAGCGAGTTTAGTAAATCGTCAAACAGCGTGACCAGGGGTTCCTGATCCCCTATTGCCACCAGCTGTTCGCCATCGTCGCTGAAGCGCACTACCTGGCAGGGCTGCTGATGGCCCGGCAGCGTCAGGCGCTGACGGATGCGGTGGCTTTGCCGATCGATCACATAGAGCAGCGGCGCGTCAGCCGCGCTGGCAACCAGATAAGGGTGTTTCGGTGAGGCCGCGATACCGGCAATCGGGCCAGGCAGCAGAATGGTGTCGATGACCCGCCCCTCCGCCTCACACAGATCCACCACCGTGATGGTGGCATCCTCTTCGTTATCGGTGAAGAGCTTGCGGCCGCTGGGAGAGAGCGTCAGGCGATGCGCATTGTGCGAAGGGATCGGAATAACTTTTTCGACCTTATCACTCTGTGGATCGATCACCGCTACGGCGGCGCTCTCCTCACAGCAGAGGTAGACTTTACCGTCGCGCCCCAGCTGACCGCTGTGGGGTGCCCGCAGCGGCGAGAGATCGATAAAGCCGCTGATCGTCCGACGCGCTAAATCAATGACCGCCACTTTATGACCCGGATGGGGATTGTCGCCATGCACGCCGTCGCCATAGACCGGCACATAGGCTTTACCCCAGGGGGCCAGCATCAGGAGTTCATGCGGGCGCGGTGGAAAGGCGTTCAGTTCCCGCTCAACCGCGAACGTCTCCGGATTAAGAAACAGGACGCGATTGCCCCGCTTATCGACCGCCAGCAAACCCCATGATTCACTCTGCATGTGCGCTCCTTTCTCAGTAAGTTCTTCTTAAGCGTAGACAATGCGCTTCAGGCTGTCTGATTCGGCGGATTGATGAGCCGGGCTTACGTCACACATTAAGCGCAATCACGCCCGCCCCCGCATTCCCGTAAGCACCACGGTCTCGCGATTCAGATATTCCTGAATAACGGCGCGTGCCGGGATGAAATAAATGATTAATGACGGGAACACGTTTATTTTTATTTCATGCCCGTCCTGATTCCGTTTTATCCTAAAGTCAAAAAAAGGCATAGCTAATCAGTAAATAATGTTTTATTAAAAAGGTGCAGTGCAATTCCAGATAGCCGTGAGGAAACTACCGCGCGCTCAGGCACTGCGTCGCCACCAGGGAAACCCTTTCAATAATTCCCGCACGCATCGGGGTTGCAGCCAGTCTGTAATGCCGCCTGTTTCCGCCATATGCGAACAGGCAGAGTCTGCACTATGACGGGAAAATAAAAATAACAGGTATATCATGACTGCATATCGCCAACGTCCAGCGCATAAAATCTGGCGCAACTGGAAAAGAATATCGTTCAGCAGCCAGATGTTATGGAATAAAAAACAGCAAAGACTCTGTCGGGCGCCGGAATATGATCCGGGTCAGGAAGATAATGTCGTTTTAATCGCTCAGCAGAAAGAGCTGCCGGAGATTCCAAAGATTGTCTGGATGGTCTGGCATAATGAACAGCTGCCTGCCTCGATGGCGCTCAATATCAGCAAAATACGGCGGGATAATCCCGATCACCAGGTTTATCTGGTGACGCAGCGCACCCTGTCGCAATGGCTGCCCGACCTCCGCTTTATCTCGGCCGATCTGACGCTGGCGCATAAAAGTGAGATCATCCGGCTGGAACTGCTTCACCGTTACGGCGGCATCGGCATTGACTGCAGCACCCTGCTGTTCGAGGATCTCGCCTGGGTGCATCGCGTTCACGAGGCGCGGTCTCTGGATCTGATCGGCTACTACCGTGAGCAGTCAACGCTGAACCTGCTTGCGCCGGTCATTGAAAGCTGGTTTCTGGCCGCCCCGGCGCAGAACCCTTTTATCCGTGAATGGCTGAAACAGCTGGCGCCGGTTAAAAATGTCGGCATCCGCAACTATTTCCATGAGCTGCAGAAGCGCGATGACTTTCCGCTGCTTGTGCAGAATATGGATAACCCGTCCCGTCATCTGCTCTCACTGGCGCAGCAGGTGGCGATGCGTGAATACCGGCGGGCCAATCTCTATCTGCGTAAAGGTGAAGCCAGCGCCTGGTATTATCAGCGCCTGCACGCCGACAGTAGTAGCGCCTTTGCGCAGTCAGTGCTGTTTCAGCAACGTCCCCAGACGCCGCCACCGATTATTAAATTAACCGGCAATGAGCGGCTGCATCTCGACTTCAATCTGCGCATCGGCCTCTATAACCGCAGCAGCCTGATTGGAGAGATGATGCATACCCGTTCGCCGGGACTGGCACTGCCCTCAGTGGTCAAAGCGGGCGCGTAACCAGTGTGTAAAGGTGGTGACCGCGCGCGGCACCTGCGCCGCCCAGGGTCGCACGATCCACAGACGGGCGGCAAAAGCGCCGACCGGCTGCCACTCCGGCAATACCCGCTGTAACGATCCCGCTGACAGCGCCTCACGGGCGCTGAAGTCGGGCAGCATGGCAATGCCCAGACCCTGCAGGGCCGCATCGCGGATCGATTCACTGTTGTTGGTGGCAAAACTGCCCTGAATCTGCACCTGAACCGTTTCGCTCTCCCCCGGCGCGACAAACCGCCAGCGCGGTGACTCGACGCCGCGCGGGTAGTAAAGGCAGTTGTGCTGCGCCAGCGCCTGCGGACTCTCCGGCACGCCCTGCGCCCTGAGATAGGCTGGTGAGGCCACCAGCACGGTCTGCGTGTCGCACAGTGGCAGCGCCACGTGCGTTTCCGGCAGCGTGTCACAGTGGCGAATCGCCAGATCAAACCCCTCGCTGCTCAGCGAGACAAGGCGATCCGTCACATCCAGCTGCAGGCGTACCTGCGGATAGTCACGCAGAAACTCGCCGATAAGCGGCACCAGTTGCTGGCGGGCAAACGCCACGGGTGCGGTGATGCGCACCAGACCCCGCACCGGCCCGGCGGTATCCCGCACGCTGAAAAAACTCTGTTCGATGCGGGCAAAAGGCTCGCGCAGCTCCTCCACCAGCTTCTCACCGGCGGAGGTAAGCCGCACGCTGCGCGTGGTGCGCTGCACCAGCATCAGACCCGCTCTCTCCTCCAGCTCTTTGATCTTCTGGCTCATCGCCGCTTTGCTGACATCCAGCCGCGCTGCCGCGCGGGTGAAACTGCCCTGCTCTGCCAGTACCGTCAGCCAGTGCAGATGCTCCCACAGGGTGTCCGTCTTCATCTCTTTCATCAGCATTGTTCACAATAATGAATAATCATTTCAGGCTACGCGCTTTTTCCCGCCGGATAAAGCCGTCACCATAGGCCTCTTATTTCTTGGGAGAAACCGCTATGCCACTGCTGCAATTTGATGTTATTGAGGGTCGTTCAGAATCAGAGCTGCGTACGTTACTGGATGCCGCGCACCGGGCCGTGCTGACCGCCTTTAACGTGCCGGAACGGGATCGCTATCAGATTGTTCATGAAAACAAACGCTATCAGATGGTGTTTCAGGACACCGGGCTGGGATTCAGCCGCAGCGATAATCTGGTGATGGTGCGGGTCTTTACCAGTCCGCGCAGCAGCGAACAGAAACAGCGGTTTATGGCGGAGCTGGCGCGCGAACTGCGTGAGCATTGTGGCGTGCAGGGCAACGATCTGATGATCAGCTTTATCACCAATGACAAAGGCGACTGGAGTTTTGCCGACGGCGAAGCGCAGTATCTGACCGGCAAACTCTGAAAAGCGGCCCGGACGCCTGCTCTGCTGACGGTGCGCGCCAGCCACCGTCACGTCTGCTGAACGCCCGGCAGGCACGACACAAAATCCCTCTGCGCTTCCTCGCACAAATCCGCCGGATATGTTGCAGCCCGATGACAGCCAATATAGATTGTCGAAAAACCATCCCCCGACGATGGCCGGTTGCGTGACGCCCCGCGCCCCCCTGCAGAGAGAGGATTTCCCGTTGTCCGAATTTGTGTCAGTCGTGCTGTTTCTGGCTGCTATTGCTATCTATTCCTGTAAAGCCGGGCGTAACAGATTCTGGTTTGTGCTTGTTCTTGTTCTGCTGGTGATATTTGTGGTGCTGAACGCCACCCTTTACGCCAGTAACTATTTCACCGGCGACGGCATTAACGATGCGGTGATCTATACCCTGACCAACAGCCTGACCGGGGCGGGCGTCAGTAAATATGTGGTGCCGGCCATCGGGCTGATCATCGTGCTGTTTCTGCTGTTCTGCCTGCTCTCCTGGGTGCTGCGGCGGCGTAAGCGTCCCCACCATCTGGGCTGGTCGCTGCTGGCGGCCGCCTGCGCGATCGGCTCGGTGCAGACTACCCCCGCCTTTCGTCAGGTCGCGACGCTGATCGTGTCGCATACCCAGCTGGCCGATTCTGACTTCGACACCTTCTATAAAGTGCCGCGTAACCGCATTGAACAGCCGCGCCTCAACGTGGTTTATATCTATGGCGAGAGTTTAGAGCGCACCTATTTTGATCCGATTGCCTTCCCCGGCCTGGCACCTGAGCTGAGCCGTCAGAAAGAGCAGAGTATCGATTTCAGCCAGACCGAACAGCTGCCGGGCACCGATTACACGATCGCGGGCATGGTCGCCTCACAGTGCGGCATTCCGCTGTTTGCCCCGTTTGACGGCAATGCGTCGGCATCACTCTCCAGCTTCTATCCGCAAAATGTCTGTCTGGGCGACATCCTGAAAAACTCCGGCTATGAGAACTGGTTTATTCAGGGTGCCGATCTGCGTTTTGCCGGTAAGGATGTCTTCCTGAAATCGCACGGCTTCGATCCTGCCAACCTCTATGGTTCGCAGGAGCTGAAAAGCCGCGTCGCCGATCCCAGCTACCGTAATAACTGGGGCTATTATGACGACACGGTGCTCGACGAAGTCTTTGAGAAGTATCAGGCGCTCTCCCGGGCCGGTAAACCTTTTGCGCTGTTTACGCTGACCGTCGACACCCACCATCCTGACGGATTTATCTCGCGCAGCTGTCAGCGCCGAAGCTACAGCATTGAGGGGAAACCAAACCAGTCCTTCAGCGCGGTCGCCTGTTCACAGGAGCACGTCGCGCGGCTGATCGATCGCATCAAAGCGTCACCGTGGTTTAAAAATACCGTAATCGTGGTGAGTTCCGATCATCTGGCGATGAACAACACCGCGCATCCCTGGCTGATCAAACAGCCGCGTCGCAATCTCTTTATGGTGATCCGCGGGGATAAACCGCAGGCGGAGCTACTGGAGGCAAAGCGCAGCACGCTGGATAATGGCGCTACGCTGCTGGATATTCTCGGCGGCGATAATGCGATAGGTCTGGGCCGCAGCAGCCTCTCTTCGCTGTCGCTCTCAACGAAGTTTGACGATATGAAGAGCAAGGTCATGAGCTGGAAGCCCGATATTATCCAGCTCTGGAACTTCCCGAATAAGATGGAGAACTTTACCGTCGATCAGACGAAGAATACCTTCAGCTTCTCCGGGACCACTTTTAAGCTGCCGATTCTGTTCCGCATCAGCGACAAACACGTTGAGCCGATGCCGGAAGGGGAATATTCGGCACCGCTGCGCTATCAGCTGGCCGATTTCGCGGCAGCCGATAAATTCGTCTGGGTTGATCGCTGTTTTAAAATGGCGCGACTCTGGCAGCCGTCGCTGGCCCTCTCCGGCGATCTCTGTGTGGCGATGGGGCAAACCGGCGGCACACCGTCCGTTACCCACATCGACAAACCGCAATGGAAAGGCCGGGTGCAGTTCCCGGACGGGCCGATCAGCGATGCACGTTATCAGCAGAATCTGGCGCAGATCCGTATCGAAGATAACAATATCCGCTACAGCGCTGACAGCTTCCGGCTTGATATCCCTGGCGCGCCGCTGAGTGTGAAAAGCTTCAGCGGCATCTCACGCCCGGAGAGCTGGGGACGCTGGTCAAATGCCAATCTCGCGCCTGAGGTACATATCGACTACGTCGAAGCCCTGCCCGCGAAGTTCGATCTGGTGATCACGGCGCGGGCTTACGGCGCGAATGTGCACCGGCCAATTCCGGTTCGCGTGGGCAATCAACAGCAGCTGCTGTCGCTGGGCGAAGCGATCTCGACCCATACCCTGCATTTTGATAACCCGGACGCCAGCCATCAGCTGGTGATCGCCCCGCCTGAACCTCAGCTGAGCAACACCGGCAATATCACGGGGCAGGACCCGCGCAAACTGGGCATTGGCATGGTCGAACTTAAAATCGTGCCCCAGCCTTAATCCCCTCTTTTCTCTTCAGGCCTCTGCGTTTTTGCAGAGGCCTCTTACTTTGTCGCCACCGGTTTAGGACCTGCCGCGCAGCGCCTCCAGCTTCTCACGCTGCTGACCATCGGCGGTAAAATTCTCCTCCGCCAGCCAGCGCTGCAACCCCCTTTTCACCTGCGGCCACTCGCGATCGATTATCGAAAACCAGCTGGTGTCGCGTGAGCGACCTTTGTAAACAATGGCCTGCCGGAAATCACCTTCATACTGAAAACCGAGGCGTGCCGCGGCTCTGCGAGAAGGCGCATTGCAGCTGTCGCATTTCCACTCATACCGGCGGTAACCCAGGGTGTCAAAGGCGTACTGCATCAGCAGGAAATGCGCCTCTGTTGCCATGCGCGTCTGCTTCAGTCGGGGCGAAAAAGTGACATGACCGACTTCCATCACCCCATGTTCAGGCTGGATACGCATTAACGACAGGCTGCCCACCGCCTCTCCGGTGGCAAGGTCGATCACGGCGAAATGCAGCGGGTCGCGGCTGGCCTCCAGTTGCCGGATATAATCCTGCCACGCCTGGGGATCATCGAACGGCCCCATAAACATATAGGTCCAGTCGCGCCCATCTTCCGCCAGCGCCCAGGCGTCAGACAGGGCCTCTCCATGCCGCGCGGCGCTGAAGGGCTCCAGCCGACACGACTGACCGGCGAAAACCTGATGTTGTGGCAGAGGACGCGCCTGCCAGTCTGGCAAAGGCTGACCGACTGGCTGGCCGTACTGATTAGAGTGTTGTGACATATCGCCTCCCGGCTGCAGATAATGTCAGCAGAGTGCCACGTTCCCGGCCGCTTAAAAAGCCTGGCCCTCAGGCAACATCCCGGATGCCTTGCCCGCAAACAGACTGACGCGCCGGGCTGCTCTTCAGCAGGCCGGCGCAGCAATCGAGTGGCGAATCATCAGATGGGCATCGAAGCGCGGCACGGGGCCGGGGGCCTCACCGCGGATGGCGGCGATCAGACGTCGTGCGGCTTCACGGCCCATTTCATAGACCGGTTGCGCAATGACCGTCAGCGGTGGCGTCACAATCTCACTCCACGGGAAATTGTCATACATCACAAAAGAGAGATCGGCCGGGATACGCAGCCCGCGCTGCGTCACTTCGCGCAGCAGCCACATGGCGACCACGCTGTCTGACGCCACCAGCGCGGTGGGCGGCTGCGGACGCTGCCACAGCGCCGCGACGATACGGCTAATCGATGCCTCGTCCAGCGCGTTCACCTGCACCAGCGACGGATCAAACGGCACGCCTGCGTCAGCAAAGGCCTGCATCATGCCGCCCACACGCTGGGCAACCGGCGTCAGGCCAAAATCGTCTGGCGTGCTGTAGTCAGCGGTCAGCGCCATGCTGGTGATATAGGCGATATGGCGATGACCTGCGGCCAGCAACCGGGCCGTGACGTCTGCGGCCACGTCGGTAAATTCACAGCAGACCGCGTCCACATCAAGACCGGTTACCGCGCGATCGAACAGCGTCAGCGCTCTGCCCTCTTCCTGCACCTGAATCAGATGCGCGTTCTGCTCCAGGGCTGAACAGCAGGGCGCAACGATAATGCCATCGACCCGCTTTTCCAGCATCACCCGCACCGCATCCTGCTCCGCCTGCAGCTTTTCATCACTGTTGCTCAGCAGCAGATGGTAACCCGCCGTGCGCGCCACGTCCGCCATGCCACGCAGGGCCAGACCAAAGTGAGGATTCTCAATATCGCCGACAATCACCCCGATAGTATTGGAGCGGCCGGTGTTCATACTGCGCGCCAGCGCATTGAGCCGGTAGCCCAGCGCGGAGGCGGCGCTGTTGACCCGCTCCTGCACCTCATCGCTGACCGCGCCGTAGCCACCCAGCGCGCGCGCCGCCTGGGCTTTGGAAACATTTGCTGCGCGCGCCACATCTGCCACGGTCGGCGCTTTGGATCGTCTGTTCTGGCTGGTCATAATTATTTCGAATCACAGGTTGATGACAGGAATATTGACGCCGAAAAAAGGCTGTGCTTAAACTCATTGTAACTCCTTGAGACCGGTCTCACAATGTTTCTGTCTTAAGGTGCCACCTGCGTTGAGACCGGTCTCAATCAGAATTACTGGCTCAACAGTCTCTGATGTTTAAACCTGCAAAAACGGATGAGCTATGAAATCGCAAATCACACTGGGCAAACTGCTCGGCACCGCACTCGCACTCTGTTCACTGTCGTTCTCTGTTCTGGCCGCCAGCGACAACAATCCCTATGGGCTGATCGAACCGGGTCAGCTTCGCATCGCCAGCGTCGGCGACTCAAAGCCTTACACCTTCACCGACGCCAGCGGTCAGTTCACCGGCTTTGACGTCGAATTTTTCAGAAATGTCGCCCACCGCATGGGCATCGATAAGGTCGATTTTATCGGTCAGGACTTCTCGGCCATCATGCCCGCGGTCGCCAACGGTCAGTACGATGCGGCGGTGGCGGCGATTGGCATCACCCCGGCGCGGGAAAAAACGGTCGATTTCTCCACCGGCTATCTGGCCGGATTCCTCACCGTCCTGACCCGCCATGACAGCGGCGTGAAAGATGTCGCCACGCTGGCCAAGCACCGGCTCGGCGTGGTTCAGGGCACGCTCCAGGAGAACTATGCCGTGGAGCAATTCCCGCAGACCGATCTGGTGCGCTTCCCGGATAACAACAGTGCGGTCTCTGCTCTCAACAACGGCACGCTCGACGCCGTCTTCCTCGACTACGAGGCGGCCAAAAGCTACGCCGAACGCTTTAAGCTGGTCTCGGCCGCCGATATCCCCTCTTTTGATGCACCGGCCGGCATTGCCATTGCCAAAGGTAAACCCGCTTTCAAGGCCGCGCTGGATAACGCCATCAAGGCTGCGATGCAGGATGGCACCTGGCAACGGCTCTATCAGAAGTGGTTCCCCGGATCGCCGATGCCAAAACAGTATCTGCCTGGCGGTCAGTAAAGAGGTGGACGTTTACGTCCTGAGTTAACCGGGGGATGCCCCGCTCTGCAAGGAGACGGCGATGGAGCTGCTCACGATTCTTTCCCGCACCTTCTTTGATTTTTCATCAATGAGGGAAGTACTGCCGCAGATGCTGACCACCGGGCTGGTCAACACGGTGATTATCTCACTGGCGGCGACGCTGCTCGGCACGCTGTTTGGCCTGCTGCTGGCGCTGATGGGCATCTCGCCCTCGCGCTGGCTGCGGGTGCCTGCCCGGCTCTATACCGATCTGTTTCGCGGTCTGCCTTCCATTCTGACCATTCTGCTGATTGGTCAGGGTCTGGCGCGCTTCAGTTATCAGCTGTTCGGGCCGACACCCTATCCGCTGGGGATCTTCGCCCTCAGCCTGATCGCCAGCGCCTACATGGGCGAGATTTTTCGCGCCGGTATCCAGAGCGTGGAACGCGGCCAGCTGGAAGCGTGCCGTGCGCTGGGGATGAGCTATGGCCGGGCCATGCGACGGGTCATCATCCCACAGGGGATCCGTCGCGTGCTGCCCGCCATCGTTAACCAGTTCATCGCCATCATCAAGGATTCGTCGCTGGTCTATCTGCTCGGCCTGATGACGCAGCAGCGTGAGCTGTTTCGCGTGGGTCAGGATGCGGCGGTACTGACCGGCAACCTGTCGCCCCTGATGCTGGCAGGACTCTTCTATCTGATGATCACGGTGCCGCTGACGCACATGGTCAACTATGTCGATGTGCGCTACCGCACCGGACGCCGTCGTCTGACGGCCCCGCAAAGCGGTCTGAAAGAGGTGGATGAGGTCAGACCGTCCGGCGGCGCCGTTCTGGTCACTCACCCCCGGATGGGAGGCAATCATGAATAATCTGAATGGCGCGAGCTGGCGCGGCGCCAGCCTGGAGCTGCGCAATCTGACCCTCGCCTATGGCCCGATTGAAGTGCTGCGTAAGGTCTCACTGCAGGTGGCCCCCGGCACCACCACCTGCATCATCGGGCCATCAGGATCGGGTAAATCGACCCTGCTGCGCGGTATCAACCGGCTGCACGAACCGCAGTCGGGGGATGTTTTGCTGGCCGACCGCTCCGTGCTGCGCGACAAGCCTGATGCGCTGCGGCTGCGGATTGGCATGGTGTTTCAGCACTTCAATCTCTTCCCCGATCACACTGCACTGGAGAACGTCGCCCTCGCCCCCTGGTGTGTCAAAGGCCTGCCCAAAGCACAGGCGATGGCGATTGCGCGTCAGCGGCTGGAAGAGGTCGGTCTGGGTCAGCGCGCCGATCACCGGCCGCGCGATCTCTCCGGCGGCCAGCAGCAGCGGGTCGCGATAGCCCGGGCGCTGGCGATGGACCCGGAGGTGATGCTGTTCGACGAGGCCACCTCCGCGCTTGACCCCGAACTGGTGAAAGGAGTCCTGACGCTGATGGCGGATCTCTGTCGTCGCGGCATGACGATGGTGGTGGTGACACATGAAATGGGCTTTGCGCGCAAAGTGGCGGATCAGGTGGTGTTTATGGACGAAGGCGAGATTGTGGAAGCCGGGCCGCCAGACGCCATTTTTGACGCGCCGCAGTCGCCGCGCCTGCAACGTTTTCTCTCTGAAGTGCTGTAACTGAGCAAGGAACCTGACAATGGCGGTAAAAACTGAAATGAAGGTGGTGGTACTGGGCGGCGGCGTGCTGGGCGTTTCGACGGCGCTGGAGCTGACAAAACGCGGGGCGGCGGTGACGCTGGTGACCGAGGCGGAGGTCTGTTCCGGCGCATCGGGACGTTCACTCTCCTGGCTCAATTCGGCAGGCGAGCGCTCCCGGCCCTATCATGCGCTGCGCATGGCGGGCATCGATCGCTATCGCACGCTGTTTGCGCAGCACCCTGATCTCGACTGGCTGCGTTTTGATGGCGGCCTTTGCTGGTTCAGCAACGATGCGGCCGGGACGCAGGCGCGACACGCCTATGAGAAGGCGCACGGCTACGACTCTCAGCTCATGAGTGCCGATAACGTGGCGCTGGCAGATGCGACGGTCGATCCCGATGCGCTGCCGTCGCAGGCGATCTTTAATCCGGGTGAAGGCTGGGTCAGCCTGCCGCACCTGGTGGATTATCTGCTGAACCAGTTCCGGTCACGCGGCGGCGAAGTGATCGAGCACGCCGGTAAAGCCGCCGTGATCACCGATCAGGGCCGGGCCTGCGGCATTCGCAGTGACAAGGGGGAGATGCGGGCGGATGCGGTAGTGGTCGCCTGCGGCCCCTGGACCCCGGACGTGGTCGCCCCGCTGGGCGTGACGATCCCCAATGGTTCGCCGGTCTCGATGCTGGTGATCACGGAACCGGCCGGGCATCAGCTGAAAGCGGTGCTCAACACCCCGCGCGCCGCCATCAGACCGAATCCCGGCAACCGCTACGCGCTGGATCATGACTGGTATGAGGCGGATATCCAGCCGCTGGCCGACGGCGATTACCATATTGATGAACATGTCGTGGCCACGCTGGCCGCGGAGGCGAGCCGGCTGTTACGCGGCGACGAGCCGCTCAGCGTGCAGAGCTGGAAGATTGGCCTGAAGCCGATTCCGGGCGATGGCGATCCGGTGCTGGGTGAACTGCAGAAGGTGCCGGGCTGTTATGTGGCCTTCACCCATTCGGGTGCCACGCTGGCGCTGATTGTCGGCGAGCTGCTGGCGGAGGAGATCGTGACCGGTGAGAAGCATCCGATGCTGGCCAGCTTTGGGGCTGAGCGCTTCGGCTGAAAAAAAGCCGGTCATCACGACCGGCTGATTATCTTAGCCACGGAAGAAGATATCACCCGATTTCCCCATGACGATTTTGCCGGTGTCATTGGTAATCAGGATGTAGTTGGCGTTGATGTAGGCCCAGTGGGTGTTCTCCTGCGGGGCCGGCAGATTGCGTTTCTGCCACTCAACGATGGTGTAGGTTTTATCCGTGTACTTCTCTGGCACCGTGTCACCGATGTTGTACTGTTTGTAGTCGATGATGATGGTGCTGAGATCGTAATTCGGGCGCGCACTGTTGGCCGTTGACGGCGTGGTAGGCGTCGTCGGCGTAATGCCATCGTTAGACGGTGAGCTGGTCGGTGCCTGGCTCTGCGCGGCACCGTTGTCCGGCTGGGCGCTGCCTGCACCAGACTGCGGCTGGGCATCCGGGTTAGCGGGCTGGATCTGCGGCGGAGGCGGAACGCTGTCGGTGGCTTCGCCAGCCGCCTGAACAGCAGGGATCAGGCTCAGTGAGCCAACCAGTAATCCCATTGATAAAAGTACACGTTGAGTCCTGCGCATAATGATTTCCACGTTGAATTTTGACAGTCAGGCTAAATTTATCGCACTTCAGTTCCGGCGCGATGACGCTATGTGCCAGGCAACACAGCGCAATTCACTTTATGGCGCCCTGGTCAGCGGTAACGGATCGCTGTGCGACCACTTTATCCTGAGTTGCCAGATCGACCAACAGCGCAATGCCTAAATAGTTACTCCAGTTAAAACCGTTCTGCAGCACCACAATCGCGTTACCGTGACCTTTATCGTAGCCGATAAAACTCGCGTAGCCGCCGATGTAGCCCACCTGATAGGTGATCGGCTGCCCGTCTATCGTCTCGGTGACCCAGGCGATATTCTGCGTTTGTGCGCCCTGCCGGTACCAGGCACGGTTCACCGCCGCAAACGCCCTGTCCCGTTCTGCATCACCGGTAGCCGTAAGGTGCGCGCGCAGATAGCGACTCAGATCGCGCGCGCTGCTGTAAAGGCTGGCCGCCGCCACCATGTTGCCGTGAAAATGCCAGTCAGGCGTTAGCGCCCCGCGGCGGATAAATTTTGGCTGATCGCCGGCGTGGCCCAGCGCGCGCCACGGATAGCCCGCCAGCGTTTCCGGCTCAAAACTGCTCTTATCCATCTTCAACGGGGCGAAGATAAGCCGGGACGCCAGCGTCTGGATATCCTGATGAAAGCGCTCGCGCAGAATGAAGCCCAGCAGCGCATAGCCGAGATTGGAGTAGCAAGGCCTGCGAACCGCCGGAGCAGAGAAATCCGCCAGGTAACTCAGCACGCTATCGCTGTCCAGATTGCCGTAGAAGTTCTCGCCCGTGCCGAGATAGCGGATGAACTGGTGCAGCATCGGCAGATCCATGTCCTGCCGCGGCAGACCGGAGGTATGCGTCACCAGCTGCAGCAGCGTGATGCGGCGTGCGTCACGACTCAGCGGCACGCCCGCGGGCAGCAGATCGGCCAGCGTGTCGCTCCAGTGCAGTTTGCCCTGATCCACCAGCTGAATAATCACCTCGGCCGTCACGCCCTTACTCAGCGATCCCAGCGCAAACAGGGTGTCCGGGGTCACCGGATAGCGATGCACCCGATCGGTGACGCCAAATGAATAGTAGTGCGTTGGCTCGTCATGATGGATGACGGCAATGCTGATGCCGGGAACCTGCTTCTGCTGCATGTAGTGCTGCACGATGTCATCGACATTTTCGTTGAAGGTGGCATGCGTCAGGTAGACACGATCGCTGACCGGGGCGGAGGTTTGCGACAGGGTGCCACAGCCGGTCAGCAGGACGATCGCCGCAGCGATCCCGCAGGGTCTGCCGATCCGCTGAGCGACCAGAGCCAGCCGTCTGAGGCAGAGCGCAGCGATCCGGCTGCCAGAAAATTCCTTTTTCATAGAGTAATCATTTAGTTAAGTAGAGTTA
Organism: Pantoea sp. Sc1; assembly: GCF_000255315.1. Classification (NCBI taxonomy): domain Bacteria; kingdom Pseudomonadati; phylum Pseudomonadota; class Gammaproteobacteria; order Enterobacterales; family Erwiniaceae; genus Pantoea; species Pantoea sp. Sc1. The sequence continues at coordinate 3,487,449 of NZ_AJFP01000001.1, forward strand.
TCGCGCAGCAGGCTGGCCGTAGCGCAAAAAGGTACCATAAAGTGCGGCGGGCTATCGCCTGCATAATGGGGTAAAAGGGGGGTTAAACGCAGGTTAACCCTGCTGATGCCGGACAGCGTTAGCTGTGTTGCTGCCCGCAAGGGTGTACACTGCTGCGGTTTTAAGGCTCAACGCCGCGCTGAAATTTAGATATGCCCGGGAGGCAACCGCATGAAAGAAGGCCCACTGACCGAAAAAGAGCTGCAATGGCTGGAAGATATGCTGGAAAAGTATGGCAGCGAAGCGTCGATTCTCGATGTCTCCGAACTCGATGGTCTGCTGACGGCGATCCTCTCCGGTCCCGTAACCGTGGAACCGAGCCAGTGGCTGGTGGCCCTGTGGGGTGGCGAGAAACAGATTCCGAAATGGAGCAATGAGCGCGAAATGACGCGCTTTATGTCGCTTTGCTTCCAGCATATGAATGACGTGGCAGACCGCTTAGCGGAATTCCCGGAGCAGTTCGAACCGCTGTTTGGCATCCGTGAGATGGAAGGACTGGAGTTTACCGTGGTGGAAGAGTGGTGCTTCGGCTATATGCGTGGCGTCGCACTGACCGACTGGTCGGCGCTGCCCGCGGAATTGCAGCCTGCGCTGGACGCTATCGCCCTGCATGGCACCGAAGAGAACCTCGAAAAGCTCGACGCCATGACACCGGAAGAGATGGAAGCCAGCATCGAAGCTATCCGCCCCGCTGCGCTGGCGCTGCACGATCACTGGATCTCACAGCCCGAGGCGGTGCCGGTGCCGCAACAGCCGGTGACCGTCGATAAGCAGCCTGGCCGCAACGATCCCTGCCCGTGTGGCAGCGGCAAAAAATATAAGCAGTGCTGTCTGCATTGATCGAACGGAGTGCGTTCTGATCGGCCGGGTGGGGTTCTGCCCGGCAGATTTAATCTGCCGATCGCCAGCGATCTGACCGCTGTCACCCCGCCCGCCCCCGCAATCCTGTAAAGTGCTCACGACTTGAACAGCTTCACGCTTATCGCTAAGGTAAGCGCGATTTTACCTGCCAGGAAACGCCATGATTACCCTCGCACTGATTGACGATCACCTTATCGTCCGTTCCGGTTTTGCCCAGTTGCTCGCCCTGGAACCTGATTTTCAGGTGGTGGCGGAGTTCGGCTCCGGCCGTGAGGCGCTGGCAGGGTTACCAGGCCGGGGCGTCCAGGTCTGCATCTGCGATATTTCCATGCCGGACCTCTCCGGGCTGGCGTTACTGAGCCAGCTTCCGGCGGGGCTGGCCACGATCATGCTCTCTGTACACGACAGCCCGGCACTGGTTGAACAGGCGCTGAATGCCGGTGCACGTGGCTTTCTCTCCAAACGCTGTCGCCCCGATGAGCTGATCGCGGCGGTGCGCGCCGTCTCCACCGGCGGCTGTTATCTGACGCCAGAGATTGCGGTTAAGCTGGCCGCCGGACGTCAGGACCCGCTGACCCGTCGCGAACGTGAGGTCGCAGAGAGGCTCTCTCAGGGCATGGCGGTCAAAGAGATCGCGGCTGAACTCGGCCTGTCACCAAAAACCGTGCATGTCCATCGCGCCAACCTGATGGAGAAGCTCGGCGTCAGCAACGATGTGGAGCTGGCGCGCCGCATGTTTGATGGCTGGCAATGAGCCCTCTCTTCTCCCGGCTGATCTCAGTGGTCGCCAGCTTCTTCCTCTTCTCGGCAGCCTGGTTCTGCCTGTGGAGTATCAGCCTGCACCTGGTTGAACGCCCGGAGCTGGCGGTGCTGCTCTTCCCGTTTGGCCTGCGTCTGGGGCTGATGCTGCAATGTCCGCGCAGTTACTGGCCGGTGCTGCTGGCGGCAGAGTGGGTCATGCTGCTCTGGCTGGCGAAGGCCGTTTCCCTGGCGCATCTGCCGCTGTTGATGGCGGGCGGCGTGCTGACGCTGCTGCCGGTGGCGCTGATCTCCCGTTTCCGCCACCAGCGTGACTGGCGCACGCTGCTGAGTCAGGGCGCGGCGCTGATCGCCGCAGCGCTGCTGCAGTCTCTGCCCTGGGCCGGTCAGGCGGAGATGCTCAACACCCTGCTGCTGACGCTGACCGGCGGCCTGACGCTGGCCCCGACCTGCCTGGTCTTCTGGCACTACCTCACCCGAACCCGCTGGCAGCCGCTGGGTCCGTCGCTGATTTCGCAGCCGGTCAACTGGCGCGCCCGGCATCTTGTCTGGTATCTGCTGCTGTTTGTCATCAGCCTCTGGTTGCAGCTTGGCCTGCCTGCGGAGCTGTCACGCTTTACCCCTTTCTGTCTGGCGCTGCCCATCATTGCGCTGGCCTGGCACTACGGCTGGCAGGGCGCACTGATCGCCACGCTGATGAATGCCATCGCGCTGATCGCCAGCCAGACCTGGCATGATCATCCCGTCGATCTGCTGCTCTCCCTGCTGGCCCAAAGCCTGACCGGGCTGCTGCTGGGTGCCGGTATCCAGCGGCTGCGCGAGCTGAACCACTCCCTGCAGAGTGAGCTGGCGCGCAACCGGCGTCTGGCGGAACGCCTGGTGGAGACGGAGGAGAGCGTGCGTCAGGAAGTGGCGCGTGAACTGCACGATGATATCGGGCAGACGATCACGGCGATCCGCACACAGGCGGGCATTGTGCAGCGCGTGGCGCCGGACAACAGCCGGGTGATCCAGAGTGGCGTCCACATTGAACAACTCTCGCTGGGCGTGTATGACGCGGTACGGCGACTGCTGGGGCGTCTGCGGCCGCGGCAGCTGGATGACCTTTCGCTGGAGCAGGCGATCCGTTCTCTGATGCGGGAGATGGAGCTGGAAGATGCCGGCATCGTCAGTCATCTTCACTGGCGCATTAATGAGACGCTGCTGAGTGAAGCGCAACGCGTCACGCTGTTTCGCATCTGCCAGGAGGCGCTGAACAACGTTGTTAAACATGCCAGCGCCAGCGCCGTGATACTCAAAGGCTGGCAGCAGGATGATCGCCTGCTGCTGGTGATTGAAGATGATGGCTGCGGTCTGCCGCCAGGCTCCGGTCAGCAGCGCTTTGGGCTGGTCGGGATGCGCGAACGCGTCACCGCGCTGGGCGGGTCGCTGACCCTCTCCTGCACCCATGGAACCCGCGTCAGCGTCCATCTGCCGCTGCGGGCTGTCTGAGGAACTGCCGTGTTTACCTTTCTGAAAACGCCTCCTGACGCGGCGCCGCTGCAGGATAAACGTGAGATTGACAGCCGCTATCGCTACTGGCGCCGCCACATCATGGCGACCATCTGGATCGGCTATGCGCTGTTCTACTTTACCCGCAAGAGCTTCAACGCGGCAGCGCCGGAAGTGATCGCCAGCGGTGTCATGCTGCGAACCGATATCGGCCTGCTGGCGACGCTGTTTTACATCACCTACGGCCTGTCGAAGTTTTTCTCCGGCATCGTCAGCGACCGCTCGGATGCGCGCTACTTTATGGGGCTGGGCCTGATCGCCACTGGCGTGGTCAATATCCTGTTTGGCTTCTCCACCTCGCTGTGGGCCTTTGCGCTGCTCTGGACCCTCAACGCCTTTTTCCAGGGCTGGGGAGCGCCGGTCTGCGCCCGCCTGCTCACCAGCTGGTATTCGCGTAACGAACGGGGCGGCTGGTGGGCACTCTGGAACACCGCTCACAACGTGGGCGGCGCGCTCATCCCAATCATTATCGGCGCGGTGGCGCTGCAGTATGGCTGGCGAACCGGGATGATGATTGCGGGCTGTCTGGCGATCCTTGCCGGGCTGTTTCTCTGCTGGCGTCTGCGCGACCGGCCTCAGACCGTGGGCCTGCCTGCCGTGGGCGACTGGCGACAGGATGAGATGGAGATGGCGCAGCAGCAGGAAGGTGCGGGCCTGAGCCGCCGGGCGATCCTGACGCGCTACGTGCTGCTCAACCCCTACATCTGGCTGCTGTCACTCTGCTACGTGCTGGTCTATGTCGTCCGTGCCGCGCTTAATGACTGGGGCAACCTCTACATTTCGGAGACGCTGGGCGTCGACCTGGTGACGGCGAACTCCGCCATTACGCTGTTCGAACTGGGCGGCGTGATGGGCGCACTGGTGGCCGGCTGGGGATCGGACAGGCTGTTTAACGGCAATCGCGGCCCGATGAACCTGATTTTCGCCGCTGGCATTCTGCTTTCCGTGGGTTCACTCTGGCTGATGCCCTTTACCAGCTATGTGATGCAGGCAGCGTGCTTCTTCACGACCGGATTCTTTGTCTTCGGCCCGCAGATGCTGATCGGCATGGCGGCGGCGGAGTGTTCACACAAAGACGCGGCGGGCGCGGCAACCGGCTTTGTCGGCCTGTTTGCCTACCTTGGCGCGTCGCTCTCCGGCTGGCCGCTGGCGTGGGTGATCGACGTCTGGCACTGGAGCGGCTTCTTTGCGGTGATTGCCACGGCTGCAGGGATCTCTGCCCTGCTGCTGCTGCCGTTTCTGAATGCGCAGGCGCCGCGCCCCCAACCTGAAGCGTGATACGCCTCTCTTTTTTGCCCTGAGTCGGGCAAAACTAAGACATTTTCCTGGTTTCGCCTGGACGCTGTCTCAGGCCGGTCTGGTCAGCGGTTTTTACAATGCCAGCCATTCGCTGCCGATGGCAGTTTTCCAACCAGGAGAATCCCCTTCCATGCTGGCCTTTCTCAAACAGGTGCGCAGACCCACGCTGGATCTGCCAATCGAACTGCGGCGCAAAATGTGGTTCAAGCCCTTTATGCAGTCCTATCTGGTGGTCTTTATCGGCTACCTGACCATGTATCTGATCCGCAAAAACTTCAATATCGCGCAGAACGATATGATCACCACCTACGGGCTGAGCATGACCCAGCTTGGGATGATTGGTCTGGGCTTTTCCATCACCTATGGCGTCGGGAAAACCCTGGTCTCCTATTATGCGGACGGTAAAAACACCAAGCAGTTTCTGCCGTTTATGCTGATCCTTTCGGCCATCTGTATGCTGGGGTTCAGCGCCAGCATGGGCAGCGGTTCGATCAGCCTGTTTCTGATGATCGCGTTTTACGCCCTGAGCGGCTTCTTCCAGAGCACCGGCGGCTCCTGTAGCTACTCCACCATCACCAAATGGACACCGCGCCGTAAGCGAGGCTCCTACCTTGGCATGTGGAACATCTCTCACAACCTTGGCGGAGCCGGTGCCGCGGGCGTCGCGCTGTTTGGTGCCAATGTGCTGTTCGACGGTCACGTGGTCGGAATGTTTATCTTCCCGTCGATCATCGCGCTGATTGTCGGCTTTATCGGCCTGCGCTACGGCAGCGACTCGCCGGAGTCCTATGGTCTGGGCAAAGCCGAAGAGCTGTTCGGCGAGGAGCTGAGCGAAGAGGATAAAGAGGCCGAAGATGAGTCGATGACCAAATGGCAGATCTTTGTTGAATACGTACTGAAGAATAAGGTGATCTGGCTGCTCTGCTTCGCCAACATCTTCCTCTATGTGGTGCGCATCGGTATCGATCAGTGGTCAACGGTTTATGCTTTTCAGGAACTGAAGCTCTCAAAAGAGATCGCGATTCAGGGCTTTACTCTGTTTGAAGCGGGTGCGCTGGTGGGGACGCTGCTGTGGGGCTGGTTATCCGATCTGGCCAATGGCCGTCGTGCGCTGGTGGCCTGCGTCGCGTTAGCGCTGATTATCGCCACGCTGGGGATCTATCAGCATGCCAGCAACCAGTATGTCTATCTGGCTTCGCTGTTTGCGCTGGGCTTTCTGGTGTTTGGCCCGCAGTTACTGATCGGCGTGGCCGCCGTGGGCTTCGTCCCGAAAAAAGCGATTAGCGCCGCCGACGGTATTAAAGGCACCTTCGCCTACCTGATTGGCGACAGCTTTGCCAAGCTGGGCCTGGGCATGATCGCAGACGGCACCCCGATCTTCGGCCTGACCGGCTGGGCAGGTACCTTTGCCGCACTCGATACCGCCGCTATCGCCTGTATCTGTCTGATGGCGATGGTCGCCGTAATGGAGGAGCGCAAGATTCGCCGCGAGAAGCGACTGCAGCGGCTGAAGATGGCGTAAAGATGTTATCGGGCCCGGCGGATGCCGGGCTTTTTCGGCGTTCGTGCACAGCGTTTAAATAGTGACAATAACCGGTCAGTGAGCAGTCATATAACCTTCTCTCACAAGTCTGCTTTATTCTGTCATCCGCTAAAAAATAAAGCTTCAGCCCCCCCTGCATGCCATCAGCAGCAACCTGACATCTTTAATCATTGCATCACACCCAATCAGCCTTCTCCCTGACCGTTCATCTCGTCTCTGTTATTCCAGAACCCGCGGTCAGGTGGTCAGCCAGACCCCCGGGTTGTGGCCATGTTTTAATATTTACAGGGTCTGGTGCCTTTGCTTAGATGATAACTCCCAAAGGCGAATAACTGATTAAGCGGAACCTGAAGATGATGAAGGCGCTGACAGAACGGCAACTGACCATTATGCGACAGCTTATTTCTCATAACAGTTATGTGAGCCTGCGCGCTATTTCAGAAAAAACGGCCATCACGCCAAGAACGTTACGCCGCGACATTGCCGATATTAATGAAAAACTCGCAGACCAGGGGATCACACTGAGTGGTAAAAGTGGGAGAGGCATCACAATTAAATTTGCTGACGCCACATCCGAAATAGCGGCCCGACGGATTTTTTCTGCGGAGGTGGACGATTTCAGCAGTAACGTCAGAATGCTGAAAATAGCCTCCGATCTGTTAATGCTGTCACCCCGAAGTTCGTCAATCAGTGAGCTGGCCGATAAATATTTTATCAGCCGCGCATCAATAGTGAATGATTTAAAAACATTAGACACCTGGTTACATCAGTTTAATTTAACCTTATTAAAAAGTCGTACCGGCACCAGCATTAAAGGCAGTGACCAGAATATTCGCCTGGCGATGAAAGCGCTGGTCTTAAAATCGATCTACAACCGTCAGGACATGATGGAGAGCCGCCTGGATGAAAGCACGCTGCAGGAGCTTTCAGAGAAGTTTGGTCAGCAGGCTGTCCATTTCACCCTGCAGCTCATCAATTTTATTGAACAGCAGCTGCACTATACGATAAGCGATCCTTACTACATTAATCTGTTCACCCACGTTCTGGTGCTGATTCACCGCAGCCACTCACCGATGCACAGCCCGGACGCCCGCGCCGTGGTCATGAACCGGGTCAGCGATCCGCACGCCTGGCAGGTTTCACTGGCGGTCATAGAGCGCATCGAGACGGCTTACAACACGCTACTGGTCGCAGAGGAGGCGCACTCCATCTATCAATACCTGGTGTCGTCCGGTAAGGCGGGCGGCGATGCTGATATGTACGATGACGCGCTGATTTCAGAACGGGAAACCCGCTTTGCGGCGGCGCTGATCGACCGGGTGGCGCAGCGGATCAACATCGCCATCACCACCGATCCGAAGCTGCAGGCTTCGCTGACTTCACACATCAAGCCGATGCTGAACCGCCTCAGATATCACATCCGGATTAAAAATCCGCTGCTGCACGATATCCAGACCGAACTGGGCACCGTGTTCGCCGCCGTCAAAGCGGTGATCCGGGAGCTGACGCAGGAGTATCAGCTGGATGAAATCAGTGACGATGAGGTGGCCTATCTGACCGTGCATATTCAGGCGGCCATCGAAAACAGCATTAAGGTAAAGCGGGTGCTGCTGGTCTGCTCCAGCGGCCTGGGTACCTCGCAGTTGCTTTACGGACGGATCCTGCGCGCCTTTCCTGACTGGCAGATTATCGACATTGTGCCCGGTAAAAACATCGCGGACTCCCTGAAGCGACAGGCGTGCGACGTGGTGATCTCGACTATCCGGCTGGAACCGCTGGAAAAGCCGGTGGTGTATGTCTCCGCCCTCTTTTCGGCGAAAGATATCGCCAGGGTTACCGAATGTCTGGTATCGAACTCAATTAATTAATGATGGAGAAATAAAATGACGACAGCCGTGGCGATTAATGAAGTGCTTAAAGAAGAGTGCATTATTCTCGATGTCGATTGCCAGACCAAAGAGCAGATTATTTCTCAGCTGACCGACCTGCTCTGCCAGACCGGGGCGGTCACGGATAAAGCCGCTTTTCTGAAAGATGTTTATCTGCGTGAAGAGTTAGGCTCAACCGGATTTGAAAACCATATTGCTATTCCGCACGGTAAATCGGCTGCCGTCGTTAAAACCCGGATTGCCGTCGGACGCCTGCGCCAGGATATTCCCTGGGAGACCATCGACGGAACCCGGGTGCGGCTGGTGATCCTCTTCGCGGTTAAAGAGTCCGATAAAGATGTCGGCCATATAAAAATGCTCGCCAGAATATCCATTGCCCTCGGTGATGAAGAGGTGGTTGAACAATTACTGAATACAGAACACCGCGAAGAGATGTTTCATTTACTCCTGTCCCGCTCGGGAGCCTGAATAACAGGGAGAACGTGAAAAAATAAAACAGTAAGGAGGTTTTCAGACAGTCGCCATCCATCCGTCGTTAAAAAGATAAAAAATAAAATCGTTTCCTTTTACCGGAGAACGTTTATGAACATTATTGCCATTACCGCCTGTCCTACAGGTGTTGCCCACACCTACCTTGCCGAAAGTAATTTAAAAAAAGCGGCGAAAAAACTGGGGCTGAATGTATTAGTGGAAACCCAGGGTGCCATAGAAAGCGAATATATTCTCAGCGACGACGATATTCATCAGGCTGACGTCGTATTGATTGCCGCAGATAAAAAAGTCGAGATGGCACGTTTTCAGCATAAAAACGTGATTGAAGTGCCCGTCACCCGTGCGGCGAAAGATGCGGAAGGTCTATTAAGCGCCATCGTGAATGGCGAGCTGGCACCGAAGCTGGTCGAATCTGCGTCACCGACCGGCGCTGCTGAACCGGCTTCCGCGGTCAGAGAGGCGTCGGCTTCCCGCTCCTGGGCATCGGAGATTTATGTTCACCTCATCACCGGTGTAAACCTGATGATCCCGTTTGTGGTGGCGGGCGGCATTCTGATCGCGCTGAGTTTTTCTTTCGGGATTACGGCGGCCACACCAGGGGACGCACATTTCAGCCCGATAGCGAAGATGCTTTCTGACATCGGCGGCGGCTCCGCCTTTGCCCTGATGCTGCCGATTCTTGCGCTGGGCATCAGCCAGTCGATTAGCGGTAAAGCGGGCATCGTGGCGGGGGCCGTGGGCGGGATGATGGCGATCCACACCGGCTCCGGCTTTCTTGGTGCGCTGATTGCCGGCTTCCTGGCGGGCTATATCACGCTGCTCATCAACAACCATATCCACCTGCCCAAAGCGGTTGCCGGGCTGAAGCCCATTTTAATCGTGCCGCTGCTGAGCGTGCTGCTGACCGGCGCACTGATGGTGCTGCTGATTGGTGAGCCGATCAAGATGCTGCTCGGCTGGCTGACCGCCTTCCTCAGTTCGCTGGGTAACACCAATGCGGCCATTCTGGGCCTGCTGTTCGGCATGATGGTGGCTTTTGATATGGGCGGCCCGCTGAACAAAACCGTCTGTATGTTTGCGATTGGCCTGATGTCGAGCGGCATTTATGGCCCGATTGCCGCCTGTATGGCGGCGGGCATGGTGCCGCCGCTGGGCATCGCGCTGGCGACCACCCTCTTCCGCCGCAAGTTTACTGAGCAGGAGCGGGAAACCGGCAAGGTAACCTATATCCTCGGCCTCTCCTTCATTACCGAAGGCGCCATCCCGTACGCGGTCGCCGATCCGCTGCGCGTCATCCCGGCGATTGTCGCGGGCTCCGGCTTAGCGGGCGCGCTGTCGATGATGCTGGGCTGCGCGTCCCGCGCTCCGCATGGCGGCATCTTCGTCATCTTCATTCCTAACGTGATCAGCAACGTCATGGGTTATCTGTTTGCGATTGCCGCAGGCAGTCTGCTGACGGCGCTAATCCTGTTGTTCCTGAAAAAAGATATCTCTCTTCCTGCAAAACAAGGATAAAACCTATGCTTTACAACATGAAAGACCTGCTCAGCGTGGCCCGTCAGCATCAGTTTGGCGTGGGTGCGTTTAACATCGCCAGCGCTGAGTTTGGACGCGTCGCGGTTGAGACGGCCGAGCGACTGGATTCACCGCTGATTCTGGAGATCCACCCTGATGAGATGGCGTTTACCGGCCCGGAGTTCATCGGCTATCTGCGGACGCTGGCGATTCAGGCGCGGGTGCCGGTGGTGATCCATCTGGACCATGGCCGCACGCTCGAAGAGGTGATGAAAGCGATCTACGCCGGTTTTACCTCGGTGATGATGGATGCCTCCTCGCACCCTTTTGAGCAGAACATTGCGCTGACGAAGAAGATTGTGGAGATCGCCCACGCAGTGAATGTCTCCGTGGAAGCGGAACTCGGCACCATCGGGGTGGCAGAAGGCAGTGGCGAAGGCGGCAGTAATGAGATTCTCTATACCGATCCGCAGCAGGCGGAGACCTTTGTGCGCGAGACCGGCACCGACACGCTGGCAGTCGCTATCGGCACATCGCACGGCCTCTACCCCAAAGGGAAGCAGCCGAAACTGGATATCGAGCGTCTGCAGCAGATCCGCAAGGTGGTGGATATCCCGCTGGTGCTGCATGGCGGTTCGGGTAATAAAGACAGCGAGGTGGCGGAGTCGATTCGTTATGGCGTCGGTAAGATCAACATCTCCAGCGATATGAAGAAGGCGTTTTTTGTGGCGCTGGAGCAGGAGCTGAAACAGGGCGGGCATGAACCCAATGCGCTGTTTGTAAAACCGATGCAGGCGGCGGGTGAAGTGGTCGCGGCGAAGATGGCGCTGTTCAGTTCGGTGGGGAAAGCGGCACTGTACCGGTAAGGGTTTTGCGGTGGATGGCTGGGATGAGGTTTAGTTACTCTGCGGCTGAATCGTCAGCGGGCGGCGCGGAGAGAATAGCGCAGCGTTTATCCAGTAGCGACTCAACGGACGCCCGATTGCCCTTATCCCAGCCGCGCCGGGTAGTTAGCAGGATAAACCCTTTTTCTCCCGAGAACGTCGTCGGGATGAGCGCCACGCCAGACTCCGCCAGCTGTGGCGAGGAGAGATGGAAATGGCGTGCCACGGAGGAGACAGGATAGATCCCCATCGCCGTTGGCTGCATAACGCGACGGGCATAGTAGGTGTGATTCAGCAAACGATCGGGTAAGGGTCGCCAGTCATCATGAATAAAGGGGCGCTCGGCCTGAAGCTGACGATAGACATCTTCCCGCAGGCAGGTCAGATGAATATGCAGTTGGTTCTGGCTGCGGCCATAAGCGGAATTGAGCGCCATGCCGAGCCGATCTTCAGGCACGGTAGCCCCATAGGCCGCCATCAGACGATAACGCATTAACCAGGCGTAGCCGAAATAATCGGGTCGTCCGGGGCGTGATAGCGCGATGCTCTCGATGCCTGACATCGCTACCGTGGGCACCAGAATAAAGTGCAGCCTGTGGCGGGGATTCTGGATGATGCTGTAGCCCTGAGTGTTGCCCTGCGGCAGATAGATTTGCTGGCAGGGTGCCGGATCGCGACGGTAGTGGTAGTTATTCATGCAGAGGTCACGCGTGACCGTCCACAGCGCGTCAGAGCGGGCGCATCCTGTGAGCAGTAGCGCGATGACCAGCGACAGAGGCCGGCAGCGCCACAATAATTTTTTGTTCAGGCGCCTCAATTATTCAAAACCCTGGTCAGCTCAATCTCGTGGGTTGTAGGGTTAAAGTAAAGATAGAACAGATCACCATCGACCTGATCAGGCTTCGCCCATATTTCCTTCTCACCCAGACTTCGCTTTTGCTTCACGTATCCCAGCTTTTCGAGATAAGCGTGAAGCGCAGCCGTATCTGTAGCGCCCTTGAATATGATGCTATTTGAAGGGGAATAGCCGTCTCCGGGGTGTGCCTCAAAATAGTAATTGTCCGTTATTCGCGGGGCGTTTTCGATATCTTTGTGAGTGAGCGTGTGAAGGCTGAAGAAATCCTTTTCCGTGTAAACAGTTGTTTTATCAGAGCCTGAAGCTACGAGCCAGACAAATAACCCCAGGAGAATAAGGACGGTAGCAACCACTAATGCAAGCCACTTAAAGACATTTTTCATTGCTTCGTCCCTATGAATGAAAGTGATATCTCATGATTACTGAGCCCCTGACTAACACAGATGTAAAATCGTTAAGCCTGGCTTGATGGCATAGGTATAATGAACTGACGCAGAGCGGGCGTTCTGCTCACTTATCCTTTGGGATAAGAGAATTCAGCGGTGACTAAATACGATCCTGATTTATCAGACTGAACATCATAAGCGAAGTAGTAATGTTCTCCCGCTGTGAACTTAAAGCCGAATAGTGGCAGGCACTCACCTTTTGGAACATAAACAGGCTTTTCATCAAAAATCTTATGGAGGGAGTCGCTTTTTTCGCTGTTGATTTGAATGGCAGTGATCCTTTCCTGTGGCACCAGTGGCGACACCACACAAACCTGATTATCTTTTAGAAATGCCGTCGCAGATTCACGCTCTACCATTCGATCTCCCGGCCCGGGGCATCCCGTTAAGAGAAATATAGCTCCCAGCCACATTCTTTTTTTCATGTTTACCGCTCCTTCCCTGTTACGATTTTCTGATAAAGGGAGATGTTGCTACGTAAGCCCACTTCATGGATCAAAATAGAGTTATCTTTGCTGAAAACAGAATATTGTGGTTACCATAATGGTTTTAGTCATCAGAAAAATCATCTCTTATTAACTCTCTTCTCAATCACTCTGACGATGATCTGATAACCGATGAGCGTTACCACTGTACAGATGATTAATAGCGCCACCCCCACAAACCCCTCAATATCACGCTGATTGAATAGCTTTGCTAACGCTGTCCAAAACTGCTGCTCTCCTTCTGAAGAGGGATCTGATGGCCTTGCAATAAGAAAAGTAATGACAAACAAGGACACTGCGATAAGGATTCTAAACCCTGCCGGGACACGTTTTGCTTCCATTTAAAACCACCTCAATTTTTCCATAAGTCATTAGCCCATTAGGTAATTTTACTTGTGGTGTATAGAGTAAAGCCTGCCGAATCGCGATGAAATCAGTTCTGTGCTGCAATGTGATGCAGCCTAAAGAGACACCCAGTGGGCCGCGAGGATGTAGCCTGAAGTTACCTCGCTTTACGTTATTTACCCACGTATGATCATCTATCTTTCCATCATCACGATACAAAGCAAACCATTCATACCTGATGACTGGCGTTGATCCCGGCCAAGAGTAGAAATCGTGCATGTCTGTCCTGATTATGCCTTTCCAGCCACCCGTAGGGCGTTTAACGATGTGATATACCCCCTCAGGTATCGGCCCATTGTCCGGGACTGCAATACATCCTGCACGATTGCGATATTCCCTGTTACCAGAAAACGCCATAAACGTGCCTATTCCATAGATGAGTAAAGGGGAGTAATCTGCATCATTAACAGTGAACTTTCCTTTTAATGCCATTTCTGGCTCCTTTTGTTTTAATGAATTTATCCAAGAATGTGATTTATCATAATGCCTCGTCATGAAAAGAAATTGATCTTCCTTCGATATTCTACACAATCATAAGTTAGTGATATCCTTTTTAAACACTGTCTTCCTGATTCGCTAAAGTGCTATAACCGCCAATGGGAATCTATAAATTAGCGCTGCATGTAAGTGAAACCCTTTATAATCCTTCTGACAGATTATCTGTTTCAGGAGCAGGCAGGCTAAAAAACATCGCAAAAGGAGAAGCGCCCCCTAAACAAGTGAATTCAAACTACTACACTCACGAATGTCGGTAATATCAGCATTACTGTAATCTGGGATGGGAGGCAGGTGAACCATACGGTGTTGCAGATTATGATATGTGGAACAATGCCCATACGGCAACGCTGTAAGATTTTAAACTTAAAGACGGTGATTTATTCCACCCGGATGCACTGAAATGGAGATAACGAATACCGAACTTAATGTATTGAAAGTCATGGCAGAAAAAGACATAGACTGGACATGGATGATACTGGATCGCACTCTTGCTACAAGGGATATTCCAGGGTTTAGCAATGTTGCGAACATAGTAACCAACCTGATGAATGAGGGGATGGTCGATGCTGTTCATAACGAAAGCTCATCGAGACCACGTTATCGCGTATCAGAGCAAGGTCATCAGTTGTTGGGACAAATGACCGGGGATACAAGGCATTTCGATATCTCATGATTTTTTGCGAAACGCTGCGCTATGATTAAGTTAAAAGACCGCCATAACGCCTATTGATCCTTCAAAAGGAAGGTGGTCTGTGCGCCAGCTAGTCTTCCACATCATCATGCATAAGTTGATGATAATCTTCGAGGATGATCAGACAAGGAAGGTTCACTTCGATTAAGAAACTTACTTATGACGCGTTAACTTTGTATCAAAGCGGAATAATTTTTAAGCCAGTGATGAATTTTTTCACGAAAGTAGTATGGCGCTGGCCTGCAAGGGGAAATATGGCCAACAGTGAAGAAAGCCCGGCAATCAATGTGTTGGTGGAGGTTATCGCGGTCTGATAGTTAATCGCTCCCGATACAATATCGGGAGCGGTTTCTCACTCAGAGGGCTTTCTGTTTACCAGTAATGACCTTAATAAACTCCTGCACCTGCTTTTGTTTCCGCGCCGACAGCTTGCACACCTGGCGCAGCGACTGTATCAGTTCGCTCTCCTGTAGGGCTGTGAGAACAATACAACCTTCCATGACCTTTACGTCTACTATTGAGCCTGTGGCAAAATCGGCAGCTTCCAGCCATTGCCCTTTCATGGTGATGGCGGGGATCCGGCTGTAATCCGGATAGCGGCTTGCATAGCCAACTGTTAATTGCCGGTTATTTGCCGGGGAGACTTCTGGTTCAGACGGTTGTGCAATAGAATGGGCGTCAGTCATGATTACTATTCCTTTTAAATAGTGATTGTGATTAGCGGCGCGGGTGTGTTGGCGCACATCTGTGCCGCGCTAAATACCTGTATATATCATCAGGTAAGAGAGGGCGAGCCCAGCTTTAAATAAGCCATTTATAAAATAATTTGAATATTAAAATTAAAGTTTATCTAACAAAAAAACAATAAGAAGCGCACCAGCAAGGCGCGCAATAAAATAAGGTTCAGGATTTTTCCAAGACGCTTTTTACCTGAACTGGCTGCACGTTCACATTTGATTTTTTCCAGCAACGCGGCGGCGCTGTTGGCTGCCGGTCAGGTCGACACTGAGCTTATCTCCCTGAAATAACCGACCCAAAAACAAGCCAATAAAACAACATTAAATTAACTCTTTAAAACTATTTCTCTACACCAAAAAAAGCATTTTCAGCAATAATCCACTTGGGCGCTGTACACTACTTTCCTATTTATGCATCGTTGAGAGCTTGGTATTCAGGTAGCCAGCAAAATAAAGCTAGCTGACGTTCAGCCTCCCGTGCAACGTCTTAATGTCTATGGGTTGAAGCTCATCTACATTGTTGAGGTGCGCCTTATAATAGTTGCGCATCGTTTCCTGTGGGATAGCATCGGTGCTAAATAATCCAGAAGCTGCGCTGTGGATGGCCGGTACGTCCGTTTAAACCATTCGATAAAGGTGTTCTGTGTCGACTTATCAGGCTTGATAATTCCAGCATAAGACCACGGTCTTCTGCCCATTGCGCCAAAGCCAGTGAGACCAATTCCGGTCCGTTATCTATCCGCATTCTCAGCGGAAATCTACGGTGTGCCACAATCCTGTCCAGCATCTGCACTACCCACTGCATCAGGATATTCAGATCATGTTCTGATACCCAGAACTTCATGGTAAAATCATCAAAAATATTAAAAGCCCGAAAACGTCGGCCATATGTCAGCGTGTAGTGCATAAAATCAATCGACCAGCTCTGATTGAGTGCTTCCGGCGTGGCCTGCGGGGCCTGATAGCGTGCCGGCAAAGATTATTTACACTTACGCCGAAAATTCAGTTTAAGCAGGCAGTAAATAAAGTGCCGAAGCTTGTGATTAACGCAAAACCCTTCACGCCGCAGAAGCTGCCAGATAAGGCTATAACAAAAGCCCCAGCTCAATGATGCGTCCAGATAATAGTGCATAAGCAGCGGACGCCGGGCCGAATAACTGCTGGCTGACAGGGACAGGTCTGCCAGCCTGCTGGCACAACGTTGCGACAGGCCCATTGTCTCACACATAACTTCCGCGAATGCCCGCTGCTGTTCTGTCGTCAGAACTTTCGACCCACGGCCACCTGAAGCGCCTCTTTATCCAGCATGGCTTCAGTGAGTCAGCTGCTCCAGTTAATTAATATCCCACTAGTGCTGCATGGCGGCTCGGGCAACAATGCTAGCAAGGTCGTGGAGTCAATCCGTTATGGCGCCGGTAAAAATCAAAATCTCTAGCAATATGAAGAAGGGCTTTCTGAAGTGCTGGAACAGGAACTTAAACAGGGCGGATACGAACCTAATTTATTGCTTATCAAACCGATGCAGGCTGCGTTTAAAGTGGTTGTGGCAGAGATAGCGCGGTTTAGTTCAGTGCGGAAAGCGTCGTTGTTTCCGTAAGGGGAGTTGTAGGGGCAGAGAGTCTAGGGAAAGTGACTGATGATGAGCGTCTTTTTGGGTTAAGACTTTGGCAGATAAGCTCCTATTCATACTAAGCTGAAAAGCTCTGTAACTTTCCCTTTATCAGGTTTTCTAAGGAAAGTAACAAATTACGCATGATTCACTACACACCCGGTATCCACATCGGCAAGACCAACTTTAATGATCTGATGAATCTATTCTTATTTGGCTAGTAAGCTGGCCGACACTTCTTTGATATTCCAACTTCTAATACCATTCGACCCATTACTCATATTTTCTACCAGTACCTAAATAGACAAGGAATTTTGTGACAACACCCTGTTTTCCTACAAAAAACTCTGGTACTGAGTTGTTTAAAAAGATGTGATGCGTCCCCTCAGGTGCTGTATGGTGTTGCATATAAAAACATCAGAATCCTAATATTGGCAAAATTATCAATCACCTACGCCTACATCAAAAATCTCAGCAGAAATTCTGCATAGACGCAACGGGATATGTTGATAATGTTTGAGGTATGGATGTGTTTTTTCGATGTTGACGCTAGATTTATCTTGACATAAATTTCATTATGTGAATATGCATAAATCAACGGTGAGCATGTAATCAATGTATCCTTGCTAAACCTTTTTCTTTAAGCAGTTTATAGTAACATTGTACCCTTGAGCAGCGTTTTGATGAGTGGAAGTAAATGCTACCAAAAAGAACGCAGTTTTAAATTTTTTGTAACTAAGTGGAAAAACGATGAGTCTTTTGGAATTGGCTGAACATAATAGAAAAGAAGCAAACAAACTACTCAACCCCAAAACCAAATCGGCACTCGGTCAGTTTATGACTCCAGCCCCGATTTGTCTTTTTATGGCAAGTCTGTTTGACAATATAAGAAGTGACGTAAAGTTACTTGATCCTGGCTGTGGAGTTGGATCACTTTCCGCTGCATTTTTAGATCGAGCTTTATCGTTGGGAATAAAAAAATAGACCTTGATGTCTATGATATTGAAGACGTGATGCTACCATTCTTAGGTAAAACATTAAAATCATGTATAGATAAGGCCGGAGAAGTCTTATCATTCAAAATAAACAATAAAGACTATATTATTGAAACCAGCCTAAGTATAGAAAATACTTTCAATAGTAAAGAGATCGAAACTTATAGCCACGTAATTATGAATCCTCCTTATAAAAAAATCCTTTCCTCGAGCCCTCACCGGATTTCGATGAGCAAGGCCGGGATAGAAACGGTAAACTTATATTCAGGATTTGTTTCTTTAGCGCTAAAACAATTGAAAATGGGCGGAGAGTTAGTAGCGATTATTCCTCGTTCTTTCTGTAATGGCCCGTATTATCAGCCATTTCGAGAACAGTTACTTTCCGAAACATCTATTAAGCATATTCACATCTTTGACTCTAGGAATACTGCTTTTGCGGAAGATAATGTTCTTCAAGAAAATATCATAATTCACTGCATTAAGGGGGTAACGCAAGATGAAGTTACAATTACTTCAAGCCCAACTTCTGACTTTCAGATTGATGAAGAAACGGGACAAATAACAGCTACTGATATGACACAACGTAAGGTTTCGATAGAAAAAATAGTAAACCCTACAGATAAACAAAAATTTATTCATATCGCAGCAAGTCCGCGTGAACAGGATATAATTGAAAGATTGTCACCTTTCATATCGACTTTAGAAGATTTAAAAATCCAAGTTAGTACAGGGCCAGTCGTTAACTTTCGACTTAAAGAAGATCTACGTGAAAAATTAGATTCACAGTCCGTCCCGCTTCTTTTTCCTCAGCATTTAAACGGAAAGGTTGAATGGCCGCTTGAAGGTAAAAAGCCAAACGCTATAAGAATTTCAGATTTGTCACGTCCATGGCTTTGGAGAAATAAAGGCTACTTTCTAATTATAAAAAGATTTAGTAGCAAAGAAGAAAAGCGTAGAATTGTAGCAACTTTATATGATTCATCTCTCCCAGGAGATTTAATTGGATTTGAAAACAAAACTAATGTTTTTCACAATAAAAAATTGGTATGGATGCAGATCTTGCCCGTGGGCTTTATGTTTATCTTAACAGTACATTATTGGATAAATACTATCGTCAATTTGGTGGCCACACTCAAGTAAACGCCTCAGATCTAAAATCAATCCACTACCCGTCTTTGGAAATCCTTCGAAAAATAGGCAGTACGTTAGATGGGGAAGTACTTAGTCAGAATGAAATAGACGAAATAATCAATAGGGAATTAGATCTTATGACAGATGGAAAATCGGCTGATCCACTTAAAGCTCAAGAAAAAATCGAACAAGCTATAGAAATCTTGCGTATGTTGGGAATGCCACGCCCTCAGATTAATGAACGTTCAGCATTGACCTTATTAGCGCTTCTTAATCTTCACCCTAACGGGTCTTGGTCAGAAATACAACGGCCACTGATAGGTGTAACTCCCATCATGGATTGGTGTAGAGATGTATATGGTAAAGAATATGCACCGAATACACGTGAAAATTTTCGGCGTCAAACTCTCCATCAATTTTGTAATGGAGGAATTGCGCTTTATAATCCTGATGAGCCCAACCGGGCAGTTAACTCTCCTAAAGCTTGTTATCAAATAGCTCCAGAATTACATACCGTACTGCTGACATATGGTACCCCAGAATGGGATGAATCTCTCAAAAAGCATATGGATCACATATCCACTTTGATTGAGCAATATGCAATGGCGAGAAAGATGGAAATGATCCCTTTGAAGCTGAATGATGGAACAGATCTCATCTTAAGCCCTGGTGCTCACAGCCAATTAATTAAGGATATCATTGTTGAGTTTGGTCCTCGCTTTGCCCCGGAGGCCGAAGTTATATATATAGGGGATACTGGCGCAAAAGAAGATTATTTCCGCAAGGACCGCCTTGCAAATCTGGGAGTTATTGTAGACCGTAAAGGTAAGCTGCCAGATGTTGTACTATATTGGGAAGAACGTAATTGGTTACTGTTAATCGAGTCAGTGACTTCACATGGACCTGTTGATGGAAAAAGGCATGGTGAGTTAGCAAAATTATTCGCGAGTGCAAAACCAGGCTTAGTTTATGTCACAGCTTTCCCTGACCGAAAAATGATGGCTAAATATCTTATGGATCTATCATGGGAAACAGAGGTCTGGGTTTCGGATGCACCGACCCATATGATCCATCTGAATGGTGATCGATTCTTGGGCCCGCATAATTAATATAGATATAAAATCTTAATGGGATCTAATTTTAGCTCCCATTTTTTATTTAAATGCCACAAAATACAAATCCTTAATTGCAAAGCTGCATTGTAAGGTAATTATAAAAATATCACCACCAACACCTCGCCTATTATTTACAATATTTATCTTAACCTTACTCTAAATTCGTGTGTTGTTGTAATTTTATTTCTTTCAATTACATAAATTAATTTTATTTTCAAAAAATTATGATAGCTCGCTAACTTGACATCATTTATTATCTTTATAAAATCACCTGCAAATATTACTTACATAAATCAAAAGTATCATTATTTTAAAAAGTGCTATTTTTAAGCTTAAATTAGGTCCAACAGAACAAGTTTTAGTACGGAGTTGAAGAAATTGGCGGGATCAGCAGCCCTGATATTTTGGGATTTCTGTGATTTTGCTGGAGACTCTCCAGTACGGCGCTTAGCAAAGCAGCCATTTAGGTGGGATATTTTTTTCAATCAATTGAAGAGTGTAGGCATGGTCTTTTGTAGTTGCCCACGGCAGAGGGGAATCTTAAATGATTTATCCTTAATGCCTTAGAGTTTTGTAATTGTATTTCATCAAATAGTTCTTCTAGAGGATAATTATGGCTGGCATTGGCTATTAGGTAGGTAAGTCTATTGATGACTTTCTGCTCGGTGACTTGAACGGTGCGATGTTACACGCATGTATGGCCGTTGATGGTACTTCGAAAAAAATTATATCCGGAAATGTACCGACACCGCACGAGATTTATAACTACTTTGCGAGAAATTTACTTAATCCTCCATCCAAAGTTTTTTCCAAGTTTAGACATCGAGCAAATAAAGTGGCCTGTTAAAATCTCTGCGGAACAAAATTCTGAAGAATGGCCTGACACAGCCGAGGTAATTTATAGTGTGCACCGCTGTGCCCATGATAATGGTGGCGAATTACCTGCGGGTTTCGAACTAATACCTGACGTACTTCACGGTGTTACGAACAGCACTAGTTTGAAAGCCGCTCCGGGTAGGGTGCAGATTTCCTATAGGGTGATCGTTGGCTTACTTGCAATTGCCGTACTTGCTACAGTAAATCATAATCTGAATACCGAAGACGGATACTGCTTATCACTCAACCACAAACAATTTATCATTAACCAATGGCGGGGTAAGCGTGATAAGTTTTTAGCCATAGCCGCACCGCACGATACACAGCACGTTAATTTTGGATTTGGGTAACTGGTATTCACAGGTAAAATCAGAAATACAGCTTTGAAACGTTCCTCTTGATCTGCAAGAAAAACTTTATAAATGAGAGATGAACATGAAGATGCTAATAATCGACCTTCTTTTGTGCGTCTCGTCGAAGATTTCCGCCGTGCAAGTAAAACTAACTCATGTTGAGCGTGTGGGTAATGGGAGAACTGCACATTACATCGAACGATGCTTGTTAAATCGTCAAGTTCATATCAAAATATTCTGTTAAGATTAGATACTGATCGCACCCGTACATACAATAAATCACATTCCCAAAAAATTTTAAAATTATTAAAATCAAAAAGGAAATAGAATGTTACAGTTTATTGTTCAAAACTTTACAAACATCAATGCATTCATTACGGCTTTAGCAGCAATTTTTACAGCCATAGCCACTTTTTTTCTGTGGCGAGTCACTAATCTATTAGCAAAAGAAACTAAACGCATGGTTGATGCTGCTGAGCAGCCTCATGTTGTAGTCACTCTTGAACCAAATATGTGGGCTGCATTTCACTTTGATATATGCATTACTAACACCGGCAACTCTCCGGCTTATAATATAAATGTGAATTTCGACCCACCACTAATCAATGCGGATCACAGAGAAAGAAGCAATCATAACATACCATTCAGTAATATAAGCGTATTAAAAAACGGTCAATCTCTCACGAGCAATATTTGTGAATATGAAAAAATTAAAGATATCAAATATAATATTAAAATAAGTTGGTCTAAGAGGCCTAACTCTCGAATTCGAGACGAAAATGAATACGTTTATGATATGGCATCCTTCGATGGGATTTCTTAT
The DNA here is from genome assembly GCF_000255315.1 of Pantoea sp. Sc1. Lineage (NCBI taxonomy): Bacteria > Pseudomonadati > Pseudomonadota > Gammaproteobacteria > Enterobacterales > Erwiniaceae > Pantoea > Pantoea sp. Sc1. Next base: position 3,509,301 of record NZ_AJFP01000001.1, read on the forward strand.
TTAGGTGCAAGGAGTCCAGTAACACAGATTGCAGATCAGATTAAGAAGATTCGTGAGGATTGGAGACCGATATCACAAGGAAATAAGAAAATAAATCGGATATTTTCAGCCAAAATGATAGAGATGAGGAATCAAGATTAATTCAAGAGCGCCATCAAAAATTCCTGCAAGAGCGCGAAGAGAAATTGAAAGAGTAAAAATAACTAAAGGCCCTTTGCGGGGCCTTAAAATAGATGAATAATTTTATCCTTCAATTTCGACAAGTTTAAAAACCGTACCATCACTACGAGTCATTTTCCGATTATCAATATCTAAATCAAACGCTATGGTTTCGATTTGCTTAGTTACGGCAAAACCATCATCGTCGCCAGAATCCTTTTTAGGCACAATTTTGGTTATATCCATTGAGACTTTACCATCCACTATCGGATACACAAGCTCCCATCTTCTATCCTGAAAACGTCCTTCTTCAATAAATCCATATGTGATACCTTCAAACTGAACTGCAAATCTTTTCATTTTATTCTCCAGAGGTATTTAAGATAAATAACTACAATTTTTTACTCGTACAACCACTTGCCCGCTTTTGCAGAATCAGCAAACATTTTTACTGTCAGGGGTTTTTTAGTCTGGATAATGGCCTTGTTAGTAAACCACTTTCTAAAAAACCACGGGGTTTTCCACGGGAAATATCGGTCAATATCCATCCTGGATAGATCGATATCAAACTCTTTCCCGAATTTCTCTATAGATATGATTAAATCCTCTTGCTCAGTGTAATCTTGCAAGACATCATCAAAACCCACTGCATTATCCTTTGTTGGGAGCCAACCTAAAATAGGTAGTTCATCCTGAAAAAAAGTGAGCACTTCATTATCTGTCACCATACCTTGTCATCACCCCGAGCAATACGATTGTAAGTCACTACGGTTTTATATGTGATTTGAGAAAAATCATTAGCCAGTAGCACCAATCCTACAACAGGGACAGTTCTGCCTACAAAAGCCCCTAAGTTGTTAACGTACATCGGCTTTAAAAGTTGAATGCTCTTGTTTGTTATGGTTGGGAGACGGAACGGCAGATGTATATCAAGGTAACGGCGTGACATTATAGAGGCTATAGAAGTGCCTTTAGTGGCCGCCCCAGGCTTTGTGCGGGTTTTCAGTAATGGCAATCCAAGGATTATGCTGCTTAACGCTACTAAATCATGAATGCCATACTGTTCGTCGATTTTCTCAACGAATAACCAGAAAAACAGTTCACCAGCGGTAAGGTTAGTTATCCCGTTGTAGAAGTACGTCCCGTTTAGCTCTTCTGTTGTATCCATGCTAGCAGCCCTACAGATAAGATAGATTTATCATAAAGCCTCATTACAAAAAGACAATAGAAGCCATAAAGCCCCGTTGGTGGTACTATAAACAAGCGGAGCATAGCGACATCATCTGTCAGACTGATCACAACCTTATCAGGATAACTGTGTACCCATGCGGGAGCGTGGCTGAGACGCTGGCAGAGCCTGCATATCGTTTGCAGGTACGTTTTAACCACCATAGACCTGTTTTGGGGCTGTACAACGCCACAGATCGGGCTTGAATGCGTGCGATCAAACTGTTTTGGGATGGTTCAGAGACGTGGGCAACGTCATAGCTTTTCAAGTTGAGAACTGTACGTGTTTGAAGCTTGGAACTACACGCCGCTATGAGATAGTATTCCCGAAGATCTGCCACTACTAACTACAGCGGCAATTTCTGGTGAAACTTTAGATCACTTCTTACATGCAAGAGAGATAGAATTTTGCGTCTAACTCACTGTTTAATAAGAAGTTAAATTGAATGGTGCCGAAGGCCGGACTCGAACCGGCACACCTTTCGATGGTTGATTTTGAATCAACTGCGTCTACCGATTTCGCCACTTCGGCACTGAAGGGATGCGGAAAACGTTGGGGATTATACCGTTACCCCCTGTTTCCGCAACCCTTATCCGCAGGCTAAGGTACAACTGCTGAAAAAACCATCTTTTCAGATTTTACGTTCATCAGATGGCAGCCTTGCTGACGCAGACCACTCCCCCTCGCCCGCTCTAAAGCAGTTCCTCCAGCCCTCATGGTTCCCTGGCGTAACAAAAGCGCTAACCTGAAACAGGCTTCACATCCGCGACCAGCGTAGGCAGATCCCAGGTGCCGCCAGCATGGATATAGCGGCACATCCCGGTTCCGCCGTCATAGCTTTTGCGGAAAGCCTGACCATCCCACACCCAGCTCTCCTGGTTCATGCAGTCGCCGATGCCCCGGCCTTTCTGCACGCTGGTGATCTCGCCCTTGTCGTAATCCGATCCGGACACGGTTACCAGCACCGGCTGGCCTTTTAGCTGATTATCAATCACCCAGTAGCCATAGCCTTCGTTGTAAGCGGCTCGCCAGCAGAGCGCCGAAAGCAAGGCATGTGTCTCATCCAGTGGCGTCAGGGTGAGTCCATCGGTCTCCGGATCGCTGTTTTCGGCAGGTGAGTACAGGCTGTCGCACGTGTCATCGTCATTGCGATTGACGGTTGAAAGCAGTCGGGTTTTCAGCGCGTCGATTTCCGCATCAGTCAGCAAACGGGGTTCGCCGCTGACAGTTTTTGCTGCCTGGATAACCGGTGCGGGCACAGCCTTAGCCACGCTGCTCTCCGGCTTATTGCCCTTTTTGGTGAGCGCGCCTGGCGTGCCGATCCGGCCCTGCACGTCGTCCGCTTTCACCAGCACGGCGTAGGCGCCTTCGCCGGAAAGCAGGAAAGGCTTTGTGCCGCCTTTAAATTCGACTTTACCGTTGCCTTTGACGGCACTGATGACCGCAGAAGTCTGACTGGCCGACATGCGCCAGTTGTCGTCAGCCGCCACGAGATCGCCGGCTGACTTCCCGTCGATCCACAGCGTCAGCTTTTCCGCCGGTTCGCTGTCATCTTCGGTGTCGCCCAGCGTCACCTCTCCCACCGTCTCCGTTCCGGGTCCGGCGGCACGGGTGAGCAGGATGGAGCCGGACGGATCCTCTTCTTTGCCATAACCCGCAATGCGGCAGGTCAGCGTATTATCACAGGCGACTTCCCAGTCTTTGTGCTCAAAGGTGGTGCCGCTCTGGCTGGCCTGAGCCGACAGGGAGAGCATCGCCAGAACGAACAGCATCGGTTTACGGTTCACTTTATTCCCTCATGTTTTACGTCTGATATCAGCGTGGGTATCACTCTGTCACCGAGGGTACGTGGAAACCAGCAGCCATCGTTGATTTCCACCAGGCTTTGACGAAACGCCCTGCCATCCCAGACCCATTCTTCTTTAAACACGCAGCTGCCGGCACTGCTTGCCAGCGAAACATTGGTGATTACCCCCTTTTCCCAGGTCTGTGCGTCGGTGGTGACGGCCACCGGCTTCGCTTTGCGTTGCGGGTCGGTAACCCAGTAGCCGTATCCCTGGTTATAGGCTGCGCCCCAGCACTGGGTGGAGAGCAACGTGTGCGTTGCATCCAGTGGCGTGGCGGTAATATCGCCGCTGATAATATGGTCGTTGACGTCCTTCTCTCCGACTGCGGTCAGATAATCACATTCCTGATCCTGGGTTAATGCGGCAAGCAACTGCGGCCTGAGCGCTGCCGCCTCTTCTTTTGTCAGAACAGAGGGCTGGGAGTGACTGATCTGTGCCGCCTGGATAACCGGAACAGCCACGGCTTTCGCGACGCTCTTTTCGGGCCTGTCGCCTTTTTTCACCCAGGCACCCGGCGTGTTGATGCGTCCCTGCACGTCATCCACTTTCAGCAGGGCTGCATAGGCGCCATCACCGGAAAGCTGAAGGGTCTCATTATCCCCTCTGAACTCCACCGTGCCGCGTCCTTTGATAGCCTGAATAAGCGTCAGCGTCTGCGCATCTGACAACCACCAGCGATGCGCTTTCTGCGTCGCGTCACCCACACGCTGGCCGTTAATCCAGAGCGTGAGCGCTGTTACCGGCTGCTGATTTTCATCATCCTCCGGCAGCATGATTTCGCCAGAGGTGGCGGTATCCGCGCCCGCTGCACGCGTCAGCAACACGCCGCCCAGATTCTCTTCTGTGGTTTGCCCGCCGACACGGCAGGTTAAGGTGTTATCGCAGGCTACTGACCACGCCTTGTGATTAAAAGATACGCCGCTTTCCTGGGCGATAACCGGGGTGGCAAGCGCTGCCACTAACATTACCCGCTTCTGAATAACCGTCACGCTGCTTCCTGTTCCCTGAATGTGAGGTGAGTGAAATGACAATCTGTTGCTAAGCAGAGGGCGTCCCTGCGGATGAGCCCGGCAACAGCGGCTATCATAATCTCTTTATGACCTTTTAACGCCTTTTTATCCCTGAAAGCGCGCCCTGTTCCTCCCGTCCTTTACGGTTTACATTTACCTGTGTTTGTTATCTGATCCTGTTACGTGAATTTTCGAGCAGCCTCGCAAAACAGGAACCTGCATGCGCTTTTACCAGGCCGATCCCCGCCTTGAAAACTACTGGCGTGGCGTTATTCTCTTTGGCAAAAATGTCGCCTCCTATAAGTTTGCTCTGGCCCATGCGCTCTATGATCTGAAGCAGCCAGACAGCGATCTGATTACGCTGGAGGCGCTGGCCGTGCCCTTTACGCGTCATTTATGTGCTCACCTGCGCGATGCGCCAAAACAAATTACCAGTAAAAGCAGCGGGTTTCTGGAGGCGTGCAGGCAATTCAATGTGGGCGACATCACCGAAGATCAGCTGATTGCCATTACCGTGAAGCGCGGCTTTGCGAATGTCATTGATGCCTTTCATAACGTGAATCACGCGGAAATCGACAAACGTTTCTTTCTGGATGAACGGCGCAGCCATAAAGGCATCCGGCTGACGGATAACTTTTATCAGCTGACGGAAAATGAACAGTTTGCCAGTCTGGTCGCGGAAACAGAGGCCAGATGGCGGCTGGTTGAAGAAGCCTGGGCGATGAACGTTTCACGTAACCTGATTGCGGTTGATTATGACGATAACGACAAGATGCTTTTCAGCCGTCAGAGTGGTCGCCGCGTCACCATTACCAGCTGTCGCAGCAGCCTGAACGGCTACCAGAAAGGCCGGTGCTTTTATTGCTTCCGGCCGATTAGTGTGACGGGCGGTGAGGAGAACCAGGCTGATGTCGATCACTTCCTGCCGCTGATGCTCAGCGAAGAAATCGGCAACCTCAACGGCGTCTGGAATCTGGTGCTGGCCTGCCAGACCTGTAATCGCGGTGCTCAGGGTAAGTTTGCTCGTATCCCCTCAATCTCGCTGCTGCAGCGCCTGAACGATCGAAACGAATACTTTATTAACAGCCACCTGCCACTGCGGGAAACGTTAATCCGCCAGACCGGCGAAACACCCCAACAGCGGCACAGCTTTCTGCAGACAAACTGGAACAGGGCAAAATTTGCCCTGCTGCACGAGTGGCAGCCAGCGGCACAGGGAGACAGCCTGTTTTGAGCAACGAAGAGTATTACCGGGAGCACGCTCAGCGGTTTTTTCGCGATACGGCCAACGTGGATATGTCGGCACTTTACCGGCCTTTTATCAGCGAATTGCCGTCCGGCGCACGCATTCTGGATGCAGGCTGCGGTTCAGGGCGTGACGTCAGAGCCTTTAGTGACATGGGCTTTGTCGTCGAAGCCTTTGATGCTTCCGCCGAACTGGTTGCGCTGGCTAGTCAGTTTTCCGGGAAATCGGTAGCGCATAAGCGTTTTCAGGAGGTTGATGCGGTTGAAACTTACGACGGGATCTGGTGCTGCGCCTCCCTGCTGCATATCTCCGAAGCGGAGCTGCCTGGCGTCATGACCAGGCTGGCCATCGCGCTGAAACCAAACGGCGTCTGGTATCTCTCGTTCAAATATGGCCGCGGCGAGCGGGAAAAGGACGGCCGCAGATTTACAGATATGGATATGGCCGGGTTGCAGAAGCTGATTGATGGCGTTAATGCTCTCGGCGCTCAGACGCTGGCAGAAAATAAGCCGCTGAAGACAACAGAAGCGGGCGCCGGGGAGAACAGGTTCGCTCTTGAGACAGCACATCTCTGGCAGACCGGTGATTTACGTGTCGGTCGGGGCGATGAGATCTGGCTGAATGCGATTCTCAGGAAAACGTTAAGCTGACATCTCTGCCTCTCAGGCGAGGTTCCACCCCCACAAAAAAGCCAACCTTGCGGTTGGCTTCTTCGTGCATGCTCAGCATCGGGCATTGCCCTCAGCGCCTGTTGTCAGGGTTGGCGCCTCAGTGCGAATGATCGTAATCACGATGATGCAGCTTGTTTTCAACCTTATCCTTCACTTCGCTGGCTTTCTCGCTCACCTTCTCTGTCAGGCTCTCTTTGTGGTCGCGGTTCTGCACGCCGAGTGAGGCGGTGCCTGCGGTTGCCGGTTTGCCTCGTGCCGCCGAACCCGGCAGCTCGCTATCCAGACCGCCACGGGCGTGGTCGATGTCCACTTCCTGACGACGCACCGTGTCATTAATGGTCTCGGTGCGGTCACTGCCATCGGTTCGCACCACCACTTCTTCTTTCACATGGGCCGTTTTGTTGATCACCGGCTGCTCATGAGTCTCTGCCACTTCGACGGTTTTCTCGGACCAGTCCACCTCTCCGGCCAGCGCGGGTTCATTTACCGAGCGGCGGAAGATGTCAGCGTGCTGTTCATGCAGCGAAATCTCTTCAGAGACGGTATCGGTCACCGTATAGCGGCGTACACGGGTCGAGCCTTCGCTGACCAGACGTTTACCCACTTCAATCTGCTCTTCGGCCAGACGCAGAATGTCGGCTTCGCTCTCATCGCCGGTCAGCGAGGTGCGTCGCGGCTCTACCTGACGGTCGTTGGTCTCACCGGCAAACTGTTTACCGGCCGTCGGATTTACGCCCGGCGTGGTCGTGCCGTTATCCAGGGTGCTCTGCATACGTGACGGGACATCCACCGAGTCATGCGAATGGAGAATCGTCATGGCGCGAGCCAGCTTCTCCTCTTCGGTGCGCAGCGTCAGAACCACGCCGCCTTTATCCATCGCCCGGGTATAGACATCCGCCTGATCTTTATCGACGGTATGGCCAAACAGGCGCTGCCACAGGCTCGGATGGCGGACTGACTGCCCTTCCTGCTCTAAACGCTCTCCACTGATAAGACTGATGTCCCGATCGGAAAAGCCTGCTTTCACGAGATTTCTTTTCGCGGCCTCTGCCTGATTTGCAGAATCGAACAGTGTTACGATTTTTTCCTGTGCCATGATAGGTTCCTCTCTGTTAGCGGGTTTGATCGTCATCTCTCTCAACGTTCACCTGCTGCTCACGTCGGGTCACCACTTCCTGAAAAGGAACGTGTTCCTGCACTTTTCGGATGTGGATTTCCTCTTTAAGCACCAGTTTTCTGACGATTTGAATTTCTTCTTCAACTACCGGGACAATCAGTACACCGTTTTCTTCCCTGATATCGGGCATCGTCTCTACGGGTTGTGCTTTTGCTACATGCTCAACCTCAACCTTATCCCGGTTAAGCAGTGTACTGATGACCTCGTCATGCTCGGTTGTGGAACGGGTAACCCGGACATGTCCATCCACAATCTTTTGCTTCGTCAGGGCTATTTTCTCTTCAGCGAGTTTAAGCGCGACCTCTGCAGAGTTATTGTGTTCTGGCTGTCCAGCCATATTGATTCTCCCGTTAAGATTAAATATCTGCCACAACTGCCTGACACAGTGATTAAGCATGAACACTCTCGCTGATTTCGCAAGCCGGAATAATAAAATTTCCGGCAGATGAAATTTATATTCAGCCCCCTCGATTAACATCAATCAAAATAAACCCTCAGTTTTTACCGCTGCGCTAAAAATAGAAAAACCAGTAAAAACAGAAACCTGAAAAGAACTGGTTTCACTGGTAAATAGTTACCATTGGTTATGTGCCATCAGGATTTATGCCGATAAAAAGGCCACAAAAATTAGCGGCAACCAGGAATATTCCTGCCATAACGGGCGAGAATATTAAATAATGTTTCAGCGCCAGATCTTTATTTACACAACCATCAGGCTGTACCGGGAAATAACCCAGGCCGCGCTTTACTTCATTATTCAGCGCCATGATTACAGAAGAGTCTTAAAGTAAAATTAAATAAAAAAGTTCAGGAACTTTCTGTGCCTTTGCCTCTCTTAGCAAAACTGAATAAGCAGATACCGAGGTTGAGATGAAACAGGCACAACGCAGTGTGTGGGGATGGGGACTGGCCGCGCTTCTGGTCGCAGGCAGTGCATCAGCAGCAAGCTGGCAGGATCAGCTGAGCAGTGCAGCGTCGCAGCTCAGCCAGCAGAACAGCGGTAACACCACCAGCACCACGCAGCAGAATGGCGGGCTGTCGCTCTCCTCCATTACCAGCATGCTGGGCGGCGGCGACAAAGCGGTCAGCGCCAGTAGCATGACGAACGCGGCCGGCGTGATGCAGTACTGTGTCGAGCACAACGTGGTGAAAAACAATGTGCAGTCGGTGAAAGATCAGGTGCTGAGCAAGCTGGGCCTGACCACGCCCGCCGCGCAACAGCAGCAGACAGACTACACCCAGGGCCTGGCAGGCCTGCTGAACACCGGTAACGGTCAGCAGCTTAATCTGCAGAGCCTGAGCAACTCGCCAATGGGTGAGAAACTCAAAACCAAAGCCTGCGACGTGGTCCTGAAGCAGGGTAAAAACTTTATCTCCTGATCCCCTCTCTGCCTCCCTCTCCTCGCGGTTCAGCGGGGAGCGGGAAACTCCCCCGTGCTGTGATGCCTGACATTCCCTTAACCTGGGGTTGAGCGCTATAGTGTTGTTTTGGTTTCTACAGGACAGCACGCATGAAAGGCATCAACATCGCACTTTACTTCGACCCCGATCAGATCCAGGCCTGCGTCCACCAGCAGGACGGCAGCTATCTCAGCAAAAAATTCGAGTATGACGATGGCGTGATTGAAGAGATCTATCAGTGGCTGGATCAGTACGAACCCAACCGCACGCATATCTGTCTGATAGAAAACGAAACCGCCGAACTGCTGGCCGATGAGCTGGTCGACAGCGGCTATCGCGTTCACCAGGTCACCATGCACCAGCTGCTGAGCTGGTTCGCAGCCGAACCCCCTTCGTCCCCTGATGGCACGCCGATGCGCGCCATGCTGCGCTTCCTTGAAGAGGAGCATCCGCGCGAATATGAGTCACGCACGCCGCAGACCGAAGCGCTGATGGAGATGTTCGACGAGCTGGACGCGCTGGAGATGGTCGATGACGGCGACGACGAAGACGCCCTGCCGGGCGATCTGCTGCGCGCCATGAAGAAGCACAAAATCACCGCCAGCGCCGCGGCCCAGCGACTGCTGCCGGAAGTCAACGAACGCATCCGCGAACACCTGATGCAGTATCCCGAACTGATGACGCCTGAAATCCTGCAGGACTTCTTCCCCGAGTTGCTGGAAGCGCTGGAGCGCCCGAAACATTAATCAGGGGGATCTGACATGCTGGAGCTGATCAAAGCGGTAAGCCTGGGGCTGGTCGTGCTGCTGCCGCTGGCGAATCCGCTCACCACCGTGGCGCTGTTTTTAGGGCTGGCGGGTGACATGAACTTCCAGGAGCGCAACCGTCAGGCGCGGCAGGCGTCACTCTACGTGTTCGCCATCATGCTGGTGGCGTGGTACGCGGGCAATGCGGTGCTGAACACCTTTGGCATCTCGATTCCCGGCCTGCGTATCGCCGGTGGACTCATTGTCGCCTTTATCGGTTTCCGGATGCTCTTTCCGGCGAAGCCTGCCAGCCATTCGGTGGAAGCAAAGCAGAAACTGGATGAGCTGGACGAGGCCAAAGAGCCGGTGAACATCGCCTTTGTGCCGCTGGCGATGCCGAGCACGGCCGGGCCGGGAACCATTGCGATGATCATCTCTTCCGCCTCGACGGTGAAAAGCGGCGTCGATTTTCCCGCCTGGGTGCTGAGCGTCGCGCCGGTGCTGACCTTCCTGCTGGTGAGTCTGATTTTGTGGGTCTCGCTGCGCAGCTCCGGAGCGATCATGAAGCTGGTCGGCAAGAGCGGCATTGAGGCGATCTCGCGCCTGATGGGATTTTTACTGGTCTGCATGGGCGTGCAGTTTGTGATTAACGGCGTGCTGGAAGTGGCGCGCACCTTCCACTGATCCGGGCTTCCCCTCTCCAGACCGGCAGAGGGGAAGCCCTTCTTCGTTACTTCAGCGTTTTCCGCACCTCAGCCACCTGATCTTTACTCACGGCTGGCGCGCTGTTGCTCCAGCCCTGACGAATAAAGGTCGCCAGCTGCGCCACTTCATCATCACTCAGCCGTCCGGCAAAGCCAGGCATCGCCAGTTTTGACGGGGCCTTAGCGACAGAGGGTTGCTGCGCGCCCGCCAGGATCGTATGGATCAGACCGGTGGGATCGCTGGCGTTGACGATCGTCGCCTGATCCAGCTCCGGGAAGACGCCCGGTGCGCCTTTGCCGGTCACGAAGTGACAGGCACCGCAGTTATCCAGATAGAGACGCTCACCTTCGCTGAGGTTTTTCGCCGCGGTAAGTTTTGCTTCCGTTGCCTGCTGCGCCTGCACGTTAAACGCCTGCAGGGGCGGATTGCCGCCCAGGAACTTCAGGTAAGCGGCGATGGCGTTGAGATCGGCGTCGGTCATGTGCGAACTGCTGTGCTCAATCACAGAGGTCATCTCGCCGCCCACCGCCGCCTTATCGTTACGCCCGGTCTGCAGGTAATCCACGATCTCCTGCTGGCTCCAGTGCGGCAGGCCACGCAGCGACGGCACCGCCCAGTGGTTCAGGCTGCCACCTGCCAGGAATTGATCGTCACCGCTGTCGAGGGCTTTCTCGTTCATGCCCAGGCCGCGCGGCGTATGGCAGCTGCCGCAGTGACCCAGACTCTCCACGATATAGGCACCGCGGTTAACGTCGGCTGATGCGCCACCGATTGGCCGGAACGGCTTATCGGACGTGAACGCCCAGTTCCAGAAACGCATGCCCCAGCGCTGGCTGAACGGGAAGCTCAGATCCGTTTCCGGTGGCTGTTCTGCGCTTGGCTTTACGCCCTTCATAAAGTAGACGTAGAGCGCGTGGATATCGGCATCGCTGATTCTGGCGTAGTCGGGGTAAGGCATCGCCGGATAGAGACGGGAGCCGTCCGGCAGGATGCCTTTACGCACCGCGTCAGCAAACTGCTGCTCGCTGTAGTTACCGATGCCGTGTTGCTTATCGGGCGTGATATTGGTGGAGAAGATGGTGCCGAGGTTCGAGGTAATCGCCAGTCCGCCCGCATAGTCAGGCTTGCCCGGCAGCGAGTGGCACGCCATGCAGTCACCGAGCCGGGCGAGGTATTCACCCTGCTTAATCAGTTGTGCTTCATCTTCGGCGTGCACCGGCAGCGCAGAGAGGCTGCCCAGCAGCAGCGCGCTGCTGACGATAAAAGAGTTAATTTTCAGCTTATTCATGCGCTTATGCCTGTACCAGTGGGCCGGGATTTTTCAGGTAGTGATCTTTGATCGCCTGTGCGGCCATCAGGGTAATCGCACCGATGGTGTCGGTCGGGTTCGCCTGGAAGTTCTGCGGGAAGGCGTTGCCGCCCGGCACAAAGACGTTATGCACATCCCAGCTCTGCAGGTATTTATTCAGCGCCGAGGTTTTCGGGTTATCGCCCATCACCGCCCCGCCCACGTTGTGGGTCGAGACATATTTGGTGATATCGAAATCCGCGCCCATCGGCAGGAAGCTCATGCTCATGCTGTCGGGGTTCAGCTCTTTAGCAATATTGCCGACGATCCCTTTCAGATGCTGCTGCAGCTTCAGCTCATTCTCTTTCCAGTTGAAGGTCATACGCAGCAGCGGCAGCCCGCGGTGATCGTTGTAGTTCGGATCGAGATCCAGATAGATATCGCGGTAGGACTGACAGGTGGTGGTAATGCTGATCTTCATCGAATGACCGTACCACTCCTCCAGGCCTTCCTTGTAGCCCATGCCCCAGGAGGGCGTGCCTTTTGGCAGCGCGGTGCTGATGGGCGTGCCGGTCGCCTGTGAACTGTGGATCTTCGCGCCGCCCAGGAAGCCCAGTCCGGGACCATCGAAGTTGCCTGGCGAGATATCGTTAAACATCTGCCCGGTCGCGCCTGCAGTGGCGTAGGGGTTAAAGTTTTTATCTTTGAAGAAGAGGGTTGCGCCGCCGTTCGACAGGAAGGCGTAGTTACGGCCGACCACGCCCTCTTCGGTTATCGGGTTGTAAGGCTTGCCGATGCCGGAGAGCAGCATCAGCCGCACGTTGTAGAGCTGGAAGCTGCTCAGCACGACGATTTTCGCCGGCTGGAAGCACTCATTGCCCTGCGCATCGATGTAGATCACCCCTTTGGCGGTTTTCTTATCATCGTTCAGCACCACCTTAATCACTTCCGCGTTCACTTCATAAGAGAAGTTCGGCATGCGCTTCAGCGCGTCCATCACCGCCGTCTGCGGCGACGCTTTGGAGTAGTTCAGGCAGGGATATTTACTGCAGTAGCCGCAGTAGTTGCAGGGGGCGATCTGGTTGCCGTAGGGGTTTTTCCACGCCCGCGACACACAGGCCGACGGGTTCGGGAACGGGTGGTAACCGAGTTTTTGCGCCGCCTCTTTGAACATCACATTGTTCAGCGTGTCTTCCAGCGCGGGCAGCGGATAAGGTTCAGAACGTGGCCCTTCAAACGGATCGCCGCCCGGCAGGATTTTGCCGCGCAGATTGCCGGTGTTGCCCGACTGGCCGCAGATCAGCTCGAATTTGTAGTAGTAAGGCTCGATCTCTTCCCAGCTGAAGGGGAAGTCCATCACCCGCATATCTTCCTGCAGAATGCCGGGCTTGTACGCCTCGTCGACATAGGTTTTGAGTTTGATATCGGTCGGAGTGGGACGGATCAGTACCGCCGTCCAGTGCATGCCTGCGCCGCCGACGCCGGTGCCCGGCGCAAATGCGCCCCATTTACGGGTAGGCAGTGCGGTCTGGCTGCTGTTGTAGCGCACGGTGACCGCCACTTCCGCCGGGGTGGCGAACACTTTGTTGCGCACCGCATAGGCATATTCATCTGCCGGTTTCGGATAGGCGAACTCGTCATAATCGCGATCGCCGCCGCGCTCCAGGGCGCGCACCTCCAGTCCTGCCAGCGCCAGCTCAATACTCATCAGTGAGCCTGCCCAGCCGAGGCCGCAGACCACGACGTCGACTTCTTTTTTAGTAACCTGTGCCATGATAATCCTGTTTACCTGATGTGGAAGCGCCTCAGGCGCGTTCACCTTTGATGCTGACCGGGCCGAGCGGATAAGGCACATTGTGCTGTTTCACCCACTCGGTGAAGCTGGCACGCGCGCCGGGGAAGCCGATGGCGATCCAGGCTTTCATCCCTTTATTGCCGCCATACATCGGGTCGGCCAGATAGCCATGTTTGGTATCGGAAAGCAGCTGGCTGAAGAAATGTGACGGTCTGAGATCGGCTTCGCCCAGCGCGGCAAAGTCGATCTGGTTTTTATTCACCTGCGTCAGCACCGCATCCTTCTCTTCCAGCGTCAGCGCAGCAAACGCTTTCTGATGGGTGTTATGGCACCACTGATTGAGCAGCTTTATGCCGGTCTGGTAGATCTGCTGGGGACGGAACGGGATCTGATAGCCCAGCGTCGCGGGAGCCTGGGTATTGAAAGGCCCCTGCAGGTAGATCTCACTGCCGAAGGCTTCGCTGTGCAGCTGCTGATCGATAAAGATCGGCACATTGGTTTCCAGCGCGCCCGGCGCTTTGCCTTTACCGCCTGCCGGGATCAGACGATCGGTGGCCGCCAGGATGAACTGCCACTCGTCGGTACTGAAAAAGATCGGCCTGTAATCGGCTAACTCGGGGGCCGCCATCTCTGCCGCCTGTGCCGCCGTGATGCCCTTTAACACCAGCTCACTTAATGGCAGCGCCAGCAGTGAACCGAGCAAAAATTTACGCCTGGTGGTGGGTTTTTCTAAAAGCATATCCGCACGACTCTCATCTGCTGAATACCCCTCTTAATCGCTGATGACGCTGAAAGGCGATGCGCAGAGGGGTATTCCCCGCCGGTATTCACGCACACGGCACAGACGACGGCAGAACGGTTAAGGGCGGGTAGAATTATCTATCGGTGACAAAGAAAATATATCGGTTAAAGACCTGACAATCTTAGGGATATAAATGTGTCTGAATGTAAATTTAAAATTTACGTGCTGTCACAGCAGAAAAAGGTTATCAGACGGCACCCATTCAGCGGGCAGAAAAAAGCATAACCGGAAGGGGTAATTCCGTGAAAAAACGATAAAAATCGGTTAATTAGCCATTACCCGGCAGCTATGTGGCGGGATATTTTCATATTGTCATTATCACGCTCATTGATCGATAAAAGAATTACGCTTCCCTGCTCGCTGTCTTTTCAGCACGCCACGCTTTAAACAGGCCGCTTTTTTCAGGTGGTCAGTTACAGATAACGGGCTTTTGCTTCGGTGAGCAGGAGTAATATTTCCGGAGCGAAAAGAGTCTTAAAGAAATAATCACAACCCGCCATTATATTCACCTTCCTGTTCGCCTGAACCTGACGCGGATATTTGTGCAAAGCTCAGAACAAACCGGCATTTTGAGATTATCGGACGCCCGCTAGAGTAGAGCCATTACCGACTCAGGATAACCCTCTATGCGAAAAACGCTTTTGTCCCTGTTAACGGCGCTGACTCTGGTTCACTCCGCACACGCCGCCACTCCCACCGATACCCTGGTGGTGGCCGTTCCGCTGGATGGCATCATCAGTTTTGACCCGGCGGAAAGTTTTGAAGCTATCAGTAACAGCAGCCTGCGCAATATCTATCAGATGCTGCTGGAGCCGGATCATCACAATCCGCAGCAGCTTTCGCCGCTGGCCGCGACCCGCTGGCAGGCGGGCAAAACGCCGCACAGTCTGGTGTTTGATCTTAATCCCCAGGCCCGCTTCGCCAGCGGTAATCCGCTGACCGCTCAGGATGTGGTGTTCTCCTTAACCCGCGCGGTGAAGCTGAATAAAGCACCCTCTTTTATTCTGGGCGAGTTTGGCTGGACGCCAGAGAATATCGACCAGCAGTTCACGGTGATCAGCGACCATCAGCTTGAGCTGCGCTGGCCGGCGGGGATTGGTCGCGACCTGGCGCTGCGCCTGCTGACCGCGCCGGTCGCCTCAATTGTCGACAGCAGGCTGGTCCGGCAGCACGCCAGTAACAACGACTACGGCAACGGCTGGCTGAAGGTGCACTCGGCAGGCAGCGCCGCCTACGCCATCAGGCAGTTTGTGCCGCTGCAGGCGCTGGTTCTGGAGGCCAATCCCTACAGCACCCAAAAACCGCATCTGAAGCGCGTTCTGCTGAAAGGGGTGGCCGATCCGGGCAGCCGCCGGCTGCTGATCCAGCAGGGAGACGTGGATGTCGCCTATCAGCTCGGCCCGGACCAGATCGCCGCGCTGAAAAACACGGCGGGGGTGCGCGTCGAGGCCTTCCCCTCGAGCCTGGTTTACTACCTCGGCTTTAACACCCAAAGTCCGCAGCAACCGGCGCTGGGCAATCCGGCGCTGTGGCAGGCGGCGCGCTGGCTGGTGGACTATGAGAGCCTGGCAAACCAGCTGCTGAAGGGTCAGTACCGTATTCACCAGAGCTTCCTGCCGGACGGGTTTGACGGCACCCTGGATACCACGCCGTTTCACTACGATCTGAAAAAGGCACAGGAAATTCTGCAGAAAGGCGGCATTAAACCGGGCACGCATATCGCTCTGACGGTGGTCAACCAGCCGCCTTACATCGACGTGGCGCAGGCGCTGCAGGCGAGCTTTGCTAAAGCCGATGTGCAGCTCGATCTTCAGCCGGTGGCGGAATCGGAGCTGTGGAGCAAAATGCGCAGCCGTGACTTCCAGGCGATCTTCTCCTACTGGGGCGCGGACTACATCGATCCCAACACTAACGCCAGTGCCTTTGCTTATAACGTGCCCGGCGGCGGCAAAACCCTGGCCTGGCGCGTCGGCTGGACGATCCCTGAACTCAGCGCGCAGACCCGCACCGCCGCCGGAGAGAGTGACGCCGCAAAACGTCGCGGCCTTTACACGGCCCTGCAGACCCGCGTCCAACAGGACTCGCCGTTTGTTCTGCTGCTGCAGGGCGCAACCCAGGTCGCCGTGCGCAGCAACCTGAAGAGCCTGCAGCAGGGTATCGGCGTCAGCCTGCTCAATTTTGAAGAGGTGCAGAAGTAGAAAATCCGGCAGGGATGGCAGCCTGCCTGACATGACGCCAGTAAAAGCGAGGCCGTTGCATGACAGCGCAACGGCCTCGCTTTTGACGAATTGTTCTCCTCTTCCCTGCCCTTCGCTTGCTATCCTTCAGGCATAACCCGTTGCCCGAGAGAGGAAAATCATGACATCTCCGCTACTGATTGCCCGGACGCCTGACGTCGAACTCCATCTGTTACCGCAAATGGCGAACCGCCACGGCTTAATCACCGGCGCAACCGGCACCGGTAAAACCGTCACGCTGCAGAAGCTGGCCGAATCCTTCTCCGCCAGCGGCGTGCCGGTCTTTATGGCCGACGTGAAAGGCGATTTAACCGGCGTGGCGATGGCCGGTCAGTCCGGCGAAAAGCTTCAGGAGAGACTGGCGAAGATCGGCGTCACCGACTGGCAGCCGCAGAGCAATCCGGTGGTGCTGTGGGATATCTTCGGCGAGAAAGGCCATCCGGTGCGGGCAACCGTCTCCGATCTCGGCCCACTGCTGCTGGCGCGCCTGCTGAACCTTAATGAGGTGCAGAGCGGCGTTCTGCAGATTATCTTCCGCATCGCCGATGATCAGGGCCTGCTGCTGCTGGACTTCAAAGATCTGCGCGCCATGACCCAGTACATCGGTGACAACGCGAAGAGCTTCCAGACCCAGTATGGCAATATCAACAGCGCCTCGATCGGCGCGATTCAGCGCGGTCTGCTGACGCTGGAGCAACAGGGTGCAGAGCACTTCTTTGGCGAACCGATGCTGGATATCGCCGACTGGATGCGCGTCGACAGCAGCGGTAAAGGCGTCATCAACATCCTCTCCGCTGAAAAGCTCTACCAGATGCCGAAACTCTATGCCACCAGCCTGCTGTGGCTGCTGTCAGAGCTGTATGAGCGTCTGCCGGAAGCGGGCGATCTGGATAAGCCTAAGCTGGTCTTCTTCTTTGATGAGGCGCACCTGCTGTTTACCGACGCGCCGCCGGTGCTGCTGGAGAAGATCGAACAGGTGATGCGCCTGATCCGCTCCAAAGGGGTCGGCGTCTGGTTTGTTACCCAGAACCCGGTGGATATCCCGGATCGGGTGCTGGGCCAGCTCGGCAACCGCGTACAGCACGCCCTGCGCGCCTTCACCCCCAAAGATCAGAAGGCGGTGAAAACCGCTGCAGAAACCCTGCGCACCAATCCGGCTTTTGACAGCGCAGAGGCCATTCAGGCGCTCGGCACCGGCGAAGCACTCATCTCCTTCCTGGATGCCAAAGGCAGTCCGTCGATCGTCGAGCGCGCCATGGTGATTGCGCCCGGTTCGCGTATGGGTCCGGTGACAGGCGATGAGCGCAACGGTCTGATCAACCATTCGCCGCTGTATGGCAAATATGACACGGACATCGATCGGGAATCGGCTTATGAACGGCTGCAACAGGGCGTGCAGGCCGCCAGTGACAAGGCCAATGCGCCTGAAGCCAAAGGCAACGCGGTGGCGGTCGATGACGGGATTCTGGGGGGATTAAAAGAGATCCTGTTTGGCAGCACCGGTCCGCGCGGCGGCAAGCGGGATGGTGTGGTGCAGACCATGGCGAAGAGCGCCGGGCGTCAGATTACTCACCAGATCATTCGCGGCGTGCTGGGCAGCCTGTTTGGCGGTCGTCGCCGCTAAAGGTGGGTGGCAGCCGGGCTGCCACCTTAACGCTACTGATGTTTCCAGTGGGTGGAGACCGGGTTGGTGACCGTGTTCTTTTCCTGCGTGTAGGTGCCGTTCTGCTGGGCAATCGCTTCGCCGGTATCGACAATCGCGTTCTGGATAAACACGTTCTGCTTATCGCCGCGCACAAAGGTCAGCTGATGGAAGGCGGTCTTGTTACCCCAGTCGCTGGAGGGCAGCGAGATAAAGCGCACCGTGAAGGTCTCATCATCGAAACTGCCCTGCATCACGTAGACGCCGTAATGGTTTTCACCCTGCGAGATGATTTTATAGGTGCCGTTGTCGTAGTAATAAATTTCGGCATCGGGAAAGGGTTTTTTGTCGTACATTTTACGGTAATGCAGGACCTGCTTAATGGTGGGCTTGCCGAAGCTGACGGTCAGATTTTTTCCATCGGCAGAGGTGGTCAGCCCTTCTGCATGCGCGCCGATACCACTCATTAACATCAACAGACTGGCGGTTGCCGTTGCGATTGCTTTCACGTGAATTCTCCTGGTCTGGTTCCATGGATAGGGTGTGTCAACGTAAGGAGACTGCCTCCGGAATGTACACCGCCGTAACTGTTTATCAGAGTGGTAATTTTTAAGGTGATTAGTTTTTAAGAACAGTCTGGTCAGCGCCTCGCCCGTCCGGTTAAGACCGCATAAATCCGTGCCAGACTTAACTGCGCTTTTCGACCGGGAGAGGAGAACGTTGACCTGTTAAGCAGGCAAACTGCTAAGATCAGGATATGGATAAACAACGCGAACTCAAACGGACCAAACGCCTGGCGCTCTCGCTGCTGCTGCTGGCCGCCCTCACCTTTGTCGTCACACTGTTTCTGCCGCCCAGCTTTTACGTCAGCGGCATCAAAGCCATAGCGGAAGCCGCGATGGTCGGCGCACTGGCCGACTGGTTTGCGGTGGTAGCGCTGTTTCGCCGCGTGCCGGTGCCATTTATTGCCCGTCATACGGCCATTATCCCGCGCAACAAAGATCGCATCGGTGAGAATCTGGGGCGCTTTGTGCAGGAGAAGTTTCTGGATACCGATTCGCTGCTGAATCTGATCCGACGCTACGATCCCTCCACCCTGCTGGCGCAGTGGCTCAATGCGCCAGGTAACGCCGACCGCGTGGGCCGCCATCTGCTGCAGGTGATGCGCGGCTTCCTGGATCTGACCGATGACACCCGCATCCAGACCTTTATGCGTCGTGCGGTGCATCGCGCTATCGACAAAGTCGATCTCAGCCAGACCAGCGCCCTGGTGCTGGAGAGCCTGACGAAGAACAATCGTCACCAGGCGCTGCTGGATGCGGCAATCGACCAACTGCTGAAGCTGCTGCACAAACCCACCACCCGGGAATTTATCGCTAATCAGCTGGTGCGCTGGCTGAAGCGCGAGCATCCCATCAAGGCGAAAATGCTGCCGACCGAGTGGCTGGGCGAGCACAGCGCAGAACTGGTGGCGAACGCGGTGGACTCCCTGCTGGATGATGTGGCGCTGGATCAGGGCCATGAGCTGCGGCTGGGCTTTAACCGGGCGGTTGAGAAGCTCATCGTGAAGCTGCAGAGCGACCCGGAAATGGCGGCCCGCGCCGACGAGATCAAAGGCTGGCTGAAAGAGGATGCCTCCTTTAACCGCTATATCGGCGAGCTCTGGAATGATATGCGTAACTGGCTCAAGGCGGATTTCAGCAGCGAAGAGTCGCGCGTGCAGGAGAAAATAGGCGATGCGGCACGCTGGCTGGGCGAAACCCTGGCCGCCGACCCGGCGCTGCGCGACTCGATGAATCAGCACCTGGAGCAGGCTGCCCGCAGCGTCGCGCCGGAGTTTGCCCGCTTCCTGACGCGCCATATCAGCGACACGGTGAAAAGCTGGGATGCGCGGGATATGTCGCAGCAGATAGAGCTGAACATCGGTAAGGATCTGCAGTTTATCCGCATCAACGGGACGCTGGTAGGCGGCACCATCGGGCTGATCCTCTACCTGCTGTCGCAGCTCCCCGCCGTACTGCCGGTGGTGAAAGGCTGGCTGGGCTGACGTAACCAAAAAACCTCGCTTCCCTGCGGGGTTTTTTGTCCTCTGCGTCAGGCAATAAAGGGCGGTTATGGCTGCTCCAGCGCAGGCTGCGCGACCGCCATAAACGCTTTTACCCTCTCCCGATCCACATCGTTCCACCAGACGCCATCGACTTTGAGCGCACTGGCTACGATCACAGCCTGCGTGCGCGCCAGAATCTGGCAGACGTTGGCGGGCGTCACGCCTGACCCCACCAGCAGCGGTAAGGTGGTGGCAGCGCGGATCTCGTCGATTTCCTCCAGCGTGGCGCTGTCGCCGGTGCGTTGTCCGGTGGCGATAACCGCATCCGCTTCGAAGAAGTCGACATCGCGGGTCAGTTCCCGAATGGAGCGATCGGCCACTATCGCGTGGCTGCCGTGTTTAACATGGCTGTCGGCGAATACCCGGATATGTTCGGCCCGCAGCTGGCTACGGTAGCGCAGCGCTTTCGCGGCAGCCCCTTCAATAAAGCCTTCGTTGGCGATATAAGCATTCGCCCACTGATTGACGCGGATAAAATCCGCCCCGCCCGCCAGCGCGGTGGCAAAGGCAGGCAGCGCGGCATTCGCCAGCACGTTAATGCCCAGCGGCACGCCGAAACGCTCCCGCACTTTTTCCGTAATCACCGCCATCAGCGCCGGCGTTTCCGGGCCAATATCCTCAGGTTTTGAAAAAGGAATATCGCCATGATTTTCCACAATCAGGCCGTGAACCCCGCCCAGAATATAATTTTCCGCATCGCGTAATGCGCGATCAATTATCGCGCTGACAGGTTTGCCCCGATATTTTGGTGAGCCCGGGAAGGGGTCACAGTGAATGACGCCAATAACCGCTTTAGGGCGTGAAAATATCGCTTGTATTGCATCAATTTTTCCTGCTGATATAGCAA
Organism: Pantoea sp. Sc1; assembly: GCF_000255315.1. Lineage (NCBI taxonomy): Bacteria > Pseudomonadati > Pseudomonadota > Gammaproteobacteria > Enterobacterales > Erwiniaceae > Pantoea > Pantoea sp. Sc1. The sequence goes on from NZ_AJFP01000001.1 coordinate 3,530,209, forward strand.
CCATCGCTTCTTTATCCTGTTCGGGAAAACACTATGCGTGTTTATGTGGCTGGAAATATTACTGTCGATGAAACCTGGTCTGTTACCGATATTCCGGCTAAGGGCGCCTCTGTTCACGGTTATCAGCGATCGCAGGATATCGGCGGAAAAGGCGCGAATCAGGCGATAGTGTTATCCCGTTGCGGCATTGAAACCTGTTTAATTGCCGCGACCGGTCACGACAGCAAAGGAAAATGGATCCGTCAGCAGCTCATGAACGAGCCCGTGACGTTACTGCCCACGCAGCCCATGACCGCGTTGAGCGACACCTCGCTTATTCTGCACAGCGCCGATGGCGATAACGCCATTATTACCAGTACATCGGCGGCAGATGCGCTGGATATCACTACGCTTAGCCACCATCTGGCCAGCGCGCGTCCGGGCGATCTGCTGGTTCAGCAGGGCAATTTCTCGCCCGAAAAAACCCATGCGCTGTTCAGCCTGGCCAAATCCTGCGGCCTGATAACCGTATTTAACCCCTCACCCGTGCACGCCGCTTTTGCCTCATGCTGGTCGCTGGTCGATATCGCCGTGGTCAATCAGCACGAAGCGCAGCAGCTGCAGCCCCGCGCAGTGAAAACGTTAGTGACCACACTGGGCAGTGCGGGCGCCTGGCTGACGCAGGGCGACCAGCGAACGTTTTGTCCGGCGCAACCCGTTAATGCCACAGATACCACCGGCGCAGGCGATACCTTTCTTGCCGTGATGCTGGCTTCCGCGATCCGGCGTGGAGGGGAAATCGATGCATTAGCACTGACGCATGCCAGTCAGGCTGCGGCGCTGACTGTCAGCCGTCATGGGACACGTCAGGCCTTCCCCACCGCAGAGGAACTCGCCGCGCTGCTCCAGTCAGGCGGCGAGCCAGCGGTTATTTAAACATTGCGCGATAACTGTCCACGTTGGCTTTGGTCACCACCGTGGCCGGAACCAGAATGGTTTTCGACACGGTTTTGCCTGCGGTAATCGCGTTCAGGGCTTTTACCGCCTCTTCACCCATCTTTTTCGGGTCCTGTTGCAGGACAGCCGTGACATAACCGCCATCAATCCCGCTGATGGCTTTGGACGTCAGATCCCAGCCAAAGACTTTGATCTCTTTCTGGCGGCCCTGGTTTTCCACCGCCGCAATTGCGCCCAGCAGTGCCGGCTCGCCGGTCGCGTAGATGGCGGTTAAATCCGGATTGCCGGTGATCAGGTTTTCTGCCGCCGTCATCGCCGTATCCTGCACGTTCTGGCCATCAACCACATCCGCGACGGTGATGCCCGGATTGCTTTTGATGGTTTCTTCAAACCCCTTCTGACGCTGGTTCTGCACGGCTGAATTCAGCGCGCCCACAATGCCCAGTCGCGCTTTGCCGCCCATATTTTTCGCCACGTAGTCGACAAAATAGTGACCAATAATTTTGCCGCCTTCCAGGTTATCCACGCCCACCTGTGCCGCCTGTGGGCCCGCCGGTAATACCGCATCAATCGCAATAACCGGTATTCTGGCGGCGGCCGCTTCTTTAATCGCTGGCATAATGCCGTTGACGTCAATCGCATCCACCATAATGCCCTTCACACCCTGCTGAATATAGGTTTCAATGGCGTCGTTTTGAGACACTGGATTATCGTTAGCGTTAAAGATCACTAAATTTTTACCGCTGGCTTTCGCTGCTTGCTGGGCGCCATTATTCATCTGATTAAAAAACAGGGCCTGCTGATTGATCTGAACCAGCGCATAAGTGGGGGCGGCTTTTGCCAGTGAAAATAATGAACCCGCAGACAGTAAGCCGGTTGCCAGCGCAACAGCACGCAGTTTTCTGGTGTTAAATGCCATCATCTTAAAATTCCTCGTCGGGAATGAGCGATAACCAGTCGATCTCCGCATTAAAATGCAGAGGGAATAGTGTTGGCGGGCAAATATCGTCTGAATGGCTGCTTCAGCCAGAACCTGAATAATCGACTTTCTGCACACCGTCCATTATGGTGCACGTGTGAAAGGAATTAATCGGGTTTGGGAGTGACTCCCGGGTCGTGCGGTAAACTGCCTTTAACATTCGCTTCTGGCTAAATTTTGTCAAGCGATTATTTTATCGTCAGCGGGCATGGAAAAACTGTCTCCGCTGCGCGCAACTGTGTTACTGATAGCCGATTCCGGGCAAGATGGCAGGTGATATGAGTAAAAAACGGGTGCTGTTATCGGATGTGGCAGCGCTGGCCGGACTCTCTAAAGCGACCGTATCCCGCTATATGAATCAAAGCATTATGCTGCCGCAGGAGACGATTGACCGCATTGAAGCGGCGATTCGTCAGCTGGATTATCGCGGTAACAGCCTGGCGCGTCGCCTGAGCAAGGGCGGCAGCGAAACCCTGGGGCTGGTGCTGCCCGATATTACCAATCCCTTCTTTGCCGAACTGGCAGATGCCGCCGAAGAAGCCGCCTCTGCCCATGGCTACAGCCTGGTACTCTGTATTACCCGCAACCATCCGGACAAAGAGAGTCAGTTTATCCGCTGGCTGGATACCTGCCAGGTGGATGGCCTGCTGTTTACCACCAACCATCCTGATAACGGTCTGTTACGCAAAGAGATTAATCGCCACCAGCGCATCGTGCTGCTGGATGAGGACATCCCTGGCAGCGTCGTGCCCAAAGTGTTTGCCGACAACGTTCAGGGTGGGCGGATGGCTACCGAAAATCTGATTGCTGCGGGTCATCAGGATATCGCCTTTGTCGGCGGCCCGGCGGAACTGATGAGTGTACGCGAACGCTACCAGGGGTTCTGCACCGCAATGGAGCAGGCTGGCCTGCGTGTCCCGCCCGAATGGGTGATGTACGGCGAATACCAGCGTGAGTTCGGTAAACAGGCGCTGGAACAGCTGTTCAGCCGCGCAGAGCGCCCCACCGCCGTCTTTGCCGCCAGCGATTTTCTGGTACTGGGATTGATGGATGGCCTGCGCGCGCGTGGGCTCAGTGCGCCCGACGCGCTGTCCCTGGTGGGCTTTGATGATGCCACCTATGCTGACTTCACCCAGCCCCGTATATCCACCATCCGCCAGCCCGCACGTGAACTGGGCCGCACGGCCGTAGAGATTATGTTGCGTATCCTGAATGATGACCTCCCCGTCCCCGCCGAAACCCGTCTGCAGGTTGAATGGGTGGCGCGCGACTCGATACGGATTCGTTAACCACGACCCAGAATGGCGCAAAAGCGCACAATAGTGGCGCAAAAAGTGAGCGCCTCCATTTTGCCGGTTTCTGTTCAGTAAACCGGTTTACCTAATGTCAAACGGCAAATGTGCTGTATTACAGTGAGTTAGACCCTAAGTGCCACGGCTGGTCACAGACTGGCACGGAAGCTGCACTGTCTCACCCGGCAAACAAATATCGTGTAGCGTGTTGTTCTGTGTGTTGTGACAAAGGGTTTATCCTGTAGGTAAACCGGTTTACAAGGGCGTAAACCGTGCCGGATAGCCCCTTTTTACATGCAGAGTAACGGTCCCGTTAGTGGTGATGGGAGTAATCATATGCAGCAGGCACACACTGCCCTGGCACGGGTAGAGATGGTGAATATTACCAAGACCTATGGCGCAATCCGGTCTCTGCAGGGCGTCAACCTGCAACTGGCTCCGGGTGAAGTGCTGGGTCTGGTGGGCGATAACGGCGCGGGAAAATCCACGCTGACTAAGGTGCTGTCAGGTGCGGTCATCCCGACCAGCGGCACGATTCGTATTGATGGTGAAGAGCAGCATTTCTCTACTCCGGCGGATTCGCGCCGCTGCCATATCGAGATGGTGTATCAGGATCTGTCGCTGTGCGACACTGTCGATGTGGCAGGCAACCTGTTTATGGGACGTGAACCGATGAAGTCCATTTTCGGCATCCCGTTTCTGGACGAAGAAAAAATGCACACTGACGCGCGGGAAATGCTGAAAGGCCTGGGGATTTCTATCCCGGATACCCGGCTGCTGGTACGCAACTTATCCGGCGGGCAGCGCCAGGCGATTGCCATTGCACGCGCTGCCGCCTTCGATCCCAAGGTACTGATTATGGATGAACCCACCGCCGCGCTGGCCGTCGCCGAAGTGGAGGCGGTGCTGGAGCTGATCCGCCGGGTGTCGGCACGGGGCGTGAGCGTCATCCTGATCACCCATCGCTTACAGGATCTCTTCCTGGTGTGCGATCGCATCATGGTGATGTACGAGGGCACCAATATGGCGGAGCGCCGCGTGGCCGAAACGGATCTGACCGAGATCGTCAATCTGATCGTGGGTGAGAAGTTTGTCGCCCGCTCGGCCGCCGCGCACTGAGCGAGGTAACAGGATGACTATTATGAATCTGAGCAGTTCCCGTATGGCACAGCACTCGCTGCCGCGTCGTCTGCTGCACAACCACTCTGGCGTGGTGAGCATCGCGCTGTTTTTCGTGTTCTGCTGCGTGGTCTTTTCCCTGATCACCGGCAACTTCCTCAGCAGTGCTAACTGGCTGAATATCATTCGCCAGAGCGCGCCGCTGCTGATTGTCGCCACGGCGATGACGCTGGTGATCACCACAGGCGGGATCGATCTTTCCGTAGGATCGACGCTGGCGCTGGTCGGCGCCCTCTCCGCTATCGCGCTGAATAACTGGGGCCTGCCCTGGCCGGTGGTGTTGCTGGGCGGCTTGCTGCTGGGCGCCCTGGTGGGGGCCATTAACGGCTTCTTTATCGCTTACGAAGGCATTCCGGCCTTTATCGTCACGCTGGCGACGCTGGCGGTGGTGCGCGGCGTGGCGCTGCTGATTACCCAGGGCTACTCCATTCCCATCCCTGCCGACAGCCCGTTCGCTTTAATGGGCCGCGCCTGGGTACTGGGCGTGCCGATGCCCGCGCTGATTGGCATCGTGGCGCTGATCGTCGGCCATATCGCGCTGAATCATATGCGTTTTGGTCGCTATGTCACGGCGATTGGCGCGAATGCGGAAGGCGCGCGCCGGAGCGGCATTAACACCAAAGCCATAAGCATGAAGGTCTACATCCTCAGCGGTATGGCGGCGGCGCTGGCGGGCATGATCATCACCGCGCGTCTGGGCAGCGGCTCCTCCAACCAGGGCGAAGGCTTCGAGTTGCAGGTGATCGCGGCGGTGGTGCTGGGCAGTACCAGTCTGTTTGGCGGCTTCGGAACCGTTATCGGCACGCTGCTCGGCGCACTGTCGATTGCCATCATCCAGAACGGCCTGATTCTGTCGCATATCTCCCCGTTTTACACGCAGATCGCCACCGGTACGATTATTCTGCTGGCCATCTGGCTCAACACCCGCATTCTCAACCCGACGCGATCGGCGGCGAAAGGATAGCTGATGAAACACTCTATTTTTCGTCATCCCGATCCGCTGCCGCTGGGCAGCAACAGCGGCTATGTGATGACCGTCCTTGGCCCGCTGCCGGTGAGTGAGATGGGCGTGACGCTGATGCACGAGCACATTCTGCTGGATGCCTCCGGCAAGTGGGTTCCGCCCTGCTGCTGTGGCGAGCGTCACCTGGCGGAAATGCCGGTCAGCATCGAAAACCTGGGCGAGCTGTCGCTTAATCCGCTGATCAGCCGCGATAACTGTCAGCTGTTTGATGTGGATCTGGCGATTGAAGAGCTGATGAAGTTCCGGGCACTGGGCGGCGAGACGGTGGTGGATCCCACCAATATCGGCATTGGCCGTGACCCGAAAGCGCTGCAGCGCATCGCGCGCCTGACCGGGCTGAACATCATCATGAGCACCGGGCTGTATCTGGAGCCCTCACATCCCGACTGGGTCAAAACGATCAGCATTGACGCGCTCGCTGACAGGCTGATTTACGACCTGGGCGGCAGAGAGGAGAAACCCGAGGTGCTGGCTGGCCTGATCGGCGAAATCGGTGTGTCCAGCCGCTTTACCCCTGACGAGGAGAAATCCCTGCGGGCGGCGGGCCGCGCCAGTGCCGCGACACGTGTTCCGGTTGAGGTGCATCTGCCCGGCTGGGAGCGCTTAGGTCATCGGGTGCTGGATATCCTGGAAGAAGAAGGCGCTGACCTGCGTCATGTGGTGCTGTGCCACATGAACCCCAGCTTTGCCGATAAGCGCTACCAGCGCGATCTGGCACAGCGCGGCGCCTTTCTGGAATATGACATGATCGGCATGAGCTATTACTACGCCGATGAGACCGCGCAGTCACCGTCCGATGAGGAGAATGCCCGCGCCATTCGCGAGCTGATCGATGACGGCTTCATCGAACAGATTTTGCTGTCGCAGGACGTGTTCCTGAAAACCATGCTGACCCGCTACGGCGGTCACGGCTATGGCTACATCCTTAAACATTTTGTCCCGCGCCTGAAACGCCACGGCGTCAGCGGCGAACAACTTGAAACCTTACTGATTGCTAACCCACAGCGCGTTTTTGGTGGGTAAGGGAGAACCTGAATGCAGAAGAAAATTTTACTGGTCGGCGAGTCCTGGACCAGCACGTCTGTTCACGTCAAAGGCTTCGATCAGTTTGCCACCGCCACCTGGCATAATGGCGCGACCGACTTTATGGCGGCGCTGGCCGACAGCGATTATGCCATCACCTACATGCCCGCCCATGCTGCCGCCACCGAATTTCCTTTAACCCCGGACGGGCTTCAGCAGTGGGATGCGATCATTCTGTCCGACATCGGCGCCAATACGTTGCTGCTGCACCCGGATACCTGGCTGAAGAGCCAGCGCACGGCAAATCGCCTGACGCTGATCCACGACTATGTGGCGGCGGGCGGCGCGCTGATGATGATTGGCGGTTACTTCAGTTTTCAGGGTATCAATGGCGGCGCGCGCTATCGCAACACGGCGGTCGAGAAAGTCCTGCCGGTGCGCTGCCTGGCCTGGGATGACCGCATCGAAACGCCCGAAGGCGTTTATCCCTGCATGATCGAATCTCACGCGCTGTTCGCCAGTATGCCAGACGACTGGCCATGGCTACTGGGCTATAACGAAGTGGAGATGCACCCGGAAGGAAAGCTGCTGGCGACTATCGCCGGCACGTCACATCCGCTGCTGGCGGTGCGCGAGTATCAGCAGGGTCGCTCACTGGTCTGGACCAGCGATATGTCTGCGCACTGGCTGCCGCAGGAGTTTGCTCAGTGGCCGGGTTACCGCCAGCTGTGGATCAACTGCCTGGACTGGTTAACGGTGCGCGGATGATGAGCCAGAGCCAGACGCTGGCGCAGCAGCTGTTGCGCTTTGACACCATTAATCCTCCGGGCAACGAAGCGGCCTGCATGCACTTTCTGGCAGAGTGGCTGGCGGAACGGGGCTTTGAGGTCACCCTGTCCCCCTTCGGTGAAAATCGCCTTAACCTGATTGCCCGCCTTCCTGGCCGTCAGCCCGGCCCGCAGCTGGCGTTTACCGGCCATCTGGATACGGTCCCGCTCGGCAATGCTGACTGGCAGTTCGATCCGTTTGGTGAAATCGTGGATGACCGGCTTTACGGTCGCGGTTCGAGTGACATGAAGGCGGCTGTCGCGGCTTTTGCTGTGGCCTGCGTGACGCATCAGCAGGCGATTCAGCAGGGTTCCGGCGTCGTGCTGATGATCACCGGCGGGGAGGAGACGGGCTGTGACGGCGCGCGGGCGCTGATTGCTGCCGCTGACCTGCCCGATGTCGGCGCATTGATTGTCGGCGAGCCCACCGCCAACTATCCGGTTATCGGCCACAAAGGCGCACTCTGGCTACGCTGTGAAACGCGCGGGAAAACGGCCCATGGCGCGATGCCGGAACTGGGCATTAATGCCATTTATCTGGCGGCGGAGGCTCTGGGCAGGATCCAGCACTTCTCGCCTGGCGCGCCACATCCGCTGATGAAGCAGCCGACCGTTAACGTCGGACGCATTTCAGGCGGCCTGAACATTAACTCTGTGCCCGATCGCACCCAATTTGATGTGGATATCCGCAGCGCACCCAATCTGCAGCACGCCACCATTCGACAGCAACTGACAACCTTACTGGGAGAGAGCGTAACGGTGACGACGCTGGTGGATCTGCCGGCCGTACTGAGCGAAGAGAATCAGGCCTGGATTCATTCTGTCTATCAGCATTGTCAGGCGTTACATGACGCTCCGCTGACGCCGCGCATTGTGCCCTATTTTACTGATGCGTCACTGTTGTTGCCCGCACTGGGTACGCCGCCCTGCATTATCCTTGGTCCCGGCGAGCCATCCATGGCTCACCAGACCGATGAATATTGCCTGCTGAGCCGGTTAGCGGAAGCGGAGCTGTTGTATGGTGCGTTGATTAACGACTGGATGAAATCATAGAGGGGTGCCTCAGACGGCCGGGCGAATAAAGGGGCGCACGGCGCCAGCCATAAAAAAGGCCGCCCTGAGAGGCGGCCTTTTTTCATTCACGGTGCTTAGCGCCGCTTAATCAGCATAAACATACTGATCGCAAAGAACGCGAAGCTTGGCAGGATCGCCCCCAGCACCGGCGGCAGTCCGTAAACCAGACTCAGCGGGCCGAAAATCTGATCCAGCACGTAGAACAGAAAGCCGAAGCTGATACCGGTCACGACCCGTACCCCCATCGACACGCTGCGCAGCGGACCGAAAATAAACGACAGCGCCATCAGCATCATCACCGCCACCGACAGCGGCTGGAAAATCTTGCTCCACATATTCAGCCGGTAACGTCCTGACTCCTGGCCGCTCTGCTTCAGATACTTACTGTAGTTATACAGACCGCGAATCGATAACGCATCCGGGTCGAGCGCCACCACGCCCAGCTTGTCGGGCGTCAGATTGGTTTTCCACTCGCCGCTCAGACTCTGTGAGCCGGTAATCTGCTTCGGATCGGTCAGGTTAGACTCATCGACCTGCGACAGTATCCAGCGCTTTTTGTCTTTATCCCAGGTCGCCGTCGCCGCATAACGCACGCTCTGTAAACGGCGCTGATCGGTAAAGTTATAGATGCTGACACCGTCAATCTCATTGTCGCCTTTAATGCGCTCAATAAAGATGAAGTTGTTGCCATCCTTTGCCCACAGACCATTCTGCGTCGACACCAGTGCGCCGCCGTAAAGCTGCTGCGCCCGGTAGTTACGCGCCATCTGCTCGCCTGACGGCGCCACAAATTCCCCGATCGCCATGGTCAGCAGCACCAGCGGAATCGCCGTTTTCATCACCGACAGCGCCACCTGCATGCGGGTAAAGCCCGCCGCCTGCATCACCACCAGCTCACTGCGCTGCGCCAGCGCGCCCAGTCCCAGCAGAGCACCCAGCAGGGCCGCCATCGGGAAGAAAATCTCAATATCTTTGGGCACGCTCAGCAGGGTGTAATAGCCGGCGCTCAGCGCGCTGTAGCTCCCCTGCCCGGTCTTACGCAGCTGATCGACGAACTTGATGATGCCGGAAAGCGACACCAGCATGAACAGCGTCAGCATTATCGTATTGAAAATCGTTTTACCGATATAACGGTCAAGAACGCGAAACATCAGACTGACCCTCCGCGTGTAAAGCGGGCGCGAACCCGACGCATCGGCACCGTATCCCACAGGTTAAGCACTATCGCCAGCAGCAGATAGCCGATATTCACCACCCACATCCACACACCCGGATCGAGGCGGCCTTTTGCTCCGCTCGACTTCAGCGAGCTCTGCAGCAGGAAGAAGATCAGATAGAGCAGCATCGCGGGCAGCATCGACAGCACGCGTCCCTGACGGGGGTTCACCACGCTGAGCGGCACCACCATCAGCGCCATCACCAGCACTGCGAACACCAGCGTCAGACGCCAGTGCAGCTCGGCCTTAAACTCAGGCGTGTTGTTGCTGAACAGGCCGGTAAAGCTCGACTGCTCTGCATCATTCGGATCGAGCGTCGCCGCCTTATAGCCCACAATCGCCTGATAGTTGGTGAAGTCGGTAATGCGGAAGTCACGCAGCAGGGCCGTGCCCTCAAAGCGGGTGCCCTTATCCAGCGTTACCACCTGCGAACCATCTTTACGCTGCTCCATGTGGCCGCTGTCGGCCAGCACCACAGACGGACGCGCATTGCCTTTAGGCCGCAGCTGCGCCAGGAAAACGTTGCCAAACTGGTTGCCCTTTACATCCTCGACAAACAGCACGGCGCTGCCGTCGCTGGAGGTCTGGAACTGGCCAGCGGCCATCGCCGCGGCTCCCGGGTTCGCTTTGGCATTCTGCGTTACCTCATCCTGATAGCGGGATGACCAGGGGCCGAGCCAGATAACGTTCACCGCCGCCACCAGCGAGGTAAACAGCATCAATACCATCGCCGCTTTAACCAGCACGGCCTTACTCAGGCCGCAGGCGTGCATCACGGTAATTTCACTTTCCGTGTAAAGCCGTCCCAGCGTCATCAGGATCGCCAGAAACAGACTTAAGGGCAGTATAAGTTGTGCCATTTCAGGCACGCCGAGTCCTAACAGTGTCAGAACCAGGTTTGTCGGCACTTCGCCATCCACCGCGGCTCCCAGGATCCTGACTAACTTCTGGCAAAAGAAGATGAGTAGCAGGATAAACAGGATAGCCAGCTGGCTTTTGAGCGTTTCCCGAACCAGATATCTAATGATGATCACGCTTAGTACGCCTGTGAAAACTTGTCTTTTTGCAGGAAAATCGCTAGTTTCAACGCTTATCAGCCATTTTTCTTCATCAATGGCCGTCGTCGTAGCTAAAATTGTATGAAAAACGCGTCCGGGTGGTGAAAAAACAACATCTTGTCACCCTGATTCATTATGACCTCCAGCGGCAGAATGTCATGCTGCGACAATGAATAAATGGGTCATGAGCGCGCTACATTCTAGCGGCAGCAGCGGCCGTTGTCTTTAAGATTCAGGAGAGTGCATGGAGTTCAGTGTAAAAAGCGGAAGCCCGGAAAAACAACGCAGTGCCTGCATTGTCGTTGGCGTTTTCGAACCGCGTCGTCTGTCACCGATTGCCGAACAGCTGGATAAAATCAGTGACGGTTACATCAGTGCCCTGCTGCGCCGCGGCGAGCTGGAAGGAAAAGTGGGCCAGACACTGCTGCTGCATCATGTGCCAAATATCCTGTCTGAGCGTATTCTGCTGATTGGCTGCGGGAAAGAGCGTGAACTGGACGAACGCCAGTACAAGCAGGTCATTCAGAAAACCATTAATACGCTGAACGACACCGGCTCCATGGAAGCGGTCTGCTTCCTGACCGAGCTGCATGTCAAAGGCCGTAATACCTACTGGAAAGTGCGTCAGGCGGTGGAAACCTCAAAAGAGGCGCTCTACAACTTTGATCAGCTGAAGAGCAACAAAGCCGAGCCACGTCGCCCGCTGCGCAAGCTGGTGTTCAACGTGCCGACCCGTCGCGAGCTGACCAGCGGCGAGCGGGCGATCCAGCACGGGCTGGCGGTTGCCGCCGGTATGAAAGCGGCGAAAGATCTTGGCAACATGCCGCCTAACATCTGTAACGCCGCCTATCTGGCGTCACAGGCGCGCCAGCTGGCCGATGCCTTCAGCAAAAATGTGACCACCCGCGTGATCGGCGAACAGCAGATGAAAGAGCTGGGCATGAACGCCTATCTCGCCGTCGGTGCCGGATCGCAGAATGAGTCGCTGATGTCGGTCATTGAATACAAAGGCAATCCGGACGCTGAAGCGCGCCCGATTGTGCTGGTGGGTAAAGGGCTGACCTTTGACTCCGGCGGCATCTCCATCAAGCCTGCCGACAGCATGGATGAGATGAAGTATGACATGTGCGGCGCCGCCGCGGTCTATGGCGTCATGCGTATGGTGGCCGAGCTGAACCTGCCGCTGAACGTGGTCGGCGTGCTGGCGGGCTGTGAAAACATGCCGGATGGCCGTTCGATGCGTCCGGGTGACGTGCTGACCACCATGTCAGGCCAGACGGTCGAAGTGCTGAACACCGACGCTGAAGGCCGTCTGGTACTCTGTGATGCACTGACTTACGTCGAGCGTTTCGACCCGGAAGTGGTGATCGACGTCGCGACGCTGACCGGTGCCTGCGTGATTGCGCTGGGCCATCACATCAGCGGCCTGCTATCGAACCACAATCCGCTGGCGCATGAGCTGATCAGCGCGTCCGAGCAGTCCGGCGATCGCGCCTGGCGTCTGCCGATGGCGGATGAGTTCCAGGAGCAGCTGGAGTCCAACTTTGCCGATATGGGCAACATTGGCGGTCGTCCGGGCGGCGCGATCACCGCCGCCTGCTTCCTGGCGCGTTTCGCCCGCAAATATAACTGGGCGCACCTGGATATCGCCGGAACCGCCTGGCGCTCCGGCAAGGCCAAAGGCGCCACCGGTCGTCCGGTGCCGATGCTGTCACAGTTTCTGTTGAATCGGGCAGGATTGAACGGCGACGATTAAGCGCCCTCTTTTCTGACAGCAAGGGCGGATCTGATTCCGCCCTTGATCTTCTGATGAGCAAACCGATGAAAAACGCAACCTTCTACGTGCTGGAAACCGATGCCACCCAGGATGGCCTGAGCGCTGTTGAAGCGCTGGTGTGCAATCTGGCGGAAACACGCTGGCGGGCCGGAAAGCGGGTGCTGATTGCCTGCGAAGATGAACAGCAAGCCATTCGTCTCGACGAAGCGCTGTGGCAACGACCGGCCAATGCCTTCGTGCCGCACAACCTGGCGGGTGAAGGCCCGCGCTACGGTGCGCCGGTTGAGCTGGCCTGGCCACAGCGTCGCGGTAGTTCACCGCGCGACCTGCTGATTAGCCTGCTGCCCCACTTCGCAGATTTTGCTACTGCTTTCCATGAAGTGATAGACTTCGTTCCTTACGAAGACGCTCTCAAACAACTCGCGCGCGACCGCTACAAAGCGTATCGCAGCGTGGGTTTCCAATTGAATACGGCAGCGCCACCACAGCCGCAAACGACATAGCAGAAATGGAAAAGACATATAACCCGCAAGATATCGAGCAGCCGCTTTACGAGCACTGGGAAAAGCAGGGCTACTTCAAACCCAATGGCGACACCAGCCAGGAAAGCTTTTGCATCATGATCCCGCCGCCGAACGTCACCGGTAGCTTGCACATGGGTCACGCCTTCCAGCAAACCATCATGGACACCATGATCCGTTACCAGCGCATGCAGGGCAAAAACACCCTGTGGCAGGCGGGCACGGACCACGCGGGCATCGCCACGCAGATGGTGGTTGAGCGCAAGATTGCGGCTGAAGAGGGCAAAACGCGCCAGGATTATGGCCGCGATGCGTTCATCGAAAAAATCTGGGAGTGGAAAGCGGAATCCGGCGGCACCATTACCCGCCAGATGCGTCGCCTCGGTAACTCTGTTGACTGGGAGCGCGAGCGCTTCACGATGGACGAGGGCCTCTCCAACGCCGTTAAAGAGGTATTTGTTCGCCTCTACAAAGAGAACCTGATCTACCGTGGCAAACGCCTGGTGAACTGGGACCCGAAACTGCGCACCGCGATCTCCGATCTGGAAGTGGAAAATCGCGAGAGCAAAGGCTCGATGTGGCATATCCGTTATCCGCTGGCGGATGGCGCTAAAACCGCTGACGGCAAAGATTATCTGGTCGTCGCCACCACCCGTCCGGAAACCCTGCTGGGCGACACCGGCGTGGCCGTGAACCCGGAAGATCCGCGCTATAAAGATCTGATCGGCAAATTCGTGATGCTGCCGCTGGTTGGCCGCCTGATCCCGATCGTCGGCGACGAACACGCGGACATGGAAAAAGGCACCGGCTGCGTCAAAATCACCCCGGCTCATGACTTCAACGACTACGAAGTCGGCCGCCGTCATCGCTTACCGATGATCAACATCCTGACCTTTGACGGCGATATCCGCGACCGCGCTCAGGTGTATGACACCAACGGCGAAGCCAGTGATGTCTGCTCCGACGACATCCCGGCCGCCTTCCAGGGCATGGAACGCTTTGCCGCGCGTAAAGCAATTGTCGCCGCGGTGGATGAACTGGGCCTGCTGGATGAGATCAAACCCCACGACCTGACCGTTCCTTACGGTGACCGTGGCGGCGTGGTGATTGAACCGATGCTGACCGACCAGTGGTATGTGCGTACCGCCCCGCTGGCGAAAGTGGCGGTTGAAGCCGTTGAGAACGGTGATATCCAGTTCGTGCCGAAGCAGTACGAAAACATGTACTTCTCCTGGATGCGCGATATTCAGGACTGGTGTATTTCCCGTCAGCTGTGGTGGGGTCACCGCATTCCGGCGTGGTATGACAACGACGGCAACGTCTACGTCGGCCGCACCGAAGACGAAGTGCGCGCGGAAAACAACCTGGCCGCCGATGTGGCGCTGCGTCAGGATGATGACGTGCTGGACACCTGGTTCTCCTCAGGCCTGTGGACCTTCTCTACCCTGGGCTGGCCGGAGAACACTGAAGCGCTGCGCACCTTCCATCCGACCAGCGTGCTGGTCAGCGGCTTCGACATTATCTTCTTCTGGATTGCCCGCATGATCATGCTGACCATGCACTTCATCAAAGATGAAAATGGCAAACCGCAGGTGCCGTTTAAAACCGTCTACATGACCGGTCTGATCCGTGATGAAGAGGGTCAGAAGATGTCAAAATCCAAGGGCAACGTGATTGACCCGCTGGATATGGTTGATGGCATCTCGCTGGAAGCGCTGCTGGAAAAACGTACCGGCAACATGATGCAGCCGCAGCTGGCCGAGAAGATCCGCAAACGTACCGAGAAGCAGTTCCCGAACGGCATCGAGCCATCAGGCACCGATGCGCTGCGCTTTACGCTGGCGGCACTGGCCTCAACCGGTCGCGACATCAACTGGGACATGAAGCGCCTGGAAGGGTATCGCAACTTCTGTAACAAGCTCTGGAACGCCAGCCGCTTTGTGCTGATGAACACCGAAGAGCAGGATTGCGGACAGAATGGCGGCGAGATGACGCTGTCGCTGGCGGATCGCTGGATCCTGACCGAGTTCAATCACACGGTGAAAGCCTACCGTGAAGCGCTGGATACCTATCGCTTCGATATCGCGGCGAACATCCTGTATGACTTCACCTGGAACCAGTTCTGTGACTGGTATCTGGAGCTGACCAAGCCGGTCATGAACAGTGGCAGTGAAGCGGAGCTGCGTGGCACCCGTCACACGCTGGTTCACGTACTGGAAGCGCTGCTGCGCCTGGCGCACCCGATCATTCCGTTTATCACGGAAACCATCTGGCAGCGCGTGAAAGGCCTGAAAAACATCAGCGATGACACCATCATGCTGCAGCCGTTCCCGCAGTTTGATGCCGCGAAGGAAGATGCGGAAGCGAAAGCCGATATCGAGTGGATGAAGCAGGCGATCGTTGCCGTGCGTAATATCCGTGCGGAGATGAACATTCCGCCGAGCAAGCCGCTGGATGTGCTGCTGCGTGACTGTTCACTGGCTGCCCAGCGCCGCGTTGAAGAGAACCGTAATTTCCTGTCACGCCTGGCGCGTCTGGAAAGCCTGACCATTCTGCCGGCAGGCGAGAAAGGTCCGGTCTCGGTCACTAAAATTGTGGAAGGCGCAGAGCTGCTGATCCCGATGGCGGATCTGGTCGACAAAACCGCTGAGCTGGAGCGTCTGGCGAAAGAGCTGGTTAAGCTGGATGTGGAAATCGAGAAGATCGAGACCAAGCTGGCGAACGAAGGCTTTGTTTCACGCGCGCCGGAAGCCGTGGTGGCGAAAGAGCGCGAGCGCGTGGCAGATCTGCAACAATCAAAAGCAAAACTGATTGAACAGCAGGCGGTCATTGCGGCACTCTGATTAACAGTTTGCTCTGAAAAAACCCCGCGCAAGAGTGCGGGGTTTTTTATGGGTGAATGAGCCAGAAATAGGGTTATCCCGATTCAGGCTAAAATATAGCGCCAGTTTCCCTGCGCCATCTGCACTGCCTGTTTGCGAATTAACGTCATGGCAGCAATATTCAGATCAGTAAATTCAGAGTATTGATATCGGCAAAAGGCGTTACGTGTTAGTTAAATATGAAAGAAAAAGATCGGGGTCAATCTGTCAATAACCCGCCGCTATCGGTTTTATTCAGGCTGCATCGTATTATTCAGATGCGTGACAGCCGCATTTAAAACCGTCATACATCTCTCTTTCCAGTACCCTCCGGAGTTTAATTTACTGAGCGCAGCCGTGCTTTTCGCAACATAAAGCAATACTTCATCCCGCGCTGGCTCAATAAATGGCACACCACAAATGGCATTAACATTTTCTTCAGTGAGAAACATCAATACCTTTGCAGGGTTTGCAGGCAGGGCATAGGCCATAGCGATGTTTAAACCTTCCTGAAAAGAGGTTTGCCCTAAGAAAGGCGAACGAGTAAGAAACCGGGTAGAGTCCTATCCAGTAAGCGCGTCCTTCTGAAAGATAGGCCGTTATCTGTTCATAATCTTTTTCAGAAAGTTGAGTGCTATTGTTACTGCCCGATGCCGTCAGGACTTTGTCTGCTAAAATTTTCTCTGAGGATTTAATCTCCGCTGACGAGCACATCAAAGAGAATAGAGCAATTGCCACAACAAATGGCCATTTCATTTCACAGCTTCCTTTTTTTCAGAATATTATTTTTATCGCTTTTTGAAGCGTTTAACTTACCGAAGCAAAGCCAGATAGCGTTGATTTGCATCAACGAATAAAGACAGTTCTCAATACAAAGACAGCCTTATTTTCAGAAATGCGAGAAGAAAGCACTTTTATTCATAAGGCGGGTAATCATTAAAAGTAAAAAGAATTCCTGCATCGTAATCAGAAATGTAAATGGCATTAAAAGCGTCTGAGGATTATCAGTAATATTGCTTTTAGATGACGATAATGTTACTTCTGGTAAATGTCTAACCGATTCGCATAACCCAACCCCAACATGATTCCTGACTCTCAACACCTCCAGGTGCGGCCGATTACTGCCGCCGATAATCCGCATATCGCTCATGTCATCCGCGTTGTTTCGGCGGAATTTGGCCTGACGGCTGACAAGGGCTATACCGTCTCCGATCCCCAGCTCGACCAGCTGTTTGAGCTCTACAGTGCCGATCAGAGCGCCTACTGGATTGTTGAGTATCAGGGCAAGGTGGTGGGCGGCGGAGGCATGGCGCCTCTCGCCTGCAGTGCGCCAGACATCTGCGAACTGCAGAAAATGTACTTCCTGCCCGTGGTGCGCGGCCAGGGCCTGGCGCGCGAGCTGGCACTGCGGGCGATGGATCATGCACGCAGCCACGGCTTCCGTCGCTGCTACCTTGAAACCACCGCCAGCCTGACCCGCGCCATCAGACTCTATGAGTCGCTGGGCTTTGCGCACATCGAGGGCGCGATGGGCTGCACCGGCCATGTGGATTGCGAAGTGCGCATGCTGAAGACCTTATAAGCCGCGCTCCACGTAACGCATATCGTTGATGGACTCGATTTTGAACTGCCCGTTATCGGTGTAGCGCAGCAGCGTCACGCTGGCATTCTTAAGCTGCTCGCGTAACGAAGTATCGCCCAGCGCCTGCAGCAGCGTGGTGATAGCCATACCGTGACTGACCACCAGCACATTGCCTCCGCCCTGCTGCTGCGCCTGCTTCGCGATGGTCTTGATACTCTCCATCATACGCTTAGCTACCTGCTGATAGGTTTCGGCCTGGCCGGAGGATTTAATCCCTGGCAGCGATGGCGTGCCTGCGGCTTCCGCCTCATGAATCGCATCGATCATCCTGTCCATCTGAATTTTACCGGCGCTGAATGCCTCCAGCAGCGCCGTGTCGGAGGGATAACCCGCCTGAAGAGCGGCAGCGGTAATCAGATTTTTATCCAGATCGCCTTCATAAAGGCCAAATCCCACCTCGCGCAGCCCTTTCATCTCTTTCAGTACAGGCGGATTTTTCCAGTTCTTCATCACCAGCTGCGCGGTTTCCCTCGCCCGACCCGAATCGCTGGACCAGGCCGCGACGAAGGGCAACGGCTGTAAACCCCGTCCCAGTTGCTCTGCAACCGCGGCGCCGGAAGCGGTCAGCGGCGTATCGGCCCATCCCTGGGCGCGATGCACCGTGTTAAACATGGTCTTGCCATGCCGGGTCACATAGAGCATCACATCCGCGGCCCAGGCGGAGCCGGCAGTGCTGACGGAGATGAGGGCAATTAACATCAGGGTTTTCAGTTTCGTTTTCATTTTACTCTCCGGGTTAAAAAAGATTGAATTTATATTGAATGACCACTTCGGCGGATAAACTGCGGGAGCGCTGAACTTTTCCCTGACTATTCAGGCGCGGAGTCTCTTTACTGTTTTTATATGACCAGCCATAACCGGTCAGCGTAAACAGCGTCAGATGTTTAAAGGAGGGATGCTGATTACTGAACTGATTAATTAATGAAACCTCGCCAGTTCGTACAAGATTATTACGATAATGGAACTGACCATAATTAAGCTGTATTCCACTGCTGATCCCTTTTGCAATTTCATACTGACTCAGAGAGACCAGCGCCAGCTCTCTGTCACGCATATAATCTTTGCCCGCGGAGGTCAGTGAAGTGAAACGTCCCCGGGTATTTTTAGTCAGGGGTCGGGCATAATATCCCACCGCCTGCTTTTTAGGGGCGGAGGTCCAGCCAGCAGCCAGCCTCTGCGTCCAGGCGCCCTGCTTCCAGATGGCCTCCCCGACATAGTGCCATGCCTGGTGATCAAAGGTTCTTTTGCTGGCGGGCATACTTTTATACTTTTCCAGCGCCTGGCTGCCATAGATCTGCGAAGCCAGTGACCAGTGTGGCGAGAGGGAATAGCCTGCCTCAATGACATGACGGCGCTGATAGCGTTCGGCCTCACCAAACGCATAGGCCAGCGCGTGACCGCTATCTTTGTAGCTCAGCGCCGCGGTGTAAATGGCGTCGATTTTTTGCCGGGCCTGGGTTTGCAGCGCCAGCGTTTTACCCGAGTCGTGCCGTATGGCTTTGTTAACCATGGCAAGATCCAGCCGGGCATTCTGCCACGTCACTGCACCGCTGTAGCCGGCATAGCTGTTGCGCGACAGGCGATCCGTGGTCGTCAGCACACCGATATTTTTCAGTTCCTGCCAGCCCGCCTTCCCCTCGAACCGCAGCGCGCGGTTGCCAAGCTTCAGCTTAAGATAGCGCTGACTGAACTTGCTGAAGCCGTGCGCATCCCGCTTTTCCATGTTCCCGCCGCTGTCATAGAGCAGACCGCGCGTGGAGAAGTAGTCGCTGGCGCCCAGGCGTACGGCGCGGGTATAGGTCGCATCAAACCCGAGCAGGTCCCACTGATAACCGGAACGAAAATCGAACGTCGCGGCCTGGCCCCAGGCGTTGTGAACCGCTGTGGGCTGCGCTTCGTTCTCCTTGAGATACTTCCAGTGGTTGCGCAGTCTGAGATCGAGCGCAGCGTCACGCCATAATCCGGAGGAGGTCTGAATGCCAGACGCATTAACATTTCCCCAGCAAAGGGTCAAAAATAGCGAAACAAATAACAGAGAATAACGTTTTCCTTTCATTATGAAGTCCTTCACCTGGCGATATTAAAAATCCGTCACCCCATGACAATAAGGGTGACCTGGTGCCGTTAACCCATAAAAAAACCCGACCCACTGCCCTCTGTTAAAAAGGGCAGCGAGTCGGGTTTTGCTTAAAAAAATAACAATCCCGCACTGACTCCGGGACTATATTTATTTAAGGGCGGAAAGTCAGCGTAAAAAAGCCGTTATGTGATAGGTGGCACAAAATATCTTTGTCTGCCAGCGTGATTTAAAATAAAGCGTTACACAGCGCGTTATTTAAAACAGCGCCACGCAGGAAATATAAACGCGATCACCCAATCAGAAAAAGAGACACCCCGATCAGGGTGCCCTCAGGGATTCACCAGGCGGGTACGCCGCTGTGAAAACGCAGCTCCGTGTCCGGCTCGCTAATCAGCTTCGCCTCGACCCGGCCAATCGCCTGCACCCGTGGCGCGATATCTTTTGCCGCGATCTGCGCAGCCAGCGTCAGGTAATCCTGATAGTGGCGCGCCTCGGAGCGGAGAAGCGACAGATAGAACTTCGCCAGCTCATCATCCAGCCAGGGAGCCAGACTGGCAAAACGTTCGCAGGATCGCGCCTCAATGTAAGCGCCGCAAATCAGCTTATCCACCAGCGTTTCCGGCTCATGGGTGATCACCTCACGCAGCAGAGATTTTGCATAGCGGCTGGAGGTGATCTTCTGATAGACCAGTCCGCGTGACTGCATAATCTCCCACACCTGATAGAAGTGATGCAGCTCCTCTTTAATCAGCAGCACCATCTTTTCCACCAGCTCATCGGCCCAGGGCAGCGCATTGCGCACGATGATGCGTTTGGTCAGATTTTTATGGGCATTGATAAAGTCGCTGTCGCCATCTTCGCGGAAGATGAAGTCTTCATAGGGTTTCAGCCAGGCGAGAATCGCCTCGCCGCTCGGCTTGTCGGCCACATACTTACGGATTAACCATACCGCGGTCTGCGCGGCTTTCAGTTCGCACACCAGATGGTCGGTCAGCAGCAGGGTCAGGTTTTCCGGCTTGCGCGCCTCATCAATCCAGGCTTGCGGCGTGCGGCAGTGCAGAAACTGACAGATCGGTTCGAGTAGCGGTGCGTAATTCATGATGTCAGAACAGAACAGGAGAAGGTAAGAGGCGGAGAGGGCTCCGCCCGGGCGACTTAGTGGCGAACACCATCATCATCTTCATCGTCGATAGCGTCGTCATCTTCCTCTTCGGCATCGGGATCTTCGAAATAGGTGCCCCAGCCGTCATAATCGACGTTGTATTTACCGACCAGGTTAACCAGCTGCTCAACCTGCACATCGATCAGTTCCGCTTTCAGCGCCGATTCGCTGAGGATATCAACGCACATGACGGTCGTGCCATCTTCCAGCTCCAGCTCTTCCGGCTCGGTCACTTCATAACCCAGCTTAAAGGCGTCAACGGCCGCTTTTTCCAGCGAATCAAAATTATTGCATGAGAGATGGTGCTCGATGGTATAGAGCGCATCGGGATCGCTGCCATCCTCCAGCAGTTCTTCGATAATCTGCCGCGTCTCTTCACGCTGCTCTTCCAGCAATGCTTCATATGCCATAACGATGTTCCTCTCTGAGTTCGGCAATAAACCGCTATTTTCCCACACTGCCTGTCGCGCCACTACACAAAACGACAAGTTTATTGGCACCCGCTCTTGAAAATGCATATTCATACGGTTAGATTGAATTTTAATTCACTTTAATGATTACCGGAGTGTTGTATGAGTCAGCTGTATCAGCGCCATTTCCTCAGGCTTCTGGATTTTACCCCCGCCGAAATGGATCACCTGCTTACCCTTTCCGCTGAATTAAAGCAGGCGAAAAAAAGCGCCAGCGAAGTGCAGTACCTGAAAGGCAAAAACATCGCGCTCATCTTCGAAAAAGACTCGACCCGTACCCGATGCTCTTTCGAAGTTGCCGCTTACGATCAGGGTGCTAACGTCACTTATCTCGGCCCGAGTGGCAGCCAGATCGGCCATAAAGAGTCGATGCGCGACACGGCGCGGGTGCTGGGCCGGATGTACGATGGCATCCAGTATCGCGGTTACGGTCAGGCGCTGGTTGAAACGCTGGCGGAACATGCCGGTGTGCCGGTCTGGAACGGCCTGACAGACGAATTTCACCCGACCCAGCTGCTGGCCGACCTGCTGACCATGCAGGAGCACCTGCCGGGCAAAAAACTCAGCGACATGACGCTGGTCTATGTCGGTGACGCACGCAACAACATGGGTAACACCATGCTGGAAGCGGCGGCGCTGACCGGACTGGATCTGCGCCTGGTGGCCCCGGAAAGCTGCTGGCCCGAGGCGCAACTGGTGGCTGAGTGCCGTGAGGTCGCCCGTCAGACCGGCGGTACCATCACCCTCACCGACAACATATCCGACGGCGTCAAAGGCGCAGACTTCATCTACACCGATGTCTGGGTGTCGATGGGCGAAGCCAAAGAGGTCTGGGCAGAGCGTATTGCCCTGCTGCGTGACTATCAGGTTAACCGGGCGATGCTCGATCTGACCGGCAACCCGCAGGTGAAATTCCTGCACTGCCTGCCCGCTTTCCATGACGATCAGACCACGCTGGGTCAGCAGATGGCGGAACAGTACGATCTGCCTAACGGCATGGAGGTGAGCAACGAGGTGTTTGAGTCGGCGCACAGCATTGTCTTCGACCAGGCCGAGAACCGGATGCACACCATCAAAGCAGTGATGGTGGCCACGCTGGGCCAGCGCTGATCGTCCGGCGGCAGGCGGGCTGACGCCACAGGTTGTCGCCCGCCTGCCGCCCCGGCCCTCTACGCAGCGCAAACGTTTTCCCTTGCTGCGCCACCGCGAACGGGTATAATGCGCCCCAATTTGCCGGAGGAAATATGCGACAGCACAGCGGACAATTTGACGCGCCATCACGCCTGACCGCAGGCGGTGCTGCTGTTTCTTTCGGTCATCGACCCGATCATAAAAAAGCCCCTTAAGCAGGGGCTTTTTTTGTCCGCAATCCGGCCGCGCAGAGGAGAGAGTTATGGCTAACCCGCTATACCGCAAGCACATCATTTCAATTAACGACCTCAGTCGTGAAGAGCTGGAGCTGGCGCTGCACACCGCCGCTCAGCTTAAAGCCCATCCGCAGCCGGAACTGCTGAAGCACAAGGTGATTGCCAGCTGCTTCTTTGAGGCCTCGACCCGCACCCGCCTGTCGTTTGAAACCGCGATTCACCGTCTGGGGGCGTCAGCGGTGGGCTTTGCCGACGGCAGCAACACGTCACTGGGCAAAAAAGGCGAAACCCTGGCCGACACCATTTCCGTCATCGGCACCTATGTGGATGCGATTGTGATGCGTCATCCGCAGGAGGGCGCGGCGCGGCTGGCGACGGAGTTTTCCGGCGGCATTCCGATTCTGAACGCCGGTGACGGGGCCAATCAGCATCCGACCCAGACCCTGCTCGATCTCTTCACCATCCAGGAGACCCAGAGCCGCCTGAATAACCTGAACGTGGCGATGGTGGGGGATCTGAAATATGGCCGCACCGTGCACTCCCTGACCCAGGCGCTGGCGAAGTTTGATGGCAACCGCTTCTTCTTTATCGCGCCCGATGCGCTGGCGATGCCCGCCTATATCACCGACATGCTGGACGAGAAGAGTATCCCCTGGTCACGTCACGACAGCTTTGAAGAGGTCATGCCGCAGCTCGATATTCTTTACATGACGCGGGTGCAGAAAGAGCGGCTCGATCCGTCTGAATATGCCAACGTCAAAGCGCAGTTCATCCTCCGCGCCGCCGATCTCGCCACGGCGCGTGACAATATGAAAGTGCTGCACCCGCTGCCGCGCATCGACGAAATCACCACCGATGTCGACAGCACCCCTTACGCCTGGTATTTCCAGCAGGCGGGTAACGGCATCTATGCACGCCAGGCTCTGCTGGCACTGGTTTTAAACAGCGAACTCGCCCTGTAAGGAGATCTCATCATGACGCAGGACAACAAATTGCAGGTCGAAGCGATCAAACGCGGCACGGTCATCGACCACATTCCGGCACAGATCGGCTTTAAGCTGCTCTCTCTGTTCCGGCTGACCGAAACCGACCAGCGCATCACCATCGGCCTGAATCTGCCGTCGGGCGAGATGGGCCGCAAAGATCTGATCAAGATTGAAAACACCTTTCTCACCGACGATCAGATCAATCAGCTGGCGGTCTATGCGCCCGATGCCACGGTTAACCGCATCGACGACTATGAGGTGGTGGCCAAGATCGCCCCGACGCTGCCGGATCGCATCGAGCGGGTGCTGACCTGTCCCAACAGCAACTGCATCAGCCGCAGCGAGCCGGTCTTCTCCAGTTTTGCCGTGAAGCAGCGCGCCGACGATGTGCATCTCAAATGCAAATATTGCGAAAAAGAGTTCGCCCGCCACGTGGTGCTGGGTCACTGGTAATCGCCCTGCCCGACCTTATAATGGGCAACACCGGCGGCACCGCCGCCTGACGACATAATTAAAGGAGCCATGATGTCCCGTGAAATCAGTACTGAGAAAGCCCCTGCCGCGATCGGTCCCTATGTTCAGGGTGTTGATCTGGGCAGCATGATCATCACCTCAGGTCAGATCCCGGTCGATCCGGTGACTGGCCAGGTGGCGGATGAGATTGCCGCACAGGCGCGTCAGTCGCTGGAGAATGTGAAGGCGATTGTGGAAGCGGCGGGCCTGAAAGTGGGCGATATCGTGAAGACCACGGTGTTCGTGAAGGACCTGAATGATTTTGCCACGGTCAACGCCACCTATGAGGCGTTTTTCACCGAGCATGACGCACACTTCCCGGCGCGTTCCTGTGTCGAAGTGGCGCGTCTGCCAAAAGATGTGAAGATTGAAATCGAAGCGATCGCGGTCCGTCGCTGATTCGTCCGTCCGCCTCTCTCCGCCGCGCAGGCCGGAGAGAGGCGGTGACGCGCTTAACGCTTAGCCGGTCGCCACAGCCACAGTACGGCTATCGCCAGCGCAAACAGTACGCCAAACCCGACGCCCGTTGCGACAGCAGGCGCACCCGCCTTTATCGCCAGCGTATAGAGCCCCAGCATCACCAGCATCGCGCTGTTCTCACCGAGATTCTGCACCGCAATCGCGTTGCCGGAACCGACGCTCTCTTTGCCCCGCGCCTGCAGCAGCGCGTTCAGCGGCACCACAAAGAAACCGCCCAGCGCGCCAATCAGCATCAGCAGGAGATAGGCGCTGACCAGCGAATGCTGCAGCGAGAAGACGACGACCATCACGCCAATCAGAACGCCCGCGGGCATGCAGCGGCGCACCGTCTCCAGCGTCACCAGCTTCGCCGCCGCCGCCGCTCCCAGCACAATCCCGATTGCCACCATCGCATTCAGGGTGGTGGGGGTGGTGTTGTCGCTGATGCCCAGCGCCACCGGCACCCACAGCACCAGCAGGAAACGCAATGTCACGCCAGCGCCCCAGAAGAGGCTGGTGCCGAGCAGCGAGAAGCGCGTCTCTGCGTCGCGCCACAGCAGCCCAACGGCATCGAAAAAGCGGCGCACCATGACGCCCGGCCGCCAGCTCTGGCCTGGCCGCGCCGCCTGCAGTTTCGGGATAAAGAGGTTCGCGGCGACCGCAATGCCGTAGGTGAGCGCACAGATCCCCAGCGCCGCCAGCAGATGCCAGTCCGCCAGCATTCCGCCCGCCACCGAGCCGAGCAGAATGGCGGCGATGGTCGAGCCCTCCATCAGCCCGTTGGCTTTGACCAGCTTCTCGCCGTGGGTAATCTCACCCAGGATGCCATATTTGGCCGGAGAATAGGCGGCCGCCCCCGCGCCGACCAGGGTATAGCCGATGAACGGATTGAAGCCGAAGCAGATGGTCAGCGCCCCCAGCAGCTTCAGGCTGTTGGCGAGCATCATCACCCGCCCTTTTGCCATGCTGTCCGCCACCTGACCGACAAAAGGCGCCAGCAGAATGTAGGCCGCGACAAAGAGCATCTGCAGGATCGGCTGGCTCCAGTCGGGATAGAACTGGCTTTTCAGCAGCGCCAGCGTGGCAAACAGCAGCGCGTTATCGCCGAAGGCGGAAAAGAACTGGGCGACAATCACGGCAATCATGCCGCGTGACATCAGCGGTGCAGTGCGATCAGGGCTCATGTCTGCTCCTCTTCCGCCATCTTTTTCAGCGTCACATAGTCAGGTTTGCCGCTGCCGAGCTGCGGCAGCTGTTTCACCACCCGGATGTCGCGCGGCAGCGCCAGATCCGGCGCGCCCAGCTCGCGGGCCGCTTTCTGCAGCGTGTCGCGCGCCAGTTCAGCGTCGGTGGTGAAGAGCACCAGCGCTTCACCGCGCTGCCCATCGGGACGCAGTGAGGCGGCGTGCTGTTTGTCCGGCGACGCCTTCAGGGCGATCTGCTCAACGATCTCCAGCGACACCATCTCACCGGCAATCTTGGCAAAGCGTTTGGCACGGCCCTGAATCTGGCAGAAACCGCCTTCATCAAAGCTGACGATATCGCCGGTGTCATACCAGCCCGCCTCCATATTGCCTTCACCATCGTCGGCGACCGGCGCTTCCAGCACGCCAGGGTTTTCGACGCGCAGATAGCCCTTCATCACGTTTGGCCCGCGCAGCTGCAGCCGTCCGCCGTTCTCGATGCCCGGCACCGACATCAGCCGTGAATCCATGCCCGGCAGAATCCGTCCGACGGTGTGCGCCTTCGTCGCCATCGGCACGTTGATGGCAACCACCGGCGCACACTCGGTGACGCCATAGCCTTCAAGGATGCGGATACCGTACTTCTCCATATAGAGCTGGCGGGTGTTCTCCTGCAGCTTCTCGGCCCCCGCCACCACATAGCGCAGGCGGGCAAAATCGTACGGCGCGGCAAAGCGCGCATAGTTGCCCAGGAAGGTGGAGGTGCCAAACAGCACGGTGCAGTTGCGGTCATAGACCAGCTCCGGCACGATGCGATAGTGCAGCGGGCTGGGGTAGAGAAAGACCTGCGCACCGGTCATCAGCGGCGTAAACAGGCCGACGGTCAGGCCAAAGGCATGAAACAGCGGCAGCGCCGACATAAAGCGATCGCGCGGCGTGAAGTCCGCCACGGTGCGGATCTGTTCGACATTCGCCAGCAGGCTTTTATGCGAATGCACCACCCCTTTGGGATTGCCCTCCGAGCCGGAGGTAAACAGCACCATCGCGGCATCTTCCGGCTGCTGCGGCAGTTGGGCGCGGCGCGGCATCAGCAGGTGCGCGACGATCCAGAGTTTATCTTTCGCGGTCACCGTCTCTTTCAGATCTTCCAGATAGATCCACTGCACCTCACCGAGCCCCTGCGGCAGATGCCACAGGTTGCCTTTCTCCAGGAACTGCCGTGAGGTGAAGACCGTTTTAATCTGCGCGGCGGTCAGCGCCGCCCGCATGCCGTTCACGCCTGCGGTGTAGTTAAGCATCGCCGGAACGCGACCACGCAGTGAGGCACCGAAAATCGCTGCGGCCGTCACGGTGGTATTCGGCAGCAGCAGCCCCACCACTTCACGCGGCTGACTGTAGCGTTCCAGAATCCGGCCCACGCCCAGCGACTTTTTCAGCAGTCCGTTGTAGCTGTCAGGTTTGAAACTGACATCTTCGATGCAGCGCTTAAACGCGCCGTAGCGGGTCCGGGCGGAGAGCAGCGCCTCAAACAGGGTTTCACGCGGACGCACCGCCATGCGCGCTTCCATCATGATATGGTGCAGATGCTCCCCGGCCAGCATACGCCGGTCGCGCGCCCGTTTCGCCTCCGGCATCGGAATGCGCGTGGCGGGCAGCACAGAGAGGGTGATGCGCGGGAACAGGCGGCGTTTAAACACCCCCGCCAGGCGACCAAACGGCGTGAACTCTGCGCCTTCAATCCGCATCGGCACCACGTTCGCACCCGAGCGGGCCGCGACAAAGCCCGCCCCGCTGTAGATCTTCATCAGCGAGCCGGTGACGGTAATCCGCCCTTCCGGGAAGATCACCACCGGACGGCCACTGTCGATCAGCCGCACCAGCTGCTTCAGCGCCATCGGCCGGGTCGGGTCCAGCGGCACAAAGTCGATAAACGGCCTGACCAGGCGCATAAACCAGCTTTCGCCGATGGTCGAGTAGATGGCGAAGACCGGTCTGACCGGCAAAAATAGCGCCAGCAATATGCCGTCGAGAAACGACATATGGTTCGGCGTGATCAATACCTTCTGTTTATGCAGTTCGGCGACGTCGCCACGCAGTTCGACCCGCCATAACAGGCGGAAGATGAGGCGCAAGAGTGTGAAAACCATGCCGGCTCCTTAGCATCGGGGAAAAATAGGCCCTCACGATGCAGGATTTGAGGCAGTTCGACAACAGAATTATCGCCACACCGACACCGCATCAGGGTGCCTGCCAGCCGCCGCCGAGGGCGGCAATCAGCGCCACACTGCTGACCCACTGCGTGCTCTGCAGCGTCAGCAAACTCTGCTGGGCACTCAGGCTGCTGTTCTCTGTGGTCGCCACATCCAGGTAGTTAATCATGCCCGCCTCATACTGCAGACGCGTCACCCGCGCCGAGGTCTGCGCCGCGTCGGTGGCACGCTGCTGCGCGGCAACCTCGCCCTGTAGCGTGTTCAGCTCTACCAGCTTATCTTCCACCTCCTGCATCGCGGCCAGCACCGTCTGACGATAGGTCGCGACGCTGGCATCCCAGGCTGCCCGCGCCTGATCGACCCTGGCAGAGGTCGCGCCCGCGTCAAACAGCGTGCCGCTCAGCTCTGGCCCCAGTGACCAGACGCGGTTTGGCAGCGAGAACAGCGAATGCAGCACCGAAGCGCTGACACCCCCGCTGGCGCTCAGGGTCAGGTCGGGATAGTAACCGGCCACCGCTACCCCCACGGCGGCATTGGCGGCGGCCATATTGCGTTCGGCGTATGCGATGTCAGGACGGCGCTGCAACAGCTCGCCCGGCAGGGCTGCCGGAATCGCGGGCAGCGTGGCGGTCAGCGGCGCGGCGGTCAGCGTAAAGTCAGCGGGGGCTTTGCCGACCAGCAGCGCAATGGCGTGTTCCATCTGCGCGCGCTGCCACTGATAATCCTGCGCCGAGGCGCTGGCGCTCTCCAGTTGCAACTGCGCCTGAGCCAGAGTCGCACGCGATGCGGTGCCCGCCTGATACTGGCTGTTAATGACGTTCAGGTAGCGCTGATAGGCATCAACGCTCTGCTGATAGCACGCGATTTTCTGATCCATGATGCGCAGCTGGAAATAGTCCTGTGCCAGCTCAGACTGGGCGCTCAGGGTAATATTGGCCAGCTCTGCCGCGCTGGCCGAGGCGCTGGCGCGATCCTCCTCCAGCGTGCGCCGCAGTTTGCCCCACAGATCCAGCTCCCAGCTGGCACTCAGCGCCGCCTGATGGCTGCTGCTGGTGGTGCGAACGCTACTGCCAGTGGCATGGCTGCCGCTGCGCGTCACGCTGCCGTCATAGCCCAGCGAAGGAAACAGCGCTGCGCGAGACTCGGCCGCCAGCGCCTGCGCCTGCCGGTACTGCGCGGCATAAGTCGCCACGTTCTGATTCGATACGCTCACCTGGCTCAGCAGCCCGTCTAGCGTGGCGTCATGGTAGACCGACCACCATTTGCCTTTGCTTTGCGCATCCAGCGGCGTCGCCCGCTGCCAGCCCCGGGCCTCTTTATAGTGAACCGGCATCGCCACCGCCGGGCGCTGATAGTCGGGACCCACGCTACAGCCAGCCAGCAGCAGCACAATAAACGGGATAAAAGGTTTCATGGTCAGGATTCCGCATGGCGCAGACGACGCCATTGACGTTGAGTGGCACGACCCAGACGATCGAGCCACAGATAAACCACCGGGGTGGTAAACAGCGTCAGCAGCTGGCTGAGCGCCAGTCCGCCCGCGATGGCGATCCCCAGTGGACTGCGCAGATCGGCATCACCGCCGCTGCCCAGCGCCAGCGGCAACGCGCCGAAGAAGGCGGCCAGCGTCGTCATCATGATCGGACGGAAGCGCATCAGACACGCCTGAGTGATCGCCTGCTGCGGCGACATACCCTGCTGCCGTTCCGCGTCGATAGCAAAATCGATCATCATGATGGCGTTCTTTTTCACGATACCGATCAGCAGGATGATGCCAATCAGCGCGATCACCGTGAGCTGCGTGTTGGTCAGCAGCAGCAGTAACAGCGCGCCGACGCCCGCGGACGGCAGGGTTGAAAGAATGGTCAGCGGATGGATGTAGCTCTCGTAGAGCACGCCGAGCACGATATAGACCGCCGCCAGCGCTGCCAGAATCAGCCACGGCATGGTGGCGGTCAGCTGGGAAAAGGCAGCGGCGGTACCGGCAAAACCGGCGTGAATGGTTGACGGCAGGCCCAGCTTCGCCATCGCCTGTTTAATCAGCAACTGCGCCTGCTCCAGCGAGACGCCCTCATTGAGGTTGAATGCTACGGTACTGGTGGCGGACTGGCCCTGATGCGCCACCGACAGCGGCGCATTGCCGCCGCTGAAGCGGGCAAAAGCGGAGAGCGGCACGCGGTCACCGCTGTCGTTAATCACATAGAGTTGCTGCAGCGTCTCCGGATTGGCGGTGTCGCTATCCTGCAGCGACATCACCACGTGATACTGATTCAGGGTGTGGTAGAGCGTGGCGATCTGTCGCTGACTGAACGCATTGTTCAGCAGCGTATCGAGCATTTTCACATTGACGCCCAGCCGTGTGGCGCGGTCACGATCAATGGTCAGCTCCACCTCCTGACCGCCAGTCTGCGAGTCCGAGTCCACACTGTTGAGCTGGGGGATCGCCGCCAGCGCCGCCTGTACTTTCGGCGTCCAGACCCGCAGCAGATCAAGATCGTCCGCCTGCAGGCTGTACTGATAAGTCGCGTTAGCACTGCGTCCGCCAATGTGCAGATCCTGCGCCGCCATCAGGAACATCTGTGCCCCGGCGATGTGGCTGGTTTTGCGCGTCAGCCGGTTGGCCACTTCGCTGGCCGTGGCATCACGCTGGTCAAAGTCCTTCAGCCGCACAAAGAAGTTGGCGCTGTTACGGGAGCCAAACATCCCGCTGCCCATCGACGACATTACGCTCTCAACCGCCGGATCTTCCTGAATGATTTTGGTGAACATCAGCATTTTTGGCTTCATCGCCTGAAACGAAATGTTCTGATCGGCACGCAGCGCGCCCATCAGCAGCCCGGTGTCCTGATTCGGGAAAAAGCCCTTCTGCACAACGGTGAACAGGAAAACATTGAGCAGCACGGTCAGCAGCAGGCTGAGCATGGTCAGTTTCTGATGGCGCATCACCCAGGCCAGCCCGCGTCCGTAGGCGGCCAGCAGGCGGCTCAGCTGGTTCTCAATAAACTGATAAAGCGGATGCGGCCGCTGGCTGACGGGCGGCTTCGGTTTCAGCAGGCGTGCGCAGAGCATCGGCGTCAGGCTGAGCGAGACAAACAGCGAGATCAGCAGCGACACCGTGAGTGTGACAGCAAATTCGCGGAACAGTCGCCCGACAATGCTGCCCATCAGCAGAATCGGGATAAACACCGCGATCAGCGATACGGTCATCGACAGCACGGTAAAACTCACCTCCTGCGCCCCGCGCAGCGCCGCCCGCAGCGGACTCAGCCCGCGCTCAATGTGACGGGTGATGTTCTCCAGCACCACAATCGCATCATCCACCACGAAGCCGGTGGCGATAATCAGCGCCATCAGCGACAGGTTATCCAGGCTGTATCCCAGCAGGTACATCACCGCACAGGTGCCGATCAGCGACACTGGCAGCGCCAGTGCCGGAATGATCACCGCCTGCAGATTGCGCAGGAAAATAAACACCACCGCGATGACCAGCAACACCGCGATCAGCAGCGTCTCTTCGGTGTCATACAGCGAGGCGCGCACGCCCGGTGAGCGGTCAACGACCACCTTCAGCTGGCTGTCAGCGGGCAGGCTCTTTTCCAGCCGCGGCAGTTGCGCTTTTATTGCGTCGATGGTTTCGAGCATGTTGGCGCCCGCCTGACGTTTAATGCCGATCATCACCGCAGGCGTGGCATTAAGGAATCCCGCCTGATAGCGATCTTCCACCGAGTCATAGACCGTGGCGACGTCACGCAGCCGCACCGCTTTGCCCTGCTGCCAGGTGATGATCAGATCGCGGTAGCTGGCGGCCTTCTCCAGCTGGCCGTTGCTGTCCACCAGCCACGACTGGTCACTGCCCTGTAAGATCCCTTTGGGCAGATTGGTGGTGCTGTCGGCGACGGCGGCACGCACCGTCTCCAGCGAGATGCCGTAGTGGGTCAGCTTCAGCGGCTGCAGATCAATCCGCACCGCGGGTAAGGCGCTGCCCATCAGCGACACTTCGCCGACGCCCTGTACCTGCCCCATCGCCTGTTCGATTTTGCTCTCCGCCAGATCGTAAAGCTCGCCGGGCGTGCGGGTCGCAGAGGTCAGCGCCAGCATCACAATCGGCGCGTCTGAGGGGTTAGCTTTGCGATAAGTCGGCAGCGAGGCCATGGCGCTCGGCAGCAGGCTGCGCGCCGCGTTGAT
This sequence comes from Pantoea sp. Sc1, assembly GCF_000255315.1. Lineage (NCBI taxonomy): Bacteria > Pseudomonadati > Pseudomonadota > Gammaproteobacteria > Enterobacterales > Erwiniaceae > Pantoea > Pantoea sp. Sc1. The sequence goes on from NZ_AJFP01000001.1 coordinate 3,562,235, forward strand.
CGCCGCCTGCACGTCGCGCGCCGCGCCATTGATATCGCGGTCCAGCTCAAACTGCAGGATGATGCTGCTGGAGCCCTGCGAGCTGCTGGAGGTCATCTCGCTGATACCGGCAATCTGCCCGAGTGAACGCTCCAGCGGGGTCGCGACGGTGGCCGCCATGGTCTCCGGGCTGGCCCCCGCCAGGCTGGCGCTGACCATGATAGTCGGGAAATCGACCTGCGGCAGCGGTGCCACCGGCAGCAGCCGGTAACCCAGCGCACCGAGCAGCAGGATCGCCAGCGTCAGCAGCAGCGTCGCCACGGGACGAAAGATAAATAGCCGTGTCAGGTTCATTGCCCGCTCCGCGCCTGCTGCTGACGGCGTTTCACCCAGGCGTTGCCGCGCTGCGCCAGCCCGTCAAACCAGAGGTAGATGACCGGCGTAGAGAAAAGCGTCAGCACCTGACTGACAATCAGCCCGCCGACAATCACCAGCCCCAGCGGCTGTCGCAGCTCGGCACCCGAGCCGGAGGCGAGCATCAGCGGCAGCGCGCCGAGCAGCGCCGCCATCGTCGTCATCAGAATCGGGCGGAAGCGCAGCAGGCAGGCCTGATGAATCGCCTCACGCGCGCTGAGGTGCTGCTGATGTTCCGCCTCCAGCGCGAAATCGATCATCATAATGGCGTTCTTTTTCACGATGCCGATCAGCAGGATGACGCCAATCAGCGCAATCAGGCTGAACTCCGTGCCCGCCAGCAACAGTGTCAGCAGCGCGCCCACCGCCGCCGACGGCAGAGTAGAGAGAATCGTGACCGGATGGATAAAGCTTTCGTAGAGGATGCCGAGCACCACATACATGGTGATCAGCGCCGCCAGAATCAGCCACAGCGTGTTGCCGGTGGCGCTCTGGAATGCCGACGTTTCGCCCTGGTAACGCAGCGTGGTGCTCTCCGGCAGCTGCAGCTGCTGCCGCATGTCGGCGATTGCCCGCTGGCCATCCTCCAGCGAGTAGCCTGGATTCAGGTTGAAGGAGATCATCACCGCCGGGAACTGATTCAGCCGCATGTGCATCAGTGATCCGGTACGCTGATGAATTGTGGCGATAGCGGTGAGTTTTACCATGCCGCTGCCGGACGTGGTGCTCTCCGTGGCTGAGGATGAGGATGTGGTGGTTGATGACGTCGTGCTGCTGGATGACGACGTGGAACTGCTGCTGGTGGACGGCTGCAGATAAACATCATCAAACGACGCCGGCCCTTGCTGGAAGGCCGGCGCCACTTCCAGCACTACCCGATACTGATTCGACTGGGTAAAAATGGTCGAAACCAGACGCTGACCAAAGGCGTTATAGAGCGCCGTGTCCACGTCCGATGCGGTAATGCCGAAGCGCGCCGCTTTGTCCCGGTTCAGCTCCACGTAAGAGACGCGCCCCTGATCCTGCAGGTTACTTACCACGCCATTAAACTCGGGCCGCTGCTGCAATGCCGCCACCAGTTTCGGCGAGGCGCTGACCAGATTTTCACTGTCAGCGTCGTCCAGGGTGAACTGATACTGACTCGGCGAGACCTGGTCGTTGACGGTGAGATCCTGCGCGGGCTGCAGATAGAGCCGGATACCCGGCACGCTGGCGGTCGCCTGGTTCAGCTGGCTGATCACCTCGCTGGCGCTGAAATCGCGGGAGCCAAATGGCTTAAGGTTGATCTGCAACCGGCCGCTGTTGAGGCTGGTGTTGGTACCGTCGATACCGATGGTCGATGAGACACTCTCTACCGCCGGATTTTTCAGGATCAGTGCTGAGAGCGCCTGCTGCCGCTCAGCCATCGCGTTAAATGAGACATCCTGTGAGGCGACGGTGACGCCCTGAATCAGCCCGGTATCCTGGGTCGGGAAGAAACCCTTCGGCACCATCAGATAGAGCAGCGCCGTCAGCCCGAAGGTCGCCAGCGCCACCAGCAGCGTCAGTTTCTGGTGATTGAGCACCACGGTCAGCAGCCGGTCATAGCCGCGCACCAGCCGGTCGAACAGCGCGCCGCCCTTGCGGGCAAAGGTAGACTGCTGCTCTGGCGGAATGTGGCGCAGCAGATACGCGCACAGCATCGGGGTCAGCGTCAGCGACACCCCCATTGACACCAGGATGGCCACCGCCAGCGTAATCGCAAACTCCCGGAACAGCCGCCCAACCACATCGCCCATAAACAGCAGCGGGATCAGCACCGCAATCAGTGAAAAGGTCAGCGAGATGATGGTGAAGCCAATCTGCTGTGAGCCTTTCAGCGCCGCCTCCATCGGCGACTCGCCCTGCTCCAGCCTGCGCGAAATGTTCTCCACCACCACGATGGCGTCATCAATGACAAAACCGGTAGCAATGGTCAGCGCCATCAGCGACAGATTATTCAGGCTGAAGCCCGCCAGATACATCACGCCAAAGGTGCCGACCAGCGACAGCGGCACCGCCACGCTGGGGATCAGCGTGGCGGCCACGTTGCGCAGGAACAGGAAGGTCACCATCACCACCAGCGCAATCGACAGCATCAGCTCAAACTGTACGTCGCTGATTGAGGCGCGAATGGTCTGAGTGCGGTCGGAGAGAATCGTCATCTTCACCCCGTCCGGCAGCGCGGCCTGCAGTGCGGGGAGCTGTGCCTTGATGTTGTCCACCACCTGAATCACGTTCGCACCCGGCTGGCGCTGCACGCTGATGACAATCGCAGGCTGGTTGTTAGCCCATGCGGACTGGAAGCTGTTCTCTGGCCCCTGTTCGATATGGGCGATATCTTTCAGGCGCAGCGCCGCACCGTTCTCATAAGTGAGGATCAGGTTGCCGTACTCTTCGGCGGTACGCAGCTGATCGTTAGCGTCGATGGTGACCGAATGATATTTGCCATCAAAGCCGCCTTTAGAGCCATTGACGTTGCTGTTGCCGATCAGCGTATTCACCGCCTCCAGTGTCAGATGATGCGCCGCCAGCGCCTGCGGATTCATCTGCACCCGAATGGCGGGCTGATGACCGCCCGCCAGCGTCACCATTCCGACGCCGGAAATCTGCGACAGTTTCAGCGCCACCCGGGTATTCACCAGGTCCTGCACCTCGGTCAGCGGCAGCGTGCCGGAGCTGGCTGCCAGCGTCACCACCGCGCTGTCCGCCGGGTTAACCTTTTTGTAGGTCGGCGGATTGGGCAGATCGTCGGGCAGCAGGTTATTTGCCGCGTTGATGGCCGCCTGTACCTCCTGCTCGGCGACATCCAGCGACAGATCCAGGCTGAACTTCAGGGTAATGATCGACGAGCCGCTGGCGCTGGTGGAGCTCATCTGGCTCAGACCCGCCATCTGTCCTAACTGGCGCTCCAGCGGTGAGGTGACCGATGACGCCATCACATCCGGGCTGGCACCCGGATAGAGCGTAGTGACCTGAATAGTCGGATAGTCGACCTGCGGCAGCGCCGAGGTCGACAGGAATTTATAGGCAAAGATGCCCGCAATCAGCACGCCGACCATCAGCAGAATGGTGGCGACCGGACGCAGAATAAACAGGCGAGACGGGTTCATTTTGACACAGCACCGGCAGCAGGCGTCTCATCGGCCAGCGTGACCTTGCTGCCGCTGGTCAGACGATCGATCCCTTCAGTCACCAGCCGATCCCCCGGCGAGACACCGCTGAGGATCGCCTGCTGGTCGTCGCCGAACGCGGGGCCGGTGGTGACCGCTTTGCGCGTGACGGTGTGATCCTGATTGATCACAAAGACAAAGCTGCCGTCGCTGCTCAACTGCAGCGCCTGCGCCGGGATCACCGTCGCGCCTTTGAGCATCCGGGTCTGCAGCCTGATATTCACAAACTGGTTAGCAAACAGCGCTTCATCCTGGTTGGCAAACACCGCTTTCAGCGCCACGGTGCCGGTAGCCGTGTCGATCTGGTTGCTGATGAACTTTACTTCGCCGCTGGCGAGCTGGTGCTGGTTGTCCTGATCGAACAGCGTGGCGGGCAGGCTCTGCCCCTGATGCAGCACGCTGACCAGCGCCGGGAGGTTGCTTTGTGGCACGCTGAAGGTGACGGCGGCGGGCTGCATCTGAGTGATGGTCACCAGACCGGTGCTGCTGGAGCTCTGCACCATGTTGCCGGGATCGACCTGACGCAGACCGACGCGCCCGCTAATCGGGGCGGTAATCCGGGCATATTCAATGCTCAGCCTGGCGCTGGCGATCTGTGCCTGATCGGCGGCGACCGCGCCGCGATACTGTCCGACGGTGGCAATCTGACTGTCGAGATCCTGGCGCGCCAGCGCATCCTGTGCCGCCAGTTTGCGGTAGCGCGCGAGCGTCAGCTCGGCGCTTTTCAGCAGCGCCTGGTTTTCGCTGAGTTCACCCTGATACTGGTTAAGCGTTGCCTGAAAGCTGCGTGGGTCGATCTGGGCCAGCAGCTGTCCGGCGCTGACCTTCTGCCCTTCGGTAAAGAAAATCTGCTCAAGCTGGCCATCAACGCGGCTGGTGACCGTCACGCTGGCGCTGGGGATCACCGTGCCCAGCGCATCCAGCCACACGGGCACATCGGCCTTACTGGCAACCCCGCTGTGGACCAGGGTTGCACCTCCCCCCATCGTGCCGTGCGCACCCGGTTTATTCCCGGAACCCGATAAGAGCAGACGCCAGAGAATGCCAGCCACTATCGTGGCCACCAGCAACAAAAGCAGCCACTTAAGCCCGGAAGTACGCGCCGGGCGAGAAAAGTGAGTCATCGTTAAACTCTTCAGCTAAGCAAAAAAGAAATCCCGGAATGTGCGGAATGCGGCATGGAGAAACGGCAGTTAAGCGTGAACTGCCCGATTTCAGGGGAGCTATTATCCGTGAAAGGTGACGCGCCTTTCCATTGGCAAACTGTCAGGGTTTCGTTAAGAACGATGAGGATTAGCAGGCGTTTTTACGCTCTCCCTGGCCGCATGCAGGCAAAAAAAACCCACGCTTCTGCGTGGGTTGGTGTAATAACAGGGTCTCACCGCCGAAGCGGTGTTGTTTTCACACCCATCAATACCTCTGGGATCGCTATCGTCGCACTGATTTGCCCTGCGGTGACAGCGTGAAAACGCAACCGAATTCGGGGAAGTGCAACGAGGTGTGAAAATTAGCCACCCCGCGCTTACACTCTGATTTTTCTAGGATTTATCTGAAGCGCCGGTGACCGGCTTGCTGTAGATTGCGTCCGGCGCGATGTTCATGTGCTTCAGCACCGGCCCCATGATGTTGCCGAACACCGGAGCGGCCACTGAGCCACCGAAGTGATCGCCCGCCGTCGGATGGTTAATCATCACTACCAGCGCCACTTCAGGATGACTGGCGGGCGCGAGACCGGCGGTGTAGTTGACGTAGCCGCCATCATATTTGCCGCTGGTGCCCATCTTTTCCGCCGTACCGGTTTTGGTTGCCAGCCGGTAGCCCGGCACCGCCGCCTTCACCCCGGTGCCGCCCGGCAGCACGTCGCTCTCCAGCATATGGACCACCTCTTTGACCGTTTCCGGATTCGCGACCTGTTTGCCCAGAACCGGCGGCGTCACGCGGGTGATCGACAGCGGACGGTAGACACCATAGGAGCCGAGCGTGGCATATTCACGGGCAATCTGCAGCGGCGTGACGCGCAGACCATACCCGAACGAGAAGGTGGCGCGTTCGATATCGGCCCAGCGGGCGCGATGCAGCGGGAAGTAGCCCACACTTTCGCCGGTCAGGCCTAAGCCGGTCGGTTTACCCAGTCCGAACGCATGGTAGGTGTTGACCAGCGCTTCGGCGGGCATCGCCAGCGCCATATGCGAGACGCCGATGTCACTCGACTTCTGCAGGATGCCGGTCATGGTCAGGCGCGGCCAGTGGCCGACGTCGCGGATCAGGTGCCCGTTAACCCGATAAGGCGTGGTGTCGATCACCGAGTCGGGCCGCACCAGATGGCGCTCCAGCGCCTCCATGACCACTAACGGTTTGACGGTCGACCCCGGTTCGTAGCTGTCGTTGATAGCCGAGTTACGCATCTGCGCCGGCGTGGCCCCTTCATAGTTGTTGGGGTTGAACGACGGATAGGAGGCCATCGCCAGAATCTCGCCGGTGTCGATCTTCACCAGCACGGCGGCGCCGGAATCCGCCTTGTTGAGCAGCACGCCGTCGCGCAGTTTGCTGTAGAGGGTGTACTGATCGTATTTGTCGATGCTGAGCTGCACCGTTGGCGGCTGCGTTGGCGGCTGATAGTTAATCATCGAGATAATGTTGCCCGCCGCATCCTGGCGATAGACCTCTTTGCCCGGCTCGCCCTGCAGCACCTTATCAAAGCCTTTTTCCAGCCCGTTCAGACCGACGTTATCGGCCCCGACGATGCCGATGAGCGGCGCAGAGGCTTCGCTCATCGGATAGAAGCGGCTGTCATCATAGACTTCGCTGATCCCCTTCAGCTTCAGCTCTTTAATATCTTTGGCGATCCCCAGTTCGATTTTGCGCCCCAGGTAGAGAAAGCGGCGTTTCGGGTTGGCGGTGATCTGCGCGGCCAGCACTTCGGGACGGGTGTTGAGCGCCGCGGCAAGGTAGGCCCATTTGGCACTGGTAAAATCGGGGTTGCTCTCCAGCACGCGCTGCGGATCGGCGATCACATCACGCGACGGCACGCTGAGCGCCAGGGCTTCGCCGTTACGATCCAGCAGGGTGCCGCGACTGGTAGGCAGCGTGACGGTTCGCAGCGATCGCTGATCCGCTTCGTGCTCCAGCATCGGCTGATTCAGGAACTGCAGGTCCGCGACGCGCGCCAGCAGCACCACCAGACAGGTCATCACACCCAGGCAGATCAGCCGGAATCGGAAAGGGTTAAAGGGGGCTTTTATCTGGTCTTTTCCCAGTAGTTTTTTAATCCGGGGCATGGCGTTCCGCTGCGCAAAATAAAGAAAAGGGGCTAAGCCAGCAGTTATAAAGAAAGCGCGGTCCGGATAACAGGAAAACTGTGTATCAGTTCGTTATCGGACACCGGTTGGCGGCAAAAAAAAACCTGCGCATCTGCGCAGGTTGGTGTAATCAAGAAAATCTATTGATGTTCACCCATCAATACCTCTGGGACCCTGACTGTAGCAAGGGTGATTGATCGGCTGCCATCACTCAAACGCAACAGTTACCGGCAAAATGTAACCAGCCATGAGATCTTTACGCTATTCTGCAATCCTGATGTTTTTTGATTTCCACCAGGCAACTCATGGCGTTTGGCCCCTGGGTCAGCGACGAGGTGCCGATGTCGAGCGTAAGAACGTTAGGGTTCCCTGCGCGATCGTAAGGCTGCCACGCCTGGCCAAAGCCAGGATCAAACCAGGCTCCGGTGGCGATGATCACCACGCCCGGCGTGACCCCGTCGGTGATCCGCACACCCGCCAGCATCACCCCGCGAGCGTTGCTCACCTCGATCTCATCGCCCTCTGCCAGCCCGCGTGCCGCCGCATCCTGCGGATGCATGTAAAGCGTTTCGTGGCCGGCGGTTTTATTCCCCTGCACCGTATCGGTGGCGTCCAGCTGACTGTGCAGCCGGTCGGCAGGCTGAATGGAGATCATGTGCAGCGGATAGTCGCGGCTGACCGGCGATCCCAGCCACTCCTGCGGCTCACGCCACTCCGGATGCCCGGCGAAATCGTCCAGCTCATAATCCGCAATGGTCTGGCTGAACAGCTCGATTTTGCCGCTGGCCGTTTTAATCGGATTCGCCTGCGGATCGGCCCGGAAATCCTCCATAAACTGATAAGGCTTGCCGCCTTCGGGGATTTCCACAAATCCGCGCTGCCAGAACTCATCAAATTCCGGAAAATCGATCCCTTTACGCTGATGTGCCGTGGCGCACTGCTGATAGAGATGCGCAATCCACTGCATCTCGTTGCGCCCTTCGGTGAAGGTGTCGCGGTAGCCCAGGCGCTCCGCCAGGTCAGCAAAGATATCGAAGTCGTTACGCGCCTGATGCTGCGGTTTAATCGCCTGATGCATTGCCAGCACAAAGCGGTCGCGTGAAGAGCCGCCGATGTCGTTGCGCTCCAGCGTGGTGGTCGCGGGCAGGACGATATCCGCCATCCGGGCGGCAGGCGTCCAGACGATATCCTGCACCACCACCGTATCGGGCCGCTGCCAGCCCGCCACCAGCCGGTTCAGCTGCTGATGATGATGGAAAGGATTGCCGCCCGCCCAGTGCACCATGTGAATGTCGGGATAGTGCAGCGTCTCGCCCTGAAAACGGTAAGGCTGACCGGGATTGAGCAGCATATCGCTGATCCGGGCCACCGGAATCGACAGCCCGGCGGGGTTAGGACCGGTGCTCATCATCGGGGCAGGCCCCTCCTGACGCGGGTTACCGACGCTGTTCATCGAGCCGTGACCAAATGAGAAACCGGCCCCCGGCAGACCCGGCTGACCGAGCATCGACGACAGCGCAATCATCATCCAGTAAGGCTGCTCGCCGCGATGGGCGCGCTGAACCGAATAGGAGCAGGTCATAAAGCTGCGCTTGCCGATCAGCTGCTGCGCCAGCTGCACAATACGATCGGCCGGAATGCCGGTAATGCGGCTGGCCCAGCCGGCGGTTTTCGCCACGCCATCCGTCTCGCCCAGCAGATAGGCACGCAGCTGCGGCCAGCCGGTGCAGTGACTGGCGAGAAACGCCTCATCCACTGCGCCACGCTGGTTGATCTCATACCCCAGCGCCAGCATCAGTGCCACGTCGGTATTAGGGCGAATCGGAATCCACTCGGCGTTTACAAATTCCGGGCAGTCATCGCGCATCGGACTGATGTTAATCACCGGCGTGCCTCTGGCCGCCAGCTGCTGCAGCGCCGGTTTCAGGCTGTGCTGCCCCGCTCCGCCGGAGGCGACCTGAGCGTTTTTCAGCGCCAGTCCCCCGAACGCGACAAAAATCTCAGCATGTTCGACCACCTGCGGCCATTCGGTCACGCGGCCGGTCAGTGGCATGTAGGTGCCAATCACATAGGGCAGGAAGAACTGCGCGGCTCCCCAGCTGTAGTTGCCCTGCTGATCGACGCCGCCGCCGCCCTGAAAATAGAAGCGGCGCACCAGGGTGCGGGCGTGGTTAACGCGACCGGCCGATGACCAGCCGTAGGAACCGTTGAAAATGCCTGAGGCACCGTAGCGCTCACGGACGCGGCGATTCTCTTCCGCCACCAGGTCCAGCGCGGTCTCCCAGTCAACGGCAACAAAGTCTTCGCGGCCACGCAGCGTGCGGTCGCTGTTTTCGCGTGACTTCAGCCACGAGCGCCGCACCATCGGCTGACGGATGCGTTTGTCGGAATAGACCAGTTCTGGAATGGTGTGGATCATCGGTGACGGATCGGCATCGGCGAAGAAAGGTTCGCAGCCCGTCAGGCGATCGTTTTCAGTGACGGCGGTAAAGGCGCCCCAGTGCGCCAGGTGTGGCACTTTGGTTTTCATCGTTGTTTTTCACGGTAGCCAGGGGGGACAGGGAGCATAACATGGGGCGGCCTCTCAGCAGAAGATGTGCCTGCGGGTCCGATTTTGCCCCTTTTTGCGACGACGCTGGCATTCTGTCGGGTTGATGTGTCTGCCCTTTTCCGTAACACTGATGCGATGTGTAAACGTTTTCCCCCGGACAGGTCAACGCATGGCTACCATAAAGGATGTTGCGCGACTGGCTGGCGTTTCTGTCGCCACAGTCTCCCGTGTAATCAATAATTCTCCCAAAGCCAGCGACAGCTCCCGACAGGCCGTAGGCCAGGCGATGGAGCAGCTTCAGTATCACCCGAATGCCAACGCACGCGCGCTGGCGCAGCAATCGACCGAAACGCTGGGTCTGATTGTGGGCGACGTCTCCGACCCCTTTTTTGGCGCCATGGTGAAAGCCGTGGATGAGGTCGCAGGCGACACCGGTAACTTTCTGCTGATTGGTAACGGTTACCATAATGAGCAAAAAGAGCGGCAGGCAATTGAACAGCTGATGCGCCACCGCTGTGCGGCGCTGGTGGTTCACGCCAAGAAAATTCCCGATGCGGAGCTGGAAGTGCTGATGAAGCAGGTGCCCGGTATGGTGCTGCTGAACCGGCTGATAAAAGGTTTTGAAAAGCGCTGTATTGCGCTCGACGACCGCTACGGCGCCTGGCTGGCGACCCGCCATCTCATCCAGCTTGGCCACCAGAATATCGCTTTTATCTGTTCGACCCACACCATCTCTGATGCCGAAGATCGCCTGCAGGGCTACTACGATGCGCTGAAGGAGCATGGCCTGCCCTGCAGCGATCGGCTGGTCACCTGGGGCGAACCGGATGAGGTGGGCGGTGAGCAGGCGATGACGGAACTGTTAGGGCGCGGCAGGAACTTTACCGCCGTCGCCTGCTACAACGACTCCATGGCGGCAGGCGCGCTGGCGGTGCTGAGCGACAACGGCGTGCGCGTGCCGGAAGAGATGTCGCTGATTGGCTTCGATGATGTGCTGGTGTCGCGCTATGTGCGTCCGCGCCTCACTACCGTGCGCTATCCGATTGTCACCATGGCGCAGCAGGCGGCTCAGCTGGCGCTGGCGCTGGCCAACGACCAGCCGCTGCCGGAAGTCACCCATATGTTCAGCCCGACGCTGGTGCGCCGCCATTCGGTAAGCGGCCCCGCCTGACGTCACGGCGGCGGGTCCGGCGCATCCGCGCTCCCCGCCGCTCCCCCGCACCAGACGATAACCTGCCCTCTCTTTTTATACCCGCCAGCACGATCCACTATGTAGAGCCTTCTTTGTTTCAGGTCAAAACCGCGCGCATTAATTTCCGGAAATCACTACATGTAGGGAATAGAATTCTCAGAACCCCAATATGTGGTTCATGGAGAGAAAAATGGCGACGGTGGTAATCAAACGTGATGGGTGCCGGACAGGCTTCGATGCGCAGCGTATTGAGCATGCGGTGTTGGCGGCGGCACGGGCCGTAAAGGTCGATGACAGCGCCTGGTGCGCGCAGGTCGCTGAGCGCGTCGCGGCGCAGCTGGCCAATCGTCCGGAAGTGGATATCGGTGAGATTCAGTGCGCGGTCGAAGAGACGCTGATGGCGGGCCCCTGGCCGCAACTGGCTCGCGCCTATATTGAATACCGTCACGATCGCGATGTGGCCCGCGATCGGCAGAGCCAGTTGCATCACGCCATTCGCGGGCTGGTCGATCAGACCAACGCCGCGCTGCTGAATGAGAATGCCAACAAAGACAGCAAAGTGATCCCGACGCAGCGCGACCTGCTGGCCGGGATCGTGGCGAAGCACTATGCGCAGCAGCAGATCCTGCCGCGCGATGTGGTGCTGGCGCACGAGCGCGGCGAGATCCACTACCACGATCTCGACTACTCGCCCTTCTTTCCCATGTTCAACTGCATGCTGATCGATCTTAAAGGCATGCTGACCAACGGTTTCAAAATGGGCAATGCCGAGATCGAGCCGCCCAAATCGATCGCCACCGCCACCGCCGTGACGGCCCAGATCATCGCGCAGGTCGCCAGCCACATTTACGGCGGCACCACCATCAATCGCATCGATGAGGTGCTGGCGCCGTTTGTTAAGCAGAGCTATGCCCGGCATCTGGCGATCGCGGAACAGTGGCAGATCCCGCAGGCAGAAGCGTATGCGCGCCAGCGCACCGACAAAGAGTGCTATGACGCCTTTCAGTCGCTGGAGTATGAGGTGAATACCCTGCACACCGCCAACGGACAGACTCCGTTTGTCACCTTTGGTTTTGGTCTGGGAACGGACTGGGCAGCCCGCCTGATCCAGCAGTCGATTCTGCGCAACCGCCTGGCCGGACTCGGTAAAAACCGTAAAACCGCCGTCTTTCCCAAACTGGTGTTCACCATTCGCGAAGGCGTTAACCGGCGTGCAGGCGACGTTAACTATGACATCAAACAGCTGGCGCTGGAGTGTGCCAGCAAGCGGATGTATCCCGACATCCTCAACTACGATCAGGTGGTGAAAGTCACCGGCTCGTTTAAAACCCCGATGGGCTGCCGCAGTTTTCTTGGCGTCTACGAAGAGAACGGCGAACAGATCCATGAGGGCCGCAACAATATCGGGGTGATCAGCCTCAATCTGCCGCGCATCGCGCTGGAAGCGGGCGGCGATGAAGCGCGCTTCTGGCAACTGCTGGATGCGCGTCTGCTGCTGGCGAAGCGGGCGCTGATGACGCGGGTGGCGCGGCTGGAGAAAACCAAAGCGCGCGTGGCCCCCATCCTCTACATGGAAGGGGCCTGCGGTGTCCGGCTCAACGCCGATGATGAGGTGGGGCCGATTTTCCGCAATGGCCGCGCCTCCCTGTCGCTGGGCTATATCGGCCTGCATGAAACCCTGAATGCCCTCAGCGGCGGCCAGAAGCACCCCTATGATGACGCGGCGCTGCGCGCGAAAGGGGTGGAGATCATCGCCTATCTGCGCGCTGCCACCGATCGCTGGAAAGCCGAAACCCATTACGGCTTCAGCCTCTACAGCACGCCGAGTGAGAATCTCTGTGACCGCTTCTGCCGTCTGGACGCGGCGCAGTTTGGTCTGGTGGCGGGCGTGACGGACAAGGGCTACTACACCAACAGCTTCCATCTCGACGTTGAGAAGAAGGTGAATCCCTACGATAAAATCGACTTTGAAGCGCCCTATCCACCGCTGGCGAATGGCGGATTCATCTGTTACGGCGAATACCCGAACGTGCAGCACAACCTCAGGGCGCTGGAGGATGTCTGGGACTACAGCTACGACCGCGTGCCCTACTACGGCACCAACACCCCGATTGATGAGTGCTACGACTGCGGCTTCAACGGTGAGTTTACCTGTACCAGCCGCGGCTTTACCTGTCCGCAGTGCGGCAACCACGATCCGGCGCGCGTCTCCGTCACCCGGCGGGTCTGCGGTTATCTTGGCAGCCCGGATGCGCGGCCCTTTAACGCCGGAAAACAGCAGGAAGTTCAGCGCCGGGTGAAACATCTGGCAGAAGGACCGCTGGGATGATGCATATCCATCGCTACTACGATGTGGATATCGTTAATGGCCCCGGCACCCGCTGCACGCTGTTTGTCGCCGGTTGTGAACATCAGTGTCGTGGCTGCTACAACCAGAGTACCTGGCGAACCGACTCGGGCGTGCCTTTCACGCTGGCGATGGAGGAGCAGCTGCTGGCGGATTTGCAGGACACGCGCATTCCGCGTCAGGGATTGTCGCTGAGCGGCGGCGATCCGCTGCATCCGCACAACGTGCCGCACATTCGCCGTCTGGTGAGGCGGGTGCGCCAGAGCTGTCCCGGTAAAGATATCTGGCTCTGGACCGGTTACCGGATGCAGGAACTGAATGCCGCGCAGCGCGCCGTGCTGATCTATCTCGACGTGCTGATTGATGGCCGTTTTGTCGAAGAGGAGAAGGATGCCTCGCTGCCCTGGCGCGGCAGCCGCAATCAGATCCTCTGGCAGCTACGCTGAGTGACGCGGGATGTCGCCCGACTCAATGATAGTGACGCTTTCGCCCGCCGGCGTGAACGCCTGCTGATGCAGACAGCGGGCCACGTCACGTGCGCTCACCGCCCGCCAGTGACCCGGCAGCAGAGAAAAGAGCGGGGCCATCAGGCGTTCCCCCGGACGCGTCTGCGCCCGATCGCCCAGCAGTAACGAAGGCCGTACCAGCGTCAGGTGCGGCCAGCCCTGATGGCGCAATGCGTTTTCCATTTCGCCTTTCACGCGACTGTACAGGAAAGGTGAGTGACGGCTGGCACCATGGGCACTCACCACCAGCATCTGTTTTGCCCCCAGCCGCAGTCCGCTCAATCCGCTGTCCACCACCAGGGTGTAATCGACGTGAATAAACGCCGCTTTGCTGCCCGCCTGCCGGCGCGTGGTGCCCAGACAGCAGAACACCGTATCCAGCGAAGAGTGCAACGGCCCGAGTACATCGGTCAGGTCGGCCTCCACCGGGTTGACGACCTTACGCAGGACAGGCAGCGGACGACGGGTTGGCGCGATGATCTCATCGACGCGCGGATCCTCAATCAGTAAGCGCAGCAGATGCGACCCGACTAAGCCGGTGGCTCCGGTCAGTAATACGCGATTCATCTCAGATTCATCCTTATTTCACTGCTGACAGCTTAAAAGATAGCTGATCTTAACGGTCTGGCTTGCGTTCTCGCCCATAGCGACCAGGCTTAAATCCTGATCCGGAAAGCGCGCCTCGCGCTCCACTGCTTTAAGGAGGAAACAAAATGAGCAAGAAAGTTGCGGTTTTGATTACCGATGAATTTGAAGACTCAGAATTTACGTCACCTGCTGAGGTCTACAAACGCGCCGGGTTTGAGGTAGTGACCATTGAGAACCAGGCCGGAAATGTCGTAAAAGGCAAAAAAGGCGAAGCCGAAGTGACCATCGATCGCAGCATTGACGACGTCAGCCCGGCTGAGTTTGATGCGCTGCTGCTGCCAGGCGGTCACTCGCCGGATTCGCTGCGTGGCGATGACCGCTTTGTCGCCTTCACCAAAGAGTTCGTCGCCAGCGGTAAGCCTATCTTTGCTATCTGCCACGGCCCCCAGCTGCTGATCAGCGCCAACGGCGTGCGTGGTCGCAAGATGACCACCGTAAAAGCCGTTGCCATCGACCTGATCAACGCCGGTGCCGACTTCCATGATAAGGAAGTGGTGGTTGACGGCGATAAGCTGGTGACCAGCCGCACCCCGGCCGATTTACCCGCCTTCAATCGCGAATCTCTGCGTATCCTCGAAGCGCTGTAAATCCGTTGCGCCCTTTTCGCTGAAAAGGGCGTTTCAGCTTTCCCGCAGCCAGCTGATCTTCTTACCAAATCCCAGCGCATTGTCGGTCATCTTCACCTCATCAAGCTGAATCTCCCACAGCGGTGCTGAGACTTTGCGCGACACCGGAAACCGTTTCTGATAGGCGGCTCTGGCGGCATTCTCCGTTTCCTCCTCCAGCCGCACAATCCGGCCCCGATACTGCACCCCTTTTATCAGCAGCACGCTTCTGGGCTGGCCATTGACGGTGCCCGCGACCTGCGGATTCTTCAGCATCAACGCCCCGTGACGGGTGTCGGGCTCGGTCATAATCCAGAACACCATGCGCGCTTCATCGAAGACGTAGTAGCAGTTGGCGCACCAGAGTTGATCGTCGTCGGCAGAGCAGAGAGAAAGCACATGTTGCTTTCGGAGATAGCGAACCAGATGGGCGTGATCGGACAAGGTAAACTCCTGGCGATGCACCGGAGCGTGAAGCGCGCTACACTGCCCGGCACCTTTTTTTGGGAAATGATTGCGAATGAGTCAGCAGTGGCAACTCTACATCGTCCGTACGGCGAAAGGGAGCCTGTACACCGGCATCACCACGGATGTGATGCGCCGGTTTGATCAGCACCAGACCGGACGCGGCGCCCGCGCGTTGCGCGGCAAAGGTCCACTGGCGCTGGTGTTTCACTGTGATGCAGGTGACCGTGCCAGCGCCTCCAGACTGGAGTATCAGGTCAAGCAGCTGACCCGTCAGCAGAAACTCCAGTTAGTGGCAGGTCAGCCGGTCAGCCTGGAGAGCTGGCTGGGTATTACAGCAGGCGATTAAAGGGCTCGGCGAAGTCGATCTCTCCGTCTGCGCCCTCAAACGCCGTCTCTGCCAGGCGATAGACCTGGAACGTCGCCTCGCTGTCCGGCCAGCGGCTGTGCAGGCCGACGCGGGCTGCCGGTTCAAAGCCAAAGCGGCTGAAGAATGCCGGATCGCCCAGCACGACCACCGCGCTGTAACCGAACTCGTTGAGGGTATCCAGTCCTTCATAAATCAGTTTGCTGGCAATGCCCTGCCCGCGTAGCGTCTCATCCACCGCCAGCGGGGCCAGCGCCACCCAGCCACGATCTTCACCTTTAACGCTGACCGGACTGAATGCAGCATAACCCAGCACCTGTCCCTCATCGTCAGTGGCGACCACGCCTAAGGTTAACAGGCCATCTTCGCGCAGCGACTGCGTCAGTTCCGCCTCGGCGGGCGACGTGAAACAGCGTCTGAGCAGCGTGTCGATGCCTGCGGCATCCACGCCAATTTCGCTACGGATCAGCATAGGGCACCTGCGCGTGCCTGTCCGGCCTTCGCGTCCTGTTTCATCCCGGCGTCGACAAAGGCCGCCATCTGCTGAATTGCCGTGCGTAACGCGGTGGGCATAGCCTCGGGTTCAATAGCATCCATTACGTTCTTCACCTCAAGTCCCAGTTCAGTGTCCCCTTCAATCACCAGACGGCGTTGAAAGAAGAGCATGTCGGGATCTGCTTTACGTGCTGCCACCAGCAACAAATCATTGGCATTGCCCCGAAACCAGACATCCGCTTCGGACTGTTGCAATACCACCAGCCGGCCGTCCTGCAGCGTGGTAATCCATTGCAGATTGAGATCGGCAATCCCGATACCCAGCAGGCGACCTTCCAGAAAGTCTAACTCACCTTCAGCTAAAGCATGACGAAATTGCCAGTTTAAGAGTTGTTGCAGAAGCCGCTTTTTGACCGGGAATGGGGTAAGCGCTGCGGGTAAGCCTAAGATTTCCGGAGCCTTTTTCACAAAATGGGCATGAATCCGCTTTAACACTTTTGTCCCTCCCTTCAGAAAATTTTACGTATATTGCCATATCCGTTTCGACACACCTCATCCGGGATCAATAAAAATCGCGCTCCCGGCAGGAAAAAAAGCCGCGCCGGTGGGGAGGAACGAAAAATTCACTGCCCCAAATCAATACGCCTCCCGGCGCAGATGCCTAGACTCGACGCCCATCTGCATGTTGAGAGGAACACCTATGGAACTGCTCTGCCCGGCAGGCAACCTGCCCGCAGTGCGCACCGCCGTCGAGAATGGCGCGGATGCGGTCTATGTGGGGCTGAAAGATGACACCAACGCCCGCCACTTCGCGGGCCTGAACTTCACCGACAAAAAGCTGGCCGAAGCGGCTCGCTATCTGCATCAGCATCGCCGCAAACTGCATGTGGCAATCAATACCTTCGCCCATCCTGACGGCATGGGACGCTGGCAGCGGGCCATTGATGTGGCGGCGCAGAACGGGGCCGACGCGCTGATCCTCGCCGATATCGCCACGCTGGAGTATGCGGCGACGCACTATCCCCAGGTGGAGCGCCATCTCTCCGTGCAGGCGTCAGCCACCAATCTGGAGGCGATTCGCTTTTATCATCGCCATTTTAATCTGCAGCGTGTGGTGCTGCCGCGGGTGCTCTCTCTGCATCAGGTAAAGCAGCTGGCGCGCAGCACGCCGGTGCCGCTGGAGGTGTTCGCGTTTGGCAGCCTGTGCATTATGGCGGAAGGCCGCTGCTACCTCTCCTCGTGGCTGACCGGTGAGTCGCCTAACAGCGCCGGTGCCTGTTCTCCGGCGAAATTTGTGCGCTGGCAGCAGACGCCGCAGGGTATGGAATCCCGCCTGAACGAAGTGCTGATCGATCGCTACGCGGCGGATGAAAGCGCGGGTTACCCGACACTGTGCAAAGGACGGTATGAGGTCAGCGGCCAGCGTTATCACGTGCTGGAAGAGCCCACCAGCCTGAACACGCTGGAGCTGCTGCCGGAACTGCTGCGGGTCGGGGTCGCCTCGGTCAAGATCGAGGGTCGCCAGCGCAGTCCCGCCTATGTTGCTGATGTCGCGCGCGTCTGGCGTCAGGCGATCGACCGCTGTCAGGCCCGGCCGGAACAATTTGAGGTGGCGCCCCGGTGGATGCAGACGCTGGGCGATCTCTCTGAAGGCACGCAAACCACGCTGGGTGCTTATCACCGTGAATGGCAATAAGGAGTCATGATGCAATATGCCGTCGGGCCGGTGCTCTGGTACTGGCCAACCCCCACGCTGGAGGAGTTTTACCAGCAGGCTGCCCGCAGTAGCGCGGAGATTATTTACCTCGGCGAAGCGGTGTGCAGTAAACGCCGCGCGACGCCTTATGGCCGCTGGATAGAGATGGCCCGTGACGTCGCGGCCAGCGGCAAACAGGTCGTGCTGAGCACACTGGCGCTGCTGCAGTCCCCCTCTGAACTGAAAGAGCTGCAGCGTTATGTCGAAAACGGCGAGTTCCTGATTGAAGCGAATGATATCGGCACGGTTAACATGGCCGCTGAGCGCCGCCTGCCCTTTGTGGCAGGCCCGACGCTGAACGTCTACAACGCTGACACCCTGCAACTGCTGGTCAGGGAGGGAATGACGCGCTGGTGTATGCCGGTTGAGATGTCACGCGACTGGCTGCTGCAGCTGCTGGAACAGTGCGAAACGCGCGGTATCCGGCAGCAGTTTGAGGTGGAGGTGATGGGCTACGGTCATCTGCCGCTGGCGCTCTCGGCGCGCTGCTTTACCGCCCGCTCGGAAAACCGCGCGAAGGACGATTGCGAAACCTGCTGCATCAACTATCCGACAGGCCGCCGCGTCAGCTCGCAGGAGGGGCAGCCGGTGTTCGTGCTCAACGGCATTCAGACCATGAGCGGCTACTGTTACAACCTGGGGAACGATCTGGCGGGGATGCGGGAGTGGGTCGACTGCGTCCGGCTCTCTCCGCAGGACACCACCACGCTGGCAGAGATAGATCGTTTCCGGGCCAATGAGAATGGTCAGGCTCCGTTAATGGTCGCGAAAGGCTGCGATTGCAATGGTTACTGGCGCAAACTGGCGGGTATGACGCTGGCATCCTGAGTAAAAGCACATACCGGCTATATTCCTGCTGAGGTTAGCAGTTTTAATATAAGGAATGATGCGTAATACTAAATGATGCAGACTTTAATGCCTGCGCCATACAACGGGAGTAGTCATGTCTGATAAAAAACCTCTTCGCCTGTCCGTGCTGGATCTCGCGCCGATCCCTCAGGGTGCGACCGCGCGGGATGCGTTCCACAATTCGCTGGCGCTGGCGCGCCAGGCTGAAAAACTGGGCTACCAACGCTACTGGCTGGCTGAACATCACAACATGACGGGGATTGCCAGTGCTGCGACGTCGGTGCTGATCGGCTATCTGGCGTCCAATACCGAGACGCTGCAGCTGGGATCGGGCGGCATCATGCTGCCTAACCATGCGCCGCTGGTGATTGCCGAGCAGTTTGGCACACTGGCTTCTCTCTATCCCGGCCGTATCGATCTCGGCCTGGGTCGTGCGCCCGGCTCTGACCAGCGTACGATGATGGCGCTGCGTCGTCATCAGGCCAGCATGCACGCCGACACCTTTCCTGAAGATGTGGCTGAACTGATTAACTGGTTTGATGCAGAAGCGGATGCACAGCCGCCGGTGCAACCGGTGCCGGGCCTCGGCCTGAAGATCCCGGTCTGGCTGCTCGGCTCCAGCCTCTACAGTGCACAACTGTCAGCCCGGATGGGTCTGCCGTTTGCCTTTGCCTCACATTTTGCGCCGGATCAGCTGTTCCAGGCGCTGCACGTCTACCGCGAAAACTTCCAGCCCTCGGCGCGACTCGACAAGCCGTATGCCATGGTCTGCATCAACGTGGTCGCCGCTGACAGCGAGCGTGAGGCACGCTTCCTGTTTACCTCGCAGCAGCAGCAGTTTATCAACCTGCGCCGCGGCAAACCGGGCCCGTTACCGGCGCCGGTTGAGAACATGGATAACCTCTGGTCACCGTCAGAGCAGTATGGGGTTCAGCAGGCGCTCAGCATGTCGCTGGTCGGCGATGGAGATAAGGTGCGTCACGGGCTGGCGTCACTGATGCGTGAAACTCAGGCGGATGAGATCATGGTCAACGGCCAGATTTTTGACTCCGCAGCGCGCCTGCGCTCCTTCGCCATTGCGATGGAAGCCGCCAGCAGCCTGTAGTCAGTTCTGCGGTGGGGGCACAGTCTCTGCGCTCACCGCCAGCTGACGACTGTCCCTGGCCGGGGACTGCCCGTAGAGGCGGCGATACTCCCGGCTGAACTGTGACGCACTCTGATACCCTACCCGATAGCCTGCCGTCCCGGCATCCAGCTTTTCCACCATCATCAGCCGTCGCGCCTCATTCAGCCGCAGCTGTTTCTGATACTGCATCGGCGTCATTGCCGTGACCGCTTTGAAGTGATGATGCAGCGAAGAGATGCTCATGCCGACACTGCTGGCGAGCTGGTCAATCTTCAGCGGCTGATGAAAATTCTCCCGCAGCCAGCGGGCCGCCTGCGCCACCCGGTTACCCGGCCGCTCAGCCAGCGCCATATTCAGAATGCGCGATCCTTCCGGTCCGGTCAGCAGCCGGTAGAAAATCTCCTGCTCGATCAGCGGGGCGAGCGCCGGGATATCCTCAGGATGGTAAAGCAGCCGCACCAGCCGCGTTACCGCCTCCACCAGCCACGGCGACATCTTGTGCACGGTAATGCCGCGTTCGTTGCGGGCCGTGGCGGGTGACAACGTCGGGGGAAACTGGTCGAGATAGCGCATCAGCCGGGATTCATTGATGGCGATGCCAATCCCCAGGTTAGGTTTTTCCGGCGTGGCGACCGTGACGCAGGCGCGCACCGGCATATCCAGCGTCACCAGCAGCAGATCGCCCGGGCCATAATGCAGCACCTCATCACCGATGTGCAGCGCCTTGCTGCCCTGTGCGACCAGCGCGAAACTGGCCCATTGGGCAAAGTGCACGGGCTTCGTTGGTGCAGAGCTGCGCCCAAAGAACAGGTAGTCAATGGCACTCGCGTGCCGTCCATCCTCCGGCGCATGCCGCGCAATCAACCGGGCCAGCGCCTGCCACGTATCATTCTCTGTCACCGGGTCATCTCCCTTTATCATCTCAGCCGATATTACCTGAGCCGGTGCGCCATGCCTGTGTCACAGCGACACTTTTGCAGGATCGGGCAAAAAGCTTGCAGGATTGCGCTACCCGGATGGGTCAGCGGCGCGCATAGTCTGTCAACGCAATCATTACGGCGGAGATCAGGATAATGAAGGCACTACAGAATAAAATCGCGCTGGTAACGGGAGCATCAAAAGGCATTGGTGCTGCTATTGCCATCGCCTTTGCGGCGGCGGGCGCACGGGTAATCGTCAATTATCAACAGGACGAGGTGGGTGCGGCTGACGTGGTCAGCGACATTCTTGCCCTGGGCAGTGACGCGGTGGCGGTGCAGGCGGATATCTCTGTGCAGCAGGACGTGGAGCGGCTGTTTGCAACCACCGTTGCCTGTTTCGGCGCGCCAGACATCGTGGTGAATAACGCGGGCCGCTTTCATCACGGCGCCTTTGAGGCGCTGACCCAGGAGGAGATACAGCAGCAGATCAACGTTAACCTGCTTGGCACGCTGCGGGTCTGTCAGCAGGCGATTCATCACTTTCCTGCCCACGGCGGTACCCTTATCAACCTCAGCGCCCTGAGCAGCCAGAACAGCACGCCGGGTTCCGTGCTCTGGGCGGCGACCAAGGGCGCGGTGGATACGCTGACACAGGGGCTGGCGCGCGAACTGGGTGCCAGAAACATTCGGGTTAACGCCCTGGCACCGGGAATGATTCTGACAGAGGGATTGCTGGCGGCGAAGAGGATGAGCCCGCAGCTTAAAGCGCAACTGCTGGCCGCCACGCCGCTGGGGCGTTTTGGTCTGCCGGAAGATGTGGCACAGGTGGCGCTGTTTCTGGCCTCGGAGGAGTCCGCCTGGGTCAGCGGCGAGCGCGTCATCATCAGCGGCGGAGCCTGATCGACATAAAAAAAGGGAAGCCAGTGGCTTCCCTTTTTGTTACGACATGAGGTCGTTATGCGTCACGACGACGTGGTGCGGCTGCGCCATCTTCACGACGTGGACCACGGCCGCCTTCACGGTTAAAGCTGCGACCGCCTTCACGACCACCGTCACGGCGCTCAGAAGAGAAGCGACGACCACCTTCACGGTTGCCAGCGCCTGGGCCATTGCGACGATCGCCACCGGCCGGACGACGGTCACCACGACCTTCGTTTGGCTGAGCGTCACCCAGTAACTGCATATTCATCGGCTTGTTCAGAATACGTGTACGGGTGAAGTGCTGCAGCACATCGCCTGGCATGCCTTTCGGCAGCTCGATAGTCGAGTGGTTACCGAACAGCTTGATGTTACCGATGTAACGGCTGCTGATGTCGCCTTCGTTAGCGATCGCGCCAACGATGTGACGAACTTCAACACCATCATCGCGACCCACTTCGATGCGGTAGAGCTGCATCTCGCCAACGTCACGACGTTCGCGACGTGGACGGTCGCCATCACGGCTGTCACGTGGACCACGCGCTTCGCGGCTGTCACGACGGCCATCACGATCGTCACGATCGCGGTATTCACGACGTGGCGGACGTGGCGCTTCCGGTGGCAGAATCAGAGGACGTTCGCCCTGTGCCATCTTCAGCAGTGCCGCGGCCAGCGTTTCCAGATCCAGTTCGTCTTCTGGCTGCATTTTAGTCAGCAGAGCACGGTACTGATCCAGATCGCTGCTTTCCAGCTGCTGCTGAACTTTCGCGGCAAACTTCGCCAGACGACGCTGACCCAGCAGTTCTGCGTTTGGCAGTTCAACTTCCGGAATAGTCAGCTTCATCGTACGTTCGATGTTGCGCAGCAGACGACGCTCGCGGTTCTCAACGAACAGCAGCGCGCGGCCAGCACGACCGGCACGACCGGTACGGCCGATACGGTGAACGTAAGATTCTGCATCCATCGGGATGTCGTAGTTAACAACCAGGCTGATACGCTCAACGTCCAGGCCACGGGCCGCAACGTCAGTCGCAATCAGGATGTCGAGACGACCATCTTTCAGGCGCTCCAGCGTCTGCTCACGCAGTGCCTGGTTCATATCACCGTTCAGCGCGGCGCTGTTGTAGCCACTGCGCTCCAGCGCTTCTGCAACTTCCAGGGTCGCGTTTTTGGTACGTACGAAGATAATCGCCGCATCAAAATCTTCCGCTTCTAGGAAGCGAACCAGTGCGTCAGTTTTACGACCGTAAGCGGTCCAGTAGCTCTGGCTGATGTCAGGACGCGTGGTCAGGCTTGACTGAATACGCACTTCCTGTGGATCTTTCATGAAGCGTTTCGTGATACGACGAATTGCTTCTGGCATGGTGGCAGAGAACAGAGCGGTCTGATGACCTTCCGGGATCTGCGCCATGATGGTTTCAACGTCTTCGATGAAGCCCATACGCAGCATTTCGTCTGCTTCGTCCAGCACCAGGCCGCGCAGGTTAGAAAGGTCTAACGTGCCGCGTTTCAGGTGGTCCAGCAGACGGCCAGGCGTACCCACAACAACCTGTGGTCCCTGACGCAGTGCACGCAGCTGCACGTCATAACGCTGGCCGCCGTACAGGGCAACCACGTTCAGGCCACGCATGTGTTTAGAGAATTCGGTGACAGCTTCAGCAACCTGAACCGCCAGTTCGCGGGTCGGTGCCAGCACCAGGATCTGAGGTGCTTTGACAGAAGGGTCAATGTTGTTTAACAGCGGCAGAGAGAACGCCGCAGTTTTACCACTCCCGGTCTGCGCCATACCTAACACGTCACGGCCCGCCAGCAGGTGAGGAATACACTCAGCCTGGATTGGGGAAGGCTTTACGTAGCCCATGCCATTCAGTGATTCAAGGATGTCGGCGTTCAGGCCAAGGTCAGCAAAAGTGGTTTGAATATCAGTCATGTAGTACACGTGCCTCTTAGATTGCGGCGGCCAGTCTACATAACTCGTCGTGAAAACTTTCAGTCATTTTCATCAAAAAGTGTGAACCGGCTCAAATTAGAAGTTTTGACGAACAGAAAAGCCCTCATCCCTGAAGATGATGACTTTACAGGTGTTACGGGCAAATTTAGTTCGTCAGCTATTGCTGGTCAGATTCTGATAAATCGTCTTGTGCCTGGCCGAGTTGCGCCAGTTCCAACAATGCGTATCGGTGTTCAACAAAGTTATTGACGTTGTTGGCCACCGCCAGTTTGAACAACGCTTTCGCGTCGTCCTTCTCCCCCAGACTTAGGTAGTACTTACCTAAATAGAAGTTGGTTTCACTGAGATGTTCAGCGAGCGAGGTGTTATCCGTTGCGTCCGCCTTGAGACTTTCCATCAACGTTTTCTCGTTGATATCTCCAAGGTAGAACTCGACAATATTCCATCCCCATTGGTCTCTGACCGCTTTGTCATGACGCTGTTGAAGCGCGACTTTTGCCTTGTCGGCATCCATCTCACGTTCAGCCAGATAGAGCCACAGACTGCGGAAAGGATCGTTAGGATCGTCTTGATAAAACGCCAGCAGATCATCTTGCGCTAACTTGTATCGACCGCCGTAATAGAGGGCGATACCACGGTTTAAATGCGCATAGTTGTAAGTTGGATCAAGCTCAAGTACAGAATCGAACGCTTCATAGGCGGCATCAAAGTTGCCCGCCTGCGTTAAATATATGCCTAAGTAGTTAAACACTTCAGGCATATCTGGTCTTATAGACAGCGCTTGCGAAAAATCGTTCCGCGCTAATGCCCGCAGACCTAAACTATCATACAACACTCCGCGCTCATATAACAGCTGTGCGCGTTCATCATCGGTGAGAGCGCGACTGGCAAGTATTTGTTCCATGCGCGCCAGTATCACTTCCTGCTGCAGTGTGGGCTGTAACGGCACTGCAAGAACTTCGTTCTTACGCCAATTGGAGTTGCTGCATCCTGCCAGCGTTAAAGCTGTCGCAACAAAACACCAGCGCAGAAAAGGCTTCATTTCCCACTCCCGAATACAAACATTGGGATAACCATCCTGTCATCCGCCTGCTGTGCACAAGGATTCCCGCCCTCGCGATGACACAAACGCCCCTCTCTGCCAGGCAAAGAGGGGCAAATCAGCAATGACTTATTCAGCGGCAGGTGTGGTCACCGCTGCAGCTTCTTCAGCCTGCGGCTTAGATTCTGTCGCTTCTTTGATGCTCAGACGTACGCGGCCCTGGCGATCGACTTCCATCACCTTCACCGGCACTTCCTGACCCATCTGCAGATAGTCAGTCACTTTCTCAACGCGCTTATCGGCGATTTGCGAAATGTGAACCAGACCTTCTTTACCACCGCCGATGGCGACGAAGGCACCGAAGTCAACGATACGGGTCACTTTACCACTGTAAATGCGGCCCACTTCGATCTCTGCGGTAATCTCTTCGATACGACGGATCGCTTCTTTCGCTTTCAGACCATCGGTCGCAGCGATTTTCACGGTGCCGTCATCTTCGATTTCGATCGTTGTGCCGGTCTCTTCGGTCAGTGCACGGATCACTGAGCCGCCTTTACCAATCACATCTTTGATCTTGTCAGAGCTGATCTTGATGGTGTAAATGCGCGGTGCGAATTCAGAAATCTCAGTACGTGGCGTGCTGATAGCCTGTTCCATAACGCCCAGGATGTGCAGACGCGCACCCTTAGCCTGGTTCAGCGCTTCCTGCATGATTTCACGCGTGATGCCTTCGATTTTGATGTCCATCTGCAGCGCGGTGATACCTTCACGGCTACCGGCTACTTTGAAGTCCATGTCGCCCAGGTGATCTTCGTCGCCCAGGATGTCAGACAGAACCACAAACTTCTCATCTTCTTTCACCAGACCCATTGCAATACCTGCAACAGCGGCTTTGATTGGCACACCCGCATCCATCAGCGCCAGTGAGGCACCGCAGACAGAGGCCATTGAAGAGGAGCCGTTAGATTCGGTGATTTCAGACACCACACGCACGGTGTAAGGGAAATCTTCCGCTTTCGGCATAACCGCTAACACACCGCGTTTCGCCAGACGACCGTGACCAATTTCACGACGCTTCGGCGAACCGACCATGCCGGTTTCACCGACAGAGTACGGAGGGAAGTTGTAGTGGAACAGGAAGCTGTCAGTGCGCTCGCCCATCAGCTCATCCAGGTTCTGCGCATCGCGGGTGGTACCCAGCGTTGCTGTTACCAGCGCCTGCGTCTCACCACGGGTGAACAGGGATGAACCGTGAGTACGTGGCAGCACGCCAGTACGCACGTCCAGACCACGGATCATATCCTTTTCGCGGCCATCGATACGCGGCTCGCCGTTCAGAATACGGGTACGAACAACGTTCTTTTCCAGGCTATGGACGATGTCGCTGATTTCAGCGCTATCCAGCGTCTCATCTTCAGCCAGCAGCGCAGCAATGGTTTCGTCTTTGATGACGCCAACCTGCGAGTAACGCTCCTGCTTGTCGGTGATGCGGTAAGCATCGCTGATGCGCGCTTCTGCCAGTGCAGCAACGCGTGAAATCAGTGGGGTGTTGGCGGCTTCTGGCTGCCAGTCCCAGCGTGGTTTGCCCGCTTCAGCAACCAGCGCATTGATGTTTTCAATTACCACCTGCTGCTGATCGTGGCCAAAGACCACGGCGCCCAGCATCTGCTCTTCTGACAGGATCTCAGCTTCAGATTCCACCATCAGAACGGCATTCTGCGTACCGGCAACCACCAGGTCCAGACGAGACTGTTTCAGCTCATCTGCTGTCGGGTTCAGAACGTATTGATCGTTGATGTAACCAACACGCGCAGAACCGATTGGGCCATTGAACGGCAGACCCGAGAGTGACAGCGCGGCAGAAGCACCGATCATAGCAACGATGTCAGGATGAACCTGTGGGTTTACAGAAACCACGGTCGCAATGACCTGAACTTCGTTAACGAAACCTTCCGGGAACAGCGGACGAATCGGGCGGTCAATCAGACGCGCAATCAGCGTTTCGCCTTCGCTTGGGCGGCCTTCACGACGGAAGAAGCTGCCTGGGATACGACCAGCAGCGTAGGTACGCTCCTGGTAGTTCACGGTCAGTGGGAAGAAGTCCTGACCGGGTTTAGTTTTTTTCTGGCCGACGACAGTGACGAACACCGCGGTATCGTCCATGCTCACCATAACAGCAGCAGTCGCCTGGCGCGCCATCATGCCGGTTTCCAGCGTGACGGTATGTTGACCATATTGGAATTTGCGTACGATCGGATTCAGCAAAATCAAAGTCCTTAACTTCGGGGCAAGGCTATCTGTAGCCCGCCATTGATTACCAATCTCCAGCTGCATCCTCGCGACTAATGACAACCCTCGACCGCCCCTGCGGTAAAGCCTCTCATTAGCCGCGCGAAATTCTGCAAACTAAAGATCACACTAAGCAACAATACATCAGTTTGGCCCGGATTGCTGCCGATTGCTCAAAAAAAGGGGCCATAAAGGCCCCCTTTTCATGAAACTCGCACAAATCTGATCGTCTGCTGCACGCCGCGTTAATCGCTGCATGACGCCCTGACGACCCGATTTTTCAGACTTAGCGACGCAGACCGAGGCTTTCGATCAGGCTGCTGTAGCGCGCAACGTCTTTACGCTTCAGGTAGTCCAGCAGCTTACGACGCTGAGATACCATGCGCAGCAGACCGCGACGGCTGTGGTGGTCTTTTTTGTGCTCAGAGAAGTGACCCTGCAGATGGGTGATCTGCGCGGTCAGCAGGGCAACCTGAACTTCAGTTGAACCGCTGTCGTTAGCACCACGGCCATATTTAGCAACGATCTCTGCTTTAGCTTCTACGCTTAGAGACATAATAAACTCCGGTATAAAATGAATGTATGGGTGCCGATCTCTAATTCAGCATCCCGCTTTTAAAGCCGCGCTATTCTACTCTGCGCCCGATAGCAACGCAAATGCCCCATCAGCGAAAAGTGAGTGCGCGACTTAATCCTGATACTCCACTACTAAGCGACGTGGCGCCAGACGACCATCGTCGGCAATTTCAGCCATCCCGATGAACTTGCGGGCCTCACCTTCCGACACCCTGACCAGCCCCTGCGCGGGCGCCTGGCTGGCCTGTACCGGCTGACCCTGGCGGAAAAACGCAGCCACGGCAGGCGGGATATTTACTTCCGGGAAATCGGATGCAGGACTGTCCATCGGCAACAGCAGCGGATCGAGCTGCGTTTCCAGAGGAATGCCGGCTTCTGTCGCTTCCGCCAGCAGGCTGTTGAGCTGTTCCAGCGTCACCATCCTTTCATACGGATAACGGGCAACCTGAACGCGACGCAGCATGATGACATGCGCTCCGCAGCCCAGCTTCTCACCGAGATCGTCGATGATGCTGCGGATATAGGTGCCTTTCGAGCAGTGAATTTCCAGCTCCAGCTCGTTATCCTGCCAGCGAATAAACTGCAGTTCGTAGACCGTGATTGGACGTGGTTCACGCGCAATCTCAATGCCCTGACGCGCATATTCATACAGGGGACGTCCCTGATGCTTCAGCGCCGAAAACATTGAGGGAACCTGCAGGGTCTCACCGCGGAAGCTCTCCAGCGCGCTGTCGAGGTCGGCCTGACTGAAGGTGACCGGACGCGTCTGCACGAGGTTGCCATCGGCATCTGACGTGTCGGTCCGCTCACCCAGCCGGGCAATCACGCGGTAGCGCTTGTCGGAATCCAGCAGATACTGTGAAAACTTGGTCGCTTCACCCAGACAGATCGGCAGCATGCCGGTTGCCAGCGGATCAAGCGCGCCGGTATGGCCTGCGCGGTTAGCGTTAAAGATACGCTTCACCTTCTGCAGGACATCATTCGACGAGACGCCTTGCGGCTTATCCAGCAGCAACACGCCATGGACGTCGCGGCCGCGACGACGCGGACGACTCATTAGGCCTCCTCGTCATCGCCGGTGGCATCAGAGCCACGGCGCTCGGCATCGTTTTTCACGACGCTTGTGACGAGATTGGACATGCGCATCCCTTCAACCAGGGAGTTGTCGTAGAAGAACGTCAGCTCCGGCACGATACGCAGACGCATCGCTTTACCCAGCAGAATGCGGATGTAGCCTGACGCTTCTTTCAGCGCTTTCAGACCCTGTTTTACCGCGTCCTCATCCTGGTCATTCAGGAAAGTGACGAACACTTTTGCGTAGGCGAGATCGCGTGACACTTCAACGCCTGATACGGTGACCATCATGCCCAGACGCGGATCTTTGATCTCACGCTGCAGGATCATCGCAATCTCTTTTTGCAGCTCTTGTGATACGCGCTGCGGGCGACCAAATTCTTTCGCCATCATTATTTCTCCCAAATAATTCGGGAGGCCAGAGGCCTCCCAAATTGCAACACATCAGCAGTCGATTACTCGATGGTGCGTTTAATTTCGATGATTTCAAACACTTCGATCATATCGCCAACGCGAACGTCGTTGTAGTTCTTCACGCCGATACCGCACTCCATGCCGTTACGCACTTCGTTAACGTCATCTTTAAAGCGACGCAGGGATTCCAGCTCGCCTTCGTAAATCACCACGTTATCACGCAGGACACGGATTGGGTTGTGACGCTTGATGTTACCTTCCGTCACCATACAACCGGCAATCGCGCCAAACTTCGGTGATTTGAACACGTCGCGGACCGCAGCCAGACCAATGATCTGCTGTTTGTACTCTGGTGCCAGCATGCCGCTCATCGCCGCTTTTACTTCGTCAATCAGGTTATAGATGACGGAGTAGTAGCGCAGATCCAGGCTTTCTGCGTCAATGACGCGACGCGCAGAGGCATCGGCACGCACGTTGAAGCCCAGGATGATGGCGTTAGAAGCAGCCGCCAGGGTCGCATCGGTCTCGGTGATCCCGCCCACGCCTGAACCGACAATCTTCACCTTCACTTCGTCGGTAGAGAGTTTCTGCAGGGAGTCGGAGATCGCTTCCACAGAACCCTGAACGTCCGCTTTCAGAACGATGTTCAGTTCAGACACTTCGCCTTCGGTCATGTTGGCAAACATGTTCTCAAGCTTAGATTTCTGCTGGCGAGCCAGTTTAACTTCGCGGAATTTGCCCTGACGATAGAGCGCCACTTCGCGTGCTTTCTTCTCGTCACGTACCACGGTCGCTTCATCACCCGCAGCCGGCACGCCGGAGAGGCCCAGAATCTCAACCGGGATAGACGGACCCGCTTCCATGACTTCGCGACCCAGTTCATCGCGCATTGCACGAACACGGCCATATTCGAAGCCACACAGGACGATGTCGCCTTTGTTCAGCGTACCTTCACGAACCAGCACGGTTGCAACCGGACCACGACCTTTGTCGAGGAACGATTCGATAACCACGCCGCTCGCCATACCGGCACGGATAGCCGTCAGCTCCAGGACTTCCGCCTGCAGCAGGATAGCGTTAAGCAGGTCATCAATGCCGGTACCCGCTTTCGCAGAGACATTAACGAACATGTTTTCGCCGCCCCACTCTTCCGGAATGATTCCGTACTGGGTCAGTTCGTTTTTAACGCGATCCGGATCCGCTTCTGGCTTATCGCACTTGTTCACCGCAACCACAACCGGCACTTTGGCCGCTTTGGCGTGCTGGATAGCTTCGATGGTCTGAGGCATCACGCCATCGTCTGCGGCAACGACCAGGATAACGATATCGGTCGCCTGCGCACCACGTGCACGCATCGCGGTAAACGCGGCGTGGCCCGGGGTGTCCAGGAAGGTGATCATACCGTTGTCGGTTTCAACGTGGTAAGCACCGAT
Source organism: Pantoea sp. Sc1 (assembly GCF_000255315.1). Lineage (NCBI taxonomy): Bacteria > Pseudomonadati > Pseudomonadota > Gammaproteobacteria > Enterobacterales > Erwiniaceae > Pantoea > Pantoea sp. Sc1. The sequence continues at coordinate 3,592,642 of NZ_AJFP01000001.1, forward strand.
GTGCTGCGTAATGCCGCCCGCTTCGCCAGAGGCGATTTTGGTCGAGCGGATATAGTCCAGCAGTGAGGTTTTACCGTGGTCAACGTGACCCATGATGGTAACCACCGGCGCGCGAGCTTCCTGCGCGGCATCGGTGTCACGATCGTCCATTACCGCCTCTTCCAGCTCGTTTTCACGACGCAGGGTCACTTTGTGGCCCATCTCTTCTGCGACGAGCTGTGCGGTTTCCTGGTCGATGACCTGGTTAATGGTCGCCATCGCGCCCATCTTCATCATCGCTTTAATGACCAGAGAACCTTTCACCGCCATTTTGTTCGCCAGTTCGGCTACGGTGATGGTTTCGCCAATCACAACATCGCGGTTCACGGCCTGAGCGGGTTTGTTGAAGCCCTGCTGCAGTGCGCTTGGTTTACGATGTTTGCCACCTTTACCGCCACGAACCTGTGCACGCGCTTCTTCGCGGTCAGTTTTCGCTTCGGAATGTTTGTTGCCTTTTTTCGCCGGACGCGTTGCTTTCGCCGTGGTACGCGCACGCGCACGGCCAGCTTCTACCTGACGGTCGTTTTCATCTTCCGCCTGACGGGCATGGGTTGAAGTGGTGACGTGATAGTCGCCTTTATCCTCTTCTTCCGGCTTTTCCCACTCGGCTGATTTCTCTTCAGCCAGACGGCGGGCTTCTTCGGCTACGAGGCGGGCCGCCTCTTCGAGCTTACGGCGAGCTTCTTCTTCCGCTTTACGCTTCAGTTCAGCTGCTTCAGCTTCGCGACGGGCTTTGTCAGACTGCGCAGCCCTGGTCACTTCGTCGGTAGGTTGATTTGTCACTTTGTCATTTTCCGCTGCTGCACGTTTGGCCTTCTCAGCGGCTTCGCGCCTGGCTTTATCTTCGGCTTCACGTTGCGCTTTCTGTTCAGCTTCGCGACGGGCTTTCTCTTCAGCCTCGCGTTGCGCCTGCTCTTCCGCTTCACGCTGCGCCTCGGCTTCAGCTTCTGCCTGAGCTTGCTCAGCCTCTGCATCACCCTTCACATAGGTACGCTTTTTGCGGACTTCAATTTGCACCGATTTACTTTTACCCCCGGTGCCTGGAATATTCAAGGTGCTGCGCGTTTTACGCTGCAGCGTCAGCTTAGCTGAACCGACCTGACCGTGTTCACGGTTCAGATGAGATAGTAAGGTTTCTTTCTCTTGCTGGGTCACGGCGTCATTTTCAGACTTAGGGATCCCCGCATCAGCAAATTGCTGTACCAGGCGATCGACCGGAGTCTGAATTTCTGCGGCCAGCGATTTTACGGTTACATCTGTCATGCTGTTCCTTCCTGTTATTACGCGTCATCGCCGAACCAGCAGATATTACGTGCGGCCATAATCAGCGCGCCGGCTTGTTCATCAGACAGGCCTTCAATATCCGTCAGATCGTCAACACCTTGCTCAGCGAGATCTTCCAGCGTGCAAACGCCTTTCGACGCCAGGCGGAACGCCAGCGCACGATCGAGACCTTCAAGGTTCAGCAGGTCCTCAGCAGGATCCTGATTACCAAGGCTCTCTTCTTTCGCCAGTGCCAGGGTGGTTAACGCATTTTTTGCTCGTTCACGCAGGGCTTCAATGGTCTCTTCGTCGAGGCCGTCGACTTCCAGCAGCTCGTTGATAGGCACATAGGCCAGCTCTTCCAGCGAGGAGAAGCCCTCTTCCACCAGTACGGTGGCGAACTCTTCGTCGATGTCGAGATGTTTCGTGAACATATCGATCGCTGCATGTGCTTCAGCCTGATGCTTAGCCTGCAGATCATCGACGGTCATCACGTTCAGCTCCCAGCCACTCAGCTGTGATGCCAGACGCACGTTTTGGCCGTTACGGCCGATCGCCTGAGCCAGATTGCCAGCTTCGACGGCGATATCCATGGTGTGGTTATCTTCATCAACCACGATTGATGCCACATCGGCCGGGGCCATGGCGTTGATAACAAACTGCGCCGGGTTATCGTCCCAGAGCACGATATCGATACGCTCGCCGCCCAGTTCGCTGGAAACAGCCTGAACACGCGCGCCGCGCATGCCCACACAGGCACCCACCGGATCGATACGTTTGTCGTTGGTTTTGACTGCAATTTTCGCACGCGAACCCGGATCGCGGGCAGCGGCTTTAATTTCAATCAGTTCTTCGCCAATTTCTGGCACCTCAATGCGGAACAGTTCGATCAGCATTTCCGGTTTGGAACGCGTTACGAACAGCTGCGCGCCACGCGCTTCCGGGCGAACGGAGTAGAGCACGCCACGGATACGGTCGCCTGGACGGAAGTTTTCACGCGGCAGCATGTCTTCGCGCAGAATGACCGCTTCAGCATTGTTGCCTAAGTCGAGGGAGATGTTGTCGCGGTTAACTTTCTTCACCACGCCCGTGATAATTTCGCCTTCCTGCTCACGGAACTGATCAACCACCATTGCGCGCTCAGCTTCGCGCACTTTCTGCACGATAACCTGCTTAGCGGTCTGGGTGGTGATACGGTCAAAGGTGACCGATTCAATCTGATCTTCGACATAATCGCCCAGATTGAATGCTTCATCTTCGAAGCGGGCCGCATCCAGCGTGATCTCGCGCGTCGGCTGAGTCACCTCTTCTACGATTTCCCAGCGGCGGAAAGTATCGAAGTCGCCACTGCGGCGATCAATGCTGACGCGTACCTCAATTTCCTGCTCGTACTTTTTCTTGGTCGCAGTCGCCAGCGCGCTCTCCAGCGCTTCGAAGATTTTCTCACGCGGCAGGGCTTTTTCGTTAGAAACGGCTTCTACAACAGCTAAGATCTCTTTGTTCATCCTGGTTAGCCTCAATCCGGACTTTTAAAAGTGGGGGACCAGGTTCGCTTTCTGAATATTACTCAGCGCGAACACTACATCGTTACCCTCAACATGCACCGTGATCATCTCGCCATCAACTGACTTGATGATTCCCTGCCATTTACGGCGGTTCTGAACGGCCATACGCAGCACCAGAGTCACTTCCTCACCCATAAAGCGGGTGTAGTGTTCTGCGGTAAACAGAGGACGATCGAGTCCCGGTGAAGAGACTTCAAGGTTGTAAGGAACGGTAATGGGATCTTCTACATCCATTACGGCGCTTACCTGGTGGCTGACATCGGCGCAATCATCGACATTGATGCCATCTTCACTATCAATATAGATGCGCAGAATAGATGTGCGACTACGAACGAATTCAATACCAACCAGTTCGTAACCCAGCGCTTCTACCGGAGCCGATACCAACTCTGTCAATTTTTGCTCTAATGTGGACAAGCCCACCCCCAAGACATAAAAAAAGGGCCTATAGCCCAGTATTACGATTCGCTAATAACAAAAAACCCCGAATATTCGGGGCTTTTAGTCACTGGACCCTGTCTGCCGCAATGCGGCCCGGACTCCATCCAAAGAATTTTCTTTCAAAAATCAGCCGTGAATGCGTCCGTCGATGCACACAGTATATTTGAAAAATAACTCAAAGGGAAAGTGGTTGCGGGGGCCGGATTTGAACCGACGACCTTCGGGTTATGAGCCCGACGAGCTACCAGGCTGCTCCACCCCGCGTCCGAAAACGTGGCGAATATTACGCCAGACCTGCATAAAATGCAAGTGATACTACGATTTGGTACCGAGGACGGGACTTGAACCCGTAAGCCCAATCGGGCACTACCACCTCAAGGTAGCGTGTCTACCAATTCCACCACCACGGCACTACACTGACCACAACGATGCGTTGTGTTGACGACCTTACTTAGGAATATCGCTGCCCGGTGTAACCGGTTGAGCTGGCTTTTCAGTCTGTTGAGAAGACTGCGCCGGCGCAGAAAGATTTTCCCACTCGCTTCCTTTCGAGGCTTTATTGCTGTTCAGATTACCCAGAACCAGGCTGATGATGAAGAACAGAGCCGCTAAGATGCCAGTTGTGCGCGTCAGGAAGTTACCTGAACCCGAAGAACCAAACACCGTACCGGATGCGCCTGCACCGAATGAGGCTCCCATATCAGCGCCTTTGCCTTGCTGCAGCATGATCATGCCTACGAGGGCGATCGCTACAATAAGGAAAACAACTAAAAGAGCTTCGTACATATTCAACCTGTTCCTTGCACGATAATCGTACAGTTAAAGCTTCAGCCAGTATTGATGGGGAGTCTCGTCATCACCCATCAGAAGCGGGTGTGAATACTAACCAAAGGCGCATAGCTCTGCAAGTGCAATTTTCACCACCTAAACTGATTGCAGAAAAAAGCGCCATCCCGGTGATTTTACAGGCAGTTCAGCCTGCTGCGAACTGCCTGCAGGCGTTTTAAACCGCCTTGACCTGGTCGGCGATCAGATTAGCCAGCTCTGTTACCTTCGCCTCATCTTCGCCCTCAACCATCACCCGAATCAACGGCTCAGTGCCTGACTTACGCAGTAACACGCGTCCGCGCCCCGCCAGGGCTTTTTCCGCCTCTGCCGTTGCGGCTTTGACCGCCTCGCTTTGCAGCGGATCGTGCTCACCGGCAAAGCGGACGTTAACCAGCACCTGTGGCAGCATCTTCATGCCGCTGCAGAGGTCGTGCAGGCTCATGTGATTACGTACCATCGCAGTAAGTACTTGCAAACTTGCAACGATACCGTCGCCGGTGGTGGTTTTATCCAGCAGGATAACGTGACCGGAGTTCTCCGCGCCGAGACGCCAGCCCTTCTCCTGCATCTTCTCCAGCACATAGCGGTCGCCCACTTTGGCGCGGGTAAACGGGATGCCGAGCTGCTTCAGCGCCAGCTCCAGGCCCATATTACTCATCAGGGTGCCGACCACGCCACCGCGCAACTGCCCCTGACGCAGGGCTTCACGCGCGATGATATAGAGGATCTGGTCACCGTCGACTTTGTCACCCAGATGGTCAATCATCATGATGCGATCGCCGTCGCCATCATAGGCCAGGCCGATATCCGCCTTCTCTGCCAGAACACGCTGCTGCAGCAGTTTGAGGTCGGTAGCCCCACACTCTTTGTTGATGTTCATGCCGTCCGGCTGAACACCGATGGCAATCACGGTCGCCCCCAGCTCACGCAGCACGTTCGGCGCGATGTGGTAGGTGGCCCCGTTGGCACAGTCGACCACAATTTTCAGGCCATTCAGGTTCAGTTCGCTGGGGAAAGTGCCCTTACAGAATTCGATGTAACGTCCCGCGGCATCGACGATGCGGCTGGCACGGCCTAACTGCGCAGACTCTACGCAGGTAATCGGCTTCTCCATCTCCAGCTCGATCGCTTCCTCGACATCATCCGGCAGCTTTGTCCCTTCGGAAGAGAAGAACTTAATGCCGTTGTCATCAAACGGGTTGTGCGAGGCAGAGATCACAATGCCCGCCTCAGCGCGGAAGGTGCGGGTCAGGTAGGCAATGGCCGGGGTCGGCATCGGGCCGGTAAAGGCCGCCGTCAGGCCCGCCGCGGCGAGCCCCGCTTCCAGCGCTGATTCCAGCATGTAGCCTGAGATACGCGTATCTTTTCCGATGATGATCTTCTTTGAACCGTGGCGCGCCAGCACTTTCCCGGCGGCCCAGCCCAGCTTCAGGACGAAATCGGGGGTAATAGGGGCTTCACCGACTTTGCCGCGAATGCCATCTGTACCGAAATATTTGCGATTACTCATGTTTATCCTTTTGCTCTTCGGGTCGCTTCGACCACGCGCATTGCTTCAGCCGTCTCTTTCACATCATGCACGCGAATAATCTGCGCGCCCTGCATGGCTGCAATCACCGCGCAACTCAGGCTGCCGGTTAAACGCTGTGACGGGCCGACATTTAACAGCTGGCCAATCATCGATTTACGGGACATTCCCACCAGCAGCGGCAGACCGAAGTGGTGAAAATCGCCCAGATGGGCCAGCAGTTCATAATTGTGGCTGAGATTCTTACCGAAACCGAAGCCCGGGTCGAGTATCAGCCGTTCTTTTTTGATACCCGCCGCTTCACAGCGCGCAATCTGCTGAGCGAAGTAAGTGTCCACTTCGCTTAAAATGTTGTCGTAAGCGGGAGCCTGCTGCATGGTGCGGGGTTCGCCCTGCATGTGCATCAGACAGACGGGCAGGTCGGTCGCCGCGGCCGCCTCCAGCGCGCCGGGTTCAGAGAGCGAACGCACGTCATTAATGATGTGAGCACCCACTCGCGCGGCTTCGCGGATAACCTCTGCTTTAGAGGTATCCACGGAAATCCAGACTTCGAACCGCTGGGCAATGGCATCAATGACGGGAATGACACGCTCCAGCTCCTCTTCCACACTCACCTCATCCGCGCCCGGACGGGTGGATTCCCCGCCGACATCGATAATGGTGGCACCTGCGTTGACCATCTCATTGGTATGGGTCAGTGCATCGACCAGCGCGTTATGTTTACCCCCGTCAGAAAAAGAGTCCGGCGTGACATTCAGAATGCCCATCACATGAGGAAAAGATAAATCGAGATGGGAATCACGGGCGAACAACTTCATGGCGGAAACTCCTTACGGGTCACTATCCGGATGTAAAAAACCCCGGACCAGCCGGGGTTTTGTCTGACGAGATAACGTCTTATTTATTGTACTGCTCTGACATGGTGTTGCCTGGGTTTGGCGTACGCGGTTCATCGACCGGACGCGGCGCCTTCGGCGTACCGTTGCTGTCTGAGTTGCTGCCGGGATCTTCCCAGCCCGCTGGCGGACGCACTTCGCGGCGCGCCATCAGGTCGTCGATCTGCGGTGCGTCGATGGTTTCATACTTCATCAGCGCGTCTTTCATTGCGTGAAGGATGTCCATGTTCTCACCCAGGATGCGACGGGCACGCTGGTAGTTGCTGTCGATCAGGTGCTTCACTTCCTGGTCGATGATACGGGCCGTTTCATCAGACATGTGTTTCGCTTTGGCAACAGAACGGCCAAGGAACACTTCACCCTCTTCTTCTGCATAGAGCAGCGGACCCAGTTTGTCCGAGAAGCCCCACTGCGTGACCATGTTGCGTGCCAGGTTGGTCGCGACTTTAATGTCGTTCGACGCACCGGTAGAAACATGTTCTGCACCGTAGATGATCTCTTCTGCCAGACGACCGCCGTAGAGGGTCGAGATCTGGCTTTCCAGTTTCTGACGGCTGGCGCTGATCGCGTCGCCTTCAGGCAGGAAGAAGGTCACACCCAGCGCACGGCCGCGTGGGATAATCGTCACTTTGTGCACCGGATCGTGCTCTGGTACCAGGCGACCGATGATCGCGTGGCCCGCTTCGTGATACGCCGTCGACTCTTTCTGCGATTCGGTCATGACCATAGAGCGACGTTCCGCACCCATCATGATCTTGTCTTTGGCTTTTTCGAACTCAACCATCGACACCACACGCTTGTTGGAACGGGCTGCAAACAGTGCGGCTTCGTTGACCAGGTTGGCAAGGTCAGCACCGGAGAAGCCAGGCGTACCACGTGCAATGATGGCGGCATCGATGTCGGTTGCCAGCGGCACACGACGCATATGCACTTTCAGAATCTGCTCACGACCACGGACATCAGGCAGACCCACCACAACCTGGCGGTCAAAACGACCTGGACGCAGCAGCGCCGGGTCCAGTACGTCAGGACGGTTCGTCGCGGCGATAACGATAATACCTTCGTTACCTTCGAAACCATCCATCTCCACCAGCATCTGGTTCAGCGTCTGTTCACGTTCATCATGACCCCCGCCTAAACCGGCACCACGCTGACGACCGACGGCGTCGATCTCATCGATAAAGATGATGCAGGGCGCGGCTTTCTTGGCCTGTTCGAACATGTCGCGCACACGGGATGCACCGACACCGACAAACATTTCCACAAAGTCAGAACCGGAGATAGTAAAGAATGGCACCTTCGCTTCACCGGCAATCGCTTTTGCCAGCAGGGTTTTACCGGTTCCCGGTGGCCCCACCATCAGCACACCTTTAGGAATTTTACCGCCCAGCTTCTGGAAACGGCTCGGCTCACGCAGGTACTCAACCAGCTCACCCACTTCTTCTTTCGCTTCATCACAACCGGCTACGTCAGCAAAAGTGGTTTTAATCTGGTCTTCCGTCAGCATGCGGGCTTTGCTTTTGCCGAAGGACATCGCGCCCTTCCCGCCGCCGCCCTGCATCTGACGCATAAAGAAGATCCACACACCGATCAGCAGCAGCATCGGGAACCACGAAATGAAGATGGAAGCCAGCAGGCTCGGCTCTTCCGGCGGTTCGCCAACCACTTTGACGTTTTTGGTCAAGAGGTTATCGAGCAACTTAGGATCGTTGACAGGAATGTAGGTGGTGTATTTATTGCTGTCTTTTTTAATAACGTTAATTTCACGCCCGTTAATACGTGCCTCGCGGACCTGATCCTGGTTCACTTCCGACAGGAAGGTTGAATAATCAACCCGACGGCCATTCGACTCGCTGGGCCCAAAGCTCTGGAATACTGACATCAGCACGACCGCGATGACTAACCAGAGAATCAGGTTTTTCGCCATGTCACTCAAGGGATTAACCTCATATTACAACGGTGTTAACAGATAGCGTAGGGTACTATAGATCCTGCATACATGGAATCGCAGCTCAGCTGCGGACAACTCCAGCAATTTGGTTATAGTTTGCGCCCAGTCGCCACAATGTACACTTCACGTGAACGTGACCGTGAAGCGTCCGGCTTACGAATTTTCACTTTCGTAAACAGGGAGCGAATTTCCCGCAGGTATTCATCGAAGCCATCTCCCTGAAACACTTTCACTACAAAACTTCCGCCGGGTGCCAGGATATCCCGACACATCTCCAGCGCCAGCTCGACCAAATACATCGACCGGGGAATATCTACGGCAGGTGTACCACTCATATTCGGCGCCATATCGGACATGACAACCTGAACTTTCTCTTCGCCAACGCGCTCAAGCAGCGCATTGATCACCGATTCTTCACGAAAATCGCCCTGAAGGAAATCGACACCGACTATCGGATCCATTGGCAGGATATCACAGGCAATGATGCGCCCTTTGTTCCCGATTTGCTGTACAACATACTGCGACCAGCCACCGGGTGCAGCACCCAGATCTACCACGGTCATACCGGGTTTGAAAAGCTTGTCACCCTGTTGTATTTCATCAAGTTTAAACCAGGCACGCGAACGCAACCCTTTTTTCTGCGCCTGAAGTACATATTTATCGCTAAAGTGTTCCTGAAGCCAGCGGCTCGAGCTGGCCGAACGCTTTTTACCCGTCATAATATTTCCAGTTAAATCGTCATCGTAGCGATAAACCTGCACGCGGTGGGTTGCGCCGATTTGGTGATATACCCGAGATGGCGGTAGAATGAACCGTTTTCAATCCCTGAGTAAGTAAAAAACTACGATGAATCTAAGTACCAAACAAAAACAGCACCTCAAGGGCCTCGCCCATCCGCTCAAGCCGGTCGTTATGCTGGGTGGCAATGGCCTGACTGAAGGCGTGCTGGCCGAAATCGAGCAGGCTCTGTCGCATCACGAACTGATCAAGGTGAAAATCGCCTCGGAAGATCGTGAAACGAAACAGCTGATCGTTGACGCAATCGTGCGTGAGACCGGTGCCAGCAACGTACAGGTGATCGGCAAAACGCTGGTGCTGTATCGCCCCTCTAAGGAGAGCAAAATTTCTCTGCCACGCTAAGTGGGCAAAGAAAGTGCCATGCTCCCACCTCAGATAAAAGGCCGCATTGCGGCCTTTTTCCTTTCTTTACATTGTGCTTTAGCGCTTTTCAAAGCGTAGCAACACTTTAAAGGTATTCCACCTTCAGGATCTCATACTCAACGTCGCCGCCTGGGGTTTTAATGATGGCGACATCATCCGCCTCTTTACCCACCAGGCCACGCGCCATTGGCGAATTGACAGAAATCAGATTTTGCTTAAAGTCCGCTTCGTCATCGCCGACGATGCGATAAGTCGCCTCTTCGTCGGTTTCGATATTCAGTACGGTTACCGTTGCGCCAAAGATTACGCGTCCGGTTTTAGGCATCTGCGTTACGTCGATAACCTGCGCATTAGAGAGTTTGGCTTCAATCTCCTGGATGCGGCCTTCGCAGAACCCCTGCTCTTCACGCGCAGCGTGATATTCCGCATTCTCTTTTAAATCGCCATGTTCGCGTGCTTCAGCGATAGAGGCGATAATGCGCGGGCGCTTCACGGTTTTCAGCTCGTTCAGCTCTTCGCGCAATCTTTCAGCGCCTCTCAACGTCATCGGAATCTGATTCATTTAAGCTCCTCGCCATCTTTCCTGTTTAACGGTGTCATCCTGACTGGTGACTGCAGAAAAAAGCGTTCTGCGGCGCATTAGCCCGTTTTTTGCAAATAAAAGAATCCTGACCCGGAGATGCTTCCAGGCCAGAAAAGAGTTTTGCAATTTGATACGTATTTTACCCCAGAGTTCCCTGCGGGTCATCGTTTACTTTGCACCGCCCAGCGACGTAGTATTGACGCCCTCACCTGCCAGTTACCGCGAGATTATGCGATTTTCACGACTTGTTACCGGATTAAGCTGCGCATTTATGCTGCAGGCACACGCAGCGCCAGTTGATGAATACATGCAGTACCTGCCAGACGGCGCCAATCTGGCGCTGATGGTGCAGAAAGTGGGCGCATCAACCCCGATCATCGATTACCACGGCAAACAGATGGCCCTGCCCGCCAGTACCATGAAAGTGGTGACGGCGCTCGCGGCGTTGCTGGAACTGGGCGGCGATTACCGTTTTCAGACCACCTTTGAGACGCGTGGCTCTATCGTGGATGGCACGCTGAACGGCGATTTAGTCGCCCGTTTCGCCGGCGATCCCACCTTAAGCCGCCAGGATCTGCGCAATATGGTGGCGGCGATAAAGAAGCAGGGCATTAACCATATCAAAGGCAACCTGGTGATTGATACCTCCGTGTTTGCCAGTCACGACATGGCTCCGGGCTGGCCGTGGAACGATATGACCCAGTGCTTCAGCGCCCCGCCAGGGGCCGCCATTGTGGATAAGAACTGCTTCTCGGTGTCGCTTTACAGCGCCAGTTCGCCGGGCGAAAACGCGTTTGTCCGCATCGCCTCCTACTATCCGGCACACATGTACAGTCAGGTTCGCACCCTGGGCCGCAACAGCGGCGAAGGGCAATATTGCGAACTGGATGTGGTACCGGGTGAACTGAACCGTTATACCCTGACCGGCTGTATGCGTCAGCGTGCAGAGCCGCTGCCGCTGGCCTTTGCCGTGCAGGATGGCGCGGCCTGGGCGGGCGAGATCCTCAAGGCGGAACTGCGCGCGTCAGAGATCGACTACAGTGGTCATCTGGTTCGTCAGACACAGGTCACCGAGCCGGGCACCGTGCTCGCCTCCACCCAGTCTGCGCCGCTGCATACCCTGCTGCACACCATGCTGAAGAAGTCAGACAACATGATTGCTGATACGGTGTTCCGCACCATCGGCCACCACTACTTCAATGTGCCTGGCACGTTCCGCGCCGGTCAGGACGCCGTGCGCCGCATCCTGAAAGCCAAAGCCAACATCGATATGGGCAACAGCATTCAGGTGGATGGTTCCGGTCTGTCACGCCATGACCTGATCTCGCCGCAGACCATGATGCAGGTTTTGCAATTCATTGCGAAGAATGACAATACGCTGGATTACATTTCAATGCTGCCGCTGGCGGGTTATGACGGCACGCTGCAGTATCGCGGCGGGCTGCATGAAGCGGGGCTGGATGGCAAAGTCTCGGCGAAAACCGGTTCTCTGCAGGGAGTCTATAACCTGGCGGGCTTTATCACCACCTCCAGCGGTGCGCGGGTTGCCTTTGTGCAGTTCCTCTCCGGCTATGCGGTTCCGCCAGAGGATCAGCGTACCCGCCGTATTCCGCTGGTGCGTTTTGAGAGCCGGCTCTACCGCGATATCAATCAGAACAACTGATCCGCGCGTAACAAAAAACGCAGCGGGTCATCGACCTACTGCGTTTTAATCGTCTTCTCCGGACGGCGTTGCGACAGCCTCTCCCCCGTTCAGTCACGGCGGCCAGCCTTCTCCCGACCCGGTTATCACTGCATCAATCAGAAGCGGGTGTTCACACTCATGTACCAGGTGCGGCCCGACTCATTGAAGGTGTTGGCCCCTGCCCCGTAGAGGTAAGCGCCGGTTCGCGTATTACCCGTAGTCTGTGCATTGCCCTGACGGAAGTGACGCTTGTCGAACAGGTTATCGACGCCTGCGGTAACGCTGACAGAGGCGTTAATGTCATAGGTGCCACTCATGCCGAGCACCGAATAGGGGCTGACCTGATCGGTTGCACTGCCGGTGACGGCGTTACCTTTATAGTCATACTTCTTCGGCACCTGCTTGCCATACCAGGTCAGGGTGGTCTGCAGGGAGAGATCCGCCATCGCCTGCCAGCTGAGCGTAGAGTTTAGCGTATATTCCGGAATCACTGACAGGCGGTCCCCGGTCTCTTTGTTCTTACTCTGCAGCATGTAAGTGAAGTTGTTGTTCCACGTCACGCTGTCGGAGAAGGGAACGTTGATCGTGCCTTCCACGCCTTCGACCAGGGCTTTCGGCACGTTTTCCCATTTGTAGATGTCCGTTTTGCCGTTAGAGGCGGTGCCGGTCGGCACCCTGCCCGCGTCGATCTTGTTGCGGTAGTCGTTACGGAACCAGGTCAGTCCGGCCTGATAGCCGTCACGCTTCCACTCCAGCCCAATCTCCTTGTTGATGCTGTTTTCTGCTTTCAGATCATCATTCCCCATCAGGTAGCAGGCTCCGGTACTGGCGGCGCAGCCCTGGCCGTTGCTGTAGAGCAGATAGTTGGGGTTGGTCTGATAGAGGCTCGGCGCTTTATAAGCACGGGCGATACCCATTTTCAGGGTCAGCTCATCGCCCAGCCCCTGAGACAGGTTGAGCGACGGACTCCAGTTATCGCCCACGATCGAGTGATGATCAAAACGCACTCCCGGCGTCAGCATGGTGCTGTCGGTCAGCTCAATGTTGTCTTCGGCAAACAGCGAGAAAATCTCCGCCTGAGAATAGGGAGAGCGGCCGGTTGTGGCGATCCCCGGAATGGAACCGTAGCTGGCAGCCTGCGTGGTTGACGACGGATCTTTCATCCGCTGCTGATTCCACTCGGTGCCAAAGGTCGCCGTCTGATTCACCAGCCACTCAAACGGCACGCTGATCTCACTGTGCAGCAGCAGATCATCCAGCTGGATGGTGTTGAAATGGCTGTCGGAGAAGATGCCCTCCGTCCCGCCCGCCAGCCCCTCGTTCAGCCGGGAGTTGCGGGTATTCTCATACTGTGCATACGTATTGGTACTGACGCCATTGTCCCAGGCACCGGTCCACCTGACAGAGACATTCTGCCGATAGAGCCGGTTAGTCTCATCACCATATTTACTTTTCACCAGATCACTGGTGTTGGTGTTCTGCGTATCCCCGGCGTAGAGGTTGCCCTGACGGCTGAAACCGGCTCCCACTTCCAGCGCCTGCATCGGCGCAAAAGCCCAGCGCAGCAGACCATGAATGTCTTTGTTGACTGCGCCTTCCCGGCCCGCCGGATACGATCCGGCGTAGCTTCCGGTACGGGCGGCGGCGTGCCCTTCATTGATGTCATACGCATCTGCCTGCGTTTTTGCCAGCCCGCCATAGAGGCGGAAGCTGACATCATCCCCCAGCGGCCCCTCAAGGCTGAAGTTAGTGCGTCGGGAGGCCCCCTCATCCTTATGCTCCGGCACGTTGTAGTAGGCGCTCCACGAGCCGTGCCACTGATGATCCATCTCTTTTCGGGTAATGATGTTGACCACGCCGCCCGCCGCCCCGTTACCGTAACGGGCCGCTGCCGGGCCGCGGATCACCTCGATGTGATCGATGATCTCTGGCGGCACCCAGTTGCTGTCGCCGCGCGTGTCACGCTCGCCACGCCAGCCCAGCCGGACGGCATTACGGCTGGTCACCGGCAGACCATCAATCAGGATCAGGGTATTTTCCGGGCCCATGCCGCGGATGTCGATCTGACGATTGTTGCCGCGCTGACCGCTGGTGGAGTTACCGGTCAGATTGACGCCCGGCATGGTGCGGATGATTTCGGCGACATCGCGCGCCGGCGGGTGCTTTTTGATTTCGTCGGCGGTAATGGTCGAGACACCCGGCGCCTGCAGCGTCTGCTCGGCGGCGGTCACCATCATGGTGCTGTCGTTAAGGCTGTCTGACGCGGTGTTGTTAAGCGCCGGATCGCTGCTGCTGGCCGCCACGGCACCGGCAGAGATGAGAGAGGCGGTGAAACCCAGTTCAATCATAATGGCCAGTGAAAGCCGCGATAACTTTTTCATTTTTCAGTTCCTGGACGACCAGCAGGGATGCCACTGCCAGTGCGCCGGTAAAAAGGTAATGTCCCTAATCCCCTTCCTGCCCGGCTGATTTCAGCACCGCGAGACACCCCGCTGAAAGCCGGTGCGGCAGAGAAAATGCACACACGCCCTGACGAGCGGAAACACCCTATTGCAAATGCAAATAATTATCAATACTATTATTTATATCATTTATGTCACAGATTTCGTCTGTTCGAACGATGGCGCGTATGACCTGGTTAAACGAAGAAACCGGCAGTGAACGCTGGTGGCAACAGCAGCAGCAGCGGGGGATTCCGCTGATTGAACCGGGTGACGCGGGCACCTGTCAGGTCACCTTTTTCTGGCGCGATCCGCAGGGCGACACACAGAGATCGGACACCCGCCGCGTCTGGATCAACATTACCGGCGTGACCGATCATCATCATGCCGCCGCCCCTGTTTCACTCTCTCCGTTGCCCCACACCGATGTCTGGTGGTGGCAAACCACCCTGCCCGCTGACTGGCGTGGCAGCTACTTTCTCATCCCGGATGCGCAGGCCGAGCCGTTTACCGGCCAGAGCAATGTGCAGGCGTTACGGCAATGGTGGGGGCAGAAATTTCCGCAGGCGCAAAACGATCCGCTCAATCCGCTGCGAGGCTGGGCGGGCGGACGCGGCATGTCACACTCGCCGCTGCACCTGCCTCATGCGCCCGATCAGCAGGTCTGGCGGGCGGTCGATGAAGGCCGCGCAGCCGCAGTACCGCTGCAACACTTTCTGTGGCGCAGCAAACGGCTGGGAAACCAGCGTCAGATCTGGATCTGTGTAACCGGCGAGGCCGATGCTGGCGCGCGTCCGCTGGCACTGCTGCTGGATGGACAGTTCTGGGCGCACAGCATGCCGGTTGCCGGTCCGCTTCAGCAGCTCACCGCGGCAGGCGAACTGCCCCCGGCGGTCTATGTCATGATCGACATCATCGATCGTGAACACCGTACGCGCGAGCTGACCTGCAACCCTGACTTCTGGCTGGCCGTTCAGCATGAGCTGCTGCCGCAGGTTGCGCACCAGGCGCCCTGTCGTATCGACAGCGACCGCACGCTGGTGATCGGCCAGAGTTTTGGCGGCCTCGCTGCCGCTTACGCCACGCTGACCTGGCCCGACACCTTTGCCGGTGCCGTCAGCCTTTCCGGCTCTTTCTGGTGGCCCGGGCGCGACGATCCCAGCGGCTGGCTGCCGCAGCAGTTACAGCAGGGTCTGCTGCAGGCACCGCCACGGCGCTTTTATCTGGAAGCGGGTCGGCGCGAGCGGCTGATTCTGGCCGCAAATCAGCAGTTTCAGCGCGATCTGACCGATGCCGGACATCAGGTCAGCTATCACCCGGTGGAAGGCGGTCACGATGCACTCTGCTGGCGCGGCGGGCTGCTGACCGGCCTGAAAACCCTGTGGCCATCATCCTCATTCGCTTAACATCCGCCGCCTGCCCGCCACTACAGGGTGCCACGGGCAGAATCGGGGCGTCAGCGCGCTCCGCGATGGTGGTCAGGAGACTGATATGCAACAACCACACCCTTTTGACGACCCGCAGCAGGCGTGTCTGGTACTGAAGAACGATCGGCAGCAATACAGCTTATGGCCCACCTTTTGTGCGATCCCGGCCGGGTGGCAGCCGGTATGGGGCCCCGCGCCACAGGCACACTGCCTGACCTGGCTGAATGAACACTGGCACGATATCCGCCCCGTCACCGCAGAAGCCAGCCGGAGCGATCATGTCTGAATTCTCCCTGATACCACAGAAAACGCTGCCGCTGGTAGCTGCCCAGCCCGGTATCTGGATCGCTGACCAGCTCTCGCCCTATAGCAATGCCTACGCCGTAGCGCATTTTGTGGAACTGCGGGGCGCACTGGACAGTGCGCTGCTCTCCCGCGCTATCGTGGCGGGCATGCAGGAGGCGGACACCCTGAACATGGCCTTTGGCGAGCGGGACGGCGAGCCGCTGCAGTGGCCTGTCGCGCAGCATTTCCGCTTACCCGAGGTGATCGATCTGCGCGGCGCCGTCGATCCGCACGCCGCCGCGCGGGCGCGGATGCAGGAGGATTTGTCGGGCGATCTGCGGGTGCTGAGCGGTGCGCCGCTCTGCCATCACAGCCTGCTGCGACTGGGTGAGGAGCAGTGGTACTGGTATCAGCGCTACCATCATCTGGTCGTGGATGGTTTCAGCTTTACCGCCCTGACCCGCCGTATCGCCGAACTCTACAGCGCCTGGCAGCGCGGCGACACGCCGCCGCCGACGCCGTTTGTGCCGTTCAGCGAGGTGGTTGAGGAGTATCAGCGCTATCAGCAATCGGCAGCCTGGCAGCGCGACCGCCACTTCTGGCTGGAGAAAGGCGCAGCGTTACCTGCCCCCGCCTCCCTCTCCCCGCTGCCGCTGGCCGGTCAGAGCGCCAGCACGGATCTGCGGCGTCACAGCATCACGGTGGATCGAAGCGCCTTTCAGAAGCTGCTTGAGCACACCGGCCAGCAGAACCTCAGCGCGGCAGATACGGCCGTGGCGCTGGTGGCGCTGTGGCTGGCGCGTCTGACCGGTCAGAACGATTTTGCCGCCGGTTTCATCTTTATGCGCCGCATCGGCTCGGCGGCGCTCTGCGCCACCGGTCCGGTGATCAACGTGCTGCCCCTTGCAGTGCATTACGACCCGGCCCAGCCGCTGGCAGCTCTGGCGGCCCGGCTGGCGGGTGAAGTCAGAAAAATGCGTCGTCATCAGCGCTATGACGCAGAGCAGGTGCAGCGCGATCTGGGTCGTCACGGCGACAGCGATCCGCTTTATGGGCCGGTGATTAACCTGAAGATGTTCGACTACCAGCTCGATTTCGCCGGTACAGCGGGCATCACCCATCAGCTGGCGTCCGGCCCGGTTCGCGATCTGGAGATGGCTATCTATCTGAACGATCAGGGCGATCTGACGCTGGCGCTGCTGGCAAACGCGCAGCGCTACAGTGACGCCCTGGTGCAGCAGCATGCCCGCCGTTTTGATCGGCTGCTCTCCCAGCTTGCCAGCCAGCCCGCGCGTGCCTGTGGCGAGCTGGATATGCTGATGCCGGACGAGCACCGGCAGCTGGCGGCGATCAATCAGACCGCCGTGACGCTTCCCCCGGCCACGCTGAGCAGCCTGCTGCTGCTGCAGGCTGAACGAACGCCGCAGGCACCGGCGCTGGCCGATGCGTCGCATCAGCTCAGCTATCAGCAGATGCAGCAGCAGGTCGCCGCGCTGGGGCAGCAGCTGATCGCCCGGGGTGTGGCGCGCGGGGATATTGTCGCCGTGGCGCTGCCGCGCTCCGTGTTTTTATCGCTGGCGCTGCAGGCGATCGTCAGCGTGGGGGCCACCTGGCTGCCGCTCGACACCGGGTATCCCGACGACCGATTAAAAATGATGCTGGCAGACGCCACGCCGAAAGCGCTGATCACTCGCCGTGAACTGGCTGACCGGCTGGCGGCGCTCTCGCCGGTCACACCGCTGTTTTACGACACGCTGTTAACCCCCGCTGAGGCGATGCCGTCGCAGGTGCCCTCCCCGCAGGATGGCGCGTACCTCATCTACACCTCCGGCTCAACCGGGCGGCCAAAGGGCGTGCTGGTCAGTCACGCCGCGATCGTCAACCGCCTGTTATGGATGCAGGATCGCTATCCGCTGGGTCAGGAGGATGTGGTGTTACAGAAGACGCCGGGCAGCTTTGATGTCTCCGTCTGGGAGTTCTTCTGGCCCCTGATCGCCGGTGCGCAGCTGGTGATGGCGCCGACCGATGCGCACCGCGACCCGGAGGCGCTGAGGCAGCTGTTTGCCCGCTACCGCGTGACCACCACCCACTTTGTTCCGTCGATGCTGGCCGCCTTTGTCGCTGCGCTGCAGGACGAGGCGGCGGCAGCCTGCTGCGCCACCCTGCGTCGGGTCTTCTGCAGCGGTGAAGCACTGCCCGCCGCGCTGTCGCGTCAGTGGCAGACGCTGACCGGGGTGCCGCTGCATAACCTCTATGGCCCGACCGAAGCGGCGGTGGATGTCAGCTACTATCCGGCCTCCGGCGCAGAGCTGGCCGCCGTTGAAGGCGCCAGCGTACCGATTGGCTTCCCGGTCTGGAACACCGGCCTGCGGATCCTGGATGCCCGTCTGCAGCCGGTGCCGCCGGGCATTGCCGGCGATCTCTGGCTGACCGGCGTCCAGCTGGCGCACGGCTATCTGGATCGTCCCGACCTCACGGCCAGCCGCTTTGTGGCCGATCCCTGGGGTGACGGCACCCGGATGTACCGCACCGGCGACGTGGCACGCTGGCTGCCGGATGGCGCAGTGGAGTATCTGGGCCGCAGTGACGATCAGCTTAAAATTCGCGGACAGCGCATTGAGCTGAATGAGATCGATCTGGCGATGGCCGCCCTGCCGGGCATTGAGCAGGCGGTGACGCACGCGGCCGTGCTGGGCGGCGGCGGCGATCAGCAGGGTGATGCCCGACAGCTGGTCGGTTATGTCGTCGCCGATGAGACGATTGACGCGGACGCCCTGCGCCAGCGGCTGGCCACCCGGCTGCCCGCACACATGGTGCCGGTGGCGATTGTTCAGCTGGCGAGCCTGCCGCTCAGCAGCAACGGCAAGCTCGATCGAAAAGCCCTGCCGCTGCCACAGACCCAGGCCAGGATAGCCGGGCGCGCGCCCTGCCCCGGACTGGAAAGCACGCTGGCTCAGGCGTTTGCTTCGCTGCTGGAGCGCGAGTCGGTCAGCGCACAGGATGACTTTTTCTTGCTGGGAGGGCATTCGCTGCTGGCGATGCGTCTGGCGGCGCAGCTGCGCCGGACGCTGGATCAGCCGGTGTCGGTGGGGCAGATTATGGTGGCCCCTACGGTGGAACAGCTGGCGGCTCTGCTCAGCGGCCCCTCTGCCGGGGCGACCCGCGCCGGGTTTGAGACGGTATTGCCGCTGCGGCGCAGCACAGGCCCGACGCTGTTCTGTTTCCATCCCGCCTCCGGTTTTGCCTGGCAGTTCAGCGCATTAACGCGTTATCTGGACCCGCGCTGGTCCCTGCTGGGCATTCAGTCACCCGACCTCACCAGCCCGCTCAGCCAGGCGCAGCATCTTGATGCGGTGTGTGATGCTCATCTGGCGACGGTGCGACAGCAGCAGCCTCAGGGGCCTTACTATTTCCTGGGCTACTCGCTGGGCGGCACGCTGGCACAGGGGATTGCCGCGCGGCTGGAAGCGGAAGGCGAAACCGTTGCCTTCCTCGGGCTGCTCGACACCTGGCCGCCGGAAACGCAAAACTGGGATGCACGGCGCGGCGAGAACGTGCTGGATCCGGCGGTGCTGGAGGAGGTTAACCGCGAGCGCGAGCAGTTTATCGCGACGCAGCGTCAGCAGGCGGGTGAAGGTATGGAGGCGCTGTTCACCACCATTGAGCGCAATTACGCCCGTTCCGTGCGGCTGCTGGCCACGGCGCGCAGTGCCCGTTTCAGCGGACAGGCGACGCTGTTTCTGGCGCAACAGACGCAGCAGCCCGGTCAGGATGCACGTCGCGCCTGGGCACCTTACCTCGGCGGGCTGACGATCTGCCCGCTGGACTGTGCCCACGTAGAGATCGTCTCACCCCGCCTGTTTGAACAGATTGGTCCCCGCCTGCAGCAGATGCTGGCGTCGCTGAATCCGTAGCCGCCTTCTCCGGCGGAGAGGGTGCCGGTCAGCCTCTTCCGCACGGCACAATCATCGGGGTGCCGGCTACCGGATCGCGGATGATGACGCAGCGCAGGCCGTAGATCGCTTCAATCAGCGCTGGCGTCACAATCTCCGCCGGTTTCCCTTCAGCGATGATTTTTCCGTCACGCATCGCAATCAGGTGGCTGGCGTAACGGCACGCCTGATTAAGATCGTGCAGCACCACCACCAGCGTGCGGCCATGCTGCTGATTGAGATCCTGCATCAGCTCCAGCAGCTCAATCTGATGTGTAATATCCAGCCAGGTGGTGGGTTCGTCGAGCAGCAGTAACGGAGTTTCCTGCGCCAGCACCATCGCGATCCAGACCCGCTGCCGCTGACCGCCAGAGAGCGTATCTACCGGCTGGGCGGCCAGATCGGCCACCCCGGTGGCCTGCATCGCCTGTTGCACCGCCGCCTCATCTTCCTGTCGCCAGCGTCCGAACAGCGTCTGGTGCGGATAACGTCCGCGTGCCACCAGTTCACTGACGCTGATGCCCGCGGGCGCACTGGAACTTTGCGGCAGCAGCCCCAGCCGCCGCGCCACCTCTTTGGTGGCATACCGGGCGATCGTCTGACCATCCAGCAGCACCTCGCCCTGCAGCGGCGTCACCAGCCGGCTCAGGGTGCGCAGCAGCGTCGATTTCCCGCAGGCGTTAGGCCCGATAATGACGGTCAGTTCACCGTCGGGGATCGCGACCGAGAGATGCTCCGCCACGATCTTTTTGTCGTAACCCAGCGTCAGCGCCTTACCCTGCAAACGTATTTTCTCTCTCACTGGCGTCGCGCCTCCCGTATCAGCAGAGCAATCAGATAGAGTCCGCCCAGGCTGACGGTAATGACACCGACCGGCAGCTGATAAGGCAGGAAAAGGTGCTGTGCGGCGTAGTCTGCGGCGATTAACAGCAGCGCACCGCACAGCGCAGCCAGCGGCAGTGCGCCTTTGACTCCCCCGCAAAGACGCCGTGCAATCTGCGGCGCCAGCAGCGCAATAAAAGAGAGAGGCCCGGCCAGCGCGGTTGAGGCCGCGGTCAGGATCACGCCTGTCAGCATCAGCATGACGCGGCTGCGTTCCACCGGAACCCCTAAGGCGCAGGCGGTGTCATCACCCATCTCCAGCAGACGCATGCGCCGGGCCAGCATTCCCGTTGCCAGCAGCGCCAGCAGTAGCACAACCGTCACGGGAAGCGTCTTCGCCCAGGTGATGCCGTTAAGTGAACCGGCGCTCCAGAGCCCGGCGCTCAGTGCCGCCTCCAGGGAGGCGCTGATAATCAGCCAGCTGTTGAGCGCCATCAGCAGCGCCCGCACGCTGATGCCGACGATAATCAGACGAAAGGTCTCCACGCCGTTGCGCCAGCTGAACAGCCAGACCACCGCCGCCGTAAGCAGCCCGCCTGCCAGTGCCGCCAGCGTCAGGCCCGCCATGTTTTGCTGAAACAGCACCAGCGCGACCAGCACCCCGCTGTATGCTCCGGTGTTGAAACCGAGAATATCCGGGCTGCCCAGCGGGTTACGCAGCAGTGACTGAAAAATCGCGCCACTGACGCCCAGCGCGGCCCCCAGCAGCAGCGCCATCGTGACGCGCGGCAGACGCCACTCCAGCACAATCAGCTGAACATTGCGCGCCGCCTCCCCGCTGAAGAGCGTCCACAACTGCTGCACAGAGAGGGAGGGGGTGCCGCGTGTCAGCCCCATAAACGCCAGGATGCCGCAGGCCACCAGCAGTAAAAGCGCATTGATTATGATGCGTTTCATCACAGCCCTCTTCCCGGCCGGCGGCGAACCAGCACAATCAGCATCGGCGCACCGAGAATGGCGGTCACAATCGACACGCGCAGCTCGCCCGGCACCAGCAGCCGTCCCAGAATGTCGGCGGCCAGCAGCAGGCAGGGGGTCATCACAAGGGTTCCCGGCAGCAGCCAGCGATGGTCGCTGCCCAGCAGCCAGCGTGCCAGGTGTGGCGTCATTAAGCCGACAAAGGCGATGGGGCCGACAGCGGCCGTCGCCGCGCCGCTCAGCAGCGCAATCGCCAGCAGGCCCGTCAGCTGCGTTCGCACCACGCGGGTGCCCAGTGCGGTCGCCATATCACCGCCCATGCTCAGGCTGTTCAGTGAACGTGCCAGCAGCAGTGCCAGCACGCTGCCGACAGCGACGGCCGGCAAGGTAGCGCGCAGAATGGCGAAACTGCGGATATCCAGCGAGCCGCTATGCCAGAAACGCAGGTGATCGTAGATATCAGGGTTGAGCAGCGACAGCCCGGACGTTAATCCCTCCAGCACCGCACCCAGCGCTACCCCCGCCAGGGTCAGGCGCACCGGACTGACCCGACCGCCGCCCACGGCGCCGGTCAGCGCCACCAGCAGAGAGGCCAGCAGTGCACCGGCAAAGGCGAAGCCCAGCCAGTCAGCCGGGGAGTCTGCGCCGGCCAGGGCGATTCCCAGTACGACCGCAAAACCCGCACCGGCGTTAACCCCCAGAATGCCGGGATCGGCCAGAGGATTTCGCGTCAGGCTCTGCATCAGCGCCCCCGCCAGCCCCAGGCTGCATCCGGCCAGCACACCCGCCAGGGTGCGCGGCAGCCGGGCGTCACGCACGATGACACAATCGACGCGGGTGCAGTCGGTGAACAGGGCCTGAGTGACCTCATGGAGGGGAATGGATTTGGCGCCCAGCATCAGACTGAGCGCGAAAAGTAGCAACAGCAGCATCCCTGAACCTGCTATTGCGCGACATTGACGCATAACGTTTAAGCCTTCATCAGAAGAGTCACAGAGAAACCCATGCGATTAAGCGACCGATAAGCCTCATCATTTCTGCAGGTTATCCCGTCTCTCAGACGCCACGACCGTTAACAAACAGCGTCTCCAGCCGCGTCAGCAGATTGCTGGCGCTGTAGTAGTCAAGGCGGAAGCTATCCAGCCCCAGTGCATAGACCGCCCTGCTTTTTACTGCCGGGGTCTGCGCCAGGAAAGGGTTGCTCATCACCTGTGCAGTGGTGTTATCGTCGGCGGCAAACAGCAGGTAAGTCTGACCATTCAGGCCCGCCGCCAGATTTTCACCTGACAGCTGAAGAATATCTTTGCGCGTTCCCATACTGTGCCCGGCGTGAAGGCTGGCGGGCGGCGTCGCCAGCGTGAAGCCCAGCTGCTGCAGTAACCTGGCCTGCGCTGACGCTGCCGTCCACAGGTTCACGGCCCGCCCGTCGCCGTTCCAGACCATCGCGGAAACCGGCTGCGGCGGCAGCGTCAGCTTCGCCTTCAGCGCCTTTTCGCGTGCCTCAAAAGCGTTTATCCGTGCGGCCGCTTCCGCCTCATGCCCCGTCGCCTTGCCCAGCAGCGTCACCAGCTGCTGCCAGCTTTTATCGTCATAATTGACCACCAGCACCGGCGCAATTGCCGCAAGCTGATCGACCAGCCTGATGGCTGAATCGTTGCCGGTGGCGCTGACCACAATCAGATCCGGCGCTTCGGCAGCAATCGCTTCTGCACGGGGTTCGCCAATGTAGAGACGCTTCACGCCGCGCTGTTTCGCCACCGCGCCCCACTGCCGGAAATAGCCCTGCTCATCCGCCAGGCGACTGCCGGGGGCGGTGGCCCCGCTGGCGACCACCGGCGCATTAATGGCCAGCAGCGATCCGGTCAGGGTCACGCTGGTTGAGACGATTCGGATCGGTGCCTGCGTCAGGGTAAGATCGCCACTGGCCCCGGTAATGGTGCGCGGCCAGCCCGTCCCGGCCACCGCGCTGACACTGAGCAGGCTGCTCAGAAAAAACAGCACGATCGCTCTGCTAACCCTCTGTTTATTCATACGTTCTTTTCCACACTCGTTCAGATAAGGTCGGCGGCTGTTTATGCTGATCTGACCCGGAGCAGCAGCCGAAGCGCCGCATATGGATTGACAGATCCAGCCAATCCACGTAGCTTAACGCCTAATAATACAAATGATAATCATTATTAGTTATCTTATCATTTCCGGGTGAAAAGTATGGCCGAATCACGCGCATTTGAACATCCCCTGTTGCACGATTTTGCGGCACTCTGCCAGGGTTTCCTGTTTACCTCTCCCTGGCAAAGCCTCACCACACAGGGCTGCTTTACGACGCTGACCACGCCAGTCAGCCAGGGTGAACAGCTGACAGGGGATTTTCAGCAGCAGCTTCAGCACCACTTTACCTCGGCCAGAAAGCAGGGCATTGCGCACCCCATCGTGGCAGGCGCCATCCCCTTTGACGTGACGCAGCCCGCCGCACTGTTTATCCCGGAGTCCTGGCAGCGCTTTAACCGTGACGATCTGATCGCCCGGGCCTCACTGGCAGACGCCGATCTGCCTGTGATTCGCCGCCGTACGGCGTTGCCGGATCAGGCGCGCTTTACCGACATGGTGGCGCAGGCAGTTGCCGCCACGCGCCGGGGCGACCTGGAGAAAGTGGTGCTGTCGCGGCTGATGGAGATCGTGGCTGAACAGCCGGTTGATACGGCTGCTCTGATGCAGCGCATCGTGGTGCAGAATCCCGGCAGCTTTCACTTTCATCTGCCCCTGCCCGGCGGCGGCGCGCTGGTGGGAGCCAGCCCGGAACTACTGATTCGAAAAGAGGGCCGCCTGTTCAGCTCCTGTCCCCTGGCCGGCTCGGCCGCACGCAGCCGCGATCCGCAACGCGATCGGGCCTCCGGCGACAGCCTGATGCAGTCGGCGAAGGATCGTCATGAACATCAGCTGGTGACAGATGCGATGCGCGCCACCCTGCAGCCGCGCAGCCGTTTGCTGTCGATGCCTGAAACACCCTCTCTGCTGACCACGGCCACCCTCTGGCATCTCGCCACGCAGATCCGTGGCGAAGTGCTGGACGAGCGCGAAAATGCACTCTCCCTCGCCTGCCTGCTGCATCCGACGCCGGCGCTCAGCGGCTTTCCGCATCAGCGTGCGCAGGCCCTGATCCAGCGCCTTGAGCCGTTTGAGCGTCAGCTGTTTGGCGGCATCGTCGGCTGGTGTGACGATCGGGGCAATGGTGAATGGGTCGTCACCATTCGCTGCGGCACGGTGAAGGGGTCGCGGGTACGGCTGTTTGCCGGTGCGGGCATCGTGACGGACTCACAACCTGAAGCAGAGTGGCGTGAAACCGGCGTCAAACTCGACACCCTGCTTCGCGCTTTTGGATTGCAATAAAGGAACCTGCATGACGATCTCCTACAGCCGCTGGCCCGACGACCTGGCCGCCCGTTACCGTGAAAAAGGCTACTGGCTCGACCTGCCGATGACCGACATACTGGATCGCCACCGCGACAACGATAGCGTAGCGGTGATTGAGGATGACAGGCGATTGACCTACCGCCAGCTGGCGGCACTGAGTGACAACCTGGCGGCGGCGTTACAGCGGCGTGGCCTGAAACGGGGTGATACGGCGCTGGTGCAGCTGGGCAACGTGGCAGAATTTTACCTCACGCTGTTTGCCCTGTTTAAACTCGGTGTTGCGCCGGTGAATGCCCTGTTCAGCCATCAGCGCACCGAACTGACCGCCTACGCCAGCCAGATTTCGCCCCGCCTGGTGATTGCTGACCGCACGCATCCGCTGTTTGCCGATGACGCTTTTACTGCGCAGCTCCGCCGCGATCACCCTTCACTGCAACAGGTGATCCTGCGCCATGCCTCACCGCCGGAACAGAGCCTTGAAGCGCTGCTGGCCGAACCGGCCGGTGCGTTTATGGCCACGCCGACCGCGGGCGACGAGGTAGCCTTTTTCCAGCTCTCTGGCGGCAGTACCGGCACGCCAAAACTGATTCCGCGCACCCATAACGACTACTACTACAGCATCCGTGAAAGTGACGCGATCTGTGGCGTCACTGCCGACACCCGCTATCTCATCGCCCTGCCCGCCGCCCATAACTTCCCGCTGAGTTCGCCGGGCGCGCTGGGCGTCTTTTACGCGGGGGGACAGGTTATTTTGGCCGCCGATCCCAGCGCGACAGCCTGCTTTCCCCTGATTGAGAAACATCAGGTGACCGATACCGGCCTGGTTCCGCCTGCCGCCAGCCTCTGGCTGCTGGCACTTCAGGAATCGAACAGCAAGGCGGCACTGGCCTCCCTGCAGCGCATGCAGGTGGGGGGCGCTAAGCTGGGCGAAACGCTGGCTGCACGCATACAGCATGAGATCGGCTGCACCCTGCAGCAGGTCTTTGGCATGGCCGAAGGACTGGTGAACTACACCCGACTGGATGATGATCCGCAGACCATCCTCACCACACAGGGACGCCCGCTCTCCCCGGATGATGAGGTCTGGGTTGCCGACGAGCAGGGTCATCCTCTGCCCGTGGGGGCCACCGGTCGTCTGATGACGCGCGGCCCCTACACCTTTCGCGGCTACTACAACAGTCCGCAACACAACGCCGCCAGTTTCGACGAACGGGGCTTTTACTGTTCAGGTGACCTGGTTGAGATCACCCCTGACGGCAACCTTATCGTGCAGGGTCGGGAGAAAGATCAGATCAACCGGGGTGGCGAGAAGATCGCCGCGGAAGAGATCGAAAACCTGCTGCTGCAACACGCCGATGTGATCCACGCGGCACTGGTCTCCATGAGCGATCCGCTGCTGGGTGAAAAAAGCTGCGCGTTTATCGTCACCCGTCAGCCGGTAAAACCGGCGGCGCTGCGGCGCCACCTGCGTGAACTGGGCGTCGCAGAATTTAAGCTTCCCGACCGCATTACCTGCGTAGATGCCCTGCCACTGACCCCGGTCGGCAAGGTCGATAAAAAACGTCTGCGCCAGCATCTTGCCGATCAACACGCGTAAGCCCGATCCGTCCGGAGAATTTTTATGACTATTCCACAACTGACCTCCTATCCACTGCCCGCCGCCACCGAGTTGCCGAATAACCGGGTTAAATGGGCGCTGGAGCCGGGCCGGGCCGCCCTGCTCATCCACGATATGCAGCGCTATTTTCTCAGCTTCTGGGGAGAGAACAGCCCGCTGATTGAGCAGGTCGTCGGCAATATTGCCCGCCTGCGTCGCTACTGCAAAGCGCAGGGTATTCCGGTGTTTTACACCGCCCAGCCGATGGCGCAGAGCGATGCGGATCGCGCCCTGCTCAACGATATGTGGGGACCGGGCCTGAATAAACATCCCGACCAGCAGAGGATCGTGGCGGCGCTGGCCCCCGACGAGGACGACCAGGTGCTGACCAAGTGGCGCTACAGCGCCTTTCATCGTTCCCCGCTGGAGGCGATCCTGAAGGAGATGGGCCGCGATCAGCTGATTATTACGGGCGTCTATGCCCATATCGGCTGCCTGACCACCGCCACGGATGCCTTTATGCGTGATATTCAGCCGTTTATGGTGGCCGATGCGCTGGCTGATTTCAGCCGCGAGGAGCATATGATGGCGCTGACTTACACCGCCGGCCGCAGCGGAAAAGTGGTGATGACGGCTGATATGATGCCGGTCCCTCTCAGCAAAGCGGATCTGCGCGCGCTCGTCCTGCCGCTGCTGGAGGATGATGAGGTGCCGGAAGATGATGAAAACCTCATCGATTATGGTCTGGATTCGGTGCGCGTCATGGCGCTGGCGGCACGCTGGCGTCAGGTTCACCGGGATATCGACTTTGTCACGCTGGCGAAAAATCCGAGCATCGATGGCTGGTGGGCGCTGCTGTCGCGGGAGCTCACTCAATGAGCCACACCTTCGACTTCAGCGGTCGCGTTGTCTGGGTAACCGGAGCCGGTCAGGGCATTGGTTATCAGAGTGCGCTGGCCTTTCATCGGGCAGGCGCGCGGGTGGAAGCCTTTGACCTGCAGTTTGCGCGGCAGGATTATCCGTTTCGCTGTCATCGCCTGGATGTGGCCGATCCGGATCAGGTAGAAACGATCTGTCAGCACGTGCTGGCAACGCAACCGCGCATTGATGTGCTGGTCAACGCGGCGGGCATTTTGCGCGTCGGCGCCACCGATGCGCTCTCCTTCGCTGACTGGCAGGCGTGCCTGAACGTCAACGCGGGCGGCGCCTTTAACCTGTTTCAGCAGACGCTGCCGCGCTTTCGCCAGCAGCGCGCCGGGGCCATCGTCACCGTGGCGTCTAATGCGGCGCACGCGCCGCGAATTGGCATGTCGGCCTACGGCGCATCGAAAGCGGCACTGCGCAGCCTCTGTCTGACCGTGGGGCTGGAAATGGCCCCTTTTGGCGTTCGCTGTAACATCGTTTCACCCGGATCCACCGACACCGCGATGCAGCGCAGCCTGTGGCAGACCCCCGGCGGCGAGCAGGAAATGATCGCCGGTTTTCCGGATCAGTTTAAGCTGGGGATCCCGCTGGGCAAGATCGCGCAGCCGCAGGAAATTGCGGCCACCGTGCTGTTTCTCGCATCAGACCTGGCCAGCCATATGACCCTGCAGGATATCGTGGTCGACGGCGGCGCAACCCTGGGAGCCTGAAAATGTCTGCGATCTGGAAACGATCCTTCGACCTTCCCGCCCTGAATGCACTGGGCGAGCAGTCGCTGGTCGCCCATCTCGGGATCGTCTTTACCGTGATAGGCGAGGATTACCTGGAAGCGACGATGCCGGTGGATGCGCGCACGCACCAGCCATTTGGCCTGCTGCATGGCGGGGCCTCCGTGGTACTGGCGGAGTCGATGGGCTCTATGGCCGGGTATATGGCGGTGGAAGAAGGCAGCAGCGTGGTGGGTGTCGAAGTCAATGCCAGCCATCTGCGTGCGGTGTCAGCCGGGACAGTGCGGGGGATCTGTCGCCCCCTGCATCTGGGCAGACGCAGTCAGAGCTGGCAGATCGAGATCCGTAACGGCCGGGATCAGTTGTGCTGCAGTGCGCGACTCAGCGTAGCGGTGATGAGAAGCTGAAAAAATAAAGCCCCCCTTTCGGTCGGAAAGAGGGGCTTTGCCGGTCAGCCTGTGGCCGCGTCGTGGTTAGCGCTGATAGATAATTTCGACGCCTTCGTCGTCTTCATCATCCCAGTCGTCATCCCACTCTTCATCTTCCACTTCTGTCGCATTTTCAAGGGTTTCTTTGTGGTAATCGTCCCACATGAACTCCACTTTCTCCGGCTGCTTCTCTTCAAGCTCGGCTTCTTTCGGGTTGGCGTTGATGAAGCTCATCACATCCCAGCAGAGTTCGTTGACGCCGGTACGGCTGGCGGCAGAGATCAGGTAATACTTATCTTCCCAGCCCAGCGCCTCAGCGACCGCTTTGGCACGTGCCTGCGCTTCTTCTTCACCAATCAGGTCCACTTTGTTGAAGACCAGCCAGCGCGGTTTGTTGAACAGCTTCTCGCTGTACTTTTCCAGTTCGCCAAGAATGATGCGGGCGTTTTCAACCGGATCGCTTTCATCGATCGGATCGATGTCGATCAGGTGCAGCAACACGCGGCAGCGCTCCAGGTGCTTCAGGAAGCGGATCCCGAGACCGGCACCCTCAGCGGCGCCTTCAATCAGGCCCGGAATATCGGCCACGACAAAGCTCTGCTCGCTGTCCATACGTACCACGCCCAGGCTTGGCACCAGGGTGGTAAACGGATAGTCCGCCACTTTTGGCTTGGCGGCCGACACGGCGCGAATAAAGGTGGATTTACCGGCATTCGGTAAGCCCAGCATGCCGACGTCCGCCAGCAGCATCAGCTCAAGCTGCAGGTCGCGCTTTTCACCCGGGGTTCCCATGGTTTTCTGGCGCGGGCTGCGGTTCACTGACGATTTAAAACGGGTGTTGCCCAGGCCATGCCAGCCGCCTTTGCCGACCATCAGTTTCTGGCCGTGACGCGTCATGTCGCCTAAGGTCTCGCCGGTTCCCTGGTCGATAACCCGGGTGCCGACCGGGACTTTGATTTCGATATCTTTACCGCGTTTACCGGTACAGTCGCGGCTCTGGCCATTCTGCCCGCGTTCAGCACGGAACGATTTTTCGAAACGATAATCGATAAGGGTATTGAGGTTTTCATCGGCGATCAGATAAACGTCACCGCCGTCACCGCCATCACCCCCGTCAGGGCCGCCCTTCGGGATATATTTTTCGCGGCGGAAGCTGACGCATCCATTACCGCCATCACCCGCGACGACCAGAATTGTCGCTTCATCAACAAACTTCATTTTCAATCTCCGTCACACAATCGCCTGCAGCACTCTGCAGACGGGTCCGCCAGGGTCTTCTGCGCTGACCAGCGGCGGATAAATCAGGACTGGCTGTCGCCAGTGTGTACATAAAGTGTACAGCAAACTTCAGTGAGGCGTCGCTTTTACCGCGACAGAGCGCAGAATGTAAAAAGCCCCGCAGGAGCTGCGGGGCCTTTAATTCGTGCGTTCAGACGTTAAACGTCTGCGTCACGACAACCTTACTCAGCAACGATGCTGATGTATTTACGGTTGTTCGGACCTTTAACTTCGAATTTTACTTTGCCGTCTGCGGTAGCGAACAGGGTGTGGTCACGACCACAACCTACGTTGCTGCCTGCGTGGAATTTGGTGCCACGCTGACGAACGATGATGCTACCTGCCAGAACAGATTCACCACCAAAACGCTTAACACCCAGACGTTTTGCATTGGAGTCACGACCATTTCGAGTCGAACCACCAGCCTTTTTATGTGCCATTTGTCAGATCTCCTCTTACGCCGTGATACCAGTGATTTTCACATCAGTGAACCACTGGCGATGGCCAGCCTGCTTACGGTAGTGCTTACGACGACGAAACTTAACGATCTTAATTTTCTCGCCACGACCGTGAGCAACAACTTCTGCCTTGATCATACCGCCTGAAACCAGTGGCGCGCCGATTTTCACGTCTTCGCCATTAGCAATCATCAGAACCTGGTCAAACTCGATGGTTTCACCGGTTGCGATGTCCAGCTTTTCCAGGCGAACGGTCTGACCTTCGCTTACTCGGTGTTGTTTACCACCACTTTGGAAAACCGCGTACATATAAAACTCCGCTTCTGCGCTTGCCTTTTAGTTCATCAGGCGGCGCGCTAAATATTCACAATAGGGCGCGAATTCTACGCAAAACTCCAGAAGAAGACAAGAGCACTTTGCACACTCTTGCAGAAAAAAAACACAGGCTGAATGCAACCGTTTCTCAGGCTGAAAATTCAAGTACAATCAGTAACAGATTACCTGAACGCTGGCTGGGTAAAAGCACTTACCATGGCATAGATAACGAGTCATAGCTGAAAAGACGAATGAACTTAGAACAGATCAACGAATTAACCGCACAGGATATGGCTGCCGTTAACCAGACCATCCTCGACCAGCTGAATTCAGATGTCTCGCTCATCAACCAGTTGGGCTACTACATCATCAGTGGTGGGGGTAAGCGTATCCGTCCCATGATTGCCGTGCTCTCCGCACGCGCCATGGGCTACAAGGGCGACCTGCACGTGACCAATGCGGCGCTGATCGAATTTATCCACACCGCCACGCTGCTGCATGACGATGTCGTGGATGAATCCGATATGCGTCGTGGCAAAGCGACCGCGAACGCGGCGTTTGGCAATGCGGCAAGCGTGCTGGTCGGGGATTTTATTTACACCCGCGCCTTCCAGATGATGACCAGCATGGGGTCGCTGCGTATCCTGGCGCTGATGTCAGAAGCGGTCAACGTGATCGCTGAGGGCGAAGTCCTGCAGCTGATGAACGTGAACGATCCTGACATCACCGAAGAGAGCTACATGCGCGTGATTTACAGCAAGACCGCGCGCCTGTTTGAAGCCGCGTCGCAGGCTTCTGCGATCCTGGCTGACGCCACGCCGGAAGAGGAGAAAGCGCTGCAGGATTATGGACGCTATCTGGGTACGGCTTTCCAGTTAATCGACGATTTGCTGGATTACAGTGCGGACGGAGAGACGCTGGGTAAAAACACCGGCGACGACCTGAGCGAAGGGAAACCGACGCTGCCGCTGCTGCATGCAATGCAGAACGGCTCACCTGAGCAGGCGAAGATGATCCGCGAAGCCATTGAGCAGGGTAATGGCCGCCATCTGCTGGAACCGGTACTGGAAGCGATGCACCAGTGTGGTTCGCTGGAGTGGACCCGCACCCGCGCCGAACAGGAAGCGGACAAGGCGATTGCCGCTCTGCGCATTCTGCCTGAATCACCCTGGCGCAGTGCGCTGGAGTCGCTGGCGCATATGTCAGTTCAGCGCGATTTCTGATTCCCTACGGAGCCTCCCCGGCTCCGTTTCTCCTCCCCGCTCTCACTTCTTTATGTTCGCTCATTGCTGTTGCATGCCTTTTGCGGGCTGTCACACAGACCCGACGCTGACGCCAAATATTACTGGAAATTAATGGAAACTATTTGCTATAAAAAACGCTTACTTTCCAGATAACAGTAAAAAGGTAAGCCAACGTCCCGGTGGACGACACAAAGACAAGGAGAACGGGTTATGCAAAAAAGGATGGAAGACTGGCACCCGGCTGACATTATCGCAGCCCTGCACAAACGCGGTACGACGCTGGCCGCACTGTCACGCTCGGCCGGCCTCAGCTCATCAACACTCGCGAATGCGCTGACGCGCCCGTGGCCAAAAGGCGAATGGCTGATCGCCGAGGCGATCGAGGTGCATCCCAGCGAGATCTGGCCCAGCCGCTACTACGATCCTGACACGCACCGCCTGCTGGATCGCAAAAAACGTATCCGGATCCCCGCCGATCTTTCCGGCACGCCCTGAGATCGACAGGCGAAAAAAAACCAGCCCCGCAAAGGGCTGGTTCTTTCAGCGCATACCTGAGATTACTCTTCGCTGACGCGCTCGATATTCGCACCCATCGCTTTCAGCTTATCTTCGATATGCTCATAGCCACGATCGATGTGATAAATGCGATCGACGAATGTCGTGCCTTCTGCGATACAGCCAGCCAGAACCAGGCTGGCAGAAGCACGCAAATCGGTCGCCATCACCTGCGCACCGGACAGGGTTTCCACCCCGTGACAGATCGCGGTGTTGCTCTCGATCTCCGCATGGCCGCCCATACGAATCAGTTCCGGGATGTGCATGAAACGGTTTTCGAAAATGGTTTCGGTAATCACGCCGGTGCCTTCCGCCACCATATTCAGCAGGGTGAACTGCGCCTGCATATCGGTCGGGAAACCCGGGTGTGGCGCGGTGCGCACATTAACCGCTTTAGGGCGTTTGCCGTGCATATCGAGACTGATCCAGTCTTCGCCGGTTTCGATATCGGCACCGGCGTCACGCAGCTTAGAGAGAACCGCATCCATCGTATCGGGCTGAGCCTTGTGGCACATCACTTTGCCGCCTGAAATGGCGGCTGCCACCAGGAAGGTGCCGGCTTCGATACGGTCCGGCAGAACGCGGTAAACACCGCCGCCCAGACGCTCGACGCCTTCGATGGTGATCTTGTCGGTGCCTGCGCCGCTGATGCGGGCACCCAGCGTGTTAAGGAAGTTGGCGGTATCGACAATTTCCGGCTCCCGCGCCGCATTCTCAATCACGGTGGTGCCGGTCGCCAGGGTTGCCGCACTCATGATAGTGACGGTTGCGCCGACGCTGATCTTGTCCATGACAATCAGCGCGCCTTTCAGGCGGCCGTTGACAGATGCCTTGACGTAGCCCTCTTCCAGCTTAATCTCGGCACCCAGCTGTTCCAGGCCGGTGATATGCAGGTCAACCGGACGCGCACCAATCGCGCAGCCGCCCGGCAGCGAAACCTGACCCTGACCAAAACGCGCCACCAGCGGGCCCAGCGCCCAGATGGAGGCACGCATGGTTTTCACCAGATCGTAAGGCGCACAAAATACATCGACCGCGCTGGCATCGACATGCACAGAACCGT
The DNA here is from genome assembly GCF_000255315.1 of Pantoea sp. Sc1. Lineage (NCBI taxonomy): Bacteria > Pseudomonadati > Pseudomonadota > Gammaproteobacteria > Enterobacterales > Erwiniaceae > Pantoea > Pantoea sp. Sc1. The sequence continues at coordinate 3,626,467 of NZ_AJFP01000001.1, forward strand.
TGCGCTCCACCTTCGCACCCAGCTGGCTCAGCAGCTTCATGGTGGTATCAATGTCGCGCAGCTTTGGCACATTCTGGATCTCTACCGGCTCTTCAGCCAGCAGGGCAGCAAACAGAATAGGTAGCGCGGCGTTCTTCGCCCCGGAAATGGTTACTTCACCACTTAAGCGGGTGGGGCCTTGCACACGAAATTTGTCCATTAACACGGCTCTCAATTAACTAGCTAAAGATGGGACTCGCTTACCACGAGTGCACCACGCTGAGGGATCAGAAACCGTTGAGTTTACGGTCGCGCGCCCATTCAGCGGGAGTATAGGTTTTGATAGAGACAGCATGAATGCGGTTGTCCGCGATGTATTCCATCAGCGGCGCGTAGACAGCCTGCTGTTTTTTCACGCGGCTCAGCTCGCCAAACAGTTCGCCTACGGCGATCACCTGAAAATGGCTGCCATCGTTGCTCATCACATGCACTTCGTCTAAAGGCAGCGCTGCCATCAGCACGGCCTGAATTTCACTGTTTTCCATTGTGCTTAACTTCACTTAATAATAATAAGGCTGACATAGTAGAGGAAAGCGGCTGACTCTTAAATACGCAAAAGCCCCTGTTGAAAACAGGGGCTTAGCATAACAAGCGGAAATCAGGAGCTTTTATCCGCAGAAACAATAATCTGTTGCAGATTGTAAAGCGTAATCAGCGACTGCAGTTTGTCGCTGATACCGGCAAAGCGCGGGGTGCTCCCCTGCGCCCGTGCGATTTCCCGCAGGTGCACCAGCAGAGCGAGGCCGGAAGAGTCAACCCGGTTCAGCGCCGCGACGTCGATCGTCTCGACGCCGCGAATCAGCGTTTCACGCTGCTGCCAGAGGCCCATCAGGGTGTCGCGATCCAGCTCGCCTTTCAGTAATAGCGTGCTGGCTTCGCGCTCCCAGCGTAACGATTCGTGCATTATTGTTGTTTATCCAGCGTGATTGGCTGTGACGCAGACGATTTGAGCTGCGCCGTCAGACCATCGATACCTTTGGTCCGTAACAGATCGCTCCACTCATTCTGTTTGGTGGTGATCATGCTGACGCCTTCGGCAATCATGTCATAAGCCTGCCAGTTGCCAGTCTGGCTGTTTTTACGCCACTGAAAGTCGAGGCGAACCGGCGGACGGCCATTAGGATCGATGATAGTGACGCGAATCGCCACAATTTTGGCGTCGCCCAGCGGCTGCTCAGGCTGGATCTGGTAGCTCTGGCCGTTGTAGAGGGCCAGTGCCTGGCCATAAGCCTGAGCCAGATAGTCGCCAAAAGCGCTGAAATAGGCCTCGCGCTGAGCCGGTGTTGAGTCACGATAGTAGCGACCCAGCACTAATGCGCCCGCATATTTGATCTGCACGTAAGGCAGCAGTTCCTGACGCACAATCTGACGCAGGTAGTTGGGGTCCTGCTTGATTTTCGGCTGCTCATTTTTAAGACGGCTGAAGGTCTTTTGCGCCGCTTCGTTCATCAGCTTGTAGGGATTGCTCTGGTCGGCTGCCGTTGCCGTCAGCGGAACCGCAACCACCAGCATGGCAATCATCAGTAAACGTTTAAACATGGTATGCCCTCTTCTTTAAGGTTGAGCCGGTTCCGCAGGCGCGGCACTGCTGCCATCCTGCGCATCCTTGCCCTCATTTTTTTGTTTGTTATCGCCGCTCTTGTAAAGGAACTGACCGATCAGATCTTCAAGCACCATCGCCGATTTGGTGTCGCGCAGCGTATCGCCATCTTTCAGCATCGCCGAACCGAGCTCAGGGTCGTCAAAGCCTAAGTTAAGCGCCAGGAACTGCTCACCCAGCAGACCCTGGGTGCGAATTGCCAGCGAACTGGTATCTGAAATTTTATTCGCGTACTGATCGCTGATCTCCATCGTGACGCGCGGCAGCAGGGTCTTCGGTTCAAGCTCGATATCCGTCACCCGGCCAATCACTACGCCGCCGATTTTGACCGGCGAACTGGCTTTGAGGCCGCCAATGTTGTCAAAGGTCGCGTAGAGTTTCCACGTCGGCTCCGTGCCCATCGACTTCAGGTCGGCGACGCGCAGACAGAGGAACAGCGCGGCGATCAGCGCCATAATCATAAAAATGCCAACCCAGATTTCGCTTTTTTTGCTTTGCATTGCATCAATTCCCAAACATCAGTGCTGTCAGCACAAAATCCAACCCGAGTACCGCCAGAGAGGCGTGTACGACGGTACGCGTTGTCGCGCGACTGATCCCTTCGGAAGTGGGAATCGCGTCATAGCCATTAAAAAGAGCAATCCAGGTCACCGTCACGGCAAAGACGGCACTTTTGATCAGGCAGTTCACCACGTCGGTGCGGAAATCGACCGCGTTCTGCATCGCCGACCAGAAGAAGCCGGGATCGATCCCCTTCCAGCTCACCCCCACCAGCGCACCGCCCGCGATCCCGACCGCCGTGAAGATGAGTGCCAGCAGCGGCATGCTGATGAAGCCCGCCCAGAAACGGGGCGACACCACCCGGCGTAACGGATCGACCGCCATCATCTCCATACTGGAGAGCTGCTCGGTGGCTTTCATCAGGCCGATTTCCGCCGTCAGCGCCGAGCCCGCCCGGCCGGCAAACAGCAGTGCGGTCACCACCGGTCCCAGCTCTCGAAGCAGCGACAGGGCCACCAGCATACCCAGACTGGTTTCGGCGCCATAGGTGGTCAGCACCAGATAGCCCTGCAGCCCGAGAACCATGCCAATGAAGAGACCCGATACCACAATAATCAGGAGCGACAGCACGCCAACGCTGTAGAGCTGTTTGATCAGTAGCGGCGTGTGTCTGCGAAACGCCGGTTTTCCTACCAGCGCGTGAAACAGCATTAATCCTGCGCGTCCAAAACTGGCGCACGTTTCAATTCCCTGACGACCAAACGACGCCAGCGCCTTCAAGACCATCTGTTTAGTTACTCCGTGAGCCGGTTAAATCAGCGAGATAATCGCCGGCAGGAAAACGGAATGGAACCGGACCATCCGCATCGCCATCAATAAACTGGCGCACGCGCGGGTCGTTATTCTCTCGCAGTTCCGGCGCGGTGCCGTGTGCGATAATTTTTTGTCCGGCCACAATATAGGCATAGTCCGCAATGCTCAGTACTTCCGGTACGTCATGCGAGACCACGATGCAGGTCAGGCCCAGCGCATGGTTCAGTTCATCAATGAGTTTGACCAGCACGCCCATGGTAATCGGATCCTGACCGACGAAAGGCTCATCAAACATGATGAGTTCCGGCTCCAGCGCAATAGCGCGCGCCAGGGCCACACGTCGCGCCATCCCGCCTGAGAGCTCTGCGGGCTTCAGCTGGGCCGCGCCCCGCAGGCCCACCGCCTCCAGCTTCATCAGCACGGTGCTGTGCAGCAGCGGCTCAGGCAGTCGCGTATGTTCACGCAGCGGCCACGCAACGTTTTCATAAACCGTTAAGTCTGTAAACAGCGCACCCGACTGGAACAGCATGCTCATCTTTTTACGCGCTTCATACAGTCTGGCGCGCGATAATGACGGAATGTTTTCGCCACGGAAAAAAATCTCGCCGCGGGTCGGCTGAAGTTGCCCCCCAATCAAGCGTAGCAGAGTGGTTTTTCCGATCCCCGATGGCCCCATAATCGCGGTCACTTTGCCTTTCGGCACGGTCAGCGAGATGTCATCAAAGATGGTGCGATCTCCGCGCGAAAAACTCACGCCACGAACCTCAACCAGATTCGTTTGCTGCTGGGTCATTATTACCTCTTGTAAGGATCGGGCGTAAACATGGGGTACGATGGTAGCCTGTTCGGTCCTGATTCACGATAGCTTTACAGAAACTTACCGCTAAGATTTGGCGAAAATGGTCATTAAATTTACTTTTGCCCCTGAGGCGGTCAAAATCAGCGCCTGTCTCGCCAAACAGAATTTTAAACCGGCCGGGAACGCATTGCCGGCCTGAGTTTTTACGCAAGGATTTTTCATGTTCGTAGCTTCTGCACTGTTGATTATCGGTTTGCTTTTACTGGCTTATGGTGCCGATCGTCTGGTGTTTAGCGCCTCAATATTATGCCGCTCTCTGGGTATTCCGCCGCTGATTATCGGCATGACCGTGGTCAGCATCGGCACCTCGCTGCCGGAGATGATCCTCTCCTTTTCGGCAGCGCAGCATGGCCAGATGGATCTCGCTGTGGGCACCGCCCTCGGCTCGAATATTACGAACATTTTACTGATTCTGGGTGCCGCTGCGCTTATGCACCCGCTGAGTGTGCATTCTAATCTGATTCGCCGCGAACTGCCGCTGATGTTGCTGGTCACCCTGCTCAGCGGTTTTATGCTGTTTGACAATCAGCTTAGTCGACTGGATGGAATTGGCCTGATCGCGATTGCCGCAATTTATCTTCTGGTGGTGATTCGCATCGCGCGCAAGGCCGAACGGGACAATAACGACACTCTGACCCGCGAGCAGCTGGCCGAGCTGCCCCGTGAAGAGAGCGGCAACACGGTGGCCTTTCTCTGGCTCGCCGTTGCGCTGATCATCCTGCCGATGTCGACACGCATGGTGATCGACAACGCCACGGCCTTTGCCGACTACTTTGGCGTCAGTGAGCTGGTGATGGGCCTGACGCTGATTGCCGTGGGCACCAGCCTGCCTGAGCTGGCAACGGTCATCGCCGGTGCACTGAAAGGCGAAGATGATATCGCGATCGGTAATCTGGTCGGCGCCAACATTTATAATATTGCCATCGTGCTTGGCCTGCCGGCGCTGATCCATCCCGGCAGCATTGACTATCACGCTTTCGCCCGTGATTACTGGGTGATGCTCGGCGTGAGTGCGCTCTTTGCCCTGCTCTGCCTGCTACGGCGTCGCCGCGTTGGCCGGACGGCAGGCCTGATTTTACTCTGTGGTTTCTTCGTCTGGGTGACGCTGCTGTGGATGCAGCCGGCGTTCATGGACGGCTAACAAGGACAGACTCACTATGTCACATCAGCAACCAACAGCATTCGACTTCCAGCAGGTGGGAAAAACCGTCCTGCGCATTGAGCGTGAAGGGCTGGAACAGCTCGATCAATATATCAATGAGGACTTTGCCCGCGCCTGCGCCCTGATCTATGCCTGCCAGGGTAAGGTGGTAGTAATGGGCATGGGGAAGTCAGGTCACGTCGGCAAGAAAATGGCGGCGACCTTTGCCAGCACCGGCACGCCTGCCTTTTTTGTGCATCCGGGCGAAGCCAGCCACGGCGATCTGGGCATGGTGAGCAAAAATGATGTCGTCATCGCCATCTCTAACAGCGGGGAGTCGAACGAGATTCTCGCCCTGATTCCGGTGCTGAAGCGCCAGCACATTACGCTGATCTGCATGACCGGACGGCCTGACAGCGCGATGGGACGGGCTGCCGACGTGCATCTCTGCGTCCACGTTCCTCAGGAAGCCTGCCCGCTGGGCCTGGCCCCGACCAGCAGTACCACCGCCACGCTGGTGATGGGTGATGCTCTGGCGGTTTCGCTGCTGGAAGCGCGGGGATTTACAGCCGAGGATTTCGCCCTCTCCCACCCCGGCGGTGCGCTGGGCCGGAAACTGCTGCTGCATGTGGCCGATATCATGCACAGTGGCGATGCGCTGCCGCATGTCACCCGTGACGCCTCACTGCGCGATGCGCTGCTGGAGATTACCCGCAAAAACCTCGGTCTGACGGTGATCGTCGACGACCTGATGAAAATCGAAGGGATTTTTACTGATGGTGACCTGCGCCGCATCTTTGATATGGGCATCGATTTTCAGCGTGCCACCATCGGGGAAGTAATGACGCCAGGGGGCATCCGCGTCCGGCCAAACATGCTGGCGGTGGATGCCCTGAACCTGATGCAGACCAAAAACATTACGTCGATTCTGGTGGCCGATGACGACCATCTGCTCGGTGTGGTACATATGCATGACATGCTGCGCGCTGGCGTAGTCTGAACAGGAAGAGAAAATGCAACAGGCAACTCCCCCGATTGACACCTGCTACGGCCCGGTCAGTGCTGAGGTTATGGCGCGCGCCAGTCGCATTCGTCTGCTGATCTGCGACGTGGACGGCGTGATGTCCGACGGGGTGATCTACATGGGAAATAACGGCGAAGAGCTTAAGGCGTTCAACGTGCGGGATGGCTATGGCGTGCGCTGCCTGCTGACCTCAGATGTGGAAGTGGCTATTATTACCGGCCGCAATGCCCGTCTGATGGAAGATCGCTGCAAAACGCTCGGCATCCGTCATCTTTATCAGGGACAATCGGATAAGCTTTTGGCCTATCGCGAACTTCTGGATAAACTGTCCCTTTCCGACGACCAGGTCGCCTATATCGGCGATGACCTGATCGACTGGCCGGTCATGGCGAAGGTGGGATTGAGCGTGGCGGTGGCGGATGCACATCCTATCCTGTTGCCGCGCGCAGACTATGTTACCCGTATCGCCGGTGGACGCGGTGCGGTTCGTGAAGTCTGCGATCTGATCTTAATGGCGCAGAACAAATTTGAGGATGCCAAAGGGCAATCAGTATGAGTAAAAGCAGGCGTTGGATAACGCTGATTCTGACCTTGATTGCACTGGTTTTGATCGGCTGGAATCTTACCAATAAGGATGACGATGGGATGCCCGTCGGGACAGACAGTCAGTCTCCGACCTACACCAGTGCGGATTCGCACACGGTGGTTTATAACCCGCAGGGCGCGCTGTCCTATAAACTGGTCTCAGACAAAGTGACCTATTTCTCGGATGACGAACTGAGCTGGTTCGAGCATCCGGTGATGACCACCTATGATGAGAACAAAATCCCGACCTGGACGTTACGCGCGGATAAGGCAAAGCTCACCAAAGATCGTATGCTTTATCTTTATGGCCATGTTGAGCTCAACACGCTGACGCAGGATTCTCAGCTGGAGCGGATCAAAACAGATAACGCGCAGATCAATCTGGTGACCCAGGATGTTACCTCGGATGACCAGGTGACATTGTATGGCCGCAGCTTTAACTCCACCGGCATGAAAATGCGCGGCAATTTACGGACAAAAAACGCCGAGTTAATCGAGAAGGTCAAAACCTCTTATGAAATTCAAAATGAACAAAAATAGCCTGAAGCTTTTACTGGCCAGCGTGCTGCTGGCGACCAGCGTTCCGGCGCTGGCCCTGACCGGTGACTCGGACAAACCCGTTAATATTGACTCGCAGAATCAGGCGCTGGATTTACAGGGCAATGTCGCGACCTTTACCGGTAACGTCATTGTGACGCAGGGCACCATCAAAATTACGGCAGATAAAGTCGTGGTCACCCGTCCGGGCGGCGACAGTAAGAAAACTATCGTCGACGCCTACGGTAATCCTGCCACCTTCTATCAGATGCAGGACAGCGGCAAACCGGTTCAGGGCCATGCCGCAAAACTGCATTACGAACTGGCCAACGATTTCGTTGAACTGACCGGCAATGCGTTTATTGAGCAGCAGGACAGCAACATCAAAGGCGATCGCATCACCTACCTGGTGAAAGAGCAGAAGATGCAGGCTTTCAGCCAGGGCCAGAACAAGCGCGTCACCACCGTACTGGTGCCGTCGCAACTTCAGGATAAAGCGTCGTCCAACAGCGAGAAGAAGAGTAACTGATAGCTATGGCCACATTAATCGCAGAAAACCTGGCGAAGGCCTATAAAGGCCGTCGCGTGGTAGAAGATGTCAGTCTGCAGGTGAAATCCGGCGAGATTGTCGGCCTGCTGGGCCCGAACGGTGCCGGTAAAACCACCACGTTCTACATGGTGGTCGGCATCGTGCCGCGTGACGCGGGCCGTATCGTGATTGACGATGAAGATATCAGCATCCTGCCGCTGCATGCGCGTGCGCGTCGGGGTATCGGCTATCTGCCGCAGGAGGCGTCCATTTTCCGTCGCCTCAGCGTTTACGATAACCTGATGGCGGTGCTGCAGATCCGTGACGATCTGACCGAAGAGCAACGCCAGGATCGCGCCCGCGAGCTGATGGAAGAGTTCCACATTGAGCACCTGCGCGACAGCATGGGCCAGGCCCTCTCCGGCGGCGAACGCCGCCGTGTTGAGATCGCGCGTGCGCTGGCCGCCAATCCGAAGTTCATTCTGCTGGATGAGCCTTTTGCCGGTGTTGACCCTATCTCCGTTATCGACATTAAGAAGATCATTGAGCATCTGCGTGACAGCGGCCTCGGCGTGCTGATTACCGACCATAACGTGCGTGAAACGTTAGCGGTCTGTGAGCGGGCCTATATCGTCAGCCAGGGCCACCTGATCGCGCACGGCACACCTAATGAAATTCTTGCGGATGAGCAGGTTAAGCGGGTTTATTTGGGTGAAGAGTTCAGACTCTGATAAGGTGTCGTTAAGACCGCTATTTACCTGGGAACTATCATCCTGTCTATGAAGCAAGGCTTACAACTCAGGTTCAGCCAACAGCTGGCAATGACTCCCCAACTGCAGCAGGCGATTCGTCTGCTGCAGCTCTCTACGCTTGAACTCCAGCAGGAGCTACAGCTGGCGCTGGAAAGTAATCCCCTGCTTGAGCAGACGGACCCGCACGACGAGATCGACTCCCGGGACGCTGCAGAAGCGGAGGCGCTGGATACCCGCGAAGCGCTTGAGCAAAAAGAGATGCCCGATGAACTGCCGCTGGATGCCACCTGGGATGAGATCTACACCGCTGGCACACCTTCCGGCACCGGAACGGACTATCAGGATGATGAGCTACCGGTCTACCAGGGTGAGACGACGCAGTCCCTGCAGGATTATCTGATGTGGCAGGTCGGCCTGACGCCGTTCAGTGATACCGATCGCGCGATTGCTACCTCTATCGTCGATGCTATCGATGACACCGGATATCTCACCGTTTCGCTTGAGGAGATCCTCGACAGCATCGGCAATGACGAGCTGGAGGTGGATGAAGTTGAAGCGGTGCTGAAACGCATACAGCGCTTTGACCCGATTGGCGTGGGTGCGCGCGATCTGCGCGACTGCCTGCTGGTTCAGCTGTCACAATATGCGCCCGACACGCCCATGCTGACCGAAGCACGTCTGATTGTCAGTGAGCATCTCGACCTGCTGGCCAACCACGACTTCCGTAGCCTGATGCGGGTAACGCGCCTCAAAGAAGAGGTGCTGAAAGAGGCGATGCTGCTGATTCAGTCGCTGGACCCGCGTCCCGGCCAGTCGATCAACACCGGCGAACCGGAATATGTAATTCCCGATGTGCTGGTGCGCAAGGTCGGCAGCCGCTGGACGGTTGAACTCAACGCCGACAGCCTGCCCCGCCTGAAGATCAATCAGCACTATGCGGCGATGGGCGGCACCACGCGTAACGACAGCGACACGCAGTTTATTCGCAGCAACCTGCAGGAAGCACGCTGGCTGATTAAGAGTCTGGAAAGCCGCAATGATACACTGCTGAAAGTGACGCGCTGTATCGTTGAGCAGCAGCAGGCGTTTTTCGAGCAGGGGGAAGAGTTTATGCGCCCGATGGTCCTGGCTGATATCGCTCAGGCTGTTGAGATGCACGAATCGACTATCTCCCGCGTGACCACGCAGAAGTATCTGCACAGTCCGCGCGGTATTTTTGAACTGAAGTACTTTTTCTCCAGCCACGTCAACACGGAAGGGGGCGGCGAAGCCTCCTCTACCGCGATTCGTGCGCTGGTGAAAAAATTAATTTCGGCGGAAAATCCAGCCAAACCCTTGAGCGACAGTAAACTGACCTCCATGTTGTCCGATCAGGGGATCATGGTGGCACGGCGTACCGTCGCAAAATATCGTGAGTCTTTATCCATCCCGCCATCGAACCAGCGTAAACAGCTGGTTTGACAGAAATGAGAAGGAAGACCTATGCAGCTGAACCTGACCGGGCAACACGTTGAAATTACGCCACCACTGCGTGAATTCGTCAGTGCTAAATTTGCCAAACTGGAACACTATTTTGAGCACATCAATCAGGTCTATATTGTCCTGAAAGTTGAGAAAGTCATGCAGGTGGCTGACGCAACACTCCACGTTAACGGTGGCGAGCTGCACGCCACGTCGGAAGCGGAAGATATGTACGCGGCGATTGACGGGCTGATCGACAAGCTCGCCCGTCAGCTGACTAAACATAAAGATAAACTGAAAAAACACTAACCTTCATGCTGGCTACGCGCGCCTGGCGCACTGAGCCGACAGGATGGGGCGGATAATCCGCCCCGTTTTGTCATCTGGCAGGCGTCATTTTCCGTCACGTCAGAAGACGCCGGCGGTGAATGGCCTGGTGAACCCGCAAGTGAAACGATAATGAACAACGATCTTACACTGGAATTGAGCACGGTGCTTTCGCCTGACTGCACACGCAGTGGCGTACACTGCCAGAGCAAAAAACGTGCGCTGGAAATCATCAGCGAACTGGCCGCTAAGCAGCTCAACCTGCCGCACCAGACGCTTTTCGAAGCGATCCTGACGCGTGAGCGTATGGGCAGTACCGGTATCGGCAACGGGATAGCGATCCCGCACGGCAAGCTGGAAGAGGATACACTGCGCGCGGTCGGGGTCTTTATCAGCCTCGAACAGCCGATTGCGTTTGATGCCGTTGATAACCAGCCGGTCGATCTGCTGTTTGCCTTACTGGTTCCGGCTGACCAGTGCAAAACACACCTGCACACCCTTTCACTGGTGGCAAAGCGTCTGGCCGATAAAACGGTCTGCCGCCGGCTGCGCGCTGCGCAGAGTGATGAAGAGCTTTATGCCATTATTACGGAAAACCAGACAGAGCTGTAACGCGTCTTTACCGGCCGGGTGCCGGTTTTAAAACGGGAGAGAAGGTCATGGTGCTGATGATCGTTAGCGGTCGTTCAGGCTCGGGGAAGTCAGTGGCACTCCGTGCGCTGGAGGATATGGGGTTCTACTGTGTTGATAACCTGCCGGTGGTGCTGCTGCCGGAGTTAGCGAACTCACTGGCAGAGCGGAATATTTCGGCGGCGGTCAGCATCGACGTGCGCAATATGCCTGAATCCCCCGAAATTTTTGAAACCGCACTGAATAATCTGCCCGACTCCTTTTCACCTCAGCTGCTGTTTCTCGACGCCGACCGCAACACGCTGATTCGCCGCTACAGCGATACGCGTCGTCTGCACCCCCTCTCCAGCAAAAATCTGTCGCTGGAGAGCGCCATTGATGAAGAGAGCGATCTGCTGGAGCCGCTGCGTTCGCGCGCCGATCTGATCATTGATACGTCAGAGATGTCGGTGCATGAGCTGGCCGAGATGCTGCGCACCCGCCTGCTGGGCAAGCGTGAACGTGAGCTGACCATGGTATTTGAATCCTTTGGTTTCAAACATGGCATCCCTATCGACGCGGACTACGTGTTTGACGTGCGCTTTCTGCCCAATCCCCACTGGGATCCGAAACTGCGCCCGATGACCGGCCTCGATCGTCCGGTCGCCGCCTTCCTCGACCGCCACACGGAAGTGCATAATTTTATCTACCAGACACGCAGCTATCTTGAACTCTGGCTGCCGATGCTGGAGACCAACAACCGTAGCTATCTTACCGTGGCGATTGGCTGTACCGGCGGTAAACACCGCTCAGTCTATATCGCCGAGCAGCTGGCGGACTATTTCCGCTCGCGCGGTAAGAATGTACAGTCACGCCATCGCACGCTGGAAAAGCGCAAATCATGACCGTCAGACAAACTGTAGAAATCAAAAATAAGCTGGGCATGCATGCCCGTCCGGCGATGAAGTTGTTTGAGCTGGTGCAGAGCTTCGATGCCGAAGTGTTACTGCGCAACGAGGCAGGCACCGAAGCCGAAGCCAGCAGCGTAATCGCCCTGCTGATGCTCGACTCGGCAAAAGGGGGACACATTGAGATTGAAGCCAGCGGGCCGGAAGAGGTCCCGGCGCTGGCTGCGGTCATTGAGTTGTTTGAAGCGGGCTTTGACGAAGAGTAAGGTCAGTTAAGCTGATTACGCTGTAAAAAGCCCTCTCCGCCCAGCTGACGCATCTGGCGCAGTATCCACTGCTGCCGCGACCTGACATAGCCTGAAGGCGCGGCGGCACGGTAACGAATCGGATTCGGCAGCACCGCCGCCAGCAAAGCAGCATCGGCCGCAGTGAGCCGGCTGGCAGGTTTGTGGAAGTAGTGCTGTGACGCGGCCTCCACACCAAAGATGCCCGGCCCGAACTCCGCGATATTGAGATAGACGGTCAGAATACGCCGCTTCGTCCAGACAGTCTCAATCCCCACCGTCAGACCCGCTTCCAGCCCCTTACGGATCCAGCTGCGACCATCCCAGAGAAAGAGATTCTTCGCGGTCTGTTGTGACAGCGTGGACGCTCCGCGCATCCGGCTGTCATTGTTATCCAGCACCGATTCAATCGCCGCCACATCAAAGCCCCAGTGCGTGGGAAACTTTTGATCTTCAGAAGCGATAACGGCCAGCCCCATCCACGGCGAGATCTCATCATGTCCGACCCAGTCTGAGTGCGCCACATAACTGAAATCACCGCGCAACCACGCCCCCACCTGTCGCTCCACCATCACTGCAGAGAAGGGCACCGGTAAAAACGAAAAGAGTAAAATGCCGGCCAGCCACACGCCCAGCCAGACCAGCAGGAGACGGCCGGCAATCCGTCTGATACGCCGTCCGGCGCTTCCTTTATGCTTGTTCATGCAATCTTCCCATACCTGTTTCAGACGTTAATCAATTACTCATGTAATCACTGCCAGAAAAATCGCCTTTTTGCGATTTTCGGTGAAAATGAACGGTGCGTTTCCAGACTTCATGCACCTATTTTGCATCAACATGCGGCAACAGATCGAAATAGTTCAAGGACTTCCGAAAAAAGGAATCGGTTCCATTCATTGCCACTGCTTAGCATCTTTCCAGATAAACACTTAATAATAGGTAATAACCGCCGGTTTAAATCATTCATCACCCTTAACTGTTATTTTTTTCTGTTGTCGCAATGGTTCAACTCTTAACCAGAACTATTCTTATAACGTCTAAATAAACAGCAGCGGCCAGCGTAAATCCTGTCATAAATGACCCGGTTTTCGATCCCTGCCCCGCAACCCGGCAGACGCAGAAAAGTACAAAGGTTGAGATTCATTTCTGCCATTCCGAATCGTTTTGGATGATTCGGTTCATTTCAGGCTGCTGGCTTGCAATATCAGCGCGTTACACTGACTGTCAGGGCAAATGAACCTGCCGGTTCGCTTTTACGCTGTCCGGTCTTCGCGACACGGCGCAGCCGCGTTAAAAGTACACGAAAACCGGCAAATCTGGTTAAAATAGCAGCAACGCAACGCGGAAATTGATTCCTTGCTTGACTGTGTTGCCAAATTAATGTTTTCTGTGTTTAAACGCTGCTCAACATCACACATTTTAATGAATCTTGTCACATGAGAAGATGAATTTGCTAAGGTGATGACAGTGTTAACCAATACCCTGCGGCTGCATTAATTATTCAAATCATAGCGGCCGCAACATTTTCCCTGGTGTTGGCGCAGTATTCGCGCACCCCGGCCTCGGCTGGGGTCATTTTTTTCTGCCGTTTCACTTCTCCTGTCCGGCAACCCAGTCGCGCAGAACCTGCACATCGTGTCGCCACTCATGTTTCAGCTCTTCAATCCATTCAACCACGTTGTCCCACCACGCCGGCAGCTCCGGACTCTGGATCTGTTTCGCCAGCATCTGTAAACGCTGCAGCCCGACGGACCCGGCCGCGCCTTTGATTTTGTGCCCCTCTTCCGCAATTCCTTTCTGATCGCGCGCCATCAGATTCGATTCCAGTACCGTAAGATAGTCGGGCATCATCTTCTCAAACATCGTCAGGCTCTGCGTAATCAGCCCCGGGCCCACCAGCTCGATATACTGTTCGAGCATGGCGACATCCAGCAGCATCCGGGTTTTGTCATCGCTGACGGCGGCCGTTTCATCCTCCGTTTCTGCCTGATAGTCCCAGTACTTTTTGATCATTGCGGTCAGGGCAGGCACGGCCAGCGGTTTACTGAGCACATCATCCATCCCGGCGTCGAAATACTCTTTTTTATCTTTCAGCACGTTGGCCGTGAGCGCCACCAGCGGAGGCAGATGTGCGCCCTGATACTGCTGGCGAATCGCACGGGAGACATCCAGCCCGGTCATATCGGGCAGCTGAATATCCAGCAGCACCAGATCGAACTCCAGCGGGTCAAACATCGCCAGAGCTTCGCTGCCGGTCATGGCGACCTCCACGCTGCATCCCAGCTTCTCCAGAACGGAGCGCGCCACAATCACATTCAGTTCGATATCCTCAACCAGCAGCACATGCAGCGCAGGCAGAGGCAGGCTGTCGTCGACGCCTTCGTCAATCACTTCTTCTGCGATGCGTGGTGCTTTAATTTCGACGGTGAAGCATGAGCCCTGGCCGGGCGCACTCTGTACGCGGATATCTCCCCCCATCGCCTGGGCCAGTCGACGTGAAACCGCCAGCCCGATGCCGGTTCCGGTCGCCGGTTTCCCGCCATGCTGATCTTTAACCTGATAGTACATCGCAAAAATCTTGTCCTGCTCCTCCTGGCGGATACCCATGCCGGAGTCCTGCACCTCAAAGCGCAGTGTTTCATCCTGCTCATACGCGACGCGCACCACGATCTCGCCCTGCTGGGTGAACTTCACGGCGTTACCAATCAGGTTCCAGAGAATCTGACGCAGACGCGTTCCGTCGGTGGAGATCACGTGAGGCAGCGGCAGTTGCGGCGCGAGCACAAACTTCAGCCCTTTTGGCTGCGCCAGCAGGCCGGAGAGATTCTCTAAATCGGCGAGGAAACCGGTGAAGTCGAGCGGCTGATTATCCAGCTGAACTTTACGACGCTCGATTTTGTCCACCTCAATCACATCGTTGAAGATGTTGCCCAGCGTAATGGCCGAGACGTGGATGGTTTTCAGGTATTTCAGCTGTTCCTGATTCAGATCGGTATCCAGCAGGATGCGGCTCAGGCCGACAATGCCATTAAGCGGCGTACGCAGCTCGTGGCTGATGGTGGAGATAAAGGTGGTCTTTTCCCGGCTGGCGTTCTCTAACGCGTCCTGATAGCGCTTACGCTCGGTGATATCGCGGCCAAAGCCCATCAGCCCGCTGCGTTTGCCGACACGATCGTAATAGGGCACCTTGCGGATCTCAAAACAGGCTTTGCGCCCGTCAGGATATTGCAGCCACTGCTCATAGGTCAGGGAGACGTTATGGCGGAACACTTTTTCGTCCGTTTCCAGCACCTTGGTTGCGGCTTCATCATCGTAGATATCGCGTGGCGTCAGGCCAATCAGCTGCTTTTCGCTTTTGCCGGTCAGCAGCTCCATGGCGCGGTTGCAGCCGGAGAACTGCTTGTCGATATTGCGATAGAACACCAGGTCAGGTGACGCATCCAGGAAGGAGCGCAGGAAGGATGATTGCTGCTCAAGCTCAATCTGAGCCTGTTCGCGGCGGGTGACCTCTTCGCGCAGCTTGTCCATCACCTGTTCGCGCGCCAGCTCCGCTTTTTTACGATCGCTGATCTCCTGATTCAGCTGGGTGATGGTTTCCTTCATCTGCTGATTAAGTTCCAGGTCGCGGGTGCGCATCTCTTCCAGCTTATCCACCAGCCTTGCCAGCCGCTGCCGCGACTCCTCAAGCTGATCGACCACCACCGACAGAAAATAGACGGCCCAGGGCGTAATCAGCAGGCCAAAGAAGACCGAGCGCACCACATCGATACTCTCGACGTGCCCCCGCAATACCATCGTGACCGCCATCTGGACAATCATCGCCAGCACCACCAGCGCAGAGGCCAGCAGCAGCGAGAACCTGACCAGGCCAAGTTTGACCATTAAATCGACGTAGTACTGCGCCAGCAGACGAATCTGTTTCATAACGACTCCCTGGAAAAGAAACAGCCCCATGATAGCGCAGTTAGCCTGCGGACGTCGCAGCACGTCACGCGAAGATGAGGGATTGAATGCGCTTTTATGGTGCATCCGCCCTGCCGTTCGGCGACGTTTGGCACAAACCGGTTAAATCCCTTGACTGATTGTGCCAAATGAATAATCTGTAAGGCCGCCTGTGAATCGCAGATTTCACCCGACGGCCTTTTTTCAATATCCTGGCAGCGTCCTGTTGCGCAGGCTTTCTCCTTTATATGAATACTCATTCAACTTTAATGCTGTTTTAAGCATTCACTGCCTGATTAATTTTTCTTATAACCAACCGCTGTTTCATTCAAATAGGCCGACATAAGAAAAACAGATACATGCTATGTATCAGGGGTGCCGGACAGCATTTAATGCTGCCAGACACCCTGTCACCAGCATGGTGCAGAGATATGACGCCTGCACTACAGTGAGTCAGTTCACATTTATCGGCCGATCACCAGGTGGCAGAGTGAGACATTTTAAACCATAAAAATCAATATTTTCATATATTTATATGAGAAAAGCGCCTGATAAGCCCGCCTGACCGCCCTATTTGACCTGATTACGCTTTCCCGATAAGTTGGAAATCCGCTGAAAGCTTTCCTGACGGGCCATTGTCTCGGCATATCTATGCAACAAGAAGACTCCCGCGTGGTTTAAGTCATCTCCTTTACGAGACCGGAAATCGAAGAGCAGCTCAATAAAGGACGTTTTACGGATGTCTGGAGAGAAATGCTCAGGGCTATGACGCGCGCTCGACAGAGCATGGCGATGAAAATGAAGCTGCGCCTCAGTTGCGCCCAGACCCTGAAACAGTGCAGGTAATGTCAAAGCAGTTTAAGGAGACCCTCAATGTCCACTAAAAAACCTCAATCCTATGGCTTGTATGATCCGACAGCAGGCAGTGACAGCTGTGGTGTAGGTTTCATAACGCGTAAGGACGGCGAGCAGACCCATGAGATTCTGCAGATGGCGCACAGCGCCCTGTGCACAGTGCCGCACCGCGGCGGTATGTCAGCAGAAGGTGTCGGCGATGGCGCAGGCGTCAACGTTGACCTTTCACTGCATTTCTTCCGCAAGATTACCGGCCAGCCACTGGAAGCGGGTCGCTTTGGCGTCGGCAACTTCTTTGTGCCGAAAGATGCTGAGCTGCGCGCGAATGCCGAACGTCTGGTGGATGAGACCCTCAGCAGTTTCGGCCTGCCGGTGATCATGAAGCGCGACATGCCGCTCGACAGCAGCGTGACGCGTCCGGCTGCCATTCAGTTTCAGTTACCGATTCTGCAGTGGATCTTCACTGCGCCTCAGGACGTGGCCGACCAGAACGACTTCGAACAACGTATCTACCGCGCCCTGTTAACTATCGAAGCACGCGCCTTTACCGAAAGCGAATTTGGCGGGCTCTATCCGCTGTCGCTGTCGTCGCGCACGCAGGTATTTAAAGCGCGCCTGAACTCCAATGAAGTGATTCCTTACTTCAAAGATCTGACCGATCCCGATCATCAGGTGCGCGGGCTCTTTTTCCACACCCGTTTCTCGACCAACACCGATCCGCATACCACTATGGCGCAACCGTTCCGCCTGATGGCGCACAACGGCGAGCTGAACACGGATCGTAAAAACCGCATCGCCGAATCGGCCCTGGCACTGGCGCGCGGCAAAAAGATCGTGCGGCCTAAAGGGCAGTCCGACAGTTCGCGTCTGGATCAGAGTATCCACAGCCGTCTGATGGAAGATAATCTCGATCTGATCACCGCCGTGGTTTCCATGATGCCGCCCGCCTGGGAAAACGACAGCTCGCTGTCAACCGAGGTGCGCGACATGCTGGAGTATTTCTCTCTGTATGAAGAGAAGAACGACGGCCCTGCCGCCCTAATCTTTGGCAATGGCGAAGTCATTGGCGCACGCCTTGACCGTCTGGGCCTGCGCCCGCTGCGCTCGGTCGAAACCGCAGACTATATCGGTGCGATGTCCGAAGCGGGCCAGATCGCCTTTCCTCCTGAAAGCGTCCTGCGTCGTGGCCGTATCGAAGCGGGCGGCATGCTCTACTTCGATCACCGTGAAAAACGCAGCTACACCACGCTGCAGGCGCTGGAAAAACTGGCCGCAGAGAAAGATTACTCCGCCCTGCTGCGTGAAGCGCGCGTCGGCCTGGACGATCTGCCGGAAATCCCGGCTGAGCAACAGGGTTCACCGCTGCGCTATCGCGGCGATCTGAAAACCTATCAGCGCTTTGTCGCCTACTACTACAACCAGGAAAGCTTCAAGTTCATGATGGACCCGATGCTTAACACCGGCGCAGAGAAGATCTCCGCAATGGGTTACGGCAACGCCATCAACGGCTTATCCGATCATGAAGGCGGCATGGCGCACTACTTCTCTCAGCGCTTTGCTCAGGTTACCAACCCGCCGCTGGACTCTATCCGCGAAGTGGATGGCATGACGCTGCGTGTGGCGCTGGGGGCGAAACCGCACCTGGGCCGCAGCAAAGGCCGTCAGATTGTGGTGCCGACACCGATTCTCAGCCATCTCGATATGCTGCGTTTGCGTGAGCAGACCGTTGCCCCCTACGCCCGCTTCGAGATGCTCTATGAGCCGGTCATCGGCAAAGATCTGCTGAGCACGACCGCCAACGCGAACGCCCTGGAAAAAGCGATTGATGACCTGGCGCAGCAGGTGGTGGATTTTGCCCGGACGCAGGGCGGCATCGCCGTTCTGACCGACCGCCACATCTCCTCGAAGCACGCCGCGATCCCGATGCTGCTGGTGGTTTCCGCCATCAACCAGCGTCTGGTGCAGGAAGGTCTGCGCCTTGATGTGTCACTGGTAGTGGAAAGCGGTCAGAGCATCTCCTCGCACCACATTGCCGCGACGCTGGGCTTCGGCGCATCAGCAATCTACCCGCTGGGCGTACAGATGCGCGCAGAGGAGAAATTTGGCGAGGGTGAAGAAGGCAATAAAGCCTTTAAGCGCTATGCCAAAGCCGCGGAAAAAGCCCTGATGAAAACCATGGGCAAAGTGGGCCTCTGTACCGTGGAAAGCTACAGCAGCGGCGAGTTCTTTGAGCCTAACTTCCTCAACACCGATGACCCGGTGCTGAAAAAGTACTTCCCGAATATCAAAACGCCGGTGGGTGGCGCAGGCTTCGCGGCTATCGCGCAGATGGCCGTTGACTGGCACCAGAGTGCCCTGAAGATTCAGGGTGAATCGGACGTACCGTTGCTGGGTCTGTTTAAAGAGCGCGCAGAGGGTGCCGGTCACTCCTACGGCACGATTGCCGTACGCACCTTTATCGATATGACCGAAGAGCCGATTCGCTTCGCTGATAAAGCGCGTGAAGAGGATAACTTTATCCGGCTGATGACGCTGGCAAAACTGGATAACGCTTTTGGCATCAAGCCAGAAACCTTTAAAGACAGCAGCTTCGAGCGTATTCCGGATGAGGTGATCAACAACTTCGCGATCACGGCCGACTATCGTCAGTTCTCCAGCCTGATGTATGAGGAGCGTAAGCGTCGCCCGGCGGCCCTGCGTGACATCCTGACATTCCCGGCCGATCTGACCCATATCGACAGCGAAGCGGAGTTCCGCCGCAAACTGGGACGCTACTCACTGACCAACAACGGCTTTGCCATTCGTGGTCTGGTGTGTGAAGCGGTGGATGGCAGCCTGAATCACTTTATGCTGCGTCTGACCGATGCGATCGAAGGCCTGAAGCCAGAGAACGAGCGCCTGCAGAATCTCTCTAACGCCCTGAAGTTCCGCTTCGGCGATGATATCGAGAGCAGCGAGGTGGTGACCGGCGGTCTGAAAATAACCGCTTACGGTAAAGCGGCAGACTACCTGTCACGTATTTTCACCACTCTGCCCTCCCTGCCACTGAGCGACGTGCAGCCAGCGTGCGAAATCACCCGCACCTTTGCCTCCGGTGCGATGAGTCACGGTGCGCTGGTCGCCCCCGCGCATGAAGCGGTGGCGCACGGCACCAACATGGTCGGCGGCATGAGTAACTGCGGTGAAGGCGGCGAGCACTACTCCCGTCACGGCACCATCCGTGCCTCACGCATCAAGCAGCTGGCGTCCGGCCGTTTTGGCGTCTGGGCCGCCTATCTGGCGGACCCGATGCTGGAAGAGCTGGAAATCAAGATTGGTCAGGGTGCGAAGCCTGGCGAAGGCGGACAGCTACCGGCGGCGAAAGTCACGGTTGAGATTGCGGCAGCGCGTGGCGGTACGCCAGGCGTCGAGCTGGTCTCGCCGCCGCCGCATCACGACACCTACTCCATCGAAGATCTGGCGCAGCTGATCCACGACTGTAAAGCCGCGCGGGTGCGCGTGATCGTCAAACTTGTCTCCTCAGAAGGGATCGGCACCATCGCGGTCGGCGTGGCCAAAGCGGGCGCAGACGTCATTAACGTGGCGGGTAACACCGGCGGTACCGGCGCTGCGTCGGTCACCAGCCTGAAATACACCGGACGCGTGGCGGAAATCGGCATCGCTGAAGTTCATCAGGCGCTCTGCGCCAACGGCCTGCGTGAGAAAGTGCAGCTGCGCTGCTCGGGCGCGCAGCAGACCGGCAGCGACGTGGTGAAATCCGCGCTGCTGGGCGGCGACAGCTTCGAATTCGGTACCACTGCGCTGATGATGCTGAAGTGCGTGATGGCGAAAAACTGTAACGTCAAATGCCCGGCGGGCCTGACGACCAACGCCGAAGCCTTTGATGGCGATCCGCGTCAGCTGGCGCAGTATTTCCTCAACGTCGCCCATGAAGTGCGTGAGATCCTGGCGCGTATGGGTCTGCGTTCCCTGCGTGAAGCGCGCGGCCGGGCCGACCTGCTGCACCTGATGGATCACCCGCTGGAAGTGGGCAAGCTCGACTTACGCGCCATGCTCACCGTGGTGCCGGAGCTGAAGATCGAGAAACCGGTCTATCTGGAGAAAGATTTTGAGCTGGATGATGGCTGGGTTGAGCAGCTGAAATCAGCGTTGGTCGATCAGGGCAATAGCGACGTCGCACTGGGCAACGGCATCGTGCTGAACAACCGCAACAAAAGTGTGGGGGGCCAGCTGGCGATCGACATTGAACGCATGCTGAACCATCAGCTGAGTGCGGCGCAGCTGCAGGCGATGCCTGCGGTTCTGAGCGATGACCGCGGTCGCCATTATCTGGCACCTGCGACCGTAAAAATTTCAACCACCGGTTCAGCCGGTCAGTCATTTGGCGCCTTCTGCAACGATGGCATGCAGCTGACCCACTACGGCACCTGTAACGACGGCGTCGGCAAGGGACAGTGTGGCGGTGAGCTGTTTATCATGTCGCCGGGCGGCGGCGCGCAGGATGGCGATGGTAACGTGCTGATCGGTAACTTTGCGCTGTTTGGCGCGACCGGTGGACGCCTGTTCGTGCAGGGCCAGGCCGGTGACCGCTTCGCGGTGCGTAACTCCGGTGCCACAGCCGTGGTCGAAGGCGTAGGAGATTTCTGCTGCGAATATATGACCAATGGTGCCATCCTCAACCTGGGCACCTTCGGTAAAGGCTTTGGTAACGGCATGAGCGGCGGCTTCGCCTATCAGTATGACCCGTATGGAACACTCGCCAGCCATGCAGCCGGTGATTCAGTACGCTTCGGTTCGATTGCCGATCAGGATGAGATGGCGCAGGTGCATAAGCAGGCCGTGCTGACCATGCTGAACTGGCATCTGGAGGCCACAAACTCACCGCGTGCCGCCTGGCTGCTGGAGAACTGGGAAACGGAGTGTCACCACTTTGTTTACGTGATGCCGCGCTCGCTGCTGCTCTATCAGGATGGCGGAGAGATCCTGAAAGCCAGAAGCCGTAAAGATCTGCTCGAAGAGCTGTCGACCGCGCTGGCCGGCCATCAGGTTGCGAAGTTCAAAGCGGCCTGGCGTCAGGGCAAGACGATTGCTGACGGTGCGGTACCCGCCTACGGCGCGACCGATACGCTGGAGATGTTTGTTCTGCTTAACAACTACACCGTTCTGAGCTTTGCTCAGCAGCTGGCCCTGAGTAAATTACCGAAAGGGACACCGGTTGAAGATCCGGCGGTAGAAAAAGCCGTGCGTAATCTGCTGATGACGGAGGACTTTTCGCTGATCAGCAAACTGCAGCGCCATGCCCGTTCCGCCATCGAAGCGTATAACGATGACGAACTGGCCAGTCTGATTGGTTCCAAACGCATGTCAGATTACAAAGCGGCGCTGACGCAGCGCAACATCCGCTCCATGGACAGCCTGGCCACCTATGGCTGGATCATGTATCAGGATGCCTGTAACCGGGAAGTGCTGGGCCATCTGCCTGATTTTGAAGAGCTGTTTGCACGTGCGGCCTTGCCTGAAATCGCCGCGGCGGTGGGCAAACTCTCCTGACAGTCACACTGTTCAGGCTGAACTGAATGTTATTCATTGATCATTGCCCGGAGTCGTCGTTGTACCGGACAGATGCAGAACCGCTCTCCCCAGCCGCACACCGCGGTGTGGGAAAGCGGAACTGCTTAAACCGGCCAGCGTTACTGATGACGGGGAAGAACGGGATTGAGTAAAAGTATCCATGAAAATTCCTTATATTCCAGAAGATGCACCTTTTAATGGCGATCAGAAATACTGGCTGGCTGGCTTTCTCGCGGGTCTTCACTCCCGTCTGCTGGTATTAGAAGACAAGCAGCAACCCGCTGCGGGCACAGGCGCAGCCGCGACCACGCAACTGCACATTCTCTACGGCTCACAGACCGGCAATGCTGAAGCGCTGGCGCAGACCGCCGCGAAATCGGCGCGTGCTAAAGGGCTGGTGCCGGTGGTTCAGGCGCTGGGCGATGTCGACCTCGACGTCTTTGCCACCATGCGCCATGTGCTGATCGTCACCTCAACCTACGGCGAAGGCGAGATGCCGGATAACGCGCAGCTCTTCTGGGATGCGATCTCTGCCAGTACCGCACCGCGCCTTGAGCAGATGCATTTTGCCGTGCTGGCAATCGGTGATACCGGCTATGACGGCTTCTGTCAGGCGGGCAAGTTCATTGATATGCGCCTTGAGCAGCTGGGAGCAAAACGCGTGGTGGATCGCATCGACTGCGATATCGACTATGAAGAGCCATCCAGCGAGTGGCTGAACAGCTCCATGCCTCAGTTTGCGGCCAGCGCAGGCAGCAGCGGCACAGTGCTGGAGAGCGCGCCTGAAGCACCGGTCATCCCGGGCAGCAACAAATCGAACCCTTACGCCGCGGCGCTAATCACCAACAAGCGCCTCTCTGGCGAACAGTCTGCCAAAGATATCCGACATTTTGAGTTTGACCTGACCGACAGCGGCCTGAAGTATGAAGCGGGTGATGCGCTCGGCGTCATTCCGGTCAACGAGCCATCGCTGGTCAGCCTGCTGCTGACCCAGCTTAATGCCGACTACGAGACGCCGGTGCCCGGCTTCGACCGCAGCCTCGGCGACCTGCTGACCTACCAGTTTGAGATCTCTGAACCGTCGCGCAAGCTCATCGAATGGGTCGGGCAGAACACCACCAACCAGGAGCTGCGTCATGTGTTACAGCACGACGACAAAGATGCGCTGGGTGTCTGGCTGTGGGGCAAAGATAGCCTTGACCTGCTGCAGCTTGACCTGACGCGCACGCTGGCGGTGCCTGAGTTTGTTGCCCTGCTGCGTCCGCTGCAGCATCGCGCTTACTCAATTTCATCCAGCTCTAAAGCCCATCCGAATCAGGTGCACCTGACCGTTGCCTCGGTGCGTTATCACAGCGGCGGCCGTAACCGTGGTGGCGTCTGCTCAACCTACCTGGCTGAGCGCGTACGTCGTGGCGAAAAACCAGCCATCTTTATTTCGCCGAACAAAGCGTTCCGCGTCCCAGCCAATAACAGCGCTCCGCTGATCATGGTGGGACCTGGCACCGGCATCGCGCCCTTCCGGGCTTTCCTGCAGGAGCGCCAGGCAACCGGCGCGCAGGGCAAAAACTGGCTGTTCTTCGGCGATCAGCATCAGGAACATGACTTTATCTATCAGGATGAACTGCTCGCCTGGCGGGATAATGGCTTGCTGACGCGGCTTGACCTGGCGTTCTCCCGCGATCAGGAGAAGAAGATCTACGTGCAGAGCCGGATGCTTGAGCAGGGTGCAGAACTCTATGCCTGGCTGCAGGAAGGCGCTTACTTCTATGTCTGCGGTGATGCATCACGCATGGCGAAGGATGTGGATAATGCGCTGTATGAAGTGGTTCGCCAGTTCGGTGGCCTCTCCAGCGAGCGCGCAGCGGACTATGTCGACCAGCTGAAGAAAGAGAAGCGTTACCTGCGCGACGTCTATTGATAGCGAAGGTGTGATAAAAAATCCGGTTTGCGCAGGCAGCCGGATTTTTTTATGGTTGACAGGCAAAAAAATACCCGCCGGAGAGGCGGGTATCTGTTTTAAGAATGCTGCGGTTATTTCACGACGCGCAGTGAAGGTCGTCCGCCCCGCGGCGGTGGATCGTCATCAGGCGGTGTCTCATCATCGCTGGCATCGTCGGGACGATCGCCATCAATCACAGACATCATGGTCTCTTCCTGACCTTCTGACGCCTCCTGAATATCCAGCTCGTAAGCCGGTTCCGGTTCAAACATCGTTCCGGCACCGTTTTCCCGGGCATAGATTGCCAGAATTGCCGCCATCGGCACGTTAACCTGACGAGGAACACCCCCAAAGCGGGCGTTAAACGACACCTGGTCATTCGCCAGATCGAGGTTACCGACAGCACGGGGCGCGATGTTCAGGACAATCTGACCATCACGCGCGTACTCCAGCGGGACCTGTACACCTGGCTGATTGATGTCGACCACCAGATGCGGCGTCAGCTGGTTGTCGAGCAACCAGTCATAGAAGGCGCGCAGCAGATAGGGACGACGTGCAGTAAGTTGCGACATTTCCATACGTTAAGCCCGTGCTTGCAGGCGCATTTCACGTTCAGCTTCAGTTAATGAAGCGAGGAAAGAGTCACGCTCAAATACGCGGTTCATGTAACCTTTCAGCTCTTTTGAACCAGAGCCGATCAAATCGATGCCCATTGAAGGCAGACGCCATAACAGCGGTGCCAGGTAGCAATCCACCAGGCTGAACTCTTCGCTCATGAAGTAAGGCGTGCGGCCAAACAGCGGCGCGATCGCCAGCAGCTCTTCACGCAGCTGTTTGCGTGCGGCTTCGGCTTCCTGACCACTGCTGTTCTCAACCTTCCTCATCAGGCTGTACCAGTCCTGCTCGATGCGGTGCATCATCAGGCGGCTGTCACCACGGGCAACCGGATAAACCGGCATCAGTGGCGGATGCGGGAAGCGCTCATCTAAATATTCCATGATGATGCGGGATTCATACAGCGTCAGCTCACGATCTACCAGTGTCGGTACCGTGCGATACGGATTGAGGTCAATCAGATCCTGCGGCAGGTTATCCATTTCGACCTGCTCGATCTCTACGCTGACACCCTTCTCCGCCAGAACGATACGTACCTGATGGCTGAAAATGTCAGTAGGACCAGAAAACAGCGTCATTACCGAACGTTTGTTGGCAGCGACAGCCATGAAAACCTCCAAGTTTGTTCACAAAAAGATACTGCGAATAGCCAACCACACGGCGACTCACTTGCTTGTCGAACTCGCACGCAACCTGGTCAGCTGCGCCGTAAAACTGACGCCCCGACAGCGGGAAGGCGCATAACGCACCGGCCTGCGGGCGCAAAGTGACACAGAGTTTACCAGATTTTAGGCTGCTTGTGGGCGTGGAATGAATCTTTGCAGGTAAATTGAGCGCGGGCTTACGGTTTTCACCGTTATCAGACGGGAAGGCAGAAAATAAAAAACCCGCCGAAGCGGGTTTTTTGAGCCAATTGCCGCAGCCGGAGCTGCAAACAATTAACGCTTGGAGAACTGAGGACGACGACGTGCTTTACGCAGGCCGACTTTCTTACGTTCAACCTGACGCGCGTCACGCGTTACGAAGCCAGCTTTACGCAGCTCGCCACGCAGTGATTCGTCGTATTCCATCAGAGCGCGGGTGATACCGTGACGGATCGCACCAGCCTGACCAGAAATACCGCCACCTTTAACAGTGACGTACAGATCGAATTTACCAACCAGATCCAGCAGTTCCAGCGGCTGACGAACGACCATGCGGGCAGTTTCGCGACCGAAGTACTGTTCCAGAGAACGTTGGTTAATTACGATGTTACCGCTACCCGGCTTAATGAATACGCGAGCGGTAGAGCTTTTGCGGCGACCAGTGCCGTAGTTTTGAGTTTCAGCCATTGCCTTTAATCCCGATTAAATGTCAAGAACTTGCGGTTGCTGTGCCGCATGGGTGTGCTCGTTGCCTGCGTAAACTTTCAGCTTACGGTACATAGCACGACCCAGCGGGCCCTTCGGCAGCATGCCTTTAACCGCGATCTCAATCACACGCTCAGGACGGCGAGCAATCATCTCTTCAAAGGTCGCCTGTTTGATACCACCGATGTGGCCGGTGTGGTGATAGTAGATCTTGTCAGTACGCTTGTTGCCGGTAACAGCAATTTTTTCTGCGTTCAGAACGATGATGTAATCACCCGTATCAACGTGCGGAGTGTATTCCGCTTTATGCTTACCACGCAGACGGCGCGCCAGTTCAGTCGCCAGGCGACCCAAAGTTTTGCCCGTTGCGTCAACTACAAACCAGTCACGTTGGACGGTTTCTGGTTTAGCTGTAAAAGTTTTCATCGAAAAGCTTACCCAAATTAAGTTACACGTTGGTGAAATCCCAAACGCTTAAGTAAACGAATGAGGCTCACACGACCATTTTGACCAGCAAGCCACCCCTTCGGATAGAGTTACTGGAACACAGAGGATTTGGGAAAAAAATCCTTTGCTGTAACGTGGGGTCGCAAGATTATAGAGAAGTCGATTGCAAAAATCGAACCCTATTTCGGTATTTATCCTGATTATTCTCACGGCAGATGCGGCAGGCGCAGATACTCTTCGCTCTGCATCTCCTGAAGCCGCGATAAACAGCGCTGGTATTCAAACTTCAGCCGCGTCCCCTGATAGATCTCGGTCAGCGAGGTTTCTGCGGCCACGACCAGCTTCACGTGACGCTCATAAAATTCGTCAACCAGGGCCAGGAAACGGCGCGCCTGATCTTCGGTTTTGTAGATCATTACCGGCACGTCATAGAGCAGCACGCTGTGAAAACGGCGGGAAAGCGCGATGTAGTCATGCTGGCTGCGCCCTTCCCCGCAAAGCGTCGTGAAGTTGATGGCCAGCACGCCGTCGCTGACGCCCAGCGTCGGCATCTGGCGATGGTTGATCTCCAGCACCGGCGCCTCCTCCGGCTGGCTGCCCGACAGCGCCTTAAACATGCGCGCCATCTCCGTGTGGGTGGCCTCGTTGAGCGGATAGTTCCACAGATGCGCCGAGGTCAGTGTCCGCAGCCGGTAGTCGATGCCGGCATCCACATTCATCACATCACAGTGCCGTTTTATCTGCTCAATAGCCGGCAGAAAACGCGCGCGCTGCAGGCCATTGCGGTAGAGGTCATCCGGCGGAATGTTCGAGGTTGCCACCAGGGCGATGCCGCGCTCAAACAGCGCTTCCATCAGCGTGCCCAGCAGCATCGCGTCGGTGATATCGGAGACAAAAAATTCATCGAAACAGAGGATGTCAGTTTCCGCTTTGAATTTGTCCGCGATAATCAGCAGCGGGTCGCTCTGCCCCTGCAGTTGCGTCAGTTCTTCATGCACCCGCAGCATGAAACGGTGGAAGTGCAGGCGCAGTTTGCGTTCGCCAGGAATAGACTGAAAAAAGAGATCCATGACCCAGGTTTTGCCGCGCCCGACGCCGCCCCACATGTAGAGTCCGCGAACAGGCTGGGGCGTCGCATTTTTCTCTTTACCGATCAATTTCGACAGGCGACCCAGCAGGCCGGATGAGGCGGGCGCGGCAGCCTGTTGCCGGGCAACCAGCGCCTGCTGCAGGGCGTCTAAACGGGTAATCGCTTCACGTTGTACGTCATCGGGCCTGAATTCGCCCTGCGACAGCGCCTGCTCATAACGTGCAAGCGGAGATGAGGTTTGCATTGTTGTTTCAAAGTCCCTGAATAGTGTCTGATTCATACCACGGTTGCTGAAAAAAAGGCCGTTCTACACTAAGCCATGCTGCTCCGGAGTTCCACATCCATAAGATTAACGGGTATAGTGACTATTATTGAAATGGTGCAACGCCCTACGGAACAATGGAAAAAACACGGGAGTCATTATGACCTGGGAATACGGGCTAATTGGTTTAGTGGTAGGTATTATTGTCGGCGCAGTCGCCATGCGTTTCGGCAACAAAAAGCTGCGTGAGCAGCGCAGCATGCAGTATGAACTGGAAAAATCGAAGGCCGAGCTGGCCGATTACCGCGAAGAGCTGACGAACCACTTCGCACAGAGCGCCGAGCTGCTGGACAACATGGCGCGTGACTATCGTCAGCTTTATCAGCACATGGCGAAAGGCTCTAACGATCTGCTGCCGAATCTGCCGGGTCAGCAGAATCCTTTTGCCTATCAGCTGACTGAAGCAGAAGCTGACAACGATCAGGTGCCGGTGCAGATGCCGCGCGACTACTCTGAAGGCGCATCCGGTTTACTGCGTGGCGAGCGCCCTGCCCGCGACTAATCTTTTTGGGGCGCAGCCTGTCTGCGCCCACTGTTTTTTGCGAACCCTGACCACAAACGACTGTCACACTCATTAAATCCTCCCACTTTGCAGCGAGAGCGTTGTAGCAATGAAAAAACAAGCACGCCTGTTTAGCGCATTAGCCTTGAGTATCGGGATGAGCCTTGCCGCCGCGCCAGACGCGATGGCAACGCTGCCGGCACAAATTGCGGGCCAGCCGCTGCCGAGCCTGGCACCGATGCTGGAAAAAGTGTTGCCTGCCGTGGTCAGCGTTCACGTGGAAGGCACCGATTCCGGCGAACAGGCTCAGGATATCCCTGAGCCTCTGAAACGTTTTTTCGGTCAGATGCCTGGCGGGAATAATCAGCCACAGCCGTTTGAAGGGTTGGGCTCGGGCGTGATCATTGATGCCGCGAAAGGCTACGTGCTGACCAACAATCATGTGGTGAACGGTGCCGACAAAATCAATGTGCAGCTTGGCGACGGCAGTGAGTATGAAGCCAAACTGATCGGTCATGATGAACAGACCGATATCGCCCTGATTCAGATCCAGGGCGCGAAAAATCTCACGCAGATTAAAGTGGCGGACTCCGACCAGCTGAAAGTGGGTGATTTTGCGGTCGCAATCGGGAACCCGTTTGGTCTGGGCCAGACGGCGACCTCCGGTATCATCTCTGCGCTGGGCCGCAGCGGCCTTAACCTGGAGGGGCTGGAAAACTTTATTCAGACCGATGCCGCGATTAACCGCGGTAACTCCGGCGGTGCGCTGGTCAACCTGAACGGCGAGCTGATTGGGATCAACACCGCCATTCTGGCCTCCAGCGGCGGCAATATCGGCATCGGCTTTGCTATCCCGAGCGATATGGCGATGAACCTCGCGCAGCAGCTGATCAAATTTGGCGAAGTGAAGCGCGGTCAGCTGGGTATTAAAGGCACCGAAATGACGGCCGACATGGCGAAGGCATTCAATGTCGACGTGCAGCGTGGCGCCTTCGTTTCGGAAGTGTTACCGCAGTCTGCCGCACAGAAGGCGGGCATCAAGTCCGGCGACATCATTACCTCTATCAACGACAAGCCGATTACCAGCTTCGCTGAGTTGCGGGTAAAAGTGGGCACGACCCCACCAGGCGAACAGGTTAAGCTTGGCCTGCTGCGCGAAGGCAAACCGGTGACGGTCACCGTTACGCTGGAGCAGAGCGCTCAGACCACCGCCAGCGCCCAGCTGATGTCTCCGGCCCTGCAGGGTGCCACCCTGAGTGATGGACAGACCAAAACCGGCGACAAAGGCGTGAAGGTCGACACCATCGAAAAAGGGACACCGGCTGAACAGGTTGGCCTGCAGAAAGATGATGTGATCATCGGCGTAAACCGCAACCGGGTTCAGACCCTGGCTGAGATGCGCAAGATACTGGAAGGCAAACCGCCGGTTCTGGCACTGAACGTGGTGCGCGGCGATGAAAGTATCTATCTGTTGTTGAGATAAACCTCGCATTATGGCGGACACAAGCGCGTGTGTGTCCGCCGCTCTCATGTTATTCTGCCCAGCGATCTCCTCTGGCGTGATTTAACACCATGTTTCTTAAACTTTTGCGTGCCGTAGTGCTGGGCCTGATTGTGGCGGGTATTCTGCTCGCAGCACTGCCTGCACTGCGTATGGGCAGCGACGCCCTCTATAACCACGACGATATCAACAACGAAACGCCCTTCAGCTTCAATCAGGGGGTGCGCCGCGCCGTGCCTGCCGTTGTAAACGTTTATAACCGGAGCGCCCACGGCAACAACAACCGTGGCATTACCACCCTGGGCTCGGGGGTGATCATGAATGCCAAAGGCTACATCCTGACCAACAAGCACGTCATCAATAATGCCGATCAGATTATCGTGGCATTGCAGGATGGCCGCTTCTTTGAGGCCACGCTGGTCGGTTCCGACGGCATGACCGATCTGGCCGTGCTGAAGATCACCGCCTCCGGCCTGCCTGTCATCCCGATCAATCCCAATCGCCAGGCGCATATCGGTGATGTCGTGATGGCGATAGGCAACCCCTATAACCTGGGGCAGACGGTGACGCAGGGCATTATCAGCGCTACGGGTCGGGTTGGACTGAGTTCATCAGGCCGCCAGAACTTCCTGCAGACCGATGCGTCAATCAATCAGGGTAACTCCGGTGGTGCGCTGATTAACTCGCTTGGCGAGCTGATGGGTATCAACACCCTGACCTTTGATAAAAGTAACGATGGCGAAACGCCGGAAGGCATTGGTTTCGCCATCCCCACCGTTTTAGCCTCGAAGATCATGGATAAACTGATTCGTGATGGTCGGGTGATCCGCGGCTATATCGGTATTACCGGTCGTGAGCTGCCGCCGCTGCATGGACAGGGCAGCAATCTGGATCGGGTTCAGGGCATTATCGTCAGCGTGGTGACGCCGGATGGACCGGCGGACAAGGCCGGGATTCAGGCCAACGATGTACTGCTCAGCGTAAACGGTAAGCCAGCCATCTCGGCGCAGGAGACCATGGATCAGGTGGCAGAGATTCGTCCCGGTTCCGTGATTGATGTGCAGGTGCTGCGCAACGATCAGAAACTGACGCTGCCGGTCACCATTCAGGAATTCCCTGATAACAGTGGTTAACTGAAACGGGTGCCCGGTCAGGGGTGGCCCGGCTGATCGCAAAGAAGGCCGCCATCCCTGGCGGTCGGCCTCGCCATCCTGGCTCGGACGCTTTGCTCTTCATCCGGGCCACCCCTTCCCCTCTGCTCCGTCATCGTCTGTGAGTCACGGATTAGCAGCGATCAACCGGAAAGGCGATCACCTCACTCAGTGACTCTGCTTTTAACGCCAGCATAATCAGCCGATCGATACCCAGCGCGACCCCGGAACAGGCGGGCATACCGTGCGCCAGTGCATCCAGCAGATAAGTATCAATAGGATGGACCGGCAGACCGCGCGCCGCACGGCGACGGTTATCCTGCTCAAACCGCTGACGCTGCTCGCGGCTGTCGGTCAGCTCACGGAAACCGTTCGCCAGCTCAATGCCTTTGTAATAGACCTCAAAACGTTCAGCTACGCGGTGATCTTCGGTGCTGATCTCCGCCAGTGCCGCCTGACTAGCCGGGAAATGATAAACGAAGCAGGGTTTGTCCTGGCCAATCTTCGGCTCCACGCCCAGCATAAACAGCAGCATCAGCAGCGTATCGCGATCCTCTTCTGCACGCGCCAGCTCGCCTTCGCCCAGCTTCTCTGCCGCTTCACGCAACTGCGCTTTATCTGCCGACAGCGGATCCAGATCCAGGTGACGGATAAAGGCCTGCTGATAGGAGAGCGACTCTGCGCTGTCACACTCCAGCACCTGCTGCAGCAGATCGTCCACCTCATTCATCAGACGGTACATGTCGTAGTGCGGCCGGTACCACTCCAGCATGGTGAATTCCGGATTATGATGACGTCCCGCCTCTTCATTGCGGAAACTGCGCCCCATCTGATAGATCGGACCACTGCCCGCTGCCAGCAGGCGTTTCATATGATATTCCGGGCTGGTCATCAGCC
The DNA here is from genome assembly GCF_000255315.1 of Pantoea sp. Sc1. Lineage (NCBI taxonomy): Bacteria > Pseudomonadati > Pseudomonadota > Gammaproteobacteria > Enterobacterales > Erwiniaceae > Pantoea > Pantoea sp. Sc1. The sequence continues at coordinate 3,658,617 of NZ_AJFP01000001.1, forward strand.
AGAGATCGCGCCCCTGCGACGCACCAGGCCCGACAAAACGCGTCTGGAAAGGCACCAGATGGATATCGGTAATAGTAGCCTGGCTCATCGCCGGCGTATCCACTTCCAGTACGCCACGATCGGCAAAGAAACGACGCACTTCCGCTAAAATCGCGGCGCGTTTTAACAAATTGGCGATGGATGCGCTTGGTTGCCAGCTTGCCGTTTCGCTCATGGTGATGACTCCTGATACAAATAAGGGGTGGAAGTCTACCTGCAATGCCTGCGGCAAACAATCTCATGCCGGCGATGCCAAAAACAGCGCTTCGGCTTCTATACTTAAGCAGTTAAATCACAAAGGAATCCCGCTATGTCTCTATGGAAAACCCTTGTCGCCAGCCTCAGCGCTTTTCTCTCCGTTGCCTGTAGCACCACGCCACCTAAAAACGTCACGGTTGTTGAGAACTTTGACAGCCAGCGCTATCTCGGTCAGTGGTATGAGATTGCCCGCCTCAATCATCCGTTTGAACGCGGTCTGGAGCAGGTCACGGCTAACTACAGCCCGCGTGAAGATGGCGGCCTGAAAGTGATCAATCGTGGCTATAACATGAAAAAACAGCGCTGGCAGGAGAGCGTCGGTAAGGCCTACTTCACCGGTGAGCCGCAGCGCGCCGCCCTGAAAGTCTCGTTCTTTGGCCCCTTCTACGGCGGCTACAACGTTATCGCCCTGGATCCCGACTACCGCTATGCTCTGGTGTGTGGCCCGAATCGCCACTACCTGTGGATACTGTCGCGCACACCGCAGCTGGAGCCGGGCGTCAAAGAGAAACTGGTTGATCAGGCGCGCCGTGATGGCTTCCCGGTTGATGAGTTAATCTGGGTGAAACAGAAATAGTGCAGAGGGAATAAGCCGGTACAAAACCGTTTTCGTACCGGCTGTAATAACAGGTTACTTCGTGCTGTTCTGAATCGCCTGGCCACCCGCTTCGACGTCTTCACCCACGCCACGCGTAGTGTTGCAAGCCGTCAGCAGTGAAGAGAGCACCAGTACAGAGAAGATCGCGGCAATACTTTTCTTTAACATGACAATGTCCTTTTTGATGGATGTAAAGTACAGCGCTTTAAGCATAGCCGGATTTCCGGCGGATGCTGCCGCAGAACTTTAAAAAGGAGAAGCCGTTAAGGTCATTTTGCCGCACGCGAAATGGCACCACCTAAGTGGGAGACATCTTCGCCAAAACCGTGGAATGTGTTGCAGGCACTTAATGCAGAGGAGACCAGCAACGCGAATGCGATTAATTTTGCCAGCTTTTTCATTTTTTTCTCTCAGACAAGAAAAAGGCGCATCCGGAGATGCGCCTGCGAATCTTACTTCACGCGTGACACGTATTCGCCAGAGCGGGTGTCAACTTTCACCACTTCGCCTTCCTGAACGAACAGTGGCACTTTTACAACCGCGCCGGTAGAGAGCTTGGCAGGTTTACCGCCGGTACCGGCAGTGTCACCTTTCAGGCCTGGATCGGTTTCCACGATTTCAGCTTCGATAAAGTTCGGCGGCTGAACAGCGATAGGACGACCGTTCCACAGCGTAACGATACATTCTGCGTTGTCCTGCAGCCATTTCGCTGCTTCGCCCACAGTCTTCTCTTCAACCGGGAACTGCTCAAAGCTTTCCTGGTGCATGAAGTGGTAGAACTCACCGTCGTTGTACAGGTAGCTCAGGTTGGTATCCATTACGTCTGCGCCTTCGGCGGAGTCGGTGGATTTGAAAGTTTTCTCAACGCGAGAACCCGTCAGCAGGCGACGCATTTTAACGCGTGCGAATGCCTGACCTTTACCCGGTTTAACGAACTCACTGGATTCGATGGCATACGGCTCGCCTTCGAACATGATTTTAAGACCGGGACGGAAATCGTTGCTAGAATAAGTCGCCATGAAGGCCCTCTACGAAAATTGATACTGGTACTAAGCCAAAAAAATGGCACACATTGTAACCCTAAAAATACCTTCCAGAGAAGATTGGTTGCAGCAACTTGCTGATGTTGTCACTGAACCTGATGAATTACTGCGTATTTTAGCCCTGGAACAGCATCCTGAGCTGGCCGCTGGCGCGGATGCGCGGCGGCTTTTCGCTCTGCGCGTTCCGCATGCCTTCATCAGCCGGATGAAAAAAGGCGATGCGCACGACCCGTTGCTGCTTCAGGTTCTGACGCAGCGTCAGGAATTCATCGATACGCCTGGTTATAGCACCGATCCGCTCGATGAACAAAGTAACGCGGTGCCCGGACTGCTGCATAAATACCGCAACCGGGCATTATTGCTGGTCAAAGGCGGCTGTGCGGTCAACTGCCGCTACTGCTTCCGCCGTCACTTCCCCTATCAGGATAATCCCGGTAATAAGCGAAGCTGGCAGGCGGCGCTGGACTATATCGCCGATCATCCGGAACTGGATGAGATTATCTTCTCCGGCGGCGATCCATTAATGGCGAAAGATCATGAACTCGCGTGGCTGATTGCCGCGCTGGAAAAGATCCCGCACCTGAAGCGGTTGCGCATCCACAGTCGTTTACCGGTGGTGATTCCGGCACGCATTACCGATCAGCTCTGTGAGATGCTTCGCGCGACCCGCCTGCAGGTGGTGATGGTGACGCACATCAACCATGCGCAGGAGATTGATGATGCGCTGCGTGAGGCGATGAGCAGCCTGAAGCGGGCCGGTGTCACCCTGCTGAATCAGAGTGTGCTGCTGCGGGGCGTGAACGATAATGCGCAGACGCTGGCCACCCTGAGCAATGCCCTGTTTGATGCGGGCATTCTGCCCTACTATCTGCACGTGCTGGATAAGGTGCAGGGTGCCGCACATTTCTTTGTGTCTGACGATGAGGCGCGCCAGCTGGTGCGGGCATTACTGTCACAGGTTTCCGGCTATCTGGTGCCGAAACTGGCGCGGGAAATTGGCGGAGAGCCGAGTAAAACGCCGCTGGATTTACAGCTGCGTCAGGAATAAAAACGGCCAGCACAAGGCTGGCCGCTGAGATTCGCTGTACTACCTATGCCACATTATGGGCACTTGTAGACCTGACCGGTCATTTTGCTGTCCAGAGGCGCGAACGCAGACAGCAGATTCTGTGTCGGGCTGGTGGCACCATAAATCACATTGCCGCCCATCTCCGCGGCGCGATTGCGCAGATCATTAGCTGCACCGCGCAGTGCGCTGGTTTCACCGCCTGCACCGCTCAGCCAGTTGCTCTGTGAGCCGGTAAGGTTGCCCAGAAGCTGGCAGGAACTGGCAGGCTGCTGATCGGTAAACGTCACGCGCTCGCCTGCCGAAGAGAGTTGCGTGGAGCTGCTGCAGCCCGCCAGCAATAACACGCCAGCCGTCAGTCCGGGCAAGAGGTTAATCCGCATTGTAATCCCCATTTATTATCATCAGAGTCGGGTGGCAGCGTAGCAGAAAAAAAGCACTTTTTTCTGCACATTCATTGCCTTAATCCCGTTATATCCCCTCAATATTTCATGTTACATCTCGGCGACTCTGCCTGCCTGAAGAATGAACTGAACATCAGTGAATTCAGCCGGACAACTGCAGACAGCGTGCAGACAACGGGAAATATCAGGAGGAAAGACGTACGATTGCGCCACTACTTATACTATTTTCCTGCCCAAAAGAAAAACCCCCGGCCGTTTCCGGTCGGGGGTTCTTTTGTGACTCAGGCAGTCAACGGCAATTACATCATGCCGCCCATACCGCCCATGCCACCCATACCGCCAGCGCCAGCGCCTAAATCAGGTGCGTCGCCTTTTGGCAGGTCAGTAACCATGCACTCGGTAGTGATCATCAGACCCGCAACAGAGGCCGCGTACTGCAGCGCAGAACGGGTCACTTTAGTTGGGTCCAGGATACCGAAGTCGATCATGTTGCCGTACTCTTCAGTCTGCGCGTTGTAACCGTAGTTACCGTCGCCCGCTTTCACGTTGTTCGCCACAACAGAAGGCTCTTCACCGGCGTTAGAGACGATCTGACGCAGTGGTGCTTCCATCGCGCGCAGCGCAACTTTGATACCGACGTTCTGGTCTTCGTTCTGACCACGCAGCTCTGACAGCTGTGCTGCAACGCGAACCAGCGCCACACCACCACCTGCAACCACGCCTTCTTCGACAGCAGCACGGGTTGCGTGCAGTGCATCTTCAACGCGCGCTTTCTTCTCTTTCATTTCAACTTCAGTGGCTGCGCCCACTTTCAGAACGGCTACGCCGCCTGCCAGTTTCGCGACGCGCTCCTGCAGTTTTTCTTTGTCGTAGTCAGAGGTCGCTTCTTCGATCTGCTGACGAATCTGGGTAACACGGCCCTGAATGGTGGTCTCTTCACCCACACCGTCGATGATGGTGGTGGTGTCTTTGTTGATCACAACACGTTTTGCCTGACCCAGATCTTCCAGCGCAGCTTTTTCCAGCTCCATACCGATCTCTTCAGAGATGACGGTACCGCCGGTCAGGATAGCGATATCCTGCAGCATGGCTTTACGACGGTCGCCGAAGCCTGGTGCTTTAACCGCAGCCACTTTCACGATGCCGCGCATGGTGTTGACCACCAGCGTTGCCAGAGCTTCGCCTTCAACATCTTCCGCGATGATCAGCAGAGGTTTACCGGCTTTCGCAACGGCTTCCAGCACGGGCAGCATTTCACGGATGTTAGAGATTTTCTTGTCAGCCAGCAGGATGAACGGCGATTCCAGTTCAACCGCACCAGTTTCTGGCTTGTTGATGAAGTACGGTGACAGGTAGCCGCGATCAAACTGCATACCTTCAACCACATCCAGCTCGTCCTGCAGGCCGGTGCCTTCTTCAACGGTGATCACGCCTTCTTTACCCACTTTCTCCATCGCCTGAGCAATCAGCTGGCCCACGGTTTCATCGGAGTTAGCAGAGATAGTACCTACCTGCGCAATCGCTTTAGAGTCTGAGCAAGGTACAGACAGCGCTTTCAGTTTCTCAACGGCAGACACAACGGCCTGGTCGATACCGCGCTTCAGGTCCATCGGGTTCATACCCGCGGCGACGGCTTTCAGACCTTCGGTGATGATAGCCTGCGCCAGTACGGTCGCGGTGGTGGTGCCGTCGCCTGCAGCGTCGTTCGCTTTAGAGGCCACTTCTTTCACCATCTGCGCGCCCATGTTCTCGAACTTGTCTTCCAGTTCGATTTCACGCGCAACGGACACGCCATCTTTAGTGATGGTCGGTGCACCAAAAGATTTATCCAGAACCACGTTACGGCCTTTCGGGCCCAGGGTAACTTTTACTGCATCTGCCAGTACGTTCACGCCACGCAGCATTTTTACGCGAGCGTCATTACCGAATTTTACGTCTTTAGCTGCCATTTCAATTGTCCCTTAAATTCGTTTCGTTCAGTGAGTTACGCGAAAAAATTACGCTTCGACAATCGCCAGAATGTCGCTTTCAGAGATGATCAGCACTTCTTCGTTGTCGATCTTTTCGGTTTTAGCGCCGTAACCTTCGTTGAAGATCACCACGTCGCCAACCTTCACGTCCAGCGGCTTAACGTCGCCACTCTCAAGGATGCGGCCATTGCCGACAGCCAGAACTTCACCACGGGTAGATTTACCGGCTGCAGAACCGGTCAGCACGATGCCGCCAGCTGATTTAGCTTCAACTTCTTTACGCTTGACGATGACGCGATCGTGCAATGGACGAATTTTCATGTGATAGCTCTCCTTTGAGAAGTCCAATCATTCAGTTTTGGGGTTGAACACCGGGCTGCATGGCTTCCGGCCTCGTGACCTGTGAGATAGGGCCATCCCCACCCGCTTTCAAGGGGGCGAACAACAAATTTTTTCTATGGAAGCCATAAGTGATGTTTTTTTAAACAGACGACGGCACAAATAAAAAACGCAACCCGGAGGTTGCGCTTTCAGTGGTGACAATGGCGGTTAACGATCCTGGTGATCGTCGTGATGCTCAAGGCGATCGCTGTTTTTACGCTCAAACTCGCCGTCCATCGTGTAGCCGCTGTCCGGTCCGGCTCCCGGCCCGCGCCAGACGCGCAGATGGGGCATCAGCTTCAGCGTCAGATGCTTCTGAACCGGGGGCAGCAGCAGCAGCAGGCCCAGCAGATCGGTAAAGAAGCCCGGCAGCAGCAGCAGGAAACCGGCGATGATCAGCGAGACGCTTTTGATCATCTCCGTGGCCGGGCTTTCGTTACGCGCCAGCTTCTCCTGCATCAGCATGAAGTTTTTCATGCCCTGATTTTTTACCAGCGAGACCCCGATGCAGGAGGTGAACACCACCAGCAGCATGGTCATCAGCACGCCCATGACGTGCGCGACCTGGATGAACAGTGAAATCTCAATCCAGGCCAGAACAAAAAAGACTAATAACGGTATCCAGCGCACCGTACTCTCCTGTAAGTAGAGGCTGAACGGCAGCGTGCCGGTCAGCAGAAAGCGTTCATCCTGAGGAGGATAAGAAAAGAGATGGGCACCCGCGCCGCCCTTTTCAACCGATCCTGTCAAATTTATCCTGCGGGGTTAATTTTGTAACCAACTTCACATATCGTTAACCCGGCAGCAGCATTAGCGATCTGCATGCGTGCTTTTCCCGGGCATCAGAATATGATCGCACACGCCTCTATGAAGACGGATAATATGTCGGCACGGGCACACCACGACAAAATAAACACATCCTTTGTGATGGTTAGCGGCAACAACAAGAAGGTTATCATGGCGAACAACATTCGTATCGAAGAAGACCTGTTAGGTATGCGCGAAGTTCCGGCGGATGCCTATTATGGCGTTCATACTCTGCGTGCGATTGAAAATTTTTATATCAGCAACAGCAAAATCAGCGACATACCTGAATTTGTCCGCGGTATGGTGATGGTAAAAAAAGCAGCAGCGATGGCTAACAAAGAGCTGCAGACCATCCCGCGTAACATTGCCGATACCATCATTCAGGCCTGCGATGAAGTGCTGAACAAGGGCCGCTGTATGGATCAGTTCCCCGTGGATGTCTATCAGGGCGGCGCCGGGACCTCGGTCAACATGAACACCAATGAGGTGCTGGCAAACATCGGTCTTGAGCTGATGGGCCACCAGAAAGGGGAATACCAGTATCTCAACCCCAACGACCATGTAAACAAGTGCCAGTCCACCAACGACGCCTACCCGACCGGTTTCCGTATCGCGGTTTACAGTTCGCTGCTGAAACTGCTTGATGGCATCAGCCAGTTGTCTGAAGGCTTCCAGCGCAAAGCCGATGAATTCCAGACCATCCTGAAAATGGGCCGAACCCAGTTGCAGGATGCGGTGCCGATGACCCTGGGGCAGGAGTTTCACGCCTTCAGCGTGCTGCTGAACGAAGAGACCAAAAGCATTCTGCGCACCGCCGAACTGCTGCTGGAAGTCAACCTTGGCGCGACCGCCATCGGTACCCGTCTCAACACGCCGGATGGCTATCAGCATCTGGCCGTGCAGCGTCTGGCGGAAGTCAGCAACCTGCCGGTCATTCCGGCGGAAGATCTGATTGAAGCGACCTCCGACTGCGGCGCCTATGTGATGGTTCACTCGTCGCTGAAACGCCTGGCGGTGAAGCTCTCTAAAATCTGTAACGACCTGCGCCTGCTCTCCTCGGGTCCGCGCGCCGGCCTGAATGAAATCAACCTGCCTGAGCTGCAGGCGGGCTCCTCCATCATGCCGGCCAAAGTGAACCCGGTGGTGCCGGAAGTGGTTAACCAGGTCTGCTTCAAGGTGATTGGCAACGACACCACCGTGACCATGGCTTCCGAAGCGGGTCAGCTGCAGCTTAACGTCATGGAGCCGGTGATCGGCCAGGCGCTGTTCGAGTCGATCAGCATCCTGACCAACGCCTGCTACAACCTGCTGGAGAAGTGCGTCAACGGCATCACCGCTAACCGCGCGGTGTGCGAAGCCTACGTCTTCAACTCAATTGGCATCGTGACCTACCTCAACCCCTACATCGGCCACCACAACGGCGACATCGTCGGCAAAATCTGTGCCGAAACCGGGAAAAGTGTGCGTGAGGTGGTGCTGGAGCGCGGCCTGCTGACGGAGAGTGAGCTGGACGATATCTTCTCGGTGCAGAACCTGATGTATCCGGTTTATAAAGCAAAACGCTACACCGATGAAAACGAGCAGTAGGGTTTAACCCACGCGGGTTAACCAAAGGCACACCGCGATCAACATGGTGTGCCTTTTTTTTGGTACACAGCATTCCCGGAGTTCACCGGTTAACTTTGCAGGAGTGATTCATGTTTGTGGTTGAGCTGCTTGTCGTCCTGATGGCGATCTGGCTGGGCGCACGTCTTGGCGGCATTGGTATCGGATTCGCCGGCGGGATGGGGGTACTGATCCTGACGCTGGGCTTTGGCATGGCACCCGGCGCTATCCCGTTCGACGTGATAGAGATCATCATGGCGGTGATCGCCGCCATCGCGGCGATGCAGGTGGCGGGCGGCATGGACTATCTGGTGAGCCTGGCGGAACGCCTGCTGCGCCGACATCCGCGCCACGTCACGCTGCTGGCCCCGCTGGTAACCTACCTGATGACGCTGCTGGCAGGCACCGGTCACACCGCTTTCTCGACGCTGCCGGTGATCGCGGAAGTGGCCAAAGAGCAGGGCGTGCGCCCTTCCCGTCCGCTGTCGATTGCGGTGGTGGCGTCGCAGATCGCGATTACCGCCTCTCCCATCTCCGCCGCCGTGGTCTTTTTTGCCACGCTGCTGGAACCGCGCGGCGTCAGCTACATCACGCTGCTGGCGATTGCGATCCCCGCCACGATGGTGGGCCTCTTTCTGGCCGCGCTGGTCACTAACTTCCTCGGCAAAGAGCTTAAAGATGATGAGGTTTATCAGGCGCGTCTCGCCAAAGGGGAAGTTACCCTGCGGGGTGCCAGCGTCTACCAGCCGAAGCCGGGGGCGAAACGCTCGGTGCTGCTTTTTCTGACGGGTATTATTGCCGTGGTGCTCTATGCCACCGCCACCAGCGCCAGCGTCGGGCTGATCGCCGATCCGCCGCTGCCACGTAACGAAGCGATTGTGGTGTTTATGCTGACCATCGCGACGCTGATCAGCCTGACCTGCAAACTCGACACCAGCGAAATCCTCAGCGCCAGCACCTTTAAGTCCGGCATGAGTGCCTGTATCTGTGTGATGGGTGTCGCCTGGCTGGGCGACACCTTTGTCAAAGCGCATCTGGCAGAGATTCAGACGCTGGCGGGCGACACGCTGAAAACCTATCCATGGATGCTGGCGCTGGTGCTCTTCTTTGCCTCCATGCTGCTCTACTCACAGGCGGCGACCACCAAGGCACTGATGCCGGCCGCCCTGCTGCTGGGCGTCACCCCGCTCACCGCGATTGCTTCCTTTGCGGCGGTATCGGCACTGTTTGTGCTGCCCACCTACCCCACACTGCTGGCCGCCGTTGAGATGGACGATACCGGCTCCACCCGGATTGGTAAGTTTGTGTTCAACCACGCCTTTATCATTCCCGGCGTTATCGCTATCGCGCTGTCGGTGCTTTCCGGCTTCATCTTTGGCGGACTGCTCTTGTAGTGCCGCCATCGTGTTATGAAGGGAGCGTGCTATCATCGGCGCTCTTTTCATCACACAGGAGTCACAGGATGAATGCCGTCGTTATCCTCTGTACTGCCCCCGATCAGGCCACGGCGCAACAGCTTGCGACCCTGGCGCTGGAAGCCAGGCTGGCGGCCTGCGTTACCCTGCTGCCCGGCGCGACCTCCTGCTATCTCTGGCAGGGCCGGATTGAGCAGAGCAGTGAAGTGCAGATGCTGCTGAAGTGCGACAGCGATCATCAGCAGGCACTGTGCGATCTGCTCAAAGCCGCGCACCCTTACGACGTGCCCGAACTGCTGGCACTGCCGGTTCAACATGGAGACAGTGAATACTTGTCATGGCTGCACGCATCTCTCGCTTAATAACGCTTCTGCTGACGCTGTTTGTCTGTCTGCAGGCGCACGCTTCCCTCTTTTCCAGTCCGGCGACCGGCCGCTTTGTGCCCGTCGACCAGGCCTTTACGTTTGATTTCGACCAGCAGGGCGCGCAGCTCAACCTGCACTGGAAAGTGAAGTCAGGCTATTACCTCTATCGCCAGCAGATTCACATCACGCCACAGAATGCGACCCTCGCGCCCCTGACGCTGCCTGCCGGAGAGCCGCATGAAGATGAATTTTTCGGCAAGAGTGAGATCTATCCGCAGGATCTGACGCTGCCGGTGACGCTGCAACAGGCAGGCCCCGGTGCCACGCTCAGCGTGACTTATCAGGGCTGTGCGGCTGCCGGCTTCTGCTACCCGCCGGAGACGCGATCCGTGCCACTGAATGCGGTAGCCGCAGACAGCCCGCCAGCGCCCGCCAGCCCTAAGCCTGAGGTTCAGCCCGCCTCCGCCAGCCCGCTGCCCTTTTCGCCACTGTGGGCGTTGCTGATCGGCATCGGCGTCGCCTTTACGCCCTGCGTGCTGCCGATGTACCCGCTGATCGCCGGCATTATCCTGGGCGGCCAGCGCCATTATTCGCTGGGACGCCTGTTTGCCCTGGCGATGGTCTACGTGCAGGGGATGGCGCTGACCTACACGCTGCTGGGCGTGGTGGTCGCCGCAGCCGGTCTGCGTTTCCAGGCCGCCCTGCAGCATCCCTGGGTGCTCATCACGCTCTCGCTGCTGTTTATCGTGCTGGCTCTCTCCATGTTTGGCCTGTTTACGCTGCAACTGCCCGCCAGTCTGCAAACCCGCCTGACCCTGTGGAGTAATCGCCAGCGGGGCGGATCGCTGCCCGGCGTCTTCCTGATGGGAGCGCTGGCGGGATTGATCTGCTCGCCCTGCACTACGGCTCCGCTCAGCGCCATTCTGCTCTACATCGCGCAGAGCGGAAATCTGTGGGCCGGTGCCGGCACGCTGTGGCTCTATGCCGTCGGGATGGGGCTGCCACTGATCGCCGTGACCCTATTTGGTAACCGCCTGCTGCCGAAAAGCGGCCCGTGGATGCAGACCGTCAAGGAGGGCTTCGGGTTTGTCATCCTGGCGCTGCCGGTGTTCCTGCTGGAGCGCATCGTGGGCGAGGCGTGGGGATGGCGGCTCTGGAGTCTGCTTGGCGTGGCGTTCTTTGGCTGGGCGTTCAGCCTCAGCCTGCGTGCCAGCAGCGGAAAGTGGCGCGTCGTGCAGATTGTCATGCTGGCCGCTGCGCTGATCAGTGCGCGACCCTTGCAGGACTGGGCCTTTGGCGACCCGGCCACGCAGCAGGCGGTAACCCCTCTGCCGTTCCAGACCCTTCAGACGCCGCAGCAGCTCGACAGTGCGCTGCAGCAGGCCCGCGGTCGCATCACGATGGTCGATCTCTATGCTGACTGGTGCGTCGCCTGTAAAGAGTTTGAAAAATATACCTTCAGTGACCGCGCCGTGCGCGATAGCCTGCGTCAGGTGCAGCTAATGCAGGCCAACGTCACCGACAACAACGCCCGCGACAACGCGCTGTTACAGCATCTTCAGGTGCTGGGCTTACCCACAATTCTGTTCTTTGATGCGCAGGGCCGCGAAATCCCCGGTTCGCGTATCACCGGGTTTCTGGATGCCGCTGACTTCCACGCGCATTTGCAGAAACTTACCCCGTAAACAACACTGGAGTCAGGTCTTTGCCCGGTAAAACAGCCGGGCCTGCATACCAGAGGAGAGTCACTTGCAGCGTGAACAGATACTCGAGCATGCATTGAATGTGCTTGAACAGAACGGCCTCGCCGCCACCCTCTCATTGGAAAATTTGGCGGGTTCCGGATTACCTTCAGAGCAGCTCCGGCTGTTCTGGCCCGACCGCGACGCCCTGCTCTACGATGCGCTGCGCTATCACGGGCAGCAGATTGAAACCTGGCGTCGCCAGATCCTGCTGGATGGGTCGCTGTCGGCAGATCAGAAGCTGATGGCACGCTATGAAGTCCTGAGTGAACAGGTCAGCAAAGGGCGTTTTCCGGGCTGCCTGTTTATCGCCGCCTGCAGCTTCTACCCGCAGCCCGATCAGCCCATTCACCAGCTGGCCGAGCAGCAGAAACGCGGCTCCTGGCAGTTTACCCATGAGATTCTGGTGGAACAGGGTCTGGATAACCCCAGCATGGTCGCCGACCAGATGGAGCTGATTCTTGAAGGCTGCCTGAGCAAGCTGCTGGTGAAGCGCAACGTGCAGGATGTCGCCACCGCTCAGCGCCTGGCGGAAGATGTTTACAACATCGCGCTGTGCCGCAAAAACGGGGCGCTGGCCTGAGGTTTTACCCCTTTTGACTGAAAAGCAGGCAATCAGTCACGTTTTCCGGGGTTTTTTAGTGAAAGCCGTTGACGGCCTGCGGCCTTTACGGTTTAATGCGCCCCGTTGCCCGAATAGCTCAGTCGGTAGAGCAGGGGATTGAAAATCCCCGTGTCCCTGGTTCGATTCCGGGTTCGGGCACCATATTTAAAGAACCCGCCTCTGGCGGGTTTTTGCTTTTATGCAGTAGCGCAACGGCACGGCCATTAACCGGCACGCATCCAGTCGCAGAGATGACCCAGCATCGCCATGCAGCGTTCAAGCTGCGCCACCGCGACAAATTCATCCGCTTTATGTCCCTGCGCCATACTGCCCGGCCCGCAAATCAGCGTGGCGATCCCCACCTCATTAAATAACCCCCCTTCCGTGCCAAAGGCCACGGTAGAGAAGGCCTCGCTGCCGCTCCAGTCAGCCAGCCAGCGGGCGAAGTCGCTCTGTGGATCGGTTAACAGACCGGGATAGGCTCCCAGCGGCTCAAAAGCAATATCGCTCTCGGGTGCCTTCTCCCGCATAGCGGGCAGCAGCTGATGACGCGCAAAGGCCGCAATATCCTCCAGCACCGCCCCGGCATCGGCCGTGGGCAGCGTGCGCAGCTCAAAATCGAACTGACAATCCTGCGGCACAATATTCAGCGCCGCCCCCCCCTGAATCGTGCCGACCTGCAGCGTGCTGAACGGCGGATCGAACCGCGCATCCTGCGTCTGCTGCAGCGCCGTACCGACGCGGGTGATGTGGTTAATCAGCTTCGCCGCCTGCTCAATAGCGTTGACGCCGGATGGCGCATAGGCAGAATGGCAGGCGTGGCCTCGCACCTGACAGCGCATCGCCACCTTCCCCTTATGACCATAAACCGGCTGCATATTCGTCGGTTCGCCGATAATGCAGAGCGCCGGTCTCTCCGGCGACGCCCGCAGGTGCGCCACCAGCGAACGCACGCCCAGGCAGCCCACCTCTTCGTCATAGGAAAACGCCAGATGGAGCGGCATACGCAGCGGCTGCGCCAGGAAGCGATCCAGCGAAGCAAGCACGCAGGCGATGAACCCTTTCATGTCGGCGCTGCCGCGGCCATAGCAGCGTCCGTCGCGCTCCGTCAGTGCAAAGGGGGGAATCGTCCAGCGCTGACCCTCGACCGGCACCACGTCGGTGTGCCCCGACAGCAGCACGCCGCCGTCGCCCGCCGGTCCCAGTCGTGCATACAGGTTAGCTTTCGTTCCGCTCTCGTTATAAAAAAGCTCAGCAGTAATGCCGCGCTGTGCCAGGGCGTCACGGATAAAAGCGATCAGCGCCAGGTTCGATTCGCGGCTGGTGGTATCGAAGGCGAGCAGGGCCGAGAGCGTCTCGCGCAGCGCACTATTCATCGCCTGGCACGCCGTAGGCCGGAGCCTCGCGCGGGTCGAGGGCGCGCGTCACGTAGGCCTCCATCTGCGGTTCGTAGGCGAGCCACAGGCGTGACAGTTCGCCGACCGGATCCTCATCGGCCCAGTCCACCCGCAGATCCACCAGTGGCCAGGTGTAGTCATCCACCACCTTCACGGCGGCAGAGTGTACCGGCCCCGCCTCGCCGCCTCGCGCAATCCCCGCCTGCAGCGCGGCGATCAGCCGGCTGGTCAGCTCACCGGAGGAGGCGTGAAAGGCCGCAATCATCGCGTCGATCACCGCGCCGTCGGCCAGCATATTGCCCGCCGCCACGCAGTTTTCTCCCTGCGCGACCTTCCAGACGCCCAGGGTTTCGCTGCCGCTGAAGTGGGCCACCTCACCGCCGGAATCGATTACCGTGACCTGACGATAGTCACTGAAGCGATCCTCCGCCAGGGCCAGCCTCAGCGCCTCCTGCGCTGAAGCACCCGCTTCCAGCTGCGCCAGAATCTGCTGTCCCAGTGCGGGCAGCGTAATATTCTGGCTGGAGACCGCCCCCGTCCCCGCCTGCAGCCAGGGGCAGCGTGCCCCGACCGCAATGCTGGAGGAGCTGATGGCAACGCCCAGCTGCCCGCTCTCTTCGCAACGCGCACTTATTGAAAGGGTCATTGCGCCTCCTGGCCGTGCCAGTTATCCGGGATCACCGCAATCACGTCGATCTCCATCAGCCACTGCGGCTGCGCCAGCGCCGAAACCACCAGCCCGGTCGAGATCGGGAAAACGCCCTTCAGCCATTTACCGACTTCCAGATAGACCGGCTCGCGGAAGCGCGGATCGGTGATATAGGTGGTGGTTTTCACAATATGCGACAGGTCGCTGCCCGCCTCTTCCAGCAGCTGCTTCACGTTCTTCATCGCCTGTGCCGCCTGCACGCCAGGCTCCCCCAGCCCGACCAGATTACCGTCGAAGTCGGTGCCGACCTGGCCGCGCACATAAACGGTGTTGCCTGCACGCACGGCCTGACAGAGATCGTTGTCGAGCGCCTGGTTGGGATAGGTCTCTTTGGTGTTGAACATGCGGATACGGGTATGGGTTGGCATCATTGCTCTCCTGCTCGGTTTATAAGGACGACGCGGTCGGGTAGTGCTGGTACTGGCGCTGAATCGCAATCTGGTCAGCGATATATTTTGCGTCGTGCCACACGCCCCAGATAAAGGTAGAGCCGCGGCGGGAGAGCCAGGGCAGGCCGAGAAAGTAGACGCCCGGCTCGGTGGATACGCCACGATGGTGCTGCGGTTTCCCTTTCTCATCGAAAGCGTCGACCGCCAGCCAGCTGTAATCCGCCACATAGCCGGTCGCCCAGATGAGGCTGGTCACGCCCGCGCGGGCAAGGTCGAGTTCGCTGAGCGGATGAGTCACACAGTGGGGATCGGGCATAAAGTGACGCGCCTCCGGCTCTTCCGGCAGATCGAGTCCGTTGCGGGCAATCCAGGCATCCGCCGCATCCAGCAGCGCCAGATAGCTGGCGTCGCCGCGCGCGATGTTCTGCGCAAGGTCGGGCTGAAAGCGCACCGTGTCGCCGTCGAACGCCTGCGTCATGCCCACCAGATTCACTCCCTGGTGCGCCAGGGCGCGGAAATCCACCGTATGGCCGCCGCGCGCCCCGCTTACCGCGATAGTGACGTGCTCTTTGCCCGGCTGGCTGGCCGCCGCATCCCACATGCCCAGTACACCGAGCCACCAGCAGAAGTCGCGCTGACGATAGGCGCGCGGCGGACGATCGTGCGGACCCACGGAGAGATAGACGGTTTTTCCGGCGCGCTGCAGCTCATCGGCGATCTGCACGCCGGAAGAGCCCGCCCCGATGACCAGCACGCCCCCCTCCGGCAGCTGCTGCGGATTGCGATAGTCCGCCGAGTGAAGCTGTGTCAGACGGTCGCTCTCCGGCGCGACTGGCGGAATGACCGGCTTCTGAAAGGGACCGGTGGCCGCGACGATGCGCTGCGCTTCAATGACGCCCTCCGAGGTGCGCACGGTAAAGCCTGCGCGCCCGCTGTTGCGTGCCACGTGCAGCACCTCGACGCCGGTGCGGATCGGCGCGTGAAACTTCTCTGCATAGGCGACGAAGTAGTCCGCCACCTTCTCTTTGGCGACGAAGCTGTCGGGTTCGCATCCCGGAAAGGCCATACCGGGAAAACGATCGTGCCAGGCGGGACCGTTGGCCACCAGCGAATCCCAGCGTCCGCTGCGCCAGGCCTCGGCGATGCGGTTTTTCTCCAGCACCAGATGCGGAACGTCGAGGCGGCTCAGGTGTTCGCTCATGGCGACACCCGCCTGCCCGGCGCCAATCACCAGGGTATCAATTTCTGTTTTCATCTCTGTCATTTCCGCGTCCTTCAACCAGCCGCCGGCTGATATATTCACCATAGGAGAGGTTTCCAAGACTATTTGAGCCGACAGAGCGGGTAAAATATTATAAAGCTAACACCTGCATAGGAATTTATTAGGCTGCGCGTCAGGCGCATTATTAACGCGCCGCAACCGGAAAAAGTTCGGCGCGACGACAATACTCCATAAATAATTGCGCCGGTCGGGTTGGCTCATTATTTTGCAGGTAAGCCATAATGAGCGTCGAGTCCGCCATCTCATCTTCTATCTCAAGATGAATTAATTGCTGCCCGTCATAGGTCATATCAGAACAGGGGCGCGTCACCAGCACGGAAAAACCTAATCCCTGACCCACCATGCAGCGCACCATCTCAATCGACGGCGAGCTGTAGGCGACGTCGGGATGGTAGCCCTTCTCTTTAAAGATGCGGATAAAGTAATTTTTGCTCGGAATTGCATCCAGCAGGATCATCGGCTCGCGACTCAGCTGCTGCAGCGTCACCGTCGCCTGACTCGCCAGCGAATGCGCGGCGGGCAGCAGCGCATAGGGGCGATGCGGCGCGTTCAGCGGCTCTTTTTTGATGGAGTGGTCAAGATCGAGATCGTAGAGAAACGCCAGATCGAAACGGCCGCGGTGCAGCCCATGCATCAGCTCATGCTGCTCGCCGTCATAGAGTTCAATGGTGATATCGGGATAGATTTTTTTAAACCCGGCAATGAGTCTGGGCAGATAGAGCGGCGCGGCCGACTCAAAGCAGCCGACGGCGATGGTGCCGGAAACCAGTTGATGCTCGGCGCGCGAGTTCTGTTCAAACTCATAGGAGAGGCGCAGCAGATCGCGCGCCTTCTCGTAGAAACGGCGACCGCCCGGCGTCAGAGAGACGCCCTGAGCGTGGTGGCGGATAAACAGCTGCTGGTCAAAGGTATCTTCGAGGTTTTTAATGGCAATGGAGATAGAGGGCTGCGCGATATGCAGCTGGCGTGACGCTTCGGCGATGCTCTCGGTTTCGACCACCGTGACGAAGTACTTAAGCTGTTTCAGCGTGAATCGCATCATAAATTATCTCTGTTAGCGCGCTCGGCTGGCGCACTTTCTGGCAGGTTCTCTTCTGCTGCAAGGGTCATGCCACTCCTGCGCCCCGTAAACGGGCAGCGCCCCCGGACGCGACGCGGATCGCTTCATTCGCTTTGTGACTGATATTTCATGGCCGGAAGCGGTTTTATTTTGTCACCCATACGCCTTAATTTTTTATTGCCTCATTTTGGCTCAGGGCTGCTCTTTTTCAGAGCAGACAGAGGAGACAATTGAATTTCCCGTATGGAAAAGATTCCCTGTTTAAATTAATCAGCGCCATGTATGTTTCGCGCCCTCTTTTTTTACTGGATAGTTTTTTTAAAGTCTGAAGGCAGCAATTTACTAATTGCCTCAAATTAGCCGCAGCCGCCATAGTGTCAATCAATCGACAGCGGCGAATTTTTATTTCTGAAATTCGCGTTATTTAAGCGAGTGACATGCCTCATGACTTTTAACTGGAACTATATGTTCAGCCTGTTCAGCGACGCCGAATTCTGGCTGGCGAGCTGGACCGTCATAAAACTGAGTTTACTCACCTGGGGCATCAGTATCGTCGTGGGATTTGTGCTCGCGCTGGCAAAGCAGTCGAACCGCCTGCTGTTCAGCCTGCCGGCTCGCGGCTATATCTGGCTGTTCCGCAGTCTGCCGCTGCTGGTGCTGCTGATTTTTGTCTACAACCTGCCGCAGGCCGCACCGGGCACCTCCGCCCTGCTCAGCGATCCCTTCTGGGCGGGCCTGATCGCCATGGTGCTCAGCGAAAGTGCCTACATCGCTGAAATTCATCGCGGCGGGCTGCTCTCCATTCCAAAAGGCCAGAGTGAGGCCGCCCGTGCCCTGGGGCTGCGCTTCGCCGGTATCCAGTGGCGCATCATCATTCCGCAGGCGGTGCGCGTCGCCCTACCCGCGCTGGCAAACGAATATATCGCCATCGTGAAGCTCAGCTCGCTGGTGTCGGTGATCTCCCTGACCGAGATCCTGATGGTCGGCCAGCGCCTCTATTCGCAGAACTTCCTGGTCATGGAAACCATGGCGGCGGTCGCCTGCTACTACGTGCTGATTGTGACGGTGTTCGATTTTCTGCTGAAACAGCTGGAGCGCTATCTCGACGTTACCCAGCGCCGCCCGGCTGGCAAGGTGGATGACGCGCTCTATGCCCTGGCGCAGCGTCGCGCAGCCACCCCGCTCGCCCGTCCGGTGGCGCAGAGCAGCGGCCCGGCGCTGCAGGCGTCACGGCTGCATAAAGCCTATAACAACGTTGAGGTGCTGGGGGCGGTCAGCCTGCAAATCCAGCCGGGTGAAGTGGTGTCGGTCATCGGACCGTCCGGCTCCGGCAAAACCACGCTGATCCGCCTGCTGAACGGGCTGGAGCAGATCGATAATGGCGAAATCCGCATTAACGGCCAGCCCTTTATCCATCTCAGCCAGCAGGGCGAGCAGAAGCCGCGCTTCATTGAGCATGCCGAGCACCGCCTCAGCATCGGCATGGTGTTCCAGAGCTTTAACCTGTTCCCGCATCTCAGCGTCCTCGACAACCTGATGCTGGCGCCGCGCTATCACCGGCTGGCCTCGCGTGATGAACTCAAACAGCACGCCTGCGAACTGCTGCATAAAGTAGGCATGCTGGATCACGCATGGAAATATCCGCACCAGCTCTCCGGCGGCCAGCAGCAGCGCGTGGCTATCGCCCGCGCCCTGATGATGCGCCCGCAGATCATGCTGTTTGATGAGCCGACCTCCGCGCTCGATCCGGAAAAGGTCAATGAGGTGTTGCAGGTGATCGAAACCCTGGCGCACGAAGGCATCACCATGGTGATCGTGACCCACGAGATGAACTTCGCCTTTAAGGTCTCTGACCGCATCGTATTTATGGAAAAAGGGCGTGTGGTCTGTGATGACGCGCCTCAGGCAATGCGCAGCGGAGAGCATCCGCGCGTGGAAGCCTTTCTGAAGGATGTTTCTCTGGCTTAACCCATTTATCCGCACGAGGGGAAAATCATGATCGAGCAGTGGCAGGTAGAGCAGTATCACCAGCAGGGTTTTCTGGTGGTGGAGAATGTCCTCAGCGCCGACGACATCGCCGCGCTGCAGCAGGACTTTGATGGCTGGGTGGAAGAGAGCCGCACTCACCAGGCGGCCTGGGGCGAGACGCTGGATGGCCGCGCGCGTTTCGATCTGGAAGAGGATCATCGCGCCGACCATCCGTCGCTGCGCCGCGTCAGCTCGCCAACGGAGATTTCCGCCGCCTATCGCCACGCCGCGCTTCAGTCGCGTATGGCGCAGATCGCCGGTCAGCTCACCGGCAGTCAGGGCGCGCGCTTTCACCACAGCAAGATCAACTCCAAGCTGCCGCACACCGCGACCAAAGTGGAGTGGCATCAGGATTTTCTCTTTACGCCGCACAGCAACGACGACATCGTCACCGCGCTGCTGATGGTGAGTGAAGTGACGCCGGAAAACGGCCCGCTGAACGTGGTGCCGGGCAGCCACAAAGGCCCGCTCTACTCTCACTGGCAAAACGGCCGTTTCACCGGCGCGGTCGATAAAAGCGTGGTCGGGGCGGCGTGTTCGCAGCCTGCGGCCTGTTTCGGCCCGCCCGGTACGGTCTGCTTTATGCACACCCGCCTGCTGCACGCCTCCAGCCCGAACGAGACCGAGCTGCCGCGCACGCTGTTTATCGCCGTCTACGCGGCGGAAGATGCGCTGCCCTTTGGCGAAAACCCGCTGCCAAGCCGGGATGCCGGCACTCTGGTTGCAGGCGAAGAGAGCGGCATGGTGCGCAGTACCGTTAATGAGTTCCGTCTGCCGCAGAAACCGAGCGGCGCATCCTTTTTTGTCCAGCAGGCCGGAACCGATCCTGCCCGCGCGTAACCGCCACCACGGAGGCTTTATGAAATCTGTTGCCCTGACTTTTTTAGCCGCCAGCATCGCGCTGGGGTCGTTTAGCGCGTCGGCATTCCAGCAGCCAGGAAAAATTATCGCTGGCTCTGACATGACCTTCTTCCCTTATGAGTACATTGAGAACAATAAACCGGCGGGCTTCGACATCGAGTTTCTCGACGGGCTGGCAAAAGTGATGGGCCGACAGGCGGTTAACCTCGACACCCGCTTCCCCAACCTGATTACCGGTCTGCAGGGTAACCGTTTCGATATCACCAACTCCTCGATGTACATCACCGCCGAGCGTCTGAAGGTGATCGATATGATCCCCTATCTCAAGAGCGGTGAGGCGATCCTGTCGCTGAAAGGGGCCGCCTACCAGCCGAAAACGCCGGAAGAATTTTGTGGTCACAAAATTGGCTCAATGGGTGCCACCTCCTGGCTGCAGCAGCTGCACAAGCTCTCAGCCGACTACTGCGTAAAAAATGGCAAGCCGCCGATCGCCATCAGCGAATACACCACCGATCCGCAGACCACCCAGGCGATGCTTTCGCACGCGGTTGAAGCGCAGATCACCGATGCCGCCGTCGCGCGTGGCGTGGTGCAGAAGCTGGGCAACCGCGTGCAGATCTCGTCGGAAACGCTGATCTACCCGGTGCTTAACGGTTTCGGCGTGAAGAAAGGCAATGATGAGGTGAAGCAGGCGCTGATCGACGGGCTGGAGAAGTACAGCAAAACCCCGGAGTACGCCGCTCTGCTGAAGAAATATAACTTTGAGGCACCCAGCGCAGAGGATATTAAAACCCTGATGCCGACGCCGTAATCCCGATGCGGGCGTCAGCGAACCGACGCCCGCCTTCCTTTCTTACCCCCCATCAGGAGAGATTTATGGCGCTCTCATTTGAAGAACAGACCCGCATCGATCTTGCTGCGACCTTTCGCATTATTGCGCATCTCGGCATGCACGAGGCGGTCGCAAACCACTTCAGCGCGGCGGTCTCTGCGGATGGCCGGCAGTTTCTGCTTAACCCGAAGTGGAAGCACTTTTCCCGCATCCGCGCCAGCGATCTGCTGCTGCTTAACGCCGATGACCCCGCCTGCGCGCAGCGCGACGACGTGGACGCCACCGCCTGGTCGATTCACGGTCAGATCCATCAGCGGCTGCCGGAGGCGCGCGTGGTGCTGCATCTCCACCCGATTTACACCACCAGCGTCGCCTGCCTGGCTGAGCCACATATCCCGCCGGTCGACCAGAACACCGCCCGCTACTTTAACCGTGTGGCGATCGACACCCTGTACGGCGGCATGGCGGACACGGCCGAGGAAGGCGCACGGCTGGCGGGTCTGCTGGCGGGCAAGAGTCGTCTGCTGATGGGCAACCACGGCGTGATGGTCACGTCGGCACACATCGGCGAAGCCTTTGACGATATCTGGACGCTGGAGCGCGCCTGTCAGATCCTCGTGACCGCCTGGTCTACCGGCCAGCCGCTGAAGATCCTCAGCGACGCGGTGGCGGAGAAGACGGCGCGTGCCTGGGAAGGGATACCCGACTTTTCACGCCAGCATTTCGAGGAGATGAAAGCGCTGATGGTCGCCGCCGACCCCTCGCTGCTCGACTAGCCTGTCAGCCGCTCACGCGCACGGCACCCAGACCGCGCCCGCCTCTGCCGATTTCACGCACTGCGCGACCCAGCGCACGCCGGTTAATCCGGCATGCACATCGGGATACCAGAAATCCTGCAGGAAAGCGGTGTCGCGGCGATCGGTGGCGTCCATCGCCAGCGCGAAGCGGCGATAGAGATTTGACCAGGCCTCAAACAGCCCCTCCGGATGCCCGCCGCCGATGCGATCCTCTTCCAGCGCGCGCGGGGTGAGATAGCCCATGCCACGCTCCAGAATCCGCACCGGCTCGCCCTGCACTTCATAGCGCAGCTGGTTGGGCTGCTCATCCCACCACTCCAGGCTGGCTTTCGCGCCAACGACGCGAATCTTCTGCCCGTGCATGGAACCGGCATTGACCGCCGATGCCCAGAGCGTGCCGACCGCGCCGTTGTCATACTCCATCATCACAAAAGCGTTATCCTCCAGCGGCGCGCGCGAGGCAACAAAGCTCTGGCGCGCACAGAGCAGCCGCGTCATCTTCAGCTGCGGCAGCATGGTTTCGGCGATAAACAGCGGATGCGTGGCCAGATCGCCTAATACATAGCTCGGCCCGACAAAACGCGGGTCTACCCGCCAGCGGGTACTTTCACTCTGCAGCTCCACCGCCTCATTATGGAAACCGTGAGCAAACTGCATGTTCACAATGCGAATCTCGCCCAGCGCCCCTGCCGCGATCATCTCTCTGGCCTGATGGATGAGCTGATGTCCGGCGTAGCCGTAGGTGACGCCAACAATCTTCTGCTTCTCCCGGCTGAGCTGCTCCAGCTCATCGGCCTCGTCGACCGTAAAACAGAGCGGCTTCTCACACACCACATGCAGTCCGGCATTCAGCGCTGCCCGACAGATGGCAAAGTGGGTGTTGTTTGGCGTGGCGATGGACACCGCTTCAATCCCCTCTTCCCGCGCAGCCTCGCCGGCGAAGAGGCTGGCGTAATCGGGATAGCAGCGATCGGGCGCCACGCCCAGTGCCTGACCAAACTCGCGTCCGCGCCCGGCATCAATATCAAAGGCGCCCGCCAGCAGCGTGAAGTTACCGTCACGCTGTGCCGCCGAACGGTGGATGTAGCCGATCTGGCTGGTGCCGCCGCCGCCGATCATCCCCCAGCGCAGTGAGCGATTAGCCGCTTTTTTTCCGTTAATCATGCTGTTGCCCTCAGAATCCTGTTGATCGGAGATAGTCCAGGCTGGCTTTCACATCGCGCAGGCTGGTGTCGGCATGGCGCGGGTCACGCTCCTGTTCAATGGTGATCCAGCCGCGGTAATGGCGTTCCGTCAGCAGCGCATGCACGGCCGGATAGTCGATTGCGCCCTGGCCCAGCGGGCACATGACGCCCTCCGCGCAGGCGGTGAAGAAGTCGACTCCGCGCGTGATGGCGTCCTGCCAGACCCGCAGATTCACATCTTTAAAATGGAGATAGTCGATGCGCGTCCAGTACTTTTGCAGCGCCGCCACCGGGTCCATCCCGGCGTAACAGAGGTGGCCGGTATCCAGGCACAGCCCCGCGACCTGATGCGGAATATCCCTGACCAGCTGCGCCAGCTCGTCGGCGAATTCGATGCAGCCACCCGCGTGCGGATGGATCACCGGCCGCACGCCATACTCCCGCCAGGCAATGTCGCTCAGAATGGTGATGTGCTGCATCATGCGCTGCCACGCATCCGCGGAGAG
This sequence comes from Pantoea sp. Sc1, assembly GCF_000255315.1. Classification (NCBI taxonomy): domain Bacteria; kingdom Pseudomonadati; phylum Pseudomonadota; class Gammaproteobacteria; order Enterobacterales; family Erwiniaceae; genus Pantoea; species Pantoea sp. Sc1. The sequence goes on from NZ_AJFP01000001.1 coordinate 3,681,959, forward strand.
CCGGGGGGCCTTCTCTGACTGACCGGCATATTTCGCCCGTTCCGGATTGCCGAAGTCGATAATCACCAGATAGGGCGCGCTGGCTCCCGGGGTTTTCGCTGCTGTCGGGACACGGGCGAGCGTGCGGCAGAGGTTGTGGGTCAGCGTCACCAGCGTGGGGAAATGGGCCTCACTGACCAGATCGTCAAAGATCGTGCCCGCCACCAGCGAAAGCTGATGCGCATTGAGCTGCCGGGTCAGCTCAGCCGGATCGGTGGGCAGGTAGCCCCACGGCCCCAGTTCGATGGCCGGATAGCCCGCCTGCGCGGCCTCGGTCAGGACTTTCTGCCAGGGTGGCAGCCAGGGATTGGCGGGATCGTCCACGCCCCAGCTACAGGGCGCATTAGCAATGTGAAAGGTCATCGTGTCTGCCTCTGCAGTAAGAACTGCCGGCAGTATCAAACAAACGTTTCATCTCAGACAACGATGAAATTTTCATTTTTTGATAGAGATCGCTTTTAAAAATTGCATTAAATGATAGCTTTCTATCATTAAAAAGCTAACACCTTCTTTCTACAGGTTTTCACGCATCACAATCTCAAAGGGCACGGTAATCTGCGCAAAGTGATCCCGCGGCTCCATCCGCCCGTTCAGACAGGCCGAGACCACCGCTTCGGCCATCGCCTCAATACGGTGACGCAGCATCAGCGTGATGGTGCCGTCAATCAGCGCCAGCTCGTCGCCAGGCAGCGGGCCGTGGCACACCAGGTCGATCTGCGTGCGTCCGCTCTCCCGCAGCGCCTGCACCACGCCCTCAATGCCACCGCAGGGGGCATAAATCATGACCAGGTCATCATGACTCTCCAGCAGCGCCCGGGTGGCCTGGTAGCCCCCCTCTGCTGTCTCGTGTGTTTTCAGCGGCTCCAGCACGCGCTGGCTGATGCCCGACTCCCGCAGGGAGGAGCGAAAACTGATTTCGCTGCTCTCCTGACAGGTAAAGCGATGGTCGCCGATCAGCACGCCGACGCACCCAGGCCGGCGCAGCAGGTGGCGGGCCATCCAGGCGGCAGTGCGCCCCGCCTTCTGGCTGTCGATGCCGATAAAGCCTGCATGTTCACAGGCGGAGAAGTCGGAGAACAGGGCGTAAACCCGCACGCCGAGCCGCGAAACATCCTGAATCGCGTGACGAATCAGCGGATGATCCAGCGCCACCAGCGCGATCACGTCGCAGCACTGCGCCAGCTGCCGCACTGAACGGGCAACCGCCTCCACGTCATGAATATCATGCCAGCAGAAGACCGGTTCACTGCCTGCAGGCTGCTGCTGTTCCGCCTGCTGTTTCAGCGCTTCGCCCAGCTGCTGATAGAGCGAATAGCGCGCGGGCAGCAGGATAAAGCCAAAGCGTAACGCCTGCGCGGCGGGCGACGCGATATGCTGGCTGTGGGCCTGTGTCAGCTGATAGCCCAGAGATCTGGCGGCCGCCATCACCTTCTGCTCTGTGGCGCTGCGCACCGGTGCGCGACGGTTCAGCACCCGATCCACCGTGGCTACCCCCACGCCCGCCGCCTGGGCAACGGCGTTCATCGTCACTTTTGGCATCCTGTTTCTCCCTCTTCTCACTCTGTTGTGGTGACTGACGATAACACTCTATCCCGGCTCGCCCTTTTTCTCTCATTTATTTGATAGAAAACCTCACGCAAAGTTGATCGCTTTCGCAAAAATGAAACATCCGTTTCTTTCTGCGTTCTCTTTAAAACAGTCATTTGCTAAAACCGGTGAAAGGCTTGTGCGAAAGCGGCGCGCAGACAGGCGTCCTCTTCACTCAGGAACCGTTCCTTCAACCTTGCCGGAGCAGAGAGATGAAAATCGCTTTTGATGTGGATGTGATTAAAGAGCTGGGCATCACCCGTATGGTTCATCAGGTTGCCGACTGGGGATATCAATATATCGAACAGTCACCGCATCCGCAGATCAACCCGTTTTATAAACATCCCAAAGCCAGCCGCGAAATCATCACCGAATATAAAAATGCGCTGCGTGCGACCGGCCTGGCGATCTCCTCGTTTATCGTCGTCTATCGCTGGTCCGGCCCGGATGAGCTGCGTCGTCAGGCGGCGGTGAAGAACTGGAAGCGGATGATTGAGATCGCGGTTGAGATGGGGGTACCGGTGATCAATACCGAACTCTCCGGCACGCCAAACGAGCCGGAAATCTGCGAAGAGATGTTCTATCGCTCGATGGAGGAGCTGCTGCCGATCCTCGAACGTGAAGGGATACGCGTCGAAATTCAGGCGCATCCGTGGGATTTCTGCGAAGAGAATAACGAAACCGTGGATATCGTGAAGTCGTTCCGCAGCGATAACGTGAAGTATATCTACAGTGCGCCGCACACCTTCTTCTATGACAAAGGCAAAGGCGATGTGAAACCGATGCTGGAGTACGCCGGAGACGATCTCTCCCATATGCTGATTGCCGACACCATGAACCACACCCGCCACTGCCGCTACATCGTCAATCCGCCAGGCGTCGACGCCACTATTCATCAGCACGTCGGCGTTGGTGAAGGTGAGGTCGATTTCGACACTCTCTTCCAGACCCTGCGCGACACCGGCTTTGCCACACGCCGTTACAAAGTTGGCGGAGAGCCGATCATCGCGGCCTCGCTGTTTGGCTACCCGGAAAAGATGTCAGTTCAGGCCATTGAAACCCGCGAACGGATTGAGCGCGAACTGCTCTGATCCCCGCAGCCATGCAGCCCGGCAGTGATCCTCCGGGGCGATGCCCGCCCCGCTTTTCCTTTTTTCATCTTCCCGATCGCCCAGACATCAGCGGATTGCCGCGCGCCCTCACGCAGCCAGCAGAGTTAAACCGCCTTTTCAGCACCTGCTACACTCCAGACAAACATCACACCACGAGGCGAACGTTTATTATGTCGGAAAATGCATATCAGCCTGCAACAGTCTGGAACTGGGATCCTGAAGCCAAAGGCAACGGCGCGAAAACCAATCGTCCGTTCGCGGGTCCTACCCATGAAAAAGCGCTGCCGGTCGGTAAACACCCTTTACAGCTCTACTCACTCGGCACGCCGAACGGTCAGAAAGTGACAATTCTGCTGGAAGAGCTGCTGGCGCTGAATGTTAACGACGCAGAATATGATGCCTGGTTGATCCGTATTGGCGACGGGGATCAGTTCTCCAGCGGGTTTGTGGACGTGAATCCGAACTCAAAAATCCCGGCGCTGAGCGATCACTCCGTCACCCCGCCGCTGCGGGTGTTCGAGTCGGGCAATATCCTGCTTTATCTGGCGGAAAAGTATGGCTACTTCCTGCCAAAAGATATCGCCGGCCGCACTGAAACCCTGAACTGGCTCTTCTGGCTGCAGGGCTCTGCGCCTTACCTCGGTGGCGGTTTTGGTCATTTCTATCACTATGCGCCGGAAAAAATTGAGTACGCCATCAACCGCTTCACGCTGGAAGCGAAGCGTCAGCTCGACGTGCTGGATCGCCAGCTGGCAGATCATCGCTATCTGGCCGGTGAGGATTACACCATCGCTGACATCGCCACCTGGCCGTGGTACGGCAACATGGTGCTGAATGACCAGTATGGCGCGGCGGAATTCCTGGATGTGCAGTCCTATAAAAATGTGGTGCGCTGGGCGAAAGAGATCGCGCAGCGTCCCGCCGTTATTCGTGGCCGCAAGGTCAATCGTGTCATGGGCGACCCGGCCGATCAGCTGCATGAGCGTCATGATGCTGCTGACTTCGATACCCAGACCCAGGATAAAAAAGCGTAAGGAGCTAACCTGTGAGTGCATACGTCGTATTTATTCGTGATAACACCCTGAACCAGGACGAAATGAACACCTATTCTGAGAAAGCGGGCCAGGCACGCGGCGATCATCCGATCAATCCGCTCGCCTTTTATGGCGCGCTGGAAACGCTGGAAGGTCCGGAAGCGGAAGGCGTGGTGATTCTGGAATTCCCGACCCGCGAAGCGGCGCACGCCTGGTATGACAGCCCGGAATATCAGGCTGCCAAAGCGCACCGTCTGAAAGGGGCGAACTATCGCGTGGTGCTGGTGCAGGGCATCGATAAATAACACGCAGGGCGGCAGCGATGCCGCCTTTTTTACGCCTCCACCTTCTGCAGCGTCTGCTGCAGAAACGCCACGAACGCCGTCACGCGTGCCGGAAGCTGACGCTGCGCCTGCCAGACCGCAAAAATGTCGCCATCGGGTGCCTGCCATTCAGGCAACACCGGCAGCAGATCCCCCGCCGCGAGGCTGTGCTGCGCATCCCACCAGGAACGCAGCAGAATGCCATGCCCATCCATCGCCAGCCGCATCGCCACTTCGCCATCGTTGGTCATCAGACTGCCGCGCACCTTCTGGCTGATGCTCTGCTCACCGCGGGTCAGTCGCCACAGGGTAAAATCGCTGTCGTGCTGACGCAGTAAAATGCAGTTGTGTTCCGCCAGCTCGCTGACCGTCGCAGGCAGGCCGTGCCGGGCAGCATAAGCGGGTGAACAGCAGAGAATACGCGGATTGGTTCGCAGCTTACGCGCCACCAGCCGCGAGTCGGGCGGCTCACCGACGCGAATATCGATATCGATGTGCGCATCGAGAAAATTCAGCGGCTGGCTGCTGAGGTGCAGAGACAGCGCAAGCTGCGGATGCAGCGCGGCAAAGGCGGAGACGCACGGCGCGATATGGCGACGGCCAAACCCGAATGAAGCGTTAATATTCAGCGAGCCGCGCAGCTGAGCGGTTTCACCGCTGACCGCCTCTTCCAGCGCCACCAGCTGATCGAGCAGCGGGCGGGCACCAGCCAGATAACGGTGGCCTTCCGGCGTCAGCTCCAGCCGTCGCGTGGTGCGGCGCAGCAGCTGCACGCCCAGACGCTGCTCCAGCTGGCTCAGGCGTTTGCTGACGGCTGCCAGCGACAGGCCCAGCTCACGCGCCGCTGCGGTCAGGCTCTCCAGCCCGGCCAGACGAACAAAGAAGGCCAGGTCATCGGTGGAGGTGCGGGATTCTCTACTTTTATTCAACACTGGTTTGCGTTTCAGACTCATTATTTCCCCGGAAGCGACAGTTATACTGCGGTCACAATTCGAACATCAACCGGAAAGGTGCCCTGTGACTGAGAAAATCCATCGTATTGCCGTGATCCCCGGCGACGGTATCGGTAAAGAAGTGATGCCGGAAGGCGTCCGCGTGATGAATGCCGCCGCCGAAAAATTTAACATTCCGCTGCGCTGGGAGTGGTTTGATTACGCCAGCGCTGAGTACTGGCAGCAGCACGGCAAAATGCTGCCTGACGACTGGTTCCCGCAGCTGAAAACCTTCGATGCCATCTACTTTGGCGCCGTCGGCTGGCCGGAGGTGGTGCCTGACCACGTCTCCCTGTGGGGGTCGCTGTTACAGTTCCGCCGCGAGTTCGACCAGTACGTCAACCTGCGTCCGGTGCGCCTGATGCCCGGCGTCAAAGCGCCGCTGGCCAATCGCCAGCCGGGCGATATCGACTTCTATGTGGTGCGCGAAAACACCGAGGGCGAGTACTCCAGCGTGGGGGGCACCATGTTCCCCGGCACCGATCGGGAAGTGGTGATTCAGGAGACGGTGATGACGCGCACCGGCGTCGATCGCATTCTGAAGTTTGCCTATCAGCTGGCGCAGAGCCGGCCGAAGAAACATCTGACCTCGGCCACCAAATCCAACGGCATCGCCATCACCATGCCTTACTGGGACAGCCGCGTCGACGCGATGTCCGGCCAGTTCCCGGAGGTTCGCGTCGATAAGTATCACATCGATATTCTCACCGCCAACTTCGTGCTGCATCCGGACTGGTTCGATGTGGTCGTCGCCAGTAACCTGTTTGGCGATATCCTCTCTGACCTTGGCCCGGCCTGTACCGGCACCATCGGCATTGCCCCCTCCGCCAACATCAACCCGGAGGGTCTCTTTCCCAGCCTGTTTGAGCCGGTTCACGGCTCCGCGCCCGACATCGCCGGTAAAGGCATTGCCAATCCCATCGGCCAGATCTGGTGTGGTGCGATGATGCTGGAGCATCTCGGCTACAAGGCGGCAGGCGAAGCGGTTCTGGACGCCATTGAACGCACGCTGGCGGCGGGTGAGCACCTGACGCGTGACCTCGGTGGCTGCGCCAGTACAGAAGAGCTGGGGGCGGCCATCGCCGCCGCACTGTAAGTGAATCACGCTGCCGCCCGCCCCCGGCGGCGGCCCTCTCACCACCGCGCCACTTATTCCGGTAGCCGGACGACCATCGCCGGATGCCACCCTGCGGGTAAGGGATCCGGCCGCACGATGTTCAGGTTATGCAGGTGCAGGTTCTCTACGCCGCGCGCAAACAGCCCTGGCAGCCCGCCGGGATAGGGCTCAACCCCAAATGCTTCACCGGATGCCGGGTCAACCCGGTAGGCATTATCCAGGCCCATGCCGGTCGGGGCGTCCGGGTTGCAGGGCGGCCGTATGTCGTAGTGACCCTGGGGCAATGACGCCACCGCCTGCTGCATCTGAAGCTGGCTGATAACCACATCGCGTATCCAGCCCGGTTCTGCCGCATGCAGGTTAATCGCCCCCTCGGCCACGCCGGTTATGGTACTGAACTGCACCTGCTCCACGACGCCGGGTGTGATGGCGGGATCGCGGCGGCGTACCGAAATATGCAGCGGATCGGCTTTGCCCCAGTGACAGGGCGGCGCGTGGTGACAGGCAAACGTCAGATTGCTGAACAGCAGACGCCGCATGGCACCGCCGTCGCGCGACAGAATGCCAATCCCCCGGTTCGAATCAAAAATGGTGCAGCCGGTTACCGTGACATCTTCCACATCGTCCCAGGTTTCGGTGCCAATCTTCAGGGCGCAGCTGTAGCTGCGCAGCAGGCAGTTGGTGATCATAATCTGCCGCGCCGGCCGCCGCAGTGCGGCGGGTTTATGGGTGGTTTTGATACAGATGGCATCGTCGGCGGCGCTGAAATAGCTGTTGCTGACAAACACCGCTTCGCAGCTGTCGATATCCAGCGCATCGGTGTTGGGCATCGTCATGGCGTTGTCGATGGTGAGATGATCGATATGCACATGGCGGCAGCTCACCAGATGGACCGTCCACATCGGTGCCTGCACCAGCGTAAAGCCGGTCAGCGTCACCTGCTCACAATCTTCAAACACAATCAGGCGTGGCCGGTCAGCGTGCGGCAGGCGATAGCCCTGCGCATCCCGCTCAGCGGCAAACCAGGCGTCACCCTCACCATCAATGCGGCCGGTGCCGCTGAGGGTGATATTGCGCTGGCCCAGCGCATAGAGCAGCACGTTGTGGGATTTCTCCGCGCAGCTCAGCGCCTGCACCGTCTGATAGTCAGCCAGCTGCTGGCTGGCGATCAGCACCGCACCCGCGTCGAGATGCAGCTCAATGTCTGAGGGCAGATTCAGGCAGCCGCTGCGATAGCGTCCGGCAGGCAGTGTCAGACGGCCGCCGCCCGCCGCCGCAATCTGGTCAAGGGCGCGCTGCAGCACCGCGGTGTCCGGGGTTTCGCCGTCGGCGGCAGGATGAAAATCAGCAAGGGAAAGGTGCATGGTGCGTCTCCCGCAGGTTTGAGGAGGAAAAATTGCAGCACGAAACGGCGCAGCAAACCTTTGTCTGGTCGCCAGTTCGCCGTTTCGTGCGGGCTGTCACAGATTACTTCACCGCCCCTTCCGTCACGCCGCTGATAAATTTGCGCTGGAAAATCAGGAACACCAGGATCAGCGGCATGATCACAATCATCGCCCCCGCCATCAGCACCGGAATGTCGATGGTATTTTTATTCTGGAAAAACATCATGCCAATCGGCAGCGTCCGCAGCTCATCTTTGTTCACCAGAATCAGCGGGATCAGGAACTCATTCCAGGTCCAGATAAACAGCAGCAGCCCCAGCGTGGAGAGGGTTGGCCAGATAGCGGGTACCAGAATGCCCCACAGGATTTTGACCCGCGACGCGCCATCCATCACCGCCGCCTCCACCAGCTCTTTCGGCACCTGCTGAAAGGCGCTGGCGATCATCAGCGTGGTAAAGGGCAGCGACAGGGCAATCTGCGGCAGGATCAGCGCCAGATAGGTGTTGGTCAGCCCCATCCAGCGCAGCTCGTGATAGAGCGGAATGATAAAGGCCTCACTCGGCAGCACCATCCCCAGCGCCAGCATCGCGGCTATCACCTTTTTGCCGGGGATCTTCAGCCAGGCAAAGCCAAATCCGGCCAGAATACCCAGCAGCACGCTGAACAGCACCACCGGGATCACCACCAGCACAGAGTTAAGGAAGTAGACGCTGAAGTGTCCCTGCTGCCACGCGGTCAGGTAATTTTTAAAATTAAGCGAGGCGGGCAGCGTAAAAACGCCCTGAAACAGCTCCATCTGGGTTTTAAATGAGGTCATCAGCGCCATCAGAAACGGCAGAATCGTCATCAGCGCCACGATCCAGATCAGCGCGCGTGAAATGACCGGCGTGCTTCGCATCAGTAACGCTCCCTTAAGGCCAGATGGATCAGGTAGTTAATCCCCAGAACAATGATCATGCTGAACACCGCCACTGACGAGGCATAGCCAAAGTAGTGCAGATCAAAGCCCTGTTTATACATAAAGATGTTGGTGACCATGGTGGAGGTGCCCGGCCCGCCCTGGGTCATGACATAGACCAGGTCGAAGGCTTTGAGGCTGGCGATCACCGTCAGCAGCAGGGCAATCCGCAGCTCGGGTCGCAGACCCGGCAGCGTGATGCGCATAAACTTCTGACGGCGCGACGACCCATCCAGGTCGGCCGCCTCCAGCAGGGAGGGGTCCATACGCTGCAGGCCCGCCATAAACAGCACCAGACAGAAGCCGAAGAAGTACCAGGTGGCGACCAGACCGACCGCGGGCAGCGCCCAGGTAAAATCGCCCAGCCACGACAGGGCGAGCTGCGGCAGGCCGACGGCGCGCAGTATCTGGTCGATCGGGCCAAACGCCGGGTTATAGAGCCAGCGCCACACGACCCCCAGCACGGCCATCGGCATGATGTAGGGCAGGAAAAAGAGAATGCGCAAGACGCTGCGTTCCTTGTTGTTGCGCGTCTCATAGAGAAAACTGCACAGCAGCAGGCCAACGCCGATAGGCAACAGGGTATAGAACAGCATCAGGATGGCGTTATTGCCCAGCGCAATCCAGAACACCGGATCGCTGAACATCCGCATATAGTTACTGATGCCGCTGAACACCGGCAGTGAGGTGCCGTCCCATTCGGTAAAACTGATGCCCAGCGAGGCCAGCAGCGGAAAGAGCAGAAATACCGCATAGACCAGCACCGCAGGCAGCACATAGAGAAAATTACGCCAGCCGCTTAAATTCAACATAACCCTACTCGTGACTCAGAACAGTGCTCAGGCCCGGCGCTTCGCCGGGCCTCCGGCTTAGTGTTTCAGGGTTTTCAGGTAACGCTGATAGTTGTTATCAAAGTTGACCACCATCTGATCGGCGGTCTGACGGCCCGCCAGCAGCAGCTGGACATTCTGATTCAGCTCGGCATTCATGGTCGGGGTCGCCCAGTCTACGTAATGACCTAAACCGTCATACTCATTGAGCGTCAGCCAGACCTGATACGCCTCGGCCAGCAGCGGATTGTCCGCCGGCATGGTGGCCGCTTTGTTGGTGCTGGCGGGCAGGAAACCGACCTTCAGCCAGCGGTTCGCCATGGCATCAGAGACCATATAGTTGATGAACTTCGCCGCCCCCTCCTGCTGATCTTTGCCTTTGGCGGTGCTGGTGATGGAGAACGCCAGATCGGTGCCCCCCACCATCAGCGGCTGCTTCACACCTTCACCGGCAGGCATCGCCGCGAAGTGGATATCTTTGTTGTCTTTGAACTGGCCGAGGTACCAGGTGCCACTGACCAGAAACGCCGCCTGGCCGTTCTGGAACAGGGTGGCGGCATCGTCATGGCCAATGCCCTGGAAGCCGGGGAAGAAGTAGCCTTTGTCGGTCCAGCTCTTCATCATGGTGGCGGCGTTGACCAGCTTGCTGTCCCTGAAGGTGCCGCCCACATCGTAAATCAGGTTATCCAGCGTCTTGCGGTCACGGCTCTCGATCTGGGCCTGCCACAGGGTGCTGAGCAGCTGCTGGCCCATGTTGCCATCCAGCAGCCCCAGCATCATCGGCGCGGTGCCCTGCGATTTGAGTTTCGCCATGGCGCTTTCCAGCTCTGCCAGCGTTTTCGGCACCGGAATGCCCGCTTTATCCAGCAGCGCTTTGTTGTAATAGAGTCCGACCATCTCCCCCAGGCTGGCAATGCCGTAGAGTTTGCCGCTGCCAAATTCACCGCTGTCTGACCAGCGGTTACGTTTCAGAATCGAGTCCGGAAAACGGGTCGTCCAGCCATAGCTGGCTGCGTAGCTGTCGAGCGGCAGCAGCAGCTTATCTTTAACCAGCGAGCCCATATCCCCGCCGCCCTGGTTGACCTGCGCAATCTGCGGGCCGTCACCGGCGGTCAGCGCCAGCTTAAGCGGGATGCGGGTATCTTCAAAGGAGTGCACCGAGCGGTTGATAACAATGCCGGGATTCTGCTGAGAGAACTCCTTGATCCCCTCATCCACCGCGGCCGTCTGCTGCGGATAGTTGTAGATATCCCACTCATTGAGGGTCACGGCGGCGTGGGCGGCCTGCGAGACGCTGCCTGCCAGCAGGCCCGCTGCCAGCAGCCGACCCACATTGCGAATTCGGAACGAACGAACGGAGGAAACAGACATTATGCTCACCTTCTTCAGACCAGAATCGGCATCCCTGCATCTCACCGCCTGCCATCCTGCAGGCTGAAGCCGCACACAAACGCACTGATTCATACTTACTTTAATAAAAAATAAAGTCAAACAACCTGCCGCGGGAATTGCAACGCTGTGAGCGCGCGCAAATAAACAGCAATCCGGCGTGAATATCAGCACATCACGCTGGTCTGACGCCTGTTAACCGCGGCGGCAGCGTGCCCCGCGCGCTTTTCACAGCAGGAGATCGCCAGGCTATAATGACAAAATAACACCCTGATAAACCATACGAAAATCCTATCACGCTCACACTTTTCTCTTTTTACCGGCGCTGAATCTGCCGCCAGCCGCCGCCCTGCGGGCGTGCTGGCGATCACAGTTGTGCATCATGACGCCGTGAAAGATTGCTTAACCGTCAGCGTTAGTGCGATAAGGGAATTATTCTATCTTGAAAACTAAGTCCACTTTCATTAACGTAACTTTATCCTGTGGATCTGTTTACTCCCTGACCGTTTCACTCACTCATGAGACTTCACCATGGCGAATCAAGGTGTCATTCGTCCGGCCACGCCGGCGGACTTCCCGGCGCTCTACCGTATCTGCCTGGAAACAGCGGATGCCGGTGGCGATGCCCGCGCGCTCTACTCCGATCCCGACTATCCCGGCCAGCGCTTTGCCGTGCCCTACGCGCGGTTTGCGCCTGACTTCGCCTTTGTGCTGGAGCGTGACGGTGAGGTGCAGGGTTACGTTGTGGCCGTGCCTGACACCCGCGCGTTTGAGGCCCAGCTCGACGCCGAATGGTGGCCGCAGCTTCAGGATAAATATCGCGACCGCAGCGCCAGCGCCCCGCTCGATAGTAAAGTGCTCGACGCCATCCGCCAGCCCGACCAGGCCGCGGAGACGCTGGTGACCCGCTGGCCCGCGCATCTGCATATCAACCTGCTGCCTGCCGCCCAGAAAGGGGGCTGGGGTCGCCGGATGATTGAGCATGAGCTGGCGGCGCTGCGGGCCGCCGGGGTCAGCGGTGTCCATCTTGGCGTCAGCCTGCAGAACGAGCAGGTGTGCGCCTTCTATACGCGTATGGGGTTCACCCCTATCCTGCGCAGTAATGCCATCTACATGGGCCAGTTACTCTGAGTGAGGTAGCCGATGACCAGCCTGCGCTTGCAGAATGTGAAGAAGTCGTATGAGCACGTCAATGTCATTCATGGCATCGATCTGACGATCAACAGCGGCGAATTTGTGGTGTTTGTCGGCCCTTCCGGCTGCGGCAAATCGACGCTGTTACGGATGATCGCCGGGCTGGAGGAGATCAGCAGCGGTCAGCTGCTGATTGAGGGGCAGGATATGACGCAGCAGCCCGCCACCGAGCGCGGCATCGCGATGGTATTTCAGTCCTATGCGCTCTACCCCAACATGACGGTGCGCGGTAATCTGGCCTATCCGCTGGAGGTCATGAAAAAGCCCAAAGCGGAGATTAACCAGGCTATTGCGCAGACGGCAGCTCGGCTGCACCTGACGGAACTGCTCGACCGCCTGCCGCGTGCGCTTTCTGGCGGACAGCGGCAGCGCGTGGCGATTGGCCGCGCCATCATTCGTCATCCGCGTATTTTCCTGTTCGATGAACCGCTCTCCAACCTGGATGCCGAACTGCGTCTGCAGATGCGGATCGAGATCGCCCGCCTGCACGCCTCACTTGGTAACACCATGATTTATGTCACCCACGATCAGCTGGAGGCGATGACCCTGGCTGACCGCATCGTGGTGCTGCGTCAGGGCAGGATTGAGCAGGTCGGCGCGCCGCTGACGCTCTATCACGACCCGGATAATCTGTTTGTCGCCGGGTTTATCGGATCGCCGAAGATGAACTTTCTGCGCGCCGAGATCAGCGCGACGGGCGAAGGTGAAGTGCAGCTGCGGGTGCCGGAGCTGAAGATTGAGGGGCTGGTCATGCCCCTTGCGGCTGCCTGCCGCGAGGGCCAGACCGTCACGCTGGGCATCCGTCCCGAGCATTTTCAGCCTGCCGCGCAGACGCCGGACGCCCTGCGTTTTCACGGCGAGCTGGCCTATGGCGAGATGCTGGGTCACACTAACTATCTCTACCTGGATATCGGACGTGAACAGATGCTGGTGGTGGAAGAGCGTGAGGCCACCCCGCGCGATCTCGGTGCGCAGGTGGAACTGGGCATCTCTGCCGCGCACTGCCTGCTGTTTGATGAGCAGGGTCTGCGCCTGCGCTAGGAGAAGCGCGGAAACAAAAACGGGCGCTTAGCGCCCGTTTTTATTCGAGTGTTAACTCAGGTGACCGGCTCTTCGTCAGCCTGGGCTGCCAGCAGATCGAGCAAGCGGTTAACGGCAAATCCCGCCGCGCCCAGCGCCCACATCCGGTTCGATTCCGTCAGAAACTGCAGCGGCGTCATCTGTGGCGTCAGTTTCAGCCGGTAGGCCTGAAAACTCTGGGTGATGTGATCGAGCAGAATGCGTGACGCCATGTGCGGCTCCATCGCCAGATAGACCACATCCGGATCGTAGGCCACCGACAAGTTCGCCAGCGAAATGCCCAGTTCACGTCCCGCCTCTTCCAGCGCCGCCAGCACCTCTGGCGTGGGCCGCTGATCCAGCGCCTGCAGCGTCACGCCCTCCGCATCCTGCTCCGCCACCCGCTGCAGAATGGCGCGCGAGGAGGCGACATCTTCCAGCAGGCGCAGCGAACCGTCCCCCACCAGCCCGTTACCAATCTCGCCCGCCTTGCCGTGACGACCGCGATAGAGCTGACGATTAAGGATGATCCCCGCGCCAATCCCTTTGCCGTAGGTGGCGATCACCGCCGACTGCGCATTGCCGAGCTGACCAAACACCAGCGCGGCCATGGCCATGGCGTTGGCGTCGTTTTCAATGAAGACCGGCAGCGAGAAGCGCTCTTCAAGCAGGCGCGCAATCGGAACGTTATCCCAGCCCAGCACCTTGGAGCGGATGCAGTAGCCGTTTTCAGCATCGACCAGCCCCGACAGCGCCAGGCCAATGGCCCCCACCCGCTTCTCCTCCACGCCGCGCAGAAACTTCGCCAGCGCATCGCCAAGCTGGCGCGGCGTCAGCGTGCCTTTCGGCATCTGCTGTTCGCCCAGCAGGTTGCCGCTGAGATCGGTCATGACGATCAGGTTGCGTTCCGCATTGAGCTGAATCCCAATCACGCTGGCGCGGTCGGGGTTTAGCCCCAGCAGGGTTTTTGGCCGCCCCATCGACACGCGACGCAGCCCCAGCTCCTGCACAATCTCCTGTGTCAGCAGGCGGTTAGTTGCCTGTGAGACGGTCGACATGCTCAGTCCGCTGCGAACTTTCAGATCTGACTGGCTGATTGGCGCATTTTCGACAATCAACCGCAGAATGCGCGCGGTTACGTTGGGAGCGGTCATAGATTCCTCGGGTTATCGGGCTGAGGCAGCTCAGCCCGCTTGAGATCGGTAATCGGCAGGCGTCAGCTGCTGCGCCAGGGTCAGCGCCCCGCTCAGGGCATCGCCCTGCGGCACCACCAGCCGGGCCTGAATATCTTCATCCAGCCAGCGCTGAATCGGCGCGGCCACGCCGCCCATCAGCGCCACCGGCCCGCTGCTCAGGGCGATCAGGCGTCGCACCATCAGGCCGATATCGGCGGCGGTCTGTTGCAGCAGCTCCTGAGCGTGGCTGTCACCCGCGTCGGCGGCTGCAAAAATCTGTGGCACCACGCGGGCCCAGTCAGCAGGCACCGCCGTGCGCGTCCAGAGCAGCATGGTTTCCGGGCTGTCGCCGAACTGCGCCATCAGCTGGCGGGTCAGGGAGCCGTGCGGAATGATCGACTCATGCGCCAGCAGCGCCAGGCGCAGCGCGCGACGGCCCAGCTCCGCCCCCGATCCCTGATCGGAGAGGGCAAAGCCCCAGCCGCCAAGCAGCGTAAAGCGTTCGCCATCCCAGGCGGCGCCCTGACTGCCGGTGCCGATGATAAAGACCGCCCCAGGCTCGCCACCGTGCGCGCCCGCGCAGGCGATCTCCACATCGCTGACCACCTGCAACGCCGCGCAGGCGGGCTGCCAGCTGGCGAGGCGCGCCTGCACTGAGGCGACGTTAGCGCCGGCCAGGCCCGCCACCAGCGCGGTCTGCGCCAGCGCCTCTGCGGTGAGTCCCGCCTGGATAAATACCTGTTCAGTCAGCTGCCCGACGCAGGTCAGGGCCGCATCATAATCTGACCAGACGTTGGCGGGTCCACCGGTGCTTTCTGCCAGCAGGCGGCCCTGCCGATCGGTTAAGCGCGCGCGACACTGCGTTCCGCCGCCATCGATGCCAAGAAGATAGTGTGGTTGCACGCGCTTCCTTCCCTGATTAAGGGTTATAGCCATAATGAGCGAACGATAGGATAAAAAAACTTAAATCGCAATAACAAATAAATATGGTAAAAACATCCTGACTATTTTTCCTTAATTTACATAAGTATAACAAAAACCCACCCCGCAAAACGTGCAGTGCGATGTTGACATTACTTTTTCTGCCGTAATAAGTTGGTGGTCAGATTATCAGCAGCCGCGCCCGACCGCTGGCGGGCTTTGCATCATCCGATCTCAGGAGCAGGGGTTTACCATGAAAGTAGGCATTATCGGTCTCGGCTTTCGTCTGTCCCACGTCATGAAAGAGTTCAGCAAGGTTGACGACAGCTTTTCCGTCGTGGGCTATTACGATCCGGCCCCCGCCGGATTGCCGAATCTGCACAGCTTTGGTATCGCGCCCGGCCAGGCTTTTGCGTCTGTGGACGAACTACTGGCTCACGGCGGAATGGATGTGGTGCTGGTGGGTTCACCCAACTTTCTGCATCTGGAGCATGTGGGTCAGGCGCTGGCGGCAGGCTATACCGTCTTTACCGAAAAGCCGGTGGTAATTAATGAAGAGCAGACCATGGCGATGGCAAAGCTGGTGCGTCAGTATGGCGAGGCGCGCATTCTGGTCGGGCTGGTGCTGCGCTATTCACCGCTTTATCACGATCTGCTGGCTGCGCGCGATGCGGGCCAGCTGGGCGAAATCACCTCGATTGAGGCAACCGAACACATCAAGCCTTATCACGGTGCCTTCTTCCAGCGCGACTGGCGACGGCTGGAGAAGTATGCCGGTCCCTATATTCTGGAGAAGTGCTGCCACGACATCGATCTCTATCAGGGCCTGCTGCAGCGCCGTCCGACTCATGTCGCCAGCTTTGGTGGCCGGAAATCCTTTACCCCGGCTCACGCCCCGCAGGGGGCGATCACCCCTGACTCTGACCTCTATCACGTCAAACCCAGCGGCTGGTCCAGCACAGATGCGGTCTTCGACAGCGATGCCGACATTGTCGACTACCAGACCGCGCTGATTGAGTATGAGGGGGGAGCCACCCTCGCCTTCCACGCCAACCTGAACGTGCCGGATGAGTTCCGCCGTTTCTGCGTCATGGGCACTGACGGCATGGCGGAAGGCGACTTTGTGCGTAACTACTTCCGGGTGCACAACGCCCGCAGCGGTGAGAAAGAGGTCGATACCGCCTACAGCGGCAACGCTTATGATGGCCATTATGGCGCGGATGCGCTGATGGCTGAAGAGATCGTCAAACATATTAAACAGGGAACACCGCTGAAAGTTTCAGTGGTGGACGCGCTGGAAGCGGGCCTCACCGCCATCAAAATCGATGAGGCACGCAAAACCCGCAGCGTAGTGGACATGCGTGAAAGCTGGCTGACATTTGACGCCAACCTGGGAAAATCCGGGGCCTGACGGCCCCAGCCTCAGGGGCGGCCTCCCCCGCCGTCCCCGGCTTGTTACTGGCACTCTGACTGGTACTCTGCTGAACTGGCCTCCGGGCCAGTTACTTCTCAGGTGTTACGTTCGCTCAGTAAAACTGCCTCAGCGCTGACTCAATAGCCGTACCAATATCTCTTCTCTCTCAGCAGCCTGCCAGGGAGGGCGTTTTTGCGTCTTTGCGGAGGACATATGCTCCCTGAAGCCTGCGCTCAATTTATCAGCGATAACCTTCCTGACATCACAAGCGCATACAGCTGCCCTGGGTCAGACCGCATCCCCCTCATTCTCCAGCTTCTGCCGCCGCCGCAGATGCGGAAACAACTTCATCCACAGGGCCACCACCACCAGCGTACCGATCCCGCCAATCGCCGCCGCCGGGGCTGCGCCCATCCATGCTGCCAGCATCCCCGACTCAAACTCACCCAGCTGATTCGACGTATTGATGAAAATGGCGTTCACCGCATTCACCCGCCCGCGCATCGCATCCGGCGTATCCAGCTGCACCAGCGCACCGCGAATCACCATACTGACCATATCGAAACCGCCCAGCGCACACAGCGCGAGCAGCGACAGCCACAGCTGCGTCGAGAGCGCGAACACCAGCGTGGCAACACCAAAGCCCGCCACCGAACCAAACATAATCATCCCGACATGCTTATCCAGCTTATGCCGGCTCAGCCAGATGCCGACCAGCAGCGCCCCCACAGAGGGCGCGCCCCGCAGCATCCCCAATCCCCACGGCCCGGTATGCAGAATATCTTTGGCAAAAATGGGCAGCAGCGCGGTCGCGCCACCGAGCAGGACGGCAAAGAGATCGAGCGAAATCACGCCCAGCACATCTTTGCGTTCGCGGATAAAGTGAATCCCGGCAAACAGATTTTTCATGTTCATCGGCAGGCGCGGCTGCAACGGGCGCTCATAGCGCAGCAGACTCACCAGCGTCAGCGAAATCAGATAAAACAGCGCAGACACGCCATACACCACATGCGGTCCCGCGACATAAAGCAGCCCGCCCAGCGTCGGTCCGACGATAACCGCTGCCTCGCCGCCCACCGAGTTCATCGCCATCGCCCGCGCCAGAATCGCGGGCGGCACCAGCGACGGCAGCATTGAGGACATCGAAGGCCACTCCAGCGCTTTCGCCACCGCAATCATAAATACCAGACCCCAGAGCGTAACCCGGTCGGCGGTAGAGAATAAGGTAAGCACCACTAATGCCAGCAGCGCAGCAAATTCCACCAGCTGACCGAACAGTACGATACGCCGCCGGTCATACTGATCCGCCAGATGCCCCGCAGGCAGCGCTAGCAACACCGACGGCAGAAACTGCATTAAGCCGATCATCCCTAACGCCATCGCGCTGTCGGTCAGCGCATAGATCTGCCAGCTGATGGCCACCGAAAACATCTGAAAACCAAACGATGAACAGGTTCGTGCCAGCCAGAAGGCGACGAATGCCCGATGTCGCCACAGCGGCTCTTCCGCTGCCGATGCCATAAATCCCATGTCTTATCCCAAATTTGATGAGCCGTCCCGCGTCGTTGCGCGGTGTTATTTGTGCGGTCGATGAGGAACGTCAGATAACAGAGCGGATGAAGTATAATCGCGATGGTTTCCCCTCTGCTGCTCCCGGCGATAAATCGCCTCCCTGTCCATGCCGGGCCTGAAAAATCTCTCCTGATTATTACCAGCCTATTGGTCCCGACTATTGAATATATTCCACGTCATCATCAGACGCCAAAGGAATTATTGCTTCTGTGCCGAAGCGTTTATTTACGCTCCGCGACAATAAAAGGATGATTTGGATTAAGCAGATGATCTATATTTATTCACGCGTTTGGAAAATGCGACCGTTTATATGATTGATTATCAATAAATCCTTTTTTATTGCACGCCAAAGAGATAATGAAAAACAGTTTATATAACCCTTATGTTACTGAACCTATCCATCACGTTACGCGTAATGTCACGGGCATTTGCTATAGCGTGCCATATCTTCAGCAAAATCAGGACAGCCGCAATATACTTAATACAAACAACATTATTTCATTACACAATCAAATCGCTACTGAAGCAGCATTAATGATTGTCCCGGTAGAAGACTTTCGGCTGCAGGGAATGATTGCGGTTCCGGATGCTTATTCTCATTTACAGGATGGGCGAATCAGAATTGGTATTAATTATACCAGTTTAGCCGCACACCACGCCTCACTGCTTGAATTAACAGAGAAATTTGATTTCTGGCTTTATGATTTTGCTCCGCCCGGTGCAGACTGGCGACTGCTGGAATCCTTTCCTTTTTCCGGGATTGTTTTAACCGAAGCGTTCTTTAATGACAATTATGAAAAGTTTACCTTTCCTTTTTTCATGGCGACATTCCGTGAGAAAGGGGCCGAGGTGATCGTGCGAAGTCATACGCCGCCTTTAAGCGCTGAACAGTTTGCTGAGATAAATATTAGCGGCTGGCAACAGCAACGCTCGGACGGCGACCTGATTAGCTGCTGAACCACAAATCCTGCCCTCCGGCGTTAAGGGCACACGGCGGTGCGCTTAACGTCCATTAATCCCCCATAAAATGTCGCATTACTTCATTTGTTAAGCGCTTTGAGCTAAAAAAATCAAACCTTGATCTAATTTTGCTATAACATTTAACACAAAGGGAGCGTCTGTCTTAGCGGAAGAGATTCTCAAGAACACCCTTAATCATTTGTACTTGATAACTGGAAACAACCTATCTGGTTGTTTTCGTATGTTTTATGGCAACAAAACGAGGTCGATATCATGGGGAAAAACTCCTCATCGTTTAGCGTAATTCGTTTCCTGACGATACTGTTCGCAGTACTGACGGGCGCGTTTATGCTGATTGGCGGTGGCTGGTTAGCCGCTATTGGTGGTTCCTGGTATTACGTTTTCGGCGGTGTGGTTATGCTCATCACCGCTTATCTGCTTTCCCGCCGTAAAAGCACCGCGCTGGTTCTCTATGCGCTGCTGCTGATCGGCACCCTGATCTGGGGCGTGTGGGAAGTCGGGACGGACTTCTGGGCACTGGCGCCACGCACCGATGTGCTGGTGATTTTTGGTGTCTGGCTGATCCTGCCGTTTGTCTATCGCAGCGTTAACGCCGGTAGCAAAGCAGCACTGGGTACCATGGCTGTAGCGCTGATTGCCAGTGCGGCCGTGCTGGCCTACGCGGTATTCAACGATCCGCAGGTCATTAACGGTTCTGTGCCGGAAACCGCTGACAATGCGCAGCAGGCTGCACCGCTGAGCAACATCCCGGATGCTGACTGGCCCGCTTATGCGCGCGATCAGCAGGGAACCCGTTTCTCGCCGCTGAAGCAGATTAACCACGAGAACGTGAAAGAGTTGCAGGTTGCCTGGCAGTTCCAGACCGGCGACATGAAAACCCCTAACGATCCGGGCGAAATCACCGACGAAGTGACCCCGATTAAAATCCGCGACACCCTTTACCTCTGTTCGCCACACCAGATCCTGTTTGCGCTGGATGCGGCTACAGGTAAACAGAAGTGGAAGTTTGATCCGGCCATGAAGGTGAATCCGACCTTCCAGCACGTGACCTGCCGCGGCGTCTCCTACCACGAAGTGCCGGCAGCCGCTGATGCAGCAAACAGCCAGCCTGCGCTCTGCTCACGTCGTATCTATTTACCGGTTAACGATGGTCGTCTGTTTGCACTGGACGCCGAAACCGGCGAACGCTGCCCGACATTTGGCGTTAACGGCGAGCTGGATCTGCAGCACAAACAGCCTGTCACCACGCCGGGTCAGTATGAGCCGACCTCACCGCCGATCATTACCAACACCACCATCATCATGGCGGGTGCAGTTACCGATAACTACTCAACCCGCGAGCCTTCCGGCGTGATTCGTGGCTTTGATGTGAATACCGGTAAACTGCTGTGGGTCTTTGATCCGGGTGCTAAAGATCCGAATGCCATCCCGGCTGATGAACACACCTTTACCCTGAATTCACCGAACTCATGGGCACCGGCGGTTTACGATCCGAAACTGGATACCGTTTATCTGCCAATGGGCGTGAGCACACCGGACATCTGGGGCGGTAACCGCACACCAGAGCAGGAGCGTTACGCGAGCAGCGTGCTGGCGCTGAACGCCACCACCGGTAAGCTGGTCTGGTCTTATCAGACGGTGCATCACGACCTGTGGGATATGGATCTGCCGTCGCAGCCGACCCTGGCTGACATCACCGATAAAGATGGCAATACCGTCCCGGTGATCTACGCGCCGGCTAAAACCGGTAATATCTTCGTCCTGGATCGCCGTACCGGCAAGCCAGTGGTTCCGGCGCCAGAAACGCCAGTGCCACAGGGTGCTGCGAAAGGTGACCACGTTGCCGCTACGCAGCCCTACTCTGAGCTGACCTTCCGTCCGAAACAGAACCTCACGGACAAGGATATGTGGGGCGCGACGATGTTTGACCAGCTGGTGTGCCGCGTTATCTTCAAGCGTCTGCGCTATGAAGGTCCGTTCACGCCGCCATCTGAGCAGGGTACGCTGGTGTTCCCGGGCAACCTGGGTATGTTCGAATGGGGCGGTATTGCGGTCGATCCACATCGTCAGATTGCGATTGCTAACCCGATGGCGCTGCCGTTTGTCTCAAAACTGGTTCCGCGCGGTCCGGGCAACCCGATTGAGCCGCCGAAAGGCGCAGAGGGTGGTTCAGGGACTGAAACCGGTATTCAGCCGCAGTATGGCGTGCCGTTTGGCGTCGAACTGAATCCGTTCCTCTCTCCGTTTGGTCTGCCATGCAAACAGCCAGCCTGGGGTTACATCTCCGCGGTGGATCTGAAGACCAACGACGTCGTGTGGAAACAGCGTATCGGTACCGTTCGTGACAGCTCACCGGTTCCGCTGCCGTTCAAAATGGGTATGCCGATGCTGGGTGGTCCAATCACCACCGCAGGTAAGGTATTCTTCATTGGTGCGACCGCCGATAACTACCTGCGCGCTTTCAGCACCGACACCGGCGAACTGCTGTGGCAGGCACGTCTGCCAGCAGGCGGCCAGGCGACCCCGATGACCTATGAAGTGAATGGCAAGCAGTACGTTGTCATCGCAGCAGGCGGTCACGGTTCGTTTGGTACCAAGCTGGGCGACTATGTGATTGCCTACGCACTGCCAGACCAGAAGTAATTCCTGCTTCGGTCAGTAACAAAAGGCGGACTCCGGTCCGCCTTTTTTGATCGCGTTACTTTTTCATTTCGCGCCAGTTGAGCCATGCGCAGAAGAGCATCACCGCGCAGGTCGCCAGAAATACCGGCCGCATCCCGAACGTCCCGCCGACCACTCCACCGAACAGCGGGCCGCTGACCTGACCCACATATTGTGCCGAAGTGGAATAACCGAGCATCCGTCCGACCTGCGAGCCCGGTACGTTATGACGGATAATCGCCGTGATGCATGGCATCAGGCCGCCCAGCGCCATCCCCATCAGAAAACGCAGCAGCACCAGCTGCCAGGCCGCCGTGATAAACGCCTGCGGGATCAGCAGCACGCCGCTCAGCAGTAATCCCCCTGTCAGAACCCGCCAGTGTCCGACGCGATCGGCCAGGCGACCGAGCCGCGGTGCTGCCAGCACCGTGCCCAGCGCGGCGGCGGACATCACGATTCCGGCCATCAGGGTGATCTGATGTTCACCCTGAACAAACTCGCCGACGTAGAGCGTAATAATCGGTTCAATCGACATGCTGGCAAAAATCAGCAACATGCCGGAAAGCCACATCAGCCGCACCAGGCGGTGATTGACCGGCGGCTCTGCCGGCACCGGTGAAGGACGATCGCGGGCGGTGACGCTGGCACGCGGCTGCTCTCTGAGTAAAAAGGTGGTGGCGAGGAAGGCGAGAAAAATCACCGCGCCGGTCAGCCAGAAGGTCTGCCGGATGCCAATCAGCGGCGGCAGCAGGCCACCCAGCAGCGGCCCGACCACGTTGCCGGCCATAATGCCGGAGGAGAGGACGCCCAGCGCCCAGCCTGTCTGCGCTTTGGGCGTCTGCGCCGCCACCAGAATGGTCGACCCCGACGCGTAGCCACCCAGCAGCCCCGCCAGCAGACGCAGCGCCACCAGTTGCCACGGCGCCGTCGCCATGCCAATCAGCGACATCGCAATCGCCATGCCGAGGCTGGCCCGAATCAGCATCAGCTTGCGACCGTAACGATCAGCCAGCCGACCCCACAGCGGTGCCGTCAGCGCGGCACTGAAAAAGGTCGCCCCATAGGCCAGGCCGGACCAGCGCGCAATGGCGGCGGGCTGCTCAACGCCAAGCTGCTGAACATAGAGCGGCAGAAAAGGCAGCAGCAGCGTCATCGCCACGATAGTGGTAAAAGATCCGACGACGCAGACCGCTAAATTACGTTTCCAGTGGTGAAACACTGCCGTTTCGGGTGAGTGTTGCATAGCCATATCCCTTGAGTGATCAGGGATACAGGCTAACCAGGACGGCGGGTTAACAACAGTAACGCCGCGATAGTTACTCTGTGGCGATGATTGTTGTCAGCAGGCAACAATCAGCCTGTGCTCAGCGCCGCAACCAGCGCATCGCTCAGCAGCGTGACGGGCGACGCCGTTTCCGGGGTGTCGTGCAGCAGCAGATAGCTTTGCAGACGGTCCATCTGCCACTCCGGCAACAGCTGCTGAATATCACCCCGCCCGACCGCCTCCTGCGCCATGTAGGCGGGCAGATAGGCGATACCGCTGCCGGCCAGGGCCGCATTCAGCAGCGCCATGCTGTTATTGGCGCGAAAACGACTGCGTACATCCAGCGCCAGTCGCTGCTTATCGCGGCGGAACGGCAGCGCAGCGGTGTGGGCCGGGCCATGAAACAGCAGAAGGTCGTGACGCGGCAGCATCCCGGGGTGAGTGATAGCCGGTCGCTGTGCCAGATAAGCAGGCGCGGCATAGAGTCCCCAGTCGATATCACTCAGCAGCCGGAAGTTGCCCTGACGCGGTGCCCGGGATCGGATCAGAATCGCCAGATCATCCTGATCGTCCAGCCGATCCTGGCTGCGATCGGTGAGATCGAGATCGACGTTGATATGCAGATGGCGGCGCAGAAAGCGATTCACGACAGGCACTACGCACTGACAGCCGAACGTGACGGGCGCCTGCAGCCTGACATGACCGGCGGCCTGCTGATGCAGCTGCTGAACGAACGCCTCGGCGCGCTGCGCTTCCGCCAGCATCCGGACACAATAGGGGTAGTACGCCTGCCCCAGCTCGGTCAGCGCCAGCCGCCGGGTGGTGCGCTGCAGCAGCCGGATACCGAGCCTGAGTTCCAGCCGGGCGATCTCCCGGCTGACATGCGATTTGGACCAGCCCAGTGCGCGGGCGGCCTCGCTGAAACTCTGTAACTCCACTACCCGTGCGAATACCAGCATGGCGGTTAAATTCGCGCCATTTTCCATGTTTCCCGACTCCGACAGTAAGGGGATGCAGGCAACAAACTAGCATGTTCAGGCGGGGGGACTGTGGCGAGGAGGCAAAAAAAACAGGGTGATAACAGGCGAAACGAGCGCAAAGCGCGGAGTGACCTTTCCGTCTGCCTGCCGTGACGGAAAGGCCTTGTCAGGCATCAGCTGGCCATCGCCAGCGGGAACAGCAGTCGATCCGGCTCGACGCGACGCTGGCGGCGCAACTGGCCCGGCGTCACCATAAAGTAATTTTTGAAGGTCCGGGTGTAGGCCTGCTGGGTATCAAAGCCGTAGTTCATCGCCACCTGCAGAATCGCTTCGTTGCTGCTCAGCAGCGTGAGCGCCGACTCCGTCAGGCGACGCTGACGGATATATTCTGCCAGGGAAAAGCCGGTGTGCTGGCGAAACAGGCGTTGCAGATGCCAGCGCGAATAGCCTGAGCGGCGCGCCACCTCATCCAGATGCAGATCGTGTCCTAAGTTGTTCTCTATCCAGTCCAGCAGACTCCGAATAAACTCGCGCTGATTCATGGTTCCTCCTGTTCAAGCTGATGTGCAGTGGAACCACTCTACCCGCTAAAATTTATCCCTTAATTAGCAGAAAATTAGCGCAGAATTAGCAAGGGTTGAAACGGAGGTGAGAGGGTGCGGCCAGCGGGGGCTTTGAGAAAAAATCTGTCGTGAGATTACTGTTAGAAAAGAGAGGCATTTAAAACTCATTTAGTCAGCAGCTTTTATTACATTCCTGTTTTATTAATTTTTTATATCAAAACAGGAGCCGAAGCCCCTGCACATCTAATCTCTACACTTAAGTTTTTTTACAGCTGCCAGATGCACTGAAAAACCTTGAGCACAAAAAAATAGTCAGTTTAACAAACGTAGTCAGTGTAGCGATTGTAACGACCATTTTTGATGCATTTTCTGGCATAGCATACCAGCCTTCATACGAAACGCCTGCGCCACTCAAAAACATTGCGCCCACTAATATGCTAACCAATATAGATAGATAGCGTACTATTTTTTGCATAAAACCCTCAGCCATCATTTATCATGAAGACTAATTTCACCAGGTGCATTGACCACCAATACTGTTACCAGCATTGTAGTTTCCAGAATTATTAAAACACGAACCAATACCACCACCAATCGCACTTGCCACAGCTGAGCCCGGACCACCTACTGAACCACTAATCATCCCACCGAGGATGCCATTGAGACAGCCCACCATTTCAGGATGTGCAGCCACAACCTGAATTACGCCATTACTTGGACCAAACAGATTACCGGATTGACTGGACTTATTACCATGCTGACTGGCATAAGCTGATGCCCCAGCATAGGCAGGGTCGTATGCACCGCTTGCACCAGTAACCAAAAGCAAATGACTATTTTCTAAGATCTTCATTTAACAAACTCCTTCTGTTTTTTATTAATGGCAAACCCTGTTGCCAGAAATTTATATCAATTAAATATTCCATGTGCAAAGAGTTATTACCCTTATTAAAATTTATAAAATAAATTTCCTTATCAAAGAGATGGGTGAAAAAAGATGTCATTTCTTGTTATTTCTCCCCAGATCATCCTGATAAAATATTAATATTTATCTTTTTATGTGACATAAGGCACAATTAATTTTCAGAGTTAATTTCTATTGCATAATTTTAACATCTATCTACTCAGAAATAACCTTACTAACATAGAGCCCGTATCTGATAAAAATCATTTCTATCCTGAATTAGTCATACAACAGTTAAATAGCATTATTCACGTCTGAAAAGGGTAGTATTGACCTAATGATAAAAGCGTCAAAATTTTCGTCCTCAGGCCAGTGGTTTTACTCTCGTTTACTATGAAAAATGCGGATAGAGTTCTGATGAAGCACTGCAGATGCAGCCAGCGCGGCGACAGCGGGAAGTGTGAAGGCGGATAATTCTGGCCTAACAATTGATGAGTAAACTCTCTCCCATCTTTGCAGAGGAGATCAGCCATGCGCGTGTTACTGGTTGAAGATGATGAAATGATCGGCGCAAACCTGCAGCAGGCACTGGAGGGCGCGGGCTGGTCGGTGGACTGGGTGCGCGATGGCGTCTTTGCCCACAATGCCTGGAGCGAAGGCGGCTACAGCTGCGTGCTGCTCGATCTCGGCTTACCCCGCGATGATGGGTTACAGGTGCTGCGCCGGGCGCGCGGGCGCGGCGACTCCACGCCCGTGCTGATTCTGACTGCCCGCGACACGGTGGCGCAGCGCATTCAGGGGCTCGACAGCGGCGCTGACGACTACCTGCTTAAACCGTTCGACCTCCAGGAAGTGATGGCCCGGATGCGCGCCATTACCCGACGCCGCCACGGCGCGGCAGATTCGGTGCTGGGCAGCGGGGATGTTCAGCTGGATATGATGACCCGCGAAGTGCTCTACAAGGGTCAGCGCGAGCAGCTGACCGCGCGCGAGTATGCCCTGCTCTACGCCCTGCTGGAGCGGCCCGGTGCCATTCTGTCGCGCGAGCAGCTGGAAAACCGCATCTATGGCTGGGGCGATGAAGTCAGCAGCAACGCGGTGGATGTCCTGATTCACGGCATGCGCCGCAAGCTGGACAACGACGTGATCCGCAACGTGCGTGGCCTGGGCTGGCGGGTTCCGGCCATATGAAACCCTTCACCTTTATGCGCTCGCTGCGTAATAAACTGCTCTCTACGCTGCTGATTATTCATCTGCTGATGATTGGCGGCGTCACCTGGTATTTCTTCAGCTGCTACGGCGATATGGTCGGCACGATGAAGGACGATCAGCTGGCGAAAATCGCGGACGCCTGGTCCACCAATAAGCAGATGCCCGCCCTGATGCCGATGCTGATTGCGCCGGATAAAGCGAAAAGCGCGTTTGTGGTTCAGCTGTGGGACGATCGCGGACAGCTGCGTGCCAGCTCCTGGCCGGAGCTGGCGGCCCCGTTACAGAACCAGCGGGGTTACCGCGACGTGCATGTCGGCCAGTGCCGCGACTGTGAATGGCGGATCTACACCCGGCCCGGTTTGCCCGGCAGCGCGATCAAAACCATTCAGGTCATGCACAACCTCAGCTACATGAAGTCCACGATGGTCAAGCGGGCGCTGGCGGCGATTATCCCGATGATCCTGATGATGCCGCTGTCGCTGCTGGTGATCTGGCTGGTGGTACGCAAGATCACCCGCGATCTGCAGGTGGCTTCGCGTCAGATCGCGGCGCAGGAGACCCATCATCCGCACAACGTCTCGCCGGAGGGGCTGCCGGACGAGATCCTGCCGCTGGTGGCTGCCTACAATTCGTTGCTGAGTAAACTGCGCGAGGCCTGGTCCTCTCAGCGTCAGTTCCTGGAGGACGCCGCCCATGAGCTGCGTACCCCGGTAACGGCGGTGACCTTACAGCTGGAGAATCTGCGTCAGCATATCCAGCCGGGCGAAGCGAGCCGGCAGTTCAGCCAGCTGGAAGCGGGCGTCACGCGCACCCGTCATCTGGTCACACAGCTACTCAATGTGTCGCGCCAGGATGACCAGAGTGTGGTCGCCAGCGTCGAGCATATTGACCTGGAAGATCTGCTGAAGGAGAGCATTGAGCAGCTGATGGTGGTGGCAGATAAGCGCGGCATCGATATCGGCTTTAACGGCTCTGCCCAGTATCGTCTGCAGGCCAGTCGTTCTGAGCTGCGCAGCCTGTTTGACAACCTGATTGGTAACGCCATGTTGCACACGCCGGAAGGGAGTCTGGTCGATGTGCTGCTGCATCGGGTCGCGGGCAAAACGGTGGTCGATATTGTCGATAACGGGCCAGGCATGCCGGAATCCTTTATCGAGCGCGCATTTGATCGTTTTACTCGCTCGCCTGACGTGAAAGCCCAGGGCAGCGGGCTGGGATTATCCATCGTGCGTAACGTCGCTCAGAAACATCAGATTCACGTCGCCCTTTCCAACTGTCTGACCCCACAGGGTGCGATCTGTGGTTTACAGGTTCGCGTCACTTTTCCCTGATCCCGCCTTTTTGATCACGAACCAGACAACGTAAACGGTTGCCTGGTTCCGTTCGATCATGGTCTCAATTGTGAAGTGCATCACATTTTAGCTGAATTGTAATGCAACACTTTTTGACAAACGTGAGCAAAATCTATTTTCTATCGATCTGTTACAGGCACGCTACGCGGGCTGAACAACCGGCTGTTTTTTGCTGACATTCTCATTCCCTCCAGGGACCGATTTCTCTCTGACTGCGTCTGCTGTGCGGCGGTCAAAAGCATGTGGCTGATGATAATGAAATATAAAACGTTGATAGCAGGTGCCGTGCTGGCATGTTCACTGAGTGGTGCTGCGCAGGCCGCAGAAAGCGATCCGCAGTATCTCTCTGACTGGTGGCATCAGAGCGTTAACGTGGTAGGCAGCTACCACACCCGTTTCGGACCGCAGTTCAACAACGACGTCTATCTGGAATATGAAGCGTTTGCGAAAAAAGAGTGGTTCGACTTTTACGGCTATCTCGACGTACCTAATTTCTTCGGCGTCGGCAACAGCAACGCCAACGGCGTATTCGATCACGGTTCACCGATGTTCATGGAAATTGAGCCGCGCTTCTCGATCGACAAGCTGACCGGCACCAGCCTGGCGTTTGGTCCGTTCAAAGAGTGGTATTTTGCTAACAACTACATCTACGATATGGGCCGCAACAGCGATAACCGCCAGAACACCTGGTATATGGGTCTCGGCACCGATATCGATACGCACAGCGATGTCGGCCTGTCGCTGAATGTCTATGCCAAATATCAGTGGGAAAACTACGGTGCGGCGAACGAGAACAGCTGGGATGGCTATCGCTTCAAGGTGAAATACTTCGTCCCGATCACGACGCTGTGGGGCGGTAATCTGGGCTATGTCGGCTTCACTAACTTCGACTGGGGTTCCGATCTGCGCGATAAAGGTGGCGCATCACGCACCAGCAACTCCATCGCCTCCAGCCACATTCTGTCACTGGGCTACGATCACTGGCACATCTCTGCGGTGGCGCGTTATTTCCACAACGGCGGCCAGTGGGCAGATGGTCAGGAGCTGAACTTCGGCAACGGTCCGTTTGAAGTCAAATCGACCGGCTGGGGTTACTACCTGGTGGCGGGTTACAACTTCTGATGTGAAGCGGCGGCGCTTTATCGCGTCGCCGCCTTGTGTTTCTGCTGGTATGGCGTCACGTCCTGTGACGTCCGTCAGCCGCTTAATCCTGCGACTTCTCCACATTAATGCGCCACGGAATGTTGAACTTATCGATAAACATGGCGAAGCCGTTCGACCAGAAAGTCTCCTGCCACTCCGTTGTCACCTTGCCGCCTGCCGACAGTTTTTCAAACCACGCTTTACCCTCTTCGACATCGGTGGTGGAAAGGCTGACCGCATAACCGGCATGTTCCGACGCCGGTGGCTGATCGGTGTTACCGTCGCTGAGCATCAGCTCGCCGTCGCCAATACGCAGTTGCGCATGCATGATCTTCTCGGGTGGCTGCGGCGCTGCGGACTGATCGCCAACCTGCTCTCCCTGATCCGGCATATCACCAAACTTCATTTTCGCGAGCAACTCGCCCCCGGTCGCCTGCAGGTAAAAGTCGATAGCCTCTTCACAACGGCCATAGAGAAACAGATAAGGACTGACTTGCATCTTCACCTCTATATTGTCGGTTGGATTTTTACAGTACCTTAAGAGTGTAGACGATCGACTTTACTCGCTGATTTTACTGGCAATAACGGCGAAACAGCTGCGCCATATAGCTGCTCATGGGCGTCAGCGCGGTCTCCTTACGCTGAATCAGATAAAAAATCGCTTTCGGCAGGGGTTCGTCAAGCGTCAGCGCCACCAGCGACCGTCCCAGAACCGGATCGTCAATCACATCAGCTGACAGAATGCTGATGAAATCGCTTTGCGCCACCAGGCTGGTACAGGCCATAAAGGTTTCACAGGTCACCACGATTTTGGGTGCCATGCCGCGCTCGCCAAAGAGGTCGTGCAACAGGCGGTAATAGCTGCCTTTCGGCGTCGGCATGGTCCAGTCCGCCTGCTGCAACGCCGCCAGTGAACGGGCTTTTTCCAGCGGATGGCCTTTGCGAACCACCACCTTATATTCCCGCTCCATCACCCGCTCATACATCAGCTCCTGATCGAGATGACTCTGGTCATAAGTATTGATGGTGAAATCGAGCGTTCCCTGACGCAGCTCATGCACCATCGACACCAGCTGGCCTTCGACGATGCGCACCTTGACCAGCGGATATTCCCGATGAAACTGGTTGATCACCTGCGGCATAACAGTACGCGCTACGCTGCTGCCGATGCCGATATTCACCTGCCCCCCGCCCCGCCCCAGCCGCTGCTGGATATCCTCTTCGGCGACCCGCAGCTCCGCCAGCACCAGGCTGGCATGACGGAAAAAGTTATCACCGATATCGGTCAACACGACGCCCTGCTGGCGGCGGATAAACAGTTTTGCTCCCAGCTCACGCTCCAGTTCCTGAATCGCTTTGGTCAGCGCCGGTTGCGACAGCCCCGAAACACGGCTTGCCGCACGGATACTGCCCTGCCGCGCCACGTCAACAAACGCACGCAGTTGATGAAGTTTGAGATTAGCGGACATAACTTTTTTGATAACCGTTGTTTATCAGTCACAAGATATTCGCATCTTATGCCCGGCAATTCCATTGTGTAGATTCGAAGCAGTGCATAAAAAACCAACAACGAGGACAGAGCCGATGAAAACCCTTTCCGACCACGTCAGTGCAAGGCTGCCGCAGCTTCAGCAGTGGCGTCGTGACTTCCATCACTACGCCGAATCGGGCTGGCTGGAGTTTCGCACCGCCACGCTGGTCGCTGAAGAGCTGCATCAGCTCGGTTATCAGCTAAAGCTGGGGCGTGAGGTGATCGACGCAGAGGCGCGGATGGGCCTGCCCGACGCCGCCGTGCTGAAACAGCAGGAGGCGCGGGCGTTACAACAGGGCGCGCTGCCGCAGTGGATCAGCCACTTTTCCGGCGGATTCTGCGGCATCGTGGCGACGCTGGAAACCGGCCGTCCCGGCCCGGTGATGGGCTTCCGCGTGGACATGGACGCACTGGATCTCAATGAGAGCCAGGCCAGCGATCATCTGCCGCAGCGGGAAGGGTTCGCCTCCTGCAATGCGGGCATGATGCACGCCTGCGGTCATGATGGCCACACCACCATCGGGCTGGGGCTTGCCTCAGTGCTGATGGCGATGAAAGAGCGGCTCAGCGGCACCATCAAACTGATTTTTCAGCCTGCTGAAGAGGGTGTACGCGGCGCGAAAGCGATGGTAGCGGCGGGCGTGGTCGATGATGTGGATCGCTTCACGGCGATTCACATTGGCACCGGCGTGCCGGCGGGCGAAGTGGTGTGCGGCAGCGACAGCTTTCTCGCCACCACCAAGCTGGATGTCCACTTCACCGGCGTCGGTGCCCATGCGGGTGGCCGCCCGGAGGAGGGACGCAATGCCCTGCTGGCGGCGGCTCAGGCGACGCTGGCCCTGCATGGCCTGGCCCAGCACAGCGGCGGCGTGGCGCGGGTGAATGTCGGCGTGCTGCAGGCCGGAACCGGCCGCAACGTGGTCGCCGACTGCGCCCTGCTGAAGGTCGAAACCCGCGGCATCACCAATCAGGTTAACGACGATATTTATCAGCAGGCGCTGCGGGTAATTGCCGGTGCGGCGGCGATGTATGGCGTTGAGCAGCAGGTGACGCTGATGGGTGCGGCGCGCAGCTGCACCCCGACGCAGCCGTGGGTCGACTTCATTCACCAGCAGGCAGACGCGCTCGGTATCTTTGATTCCGTGGTCGATCGCAAAGCGCAGGCGGCAGGATCAGAAGATGCGACCTATATGATGGAGCGCGTCAGGCAGCGTGGCGGCCAGGCCTCATACGTCATTTTCGGCTGTGACCTGGCGGCGGGCCACCATAATGCCCGATTCGACTTTGATGAGCGGGTCATGCCGGACGCCATCACGCTGCTGGCGACGCTGGCGCTCAATCAGGCGCAGTATGGTGAAACACGATGATGGAAGCCTTTATTGCCGACTATATCGACCGCCATCAGCACCGTTTCAGCACGCTCAGCGACGCCATCTGGGATACGCCGGAAACCCGCTTTGCCGAAACCCGCTCCTCGGCCCTGCTGGCCGATGCGCTGGCCGAAACCGGGTTCATCGTGGAGCGCGGCGTGGGCGGCATTGACACCGCCTTTATCGCCAGCGCCGGCAGCGGCAAACCAGTGATTGCCATCCTCGGGGAGTTTGATGCGCTGGCCGGTCTCAGCCAGCAGGCCGGATGCGCCCGGCCAGAACCGCTGGAGGTGAACGGCAACGGACACGGCTGCGGTCACAACCTGCTCGGCACCGCCGGCGTGGCGGCAGCCTGTGCGGTTAAAGCCTGGATGGAGCAGCATCACGCTGGCGGAACCGTGCGTTTTTATGGCTGCCCTGGCGAAGAAGGGGGATCGGGCAAGACCTTTATGGTGCGTGAAGGCCTGTTTGACGATGTGGATGCCGCCGTGACCTGGCATCCGGAAGGTTTCAGCGGCATGTTCAATCTGCGCACGCTCGCCAATATTCAGGCCGCGTTCAGATTCAAAGGGATCGCGGCTCATGCCGCTAACTCTCCCCATCTGGGCCGCAGCGCACTGGATGCCGTCACGCTGATGAATACCGGGGCCAACTTTCTGCGCGAGCACATCGAACAGGAGGCACGTCTGCACTATGCCATCACCAACAGCGGCGGTGTCTCGCCAAATGTGGTGCAGGCCGATGCGGAGGTGCTCTATCTGATCCGCGCGCCATCGCTGCCACAGGCGCAGGCGATCTATCAGCGGGTGATCAATATTGCCCGGGGTGCCGCCCTGATGACGGACACGACCCTGACCGTGCGTTTTGACAAAGCCTGCTCTGATTATGTGCCTAATCGCGCCCTGGAAGCGGTCATGGAGCGCTATTTGCATCACTTTGGTTTGCCCGACTACAGCGACGAAGAGCGCGCGTTCGCGGCTGAACTGCGTGCCACTCTGACCGATGACGATCTGCGTAATGCCCGCCTGAACGCCGCCCGTATCGGTGGCGAAGCCGGTCACGCCTGGGCTGAGCAGCTGGGTGAGAGGCTGTTTATGGATCAGGTCGCGCCCTATGCCGTCACCCGCGACCTGCTCTATGGCTCCACCGATGTCGGCGATGTCAGCTGGGTCACGCCGACAGCACAGTGTTTTGCGCCCTGCTTTACCTTCGGCACGCCGCTGCACACCTGGCAACTGGTGGCGCAGGGCCGCACCACGATCGCGCATAAGGGCATGTTGCTGGCGGGCAAAGTGATGGCGGCGACGGTGACAACGCTGCTGCAGGATGAGCAGGCGCTGGCGGAGTGCCAGGCCGAATTTCAGAAGGTACGCGCCGGGCAGCCCTATCACTGCCCGATCCCTGCGGGGATCACACCCACAAAACTGGCCGGATGAGCCAGCGGCCGCGTCGCTGACGCGGACCAGAATAAAAAGAGTGCAAACACTTCCCTGATTCTGCGGGGCCGGAACTGAACTCACCGCCTGTCGCCTGTCGCGACCGGCGTCAGCCCGCGCCGCCATCGATAAGGGGGTCACAAGACGACAAGAAGAGAACCCATACCATGGAAGCAACCTCCGAGAACCGTAGTCCTGGCCGGCTCTTCAGCTGGATCGAACGCGCAGGCAATAAAGTGCCTAACCCGTTTTTACTGTTTGTCTATCTGATTGTGGTGCTGATGGTCGCAACCGCCATTATCAGTGCGCTGGATCTGGCGGTGAAGAACCCCGGTAATGGCGAAATCGTCCGGGTCAATAACCTGCTGAGCGTCGCGGGTCTGCAGTGGATCCTGCCCAACATCATCAAAAACTTCAGCAGCTTTACCCCGCTGGGGTCGATTCTGGCGCTGGTCATTGGTGCCGGGCTGGCGGAAAAGGTCGGCCTGCTGCAGTCGCTGATGGTTAAGATGGCGTCACGCGTCAGCCGCCGTTACGCCAGCTACATGGTGCTGTTTATCGCCTTTTTCAGCCATATCTCCTCGGACGCGGCGCTGGTGGTGATGCCGCCGCTGGGTGCGCTGATCTTTCTGGCGGTGGGCCGTCATCCGGTCGCGGGCCTGCTGGCCGCCATCGCCGGTGTCGCCTCGGGCTTTACCGCCAACCTGCTGATCGTCACCACCGATGTACTGCTTTCAGGTATCAGCACCGAAGCCGCTAAAGCGGTCAGCGATACGGTGCATGTCAGCGTCATCGATAACTGGTTCTTTATGGCCACCTCGGTGATTGTGCTGACGATTGTGGGTGCATTGCTGACCGACAAACTTGTTGAGCCGCGCCTGCCGCAGTGGCAGGGCAACGGCGAAAAGCTGGCGGCGCTGACGCCGCTGGAGAACCGCGGCCTGCGGGCCGCCGGGATCGCCGCGCTGCTGTTTATCGCCGTGATGGCGCTGCTGGTCGTGCCGGAACATGCGCCGCTGCGCAATCCCGCCAGCGGTGCCATTATCCCCTCGCCATTTATTCAGGGCATTGTGCCGATCATCATTCTGTTCTTCTTTGTGGTGGCGATTGCCTATGGTGTCGCCACCCGGCAGATCCGCCGTCCGGATGATATCCCGCAGTTGCTGGTCGATCCGATGAAAGGCATGGCGGGTTTTATCGTGATGGTCTTTCCGCTGTCGCAGTTCGTGGCGTTCTTTAACTGGAGCAACATGGGCAAATTCATGGCGATAGGACTGACCGACGTGCTGGAGAGCGCAGGCGTCAGCGGCGCGCCCGCATTTCTCGGCCTGATGTTTCTGTCGGCATTTCTCTGCATGTTTATCGCCAGCGGCTCAGCCATCTGGTCAATTCTGGCGCCGGTGTTCGTGCCGATGTTTATGCTGCTCGGCTTCCATCCCGCCTTTGCCCAGATGATTTTCCGCATAGCTGACTCGGCGGTACTGCCGCTGGCACCGATGTCGCCCTTTCTGCCGCTGTTCCTCGCCTTTTTGCAGCGATACCAGAAGGATGCGCAACTGGGTACCTACTATGTGCTGATCTTCCCCTATCCGCTGGTTTTCTTTATCAGCTGGATCGCCCTGCTGGTCGCCTGGTACTGGCTGGGGCTGCCGATTGGGCCTGGCGTCTGGCCGCAACTGCCTTAAGGCACCGTGCCAGCGATACAGCCAAAACGCTGGCACGTTTTCTGCGGCACTGCAGTTATGTCAGTGCGCAGCCAGTTCCTGAAAGAAAGCGGGATTCTTCTGGATAGTCGCCAGCACTTTAGCTGCCAGTCCGGTCGGATTGCGGCGTCCGCTTTCCCAGCTCTTTATCGTATCAAGGCTGGTTCCCAGTGCCGCCGCCATTTCACTCTGGGAGACGTTAAGCTGCGCCCGGATAGCCTTCACATCAGCCAGCGCGTAATGGGTAACACGGGCGGGTTCTCTGACACCGTTTTTTATCTCCACCGCCTCTTCCAGCGATGCTTTCAGCTCATCAAAAAAACTCATGTCATATCTCCTCTTTCAGTCTTTGTGTCAGCTTTTTCAGCACGGCTTTTTCCGCATCCGTGAGGTTCTCTTTGAGATTCTTTGGATAAGCCATGATCAGGTAAATCACCTCAGCGGTAGCCAGAAAGTAAATTACCCTTGCGCTGCTGCTTTTACCCTGATTGCCCGTCGCCATCCTGATTTTTCGCAGTCCGCCGGTTTTCTGAATAAGATCGCCTTTCTCCGGTGACTCGATAAGCTCCCTCTGAAGCTCCCGAAGCTCTTCATCCGTGGCGATTTGCTTTATCTGTCGGGTAAACATCGGGGTTTCGATAAACTCAATTGCCTGACTCATCGCTCACTCCTGTCTCTTCCATGAGGAGTACATAGTACACCCAGCCTGCTTCATGAAAAAGCCCACGGATGGCAAAACCTGCAACGTATGTTGCTAAATCGTCAGCAACGCCCCTCTCGGCAACGGCAGATGAATTGATTATTCTGCTATTTCTTCGCCTGCTAACGGTTGACGTTCTGCATAACCGCCTGCGGGTGTTTCCCACACTGCCTGAGGTTGACGCTGATATGACCACTCACTCCACCCGCCTGCCGCCGATGCACGCGTCATCGGCGGCCCGCAACAGCGTAGCCGGGCGCATTGATGCGCTGCCCGCGTCCGCTGGCTTATGGCGCTTTATCACCCTGCTGGCGCTGGGCGGCTTTTTTGAACTTTACGACCTGTTTGAAACCGGCTATATCAGCACCGGCCTGCTGGCGGCGGGCGTCTTTCACACCGGTGAGGCGGGCGTGCTCGGCTTCTCCGATCAGGCTGCGTTTGCGTCAGCCACCTTTCTCGGCCTCTTTTTCGGCGCCAGCCTGCTGGCCCCCTACGCTGACCGATTTGGCCGCCGCCTGACCTTTATGTGTGCGCTGCTCTGGTATGGGCTCTTTTCCCTGCTGATGGCCTTTCAGCAGAGCGCGGAGATGATCATTCTGTTCCGCTTTCTGGTGGGGATCGGGCTGGGCGTCGAGCTGGTGACCATTGATACCTATCTGTCGGAATGGGTGCCGAGCCACCTGCGCAGCCGCGCCTTTGCTTATGCCTTTTTCGTGCAGTTTTTATCGGTGCCTGCCGTCGCACTGATGTCGTGGTGGCTGGTGCCGCAGACCGTGTTCGGTCTGGAAGGCTGGCGCTGGGTCGTGATCGCAGGCGCACTCTGTTCACTGGTGATCTGGCTGGTGCGCAGAAATCTGCCGGAATCGGCACGCTGGCTGGCGCAGCAGGGGCGCTATCAGGCGGCGCATGAGGTGTTATCGGCGATGGAGCAGCGCTGCGGCATTCCGGCCGGGCCTGCTATCCTGCCCGATGACGAGGCTGCACAGCTGCCCAAACGCGGGCGCTTTCGTGAAATCTGGGCTCCCGCTTATCGCCAGCGCACCCTGATGCTGGTGGTGATGAACTTTTTCCAGGCGATCGGCTTTTTTGGCTTTGGTAACTGGCTGCCTGCGCTGCTGTCAGGCCGCGGTGCCACGGTGACACACAGCCTGCTCTATGCCTTCTTTATCACGCTGGCCTATCCGCTGGGATCGCTGATCTGCAGCCGCTATGCCGACAAGCTGGAGAATAAGTGGCAGATTGTTCTGTCATCGCTGATGACGGTGGTATTCGGCACGCTGTTCGCCTTTCAGACGCAGCCGGTGCTGCTGATCCTCTGCGGCTTCCTGATTACCTGGTCCAACGCCTGGCTGACTTTCAGCTTCCACGCCTATCAGACCGAGATTTTCCCGACCCACATCCGGGCGCGGGCAGTCGGCTTCTGCTACTCCTTCAGCCGCCTCTCTACGGTATTCAGCAGTATTTTAATCGGGGTGATCCTGCAATACGCCGGCACGCCGGGCGTGATTACGTTCATCGTGCTGAGCATGCTGATGGTGATGCTGTCGGTAGGGATTTACGGGCCGAAAACCCGCGGGATCGATCTGGAGAATATTTAAAAGAAAAGGCCGTCATCCTGATGATGACGGCCTTTTTACGGGTTATTTGCCTTCCAGCACCCGGATGTCTGCACTGCCCAGACGATCCTTCTCATCTTTACGCAGCGACGCGACCTGTTTCGCGGTCACCGGCTCTGACGCCTTATTGCCCCAGCTGTTACGCACGAAGTTCACCACATCGGCAACCTGCTGGTCGTTCAGCCGCCAGCCAAATGCCGGCATGGTAATGGTCGATGGCGCACCGTTCACACCAGGCAGTTGCCCGCCCACCAGCACGATGTGAATCAGCGAGGTCGGATCGTCTGCCAGTACCACCGGGTTGCCGCGCAGCGCCGGATAAAAACGCTTATAGCCGCTGCCATCGGTTTTATGGCATGCCGCACAGCTGTCGACATAGGCCGCCGCGCCGGTCTGGCTGTCATCGCCGCGCCAGAGAGCTTTGGCGGTGGCATCATCCACGCTGAAGGCCGCCTGATGCGGGTCTTTCGCGCCCAGTGACTTCAGATAGCGCGCAATCGCGGTGATATCTACTTCGCTCAGGTGCTGCAGGCTGTGTTCCACCACATCGGTCATCCCACCAAACGCGGCAGTCTGATCGTTACGGCCATAACGCAGGAACTGACGCAGGTCATCTTCGCTCCAGCGCCCCAGCCCATCGCGGTTATCGCCACGCAGGTTGCTGGCCGTCCAGCCGTCAATCGGCGCGCTGCTGCCCGCCAGATAGTCGTTGCCTTCGGCGTTGCTCAGCACCTTCTCCTGCATGGTGAAACTGCGCGGCGTGTGACAGGCACCGCAGTGGCCCAGCCCCTCAACCAGATAGCGACCGCGCGCCAGCACCGGATCTTCCTGAGCGGCAGGCTGGAACGCTTTCACATCGGGCGCAAAAATTCCGCGCCAGATCGTCAGCGGCCAGCGCATCGACAGCGGCCACGGAATGTCGCTGTCGCGATTTGGCTGCTTCACCGCCGTCACGCCATGCATGAAGTAGGCGTAAAGCGCCTTCATATCCTCATCGCTGACGACCGCGTAAGAGGGATAAGGCATGGCGGGATAGAGGGTATCGCCATTTTTCGCCACACCATGACGCACCGCTTTCTGGAAGTCGTCGTAGCTGTACTCACCAATACCGGTCGTGCGATCGGGAGTGATGTTGGTGGAGTAGATGGTGCCAATCGGGGTCGCCATCGGCAGACCACCGGCAAAGGTCGCGCCGCCTTTGCTGGTGTGACAGGCCACACAGTCACCGGCGCGCGCCAGATACTCTCCCCGCTTAACCAGATTGTCCTGGCTCTCATCCGCCAGCGCGGCAAAGGTCAGGGTGCCCAGAATCAGGGCCAGAATGCCATTTTTCATCGCCATGTTCCTTATGCCTGCACCAGTGGACCGGGGTTCTTCAGGTAGTTTTCGCGAATCGCTTTAGCTGACCAGTAGGTCAGCGCCGCCACCATGCCGGTCGGGTTGTAGCCCAGTCCCTGCGGGAAGGCAGAGGCACCTGGTACAAACACATTCGGCACGTCCCAGCTTTGCAGATAGCGGTTAACCGCACTGGTTTTCGGATCGTCGCCCATGATCGCACCGCCACTGATGTGGGTGGTCTGATAAACCCTGGAGTCAAAATGGGTGCCCGGCTTTTTCGCGCCGCCCAGAATCATCTTCGGATTCATCGCCTCCGCGATATTGCGCATTTTTCCGACCATAAACTGCGCCATTTTGATGTCGTTCTCCTGCCAGTCAAAGGTCATGCGCAGCAGTGGCTGCCCATAAACATCTTTGTAGTTGGGATCGAGATCGAGATAGTTAGCGCGGTAGGACTGATGCGCGCCGTGCGCATCCATCGACAGGTGATGGGTGTAAGTATCCGCCACCGCCGCTTTCCATTTACTGCCCCAGTCTGGCGTACCGGCAGGCACTGGCATGCCGGAGATCGGCTTGGTCCCCGCCTGGTTGACCCAGAATGGCGACCCGCCCACAAAGCCCAGCGGTCCGTGGTCGAAGTTATCGGCGTTGAAATCATCAACCGCAACGCCCGCGCCACCTGCGCCGATAAACGGGTTAGTGGTGGTGTTTTTATCAAACAGCGCCTTCAGGGTAGAGAGGTTTTGATAGGCGAAGTTGCGGCCGACGGTGCCTTCGTTGGTAATCGGGTTGTAAGGCTTGCCGATGCCTGACAGCAGCATCAGATGCACGTTGTGGAACTGGAAGGCTGAGAGGATCACCAGGTCAGCGGGCTGCACCTGCTCGCGCCCCTGCCCGTCCACATAGGTCACGCCGGTTGCGCGCGTTTTGTCATCGCTGAGATTGACCCGCAGGACATACGAGTTGTTACGCAGTTCAAACTTTGGCTCCTGGCGCAGTGCAGGCAGGATGTTCACGTTAGGTGACGCTTTGGAATACATGTAGCAGGCGTAGCCGCTGCAGTATCCGCAGAAGTTACACGGCCCCATCTGCGCGCCATAGGTGTTGGTATAAGGCCCGGAGGTGTTGGCGGAAGGCAGATCGTAAGGATGATAGCCGACCGACTCCGCCGCCTGCGCAAACAGCTGTGCCGAGTAGGTACGCTTCTGCGCGGGCAGCGGGAAGTTATCTGAGCGATCGGGCGCAAACGGGTTACCGCCTTTATCTTTGCCGACCACCTTGCCCTTGATACTCCAGGCGCTGCCTGAGGTGCCAAAGACTTTTTCCGCCTTGTCGAAGAACGGCTCCAGCTCATCATAGCTGACGCCAAAATCCTGAATCGTCATGCCTTCCGGGATGAAATTCTTGCCGTAACGCTCTTCGTAATGGCTGCGCATCCGCAGTTCAATCGGATCCACGCGGAAGTGGACGCCTGACCAGTGCAGACCCGCGCCGCCGGTGCCGGTGCCGGGCAGGAATGCCGCCAGCTGACGATAAGGCACCGCCGTCTGCGAAGCATCATGACGGATGGTCACGGTGCTTTTAGAGAGATCCTGGAACAGCTTTTTGCGGATGTTATAGGTCAGCTCATCAATGGACTGCGGATAAGAGCCGTCGGGATAGGTGTCGCGATGCGGCCCACGCTCCAGCGCCAGCACATTCAGGCCCGCTTCGGTCAGCTCTTTCGCCATGATGGCACCGGCCCAGCCGAAGCCAACAATCACCGCATCCACTTTTTTCATTTCGTTTGCCATGCTTAACTTCTCTCCCCGCGAATCGATACTGACGGGAACGGATAACGTTCACCGCGCTCTACCCAGTCCATAAAGTCGGCGCGTGCGCCAGGGAAGTTGATCAGCTTCCAGCCGACCATTCCCTGATTTCCGCCGTGGACAGGATCGCTGAAGAAGCCTTCGCGGGTGTTCTGCAGCAGAAAGGCAAAGAAGGTTTTAGCGGGCAGCTGGCTGAATTCGGCGCTGCCACTCTCCATCGCCTGCAATAGCGCATCCTGCTGCTCCGCGCTAAGCTGAGCGAACACCTTACCGTGCTGCTGTTTGCTGTAGTGGTCGGCATCGGCCAGACCGAGACGGTAGATCTGCTGCGGCACCAGCGGCAGCTGATAGCCCAGCTCTTTCGGCAGATCGGGATTAAACGGCCCCTGCATATACCAGTTCGATCCGGTGGCATAGGGCGTATTCATCTGGCGGTCGATGAACTCCGGCACGCCCGCTTCCACTGCGCCAGGCCCGCGTTCATCGCTGGGGATCAGGCGCGCCACGGCGGCGGTGATAAAGGCATACTCTTCGGCGGTAAACCAGGAGGGCTGATAATCACGCGCCTTCTGCGGTGCAGCCGGCGTTTCAGCCGCCTGTGCGGTCAGCGGCAGGGAGAGAGCACCCATCGCTGTGGACCCTACCGCCATTGCAGGCGCCAGGGTGATTGTCTTCAGCAAAAAATCCCTGCGTGAATGACCCTTTTTTTGTTCTGACATGACATTGCCTCATTCCCGCGCTGGATGGCGGTATGAAAAAATAGGTGGTTGCGTTGTAGTGGTTTTTATCAGCAGATACCGGCCCTGATG
Source organism: Pantoea sp. Sc1 (assembly GCF_000255315.1). Taxonomy (NCBI): domain Bacteria; kingdom Pseudomonadati; phylum Pseudomonadota; class Gammaproteobacteria; order Enterobacterales; family Erwiniaceae; genus Pantoea; species Pantoea sp. Sc1. The sequence continues at coordinate 3,723,434 of NZ_AJFP01000001.1, forward strand.
CCGGTTTGTTACCGGTAACAAGCCGCCATATTGTAACACTGCTATTCACAAAGATTTAGTTCCGCGAAACAAAACCGCACAATTTCATTAACATTCATCCCTGCCCTGTCATGAGCAGAAACAACAGACTACAGACAGCAAGCAACCAAAACGTTATAAAAGACCACACACAACAGCGGAGTGCCTATGTTTAAGTCTTTTTTTCCGCGGCCAGCGCTGTTTTTCAGCTCAGCGGCCGTCTGGAGTTTAGTCGCTATTTTTGCCTGGTTTGGTTTTGCTGAGCAGTTGCCAGGCATGTGGCCCATGTTCGAAACCGCCATCAAAGCGCCCCTGCCGACGACCGCAGCGCGTTTTATCGCGGCGAGTCAGATCTGGTTCTATCTCTATTACTGGATAATGGTCGCCATTTTTGCCGTGGCGTGGCGGGTGATCGACTCGCATCCGTGGCAACGCTGGTCAGTCTGGGGATCGGCACTGATCATCTTTGTCACCTGGTTTGGTGTCCAGGTCGGAGTCGCCATCAACGCCTGGTATGGCCCGTTTTACGATCTGATCCAGAAAGCGCTGACAAAAGCGGGATCGGTGCAGATTGCTGAGTTTTACCACCAGGTTGTGGCTTTTCTCGGCATCGCATTAATCGCGGTGGTGATTGGCGTACTCAATTCGTTCTTTATCAGCCACTGGGTTTTCCGCTGGCGTACCGCCATGAATAACTATTACATGCACAACTGGCAGCGGCTGCGCCATGTTGAAGGTGCCGCACAGCGTGTGCAGGAAGACACCATGCGCTTTGCGACCACGCTGGAAAACTGGGGCGTCAGTTTTATTCAGGCGATCATGACGCTGGTGGCATTTTTGCCGGTACTGGTGGCGCTCTCCCATCACGTTAAAGATATTCCGTTCCTCGGTAATATCCCTTACGCGCTGGTGATTGCCGCGGTGCTCTGGTCGGTGTTTGGTACAGGTTTACTGGCGCTGGTCGGGATTAAACTGCCTGGGCTGGAGTTCCGCAACCAGCGGGTCGAAGCCGCCTACCGTAAAGAGCTGGTCTACGGCGAAGATAATGCCGATCGCGCCGGGCCACAGACGGTGCAGGAGCTGTTCAGTCGGGTGCGGGTTAACTACTTCCGTCTCTACTTTCACTATCTCTACTTCAACATCACCCGCATTCTCTATCTGCAGGTCGATAACGTGTTTGGTCTGTTCCTGCTGTTTCCCTCGATTGTGGCGGGCACCATCACGCTGGGCTTACTCAATCAGATCACCAACGTGTTTGATCAGGTGCGCGGCTCGTTCCAGTATCTGATCGCCTCCTGGTCGACGCTGATTGAACTGATGTCCATCTACAAACGTCTGCGCAGCTTCGAGCAGATTCTGGATGATGTGCCGCACGACGAGATGATGCGCGAAGCGTCAGAGGATGTGTAGCGCACAGGCGCTTTATTGAGGCGAAAAAGCCACTCTGACAAGTGGCTTTTTTTATTCAAAGGTCAAAAGCAATTCTTTTTCCTGTCGGCAGTCTGACATCAATACTTATCTCGCCTCCCAGAGCTGTAACGTAACGCTTCAGAGTAGAAAGGCGTGGATCGTTGTCAGCCTGCTCCATTCTGGCAATGGTTGGCTGCTTCACCCCCATGGCTCGCGCCATCTCTGTCTGGGATAGGTTAAGTTCTTCCCGCAACATGTTCAGGGCAATAACCTGCCGCATTTCGTCCACTTTTTCGGCAATACGCTCACGACTTTCCGGGCTTTGCTTTGCCATCAGCTCTTTTAAATTAGCCATTTCCCCTCTTTTCAGGTGTTTTCGGAATTCAGCATCTGCCAGTTTGATCATCTCTTTATAGAATCTTTTTTCTTTAACCCCGGTTTTATCGCCAGCACATAACACAATGCCACGGCGAGCAGGATCAAACGCGAAGAAGGCTCGAATCGGATTGCCCTGATGCTGCACTCTTAATTCTTTCATATTTGGAAAGTCAGAGTCGTCTACCGTATCAGCATACGGCCTTCCTAATTGAGGACCATACTCGGAAAGGATAATCATCGCGGCGAGCATATCCTCCTTCAGCGCCTCAGTCTGGGTCTCAAACCACTCGTCAAAGAGATGGGTTGTATCGATATCCCACATCGCAACATCCTTATAGCGAATAAGCTATAAACCATACTATAGCTTATTCGCTATAAGGGCAAGTGTTGCCCTATAACCGCGACATGTCCTGGCCAAAAGCGTGCTTTTCAATACAAAAAGCCACCCGTGAGAGTGGCTTTTCCGGTGACACAGCGCGGCGGTAAAACCGTTTACCTCCCCGCAAAGAGCGTTCCTTACAGAGTAATGCGCATCACGCTATCAGGATTCGCTGGCGGCGCCTTGCGCGAGCCTGGCTGCTTCACGCTGACATAAAGCACGTTGCCATCCGCTGAGAGCGCCAGACTGTTCGGCAGGGCCGGCGTTTTTACGGTACGTTTAACCTGATAGGTGCGGGCGTCGATGATGCTGACCTCGCCCGCTTTGCGATGGGTGACATAGAGCTCATCGCGATCCGGATTGAACAGCACCGCCAGCGATTCCGGAACGGCAATCCGCTGTATGACCTGCTGGCTACGCAGATCAACCACCAGCACCTGAGCCTGCTTTGAATCACTCAGGAAGGCACGCTGACCGCGCGTATCCAGCGCAATGTTCAGGAAGAAGTGCGCTTTATCGCCATCAATCTTCTGTTTTTTCTCAACGGCATTGGTGCGCGCGTTAATGGTCACCAGCTCGCCATCCGCATTGGTGACGTACACCTTCTGCGCGGCTGAATCCACTGCCAGGCCTGTGCCCATTTTGCCGGTGTTCGGGATCGTGCTGATCAGTTTCAGCGAACTGCCATCCACGACCCACACCACGCTCTGCGGCCCCAGCCCGGTGATATAGACGCGGTTAGTTTTCACATCTACTGCCACCTGACGCGGCTGCAACGGACGCACGGTTTCGCTGCGCTTGCGGCCATCCAGCACCCGCGTGTTGAGGATGTTGCCGCTGCTGGCATCAATCGCGGTTACTGAACCGTCAAGCGTATTACCGATATAGAGCACGTTGGTTTGCGGGTTAAGGGCCGCGCCAAACGATTTCAGCGGCGTGGCGATCGACTTCTGCACCGCCAGCGTCGCGGGATCGAGACGAAACACGGTACCGCCCTCGCCGCTGCTGTTTTGTGCTGTCGCCACGAACAGCGCCTTCTCCTTCGGGCTGACGGCCAGTTCATAGACCCCTTTGCCCACCGCCTGATTCAGATCTTCTGCCTGCACAGCCAGCCATCCTGACGCAGAAAACAGGGCCGTAGCCAGTAACAGCGGACGCAGCGTCCGGCGCGTATTGGTATTCGCTTTCATAACTTCTCCAGAGTGAATTCACCGCAGACGCAGTGAAATGAAAGCCCGACATTGCAACCAGAAACAGCTGACCAGCAGCCAGAGACAATCTTGTTTTTGAGAATAGTAATTATTTCGGAAGGAAAGGGACAGGATTATTCACGCAGAAACGCCGCCAGGACGCCCGGAGGCGTCCTGTCAGCATGGGAGGGCAGAGAGATTATTTCAGCAGCTCAGCGGTCATGTGCACACCGTTGTTGGTGTAAGCTTCGGTGATTTTATATGAAGCACCAGCTTCCTGAGCCTGCGCAGCAATTTTCGCTTCAGCACCATCCAGCGTAGAGTCGATGGCGGTCACAGATTGCGCGAAGCTGGCGAATGGCAGAACAGAAAGCGCGATAACAGCTGCAAAAGTTTTGATAGATTTCATGGTCAATTCCTCGGTTGATTTTTATCAGGTAAGGCGTGTTGCCTTGTTGATAGAAATAATAGTCCGGAAGTTGATCAGGAAAAAGCGGAGGGTTTTGCTTATCTCTTTCAGAAAAACTGAACATAAAAAGCACGCATCGTACAGTTATCGCTCAAAAGGTTAATCACCCACTCATAAAAGTAAAGGCAGCATAATCCGCTGCCTGCAGAAGATTAACCGTGGTGCCGGACCCGGCTGAAGATGGTCAGTGCAGCCAGCAGCAGCAGTACCCCGCTGGCAACAAATACGCCGCCAGCGCCGCGCAGATCGAACATCCAGCCGCCCGCCGCCGCGCCGACAGTTATCGCCAGCTGAATCGTGGCGACCAGCAGACCACCGCCCGATTCTGCATCATCCGGCACCGCGCGCGAAATCCAGGTTGACCAGCCGGTAGGCATCGAACCAAACGCCATGCCCCAGATCGCCACGCCCGCTCCCACTATCCAGCTGACCCCGCCAAAAGTCACCAGCAGCAGCGCGGTCAGGCTCATCAGCAACGCCATCCCGCTCAGCGTCAGCGACACGCTGCGGGTCACCAGAAAACCGGCCAGCGAGGTGCCAAAGAAGTTCGCCACACCAAAGGCCAGCAGCGCCAGCGACAGCTGGTTAAGGTTGAACTGCGCCACACCTTCCAGGAAAGGGCGCAGATAGGTAAAGAAGGCGAAGTGGCCGGTGAACATCATGATCACGGCCAGCATGCCCCAGCGCATCACGCCGATCCGCAGCAGGGTCAGTACGCCGCCGCTGCGGGCTTTGTTCTCTGCCGGCATGGCGGGGAGGGTAAAGAACTGCCACAGCAGCGCCATTGCGCCCAGCCCGGCGGTCAGCATAAAGATGTTGCGCCAGCCCACCAGGCCACCGAGGTAGCTGCCAAGCGGCGTGGCGATAATCGTCGCCAGCGAGATCCCGCTGAAGACGATGGAGAGCGCCCGCGGTACCTGATCGACAGGCACCAGACGCATGGTGATGGCGGTTGAGAGCGTCCAGAAGCCACCTATCGCCATCCCCAGCAACACGCGCGCCAGCAATATCACCGTCAGATCGCCGGCAAACGCCACCATCAGCGCTGAGGCGATCAGCAGCAGTGAGAAAACCAGCATCACGATGCGGCGATCGATACGCCGCGTGACGCTGCCGGTCACCAGGCTGGTAAACAGCGCCACCAGGGCGGTAATGGTGACGGTCTGTCCCGCCTGCCCTTCTGAAACGCCGAGGCTGTGCGCCATGGGCGTCAGCAGACTCACGGGTAAAAATTCGGCGGTAATCAGGCTGAATACCCCAAACGCCATAGCAAAAACTGCGCCCCACGCGGGGTGGGTCGGCGAGGAAACCTCATCAGCCACTTCGGTTGTCAGACTCATGCTGCTTCTCCGGAAGATAAAAAAGTGTGAGAGAGCATAGAGTGAGGCGTCAGGACGATCTATGATGCTTACACCTTCATTTTTGATAATTCGTCTGGAATCGCATGAGCCACTATGGAGACCTGACCAGCGAGCTGTTGATGGGGATGCGCCTTTATGGCGTCAACTATCAGCGTATCGCCGTAAGCGCACCGTTCGGGCTGCGCTTCGATCACGCACCGGGCCGGGCGCAGTTTCACTTTGTCGGCCGCGGCTCACTGCTGGTGCGCAGCGCCTCCGGTGAGGTGTTTCCGCTTCACAGCGGCGATGCGCTGCTGGTGCCGCACGGTAAACCGCACAGCCTGATCTCCGGCGAGGAGGTGGCCTGCCTGTGTGTGAAAAATATGACGAGCAAGCCAATCTGCGACAGCGTCTGCGCCATCGCCGCCCCGGAGGATGCCGGTGAGGATGAGCACAGCGTGCTGCTGTTCAGCGCCTGTATGGCATTTGAACTGGGCGGCATGCAGCCGCTGATCAATACCATGCCGGATGTGATGCTGGTGAGTACCCTGCTGTCGCAGTATCCGGAGATTCAGCCGATCCTGGCGGCGATGGAGCGGGAGTCGCGCACCCGGCAGGCGGGATTTGCCGGTATTCTGTCGCGTCTGGCAGACGTGGTTGCCGCGCTGATTGTGCGCGGCTGGGTGGAGAACGGTTGCGGCCAGCAGAGCGGGCTGGTGCAGGCGATGCGCGATCCGCGGCTGAGTCAGGCGATTGCCGCCATGCACCGGGAGCCAGGCGAAAACTGGACGGTCGCGCGGCTGGCCAGCGTGGCGGGCTGTTCGCGTTCGGTGTTTGCCGGCCGTTTTCTCAACGCCACCGGCATGACGCCGTTACGTTATCTGACCGAACTGCGGATGCGGCTGGCGGTGCAGCGGATTGTGAACAATGGCGAAGCGGTGGAAGCCGTGGCTTACCATCTCGGCTACGGCTCGATTGCAGCGTTCAGCCGCGCCTTTAAACGCATCGTCGGTCAGTCGCCAGGCGCGCTGCGGGCCGGACGCGAAGGCACGCAGGCGCTGACCGCCTCATCTGCCGCTTAGCGGAATACGCTGATCGCCTCCACCAGACGGTTTGCCTGATGGGTCATGCGACCCGACGCCTCGGCGCTTTCCGATACGCGCGCGGCGTTCTGATGGGTAATGTCATCAAGATCTTCCACCGCTGAGCTCACCTCACTGAGTGCGGTGGCCTGCTCGGCGGTGGCGGCACTGATCTGGGCAATCAGTGTCGTGACATTCTGCACCTGCGACACGATATCCTGCATGGTCCGGCCTGCCGCGCTGGCATGTTCATTGCCCGATTTGACCCGGCCAGCGCTGGTCTCGACCAGCATTTTAATCTCACTGGCCGCTTTGGCGCTGCGCTGCGCCAGGCTGCGCACCTCACCCGCTACCACCGCAAAGCCTTTGCCCTGTTCACCGGCCCGTGCCGCTTCCACGGCCGCGTTCAGCGCCAGGATGTTGGTCTGGAAGGCAATACCGTCGATCACGCTGGTAATATTGGCAATTCGCTTCGAGCTGTCGGCGATTTCACCCATCATCTCCATCATCTCGCTCATCACCTCACCGCCTTTGCTCGCCGCACTGCTGGTGTCGGCAGAGAGGGTATTCACCTCATGCGCGGTTTCCGTATTACTCTTCACCGTCGCGGTCATTTCGTTCATGGTGGCCGCCGTCTGCTGCACGTTGGCGGCCGCCTGCTCGGTGCGACGACTCAGTTCGTTATTGCTGCGGGCGATAGCGTCGCTGGCGCTTAAGACGTTGATCGCCTGGCCGCTGACATCATCCACCAGCCAGCGGAACATCAGGCCGAGCTGACCGATGGCGCGCAGCGTCACGCCCACCTCATCCACGCGATCCATCTGCTCAACCTGATGGCTGGCTCCGGTCGCCACGCGCAGGGCCTGCTGACACATCCGTTCGATCGGGCGGGAGATCTGCTGCTCCAGCCACAGGCTGCTGAGTGTCAGAAGAGCGGCCATACCGGCAGCAAAACCGGCCAGGGCCGCCGGTGTCATACCCAGCGCCCAGGTACCCGCCACCGACAGGGGCAGCAGTGCCAGCAGGGTGCTACGGATCCGCCAGCGCAGGGGCAGCGTCTTCAGCAATGAGGCGGGTCGCCCCCAGCCGCTGCGCACCAGCAGGCCTTTGTGAAAACGTCGCCCTCTGGCGCGGCCTTCACGAAAATCCTGATAGAGCGCTTCGCTCTGACGCACCTCTTCCGGGGTGGGTTTGGTGCGCACCGACATATAACCCTGCACTTTGCCGTCGCGCACGACCGGAATGGCATTGGCCCGCACCCAGTAGTGATCGCCATTTTTGCGTCGGTTCTTGACCAGCGCGGTCCAGGGCTCGCCCTGCTTCAGCGTCGCCCACATGTCAGCAAAGGCTTCCGGCGGCATGTCGGGATGGCGCACCATATTGTGCGGCTGGCCGTTGATCTCGTCGGCGGTGAATCCGCTCGCTTCGATGAAGGCGTCGTTGGCGTAGGTGATGTGGCTGTTGAGATCGGTGGTGGACATCAGTGTCGCATGATCGTCGAACAGATATTCACGCTGAGAGACAGGCTGGTTGTTACGCATCAAAAATCCTTGAAGACCTACCTTCTGCCCGCAACAGCTTAACTGTCAGCGGGAAAACGGTGGGCTGAGAGATAACGATTACCTTTTTTTATGTTTTCGGCATGCGTCTGTACTCTCTTTAGCGTTTCCGTTAAATTTCTGCCGCGAAAAAAGCCACTTTGCAGCGGCTTTCACATTTTTGGGTGATTATTCATCCGTTAGCCGGATTTCAGAATTCCGGCAGTCCGTCAGCTGAGGTCAACATTGCGGGTGCCGAACCACCAGGTCAGCAGAAACCCGCCGGTCCAGGCGACCATCAGCCCGGCCAGATAGACCGCCATCCCGGCGAAGATCCCCTGTCCGGACGTCATCAGCGGCAGCGTGACCAGACCGGATGGCCCGAATACCGTATTCATCCCCACCGGTAATCCCAGCCACGCCACCAGTCCGATAAAGAAACCGCCCAGCGCTCCGCCCCCACAGGCTGTGATGAAGGGCTTGAGGCGCGGCAGGGTGACGCCGTAGATCAGAGGTTCACCGACACCCAGCAGGCCCGGCACAATGGCACCTTTGATCTGCGCCCGCAGCAGCGCCCCCTTCTCCGCTCTATACCACAGCGCCAGTGCTGCACCGACCTGCCCGGCCCCCGCCATTGCCAGAATCGGAAACAGGGAGTTAAAGCCCTGGCTTTCCATCAGCGCAAAGTAGACCGGAATAAAGCCCTGATGGATGCCGAACATCACCGCAATCAGGAACAGCCCGGCCAGCAGAGCACAGCCAAAGGGATTATTGTTGAGATGGATGAACAGCCAGGACATCCCTCTGAACAGTTCACCGCCCAGCGGCATGATGAGCAGATAGGTGATGGCGCCAGTGATCACCAGCGTAAACAGCGAAGTGAGGATCATATCGAAATTATCGGGAATGATGCGGCGCAGCTGTTTCTCAATCCAAGCCCCGATAATCGTCGCCATCAATACCCCGATAATGTTGCCGCGCGGATCGATGCTGAGGCCAAAGAAGCTCTCCATCCCGCTGTAGTAACCCGTGGTGGCAGTGGGCACATAGCCCAGCACAAACAGCGAGGCGATGATGGCACCATTGACGCCGCTGCCGCCAAAGGCTTTCTGCGCGTTGTAGCCAATCAGGATGCTGAGAAAGGTGAACAGCCCTTTGCCGAACACTTTCATGTACGCCACGGTGTGCAGCAGCCAGGGCGCATGGTCGCCGGGCGCATTAAGGTGGAGGCTTTGCTCAATCAGCGTGGCAAAACCGAGCAGCAGGCCCGCGCCGATAAAGCCCGGAATCAGCGGGGTAAAAATGGTGGCAAAACGCGACAGAAACTGGTGAACGCCGTGGGTCTGTTTCGCCCTGAGCTGCTGCTTCTGCTCCGCCGTCCGCTGCGCCAGATCCGCCGTCTGCTGGCGCGGAGGTGGCGAGATATCCTCCTGTGACAGCAGGCGCTGCATCCCTTCCGCGGCGGTCTGCGCTTTCCCCGGACCGAGGACAATCTGAAGCTGCGCCTCACTGTCGATGACGCCCAGCACGCCCGGCAGGCTTTTCAGGCGTGGCAGATCGGCCTGCCCGGCCTGATTGAGCGTCAGCCGCAGCCGCGTCATGCAGTGGCCGCAGGCTGCGATATTGCGCGCGCCGCCGACCGCCTGCAGGATATCGCGCAGCAGTGCTACGGTGATGCTGGCCATCAGCGTGCTCCCGCTGCCTGCAGAGCCTGGCGGATAAAGCCCTGATGCTGGCTGAGCAGCGCTTTTGCCTCATCGGCGTCCAGTCCGGCCAGCACCATCAGGATGGCCGTTTTGCAGTGTCCGCCGCAGGCGGTGAGCGCGGCGCGGGCCGTGGCGTCATCGCAATCCGTGGCCTGCATGACGATGTTGACCTGGCGCTGAACCAGCTTCTGATTCGTGGCTTCCACATCCACCATGAGATTGCCGTAGACCTTTCCGCTGCGGATCATCGCGCCGGTGGTAAGCATGTTGAGCACCAGTTTCTGCGCCGTGCCCGCTTTCATGCGGGAAGAGCCGGTGACAATCTCCGGGCCGACCACCGGGGTGAGCGCAATCGCGGCAACCTGTGCCATGGCGCTGTTTGGATTACAGGTGAGCGCCACGGTGGTCGCGCCAAGTTCGTTCGCGTAAGCCAGCGCACCCAGCACGTAAGGGGTGCGACCGCTGGCGGCGATACCGACCAGGATATCGTGGCGGCTGAAGTGGATATCTTTCAGATCCTGCGCGCCCTGCTCCCGGTTATCTTCGGCGTTTTCAACCGCCTGCAGGATGGCGGTATGGCCACCGGCGATCAGGCCGATAACCTGTTCGCGGGGGGTGCCAAAGGTGGGCGGGCATTCGCTGGCGTCCAGAATACCGAGCCGTCCGGAGGTGCCTGCGCCGCAGTAGATCAGTCGTCCACCGGCCCGGAAGGCGGCGCAGATGGCGTCAACGGCGGCAGCGATCTGCGGCAGGATAGCCTCAACCGCCAGCGCGACCTTTTTATCTTCATCATTAATGACGCGCAGCATCGCTTCGGTGGAGAGTTCATCAATGTTCTGGCTGGCCGGGTTGCGGCCTTCGGTAATCATCTGGCTGAGGTCGAGTTTCATGGCGGGCTCCGCAAAAGGAATAAATTATTCAAACTGGAAAACATTATAAAGAATGATTAATTCGCTGGGGGAGATCTTTTTTCACTGGATGTGAGTGGCGTCGTTGTCAAATCGGAGCCGGTCAGAAAAGGTTCACCTGATCGTAAAGACGCATTCGTCATCCATGACGCTCGCCCCACGCCGTCCCTGGCGTGGGACGCTTTACTCGTCAGGTGAACATTTTCTTCCCTCAGGCTGTTTTACTGCTGTTTGAAAAGAAGTTTTAGCCGGACATCTGCCCTATCGACCCGGTATGAACTAAGCCACATAAAAAAAGGGCCCAACTTTCGTTGAGCCCTTTCTGCGTGAACGAGAACGATCAGCCTGCGGTCTGCGTCCGCAGCTGCAGCTCGTACGCCTTCGCCTGTTCTGCATCGAACTGGTTTTCCCAGCGGGAAATCACCAGCACCGCCAGCGCGTTACCGACCACGTTCAGTGCGGTACGCGCCATGTCCATGATGCGGTCAACACCAGCGATAAACGCCAGGCCTTCCAGCGGAATGCCGACGCTGCCCAGGGTGGCCAGCAGCACCACGAACGACACGCCCGGCACGCCGGCGATCCCTTTCGAGGTCACCATCAGCGTCAGCACCAGCACAATCTCGTCGGTCAGTGACAGGTCAATGCCATAGAGCTGCGCGATAAAGATGGCCGCGATGCTCTGATAAAGCGTTGAACCATCGAGATTAAATGAATAGCCGGTCGGCACCACAAAGCTGGTGATCGCTTTCGGCGCGCCGTAGGCTTCCATCTTCTCCATGATGCGTGGCAGCACGGTTTCCGAACTGGAGGTGGAGTAAGAGAGGATCAGCTCATCTTTCAGGATACGCATCAGGGTGGTGATCCGCAGCTTGCAGAGACGCGCCACGCCGCCCAGTACCACGAAGGCGAAGAAGAGAATCGCCACGTAAACCAGCAGCACCAGCTTGGCCAGCGGCCAGAGCGAGGCAAAGCCGAAGTTGGCAATCGTCACCGCAATCAGCGCAAACACCCCTACCGGCGCATAGCGCATGATCATGTTCGTGACTTTAAACATCGTTTCAGAGATGCCACGGAACAGGTTCACCAGCGGATCGCGCTGTTCTGACGGCAGAGACGAGAGGCCTAAGCCAAACAGCACCGAGAAAAAGATAATCGGCAGCATGTCGCCCTTCACCATTGAGGCGAAGATGTTCTGCGGGATCAGCGACAGAATGGTGGCAACCAGGCTGTGCGGACCGCCCTGCACCTCTGCCGTTGTCGCTTCATATTTAGAGATGTCCACCGTTGCCAGCGTTGACATATCGATGCCGGTGCCGGGTTGAAATACGTTGGCCAGCGTAATACCGACCACAATGGCAAGGGTGGTGATCACTTCAAAGTAGAGAATCGTTTTGACGCCGATGCGTCCCAGCTTCTTTGCATCACCTACGCCGGCAATGCCGACCACCAGGGATGAAATCACAATCGGTACCACAATCATCTTGATGAGATGAATGAAGATATCGCCTGCCGGACTGAGAATGTTGGTGACTAACCATTCACGATTGTCTGGCTGATTATGCAACACAGCGCCCACAATGATACCAAGCACAAGGGCTGTCAGAATCTGCCAGGCCAGGCTGATTTTAAAACCTTTCATAACGTGTCATTTCCTCAGTCAAAACCCGTTTTTTCTCTGCTGCGAAGGTGCAGAAGACGATACACACAGGGAGTGAGCAAAAAGCCCGGTAAATTAGAGGGTGTCTTGAAACAGCGCCTCGTATGAAAATCTGACGATTCCCATACCCATTTTCAGACGCGGTCTGAGTTGATACCTGCAGAACAGGGGCGAGATAAGTACCATTTTCACTGTGGTAAATGCAACCCCTGGCGGATCCGATTAAAAGTTCACCACCTGAGTAGCATAAAGTGCTGCTGACGCTGAAAAACCCTAACCTGCTGTTATGAAAAGTATTACTTCGATGAATTTACGCATAGCTATGCAGGAGCGGTTAAAAAGGCTCCCGGCGCGTTTGCTTGCTTTTTATTCAGGGTGAGTGTCAAAAGGTCATGCCTGTCGCCCTTATCCCCTTCGGCTTATCCAGCAGAAATATCGGGATAGCCTCCTGCTCAGGCGGCGAAGAAATATCCCGTGATCTGTGGCGCAAAAAAGAAACAAAGGCTCAGGGCAGGCTTCAATTAACTATTGATTGACATATCATTAACATCTTCAAGGAGATCCGCCATGAGCCAAAACCACAAACATCCTGTTCCAGAGAACATTGCAGCGAATGCCCTGATCACAGCAGAACAGTATCAGGCGATGTATCAGCACTCTGTCGACGACCCGGACAGTTTCTGGGGCGAACAGGGCAAAATCCTTGACTGGATTAAGCCCTACAGCACAGTGAAAAACTGCTCGTTTGCACCGGGTAACATCAGCATTCGCTGGTACGAAGATGGCACGCTGAACCTGGCGGCAAACTGCCTTGACCGTCATCTCGCCACGCGCGGCGACCACCCGGCCATTATCTGGGAAGGCGACGACGCCAGCGAGAGCAAAACCCTGACCTTCCGCCAGCTGCATGCTGAAGTCTGTCGCTTCGCCAACGTGCTGGAGCTGCTGGAGGTGAAAAAAGGCGATGTGGTGGCGATCTATATGCCGATGGTGCCGGAAGCGGCGGTGGCGATGCTGGCCTGTGCGCGTATCGGGGCCGTTCACTCGGTGATTTTTGGCGGCTTCTCGCCGGAGGCGGTAGCGGGCCGTATCGTCGACTCCAGTGCCTCGCTGGTGATCACCGCAGATGAAGGGATCCGCGCCGGCCGCAGCATCCCGCTGAAGAAAAATGTCGATGACGCATTAAAAAATCCTGCCGTCACCAGCGTGAAGAACGTGGTGGTCTTCCGGCGCACCGGTAAAGAGGTGGGCTGGGTGGAAGGCCGCGATCGGTGGTGGCATGACCTGATGCAGAACGCCAGCACCAACCACTCCCCAGCCGAAGTGGGTGCAGAAGATCCGCTGTTTATCCTCTATACCTCCGGCTCCACCGGCAAACCCAAAGGGGTACTGCACACCACGGGCGGCTATCTGGTCTATGCGGCGACCACCTTTAAGTTTGTCTTTGATTACCATCAGGATGATATCTACTGGTGCACCGCCGATGTCGGCTGGGTCACCGGTCACAGCTATCTGGTCTATGGCCCGCTGGCCTGTGGCGCAACCACGCTGATGTTTGAAGGGGTGCCGAACTGGCCCACACCGAGCCGCATGGCGGAAGTGGTCGATAAACATAAAGTGACCCTGCTCTATACCGCGCCCACGGCTATCCGTGCGCTGATGGCGGAAGGCGATAAGGCGATAGCGAACACTGACCGCAGTACGCTGCGCATCATGGGTTCGGTCGGTGAGCCGATCAACCCGGAAGCCTGGGAGTGGTACTACCAGAAAATCGGCAACAGCCGCTGCCCGATTGTGGACACCTGGTGGCAGACCGAAACCGGCGGCTTCATGATCACCCCGCTGCCGGGTGCAACCGAGCTGAAAGCCGGTTCCGCCACCCGGCCGTTCTTCGGGGTGCAGCCCGCGCTGGTAGACAACGAAGGTCAGCCTCAGGAAGGTGCCTGCGAAGGCAACCTGGTGATCACGGAATCCTGGCCCGGACAGGCGCGAACGCTCTTTGGCGATCACGACCGTTTCGAGCAGACCTATTTTTCCACCTTTAAAAATGCCTACTTCAGTGGTGACGGTGCCCGTCGCGATGAGGATGGCTACTACTGGATCACCGGCCGCGTTGATGACGTACTCAATGTCTCCGGTCACCGGCTCGGCACTGCCGAAATTGAGTCGGCGCTGGTGTCGCACCCGAAAATTGCCGAAGCCGCGGTGGTGGGCATTCCGCACAGCATCAAAGGTCAGGCGATTTATGCCTATATCACGCTGAATCACGGCGAGGAGCCGTCACCGGAGCTTTACACCGAAGTCCGCCAGTGGGTACGCAAAGAGATCGGCCCGATAGCCACGCCGGATGTGCTGCACTGGACGGACTCTCTGCCGAAAACCCGCTCCGGCAAAATCATGCGCCGTATTCTGCGCAAAATTGCCACCGGCGACACCAGCAATCTGGGTGATACCTCCACGCTCGCCGATCCTGGCGTCGTAGAAAAACTGCTTGAGGAGAAACAGTCCATCAACATGCCTTAAGCGCACGCTGTCCGGCGGGAAGATCGCTTCCCGCCACCCTCGCCCCACGCAGTCTGTTTCGGTAGTCACAAATATTATAACCAGCTGAATCCGCGTCCTGACGCGAGGTTCTCCCCTGCAAGACCTCTGGAGAAAATGTGATGAATGACGCCCTTTCGAGTCAGGATGCAATCAATCAACAGATTGAACGTAATCCCCGTTTTCATGAGCTAGTCCGTAAACGCCAGGCGTTCGCGACGCTGCTGTCGCTGATTATGCTGGTGCTCTATGTCGGTTTTATTCTGCTGATTGCGTTCGCGCCCGGCTGGCTCGGTACGCCGCTGCACGCCGGCACCAACGTGACCCGCGGTATCCCGATTGGTGTCGGGCTGATTGTGGTCTCCTTTCTGCTGACCGGCGTCTATGTCTGGCGCGCCAACGGGGAGTTTGACCGTTTAACCAAAGCGATCCTCAGCGAGGTGAAATCATGACCCGACTCACCTTATGGCTGCTGGCCCTGATGCTGCCCTTCTCCGCGCTGGCCGCCGATGCGATAACCGGTGCCGTGCAGCGTCAGGCAACCAACTATCAGGCGATCATCATGTTTATGATTTTCGTCGGGGCCACGCTGGGGATTACTTACTGGGCCTCCAGACGAACCCGTTCACGCAATGACTACTACACCGCGGGCGGCAACATCACCGGCTTCCAGAACGGTCTGGCGATGGCGGGAGACTTTATGTCCGCGGCGTCGTTCCTGGGGATATCGGCGCTGGTTTACACCTCCGGTTATGACGGGCTGATCTACTCGCTCGGCTTCCTGGTCGGCTGGCCGATGATTCTGTTTTTGATCGCCGAACGGCTGCGCAACCTGGGTCGCTATACCTTTGCGGATGTCGCCTCCTATCGTCTTAAGCAGATGCCGATCCGCATCCTCTCCGCCTGCGGTTCGCTGGTGGTGGTGGCGCTTTACCTGATTGCACAGATGGTGGGGGCCGGGAAGCTGATCCAGCTGCTGTTTGGTCTTAACTACCATGTGGCGGTGATTCTGGTCGGCATTCTGATGGTGATGTATGTGCTGTTTGGCGGCATGCTCGCCACCACCTGGGTGCAGATCATCAAAGCGGTGCTGCTGCTGTTTGGCGCCACCTTTATGGCGGTAATGGTCATGAAGGCGACCGGTTTCAGCTTTAATACGCTTTTCACCGAAGCGATGGCGGTTCATCCTAAGGGCGCCGCGATTATGCAGCCTGGCGGACTGGTCAAAGATCCCATTTCGGCGCTGTCACTGGGCTTAGGGCTGATGTTTGGTACGGCTGGCCTGCCACACATTCTGATGCGCTTCTTCACCGTGGCCGATGCTAAAGAGGCGCGGAAAAGCGTCTTCTGGGCTACCGGCTTCATGGGTTACTTTTACTTCCTGACCTTCATTATTGGCTTTGGGGCCATTCTGCTGGTCGGCGCGAATCCGGCGTTTAAAGATGCGGCGGGTGCGCTGATAGGCGGTAACAACATGGCGGCGGTGCACCTGGCGAATGCGGTGGGCGGCAGCACCTTCCTCGGCTTTATCTCTGCGGTCGCTTTTGCCACGATTCTGGCGGTGGTGGCGGGCTTAACCCTGGCAGGCGCGTCGGCGGTGTCGCACGATCTCTACGCCAGCGTTTACCGTAAAGGTCAGGCCAGCGAAAAGGATGAACTGCGGGTCTCTAAAATCACCGTGCTGGCGCTGGGCGTGGTGGCGATTGCGCTGGGTATTCTGTTTGAGAAGCAGAACATCGCCTTTATGGTCGGGCTGGCCTTCTCCATTGCGGCCAGCTGTAATTTCCCGATCATCCTGCTGTCGATGTACTGGTCAAAACTCACCACGCGCGGCGCGATGGTGGGCGGCTGGCTCGGTCTGCTGACTGCGGTGATCCTGATGATCCTCGGCCCGACGGTGTGGGTGCAGGTGCTGGGCAACGCCACACCGATCTTCCCGTATGAGTATCCGGCGCTGTTCTCGATGATCGTGGCCTTTGTAGGCATCTGGATCTTCTCGATTACCGACCATTCGCCGCAGGGTGCAGAAGAGCGTTCGCGCTTCCGGGCGCAGTTCATTCGCTCGCAGACCGGCACCGGTATTGAACAGGGTAAAGCGCACTGATTGCCCTCTGAAACGGGCAGAAACAGGCCATAAAAAAAGGGCGGCTCAATCAGCCGCCCTTTTCTTTCATGTCGCGCATCAGAAACGCAGTGAAGCCCCGACATAAGGACCATCGACCAGCACGTTATCTTTGCGTCCATCTTTGTTGTTCAGCTCGATGTACTGATAACCCACGCGCAGGTTAAGCAGTGAGACCGGCGTGAAGCTCAGGCCGCCCGCCGCTTCCTGGTAGCTGTCCAGCTGATCGGTGAAGGACTCCGGCGCATAGTAATATTCGCCATACAGGCCCCACATGCTGTTCAGGCTGTAGTGTGCTGCACCACCCAGCGCCACCGCAAATCCATCTTTTCCATCTTCAGGATGGGTGAAGATCGCTTTTGCGGTCGGCGCCAGACGCAGCGGCCCGAAATCGACGTTGTAACCCAGACCGGCACCGTAGGTGCTGCCGTCATGATCGCTACGCAGCCAGTTACCCTTCAGAAACAGCCCCGGCGTGGTGGTGCCCAGCCCCAGATTCAGGTTGGTGTTGTGTTCACTGACATCAACACTGCCTTCGATTGCCTGAGCGGCACCGCTCAGTAAAACCAGCCCGAGGGCGCTCCCGGTAACAAGTTGCTTAAACATGATTCCACTCCGTGAAAGGACAATTAATTCGGCCGCAAGGTTAACAGCCTGAAAAACGGAGACAACATTATCCGGAAAACTTTACGTAAAAATACGTGTCGCGGTCAGGAGAGTCGCCTGCGCAGAGCAGTGTAGACTATATCGTCCACATCAGGTGTCCAATCAGCGGAGCCAGAACCACGGTCACCACGCCAGAAAGCATCATCACCAGGCTGGCGACAACGCCCTCCTGCTGCCCAAGCTGATAAGCACGTGCCGTTCCGGCACCGTGCGATGCTGCGCCCAGTCCCGCGCCTTTCGCTACGCCCTGCTTAATGGCAATGCGCAGAAACAGGACGTCACCCACCGCCATGCCAAACACGCCAGTGATCACCACAAACAGCGCCACCAGATCGGGCTGTCCGCCAATCGGCCCCGCGGCGGCCAGCGCAAAGGGGGTGGTGATGGAGCGAACGGCAAGGCTGCGCTGAATCGACTCCGGTAACGTCAGCAGCCGCGCCAGCCAGACGGAACTGCAGACGGCCATCAGCGTGGCGGTCAAGACGCCCGCGCTCAGCGACAGCCAGTGACGCTTAATAATCGCCACGTTCTCATACACCGGCACGGCGAAGGCCAGCGTGGCGGGCCCCAGCAGCCACAGCAGCCAGTGGTTTTCAGCGATGTAATCCTGCCAGCTGATGTGCGTCAGCAGCAGCAGCGCCACCAGCACCAGCGGCGTCATGACCAGGGGCATCAGCAGCAGCGTCCGCCAGCGCCGGTAGAGCCGTTTATTCAGCGCATAGACCAGCAGGGTTACCGCCACACAGAGCAGGCTGAGCAGAATATCACGCATGGGGGCCCTGCTTACGCGCGGCGCGCGCGACTTCATACTGATAAAGCCGATCCACGACCCAGGCGGTGGAAGCCAGCACCAGCACGGTACTGACGCCGATCACCACGCAGATGCGCCAGCCGTCGATCCGCAGCAGATCGCCATAGTTGACCACCGCAACCACGGCCGGAATGAAGAACAGCAGCATCTCGGCCAGCAGCCAGCGTGACCCCGCTTTCACCCAGTTGAGCGGCACGACGCGCGTCACGATCAATGCCAGCAGCAGCAGCATGCCGACGATGTTGGCAGGCAACGGCAGATGCAGCCACGTCACCAGCCGGTCGCAGGCGATAAACAGACCGATATAGAACCCCAGCTGCAGCGGCAGACTCAGCCATTGCGCTGCGCGGTGACTGCGTGGTGTGAGTGCTAACGCCATACCCTTCTCTCCCGATTAAATTCACCGCACCAGTATAAATCGCCGACAGAAGGTGAAAAAAATGAATTAAAATTATCGCAATCATGCCTGAAAGGAATAGTTATGGATGTCCGTGCCCTGCGTTACTTTACTGAAGTGGTTCGCCAGCAGAGCTTTACCCGAGCGGCACAGAAGCTGTTTGTGACGCAGCCGACCATCAGCAAAATGCTGCGCCAGCTGGAGGAGGAGCTGGGCTGTACGCTGCTTCTGCGTGATGGCCGTCGCCTGCATCTTACCGACAGCGGACAGGCGGTCTATCAGCGCGGGCTGGCGATCCTGCAGGAGTTTCATCAGCTGGAAGCAGAGATCGGTGACATCAACGAGCTGAAAACCGGTGAGCTGCGGCTCGGCATTCCACCGATGGTCGGGATGCAGATAGCCGGATCGATCTCTGCGTTTCGCCGCCGCTATCCGGGTGTGGCGCTGAAAATTTCGGAGTTTGGCGGGCTGACCGTCCAGCAGGCGGTGCTGGCGGGCACTCTGGACATCGCGCTGACCGCCCTGCCGGTTGACGCCGGGCTGCCGCTGAACACCCTGCCCCTGATGCACCATCCGCTCTGCGTGCTGCTGCCCCGGCATCCGGCGTGGCTTGGCCGCCAGCAGATTGGACTGGCTGAACTGGCGCAGCATCCGCTGCTGATTTTCAACGAGGAGTTTTCGCTGAACCGGCAGCTGATGCAGGCGTTTCAGCGGCTCAGTCTGACGCCGACGATAGCGGTGCGCAGCGGCCAGTGGGATTTTCTGGCGGCGATGGTGCAGGCGGAAATGGGGCTGGCGATTCTGCCGGAGCCGATCTGTCAGCGGCTGGATAAGCACTCTTTATTGTGGCTGCCGCTGGAGTCGGAGCTGAAATGGAGTCTGGGTCTGATCTGGCGGGAAGGCAGTTATCTGTCGCGCAGTGCGCAGGCGTGGATAGCGTGCTGTCGCGAGCACTGGCCGGATCAGCCGCCGCGTCTGTCGGTGTAGCAGGCGGGCGCGCCGCGTTATCGCAGACGCGCCCGTTGCGGATTACTCCTCTTTTTCGATCAGCAGCGCTTCCAGCAGGTCCAGGTCGTGCAGTAATTTCTGCATCGTCTCATTGGAGATCTGCTGAGTAGCGCGCAGATGATAGACCTCGGCGCGTTCGGCGCGCAGCCCGGTCAGGCGGAAGCGACGCTCCAGGTTTTCAGCGAACAGCGCATGTTCGAGGTCGTTCTTCCCTTCGGCGCGACGACGTAAGTTGCCAATCACCCGCAGGCTCACCTCTTTCAGCAGCTCCGGATCGATATTCTCTTCCGACTCCTTCTCCAGCCGCTCTTCCATTTTGTGCAGGCTCTCAATCGCGGCTCCGGCCATGACGGCACGGGCGTTCTGCAGTTCGCGGCGATGCGCACCCTTGTCGATGGTATCGATGCCGCGCAGCAGAATCGGCAGGATCACCACGCCCACCAGCAGCGAGAACAGAATCACCCCGGTCGCAATAAACACCAGTTCATAACGCGCCGGGAAGGGTTCGCCATTGCTCAGGAACAGGGGAATGGAGAGCACACCCGCCAGGGTAATCGCACCGCGGACACCGGCAAAAGAGGCGATCAGCAGTTCGCGCAGCGAATAGTTAGAGAACTCCAGCGGCTTCTTCTTCAGCAGGCGTTTGCTGAAGCGCTGCATAATCCACAGCCAGCCGAAACGCACCAGCATCAGCGCCAGATAGACCAGCGCGATATCAGCGAACAGCATCCAGAGTTCGACGTTGGGATCGGCCTGCGCCTGGTCAACCGAGGTCTGCAGAATGTCCGGTAACTGCAGGCCAAGCATCAGGAAGACCATGCCGTTAAAGACAAACTCCAGCATCTGCCAGACGCTGTTGGCGCGCAGACGCATCGCCAGCGGAGCCTGACGGATAATGCCGGAGCGGGTGATGGTCATACCGGCCGCCACGGCTGCCAGGATGCCTGACACACCCAGATGTTCGGCAATCAGGTAAGAGGCGAACGGCAGCAGCAGCAGCAGAACGGTCTGGGTCGCCGGGTCGTCACCGCTCCAGCGGCTGAGCAGGCGCAGCGATTTCCCGTAGAGCCAGCAGACCGCTACACCCGCCACCAGACCACCGACGGCGACTTTCAGGAATTCGATGCTCGCGCCGCCCCAGGTAAAGACCATGGTGCCCATGGCGACAGCCACGGCAAACTTCAGCGACACCAGGCCCGACGCGTCGTTCATCAGTGCTTCACCCTGAACGATCGACATAATCTTTTTAGGGATGCGGCCTTCGCCGACGATGCCGGAGAGCGCCACGGCGTCGGTGGGCGACAGTACCGCCGCCAGTGCAAAAGCGGGGATCAGCGGGATACCTGGCACCATCCAGTAGATGAGATAGCCGATACCAATTACGGTAATCAGCACCAGCGCCAGCGCTAAGCCGATAATTTCACGACCGTGATGCAGGAACTCACTGATCGGCGTCTTCCAGCCATCCGCGAACAGCAGCGGCGGGATGAACAGCACCAGAAACAGTTCCGGATCAAAGTCGACATGCAGACCAAACGTCGGCCAGGCCAGCAGCGCACCAGCGGCGATCTGGACAAGGGGTAACGGGATCTGAAAAGGGAGAATGCGGGCCGCGACGCCGGAGAGCGACACGACCAGCGTCATGATGAGAATAGTAAAAAAGATTTCCATGCTTTCCTTAGGCGTCGTTTCTTTCAGTCATTGGTTAAGCGATAAAGTGTAAAACAAACGGCGATGAAGGGTGTCAGCTACGCGTGCGACGAGGAGGAAAAAAGTGAAAAATTCCGGACGCGTTGTTACACGTCCGGTTCAGCAGTCAGATCGCCCAGCCTCCGGCATAAAACGCCACCAGCGCAACGGCAATCACGACGGTGCCGACGTTGAGCCTGCGCCATTCGCCCGCGAAGAGACGGCCCACTACCAGGCTGGCAAACCCAATCATGATGCCGGTCACGATGTTGCAGGTGAGCACGATGATCACCGCCGTTAACAGACCCGACATCGCATCAACAAAATCAGCGAAGTCGATTTTTGCCACGTTGCTCAGCATCAGCAGACCCACATACATCAGGGCAGGTGCCGTGGCGTATGCCGGTACCAGGTAAGCCAGCGGCGACATAAACAGAATGGCCAGGAACAGCAGGCCGACCACAATGGCGGTCAGACCCGTTTTACCGCCCGCCGCCGTTCCCGCCGCCGACTCGATATAGACTGCCGCCGGCGACGCGCCGACCAGACCGGCGAACAGGCTGCTGACAGAGTCCGAGGTCAGGGCACGGCCGCCATTGATGATCTGGCCCTGCTTATCCAGCAGATTGGCTTGCCCCGCCACGGCGCGAATGGTGCCGGTGGCATCAAAGACCGCCGTCATGACCAGTGCCAGCACGCTCGGCAGCACCACCGGCTGCAGGGCACCCATGATATCGAGGCTGAACAGCAGCGACTGTCCCTGCGCATCACGCAGGTCAGGCAGCGCAAACAGCCCGTGATACGTCACCGCCGGGTCAAAGATCAGTCCCAGCAGTGAAATAGCGATAATCGTCAGCAGGATGCCGCCCGGCACCCGGCGCTTCTCCAGCCCGATAATCGCCGCCAGACCCAGCAGCGTCATCATCACCGGAAAGGTGGTGAAGTGGCCCAGGGCGACCGGCAGGCCGGGAGCCGGATTTTTAACGACCAGGCCCACGCCATCCGCCGCAATCAGCAGCAGAAACAGACCAATTCCGACGCCGGTGCCGTGCGCCACCCCCATCGGCAGGTTGCGCAGGATCCACGCACGGATACCGGTGACGGAGATCAGCGTAAAGAGCAGGCCCATCAGGAACACCGCGCCCAGCGCGACCGGCACGCTGATGTGCTGACCCAGCACCAGGCTGAATGCGGTAAAGGCGGTTAACGAGATCGCGCAGCCAATCGCCATCGGCAGATTGGCCCATAAGCCCATCAGGATAGAACCAAAGCTGGCGACCAGACAGGTGGCGACAAAGACGGCCGTCGGGGAGAAACCGGCTTTGCCCAGCATCACCGGTACGACGATTACGGAGTAAACCATCGCCAGAAAGGTGGTGAGTCCGGCCAGAATTTCCTGACGCACGCTGCTGCCTCGCGCCGAGATCGAGAACCAGGCGTCCAGTTTTCCACTGGCCGGGCGTGATTCAGTTGACATAATTGAGCCTCAAAAATTTTTGTTGTGTGGATCGCTCTGCGGCCATCGCTGTCCCTGGAATAAGCGGGTAGACGGTAACCCTGACCGGGCGGACCCGGCAGGCAAACGTTTACCTTGCCGCAGAGTGTGGGTCGCTAAAGGCGGCCGGATAAAAAGGCAGGCGATTATCCGGCGTTTGGCGGCACAGTTTCAACTGTCAGAGGGAGATTGTTCAGCATAAAGATCCGCGGTTCAGGGCGGAAAATCGTGCAGCCGGGGCCAGGGCAACGCGCTGACGCATTGATGTTAAAGCGGTTTCTGACGGACGGGGCACCGGCATAGCCGTGAAGAGAGACGGCTTGCCGGGCGAAAAAGAGGATCAGCCTGGCAGCGAAAGCTCGCCGCCCTGAGCGATCGCGCGCTGCCAGGCGGCGCGCTGCTGTACGGTCTCTAACCATTTCCGGGTGGCGGGCATCTGATCCAGCCCGGCGCGCTGCGCCAGTGCCAGCAGCGGAAAGCTCATCTGGACATCGGCTATGGAGAAGCGCTCACCGGCAAACCAGGGGTTAGCCGCCAGATGCTGTTCAATCATCTTCATGTGCGGCTTTAGCTGTTTATCCAGAAACGCCTTCTGCACCCCTTTCCCGAATGCCGCCCCGACCGGACGCAGCAGCCACGGCACCGGGGCTTTGCCCATCTGCCCGAAGATCAGCTTCATCACCAGCAGCGGCATCAGCGATCCCTCGGCGTAGTGCAGCCAGTAGCGGCACTGCAGACGTGACGCCTCATCACTGATTTTCAGCCGGAAGGTGTGATCGTAGTTCTCTTCCAGGTATTCCAGGATGGCTCCCGACTCGGCCACAACCCGGTTGCCGTCGGTAATCACCGGCGATTTCCCCAGCGGATGCACCTTTTTCAGCGCCTCCGGGGCCAGCATCGTCGGTTCGCGTTGATAGCGTTTAATCTGGTACGGCACTTCCAGCTCTTCCAGCAGCCACAATACGCGTTGCGAGCGCGATTGCTCAAGATGGTGAACGGTGATCATCATGATTCCCTGTGTTTTGACCTCTCTTCAGTATAGACGTCACTCCACATCCGGATGTTTATCATCCTGTTCCGGGTCCAGCAGCACCGCACCCGACCCCTGCTCGCCCAGCCGGTCGCCGGGATTACGCAGCGGGCAGTCGCGCATCGACAGGCAGCCGCAGCCGATACATCCATCCAGATCGTTGCGCAGGCGGGTCAGAGTTTCGATGCGCTTATCCAGCTCTTCGCGCCAGTGCCGGGTCAGCGCATCCCATTCCGGTGTCGACATCCGTTTGTCAGCCGGGATGTGATCGAGACTGTCGCTGACCGTCGCCAGCGGAATACCGATGCGCTGAGCAATCTTGATAATCGCCACGCGTCGCAGCACGTCACGACTGTATCGCCGCTGATTGCCGCTGTTACGCGTACTGAAAATCAGCCCTTTGCTTTCATAAAAGTGCAGTGCCGACACCGCCACACCACTACGGCGCGCCACCTCACCCGGTGTTAACACCGGTTTTGGATAGTTGCGTTCTTTTTTCATCAGGCCCTTTACCTCAAGTTAACTTGAGGAATTATACTCCTTCTCTATCAAAACGACGAAACTCCCTATATCACTTATTAAGCACCAGAAGGATGAGGCCATGATGCAAGAAGAGATCATTCATTCCCTGACGCACTGGATTGACCAGAACCTCGACAAGAGTCTGTCGATCGATGAAGTTGCCGCTAAATCGGGTTATTCAAAATGGCACCTGCAGCGTATGTTCCGTACCGTGACGAAACAGACGCTGGGTGGCTATATTCGTGAGCGTCGCCTGACCCTGGCAGCAGAAGCGCTGTCGCAGACACAGCGCCCGGTTTTTGATATCGCAATGCAATATGGCTACGACTCGCAGCAGACCTTCTCCCGCGTGTTTCGCCGCCAGTTTTCGCAGACGCCAACCGCCTACCGGCATACCATGCGACGTCAGGCGATTCAGCGCCCTCGCCTGCTGAGCTTTGGCTGCAACGACGGCATTGGCAGCTATACCCAGCGCACCACCGGTGAGTGCTGTCCGGTTCGCTGACCGGCAGATGCGCCTGCAACAGGCGCATCTGACTGAATTTCCCGCATTTCCTCCCCTGCCGTTCATTTTTCCCCCGCTCCAGCTGCCATACCAGAGTCAAATTTTGTTCAAAATTTAAAATCGGGTGATATAATGTGACCCAAGTCACACTTTGAACCTGGTTTGACGGCGAAAAAGCCCCTCCTGACACGCTTTTCTGCCGCCGGTGATGTCCGCGAATTGTCAGGAATCCTTACTGATATTGAGGTCCACCGATGGCCACGTTAACCGCCAGTTTTCTTGTTATGCGCTGGGAGTTGCTGAGCGCAGTTCTGATGTTTTTTGCCAGTACCCTGAAAACCCGACTGCGTCAGGATAGCCGTCATGTGATGGCATTTATGTGTGGCGGGATTGGTTTAGGTGTGACCTGCTGGTTTGTGACGGGGCTGATGGGCATTACCCTGAGCATGGAAAACGTGCATAACTTCCTGGAAATCTCAAAGCATGCGTTTATCGATGTGATGAGCCAGGCCCCTGCTGACTGGCCGATGCCCTGATCGATCGCGATAATCCCCAATCGACAGGCATAAAAAACCCCGCTGCGCGGGGTTTTTTATATTGCTGTGTGTTTAAATTTTCTTCAACATGGCAGGGATATTCACATCCTGCACTGTAACGCCCGGGCTCTGCGTTCCGCGGCGGTCCTGAATCCACATATCTCCCATCATCTGATTTAAACCGCGATCCAGTCCGGTGACCAGTCCTGCACCTGGGGTGAAGGTCAGTTCGCCAAAGTAGATCCGCTCGTCATGGATATACCAGTCCACGCGCACATAGTCGAAATCACTGGCCAGCTTCTTGCTCAGTTCGAGCGCATGTTCCAGTGACGGCATGATCGGTGAGACATCCAGTCCGGTGTCACGAATCTTGTGATACGCCTCCTGGAGGTTATTCACGTAGAAATTCATCGACAGCAGCGGCTGACAGCGGTTGTAGATCACCTGCAGCACATATTCAAACCGGCCATCACGCTTGTTGAACATATGGAACTTGTAATCGATCGGCGCGCTTTTGCCATCACCAATGTACTTCTCCACCAGAATACGTGGCTTGATGTAGCGATAGTGAATCTCACGCGCTTCGTTGGCGAAGTCGGTCTTCAGCCAGCGATAGCAGTCATGAATGATCTGCTGCTTGCGCAGGGCATCCGGCTCTTCCAGCAGGATCTCTACCATGTTGGAGGCGTGGTTCGGTTTAATCACCGTCCCCTTCCAGCAGGGTAAGCTGTTCAGCGTGGTCGGGTCAGTGGTTTCGTGTACCAGCGGGATCAGGTACTCATCACCGATTTTCTCAGCAATGAATTCGCGCACCGAGTACTTATCTGACAGGCGACCGTAGTTCTGGTAATCGCCGAAGATAAACTTACGGTACAGCACCTTCTCGTTGAACACTTTTGGCTGACGCAGATTGGGCAGTTTTCTGAACTTGTGGAAGTAGTAGATACGATCCTGATAAGCCCAGGGCATCTTCTTAATAAAATACTGCACACTTCTTCTGAGTTCTTCTTTCAACTTGAGCATATCTGACCTCATTTGTAGGTTTTGTAGTTGAGTGAGGAAACCTGAATCTTTTGAATGACGCCGTTTTTAAAGAAGTAATTCATTACGGTCAGGGACAAAAGTTCTGAAAGGAAAACGCTCCACGCGGCCCCCATGATGCCGTGACCCTGGATCAACCACCAGGAGAGCGGCAAACTGATGACCATCAGACAGACGATTTTCCTCAGCAGGTAATTGAATCCTCCCTCTTTAACCATGTAGCGATAGGCTACGGTCCCCATTGCCGAAAAGCTGGTGGCTATCGACAGCAACGTAATGAGACTTCCTGACTGTGTGTATTCCGGCCCGTACAACGCGATGATGATCCGCTCGCCGAAGAGCGAGATGATCAGCAGCATCAGCAGTGAAACCGCCATAACATAGCCATTGAGCCGGGCGGCAAGCTTAATGGCGACCTCGCCGCGCTCCCTGAAAATTTCAGTGAAGCAGGAGGTGATGAGCGCCACCGGGATAAAAATCCAGGAGGCGGAAATGGTATTCGCCGCTGCAAACAGGCCGAGGTCGCGCGCCGGCGCGGTGCCTGCCAGAAACATCTGCGCCGCTTTCACCTGCACAGAGATGAAGATGCTGGAGATGGCCAGTGGCAGACCGGCATACATCAGATAACGCACATAGGTGGTACGCTTTTCGCGCGGCGGCATCTGGTCCTGATGATCCTGATAGAAGTTGTGACGCTTAATCAGGTAAGGCACCAGGGTCACCGACACAATGGAGAGCGTCAGCCAGAGCGGATTGAGGCGCAGCCAGGCGATGGTAAAGCTGATGCCGAAACTCAGCAGCATGCCTGTCGCATTGGCAACGGTATTCAGGCGCGAGGCCAGCCGCGCATTGTTGTAGACGCTGAACGTGTCCTGGGTGACAAAAACGGACGCCACAAATGAGGCCAGTGCAAATGCCAGAAAATTTTCCTGCATGTTGTACCAGACCCAGATTAAGACTGGCACCGAAGTGACCAGTAACAACACCATCCGCAGCGTCCGGGCGATGCTCATCAGACGCAGGCCTTTTGAGGCATTTTTGCTGACACGCTTAAACAGAATGGTTTCGGTGCCAAAGATGGCAACGGTTTGCACCATTGCAAATAGTGAGGTTGAAAACGCCATCTGGCCAAACACCGTTGGGCCAAAGGATTTTGCCACGTAAGACGTCACAAAAATGACGCCAAATACGGAGATGATCTTTTCAGACATCATCCAGGCGGCATTAGACATTACGCTCAATTTCATCGACTCTTCCTTAGTATTACTCAACTACAACCGCTTCGGTACAACATCCCTGTAACGAATTAATAAGCGCGCAGTAGGCCTGGCGAAAATGTAAGACTTCAGACCAAACTGGTCCGAAAATTGAGAAGTTGATCATAATCCGGAGAGTGAATTCAGGATAATTCTTATTATATCTGGCGCGAATCACTTCAAATGGAAACGATTTCAGGCTGAAAATAACCCAACCTTAAACGGCCACAACCCCCCTATTATTCGGGTCGGTCAGGCTAAATATCCGGTTTACGTTTAATTTTTCCGTATTCGGGATGCGATGAATTTATAACAAAAATCCGCCTCCAGGAAGGCGCGGCCTGCGGATAAGAATAAAATAAGATTTATCCCATGATGATATTTATTCTAAATATCTTAATTTAGGCTTCGCTATTCCATTGGCGCACTTTAATACTGCATTAATAGAATCTTACAGTGCCAGAAATTATTAAAGTCATTCTCATCCATTAATCGATAAGAAAGGTAAGAGCATTTATGAGAAAGTCACGATACAGCGAAGATCAAATCACAAATGCCATTAAAGCTTCTGAATCGGGCGTGAAAGTCAGAGAGATTTGTGAAGAGTTAGGCATCTCTGAAGCCACGTTCTACAGCTGGAAGAAGAAGTTTTCTGGGTTGTCTTCGGAAGAAGGCAGAAAAATCAAGGAGCTGGAAGAAAAACTGCAGAATGCGACGCGTGAGCTGCAGACCCTCAACTCGGATAAAGAGATGCTGCAGAGCGTGCTTAAGCACTTCTTTACCACGAATGAAAAGCGTCAGGCTGTAGACTTCCTGCAGACCACGTTTGACATCGGCACCCGCCGCAGCTGCCGCCTGCTGGATATCAGCCGCAGCGTTTACCATTATCCGTCAGGCACGGAGAACCGATAACCCCCATGCTACCGCGCTTACCAGACTTAACGCTGAGATTTGTTCTTACCAGAAGAGATGAAGATCATTTAACAGGACAATTGCGGCACCCCTTTCCGCTCCATTTATAACTAATGAATGGCTTCACGGCTAAGCTTCTTTTTTTGCGGTAAAATTGATTCACAACAGCAAAAGTCTCGCATTCTACGCCGATTCTTCCCCTCCCAATCTCGTTTTAGCGGGATTGGGCCTCCTCTTTTTTTGTTAAGTGCTGCTAAACCCCACTACCAAAGCGTCTGGATAACATTAAGACGCTTTAAACTTAGAACGAAAAATAATCACACTTCTTTTAAGTTAATCCTGGCCCTAACCCAAACTTTTTGCGGTTACGCTTTAATTCCTTTGCGTGCCTTTTCCGCAATAGTTTCTCCAGGATTAATCCGGCATAAATAGTTTATTGCTCCTTATCACTAACGTTATGTGGCTATCTTTTCACTCTCTTCATTGCGCATCATTGATGCCACAGATTAATCTTTAATTAAAAACGCAGCGGCGGAATTTTCTTACTCATTGAATGTGGAATGAAGTTAATAGTGGTTTTTAACGGGCATAACTCAGGGTCACAATCCAATAAAATGCGGCAGAGAAAAGCGTAACGTCCATAATGCTGCGCTTTTTTTCCTGATTTATGGGCGCTATCTGTGCAGGAAATTGCATCCCGGAGGTAAACGATCCGCCTTCAGCGGGTGAAAAGTGCCGTTTTTTTGCTGACCGGGGGTGTATGGCAGGGGTTAACCCGACGAGATTTTCCCCCTTCGCATCGCATGAAATCGATTTCGCGGCAAAAATCTGTCGGACAGAGTGCAAATCGGGATAGGGTTTTGTCTTAAAAAGCCGGGCAAAGCGGACTTCGCACGGCCAGTTTATTCCAGAGATCGGTGAGGGTTATCCGCTGAGAGCGACCACCCGCGGCTGTGGTTTGATACGCATTGCCCACAGCACGCCAGCCATTAGGCAGGCAATGCCGATAACGGTGAGCAGGGGTGGCCAGCGTTGATGCCAGAGAAAAGTCCATAACAGACCGAACAGGATCTCAAAAACAATCAGCGGCCCCATCAGTACCGTGGGCAGACGCTGGCTGGCTGCGTTCCAGCACAGGCTGCCGAGCCAGGAGCAGAGCAGGCCAATCGCCAGCATCAGAAAGATAAAGAGTGACGGATGTGGCCCGAACGGCAGCGGGAAGTCAGGCTGTTGCCAGGCGATCTGAACGCTGACCAGCGCATACAGGGTCAGCGCCATCGGCAGCGTCACCAGCCCCTGCGCCGTCGCCCAGGTCGAGGGTCGCAGTGCGGGATGAGTGCGCAGCCAGCGGGCATTGCGCAGCGGATACCAGGTCCAGCAGACCACCGCCAGCAGTGCCAGCACGATGCCGGTCAGGTAACGACTAAGATCCAGCGTTGCACCCTGGCTCCGCAACTCCGCCGCATTGACGCAGAGCAACCCGGCCGCCATCATCACCAGCGCCGGAAAGAGCCGCCGCCAGGGCAAACGTCCTTCAAGATGGCCGTAACAGAGATTGGCGGTAACGGCGATCACCACCGGCAGTGTGCCGATAATCATGGTGGAGACCGGCGCGCCGGTGCGCTGAATGGCACTGGCCAGAAACGCATAATAGAAGAGGTTACCCACCAGCGAGAGTTTCACTGCCTCGCGCCAGTCGGCCCGCCCCAGCTGGCGCAACCGGCGGCGATCGTGCCAGGCCAGCGGCAGCGCAATCAGCCCGAACGCCACATAACGTCCCGCCGACTGCAGTGCACCAGGGTAGTCAGGCACCAGCAGCGGCCCGACAAAGATCAGCCCCCACATCAGCCCCGCGGTAACGGCAAACATAACACCAGCAAACATGACTTTTTCCCGTATAGCTTTTTTTCACAGTGTGGCGGGAGTGAAGGAGGAAGGCTTGTAGCAGATTGCGGTTGTGTCAGGGCTGGCGCACCTGTTTCTGATAGCGGCCAGGCGTAATGCCATAGCGGTTAGCAAAGGCGCGGGTCAGATGAGCCTGATCGGTTAACCCGACGGCCGCTGCGACACTGGCAGCGGCTTCGCCCTGTGCCAGTCGCTGTTTGGCATCATAGAGGCGGAAAGCCATCAGCATCTGATGCGGCGTGACGTGATAGTGCTGGCGGAAAGCGCGTAAAAAGTGCCACGGCGACAGCGAGGCCAGCGCCGCCAGCTCCTCC
Source organism: Pantoea sp. Sc1 (assembly GCF_000255315.1). Lineage (NCBI taxonomy): Bacteria > Pseudomonadati > Pseudomonadota > Gammaproteobacteria > Enterobacterales > Erwiniaceae > Pantoea > Pantoea sp. Sc1. The sequence goes on from NZ_AJFP01000001.1 coordinate 3,754,262, forward strand.
AGCCGCACCGGTTCCGCCAGATTTGCCCGCAGAAAATCACGCACCTGATCAAAGCGATGCCCTCCCTCGGGCCTGCCCGGTGACGACATCCGCGCCAGCGGGCGAATCTGCAACAGCAGTTCGGAAAGCAGACTCTGGCGCGCCAGTCCGGACTCCGCCTGCCAGAGTGCGGCCAGCGTGCGGGAGAGCGGCTGCGCGATGCGCGGATCGGTCAGCAGCGCCTCGTTAAACCACCAGCCGCGATCGCCGGTCAGTTCATCCATCAGCTGCGGCTGAATGTAGATCATCTGATAGCGCCAGCCCTCGTCACAGGCTGACTCACCGGTATGCAGCTCATCCGGATTCATGGTCACCAGCGAGTTCACAGGCGCGGTATATTCGGTGCCGCGATAGCGAAAACGCTGCGCACCCGCCTCAATCGTGCCAATGCCAAAGGCTTCATGGGTATGGGGTTCAAAAGCGTAGCGGGAGATGTGAGCCTGATAGAGTTCCACACCGGGCAACGCGGCCGGTTGCTGAAACTGTGCGCGGTCTTTTTCACAGGGAAAAACAGCCGGAACACCTTCCACTTCTCTCTCCTTATTTATCCGATGTCGGATTAGCATGCCTGCGACCGGGGGGAAAATGCAAAAGATTGCTATCCGCCGCGCCGCAGGTAACACTGTTTTTTTCTCATTCTGAGGGAGTCAGCATGGCACAGCGAGTCGTCATCGTCATTGATATGCAGAACGGCGTGTTCAGCACACCACGTTTCGATAAAGCAGGCCGGGTTGACCGGATCAACCGGCTGACCGATCGCGCCGATATCATCCTCTTTATTCAGCATCGTGAAGGCACGATGTGCGAGGGCAACCCCAGCTTTGATCTGCTGCCGGAACTGGTTCAGCCTGCGGGCGCGCATTACGTGACGAAAACGGCCTGCGACAGCTTCTGGCAGACAGAGCTGACCGCGCTGTTAAAGCGTCTGGAGGTGGAGGCGTTTGTGGTGTGCGGCTGTGCGACCGACTACTGTCTGGATACCACGATTAAAACAGGGGCCAGTGCGGGCTATGCGATTACCGTGGCGGCGGATGCGCACACCACCGCCGATCGCCGCTGGGTCGGGGCCGAAGCGCTGATTAATCAGCACAACGAGGTGTGGGCCTCGCTGCTGATCCCTGGCAACGTGCCGCGCGTGCTGAGCACGGATGCCATACTGGCGGAATGGTCATAGCCCCGGTCAGCCAGGGCCGCGCATAAAAAAAGCCCGCATAGCGGGCTTTTTAAACGCGTCAGGCCAGATGAATCAGAACGGAATATCGTCGTCAAAATCCATTGGCGGTTCGTTGTTGTTGCTGGCAGGCGCACTCTGCGGCTGCTGCGGACGGGACTGCGCGCCGCCGCTGAACTGATTGTTGTTGCCCTGCGGCTGCTGCGGCTGGCCCCAGCCATTGTTGTTGCCACCACCCTGCGCGCCTGCACCGGCATTACCGCCCTGCTGACGGCCGCCCAGCATCTGCATGGTGCCGCCGACGTTAACCACGACTTCGGTGGTGTAACGTTCCTGGCCACCCTGATCCTGCCATTTACGGGTGCGCAGCTGACCTTCGATGTAAACCTGAGAGCCTTTGCGCAGATATTCACCCGCGACTTCAGCCAGTTTGCCAAACAGCACCACACGGTGCCACTCGGTGATCTCTTTGTTTTCACCGGTCTGCTTATCACGCCAGCTCTCCGACGTAGCCAGCGTAATGTTGGCAACAGCGCCACCATTTGGCATATAACGTACTTCCGGATCCTGACCCAGATTCCCGACAAGAATCACTTTGTTAACGCCACGACTGGCCATGTTGCTGTCTCCCGATGAGTTAATGCATTCAGTCTAATCCATCAATTCTAACACGTCCTGCTCACTGTTTCCCACTTTCGAGCCGCGTTCCGGTTTTAATCCTTCGCACGTCCGGACCACAGAGTACTGGATATTTATTCAGTCTATTTTTTGTGCCATAATGACACGTTTATTCTGGCCGTGTCGGCAAGGCGCGGTGAGTGCTGCTAATCCGGGAAAGGTGAATGGATAAGATCGAAGTTCGTGGTGCCCGCACCCATAATTTGAAAAACATTAACCTGACCATCCCACGCGACAAACTCATTGTGGTGACCGGCCTGTCAGGCTCCGGTAAATCCTCACTGGCGTTTGATACGCTGTATGCGGAAGGTCAGCGCCGCTATGTGGAGTCGCTCTCTGCGTATGCGCGCCAGTTTCTTTCGTTAATGGAGAAGCCGGACGTCGATCATATCGAAGGTCTGTCGCCCGCCATCTCTATTGAACAGAAATCCACCTCGCATAACCCGCGCTCGACGGTGGGAACCATCACCGAGATCCACGACTACCTGCGTCTGCTGTTTGCCCGCGTGGGCGAACCGCGCTGCCCGGACCACAACGTACCGCTGGCGGCGCAGACCGTGAGCCAGATGGTCGATCAGGTTCTGGCTCAGCCGGAAGGCCGCCGTCTGATGCTGCTGGCACCGGTGGTGAAAGATCGCAAGGGTGAGCACACCAAAACGCTGGAAAATCTGGCGACGCAGGGCTACATCCGTGCGCGTATCGACGGCGAAGTGTGCGACCTGTCAGACCCGCCGAAACTGGAGCTGCAGAAGAAACACACCATCGAAGTGGTGATTGACCGCTTTAAAGTGCGTGACGACCTGGCGACGCGTCTGGCCGAATCCTTTGAGACAACCCTGGAGCTCTCAGGCGGCACGGCGATCGTGGCGGACATGGATGACAGCGAGGCCGAAGAGCTGCTCTTCTCCGCGAACTTCGCCTGCCCGATTTGTGGTTACAGCATGAGTGAGCTGGAGCCGCGCCTGTTCTCGTTTAATAACCCGGCAGGCGCCTGTCCGACCTGCGACGGCCTGGGCGTACAGCAATATTTCGATCCGGATCGCGTGGTGCAGAACCCTGAGCTCTCCCTGGCCGGTGGCGCAATCCGTGGCTGGGACCGCCGCAACTTTTACTATTTCCAGATGCTGCGTTCGCTGGCGGACCACCTCAGTTTTGATATTGAAGCGCCGTTCGGCAGCCTGCCCGACAACGTGCAGAAAGTGATCCTGTACGGCTCTGGCAAAGAGAGCATCGAATTTAAGTACATCAACGACCGTGGCGACACCTCGGTTCGCCGTCATCCGTTTGAAGGCGTGCTCAACAACATGGAGCGTCGCTACAAAGAGACCGAATCCTCAGCGGTGCGCGAAGAGCTGGCGAAGTTCATCAGCAACCGCGCCTGTGCGAGCTGTGAAGGCACCCGTCTGCGTCGCGAAGCGCGCCATGTCTTTGTCGAAGATACGACGCTGCCGACCATCTCTGAGATGAGCATCGGTCACGCGATGTCCTTCTTTGAAAATCTGAAGCTCAGCGGCCAGCGTGCGCAGATTGCCGAAAAGGTGCTGAAAGAGATTAGCGATCGCCTGAGCTTCCTGGTGAACGTCGGCCTGAACTACCTGTCGATGTCGCGCTCCGCTGAAACCCTTTCCGGTGGTGAAGCGCAGCGTATCCGTCTGGCGAGCCAGATCGGTGCCGGTCTGGTGGGCGTTATGTATGTGCTGGACGAACCGTCAATCGGCCTGCATCAGCGCGACAACGAGCGTCTGCTCGGTACCCTGATTCACCTGCGCGATCTCGGTAATACGGTGATTGTGGTTGAGCACGATGAAGATGCGATTCGTGCCGCCGACCACGTGATCGACATTGGTCCGGGTGCAGGCGTGCATGGCGGCCAGGTAGTGGCAGAAGGCACCGTGGATGAGATCATGGCGCAGGAAGCGTCCCTGACGGGCCAGTTCCTGAGCGGCAAGCGTGAAATCGCCGTGCCGGAGGCGCGGGTGAAGGGCGATCCATCTAAGGTGCTGAAGATTACCGGCGCGCGCGGCAATAACCTCAAGGATGTCACGCTGACGCTGCCGGTGGGTCTGTTCACCTGCATTACCGGTGTCTCCGGCTCCGGTAAGTCGACCCTGATTAACGATACGCTGTTCCCGATTGCGCAGCGGGCGCTGAACGGTGCCACCATCGCAGAGCCGGCCCCTTACCGCGAGGTGGCGGGACTGGAGCACTTTGACAAAGTCATCGACATCGACCAGAGTCCGATTGGCCGCACGCCGCGTTCCAACCCGGCGACCTACACCGGCATCTTCACCCCGGTGCGTGAACTCTTTGCTGGCGTGCCGGAAGCGCGGTCACGCGGTTACACGCCGGGTCGTTTCAGCTTTAACGTGCGCGGCGGACGCTGTGAAGCCTGTCAGGGCGATGGCGTGCTGAAAGTCGAAATGCACTTCCTGCCGGACATCTATGTGCCGTGCGATCAGTGCAAAGGCAAACGCTATAACCGTGAAACGCTGGAAGTGAAGTACAAAGGTAAGAGCATTCACGAGGTGCTGGAGATGACCATCGAAGAGGCACGTGAGTTCTTTGATGCGGTTCCGGCGCTGGCGCGTAAGTTGCAGACGCTGATGGATGTGGGTCTCTCCTACATTCGTCTCGGCCAGTCCGCCACCACCCTCTCCGGTGGTGAAGCTCAGCGCGTGAAGCTGGCGCGTGAACTGTCGAAGCGTGGTACCGGTCAGACGCTCTACATTCTTGATGAGCCGACCACCGGCCTGCACTTTGCCGATATTCAGCAGCTGCTGGAAGTCCTGCATCAGCTGCGCGACCAGGGCAACACCATCGTGGTGATTGAGCACAACCTCGACGTGGTGAAAACCGCTGACTGGATTGTCGACCTTGGCCCGGAAGGCGGCAGCGGCGGCGGCGAAATCCTGATTGCCGGCACGCCGGAGACCGTGGCGGAGTGTGAGAAATCGCATACCGCGCGCTTCCTGAAGCCCCTGTTACAGAAGTAATGATGCCAGGCCCGCCCCGTGCGGGCCTGCTTATTTCTGCTGCCGGTTCAGCCAGAAAAATGCAGAATCAGGCAAGATTCAGACATGTATAGGCATATACGCCTTTCCCCACGCTGACTATCCTTAAGCGGTTCCTCTTTGGCACGCCCCTGGCGTCGCCCTGTTTTTTGCAGCACCACTGCGCTGCTGCACTTCATCAGAAAACACTCACGACACATCGAAACTGGAGACACCATGAATATTACGCATGCGTATGCTGCTCAGGATGCAAAATCCAAACTGGCACCGTTCGATTATAAGCCGCGTGAGCTGCGCGCCCATGACGTTCAGCTTGAGGTGCTGTTCTGTGGCGTCTGCCACTCAGACCTGCATCAGGCCCGTAATGAGTGGAAAAACACGATTTTCCCTGTGGTTCCGGGGCATGAAATTGTGGGTCGCGTCACCGCGGTGGGCCCACAGACCCAGAAATACAAAGTCGGCGATCTGGTTGGCGTAGGCTGCATGGTGGATTCGTGCCGCAGCTGCCCGAGCTGTCAGCAGGGGCTGGAGCAATATTGTGAAAACGGTTTTGTCGGCACCTACAACGGTGAAGACCGCGAGACCGGTGCGATCACCTACGGCGGCTACTCAACGGCGATGGTTGTGGATGAGAGCTTTGTGCTGCGCATTCCGGAAAACCTGGATCTGGCGGGCGTCGCGCCGCTGCTGTGTGCCGGTATCACGACCTACTCGCCGCTGCGCCACTGGAATGTCGGCCCCGGCAAAAAAGTCGGTATCGTAGGCCTGGGTGGCCTGGGGCACATGGGCGTGAAAATTGCTCATGCGATGGGGGCGCATGTGGTGCTGTTCACCACCTCGCCATCCAAAATCGAGGATGGCAAACGCCTGGGCGCCGATGAGGTGGTGATCTCCAAAGATCCAGAGCAGATGGCGCAGCACGCCAACAGCTTCGACTTTATCCTGAACACCGTTGCCGCTCAGCACGACCTTAACCCCTTCATCACCCTGCTGAAGCTGGATGGCAATATGACGCTGGTCGGCGCACCTGAGCACGATCACCCGGCTCCGCAGGTGTTTAACCTGATCTTCAAACGTCGCAGCATCGCCGGTTCACTGATTGGCGGTATCGCAGAAACGCAGGAGATGCTCGATTTCTGTGGCGAGCACGGCATCACCTCGGACATCGAACTGATCGCGATGGATCAGATCAACGAAGCCTATGAGCGCATGCTGAAAAGCGATGTGAAATATCGCTTTGTTATCGATATCAACACCCTGCGCGAGCAGTCGGCTGCCTGATCGGGTCGCCTGCACCCTCCTGCTCAGGCAGGAGGGTGTTAAAGCGCGGCCTGGCGCGCGGCGTCAACCTGCTGGAAGGAGGCATCGACCAGATAGTAGATCTGCGAATCCTTCAGCGACCCATCCAGGAACAGCGTGCTCCAGTGTGATTTATTCAGATGCTCGCTGGGAATGATGTCGCTATGCTCTTCGCGCAGCAGCTCTGCCAGCGCCGGCGTCGATTTCAGCGAAACCGCAGGCCGCCCTTTTACCTCATGTACCATCGCAAACAGCACACCGTTGCTTTTGATCTGCGTGGCCTTCCAGTCACTGTGGACGCTCTGCTCTGCGCCCGGCTTGCTCATGCAGTAGGTCAGTAAGTCTGAGTGATTCATCACGATTCCCCTTGTAAAGTGGCGACAATCCGCCTGGCACCGCCCTCAATGCGATGCTCGCCCAGCCAGATACCCTGCCAGGTCCCCAGAACCAGGCGTCCCCGCTGAACCGGCAGCAAGAGCGACACGCCCAGGGTCGAGGATTTAATGTGCGCCGGCATGTCATCACGTCCTTCGTAGTCGTGCTGATAAGGCGCATTCTCCGGCACGTGCCGCAGGAAATGCTGCTCCATATCGCTGCGCACCGTCGGATCGCAATTTTCATTTAAGGTTAATGACGCCGACGTATGCTGCAACAGCAGATGCAGCAGACCGGTTTTGATATCACGCAATCCGGAGAGCGAGTCGGTGATCTCATCGGTGATGAGATGAAAGCCGCGCGGCTTCGCGCTCAGCGTAATAGTCTGTTGATGCCACATAGCTTATTCCTGAAACGGTTACCCCGTTTAAGTGTGCAGCATGTCGCCGAAAGGTAAACCCTGAGCCATAAAAAAACCGCCAGCGCGAGGCAGGCGGTTTGTTCACAGCAGACGTGCCGTTACATCACCGCGGCAAAGGCTTCCGCTACCTGATGCACATTTTTGCTGTTCAGACCGGCCACACACATGCGGCCACTGCCCACCAGGTAGATGCCGAACTCATTGCGCAGGCGGTCAACCTGCTGCACGCTCAGGCCGGTGTAGCTGAACATGCCGCGCTGCTTCAGCAGATAGTCGAAATTTTTGCCCGGCAGTGCCGTGCTCAGCACCCCGACCAGTGATTCGCGCATCGCGAGAATGCGCAGACGCATCGTCTCCACTTCATCCAGCCAGCTCGCTTTCAGCGCGTCGTCGTTGAGGACGCGGGCCACGACCTGCGCACCGAAATTCGGCGGACTGGAGTAGTTGCGGCGAACAGTCGCTTTCAGCTGGCCCAGCACGCGCGCTGACTCTTCGGCGCTGTCACAGACGACAGAGAGCCCGCCTACGCGCTCGCCATAGAGCGAGAAGATTTTGGAGAAAGAGTTGCTGACCAGTGCCGGCAGGCCGGCTGCGGCGACGGCGCGCAGCGCATAAGCATCCTGCTGCATGCCTTCACCAAAGCCCTGATAGGCGATATCCAGGAAAGGAATCAGCTGCTGTGCTTTCAGCACCTCAATGGTCTCATCCCACTGCGCATTGGTCAGGTCAGCGCCGGTCGGGTTATGGCAGCAGGGGTGCAGTAACACGATGCTCTGCGCTGGCAGCGTTTTCAGAGTATGGATAAAGGCATCAAAACGCACACCGTGAGTTTCGGCGTCATACCAGGGGTAACTCTTCACCTCAAAACCTGCGCCATTAAAAATCGCGATATGGTTTTCCCAGGTGGGATCGCTGACCCAGACGGCCGACTGCGGGAAGTAACGCTTAAGGAAGTCTGCCCCGACTTTCAGCGCACCCGATCCCCCCAGCGTCTGAATCGAGGCGATACGACCCGCCTGCAGCACCGGATGGTCGGCACCAAACAGCAGCGGCGCGATCGCGTTGCGGTAGCTGTTCAGGCCTTCCATGGGCAGATAGAGCGATGCCTGCTTTGGCTCGGCATTGAGCTGCTCTTCAGCAGCCGCTACGGCCTTCAGCTGCGGGATTATGTTCTGCTCGTCGTAGTAAAGCCCGATGCTCAGGTTAACTTTGTGTTCGCGCGGATCTTGTTTAAAGGCTTCCATCAACGACAGAATCGGATCGCCCGCATAGGCATCAACGTTTTGAAACACGGTGTAGGTCTCCATGATTGGTCCAGAGGTAAAGAGGGCTAAACCCGATAGCGTCCCGGACGGTGGTTCATTGCAATAATCAGATTGAGGATCACGGCTCCTGCAATGGAGGCCAGCAGGATGGGGCCACTGACCACAAACAGGGATGCCAGCACGACGCAGGTGTCGACCGCCATCTGCAGTTTACCCGCGCGGATCCCAACGCGATCCTGCAGCCACAGCGCCAGAATATTGATGCCGCCCAGGCTCGCCTTATGACGAAACAACACTATAAACCCGATCCCCATGATGACGTTACCGAACAGTGTCGCATAGAACGGATTGAGATCGGAAAAGTGAACGAACAGCGGGTGCAGCTGCGTAAACAGCGACACCAGCCCGACGGCACAGAAGGTTTTCAGGGTAAATTCCCAGCCCATGCGTTTTACCGCCAGCCAGTAAAAAGGCAGGTTGATCAGGAAAAATGCGCTGCCAAAGGAGAGCGGGGAGAGGTAGCTCAGCAGAAAGGCGATACCGGCAGTGCCGCCCGTCAGGGCACCCGCCTGTTTCAGCATAATGACGCCGAACGAAACCATCAGGGTGCCCAGCACCATCGCCAGCGCATCTTCAATACGCGAATGCGGGACGCGGGAGGGTTCTGCGATGTTATCCATGGGGGTTATCTCAGTGCAAATGATGCGGTTGCAATGCAAAAAACGCACCATTGCCGCAGCGTCAATCGGCTGCTGGCCGAAGGCTGGTGATATCCCGTTGATATCTAAGGCGCTTTATAACAGGATTTCGTGCATACCTTCCGGTTAAAACCGTCACTCCATGCGCAAAATCCCGTTACGATGCGTATTCTTTGCGTTTATGGTCGCCAGTCTGCACCAAAAACGCACAGCACGCACCTTTTTAGCGCGTTTTGTTCGCAGGCAGCATCATCAGGCCATTCTCTTTCATGCGCCCCAGTACCACGGAGGTTTTGACATGAGACACGCTCTGATGGCCCGCCACTAACTGGCTGATAAGTGCACTGAGGGAGTTAAGATCGGCCACCGCCACTTTAAGCAGATAGTCAGCGTCACCGGTGGTTTTGTAGGCGTCGACAATCGCCTCTTCCTGCTCCACCATGCGGTGAAAGCTCTCCACATATTCGGTGGTGTGGTTGATTAAGCGTACCTCTATCAGCCCCACCATCCCCAGGCCAATGGCATCGGGCGAGAGCCGGGCGTGATAGCCCAGAATCAGATTGGCCTGTTCCAGATTGATGCGGCGGCGGGAACATTGCGAGGCGGAGAGGCCAACCAGGTCGCTGAGTTCCTGGTTAGTAAGACGGCCGTTAGCTTGTAATAAAGTCAGGATTTTCAGGTCGTAATCGTCTACGTGAGTCATTCCGTTTCCACAGAGTGAGAGGCGTCGCTTTGTTACAGATAACCCGATAACCGGAGAGGTTGTCCAACACTATTTTCTGATGATGGGAGCTGTCATGCACAGATCGTGCATGACAGCATAAAGCGCAGATTATTCGTCGTCGTATTGCGGGCCGGCGTAGTTGTCGAAGCGTGACCACTGACCGTTAAACGTCAGCCGCACCGTACCGATTGGACCGTTACGCTGTTTACCCAGGATGATCTCGGCGATCCCTTTGAGATCGCTGTTCTCGTGATAGACCTCGTCACGATAGATGAACATGATCAAATCCGCATCCTGCTCGATCGATCCCGATTCACGCAGATCCGAGTTAACCGGACGCTTATCGGCACGCTGCTCCAGTGAGCGGTTAAGCTGCGACAGCGCGACCACCGGCACATTAAGCTCTTTGGCCAGCGCCTTGAGCGAGCGGGAGATCTCCGCAATCTCCAGCGTTCGGTTGTCCGACAGCGATGGCACGCGCATCAGCTGCAGGTAGTCGATCATGATCAGGCTCAATCCGCCGTTTTCACGGTAGATACGCCGGGCACGCGAACGCACTTCAGTGGGGGTCAGGCCGGAAGAGTCATCGATATACATGTTCTTCTTCTCCAGCAGGATACCCATGGTGCCGGAGATACGGGCCCAGTCCTCATCATCAAGCTGGCCGGTTCGGATGCGGGTCTGGTCGACGCGGGAAAGCGAGGCCAGCATACGCATCATGATCTGCTCGCTGGGCATCTCCAGACTGAAAATCAGCACTGGCTTATCCTGCAGCATCGCGGCGTTTTCGCACAGGTTCATCGCAAAAGTGGTTTTACCCATCGAAGGACGGGCGGCGACGATGATCAGGTCTGAACCCTGCAGGCCAGCGGTCTTTTTATTCAGATCCTGATAGCCAGTGTCGACGCCGGTGACGCCATCGTGCGGGGTCTGATAGAGCGACTCAATACGGGAGACGGTCGATTCCAGAATCTGCTCGATGTTCTTCGGCCCGGCATCTTTATCTGCGCGCGCTTCGGCAATCTTGAAGACGTTCGATTCCGCAAAGTCGAGCAGCTCTTCGCTGTTCCGCCCCTGCGGATCATAACCGGCATCGGCGATCTCGTTGGCAACGGAGATCATCTCGCGTACGACCGCACGTTCGCGCACGATATCGGCATAGGCGCCGATGTTCGCTGCACTCGGGGTGTTTTTCGCCAGCTCAGCCAGGTAGGCGAACCCCCCCGCCATCTCCAGTTCGCCACGGGTTTCCAGTGACTCGGAGAGCGTAATCAGGTCAATGGGCTTGCTGTTTTCCAGCAACCGCTGCATCTCTGAAAAAATCAGCCGGTGCGAGCGGTTGAAAAAATCATTCGCGACGACGCGCTCAGAGACGTTATCCCAGCGCTCGTTATCCAGCATTAACCCACCGAGCACCGACTGCTCCGCTTCCAGCGAATGCGGGGGCATTTTCACGCCAGCCAGCTGGCGATCCTGCGTTTCGTTCGATTTGTTGGTGGGTTTATTTCCTGCCATAGTGAATGCATTACCGATCTTCTGTGGGGACGCGCAAGTATACCTTAGTTGGGGTGCGTGCCTCACCCTCATGATGAAACAATCACAGGAGTCAGAATGGCAAAGCGTATTCAGTTCAGCGCGCACGGCGGACCGGAAGTGTTAACGTGGACGGATTTTGACCCGGCTGACCCGGCTGAACATGAAGTGCAGGTGGAACACCGCGCGATCGGGATTAATTACATCGACACCTATGTGCGCAGCGGCCTCTATCCTGTGGCGGCGTTTCCTTCGGGGCTGGGTACGGAAGCCGCAGGCGTGGTGTCGCGGGTGGGCCGTGGCGTCACCCTGTTTAAACCCGGCGATCGCGTGGTCTACTGCCTGGCGTCAATGGGGGCCTACAGCGAACTTCATAACGTGGCCGAAGATCGCCTGATGCATCTCCCGGAGGCGATCAGCTTTGAGCAGGGTGCCGCCAGCTATCTGAAAGGGCTGACCACGCAGTATCTGCTGCGGCAAACCTATAAAATCAGCGCCGGCGAGACCTTCCTGTTTCATGCCGCAGCAGGCGGCGTCGGTTTAATCGCCTGTCAGTGGGCAAAAGCACTGGGCGCACACCTGATTGGCACGGTCGGCTCTGCGGAAAAAGCAACCATCGCCAGAAACGCCGGGGCCTGGGCGACCATCAACTATCGTGAAGAGAATATTGCTGCGCGCGTCAGCGAGCTGACCGACGGGAAAAAAGTGGGTGTGGTGTATGACTCTGTCGGCAAAGATACCTGGGAAGCGTCGCTGGATTCCCTGCGCCGTCACGGGCTGATGGTCAGTTTCGGTAACGCGTCCGGGCCGGTAACCGGCATCGACCTCGGCATTCTGAATAAGAAAGGCTCGCTGTTTGTTACCCGCCCTTCGCTGTTTGGCTACATCACCAACCGCCAGGAGCTGGAAACGGCCAGCGCCGAACTCTTCTCGCTGCTGGCAAGCGGCGCAATCAGGGTAGAGGTACCGGAGCAGCAGAAGTTTGCGCTGAAAGAGGCCAGCAAAGCACATCAGATCCTGGAGAGCCGCGCCACGCAGGGTTCCTGCCTGCTGATCCCCTGACCGGACAAACAAAAAGGGCTTCCCGCAGGAAGCCCTTCTCTTTTTTATTTTTTGTTCGCGCTGGTGTAGGGACAGCGGCGATGAATTCCTGTCGCGTCGATGGCACATCGCGTTGACAAAAGCCATCCTGCCAGAAAACATAAGTAAAAAATATGTTTAATTGCAGATTGCGGCTTTGCAATCTCTCACTCTGTGATCACTCCCGCAATTATCGCCAGCTTTTCCGGTCTAACCTGTTGATCTTACGTCTTAGCTTACGTCGTGCACGCGCCTCGCTGTCGCCAAAGAAGGCGCGATGCAGCCAGACCGCGATCACGGCCAGCACCAGCCACGGTAACACTTTGATAACAAGTGCAAACAGCCCGCCGACAAACATCACCAGGGTGGCGACCACCAGTGCTGCCAGCACGCCCAGCAGCGACACGCCGGTCAGCAACAGCATCAGGAAAAACCCCAGTACAAATAAAATTTCCACGTCAGGACTCCTTTATCCACTTTCATACCAGGACAGTTACAAAAAGCGTGCCAACAGGTAACCTATTGAATAGTCGTGGTTTACGGGAAGGGGGCGTGAGATAACCTGGTGAAAAAGACCAGATGATGGCGTAAAAAAAACCAGCCTGAAGGCTGATTTTCTGTGACGTCAGCGGATCAGGCTTCCTGAGGAATCTTATCCGCCACCAGCGCCAGCGCCGCTTCCAGAACGCGGACATCCGCCCCCGGCTTATGCGCATTTTCACTCAGATGGCGTCGCCACTGGCGTGCGCCCGGAATGCCCTGGAAGAGTCCCAGCATATGGCGCGTGACGTGGCCCAGATAGGTGCCCTTCGCCAGTTCCGCTTCAATATAGGGATACATGGCGCGTACCACCTCAACCGGGTTAGCCGCCGGATGCTGACGCCCGAACAGCTGCTGGTCGACCTGCGCCAGAATGCCGGGGTTCTGATAGGCTTCACGACCCATCATCACGCCGTCAAGGTGCTCCAGATGCGCCTGTGCCTCTTCCAGCGTTTTCACGCCGCCATTAAGCGCAATCGTCAGATGCGGGAAATCGCGCTTCAGCTGGTAGACGCGGGGATAATCCAGCGGGGGAATTTCGCGGTTCTCTTTGGGGCTGAGGCCGGAGAGCCAGGCTTTGCGCGCATGGATGATAAATGTTTCGCACTCGCCGCGGCCCGCCACCGTGCCGATAAAGTCGGTCAGGAAGGCATAGCTGTCCAGCTCATCAATCCCGATACGGGTTTTCACCGTGACCGGAATCGACACCACGTCGCGCATCGCTTTCACGGCATCTGCGACCAGAGTGGCTTCGGCCATCAGGCAGGCACCGAAACGGCCATTCTGCACCCGATCAGAGGGACAGCCGACGTTCAGGTTGATCTCATCGTAGCCGCGCTGCTCCGCCAGCTTCGCGCACTGCGCCAGCGCCGCCGGATCGCTTCCGCCCAGCTGCAACGCAACCGGGTGTTCAGCGTCACTGTAAGCCAGATAATCCCCTTTGCCATGGATGATCGCGCCGGTCGTCACCATTTCGGTGTAGAGCAGGGTGTCGCCGGTCAGCTGACGATGAAAATAGCGACAGTGCCGATCGGTCCAGTCGAGCATAGGGGCGATGGAGAAGCGTTGCGAAGAAAAAGTAGCCATGTAGCGCAGACAATCCGGTAATTAAGGGTGATGGAATTCTGTGCAAGGATAACACAAGGGCGGGCGATAGTGCATCGCCCGCCCCCGGAGAGCCGGAATAACCCGCTTAGAAGTTAAAGCCCAGCTGCATCATCGCGCCCCAGGTATTGTTAGCACCGACGGAACCAGCCAGATCCAGATGGACAGCTTTGTTAAACGGTGACAGACCAAAACCTGCCGTGGCCACATTTTCGTCGTTAGACCGCATATCCGCCCGATAACCCGCGCGCAGCTGCAGCCAGTCAAGTACGCGGTACTCCGCACCCACTGCCGCATACTGGCTGTTATCCTGAGTTTTGAAGCGTTTCGTTTCCGTGAGATCCACATCGCCGGTCACGGTAAACGGACCTTTATCCCAGGACAAACCGGTGGTGACCAGCGGGCGAATCTGGTAGGTGTCGCGGAACCCGTTAACCTCCCGGGTCTGCAGATCGCGTGAAACCAGGTTCTGCCCGGTCACACCCAGCGTCCAGTTTTCAGCAAAGGTGGTCGCCAGACCGGCATCAACGTTAAAGCCGGTGTCGGTGCTGCGATACTGACTGTTGTTGATGTCATTTTTGTCGTAGTTATAGATGCTGGCAGTGTAGTTATAGAGCCAGGTTTTCTGCACTTTTGGCGTCACGCCCACCGACACCGGCTGACCGGCGACAGTGAACTCATGCGCCACCGCCACACCATAATCGGTAACCAGCGCCGCTAAGCCGTTCGCACTGGAGCGAAGGTTATTCTGATCGCCCGGAACGGGCAGAATCGTACCGTTAGCAACCCCGCGCAGGTAATTGATATCACCCTGTACCACGTTAGCCCGGACGTGTGCCGTACCGTAGGCTTTGGCGATAAAGGCGAAAGGCAGCGTTTCATTGGGGATTGTCACGGCGACGGCCGCACCCGCACTGCCGTCCGCTTTGTTACCGCGCAAATCGCTGAGCTTGTCAGCGACATCGCCGGAGGCAGCACGCAGTTCAGGATAACCACGCAGATAATCGGCAAACGTCAGGTTACCAATCACACCGCGGTAACGATCCACGGTGTCGGTAATATCATCGACTTTATCGATCAGCTTATCTTTGTCCGTTACCTGAATGCCTGCTGAAGGAATAATAATGCTGACATTATCGTCAGATTTAGCACGCGTCATTAATGCCGGGTTCGCCAGCACTGCAGAGCCATAAACAGAAGATGCCACGCCGGTGCCGCCCATGGCGTCATTACGTGCATCATACCAGGTCCCTGCCGCCATGGCGGAAGAAGAAAGGAAAAGCGCGGTCGCTGCAGCGGAACAGATCAGCGCTGAGCGTTGAGCGGATTTTTTCACCATTTGCCTGCCATCACCTGAGAAAGTGTCGTTGATACATTCAACAACTGAATAGTTTGTCAGCCCTATTGTGAACCCTGGCTAACGCGTTATTGCTGTGAATTCAAAGGAAACAGTGTCTTAATTCAAAGGATTGGACGTTTTGCGACCAGAATTAGCGTGTAATTATTAAAAACGGACCGGCTAATTTCAAATAATGTCAGACTTTTATTAAGTCTTTCTGAACATTACTTCTTAACTCAGTGAGATGCAAAGCAAAAGGACAAAAAATTCTGCTCCGGTTGATTTACAGGTGGATCGGTTTTTTCGTCAGATTTGAGATAGAGAGGAGCGAAAATTCCTCAGGCGCTGTTTTTTCAGGCTAATTGTGCTGTTTTAACAGACAGAAACGCGCTTCAGCACCCCGACAGGTTATGTGATAAAATAACATCACTTATTCAGCGGAGAATTTTCATGACTACCATGACGTCGCAGCAAATTTTGATTCAGGCCGAAAAAATGTGCCTGCAACGTGGTGTGCGTCTGACTTCGCAACGCGCTGAAGTGTTGCGTCTGATGGCGGAACAGCCGGGCTCAATCAGTGCCTACGACCTGCTGGATCAGCTCCGGATCAGCGAACCTCAGGCCAAACCTCCCACGGTTTATCGTGCGCTCGACTTCCTGCTGGAGCAGGGTTTTGTGCATCGGGTGGAGTCCAACAACAGCTATGTGATGTGTCACCATTTCGAGGCACCGGCTCATACGTCGGTGATGCTGGTCTGTGACCGCTGCGCCGCCGTCACCGAGAAGCAGGCGCAGGGCGTGGAAAAGATTATCGCCACGCTGGCGGGTGAAGCGCAGTTTGCCCTGCGTCACAGCGTGATCGAAGCCCATGGCTTATGCGAAAACTGCGCGGAAGCAGACGCCTGTACGCAGCACGAAAACTGCGGACATGACCATCAGGATGAGGGTAAAAAGCGCGGACGACGGGGATAAGCGGCGGAACAATCACTATCGGAATAGAAACGATCTGCCTGCTCAGGCCGTAAACCAGCTGTGCTGACGCCAGTGCCTGCGCCAGATGAGCCACAGTGAGAGGCCGCGCAGCGCCAGGAAAACCGTTACCGCCAGCCATAAACCGTGATTGCCCAGCACCGGCACGCTCAGCAGCGTCAGAAAATAGCCTGCGGCTGCCACCATCATGCTGTTACGCATCTCACGTCCGCGCGTTGCGCCGATAAACATCCCATCCAGCAGATAACACCAGACGCCGATCAGCGGCATAATCACCTGCCAGACCAGATAGCGGTCGGCCGCCTGCTGCACTGTCTGCAGAGAGGTCAGCAGCATCACGATTTGCGGGCCGGTAAAGGCATAAACCAGCGAGAAGAAGAGCGCCACCGCCGCCGCCTGTCGGCAGGCAGAGTGCCAGACGCGCAGCAGTTTGCTGCCATCTTTTGCGCCATGCGCTTCACCTGCAAACGCTTCGACGGCATAGGCAAAACCATCGAGCGCGTAGGCGGTAAAGGTAATGAACATCAGTAATACGGCATTCACCGCGACCACCTCCGGCCCCAGCCTGGCGCCCAGCACGGTCAGCGAGGCGAAACAGAGCTGCAGCATAAGAGAGCGCAGCATAATATCCCGGTTGAGACGCAGCAGCCGGGCGCTGTCACCGCGCCAGCTCTGCTTCAGCAGGCTGAACGGAATGCCGCGCAGCTTCAGAACCCGCCAGACCATCATGCCGCCGACGCCAAGCGTGATATATTCCGCCAGTGCCGTTGCGGTGGCTGCCCCCGCAACGCCCCAGTGCAGCCCCATGACCAGCCAGAGGTCGAGCACGATATTCACCAGGTTCCCCACCACCAGCAGGATCACCGGCGCACGCGCATACTGCACGCCCAGCAGCCAGCCCAGAATCACCAGGTTCGCCAGCGTGGCAGGCGCACTGAGCCAGCGGATCTGAATAAACAGTCCGGCCTGTGCCAGTACCAGAGGATCGCCGCCAACCAGATGGGTGGCCAGCTGAATAATGGGGTAACGCAGCGCAACAAACAGGAGACCCGCCAGCAACGCCATGATCAGCGGCTGGACCAGGGCGCGTGCCAGCGCCGTTTTGTCACCTGCTCCGAAGGCCTGTGCCGTCAGGCCCGTGGTGCTCATGCGAAGGAAAAGCAGCAGCATAAAGAGGAAGCTGGTGACGGTCGTCCCGACCGCGACCCCGCCAAGATAGACGGGGCTGTCGAGATGACCAATCACTGCCGTATCGACCACGCCCAGTAAGGGAACGGTGATATTTGACAGGATCATGGGCAGCGCGAGCCGCCAGAGATTTTTATCGGTTGCCGTGATAAAGCGCATTCGCCATTCCGTGCTCAGTGTCGCTGCGCAGAGGCGGCAGCGACAAAATCAGGGCAGACAGAATAGCACCAGAAAAGGCGAATGCACGCAGGCGTCAGAATCAGAGCCATTCGCCGTTGCGTACGACACCCACCGCCAGACCTTCCACGGTCAGCGACTGGGCACGCGTATCGACAACAATCGGGTCGAAGTCGCTGTTTTCAGGCAGCAGATGCACGATAGCACCCTGCTTTTTCCAGCGTTTCACCGTCACTTCATCGTCAATGCGGGCCACCACAACCTGGCCATTGCGCACATCCTGCGTTTTATGCACCGCGAGCAGGTCGCCGTCCATAATCCCGATATCTTTCATCGACATTCCGCTGACGCGCAGCAGGAAATCCGCCGAAGGTTTGAACAGGCCCGGATCGACTTTGTAATGCGTCTCGATATGTTCCTGCGCCATGATGGGCTCACCGGCAGCAACCCGGCCAATCAGCGGTATGCCTTCTGAGGCTTCTTCTTCCATTAACAGACGGATGCCGCGCGATGCGCCGGAGACAATCTCAATGACGCCTTTGCGCGCCAGCGCTTTCAGATGCTCTTCTGCCGCGTTTGGCGAGCGGAAACCCAGCTGCGCGGCAATCTCGGCACGCGTAGGCGGCATGCCTGTTGAAGTAATATGGTCGCGAATCAGGTCATAGACCTGCTGCTGCCTGCTGGTTAATGCTTTCATCCCGCCCCCTGGTTGTTTATACAGTCGCTGTGAGTATATACAGGTATTGGCGAAATGAAAACCGATTGTCAGGGAAAACGCGGCCTGAGCCGCGTTATGGAAGGTTTATCGCAAATGTGTCCAGAGCAGCGCGATCCAGACAAACAGGGCCAGTAAGATAGCCAGCAACACCGCTGCTGAGCCCATATCTTTTGCCCGGCCCGCGAGCGGATGATGCTCCTGACCGATGCGATCGACCACCGCTTCAATGGCGCTATTGAGGATTTCGACGATGACCACCAGCACCACCGACCCAATCATAAGGATGCGCGAGATCACATCAACGTCCAGCCAGCACGCGATAATGATCGCCGCCAGCGCAGCCAGGGCTTCCTGACGAAACGCCGCTTCATGTTGCCATGCGGCCCGCAGCCCCTGCCAGGAGTAACCGGCGGCTTTTACTATTCTGATAAGTCCGGTGGCATTATTTGCCATGTGTGGGAACCCTTTTATCGGATTGACGTCAATGTCTGGGCTGCGTGCATTTGGCACCACCACAGATCTTCGCTGAACTTTCTGGTATGCTTGCGGCGCTTTGCTAACAAGAGGCTTCATGTTGTCTATGTCAGGTTGGCGTAAACTTTATTATAAATTGCTTAATTTACCACTCTCGTTTCTGGTAAAGAGTAAGGCCATTCCGGCCGATCCCGTGTCTGAACATGGTCTGGATCCGACCCGACCTATTATGTATGTTTTGCCTTACGATTCGAAGGCTGACTTACTGACTTTGCGCGCGCAGTGTCTGCGGCATCATCTGCCCGATCCGCTCTCTCCACTGGAGATTGATGGTTCCCTGCTGCCTCGCCACGTCTTTATCCACGATGGCCCGCGCGTCTTCCCCTATTTTGTACCCAGCGTGGAATCGGTGAAAATTTTCCACGATTACCTGGACCTGCATCGCAATAATCCCACGCTGGATATTCAGATGCTGCCCGTCACCGTGATGTTTGGTCGCGCACCGGGACGTGAAGTTCAGGGCGAAGCCACACCACATCTGCGGGTGCTGAACGGCGTGCAGAAGTTCTTTGCGGTCATCTGGCATGGGCGCGACAGCTTTGTCCGCTTCTCGCCGACCGTGTCGCTGCGGCGTATGGCCACGGAACATGGGACAGATAAGTCGATCGCGCAGAAGCTGGCCCGCGTCGCGCGTATCCATTTTGCCCGTCAGCGGCTGGCTGCGATTGGCCCGCGTTTACCGGCCCGTCAGGATCTGTTTAATCGCCTGCTGCAATCCAAAGCGATTGAAAAAGCCGTAGAAGATGAGGCGCGCAGCAAAAAAATCTCCCATGAGAAAGCGCAGCAGAATGCCGTCGAGATGATGGAAGAGATTGCGGCGAACTTCTCCTATGAAGCGATTCGCGTTACTGACCGGGTGATGGGCTGGCTCTGGAGCCGTCTCTATCAGGGCATCAACGTCAATGGCGGCGAAAAAGTGCGCCAGCTGGCGCAGGATGGTCATGAGATCGTCTACGTGCCCTGCCACCGCAGCCACATGGATTATCTGCTGCTCTCCTACGTGCTCTATCACCAGGGCCTGGTGCCGCCGCACATCGCAGCAGGCATCAACCTCAACTTCTGGCCAGCCGGTCCGATCTTCCGTCGTCTGGGTGCCTTCTTTATCCGTCGCACCTTTAAAGGCAACAAGCTGTACGCCACGGTATTCCGCGAATACCTCGGTGAGCTGTTCACCCGGGGTTACTCGGTTGAGTACTTTGTCGAAGGTGGCCGTTCACGCACGGGCCGTCTGCTGGACCCGAAAACCGGCACGTTAGCCATGACGCTGCAGGCGATGCTGCGCGGCGGCAATCGTCCCATCACGCTGGTGCCGATCTACATCGGATATGAGCATGTGATGGAAGTGGGTACTTACGCCAAAGAGCTGCGCGGCGCGGCAAAAGAGAAAGAGGGCTTCATGCAGATGGTGCGTGGCCTGCGTAAGCTGCGCAATCTCGGTCAGGGTTACGTTAACTTTGGCGAACCGCTGCCGCTGGTTAACTATCTCAACAAGCGCGTGCCGGAATGGCGTGACTCGATCGATCCGATTGAGCCACAGCGTCCCGGCTGGCTGACCCCGACCGTGAACGATATTGCGGCTCGCGTGATGGTGCGGATCAATGAAGCCGGCGCGGCTAACGCCATGAACCTCTGTGTTACGGCCCTGCTTGCCTCACGTCAGCGCTCACTTACCCGCGAACAGTTGATTGAACAGCTGGAGTGCTATACCCAGCTGCTGCGCAATGTGCCTTACTCGCCGAATGCGACCCTGCCCGATCTCTCTGCGGAAGCGCTGCTGGATCACGCCCTGGGCATGAACAAGTTTGAGAGTGAAAAGGACAGCATTGGCGACATCATCATTCTGCCGCGTGAGCAGGCGGTGCTGATGACCTATTACCGCAACAACATTCATCACATGCTGGTGATGCCATCGCTGATTGCCGCCATTGTTCAGCAACACCAGACGCTGAGCGAAGCGGAACTGCTGCGTCAGGTCAGCCTGATCTATCCGATGCTGAAGAGCGAGCTCTTCCTGCGCTGGGAGACGGATGAGCTGCCGCAACTGCTGACTGAACTGAGTCAGGAGCTGGCGCGTCAGGGTCTGATTACGCTTGAGGCCGGAGAACTGCGCTTTACCGCGGCGCGCTATCGCACGCTGCAACTGCTGGCCGCCGGTGTGCGTGAAACGCTGCAGCGTTATGCCATTACCTTCTCGATTCTCAGCGCCAAGCCGACGATTAACCGCGGCACGCTGGAGAAAGAGAGCCGGACGCTGGCACAACGTCTCTCCGTGCTGCACGGTATCAACGCTCCGGAGTTCTTCGACAAAGCGGTCTTTACCTCACTGGTACTGACGCTGCGTGATGAAGGCTACATCAGTGACAGCGGAGATGCGGATGTGGCGCAGACCCAGGCCACCTGGCACATCCTGGCTGACCTGGTGACCAGCGATGTCCGGATGACCATCGAAACGGCTGTCGCGCACGACTGATACCGGCGTAAAGCAAAAAAGGCGACCTCAGGGTCGCCTTTTTTATGTCGCACAGGGCTGTCTGGCAGGCTTCTTACAGCAACGAAGAACCTGACGCGCAGGGGACAGGGACAGAAGAGGAAAGCGTCCCGCGCCAGGGATGGCGCGGGCCGAGCCGTCATGGATGACAGCTTTTGCGTCTTTCCGATCTGGCCCTGTCCCCTGCGCAGGCGCGGTCTTTCCGCTATGACAGGCTGCCTTTCCAGTCAGAACAGCTGAGTGAACGGCGGCGTATTCATTAAAATGCCGAGGAACAGCACCATCCCGACATAGTTATTATTGAGGAAAGCCTGGAAACAGGGCTGACGTTCGCGCCCGGCTATCAGCTTCTGCTGATAAACAAACAGGGCGGCAGCCAGCAGGAGTGTCCAGTAGAAGGCGCTGTTCAGGTGCAGCATCGTCCCCACCGACGCCATCAGCAGCAGGGTTGCCAGTTGCAGCAGACCAATAATCAGCTTGTCGAAGCGACCAAATAAAATGGCGGTCGACTTCACCCCAATCTTCAGGTCATCGTCCCTGTCCACCATCGCATACTGCGTATCGTAAGCAACCGTCCAGCAGATGTTGGCAATGAATACCAGCCAGCAGACCAGAGGTAAGGACTCACTAACTGCACACCAGGCCATAGGGATTGCCCAGCCAAATGCGGCCCCCAGTACGACCTGCGGCAGATGGGTATAGCGCTTCATAAAGGGATAGACCCAGGCCAGCGCCAGCCCCACCACGGAAAGCATGATGGTCATCAGGTTCATGGTCAGCACCAGCGCAAAAGCCACCAGCCCCAGAATCACAAACAGCAGCTTCGCTTCTCTGGCACTCACCGCGCCGCTGGCCAGCGGCCGATGTCGGGTGCGCTCAACGTGACCATCCACTTTGCGATCGGCATAGTCATTGATGACACAACCCGCCGCCCGCATCACAAAGACCCCGGCCACAAACACCACCAGCACCGGTAACGGCGGCATCGCCATGTCAGCCAGCCAGAGTGCCCAGAGCGTGGGCCACATCAGCAGCAGCGTGCCGATCGGTTTATCGATGCGCATCAGGCGGCTGTAGTCCCGCCATTTATTCATACTTAAGCTCTTTTCCACCACAAAATCCTCAGACCAGATCGCGATAGAGCGGCGATGCCGGTAAAAACAGTTCCGTCAGCAGCAGCGGCTTGCCGGAGAGGCGCAGACGCGACCGCCGTCCCCACAATGCATCAATCTGTCCGGGTTCAATAAAATCGCGGGTCAGCGTCGAAGAGGAGAAAAGATAGCGACCCAGAGGACGGGTACCCAGCTGCTGCAGCATCGCCTCAGGCCCGTTGAGGGTGCTTTCCGGCACCAGGGTGCGGCCCGCCAGCCAGGGCTGATCGTCGCCGAACAGCAGCACTTCACGCAGCCAGAAGCGTTCATCATCCGGCAACAGGGCGCGTTCCTCGCCCAACTCGCTGGCGTCGATAAAGCCTTCGCGCAATGGCCGAACCGTCACCCGCTGACAATGCTGTTCAAAACGGCGCGTCATTGAATCCTCTTCCATCAGCCAGTCGAGCAACGGCGGCGCGAGGGCTGCCTGCGATGGAGAAAGCCAGTTGAGCGCACCTAATAAGCTGAGCGCGTCTTGAGACATAGCACCACTCCCGGTAATTTTGAGGTCGGTAGTTTAGCGCAGAGACGCGATGCGAACACCTGCCGTCGTACCAGACGGCAGGTGAATTATTCGCGTTTCAGCCGGTTGCTGTTTGCCAGCCACAGCGTAATGACCAGCATCAGTATCGCCGCCGAGTAGCAGAGCGTATCGAAGGGATTTTTGTGATCGACAATAATCAGGCGGATGATCGCCGTAATGCCGATGTAGACAAAATAGCGCAGCGGAAAGTGATAGCCGGACTGAAAGTACTTCACTATCAGGGCAATAAATTCGAAGTAGAGGAAATAGATCACGATTCCCTCAATCAGCAGATAGGAAGAGGCCTGCTCGCCGGTATTAAACAGCACGTTTGCCAGATGGATCGTCTCTTTGCCTAAAAAGACGATCAGGATGATCGCCAGACTCAGCAGGCCCACATTCAGCACCCATTGCAGTGCTGTTGCAAGGTGGCGGGCCAAAGGATTTTTGTCACTCATGTTGCGCCTTAAAAGGGAGTTATCAGCGCGCATCATCATGCGCGAGTGTGATGTAAATCACAATAACTCCTCAGGCTTCGACATCCACACAGAGTGCATCATAGCGCCAGTATTCACAGTCGCAGTCGATCACCGCTTTTTGCTGATTGCGGTTGATGCGGGTGATCAGCAGGCCGGGGCTGCCGGTCGCCACATTCAGCGCAGGTGCGGCAACGTCCGGCAGCGGGCCGGGCAGAATGGTAAAGCGCGCGCCACCGTAACGAATACCGTAGCGCTGGTCATAGAGGTCGGTCAGGGAGCGCGTCAGATCTTCCTCCAGCAGGCCAGGGAAAAAGTGCGGATTCAGGTAGTGTTCCACATAGAGTACCGCGCGCCCATCAATGCGCCGCAGACGGCGGATGCAGTAGACCACCGAGCCGGGGGCCAGACCCAGTGCTGTCGCCACGGCGTCCTGCGCGGCTACCTCGCCAGCCGCAATAACCTCCGTCGTCGCCCGCCGCCCCTGCTCCGTCGCCATCGCATGAAAGTGGCTGTGGTGCAGCGGGTTGTAGACCAGCCGCGGCGGCGCGATAAACCAGCCCCGACGCAGCTCGCGGTAGATCATCCCCTGCGCTTCCAGCTTGCCCAGCGCTTCACGCAGCGTGATCCGCGTGGTGCTGAAAGCCTCGCTCAGGGCGCGTTCCGCCGGCAACCGCCCGCTCTGAAACTCGCCATCCCGGATACGGCTCAGCAGTGCACTGGCGATCGCCTCCGCCGTTTTGAGTGCGATTGACTCCACAACAGTAGCCTCATTCTGGTGCGACTCCGCACTATAACTGTTCAGGTTAACGCGCCTGTGACGGGCGGATGACCCGGGTCTGCTGCCTTTCTTCCCCCGTATCGCGCGGTTCTGTCATAAATCGTTCATATACAGGGGCTACATTGGCTCGGTTCTTGCTGGACTAGACCAGTCAGGCCCCTCAACTTACACCCGGAGCAACTGAGATGAAAGCGTTTATCGCCTCTGTAGTAGCCAGTGCTGTAGTGCTCACCCTGCCCGTCGCGCAGGCCGCCGATAACGACCTCGCCGCGCTGGAAAAAGCGGCGCGCAGTGAAGGCCAGGTCAACAGCGTCGGGATGCCGGACAGCTGGGCCAACTGGAAGGAGACCTGGAGCGATCTCAACAGCAAATATGGCCTTAAGCACAGCGACACCGATATGTCATCGGCGCAGGAGCTGGCGAAATTTGATGCGGAGAAAGATAACGCCAGCGCTGACATCGGCGACGTCGGCGCGGCCTTTGGCCCCATCGCCGTGGCGAAAGGGCTGACGCAGCCGTATAAACCGACCCACTGGGATCAGATCCCGGCCTGGGCCAAAGATAAAGAGGGTCACTGGGCGCTGGCCTATACCGGCACCATCGCTTTCCTGATCGACAAGCAGCAGGTTAAGGATATCCCCCACAGCTGGGCCGATCTGAAAAAAGGTAAGTATGTGGTTACTATCGGTGATGTCGGCGTGGCAGCTCAGGCAGCCAACGGTGTGCTGGCGGCAAACTACGCATTAGGCGGCGACGAGAAGAACCTGAAACCGGCGCTGGCATTCTTCGCTGACCTGGCAAAACAGGGGCGTCTTGGCGTGACCGATCCGGTGATCGCCAACATCGAAAAAGGGGAAGTGCAGATGGCGGTGGTGTGGGACTTTAACGCCCTTAACTACCGTGACCAGATTGATAAAAGCCGCTACGAAGTGGTGATCCCCTCTGACGGTTCTGTTACTTCCGGTTACACCACCCTCATCAACAAATATGCGAAACATCCTGCCGCGGCAAAACTGACGCGCGAATATATCTTCTCAGACCAGGGCCAGATCAACCTGGCGAAGGGCTATGCCCGTCCGATTCGTGCCGAGCATCTGACGCTGCCTGCGGATGTTCAGGCTCGTCTGCTGCCGCAGTCAGAGTACAAAAATGCCCGCCCGGTTAAAGATCAGGCCGCCTGGGATAAATCGTCAAAAATGCTGCCGCGCCTGTGGCAGGAAAACGTCATCATCAACATGCAGCAGTAACCTGCGGCGGGGAGAGGAAATGAAGACTATCCTGGTGGTGCTGGATGGGCTGAGCAATCAGGTCGCACAACATGCAATGGGTTATCTGCATGCCGAATGTTCGCAGGGCAACGGTTTTTACTACCGTCTGACCTGTGAACTGCCCTCACTGTCGCGGCCGCTTTATGAGTGCATTCTGACCGGCGTCCCGCCGGTCAGAAGCGGCATTATTCACAATGGCGTCAGCCGGTTAAGTCGCGAGCGCAGCATCTTTCACTTTGCCCGTGCGGCGGGCCTGACCACCGCGGCGGCGGCCTACCACTGGGTGAGTGAACTTTATAACCGAACCCCGTTTGTTCCGGCGCGCGATCGTCATACGGACGCACCGGAACTGCCGATTCAGTATGGTCATTTTTACTCTGACGACAGCTATCCCGATTCGCATCTGTTTGAAGACGCAGAGAGCCTGCGGCTGCGTCACGATCCCGACTTTCTGCTGATCCACCCGATGAACATCGACGACGCCGGTCATAAATCGGGGCTCTCCTCACCGCAGTACCGCAACCGGGCGCGCATCGCCGACGGCCTGCTGTCGCAGTGGATGCCGCTGTGGCTGGCCGAGGGCTATCAGGTGATGGTGACCGCCGATCATGGTATGAATGACGATCGCTCCCATGGCGGCATTCTGCCTGAGGAGACTACGGTGCCGCTGTTTGTCTTTGGCCGGGCCTTCTCGCTTCAGCCTGATCTGGCACCGCAGCAGACCGATCTGTGCGGCACCCTGTGCGAACTGCTTGAGGTGCCGCATGACAAACCGGTCTGCCGCGGGCTGCTGGCGGAGCCACCGAGATGAGGAGAAAAGGCTTTGCCCTGCTGCTGTTGCTGCCGTTTGCCCTGTTCTGGGTCGCCTTTCAGCTGGCACCGCTACTGTGGATCGCCATCAACAGCTTCTGGAGTGAGATGAACAGCCAGTGGGGCTGGGATAATTATCACGACATCCTGACCTCGCCCTTTTATCAGCAGGCGTTTCGTTTTTCGCTCGATATTTCGCTCTGGTCAAGCGTCTATGGATTAGTGATTGCGCTAGTTACCGGCTACTCCCTGCACCAGCTCGGCGGCGGGCGGCTGCAGCGTTTCCTGCTCTCCTTTACCAACATGACCAGCAATTTTGCCGGTGTCCCGCTCGCCTTCGCCTTTGTGATCCTGCTGGGGCTGAACGGCTGTCTGACGCTGCTGCTGCGTCACTACGGGCTGATTGAGAGCTTCCGGCTCTTTTCGCGCAACGGCATGGTGCTGGTCTACACCTGGTTCCAGATCCCGCTGGGCGTGCTGCTGCTCTACCCGGCGTTCGACGGGCTGAAGAAAGAGTGGCAGGAGTCGGCGGCTCTGCTGGGGGCCAGCCGCTGGCACTACGGGTGGCACATCGCCCTGCCGATTCTGTTTCCGGCACTGCTTGGCACCTTTGTTATCCTGCTGGCGAACGCGCTGGGGGCTTACGCCACCATTTATGCCCTGACTACCGGAAACTTTAACGTGGTGCCGGTGCGCATCGCCGCGCTGGTCTCCGGGGATATCTCGCTGGACCCCAACACCGGCAGCGCGCTGGCGATGCTGCTGGTGGCGATTATGGCGCTGATCACCCTGGTGCAGCAGTATCTGGTGCGCCGCAGCTATCTCAACGCGAAACAGCCCTGAAGGAGCATTCATGTCACCTGCTGAGCGCCTGTATCACCGGATAATGGTGGGGGTACTTTTTCTCCTGCTGGCCCTGCCGCTGGCGGCCACGCTGCTCTATGCGATCGCCTCTGACTGGAGTAATACCATTCTGCCGCAGGGCTATAGCCTGAAGTGGTTCATCCAGCTCTGGAGTGACCCGCGTTTTCTGACGGCGCTGGGCCATTCCCTGCTAATTTGCTTTGGTGCGCTGCTCTTTTCGCTGCTGCTGGTGCTGCCTGCCATGTTTGTAATCGCTTACTACTATCCACGGCTGGATGCGGTGATGAACATCCTGATCCTGATGCCCTTCGCCGTGCCGCCGGTGGTCTCGTCAGTGGGTTTGCTGCAGCTCTACTCTTCCTCCCCGCTGATGCTGACCGGCACACCCTGGATACTGATTGGCTGTTATTTCACCATCGCGCTGCCCTTTATCTATCGGGCGCTGGCGAACAATATGCAGGCCATCAACCTGAAAGAGCTGATCGACGCCGCGCAGCTGCTGGGTGCCAGCACCTGGCAGGCGGCACTCTGGGTGGTGCTGCCCAACCTGCGCAAAGGGATGCTGATTGCGGTCCTGCTCTCCTTCTCCTTTCTGATTGGCGAATTTGTCTTTGCTAACCTGCTGGTCGGCAACCGCTATGAAACCCTGCAGGTCTATCTCTACAACATGCGCAACGGCAGCGGTCACTTCACCAGCGCGCTGGTGATCTCCTATTTCTTTGTGGTGCTGCTGGTCACCTGGCTGGCTAACGCCCTGAATCCCGAACGAGGCTGAGTATGAGTTATCTTGAGGTCAGATCGCTGAATAAACGCTATGGGCCCACCCCCATTTTCGAGGAGATCGATTTCAACGCGGCAGAAGGTGAGTTCGTTACCCTGCTCGGCCCCAGCGGCTGCGGTAAATCGACGCTGCTGCGCTGCCTGGCCGGTTTAACCGGCGTCGACAGCGGCGAAATCCGGCTGGCGGGTCACGATATTGTGCCGCTGGCGCCGCAGAAGCGCGCCATCGGTATGGTGTTCCAGAGCTACGCACTCTTTCCCAACATGACGGTAGAGAAAAACGTCGCGTTTGGCCTGAAGATGCAGAAGCTGCCCGACGCAGAGATCCGCCAGCGGGTGCCGGAGGTGCTGGAGCTGGTGGAACTCAGCGACTATGCGCGCCGTTATCCGCATCAGCTGTCGGGCGGGCAGTGTCAGCGCGTGGCACTGGCGCGTTCGCTGGTGACGCGTCCGCGTCTGCTGCTGCTGGATGAGCCGCTGTCGGCGCTGGATGCGCGAATCCGTCGCCATCTGCGCGATCAAATCCGCCGCATCCAGCGCGAGCTGAACCTCACGACCCTTTTCGTCACCCACGATCAGGAGGAGGCGCTGACGCTCTCCGATCGTATTGTGCTGATGAACCGGGGTAAAATCGTGCAGAACGGCGATGCCGAAGCGCTCTACACCCAGCCGGCTGACCTCTTCGCCGCCGGGTTTATCGGTAACTACAACCTGCTCAGCGCTGAGCAGGCAACGCGGCTGACCGGCCAGCCTTTTCACAGCCAGGTGGCGATTCGTCCGGAATCAATGCAGTTCACGGCGCAGGGCCAGGGCATTCCTGCGGTCATCCTCAGCCACAGCCTGCTGGGCAACGTCATCCGCTATCGTATCCGGGCGCAGGATGTGGAACTTTCGGTGGATGTGCTTAACCGATCGGCGGCGGATTTGCATCCCGCTGGCAGTCAGATTGGTCTACAATTAGCGATGTCGACTTTGCGCCAGGTGGCTTAAAACACAGGAAAAAATCAGGCAAAGCACGGCAATCCCTTTTCACAGATTGCTCTCTCCGTCAGGCTGGCAGTCTGTGCTTTAAGCCTGACTCTGGAGGAGCAACCCCTCGTGTTAACGCTGCTTAATTTACTCTCTGCCGTGGCCCTGCTGGTCTGGGGCACGCATATCGTCCGCACCGGCATCATGCGGGTTTACGGCGCCGATCTGCGCCGCGTCCTCAGCCGCAGCATAGAAAAGAAACCGATGGCGTTTCTGGCGGGCATTGGTGTGACCACGCTGGTGCAGAGCAGCAATGCCACCACCCTGCTGGTCACCTCCTTTGTGGCGCAGAATCTGGTCAGCCTGACCCCCGCGCTGGTGGTGATCCTGGGGGCGGATGTCGGCACCGCGATCATGGCCCGTATCCTGACGTTTGATCTCTCCTGGCTCTCGCCGCTGTTTATCTTTTTTGGCGTGGTCTTCTTTCTCAGCCGTAAGCAGACCCGAGCCGGACAGCTAGGCCGGGCCAGTATCGGACTGGGTCTGATCCTGCTGGCACTGCAGCTGATTGTTGAAGCCGCCCGCCCGATTACCCAGGCCGCCGGGGTCCAGGTGCTCTTCTCCAGCCTGACCGGCGATGTGATGCTTGATGCCCTGCTGGGCGCGGTCTTCGCCATTATCAGTTACTCCAGCCTGGCTGCGGTGCTGATCACCGCCACGCTGACCGCCACCGGGGTGATCTCTTTTAAGGTGGCGCTCTGTCTGGTGATTGGTGCCAACCTGGGCAGCGGCCTGCTGGCCCTCATCAACGCCAGCGGCTCCAATGCGGCGGGCAAGCGCGTGGCGCTCGGCAGCCTGCTGTTTAAGCTGATCGGCTGCGTGGTGATCCTGCCCTTTGTCGATATCGTGGCGACATGGCTGGATAAGCTGCCGGTGAACGATGAAGAGCTGGTGATCTTCTTCCACGTCTTCTACAACCTGGTTCGCTGCGTGGCGATGGTGCCCTTTGCTGACCTGATGGCGCGCCTCTGCCGTCGTCTTATCGCCGACGATGTGGACACCGCTCTGCAGCTGAAACCGAAGCATCTTGACCGCAGCGCACTGGATACCCCGGCGCTTGCCCTGGTGAATGCCGCCCGCGAGGCGCTGCGCATGGGCGACGTGCTGGAGCAGATGCTGGAGGCGTTTAATAAGGTGATGCATGGGGAATCCCGCGAGGAGCGCACGGTGCGGCGGCTGGATGATGATGTCGATGTGCTCTACACCGCCATCAAACTCTATCTGGCGCGGATGCCGAAAGAGGATCTGCCGGAAGAGGATTCGCGGCGCTGGGGGGAAATCATTGAGATGTCGCTCAATCTGGAGCAGGCCGGTGACATCATTGAACGGATGAGCGGTGATGTAGCGGATAAGTCGCTGGCGGCGGGCCGCGCCTTCTCAGCCGAGGGACTGAAAGAGCTGGAAGGCCTGCAGGAGCTGCTGATCAGCAACCTCAGAATGAGTCTGTCGGTGTTTCTGTCGCACGATGTCACCAGTGCCAAACGGCTGCGCCGAGCGAAACATCGTTTCCGTCTGATGATTCGCCGCTACTCGCACGCGCACGTTGACCGCCTGCATCAGCAGAACGTGCAGAGTATTGAGACCAGTTCGCTGCACCTCGGTTTGCTCGGTGACATGAAGCGTCTCAACTCACTGTTCTGCAGCGTCGCCTATACCGTGCTGGAGCAGCCCGACGATGAGCGTGATTATGAATAAGCGCGCAGAGGAGGGAAACCTCTGCGCGCCATCGGTGTTACGGCTTCTTGATCGGCTTTCCGGACCAGTAGCCCGCCAGCAGTGAACCTGACAGGTTGTGCCACACCGAGAACAGCGCGCCCGGCAGGGCCGCCAGCGGCGAGAAGTAGAGCTTGCCCAGCGTCGCCGCCAGACCGGAGTTCTGCATCCCGACCTCCAGCGCCAGCGTGCGGCAGGTTGACTCATCAAAGCCAAACAGCTTGCCTCCCCAGTAACCGCCCAGCAGGCCAATGGCGTTATGCAGGATCACAGCGGCGATCACCATCAGGCCCACCGATCCGATAAAGCTCTGACTGCCCGCCACGACTGCGCTGATGATCAGCAGAATACAGATCATTGAAAACGCAGGCAGCCAGGGCTCGACCCGGCGAACCACGCTGTTCATGCTGTGATGAATGATCAGCCCGAGGCTAATCGGGATCACCACGATTTTCACGATGCTCAGCAGCATTCCCACCACATCCACCTGAATATGGGTGTCCACATAAAAGCGGGTCAGCAGCGGCGTGGCGAATACGCCCACCAGCGCCGAGACGGAGGAGATCGTGACCGACAGCGCCACATCCCCCTTCGCCAGATAGATCATCACGTTGCTGGCAGTGCCGCTGGCGACGCTGCCGACCAGAATCATCCCCGCAGCGAGATCGGGCGGCATATGGAACAGTTTTGCCAGCGCCCAGGCGGCTAACGGCATCACCAGATAGTGCAGAAAGGTACCGGCAATCACGGGCGCGGGGCGGGTCAGCACGCGTTTAAAATCGTCAATATTGAGCGTCACGCCCATGCCAAACATGATCAGCATCAGCAGATACGTGACCCACGGCCCGATGCCAAGAAACGTTCCGGGCGAGTAATACGCGGCGACAGATAACAGCACGGCCCAGAGCGGGAACAGGCGGGTTAAAGTGGCGAGCATGGCCAGACTTCCTTATAAGAGTGTTGTGTTTTATGCAGAGTTGCCCCTGAAGCACGCCATACAGGAACGACTGCTGACGCGGGCGGGATCATAACATTTCGTTATCACGACGTAAGGCGAACATGCGGCGGGGCGGGAAAATGCGGATCGACTGCTGCCGATCCGCTGCAAATCGACGAAATTACGCTGCTTTATCCTCTAAACTGCGGTAGATCACACCACCCACCACACCACCGATAACCGGCATCAGCCAGAACATCCACAGTTGTGAGAGTGCCCAGTCCCCCTGGAACAGGGCCACTGCCGTGCTGCGGGCCGGGTTGACCGAGGTGTTGGTCACCGGAATCGTCACCAGATGAATCAGGGTTAACGTCAGGCCAATCGCGATCGGCGCAAAGCCTTTCGGTGCACGTTCGCTGGTCGCCCCCATGATGACGATCAGGAAGATGGCGGTCATCACGACTTCGCTGATCATACCCGCCTGCAGGCTGAAGCCGCCCGGCGAATGCGTGCCGTAACCGTTCGCCGCGAAGCCGCTGGCGGCGGCACTGAACTCGCCTCTGCCGCTGGCGATCAGCCAGAGCACCGCACCCGCCGCAATGCCACCCGCCAGCTGCGCGAGGATGTAAGGGATAGCCTGCGCTGCGGGAAAACGTCCGCCTGCCACCAGGCCCAGGGTGACCGCCGGGTTAAAATGACCGCCTGAAATGTGTCCGACCGCATAGGCCATGACCAGCACGCTCAACCCGAACGCCAGCGCCACGCCCAGAAAGCCAATGCCCAGCTGCGGAAACGCGGCAGACAGCACGGCACTCCCGCAACCGCCCGCCACCAGCACAAAGGTGCCCAGCGCTTCTGCGATTAACCTTTTCATGATATTTCCTGTGATTGGGTGAATGGATTTTGCGGCGGGATTATAAAACTGCGCAGGCGGATCGCAACGCAAGTACATGAAATGGCAGGATAAAAGGGTTGCCATTTGGCAACAGGGAATAATAACCCTTTGTAAAAAGGGGATTTATCCGGGATGACGTAACGCGGGGAAAACCGGCCAGTGTGACCCGGCCGGACGCTTTTTCAGGCCGCGCTGAGGCGGCCTGAGAAAACAGAGAGGCTTACTCGAACAGATTGCGGTGCAGCGTACGCACCACGCTTTCTGCATCGTTGCCCGGCACCAGGAAGCAGAGGTTGTAGCTGCTGGCACCGTAGCAAATCATGCGCAGGTTGAACGGGTCGAGTACACCAAACACCTCTTTGCCAACGCCGCAGGCTTTAGAGAGCTGGTTGCCGATAATCGCCACCAGCGCCAGATCTTCTTCTACTTCTACCCGGCAGAGCGACGAGAGTTCCGTCAGCAGCGCCTGGGTCAGCAGGCTGGCACTGGTAGAGGTGGAGCCGGTGGTGTCGAGCGTCAGCGCCACGCTCACTTCCGAGGTGGTGATCAGATCGACCGAGACGTTGTGGCGCGCCAGAATGTTGAACAGTTCGGCGAGGAAACCAAACGTATGCAGCATGTTCAGGCTGTGCAGCGTTAACAGCGTCTGCTTACGGCGCAACGCCAGCGCCCGGAACAGCGGCGGGTTGCGGGTTTCGTTGCAGACGCGGGTTCCTCCCGCGGCCGGATCCTTGCTGGAGCCGACAAAGACCGGGATACCGCGGCGTACGGCGGGCAGCAGCGTGGCCGGATGCAGGACTTTCGCGCCAAACGTCGCCATTTCAGCGGCTTCTTCAAAGGTGATTTCATCAATACGCTTCGCGGTCGGCACCACGCGCGGATCGGTGGTGTAGATACCCGGCACATCGGTCCAGATATCCACGCGCGCCGCGTGAAGGGCTTCGCCGAGCAGCGCTGCGGTGTAATCACTGCCGCCACGGCCTAACGTGGTGGTGCGCCCTTCACTTTCACTGCCGATGAAGCCCTGGGTCACAACCAGCGCCTGCGCGATGCGCGGCTGCAGCTGCTCCGTCGCCTGCGTTGCCAGCACGTCGACGTCCGGTACAGCCCGGCCAAAGCGATCGTCGGTGCGCAGCACTCTGCGAACGTCAAACCACTCCGCATTGACCTGGCGTTCACGCAGAATTTCAACAAACAGCAGGGAGGACATGAGCTCGCCGTGACTGACCAGTTCATCGGTCAGGGCACTTGAGGTGGCCAGCGAAGCGGCTTCAGAGAGCATACTGATATTGTCGATCATCCGATCGATTTCATCGCGGATCACATCCGGACGCTGCAGACGATCCACAATGGCATACTGGATACGGCGGATATCATCGAGCAGAACGGCACGCTGGGCAGCGGGCTGGCCTTCAGCCAGCGAAACCAGCAGATTGGTGATGCCCGCCGAGGCGGAAAGCACCACCAGACGGGTGCTGGCATCCTGCAGCACCACATCAGCGCTGCGATTCATCGCTTCAAAATCAGCGACGCTGGTGCCGCCAAATTTTGCCACAATCAGTGTTTGAGACATGTAGTAGAACCTCGTGTCAGGTTATCTTGTTCCCGCCATTGAGAAAGGGGTCGGGAAACATTCTTTCAGCCAGGCACAAGGAAAGAGCAGAAACGGGCAGACCAGATCGGGTAGACGAGTCACCCAGAAGCGCCCCACCTTGCGAAACGTCGACTGCACGTTTCTGGTGACAACCCAGAGGATTCAGCCCCTGTAGCCGACAGGCAACACACCGCGTGCTGACCCACCTCGGCGTCGCTCCCCATCATGTGTTTTCGCCGGATACGGTTCCTCCAACACACTGCCTGGGCGACGCGCCTCTTCTGGCTTGCGCACAGGTGCGCAAGTAGGCGCATACATTTAGCCTTTTCTGGCCCTGCTGTCAATGTCAGCATGGCTGGCGCGCCGCATCAGAAAACAAATCTGCCTGCGCCACAGCGTCTAGAGTGCTGGGTGGGTTCAGTCCGACGCGCCCTTTTTTCTGCGAAGCTTAATGGGTTCAGCCGTTGCATTCATTCCTGATTCGGCACAACGTTTTGTATGGCCTTTCGCGTCACACTCGGTCGGACGTTGTCACTGCCCTCTCCGGCTGTTCGCGCCAGTGAATGCTGGCGACAGGATGCGGGCTTTCCGCTCCCCTGCCCGGAGCGCGCTGACAAAATTTTTCCTTTCAGTTACAACTGTGGTCATACTGAAACGCTAAACGGGGTCGATGTGACCCGATGGGATGACGGTTCTTTTTATCAACAAGAGTGTTGCCATGAAAAATATCAATCCGACACAAACCGCAGCCTGGAAAGCGCTGCAACAGCATTTTGAGCAGATGAAATCGGTGGAAATTGCCGATCTGTTTGCTGAGGATGCCGATCGTTTTGCCAAATTCTCTGCCACCTTTGATGATCAGATGCTGGTGGATTTCTCCAAAAACCGCATCACCCAGGAAACCCTCGATAAGTTACAGGCTCTGGCGAGAGAGACCGATCTCAGCGGTGCCATTAAGTCTATGTTCTCGGGTGAGAAGATTAACCGGACCGAAGATCGTGCGGTGCTGCACGTCGCGCTGCGCAACCGCAGCAACACCCCGATTCTGGTGGATGGCAAAGATGTGATGCCGGAAGTGAACGCGGTGCTGGATAAGATGAAAGGCTTCTCCGAGCGTATCATCAGCGGCGAGTGGAAAGGCTATACCGGTAAAGCGATTACGGACGTGGTAAACATCGGTATCGGCGGCTCCGACCTCGGCCCGTTCATGGTGACTGAGGCGCTGCGCCCGTATAAAAACCACCTGAATATGCACTTTGTTTCTAACGTTGACGGCACCCACATCGCCGAAACGCTGAAAGATCTCAGCCCGGAAACCACCCTGTTCCTGGTCGCATCGAAGACCTTTACCACGCAGGAAACCATGACCAACGCCCACAGTGCGCGTGACTGGTTCCTGAAAACGGCTGGCGATCAGCAGCACGTGGCGAAACACTTTGCGGCGCTCTCCACCAACGCCAAAGCGGTGGGCGAGTTTGGCATCGACACCAACAACATGTTTGAATTCTGGGACTGGGTAGGCGGTCGCTATTCGCTCTGGTCTGCCATCGGCCTGTCGATCATTCTCTCTATCGGTTTCGATAACTTCGAGCAGCTGCTGAGCGGCGCGCACGCCATGGATCAGCACTTCGCCTCGACGCCTGCTGAACAGAACCTGCCGGTGCTGCTGGCGCTGATTGGTATCTGGTACAACAACTTCTTTGGTGCCGAAACCGAAGCGATCCTGCCTTATGACCAGTACATGCACCGCTTTGCGGCCTATTTCCAGCAGGGAAATATGGAGTCAAACGGCAAGTATGTGGATCGCGACGGTCACCCGGTGGATTACCAGACCGGTCCTATTATCTGGGGCGAACCGGGCACCAACGGTCAGCATGCGTTCTATCAGCTGATTCATCAGGGAACCAAGCTGGTGCCGTGCGACTTTATTGCACCCGCCATCAGCCATAACGCCCTCGCCGACCACCATCCGAAGCTGCTTTCCAACTTCTTTGCGCAGACCGAAGCGCTGGCCTTTGGTAAATCACGCGACGTGGTGGAGAAAGAGTTTACGGATGCCGGTAAATCTGCAGAGTCCGTGGCCCATATCGTGCCGTTTAAAGTCTTTGAAGGTAACCGCCCGACCAACTCTATCCTGCTGCGTGAGATTACCCCATTCAGCCTGGGTGCTCTGATTGCCCTGTATGAACATAAAATCTTCACTCAGGGTGCCATCCTGAATATCTTCACCTTCGATCAGTGGGGTGTGGAATTAGGGAAGCAACTGGCGAACCGCATTCTGCCGGAACTGGAAAATGATGAACAGATTACCAGTCATGACAGTTCCACTAATGCCTTAATTAATCGCTACAAGTCCTGGCGTTAATCGGCTTTAAATTAATCAGGCGGCACATTTGCCGCCTTTTTTTGTCTCTGTTTACGCCCTGTCTGGCGCTTTATGGATACACAGACCGTCACTGGCGCGGGAAAATTCCGAAAGTCACCTAAGACAATTCTGAACATTGCCGGATCATACCCGCCAACACCCAGTATAAAATGGACCTGAAAAGTGTCGTTACCCTGGGTTAACCCTTGATTCATAATCCTATTTAATTTTAGCAATCCTGAGTAAATTCTGATTATTCTTATTCCGTACCAGATATTAATAAAAGAGAACATTACGCTTTGCAATTCTTTAACCCGCAGCGAAATATCTGGCATCAGGCCGAAATATTCCGATATAAAAGGCGGTTATCTCCAATCTGACTGATTAAATCACGCCATCACCCCCTCCGCCGCCCTGGTTTTTATGGCGCTGAACTCTGATATTTTGTTGCCCTATAATGAACGCGCCCGCAATGGGACTGCCTGTCGCTCTGGTCATAGCTTGTCTGTATAGCCAGGATCGTCAGGCGGAGATCCTTCATTCACTCAATGCAGGAAACGTTGTTATGAAAAAAACTATGGTTGCCGGTGCAGCCCTGATCCTCGTTGCCGCCTCATCCAGCGCCTTTGCCGCGCCGGAAGAAGCGGGTTCCGCAGCTGGCGCGCAGGCGGGAGCAATCTCGTCCGGCACGTCGACCGCTGTCGGTATCGGTGCGCTGGGCGCGCTGGTCGGGATCGGGATCGCCGCTTCTGGCGGTGGTGACGGTGCAAATACCGGTACAACAACCACAACCACGACGAGCACAACTCGTTGATGGAAACCCGAAACGCGTCTGATTACTGACCGGTGACTCACGGGCAACGCTGACGTTTCAGCGACGCCACACAGTCCGCCGTTTTGCCGCCAGACGTAACGGGCAGAGCACCTTTAAACATAACCACACGTCTGTGTGGTTATTTTTACTTTGGCATGACTTATCAGGGACACACAGTGCGCCAACTTCCTCTGCTGCTCGCTTGCCTGCTGCTGCAGGCCTGTACACAAACGCAAAAAGGTCTTGAACAGACCCTGCTGCTCGCGGTTAACGGTCCTGACGATGTCACCGTAACCGATCAACAGGTCAACAATCTGCCCTACGCCAGTCTCTACGCCCGTCTGAATGAGGGACCGCGTATTTTCGTGGTGCTGGGCTACAACGAGAATGGTCAGCAGAAATGGGTGACTCAGGATCAGGCGATGCTGGTCACACAG
The DNA here is from genome assembly GCF_000255315.1 of Pantoea sp. Sc1. Classification (NCBI taxonomy): domain Bacteria; kingdom Pseudomonadati; phylum Pseudomonadota; class Gammaproteobacteria; order Enterobacterales; family Erwiniaceae; genus Pantoea; species Pantoea sp. Sc1. Next base: position 3,792,071 of record NZ_AJFP01000001.1, read on the forward strand.
CATGGGCGCCTGGTAAAAACCCTGGGCTTACCGGATAACCTGCTGAGCGTCAGCAATCTGCAGCAGGACCCGCTGGCTGCCCCCCTTCACCTCAGCAATGGCGCAGGCTGGACCCGCATCGTGCAGTGGACCGAACAGGGCAAGGTTCGCGGCGCGACCGTGCGTTCTACCTTTGCGCGCGGCACCGATGAAGTCCTGACCCTCGCGGGCAACCGCATTCCCTGCCGCGTCTGGCATGAGCAGGTGAGCATCGACAGCAGTAACCGCACGTGGGAAAACACCTTCTGGATCGATAACAGCAGCGGCGATGTGGTGCAGGCCCATCAGATGCTGGCGGCAGATGCCTTCCCTGTAGACACCACTATTCTGAAGCCGGCGAAATCATGAAAAAAATAACATTTTTGCTGGCCGGGCTGAGCCTGCTCAGCAGCGCAGGCGCGCAGGCGACGGCGCAGGTGATTGTCCACGCACCGCATAATGGCGGTCAGGCTGAACTGAGCCAGATTGCCGATCTCGCCCAGCTGGTGACGCTTCCTCCGCTGCAGGCGAACACGGACTGGCGTCGTACTTTTATTGCCGAGCGCGGTGCCAGCGCCGTGGCACAGCAGCACTATCAGCAGACGCTGGGCGAGCTGCGCGCGTGGCGTGCCGACAGCAGTGGCGACCGGGCGGCGGCCATTGATGAGGTGATCCGCCAGCTGAGTGCGATCAGGGTAACAGGCCGCCAGTTTACCTCGCTCGACCCGGACTGGATCCGTCTGCATCCGGCAGACAACCGTCGTCTGGAAGGCAGCTATGACCTCTGGCTGCAAACCCCGTCCGATTCCGTGCTGCTGCTCGGCGCGCTGAGTGGGGCAGGCAAAGTGAGCTGGCAACCGGGAAAATCCGTACGTGACTATCTTGCGGGGCATTCGTTACTTTCCGGGGCAGAACGCAATTTTGTTACGGTGATTGCTCCGTCGGGTGCCACGCAGCAGGTGCCGGTAGCGTACTGGAATCATCGCCATGTGGAAGTGGAGCCAGGCAGCATTATCTGGCTCGGCTTTTCATCGTGGAGCCTGCCAGGTGCCTATGAAGATCTCAACGATCGCCTCCTCTCCGTACTGACTCACCGGATACCAGACTGATGAAAAAACGTTATCTCTTCAGCCTGCTGGCTGTTTCCGTGGCGGCAGCCTGTCAGGCGCAGGCTGACACCTGGCCTGCGCCGGTGGGACCTTCACAATCTGATTTTGGCGGCGTGGGCCTGATGCAGGTGCCGACCGCGCGCATGGCCAGAGAGGGGGAGTTCAGCCTCAATGCCCGCGACAACGATCAGTATCGCTACTACTCCGCATCGCTGCAGCTCTTTCCGTGGCTGGAGACGACCGTGCGTTACACCGACGTGCGTACCCGCCAGTACAGTGCGGTCTCTGAATTCAGCGGCACGCAGAGCTATAAAGATAAAGCCTTCGACCTGAAACTGCGTCTGTGGCAGGAAGGATTCTGGCTGCCGGAAGTGGCGGTCGGCACCCGCGATCTCGGCGGCACGGGCCTGTTCGACAGCGAATATCTGGTAGCGACCAAGGCCTGGGGGCCGTTCGACTTTACGTTCGGTCTCGGCTGGGGCTATCTCGGCAACAGCGGCACGGTGAAGAACCCCTTCTGTTCCTACAGCGACAGCTACTGTCAGCGTCCACGGGTCGGCGAAGCGGGTTCCATCAACGGCTCGCAGATGTTCCACGGTCCGACGGCGCTGTTTGGCGGTATTGAGTATCAGACCCCCTGGCAGCCGCTGCGCCTTAAAATGGAGTATGAGGGCAACGACTATCAGAATGACTTTGCTGGCCGTCTGGAGCAGCGTAGCAAGCTGAACGTCGGGGCGATTTACCGTGTGACCGACTGGGCGGATATCAACGCCAGCTACGAACGCGGCAACACCTTTATGTTTGGTGTTACCCTGCGCACGAACTTTAACGATCTGCGCCAGGCGCACATCGACAGCGAGAAGCCCGCCTACAATCCGCAGCCGCAGCCGCGTCTGCTGGAGCCGACCGTGGTGGGGAATCAGCTTACCGACCTGAAATATAACGCCGGTCTCGATGGCCCGCGTATTCAGACACAGGGCCATACGCTCTATGTCTCCGGTGAGCAGACCAAATATCGCGATACCCGCGAAGGCGTCGATCGTGCTAACCGCATCATCATGAATCATCTGCCGGACGGCATCGACACCATCAATGTCACCGAGTCGCGCTTTAATATGCCGCAGGTCACCACGGAAACGCAGGTCGCCAGCCTGCGTAACGATCTGCAAGGCTATCCGCTGGGCCATGAGCAGCCGCTGCAGCAGACGCGCAAAGATCCGGTCGATCCGGGCACTACTGAGCAGGGGATGTTTATCCGCAAAGATCGCCTGAACTACAGCCTGTCACCGGTGCTGAATCAGTCGGTGGGCGGCCCGGAGAGTTTCTACATGTATCAGGTCGGCGTGATGGGTAACGTCGATTACTGGCTGACCGACCACCTGCTGGTGGGAGGCAGTCTGTTTGGCAACCTCGCCAACAACTACGATAAGTTCAACTATAACGGCGCACCGGCCGACTCATCGCTGCCGCGCGTGCGTACCCATATCCGCGACTACGTCGAGAATAACGTCTACGTTAACGATCTGCAGGCCAACTATATGGGCCACCTTGGTAACGGCTTCTATGGTCAGGTCTACGGCGGTTATCTGGAGACGATGTATGGCGGCGTGGGCGGCGAGGTGCTCTATCGTCCGGTTGATGCGAACTGGGCGGTGGGCGTCGATGCCAACTACGTCCGGCAGCGTGACTGGGACAACATGATGCAGTTCAACCGCTATAAAGCCTCAACCGGCAACCTGACCGGCTACTGGCGTCCGTGGTTTATGCAGGATGTGCTGGTGAAAGCCAGCGTCGGTCAGTATCTGGCGAAAGATAAAGGCGTGACGGTTGATGTGTCCAAGCGCTTTGACAGCGGCGTAATGGTGGGGGTGTATGCCACGAAAACCAACGTCTCCTCGGAAGAGTATGGCGAGGGTGACTTCACCAAAGGCTTCTATATCTCCGTACCGATGGATCTGTTCACCGTGACGCCAACACGCGGTCGCGCGCAGGTTAACTGGGTGCCGCTGACGCGCGATGGCGGTCAGATGCTGGGTCGTAAATACCAGCTGTATGATCTGACCTCCGATAGCGACGCGCGCTTTAACTAAGCAGAGGCGGCCTCGTTCAGACGGCGGCCGGACGTAAAGCGATGGGAGCATACGCCTGAAGCAAAGCATAGCGGGCCAGGGATGGCCCGCGCTGAGCCTGCCATGGATGGCGTTAAGGCGACTTTGCGCAAGGCGTATGCTCCCTGAGCCTGCTCTGCGGTAAGCGGGTGCACGCACAGGAAACCCGGTCAGATCGGAAAGGCGCTAATGCCATCCCTGGCCGCTCGGCCCGCTTTTTTACTCCTCGTCGTAGCCAAGATGCGGTGCCAGCCAGCGTTCCACTTCGCTGACCGACATGGCTTTGCGGGCCGCATAATCCTCCACCTGGTCACGCTGGATCTGCGCCACGGCGAAATATCGACTGTCAGGATGGCTGAAGTACCAGCCGGCGACGGCAGCGCCCGGCCACATGGCATAGGATTCGGTGAGCGTCATGCCGATCTGTTCTTCCACCCCCAGCAGCGTCCAGATGGCCGCTTTTTCGGTGTGATCCGGGCAGGCCGGATAGCCTGGCGCCGGTCGTATCCCCTGATAACGCTCGCGAATCAGCTCGTCATTGCTGAGATTTTCATTGGGGGCGAAGCCCCAGATCACCTTACGCACCCGCTCATGCAGATATTCGGCAAACGCCTCCGCCAGACGGTCCGCCAGCGCCTTCACCATAATCTTGTTGTAGTCGTCATGCTGCAGGTCATACGCCGCCGCCAGCGCATCCTCTTCCAGCCCGCCGGTCACCGCGAAAGCGCCAAGATAATCCGCTTTTCCCGTTGATTTGGGTGCCACGAAATCGGCCAGGCAGTAGTTTGCAAAGTCGGCTTTCTCTGTCTGCTGACGTAAGTGATGACTCACACACAAAACTTCATCGCGCCGCTCATCGCTATAGAGATGGATATCGTCACCGACCCGGTTAGCCGGGAAAATACCGACCACGCCACGGGGTGTCAGCAGCGACTGCTCACTTAATCTGTCGAGCATCGCACTGGCATCGGCAAACAGACGCTGTGCCTCTTCACCCACCACCTCATCTTCCAGAATGCGGGGATATTTGCCCGCCAGCGACCAGGTCATAAAGAACGGCGTCCAGTCAATATAGTGGCGCAGCGTGTCGATACTGGCCTCAACCTGACTGACGCCGGGGCGATGCGGCACCGGTGGCGTGTAGTTTTCCCACGCGATCAGGCTGGCGTTATCGCGCGCGGCCTGCAGCGACACCGGCGGCGTGCGCGGTTTTTTGCGTGCGTGCTGGATGCGCACGGTTTCATACTCCCGTCGGGTCCGGGCAATAAAATCGGCTTTCAGCGTGTCGGAGAGCAGCGATGACACTACACCGACGGTGCGTGAAGCGTTCTGCACGTAAACCGTCGGACCGCTGTAGTGCTGCTCGATTTTGACGGCGGTATGCGCCTTTGAGGTAGTCGCGCCGCCTATCAGCAGCGGCAGCGTAAAGCCCTGACGCTCCATCTCCTTCGCCATGTTAACCATCTCATCCAGCGACGGCGTGATCAGGCCCGACAAGCCGATGATATCCGCATCGACTTCCCGCGCGGTTTTCAGGATCTTCTCCCCTGGCACCATCACGCCCAGGTCGATAATTTCGTAGTTATTGCACTGCAGCACCACGCCAACAATATTCTTGCCGATGTCATGCACATCCCCTTTCACCGTGGCCAGCACGATTTTGCCGTTGCTGCGCCCGGCCTCTTTGCTGGCCTCGATAAAGGGTTCCAGATACGCCACCGCCTGTTTCATGACGCGTGCCGATTTCACCACCTGCGGCAGGAACATTTTGCCTTCGCCGAACAGGTCGCCGACCACATTCATGCCCGCCATCAGCGGCCCTTCGATAACCTCTATCGGGCGGGACACCTGCTGGCGTGCCTCTTCGGTGTCCTGCTCAATAAACTCCGTTATTCCTTTAACCAGCGAATATTCCAGTCGCTTAGCTACCGCCCAGCCGCGCCACTCCGCCAGCTGTTTCTCCTCCGCGCCGTCACTTTTGCCACCACGATACGTTTCCGCCAGCGCCAGCAGCCGCTCGGTGCCCTCTTCTCGCCGGTTGAGAATCACATCTTCGACGGCATCGCGCAGTTCAGCGGGCAGATCGTCATAGATAGCCAGCTGGCCGGCGTTGACAATCCCCATCCCCATGCCGTTGCGGATGGCGTGATAGAGGAACACGGCGTGGATCGCTTCGCGAACCGGTTCGTTGCCGCGAAAAGAAAATGAGACGTTGGAGACGCCACCCGATATCATCGCATGGGGCAGTTCACGCCGGATATCTTCGCACGCCCCGATAAAGTCCATCGCGTAGTTGTTGTGCTCCTCTATGCCGGTCGCCACGGCAAAGATATTGGGGTCAAAGATGATATCTTCCGGCGGGAAACCGACCTCCTGTGTGAGGATCTGATAAGCCCGGCGGCAGATCGCGATCTTACGGGCGCGGGTATCCGCCTGCCCCACTTCATCAAAGGCCATCACCACCATGGCAGCGCCGTAGCGCCGCACCTGACGGGCATAATGGATAAAGGCCGCCTCGCCCTCTTTCATCGAAATCGAGTTAACAATCCCTTTGCCCTGAATGCACTGTAACCCTTTTTCAATCACCGCCCATTTCGAAGAGTCGATCATCACCGGCACGCGGGCGATATCGGGTTCGCCCGCAATCAGATTCAGAAAACGCACCATCGCTGCTTCAGCGTCGAGCATCCCTTCGTCCATATTGATGTCGATAATCTGCGCGCCGCTCTGCACCTGCTGCAACGCGACGTCCAGCGCCTCGTGATATTTCTCTTCTTTAATCAGTCTTTTAAATTTTGCCGAGCCAGTGACGTTGGTGCGCTCCCCGACGTTGACAAACAGTGATTCGGCGCTGATGTTAAGCGGCTCCAGACCGGAGAGACGACAGGCCACCGGAATAGCCGGTGGCTTCCGCGGTGCGACGCCTTCAACAGCGGCGGCCATGGCGGCAATATGCTGCGGCGTCGTGCCACAGCAGCCGCCAATAATATTCAGGAAGCCGGCACGGGCCCATTCCCCCATCTGCCGGGCCATCACTTCCGCATCGAGATCATATTCGCCAAACGCATTGGGCAGACCTGCGTTGGGGTGCGCGCTGACGTAGCCCTCAGCGATGCGCGACAGCTCCGCCACATACTGACGCAGCTCATCCGGGCCGAGCGCACAGTTCAGGCCAAAAGAGAGGGGTTCTGCATGACGCAGAGCGTTATAAAAGGCTTCGGTGGTCTGGCCGGAGAGTGTCCGCCCGGAGGCATCGGTAATCGTCCCGGAGATCATCAGCGGCAGCGTCACGCCCAGCGCCTCCATCTCGCTCTGCACCGCATAGACCGCGGCTTTCGCATTCAGCGTGTCGAACACCGTTTCAATCATGATGAGGTCAACACCGCCCTCCACCAGCGCGCGGGTCGACTCCCGGTACGCGTCCACCAGCTGACTGAAGGTGACGTTGCGGAAGGCGGGATCGTTTACATCGGGCGAGATAGAGCAGGTGCGGTTAGTCGGGCCCAGCACGCCCGCCACAAAGCGCGGGCGATCCGGCGTTTTCGCCGTCCACGCATCGGCGCAGGATCGTGCCAGCCGGGCCGCTTCACGGTTGATTTCTGCCGAGAGGCTTTCCATGCGGTAATCTGCCATCGCAATCGACGTGGCATTGAAGGTGTTGGTTTCGAGGATGTCAGCGCCTGCGGCCAGATAGGCGTCGTGGATCTCGCGGATCACCGCCGGCTGACTCAGCACCAGCAGATCGTTGTTGCCTTTAAGATCGCAGGGCCACTCTGCGAAGCGGCTGCCGCGAAAATCCGCCTCCTCCAGCCGGTAGCGCTGGATCAGGGTGCCCATGGCACCGTCCAGCACCATAATGCGTTGTGCGAGCTGCTGATATAACGCGTCGATTTTCGTGCTCACCGTTGCCCCACTCACGTCAGTCTGCTGGCGAAAAAGCCTGTTTTTCATTCTGGCACAAGCTTAACTGGCGACAAAGTCACCTTATCCGGGACGGATAACGATCGCGGGCAGAGAGGTCTGACCAGAAAAGCAGCGTTTGCAAACGTCACGATTAAAACGAAAATGATTTCCACAATGCAAAAGAGGAGTTTCCCATGGCAATGCCGGTTCCCGCTAAGCGCGGCAAAAAACCCCGTAGCACGCCTGTCGCCGCACCAGCGGGCGGTCAGGTCCAGTCGCTGACGCGCGGCCTGACCCTGCTGGAGCTGATTGCCGATTCACACGGCAGCGTGGCGCTGACCGAACTGGCCCAGCAGGCGGGCCTGCCAAACTCCACCACCCATCGCCTGCTCAGCACCATGCAGCAGCAGGGTTTTGTCCGTCAGGTGGGCGACCTGGGTCTGTGGACTATCGGCGCACACGCCTTTATGGTCGGCAGCAGTTTTCTGCAAAGCCGTAACCTGCTGGCGCTGGTGCACCCGGTGCTGCGCAGGCTGATGGAGCAGTCCGGCGAGACGGTCAATCTGGCGGTACTGGATCTCAGCGATCATCAGGCAGTGATCATCGATCAGGTGCAGTGCACGCAGCTGATGCGGATGTCTGCGCCGATTGGCGGCAAGCTGCCGATGCACGCCTCCGGTGCCGGCAAAGCGTTCCTGGCACATCTGGGCGATGAGCAGGTCACGGCGCTGTTGCATCAGAAGGGCTTGCACTACTACACCGCGAAGACGCTGATGTCGCCGCAGAGCCTGAAAGAGAATCTGGCACAGGTGCGCAAAGCGGGCTTTTCCTTTGACGATGAAGAGCATGCGCTGGGTCTGCGCTGTGTCGCCGCCCCCATCTATGACGAACATGGCGACGCCTTTGCGGCGCTCTCCATCTCCGGGCCGATTGCCCGCATGACGGATGACCGCATTACTGAACTCGGCGCGCTGGTCATCCGCGAGGCGCGACAGGTTACGCTGGCGTACAGTGGTCGTTAACGGTTTCTGCCGCGTAGCAGACGCTGAAACGCTGCGTCTGCCGCCAGGCAATCACCTCTTCCACATGGCCCTGAGCGATGCGCTGCTGCTGAGCGCGCCACCAGCCGGGGTCAAAAAGTTCCGGATGCAGTTGCAGCAGCAAGGCGCCGGTCGCGGCTTCGCTGCATAACGCATAGCGGAAAGTCTCCGGAAACACATCGTCCGGCCCGACGCTGTACCAGGGCTCTGCGCTGAGTTCATCTTCCTCATAACGCGCGCGCGGCACCTCCCGGAAGTTCAGTTCGAGCATCGGGCGGATCTCATCGTAGTCATAAAAAATGACCCGGCCATGGCGGGTGATGCCGAAGTTTTTAAACAGCATATCGCCGGGAAAGATATTGGCGGCCGCCAGCTGCCGGATGGCGTTGCCATACTCCTCGATTGCATGATGACGCTCTGCCGCGCTGGCCTGCGCCAGATAGAGATTAAGCGGCTGCATCCGTCGCTCCAGCCACAGATGACGAATAATCAGACGGTCGCCCTGGATCTCCACTTTTTCTGCCGCACAGGCGTTCAGCTCAGCCAGCAGCGCCGGTGAGAAGCGCGCCAGCGGCAGCGCAAACTGCTCAAACTCCTGCGTATCGGCCATACGTCCCACGCGATCATGCTCTTTGACCTGCTGATAACAGGCGCGCACCTGCGCTTCCGTCACCTCTTTCTGTGGCGCGAAGCGATCCTTAATGACCTTAAACACCCGATCAAACCCCGGCAGCGTGAAAACCAGCATCACCATGCCGCGCACGCCAGGCGCGATCTCAAAGGCCGCATCACTCTCTGCCAGCGCCTGAAGATATTCACGGTAGCTTTCCGTTTTGCCATGTTTCTGGCAGCCAATCGCCCTGTACCGTTCCGCCAGGGTTTTGCCCGGCAGAATCGGTTGCAGCCAGGCGACCAGCGCAGCAGGCACCGGGGCATAGACCATGAAACAGGCGCGGGCGAACCCAAAGACAATGCTGGCGTCATTCACATCGGTGAGACAGGTGTCTATCCAGAGTTCGCCGGCGTCAGTGCGCTGAATCGGCAGCAGACAGGGAGCGATGCCGTCCGGCAGATGCAGGCGCGCCACCAGCAACGCGGTTTTGTTGCGATAAAAAAGCTCACTGCTGACCTCAAGCCAGCCCTGATCCAGACCGGCAAAGTGCGACGTCAGGTGACGGACAATCCAGCCGACATCCCGGGCGCGATGCTGCCACGGCAGGGTCAGCGGTAAATCGGCCAGAGCCTGATCCACCGCGGCCCGCCAGCCTCTGTCCGGCAGATAACGTCGCGACAGGGGCCGCAAAGGGGTGACCGGCGTAGCCTGGGATTGAGAGCTGAAGATAAACAGGCGCTCAGGCTGCAGATCGGCATGGCCATGTAATCGGCAGTAGACGGAGTTAAAGAAGCTTTCGGCAATTTCATGCCGCGGGTAGCCGGGAAGCAGGCTCTGATAGTGTTCCTTGATCTGCAGCCAGAATGCCTGATCCCAGTCTGCCGCGCCGTTCAGCACCCGCAGCTGATCAGCAACCAGAGAGACATGATGGTCGTAGAGGTGGATGCGAGCCTTCATGGCGTGCTGCACCGCCTGCCATTCCGCCTGTTCAAACCGCTGCTGCGCCCCGGCGGTGATATCCAGAAAGCGGCCATACTGCGCATCTGAACCCTGCAGAATCGTGTGGGCGATTAAAGATTCACGTGGCGGCATAATCAGCTCCGGCAAAGGCCCGCCCGCAGCGTGCGGGCGGGGGATCCGTCAGGAAAGCGCGTCAGAACTGATGCTCTTCGGTCGAACCGGTCAGCGCCGTGACCGACGATTTACCGCCCTGAATGGTGGTGGTGACCTGATCGAAGTAGCCGGTGCCCACCTCCTGCTGATGCGACGAGAAGCTGTAACCGCGATCGCGCGCCGCAAACTCAGGTTGCTGAACCTTTTCAACATAGTGACGCATCCCTTCGCCCTGAGCATAGGCATGGGCCAGATCAAACATGTTGAACCACATGCTGTGGATGCCTGCCAGCGTGATGAACTGGAAGCGATAACCCATGTCGCTGAGCGACTGCTGAAACGTCGCGATGGTGCTGTCGTCGAGATTTTTCTTCCAGTTGAATGACGGCGAACAGTTGTAGGCCAGCAGCTTGCCGGGAAAGCGCGCATGAATGGCGTCGGCAAAGCGCTGCGCCATCGCCAGGTCCGGCGTCGAGGTTTCACACCAGAGGATGTCAGCATAAGGTGCATAGGCCAGACCGCGACTGATCGCCTGTTCTATCCCTGCATGGGTACGAAAGAACCCTTCTGCCGTCCGGTCGCCCCGGATAAAGGGACGGTCGTATTCATCGCAGTCTGAAGTGATCAGGTCAGCGGCATCGGCATCGGTGCGGGCCAGCAGCAGGGTGGGCACCCCCATCACATCGGCGGCCAGCCGGGCCGCCACCAGTTTCTGAATCGCCTCCTGGGTCGGCACCAGCACCTTACCGCCCATATGGCCGCATTTTTTCACCGCAGCCAGCTGATCCTCGAAGTGAACCGCCGCGGCACCCGCCTGAATCATCGCCTTCATCAGTTCAAATGCGTTCAGCACGCCGCCAAAACCCGCTTCCGCATCGGCAACAATCGGCAGAAAGAAATCGGTGTACCGGCTGTCACCCGCTTCGATACCCGCGGACCACTGAATCTGATCGGCACGCTGAAAGGTCTGATTGATGCGCGTCACGACCTCCGGCACTGAGTTGACCGGATAGAGCGACTGGTCGGGATACATCTGCCCGGCAACGTTGGCATCTGCCGCCACCTGCCAGCCAGAGAGATAGATCGCTTCAATGCCCGCTTTCGCCTGCTGAAGGGCCTGACCGCCGCTCAGCGCGCCCAGACTGTTGATGTAGCCCTTCTTTGCCTTGCCGTTCAGCAGTGCCCAGAGTTTCTCTGCACCGCGCTCCGCCAGCGTACAGGCGGGTTGTAATGAGCCGCGCAGATTAACCACCTCTGCTGCGCTGTACGGGCGGGTAATCCCATGCCAGCGTGCGGTCTGCCAATCCTGTTCAAGTTGCTCGATTTGTTGAGTGCGTGTCATGGCAATAGCTCCTTTGTTCAGGGGATCAGGCGGTAGCCTGGCAGGGTAAGAAAGGAAACCAGTTCGCGTTCGGTGGTGATCTGCGCCATCAGCTGCGCCGCGTCGTGGTAGCGACCGCCGCTGAAACGGGATTCACCCAGCGTGTTTTGCAGCAGATGCAGCTCTTCGTTCAGCCAGCGCAGAAACAGTTCAGCGGTGACCGGCTGGCCGCTGTCCAGGATTTGCTGGTGGCGAATCCACTGCCAGATAGAGGTGCGCGCAATCTCCGCCGTAGCGGCATCCTCCATCAGTCCATCAATCGGCACACAACCGTTACCGCTAATCCAGGCCTCAAGGTATTGCAGCGCGACGCGGATGTTGGCACGCATACCCGCCTCGGTGCGTTGCCCTTCACAGGGCGCAAGTAACTGCTCTGCCGTGATCGGGGCGTCCGCTTCACGCATGACATGCAGCTGATTAGGCCGATCGCCGAGAGTGGCATTGAAGACGGCCATCGCACTCTCTGCCAGGCCAGGATGCGCTATCCAGGTGCCGTCGTGTCCATTGCCCGCCTCACGCTGCTTATCTTCCGTTACGCGTTGCAATACCCAGGCATTGCGCACCGGATCTTTGTGGGGAATGAGGGCCGACATGCCCCCCATCGCAAATGCCCCCCGGCGATGACAGGTTTTAATCAGCAGTCGCGAATAGGCATCCAGGAATGGCTGCGACATGGTCACCGACTGGCGATCCGGCAATATCCTATCCGGATGCTGTTGCAGGGTTTTGATATAGCTGAAGATGTAATCCCAGCGGCCGCAGTTCAGGCCGACGATGTGATCGCGCAGATTCCACAGGATCTCATCCATCTGGAAGACCGCAGGCAGGGTCTCGATCAGCACCGTCACTTTGATCGTTCCGCGCGGCAGATCGAACTGATCCTCGCTGAAACGAAAGATCTCACGCCACCAGGCGACCTCCTGCCAGCTTTCGGTTTTCGGCAGATAGAAGTAAGGGCCGCTGCCTTTCGCCAGTAAAGCGCGAACGTTGTGGAAAAAGTAGAGAGCGAAATCGAACAGGCCGCCCGGAATCGCCTTACCCTGCCAGCTGACATGTTTTTCTGACAGATGCAGACCGCGCACCCGGCACATCAGCACCGCCGGATGGGCATTTAACTGATAGATTTTTCCCTTGTCGCTGGTGTAACTCAGCGTTCCCTGCACCGCCTCGCGCAGCGTGAGCTGACCGTCAATCAGTTTTGACCACGCCGGGGAAAGCGAATCCTCAAAGTCAGCCATAAAGACGTTCACGTCAGCATTCAGCGCGTTGATCACCATCTTCCGATCGGGCGGCCCGGTGATCTCCACCCGGCGATCCGCTAAATCGGCCGGAATGGATCGAATATGCCATTCACTTTCTCTTATGGAAGCGGTTTCCATATCGAAGTCTGGCAGCGTGCCCTGGTCATAGCGTTGTTGTCGCCGCTGACGGTCGAGTAACAGTGCTTCGCGTTGCGGCGCAAAGCGTGTCACCAGAGCCTCTAAAAACGAGATGGCTTCAGGGGTAAACAGGCTCTCTGCTCCCTGGTTCAGGGGCTGGCTGAAGGTCAGGGTATGGCTGATCACGGAATCTGTCATGCTGGCGCTCTCCTGTATTCAAAAGATCGAATGCAGCGGATCCACTCGCTGTTTGTTTTGTGAGCTACAGATCCAGAGCATAAGCATTTATTTTCTTAAATCAAAAACTATTTCCATTTTTGCATTTAAACGGCGATATCTCTCTGTTTCAGAACGGATTAAAGTTTCATCTTTTAAAGGAATGCTTTTCATCTGGCTTTTTACAGGCGAAAAAAACCGTGCTGCCATCGGCTAACACGGTTCAGTTGAAGATTAAGCGGGACTATTCCAGTGTCGGATTCATGTGACGCAGATCGAATGGCGTGATCTGATAGACGTAGTAGTTGAGCCAGTTCGAAAACAGCAGATTGCCGTGGCTGCGCCAGGTGGCCCGCGGTGGCAGCGCCGGATTATTCTGCGGGAAATAGTTATATGGAATCTCCGGTTTCACGCCCGCCTCATAATCGCGATGGTACTCACCGGCCAGGGTCAGGGCATCATACTCCGGGTGACCGGTAACAAAGACCAGTCGCTTGTCCCTGCTCGCCATCAGATACGCCCCGGTTTGTTCCGATTCAGCAAACAGCTCAAGATCGGTGTAATCGGTGATCAGCTGGGTAGGAAAATCAGCATAGCGTGAGTGCGGAGCCAGGAAATTATCATCAAAACCCCGGGTCAGTAACGCGTGCGGATGCAGTATCTGATGCTCATAGACGCCAGACAGTTTGTTCTGTCGGGTTTGTTTCGGAATACCATACAGAATATTCAGCGCAGCCTGCACCGCCCAGCAGACAAACAGGGTTGAGGTAACATGCTCATTTGCCCAGTGCAGCACGCGCTGAATCTGTGGCCAGTAAGCGACATCGTTAAAATCAACCAGTCCGAGCGGCGCACCTGTCACGATTAAGCCATCGTAGTTGTCGTGCTGAATATCTTCGAAATTGCAGTAGAAGTTGTTGAGGTGCTCGCTGGGGGTGTTGCGCGACTCACGGCTGTCGATACGCAGCAGCTGAATATCGATCTGTAAGGGTGAGTTGGACAGCAGACGCAGAAACTGATTCTCCGTTTCGATCTTCTTCGGCATCAGATTCAGTACCAGCACTTTAAGCGGACGGATCTCCTGAACACTGGCGCGCGATGATGTCATGACAAAGACATTTTCATCACGCAAAAAATTTACTGCCGGTAATTCGTCGGGAACCCTGATTGGCATAACCTGCTCACCTCATACAACCGTATAAACGTTTAGACATCTGGATGCCCAACATTAGCCTGATTGGGGTGAGTTGTCGAGGTTTCATGCAGAAAATGAAAATGTTTCAGCTTAAACTGGCAAACAGCAGACGTAAAAAAGCCCCGCACGTCGGTGCGGGGCTTCTTCACTTATATAATGCCTGGCAGTTCCCTACTCTCGCATGGGGAGGCCCCACACTACCATCGGCGCTACGGCGTTTCACTTCTGAGTTCGGCATGGGGTCAGGTGGGACCACCGCGCTAAAGCCGCCAGGCAAATTCTTTGTGCTCTGTCCTGTGTCTTCTGTGCTGATGCTGCGTTGGCCGCCCTCCCGCTGCTCAGTCACATACGTCAGTATGCTCCTTCACATCGCTCGGTTGCCGCCTTGCCTCAGCGCAGAATCCTTCGGACTTTACTCCGCAGGACACAACTGTTATCCGGTAACAATACCGCATTCCGTAAGCCGTTGTGCCGTGTCGATGGAGGCGCATTATAGGGAGTTGTCAGACAGGCGCAACCCATAAATTGCAGAAAAAAGCGCGTTCGCTGCATTCCACAGCAAAAGTCGCTGTTATACGCAGTTACACACAGCGTTATCCACATTCACCGGGCCTGGCAAATTTAGGCGAGCATCACGCAAACGTTTTCGCTACAATGCCGGGCAATATGACGGACTCCCCTTTTAGGGGCGTTACCTGAGGTTTTTGATCTTTCCTTCTTATATAGAAGAGAAAACCGCTGTAAAACCTGATGTAACGCTCTTCTATACGCGAAACAAAGCCAAGGGATAAACCACCATGCAACAACCTCGTCCTGTACGCCGCGCCTTGCTCAGTGTCTCTGACAAAGCCGGCATCCTCGAATTTGCTCAGGCGCTCTCCAGTCGCGGTGTCGAACTGCTCTCCACAGGTGGAACCGCTCGCCTGCTGGCGGATGCGGGTCTGGCTGTCACAGAAGTCTCTGATTACACCGGTTTCCCGGAAATGATGGATGGACGCGTCAAAACCCTGCATCCGAAAGTGCATGGCGGCATTCTGGGTCGTCGCGGCCAGGATGATGCCATCATGGCGCAGCATGACATCAGCCCTATCGACATGGTGGTCGTTAATCTCTATCCCTTTGCCCAGACCGTTGCCCGTGAAGGATGCTCACTGGAAGACGCAGTAGAAAACATCGATATCGGCGGCCCGACTATGGTGCGCTCTGCCGCTAAGAACCACAAAGATGTGGCTATCGTGGTCAGCAGCGGCGACTACGACGCCATCATTGCTGAAATGGATGCCCACCAGAACAGCCTGACGCTCGACACCCGTTTCGACCTGGCGATCAAAGCGTTTGAACACACCGCCGCTTACGACGGTATGATCGCGAACTACTTTGGTAGTCTGGTGCCCGCCTATCACGGTGAACGCAATCAGCCTGCGGGTCGCTTCCCGCGTACCCTGAATCTGAACTTCATCAAGAAGCAGGATATGCGTTACGGCGAAAACAGCCACCAGCAGGCGGCCTTCTATATAGAAGAGCAGGTTGCTGAAGCCTCGGTTGCCACCGCGCAACAGGTTCAGGGCAAAGCGCTCTCCTATAACAATATCGCTGACACGGATGCTGCACTCGAGTGTGTCAAAGAGTTCAGTGACCCCGCCTGCGTCATTGTTAAACATGCTAACCCCTGTGGCGTTGCGACCGGCGACGACCTGCTGTCAGCCTATGACCGTGCTTACCAGACCGACCCTACCTCTGCGTTCGGGGGCATCATCGCCTTTAACCGCGAGCTGGATGAAGCGACAGCACAGGCCATTATCAGCCGCCAGTTCGTTGAGGTGATCATCGCGCCAGCCGTTTCCGAGGCCGCGCTGAAGATTACCGCCACGAAACAGAATGTCCGTGTCCTGATCTGCGGCCAGTGGCAAAACCGCACGGCAGCGCTGGATTTCAAACGCGTCAACGGTGGCCTGCTGGTTCAGGATCGCGATCTCGGTATGGTCGATGCCAGCCAGCTGCGCGTGGTCAGCAAGCGTCAGCCATCGGAGCAGGAGCTGCGTGATGCCCTCTTCTGCTGGAAGGTCGCGAAGTTTGTTAAATCCAACGCCATTGTCTATGCGCGTGACGGGATGACGATCGGGATTGGTGCCGGCCAGATGAGCCGCGTCTACTCCGCTAAAATTGCCGGTATTAAAGCGGGCGATGAAGGACTGGAAGTGAAAGGTTCTGCCATGGCGTCAGATGCGTTCTTCCCCTTCCGCGACGGTATTGATGCGGCCGCTGCGGTGGGCGTGAGCTGTGTGATTCAGCCTGGCGGATCTATCCGCGATGAAGAGGTGATTGCGGCGGCGGATGAGCACGGCATTGCCATGATCTTTACCGATATGCGCCACTTCCGTCATTAATCGTTCCGGAGAGTAACAGATGAAAATTTTAGTGATTGGTAATGGCGGACGTGAACACGCGCTGGCCTGGAAAGCGGCACAGTCGCCGCTCGCAGAAACCGTCTTTGTTGCGCCAGGTAACGCCGGTACGGCATTAGAGCCTGCGCTGCAGAATGTCGCAATCAGTGCGACCGATATCCCTGCCCTGCTGGATTTTGCCCAGCGCGAGAAGATCGATCTGACCATTGTCGGACCGGAAGCACCGCTGGTCATTGGCGTGGTGGATGCATTCCGTCAGGCTGGGCTGACCATTTTTGGCCCGACTCAGGCTGCCGCACAGCTGGAAGGCTCAAAAGCATTTACCAAAGATTTTCTGGCGCGCCATCAGATCCCCAGCGCGGCATACCAGAACTTTACCGAGGTCGAGCCGGCTCTCGCGTATCTGCGTGAAAAAGGCGCGCCTATCGTTATTAAAGCTGACGGCCTGGCCGCCGGTAAAGGCGTCATTGTGGCGATGACGCTGCAGGAAGCTGAAGAGGCCGTTCAGGATATGCTGGCCGGTAATGCCTTTGGCGACGCCGGGCACCGCATTGTGATCGAAGAGTTTCTGGATGGCGAAGAAGCCAGCTTTATTGTGATGGTCGACGGCGAGCATGTGCTGCCAATGGCCACCAGCCAGGATCATAAACGCGTAGGCGATGGTGATACCGGTCCGAACACCGGCGGAATGGGTGCCTACTCCCCGGCGCCGGTCGTCACCGATGAGATCCACCAGCGCGTCATGGATCAGGTTATCTGGCCGACGGTGCGCGGCATGGCTGCTGAAGGCAACGTTTACACCGGTTTTCTCTACGCCGGTCTGATGATCGATCGCACCGGGCAGCCGAAAGTGATCGAATTCAACTGCCGCTTCGGCGATCCGGAAACCCAGCCGATCATGCTGCGCCTGCAGTCGGATCTGGTCGATCTTTGCCTGGCCGCCTGCGAGGGTAAACTGGATCAGAAAACGTCCCAGTGGGATCCGCGTCCTGCGCTCGGTGTGGTACTGGCGGCGGGCGGTTATCCGGGTGACTACAGTCAGGGTGATCAGATCCACGGTCTGCCACTGGAAGAGGTTGCGGACGGCAAGGTCTTTCACGCCGGAACCCGGCTGGAAGAGGATCGGGTGCTGACCAGCGGTGGCCGCGTGCTGTGCGTTACCGCACTGGGTGAGGATGTCGCTGCGGCACAGAAGCGGGCTTATGCGCTGACACAGCCCATCTCGTGGCAGGGCAGCTTCTGCCGCCGCGATATTGGCTATCGCGCCATTAATCGCAAATAAGTTCAGGGGGCACCGGGTGCCCCCTTTTTATTTTTACATATCATCTTCTGTCGGCTGCTGCGCGCACTCATCCTGCTGACTGATCCGCAACAGCTGAATGCCTTCCGGCGCGTCCAGCCATGACACCATCAGCGGTGCCGGGGCGCTGCGCTGCTGCTGTGTCAGTATCCGCAGGGCATCAGCATCAAAAGCGGGCCTGACCTGCTGCCCTTCACAACTCTCCAGCAGATTGTTGCCCAGCCAGTGTCCCTGCCTCAGGAATACCCGACCGCTTAACAGCGCATCACTAAGATTACGCATCCGCTGAGCGTCAAACTTATAGAGTTCTACCGCATCAGCACTCACGGCTTCACGCCGGTCTGACAGCTGACGCTGCATAAAGTTGAGGCCGCCCGCCTGGTCAAAGCGCAGGGTGACATCATCAGGCTGCTTCCCTTTTACCTGGCGCTGAACGCTGATCAGCGCCTCTTCCAGCCAGACATAATCGGTCACCTCGCCCTCACCGCCACTGAACGGCGTGTAGATCGTACGAATATGGACAGACTGGTGATCGCTGTTTTTACGCCAGATGCGCACAACACCACGATCGGCAAGATAGCCACTGGCAGAAAAGGGGGGAATATCCGGAACAGAGCTGCAGCTAAACAGAAACAGGGAGAGAAACAGAACAGCTAAACGCTGAAACAGCGGGGTCATGATGGCTGGCCTCTTAAACAAAAGGGGCGAAACGCCCCCTGTTTTAAAGCTTAACCGCAGTGCGACGTCTTACTTAACGGCGTCTTTCAGCGCTTTACCAGACACGAATGCCGGTACGTTTGCTGCAGCGATTTTGATCTCTTTGCCAGTCTGCGGGTTACGACCGGTACGCTCAGCGCGGTGGTTCACTTTAAAAGTACCAAAACCAACCAGTTGTACAGCATCACCATCTTTCAGAGACTCAGTGATCGCAGCCAGAGTAGATTCCAGCGCTGCCTTAGCCTGGGTTTTAGACAGGTCAGCTTTTTCTGCGATCACATCAATCAGTTGAGTCTTGTTCATAAGTTATCCTTAAAGTGTATTTATCGCTTGCTAAGCAACGAGTGCGAGGGAAAAGCCATATTCTGGCACTCTTCTGCCTGCACGCACCGATAGCCACAATTTTCAGCCCCCCAAATGTAGACCAGAGAGGGGGCCAATGTGAAGCCTCCAGGCGCGCTAATTCGGGCCTGAAGTCACGTTTTATCGCCTTACTGCTGGAAATTTATACCGATGTTACTTATTCCCGCTTCACGCAGGTCAGATCGCAGACCTTTAATCAATTCAAGGTCGCGCTCTTCACACTCCGCCAGCAGGCGGAAAATCTCCCACTGGAGGTCCCACTCATCGATGATAGCCGGGTTTTCACGCAGCTCCTCATCGGTCATTTCGCGTCCAGCCTGTGTCATTTCCAGCATGGCAACCGTCGTAATGGATGTCCTGCTGACTTCAATCGCATGCTCCAGCGTTTCACCACTCAGCTGGGCATGTAACACTTCGCTCAGGGCCACGCAGGCATCGATAGCCGGATAGACGCCATAGACCTCAAACGCATCGCCATCGGGAATGGCAGCCTCGAGCTTTTCCAGCTGGCTGTCGAAGTTAATCTTCGCATCTTTGACCGTCAGGTTTTCCCAGATCAGATCAAGAATGCGGCGATAGAGTGCCGGATCGGCAAATTCAGTCTGCTCGCAGAATGCGCGATAGTTGGGGTACATACGCTCGCACAGGCAGGCCATAAACGTCAGATGCTGCCAGCTTTCCAGCTTCGCCAGACGCAGATGAACGGGATTTTGTAACATAAAGGTGGCTCTTATTCGTTTCTCTGGCCGCAGTGTAACTGCAAAAGCGCAGCACAAACAGTGTTAAAGCGCGTTTTGCCAGCGCTGGAAAGCGGAACGGTTCGACGCCACTGCATCGGCCCAGCGGGTGGGTTCCGGCAAACGGTAACCGCGCGTACAGTTTTCGACCCACTGCAGCGCAGTATCCAGGCTGACACGGTGGCCGGTGGCGACGAACAGCGGGTTGCAGCGTTGCTTGCTGCGCCATACCCAGCCAATCTGCTCACCTTTGTCGATCAGCGGCTGGCGGCTGCCCGGTTGCGCATCCAGATCGGCAAAACGACCACACAGCCGGCTTTTCGCGACCCCGATAGTAGGCACATCCACCAGCAGACCAAAATGCGAGGCAACGCCGAGCCGTCTGGGATGCGAAATTCCGTGTCCATCCACAAACAGCAGGTCCGGCTTCTGCTCCAGCATCTCCCAGGCGGCCATCAGGGCCGGATATTCCCGGAAGGAGAGAAAGCCCGGGATATAGGGCATCGTCGTCTCAATACGCGCGATGCGATGCTCCACCAGCCGAAGCGATGGGTACTCCAGGATTACCATCGCTGCGCGTGTGATCGTGCCTTCCTGCTCAAAACCTACGTCGGCCCCACCGATATAGCGAGGCGGCAATACATCAAAATCATCGTCACGCACCACGTCAGCGGCGCGTTGTAACTGCTCAGCGCGAAGTGCGGCAATATCCATGATTACTCCTGATGCCAGGGACGTGATAAACGATGCACAGCATCAACAAAGACACCGGCATTTTCCGGTGGCACATCCAGATGAATACCGTGCCCCAGATTAAAGACATGGCCGGTGCCGGAACCAAAGCGCTCCAGAATACCGGCCACTTCCTGCTCAATACGCTCAGGTGCCGCATAGAGCATAGAGGGGTCCATATTGCCCTGCAGCGCAACTTTATCGCCCACGCGACGGCGCGCATCGTCAATGTCGGTGGTCCAGTCGAGACCCAGCGCATCACAGCCGGTGGCGGCCATCGCTTCCAGCCACTGTCCACCGCCTTTGGTGAACAGCGTCACCGGCACGCGGCGGCCGTCATTTTCACGCAGCAGGCCATCAACAATTTTGTGCATGTAGTGAAGGGAGAACTCGCGGTAGTCACGGCCGGTCAGCACACCGCCCCAGGTATCGAAGACCATCACCGACTGGGCACCTGCGCGAATCTGCGCATTGAGATAGAGAATGACGCTGTCAGCCAGCTTATCCAGCATCGCATGCAGCGTAGCAGGCTCGGCATACATCATCTTTTTGATTCGGGTAAACGCTTTGCTGCTGCCGCCTTCCACCATGTAGGTGGCCAGCGTCCATGGACTGCCGGAGAAGCCGATCAGCGGCACCTCGCCATTCAGATTGCGGCGGATGGTGCGAACCGCGTTCATCACATAGCCCAGCTCCATCTCCGGATCGGGCACCGGCAAGCGATCAACGTCAGCGCGGCAGGTTACAGGGTTTGAGAAACGCGGGCCTTCGCCGGTTTCAAAATAGAGTCCCAGTCCCATCGCATCCGGAATCGTCAGGATGTCACTGAAGAGGATGGCGGCATCCAGCGGAAAACGACGCAGCGGCTGCAGGGTGACTTCACAGGCCAGCTCGGCGTTTTTACACAGCGACATAAAATCACCCGCCTGGGCGCGTGTCGCTTTGTATTCCGGCAAATAGCGCCCGGCTTGTCGCATCATCCATACCGGCGTGACATCCACCGGCTGACGTAACAGGGCACGCAAATAACGATCGTTCTTCAGTTCACTCATCTCAACACTCTCTCAATAACAGGCGTGTAGTGTAGCACTTTCACACTTCAGCGCGGCACAGGGCGACGGTATCTTCAATCAGGCGGCGTGCCACGGTGCCGGGTGGAGGCAGCAGGGGAAGGTCATCAAAACGGAACCAGGCCGCATCCAGCAGCTCTTTGCCATCATGCTGCAGATCGCCGCTGTCATACTCCGCCATGAAGGCGGTCATCAGGGATTGCGGAAAGGGCCACGGCTGAGAGGTCACATAGCGCACGTTTTTGACGCGGATGTTGCTCTCCTCCATCACTTCGCGGGCTACGGCCTGCTCCAGCGTCTCACCGACCTCCACAAAGCCGGCCAGCACGGTATAGACCTTGTTGCGATGGCGGGCATGATTTGCCAGCAGGATTTCATCACCACGACGGATAGCCACGATAATGCAGGGGGCGATTTGCGGATAGTAACGCTCACGGCAATGACTGCACAGGCAGGCAAATTCATGCCTGCTGTGATGCATTTCATGGCCGCAGTAGCCGCACCAGCGATGAGAGCGGTAAAACTCCGCCAGCTGCACACCCCGCCCCGCCAGCTGAAACAGTCCGACATCCTGATCGATCAACTGCCGCACGGAGAACATATCGGCAGAGCGTGACGCACAAATCAGCCAGACATTTTCGCCCTGCCACTCTCCGATAAGGCGTGCTTTACTGCCAGTCAGACCAAAATTTTCGGCGTTTCCGTGGGGTAAATCACCTTGTGGCAACCAAAGTTTCTGTTCATGGCTGACAATCCACCATCCAGCGTCTACGCTTGAGATTTCGCATTGCATTTATTTCGTCATCCTTAGCGTCAAATCGTACGCTGAAGCCCTGATGTTAAGTGTGTTGATAAACAACTATAACTCACATGGAGTCAGATATGCTTAACCAGTTAAACGTCCTGGCTGAACGCGTAGGTGGCAGTAATGAGCTGGTCGATTCCTGGCTCGAAGCCCGTCGCCAGCTGCTGGTGACCTATTATCATCTGGTCGGCCTGAAGCCCAACAAAGAAGCCCTGACCCGTCTTGATGAGCAGGCGCTGGACAACTTCTGTCACAGCCTGGTCGATTATCTTTCGGCCGGTCACTTCAGTATCTATGAACGTGTTATCAGTGAAATGAACGGTGACAGCCCGATGATTGCGGCTGCGCAGATCTATCCGCCACTGGAAGCCAACACCGAGCGGCTGATGCAGCTCTATGATGGTCACCTGCAACAGGCGATAGACGATGAAAACTGCATGACTTTCCAGCAGGCGCTTTCAGAAGTGGGCGAAGTGCTGGAGTCGCGCTTCACGCTGGAAGATAAGCTGATCCAGCTGGCATGGGATAATCAGCTGGCTACCCCGCCGGTTGCCAATGACAGCCAGATTGCCCGTCCCGCTTAACCGGTATCACCACCAAAAGGGTTGAGATTATCCACTCGCCCTTTTATGCTGAAGAGGTTCCGAGGCCACTACGCCGACGAACCTTTTTTGTTTTTTGCTGTGAAAAACACGCTTTTTACGCCCGACCTGCCGGTCAGATTAGGGCGTAAAAAGCGCTTCTTGTCGGAGTGCCCAGCCGGGCTGAGACCGTTAATTCGGGATCCGCGGAACCTGATCAGGTTAGAACCTGCGAAGGGAACAAGAGTAAATTTTTACGGTATGCCAGCACTCTTATGCTGCCGATACCGCTACTCCTTCCGAACTCCGGACAAGCATCGTTCCCCCTGAACAGGAAGATTGCTATGTCTGACCCAAAAATGACCCGTCGTGAACAGCGTGCCCAGGCGCAGGAATTTATCGATTCGCTGCAAAGCGGCAGTGCATTCCCCCAGTCCCGTCGCATCTGGATAACCGGCAGCCGTGACGATATTCGCGTTCCGATGCGCGAGATCACGCTAAGCCCGACCCACACCGGTGGCAGCAAAGCGCAGCCGACCTATGAGCCAAACGAAGCGGTGCCGGTTTACGACACGGCAGGTGCCTATGGCGATCCCGCGGCACAGATCGATGTTCATCGCGGCCTGGAAAAACTGCGCGCCCGCTGGATAGCGGAACGCGATGACAGCGAATACCTGCCACAAAACAGTTCCGGCTACACCCAGCAACGGCTGGCTGATGAGGGGCTGGACCATCTGCGCTTCGATCACTTACCGACGCCGCGCCGGGCCTGTGCAGGCCGCCGCGTCACCCAGCTGCATTATGCCCGACAGGGGATCATCACCCCGGAAATGGAGTTTATTGCGCTGCGGGAAAATATGGGCCGTGAGCGGATTCGCAGTGAAGTGCTGCTGCAACAGCATCCGGGCCACAGTTTTGGCGCGCATCTGCCAGCCAGCATCACACCAGAGTTTGTGCGGCAGGAGGTGGCAGCCGGACGGGCCATCATCCCTGCCAATATCAATCACCCGGAATCGGAGCCGATGATCATCGGCCGCAACTTTCTGGTTAAGGTGAATGCCAATATCGGTAACTCAGCGGTCACCTCCTCCATCGAAGAGGAAGTGGAAAAACTGGTCTGGTCGACGCGCTGGGGGGCCGATACGGTGATGGATCTCTCTACCGGCCGCTATATTCATGAAACGCGCGAGTGGATTCTGCGGAACAGCCCGGTCCCCATCGGCACAGTGCCGATCTATCAGGCGCTGGAAAAAGTGAACGGCGTGGCCGAGGCGCTGAACTGGGACGTTTTCCGCGACACGCTGCTTGAGCAGGCGGAACAGGGGGTGGATTACTTCACGATACACGCTGGCGTCCTGCTGCGTTATGTCCCGATGACGGCGAAGCGGCTGACCGGGATCGTGTCGCGCGGCGGATCGATCATGGCGAAATGGTGCCTGTCGCATCATCAGGAGAACTTCCTTTATCAGCATTTCCGGGAGATTTGTGAAATCTGCGCCGCTTACGATGTGTCGCTGTCGCTGGGCGATGGTCTGCGGCCGGGTTCAATTCAGGATGCGAACGATGAGGCGCAGTTCGCTGAGCTGCGTACCCTGGGCGAACTGACCCGTATTGCCTGGGAATATGATGTGCAGGTGATGATTGAAGGGCCGGGCCATGTGCCGATGCATATGATCCGCCGCAACATGACCGAACAGCTCGACCTGTGCGATGAAGCCCCCTTCTACACCCTCGGCCCGCTGACCACCGACATCGCACCGGGCTATGACCACTTTACCTCCGGAATCGGGGCCGCCATGATTGGCTGGTTTGGCTGCGCCATGCTCTGTTACGTCACACCTAAAGAGCATCTGGGGCTGCCGAACAAAGAGGATGTCAAACAGGGGCTGATCACCTACAAAATCGCGGCACATGCTGCCGACCTGGCAAAAGGCCATCCCGCCGCGCAGATCCGCGATAACGCCATGTCCAAAGCGCGCTTTGAATTCCGCTGGGAAGATCAGTTCAACCTGGCTTTGGACCCTCACACCGCCCGCGCCATGCATGATGAAACCCTGCCGCAGGAGTCAGGCAAAGTGGCTCATTTCTGTTCAATGTGCGGTCCTAAATTCTGCTCAATGAAGATTTCTCAGGAGGTACGCGAGTTTGCGGCACGCCAGGATAGCCGCGCTGAACCGGTGGAAGTGGGCATGGCCCGGATGTCAGAGCATTTCCGCAGCCGCGGGGGTGAGCTTTATCACTCTGCCGATGTTATTGAGGAGGAGTAACCATGTCTGCCTTTCCTGCTACCGCCCCGCGCCTGGGGCTCTATCCGGTGGTTGACAGCCCCGCCTGGATTGAACGCCTGCTGACGGCGGGCGTGCGCACGTTGCAGCTGCGCATAAAAGATCAGCCTGATGAGATTGCCGAACCCGCGATTGCTCAGGCGATAGCGCTGGGCAAACGCTACGATGCGCGCCTGTTTATCAATGATTACTGGGAGCTGGCGATCAGACATGACGCCTATGGTGTGCATCTGGGTCAGGAAGATCTGGATGTTGCCGATCTCGCCCGGATTCGCCAGGCAGGATTGCGGCTCGGGATCTCGACCCATGATGATACCGAGCTGGATCGCGCCCTGGCGATCCAGCCCTCTTACATTGCGCTGGGACATATCTTCCCGACGCAGACCAAAGCGATGCCTTCTGCGCCTCAGGGCGTGGAACAACTGAAGCGACACCTGGCACGCCTGACGCACATCCCCACCGTGGCGATTGGCGGTATCTCGATTGCCCGGGCACCGGAAGTCCTGGCAACCGGCGTGGGCAGCATTGCTGTGGTGAGTGCGATAACCCAGGCTGATGACTGGCGTGAAGCCACGCGCACCCTGCTGGCGCTGGCAGAGCCTCACGGATAGCGATTTCCGGAACCTGTCCCGCATCCTGGCGGCAAATGCGGTAACGTTCACCACTTTCCGGGAAAGCGGCGCGCAGAAGCAGAGGCTGAGGGTGGCACCTCCTGAACCGATACTTTAACGTGGCCGTCGTCAGGTGACGGTTATCTGACCAGGGCCGGTTCCCTCCTCTTGCCGGCCCTGCTTCTTCTTCGGTTTAAGCGACATCGGGAGCGGAAGCAGGCGTCTCATGCTGACAGGAGAGCATGGCGCGTTCCACGGCCGCACCCAGCCGTGCCAGCGCCTGTTCCGTCTGATCGGTGATGGGCAGCGCAAAGTTCAGACGCAGACAGTTGCGATATTTCCCCGATGCTGAAAAGAGTGAGCCGACGGCAATCTGGATTTTTGACTCGCGCAGTTCGCGGTTAAGCCGGACGGCGTCAAACGCTTCAGGAAGTTCTATCCACATCATAAAACCGCCCTGAGGACGAGAGACGCAGATACCGCAGGGAAAGTAGTGGCGCACCCAGCAGCTGAAAGTTTCATAGTTGCGGTGATAGATCTGCCGCATCCGGCGCAGATGAGGCTGATAATGCCCCTGGCGGATAAACTCGGAAACGGCATGCTGAGGCTGCGTAGCCGTAGAGCCTGTGACGATATATTTCATGTGCAGCACGCGGTCGCGATAACGGCCAGGTGCCACCCAGCCAACCCGCAGACCTGGCGCCAGCGTTTTTGAAAAGGAGCTGCAGAGCAGAACCCGGCCATCCATATCGAGCGCCTTAATGGCAGGCGGACGGGGATATTCCCAGGCTAACTCACCATAGACGTCATCTTCGATGATGGCCGCATCAAAACGCTGCGCCAGCGCCAGTAACGCCCGCTTGCGCGCCTCAGGCATGATAAAGCCGAGCGGATTATTGCAGTTCGGAACAACGATGACCGCTTTAATGGGCCACTGGTCAAAAGCCAGTTCCAGCGCCTCAAGACTGATGCCGGTTATCGCATCGGTCGGAATCTCAATGGCCCGGATGCCAAAGCCACGCAGGGTTTGCATGATACCGTGAAAAGAGGGCGACTCGACGGCGATGATATCGCCCGGTTCACAGACCGCCCGCACGGCTACCGATAAGGCTTCATGGCAGCCGGTCGTGATAACAATATCATCGGCGGTAAGCTGACAGCCGCTATCGATCGCCAGGCGGGCAACCTGTTTCCGCAGCGCGAGGACGCCATAGAGGGTGTCATAATTCAGCAGACCAGCCTCCTGCTTCTGAGCCTGACGGCTGAAGGCTTTCCACAGCGGCTTCAGGGTCGGCTGGGTCAGATCGGGCATGCCGCTGCCCAGTTGCAGTACGTCATCTTCCAGCCGGCTGTTGAGCAGCTCCAGCACCGCGTCCCACTGCGTCACCTCAACAGGCCGCTGTACGGGACGGGTCAGCGCAGGTACCGGCGGCGTGGCTTTGTGCGACGCCACAAAATAGCCGGAGCGCGACTGCGGGATAATCATCTGCTTCTCTTCCAGCAGGCGATAAGCCTGCTGCACCGTACTGATACTCACCCCATGTTCCGCACTCAGGCTGCGCACAGAGGGCAGACGCTCCCCGCTGCGAAACAAGCCCTGTTCGATACGCTGTGCCAGCAACGTGGCCAGATGTTCATAGCGGGTCATTGTATCCTCTCCTGCCAGCGTGATGATGATCGACCAGTACAGTCAGGCTCCTTTTTTACCATTCAGATCGCGATCTCTTCAATCTGTATGTTAATAAAAGGTGATTTTTGAGTCTGTATCATACAGGTGTATCCCCGGAAAATAGTGCTCAGGCCAATCATTGAGGAAACGATCATGGGATATGATGAAAATCGCGCCGCTAAGCCTTTTGCCGTTACGCCTTACCTTCTGCTCCGTTATCTGTGGCGCAGCTTCAGACGCTGGCAGCTGCGGCGCGAAACGCGCGCTATTCTGTCGAGACTGAGTGACAGTCAGCTGAAAGATATCGGCATCGACCGCAATGACTGGAATGGCTGAATCAGAGACAAAAAAAACCCTGCCGAAGCAGGGTTTTTATCAGGCGAAGGACGATTAATCGTCTTTGCTGCCGCCGAGGCCGGCGTTCAGCAGTTCAGCCAGACTGGCTGAGGCTTCATCCGCAGTCACCTGCGGTGCAGCCGGAACTTCACCCGCCGCTTTACGGCGCATACGATCCTGATGGTATGCATAACCGGTACCGGCCGGGATCAGACGACCCACGATGACGTTCTCTTTCAGGCCGCGCAGTTCATCACGCTTACCTGCTACTGCTGCTTCGGTCAGGACACGGGTCGTTTCCTGGAACGATGCGGCAGAGATGAACGATTCGGTTGCCAGTGACGCTTTGGTAATACCCAGCAGGTCACGTACGAAGGTTGCGCCAACTTTTCCGTTCGCTTCCAGATCACGGTTAGAGATCTTGATGCGAGAGAATTCAGCCTGCTCACCTTCCAGGAAGTCGGTGCTTCCTGCGCTCACGATGGTCGCTTTACGCAGCATCTGACGAACGATGACTTCGATGTGCTTATCGTTAATCTTAACGCCCTGCAGACGATAAACTTCCTGCACTTCGTTAGTGATATAACGGGTCACCGCATGCACGCCACGCAAGCGCAGGATGTCATGTGGAGACTCTGGGCCATCGGAAACCACGTCACCGCGCTCAACACGTTCACCTTCGAACACGTTCAGCTGACGCCATTTCGGAATCATCTCTTCATATGGCTCACTGCCATCCAGCGGCGTGATGACCAGACGACGCTTACCTTTGGTCTCTTTACCGAAGGAGATGATACCGCTGATCTCAGCCAGGATAGCCGGCTCTTTCGGACGACGCGCTTCGAACAGGTCAGCAACGCGTGGCAGACCACCGGTAATATCCTTGGTACCGCCAGATTCCTGCGGAACACGCGCCAGCGTGTCACCGGCACTGATCTTAACGCCATCTTCCAGCTGAACAATCGCTTTACCTGGCAGGAAGTACTGAGCAGGCATATCAGTGCCTGGGATCAGAACGTCGTTGCCGCTGGCATCAACAATTTTCAGCGCAGGACGCAGATCTTTACCGCCTGACGTACGTTCAGCACTGTCCAGCACCACCAGCGAAGAAAGACCGGTCAGATCATCTGTCTGACGGGTAATGGTCTGGCCGTCAATCATGTCGGTGAAGCGAATGAAACCGCCCACTTCGGTGATAACTGGCATGGTATGCGGATCCCAGTTTGCTACGGTTTCGCCCGCTGCAACCTGCTCACCATCACCTTTCGCCATGGTAGAACCGTAAGGAACTTTATAGCTCTCTTTGGTACGACCAAATTCATCGATCATTTTCAGTTCGACGTTACGCGAGGTGATCACCAGCTTACCTGCCGAGTTCGTTACCGACTTGGCGTTGGTCAGCTTGATGGTACCTTTGTTCTTCACCTGAATGCTGGATTCAGCAGCCGCACGTGATGCCGCACCACCGATGTGGAACGTACGCATCGTCAGCTGTGTACCCGGCTCACCGATAGACTGTGCCGCGATAACACCGATCGCTTCACCTTTGTTGATGATGTGACCACGTGCCAGGTCGCGACCGTAGCAATGCGCACACACACCAAAGTCAGTTTCACAACCTACGACCGAACGCACTTTCAGGCTGTCGACTGAGTTCAGTTCCAGCACGTCACACCAGTGCTCATCGAGCAGGGTGTTGCGTGGAACCAGAATGTCAGCCGAGCCCGGCTTCAGAACGTCTTCCGCGGTCACACGACCCAGAACTCGTTCGCGCAGTGGCTCTTTCACGTCGCCACCTTCGATGACCGGGGTCATCATGATGCCTTCGTGCGTTCCACAGTCATCTTCGGTCACAACCAGATCCTGGGCAACGTCAACCAGACGACGCGTCAGATAACCGGAGTTCGCGGTTTTCAGTGCGGTATCCGCAAGACCTTTACGCGCACCGTGGGTTGAGATGAAGTACTGGAGTACGTTCAGACCTTCACGGAAGTTCGCGGTAATCGGCGTCTCGATGATGGAGCCATCTGGCTTCGCCATCAGACCACGCATACCGGCCAGCTGACGAATCTGTGCAGCAGAACCACGCGCACCGGAGTCGGCCATCATAAAGATGCTGTTAAAGGAAACCTGTTTCTCTTCTTCGCCGTCACGGTTAATCACGGTTTCAGTAGAGAGGTTTTCCATCATCGCCTTGGCAACACGTTCGTTGGCTGCGGCCCAGATATCGATGACTTTGTTATAACGTTCACCCGCGGTAACCAGACCAGACTGGAACTGTTCCTGGATCTCAGCCACTTCCGCTTCCGCTTCGGTGATGATTTCCACTTTCTTCTCTGGAATAACCATGTCGTCGATACCGACTGACGCGCCTGAACGGGCTGCGTAGGCGAAACCGGTGTACATGGTCTGGTCAGCAAAGATAACGGTCGGCTTCAGCCCCAGAATGCGGTAACAGGTGTTCAGCATTTTGGAGATCGCTTTTTTACCCAGCGCCTGGTTCACGATGGAGTAAGGCAGACCTTTCGGCACGATCATCCACAGAATGGCACGGCCAATCGTGGTGTCGATCAGGCTGGTTTTAGCGACCCACTCATCCTGCTCATTTTTCTCGTGTTCGGTGATACGCACCTTAACGCGAGCGTGCAGTGAGGCCAGGCCAGCGCGATAAATACGCTCAGCTTCTTTCGGACCAGTCAGTACCATGCCTTCGCCTTTGGCGTTAACACAGTCACGGGTCATGTAGTACAGACCCAGTACAACGTCCTGAGAAGGAACGATGATTGGCTCGCCGTTCGCAGGTGACAGGATGTTGTTGGTAGACATCATCAGCGCACGCGCTTCCAGCTGGGCTTCCAGCGTCAGCGGAACGTGAACAGCCATCTGGTCACCATCGAAGTCGGCGTTATACGCCGCACAAACCAGCGGGTGCAGCTGGATAGCTTTACCTTCGATCAGAACCGGTTCAAAGGCCTGAATACCCAGACGGTGCAGCGTAGGCGCACGGTTCAGCAGAACCGGGTGCTCACGGATCACTTCGTCGAGGATATCCCAGACAACCGCTTCTTCGCGCTCAACCATTTTCTTCGCGGCTTTGATGGTGGTGGCCAGGCCACGCAGTTCCAGCTTGCCGTAAATAAACGGTTTGAACAGTTCGAGTGCCATTTTCTTCGGCAGGCCGCACTGATGCAGACGCAGGTATGGACCTACGGTGATAACCGAACGACCGGAGTAGTCGACACGTTTACCCAGCAGGTTCTGACGGAAACGACCCTGCTTACCTTTGATCATGTCAGCCAGCGATTTCAGCGGACGCTTGTTGGAACCGGTGATCGCACGACCGCGACGACCGTTGTCCAGCAGTGCATCGACCGCTTCCTGCAGCATACGCTTTTCGTTGCGCACGATGATATCTGGCGCAGCCAGATCCAGCAGGCGCTTCAGACGGTTGTTACGGTTGATCACGCGACGATAAAGATCGTTCAGATCTGACGTAGCAAAACGTCCGCCATCCAGCGGAACCAGCGGACGCAGATCCGGTGGCAGAACAGGCAGCACGGTCAGGATCATCCACTCTGGCTTGTTACCAGACTGAACGAACGCTTCCAGCAGCTTGATACGCTTGGTCAGCTTTTTACGCTTGGTTTCAGAGTTGGTTTCGTTCAGCTCTTCACGCAGCTGCTCGCACTCCTGGTCCAGATCCATGTTTTTCAACAGGGCCTGGATCGCTTCGGCGCCCATTTTGGCGTCGAACTCGTCACCGAACTCTTCCAGTGCGTCAAGGTACTGCTCTTCAGTCAGGATCTGACGCTTCTCGAGGTTGGTCATGCCACCTTCGATTACCACGTAAGATTCAAAGTAGAGCACGCGCTCGATGTCACGCAGTGGCATATCCAGCAGCAAGCCGATACGCGATGGCAGTGACTTCAGGAACCAGATGTGCGCAGTCGGCGACGCCAGTTCGATGTGGCCCATACGCTCACGGCGTACTTTAGTCTGGGTCACTTCAACGCCGCACTTCTCACAAATCACACCACGGTGTTTCAGACGCTTGTACTTACCGCACAGGCACTCATAGTCTTTTACCGGCCCGAAGATACGGGCACAGAACAGACCATCGCGCTCTGGCTTAAAAGTACGGTAGTTAATGGTTTCTGGCTTTTTCACTTCACCAAAAGACCAGGAACGGATCATGTCTGGCGAAGCCAGCGCAATTTTGATCGCATCAAACTCTTCGGTCTTAGTTTGCGCTTTCAGAAACTTAAGTAAGTCTTTCACGGATTAGCTCCCGTCGGAGTGAGACTCAGGGGGCGTCCAACCGAAATTGAACGCCCCGTAACCAGTACAATTGCGAGCGCTTAAACCCTGCGCTTTCAGGCGGCGGCGAACCACAGCCTGAAATGGGGGTTACTCGTCTTCCAGCTCGATGTTGATACCCAGCGAGCGAATCTCTTTCAACAGTACGTTGAAGGATTCCGGCATGCCCGGTTCCATCTGATGGTTGCCGTCAACGATGTTTTTATACATCTTGGTACGGCCGTTGACGTCATCAGACTTAACGGTAAGCATTTCCTGCAGGGTATACGCGGCACCGTATGCTTCCAGTGCCCATACTTCCATCTCACCAAAGCGCTGACCACCGAACTGCGCCTTACCACCCAGCGGCTGCTGAGTAACCAGGCTGTAGGAACCGGTAGAACGTGCATGCATCTTGTCATCAACCAGGTGGTTAAGTTTCAGCATGTACATGTAGCCAACGGTTACCTGACGTTCGAACTGTTCACCGGTGCGGCCGTCAAACAGGGTAATCTGACCGGAAGAAGGCAGACCGCCGAGCTGTAATAGCTCTTTGATTTCGCTCTCTTTCGCGCCATCAAACACCGGCGTTGCGATTGGCATACCTTTTTTCAGGTTCTCTGCCAGGCGCAGCACTTCGTCGTCGGAGAAGGTGTTCAGGTCAACTTTCTGACGCAGGTCGCTTCCCAGGTCATAGGCACGCTGGATGAATTCGCGCAGTTTCGCGACTTCTTCCTGCTTCTTCAGCATGGCGTTGATTTTCTCACCAATGCCCTTCGCTGCCATCCCCAGGTGTGTCTCAAGGATCTGACCGATGTTCATACGCGATGGTACGCCCAGCGGGTTCAGTACGATGTCGACCGGCGTACCGTTCTCATCGTAAGGCATGTCTTCGATTGGGTTGATCTTAGAGATAACACCTTTGTTACCGTGACGACCTGCCATCTTATCACCAGGCTGGATCTGACGTTTAACGGCCAGATAAACCTTAACGATTTTCAGCACGCCCGGTGCCAGATCGTCGCCCTGGGTGATCTTACGGCGCTTGCCTTCGAGTTTTTTCTCAAACTCGTGCTTCAGTTCGTCGTACTGCTCTGCCAGCTGCTCCAGCTGGTTTTGTCTGGCTTCATCAGTCAGACCCAGCTCCAGCCAGCGCTCGCGCGGCAGCTTGTCCAGCTTGTCAGCTTCAACGCCACCTGCGATCAGGACGCTCTGGATACGGCTGAACAGGCCCGCTTCCAGGATCTGCAGCTCTTCAGACAGGTCTTTCTTAGCCTGCTTCAGCTGCATCTCTTCGATTTCGAGCGCACGCTTGTCTTTTTCCACGCCATCGCGGGTAAAGACCTGAACGTCGATCACGGTACCTGACACGCCATTCGGCACGCGCAGTGATGAATCTTTTACGTCAGAGGCTTTTTCACCGAAGATCGCACGCAGCAGCTTCTCTTCTGGCGTCAGCTGGGTTTCACCTTTCGGGGTAACCTTACCAACCAGAATGTCACCACCGGTCACTTCAGCACCGATGTAGACGATGCCTGACTCATCCAGTTTAGAGAGTGCAGCTTCACCCACGTTCGGGATATCAGCGGTAATCTCTTCCGGTCCCAGTTTGGTGTCACGCGACACGCAAGCCAGTTCCTGGATGTGGATGGTGGTAAAGCGATCTTCCTGAACCACACGCTCGGAGACCAGGATGGAGTCTTCGAAGTTGTAACCGTTCCACGGCATGAACGCGACACGCATGTTCTGGCCCAGTGCCAGTTCACCCAGATCGGTGGACGGGCCATCTGCCAGCACGTCTCCGCGCTCAACCGGCTCACCCAGAGAGACACATGGCATCTGGTTGATGCAGGTGTTCTGGTTTGAACGGGTATATTTGGTCAGGTTATAGATGTCGATACCGGCTTCGCCCGCGTACATCTCATCTTCGTTAACTTTGATAACGATACGTGATGCATCAACATACTGAACGGTACCACCACGTTTGGCGACGGCAGTAACACCGGAGTCAACGGCAACAGCACGTTCCATACCGGTACCAACCAGCGGCTTATCTGCACGCAGAGTCGGAACGGCCTGACGTTGCATGTTCGCACCCATCAGAGCACGGTTGGCGTCATCGTGTTCCAGGAACGGGATCAGGGATGCACCGACAGAAACCACCTGCTGGGTGGAAACGTCCATGTAGTCAACCTGATCGCGGCTGAACAGACTCGATTCGCCTTTGCTACGGCAGGTGACCAGGTCATCAACAAACGCGCCGTTTTCATCGAGCGGGGCGTTCGCCTGAGCGATAACGTAGTTACCCTCTTCAATAGCAGAGAGGTAGTGGATCTCGTCAGAAACCAGACCGTCGATAACACGACGATAAGGCGTCTCAAGGAAACCATACTCATTGGTCTGTGCATAAACAGACAAGGAGTTGATCAGACCGATGTTCGGACCTTCAGGGGTTTCGATTGGGCAGACACGACCGTAGTGCGTTGGGTGTACGTCACGCACTTCGAAGCCGGCACGCTCACGCGTCAAACCACCCGGGCCAAGTGCAGAGATACGACGTTTATGCGTAATCTCTGACAGCGGGTTGTTCTGATTCATAAACTGTGAAGGCTGGCTTGAACCGAAGAACTCTTTCACCGCAGCCGAAATCGGCTTCGCGTTGATCATGTCCTGTGGCATCAGCGTATCGAGGTCGCCCAGAGAGAGACGCTCTTTAACCGCACGCTCAACACGCACCAGGCCGACACGGAACTGGTTCTCAGCCATTTCACCGACTGAACGAATACGACGGTTGCCGAGGTGGTCGATATCGTCCACTTCGCCTTTACCGTTACGGATGTCGATCAGTTTTTTCATCACTTCGATGATGTCTTCTTTGCTCAGGATACCTGAACCTTCGATTTCATCACGCAGCAGTGAACGGTTGAACTTCATGCGGCCCACGGCAGAGAGATCGTAACGATCTTCAGAGAAGAACAGGTTCTCGAACAGGTTCTCTGCAGCTTCACGCGTTGGCGGCTCACCAGGACGCATCATGCGGTAGATCTCAACCAGTGCGCTCAGGCGATCGCTGGTTGGGTCAACACGCAGGGTCTCAGACATATATGGACCGTGGTCCAGATCGTTGGTGAACAGCGTTTCGATGCGTTTGTGACCCGACTGGCTCAGTTTGGCCAGCAGATCCAGTGACAGCTCCATGTTCGCTGCAACAATCAGCTCACCGGTGCTCTCATCGATGTAGTCTTTAGCAACCACTTTGCCCGCGATATATTCAACCGGAACTTCGATGTGCTGAATGCCATCTTTTTCCAGCTGACGAATATGACGCGCAGTAATGCGGCGACCTTTTTCGACGTAGACGGTGCCGTTCGCTTCGATATCGAAGGTCGCGGTTTCACCGCGCAGGCGCTCAGGCACCAGCTCCATCTGCAGCTTGTTGTCGCGAATTTCAAACACCACTTTCTCAAAGAAGAGATCGAGGATCTGAGGTGTTGTGAACTGCAACGCACGCAGGATGATAGTGGCCGGCAGCTTACGACGACGGTCAATACGGACAAACAGGTTATCTTTCGGGTCAAACTCAAAGTCGAGCCATGAACCGCGGTAAGGGATGATACGTGCGTTATAAAGCACTTTACCCGAAGAGTGGGTTTTACCCTTATCGCTATCAAAGAACACGCCAGGACTACGGTGCAGCTGAGAAACGATAACGCGCTCGGTACCGTTAATAACAAAGGTACCGTTGTCGGTCATGAGCGGAATTTCGCCCATGTAGACTTCTTGTTCTTTAATGTCTTTTACGGTGCCTTCTGGCGCTTCGCGCTCATAGATCACCAGACGCAGTTTCACGCGCAGCGGTGCCGAATAGGTCACGCCACGGATCTGACACTCTTTCACGTCAAAGACAGGTTCGCCCAGGCGATAGCTCACATACTGCAACTCAGAGTTGCCGCTGTAGCTCGCAATAGGGAATACAGAGCGGAATGCAGCTTCCAGCCCGTACTGACCTTCTGGATCTTGCTCGATAAACTTCTGGAACGAGTCGAGCTGGATGGAAAGGAGATAAGGTATGTCCAGTACTTGTGGACGTTTACCAAAATCCTTACGAATACGTTTTTTCTCGGTATAGGAGTAAACCATAGGGTTCCTCAGCTAGCTGACAAGTCGACCCACGCTGTCCGTCCTGACAGGACAGTTCATGCAACACGATTTTGTTTGATTCACTGGCTGCGCGGCAGCAGTGCAATACCTCTTTCTATCACGCTTAAATCATTTCATCGCTTTTGTGAAGGCAGGGAACCCGCACAGGAAAGCGGTATATTAAGTCGTCGATAGAGAAAGATATTGAAGAGTAGCAATGGACAAACAGTGTGAAACCCCATTGAGACCCTGTAGCGCAAAAAGGCTGGTGACCAAAAAGTCACCAGCCATCAGTCTGAAACTACTCAGACTGCAACCCGAAGGTTGTCTTACTTAACTTCAACTTCAGCGCCAGCTTCTTTCAGAGCAGCTTCAAGTGCAGCTGCGTCATCTTTGCTGATGCCTTCTTTGATTACGCCAGTTGCTTCAACCAGGTCTTTGGCTTCTTTCAGGCCCAGACCAGTTGCAGTACGTACGGCTTTGATAACTGCTACTTTGTTCGCGCCAACAGCTTT
The DNA here is from genome assembly GCF_000255315.1 of Pantoea sp. Sc1. Lineage (NCBI taxonomy): Bacteria > Pseudomonadati > Pseudomonadota > Gammaproteobacteria > Enterobacterales > Erwiniaceae > Pantoea > Pantoea sp. Sc1. The sequence continues at coordinate 3,828,708 of NZ_AJFP01000001.1, forward strand.
CAGTACGACGTCGAATTCAGTTTTTTCTTCAACAGCTTCAGCCGGGCCCGCAGCAACAGCTACAGCAGCAGCAGCAGAAACGCCGAATTTTTCTTCCATAGCAGAAACCAGCTCAACAACTTCCATTACGGACATCGCTGCAACAGCTTCCAGAATTTGGTCTTTAGTGATAGACATGACAATTGTTCCTAAGAATCAGAAAAAGTTTATACGTAAGCAGGTACGAAGAAAAGAAAAGGGCCTTAAGCCGCTTCTTTTGCATCGCGTACAGCAGCCAGAGTGCGGACCAGTTTGCCGGCAGCGGCTTCTTTCATGGTCGACATCAGACGTGCCAGTGCTTCTTCGTAGGTCGGCAGAGTTGCCAGACGGTCAATATTGGCCGCCGTGATCAGCTCACCTTCAAAGGCTGCAGCTTTGACCTCAAATTTTGCATTCGCTTTCGCGAAATCTTTGAACAGACGAGCAGCAGCGCCCGGGTGTTCCATAGAATATGCAATCAGGGTCGGACCAACAAACGTGTCTTTCAGGCACTCAAACTGAGTTCCTTCAACGACGCGGCGCAGCAGGGTGTTACGAACAACACGCATGTAAACGCCAGCTTCACGACCTGCTTTACGCAGTTCGGTCATTTTATCAACGGTAACGCCACGGGAATCCGCAACAACCGCTGAAAGCGCACCTTTGGCTACTTCGCTGACTTCAGCAACAATTGCTTGTTTGTCTTGAAGATTTAATGCCATTAGCTTTTGCTCCTGGATTTGACCGGGAAAGGATTTCCCCGGAACTCACTTCACTTACTCACCCAAAAGGGGAAATAAGCGCTCGAACACGGTGAGCAGAATCCAGCTAAGAAAAAATTCTTTTGGTTCTGTCACCGTCTACGCAGGGTATTAAGCGGACTATCCGGAGATAGACAGCTCCTGCGGTCTTGGACGGAGGCCAGGATAAGGCCTGGCTCCAACCTAAATTCTGTGTGACGCAGCAGAATCAGAGGGAAAGGCGTTAAACGCCGCTGTCGCATCTGACTCTCTGGTGTCCTGTTCTGCTAATAACAGAACAACGGGCGTAAGATTCTAGGTGAATTTTTCGCCCGTTTCAAGCAGCAATTAGTTTGCTGTTGCGTTCAGACCAGCCTGGTCAACGGCAACGCCGGCGCCCATGGTGGTTGAAAGGCTGACTTTCTTGATGTACACGCCTTTCGCCTGAGATGGTTTCGCTTTTTTCAGCGCAACCAGCAGAGATTCCAGGTTTTCTTTCAGTTTGTCAGCGTCAAAGTCCACTTTACCGATGGTAGTGTGGATGATGCCGTTTTTGTCGTTACGATAACGAACCTGACCTGCTTTAGCGTTCTTAACCGCTTCAGCAACGTTAGGGGTTACAGTACCGACTTTCGGGTTTGGCATCAGGCCGCGTGGACCCAGAATCTGGCCCAGCTGGCCAACAACGCGCATTGCATCCGGAGAAGCAATAACAACGTCAAAATTCATTTCGCCTTTCTTGATCTGCTCAGCCAGGTCTTCCATACCAACCAGCTCTGCGCCAGCAGCTTTTGCCGCTTCAGCGTTTGCGCCCTGGGTGAAGACAGCAACACGTACTGAACGACCAGTACCGTGTGGCAGAACGGTCGCGCCGCGTACGTTCTGATCAGATTTACGTGCATCGATGCCGAGGTTGACAGCAACGTCAACGCTTTCAACGAACTTGGCAGTCGCCAGTTCTTTCAGCAGAGCAACAGCTTCAGCAATGTCATACTGCTTGGTCGCGTCAACTTTGTCGCGAATTACGGTCATGCGCTTGGTCAGCTTAGCCATTTCTTAGTCCTCTACTACCAGGCCCATGGAACGAGCAGTACCTTCGATTGAGCGAGTCATCGCTTCAACGTCAGAACCAGTCATGTCCGCAGCTTTGGTTTCTGCGATTTCACGTACCTGAGCACGGGTCACTTTACCGACTTTATCTTTGTTCGGCTTACCAGAACCAGACTTGATGCCCGCTGCTTTTTTCAGCAGTACGGCAGCCGGAGGGGTTTTGGTGATAAAGGTAAATGAACGGTCGCTGTATACAGTGATAACAACAGGAGTCGGCAGACCTTTTTCCAGAGATTCGGTCTTCGCGTTGAACGCTTTGCAGAATTCCATGATGTTAACACCCTGCTGACCCAGAGCTGGACCAACCGGTGGACTTGGGTTCGCCATACCAGCTGCAACCTGCAGCTTGACGTAGGCTTGGACTTTCTTAGCCATGATATTTCCTCAATTGGGTTATAGCGCCTTTAAAAGGCTCCCCGTGATAACGATTTATACGCCGTTGCCAGCGCATAAAAACAAAAGGCGCGAAATTGTAGTTAAATTTCGCGCCTGCTGCAACAGCTAAATTGTGAGCGGAAAGAGGTTAACCTTTCTCCACCTGACCGAAGTCGAGTTCAACCGGTGTTGCACGTCCGAAGATGGAGACAGAAACCGTCAGGCGGCTCTTCTCGTAATCCACATCCTCAACCACACCGTTAAAGTCAGCAAACGGACCGTCGTTAACGCGAACCATTTCGCCTGGTTCAAACAGCGTTTTCGGACGAGGCTTGTCGCCGACCTGCTGCAGACGGTTCATGATCGCATCAACTTCTTTATCGCTGATAGGTGCCGGACGGTCAGATGTGCCGCCGATGAAACCCATCACGCGCGGGACGCTGCGCACCAGGTGCCAGCTGGCGTCATTCATCACCATCTGAACCAGTACATATCCCGGGAAAAACTTGCGCTCGCTCTTACGACGCTGGCCACCACGAATTTCAACGACTTCTTCAGTCGGAACCATGACGTCGCCAAACAGCTCTTCCATGTTGTGCAATTTGATATGCTCGCGCAGCGACTGTGCTACGCGGCCTTCAAAACCGGAAAACGCCTGTACGACGTACCAGCGTTTCTTTGGAGCTTCAGACATCTCAGAACCTCAGGCCAGTGATAAACGATACCAGACGGACCAGAATACCATCCAGCCCCCACAAAATCAGTGACATCACGGCGGTAACCGCGGCAACGATTAACGTGGTGTGCAGCGTTTCCTGGCGGGTTGGCCAGATAACCTTACGCATTTCTGTTCTTGCTTCACGAGCAAAAGCCACGGTCGCTTTGCCTTTGGTCGTTAAAAGCGCAATGCCGCCAGCCGCTGCGATCAGTACAACTACGGCTAACGCACGCAGTGGCAGTGACACATCACGATAGAGGTAGTTACCTACAATCGCTGCAAGCAGCAGTAATACGACTACTACCCACTTTACCGCTTCCAGGCCACGCCCGCTCCCTTGAGCTTCGGTATTCGCACTCATAAACCAACCTGCCACAATAATTCAGAAACTATTCTGCCCCGCAGTGCGAGGCGTCCAAACCGAATGAGCTTTTGGGGCGTAACTCGGTATCCAACGCCGCATGACAGAGCCTGTCTCAGCAATGATTATGATCGAAAATCACTGATGAGCCAGGTTCTATGAAACAGCGTGCAAAAAGGGCATCAAATGATGCCCTTTCCGTGTGCATTGCGTCAAACGTTATCGGTAATTATGCGATAACTTTAGCAACAACACCCGCGCCAACGGTACGGCCGCCTTCGCGGATTGCGAAGCGCAGACCTTCGTCCATTGCGATTGGGTGGATCAGGGTAACAACCATTTTGATGTTGTCGCCTGGCATTACCATTTCAACGCCTTCTGGCAGCTCTACTGAACCGGTCACGTCAGTGGTACGGAAGTAGAACTGTGGACGGTAGCCCTTGAAGAACGGAGTATGGCGGCCACCTTCGTCTTTAGACAGAACGTAAACTTCTGACTCGAACTGGGTGTGTGGCTTGATGGTGCCTGGCTTAGCCAGAACCTGACCACGCTGGATGTCTTCACGCTTGATACCGCGCAGCAGAACACCACAGTTTTCGCCTGCCTGACCCTGGTCCAGCAGCTTACGGAACATCTCAACACCGGTACAGGTTGATTTCGCAGTATCTTTGATACCTACGATTTCAACTTCGTCGCCGACTTTAACGATGCCGCGCTCAACACGACCGGTAACAACGGTACCACGGCCAGAGATTGAGAATACGTCTTCGATTGGCAGCAGGAACGGCATGTCGATCGCACGAACCGGATCCGGGATGTAGTTGTCCAGGTGCTCAGCCAGCTCGATGATTTTCGCTTCCCACTCAGCGTCGCCTTCCAGCGCTTTCAGAGCAGAACCACGAACGATTGGAGTGTCGTCGCCTGGGAAGTCGTACTGTGACAGCAGGTCACGTACTTCCATCTCAACCAGTTCCAGCAGCTCTTCATCATCAACCATGTCACACTTGTTCAGGAACACGATGATGTAAGGAACGCCAACCTGACGACCCAGCAGGATGTGCTCACGGGTCTGTGGCATCGGGCCATCAGTCGCAGCAACAACCAGGATCGCGCCGTCCATCTGCGCAGCACCGGTGATCATGTTTTTCACATAGTCGGCGTGGCCTGGGCAGTCAACGTGAGCGTAGTGACGTGAAGCAGTCTCATACTCAACGTGTGCGGTGTTGATGGTAATACCGCGGGCTTTTTCTTCAGGGGTGCTGTCGATCTGGTCGAATGCACGCGCCTGGCCGCCGTTGGTTTTAGCCAGTACGGTAGTGATTGCTGCAGTCAGGGTGGTTTTACCGTGGTCAACGTGACCGATGGTGCCCACGTTTACGTGCAGTTTGTTACGTTGAAATTGCTCTTTAGCCATCGCTAGTCCCTCTAAGACACGGATATATCAATGATATCATCACATTAACCAGGCAATGCCTGACTGCAAGGAAGTTACAGAGAAAATCAGGAGGGAGATTAAAGGAAGTGGTGCTGATACCCAGAGTCGAACTGGGGACCTCACCCTTACCAAGGGTGCGCTCTACCAACTGAGCCATATCAGCACATCTGGAGCGGGCAGCGGGAATCGAACCCGCATCATCAGCTTGGAAGGCTGAGGTAATAGCCATTATACGATGCCCGCATCCTGGAACTCGGCTACCTGTTCTTTCTGTAGCTTGCAGATAACAGAGAATGCCTCTGCTACCTACTGTCCGTCAGCGAAGCTGACCGACGTTGACTTCGCTAACGCTCAGTCTGAATTCAGGGTGAGAAGTGACTCACCTGACAGATAAACAGGCCGTTTATCTGAACCCAACCGCGAGGTCGGGATGGTGGTGGGAGAAGGATTCGAACCTTCGAAGTCTGTGACGGCAGATTTACAGTCTGCTCCCTTTGGCCGCTCGGGAATCCCACCTACTTGATTGGTGCCGGCTACCGGAATCGAACTGGTGACCTACTGATTACAAGTCAGTTGCTCTACCAACTGAGCTAAGCCGGCATCAAGTGACGCGCATTCTAGGAAGGTCGGCGTTCGGATGCAACTAAAAAATCGCATATTTTTTTCTATCGCTTACTATTTGTGCAAATCATCGCAATTTAGTGGTTTTCTGCGGAATATTTGTCCAGCCTGGCCCTTTTTTCTCGACTTTACTCTGGCTTCACTCCCCCCCTGCCCCTCTTTTTACAATGCCTGCCCCCAGTGTTCTTACGCCGGTTATTTCGCTTATTCCTGAAAAAAGATCCTGCCCATCCGCTGACTGACGCTTTTTTCGTCACGTCAGGATGATTTTGGGTTAGAGGCTAAGCTCACAGGCCGATATTTCCATGAAGGCAATATCCCTTTTCTTTAACAGCACCCGGCAGAAGGGTCCGGATGGTGTGCTTATTGAGGGGATATCGCATTCGCTTCCTTACAGGCCTTAATGCGTGGCACTGCCACCGGGACAGGTAACAAGGGTGTTACGCACTATGGGTGGGAAGAAGCCTGTAACGGCTTTACAGGCTCATAGTCTGTTATAAAGTCGTTAATGGCTTGGGTAATGGCGCGTTTTGTGGCTATACCGACGAAAGCGAGATCACAGTTATCTTTTTACTTCTGTTAAAAGCCATACTGGTGATACCCTCCAGCCCATTGTTCTCACTGATAAACCAGCGATTCGTGATTCAAATCACCTGCGTTGTCCTGCTTATCGGATAACACGCCGGTGATAGCAATGAATTTGCGGTCAGATGCATGCTTATGGATAAAACGACTCCCCTGACAACGCCCTACTTAGAATTCACTCGTGAGCAGTGGGCGGCATTACGTGATTCCGTTCCTATGACGCTATCAGAGGAAGAGATTGCGCAGCTGAAAGGCATCAACGAGGACCTCTCTCTGGAAGAGGTGGCAGAGATTTACCTGCCTCTTTCGCGCCTGCTTAATTTCTATATCAGTTCAAATGTGCGCAGGCAGGCTGTACTGGAGCAGTTTCTGGGCACCAACGGGCAGAAGATCCCTTACATCATCAGCATTGCGGGTAGCGTTGCCGTCGGTAAAAGCACGACAGCACGTGTATTGCAGGCATTGCTCAGCCGCTGGCCTGAACATCGTAAGGTGGAATTAATCACCACGGATGGCTTCCTGCATCCTAATGCCGTGCTCAAAGAGCGTGGCTTAATGAAGAAGAAAGGATTCCCGCAATCCTACGATATGCACCGGCTGGTCAATTTCGTCTCAGATTTAAAGTCAGGAGCCAGTCAGGTTACCGCTCCGGTCTATTCGCATCTGATTTACGACGTTATCCCTGATGGCGATAAAGTCATACAGCAGCCGGATATTGTGATTCTTGAGGGGCTCAACGTCTTACAGAGCGGTATGGACTATCCCCATGACCCCCATCACGTCTTTGTTTCTGACTTCGTCGATTTCTCAATCTATGTCGATGCAGAAGAAGATCTTCTGCAAAGCTGGTACATCAATCGCTTTCTGAAATTCCGCCAGGGTGCCTTTACCGACCCCGACTCCTACTTCCATCACTATGCCCAGCTCTCCGAGGCGGAAGCCGTTGAAATAGCGGGTAATCTGTGGAAAGAGATTAACTGGCTCAATCTGCAGGAAAATATTCTGCCGACACGAGAGAGAGCCAGCCTGATTATGACGAAAAGCGGCGATCACGCTGTTGATAAAGTCCGTCTGCGTAAATAACGCCAGTGATAAAAAAGCCTGCATTCATGCAGGCTTTTTTTATTCAGACAGGACGTAACGATATCTCTCCGCCAACCCATGCCTTTATTTCGCCATCCTGTTCCAGTAACAGTCCACCCTGGCTGTCAACACCGCGCGCAATACCGTGCACTTCGCGTTCGCCGATGAGCAACTTAACAGGCCGGTTGATAAAGTTGTCCAGCGCGGCCCAGCGTGTCACAAAGGGCGCTAACCCCTCCTGCTCAAAGAGTGGCAGTGCCTCGCGCAGACGATTAATCAGACGAGCTGCCAGCTCGTTGCGATTCACCGTTACCCCGGCTTCCTGCAGGTTAATCCAGCCCTGATTAATCTGGGAGGCGTCAGCGGTTCGCATTGCCAGATTGATACCTGCACCGATCACAATCTGCGCAGCATCGCCCGTTTTCCCGGTCAGTTCAACCAGGATACCCGCCAGTTTGCGATCGTTAAGATAAATATCATTTGGCCATTTTACCCTGACCTCATCTGCGCCCAGTGAGCGTAATGTCTCCGCCATGATGATACCAATGACCAGGCTGAGGCCCATCGCCGCTGCGGGGCCCTGTTCCAGGCGCCAGTACATCGACATATAGAGGTTAGCGCCAAATGGAGAGAACCACTGACGGCCCCGGCGTCCCCGCCCCGCCTGCTGATATTCAGCAATACAGGCAGCACCAGAAGGCATGTCATGCATGCGCTCCAGCAGGTACTGATTTGTTGAGTCAATCACCGGTATCACCGAGACATTGCCCTGCTCAACCTGCGCGAGAATCGCCTGCTCATCCAGTAGCTGGATTGGCGCAGGCAGACTGTAGCCTTTACCGGTGACGGTATAGACATCAAGTCCCCAGCTTTTCAGTGTCTGGATATGCTTGTTGATGGCAGCCCGGCTCATTCCCAGCGTCTCACCCAGCTGCTCGCCAGAGTGAAACTCGCCGTCAGACAAAATATCGACCAGCTTTAACGGGACATTGTGGTCTTTCATGCGATCACCTCGACGGCATTGCATTCACCCTGTGCCTGAATAAACCGGACTTCAGGCTCAAGCCAGACATCAAATTTCTCTCCTACCCGGGCGCGTACCGCTCTGGCCAGCGCCACGATGTCGGCAGGCAGGGCATTGTCAGCATTGATCAGCACCAGAGCCTGCTGCTGATGAACGGCTGCGCCCCCGATGCGATAGCCTTTAAGCTGGCACTGATCGATCAGCCAGCCCGCTGCCAGCTTCGTTTCACCTTCTGGCATCAGATAGTGCGGCATGGCGGGGAACCGGGCCAGCAGAGCGCTGCACTGCGCCTGCGTCACCACCGGATTTTTAAAAAAGCTGCCGACATTTCCGGTGACTTTCGGATCCGGTAACTTGCTCTGACGCATCTGACATACAGCGTGATAGACATCCCAGGCACTGGCGATGGTCGGATTCAGTGTTTTCAGATCGCCATAGGTCAGGACAGGCTGCCATTGCTTAGGCAGGCATATCCCGACTGCGACGATGACATAGCCTGACTGATAACGATGTTTGAAAATGCTGTCACGATAGCCAAACTCACAGGCTTCACGATCCAGACGTTCTGTTTCGCCACTGTGCAGATTAAGCACATCCACATATTCGCAGACATCTTTTAACTCCACGCCGTAAGCACCAATATTCTGAATCGGTGCCGAGCCGGTCATGCCCGGGATCAGCGCCAGATTTTCCAGTCCGGCGATCCCTTTTTCCAGGGTACTTTTGACCAGCTCATGCCAGTTCTCACCGGCTCCGACATGCAGTTTCCAGCTCTCATATTCATCCTGAATGGTGATGCCTTTAATGCGGTTCAGTACCACAGTTCCGGCAAAATCATCCAGAAAGAGGACATTGCTGCCTTCACCGAGCACAAGGAAAGGCGTTTGATCCTGCTGGCTGGCCTGCCATGCAGCCAGAATGGCGGCAGGCGTCTCAGCGACGATGCGTTTTTGTGTGTGTACTGCAAGCCCAAGTGTATTGTCGGCTTTTAAGGAGGGATGCTGGCTGGACATTTGACGGCCTTAACTGAGTTATCTGGCCGTAGTTTACCGTATCGGAGATGTGTTCTCAGGCAGTTTTCGGGGTCCGAAGGCGGTTTTTCACGATCGGCAGACGTAAAAAAGCCCCGCACGTCAGTGCGGGGCTTCTTCACTTGTATAATGCCTGGCAGTTCCCTACTCTCGCATGGGGAGGCCCCACACTACCATCGGCGCTACGGCGTTTCACTTCTGAGTTCGGCATGGGGTCAGGTGGGACCACCGCGCTAAAGCCGCCAGGCAAATTCTTGGTGCACGGAACGAATCTTTTACGTCATGACCGCGTTGCCATCGCTCAGCCACACCGGTCACATACCTCAGTATGCTCCCGCTGATGTCCTCGCTCTGCGCCTTGTCACGCCGCAAAATCTTTCGTTCCCGCAGATTCTTTAATCCGGTAAACAAA